>NZ_CANLRL010000003.1 GCF_947493595.1 uncultured Shimia sp. | reverse complement strand
GTTTTACCGTGGTCAACGTGACCAATGGTGCCGATGTTGCAGTGCGGTTTACTGCGCTCAAACTTTTCCTTAGCCATGATGGCCTCCTTAATGTTGAGGTGGGAAGCGGGCAGCCCGCTTCCCAAATTTTGTTATGCGTATTTCGCTTGGATCTCGTCGGAGATGTTCTGCGGAACCGGATCGTAGTGGTCGAACTGCATGGAGAACTGCGCGCGGCCCGAAGACATGGAGCGCAGGTTGTTGATGTAGCCGAACATGTTGGCCAGAGGCACAAATGCGTCGATTGCTACAGCGTTACCACGTGGTTCCTGACCAGACACCTGCCCACGACGGGAGGTAAGGTCACCAATGATGCCACCGGTGTATTCTTCCGGAGTAATCACTTCCACTTTCATGATTGGCTCAAGCAATTTCGCGCCGGCCAGTTTCATGCCTTCACGCATTGCCATACGAGCTGCGATTTCAAAGGCCAGAACACTGGAGTCCACGTCGTGGAACTTACCGTCGATCAGAGCAACCTTGAAGTCGATCACAGGGAAGCCTGCCAGAGGACCGGAGTCCATGACCGACTTGATACCCTTTTCAACACCCGGGATGTATTCCTTCGGAACAGCACCACCAACGATGCGGCTTTCGAAGGAGTAGCCTTCGCCAGCTTCAGTCGGCATGATTTCCATTTTGACTTCAGCGTACTGACCGGAACCACCAGACTGTTTCTTGTGGGTGTAGGTGTGCTCGATGCCTTTGGAGATGGTCTCACGGTAAGCCACCTGTGGCGCACCGATGTTGGCCTCAACCTTGAACTCACGCTTCAGACGATCCACGAGGATGTCCAAGTGCAGTTCGCCCATACCCTTCATGATGGTCTGACCGGATTCTAGGTCAGTTTCCACGCGGAAGGATGGGTCTTCGGCTGCCAGACGCTGCAGACCCTGAGACATTTTCTCTTGGTCAGCTTTGGTCTTAGGCTCAACAGCAATCTCGATCACCGGATCCGGGAAGGTCATTGTTTCCAGAACAACCGGGTCGTTGGTGGCGCAGAGCGTGTCACCAGTGGTTGTGTCTTTCAGACCTGCCAGCGCGATGATGTCACCTGCAAACGCTTCGGTGATTTCCTCACGGTTGTTGGAGTGCATCATCATCATACGACCGATGCGCTCTTTACGACCTTTTGTGGAGTTCAAGAGCGTGTCGCCCTTGCTCAGCACACCGGAATAGATCCGGGTAAAGGTCAGGGAGCCAACAAACGGGTCGTTCATGATTTTGAACGCCAGGCCGGAGAACGCCATGTCGTCGTCTGCACGACGGGCAATGTTACGCTCTTCGGTTTCGTCACCTGGTTCAAAGCCCATGTAATCTACAACGTCGAGCGGGCTCGGCAGGTAGTCGATTACAGCGTTGAGCAGAGGCTGAACACCTTTGTTTTTGAACGCGGAGCCGCCCAGAACCGGCACAAATGCCATTTCCAGAGTACCTTTGCGCAGCAGTTTGCGCAGAGTTGGGACGTCAGGCTCTTCGCCTTCCAGGTAAGCTTCCATGGCGTCGTCGTCTTGTTCGACAGCCGCTTCAACCATCTTGCCGCGCCATTCGTCAGCCAGCTCTTTCAAGCTGTCACGGATAGGAGCTTTCACCCAGGATGCGCCGAGGTCTTCACCCTGCCACAGCCACTCTTCCATGGTCACCAGGTCAACCAAGCCTTCCAGCTCAGTTTCGGCGCCAATTGGGAAAGCGATTGGAACAGCGGTTGCACCGGTACGGTCTTCAATCATGTGAACACAGTTGAAGAAGTCCGCGCCGATTTTGTCCATCTTGTTGACAAAAACCATACGTGGAACCTTGTAGCGGTCAGCCTGACGCCACACGGTTTCGGTCTGAGGTTCAACACCAGCGTTGGCGTCCAGAACACAGACAGCACCATCGAGAACCGCCAGGGAACGCTCAACTTCAATGGTGAAGTCAACGTGGCCTGGGGTGTCGATGATGTTCAGACGGTGCTTTGCGGAATCGGCAGATTTGCCATCCTCGGTGCGCTCCCAGAAGGTGGTCGTCGCAGCAGAGGTAATGGTGATACCACGTTCCTGTTCCTGCTCCATCCAGTCCATGGTGGCTGCACCATCGTGCACCTCACCGATGTTGTGGGATTTGCCGGTGTAATACAGAATGCGCTCGGAACAGGTGGTTTTACCTGCATCGATGTGCGCCATGATCCCGAAGTTACGGTAGTGCTCAAGCGTATATTCGCGTGCCATTGGTCTAATGTCCTCTGGAATTTACCAACGATAGTGGCTGAAGGCTTTGTTAGCTTCGGCCATCTTGTGCGTGTCTTCCCGCTTTTTAACGGCGGTACCGCGAGAGTTCACAGCATCCAGAAGTTCACCTGCGAGGCGCTCTTCCATGGTGTTCTCGTTGCGGTTGCGCGACGCGGTGATCAGCCAGCGGATGGCCAATGCTTCACGACGCTCTGGACGCACTTCAACCGGTACCTGGTAGGTGGCACCACCCACACGGCGGGAGCGAACCTCAACCGATGGTTTGATGTTGTCCAGCGCTTCGTGGAACACTTCCACAGGGGCGCGCTTTACTTTGTCTTCAACGCGGTCGAGGGCGTTGTAGACAATCTTTTCTGCGACCGACTTCTTACCGTCGATCATCAAGTTGTTCATGAACTTGCTCAGCACCAGATCGCCAAATTTGGCGTCGGGCAGAATTTCGCGTTTTTCAGCGGCGTGACGACGTGACATATCAGCCTCTCCTTCTTACTTAGGACGCTTCGCGCCGTACTTCGAACGACGTTGCTTACGGTCTTTGACGCCTTGGGTATCCAAAACACCACGCAGGATGTGGTAACGGACACCCGGAAGGTCTTTTACACGACCGCCACGGATCAGAACCACGGAGTGTTCCTGAAGGTTGTGGCTTTCACCCGGGATGTAGGAGATCACTTCGTAACCGTTGGTCAGGCGCACCTTCGCAACTTTACGCATAGCGGAGTTCGGTTTCTTCGGCGTGGTGGTGTATACACGTGTGCATACGCCGCGCTTCTGAGGGCACTGCTCCAGGTGCTGCGACTTGGAGCGCTTGATTTTAGGCTGACGCGGTTTGCGGATCAGCTGCTGAATCGTTGGCATAGGGTCTCTTTCCTATTGCTTCCATTTATACGCCGGGCTGACGCCCAACGCGGTTATCTGATTTTTCACGCCTTGTGCGAACACAAGCGCAAAAACCGCAATCGTTTCCATTCCGAGGCAAACGACGCGGTGAGGTCTCAGCGGTTGCGGTCTTCAAAGTAGACCGGAACTTGACCACTACAGGTGTGAAACGGCTCAGGATACACTTGTCCCATTGCCGGATAGGCGCGCGTATATGGGGAGTCGCGGTGCTTGTCAACAGCCGCCCTGTTGCGCTGGCGGCGCGGCCCTGCCAATGTGCGCCTCAAAACAAGAAAGGCAAAACCATGATCGACAGCAGGGACATGCAGATGATTGGCCTGTGCCGCTTTTCCTACCCGGCTTTGGGTGGATTTCAAGTGGAACATGAGACCATCGAAGACCGGATTGCCTTTCTCTACGCCGAAGACCGGCTGGAGGAGCGCTTTCAGCTGATGGAGACCGTCGCCCTGCCCTGTTTGCGCGAGCAGACCGACCAAAACTTTGAGATGATCATTGTGATTGGCGACACCCTACCTAAACACCACGTGGATCGGCTGCATGATATCACTGCCGACATTCCCCAGATTTCCATTGTTGCGCATGAACCCAAGCCACACCGCCCTTTGATGAAAGAGCTGATCAACGGCGCCCGCAAAGACCCCAAAGCGCCGTGTTTGCAGTTCCGGCACGACGACGATGATGCGATTTCCGTCGATTTCTTCGAATGTTTCCGTGAGGCGGTGAACGCGGTCCCTGGCTTGCTCGAAAATCGCTCCGTGGCGTTTGATTGGAACCGGGGTATCATTGCCGAGATGAGTGGTGAAGGCATCGCCGCCACAGACACGGTGCGCAATCTCTATGTCGCGTCTCTTGGCATGTATGTGCGCGGGGGCTGTCCTCTTACAATCATGAACTTCCGTCACGGCATCATGAACCAATTCATGCCCACCGTGTCTTTCACCGACACGCCGATGTGGGTGCGCACCCACAATGGCTACAACGACAGTCGCCAGAAGAAGGTCAAGCCGGTGCCCGTAGAGCCCCTCACTGTGGAGCAGGAAGCCGAGTTCAAGGCCCGCTTTGCCATCGACGTGGATCAGGTGCGCGCGACGTTTTCCTGAGACAGCTTGCGCCCGCGAAGCAAGGTGAACACCCCTGCCCCGACCACAATCGCTGCACCCGTCAATGTGATTGGGTCGGGCCAGTCACCAAACACAACAAAGCCAAGAACCAGAGCCCAAAGCAATCCGCTGTAGCGGAATGGCGCGATAAAGCTGACTTCGCCCACGCGCATCACCAGCACGGAAAACAGATATCCGCCCAGGATAAACAGAGCAGCACCACTGAGAAGCGCCCATTGTCGGCCATCAAGGCTGACCCACTCGCCGCCCAAACTGGCCACTCCGGAAAACACCATAACGCCCAGCGATGCCACCAGTGTCACGGTCAAAGACGGCACGTTGGCAGACATCTTGCGCGTTGACAGATCTCGCAGCGTGACAAAAGCCACCGCCACCATGGCGTAGATCGCATATTGGTCAAAACCGTCCGGCCCCGGCCGCACAATCAACAACATGCCACAGAACCCTGCGGCAATTGCAGACGCGCGTCGCCAGCCCACGGCCTCCCCGAAAAACAGAGCGCCGCCCAGGGTTACGGTCAGCGGCAGGATTTGCAGGATCGCAGTCACATTGGCCAAAGGCATGTGATAAAGCGCGGTGATAAAGAAATAGGCCGCGCCAATCTCCGCCACGGTGCGAACGGTCACCAATCCCCAATCAAACCGTGACAAGGTCCAACGCAGCTTGCCCAGCGATTTGGCCAACAACCAAATCAGACCGGAAGCCAACAGCCCTCGCAGAAACAACATCTGAAACAGCGGCACATCTGTGCCCAACGCCTTCACCAGCGTATCGTTAAACGTGAACGCCGCCATCGAGCACATCATCAGAACTGCGCCTTTGGTGTTGTCTGACATCGCCGCCATTTGCCGCCCTTTCCCGTATGCAACCGAGCGACCCTAGGCGCGAGGAATGGCTTTGCCAATCCCCGTTTCGTTCACATCAATCTCCGCGAAAAGCAAAAAGGCCCCCGGCGCATTGCCGGGGGCCTCTTCAATTCATATCAGAGATCGCAGTTTAGTCGAACTCACGGCTTTCCGGTGTTTCCACCAGACCGCTGTCAAACACATCCTCTGCAGTCACATCTTCGACCGGCGCGGCCAGACGTGCGGCGGCTTCCGCCTCCTCACGACGGGCTTCCACAACCACGTTGTCCCGCTCAGACGCAATGCGACGTACTTTCTGTGTCGCACCACCGGTACCAGCCGGGATCAGGCGGCCGACGATAACGTTCTCTTTGAGGCCAACCAATTTGTCTTTCTTACCCTGCACGGAGGCTTCGGTAAGAACACGGGTGGTCTCCTGGAACGACGCCGCGGAGATGAAGGACCGGGTCTGAAGCGACGCTTTGGTGATGCCGAGCAGGATTGGTTCGCCTTTGGCAGGGCGACGGCCTTCGGCCAGCGCCTTTTCATTAGCCGTGTCAAACTCAATCTTCTCAACGTGTTCGCCTTTGAGCAGCGTGGTTTCACCAGAATCCTGGATTTCCCACTTCTGCAACATCTGGCGCACAATCACTTCGATGTGCTTGTCGTTGATCTTCACACCCTGCAGGCGATACACGTCCTGCACTTCGTCGATCATGTAATCCGCCAGCGCTTCAACACCCATAATAGCAAGGATGTCGTGCGGTGCCGGGTTACCGTCCATGATGTAGTCACCCTTCTGCACGAAGTCGCCTTCCTGCACCGGGATGTGTTTGCCCTTTGGCACCATGTATTCCACGGTTTCCATGGACTCATCAGACGGCTCGATCGCGATGCGACGCTTGTTCTTGTAGTCGCGGCCAAAGCGCACGTAACCATCGATTTCAGCGATGATCGCGTGATCTTTTGGACGACGCGCTTCGAACAGTTCGGCCACACGTGGCAGACCACCGGTAATGTCTTTGGTCTTGGCGCCTTCACGCGGGATACGCGCAACAACGTCACCAGCTTTCACGTCCTGCTGATCTTCGATCGACAGAACCGCGTCCACAGACATTGGGTAGTGTACCGGGTTGCCAGCGTCGTTTCGCACAGGCTCACCATCTGCATCCACCAGGATCACTTCTGGTTTCAGCTCGTTGCCTTTTGGCGCAGAACGCCAGTCGGTGACGATTTTCTGGGTCATGCCGGTCGCGTCATCGGTCTCGTCGCGGATGGAGATACCCACGGTCAGATCAACAAACTTCGCCTTACCGTCTTTTTCCGCCAGAATTGGCAGTGTGTACGGATCCCATTCAAACAGCTTGTCACCAAAGTTGACCGCTTGGCCCTCTTTGACAAACAGCTTGGAACCGTAACCAACCTTGTGGCTGGCACGCTCTTCGCCGTCTTCGCCTTGAATGATCAGCTTCATGTTGCGGCCCATCACCAGGATCTCGCCATTGGCGTTTTCCAGAGTGTTGGCGTTCTCAAAGACGATCTTACCTTCCTGGCTTGCTTCCAGGAACGACTGTTGACCACCCTGCGCAACACCACCGATGTGGAAGGTCCGCATTGTCAGCTGTGTACCGGGTTCACCAATCGACTGTGCCGCGATGATACCGACAGCTTCGCCAGTGTTCACCATGGTGCCGCGTGCAAGGTCACGACCATAGCACATGGCGCAGACACCCTCTTCCGCGTCACAGGTCAACGGGCTGCGGATGCGCATGGTTGCCACGCCAGCTTCGTCAATCGTGTCCGCCATGCGTTCATCGATCAGCTGACCATGGGCCACCAGAACTTCGTCTGTGCCTGGCTTCATCACGTCCTCAGCCGCAACACGGCCCAGCACACGTTCTGCCAGAGAAGCCACAACCTCACCGTCGTTGACAGCCGCCTCAGCGGTGATCGCCGCATCTGTGCCACAGTCATGCGCACGCACGATGCAGTCCTGCGCCACGTCCACCAGACGACGAGTCAGGTAACCGGAGTTCGCTGTTTTCAAAGCGGTATCTGACAGACCCTTACGGGCACCGTGAGTGGAGTTGAAGTACTCCAGAACGGTCAGACCTTCTTTAAAGTTCGAGATAATTGGTGTCTCGATGATGTCGCCGTTTGGCTTGGCCATCAGGCCGCGCATACCGCCCAGCTGTTTCATCTGCGTAACCGAGCCACGCGCACCGGAGTGCGCCATCATGTAGACCGAGTTTGGTTCCGCTTCAGAGCCGTCTTCGTCACGCTGCGAGGAGGAGATCGTGCCCATCATCGCATCGGTGACTTTGTCGTTACACTTGGACCAGGCATCAACAACTTTGTTGTACTTTTCGCCCTGAGTGATCAGGCCGTCCATGTACTGCTGTTCAAAGTCTTTCACCTGATCACGGGTGCCGTCGACGATGGTCCACTTGTTGTCCGGGATCACCATGTCGTCTTTACCAAACGAGATGCCCGCCTTGAACGCTTCGCGGAAGCCCATGGTCATGATCTGGTCACAGAAGATCACGGACTCTTTCTGACCACAGTAGCGATAGACGGTGTCAATCACGTTCTGCACGTCTTTTTTCCGCAGCAGCTTATTCACCAGCTCAAACGGCGCCTTGGCGTTCTTTGGCAACAGCGCGCCCAAACGCACACGACCTGGTGTGGTTTCAAACCGCTCAAAGACTTCCAGACCGTTTTCGTCAAACTGAGGAATACGGGCGGTGATTTTTGTGTGCAGGTGCACAGCGCCACTGTCCAGTGCGTACTGAACTTCCTCGATCGAGGAGAACACCATACCTTCACCCTTCATGCCTTCACGCATGATGGTGGTGTAGTACAGGCCCAAGATCATATCCTGCGACGGAACGATGATTGGCGCACCGTTTGCCGGGGACAGAACGTTGTTGGTGGACATCATCAGAACACGTGCTTCCAGCTGAGCTTCGAGGCTCAGAGGCACGTGCACAGCCATTTGGTCACCGTCGAAGTCCGCGTTAAACGCAGAACATACAAGCGGGTGCAGCTGGATGGCTTTACCTTCGATCAGAACCGGCTCAAACGCCTGAATGCCCAAACGGTGCAGCGTAGGCGCACGGTTCAGCATGACAGGGTGTTCGCGGATCACTTCGTCCAAGATATCCCACACTTCGGGACGCTCTTTTTCCACCAGTTTCTTGGCCTGCTTCACAGTGGAGGACAGACCTTTGGCTTCCAGACGGGAGTAGATGAACGGCTTGAACAGCTCGAGCGCCATCTTCTTGGGAAGACCACACTGATGCAGTTTCAGTTCCGGACCGGTCACAATCACCGAACGGCCAGAGAAGTCGACGCGCTTACCCAAAAGGTTTTGACGGAAACGACCCTGCTTACCTTTCAGCATGTCGCTGAGCGATTTCAACGGACGCTTGTTGGCGCCGGTGATCACGCGGCCACGACGGCCGTTGTCAAACAGCGCATCCACAGATTCCTGCAGCATCCGCTTTTCGTTGCGCACGATGATATCAGGAGCGCGCAGTTCAATCAGACGCTTCAGACGGTTGTTCCGGTTGATCACACGACGATACAGATCGTTGAGGTCAGACGTCGCAAAGCGGCCACCATCCAGCGGCACCAGTGGGCGCAGCTCTGGTGGGATCACTGGGATCACGGTCAGGATCATCCATTCCGGGCGGTTGCCGGACTCGATGAAGCTCTCAACCACTTTCAGACGCTTGATGATCTTCTTTGGCTTCAGCTCACCAGTGGCTTCGGCCAGATCGGCGCGCAGCTGGTCAGCTTCAGATTCCAGATCGATCATCGACAGCATCTCACGGATCGCTTCCGCACCGATGTTGGCGGTGAAAGCGTCCATGCCGTATGCGTCTTGCGCATCCATGTACTCTTCTTCGGTCATCATCTGGCCGTACTGCAGGTCGGTCAGACCCGGCTCGATGACAACGTAGTTTTCAAAGTACAGCACACGTTCCAGATCACGCAGTGTCATGTCCAGCATCAGGCCGATGCGGCTTGGCAGCGATTTCAGGAACCAGATGTGTGCAACTGGCGCGGCCAGCTCGATGTGGCCCATGCGCTCGCGGCGCACTTTCTGAAGGGTAACTTCAACACCACATTTTTCGCAGACAACGCCGCGATATTTCATGCGCTTATATTTGCCGCAGAGACATTCGTAGTCTTTGATCGGGCCAAAGATACGCGCGCAGAACAGGCCGTCACGCTCAGGCTTGAACGTACGGTAGTTGATGGTTTCTGGCTTTTTGATCTCGCCGTAGGACCACGACAGGATCCGCTCAGGCGACGCCAACGAGACTTTGATCTCATCGAAAGTCTTCTGCGGTGCCAGTGGGTTAAACGGGTTGTTCGTCAGTTCCTGGTTCATTTTGATACCTCAAATTTGGTTGGGAGGAGAGTGGTGGGGATGAGGGCTGACGCCCTCACTCACCTTCCTCCGTATCCAGGAGTTCCATATTCAGGCCGAGGCCACGGACTTCTTTCACCAGAACGTTGAACGATTCTGGGACGCCCGCTTCAAAGTTGTCCTCGCCCTTGACGATGCTTTCATAGACCTTGGTCCGGCCAGCCACGTCATCCGACTTCACGGTCAGCATTTCCTGCAGCGTGTAGGCGGCGCCGTAAGCTTCCAGAGCCCAGACTTCCATCTCACCAAAGCGCTGACCACCGAACTGTGCCTTACCACCCAGCGGCTGCTGTGTGACCAAGGAGTACGGACCAGTGGAACGCGCGTGGATTTTGTCATCCACCAGGTGGTGCAGTTTCAGCAGGTACTTGATGCCCACGGTTACAGGGCGGGCAAACTGCTCACCTGTACGACCATCAAACAGCTGCGACTGACCGCTTTCGGAGAAGCCTGCACGCACCAGAGCGTTGTTCACGTCGCCTTCTTTGGCGCCGTCAAACACTGGGGTCGCGATTGGCACACCGTTGGTCACGTTACCGGCTGCTTCCAGAAGCTGACCTTCATCCATGCCGGCGATGCCTTCTTCGTAGACATCATCGCCATAGGCTAGGTGCATGGCTTCACGCACAGGGGTCAGATCGCCGGAGCGACGGTATTCCTGCAACGCTTCGTCCACGTTCACACCCAGACCACGTGCGGCCCAACCCATGTGGGTTTCAAGGATCTGACCAACGTTCATACGCGAAGGCACACCCAGTGGGTTCAGACAGAAGTCAACCGGCGTACCGTCTGCGAGGAACGGCATGTCTTCCATAGGCACAACCTTGGAAATAACACCTTTGTTCCCGTGACGACCGGCCATTTTATCACCCGGCTGAAGCTTACGCTTCACGGCGATGAAGACTTTGACCATCTTCATCACACCTGGTGGCAGATCGTCGCCACGACGGACTTTTTCAACCTTGTCCTCAAAACGGTGCTCAAGCGCACGTTTCTGGATCTCGTACTGCTCGTTCAGGGCCTCAACAACCTGCGCATCAGCTTCTTCCGCCAATGCCAGCTGCCACCACTGACCGCGGCTCATGGATGCCAGCAACTCTTCGGTGATCTCAGAGTTGGCTTTCACGCCTTTCGGGCCTTTCACAGCCACTTTGCCAAGCACCATGCCTTTGAGACGGGCGTAGATGTTGCGGTCCAGGATCGCCAATTCGTCGTCGCGGTCACGCGCCAGACGTTCGATCTCTTCACGCTCGATCTGCAGCGCACGTTCGTCTTTTTCCACACCGTGGCGGTTAAAGACACGCACTTCCACAACCGTACCAAAGTCACCCGGCTTCACACGCAGCGAGGTGTCACGCACGTCAGAGGCTTTCTCACCAAAGATGGCGCGCAGAAGCTTTTCTTCCGGCGTCATTGGGCTTTCGCCTTTTGGTGTGATCTTACCGACCAGAATGTCGCCCGGCTCCACGTCCGCACCGATGTACACGATGCCCGCCTCGTCGAGGTTGCGCAGCGCTTCTTCACCGACGTTTGGAATGTCGCGGGTGATTTCCTCTGGACCAAGCTTGGTGTCACGTGCGGCAACTTCGAATTCTTCGATGTGAACCGAAGTAAACACGTCGTCACGCGCGATGCGCTCGGAGATCAGGATGGAGTCTTCGTAGTTGTAGCCGTTCCAAGGCATAAACGCGACAACCACGTTTTTACCCAGAGCCAATTCACCAATATCGGTGGATGGACCGTCAGCAATCACTTCGCCTTTTCCAACCGTGTCGCCAACTTTCACCAACGGACGCTGGTTGATGCAGGTGTTCTGGTTGGAACGCTGGAATTTACGCAGTCGATAGATGTCCACACCCGCGTCGCCCAACTCCAGATCGGAGGTGGCGCGGATCACGATACGCTGTGCATCCACTTGGTCGATGATACCTGCGCGTTTGGCCTGAATGGCCGCGCCGGAGTCGATCGCCACTTTTTCTTCGATACCAGTACCAACCAGTGGTGCTTCCGCACGCAGCAGTGGCACCGCCTGACGTTGCATGTTCGAGCCCATCAAGGCCCGGTTCGCATCGTCGTTTTCAAGGAACGGGATCAGGGAGGCCGCAACAGACACCAGCTGTTTCGGGCTCACGTCGATCAGATCGACGTTTTCCGAAGCCGCAAGCGTGTATTCGCCGGACTGACGTGTGTTCACGAACTCATTGGTGAACTTGCCGTTTTCGTCGAGCGAGGCGTTGGCCTGCGCCACAGTGTGACGCTGCTCTTCGGTTGCGGACATGTAGTTCACCTCATCGGTGACCACGCCATTCTCAACCTTGCGATACGGTGTTTCAATGAAGCCGTATTTGTTCACGCGGGCAAAAGTTGCCAGCGAGTTGATCAGACCAATGTTTGGACCTTCCGGCGTTTCAATCGGGCACATGCGACCGTAGTGGGTCGCGTGCACGTCGCGCACCTCAAAGCCCGCACGTTCACGGGTCAGACCGCCTGGCCCAAGTGCCGACAGACGACGCTTGTGCGTCACTTCAGACAGCGGGTTGGTTTGGTCCATGAACTGCGACAGCTGCGAGGAGCCGAAGAATTCACGTACCGCAGCAGCCGCTGGCTTCGCGTTGATCAGATCCTGCGGCATGACAGTGTCGATCTCAACAGAGCTCATACGCTCTTTGATCGCACGTTCCATGCGCAGCAGACCCACGCGGTACTGGTTTTCCATCAGTTCGCCAACGGAGCGCACACGACGGTTGCCGAGGTGGTCGATGTCGTCGATGTCGCCTTTGCCGTCACGCAGCTCAACCAGCGCTTTGATGCAGGACACGATGTCTTCTTTACGCAGGGTGCGCAGAGTGTCCGGCGCATCCAGAGCCAAACGCATGTTCATCTTCACGCGGCCAACCGCGGAAAGGTCGTAGCGCTCGCTGTCAAAGAACAGTGTGTCAAACAGCGCGGAAGCGGCGTCAACAGTGGGCGGCTCGCCCGGACGCATCACACGGTAGATGTCCATAAGCGCGGTGTCGCGGCTCATGTTTTTGTCTGCCGCCATGGTGTTGCGCATGTACGGACCAACATTGACGTTGTCGATGTCCAGAACCGGAATGTCGGTGAAACCGGCATCCACGAGGTCCTTTACGGTGCCACCAATCAGGTCGCCGTCCTTGTCGTATTCCAGCGTCAGCTCGTCACCGGCTTCCACATAGATCGCACCGGTTTCCTCGTTGATGAGGTCTTCGGCAACAAATTTGCCAACGATGTGCTCAAATGGCACCAGCAGATCGGTGATCTTGCCTTCGTCGATGATCTTCTTGACCGCACGCGGTGTGACTTTCTTGCCAGCTTCGGCAATCACTTCACCGGTGGCGGCGTCGATCAGATCCTGTGTTGGACGGGTGCCGCGCACGCGCTCTGGGAAGAACTTGGTGACCCAACCTTTGCTCTTGTCCAGCTTGAAGTTCACGGTGTCGTAGTAGGCATTCATGATGCCTTCCTGGTCCAGACCCAGCGCATACAGCAGGGTGGTCACAGGCAGTTTACGACGGCGGTCGATACGGGCGTAAACGATGTCCTTGGCGTCGAACTCGAAGTCCAGCCAGGAGCCGCGGTATGGGATGATGCGGCAAGCAAACAGCAGTTTGCCCGAAGAGTGAGTTTTGCCTTTGTCGTGGTCAAAGAACACACCAGGGGAGCGGTGCATCTGAGACACGATCACGCGCTCGGTGCCGTTCACCACAAAGGTGCCGTTCTGGGTCATCAGAGGCATATCGCCCATGAAGACGTCCTGCTCTTTGATGTCTTTGACCGACTTGGCGCCAGTGTCTTCATCCACATCAAACACGATCAGACGCAATGTGACTTTCAGCGGCGCGCTGTAAGTCATGTCACGCTGCTGACATTCCTCAACGTCGTACTTCGGCTTTTCCAGCTCGTAGTTGACGAATTCCAGCACGGAGGTTTCGTTGAAATCCTTGATCGGGAAGACCGATTGGAACACACCTTTGATACCCTCACCATCGGTGGGGATCTCAAGATCGCCGGATTTCAGGAACAGATCATAAGAAGATTTCTGAACCTCAATCAGGTTCGGCATCTCCAGAACTTCACGGATTTTACCGTAGTATTTACGTAGACGTTTCTGGCCAAGGAAGCTTTGAGCCATGGTCAATGTCACCTTTCGATTCATCATCAACAACATACCGTCGGGCCCCGGCACGTCGCGTCAGTGACGGCGTGGATCAGATCCATTCTCGACCCCGTCCCACCGGGGTCTCTCGATCAAAATCCTGCCTTGGAAAACCTCTTGCTGCGTGCATTGCAGACCCCAAGAGGCTTTCCAAGCCGGGGTTTTTACCTGTATTTCAAGGTTTTGTCTTGTTTGTGTCGTCTTTTGAAAGTGTGGGGTGAGAGCCCCAGATCAGCGCCGCCTTATCCAATAAATCCGCAAAGGACAAAAGCGGCCCCGAATCGCTCGAAACCGCAAGAGTTTACCGAATATTGAATCAAGCGTGTCTTTGCAACCCCTTGGGGCTTGACAATCGCCAAATCAGCCAAGGCTTCCTTCTGAAGCCTCTGCCTTGGCCGGGCACAGTTCTATTTGCGCCGCCGAGGAATTTTCACAATACTCCACAACAAAACAACCAACAACAAGAGACTGACATTTCAGATGACCGTTATCATTGCCGGCGGAGGTATTGCCGGATTAACCATGGGCCTCACCCTGCATGAGATTGGCGTTCCTTTTCACATCCTTGAAAGCGTAAATGACCCAAAACCCTTGGGGGTGGGCATCAACCTTCAGCCGCCCTGTGTGCGCGAATTGTTTGCGCTCGGCTTGGAGGAAATGCTGGAAGAGGTGGGGGTAAAGACCCGCGACTATGGCTTTTACACCAAGACCGGCGTCGAGATCTGGACCGAGCCGCGCGGGGGCCATGCGGGATACAACTGGCCACAGTATTCGGTGCATCGTGGCGAATTACAGATGGGCCTGCTCAAAGCGCTGCTGGCGCGTTGCGGAGAGGATAGCGTCACCTTCGGCTGCCGCGTGACTCAATACACCAACACCGACAAAGGTGTGGCCGTCATCTACCAGCAAGGCGAAACCATCAAGTCCCTGTCCGGCACGATGCTTGTAGCGGCGGACGGTGTGCATTCCGCCATCCGCGCGCAGATGTATCCGGACGAAGGCGCCCCGGTCTGGGGAGGCGCGATCATGTGGCGTGGCACAACCACTGCCCCTGCTTTCCTAAGCGGCACCTCCATGATCCTTGCAGGCCACGACACGCAGCGGTTTGTCACCTACCCGATTTCCGCCCCCAATCCAGAAACCGGCGCGACGTTGATCAATTGGATTGCCGAAGCCAAGGTCGACCCCAACGACCATATTCAAAAAGGCGACTGGAACCGCAAAGTCGACGCGTCTCGCTTTGCTGCTGACTTTGCAGATTGGGATTTTGGCTGGATCGACATTCCTGAGCTGATTGCCAACGCCAATGAGGTGTTTGAATACCCGATGGTGGATCGCGAACCTGTTGACAGCTGGACCGACGGTGCCGCCACATTGATTGGCGACGCGGCGCATGCCACCTACCCCGTGGGCTCCAGCGGTGCGAGCCAGGCCATTATTGACGCTCGCCTGCTAGGCGCAGCCATCAAGGCTCATGGTGTGGGCCACACGGCCGCCAAGATTTACGAAGACCAAGTGCGCCCGATGGCCAATGCCATCACACTGGCCAACCGCGGCAATGGTGGCCCGGATGCCATCATGCAAATGGCCGAAGACCGCTGTGCCGGTGACTTTGATCGCCTGGACGAGGTGCTGCCCATGCAAGAGCGTCGCGATCACGCCGACAGCTTTAAGAAACTTGCGCGCATTCGGGTTGAGGACACCAACACTCAAGCGCCGATTATCGCCTGAAACAAAATGGGCGTCCTCATAAGGACGCCCCCCTCAGCAAACGCCCACTGCCCCCTAGACCTGCAGCCCTCTTTTCGGGCAGGCTGAATACAGTTCGTTTATGCGTCACAGTTGGGAGTTTGCACTTTGTTTTTGACCTCGTCGCTGCGTGCCATTGGTCTGGCCACCTTAATCTGCACCAGCTTTGCCGCGCCAACTTGGGCGTCCAAGACCTCCCAAGACACTCCAAAATGGCTGCAAAAACACGTGGGCACAGGCGTGGGCAAAATTGCCCCCGTAGTTCTGGACCGCGCCCGTGCACTTTATCTGGAGAACCGTCGCAGCGGCACGGTCAAAAACCCCTGCTACTTTGCCATGGATGCCACCCGCCCCAGCACAGGCGACAACGGCAACGCCCTGCCCCGCTTTTATGTGATTTGTGAGAAATCAAAGACTTTCAAGGCGGTCTCCTCCGGCTACGGCAACGGCCGCAAACTGGCAAAAGCCAATTTTTCCAATGGCCGGCAATGCGCCCGCAACTTCAGCAACGCCGAAGGCTCCAAGCTCACCGCAGGCGGGGCCTATGTCACCGCCGAGTCCCGCACATCGTTTAAGGGCTACTACCAAAGCGGCTCTGGCAAAAAACCCTTCCTGCGCACCTTCTTGCTGTTTGAGGGCGAAGGCGAAACCAGCAACGCCCGTGAACGTGCCATCGGCGGCCACCGCGCCATGTTCCTACGCTGGCAATGCCGCATGGAACGACCTCAGAGCACCCATGCAGATGCGGACGGCTTTGTGCCCTTTGGCAAACTGGTGGATTATACTTCCGGCCGCAGCAATGGCTGCACAACCTGGTCCAAACCCGCCACCGACGAGATCCTGAAGATTGCCGACGGCAAGCCAACAACGCTCTACATCTACCCGTCATCCAAAGACATCAACGCCGTGGCCAAAGCAATCCAACGCGGAAAGTCACCGCAACAAGCAGGCCACTACTGGCACGCAGCCTGCCTCAAAACCATTGGCATCCCGAAGTTTTGGCCCAAGCAGACTTTGCAGCCAATCATCAACGAATGGCGAGACTCTCTGCCAAAACAGCCGCCGCTGGAGTTGCCGCTTTGTAAATAGGCCGGCGCCCAAACAAAAACAGGCGCCCCCGAAGGGACGCCTGCAATAACTCGGTGAAATACCGAATTACTTAACTTCGACTTCCGCGCCAGCTGCTTCCAGCTTGCCCTTAACGTCTTCGGCTTCGTCCTTGGACACGCCTTCTTTGATCTTGCCGCCAGCTTCAACCAGAGTCTTGGCTTCTTTCAGGCCCAGACCGGTGATGCCGCGAACTTCTTTGATCACGTTGATTTTGGATGCGCCGGCGTTAACCAGAACAACGTCAAATTCAGATTTTTCTTCTTCAGCTGCGCCACCGGCGTCGCCGCCGCCTGCCATTACAACTGCCCCGCCAGCGGCAGGCTCGATGCCATACTCGTCTTTGAGGATGGTTTTCAGTTCTTGTGCTTCCAGCAGGGTCAGACCCACGATGCTTTCTGCGAGTGCTTTCAGATCAGCCATTTTAGACTCTTTCCGTTCTTAGGTATGTGTTCCAACGTTGTGACAATGTCACGACGCGGCTCTCAATAAGTTGCTTACGCAGCCTCTGCCTTTTCCTCGACGGTAGACAGGATGGATGCGATGTTCGAAGCAGGTGCGCCAATGGCGCCGGCGATGTTGGAAGCAGGTGCGCCGAGCATGCTTGCGATCTGAGCAATAAGCTCATCGCGCGAAGGCATTTTCGACACTGCTGTAACACCAGCACGGTCCAGAGCGTTCTCGCCCATTGCACCACCAAGGATCTCGAATTTTGCGTGATCTTTGGCGAAGTCTTCGGCCACTTTGGCAGCTGCCACAGGGTCCTCAGAATAGGTCAGAACGGTCATACCCGACAGAAGGCCACCGATGCTTTCGCATGGTTTGCCGTCCAGGGCGATCTTGGCGAGCCTGTTCTTGGCGACACGAACAGCACCACCCGCATCACGAGCACGTGCGCGAAGGTCCTGCATGTCAGCAACCGTGAGACCCGCGTAGTGGGCAACCACTACAACGCCAGAGCTTTCAAAGATCTGGCCGAGCTCGTCGACCAACTTCTCTTTTTGTGCTCTATCCACAGTTTTACTCCAAAATTGGGGATTGCTCCCCGGCTCAGTTTTGCGCACCACAAAAGCGGCACGCGTTTAGGTCCATACATTGGGTTGGGAACCAAGATCGCCGAAGGCTCGTGAGCCTTCTAAGAATTCTTGTCTCTTACCCCATCTCAGAAAGGAATTATTCAGGCGAGCCCGAACCCTTCGTCTTGGACAGGCCACTCCAAGAAAGAATCGACGGGCGACTCCGTTTTGGAATGGGCAGGGGCCGTGTACCGTCCACACGACCACTTTGCAAGCACTGAAATCCGCAGCCCTCAACGAAGCGGTTCCCTTCTCGGCACCGACCGCTAGAGTGTGGCAAATTCCTCTGGGTACTTTTCACAAAGGCTTTCACATGACGTCTGACTGCATTCTTTCCAACGCCCACCTCAGCCTATCCGTCGCTGAAATGGGCGCCGAAATGCAATACCTGCGCACACACTCCGGTGTGGATCTGTTGTGGAACGGTGACCCGGCCTTTTGGACGGGCCGCGCGCCTGTTCTCTTCCCCATCGTTGGGCGCGCTGTGGGCGACAGGATTGCCGTCGGCGAACACAGTACTGACATGGCGCAACATGGCATTGCGCGGCGACGCGTCTTTACGTTGGAAGAGCAAAGCCAGACGCAGTGCCGCCACGTGTTGCGCGCCGATCCTGAAACGCGCGCGCAGTACCCTTTCGACTTCGCATTGCACCTCACACATGCCTTGTCGGACGCAACCTTGACCGTCACCGCACGTGTTGAGAACCACTCTGAAACCGAGATGCCGTTTGGCTTTGGCTTTCACCCGGCCTTCCACTGGCCCCTGCCCGGTGCGGAGACACAGCGCCATGTAGTCCAACTGAAGACCACCAACAATCCAGCCCGACAGCCGCTTCATCCAGACGGGCTTCTGGAGCCCACACGGGTGGAGGGCCCGTTTATCAACGGGACGCTGGACATTGAAGAAGCGCTGTTCAAGGACGGCGCCCTGGTGTTCCCAAACGGCTCCGACGCACTGCGTTACGGCCCGGAGAATGGCCCGGGATTGGCTTTCACCTTCCACAACCTGCCCGATCTGGCGCTTTGGAAGCCGGTGGACGCGCCATTTTTATGTGTTGAGCCATGGCATGGAACGGCGTCGCTAGTCGGGGATGGACCGCAGATTGCGCAGCGCCCCAACAGCGTCACGCTCCCGGCTGGAGAAGCCGTTGAATTTGGCTTCAGTGTCACGGTAGAGCTCTAAGCGGCTCACCGCGCCTCACAAGCAGCACGACCGCACAGAAAAAACGCCACCTGACGGTGGCGTTTTTTTATCCATAGATTGCCTTGGCTTCACGGAACGACAGCAAGCGTCGGGTCTTTTCATCCCATAGGTGCAGCCGCGCACTGGCCAGACTTTCCCGAATGGTCAGTTGGTTGTTGTCCGCAAGCTCGGCATAGTCCCGCAACACATCGGGCAAGCGGTAAAACGGAATACGGCTGTAAAGATGGTGCACATGGTGGATGCCGATGTTCGCGCTGAACCACTGCAATACCGCGGGCAGCCGGTAGTAGGAACTGCCTTTCAACGCGGCCTCATGCAGGTCCCAATTCTGCGCTTCGTCGTACTGGGTGTGCTCAAATTGGTGCTGGACGTAAAACAGCCACACACCGGCCGTGCCCGCAATCAACGTGGTCGGCAGGAAGATCAACAAAAGCGGCGCCAAGCCGCCGAAATAGTAGATGCCCGCCAATACCACAACCAAAGCCAGATTGGTTGTCATGGCGCTGACCCAATATTTGCGGCTGTCCATCAGGCCCAGAGGCAGTCGGTTTTGTAGGAAGAACAAATAGAAGGGGCCAAGGCCAAACATGGTCAGCGGATGGCGCACCATGCGGTATTGCAAACGCCGCAGGGGATGCGCCGCCTGATACTCCGCCACAGTCATGGTGTAGACGTCGCCAATGCCACGCTTTTCCAGATTGCCAGCGGCGCTGTGGTGGATCGAATGGGTGCGGCGCCAGACGTCATACGGCGTCAGGGTGATCACTCCGAGGACCCGGCCCAGCCAATCGCTGACTTCACGGCTTTTAAAAAACGCACCATGGCCACAGTCATGCTGGATGGTGAACAGGCGGACCAGAAACAGCGCGTTCACAATCGAAATGCCAAGTGTCAGCCACAGGCTGATGGACATGCTCCACCACGCCAGCGCCCAAAGTGCCACAAACGGCACCACGGTCACCAACAATTCCAGGACACTGCGTGCCTCGTTAGGCTCCCGGTATTGCGCGAGGACTTTGACCCATTCACGCGCGGAGCGCTCAACAGGCTGATCGGATTGCGGAACGGAGTGGATTACCATTTGCCTGCCAATGTTTTGTTCGTTGCGCAGTGGATAGACGAAAGCACGCGGCTGGCAATTGGTTTTTGATCACATTCATGCCGCTGCGTCAGTTTTTCGCGTGATTTTTGCCATTTCCGGTGAAATTGGATGCCGCCGGAGGAAAACTCGTCCGGCGGCACCTGGTGCAGAGGTTGGGGCGCGACACCCGCATGCCAACAAGCGCGCGCCCGAAACTGAGGCATTAGAAGTCCTGCCACAGCTCCATATCAACCGCCGCATTTCCGTCTACGGCCATTGGGACCGCCTGACGCGCAGGCTTTGGGGCTGGCTTTGGCGCCGCCGCTTCGACCTTCGGCGCTGGCGCGGTTTTGGGCGCGCTTGGCGCCGGGGGCGCAACCGGAGCCTCGGAAATCACCGACGCGTCGGTTTTGAAGCTCGACACCATCCCCATCAACTCGGACGCGTCTTTGGCCAGCATCTGTCCGGCCGCGGTGGACTCTTCCACCATGGCGGCATTGGCCTGCGTCACCTGATCCAGCTGCACAACGCTTGCGTTGATCTCTGCCAGACCTGCGGATTGATCCGTCGCGCTGCGCGCAATCTCGGAGACCAAATGCGAGATGTTGTTGACGCGATCTGCTATGCTGGTCAACGCTTCACCAGCTTTGCCCACCAGGTCCACACCACTTTCAACTTGCTGCGCGCTGTCGCTGATCAAAGCTTTGATCTCACTGGCTGCATCCGACGACTTGAGCGCAAGTGCCCGCACCTCAGAGGCCACCACCGCAAAGCCGCGGCCTGCATCCCCGGCCCGGGCCGCTTCCACCCCAGCGTTCAACGCCAAGAGATTGGTCTGGAAGGCAATGTCGTCAATCACACCGATGATCTGAGAAATATGGCGCGAGCCTTCCTCAATTTCCGTCATCGCCGTCACCGCATCGCGCACAACTTCGCCGCTGATTTCGGCCTCGCTGCGCGCCTCTGCAACAACCTCTTCCACGTTGCGCGTGCCCTCAGCCGCTGTTTGCACGTTGTTGGTCATCTCTTTCAAGGCCGCAGCGGTCTCTTCCAGCGTCGCTGCCTGGTTTTCTGTCCGTTGCGACAGATCCAAAGACGACTGGCTGATCTCCGCCGCACCGCTCTTGATGCTGTCCGCAGATTCCACCACTTGCGACACCGTGGTGTTAAGCTGATGCACGGTTTTGTTGAAGTCCAATCGCAACGAGTCATGTTCTTCAGCAAACGGCTCATCAATGGTCTGCGCAAAGTCACCCTGCGACAGCTGACCAAGACCGGCGCTCAGCTTCTTCACAACAATTTCCTGCTCTTGCGCGGCAATCGCGCGCTGTACTTCGGCATCTTTGGCTTTCTTCAGATCACCGCGCATCGCGACAAGCGTCTTGCCAAGCTCACCAATCTCGTCATCTCGCTCTGCGGTGGTCACGTCGGTGTTAAAGTCTCCACCAGAGATTTGCTCCATGTCGCCGCAGATGTCGTTCAACGGACGGGTGATTGTGCGGGCGAACATCCAGCCCAGAACCGAGAGCGCCGCGGTCATAAGCACACTTACGGCGATCAGAATACGCGCCTGCGCCCAAACCGGCCCCATTGTCTCGCTGACGTCCTGCTCGGCAATAATCGCCCAGTTGGCATATTCCAGCTCAAGCGGTTTCGCGTAAGAGACCACCTGCTGGCCGTGCAAACCCGTATCAATCTCATAAACGCTGTGCCCGGCAAGCGCCTCTTCGATGTGGTGCGTCATCGGCAATTGATCGAGCACTGCAAAGTCATCTTCAAAGCGCGAGGTCGTGCGCGCAAGCCCATCTTCACCCACAATGAAAATCTGGGTTGTTTCACCAAGACCAAGGCTGCTGTTGGCAATCTCACCCATCATTTCGACAGGGATCTGCAAAGCAACAACTCCCAAGAGCGCATTGTCAGCACCGTGGACCGGGGAGGCAATAAACGCAGCTGCGGCGCCGTTGCTTGGCGCATATGGCGTCATGTCATCAAAGTGAATGCTCCGCTCAGCGCCTTTCAACGCCGATTTGAACACATCGGCCAGACCGCTGCCTTTGTAGGCACCGGACACCAGGTTGGTGGCGTAGTCCATTTCCTTGAACACCGAATAGACGATGTCACCTGCCG
The DNA here is from genome assembly GCF_947493595.1 of uncultured Shimia sp. GTDB lineage: Bacteria > Pseudomonadota > Alphaproteobacteria > Rhodobacterales > Rhodobacteraceae > Shimia. The sequence goes on along the minus strand of NZ_CANLRL010000003.1, from coordinate 502,945 downwards.
GGTTGATTAGGAAAGCGTCATAATAGCCCTTAGTCTCGATCAACGTGCGCAGACCCGGGTGATACAACGCATGATCCGCGTGATAGGCCGCATCCCCACGCGCCCGATCCAACAGATGTTTTGAGCCAACCGCATTTGGGTTGCTGTCGATATAAGCCTTCGTCAAATCGGATTGCGCGGCTCCCCCCAACGCTCCCCAAGATTCTTCGAAGTCCACCAAGGCATTTGCCGTCGCCGGCGACACAGACAAAGACTCCAGATCCGCCTCGACACCTTTCAACATTTGCCGCACCGCAAACCGTCGGTCTGCGATGGTTGAGAACATCTGGTTCTCAACGGCCGAAAAGGCATATTTTTGCAGAGCAAAAAGGCTGGCTGAGATCAGTCCAGCCGCGAGCAGTATGCTAAAACCGACAATGAAAATCGGCAGCTTCCTGGAAAGCGGAATAGAGTTGAGGCGTGGCATTAGTGGTCCTATTGGCTGTCCTAACGTATGGTCAACGCCTGCGCCAAAGGATTTAACAAACCCCGAAGAAGTCCAATAAGCCACGGATTTTGCTACAAAACACATCCTGAAGGTGAGTGCCAAAATCCCGCAACTCTCCCTAGAATTTTTTAATATGGCGAATTAATTCGCATATCGCATTGATGCTTCATGAGGCGCTTTGATTACCAAGTAGGCAGTTTTAGAACGCGAATCGTAAACCTGTGAACCAAAAAAGGGCGCCCCGCAGGGACGCCCTCAAATCTCTGAAGATCGTGAGATCTTACTGTGCAGACGCGCTGTCTACGTTGATGGTCACACCTGGGCCCATTGTGGAGCTCAGAGCGATCTTCTTCACGTAGGCACCTTTGGCGCCAGCAGGTTTGGCTTTCAGAACCGCGTCCATGAAGGCGCGCACGTTCTCAACCAGTTTGCCTTCGTCGAAAGAGGCTTTGCCAACACCAGCGTGAACCACACCGGCTTTTTCGACTTTAAACTGAACTTCGCCACCTTTGGCTGCTTCTACGGCTGCTTTCACATCCATAGTTACAGTGCCAACTTTCGGGTTTGGCATCAGGTTGCGTGGGCCAAGAACTTTACCCAGACGACCAACAACCGGCATCATGTCAGGAGTCGCGATGCAGCGATCAAAGTCGATGGTGCCGCCCTGAACGGTTTCCATCAGATCTTCTGCGCCAACGATGTCCGCGCCAGCTGCCTGAGCTTCTTCGGCTTTTGGACCACGGGCAAAGACTGCCACGCGTACGTTTTTGCCGGTGCCGTTTGGCAGACCAACAACGCCGCGAACCATTTGGTCAGCGTGACGTGGGTCAACACCCAGAACAACAGCGATCTCGACGGTTTCGTCAAACTTCGCGCCAGCGTTGCCCTTTACCAGTGCAACAGCTTCTTCAACGGTCAGGTTGGATTTGCCAGCGAACGCTTCGCGCGCTGCGGCAGTACGTTTACCAAGCTTAGCCATTACTTCACCTCGATGCCCATGGAGCGCGCGGAACCAAGGATAATCTGCATTGCAGCCTCGATATCGTTTGCGTTCAGGTCTTTCATTTTTGCTTCGGCGATTTCTTTCACCTGAGCAGCGGTGACGGAGCCCACAACTTCACGACCAGGCAAGTTTGCACCGGACTTCAGTTTGGCAGCCTTCTTCAGGTAGTAAGACGCAGGTGGCGTCTTGATGTCCATGGTGAAGGACTTATCCTGATAGTAGGTGATCACGGTTGGGCACGGCGCACCGGCTTCCAGTTCCTGTGTCTTGGCGTTGAACGCCTTACAGAATTCCATGATGTTGATGCCGCGCTGACCCAGCGCAGGACCCACGGGTGGGGATGGGTTGGCTTGACCTGCAGGAACCTGCAGCTTCATTGTACCAGCAAGCTTCTTAGCCATTTGGTGTTCCTTTCAACGTGAGCGAAACGCGTTCCGCCCGGTTTGTGTTGCGTGGTCCGATCGGGCATCGCGATGCCAAAACCTCCCACGAGAGAATCTCGCCCGAAGACGATAGAGGGCGTTTATGCTTGTTTAGAAGGGTTGGCAAGGGGCTGCATCAACCTACCTGAAAACACTTCCGCACCTTTTCATCATCACTCGCAAAGGTCTCAAACCCCATTGTGTCATAATAGGCCAGCGCGTCCGGGCTCTTGGCGCCAATTGTCGCCTCAATCTTCTGTAAGCCAGCGTTTCTTGCGGCGGCCTGTGTGGTGGCAAACAGCTTGCGCCCCACCCCGCGCCGTGCGGCTTTTGGATTTACATGGGTGCCAATGATCCCCCACGCTGGCTCCACACCATAAGGATTGCCCTCCGTGGCGCGCAGCAAAATCTGAATGCCCAAGAGCGCGCCATCTGTATCTTCAGCCACAGAACAGGCAATATTGTCTGCGTGACCAATATAGACATCGCGCACAAATTCCTCATCCGCTGGCAGCCGCCGTTTTCCCAACGCCACCAAGGCGTTCAGAAAGGCGCTCACCTCTGCCGCGTCCTCACGCTTTGCCTGCCGGATAATCATTTGCACCTTCCCCCTCACGGCTACTTCGGTTAGCACCATCCATTCTCAACCAGAAGATGCAAGAGCCGATACAAACATAAAAGCCCCCGCAGTCACCTGCGAGGACTTCTAAAGATCTCGTCCGCTTAGGCCGCCTTGTCCGTCCGGCTCCAAGCAAACTGCTGGAACGCCGGATCCACGGCTGTCTGCGCTACATGGTTGGTGTAGTTGCTCAGCACTTTCTGGGACAGACCCAGAATAATCTCCAACACCTGCTGCGAGCCATAGCCTGCCGCATAGAACGCCTCAAACGCCGCTGGCGTCGCGTTGCCACGCCCACGCGTTAGCGCCAGTGTAAAGGTCCGCAGCGCTTCCAGCTTTGGGTCGGCCAAAGGTGTCTCGTCACGCAGCGCGTCGATCACATCCTGAGCAATGCCCATCGAGTGCGCGATGCCGGTGTGGGCTGGCACACAGTAGTGGCATTCATGCTCCACATTGATCGACTGCCACACAACCGTCAGCTCGGTGTTGTCAAAGCTGGTGCTGACAAACGCCTCATGGGTGCGCAAGTATGTCTCCAGCAATTGCGGCGCGTCGGCCATCACCTGATAGAGCCCCGGCAGGAAACCATAGGCTTTTTCTGAGGCAATCAAACGCTCCTTAGCAGCTTCTGGTGCGGTCTCTGCGGTGTGGCGGGGGAAATTGGTCATCGTCGTGTCCTTTGTAAAATCATCAACGTGATTGTCATATGGGCAACTTGAGTGATCACTCAAGTATCATTTTGATCGATCACTCAACTGTGACCTTGGCTTTATCGATGTGCGCAGTTACATAGAGACCTATGAATGTGAGCCACGACAAAGAAGCGGCGCTTGATCAGGCGCTGGACCTGTTCTGGACCAAGGGCTACGCCTCCACGTCGCTTAAGGACCTGGAGCGTGCCACCGGCATGCATCCCGGCTCGCTTTACGCCGCCTTTGGCAGCAAGGCGAAACTCTACTGCCTGAGCCTTGAGCGCTACGCCAAGCGCTTGAGCATCCTGCGCGCAGAACTACAGGCAAAAGCGGCCTCCCCGCTGGACGGGCTTGCAGACTTCATTGCCAAAGCCCACCCACTATCTGATGCCGATGCCCCGTTGCCTGTGTGTTACCTGGTGAAAGCCACCTTGGAGACCAGCCAAGGCAATCAAGCCATCGAAGGCAAACTCTCAGATCTGCTTACCCAGAACGACGCGACCTTTACTGCTGTCTTTCAACAGGCCGTCGACGCCGGTGACTTACCCGCCAATAGCGACGCCAAAAAAATGGCCCGCCAACTGAGCGCCGATCTCGCGGGCTTGTGCTTCTACGCACTGCGCGAAGAGGATTCTAACGTCATCAAAGAGATGGTCACGGATCTGGCAAACCGCATCCGGCACCCCCACTAGCAGATCCCCAAAAGAAAACGCCGCCCCAAAAGGACGGCGTTCCTTAAACTCAATGCGATGCAGCAGATTTACATCTGCTTGGTCACCTGCGTGAACTCCAGCTCGACTGGGGTTTCGCGACCAAAGATCGACACGGTCACCTTCAAACGCTGGTTCTCGTCGTCGACTTCCTCGACCATACCGTCGAAATCTTCGAACGGACCTTCGTTGACTTTGACTTTCTCGCCAATCTCGAAGCTGATCAGCAGCTTTGGCGTTGCCGCCTCGCCTTCTTCAACGCGGCCCAGGATGCCCTGAACTTCCGCGTCACGCATCGGCATCGGACGGCCCTGCGGGCCCAAGAAGCCGGTGACGCGGTTGATCGAGTTGATCAGGTGATAGCCGTGGTCGCTCATTTCCATGTGCACCAGCACGTAGCCCGGCATAAAGCGGCGCTCGGAGGTCACTTTTTTGCCGCGACGTACTTCGATCACTTCTTCGGTTGGCACCAGCACTTCATCAATCTGATCCTCAAGCCCCTGCTCTTCGACCGATGTGCGAATTGTCTCGGCGACCTTCTTTTCGAAGTTCGAAAGGACGCTAACCGAATACCACCGTTTCGCCATGTGTTCGTTTTCCCGTCATTGTCGGCGTCGCGCCGGAGTGTCGTTTATCTTCGCAGTCTACAATCAGACTGTCAGAAACAAAAAATCGGCGTGCAACTCGAATCGCCACACGCCACGTATCTTCAAAAGCTGTGCTAGCGCCGTTGCCCCTTGATTTCAAGAGACAACCGCTGCCTGCAGCTTAGCCAAACAGCGCCAGAATGCCCTGCAAGCCGGAGCGGATCAGAATATCCACCAGCGAGAAGAACGCAGCTGTCAGCGCCGCCAGGATGAACACCATCACGGTTGTCAGCACAACCTCGCGACGGGTCGGCCAGACCACTTTGGATACTTCCGCGCGGACCTGCTGAATGAATGTGATCGGATTGGTTTTCGCCATGACGCTTCTTCTCTGCCTTGATCAGAGGTCGACATACTTGGGCCTTGCGCCAAATTCAAGGGCCAAGACCAAAGCAATCACAACTGACTTGAAAGCACTCAGGATTTGATGCGATCCAATCGGGCTGCAAACCCCGGATCAATGGGACCATCAAACGCAGGATCTGCGGTGGTTGGACGATACAAAACTGGATGCCAGCGCTGCGGGAGGATCCGTTGCATCACGCGACCTAGAGAAGGATCAGCCCAGACAAAGCGTTTCAGCATGAAAAGCACAATGCGTGCCATGCGATCCTGACCGATCAACGCTCCAACCAGCAACAAAGACGAGACAATCATCAAGGCCAGCATCGGAATAAACCAGGGTTGCCAGGCCACAACGCCAGCCAAAAAGACCACAGCCACCAATCGCGGTGACATCAGGAAACGCCGCAGGCTGCGGCCTGCGCTGCCCTCGGTGACCTCAATCGTGCGCCAGGACCGCTCGATCTCAAACGGTTCTTCCTCAGGTGCGGCCAAATCCGGAAAGGGCGAGGGCGCCTGTGGCTCTACAACAGGATCATGGCAGTGGATTTCAGGCTGCGTTGTGTCGCGATTCTTATCACGCTTGCCACGCCGCCCAGCAAACAGCACCGTCTCTTCGAGCGGCTTAGGCTGCGGCACCGGATCAGATTCGGCCAGCAAGGCCCGGATGGTGTCCAGTGTCGCATCGGTGAAAGGTTCACCCGGTTCTATGATGTCTTGGCCGTATTGCGGCGGCTTAAGCCGCTCCGGCGCAGTGGCAGTCTCTTGCATATCTCAACCCGATTTTTTACCCAAACACCCCCATCGCAACGCGCGATGTAACTCAGCAGCCTTGCAGGGCAGCAAGGCATTCCAAAGGTCAAATTATGGAAAAACAATGGCGCCGCAGCGCAGCTAAACCCTATTAGTGTGCAATCCGATCCAGCAGACGACGCATGATGCCAATTTCCCGCCCCCACATGCGCGACAGATGGTGCAGTGCGGCGTAAACCGCATCCCGCGCCCGCTCTGGGCCGAGCAACACCGCTGTCAACAACAGCAAAACCACCATCCAGATCAACAGGCGCATCGTAACCGTGGGCACCACAGCAGCGAGTGTGATCACCACAATCAAAGCCAGCACACGCGGACGTGGCCAACGGTTTTTCACATCGCTCTCCAAAATGGCCTGGCGCACAGCGTCTTCGGACCGCTGATTTTGCATAGGGTCACGTGTCACCTGAGCCGCCAGCGACGCCTCATCGCCCGCTTTGGAATTGGCAGAGAGTTTGGCCATTCGGAGTTTGGCTTCGCGCATCAAACGCCGGTTCTCAACGCGTACATCCGGCGCAACATCCTGTTGGCCGTCCTGATCCGCCTGTGGCCGAACCGGTTCAAAATCTCCAAGGCGTAACTCATGCCTCATAGCCCAATCCTCACTCGTCTTCCGCTGTCGCGGTGCTTGCAGCACACATTTTCCGCAAGTCGTTGGCTTGGTTAATGATTGGTAAATACGGCCAGAGCACGGCTGAGATTGGGGCGAAACTGGGTCCTTTCAGGACAACAATAAGCCGGTCTTTTCGCCCCTATGGATTCTTTTGATCACAAACGACATTGACGCAGGGTCGGGTGGATTGTTGTTCTCTCAAAACAAGTGCTACGCAAGGGCAGCACCATCATGGGAGGCAAAGATGGACAGAGCAGACGTGGTAGATGGCGCCTTTCGCGCGCGCATCGCATCCGGCGAATTTCCGGCAGGCGGCACGCCCAATAGCGCCCTCGCGCCAGAACTGGCCAAACAGATTTTTGACGCCCAATGCCTGAGCCGCAACCTCGACCGCCGCTCGCGCAAGATGCAGTCCGAAGGCAATGGCTATTACACCATCGGCTCTTCCGGACACGAAGGCATGGCCGCCGTCGCCGCCGCCCTGCGCCCGGATGACATGGCGTTTTTGCACTACCGTGATGGGGCGTTCCAAACCATGCGCTCCTCTCAAGTCGAAGGCGTGAATGCGGCGTGGGACATTTTGCTCAGCTTCTGCACCGCCAAAGACGACCCAATGTCCGGTGGGCGCCACAAAGTGCTGGGCTCCAAAGCCCTCAACATCCCACCACAAACCTCCACTATTGCCTCCCACCTACCCAAAGCCGTGGGGGCCGCTTACTCTCTTGGTCTCGGCAAGCGCCGCGCACCAGAGCACAAATGTCTGCCCGATGACGGCATTATCATGTGCTCCTTTGGCGACGCCTCCGCCAACCACTCCACCGCCCAAGGCGCCATCAACACCGCCTGCTGGACCGCTTATCAATCCGCGCCCATGCCGCTCCTATTTGTCTGCGAAGACAACGGCATTGGCATCTCCACCCGCACCCCCGGCGGCTGGATCAAGGCCAGCTATGAGAACCGCCCGGGCTTGAAGTATTTCTGTGCGGACGGGCTCAACATCTACGACGCCTACAAAGTCGCCCAAGAGGCGGCGCATTATGTCCGCACGCAGCGCAAACCGGCCTTCCTGCATATCTCTGTCGTGCGCCTCTATGGGCACGCCGGCTCAGACATGCAGCAAGCCTACCTGCCCAAAGCCACATTCGAAGCCTGGGAAGCCGATGACCCACTGCTGCATTCGGTGCGCCTGCTCGATCAGGCTGGCGTGATGACGCCGGATCAGGCACTGACCCTCTATCAAGACCGCGAGGATCACTGCGCCAAACTGGCAGCGAAAGCCGTTAAGAAACCGCGCTTGAAAACTGCCAAAGAGGTCATGGCCTCGCTGATCCCCCCTTCCCGTCCTTGCGCAGCAACCAACGGGCCCAGCGAAGAGGCCCGCGCCAAAGCCTTTGGGTCTGACCTCAAACAGATGGACAACCCGCAACCCATGTCGCGCCTGCTCAACTGGGCGCTCACCGATCTGATGCTGGAACACGGCGAGATCGTGATGATGGGCGAAGACATTGGCACCAAGGGCGGCGTCTACGGTGTCACGCAAAAACTCAAGGACCGCTTTGGCGCTGACCGGATGATCGACACGCTGCTGGATGAGCAATCCATTCTGGGGCTGGCGATTGGCATGGCGCACAACGGTTTTGTCCCCATGCCAGAAATCCAGTTCCTGGCCTATCTGCACAACGCCGAAGACCAACTGCGCGGCGAAGCCGCCACCCTGCCCTTCTTCTCCAACGGCCAGTTCACCAACCCGATGGTGCTGCGCATTGCCGGCTTGGGCTACCAAAAGGGCTTTGGCGGACACTTCCACAATGACAACTCACTGGCTGTGCTGCGCGACATCCCCGGCGTGATCATCGCCTGTCCGTCCCGCGGTGACGATGCTGCCAAAATGATGCGCGAATGTGTGCGTCTCGCCCGCGAAGAACAACGGGTGGTGGCTATGGTGGAACCGATTGCGCTCTACCCGATGCGTGACCTGCTGGATGACAAAGACAGCGGCTGGATGGCCACCTACCCGTCGCCGGATCGATCCATCGCGCTTGGCGAAGTTGGCCGAGACGGCGATGGCCCGCTGGCGATCCTGACCTACGGCAACGGCCGCTACCTCAGCACACAGGCCGCCGCGGATCTGAAGGCGCAGGGCATCGACACCCGCGTGATCGACATGCGCTGGCTGGCCCCTCTGCCAACCGATGGTATTCTTGCCGCCCTGAAAGGCGCCGAAAAAGTCCTGATCGTGGATGAATGCCGCACCACCGGCAGCCAGTCCGAGGCCCTCATGGCGCTGCTGCACGAACAGACGGACCTGCCCCACGCGCGTATTGCAGCGCATGACAGCTTCATCGCCACCGGTCCGGCCTACGCCGCCACCATGCCGTCACGCGACAGCATTGCCGAGTCGGCAAAAGCGCTTTGGTCACAGAGCTAACCCCACAAACGAAAAAGCCCCCGCAGTCAAAAACTGCGGGGGCTTCTTTGTGTCAGACTAACAAGCTTAGTTCAGCTTGAAGTACTTGAACTTGGCGGTGTCATCCGGTGCCACGATGGTGTCAACCTTGGAGGCCATGCCCCAGTTCAGCACCTGGTGGTGGATCGGGATGTACAGCTGCTCATCCTGAACAACGGTCCAGATCTCGTTGATCATGCCGTTACGCTTCTCCAGATCGGTTTCACCGGCCAGCGCTTCGATCTTCGCATCCAGGTCGGCATCGCCAAAGCGGGTTGCGTTCCAGGAACCATACTTCTCACCTTTGGTGTGGGCGAGGAAGTTGAAGATGTACTCGGAGTCATAGGTCGGAACACCCCAACCCAGCATGTAGAAATCTGTTTCCAGATTGCTCAGCAGTGGGAAGTGCTGCGCCTTAGGCTTGGCATCCAGGTTCACCTTCACGCCAATTTTTGCCAGCATGCCCACGGCCGCCTGACAGATCTTCTCGTCGTTGATGTAACGATCGTTCGGGCAGTTCAGCGTGATGCCAAAGCCATCCGCAAAACCCGCTTCCGCCATCAGGCCTTTGGCCTTTTCGATGTCGGTCATGGAAGAGCTGTCCATCGCCTCGTTCCAGCCGTTCACAAACGGAGGAGAGATCATGCCCGCAGGTGCGGACTGGCCACGCATCACCACTTTCTGGATCGCGTCACGGTCAATCGCCATGGACATCGCTTTACGCACACGTACGTCAGACATCGGGTTGATGCCGTCCACGTCGTCGTTGGCAATGTCTTCCGCTGCCTGGTTCATACCAAAGAAGATCACGCGGTTCTGAGGCGCGGTGCGCACGTCCAGACCATCGGTGCCGCTCACACGGCCAAGGTCTTGCACAGGCACGTCCTGAATGAAGTCCACTTCACCCGACAGCAGCGCCGCAACACGGGTCGCCGCGTTCTGGATCGGTGTGTAGATCACTTCAGTGACTTGCATTGGGAACTCATCTTTGCCCCAATAGCCATCATACGCAGACAGCACAGTTTTCACGTCCGGCTCACGGCTGACCAGCTTGTAAGGGCCGGTGCCGTTGGCGTTTTTGGCGGCAAAGGTGTTCTCGCCACCTTCATAATCCTGCACTTTGACCGCGTTGTTGGCCTCTGCCCAATCCTTGTCCATGATGAACATGTTGGTCAGGTTGTTGGCCATGATCGGGTTTGGACCGTTGGTCTCAATCTCGATCTCAAACTCACCGGTGGCGCGCACTTCTTTCACGGATGCCAGAAGCTCTTTGTAGTCGGAGTCTTCGGTCATCGCACGGTCAAGCGAGAACTTCACATCCTCTGAGTTGAACGCAGCACCATCGTGGAAGGTCACACCTTCACGCAGCTTGAACACCCAAACATTTGGGTTGTCTGCGGACGGGCCCCATTCGGTGGCCAGCGCCGGCACCATGGCACCGGTCATGTCCCGCATCACCAGCGGCTCCATGATCTGGTGCGCAAGCGCGGAGGTTGGTCCCTCGTTCTGTGCGTGCGGATCCAGCGTTAGCGCATCACCTGCGCGGGCCCAACGGACGGTTTCGGCTTGTGCCAGCATTGGCATCGCTGCAATCGCGGCGGTGGCCAGCATCATTGTTTTGAACTTCATCAATTTCACTCCCCTGATAAAGTTGGTGGAGGGATGATTGACGCGCTGCCCACGAATATCAAGGTAAAACCTGCCTGTTTATTAGGCATAAACCGCTTGACGTAGGTGGAAAAACGCAAATGGGCGCCAAATACGGCGCCCCGACTGAATATTTGTTCAGTTGGTAAAAATTAACGCCGCACCTCTTCCATAAATCGTTCGCGGATCACAATGGGGTTGGTCTTGATCACCGGCACCTTGACGTTACCGCTTTCACACTTGCTGACAATGATGGTCGTTTGATCAGACGCAATCGCCGCCTTCACCGCCTCAGCCGTGTCTTCAGCCGACACAGTCTGCACAGTCTCCGCGCCGCATGCCTTGGCGACCGCGGCCAGATCGGTTTTCATACCCGCATAGGTCGGCTGATCGCCGGTGGAGCCATAAGATCCGTTGTCGATGATTAGCAGCGTGAAGTTGCCTTGCGGGTTGTTGCCAATGGTCGCCAGCGTGCCAAGATTGGTCAGCACAGAACCATCCCCGTCAATTGCGATGACCGGCTTGTCCTGCGCCGCAGCTAAGCCAAGCCCAATGGACGAGGACAGCCCCATGGTGCCCAGCATGTAGAAATTGGACGCACGGTCGTCCAACGCATGCAGTTCTTGGCTTGGCGCCCCAATGTTGCAGACCACCAGATGCTCACTGATCACCGGAATAAGCGTTTTGAACACATCGTTACGGATCATGCTGAAGCCCTCCAGAAAGAGGCATCACACAGGATGGCCACCGGTTTGGACGCCATCTGCGCATATTCCAGAATGCCCGGCAGCTCCGCGGCGTCCTCCGGCTTGTGAAAGTGATAGGTCGGGATGTGCAGCTGGTTCAAAATCGCTTTGGTGTGTAACGCCATTTCGACCTGACAGGCCACCGGCTCGCCCACTTCTCCGCGATAGGAAATCAACATCGGCAGCGGAATCTGGTAGAACTGAATGAGCGTCGCCAGCGTATTCACCACCACACCCAGCGCGGTGTTCTGCATCACAATGGCCGGCTTCATCCCACCCATAAAGGCCCCGGCACAAAGCCCCATGCCTTCGTCTTCTTTGTTGGACGGCATGTGCATGATCTCCGACGTGCCCTCCAACACCTCAATCACGCCAGCCAACTGCTTGCACGGCACCGAGGTGATGTAATCAATCCCCGCCGCCTTCAGATCCTCAACGATCTGATGATCCATTGTTGTCGCCATCTGTCCTCCCATCCCTCGCTCGACGCACTCTCTTGAGCGCAGCACCTTTCGCCACTTTGGCCATACACTTGTGCGTCAGTACAGCCAGAATGCGCTAACGGATGGGGCCAGTTTAAATAGAAAAGGCCCAAGCGATCCACACCGCTCAGGCCCAACAGTCTCAGTTGTGTTTGTAGCTCTGGCCTATAGGCCCGCCAGACAGGTGTATTTGGTGATCATGTAATCTTCCAATCCCTGGCTGCCGCCCTCTTTGCCCATGCCACTTTCTTTCACACCGCCAAACGGTGCTTCCACGGTGGTGATCAGACCGGAATTGATACCAACCATGCCATACTCGAGGTTTTCGTTCATACGGAACGCCCGCGCGAGGTCTTTGGTGTAGGCATAGGCCGCGAGGCCATAGTCCGTGGCATTGGCTGCTGCCACGGCATCCTCTTCATCCTCAAACCTATAGACGGCCGCCAGCGGGCCAAAGATTTCATCGGTAGAGAACGACATCTCGGACGTCGCGCCAGTAATCACGGTTGGCTCAAAGAAGGTCTGGCCCAGCGCGTGACGATTGCCGCCCAGCTCCACGGTGCCGCCCTTGGCTTTGGCATCCGCCACCATGCCCTCAACTTTTTTGACCGCGTTCTCATCAATCAGCGGACCTTGCACCACGCCCTCTTCAGAGCCGTCGCCCACTTTCATCGCCGCCACGGCCTCTTTCAACTTGGCAACAAAGGCATCGTGAATACCGGCCTGCACATAAAAGCGGTTGGTACAAACACAGGTCTGCCCCATGTTGCGGAATTTCGCGATCATCGCGCCTTCCACAGCCGCATCCAGATCGGCGTCGTCAAACACAATAAACGGCGCGTTGCCGCCCAGCTCCATGGAAACCTTTTTCACCTGATCCGCCGACTGACGGATCAACAGCTTGCCCACGTTGGTGGAGCCGGTGAAGGTCACCTTGCGCACATCGTGGTTTTCCATGATCGCCCCGCCAATCGCAGGCGCGTCCCCGGTCACGATATTCACCACCCCATCCGGGAAGCCCACATCCTGACACAGTTTGCCCCAGACCAGCCCGCTATACGGCGTCTGTGGCGCAGGTTTTGCCACAATGGTACAGCCCGCCGCCAGTGCAGGTGCAATTTTGCGCGCCAGCATCGAGCTAGGGAAGTTCCACGGTGTAACCATGCCCACAACCCCCACCGGATGATGCGTCACCATCAGACGCTTGTCATTGGTCGGGGACGGGATGATCTCGCCTTTGGAGCGGCGAATTTCCTCTGCAAACCAGCGCACATACGCCGCGCCAATACCAATCTCGCCACGCGCCTCAAACAGTGGCTTGCCCTGCTCCGCCGTCAGCAGTTGCGCCAGTTCTTCCTGATTGTCCATCAACGCATCATGCAGCTTGTGCAGCAGGCTCACGCGCTCCATCAGGTTGGTCTTGGACCAGGTCTTAAACGCCGCACTTGCCGCCGCAATCGCGCGCTGCGTCTCGGCGCCACCCGCCTCTGGCACTGTGCCCAGCACCGCGCCTGTGGCCGGGTTGGTGATTTCTGTTGTCGCGCCATCATCGGCCCCGACCCACTGGCCGCCAATCAAGTTGGATTCCAGCAGCAATCCATTAAAGTTGCTCATGTCTGACCTCTCGAAAAGACAAATTGTGTGTGTTGATGATAACTCTCGCCCGGCCGCAAAACGGCCTGCGGGAAATTTTTGTGATGATGCGCGTCCGGCCAGGCCTGCGGCTCCAGCGCAATGCCAGCGCTTGTGCCCATAGGCTGCCCGGCGAGCCCTACAACCGCTGTATTGATCCCGGCCCCATCATAGACTTGCAAACCCGGTTCCGTGGTCAAACACGTCATCTGCACGCCAGAGATCCTGCTTTGCAGGGTTGCCACGGGCCGCAGGGATTGCCGCGCGTCAGATAAGCAGAAGTTGTGATCCAAAGGCGCCGCCTGCCCCACCGGTGCAGCCTCACAAAAATCAAACCGTGTTCCCGCCACCGATGCCACTTCCCCAGTCGGGATCAGAGTATCATCCACCGGCGTGTAGTTCTCGGCCGCGATCTGCAGCATATGCTCAGAAACAGTCTCAGCATCATCCAGCGCAAAATAGCTATGATGCGCCAGGCTACAAATGGTGGTCTTATCCGTTTCAGCCCGCATCTGAATGTCCAGAGCACCGCCATCCAGAAGCGCAAATGTCACCGCGCACGTCAGTCTACCGGGAAACCCCATATGCCCGGCCGGCAGCACGGCCTTAAGCGTCACATGATCTTCGGCGGCTGTGTCAATCTCCCACAGATGACCACCCAGCCCTTCAGCCCCGCCATGCAACGTGTGCCGTCCACCGTCATTGGTATCGAGCTGATAGCTCCGCCCGTCCAACTCCAGATGCCCGTCACGTATACGGTTGGCAAACCGACCAACCGTGGCCCCGAAGTACGGCGATTGCGTCAGGTAGGGCGCAAACTCTGGAAACCCCAACACCAAAGGCGCGTCATGTCCGTCCAGGTGCAAGTCCTGCAACACCGCGCCAAAGGTCAGCACATGTGCATTCAACCCGCCGCCCGTAAGCGTCACGCGATGCACCGCACGGCCATCCGGCATATGTCCCCAGATCTCTGTCACCAAAGCGCCCTGCCCCATCAGAATGCTGCATCTCTCACACCATCGGTAGCAATGGCGTAGTGCCAAAAACCATCAATGCTGACGCCAGATGCAATCACGTGGCGTGGCGTCCTGCAAGGGTTTCCCCTGAAATATGATCAAATTTTTTACATAACCGGACCAACCGCCGTCCTCACAGCAGAAACCGGGAGCTTAGTCTGTCTTTGAGGTTAAACCCACATCCGCGACATAGCCCAGATGATCAGAGGCTTCCGCATGTACGCCTTCAATCACCTGTACATTGGAGACAACAAAGTCGCCCTTAGACAAAAAGACATAGTCAATCCGACGGTGCTTCTTTGTCCCGGCAATCACCGGATACGTCCCGCGCTCCAGCACATACTCCGCGCCCGCTTGCGCCACCAATGCGCTGTCCTCATAGGCAGCGGAAACAACCCCGTGCCGCTTGTCATTGGGCTTGAAGTTAAAATCCCCCATCAGCAGCACCGGCGTATCGGTGCCTGCAAACGGCGCCATCATACGCTGCAGCTGAATGCCAGTGTTGTCTTCGCGATCTCGGTGGATTGAAGTTGCAAACAGCGCGCGGCCGCCAACCTCAATCTGAGCCACTGGCATGGCCTTGCCATTGCCTTTGCCCCGGCTGGTCACCACACGTTTTGTCTCTGACATGGGGCATTTGCTCAGCACGGCATTGCCCCACCATGGCATCGGGCTGGGATGAAAGGCAAACGCGCTCTCCATGCCCAAAGCGCGCGCAATCCGACTGGTCTGTCCCCAGCCCAGGACCTCCTGCAACGCCACCACATCCGGATCAGCCTCCGCAATCGCCGCCACAATCGGGCCAACGTCATGGTCTCCCAACAATTCATGCAGCGGGTTGGCGCCCGGGTTCTTGGTGCCAAGCGCCGTACGGATGTTAAACGTCATCACCCGCAGATTGCCCTGTGCGTCGCCACAGCTGTGCTCCGCTTTTACCGCAGCGCCACCAAAAGCACCCCAAAACCCAAAGGCCGCAATCAGCAGCCCCACAACAGCACCCCAGCGGATCATCAACAAAACTTTCTATAGTCTTTCAGCAACTCATTCACGTCGTCGTAATGATACAGCTTGCTGCCATAGGCGAACACGCCGCAATCACAGTAATCTTTGATGGTCTTTTCAGAGTGAGAAATCATCACCACCCGCGCATCTTTGATTTTGTCTTTAAGGGCTTTTTCGCTCTTTTTCTTAAAGCGCCGGTCGCCAACGGCCGTGATTTCATCAATCAGGTAGCACTCAAAACTGATCGCCAAAGAGAGACCAAAAGCCAATCTGGCCTTCATCCCGCTCGAATAGGTCTGAATCGGCAAGTTCAACGATTTTCCGAGCTCGGCAAACTCCTGCACCTGCTCCAGAATTGTCTCCGTGTGACACCCATAAACCCGAGACACGAACCGCACGTTTTCCACACCGGTCATCATCCCGTTAAAGCCGCGCGCAAAACCCATCGGCCAGCTCACCTTTTCGGTCCGCCGCACCCGGCCGGAGGTCGGCAATTCGATCCCGGCAATCATGCGCATCATGGTCGACTTGCCAGCTCCATTGTGCCCCATGAGCGCCACGTTCTTGCGGTCTGCAAAGCGGTAGGATGCATCATCCAGAATGACTTTCCGGACGTTTTTCACGGTGTAGATCTTTGTCAGATTTTCAAAAGCGATCATGCTCAGACCCTCTGCTTGCGGGTGATACGTTCGGCAAACAACGCAACAATCACCAGCGTCGCGCCCAGCCCCAAAGGATAGGTAATATCGAGCACATCACTGCGATAGTTTGAGTAAAATCCCTCCCGCGTCCATTCCACAATGTGCAGAATCGGGTTCCACTTTAGCACCGCAACCGCTTCTGGCGGCATGGTGGACGGGATGTAAAACACGCCAGACAGGAAGAACAACGGGCGGGCGAAAATCTTCTCGATATGCTGCCATGCCTGGTTTTTCTGGTACAGGATCGCGTTGATCGACCCGATGCCAAAACCGAACAGACACGTGGTCAAGAACGCAAACACCAGCTTTTCAGGGTTGGCCGGAAATTGCCCCAGCCCCACAACAATCAGCCCGCCGTAAAAAACCACATTGATGACAATGAAGGTACAGGCGATCAGAGATAGCCGCGCAAACAGCGTGTCAGGCTCCTTAATCATGGGATAGGACAACAGCGATTTGTTGGATGTAAACGCCCGCATCAACGACACTGAAAGCTTGTTATAAAGCTCCAGCGTCAAAACCGCAGTGGCAAAAAACAACGCCAGAGACGGCCCAAACGGGGATTGCCGGCCGATCAGGTAAAACAGCGTCATCAGAAAGGACACTGAGAAAATCGGTTGGAACACAGCCCAAAAATACCCCGAATGAGAGGTACCAAAGGTCATGCGTGTTTCCCGCAGTGTCAACGCTGCGATGACCCGAATTTGCAGCCAAATGGCATAAAACATCAGCCAGACCTCAGCGCATGTGATCCCGGATCGTATAGGCGATCAGCGTGGAAATCGCCCAAAGGGCAAAGGCTGCAATCACCACCAGGAAAAAATCGCGCACACGCACAGGGTATGCCGGCTCGTTGGGCACAAAGGGGCGGGCAAAAACGCCAAGATAGCGTTGTTGCCGGTCCGCATCTATGCGTGCGGTCTCCAGCGATACCATGGCGGATGCATAACTCTGTTGCGCAAAGTTCTGCTCGATCAAAAGGCCCTCATAAGCGGCCAATGCTTCCGCTGTGTTTTCAAGACTGTCCGGCCCGCCAGCATGCCCGATCAAAGCCCGACGTTGGCGAATTTGTTCTTCCAGCGCAGAGGCCTGACGATTGAGTTGCATCAACATGGGCGAGTCGGCGTCTACAGAGCCCGACAAAGCATTGATCCGCGCCTGAATGTCGACAAGTTTGGTTTCCAGCGACGCCATCAGCTCCGCATCCAGCTGCGCGTTGACCATCGGGTCCACGGCACCACGTTCGGCGCGGAAATCCACCAATTGCAGCCGCACATTGCGTACACGTTCTTCCGCACGCTCAACTTCTCTCGCCGCAAATTGCACCGAGTCGCGACGTGCCGTTTCTGACAGTTCATTGACCAACCGGTCCGCAGCCGCCAAGGCCCGCTGCGCCAGTCGTTCTGCCATCACGGCATCAAAGGCCTGAACCTCAAAGGTCACAATGCCAGTGGTGCTGTCGTAGGTCGTATTGATCCGCCACTGCCAATAGTCCACCAACTCTTCAAACGTGCCCTCGGGATTGAAACGCGCAATGGGATCAATGAATTCTTGTGAATAGTGTCCACGCAGATCGAGGTCTGCATCCAACTGGCGCAGCAGATCTGCGCTCTCCAGGAAATTGCGCACAACATAGCTGTCAGAGGTGGTGCTGCCACTTGGGGAAAGTCCGGTAAACGACGTCACAAAGTCCGGCGCGCCACCGCCCTCCAGGCCGCGGATTACAAAATTGGCCCCAGCCGCATAACGGTCAGAAGCGATTGCGCCAAAGTAGGCCCCGCCGAGCGCAACAGGGGTCACAAACAAAAACAGGAATGACAGGATCAATCCCCACCGTTTGTTCTTCAACGGCGAAGACTTCGGCGGTGCCTGCATCACACCGCTTGGACCGTCTGCCTCTTCGACCGCCTTTAACGCTTTGACTTCTGCCATGACTTACCTTTCAAGCGCCTTTTGGCACCGGCTTTTTATCTTTCACATCATACCACTGTTGAGTGGCAAGGTGCACGCGCAACGGTTATGTCACGCCTTGTTTGAGATAATGTGAGAAACGGCCCTATCAAGTTAACCAAACATTCGAGACAATCTACCGCTTGAAGGGCCGGGTGTCGCTCACACTGATTTTGTCTGAGACCAGAACGGATCCCGGCGCACATACTCAATAATCCAGCGACGTGCGGAACTGGCCGACATCCCCTCCAACTCTGGATTTTGCCAACCAAACACCATTTTTCGGTGGGCTGCATCTGTGTCGTCGGCGCCATTGAGGTAATCCATCACCGCTGTTTCCGGATCCTGGTGTGACATGATCGACTTGTGGTCATAGATTGTTTCAAGCCCTCTTGGCACATCACTTTCCCGCGCCAACACCATATGGCGGATACGCTGTTTAAGGAAGATGGCCTCCATGCCGGAAATATCACACAGCGCCAGCGCCACCGCCACCGGCGAACTGTCGTCCTCCTCAATGGTGGTGAGACGGCTCAACTGTGTGTGACAGCCAAAACGCAGTTGCAAACTAGCGTGGCGCAAAGCCACCGAAACTTGTAATCCAGAGCGGCGCAGCAGGCGGATGCCAGAAATGAATTCCCGAACCATCGCCGGGCGCAACATGCCCAAATAAGGATGTGGCTTGACCACAACGCGGTGCAGGTCCAACGCCCGCGCCGCTTTCAGGACGGCCATAAACCCACGCAGGCCGGAGACCGAACTGTAATTGTCCATTTCGCTGCCGTAGCCTTCCCAGGTCGGCGAGTAAAAAATCACGGGCGCGGTGTCTGTGATCCGCGCCGGTTTGATCCAGGGCATGGATTGCACAAACGTGTCGCCCATCATCACCAGACGGCCCTGATCCACATCAGCCGCGGTAAAAATTCCCGCATCGAGATAACGATCCCGCGCCAGCGGACCGGCGATGGATACATAGTCATACATGCGTGACGCCGGTCGTACCGACGCGCCCTTATTGCTCTCCCCATGAAGCGTAAGAACGTGTCGGAACGACCGGTTGGCCACTGTTTGCAAGTTGGATTGCGAGTTGAACGGGTAAAACAGGACCCCACCCGGACGCAGTGGGAATCGTGCTCCATTTGCCCCTTTGACTGGCCGCACATCCAGATCGGATGGCAGACGGCTGAACAGCCGTTGCATCCGGATCAGAGCGCGATGGCGCAGCAAAAGCGGCGTGTCGGACTTACCGTAAGCACCGCTTTCAAAAAAGGGACGGATCTGGTTGACAGCAGAAAGCACCGGGCTGTCCAGATAGACAGCCTGATCCGGCACAGCCGCCACATCCCGCAGCGCGACGCGCGCACTGTGATCCTGAGGCGCAGCCTCGGTGCGATCATCAAGTTGATCGCCGGTAGGCTCTTTTCTCGTCACCAAACTACTCGTGTCCCGCACTTCCAACATCGGTTTAGGTGCGCACCACCAGGTTTTCGCTCAACAGCATTTTGCCGGTTGGCGAAGACATCATGGCGATCACATCCGCAACCTGCTCCGGTTGCATGATTGTTGTCGGATCTTCATCAGGCGCAAGGGTTTTACGCAAATCGGTAGCACAGCGGCCGGGCGACAGGCAGACAACGTCCACACCATAGGGCGCCAGCTCGTCGCGCATCACTTCAGACATGTTGATCACAGCCGCTTTGGATGTCGAATACGACAGCCAACCGGAACGACCGTTGATGCCTGCGGTGGACGCGATGTTGATGATCTTCTCCAGAGGGTGGTTGCGCAGCAGCGCTTCCTGCACAAAGCGGAACGGTGCATAGACATTCACCCGCATGGTCAGCTCAAAGTCAGCCATGTTGGTTTCGTTGATCGATGCAGGCTTGGTGAAGCCAGCGTTGTTGACGATATAGTTCACCGCCACGTTTTCCGCGTCCAGACGGTCAAACACGTCTTTGACCGCTTCAGGGTCAGACAGATCCGCTTCGACCTGAAAAATCTGGCGGTTGCCGGAAATGGCACGCACTTCGGCCACCGCGCTGTCAAACGCATCAGATTTCCGCGCCACCATGACGATGCAGTTCACATCATCCATACCGCGCGCGAAACGGCGGGCCGTCGCAAGGCCGATGCCTTTGGAGGCACCGCTAATTAAAACAGTTTTAGTCATGGGGAGTCACTTTTCCTTTGCTATGGAAATCCTTCATCATGCCTTCTGCGATAATGAAATCTTCAGGGGTTGTTACTTTCCGGTTGCGGCTGGAACCCTCCAGAGAGAGAACCGGCTGCTTGGTCATTTTGACCACCATCACCGAATCTTCATTGTAGTTCTTGCCCTTCTTTCGGGCCTTCTCATGCGCGGCAAGCAGTGTCGCCCGCGCAAATTTCTGTGGCAGCTGAATGTCGAAAACTTTTTCCCGCGACACGCCACGCTTGATCATCCGGGTCTCGGTGTCGATGCGGCACATCGAGAAAGAAATCGCAAAACAGTAGCCGGCGTTTTCCGCGTCGTTCTCAATGAGATCGGCCAGCATATCTACGCTGATGAAGGGGCGGGCCGCCTCATGCAGGACAACCACGTCTTTCTCTGCCGCAGCCACCAAAGCCTCACAGCTTTCCTGACGCGTCGCGCCAGCGGGAACAATCTTGTAAGGCAAGCCCGCGCAATAGGCTTCCATGATTTCACGGGTCCGTTCCTCAAACCCTTCCGGCGCATTCACCACAATCTCGGCAACATTGGGCGTGCGCACCGCAGCGATGATCGAGTGCGCAATCATCGGGTGGCCCGCCAGCTTATAAAACTGCTTTGGCTCGTGGTGGTTTGAACGCGACCCGATACCACCGGACAACAACAGGAAAGACACCTGCGGTTCGGGATGGGGGCGGGTTAGTCTATGTAAACTCATTCGATCAGCTCGCTATCGCTAGTGTTGCCGCGACAATGGCAACAAATTTGGCAAGATCGGTGGACGGTGCGTTTGCGACAAACAGCACGTCCTTATCTCGCATGTTAAACGCTTGGGTCATGAAGATCGCCTCCGGGGAGTTCAGATCGACCCAATAGATTGTCGGAATGCCATCAGTGAACGCACGGTCTGGCAGCGTCACACCCGTGCTCTGAACCCGTGCCTGGTTTTCAAACCGGAACAGAAACACGCCGCTGTCATCGGCGGTTTTGTCATCCAGACCACCCACCTTGCTGATCGCTTCCGCCAACGTGACCGCTTCGGTCCCGAACGGGTATTGCGACGGTTTTGACACCGCACCAAATGCCGAGAACGTCCGAGGTTTGTGCAACAACTGCACTGTGTCACGCGGTTGCAACCACACATTGGCGCTGGCTGTAGAGATCACCTCGTCCAAACGCGCACGGGCTACGGAACTGCCGCGCACAAGGCTCACTTCCATATCATGGGTCGGCTTTGTCGCGCCGCTGGCCATGGCCACAGCATCCAAAAGACGCAGGCCGCTGGCAGGAATGTCAAAGCGTCCCGGGGAGCGCGCATCGCCCACCACCGTCACGCTTTGCGCGCCGCCTTTTTCCAGAATGACCGAAACCTCTGGATCGACCGCCTTGCCACGCAAACCATCCGCAACATGCGTACGCACCTGATCCACCGTCAGCCCCGCCACCGGTAAGTTGCCAACATAGGGGATATTGATGTTGCCATCATTGCTCACGATCACCGGGATCGCAGACGACTTCTGCTCGACAGTGGAGAACAACCCTTCTGGAGAGCTTTCCCATATCCGCACCGTCAGCCGGTCACCCACGCGAATTTTTGTCCCAGCGCTGGACGTGCTGCGTGAGCTGAGGCTTCCTGCAAATCCCGCCTTCATCGGCGCGCCGATCTTGCCGATCACGGCCGGCGTGACTGGCACAAGCGCAAAGTTACGGGTGACGTTTTCGTTGTTCGCCACCTCGTCTGTCATGGTGATCATCGCCTTGCTGGTGCCTTGG
Source organism: uncultured Shimia sp. (assembly GCF_947493595.1). GTDB lineage: Bacteria > Pseudomonadota > Alphaproteobacteria > Rhodobacterales > Rhodobacteraceae > Shimia. The sequence continues at coordinate 481,014 of NZ_CANLRL010000003.1, read as the reverse complement.
CCCGGCAAGGTAGAACAGCCTGCAATAGCCAAAACAGCAACGGCCGCGACAATCGCCCGACCCCACCGCATTTTTTCTAGCTTCGCCTTCAAAACCATTCTGGTCTTCAACTTCCTGTTATTCGCACCAAAGCTTCCGCTCTTAATACAGATGGAGTTTCCCCGAATACAGGGGCATTCCACCGTTTCCCGAGACACGCTCTGCAACAATGCCAAGGACAGCACCCGTTCTGGGCGCTCTTGAGGGAACTATATTTACGAAAGTGGTTACCGATCTTCTAACGCCGTCACGCCAATTTCAATTGCGGACGCCCTATGAAACCTTGGGCCAGTTAAAAAACTGAACTTTGCTGCCGAGCTCCTGCTGAGCGCAAACGAGAGTAAACATGATGACGATTAGCCCAAAAATTAATTTTCACGCCCCCAGGCGTTGCGCAAGTAAAAGCCTAAAAACAAAGGGAAAGTCAATAAAATAAAAGCAAAGCCATTGGCTTTACCCCCCAAATACGCCTCCCTTTTGGCCGCGTATTTGCTCGCATTTTTGTCGATGAATCTCGCTCCCCAGGCGGATACAGTCACCCCAAAATGCCTTCCGGACAACAAAACGCTTCAGCAAATCGTGCCAGGACAAAACCTGGCTAAGCTCTCGTATTTCCTTCTAATTATTTGTCATTTTCGACGCCGACACATGTGGTATGGCAAACCGGCAACTTTCCGCCGCCATCCTCACGCACATGTTTCAAAGTCGTAAAAAAAGCGACAATTCCCGAGTTCGAAGCTGAGATAGAGGCAATCTTGCCATAATTTTTCATCGCCAGCCCGGCAAAAAGCCCCGCAACCGAACCGGTTACGGGGCTTGTGCATCGCGAAAATTGGTATTGTTTTTCGATCAAATCGCCGCGCTAAACAACTTTTCCCAACTTATAGGCATCAATCGCGAGATCACGACACAACAGGCAGGCAAGCTCGTCCACGTCACTGCGCCCCAGAATGCCACGCCCCCGCTGGGCGGCCAGATGCAGACTGACCCCACGTCGCCACATGTCGTGCCGCGCCGGGATCGACATCAACGCCTGCGTGTCATCATTGAACCCCGCCAGATTCCAATAGCCCGCAGTCTCCACCACCTGATCCAGGTAGCGCGCAATGCCATTGGCACTGTCATGGAACCACCACGGAGGCCCCAGCCGCAGGGCTGGCCAATGGCCAGCCATTGGCGCCAGCTCACGCGCATAGGCGCTCTCATCCAAGGTAAACAGCAAGATGTTCATGTCCCGCTCATTCCCTACGCGATTGAGCAGCGCATCCATGCCTTCAACCCAATCCACGCGCACCGGCATATCCGCTCCCATATGCGCGCCAAACTTGTCGTATAGTGCCTTGTTGGTGTTGCGTTTGCTGCCCGCATGGATTTGCATTACCAACCCATCCTCGGCCGACATCTGTGCCATCTCGGTCAACATATGCCCGTAGAACACCTGGGCCTCTTTGGGCGTCAGCTTGCCGCTGCGCGCCTTGGCATACAACGCCGCCGCCCGCTTTTCGGTGAGGTGACAGGTCATCAACTCCGCCACCGCATGATCGGTCGCCGTGGCCCCATAAGCCATAAAATAGGCGCGCCGATCGCGCAGCGCTTCCAGATAGCCGGTAAAGCTCTCTGTATCTTCTCCGGTCACCTCAGCCAGCTTCACAATGTCCTTTTTGAAGTTCGGATGCTTCGGATCCAAAATACTATCCGGACGGAAGGTCGGGATGATCTTGCCACTCAACTTCTGTTTTCGCGCCGCCTTGTGGTGAGCAAGGTCGGACAAAGCATTGGCGGTTGTCGCGAGCACCTCGATATTGAACTCATTCAACAACGCCTGAGGCCGCAACCGCGCCGCTTTTAGTTCGGCGTCAATCTTGTCATAAAATACATCCGCGTTTTCACTGTTCAACGTGGCGGTAATACCAAAGGTCCGCGCCATGGTGGTGGCGAACCAGGCATCACTCGGCGTGCCACGGAACTTGTGCCAATGACTGGCAAAGATGCGGAAGATCGCCCGCGCATCGCGTTTTTCCGGCGGCACCCCCATGCCAAGATCCTCCAAAGGCACGCCCTGGCTATAAAGCAGTCGGAAAATATAATGATCCGGAATGATCAACAGCTCCGCCGGATCGTTAAACGGCTTGTTCTCGGCAAACCAACTTGGATCGCAATGGCCATGTGGCGAGATAATCGGCATATCCCGCACACCGTCATAAATATCCTGCGCCGCATCCGGCAGAGTCAGGATCGGAGTGGTGTGCCCGGTCAGGGAAGTCAGTGGCTGGCTCATAGGTCAAACGTCTCTCTGTGCTGGCAGAACCCCCTCAACAGGCGCTCCACGCGGACCACACAAGGCACGTCACGCGCCTCAGGCAGATCCACAAGTCATTCCTCGCCAATGGCACACAGAGAGATTGATGTTCCGCTAACGCACGCGCCTGGCGCTTCATCACTTTTCCGCCTTGCTGCGGCCAACGGGTCAAAATCCCCAAACCACAACACACCCATTCCGTGCGCATGACATCCGTCGAAAAGCCGCACCCCCCTCACATCTTTGGCAAACCCATGAAAACACGCACTCTTCAAAAGCACAGGTCGCCACCCCGCAACCACAGGTTGCTAATCCGCAAAAATCCAGCGCAGAAACCCAAAACTGCTACGTCCACCATACTCCTGAAAACAAAGATAAAATGCCGCCTAAATTCCCAGCGCCAACAGCAGCGAAAGCCTTCAAGCCGCCATGCAGCCACCCTAAACTGGACCTGCCGCGCACCCGATTGTCGGCGGGCCGGGCCTATGCTTTCGTGAAGCTGACCTGGCGGCAACAATAATGCATCACTTGAGGACAAGCATTTGCAATTGCGTGAAATTTCTCCTTGCCGGAACCGCCTCTAGGTTGCACCCTCACCCCACATCGATGGCCGCGCTCTGCGCGAGCTGACAAAGGAGCCGCTTGTGAAGCAAACTTGGCGCTGGTTTGGTCCAGCTGACCCCATCGACATCTACGACCTGCCACAGGTGGGTGTTCAAGGCGTGGTCACCTCACTGCATCACATTCCACCGGGCACCCCCTGGACCAAAAGTGAGATCCGCCAACGACAGGCCGAAATTGCGAAACCCACACCCCAGCCCACGGGCTTGAACTGGGATGTGGTCGAAAGCCTGCCGGTCTCCGAAGTAATCAAAACCAAAGGCGCTGGTTACGCCGCCCATATCGCCGCTTATAAAGAGAGCCTGCACAATCTTGCGGGCTGCGGCATTCAGACCGTCTGTTACAACTTCATGCCAGTGCTCGACTGGACCCGCACCAATCTTGCTGCGCGCATGGCCCACGGCGGCACCGCTATGGCCTTTGATGTGGTGGATTTTGCGGTGTTTGACCTCTTCCTGCTGGCCCGCCCCTCAGCTGAAGATGATCACAGCCCCGCCATCCGCCAAGCGGCCTCCGCCCGGTTCAACGCCATGGATGACACCGCACAAGCGCGCTTGGTCAACACCATTGTCTCCGGACTTCCCGGCGCAAACGACAGCTGGACCCTCAACGACGTCCTTGCCCTACTGGACCTGTACAAAAGCATCGACACCGCCCAGCTGCGCGCCAATCTGATCGACTTTCTGTCCGAAGTGGTGCCCGTAGCTGAAGAACACGGTATGCGCCTGTGCTGCCACCCGGATGACCCGCCGTTCCCGCTTTTGGGCCTGCCGCGCGTCATGTCCACAACCGAAGACTACGAAACCATCCTTTCTGCCATCGACAGCCCCGCCAATGGCGCCACGCTTTGTACCGGCTCTCTTGGCGTAAACCCGACCTTCGACGTTACTGACTTCATCACCCGCCTTGGCCCCCGCATCCATTTCACTCATCTGCGCAACACCCTGCGCCAGGGCCCCTCGGATGGGAATAAACTCAGCTTCCATGAGTCTATGCATCTGGAAGGTCAAACCGACATGGTGATCGCCATCCGCGCCCTGCTCAAAGAAGAGGCCCGCCGCAAGGCAGAAGGCCGCTCAGATTGGGAAATTCCCATGCGCCCTGACCATGGCCAGCACATCTTATATGACCTGCACAGTGACACGCTGCCCGGCTACCCGCTGATCGGCCGCACCAAAGGGCTGGCGGAGCTGCGCGGTGTGATGACCGCGCTCAGCGCCGATCTATAAAGCCGGAAACACCGCCGTCTTTTTCACCGTGCCATAGGCAAAAGTGGTGTCGATGCTGGCTATCCCGCCAATCGGATGAATGCGCAGGCGGATGAATTCCTCATAAGCCTCCAGATCACTGACCACCACGCGCAGCTGATAATCGGTTGCGCCGGTCAGGATATGGCACTCCAGCACTTCGTCAATCAACATCACTGCGCGCTCGAACCGCTGCACATCCTCCTCATTGTGCCGCTCCAGCTTCACCCGCACAAAGACTGTTACCGGCAGGCCATAGGCCTTGGCATCCACCTCCGCGCCATAGCCGGTGATCGCGCCAGAGCCTTCCAGATTGCGCAACCGCCGCAAGCAGGGGCTGGGTGACAGGTTCACCGCCTCTGCCAAATCTTGGTTGGTCATGCGGCCATTGGCTTGCAAAGCCCGGATGATCTGGCGATCCTTGGCATCCATCTGGTGACTCCTTGGCAGATTATGCCAACAATCTATCCTTTTGCGCTATTTTTCGCAATCACCTGCCCCACATCCTCACTCAAACTGACCCCAACAGTTTTACGCGAGGACTCTCCCATGACCAAACGCAACACGCCGCAAGGCTTCGCCACCCGCGCCATCCACCACGCCTATGATCCGCAGGACAACGAAGGTGCGCTGACCCCGCCGCTGCACCTCACCTCGACCTTCACTTTTGAAACCGCTCAAGCGGGTGGGGAGATGTTTGCTGGTGACCGCGTGGGCCACATCTATTCCCGCATCTCCAACCCAACCTGCGATCTGCTGGAACAGCGCATCGCGACACTCGAAGGCGCCGAAGCCGGTCTTGCTCTGGCCTCCGGCATGGGCGGCATCACCGCCACGCTCTGGACCCTGCTCTCCCCCGGTGACGAACTCATTGTCGACAAAACGCTATACGGCTGCACCTTTGCCTTCATGCAGCACGGCTTGGCCAAATGGGGCGTGACCATCACCCACGTCGACATGACCGACATCGAAAATCTACGCGAAGCTGTCTCTGAAAAAACCCGCGTGGTCTACTTTGAAACCCCGGCCAACCCGAACATGCGTCTGGTCGACATCGCCGCCGCCTCTGAGATTGCGCACAGCGTGAGCGCCACTGTGGTGGTCGACAACACCTACGCCACGCCGTACCTGACCCGTCCTATCGAGCTCGGCGCAGACATTGTTCTGCACTCCGCCACCAAATACCTCGGTGGTCACGGTGATGTGGTGGCCGGTCTGGTCGTCGGCACCGCCGACCAAATTGCCGACATCCGTCTTGTGGGAATGAAAGACATGACCGGCGCAGTGATGGCACCGTTTAACGCCATGCTGATCCTGCGCGGATTAAAAACCCTGGCCTTGCGTCTGGACCGGCACGTCGCTTCCGCCATCACCGTTGCGGAATGGCTCGAAAGCCATCCGGCCATCGCCTCCGTCTCTTTCCCGGGTCTCAAAAGCTTCCCACAGCATGAGCTGGCAGAGCGCCAAATGGACAAGCCCGGCGCGATGATTGCCTTTGAGCTGGTCGAAGGCCACGACGCAGGCATCGCCCTGATGAACAACCTCAACCTCATCCAGCGGGCGGTTTCTCTGGGTGACGCGGAAAGCCTGATCCAGCACCCGGCCTCCATGACCCACTCCACCTACACGCCAGAAGAACGTGCCGCGCACAACATCACCGAAGGCCTCGTGCGCCTGTCTGTGGGTCTCGAAGAAGTCGAGGACATCCTCGCCGATCTCGCCCAGGCGCTCGACGCTCTGCCCACCCGCATCGCCGCGGAATAAGCCCTTCGGCCTTGGCGTGCTACACTTGCGCCAAGGCCACTCTCCCCAATTGCCCACCGGAGCCAGACAATGACCGACACCCAGCATCTGAAGACCATCGAACAACGCCTGCTGTGGCTGTCCCATTGGATGATCCACAACGCCAACCATATCCGCCCTAAAGAAGACGGCATCAAGATCGGCGGCCACCAGGCCAGCTCGGCTTCCATGGTCTCGATCATGACCGCGCTCTACTTTGCCACGCTCAAGCCCGAAGACCGCCTTGCCGTGAAACCCCACGCCTCGCCGATCTTTCACGCCATGCAATACCTGATGGGCAATCAGACCCGCGAGAAAATGGAAAACTTCCGCGGCTTTGGCGGCGTGCAAAGCTACCCCAGCCGCACCAAAGACATCGACGATGTGGATTTCTCCACCGGCTCCGTGGGTCTTGGCGTGGCGATCACCTCCTTTGCCTCGCTGATCCAAGACTACATCACCGCCAAAGACTGGGGCTCAGACGCGCCGCAGGGCCGCATGGTTGCACTGGTGGGGGATGCGGAACTGGACGAAGGCAACGTCTATGAGGCCCTGCAAGAGGGTTGGAAAAACGACCTGCGCAACACCTGGTGGATCATCGACTACAACCGCCAAAGCCTCGACGGTATTGTCCGCGAGGGCCTGTTTGAACGCGTCGAAAAGATCTTTGACGCCTTTGGCTGGGACGTGGTGCGCGTAAAATACGGTGCCCTGCAACGCGCCGCCTTTGCGGAACCCGGCGGTGACAAACTGCGCGACTGGATCGACAGCTGCCCCAACCAAGACTACTCCGCGCTGACCTTCATGGGCGGCGCAGTCTGGCGCAAACACCTGATGGACGACTTGGGCGACCAAGGCGACGTCACAGCACTTCTGGACCGGCGCAGCGACGAAGAGCTGGCCGAACTGATGGAAAACCTCGGCGGCAACTGTGTGGAAACCATGGCGGAGACCTTCGCCGCCATCGACCACGACCGCCCCACCTGTTTTCTGGCCTACACCATCAAAGGCTGGGGCACGCCGATTGCAGGCCACAAAGACAACCACGGCGGTCTGATGAACAAAACGCAGATGGCCACGTGGCAAAAACACATGGGTGTGGCCGAAGGTCAGGAATGGGAGCCGATGGCCACCGTCACCGACCCCGCCGCCCTGCGCGATTTTCTGTCTGAAGTGCCGTTCTTTGCCCAAGGCCCACGCCGCTTCTCCGATGCCAAACTGCCTGTGCCTGCAATCTCACTCGACAGCGACCGCGAGACCTCCACGCAAATGGCTTTTGGCAAGATCCTCGATGACCTCTCCAAAGGCGACAGCGCGCTGGCGTCCCGCATCGTGACCACCTCGCCCGATGTGACCGGCACCACCAACCTCGGCCCATGGGTCAACCGCCGCAAGCTTTTTGCCCGCGAAGCCCAAGCCGATGCCTTCATCGAGCACCGCATTCCCTCAACAGCCAAATGGGAGTTCACGCCGGAGGGCCAGCACATCGAGTTAGGCATTGCCGAAATGAACCTGATGCTCCTGCTGGGGGCCGCAGGCCTTTCCCACTCCCTGTTCGGCAAACGCCTTATCCCCATCGGCACCGTCTATGATCCCTTTGTCTCCCGTGGCCTCGATGCGCTCAACTACGCCTGCTACCAAGACGCCCGTTTCCTGCTGGTCGGCACCCCTTCTGGCGTGACCCTCGCCCCCGAAGGCGGCGCGCACCAATCCATCGCCTCACCATTGATCGGCATGTCGCAGGACGGTTTGGCCTCGTTTGAGCCTGCCTTTGCCGATGAGCTGGCCGTACTCATGCAATGGGCCTTTGACTACCTGCAACGCGACGGCGAAGGCGACCCAGACGAGCGCACCTGGCTGCGCGACGAAACCGGCGGCTCCGTCTATCTCCGCCTCACCACCAACCCTATCGAGCAACCCGGCAAACGCCATGATGATGCCTTCAAGCAAGGTGCCATCGACGGCGCCTACTGGCTGCGCAAACCCGGTCCCAACTGCGAGGTGGTGATTGCCTACCAGGGTTCCGTCGCGCCGGAAGCCATCAAAGCCGCCGGACAAATCGCCAATGACCGCCGCGACATCGGCGTGTTGGCCGTCACCTCAGCCGACCGCCTCAACGCCGGTTGGACCGCCGCCCAACGTGCCCGTGCGCGCGGGCAAATGTCGGCCCAAAGCCACATCGAGCGGCTTTTGTGTGATCTGCCGCCACATTGCCGCCTGCTGACGGTGATCGACGGCCACCCGGCCACGCTCAGCTGGCTCGGCGCCGTACAGGGTCACCAAACATTGCCGCTTGGGGTGGAGCACTTTGGCCAAACCGGCACCATCGGCGATCTCTACCGCCATCACGGTCTGGACGCCGCAACCATTGTGTCCCGCATCAACGCTTTGACCGCTGGTCGCAGCTTGCAACCCCAAGCCTAAAGCCACGCTGCGCAGCCCCGTGCTGCGCGGCCCACCTCTTGACGGCGCAGCCCCCTGTTCCGCATGCTGATCCAACGCCAGCCTAAGAGGATCCCGCTTGCCAGTTCGCGCCAAACTCCTGCCCAAAGCCGCCCTCATTCATGTTGAGCTATATGACACGGTTGGGCCGGGCGAACTCTGGACAGCACTCAATGGCATGTACCAACACCCCGACTACATCCGCGGCATGACCGAAGTGGGCGATTTTCGCGGTGTGACAGACATGCAAGCCGGCTATGACGACATGCTGGAATTCACCACTGTCTATACAGAGTTCCACCGCGCCAACCCCAAACCTCTCAACCTGTGCTTGCTGGACCAAAACAAACTCGGTTTTTCCATCGCCGAAATGTACATCGCTTTTGCCGAATCCATGAACAGCAACGTCAACATCAACGTCATGCCCGGCTATCCGGAGATCTTTGCCGGATTGGACCTATCCGAAGAGCAAATCGCAGAGCTTCCCGCCCATTGTCTGGATGAAACCCATCTGCTCTGAGGTCTGCTTGCCACACCGACATTGCATTCCAATTTTGGAATACTAAATGGAGGTGGTGTAAACAGTCTCCCCAAGGTGCCGCAGGGGTCACTTGACCGTGCGACACGGTCCTTCCATGCTGGACCAACCGTATGTTCCGCAGCACCACGGACCAACTGACCAAGGATGCTCATGCCAATTGAGAACAAAATCCTAAATCCCGCCCCACTGGCCTACCGACGGTTTTCCGGCCACGTCACCATGGATGAACTCACCACATCCTCTTTGGCGCTGCACGCAGACCCAGGGTTCAAACCCGGCACCCACACTGTTGTCGACATGCTCGATGTCACCGATTTTGACATCGGTTTTGACCAGATGAGGGATTTTGCCACTCTGACCCGAAACCGCCATCGCGACCGCGGAAAGCAAGTGCATATCTTTATTGTCTGCAGCAGCGAACAGGGCAGGTGGCTGGCCGAGATGTTCCGTGCACTGGCTGACCTGGAACCCGGTCTGGCCAGCATTGAAATCCTGCACGGCTTTCCCGAAGTCCTTGCCCTGCTCGACATGCCGCCGGACACCATCAAACTCTTCCCCGAGGATTGCCAAACCGAGTCTCACCTACTGAACCGTCTGAGCTCTTAGCACGCCACACAGCACAACACGCTCCGACCCAACGTCCATCACCGCCGCGCCTGCGACCACTTGACACAGGCGGGTGCTCCTCGCATCCTGAGAGCAGCCGGTGCACCCCGGCCAGAACCGACACGGCGCCAAACTAAGGAGTGTCCATGCCGATTGAAAGCCACCTGCTAACCCCAGCACCGCTGGTCTATAGCCGGTTCACAGGCTGCGTGACGTTTAAAGAATTCACCGACTCGTCCCAAGCCCTGCACGCCAACCCAGACTTCTATCCCGGCATGCATATGGTCTTGGACATGCTCAACCTTGTGGATTTTGATGTTGGCTTTGACGACATGAAGGCCTTCACCGCAAGGGTGCAAGAACGCCACCGCGAACGCGGCGAACCGGTGCATATCTTCATTGTTTGTAGCAACGAACAAAGCACCTGGCTGGCGGAGATGTTCCGGTCACTGTCCGATCTAGAAGACGGCATGGCCAGCGTCGACATCCTGCAGGGTTTCCCGGACGTGCTTGCCATTCTGGACCTGCCACCGGAAACCATCGAACTGTTCCCTGAGGACTGTCAAAGTGAGGCGCATTTGCTCACCCGCATGTCCTCCTAAAGCGGGTCTCAGCCTTCGCCGCCCCCAAACGCCCCTAGGTGGCGCGCTCGAACCATATTGCCCGCTACGCTTGAAATGGTATCCAATGTGCCGCAAACTGCTGAAAAGGATTTTGAATTGCCGATCAGCGTTTCCGTTATTCCCGAGTTAAAAATTGTGCATAATGTCTATTCGGGACGGGTGACCATCCAGGATCTTTTTGACGAGCAAACCAAGCGCCATCAAAACCCCGCCTTTGTCATGGGCATGCCCGCGGTGAACGACCTGTCCCAGGTAACCGAAGTGGATATCGGCTTTGACGAGATGATGGCTTACGCTCAGAAAACCATGGAAACCTACCGCGACGTGACCACGCCCATTCAGTTGGTTCTGGTTGGCGAAACCCAGGTCACCGCCGCCGCCATGGCGATGTATGAAAACCTCTCCGCCGCCAGCAACGCCCCTTTCCATGTGGATGTTGTGCCTGGCTACCCAGAAGTCTTGGCCGTTTTGAACCTCCCCCCTGAAGGCCTGCAACACTTGCCCGACTTTTGTCGGCAGGAAAGCCACTTACTTTGACCGCCACCTGAAAGCCCCTGATGCCCGTCAGCCTTACGCCAATCCCTGACTTAAACCTTGTCCACATTGTCTATTCGGGCCGGGTCACACCTCAGGAACTGTTTGACGAAACACAGGCCTGCTACCAGCGCCCAGACTACCAACCCGGCATGTCCGAGGTCAGCGATTTTTTCCGGGTCACCTCTTTTGAGATTGGCTATGACGAAATGAATGATTTTACCAGGCGCTCAAACGAAGCGCATGGCAGCTTAGACAGCCCAATCGACATTTGTTTGGTTGGCAGCACAAAAGTGTCTGAGCCGGCGATCCTCATGTATGAGGGCCTCATCGCGGCCAAAAACATCCCGATCCGCTTACATGTTGTGCCCGGCTATCCAGAAATGCTCGCAACACTCAACTTGCCAGAAGAGTGCCTCAAATATTTCCCTGATCATGGAAACCAGGAACGCCACCTGCTCTAAGCCAGCGGCGTCCCTTTCGCCAAAATCAGTAGCTATACTCACCGTAGATCTGGCTCAGATCGCCGTTCCAGTCGCCGTGATAGCGCTCCAGCAATTCATCCGCCGGCACTTTGCCACTCTCCACGCTCTCTTTCAGCGCGTTTAAGAAATGGGTCTCATTGGGCACCAAGCCGCCAGCACCAGCCATGCCACGCGCCACCAAGCCCGCTTCGGAAATCTTCAACACTTCCCGCGCCAGATCATGCATCTTGATGGTGCCAACCTGCGCTTGAAGCCCGTCTTCACTGGCGGCCACACGCAAGGCTTCACGCGTCTCCGCATCCCAGCCTTTCACCAGATCCCAGGCTGCATCCAGCGAGGATTGATCATACATCAGACCAACCCAGAACGCCGGCAACGCACACAGCCGCCGCCACGGACCACCGTCCGCGCCGCGCATTTCCATGAACTTCTTGATCCGCGCCTCAGGGAAGGCGGTGGTCAAATGATCCGCCCAATCGCTCAGCGTCGGCTTCTCACCGGGCAACGCAGGCAGCTCGCCTTTAAGGAAGTCGCGGAACGACATGCCCAGCGCGTTGACGTATGTGCCATCGCGATAGACAAAATACATCGGCACATCGAGCGCATATTGCACCCAGGCCTCAAAACCAAAGCCATCCTCAAACACAAACGGCAACATACCTGTGCGCGCATCATCCAAATTGCGCCAGACCAGGCCACGGGTGGATTTTACTCCGTTGGGTTTGCCATCCAAAAACGGCGAATTGGCAAACAGCGCATTGGCCACCGGTTGCAGCGCCAAGGCAACCCGCAGCTTTTGCACCATGTCCGGCTCACTGGCAAAATCCAGGTTCACCTGCACCGTGCAGGTGCGGCGCATCATGGTTGTGCCCATGGTGCCGACCTTGCCCATATAGCTGTCCATCAGCTTGTAGCGGCCTTTGGGCATCAAAGGCATATCCTCGTGGCTCCAGATCGGCGCCGCCCCCAGACCGATGAAACCCACACCAATCTTATCCGCGATGTCTTTCACATCTGTCAGGTGTTGGTTCACCTCATCACAGGTCTGGTGGATAGTCTCCAGCGGCGCACCCGACAGCTCCAACTGTCCACCGGGCTCTAGGCTCACATTAGCGCCGTCTTTTTCCAGCCCAATCAGCTTGCCGCCTTCTTCCACCGGCGCCCAGCCGTGCCCGTCACGCAGACCTTCCAGCACCGCCAAAATGGAGCGTTCGCCCTCGTATGGCAGTGGCTTTAGCGTGTCTTTGCAATAGCCAAACTTCTCGTGTTCGGTGCCAATACGCCAGTCTTCTTTGGGTTTGCAGCCATCGCTGAGATATTCAGCCAGCTGATCGTGATGTTCGATCGGCCCGCCGCCGGACTGTGGGATAGACATAGGCTTGCTCCGCTCCTGCAAACTCGCTTGGGACAGTAGTCGTGATCGTAAATTTTACCGGTGTCAATGCAACCGGGGGTCTGATTTGGCCCAGATCACGACCGGTTGATCCGGCGTGGCCTTGAGCTTGGCCAACATGTGTTCCGTTCGGATGCCCTCAAGTGAGGCAAAGGCATCAAACAACGCATCAGAGCCTTCCGCATTTACAGGTATATGCAACGGCGCTTGCCCCGGTTGATACAGCGCCCAGACCGCAGGCTTGCTGCGCCCGTCCAACACCAATCGGCTCAGGCTGCGAATGGCGACACTGCCGCCATTGAGCGGGCCAAAGTAAGCCACCTCACCCTCGTCCACCTGCACCACGCCCGGACCACCTTTGCCAATCCGAAACCGACCACGTTGCAGACCGCTCACGATCAGCACCGCGCCCACCGCAACCAGGCCAATGCCGAGCCATTTCATCACACCAAAACCACTGGCCCACCACAGGCCAAGCAGCAGCACCGCAGCGCCCACCAAGGCTTCCCGCCACTGCGCCACCGCCGCGCGGGCCTCAGGTCGAATGAATGTCATTTCGTTTGCCTCCTCAAAGTTCCGCCGGGCCGCTAGGCCTGGCAGCGCCCGACCCTCCCCACGGGAGGGCGCTATCGCACCCACCCAGGGTCAGTCGCTGCCTTCTTTTCCAACGCAGAAGTGCCGAAAACTCACGCTTCCACATCCTCGTCCGCCATAAACATCATCAACGAAAACGTCCCATTGCGCTCAAACCCAATAGACTCATAGGCCCGCGCCGCCGCTTCATTGGCTGCAAACAAAATGGCCCGCGTCGCGCCTTTGTCCCGTGCTTCCTGCAGATGCAGTGCCACTGCCCGCCGCGCCAGCCCCTGCCCGCGCAACTCCGGCGGCGTATAGACCCCGCCAATCTGCACCGTGTCCGGCAAGGTGGCGTTAAACCCGGTTTTGGCAACCGGCACGCCATCCCTCAACAAAATGCGGTGCGTGTCTCGTTCTATACAGCGGGCAATATCCTGCGCTGCCACTTCGGCACATTTATGTGTCGGCGTGCCCAGAACCTCGCCATGATAGGCCGTGCGCCACTCCACCGCCAAAGCCCAGAGCTCTTCGCCAAGCGGCACCATGCTGAACCCGTCACACTCCGGCACCTTGAGCTGCGCCAGCTCCAGCCAATAACCCGGCTCGTCTTCATTCAGTGACATCGGCCGGTCGCCCATGCCCGTCGCCTCAAAAAACGGCGCTACCTGCGCGCCGTCTCCCAAACAGCCAATCAGCTCCCGCTGCGCCCAAAAGGCACGTGTCGCTTGCCAATCTTCTTTCGTGGCATCCGGAGCTTGCATCAAGATCATGCCGCCATTGGACAGGGCAAAAAGCCCCCTGCGCTCATCGTCCAAAGCCCAAATACGCATCGCGCGATCAGCAGTGCCGCATATCCCATGCTCATTGAGATTACTCAAAAAGAACATCGAGCTCTGCACATGCTCCCGCAGAAACGGCTCAATCCACGCAAGGTCCGCTTCCGTGACCGCGCGCCAGCTCACTGCCAATCCCCAAGGCTCTGTTGCCACAAGGTCATCGCCGCCACAGCCGCCGTATCCGCCCGCAAAACCCGTGGCCCCAGGCTCACCACATGCGCAAACGGCAAGGCCCTCAACCGCGCCCGTTCAGCATCAGAAAACCCACCTTCCGGCCCAATCAAAATCGCCCAAGGTCCACCCTCTGATGCCGCCAACCGCTTGGCACTGCCAACCTCGGCCTCGTCACAGAACATCAACTGCCGCCCCTCGGGCCACTCCGCCAGCAACCGATCCAGCTTCACCAGATCGCTGACCTCCGGCACATAGGTCCCGCCACATTGCTCCGCAGCCTCAACCGCATGGGCCTGCAATCGGTCCTGCCGAATACGCTCGCTATTGGTGAAGTCGGTTGAGACCGGCACAATCCGCGCCGCGCCCATTTCAGCCGCTTTCTCAACGATAAAATCGGTGCGCGCCTTCTTGATCGGCGCAAAGCACAGCCACAAGTCCGGCGGCATCTGCAACGGCTTGGTCTGCGCTTCACACACCAGTTCTCCATTGCGTTTATTCGCCACAGTCACGGCACAGCGCCACTCACCATCCCGCCCGTTAAACAATAGCACCGGATCACCCACTGCCATGCGCATCACGCCAAAAAGGTAATGCGCTTGCTCTTTGGTCAGAGGAATGGTTTGCCCTTCCCCCAAGCCCTGCTCTACATACAGTCTGACTTTTGCCTGTTTCATGGGAACCGACATATGGCCGACACGCCCGCAAAGGAAGACCCCAAGGGGCAAGTTTCTGACGCTGTGAAAGGCAATTGGGTCGACCACCTCGCACCCGCCTGGTCCCGCCCCTACCTGCGCCTCTCACGCGCCGACCGCCCAATTGGCACATGGCTGCTGCTTCTGCCGTGCTGGATGAGCCTCGGTCTGGCGATGCTCAGTGACGGCCAGGCCACGCAGCATGACCTCTGGATCGCCGTCGGCTGCGCCATGGGCGCGTTCCTCATGCGCGGCGCTGGCTGTACGTGGAACGACATCACCGACCGTGACATTGACGCCAAGGTCGCCCGTACCCGCTCGCGTCCGATCCCATCAGGCCAAGTCACCACCAAACAGGCCGCTGTCTGGATGGCGCTGCAAACCCTGATCTCCGCCGCCATCCTGCTGACGTTCAACGTCAATGCCATCCTGCTCGGCATCGCCTCTCTGGTCCCCGTGGCGATCTACCCCTTTGCCAAACGCTTCACCTGGTGGCCGCAGGTCTTCCTGGGCCTCGCCTTCAACTGGGGTGCCCTGCTGGCCTGGACCGCCCACACCGGCAGCCTCGCTTGGCCCGCCGTGATCCTGTATGTCGCCGGCATTGCTTGGACCCTGTTCTACGACACCATCTATGCCCACCAAGACACCGAAGACGACGCCCTCATCGGTGTAAAATCCACCGCACGTCTGTTTGGCCAAAACACTCCACAATGGCTGCAGGGCTTTTTGACACTCACAATCATGCTGTTTGGCTTTGCCGTTTTGATGGTCACCATCGAGCACAGCCCCGCCGCAATGGCCGTCGCCCTGCTCGGCCCGCTGGCCATGGGGTGGCACATGCAATGGCAGCTGCGCCAACTGGACACCGACGACACCGCCGTGCTGCTGCGCCTGTTCCGCGCCAACCGCGACACCGGCCTGATCCCTCTGCTGTTTTTCGCCGTCGCATTTTTCCTGTGATTGCAAGCCGGGGCAGAACCCCGTATCAACCATGCACCACTGGACGGACCACACTTTCTGAATGCGACTTTCTTCCCTCCTCATCCTGTTTGTTACCTTCGCCACGGCTGGGCTGCTCAGCCTTGTCGCCGCGAGCCTGTCTGCTGACCTGATCGAAGACACCTCTAAAACCACGGTAGAGCACGAGCTGTCCAAGTCCGGCATGGACTGGGCCGAAGTGCATGCCGAAGGTCTGCAAATCTTTCTTGCGGGCGTGGCACCTTCCGAGGCCGACCGCTTCAAAGCGATCTCCGCCGCAGGCCGCATCGTCGATGCCGCCCGTGTGATTGACAACATGGAAGTGCCCGCCACCGCCGCCATCGCGCCGCCCCGTTTCTCCGTGGAAATCCTGCGCAACGATGCAGGCATCTCCCTGATCGGCCTGATCCCGGAAAGCGCGGACCGTGCGCGCATGTTGCGCGAGCTCAAAAGCATCTCTGCCAATGGCGAAGTTGCGGACCTATTGGAAACCGCAGATTACGCAGCACCGTCCGGCTGGTCCTCCGCCACCCGCTTTGCCATCGCCGCGCTCAAAGACCTGCCGCGCTCGAAAATCTCCGTGAAAGCAGGGCGCGTGGATGTCACCGCCATGGCGGACAGTCCAGAAGCGCGCGCAGAGCTGGAAATTGACCTCACCCGCCGCGCGCCCACCGGCGTAGAGATCAACCTGAACATCTCCGCCCCTCGTCCGGTGATCACCCCCTTCACGCTGCGCCTTGTCAAAGACGGCGAGATCGCCCGCTTTGACGCCTGCTCTGCGGACACCGACAAGGCCCGCGCCAAAATCCTGACCGCCGCCCGCGCCGCAGGTCTGACGGACAATGTGGAATGTGTGATTGGCCTTGGCGTGCCTTCCACCAAGTGGGGAGACGCCGTGTCCACCGCCATTCGCGGTCTCAACGAGTTGGGCGGCGGCACGCTAACCTTTTCTGATGCCGACGTAACATTGACCGCACAAATGGGCACCGATCAGGCGCTGTTTGACCGTGTGGTTGGCGAACTCGAAGGCACCCTGCCAGAAGCCTTTGCCCTCTTGGCGACGTTGCCGCCAACACCCGAAGCTGACGACAATGGCGCCGAAGCGCAGGAATTCACCGCCACGCTCAGCCCTGAAGGTCTGGTGCAGCTGCGCGGCCGCCTGCCCAACGACATTGCGCGCGACACCACCGACAGCTACGCCCGCGCCCGCTTTGGCACCGAAACCGTGCATATGGCGACCCGCCTGGATGAAACCCTTCCCCCCACCTGGCCCTTCCGCGTGATGGCTGGGCTGGATGCGCTCACCATGCTCAACAACGGCTCGCTGATTGTGACCCCGGAGGCCGTTTCCATCACGGGCAATACCGGCAACACCGAAACCAACGCCCGCATTGCGCAGCTTCTGGCCGCCAAACTGAGCCAGACCGACCACTTCGCGATCAATGTCACCTATGTCGAGACCCTCGACCCGCTGGCAGGTCTGCCGACCAATGAAGAATGCATGGCCAATATCCAAGCGCTTCAGGACGAGACCAAAATTGCCTTTGAACCAGGCAAAGGCACGCTGGACGAAAGCGCCGCCGCGATCATCGACAAGCTGGCCGAAGAGCTCAACGCCTGTCCCGACCTGCAAATCGAGATCCAGGGCCACACCGACAGCCAGGGCCGCGAAAGCATGAACCAGGCCCTGTCGCAAACCCGCGCGCTGGCAGTTCTGACCGCGCTGCAAGAACGCCGCGTGTTGACCAAAGGTTTCCTCGCGCTTGGCTATGGCGAAAGCCAGCCCATTGCTGACAACGACACCGCCGAAGGCCGCGAAGCCAACCGCCGCATCGAATTTGTCCGCATCGTGCCAGAAGAGGAACAGGCCGAGGCAGCCGCAGAGGAAGGTGCCGAAGCCGCAGATGCCGAGGCCACCGAAACTGAGGCAACGGCAAGCGAAAGCGAAGCAGACGCCACCGGGGCGGACACCCCCGAAGCCACGTCAGAGGACACTGGCGCGGCAGCGCCAGAAGCCGCAAGCGAGACCGCCGACGAGGCAACCGCTTCTGAGGACACGGCCACCGAAGACACAGCTGCCGACGCCCCTGCCACCGAGGCAGACGCCACAGCGGACACGGGCGCAGATGCCGCAACAGACGACACATCGACAGACAACGCCGCACCAGAAGACGGCGCAGAGGACGAGACAAATGACCAGAATTGAGTTCATCCTGACCACCGCCGTCATTCTGTTTGTGGCTTTCTGCATGGGCTGGTTTGCCAATTGGCTGGTGCACCGCTTCACCCGCGTCGCGCAGTCTGACGTCGACCAGCTGGAGCGCATGTCCCAGGAGCTGCACGAAGCCGAAGAGACCCGCGATCAGGCGATCACCTACCTGCAACAGCGCGAGGCCGAGCTGACCAATCAGCTCACCCAGACCGAAGCAGAGTTACGCGCCGCCATGGACGGCCTGCGCGACGCCCGGCAAGAGGCCGAAGAGCTGCGCAACCACGTGGAGCATCTCGGCGGGGCGTAAGGCCCGCATCAGAGACCGACTTCACTTTAAGGATGCACGACCGTCACAGTCGCCTCACAGTCCAACACAAGTTTTTATAGACTTCAAGTTGGACACCGATGCGCTATTCCCCGTTTGACTGGAGCGGCACGCTCAACCGCAAGCCCTATTGGATTGCGCTCCTTTTGGCACTGTCCTGCCAAGTCGCTGCATTTGTTCTCAAAGACATCGGCGCACTGCCGTCTTGGGTGGCCTTGACCACCCTGACGACGGCCCAATTTCTACTTTGGCCGCTCCTCGTGCGCCGCCTACACAGCTTTGGCGCATCCGGCTATTGGAGCCTTTTGGTCGCCATTCCTTTCCTTGGCTTTCTGGTCACCTTTGCCATTGGCATCCCCCGCCCCAAGGCCCAATCTGACGATACATGGCCAGCGCATTGGACCCACCGCATCGGCCAAACCATTTTGTTACTGTTGGTTGTCCTGGGTCTGTCCCGCGCTTTCTGGGCACCCTACACCATCCCCTCAGGCAGTATGAAACCCACCTTGTTGGCGGGCGACTTTGCCCTTGCCCGTCAGATTGTTGGTGCCACCGTAGCCGCAGGTGACGTCGTTTTGTTTGCCCACCCGGCCACCGGATACGAAATTGTCGCCCGCGTAATTGGCTTGCCGGGGGACCGCATCCAAATGATGGATAGCGTCCTGCACATCAACGACACACCGGCACAGCAAACCGCGCAGGGCAGCTTTGACGAACTGTTCCAACCACAAGGCCCGTTACAACTCCTTCCCCGCTGCGCCAACGGCCCGGTCGGAATCGGCGGCACTTGCTCCAAAGAACTGTTCGAGGAAGCCTTGCCCAATGGCCACCGTCACCAGATCCTAAACATCGCCCGAAGTCAGGCCGACAACACCGGCATCTACACCGTGCCGGAGGGCCATGTGTTTGTGTTGGGTGACAACCGCGACAATGCCTCCGACAGCCGCGTTCCCCTTTTCGCGCGCGGCGTTGGCTTTGTGCCGATCCCCAATGTCACGCACAAGCTGTTTCGTGTCGCATTTTCGACCTCAGGCGAAAGCTATCAGGATCTGTCACAATGGCGCTGGGATCGCCTCTGGCATCCGGTGCGGTAGCAAGTCTAACGCTCCAACACCACCCCAGCCGCCTGCAGCACATCCCGCTGCGGCTTATAGAAAATCCAGTTGTTGATCTTCTTGCCGCGCACCAATCCGGCGGCGCTCAGTTTTTTCATATGCGCGCTCACCGTGGGTTGCGACAGGTCCAGCTTTTCGACAATCCGTCCCACACAAACGCCATCCTCAACCAAATCTCCATCCACCTGCGGCGCAAAATGTGGACGCGGGTCCAGCAGCCAAAGCATGATCTGCAAGCGCACCGGGCTGGACAGCGCGGCAAAGACTTTTGCCTGCGCCGTCACCGACTCAGTTGACTCTTGCTCCGTATCGCCAATTATCAATATAGATGATTCCCTATATAGACTGATCTCGATATGAACATAGCCTCAGATCCCCTCGCCCGCCAAGCCCAAGCCTTCGCCCAAGGCGCAAAACTTGGCGAAGACTACCTGAACACCCTCTCCGACCGCCAAGTAAACGCAGACACGGCCCAGTTCCCCGCGCTCGACATCTCGCTCCCCAAACACGGCCACAGCCCCAACGACGTGCTCTCCCTGATGCAAGACGCTGGCAGCCCCGGAACCGTCGCCACCGCCGCAGGCCGCTACTTCGGCTACGTCATCGGCGGCGCACTGCCCGCCGCCTCCGGTGCCCGCGCGCTCCTTTCCGCCTGGGACCAATGCGCCAATGCGGACACCGGCCCTTCTGTGATGCAGATGGAAAAAACCGCCGTGCGCTGGATCATCGACCTCCTGAACCTGCCCGCAGAAACCGAAGGTGCCTTCACCACCGGCGCGACCATGGCCAACATGACCCTGCTGGCCACTGCCCGTGACACCTTGCTGGCCCGCCTCGGCCATCCCCGTGGCAAAGGCCTGCTCGGCGCGCCAAACCTGCGCGTGATCGCCAGCGCCGAGATCCACGCCACTGTGCTCAAATCCCTGCGCCTGATTGGCCTTGGCTCCGACAATATCGAACGTGTCCCCACCGACACCCAAGGCCGCATGCGTGCCGACAAACTGCCCCAACTTGATGCCTCCTGCATTGTGTTGGCACAGGCGGGTAACGTCTGTACCGGCGCCTTTGATCCGATTGGGGAAATCGCCGACATCTGCCAGGCTGCGGGCGCGTGGTTGCATGTCGATGGTGCCTTCGGCCTCTGGGCCCGCGCTGTGCCCGACCTGGCCGATGACCTAGCCGGTTTGGAGAAAGCCGACAGCTGGGTGGTGGACGCCCACAAAACTCTCAACGCGCCCTATGACTCCGGTCTGGCCCTCTGCCGCCATCCCGAAGAGATGCGTGCCTCCATGGCGATCGGCGCCGCCTATCTGCCGCCCACCTATCCCTCACCCGCCGACCTGACGCCAGAGTTCAGCCGCGCAGCCCGAGGCACGGAAACCTACGCCGCCCTGCTCTCCCTTGGCCGAGAGGGCCTCAGCGACATGATCATGGGCTTCCACAGCAAGGCCACCCGCCTCGCGGCGGCACTGCGCAATGAAGGCTTCAGCGTCCCACACGACGTGCACTTCAATCAGGTGTTTGTGACCTTGCCCGGCAGCCCAGACCTCTGCGCCGCCATCACGGCGGAGGTGCAGGCGTCCGGCGAGGCATGGTTTGGCGCCGCCGCCTGGCAAGGCCAAAACGGCTTCCGCCTGAGTGTTTCCAACTGGGCCACAACAGAGGCCGACATCGACCGGCTAATCGCCGCTATCGTCAAAGCGCGAGAGGCGGTTCTCAACTCAAAAGCTGTTGCCTAAAACGGCGTTGCACCGCGCGGCGGGTTTACACTCGCCTGCCGCGCGGCCGTAAAAACGCGCACCTCCGCAAAACAGCCGCGATACCGACAAAATACCGACGTCCAAAACGAACCAAACCCGCAGGTTAACGCACCAACATCACCAGCGGCTCAGCGCGTCCTCATCTTCGTCTTTGGCCGCAACCCACTCGGCCCCATCTGCGGTGTATTCTTTCTTCCAGAACGGCGCGCGGGACTTCAGGTAATCCATCAGATATTCCGCCGCCTCAAAGGCATTCACCCGATGCCGCGACGCGGTCGCCACCATCATGATCATATCGCCCTGACGCAGCTCGCCATGGCGGTGGATGACCAAAACATCCCCAAGATCCCAACGACTTACGGCCTCTTCGGCAATCTTCTCCAGCGCCTTCTGGGTCATTCCGGGATAGTGTTCAATCACCATCCGATCCATGCCGCCCTTGTCGGCATCGCGCACCACACCGGTGAAGGTGACAATCGCGCCCATATTGCTGTGCCCGCTGGCAAAAGCCTGCGCCTCATGGCCAAAATCAAACGGCTCTTCCTGGACAACGACGCGCATGAGAGACCTCTTAACCGCCTGTCATTGGTGGGAAAAACGCCACTTCACGCACGCCCTCAAGGGGTGCATCAAAGTCAGTCAATTCCTGATCGATCGCCACACGCAAGGCGCTCAAATCCGAGAAAGCCACCTCATACCGCTCTTCGCGTGTCTTCAGTTCTTCGACCAACTGCATCACCGTTGTGGCGTTGGTCTCGACCTTTTCTTTCGGGATACCAATGCGCTCGCGCACCCATGCAAAATAGAGAACATCCATTGTGATCAATCCTTTAGATGCGGCTTGGCTTTATTGAAGTAATCAATACCCGTGATAGCGGTCAACGCGGCCGCAATCCACAGCAACAAAAGTCCTACCCAGCCGCTCCACACCATCCCGGTGTGTTTCCAACGCAGCCCTTGCAGGTCTTCCACCTCGCCCGCCATGATCTGATCAAACAGCGCCAAATCCATGCCCCAGGCCGACATGCCAAGGTAATGCTCAAACACGCCCTGGCCAAAAAGGAACGCAATCGCAACCATTTGCGTCGCCGTTTTCCACTTTGCCAGCTTGGTCACCTTCAGCGTTCCGGCAGTATCGCCAAGGAACTCACGCAGGCCTGAGACAAACACTTCGCGGAACAAGATCACGGTGGCTGGCAGCACCAGCCAAGGCGACATGGAGCTATAGCCTACGATGACCATCAGCGCGATCACCACCATCGCCTTATCAGCAATCGGGTCCATCATCGCGCCCAGCTTGGTTTCCTGCTTCCACAACCGCGCCAGATAGCCGTCAAACCAATCGGTTACGGCGGCCACCAAAAACAGCATCAGCGCAAACCAATCCGCGTAAGGCCTTTCAAAATAGAGAAACATCACAGCAACCATCGGGGCTGCAAACAGGCGCATCACAGAAAGGATGTTGGGAATGGTCCAGGTCATGCCCCTGACTTAGCCTGTCTCCCGCGTCAGGGGAAGCGCGATTGTGACGCGGTGTCGCAACCATGACCCAGAGCCCACAAAACTGTGCTACACTCACACGAGGCAGAACGGGCAAGACCCTCGAGCGCACATCGTCAGAGGAGATACTCTTATGCAACCTGTTGTATTGCTTGTTGGAAAGCTGCCCAACGTGATTGGTGCCGTCCCGCGCCAACTTGACCACCTGCCCATTCAATAGCTTGGCGCACACGATCACGGCGAAGTCATCCGCCAGTTGGACACCGAACCGCGCATTTGCTGCGTCATTATGGGCGCGAGCATGGATGACGACACGCGCGGCGACCTGATTGGCCTGATCGCCACCCGCCGCCCCGACCTGTCGATCCACCTCAAGGACCGCGCCTCAGGCCCCGATGGCATGGTTGGGTTTGTCGAACAGATTGTGGAAAACCTCGTGCTGCGCGGCAAAGTGCCTGCTTAGGCAACACCCACCGCGCGCAGGGTTTAACTTCCTTCGTGGAAAAAGTCGTAGATTGTCTCCGCCAGCTTGTCAGAGACGCCCTCCACGGCTTTCAAATCCGCCAAATTGGCGCGGCTCACGGCTTTGGCGCTGCCAAAATGCGCCAACAAAGCCCGCTTTCGTGTCGCGCCCACGCCCGGCACATCATCCAGCGGCGTGGTCCCCACGGCTTTGGCTCGCTTAGCCCGGTGTGTGCCAATCGCAAACCGGTGCGCCTCATCGCGCAACCGTTGCACAAAATACAAAACCGGATCATTTCGGCGCAGTGCCATCACGCTTTTGCCAACGCGGTGGAATTCCTCTTTGCCGTGGTCCCGATCCACGCCTTTGGCCACGCCGACCATCGGCACATCCTCGACGCCGTACTCTTCCATGATCTCGCGCACCGCACTCACCTGCCCGGCACCGCCATCGATCAACAACAGGTCCGGCCACATGCCTTTGTCACGATCCGGGTCTTCCTTCAGCAATCGCTTAAACCGCCGATTCAAAACCTCTTTCATCATGCCAAAGTCATCCCCCGGCGTGATGTCATCCCCCTTGATGTTGAACTTGCGATAGCTGTTTTTCATGAAGCCTTCGGGACCAGCGACAATCATGCCACCCACCGCATTGGTGCCTTGAATGTGGCTGTTGTCGTAGACCTCAATCCGCTGCGGTGGCCCGTCCAGATCAAAGGCTTCCGCCACACCTTGCAGCAATTTTGCCTGCGTGGCGGTCTCACTCATCTTGCGCGCCAGGCTTTCCCGCGCATTTCTGGCAGCGCCTTCCACAAGTTCCGCCTTCTCGCCGCGCTGGGGCACGGTGATCTCGACCTTGCGCCCGGCCTTGGACCCCAGCGCCTCCGCCATCAGCGCCGCATTTTCGATCGCATGTGACAGGATCAATTGCCGCGGTGGCTCCTTGCCGTCGTAGAACTGACCTATGAAGGCCTCCAGCACCTCTGCCGCCTCCACATCCGCCCCAACACGCGGATAAAAATCCCGGTTGCCCCAGTTTTGATTGGCCCGGATGAAGAACACCTGCACACAGGCCTGCCCCTTCTCCAGATGCAGCGCAATCACGTCCGCTTCTGCCACGCCGCGCGGATTGATGCCTTGCGTTGTTTGCACCGAGGTCAACGCCCGAATGCGATCTCGTAACGTCGCCGCTTTCTCAAACTCCATCGCATCAGAGGCAGCCTGCATCTGCTTGGCCAAGGTCTCTTGTATCTGCGTTGAGCGTCCGGACAAAAACCGCTCCGCATCCCGCACGCTTTCGGCATAGTCACTTTCCGAAATCCGCCCGACACAAGGTCCAGAGCAGCGCTTGATCTGAAACAGCAAACATGGCCGCGTCCGGCTCTCAAACTGCGCATCTGAGCAGTTACGCAGCAAGAACACTTTCTGCAGCTGACTCAACGTCCGGGTGACCGCCCCGGCATTGGCAAACGGTCCGTAGTAATTGCCTTTTTCCTTTTTGGCCCCGCGATGTTTCTTGATCTGCGGATACCCATGCGCTCGACTGACCAGAATATTCGGAAAACTTTTGTCATCCCGCAGCAACACGTTGTACTTCGGCTTCAGCTGCTTGATCAGGTTTTGTTCAAGCAGCAGCGCCTCGGTTTCCGTCTTGGTGGTCAGAAACATCATCGACGATGTTTCAGAGATCATCCGCGCGATCCGCCCGGAATGCCCAGAAGGCCGCGCATAATTGGAAACCCGCGCCCGCAAATTGCGCGCTTTACCAACGTAGAGAATTCGCGCCTGCGCATCGAGCATGCGATAAACACCGGGCGATCCGTCCAGTGTTTTCAGATAGCTATGTATACATTCGTGTCCCGTCGGGCCTTCGGGGACTGCAGGGCTGTCTTCACTCATGAGTTCTCAAATATGATTCTTTTGGTCGGGCTGCAATCTTGACGGGGCAGAAGCAAGCATAAACAAATCCACCGAAACTGTGGATAAGTCTGAAGATATCTTTATGGCTTCCGAGGATTTCCCTTGTTTTTGGCTGCTTTCGACGCAGTGCTTAAAAATTAGGCACAAAACTAACGCATTGATTTTAAAGAGAACTTTTTTATCCACGAAGCAAATCGTTGAAATCATTAAGAAAAAGTAAAATTTATGTAACGGAACTGTGACCGGTGCAAAACTTATCTCTGATATGCGTGTTTGGCTCAGAATTTGGCACTCCGTTACCGCAATCAGCCAACCATGCGGCAAAGCCTCTTCTGGCGTTTCACCACGTCAAATGTTGCCCGCCATCCACACAAATTGCCTGCCCTGTGACAGCCTGTGCCTCCAACAGATAAGCCAAAGCCGCGACTATATCCTGCGGGCCAACGCCCCGCCGAAGAACCGTTCCGTGTCGCTCGTTGGCAAACTCCGAAACGCTCTGGTGCGCGCCCCGCAGCGTGGGTCCCGGCGCGATGCCGTTCACCCGAATGTCCGGGGCCAATCCCTGCGCCGCTGTTTGTGTCAGCGCCCACAGCCCCATCTTCGCCAAGGTATAAGTTGAATACTCCGGCGTCAGGTTGCGAATTCGCTGATCCAGCATGTTCACCACCAACCCAGCCGCCACCGGTTCGCCGGCCGCGTCCAAAGACGCCTTGAGCCCCTGCTGCGCCATCAACTGGGTCAAAACATAAGGCGCGCGCAGGTTACTCTCCATATGGCGATCCCAACTCTCTCTGGTTGACGACTGAAGGGTGTCGTCCTCAAAGATCGACGCATTGTTGATCAAACAGGTTATGGGTCCGCCCAACGCCGCCACACTCTGCGCAAACAAAGCACTGGCCTGCGTCTCGTCCAACAGATCCGCCTGCAGCGCCACGCCTTTTTGCCCATGAGCCTCAATCGCGTTCAGCGTGTCTGCCGCCCCATCATCAGACGTCGCATAATGCACCGCCACGTCGTAGCCACGCCCTGCCAGCGCAATTGCCATCGCCTGTCCAAGCCGCTGTCCGGCGCCAGTCACCAATGCCCGCGCCATGTCAGCCTCCGCTTAAGTCAGGTCAGGGTAATCAATATATAGGCTAGATAGAGTGCGGTGAGAATAACACCCCAGATGCGTGTGATGTCTTTTTTCAGGAAGACAAAAGGGAACAACATGAACGACGCCCCCAACATCACCCAGAAGTCAAAGTCGAAAAAGTCCGGGTCGACGCGAATAGGGTGCACAATCGAGGTAATGCCGATGATGGCCAACAGATTGAACATGTTGGAGCCAATCACGTTGCCCAGCGCCACATCCGCCTGACGGCGCAATGCGGCCATCACAGTGGTGGCCAGCTCCGGCAAAGACGTGCCAAGCGCAATCAGCGTCAGACCAATCACCGTGTCACTCACACCGTAGCGGCGGGCAATGATCTCGGCATTGTCGACCATCAGATCAGCGCCCAAAGGCAGACCAATCAAGCCAAGCAGAAGGAAGACAATGATGCGCCACCACGGCATGTCCGGGTCCGCACCCTCAACCTCTTCCTCGTCCATCACCGCAGCGGCTTCCGCCTTTTTGTGACAGCGCGCCTGATAAAACGCACTACCCAATACCAATGCCAACGCCCCCAACAGCACAAGGCCATTACCCATGCGGAAGAAGCCGTCAGCGGCCAAAGCAATAAACAGCACAGAGGCTGCAATCATCATGATAAAGTTGCGCTTGGAGTTGCAGTGACTGGTGTGGATTGGTGCCAAAATGGCAGGGATGCCCAACACCAACAGAATGTTGGCGATGTTGGAGCCTACAACGTTACCAATCGCAATACCTGGCGCGTTTTTCAGCGCCGCTTGCAGGGAAATCAGCAGTTCAGGCGCAGAGGTACCAAAGGCCACAATCGTCAAGGAGACGATCAGCGCCGGAATCCCAATCCGCAGCGACAGGTTCACCGCGCCACGTACCAGCGCGTCCCCCGCCAGAAGCAGGATCACCAATCCCAGCGATACCAGCAACCATTCCATACTTTACCCCATGTCCTTCCGACAGGGGCACGGCCCCTTGCCAATTTTAAAGCGCCCGCACTTAGTGCATTTCTTGGATTGCAACTGCTTCTGTCCGGGAAACCGGAGCTTGCCAAACATCGCGAGCACCGCCATGCCAACCAGAAACAGAGAGACAATCTTTACCAGCACGTCAGAGCCCAAACCGCGCAAACTGCGCCCGCTCTTCGATGCCCGCAACCGCATCCTGGGCGAGTGATGCCCCAAAACGCTGCCACATAGACCGTTTTACGCCATAGCGGCGCAGCTTCACTTTGTCCCCAAAGCGCGCCTTCAGAACCGGCACCAAATGGCCAATCTCGTCAATCAGACCAACCTCTTTGGCCTGCGACCCAATCCAGATTTCTCCGGTGAACAGGTCGTCATTGTCCGCAAGTTTTCCATCCCGCCGTGTTTGCACATGGGCGATGAAGTTTTGGTGAATTTGCTCCAACATCCGCTTGAGCCGTACCACATCTTCGGCGTTTTCCGGCTTAAACGGATCCAGCATCGATTTGCTTTCACCAGCGGTATACACCCGCCGCTCGATGCCTTGACGCGACAGGAACACATTGGCGCCAAACCCGGCGGAGATCACCCCAATCGAGCCGACAACCGAGCTTTCGTCTGCGTAAATCTCATCCGCCGCCGCTGCGAGCCAATAGCCGCCTGACGCGGCCACATCCTCAACAAAGGCAATCACGGGAACGTCTTTTTCCTCCGCCAAGCGCCGGATACGGCTGCCAATTAGCGCGCTTTGCACCGGGCTTCCGCCAGGAGAGTTGATCTCCAATGCCACCGCCGCAGGTTTGCCTTTGGCGAAGGCTTTTTCCAGCAACGGCGCCAGAGTGGCATCGTTCAATTGTCCACGTCCGCCTGCGGCAATCATGCCTTGCAGGCGCACAACCGCCACTGTGGGCGCTTTTTTGGCAAAGGGGTTTAAGCGTTTCATCCCATGGCATTTAGAACGCGCATGGTCGTTTCACAAGGCAAGCCCCTCAGGAAAGCGATGTTTGTGATCAAAAATCCTGATGTGACGCGAGTCACCTCGCGTCACATTGAAACCTTACGCCCGAATGCGCCAACCTGTCTTGAAGATCCACCAGATGATCACCATGCACAGCGACGTGAAGCCAAAGATCGCCAACAGGCTCAGCCCCACCGGCACATCCGCGGTGCCAAAGAACGACCAGCGGAAACCGGAAATCAGGTACACCACCGGGTTAAACAAGGTGATTTTCTGCCAAATCGCCGGCAACATCGAGATCGAGTAAAACGATCCGCCAAGGAACACCAGCGGCGTCACCACCAGCAGCGGGATCAGCTGCAATTGCTCAAAGTTGCCTGCCCAGACCCCAATGATGAAGCCAAACAGCGAGAAGCTGACACAGGTCAGCACCAAAAACAGCACCATCGCCCAAGGATGGGTGATCGGCACATCGACAAACAATGACGCTGTCGCCAGGATCACCACGCCGATAAACAGCGCTTTGGTGGCCGCAGCTCCGACAAAGCCAAGCACAATCTCAAAGAAACTGATTGGCGCGCTCAAAAGCTCGTAGACCGTGCCAATGAACTTGGGAAAGTAGATGCCAAAAGACGCGTTTGAGAGCGCCTGCGTCATCACCGACAACATGATCAGCCCCGGCACAATAAACGCGCCGTAACTCACGCCTTCCACCTGATCGATCCGGCTGCCAATCGCGGCGCCAAACACCACAAAATACAGCGACGTGGAAATCACCGGCGAAATGAAACTCTGCGCGATGGTTCGGAAAAACCGGACCATTTCCGAGGAGTAGATTGCCCATACAGCCGTATAGTTCATGCCGCGTCCTCCTTCACCAGACCAACAAAGATGTCTTCAAGGCTCGACTGCTCCGTCTGCAAATCTTTCAACTGCAACCCTGCCGCGCTGATATCGCCCAAGAGCCGCGTAATGCCTGTGCTCTCGCCTGTGGTGTCGTAGTGATAGCGCAGCGCATGACCATCCTCCGCAAGCTCAAGGTCGTAGCCCGCCAGGCTCTCCGGCACGCGCTCCACCGGCGCTTGCAGGTCAACTTGTAGCGTTTTCTGCCCTAAGCGCTGCATCAACGCGGCCTTTTCCTCAACCAGCAGCAGCTCGCCACCGTTAATCACGCCCACACGATCGGCAATCGCCTCGGCTTCTTCAATGTAGTGGGTGGTCAGAATGATGGTCACGCCTTGCTCTTTAAGCTTGGCCACCACATCCCACATGTCCTTGCGCAGTTCCACATCCACGCCCGCAGTCGGTTCATCCAAAAACAACACCCGCGGCTCGTGGCTGAGCGCCTTGGCAATCAACACCCGCCGCTTCATGCCGCCAGACAGCATCATCACCCGCGCATCTTTTTTGTCCCAGAGTGACAGCTGCTTGAGGATTTCCTCAATCTTCGCCGGGTTGGCCTTCTTGCCAAACAGGCCGCGCGAGTAGGTGACCACGTCAATCACCTTGTTAAACGGCTCCAGGTTGATCTCCTGTGGCACCAACCCAATCATTGACCGCGCCGCGCGGTAGTCCGTCACCACATCATGCCCGCCAACAGTCACCGAGCCAGAGCTCGGGTTGGTGATCCCGCAAATGGTGGAAATAAGTGTGGTTTTCCCCGCACCATTAGGACCCAGAAGCGCGAGAATCTCGCCCTCTTTGATGCCCAAGGTCACGCCTTTGAGCGCCTCAAACCCACCTTTGTAGGTTTTGCGCAAATCTTTTATGTCTACAATCACCGCCGGCTCCCTCTTCCGGTCTGCACCTTTTGAACGCGCCACCCTATCAGTTGGATAAACCGCGCCAAGTGCACAAATTTTCAGAGGGATATGTGCACCACCGCACGGCTCTACAAGCCCGGTGGCGCAATCTGTTAGAGAAACTCCTGATGCAGAACCCGCATCAGCCGCCAGTCATACGCTTCAACAGGCTCTTTTTGGGCGCCTCTTCGGCCCCTGCATCCGCAGCCTCTTCCGCCTCTTCTTCAGGCCCTTCCAGCGAGGTTTGCAAATTGGTGAAAAACTGATCCGCCATCTTCTTGGCAAACCCGTCAATCAATCGGCTGCCCAATTGCGCCAACTTGCCGCCCACCTTGGCGTCCACCTCGTAACTCAACAACGTACCGGTCTCGCTGGCCGCCAACGTCACATCCGCGCCGCCTTTGGCAAAGCCCGCCGCACCGCCCTTGCCCTCGCCGGTCAGGGTCAGGCTCTCGCCCTCCACCATATTGGACAAGGCAACCTGACCTTTGAAGGTTGCCTTCACCGGCCCGACCTTCTGCACCACCGTAGCCTCAAAGCCCTCTTCGGCATTGCCGGTCACTTCTTTGGCGCCAGGCACACAATTGAGCAGGCTGTCCGCGCTCAACAAAGCCGCCCAGACGTCAGCCACCGGGGCCGCAATTTCGCGTTGATCACTCATATGCATGGCAGCTCTCCTCCTGTGCGCGTGCCTCGCCAACCTAGGCAGAAGCACAAACCGCTGCAAGCACACCAAGGTCGTAACATAGTGCACCCTGCGTCGGGTCACCGCTATTCACACCCGATCACAACACCCGCAGCCAAATTCCGCATAACGGAAATAACTTCCGCATATTGACAGACCCTTCCGAATCCCGTCTTCTAGGCAGGTGCGAAAGCATATTCTGCATTGCGGAATTTCTCATTCTAAGATGGGTTGGGAGCCGGTCATATGATTTCAAGAATCCTCAAACTCGAAGACGGTGTGGGCTGCGAATTTGGCCTCTCCAAATGGGTCAAGATTGACCAGGCCATGATTGACGCCTTTGCCCTCGCCACCGGTGAAGCTCAGGATATTCACACAGATCCGGATGCGGCCAAAGACACGCCTTACGGCAGCACCGTAGCCCCCGGCTTTCTCACCCTCTCCTTGCTCAGTCAGATGATCGCCAACGCCGTGCCCCGCACCGAAGCGGAAAGCACCGGCATCAACTACGGCTTTGACCGCGTCCGTTTTGTTGCCCCGGTCAAAGCTGGCGCCGAAATTCGCGGTCGCTTCACCTTGGCAAAATACTCCGAACCGCAGCCCGGTGTGATCGAGATGCAGTGGAACGTGACCGTCGAAATCAAGGGCGAAGACAAACCCGCACTGGTCGCACAATGGAAAAATCTGCGCTTTGAACAGGGTGTCGAGACCTACGCACAGGCCAGCTAGGGCGTAAAACGCATCTCCGCATAACAGCCGCGATACAGACGCAATACCGACGTGAAAAATCAGGACATTTCCCCCATGCGCGACGCCCTCATTGTCTCCACCGCCCGCACCCCAATTGGCAAGGCCTACCGCGGTGCATTCAACAACACCCAGGCACAAGAGCTGATCGGCCACGCTGTCTCTCACGCGGTCTCCCGCGCCGGTTTGGAAGGCCACGAAGTCGAAGATTGCATCATTGGCGCTGCGCTTCAGCAAGGCGCCACTGGCGGCAACATCGCCCGCCAGGCTGTGATCCGTGCAGGCTTGCCAGTGACGGTGGCAGGCATGTCGCTCGACCGCCAATGCGCCTCGGGCATGATGGCCATCGCCACAGCGGCCAAACAGGTTGTGCACGATGGCATGGACGTGGCGATTGGCGGCGGTGTTGAGTCTGTCTCCTTGGTACAAAACGAAAAAATGCGCATGGACCGCCGCGTGGATCCGTGGATCAAGGAGCACAAACCAGCGCTCTACATGTCCATGCTGGAGACCGCCGAGATCGTCGCGGAACGCTACGGCGTGACCCGCGAAGATCAAGACGCCTACGCGCTGCAATCCCAACACCGCACCGCTGCCGCACAGGCCGCGGGCAGGTTTGACGACGAGATTGTGCCACTGACCTCCACCATGGGCGTGATGGACAAAGAGACCAAAGAGGTGACCTTTCAAGAGGTGACGCTTGAGAAAGACGAGGGCAACCGCCCGTCTACCACCTTGGAAAACCTGCAAGGCTTAAGTCCCGTCTTCAAAGACGGGCAACAGGTCAAAGAAGGCCAATTCATCACCGCCGGCAACGCTTCCCAACTCTCTGACGGCGCCTCCGCCTCGGTGATCATGGAAGCCAAAATGGCCGAAAAACAAGGACTTGAACCGCTGGGCCGTTACGTTGGCGTGATGGCCGAAGGGCTGGAACCTGACGAAATGGGCATCGGCCCGATCCATGCTGTGCCCAAATTGCTGAGTGCCCATGGCTTAAAAATGGACGACATCGGCCTCTGGGAACTCAACGAAGCCTTCGCCTGTCAGGTGCTGCACTCCGCCCGCGTGCTGGGCATTCCAAACGAGATCTTAAACGTCAACGGCGGCGCCATTTCCATCGGTCACCCCTACGGCATGTCCGGTGCGCGGATGGTCGGTCACGCCCTGATCGAGGGCAAACGCCGGGGCGCAAAATACGTCGTCTGCACCATGTGCGTCGGCGGTGGCATGGGCGCAGCTGGCCTATTCGAAGTTCTGTAACTTCCTAACCTAAAAAGAAAAAGCGCAATGCCTCAATCGGGCACTGCGCCTTTTAGTCAGATTTGACCGTCCTAGCCACCAACCGTGCGTGACACAATCTCTTCCACGGTGCCGTCATCCATCATGGATTGCAAAGCAGCGTTGAAGTCTGCAATGAACTTTTTGGATTCTTCATCCTGCCAATCCGCGCGAAACCCAATGTGGGCGGTCTCTGCAGAGGCGTCCAAAACGCGCACCACGCCCTCAAGGCCCTTGCCATTGATGACCATTTCAGCCGCCAACTGCTCCTGTACATAGCAATCAATGCGCCCTTTCTCGAGCTTCTTCAGATTTTGCTCAGTGGTCTGTGCCTCTTGTAAAGTGATCGTCCCGGCATCCACCATTTCAAAAAAGGCCTTACCCGGTGTGCCAAACCCGGCGTTATTGCCAAAGGTCAGACCAGCAAAATCGGCCGGATAAGCCCAATCCGACTGTGCCACACCTTCGCGGCAATACACAGAGACTTTCTCGGTCACCGGCGAAGTTGAATACGTTCCAATCCACGGACGGGAGTCAGGTCGATAGTAGGTTCCAATCAAACCGTGTGCCTGCCCGGACTCGACCAATTTAACAGCGCGCGACCAAGGCACGGCCTCCAGCACCACGTCATATTCCCCTCCGACGCGCGACAAGGCTTCATTGATAAATTCGGCCCAGATTCCAGTTGGTTGCCCGTTCTCCAGCCCCATGTAGGGCGCATACGCCTCATCCTGAACCAGCTTGATTGGGGCAGCAGTAACCGCAGTCGCTGCCGTCGCGCAGGCCAGAGTCGCGGCGTAGATTACACGTTTCAACATTTCAAATATCCTCCAGATATGAAAGCGCTTCAAAGCTGGATAAAACGCTCGACTGAGGGCGTTAAAACGACGTTTATTTCTGGTTTTGGATCCATACTGAAGGCCGATTTGGACTCACTGACCTCACCGTCAAACGTGTCTCGATCCAAGCGACATCCACCTGACTTTCCCCTCACAGGCAATCACAGCCGGGTGAAACCTCCTCCCCAAATCTCGACTGACCCGTATATTGCCTCCAACATAGGAGGAACAAACATGCTCACACGCCGTGCCGCCCTAGGCCTTTTTGCAGCAACACCTTTGGCTTACGCCCTCACCCCCCAAGCCGCCTTGGCCCGCGAACCGGAGGTGTTTCAAAACCCCATCGCGATCAATGGCTATGACCCAGTGGCCTATTTCAGCGAGCAGAAACCGGTCGAGGGATCTGCCGCCAATCTGGTGGACTGGAACGGGGCCACCTGGCGCTTTGCTTCCGCGCAAAACGCAGCGAAATTCCAAGCCAATCCAGAAGCTTACGCCCCTCGCTTTGGCGGATACTGCGCCTATGCCGCGTCCAAAGGCTACCTCGCGCCGACCATCCCTGAAGCCTGGACCATCCACGAAGATGTGCTCTATCTCAACGCCAAC
Organism: uncultured Shimia sp.; assembly: GCF_947493595.1. GTDB lineage: Bacteria > Pseudomonadota > Alphaproteobacteria > Rhodobacterales > Rhodobacteraceae > Shimia. The sequence continues at coordinate 446,849 of NZ_CANLRL010000003.1, read as the reverse complement.
CTGCGCGCACAGGAACTCTGGCGTCAGGACATTCCCGGCAACATCACCAAAGGCCTCGCCAATTGGCCGGGCATCTTGGGCTAACAAAAAAGGCGCGCCACTTCGGGCGCGCCTTTTCGTTTAGAGGCAACCGTTTAAGTTGCATAGCCTTTCATTACTTGGCTCAAGTGGTAATCCGTATCACCCAATTGGGCATCCAACATGATCAACCGCTTGGCATAGTGGCTCACCGCATATTCCCAGGTCATGGCAATCCCGCCGTGCATCTGAATGCTCTCTTCCCCCACCAAACGCGCCGCCCGACCAATCATGTTTTTTGCCATGGACGCATACCGGCTGGCATCCGCACCACCCAGCTCCGCCGCCGCCTTGATCGTGATAGAGCGCGCCTGCTCAATTTCGGTCAGCATGTCCACCGCGCGATGCTGCAGCACCTGAAACTTACCAATCGGAATGCCAAACTGCTTGCGCTGCTTGAGGTAATCCACCGTGGTCGCATGTGTCACATCCATCGCGCCCACAGCTTCAGCACATAGTGCAACGATCCCTGCGTTTACAGCGTCTTCCAGTGCCGCAGAGGCGTCCGCCAAGACCAACGTCGCGGGCGTGTCATCAAGCAGCACCTCGGCCGCACCACCGCCGTCCATCATGCCGTAACCGGTCACATCGGCATCGCGCGCGTTCACCGCAAACACACCCAATCCGCCGCCATGTTTGGCCGCCACCAGCACCACATCGGCCACCTGCCCGCCGTAAACCGTCGACTTGCGCCCGGACAGCGCGAAGCCATCCCCCTTGGCCGTGGCCACCGTGGAGATCTGATCAAGCTCATAAGGCGCATCAATCTCGGTGATCCCAACGGCATATTTGGTCGCACCCGTCAGCAACGTCTCTTGATCCGCCCCCGCTGCCGCAAAAATACGCGAGGCCATCATCGCACCCAATACAGGCTCCGGACACAGCGACTTGCCAAGCGCCTCAAACACAACGGAAATATCAAATCCGCTGCCGCCCATACCGCCGGCATCCTCAGGCGCCAGCGCATACAGCGCCCCCAACTCGACCAATTGATCCCACAGCGCGGGATCTTGAAATGGTGCGTCATAGGCCACCTTAATGCGATGCTCGACCGGGTATTTCTCACCCAAAAACCGGCCCAACGTATCTGCCAACATCTGGCGATCTTCGGTCAGATTAAAGTCCATCTCAAAGCTCCAGCATGGTTTTGGTCACAATATTGCGCTGGATCTCGTTGGACCCACCAAAAATCGACGTCTTACGGTTGTTGAAATACCGCGCCGCGTTGTGCTCAGTATCGGCTGGCCCAAACATCAGGTTGCCTTCACTCACGTGGCCGGGGAACGGCGTCGCCGCCGGGCCAAGTGCGCGCCGAGCAAGGTCTTTGAGTTCCTGATTGATCACCGTGCCTTTGATTTTCAACAACGAAGTCTCCGGCCCCGGCGCGCCCTGCTCCTGCGCTTTGAACAGCATCCGCAGGTTGGTGATTTTCATCGCCTCAAGGTCAATCTCCGCCTGCGCAATCCGCGCCGCAAACAGTGGGTCTTCAATCAACGGCCGCGCACCGCGCATTGTCGAGCGCGCAATGCTCTTGACCTCTTCCAACGCCTGCATGGAGAAGCCAACACCCGCAATACCGGTCCGCTCATGGGTCAGCAGGAACTTGGCAATGGTCCAGCCTTTGTTTTCCTCTCCAACAAGGTTGCCAATCGGCACCCGCACGTCGGTGAAAAACACCTCGTTCACCTCATGCCCGCCTTCGATCAACTTGATCGGACGCACCTCGATGCCTGGCGTCGCCATATCCACAAGGATAAAGCTGATGCCCGCCTGTTGCTTCACATCGTGGTCGGTCCGACACAGGCAGAAAATCCAATCGGCATGCTGCCCCAGGGTGGTCCAGGTCTTCTGCCCATTGATCACCCACTCCTCACCATCGCGTTCGGCCTTGGTCTTGAGCGAGGCCAAATCCGACCCCGCGCCGGGTTCCGAATAGCCCTGACACCACCAATCGGTGCCGTCCAAAATACGCGGCAGGTAATGGTCTTGCTGCTTTTTGGACCCAAATTTGATCAGCACCGGCCCGAGCATATTCAGGCCAAAGGGCACAATGCGCGGCGCGTAAGCCCGACAGCATTCTTCCTCAAAGATGTGCTTCTGCACCGGGCTCCAACCTGGTCCACCAAACTCTTTGGGCCAGATCGTCGCCAACCACCCACGCGTGTTCAGAATGGCGTGCCACTCTTCCATCATCGCTTTGGTCAGTTCACCTCCGGAGCGCACCGCGCTGGAAACCTCTTCCGGCAGGTGCTCGGCCAGAAACGCCCGCACCTCATCGCGAAACGCCAGGTCTTCTTTGGAATAGCTCAGGTCCATGGCATCACTTCCCTTTGTTCAAATCTGCAAAGCTGCCGCCATCCTCGGCCATTTTCCGAAGCAACGCAGGCACTTGCCAGTAATGCGCGTCCTCTTGGCCGTAGGCCTCAATCCGCTTCACCAGCTCTGCCGCGCCAATAGTGTCGGCATAATGTAGCGGCCCACCCCGGAAGCGCGGGAAGCCATAGCCCATCAAGAACACCACATCGACATCCACTGGCCGCAGCGCAATGCCATCTTCAACCGCACGTGTGGCCTCCGAAATCATCGCAGTCATGTAGCGCTCAACAATTTCCTCATCGCTAAACGCCCGTGGCGTGATGCCTGCTTTGGCGCGCTCTTCATCGATGATAGCGTTCAGGTCCGGGTTCTCCAGCGTCTCGCGGCCTTCATAAACAAAATAGCCTTTGGCGGTCTTACGCCCGTTCCAGCCGTTCTCGCTCAGCCGATCAGCAATCGCCCCGCCATAGCGCTCTTCCGCTGGACGCGTTGCCGCCAACCGCTTGCGGGTCATGTAACCAATATCCAGCCCCGCAAGGTCACCCACACGGTGCGGCCCCATGGCAAAGCCAAAACTCTCCAGCGCCTTGTCCACCTGATCCGGGTGCGCCCCGTCCAATACAAGATAACTCGCGGTTTTCAGGTAGTGCCCCAGAATACGGTTGCCGATGAATCCATCACACACGCCAGCCCGCACAGCCACTTTGCGCATCTTCTTGGCCAGCGCAAAACCCGTTGCCACAACTTCCGGCGCGGACTTCTCACCCACAACCACCTCGAGCAGCTTCATAATGTGCGCAGGCGAGAAGAAATGCAGCCCCAACACATCCTGTGGTCGCTTGGTCATCGCCGCAATCTCATTCACGTCGAGATAGGACGTGTTAGACGCCAACACCGCGCCGTCTTTGCAAATTGCATCCAGCTTGGTGAAGATCTCTTTCTTGATCTCCATCTTCTCAAACACCGCCTCGATCACCAGATCGACCTCTGCGAGGCTCTCCATCTCGGTAGACGCCGTCAGCTTGGCCAGCGCTGCATCGCGCTTTTCCGCACTCATCTTACCGCGCTTCACCGCGCCATCCAGATTGCCGGTGATGGTCGCAACGCCACGATCCAAGCCTTCCTGTGACACTTCAATCAATGTCACCGGTAGCCCCGCCATCAAAGCTGATGTGGAAATGCCGGAGCCCATGGTCCCGCCGCCAATCACACCAATGGACCCGATATCCCTCGCCTGCGCTTTCCTTTCCGGGATATTGGCCACAGCCCGCTCACCAAAGAAGGCGTGGATCAAGCCTTTGGATTGCGGCGACGGCAAACACTCCATGAACCGCGCCCGCTCAAACGCCAGCCCTTCTTGGAAGTCCTCAGTCGAGGCCGCCACGCATTCCACACATTTCTGCGGAGAAATCAGATGCGGGTGCTTCTTTTGAACCGCCGCCATGGTCGCCTCAATCGCCGCATCATCCGGCGTGGTGGTCAACTCACCGGTCCGGCGCGTCGCCAGCGTGCCCGCCACGACATCTTTCGCCGCCGCCAAAGCCACATCGCGCGGCTCTCCCTCGTCGATGCGATCCACAAGCCCCATTTCCAACGCGTCCTTCGCAGGCACATGGCGCCCGGACAGGATCAAGTCCAACGCATTGGCAATGCCCGCCAACCGCGGTGCGCGCTGTGTGCCACCGGCCCCCGGCAGAATCCCCAAAAGCACCTCGGGCAGGCCCACCTTCGCCGAAGGCACCGCCACCCGCGCGTGACAGCCCATCGCGGTTTCCAACCCACCGCCCAGCGCCGTGCCATGGATCACCGCCACAATTGGCGTTTCGTTGTCCTCAAGGATGTTGCAGACCTTGGGCAAACCCGGCTCCAGCGGCGGCTTGCCAAACTCGGTGATGTCCGCCCCGGCAATAAACGTCCGGCCCGCGCAGTAGAGACCAATCGCTTTCGCGGAACCCGCTGTCTTGATCTCTTCCAAAGCATCGACAATCCCCTGCCGCACAGCCACGCCACTGGCGTTCACCGGCGGGTTGTTGATGCAGATCAACGCCACATCTTCCACAAATTCCACGGTGACCTTTTTCTCGCCCATCGTGAGCCTCCCTCGCATATAACTGTTGCCCCCAGTCTACGGTGGCTTCCGCCATGCGAACATCTGTTTCGCATCCCTGCGGAAAAAAACGACGCGACGACACTTGTCCAAAATTTCCCGCTAAAATCCCGCAAAGCCACGCTAGGCTGGCTTACGCCCCGTGCGGACATGCAAGATCAAAGGACGGCCCCATGCCCCACCCAAACGCCCGCATCCCGGATTTCTGGCCCACCGGCAAAGACTGGACCTTTGCGCAGCCAGACCAGCCGATTGATATCAGCATGGATGAGGCTGCGGTTAAGTGGGGCAACCGTATTGCAGTCACCTACAACGGTGCCGATTATACTTACCGTGACATCGCCGCCCGCGTGACCGCACTGGCAGGCTATCTGCAACACGTCGGCCTGACCAAAGGCGACCGCGTGCTGCTCTACACACAGAATTGCCCGCAATACATCATCAGCTTCTTTGCCATCCTGCGCGCCGGCGGCGCCGTGGTGCCCGTGAACCCGATGAACAAACAGACGGAGATCAACTATCTCGTCGAAGACACCGGTGCCAAAATCGCGATCTGCGCCTTGGAGCTGTCGGAGCACATCTTGCCTGCCCTCAGGCATGGCGACCTCACAACCCTGATCGGCACCCGCATGACCGATATGGGCCAAGCCGACTTTGACCTGACCCCGCCCAATCTGGCGCAGGCCATGTCGGAACAAGAGGTCGAGGCCCATGGCATCACCGGCTTCCAATCGGCACTGGACGCAGGCCATGTGCCCGCCCCCCGCAACACCACCGGCGATGACCTTGCCGTCATCCCCTACAGCTCCGGCACCACCGGCCAGCCTAAAGGCTGCGTGCACACTCACCGCACGTTTCTGGCCTCTCTTCACGCCAGCACGCTCTGGAACCCGCCACATGAAAACACCGTCCACCTCGCCGCACTGCCGTTTTTCCATGTCACCGGATTGGTTGGCGGCATGTGCGGACCGATCCTCACCGGCGGGCGCAACGTGATCCTGCCGCGCTGGTCTTCCAAACTGGCCGCTGGACTGATCCAACGCTACAAAATCTCCCGCTGGCGCTCGATTGCCACCATGGCGATTGATCTTGTGAACGATCCGGATTTTGACAGCTACGACCTCTCCACGCTGGAGATGATTGGTGGCGGCGGTGCAGCCATGCCAGACGCCATTGCCAAACGCCTCAAAGACATGACCGGGCTAGACTACATCGAAGGCTACGGACTGTCGGAAACCATGGCAGCCACGCACATCAATCCGATTGACGCGCCCAAACGCCAGTGCCTGGGCCAGCCCATCTTTGAGGTCGACAGCCGCGTTCTGGAAATCGGCGGCGACACTGAGCTGCCGCATGGCGAAGTAGGCGAAATTGTCATGCACGCGCCGCAGAACTTCACCGGCTACTGGCAACGCCCCGAAGCCACCACCGAGGCCTTTGTGGAAATCGACGGAGTGCCGTTTTTCCGCTCCGGTGACATCGGCTACCGCGACACCGATGGCTACTTCTTCATGGTCGATCGTGTAAAACGCATGGTCAACGCCGCAGGCTTCAAAGTCTGGCCCGCGGAGATCGAAATGCTGATGCTGCATCATCCCGAGATCGCCGAATGCTGCGTGGTCGGCGCCAAAGACGCTCGGCGCGGCGAATGTGTGAAAGCCTTTGTGGTGCCTCAGGCCGAGGCCCGCGACTCCCTCACAGAAGACGCCATCATCACATGGTGCAAAACCCAGATGAGCGCCTACAAATGCCCCACCATTGTGGAATTCATCGACGCATTGCCCAAATCCGGCGTCGGCAAGGTCTTGTGGAAAGAGCTCTCATGACGCATAGAAAATTCCACCATGCGGAAATAGACACAACCCAATGAGAAAACGTACGCCTCTCGCCAGCGACACCCCAGCCCCCGAAACAGACCGTCAGTTTGTCACTGCTTTGTCGCGCGGTCTCGATGTGCTGCGCTGCTTCCGCCCACGTGACCGCGCGGGCCTGTCCAATCGCGACATTGCTGAACGCACCGGCCTGCCCAACTCGACAATCTCACGCCTGACCTACACCCTGCTGCAAACCAGCTACCTGCTGTATGATGACCAGACCGGCCGCTACCGCATCGGTGTACCTGCGCTGAGCCTTGGATTTGCCTGCCTTGGCTCCATGCCGATCCGCGACGCCGCCAAAGATCACATGCAACGCCTCGCCGACTACGCCGGTGATGGCGTGCAAGTCGCTCTTGGTGCGCGGGATGATCACACCGTGACCTACCTCGCCTGCGCCCGTGCTGACCAAGGCATGATGTCGCTGCAACTCGGCGTTGGCTCGCGTATTTCCCTGGCCCGCTCCGCCATGGGTCGTGCCTATATCGCTGGCTGCAAACCAGACGAGCGTGCCGAAATCCTTGAAGCTTTGTCCGAGCACCACGGCCCGGAGCGCTGGCCCGCCATTCTCGACGGCATCAACGCCGCCGCCGCGCAGATCGCGGAAAAAGGCTTCTACGTGAACTATGGCGACTGGCACGAAGGTGTGCATTCCCTTGCGGTGCCCTTCCCATTGCCAAGCGACGCCGCACCAGACATGGCCCTAAACCTTGGCGGCCCTGCCCCGTTTCTAACCAAAGACCGCATGGAAAACGACCTTGGCCCGCGCTTGCTCCAAATCGCACAGTCGCTTCGTCTGCACGCCACCCAGGTCTAAAACCACTTGACGGTTTTTCTGTCCCACCCCAACGTGCTCGTCGCAGTTTTGGGGAGGCAAAATCATGATCACGGTCACAGCCAAAGACATCGAAACCTATCAGCAGGACGGGGTTGTCCTAATCCGCGGATTGTTTGCGGATCACATCGAGCTCCTGCGCAAAGGGGTGGAGCGCAACATGGCCGATCCCGGCCCCTATGCGTCCAACAACGAGAAAGCGGGACAAACCGGCCGCTTCTTTGACGACTACTGCAACTGGCAGCGCATCCCGGAGTTTCAGGAGGTGATCGAAACCTCCGAGGCCGCCGAGGTCGCCGCGCAACTGATGCAGTCGCAAACCGTGCAGATGTTCCACGACCACGTGTTGGTGAAAGAACCCGGCACCTCCATGGCCACACCCTGGCACACCGATGGGCCTTATTACTTTGTCGAAGGCCAGCAAACCATCAGCTTCTGGTCGCCGCTTGATCCGGTGAAAGACGCCACACTGCGCATGGTGGCTGGCAGCCACAAATGGGAGAAACCTGTGCTGCCCACGCGCTGGGTCAGCGAGGAGAGCTTTTTCCCCAACGAAGATGCCTACATGCCGATCCCCGATCCGGACGCAGAGGGCATGCGCGTGCTGGAATGGGAAATGGAGCCGGGCGACGCAGTGGCCTTCAACTATCATATTTTACACGGCGCCCGAGGCAACACCGCCACCAAGCGCCGCCGTGCCTTTTCTCTGCGCCTGCTTGGGGATGATGCCCGCTATGTCGAACGCTCCGGCCCCACCTCGCCGCCTTTCCCCGGCCACAACATGACCGAAGGCCAAAAGCTGCGTGAGGATTGGTTCCCAGAGCTGTGGCCAGCATCCTCAAATCAATCCTAGGAAAAGCACCCTAAAGCTTTATTCTCGTCAAAGGTTTGGCAGGGTTTTTCTGAAACTCTGCCACAAGACAGAACAGGGACACATTTTTATGAAGCTTTTTGCCGTTGGCCTTTTGGCCTTCACCGCCAACACCACCGCCCCGGCACAAGCGCCATCCAACAGCGCACCACCGCCAGTCCCCACCCCAATTGACAGTGGCTTTTGGGAATACGGCTCCTGGCGCGTGTTTGCCGAAACCATCGACACCGGCGAAGACCTGCGGCGCACGTGTACGGCCCTTACCGGCGGAGACGGTGAACCAACCCTGAGCATCGAAATCAGCAACGGCGACGGCGGTCCTCCCCGCTATTTTCCAGGTGTTTCAGTCAGCGAGCACGCCATCCGTGGCTACCCAACCGTGATGCAGGACGGTCAAGCCGTTTACATCCGCTTTGATGACGAAGACAGCATGGACGCCGTTGTCAGCGGATATTTTGACGAAGACGGCTTTGCCCACGCCTTTTTCCGCTTTGACCACCCCGACAGCCAATGGGTGCTGCGCGCCATGCGCAAGAACCACCAACTCGACGCGGTAGTTGGGGGACACGTGTTTTCCAGCTTCTTTCTGGACGGTTTCACCGCGGCTTATGTGAAAGCCATGGATGAATGTGGCTTCACCGGTGCAGGGGTTGTGGACTGACCCTCAACAAAAACGGCCCCGCCATTTCAGGCGAGGCCGTTTCCAATCTCACACGATCAACTTACCCGTTGGCGAGTTGGTCTTTCACCATTGGCCCCACTTTGCCAAAATCCATCTGGCCGGTGTATTTCGCCTTCAGCGCGCCCATGACCTTGCCCATGTCACGGATGGATTCCGCTCCGACTTCGGCCACAGCCGCTTTTACCGCTTCGACAATCTCGTCATCGCTGAGTTGCTTGGGCAGGAATTCTTCGATGATGGTGATCTCGGACAGTTCCCGTTCTGCCAGATCCAGTCGCCCACCTTCTTCATAGGTGCGTGCACTTTCCTGACGTTGCTTCACCATCTTGGCGAGAATCGACAGGATATCTGCATCCGACACGCCGCTGCTGCCTTCTTCACCTTCGCCACGCGCCGCAATGTCCCGATCCTTGATCGCAGCCATGATCAGGCGCAAAGTGGAGAGCCGGTCCGCCGCGCGGTCACGCATCGCTTGTTTCAGCGCGCTGTTGATGTCTTCTCTGAGTGCCATTCTTCTTGCCAATTGCTGTCAAACATAAGCATGAGACCTTATATAAACGCCTCGTGACTCGCAACCATCGCATTTTTTGAAGAAGCCCTTTAAAATAAGGGGTCATTGAGAACACACATCTGCTTGACGCCCGTGACGCGCCGACATATGCATCGGCCAATTTGCCAGCCGGAGACTCGCCCATGACCGCATCGACCCCCGATCACCCGACCGCCTGCCTCGCTCTTGCTGATGGCACTCTGTTTTACGGCCGTGGCTTTGGCGCCACCGGCGAAACAGTGGCGGAGCTCTGCTTTAACACTGCCATGACCGGTTATCAGGAGATCATGACCGACCCATCATATGCTGGCCAGGTTGTGACCTTCACCTTCCCGCACATCGGCAACACCGGCGTGACCCCGGAAGATGACGAAACAGCTGATCCCGTTGCCGCTGGCATGGTGGTGAAGTGGGATCCAACCACACCGTCCAGCTGGCGCTCCGTGAACACCCTGTCTGACTGGCTGGCCTCTCGTGGCCGCATTGCCATTGGCGGTGTCGACACCCGCCGCCTGACCCGCGCGATCCGCCAACAAGGCGCACCGCATGTGGCTCTGGCGCACAACCCGGATGGCGAGTTTGACACCGAGGCGCTGGTTGCCAAGGCGCGTGCTTTCTCCGGTTTGGAAGGTCTCGACCTGGCCAAAGAAGTCACCTGCGCACAAAGCTACCACTGGAACGAGATGCGCTGGGCATGGCCAGATGGCTACCCAAAGCTGACCGACCCAAAGCACAAAGTTGTGGCCGTGGATTTTGGCGCCAAACGCAACATCCTGCGTTGCCTGGCCTCTGTTGGCTGTGACGTGACCGTGCTGCCAGCCACAGCAACCGCCGAAGAGGTGCTCGCACACAAGCCAGATGGCGTGTTCCTTTCCAACGGCCCGGGCGACCCGGCAGCCACCGGTGAATACGCCGTACCGATGATCCAAGAGGTTCTGAAAGCTGACATTCCGGTGTTTGGCATCTGTCTGGGTCACCAAATGCTGGCGCTGGCGCTGGGGGCAAAAACCATCAAAATGAATCACGGCCACCACGGGGCAAACCACCCTGTGAAAGACCATGACACCGACAAAGTGGAAATCACTTCTATGAACCACGGCTTTGCAGTGGACGCACAAACCCTGCCCGAAGGTGTGGTGGAATCCCACGTGTCCCTGTTTGACGGCTCCAACTGCGGCATCCGCCTCGCGGATCGTCCGGTGTTCTCCGTGCAGCACCACCCAGAGGCCTCCCCCGGCCCACAGGACAGCTTCTACCTCTTTGAGAACTTTGCCGCCGCCATGGCCGCACGCGCTTGAACCACAGGTCTGGAAATCCCGACGTATGGCGGCAATCCCGCCATACGTTAACCTTGCATTAACCATACGCGCACAGGCTGAAACGGTGTGTTTTAGCGAGTTAGGTGTGCGGTATGGGCACCACGCCCCTTCAGCAATCCCCCAAACGACATCAGCCGCAAGACGCGGCGCGACTGCCGTTGGCCCGCGCCCTGATCGAAGCCGGCTTGGTCACCCCATGGCAGTTGTTCTTCGCCTTGCGCTGCCAATCGTCCTGGAATGCCACCCTTACTGAAATCCTGACCGCCCAAGGCTGGGTCACAAATGCGGCCTTCCGGAGCTTCAAAGCCCAATCCGAAGATCTGCGCCAAGTCGACCTGACCCGCACGCCCCCCTCAGAGTCGGCGGCGGACCTGTTGCCGCCCGCCTTCTGCCTCGAGCACAACGTGCTGCCTTGGGCCAAGATTGGCGGCACCGTTATTTTGGTTACCGGCCGCGCAGATCATCTCGATGACCTGCGCGCCGTCCTGCCTCCCCATCTGCGCGAGTCGCTTTTTGCGCTTACCGATGCCAAGCAGCTGCAAGCACATGTTGCCCTACATCACCGCCGCGCCCTGACCGAAGCCGCCGAGTCATGTGTGCCGGAAGTCGAGAGTTGCCGCCGCTTTGCCCATGGCAAAGCTCTGCGTCACTGCCTGTTTGTCAGCCTGTTGCTCCTCCTGGTATTTGCCGCCGTGCCCATTCCCAACCTGGCACTGCACCTGCTCACTTGGTGGACCATTGTCACCCTGATAGCCGCCACCAGCCTGCGCGTCGCGGCTCTCTGCTTTCACCTCTGGTCCAAAGAGGGAACACCGCCGATCCCTCCGCTGCGCTGGTCCGCCGCCGCGCCGTTTACCCTACCTGCCCACCTCACCCGCAACGGCCGCCGCGCACGTCTGCCCCGTATCTCGGTAATGGTGCCACTGTATCGGGAAACCGAAATCGCCACCGCCCTCATCCGCCGGCTTACACGCCTGACCTATCCCCGCGCCCTTTTGGATGTGGTTCTGGTGCTCGAAGAAAAAGATCAACTCACCCAAGCCACCATCGCCCAAACCCGTCTGCCGCGCTGGATGCGCGTGGTCGAGGTGCCCACTGGCGCCGGCATCACCACCAAACCCCGCGCGCTCAACTATGCCCTACCGTTTTGCCGCGGCGAGATCATTGGCATTTGGGACGCTGAAGACGCCCCCGCCCCGGATCAGTTGGAACATGTGGCGTATCATTTTGCCCATTCCGCCCCGGAGGTGGCCTGCCTGCAAGGCGTTCTGGACTATTACAACCCCTATACCAACTGGCTCTCCCGCTGCTTTTCCATTGAGTATGCCGCTTGGTTTCGATTGGTGCTGCCCGCTTTAAAGCGCCTGCGACTTCCAATCCCGCTGGGCGGCACCACACTGTTTTTGCGCCGACACGTCATCGAAGAGGTGGGCGGCTGGGACAGTCACAACGTCACCGAAGACGCGGATCTTGGCATGCGCCTCGCCCGACGCGGTTATCGCACGGAGCTCATCCCCACCATCACCAAAGAAGAGGCCAACTGCCATGTGATCCCGTGGATCCGGCAGCGTTCGCGCTGGCTCAAAGGCTACATGGCCACCTACATCGTACACATGCGCAACCCACGCCAGATATGGCGCGACCTCGGCCCATGGCAATTTCTCGGCTTCCAGACGCTCTTCCTCTGCACAATCAGCCAGTTTCTGTTGGCCCCTTTCCTGTGGCTGCTCTGGGGCGCTGCCTTTGGCCTGCCTCATCCATTGACCGAGACGATGCCACGGGAAACCCTGCTGATCCTCGTCGCCACACTGCTGCTATCCGGCACCACCAACGGCGCGCTCTGGATCACCGCCGTCCACAAAAGCAAACGCCCCCGTCTCTACCTATGGATCCTATCTATGCTGCTTTATTTCCCGCTGGCCACGCTGGCGGCCTACAAAGGCTTGATCGAAATGGTCCTCGCCCCATTCTACTGGGACAAAACCAGCCACGGCAAAACCGCCGAGGCCATAGACCACAGCCCCTGCCATGCGAGCAACGGTGACTGATTACTCGGAGTTTTCCTGCTTCAAACGCGTCACAAAGGCAGTCGAAATATGCGCCCGCAGGGCCGCATCTGCCGCGTCGCCATCGCGTGCGGTGATCGCATCCACAATCGCCTGATGCTCCACCAGAGTGTCCTCGCCGCGCCCTTCCACAGCAATCGACGTGGTCGCCATCAATGCCATTGAGCGGTGTACCAGATCCAATTGCTGCACCAGATACCGGTTGTGACTCGCCAAATGGATCTGCTTGTGAAACCGGCGGTTGGAGCGCGCCAATGCTGATGGATCATCCACCCGCTCTTTGTCGGCGGTCACCATGTCCTGCAATACCTGAACCTCTTCCGCCGTTGCATGATGTGCCGCCAGTCGCGCCGCCAAGCCCTCAAGCTCGCCTCGCACCACATACAACTCGGCCATCTGGTTGTGATCCAGTGAGTTCACAATCAAGCTGCGCCCATCCCGCGCCAACAAAGACTGTGTCTCCAGCCGCTGCAACGCTTCGCGGATCGGGGTGCGCGACATGCCAAATTTCTCCGCCAGATCGCTCTCCACCAACCGGTCACCGGGTTTGTACACACCCACATCGATCGCTTCGAGAATCAGCGTATAGGCGTCTTTGTTCGGGCGGGTCGTCTGCGACATCTGGCGCGGTCCTTTATTGTCTTGCAGGCCAGACTACGCGCTGCACCATTTGATGCAACCCCAACGGCGCATTGAAGAATCTGTTTCCCCGTTGCACCAGACTTCCGCGCCGCGTATCACCCACCTATGCCAAAGCAGTCTTTCTCACATGTCACAACTTGGGTGTTTGATCTCGACAACACCCTGTATCCGCCCGAAGCCCGCCTGTTTGATCAGATCGAGGTGCGGATGACCAACTACGTGATGAACGCTTTGGGCGTGGACCGCCCCAAGGCGAACCAGTTGCGTCAAGATTATTGGGCGCGCTACGGCACCACGCTCACCGGACTGATGCGCGAGCATGATGTTGACCCCGCACCCTACCTGATTGATGTGCACGACATCTCGCTGGATCACATGCAGGCCGATCACCTGCTGGCACAATACATCAAAGAGCTGCCCGGCCGCCGCATTGTCTACACCAACGGCACGGCGCCTTACGCGGAGCGCGTTTTGGCGTCCCGTGGGTTGGATGACTTGTTTGACGCCATCTACGGCGTTGAACACGCCAACTTCCTGCCCAAGCCGGAACGCGCTGCCTTTGAAACCATTTTTGCAAAAGACGGCGTGGACACCAAAACCGCCGCCATGTTCGAAGACGATCCGCGTAACCTGCAAGCGCCGCACGACATGGGCATGCGCACCGTACATGTCGCTCCGGATCCGCTGGATCACGATCACATCCACTTCCACACTGACGATCTCACGGCTTTTCTGTCAAAACTACGCTAAAAGTCGGGTCGGGCATGTGGTCGCAGTGCGACAAGGTGCCAGTTTAAACATGCAACCCAGATGAATATCTAACGCATGCGGCAGGAGAGCCTTTCTGACAGGTCTGATGGATCGGGGGAGCGCGGCAGTGTCGTGTCCCACAGTGCTATCTTTTAGCGTTATCCTCCCTGTTCCCCGCCCCCCCCCGGCGCGGGCCCTGTAAAGGACTGCCATCATGAGCCTCGCCTCTGCGTCAGACATTTCCGCTCCAAAAACCAAAACCAAACTGGACCCGGCCACCTGGGTTTGGACTGGCATCGCCCTGCTTGTCGCCCTCTGGGGCACCTCGGTTGCCATGTTTGGCGTACCGGGCCTCTACCTCCCGGCTGTGGCTTTGGTTCCCGTGGTTTACCTCGCCCTGATCCTGATTTCACGCGGGTGACATTTCATCCCCTTGGAACTGGTTTGAGCCAGGCGTAAGGTGCCGCGCAGGAGGCCTTTGCCATGACTGAGACAACCCAAGTGGACATCCTGATTTCCGGCGGCGGCATCGCCGGATTGACTGCCGCCGCTGCCTTTGGCGCAGCTGGATTTTCCGTGCAATGCGTCGACCCGGCCCCGCCAGTGACCGAGCGGGACGCGGCTGGCGCCGACATGCGCACAACAGCCTTCCTGCAACCGGCCCGCACGCTGTTGGAAGAGGCTGGTCTTTGGCAACGTCTCGATGCCCACGCCGCCCCGCTTCAAATCATGCGCATTGTCGATGCAGGCGGCGAAGTGGCTGAGCCGCGCATCGTAAAAGACTTCGACGCCTCCGACATCTCTGAACAGCCTTTTGGCTGGAACCTGCCAAACTGGCTCCTGCGCCGCGAAATGATCGCCCGCCTGGAAGAGTTGCCCAACGTCGATCTGCGCATGGGCTGTGGCACAACCACACTGTTCACCCGCACACATGAGGCCCGCGTTGGCCTGTCGGATGGCAGCCAAACCCGCGCCCGTCTGGTGATTGCCGCTGATGGCCGCAACTCCCCGATGCGCGAAGCCGCAGGCATCGGCACCAAAACCACGCGTTACGGGCAAAAAGCGCTCGCGCTGGCCGTGACACACCCAATCCCGCATGCCAATGTCTCTACCGAAATCCACCGCTCCGGCGGGCCTTTCACGCTTGTCCCCCTGCCGGACCACAACGGCATGCCCTCTTCAGCTTTGGTCTGGATGGAACGCGGCCCGCGGGCGCAAGAGCTCTTTGCGATGGAGAAGGCGGACTTTGAAGCGGAAATGACGGAGCGCAGCTGCGCTCTCTTTGGCCCGCTCACGCTGGCGTCCAACCGCACCATCTGGCCCATCATTTCGCAATCCGCTGACCGGCTCTACAGCCAACGCCTCGCGCTGGTCGCCGAAGCCGCCCACGTCGTGCCCCCCATCGGTGCGCAGGGTCTGAACATGAGCCTTGGCGATATGCGGGTTCTTTTGGAACTGGTCAAAGCTGACCCGTCCGATCTGGGCAGTGACCGCATGCTGGAGCGTTATCACCGCAAACGCTTCACCGAGGTCAAACTGCGCGTAAAAGGCATCGACCTGCTAAACCGTGCCTCCATGGCCGAAGCCCAACCTCTGCGCAACGCCCGCGCCCTTGGCTTGAACGCGCTTTATTCGCTTGGACCTGTCCGCAAAACGCTGATGCAAATGGGGCTGGGCGTGCGCTAACCGATGCGCGCCCTCCACACGTTTGTAACCAACCATTGGCAGCTTCTGATCCTGACGGTGCTGATCACGCTCCTCTGGAACACCGATGTGTTATTGCCCCTGCGCATCCTCACGGTGTTCCTGCACGAGCTGTCCCATGCAGTCGCCGCAATAGTCACCGGCGGCGAGGTTCTCAGCCTCACCATAAACGCCAACGAAGGCGGCCATGTCACTGCGCTGGGTGGCAGCCCGTTCTGGATCACCTCCGCCGGATACCTCGGGTCTCTGCTGATTGGTGCGGCACTTTTTCTCCTGGCGCTGCGCACCCATTGGGACCGCGTAATCCTTGCAGGATTTGGCATAATCACCCTCGCCGTGGCCGCCTTCTACGTCCGCGACCTCTTTGCCTTGGGCTTCACACTGGCGACAGGCGCAGCCATGCTGGCGGCAAGCCGATACATGAGCCTCGAATTCAACGACATGATCCTGCGCACCATTGGCATCAGCAGCATGATCTACGCGCCGCTCGACATATTCGACGACACTATCCGCCGCGCCCATTTGCGCTCTGACGCCCGCATCCTGGCGGAACAAGTTGGCGGATCCACACTTCTTTGGGGCGGCCTTTGGTTAGCGATCAGCCTCGCAGTGATTGCCCTGACCTTACGCTACGGATTGCCTCAAAACAGCAACATCGCGCTGCGCCGCACAAAGACGATTTAGCCCCCATTCGGCTATTTCTGCAAAACAAACACCAAAATGAAACGGAGGCAGCGCCAAAAACGCCACCTCCGCAAAACAGTCGTAATACAGACGCGATACCGACGTTCTAAATCACGGTATCAAGCACATTTCGTAAACGATTTATTGTCGCGTCCACGTCGTACAGTTTGTCCAATCCAAACAGTCCAAGC
The DNA here is from genome assembly GCF_947493595.1 of uncultured Shimia sp. Lineage (GTDB taxonomy): Bacteria > Pseudomonadota > Alphaproteobacteria > Rhodobacterales > Rhodobacteraceae > Shimia. The sequence continues at coordinate 430,180 of NZ_CANLRL010000003.1, read as the reverse complement.
CGGAAGGTCATGAAGCCTTCAGGCTCATCACAGGCCAGCGGCACACCGGCGGCAATTTGCATACCCTCTGCCGCAAACTTACTGCCGTTCTGAACCCCCGGATCACTGGTGTAGCTCACCACCACGCCTGGCGCGCCAAAACCATCTGCCGCAACTGACTGAATACCTTTGCCTTTCAGCATGTTACGCACACCATCACCCAGCGCCCACTGCGCCAAACGCAGCTTGTCAAAGCCGTATTCTTTGGTTTCCAGCATCGTATCGCGGAACGCCCGCAGCGCATCCGTTGGCATGGTCGCGTGATAGGCATGGCCGCCATTCTCATAGGCCACCATGATGTCCCGCCACTTTTTCAGGTCGAGCGCAAAGCTATCAGACTGGGTATTTTCCAACCTTGCCAGCGCCTTATCCGACATCATCACCAGACCAGCCGACGGCGACGCGCTCCAACCTTTCTGTGGTGCAGAGCACAACACATCCACACCCAGCGCTTTCATGTCGATCCAGACACAGCCCGAAGCAATGCAGTCCAGAACCATCAAGGCTCCAACCTCATGCGCGGCCTCAGCTATGGCTTTGATGTAGTCATCCGGCAAGATCACACCTGCGCTGGTTTCCACGTGTGGCGCAAAGACAACCTGCGGTTTTTGCTTATGAATTTCCGCCACAACGTCCGCAATCGGCGCTGGCGCAAACGGCGCAGTGGCCCCGTTCCCAGTCTGCCGCGCCTTCATCACAGTGCTCTCCGCGGCAAACCCGCCAGCCTCAAAAATCTGGCTCCAGCGGTAAGAGAACCACCCGTTGCGTACCACCAGTGTTTTCTGCCCCGCCGCAAACTGCCGCGCCACGGCTTCCATACCGTAGGTACCTCCACCGGGTACCAAGGCCACAGCGTCTGCGTTATACACCTCTTTCAACAGGCCGGAGATATCCCGCATAACCTGCTGAAAAGCCTTGGACATATGGTTCAAAGACCGATCCGTGAACACCACGGAAAACTCGCTCAACCCACCGGGATCGACATCATGCGCCATCGGGAAACTCCTTATCATGTTACCTAAGGTCTAACGCAAAGCAGCGCGCGTACCAATCACCCAAAGCCTTCAAGACCCTTCGTCATTTCCATCAAGCGCTTACAGCGGTCCCGGCCGTCGTTCCTCGCTCAACAACACATTGGCTTCCACATTGCCCACCCCCGGCAAAGTCATCACCCGACGCCGCAAAACCCGTTCAAAATCAGAGATATCGCGCGCTGTGACCCGCAGCCGGTAGTCATAAAGACCCAACACATGTTCCACCGTCTGCACCTCTGGAATGGCCGAAACCGCCCGCTCAAAGTCGTCCAAACTCACCCGCCCTTTGGTGGCCAGCTTCACCCCAAGGAACACCGTCACGCCAAAGCCAAGCTTCTCATAATCCAGATCCAGCTTCCGCCCCGCAATCACCCCACTGTCCTGCAACCGCTTAATCCGCCGCCACGTCGCCGGCTGCGACAGACCAAACCGCCGCCCCAACGCGCCCGCGTTCTGCGTGGCATCTTCCGCTAACGCTTTGAGAAGACGACGATCTACCTCATCCAACTCAATCATATCGGCAGGCTTTCATCTGATTTGATCCGCGCCACATGCATGAGTGATTCAATATCCGCGATATGCGGCAGGGTCAGGATACGGCTTCGATACACCTCCTGATAATGCCCCATATCTTTGGCAATCACCGAAAGCCGCACATCCACTCGGCCCAAAAAGGTTTGAATCTCCGTGACTTCAGGAATGCCGCGCGCAGCTCCTATAAACTCATCAAACGCCCGCGCCTGTGTCTTGTCCAACGTCACCCGCAGCGAAACTTCTACTGCATACCCCAACGCTTGCCAATCAATCACCGCCCGCTGCCCGCGCAGCACGCCCGCCTCCTTGAGCTTCTCCACCCGTCGCGTCAGGCGTGACGTGGTCAGCGACAACTGATCTGCCAAATCAGGTACAGATTGAGTCGGGTCTGCTTGCATGTAGCGCAAAATGCGGCGATCAAGATCATCGAGCATGAATTATCCGAAATTTTACCTCTTTGAGAATGAATACTCGCAAAATCACGCGAATTACCAGCCAAATATGGTCGCCCCTCACCTCAAAAACCGTATTCTGCCTCCAGAAACCAGTCAAAGGAGCGCCCATCATGCGCGTTTATTACGATCGCGATTGCGACATTAACCTGATCAAAGACCTGAACGTTGCCATTCTGGGCTACGGTTCCCAAGGTCACGCCCACGCGCTGAACCTGCGTGACTCCGGCGCAAAGAACGTAGTGGTTGCTCTGCGCGAAGGCTCCCCTTCCGCAAAGAAAGCTGAAGGCGAAGGTCTGAAAGTTATGGGCATCGCTGAAGCCGCTGCCTGGTGTGACGTGATCATGTTCACCATGCCCGATGAGCTTCAGGCAGAAACCTACAAAAAATACGTCCACGACAACATCAAGCCAGGCGCTGCCATCGCGTTTGCCCACGGCCTGAATGTACACTTCGGCCTGATCGAGCCAAAAGAAGGTGTGGACGTGATCATGATGGCGCCTAAGGGCCCAGGTCACACCGTGCGCGGCGAATACACCAAAGGCGGCGGCGTACCTTGCCTCGTGGCCGTTGACACCGACGCAACCGGCAAAGCGCTGGAAATCGGCCTATCCTACTGCTCTGCCATCGGTGGCGGCCGCTCCGGCATCATCGAAACCAACTTCCGTGAAGAATGCGAAACCGACCTGTTCGGCGAACAAGCCGTTCTCTGCGGCGGCCTGGTAGAGCTGATCCGCTGTGGTTTTGAAACCCTGGTAGAAGCCGGCTATGCCCCTGAAATGGCATACTTTGAGTGCCTGCACGAAGTGAAGCTGATCGTGGACCTGATCTACGAAGGCGGCATTGCAAACATGGACTACTCCATCTCCAACACCGCAGAATACGGTCAGTACGTCACCGGCCCACGCATTCTGAACTACGACGAAACCAAAGCACGCATGAAAGACGTTCTGTCTGACATTCAGTCCGGCAAATTTGTACGTGACTTCATGCTGGAAAACGCTGTTGGTCAACCAACCATCAAAGCGTCTCGCCGTGCAAACGACGAGCATCAGATCGAGGCCACCGGCGAGAGATTGCGCGGCATGATGCCCTGGATCTCCGCTGGCAAAATGGTCGACAAAGCGAAAAACTAAGCGGCTCTCCGCTTGGGAAAAGGGGAGCTTCGGCTCCCCTTTTTTGGTTAAAGCTATCACTTTCCAATCACCTATTTGACCTTTTCGTCGCCACGAAGCATGGTCCATCCGTTGATTAAGGGACCCCTGCATGACCAACGACACAAACAAAAAAGTGACCCTGTTTACCCCCAAATGGTTGCAGGCAGTGTTGCGTGGAGAACGCCCCTCTGGAGAAACTTTTTGGGTCGGAAACTACGGGACTGCCCTATTCCATCAACCTCTCATGGCGCTCCTGTTAGTGTTGCCAATCAATGAGGCCATTCCTGGGGTATTGGCTGCATTGTTGGCTCTGTACGAACTTGCCCTGACAGTTGCTGTCGCCCGATCTCGCCCCGGCGTTCCTACTCCTTTGGGCTGGAAGATCGCAGGCGTCCTCGTCACCCTTGGGCACGCTGCTCTTTTTACATTTCTTGCTCTGTCACTTTTTGCAGGTAACACATGACCTCTACTCCTGAGATCACGATCAAGAGCTGGATTATGGTCGCCCTGCTCGGCTTGATCTGGGGTGGCACGTTCATGGTGCAGAAACTCGCGCTTGGCCACATGCCACCTTTTTGGGTCGCCGCTGGCCGGATCGGTTTTGCGGCGGTGATCACCATCGCGATTTGGCAGCTGCGTGGGGGGCGTATGTTCACCACTCAAGAAACGGACTGGACAAGATTGGGTTTTGTCTCGGTGTTTAGTGCCGCTGTGCCGTTCATGCTGCTGGCTTGGGCGCAACAATACGTCACCTCGGCCTTCACCGGTGTGTCGATGGCCGCCGTCGCTTTGATCGTCCTGCCGCTTGCACATTTCTTTGTCCCAGGCGAACGCATGACCCTGCGCCGCACCTTCGGCTTTCTCATCGGCTTTGCGGGCGTGCTTGTCCTGATTGGACCTGCAGCCTTTGCTTCCAGCGACAGTCCACTGGAAACCGCGGGACAAGTTGCCTGCCTCGCGGCCGCGAGTTGCTACGGCGTTTCCTCAATTGTGCTGCGCAAGCTCCCACCGCTCGATCCGGTTGGCCTAGCCGCTGCAACCCTGATTTTTGGCAGCTGTATGGTCATCCCGTTGGCATTCATTCAGCACGGCCCGCCTCCGATGCCGCCGCTTGAGGGCCTCGCATTGGTTGCCTTGCTTGGCCTCGTGCCCACGGCTGGTGCCACATTGTTGCGCATCATGGTGATCCGCACTGCTGGTCCGGTGTTCATGAGCCTCACCAATTATCAGGTGCCGCTCTGGTCGGTGGTGTTTGGTGTCACATTGATGGGAGAAGCGCTACCAGGCTCCATGGTGTGGGCAACACTTCTAATTTTGTCGGGTGTTGCATTAAGCCAACTGGGCGCTTTGCAGCGCCTGTTTGGCTCAAAAACCGTGTGATGGATCAGGCCACAGCTGCCTGAACCGCATCCACGACACTGTCAACAGTGCGCTCCAAAAGCTGCGCATCCTCACATTCGGCCATGACCCGTACAAGCGGCTCCGTACCGGATTTACGGATCAACAGACGCCCTTGCCCAACCAAGGCTGCTTCCGCATCCGCAATCGCAGCCTTTACAGTATCAGCATCCAACGGTGTCTGCCCTGCGCCATAGCGCACATTCTTGAGCATCTGAGGCACGGTTTCAAACACCTGCGCCAGCTCAGACGCTTTTTTTCCGCTTTCCACCATCGCAGCGAGAAACTGCAGACCAGCCATCAGACCATCTCCAGTGGTGGCATAATCCGTCATCACGATATGCCCGGATTGCTCGCCACCCAGATTGAAGCCGCCTTTGCGCATCGCTTCCACGACATACCGGTCACCAACCGCCGTGCGTTCCAACCGTAGGCCCTTGCCTTCCAAGAAACGCTCCAAGCCGAGATTGGACATCACGGTGGCTACAAGCGCACCACCTTTCAAGCGGCCTTGCTCTGCCCATTGGCTGGCCAGAAGCCCCATGATCTGATCACCGTCAGCCACTTTGCCCTTCTCATCGATGATCATCACGCGATCCGCATCGCCGTCCAGACAGATCCCGACATCAGCGCCATGCGCAACAACAGTTTCCTGCGCGGTGCGCGGGCTGGTAGACCCACAGTTCTCGTTGATGTTGTAGCCGTTAGGCGTGACGCCAACGGTGATCACTTCCGCCCCAAGTTCCCAAAGAGCTTCCGGCGCGGCGCGGTAGGCCGCACCGTTGGCACAGTCGATCACAACCTTCACACCACGCAGAGGCAAATCACGTGGCAAGGAGCTTTTTACCCGCTCAATGTAGCGGAACCGCCCATCATCAATCCGTTGCGCCCGACCAATATTCTGCGCTTGCGCAGGCTCCACACCACTTTCAATCAACTTCTCCAGCTCAAGTTCAACTTCGTCGGACAGCTTAAAACCGTCCGGCCCAAAGAATTTGATCCCGTTATCATCGGCCGGATTGTGGCTGGCGGAAATCATCACGCCAAGATCGGCCCGCATGGAAGTTGTGAGCAAGCCGACCGCCGGCGTTGGCACCGGGCCAAGCAAAAACACATTCATGCCGGTGGAGGTCAAACCCGCGGTCAGCGCGTTCTCAAACATATAACCGGAGAGGCGGGTGTCTTTGCCAATCACCACCCGGTGCTGGTTGGTGCCGTCATTGCGGAAATACCGGCCAACGGCTGCCCCAATCCGCAGCGCCATTTCGGCAGTCATTGGATAAATATTGGCAGTGCCCCGAACCCCGTCGGTTCCAAAGAATTTACGCGTCATTGTAGTCTCCTGTCGTCACTGCCTGCCACAGATTCAAAGCCTGACGGGTCTCCGCCACGTCATGTACGCGCACAATTTGCGCGCCTTGCGCCACACCTTCAAGCGCAACCGCCACAGAGCCCGGCATCCGCTCCTGTGCAAGCGAAGCCTTGCCGATGGTGCCGACAAACTTCTTCCGTGACGCGCCCAACAGAATGGGACAGCCCAAACCGTGAAACAGGCTCAGTCGCGCCAGTAAAGCAAGGTTATGCGCAAGGGTTTTGCCAAAGCCAATGCCGGGGTCTACGACGATCTGGTCGCGCGCAATTCCCCGAGATGTCAGATGCTCAACTTGTGTTTCAAGGAAGTCATAAACATCAAGCAAAACATCATCATAGGTTGGGTTTTGCTGCATCGTCGCCGGGTCACCTTGCGCATGCATCACACAAACTGGAACGCTTGCGGCTCTGGCGAACTCTGCCAATTGCAGATCATAAGTGAACCCGGACACATCATTCACCAGTGACGCTCCTGCTGACAAAGCCTGAAGCGCCACCTCAGACTTACGTGTGTCGATACTGATCGGTACATCTAGCCTGCCAGAAATCTCGCGAATAGCAGGCGCGGTCCGTGCGATCTCATCCTTTATCGGCACAAAATCGGCACCTGGACGCGTGCTTTCACCCCCAACGTCGATCAGGCACGCCCCCGCCGCAGCCATAGCCTCTGCTTGTCGCAAAGCCGGTGCAACGCCGTCGAACTGCCCGCCGTCCGAGAAGCTGTCCGGCGTCACGTTCAAAATCCCCATAAGATGAGCGATGCCCATATCCAAACCACAAATCGGGGCACGCGCGGCGCAAAGCCGTGTCAGGACGTCAGCTGGAACATCTGTCACCGGGGTTACATACGCAGCACGACCACGTTGCAACACTTCAACATGGGTAAACCAACACCAGCCACCGGCCAATGTTCTGGCACTTTGGGGGCGCGCGGCATCGGTTTGAGCGATGGGACGAAAATAGAGTTTCATATCGGCTGCTTGCGCAAACCCGGCTCAAAAATCAAGAGTCAAAGGGATTTCTGGGAGATCGCAACGTACCGGCTTGCGGTGTCCCCTGCGGTAACGTCGGCATCCCCAATGACCCAAAACGCTTCCGACTGCATCTCAGCGGCGAACCACGACGCAAGCCCCAGAGGATCGCTGGGCAGAGCATCCGGCCCTTCCACTGCATCCAGCACAATCTTAGAAGGCGCCCACACGCAAATTTGGCCATTCTTCATCGCCCAATCCAGCTCAGTGCGCGTATCCACAACCACGCACCGCTTGTCTCGCGCCGCCAGCATCCAGGCATTTTGCTCTATCGCCAGCAGGTCCACACGCCTCTGTGTCAGATCTTGACTAGTCTGCGGCGCCGTCACATCCGGTGCGCCCACACATAAAATCAACGGAACACCCGACTCTTCAAGCTGGTCGATCCAACCAGGCAGATTTTCAGAGTTCCGCGCTTCATTGGAGACATAGACTACGCGCGGCTTTATTGGCTCTTCGTCAACCAAAGTCTCGACTGGCAACAAATGTGCTTTTCGAGAGCGCACAATTTCCACACCAAGTGCGCCCGGACCACGATCCAGTTTCTCAATCCGAACAAAAACCCGCTGCGCCTGAGGTTCAAGCAACACCCGGTCAGCCACCCGTGCCGCCAAGGTTTCCAGGAGATTTAGGCGTTCTGCCGCCAACTCAAAAGCGATCGCTTCCGTAACTTTGTCATAGGACAAGATGCGGTCCACATCATCATCAGCCACCGCAGCGTTTGTCGGTAGCACTTCAACGACGACATTAAAACACACGCGCTGCGTGGCACCCCGCTCCGCCTGAAACGCCCCAATCTCAACTTCGACAATATGATCCCGCAAAGAGATCCGATCCAGCGGATCAGATCCGGACGTCGCCTCCGCGCGTTCCGAAGGGTGGGCAAAGGCCAGTCGAATTTCGTTGCTCATAGGTCAGGTCCGCGCAGTTGTCTGTCCCCTTTTAAGGGTATGCGCAGGCTTTATCAGGCCCGCCCTGTGCAAACCATAGCGGAAAGCGGCGCAATACGCCGCTGAAACGCCCGATTTCGCGCAATGACTTAGTTTTGGGAAAGACGCGTCGGCATCCGGTAGAAATGATGCACCCCAATTGTCGTGGTGCGCGGGAAAGTGCGCGCCCAACGTGGGTTCACCGCTTTGGTGTGATAGTGCGTCGCGCCATCCGTCAGCTGTTTTGGCGCGCCGTCCAAAAGCAGCTGCGCCACTTTGCCGACGCGTTCATACGCACCGTGCTCGCGGATTTTGTTGCTAATTCCGTCACAGTTATAGGTGAACTGACACTGATATTTGCGACCACTCGCAGTGCCCTGATTGATAACGCCACAGACACTGTCAGGGAAGGAGGCGTGTTTGGACCGGTTCATGATGACCTCTGCCACCGCAAACTGCCCCTTCACGCTTTCGCCACGAGCTTCAAAATACAACGCTTCGGAAAGACACTGCCATTCCGCCGTACGATTCGCCTCCGCCACCTTTGGCTGACTATCAATAAACGCCCGGCTGTAGCTGATTTCGGTTGGCGCTTGTTTCTTCTTGGCGCCAAAAATGTCGCGCAGGGACTTGCCGTCAAACAGCACCAGCTGGCGAGGTTTCTCTTTGTTTTTGACGTTGGACGGAGTCGCTTCTGCGGAAGCCAGACCGGCAGTCAAAGCAAATGCAATAACACTAACAATCAGTTGGCGCATCGGAACCTCATGGCGGGGCAAGGCGCCCCTGGCAGCTGTTAACGAGGCGTCTCTTAAAGGAAAAAGCGTAAATGGTCCACTAATGCACAATGCCGCACCAAAGGTGTGGCAGAAACTCAGCAAATTTAGAGCGATTTTTTCCTTAGTTTATTGTAGCTTATCCGCAATCGCCAATTGGGCCGCCGCCAAGCGGGCGACGGGCACCCGGAATGGAGAGCAGGACACATAGTCCAAACCAATCTCACGACAGAAGGCAATCGATTCGGGGCTACCGCCATGTTCACCACAGACTGATAGCGTCAAACCGGGCTGTGCGCGACGTCCCCGCTCAGCCCCAAGCCGCAACAACTCGCCCACACCTTCCTGATCCAGTGTGTGGAACGGGTCCTCAGGAAAGACACCTTGCTGCACATAGGGGCTCATAAACCGCCCGGCATCATCTCGTGACAGACCATAGGTCATTTGGGTCAGGTCGTTGGTGCCAAAACTGAAGAACTCACAATGAGGTGCGATATCCTCTGCGCGCAGCGCAGCCCGCGGCGTTTCCACCATGACGCCAAGCCGATAGTCAAAATCTCGCCCACGCTCGGTTTTCACCGCTGCCGCAATCGCATCAATGCGGGTTTTGACCAGCTCAACCTCCCGCTTGGCCGATACCAGCGGGATCATGATCTCCGGCACCACGGGATCCTCATCGCCACAGGCATCCAAGGTCGCCTCAAAGATCGCCCGAGCTTGCATGTCAAGAATTTCAGGAACCGTAATTCCAAGCCGAACACCGCGCATGCCCAGCATTGGGTTGTATTCCACCAAGGCTTCAACACGTCGAGTGACATCCGACAACGGCAAGTTCAATGCCTCCGCCAAATCGCGCAATCCCGCGCGATCCGTCGGCAGAAATTCGTGAAGCGGCGGGTCAAACAGACGAATGCACAACGGCCGCCCGTCCATCAACTCAAACAACTCAACAAACATGTCGCGCTGCATCGGCAACAGCGCCTGCAATGCCACGCTGCGATCTTCCGGCCCATTGGCAAAAATGACTTCACGCATCGCAATCAGCTGATCTGCTTCAAAGAACATGTGTTCAGTCCGGCACAAGCCAATGCCTTCTGCCTGAAAGGTCAGCGCGGTTTTGGCATCGGCGGGCGTATCCGCGTTGGCGCGCACCCCAATGTCGCGGCTCTCATCCGCCCATTCCATCAAAGTCTGAAACGAGTCGTCCAAAGCCGCTTCCAGCATCTTGGGCGCACCGGCCAAAATCTGCCCGTTGGTGCCATCCACGGTGATGACGTCACCTTCCTGAAAAATCCGTCCATCTGCAGCAACGATGCGCTTCTTTCGCGTTTGAAAGCGCATAGACGTCGCGCCAACAACACAAGGCAAACCAAGGCCACGGCCGATTACCGCCGCATGGCTGGTCATACCGCCGCGTTCTGTCAAAGCAGCACTCGCAGCATGCATTCCGCGAATGTCTTCGGGATTGGTTTCCCGCCGCACCAACACACAGGCTTCGCCACGGGCCGCGCTTGCCTGCGCTTCGGCCGCCGTGAAAACAATCTTACCTGTGGCCGCTCCGGGACTGGCCGCAATACCGGTCCCCAACACATCCCGTTCTGCCTCCGGATCGACCTGACGATGCAACAGCTCGTTCAGCGCACGCGGCTCCACCCGCATGACTGCCTCTTCGCGCGGTATGATCTTATCCTCTGCCAAAGACACCGCAATCCGCACCGCAGCCCGTGCGCTGCGTTGTACGCGTACACCGTCCAAGATACGGAGTTTCCCGTTTTCAAGCGTGAACTCGATTTGCATTTCTTCACGCAAGCGTTTGCGCATCAAAATGGAAAACTCGATCAACTGATCAAAGGCCTGCGGTGCCTGTTCTTCCAGGGAAGCCCCACGCTCATCCTTTTTGAGAAACAACGCGGCGGCACCGGTCTGCATGGCGTCACGTCCCTGAGATTGGCTCATGTAACGCCCGGTGATTTGCGGCAATCCAGTGTCGCTGTTCACCAACTGCAGCACGCCACTGCCACTCTCGCCTTTGCCAACGCCCAGCGCCATCGCTTGAATGACCAACCCAAGTCCGGCATCCGCCGGCGCCCCTTTGGCCTGGCGCAATAACCGTGCGGTTGTGCCTTCCCAAGCCCTCGCCATGGAGCGCAACACACCAATCAATTGGGTTTCGAGAGATTGCGGAAACGGTTCTTCCGCCTCATCCTCATAAGCCGCCAGATAATCGGACACAGCATCTGCCGAACCACTATCCAGGTCGTCAAATATATCAGGATCCAGCCGCGCAACATGGGTCGAATAGGACTGAATAAATTTCAGGTAAAGCTTGGTTGCTGCCTCCGCGCCGATGCTGTCGCTCAGCTTTCCAAACAACACATCATTTATACCGATGTTCAAAATCGCCCCGGGACCACCCCAATCCGGATCTTCGGAGCTGGGCCGCACGCACAACAGCTGATCATCAGAAAAGGGCGCCAGCATACGTGCCACATCCGGTAGCTCACCGGCCGCAAGCCCATGCACCGCATCAAATGACAGCGCCACGGTTTCTGGCACCGGTAGGTCCAATCGCACCAATCGCTGCAAACACTTAGCACGTCCGCCATGGGTCGCGGGACTCATCGGCGCATCAGGGGTGATCAGGGTGATATGCGGATCGCTTTGCTGCACTGCGGCACCTATTTGTTGTGCAATGCAGCATAGACAGCCGTCGCGACGAAACAAGCCTTTGCTGTTCCGCCACGACAATTTTGAGGCAGTTAGCCTTCGACGCGAGTCAAATCTGCAGCTTGAAGACAGATCACGCGAATGCGCGACAGCAGGTTCAAGCGGTTGCGGCGCACGATGTCGTTGTCGCTGTTCACTTGCACTGCCTCAAAGAACGCATCAATCGGCGCGCGCAACGTGGCCATGGTACCCATCGCAGAAGCGAAGTCTTCGGCCTTAATCGCCGACGCAATCGCCCCTTCCGCAGCATCCAGCGCCGCAAACAGCGCTTTCTCGCTATCGTCCTCGGCAAATTTCACATCTGCGCCATAAGAGTACTCCACACCGTCTTTCTCTTCGGCCTGGCTCAGAATGTTGTTGGCACGTTTGAAGCCTTGCAGCAGGTTTTCACCATCCTCGGTGCCGACAAAATCCTGCAGTGCTTTTGCCCGCGCAACCAGCAGCGCGAGATCATCGTTGCCTGGCATCGCAATGCAGGCGTCGATCACGTCATGTCGCACGCCCTGTTCACGCAAATAGACTTTGAGACGATCGTGGAAGAAGGAGAGAAGGTCTGTCGAAGTATCTGGCAAGATATCGCGTAGCGCCTCGATGTGCTTCGGCAGCTCGCCATCAATGGCCGCTTTGACCGTGTGCACAACAGCACCCAGCACACCGTGCTCCGCAATCTCTTGCTCCAAATCCTTGGCAAGAACCGCCGCCAGCTTGTCGTCCTGTGTCTCATGCGCTTTGTGGCGCAACAATTGGCGATCCACATGCGCATCAAGAGACAAACGTAAGTTGTTCTCCAAAACCAAACGGATCACGCCCAGCGCCGCACGACGCAGCGCAAACGGGTCTTTGGAGCCGGTTGGCTTCTCGTCAATCGCCCAGAAACCTGTCAGCGTGTCGAGCTTATCCGCCATGGCCACCGCCACCGACACTGGCGCGGTTGGCACGTCATCAGACGGGCCAAGCGGCGAATAATGCTCTTCTGCCGCTGCGGCAACCGCTGCAGAATGCCCTGCCGCTTCGCCGTAATACCGGCCCATCAAGCCCTGCAGCTCAGGGAATTCATAAACCATCTCGGAGCTCAGGTCCGCTTTGGCCCAACGCGCAGCTTTGTCCGCCTCACCAAAGGACGCTCCGGTTACTGGAGCGACTTCGCTCGCCAACGCCGCAATGCGCGCGATCCGGTCGCCCTGGCTGCCCAGCTTGTTGTGGAAGGTCACATTGTTCAGGCTCTCAAGCCACGCATCCGCCCCAGCTGAGGCCACGCGAATGTCATTTTCCCAGAAAAACTTCGCGTCAGACAACCGCGCAAACAGCACTTTCTGGTTCCCCGCCAGAATGGTCTCGCCGTTGTCTTTGGTCTCGCGGTTGGCGACGGTGATAAATTTTTCGATCCGACCCGTCTTTGGGTTCTTTACCGAGAAAAACTTCTGATGTTCTTTCATCGAGGTCTGCAGCACCTCGGGCGGCAGCCCAAGGAAATCCTCGGCAATGTCCCCCATCAAGACAACCGGCCATTCCACAAGACCTGCAACCTCGGCCAGCAGACCTTTATCTTCAACCAGTTCCAGGCCTTGGGCAAACGCCATGTTGGTGGCGTCGTTCCAGATGGTTTCGGCCCGCTCCTCGGCGTTCAGGATCACGCGGTCGCGCTTCAGCTTGACCTCATAGTCCTCAAACCCGTGTACGGTGAAACGACCACTGCCCATAAAGCGATGACCCTCGGTGGTGTCCCCAGATTTGATCCCGTCAATATCGAGCGGCACAACCGTGTGACCATCCTCAGCGCTCAAAATGCACAGGATCGAATGTAGTGGGCGCACCCACCGCAGAGATCCTGCACCCCAGCGCATGGATTTGGGCCATGGGAAGTTGCGAACGGTGTCTTCCAGAACCTCGGCCACGATGTCGGAAGCCGCACGGCCCGGTTTGGTGATGGAGGCGAAGAACACCGCTCCTTTGGGCGTCTCGCGCTCTTCCAGGTCCTCGCGCGACACACCTGCACCACGCAGGAAGCCTTCGATGGCTTTGTCTGGCGCGCCCACTTTGGGCCCCTTGCGCTCTTCCTTGACCGTCGGGCTTTCCGCCAAAAGGTCCTCAATCGCCAGGGTCAAACGGCGCGGCGTCGAAAACGCACGCGCATGGGCGTAGGTCAAACCGGCCTCAACCAAACCATCCGTGACCTTTTTCTTGAGATCATCAGCGGCCCGCGCCTGCATACGCGCGGGAATTTCTTCGGAGAAAAGTTCGATCAGCAGATCTGGCATGACGGGTCCTTAGAAGTTCACGATGGATTGGATGACAATCGCGTTCGCGATATCGACAAAAAAGGCTGAAACCAAGGGCAAAACGACAAAAGCGATGGGCGCAGGGCCGTATCGCTTGGTCACAGCGGTCATATTGGCAATGGCTGTGGGTGTCGCACCAAGCGAAAACCCTGCAAAGCCAGACGCCAGCACGGCAGCATCATAGTTGCGCCCAAGGATTGGGAACAGCACCAGAATAACCAAAACCACAGTTATCAAAGTCTGCGCGCCAATGGTCGCCATAATCGCGAGCCCAGCACCGCTCAATGTGGAAAAATCCAGGGTCATCAGCGAAATTGCCAGAAAAACTCCAAGCGCAAACTCTGAGATCACAGCCAAAGTTGGCGTTCGCGCAACCGGGGGGGCCTTTGGGGCAAGCAACAATCTCAAGTTGCCCAAGACAATGCCAACAATCAGGCACGGCACGAACAATGGCAACATCAGCCCAATCTCTTCCAACACTTCGTGCAAAATGTACCCGAGAATGATCGCCACGTGAATTGAGAGCATCACCCGCATCAAGGTTACATGACTAATCTCGGTGGCATCGTTTTCTTCTGCAAACGACACCCCAACAACATCGCCTTCACCTTCATGGGTTGATTTCAGATGGTACCGCCCAACAAGAAACTTCGCGACTGGCCCGCCCACCAAAGAGGCTGCAATCAATCCTAGTGTGGCCATTGCAACACCAAGTTCGGCAGAACTGGTCAAACCCGTGGCTGTTGCCACATTGGGCGCCCAGGCGATGGCTGTGCCATGCCCGCCAATCAACGCCGCGGAACCAAACAACACACCGGATTGGGCAGGCAGACCAAACATGGTTGCGCCAACAACGCCCACGACGTTTTGGACTATGATCGTGCCCAGTGTTAACATCAACAAAAACGCGAGAATTTTCCCACCAGATAGCAGGTCAGACAACCGAGCATTCAGGCCAATACCGGCGAAAAACACCACAAGAAAGTAATCCCGCGCCGCTGTCTCAAAGCTCAGACCAATGCCCGACACCGCCGTGAACAGCGCAAAAATCGCTGCCGCTATCAAGCCACCGGTCACAGGTTCTGGAATATTAAACTCTCGCAAAAAGGCCACTTTGCGGGTCAGGCGCGCGCCCAACAGAAACACCGCAAAACCCAAAGTCGCCGTGATCATTTCCGGGACTACAAACACCTGATCCATAAAGCTCACTCCGTTGGTCGAGGAGGACAATGCGCGGGCAAACGCTTGCCGTCAAAAGCAATCTCGCCACAGGCGTTGATTTCGTTCCAGGCAAACCCACGCCCGTCCGGAAGGATCGCCACAATGCGGTCAATGCCATACAACACGTCTTTCTGCCCTAGGAACGCCAGTGCCTCGCCATTCTCCAGCGACTGTCCAATTTCTTTGGCATCAAAGCACTCAAACCAGCCCGGCGCATTGCGCGGCTCGGCCTTCTCCAGCATCTCGTAGGTTTCCGTCAGCATCCCAGCACTCATTGTAGTGGTGAAACACGCGCGAAACCGGATTGGTGAGCTCTCGCTGTCGATCGCTTCAAAGTTCTCATAGAGGATCGGCTCCGCCTGACCGTTCACCAAAAGGGTCAATTGCACATCGTCTTGCATGTCCGACGCTGGCACCGCGTCGTAGTAGCCATAGATCTGCAACCAATACATGGCGACACCGCCAACCAACGCTGTCAGCACAATTAGCCCTCCAAGCAATTTTCCAGTCATGCTCTTACCTTCCCCCAACGGGTATTGTTTCTATTGCGCGTTGTACGAGACCACGGCACAGTTGGCGCTGATTTAAGTGATTTCTTCAGGCCTTCAAAGGGGTGGAAATGTCCGAAAGCTTCGCCATCGCCATGTTTGGCGCTTTGTTCGCCGTTATGAACCCTTTTATCAACCTGCCCGTGTTCCTGGGCCTGACGGAAGACCTGCATCAAGCCGAACAACGCCGCGCCGCCACCAAGATCCTCACCTACACCGCTGTGTCCTGCGTGATCATCGCGATCTCGGGTACCGCAATCCTTGAGTTCTTTGGTGTCTCGGTCGACGCCTTCCGCGTCGCGGGAGGCATGGTGTTGGTGCAAATTGGCTTTGTCATGCTCAACGGTCGGCGCAGTACGGCCCACCATGGCACCGAACGGGAGCGCGAGGTCATGCACGATTCGGACGCGGACAACATTGCGTTTTACCCCATGACGTTCCCGATGTTGGTTGGCCCAGGCACGATCACAACCCTGATCCTCTATGCCCAACAGGTGCAACAGCCCTCCGATTGGGGCATCTACGCCGGCTGCGTTGCTCTGGTCTTGTTGATGATCGCCGCGGTGTTCTACTTCGCTGGCAACATCGGCCGCTACCTGAGCAACACCGCCCGCACCATCATGACCCGCCTGATGGGCATGGTGCTGATTGCAATCGCCGTCGGCATGGTGGCCGACGGCGCAAAAGTCTTGTTGCCCGGTCTGGCTTAAACGGCTCACGCCGCGTAGCCACCGGCCTCTGTCTGAACAAACGCATCTGCACATTGCTTGGCCAGTGCCCGCACGCGGCCAATGTAAGCTTGACGTTCGGTCACGGAAATCACACCGCGCGCGTCCAACAAGTTAAACAGGTGAGAAGCCTTGATGCACTGGTCATACGCCGGATGCGCCATGATAATGCGCTTACCTGTCTTCGGATCGACGTGCTCCTGCGCGAGGATTTTCCCGCACTCCGCTTCTGCCTCTTCGAACTGTTTGAGCAGCACATCGGTGTTGGCCACGTCAAAGTTCCAGCGGCTGTATTCCTGCTCAGTTTGCTTGAACACATCGCCGTAGGTCAAAGCGATCTCTGATTGTGGATCGTTATAAGGCATGTCCATCACGTGATCGACACCCAGCACATACATCGCCAGACGCTCCAAACCATAGGTCAGCTCCCCGGAGACCGGGTGACAGTCATGGCCGCCAACCTGCTGGAAGTAGGTAAACTGGCTGACTTCCATACCGTCACACCACACTTCCCAGCCAAGTCCCCACGCGCCGAGCGTCGGGCTTTCCCAGTCATCCTCAACAAAGCGGATGTCGTGCATGTCCATGTCGATACCAATCGCCGACAGCGAGCCGAGGTACAGCTCCTGTAGATTGGGTGGGCTTGGCTTAATCAACACCTGATACTGGTAGTAGTGCTGCAAGCGGTTCGGGTTCTCACCATACCGCCCATCAGTCGGACGACGCGATGGCTGCACATAGGCCGCGGCCCAGGCCTTGCTGCCCAAGGAGCGCAAGGTTGTCGCCGGGTGGAACGTACCGGCGCCGACTTCCATGTCATAGGGCTGCAAAACAGCGCAGCCTTTTTCGGCCCAGTAATTCTGAAGCCGCAAGATGATCTCCTGGAAACTCTGCGGTTTGCTGTCGCTATGTGCCATGGTGAAAGCCCTTTCCAAACGCGGGTCTTGCTTATGCGCAAGCTAGCACGGGGTCAACATGGCGGCATTGACGAAGCGCACCAAATTATGAGTGCAAGCTGCGCCGAACCTGATAAAAGGCCTCTAATTAACAATTGTCACGCGTTTCAGGGACTACCACCAACATGCTGCGCACTATTCTGTCGCTTTTTGTGGCACTGCTTTTCAGTGTCACCTCCGCCACTGCCCAATCCTCCGATGACATCGTTTGGGTTCAGCTCGAAGCCAAACCCAGCTTAACCCAAGCCAGTGAAAACATCCGCGCCTACGCCCAGCGTATGGACGATGTAAACGGTTTCACCCTTGGGGGCGGCTGGTACGCCATCGCCGTTGGGCCGTACCGCCGCGAAGACGCGGAAAACGTGTTGCGCGTTTACCGCTCTGAAGGCGTGATTCCCGTGGACGCCTATCTGGCAACCGCACGCGAATATCGCAGCCAGTTCTGGCCAGTTGGTGCCAACCAATTGGCCAACCCACAAGCTGCTCTTTCCGGACAGCAGCCGGCTCAAAGCGATCAACAAGAAACTCAGGTGGTGATTGTAGAAACACCAACGGAAGCAGAGGTCGCGCCAGTTATTCCCGAGCAGCCTGACGAAACTGTGCGCGAGGCCCGCGCGAGTGAAGCAGCTCTGTCCCGTGATGAAAAGAAAACCCTACAAGAATGGCTGAAGTGGGCAGGCTACTACAACTCCGCTATCGACGGTTCTTTTGGTCGTGGCACACGTGCTTCCATGTCCAACTGGCAGGCTGACAACGGATTTGACGTGACTGGTGTGATGACCACGCTGCAACGAGACACGCTACGCCAGCAATTCTTTGCCGTTCTTGCAGGCATGAACCTGCAATTGGTTAGTGATCTGGACGCTGGCATCGAAATGATTGTGCCCATGGGTGCCGTTAAAAAAGCCGCTTCCGAGTATCCCTTTGTGCAATACCAAGCCTCCGGCAACATTCCAGCACAAGTTCTGCTGATCAGCCAAGAAGGCGATCAGAACACCTTGTTTGGTCTCTATGACATCATGCAGACGCTTGAGATTGTCCCGCTAGACGGTCCACGTGAGCGCAATAAGTCCAGCTTTGTTCTGACGGGTGAAAACGCCAACATCGTCAGCCACACCGAGGTCTCCTTGAAAGAAGGCCAAATCAAGGGCTTCACACTGGTGTGGCCTGCCAACGATGAAGAGCGCCGCACCCGTATTCTCGGGGAGATGCAGGCCAGCTTCACCCGCATCGGCGGCGTGTTGGACCCAGCGGCCGGAGACGACACGGCACAGGACATCGACCTGATCTCCGGCCTGCAGGTGCGCAAACCAAAACAGTCCCGCTCCGGCTTCTTCATCGACCGCAAAGGCCACGTTGTAACCACTGCTGAAGCGGTACAGAACTGCACCAAGGTCACCATCGAGGAAGACTACGACGCGCAAGTGTCTGTGATCGACGAAGCGCTCGGCATCGCAATCCTGAGCCCAACCTCCTCGCTGGCGCCAATCGACGTCGCCACCCTGCGGGAAGGCGCGCCGCGCATTCAGTCCGAAGTGGCTGTTGCCGGCTACTCCTACGAAGGGGCCCTTGGTGCGCCAACTCTGACCTTTGGCCAGTTGGCCGACGTAAAAGGCCTGCGCGGCGAGCAAGAGCTCACCCGTCTGGCGCTGAACGTGCAGCCTGGCGACTGGGGCGGCCCTGTGTTTGACGCAGGCGGCTCCGTCTTTGGCATGCTGCTGCCGCGCGACGCGCAATCCGCGCAGCAACTGCCGGAAGAAGTGAACTTCGCCGTCAACAGCGACGCCATCCGCACCCTACTAGCGCAGGAAGGCATCCAAGCCGACCTGTCCTCCAATGGCGCGTCCATGGCTCCGGAGGACCTGACCAAACAGGCCAGCGACATGACGGTTCTGGTGAGCTGCTGGTAAGCAGCTCCCACCACCTCAAAAAACAAAGGGCGGCTCTTTTGGAAGCCGCCCTTTGTTTTTTTTGAAGATCACGTTTTTCAGGAGGTCGACAGCGCCGCTGTCATCCGGATCAACGTCGGCCGATCTGCGTCAAAAGCCTGCGTCAATGCGGTTTGCAACTCGGCAGCTGTCTTTGGTTCAACCGCCAAACAACCATAGCTTTCCGCCAGCTTGCAGAAATCTGGGTTCACCGCCACCACCGCATTGGGCGCGATCTGGCTGGCCACCATGCTGTCTTCGATCTCCTTGAGCTTGTGGTTGTCCCACAGCAAAATCGGGATCGGCAGCTTCATTTCCACCGCCGCACCGAGTTCCTGCACAGTATACTGGAACCCGTAGTCCCCCGCGATGCAGACCGTCGGCTTTCCACGCCGCGCCATCGCGCCGCCAATCGAGGCTGGCAAAGCATAGCCCAACGTGCCAAACCCGCTGGGATGGTGCCAATACCCCGGTCGCGCCATATCCCAGACCTCTTTTGCGACATAGGCAAACTGCGTCATGTCCGAATAGATCATCGCGTCCTCCGGCATGACATCTGACAACACGTCACAGATCTCGGCAATGCCAGGGCGTTCCGCATCAGTTTCGGCGCGGAAGCGCATCTTTGCGGCAGCAATCTCTGCTGCGTTCCATTTTGGCGGCACCGCCTCATCCGGCAGCGCATCATTCATCGACAGCAAAAAGGAAAAATCTGCCCGCAGCTTCATCACAAACGAAAAGGCGTCCGCCTGCACCGTGGTATCGGCCCGGTGCCGATCAGCTAACACTTCCGGATCAATATCCACGCGCACAAGCCGCCCGGAATGGCCAAGTTCATCACGCCACAAATCGCATTCACTCAACTCGGTGCCAATTGAGATCACAAGATCACTGTCGCCAATGATGCGTTTGCTCTCCGCGCGACCAAGATAGGTGCCAAAGCTCATCGCTTCATCCGGCGCCAAAAGGCCAGCCCCCGCATAGGTCATAAAGGCCGCCGCGCCGGTCTCCTTGAGCAGCAGGCGCATATGCAAGGCCGCAGCTTCGCCGGAGGCCGCCAATCCGCCCCCCAAAATGAACAACGGTTTTTTGGCATTGAGCAAGTCCTGCGCCACACCCCGCATATCTCCAGCCGCAAAGCCCGCATGGCTCTCCATCGCGCCCGGTTGCGCAACTGGCGCCTCAGGGGCCATTGCGCCCAACAGAGCAATTGGCACTTGGATGTGTTTGGGGCGCGGGCGTTGTGTCTCAAACTCCACCAACGCACGGTCAATCAAATCATAGGCCGCGCGCGCCGTGCGCGCCTCTTCCGACCAATCACACACTGTCGCCGCCGCACCCCGCTGATCGCGCATCTGGTGCAATTGACCACGGTGCCCAACATGCTCATCGAGACAACTCGACAGGGTCAGTACCGAAACACTGTCGGAATAGGCCTGCCCCAACGGCGTCAGGATGTTGCACACTCCCGGTCCCGTAATGACATAGGCCACGCCGGGCTTGCCGCTGGCTCGGGCATAGCCATCCGCCATAAACCCCGCGCCTTGCTCGTGACGCGCCAAAACATGCGTGATCCCGGCTTCTTCAATGCCGCGGTACATCTCCACATTGTGCACACCGGGAATGCCAAAAATGACATCCACACCACGTGCTTTCAGCATGTGCGAAATCTGCGCCCCCAAAGGACGCATCTCCTGATCCATTGCCGCCATCAGGCCCTCCAGAATTGAACCGTAAAGAGTACGTAGACCGCCAGAAGCTCCAGCCGGCCAATCAACATGCCCGCTGCCAATAGCCATTTGGCTGCATCGTTGAGTGTCGCAAAGTTGCCTGCAGGGCCAATGATGTCGCCCAGCCCCGGTCCGATATTGGCAAGCGCTGCTGCTGAGCCAGAAAGGGCAGTCGTGAAATCAAGCCCGGTCATCCCAAGCAAAACAGCGAGCCCACCCAATGTTACGGTGAAGAACACAAAGAAGCTCATGACAGAGCTCAGCACATCATCGTCAATCTTACGCCCCTGGAAGCTTGGCGTGAACACACCACTGGGATGCTGAATTTTGAGAATTTGGGTTTTGATCGTGGCAAACAGCAATTGATAACGGAATACTTTGATCGAACAGGCCGTCGACCCTGCGCAACCACCGATCAACCCCGCAAAGAACAGCACAGAAACGGGAAACCCGCCCCACTGCATATAATCCGCACTAGCGTAACCTGTGCCAGTCACAATTGAAGTGGTGTTGAACAAAACCTTCCGAAACCCCGCCTCACTGCCAATCCCGTTGCTCAGCACCTGCCAGCTGGTCAACATGATCACAATCACCGCCACGGTCGTAAAAAACACTCGGATCTGCGAATCGTGCAAAAGAGGTTTGGCGCTGCCTGCGGTCATTTGCACAAACCGCACAAAGGGCAGCGCGGCGAGCAACATAAAGATCACCGCAACATATTCTGTGCCAATAGAAAAGGCGCCAAATGAGGAGTCGTAGTTGGCAAATCCACCGGTCGCGATGGTGGTCATGGCATGCACCACAGCATCAAAGGCGCTCATTCCCGTGATCACATAGGCCAGCGCACAGGCCACAGTCAGCGTGATGTAGATCACTGAGATTCGGCTACTGATCTCCGTGGCCCGCGGCAAGATTTTCCCAAAGGTGTCAAAGCCCTCGCTGCGGAAGATTTGCATCCCCCCGACGCGTAGTTCCGGCAGAAACACCATGGCCACGACAATGATACCGATACCGCCCAACCACTGGAGCAAACCTCGCCATAAAAGCATGCCGCGTGGTAGCTCTGCCAAACCGGAGAACACTGTGGATCCGGTGGTGGTCAGACCGCTCATCGCTTCAAAAAATGCATCCACAACACGGGCTTCTGTGGCGCCAAGCATGAAGGGCAGCGCCCCAAACATCGGCAGAGCCAGCCATACCCCCGTGGTGAGCAAAAAGGTTTGCTGCAACGAGAGACCATCACCACGCCCGTTGTGACACGACAACGCCACCATCCCGCCAGACAGACACGTTACAACAGCACTGACAAAGAAAGCTTCCCAATGCGCTGTGCCATCCAACATATCAACAAGCATGGGCAGCAGCATCGCCACGCCCAACATCGCCACCAAAAGGCCGATCACATATCCAACGGGTCGTAAGTCCAGCATGGCCGCAGGGTTGGCGGTTGCGCCAGCCGCTGTCAAGCGCGTTCCCTCATGCAAAAGACGGCCTTCATCAGCTAACGTGCTGTTTTAGTGCGTAAACGGCACACCGCAGCTCAACCACATCGCCACGTTACCCGACGTGAAACAACGTGGTGAATAGTTTTGGATCAATGCTCTCGGACGCAAACAGCGGCCCATCTGTCAGAACTGACACGGCATCGTGACTGTGTAGGCTTTCCTGATGGCTGGCAATCACCCGGAAATCTCCAATGCGCGGGTCGGCCTTGAGCTTCTCACAAAACAAGCGCGCCGCATCCTCCACAAAAATTGGATTGGCTGCGTTCAATTCTGCAAACGCCTGCTCATCTTCGCGCTTCACCATCACTTGTGTTTCAGTTGGCACCGCAGCCCGCGCCAGATCGATCAGGTCTTCAAACCAAACCCGCGGGCGGTCCACAATCTCCACCGAAATCCGCGCCACTGAGCGCTGCGAATGCGGTGTTGCCAGTTGCCCACGCGATATACGCGCGTGTTCGCTCAGCTCCAACGAACAGGGGCAGGTCGAGGAATAGACGTAGTCCAAATGCATGATCTTATGTGTCTGCCCACCGTGCTGCACACGCTCGAGCGCCATGTCGTAGTACTGATAGCCCTCAAGGCCGGAGCGCAGTGATTTGATTTTCATCGGATATGAAAACCGCATTTGAAGCCGCGCATCAAAACTCTCAAGATCGGTGATGTAATCCGCAAGCGCCGCTTCCATCACGCTGAAGCTAAATGTCTTTTCGGCGTGCTTATAAAACGACCGCATGATCCGGGACATGTTGATGCCCTTTTTATCCGCCTCAAGACTAACCGTGCCGGTGACACTAGTCTCAAGGCTAATGTCGCCATTGTCACGGGTATGAAACCGGATTGGCAGGCGGAAATTGGAAATCCCGACATGCTGGATTTGCTGTTTCTCACCTTTGATCAGGCTTTCAGGACCGTTTTGCAGATCAGGCAGAGTCGCCCGATATTCGGGCGTCACTTCAAAACTCTCAGGGTACTGGCGCGACAGCTCGGGGTAGTTGGCAAGCGGCTGATCCGGCAACAAACGCGCCACCGCCGGGTCCAACTCTGCTATCTCCGTCACTGACGCGTCTTGAGCCCAAGTCCGTAACCGCGCGAGCGCCTCTTCCGCGTCTTCCCGTGTCAATTGAGTTTGGGTCTTGGAGTTTTGAACATTCATGGCCAAGCGCCTTTTCCCTGCTGTCGCCTGATTAACTTAATGCGTACCTCGGTAAAATGCCAATTTCGCTACCCTATACGTGAAAAACGACACCTTGGTTCACATCTCTAACGTAAGACACAAAAGGCGCCCGACTATTCCGCCGCGCGCCGTTTGAAATTTTATCGACCACACCAAAGGCTTAGGCTTGTGACGCCTCAACCGCCCGTTTGATATCGGCAATCAAATCGTCCGTGTCTTCCAACCCAACAGAAAAGCGCACCAAACCCGGCGTGATACCCAGATCCGCCTTTACCGCATCTTCAAGACGCTGATGGGTGGTGGTCGCCGGATGGGTCGCAATTGATTTTGCGTCACCGAGATTGTTGGAAATCACCGCAATCTCCAGCGCATTCAGAAACTTAAACGCCGCTTCACGCCCGCCTTTGATGTCCAGAGACAGAACCGTACCGCCTTTACCACCCAGCTGTTTTTTCACCAAAGCGGCCTGCGCATGGCTTTCCAACCCCGGGTAGATCGTGCGCTCCAAGGCCGAATGGCCTTCCAGAACAGCAGCAATGGCCAAGGCACTCTCTGCTTGCGCCCGCACACGCAGATCAATGGTCTCCAGACCTTTCAGCATCACCCAGGCATTAAACGGGCTCATGCTGCCACCGGTATGCTTCATATACGGCTCAAGCGTGCCGCGAATGAAGTCTTTGCGACCCAGAACAACCCCGCCCAGCGCACGGCCCTGCCCGTCAATGTGTTTGGTGGCCGAGTAAATCACCACATCCGCGCCTTGCGCAATCGCATTGCTGAACACAGGTGTTGAGAACACATTGTCCACCAGAACCGTCGCGCCAACCTCATGGGCAATTTGAGCCACAGCGGTGATGTTGATCACTTCCAATGTCGGATTGGACATGCTTTCAAAAAACACCGCTTTGGTGTCCGGGCGCATCGCTGCCTTCCAAGCTGCCAGATCCGTACCATCCACAAAGGTCACTTCGACGCCATAGCGGCCCAAAATGTCCTGCAACACATAGATACAGGAACCAAACAGCGCTTTTGCAGACACCACGTGGTCGCCAGCTTTTAGCATCGAGGTCAACGCACCGCTGACCGCCGCCATACCGCTGGCTGTGGCAAAGGCATCTTCTGCCCCTTCCAGCGCTGCAATCCGCTCCTCGAACATTGCCACCGTTGGGTTGCCGTAGCGCGCGTAGATGAACTCGTCTTCGCCAATCTCGACAAAACGGGCCTCGGCCTGCTCTGCGCTCTCATACACAAAGCCCTGCGTGAGAAAGATCGCCTCGCTCACCTCGTTGTATTGGCTGCGCCGTGTCCCGCCATGCACCAGCTTTGTGCGTTTGTTCCAATCGCTCATGTCATCTCTCCCGGGTCCCTCAGACCGACCCAAATAAAAAGCCCCGTTCCGGCCAAGCGGAAGGGGCTCCTTCGTCCTGACCTCTTTAGCGGCATCTTTAACGTGGCCCGCAATCCGGTAACAAATCGCCACACAGGCGAATTACGCCGCAACGCCGCAAACGTCAAGCCACACGGGCCCGTTCACCTTCCTGTAACGCCTGCTTTACGCAATCTGCACATTTTTGCGCAACACTAAGATTAGGTGAAAGGGATTGCACAGATGGCACTCATTCGGATCAACGCAGAAGGTCGCAAACCGGTGTTGCACGGTACAGACGCCCCACTGTTGCCAGTGCTAAATCGAACGCTGGAGACCGATGGCCCGATCACCGTCATGTTGCATGGATACAAGTTTCGCCCCTATGTCCCCGGTCGATGCCCACACGCCCATATATTTGCCCCATTGGATGCCGCTAGCGCGAAGGTCGTGAGTTGGCCCAAACATCTTGGCTACCTTTCACCGATCCCAAACAGCGGCGTTGGAGTTGCGTTTGGTTGGAATGCGCGCGGCTCCTTGAAACAAGCTCTGCGCTCCGCGATCCGCGCCTCACATGCTCTGGCTACACTGGTGCAACAGCTCCGCAGACAAGACCCGAACCGTCCGGTGAACCTGGTGGCTCATTCAATGGGCGCCTATGTTGCGCTTCAAGCCCTGCACCGCCTCTCAATTGGTGATATAGGACGTATCATTCTTTTGAACGGCGCGGTTTTTCGTCCATCTGCCGCCATGGCTCTGCGTACGGACGCCGGACAGGGCGCAGAACTCTTCAACGTGGTCAGCGGTGAAAACGCCTTTTATGACATCCTTTTTGAGCAGCTTTTGGGCCGGAGCCGCGCACACGACCGCTCTATCGGCCGCGGCTTTGACGCGCCAAACGCTCTGACCATTCGATTGGACGACAAACCGGGCCTCAAACGGCTTGCAGCCCTTGGGCACACTATCGACCCACCTGCCCATTGGCTCTGCCACTGGTCCCCTTACCTGCGGCGCGGCGCTATGGCTTTTTACGCAGATCTGTTGCGCAATCCGGCGTCTTTGCCATTGCAGACGTTACAAGCACAACTCACACCTCGCTCATACCTGGCTTCGGTACGCCCAAGCCCAAACGTGCCCTCTTGCAGCACAGCCTGAAACCGGCATCATTGCGCTCCACCTGTGAGGAGCATCCATGCAAAAGCCCATCGACCTCTACTACTGGCCCACCCCAAACGGCTGGAAAATCTCCATCGCGTTGGAAGAAATGGCGCTGCCTTACGGCACCCACTTGATCAACATCGGCGCTGGTGATCAGTTTGACAAAGATTTCCTAAAGATCGCGCCAAACAACCGGATGCCCGCGATTGTTGACCCGAATGGTCCTGACGATCAGCCAATCTCGATTTTTGAAAGCGGGGCGATCCTGCTCTACCTCGCCCGCAAAACCGGCCTATTTATGGGCGCCTCAGAGCGAGACCAGGTGGCGGTAGAGGAGTGGCTGATGTGGCAAATGGGCGGACTTGGTCCCATGGCGGGCCAAACCCATCACTTCCTCAAATATGCGCCTGAGGACATCGCCTACGCCAAGGCCCGCTATCGGGACGAAACCGCGCGGCTTTATGGTGTGCTAGATCGCCGATTGGCACAAACCGAATATCTGGCTGGCGATTTTTACTCCATCGCGGACATGGCCGCCTGGGGCTGGGCCTCACTGTGGGAAGGGCAGGAGCAAACATTGGACGACACACCTCATATGGCCCGCTGGCTCAAAACACTATGGGCGCGCCCAGCGTTGCGGCGCGGCCGCGCCTTACACGCAGACCTGCGTGCCGACCGGTCCGACACCTGGGTGCAAAACGATCTGTTTGGATCACACACCTAGACGGGCAATTCTCTTCCGAAATCTCGGGAGAAGCGTCGATACCAGAAAGGGGAGGCAGCCTACCCTTCGTCAGTCTCTTCTTCCAAGGCGTAGTCTTGGAAGATTTTGCCTTGCGTCATGAAGAAGACAAACACCGCAGCCGTCAGGCCAAAGGTCTTAAAATACACCCAAGTGTCCGTGCTCTGGGTGCGCCAGATCACCTCATTGAGCACCGCCAATCCGATGAAAAACGCGGTCAGTCGCTTGGTCAAAAGCAGCCAGCCCTCTTCTTTCAAGGGCATCATCTCTTCCATCACAAACTTCAAATAGCTCTGCCCGCGCAGCAAGCCGACTCCCAATGCACCACCAAACAGAAGGTAGATCATGGTTGGCTTCATCTTGAAGAACCGCTCGTCATTGAGCCAGACCGACAGCCCGCCAAACAGGATCACCAACACCAAGGTGGCCACCTGCATCTTCGAGAGCTTGCCGGTCAGCTTCCACAAAATTCCCGTGGTCAGAATCAGCAGCGGAATAAACCCGGCGGTGGCAACAATGAACCCATCATAGGCGGTGCCGCCTATCTCAATGGTTTGGTCCCGCAACCGCAGATAGGCGACAAAGAACACCACAATGGGTCCCAACTCCAACCCCATCTTCAGCATCGGATTGATCTTTTTCTCAGAAGTACTCTCAGCCATGTCGCGCCCCTATTGCCTGCCCACTTCCACTATCACAGCGCCCAGCGCAATCAATGCCATCAAGGCAATCCGGCGCGGACCAACAGTCTCTTTCAACACCAGCCAGCCAATCAACGCGGCAAACACCGGTGAGGTTTCCCGCAGCACCGCTGCCTCCCCCACGTTGTCCAATCGTGTGGCCAACATCACGGAGCCAAAACTGGCAAAGGCCACCAGCCCACCTATAAATCCACGTGTCATCAATGGGCCAAGTGTGGGCGGGGTGACCATGGCGCGATACTTCATCGTCGCCAACACCGGAAACACCAGCCCGTCAATCAAGAAGAACCACGCAAGGAACGTGAACGGATCCGCGGTCGCGCGAATGCCGTAAGCGTCATAGGTGGTGTATAGCGCGACAAAAAAACCGGTGAACACGGCAATTACCATCGCCGCCACCAAGGTCTCGCGCCCGTCGGTCATGAACACCATGTTGTAGACGGCCAGTCCAAGAATACCCGCCATCAACACCGCCACGCCAAACCACTGCAACCCGCTGAAGGTCTCGCCAAAAATCAGATAGGCGCCAATGACCGTGAAAAATGGCCCCACCCCGCGCACCACAGGATAGACAACCGTGAACGCGCCTTTGGTGTAGGCCCAGCTTTGCAAGAGCTTGTAACCGGTATGAATGACAAAGGCACCCAAGAATATCAGCCACATATGAGGCTCAGGCCAAGGCACCACAAATAACGCAAACGGTGCCGCCATAGCCGCATAGCTGAAATCGATCGCCCCGCGCGTCAGCCAGGGATCATGCCGGCCTTTTTGCAGCGCGCCGAACACGGCATGCAAAAAAGCGGCAAGCAAGGCCAAGACTAAAGCCAGTTGCTGACCAGAGGCCGTGCCCTCCAAGGACACCAGCCACGCACTCATTTGTCACCCTTATTGGTTAGGTAGCTCCGGGGGGTTTCCACCCCCGCCCCCCTGGAGGATATTTGGGGCCAAATGAAGCTCACCGTTGCTCCAAGCCTGTTAAGGCCGCAGCAAACTCTTCCGGGTCAAACGGCTGCAAATCATCAATTTGCTCGCCCACACCAATTGCATGGATCGGAAGGCCAAACTTATCCGCCAAGCTCACGAGAATACCACCCTTCGCCGTGCCATCGAGTTTGGTCATCACCAAGCCAGACACATCAGCCAGCTTCTGGAAAGTTTCAACTTGGCTGATCGCATTCTGCCCAGTTGTCGCATCCAACACCAGCAAAGTGTTGTGCGGCGCATCCGGGTCTTTCTTGCGGATCACGCGCACAATCTTGGCAAGTTCTTCCATCAGGTCCTGACGGTTCTGCAAACGCCCGGCGGTGTCGATCATCAACAGGTCCGCCCCTTCGGCTTCCGCCTTGGTCATCGCATCAAAGGCCAGGCTCGCGGGATCGGAGCCCTCTGGCGCTGTCAAAACCGGCACGCCTGCGCGTTCGCCCCACACCTGCAGCTGCTCCACCGCTGCAGCCCGAAACGTATCCCCCGCCGCAATCACCACGGACTTACCTGCCGACCGGAACTGGCTAGCCAGCTTGCCGATGGTGGTGGTCTTGCCGGAGCCGTTTACGCCCACAACCAGAACAACCTGTGGCTTGGACGGGTAAAGCGGCATTGGACGCGCCACCGTCTCCATGATGCGGGCCACTTCGGTGGCCAGAATATCCTTGATCTCTTGAGTGGAGACACGTCGCCCCAATCGACCTTCTGCGATGTTCGCTGTCACACGCAGCGCGGTGTCTACCCCCATATCCGAAGCAATCAGCAGCTCTTCGAGCTGCTCAAGCATATCGTCGTCGAGCACGCGTTTCACAACCGGACCGCTTTGGTTCTGCCCGGTCAAGCGCGCCAAGATGCCGGTCTTGGCCGCCTCAACAGGTGCTTTGTCTTCCACGACAGGCACCGCGTCCACCTCATCAGCCGCAGGCGCAGGCTGCTCTACAGGAGGGCTCTCAACCGCAACCGCCTCAGTCTCTTCGCCACCATCTTCGACAATCGCCTCAAGCCCCTCGTCCAATTTGGACGACGATTTGAACAGCTTGTCTTTGAGTTTTGAGAAAAACGCCATGGTGGTCTCCGGAACTGCTTGCCTCCAGTTAGTCTGATTTTGCGGGATTTAAAAGAGCGGGGTCGCCCAGCCCACGCCCGCCACAATCAGAAACTGTCCGCCCGCATAAAGCACCCACAGCGCAACAGACACCATACGTTGCAGGGACGCATCCGGTTTCATGCGGAAGAGCTGGATCGCCAACAGTGTGTCAGACGCCATGAAGGCCACTGCACCAGCCACCGCCAACGAACGATCCACCAGCCCAAAGGCCGTTGCCCCCATGGCACAGATGATCACCACATAGGCCCTAACCGGCCAACGCAGATCGCCGGCAAAAGGGCTTAACCAACGTTCAGTCGATAGAGCAAACAGCACCAAAGCAGCCAACAAGACCGGCACCGCCAGCGGCCCGGCTCCGATGTCCCAGAAATACACCACATACGCCACATGCGCCGCTGCAAAAGAGATCAAGCCGACCAAAAAGGCCTTCTCGCCATCCCGTGACAACGCCAGATCTCCTAGCGCCGACAGCAGGAGCGCTACAACTACCGCCCAAGAGCCGAAACTCACCGCCACTGCCGCCGCAAAGGCCGGCATTGGAATGGTCTTCACCAATGTTTTCCAGACGCTTGGCGGGCGATGACAAAACGAGACGGCATAAATCAACGCCGCCAACAGTCCCACCACAAGCAATCCCAACCGAATGCTTTGGCGCAGGGCAATTTCTTCGACAATACTCATGGAGGCCTCGTATGTTTTGCCCACACACTATTGTGCCAAACCTCTGTTTGTCTTGTTCAAAATGGGTAAGTGACGCGCAGAGAGCCTATAAGCCGGATTCTGTTCCCCGGCCGAAACCGGTTCAATGACCATTCATCTAGGGTGCCTGTTACCAGACACCTCAAGCTGCCAACCCGGACCTGCTCGGAGCAAAGCGCTCCTGTGCTTGCGCACACGCGGTCCCTATTTGGCATTGCTCCCGGTGGGGCTTGCCGTGCCGCCGCTGTTGCCAGCCGCGCGGTGGGCTCTTACCCCACCGTTTCACCCTTACTCCCGCAAGCGAGAGCGGTCTGTTCTCTGTGGCGCTTTCCCTCGGGTTTCCCCGGCCGGGCGTTACCCGGCACCGTTGCTTTGTGGAGTCCGGACTTTCCTCGCGGGCATACGCCCCCGCGGCCATCCAACTCTCTGCGCGTCCCCGCAATAGGGCTTAGGCGCAACAGCGTCAATCTCTCTGTGCGGTCTGTACCAACCGCGCCGCAATGCGCGCATCCTCAGCGTCACAGCCCCCTTCAGCCCAAGGCCGGAACCGCGCGCGAAAAGCTGCGAAACAATTCGGATTCTCCAGATCGTAGCCAAATTGCGCGGCGCATCCTTCCCAATTCGCCTCGGCAGGCGCTTGATCCGGCCAAACCGCCAGCCCCTGACGCGCCAGCCGCAACCAATCAAACTTCGGACCAGGATCAATCTTACGCCCCGGCGACATGTCGGAATGCCCAATCACGCCGTCAGGGCCAATGCTCCACCGCTTCATGATGCCAGCCAACAGCACCTCAAGCGCGTCTATCTGCTGAGCAGCAAACGGATGGTCGCCCTTATTGGACAACTCAATACCAATGCTGCGAGAATTCACATCGCTTTGGCCCTGCCAACTGCCAACGCCCGCATGCCAGGCACGCATCTCTTCGTCCACCAGCTGCGTGACCTGTCCGTCCGGAGCAATCACGTAGTGCGCAGACACTTCGGCTTCAGGAGTGCACAGCCAGTCAATCGCCGCCTGTGCACTGTCCATCGCAGTGTAGTGGATCACAATCAGCTCAGGCCGCTGTCCATCCCGCCGCTCCCCGAAATTCGGAGAGGGACGCTGATGAATCTCGAAAGAGGACAGCACGCTTAGTTGCCAGCGGCCACGCGGAACGGGCTGGGATCCCACTTACAGGCATAGCCATCGCCATCCGGGTCGACGCCAAGGCGGTCTTTTTTAGGACCACCTTTCTCAAGAAACGCCCGCTGCGCAGCCTCGTCACTGCTAAACTTCGCACAAGCTTTCTCATAACGTGACGCGCCGCCAATTTTCAAACGGCTGTACATCTTGGTCCCACGCGGGTGCTTGGTCTCAAGTGCATAAGCCACTATATTTGGCCCACCGTCGCCGGTACGCACTGGCACCGCAGTTGGCTGAATCACCGTATAGTTGGCTTTGTTCTGCGCCCGCCGTGCCGCGTCCGCTTCAATTGAGCGCCGTCCATCTACCGCCGAAAAATCATTCTCGTCCGAAATCCCGGGATTAGAGAACACTTGAGGCGCAGGATTACTGGGACTGGCGTGTAGCGGCTGCTCCCCAGAGTTGGCCGATGCCGCCGCCAATGCGGCCGTGGTTTCGCTGGCAATGCTGGCCGCATCGTTGGCTGCTGACGCAGTAGAGCTTGTGGAAGGAACAGTGGCCGCCGCCGCTGCCGCAGTTTGCGGCTGTGCAGTTGTGGTGGTGATCAAGGGCGTCGCAGCAACAGATTGCGCGGGCGGCACGGTGGCAACCACAGGCGCCGGCTCAATCGTCGCGATCTGCGGTGCGTCCGGAATAGTCTCTTGGGATACCGCATTGGCGGGTGGCAATGCCGTCCGCCGATGTTCACCGGTTTTTTCGTCGTAAAATACGCCCGCGGCGCTGTCTGGCACGGCTGGCTGGCACGCGCTCAGCGCGACCAGCGCACAAATGGCCCCAATGCTACGTTTCATGATCTGCCTTAACTGCTCTTAGTTTTGCAGCAGCTTTACCACCATTTGCCCGGTTTGGCCACAAAACCTGCCGCCTGCTCCAGCGCGTAGGCGGTGTTCAGCAGATCGCCCTCTTCCCAAGGACGGCCAATCAGCTGCAGACCGAGCGGCAGACCCTGGCTGTCAACGCCTGTCGGAACGGAAATACCAGGCAAACCAGCAAGGTTCACTGTCACGGTAAACACGTCGTTCAGATACATTTGGATCGGATCGGCATCGGTCATTTCACCCAGACCAAAGGCCGCCGACGGCGTCGCCGGCGTCAAAATCGCGTCGATACCTTGTGCAAAGACGTTCTCGAAGTCCTGCTTGATCAGCGTCCGAACGCGACGTGCACGGTTGTAGTAGGCGTCATAGAAACCGGCGGACAACACATAGGTGCCCACCATCACACGGCGCTGCACCTCATGACCAAAGCCTTCGGCGCGGGTCTTTTCATACATCTCGGTGATGCCATCACCCGCCGCCAGAGTGGCGCGGTGGCCGTAGCGTACACCGTCGTAGCGCGCGAGGTTCGAAGACGCTTCCGCAGGCGCAATCACATAGTAAGCTGGCAGCGCGTATTTGGTGTGCGGCAGGGAGATATCAACGATCTCCGCCCCCGCCGCTTTCAGCATCTCAGTACCTTCGGACCAGAGCTTTTCGATCTCCGCGGGCATACCGTCCATACGATACTCTTTTGGAATACCGATTTTCTTGCCACGAATGTCGCCGGTCAGCATGGCTTCAAAGTTTGGCACCGGCAAGTCGACACTGGTGCTGTCTTTTTCATCGTGACCACATATCGCCTCAAGCATGATTGCCGCGTCGCGCACGTCTTTGGTCATCGGGCCCGCTTGATCCAGCGAAGAGGCAAAAGCCACAACGCCCCAACGCGAGCACCGGCCATAAGTCGGCTTGATGCCAGTGATGCCAGTAAACGCCGCAGGCTGGCGGATCGAGCCGCCAGTGTCGGTGCCGGTTGCCGCCAGACACAGATCCGCCGCCACAGCCGCAGCAGACCCACCAGACGAACCGCCAGGTGTCAACGCCGCATCGTCATTACCACGGCGCCACGGGTTGATTGCGTTGCCATAAACCGAGGTCTCGTTGGAGGAGCCCATCGCAAACTCATCCATGTTGAGCTTGCCAAGCATCACCGCACCGGAATCTTCCAGCTTCTGGGACACGGTGGATTCATATTCCGGCGTAAAGCCTTCCAGAATGCCGCTGGCCGCTTGAGACGCCACACCTTTGGTGCAAAACAGGTCCTTGATGCCAATCGGCAGGCCGCACATGTCCGGCGCGTCACCTTGGGCAATCCGCGCATCCGCCGCCTTGGCGCGTTCCAGCGCAATCTCAGGCGTCTTGTGCACAAAAGCGTTGAGCGCGTCCGCCTCATCAATCGCCTTCAAAAAGGTCTCAGTCAGCTCAACGGATGTCACATCACCGGCGCGCAGCTTGTCGCGGGCTTCGGCCAGGGTGAGTTTGGTCAGATCGGTCATATCGGCGCCTCTCTATGTGGGGCAAAATCTATTGTCAGGGGATCAACGGCAAACGGGCCGGATCACTCCACCACTTTGGGAACAGCAAAGAAGCCTTCGCGCGCATCTGGCGCGTTGCTCAGGATTTTCTCCTGCTGGTCACCATCGGTCACCACGTCCACACGACGCTTCAAACGCATCGGGGTAACGGACACCATTGGTTCCACGCCGTCCACGTCAACTTCATTCAGTTGCTCAATGAAACCCAGCACAGCGTTGAATTCTTGCGCCAGCGCAGGCAGGGCATCTTCTTCAACCTTGATACGGGCCAGTTTGGCCACTTTGGCGGCGGTGCTTTCGTCAATCGACATGGGGCAAGACTCTCTCGTTGCGGACGTGCCCTCAGCCTTTATCCTGCACGGGAATATGGTGCAAGCCACGCAACGTGGTTTCGCCCCCTACCCCCGACTATCTTGCCGCCAGAAAAGGCAACGCAGCGCGTGCATTTGCCAATTTTGGCTGCGCCGCTAGGCTTACCTCATGATATATGGAGATTGAATATGAAGATTATCTGGCTCGGCCACTCGGGATTTCGCATCGAAATCGAAGACCAAGTGTTGCTGATCGATCCTTGGCTCACAAACAACCCCTCGTTTCCGGACGCAGAACGGGAGCGTGCCATCCAAAAAACCACCGCAATCCTCATGACGCACGGCCACTCGGACCACATCGAAGACATTCCCGCCATTGCTTCGGAAACCGGGGCACCGGTGGCGGGTGTTTATGAGCTGGCCGAGTGGATGGAAAAATCCCATGATCTCACCGGGATTGGGTTTGGCAAAGGTGGCACCATTCACCTGGGCAATGTTGCGGTTACGCTTGTGAATGCGACCCATTCATCCTCTCTGGTCCACAATGAAACGCGGCAATACATCGGGACCGAAGCGGGCTTTATGATCTCAGGTGAAGGCAAAACCATCTATGTCAGCGGTGACACGGATGTGATGGCCGACATGGAAATCTTCAACGACCTTCACAACCCCGACATCGGCCTGCTGTCTTGTGGCGGATACTTCACCATGGACATGCGCCGCGCCGCCTACGCAGCCAACAAATTCTTCAACTTCAAAACCGTGGTTCCCTGTCACTACAAGACGTTTCCAATGCTGGAGCAATCCGCCGACACTCTCATTGAAGCCCTTCCCAATGTAGACGTGATTGAACCTGAGGTGATGACAGCAATCGACCTTTAAGGCCTCACCGGCGCTTGGCAAAAAACGCCTTCAACAACGCCTCACACTCTTCTGCCGCAAGGCCATCATAGACTTCGGGAACATGGTGGCTTTGCGGATGAGCAAACACACGCGGCCCCTGCGCCACGCCGCCAGATTTGGGGTCAGCCGCGCCATAGTACACGCGCGCAATCCGCGCCTGACTGATGGCACTGGCACACATCGGGCACGGCTCCAACGTCACATACAAATCACACCCGACCAAGCGTTCGCTGCCAATCTTGGCACAGGCCGCGCGCATTGCCAGCACCTCGGCATGCCCAGTTGGATCACAGTCTTCCCTTGTACGATTTCCCGCCACTGCCAGAACAGTGCCATCCTGCCCTACAATCACAGCCCCCACGGGGACCTCACCTCGCTCGGCTGCCGCACGCGCTTGTTCAAGCGCAAGATCCATATAAGAGGTGAACGTCATGTCGAAGACTTGCCCTGCCAAGCCCCCTTTCGCAATCCCCGTTTCGCAGGTAAACGGAGACATGTCTCAAAAGCCCCCCTCCTCCCGTCGCCCCAATGCGAAACCAAACGCCGCCAAGGCACGCCCGTCCAAGCCGCGCAAGGCGCCCGCGCAACCTGCCTCTAACGCGCCCAAACGCGAGGGCGATCGCATCGCCAAAGTGCTGGCCCGTGCAGGGGTGGCATCGCGTCGCGATGCAGAACGCATGATCGAGGCTGGGCGCGTGTCTGTGAACGGTCAAAAACTCGACAGCCCAGCCCTCAATGTGACGTCCAAAGACCGCATCACAGTTGACGGAAAACCTGTGGGCGAACCTGATCCAGAACGCATTTGGCTCTACCACAAGCCAACCGGGCTGGTGACCACCAACCGCGACGAAAAAGGCCGCGACACCATCTTTGATCACCTGCCGGAAAACCTGCCCCGCGTGATGACCGTTGGCCGGCTCGACCTGAACTCGGAAGGGCTGCTGTTGCTTACCAACGACGGTGGTCTAAAACGCAAACTGGAACTGCCCAGCACTGGCTGGCTGCGCAAATACCGAGTGCGAATCAATGGCCGACCAACGGAAGACACCTTTGCCCCTTTGCGCAAAGGCATTGAGGTTGACGGTGAACGTTTCCAACCCATGGACATCACGCTCGACCGCCAACAAGGCGCCAACGCCTGGGTGACCATTGGCCTGCGTGAAGGCAAAAACCGAGAAATTCGCCGCGCCATGGAAGCCATCAACCTCACCGTAAACCGCTTGATCCGCGTGTCTTATGGCCCGTTCCAGCTTGGCCAGCTCAAGCCCGGCGAAGTCGAAGAGCTGCGCCGTCGTGTTGTGCGGGATCAATTGGGGCTGGAAGGCGCTGTGCTTGAAGAAAAACGCCGCAAACCCATCCGACGCCGCAAATAGTTCGGCAAGCGGTGCAACCTCCTCGGCAATGCGCCGCTTTACCAAAACTTCCCCCTAGCCATATTGCGGCAGAGTTCTTAGATTTCTCCATAACTTAGCACAGGGTGGAGTGGGTATGTCATCAACCGGTTTACAGAAACTGGCCTTTGGCCTGTTGGTTCTGTTGATCTTCTACGTCTCTTTCACAGGAGGCGCGTGATGGCTCAGAAATTTGGTGGCAAATACAGCCCTGGCGGCGCCCCAGGTGCCAGCAGTGACGACGGTTTTCGCAACGCCAAGCGCAGCCGCGCAGGTGGGCGCGTCAACCTGCTGTTCATCGCGCCGCTGCCCCTGATCTGGAAAGCCTTCACGTCCGAGCCCATCGTCATGGTGCAGTATCTGACTGCGCTTGGCGTCCTGCTTCTAGCGGCTTGGATGACGCGAGAAGGCATGTTTGCCCAAGAAGCTTATAACGCTCGCAAGGTCGCCCGCCGCCCTGCGCTGCCGCGCAAACTGCTCGGCTCTCTTTTAACTGGTCTCGGCCTCGCAGTCGCAGGTTTCGCAGGTCATGGCCCCATCGAGGCGGGCATTTTTGCTGTTGTTGGCGGCATGTTGCACAGCTTTGCCTTTGGCCTCGATCCGATGTCTGACAAAGGCATGGAAGGCACCAACCGCCATCAAACCGACCGGGTCGCCCGCGCCGTCGAAGAAGCCGAAGAGCATCTGCGCGCCATGAGCGATGCCGTTGCCCGCGCTGGGGATCGCAGCGTCGAACGTCGTGTCTCTGCCTTCCAATCCACCGCCCGCGACCTGTTCCGCACGGTGGAAGAAGATCCGCGCGACCTCACCGCAGCCCGCCGCTACCTCAGCGTCTATTTGCTGGGAGCGAAAGACGCGACGGTGAAATTTACCGACATCTACAGCCGCACGCAGGATGCCCAGGCCCGCACCGACTACCTCGCGCTGCTGGATGATCTGGAAGAAAACTTCGCCGCCCGTACGCAGAAATTCCTGCTCGAGGATCGCGGCGATCTGACCATCGAAATTGACGTACTGCGCGAGCGCTTGGAGCGCGAAGGCCTGCGCCGCGACAGCTGATAACACATGTGACCTACCGGGAAGGGTGGATTTAAATGTCTGAGATCGTAAAACAAAAAGCCGAAGCCGCTTTGGCGGAAATCACCGAAGCCACCGTTGCCCTGCCGGAACCAATTGAGGCCAGCGCCATTGTGCCATTGGCCGAGGCCGACGCACCGGTTTCTGCGGAAATCACCAAGCGCATGGCTGAGCTGGACATGAGCAACACCAACTCGATCGTGTCATTTGGCTCCGGCGCTCAGGCCGAGCTGCAAACCATTTCCCAAGCCATGCTGCAAGATGTGCGCAACAAAGACGTTGGCCCGGCAGGCGACAGTCTGCGCGATATCGTCACCACCATTCGCGGTTTCTCTGTGTCTGAGTTGGACGTGCGCCGCGAACGCAGTTTCTGGGAAAAACTGTTTGGCAAAGCTGCGCCATTTGCCAAGTTCACCGCCCGCTTTGAAGAAGTGCAGGATCAGATTGATCGCGTCACCGACGATCTGCTTAGTCACGAACACAAACTGCTCAAAGACATCAAATCGCTGGACGTGCTCTACGAAAAAACCCTCGCATTCTATGACGAGTTGGCGCTCTACATCGCCGCAGGCGAGGCCAAGATTGCCGATCTGGATGCCAACGACATCCCCGCCAAAGAAGCTGAAGTTTCTGCCGCAGACGAAAACGCTCAGGTGATGAAGGCCCAGGAACTGCGCGACCTGCGCGCTGCCCGAGACGATCTGGAACGCCGCGTGCATGACCTGAAACTGACCCGCCAGGTCACCATGCAGTCGCTGCCGTCTATCCGCCTTGTGCAGGAAAACGACAAATCTCTGGTCACCAAGATCAACTCCACTTTGGTCAACACCGTACCGCTCTGGGAAACCCAGCTGGCGCAGGCCGTCACCATCCAACGCTCCGCAGAAGCCGCCGCGGCCGTGCGTGACGCCAACGACCTGACCAACGAGCTGCTGACCGCCAACGCCAAGAACCTGCGCGAAACCAACCGCGCGGTGCGCACAGAGATGGAACGCGGCGTGTTTGACATCGAGGCCGTGAAAACCGCCAACGCAGAGCTGATCGCCACCATCAACGAGTCGCTGCAAATTGCAGACGAAGGCAAAGCCAAACGTGCTGCGGCGGAAGATGACATGAAGAAAATGGAAGCCGAATTGCGTGACACGCTGGCTTCTGCCAAAGCGCGCAAGGACGGCCTGGGCGACACTACCGCCACCGCAGTCCCCGCCACGTGAAGCGATTTGCGGGCATAGGGCTCGGGCTGCTGACCACATTGGCGGCCTGCATGGACACCAGTGGCACCACCTCGCCGCCGGTTGTCTCCCCTGTGCCCGCACCTCCATCCGAAGCTAGCGCGGCTTTGCGGTCCTATTATAGCAAAGTCCAAGCTGATCTTCTGACACGTGGCCTGTTGCGCACCGATGGCGGTGGACCTGACACGCCGTTTACACCGGATATCCTGGCGCGCAACTTTGAGCGCATCGCTTTTTATGATGAATACAACAGCGGTGGCGGGTTGGAGCGCTCCTCCGGCCAAGCAGGTCAACTGCGGCGCTGGAGCGGACCTATCAAAGTGAACGTCGAGTTCGGCCCCTCCGTGCCGGAAAGCCAGCGCGCCACAGACCGCGCCACGGTTGCCGCCTATGTGCCGCGTTTGGCCAACAGCACAGGCCACGCGATCCGCCAAACCACAAACAAACCCAACTTCCACGTACT
This sequence comes from uncultured Shimia sp., assembly GCF_947493595.1. Classification (GTDB taxonomy): domain Bacteria; phylum Pseudomonadota; class Alphaproteobacteria; order Rhodobacterales; family Rhodobacteraceae; genus Shimia. The sequence goes on along the minus strand of NZ_CANLRL010000003.1, from coordinate 390,995 downwards.
GGTTATGGGAGCAGACGACCGCGACACAGTGAACGCTCGCCTCGACAGCCTGCTTCCCAACGCCTCGCCCAAAACCCGCGCGCTTTTCGCCAACCCGCCGCGCAATATTTACTGTTTCGTGGTGGCTTTGGCGTCAGACAGTAATCCAAACGCATATACCTCTGCCGTCGCTTTTGTGCGTGCAGAACACCCTGATCTGCTACGCAAATCTTGCTTCCACGAAGAGATCGCTCAGGGCCTCGGTTTGGCCAATGACAGCCCCGAAGCTCGCCCGTCGATCTTCAACGATGACGAGGAGTTTGCGCTGCTCACCACGCATGACGAAAAACTACTCTCCATGCTCTATGATGACCGGCTTGGCATCGGTATGAGCGTGGACGAGGCCCGCCCCATTGTTTACATTCTGGCCCGCGAGCAAACCGCACAGAACTTCTGAGCGCCGCCGCGACCAGCCTTTTGAAAGGACCACTTCATGGGTATTTTTGATTTCCTCACTGGCGAATTTATCGACGTCATCCATTGGGTTGATGACACCCGCGACACGCTGGTGTTCCGCTTTGAGCGCGAAGGCCACGAGATCAAATACGGCGCCAAACTGACCGTCCGCGAAGGTCAAGCGGCGGTGTTTGTGCACGAGGGCCAGCTAGCCGACGTCTTCACCCCCGGTCTCTACATGTTGGAAACCAACAATATGCCGGTGATGACCACGCTGCAGCACTGGGACCACGGCTTCAAAAGCCCGTTCAAATCGGAAATCTACTACGTCAACACCACGCGCTTTGCAGACCTGAAGTGGGGCACAAAAAACCCGATCATGGTGCGCGATCCAGAATTCGGCCCCGTGCGTCTGCGCGCTTATGGCACCTACGCAATCCGCGTTGTGGACCCTGCTCGCTTCCTGACGGAGATCGTTGGGACGGACGGCGAATTCACCATGGATGAGATCTCATTCCAGATCCGCAACATCATCGTGCAGGAGTTCTCCCGCGTGGTCGCAGGCTCCGGCATCCCTGTTCTGGACATGGCCGCCAACACCGCCGATCTGGGCAAGCTGGTCGCCGCCGAAATCTCCGGCACCATTGCCGAATACGGCCTCGCGATCCCGGAGCTCTACATCGAAAACATCTCCCTGCCACCTGCGGTTGAGGCCGCCATGGACAAGCGCACCTCGATGGGCATCGTTGGCGATCTAGGCAAATACACACAGTTCTCCGCCGCCGAAGCCATGACCGCCGCCGCACAATCGCCAAACTCCGGCATGGGTGCCGGCATGGGGATGGGTATGGGCATGGCAATGGCCCAACAGATGGCGCAAACCGGCCCATGGGGCGCGCAACCTGCCGCGCAAGCGCCACAAGCCGCCCCTGCCCCTCAAGCTGCCGCTGCGCCGCCTCCCCCTCCACCGGTCGAACATGTCTGGCACATCGCCGAAAACGGCCAAACCAAAGGCCCGTTCTCCAAAGCTGCACTTGGCCGCATGGCCGCCGCTGGCGAAATCACCCGCGAAACCCACGTCTGGACCGCTGGGCAAGACGGCTGGAAACACGCCGAAGACGTGGCCGAACTGGCCCAGCTCTTCACCATACTCCCGCCCCCGCCACCTGGTGCATGACATGCAACCACGTCAGCCACAGCGTGCCTACACGTTCAACCAATGGGTTTTGGCGGTGACATTGACTGGAGTTATTGGGCCACTCATCTTCGTCAGTTTCATTGGGGTCGCTGCTTGGACGCTATGGCAACCGGCGCATGATATTTTCCCAGCCTTCCTAGGGTGGATGATGTCAGGCGTAGTTGTCGGAGTATTAGCGGCATGGCTGTTCTTGTCCTGGCCTTTGTACCGCTTGATGAAGCGACAAATGCATAAGAAAAGAGCTGCAAGCTGGGGAGCAATGCTTGGAGGTCTCCTCCCGTTGACGGCGGTTGTGACCAGCCAAGCTCCAGGGTGGCTAATTTCCACTTCTGCACTCTTTAAAAGCGAGCCTTTCTTGGGAGAGGCAACTGGTTTTGGCGAAGGGCTTCTTTCCAGTTCTGGCTGGATTTTGGTTTTACAACTTTTACCATTTTTCGCCGTTGCGGGTGCTTTATCCGCCGTAACCATCCAGTGCATTGGCGGTCCAGGTCGGGAACCAAAGGGAATCTCATTCTGATGTCAGCCACGCCGCCTCCTGCACCCAAAGAGACAACCCGTTTCCCCTGCGCCCAATGCGGCGCCGACTACCGCTTTGCTCCCAACGAAGGCAAACTGATCTGCGATCACTGCGGGCACGAAGAAGCCACAGAACAAGGCGATCGTCAGGCTGCGATAGCTGAGTTGGATTTCAAAGCCGCGCTTGCGGAACAGCTGCCAGCCGCCGAAATGGTCGAGGCCCGCACCACCTCCTGCCCCAATTGCGCCGCGCATGTGGTGTTTGAAGGCGACACCCACGCCACCGAATGCCCCTTCTGCGCCACCCCTGTTGTGGTCGACACGGGCACGCACCGCCTGATCAAGCCGCGCGCTGTCCTGCCTTTCCAAATCGCAGAGAAAGTCGCACATCAGTCCATGAACGACTGGCTGGGCAAGCTCTGGTTTGCCCCCAACGGTCTGCAGGAATACGCCAAGAAGGGCCGCAAAATGGATGGCATCTATGTCCCCTATTGGACCTATGATGCGGACACCAAATCCTCCTACATGGGCGAACGCGGCACCATCTACTACGTCACCGAAACCGTCATGGTGGACGGCAAGCCAGAACAACGGCAGGTGCAAAAAGTCCGCTGGTCTCCCGCGTCGGGCCGCGTGGCCCGGTGGTTTGACGATATCCTTGTGCTCGGCTCCAAAGCCCTCCCCAAAAAATACACCGACAATTTGCAGCCGTGGGACCTCTCTGCCCTTGAACCATACACCCCCGAGTTCCTCGCCGGTTTTCAGGCTGAGGGATACTCCATAGAACTAGAAGAAGGCTACGACGAGGCCCGCGACCACATGGACCGTGTGATCCGCCGCGACGTGGCCTTTGACATTGGCGGCGACCGCCAGCGCATCCACAACATCTCCACCGCCGTCAGCGACGTGACGTTCAAGCACATCCTGCTGCCGGTCTGGATGGCGGCCTATAAGTATCGCGGCAAGTCCTATCGCTTTGTTGTGAATGGACAAACCGGCCGCGTCCAAGGCGAACGCCCCTACTCAAAGTGGAAGATCGCCTTTGCCGTGCTCCTTACAGCTATTGCAGCGGGTGTGATTGGATATATCATCGCCCAGAACCAATAAGCGCCGGGGAATCCGCGATGTCTCACCACGCTGCATTGCAAGAGCTGCTGCACGCCCGCCATTCGTGCCGGGCCTTCACATCAGCTACTGTCCCACGCGACGTAATTGCGCAGATTCTGCGCGACGCAGGCCGCGCGCCGTCGTGGTGTAACGCGCAACCGTGGAAAGTGATTATCACTTCCAGCGCGGAGACCGAGACGTTCCGCGAAGCCATGGCCTCAGCCTTTGACAAAGGCAGCCCCGCGCCCGACTACCCTTTTCCGACCACCTACACTGGCGCTCATCTTGAACGCCGTCGCACTTGCGGCTTTCAGCTCTATGAAGCTGTGGGCATCGGGCGTGGAGACCGAGAAGGCCGCGCCCGCCAAATGCGCGAAAATTACACACTCTTTGGCGCACCACATGTCGCGGTGATCAGCTGTCCCAAAGAGCTTGGCCCCTACGGCGTGCTCGATTGCGGCGGTTTTATCACCGCCTTCTGCCTTTCAGCCAAGGCGCAAGGCATTGGCACAGTCCCACAAGCCGCCCTGTCGCTTTTCTCAGACACCATCCGCACCCACTTTGGCATTCCAGAAGACCGCAAGGTCCTCGCGGCCATCTCCTTTGGCTATCCAGATGACACCGCCGCGATCAACACCTTCCGCACCGACCGCGCGGAGTTAGACGAATTTGTCGACTGGCGCGACTAAACTACCTCAGGTCTGCTGCAAAACCTGCCCTTTTATGTCCCCAGCACTCACATACGGAAGCGCAGTTGGGTGAATGCTTTCTGAACGATCTGCACAGACAACCCGCGGTGCGCGAAACAGGAAGTATTTGCCCAGCGCACGCCAGGTTCCCACCATCGGTGCATCCGGATTGGTCTCAAATCGGTCTCGCCACCCTTCTGGCAAGTCAACGCCACACATCGCCAATCGTTCCAACATCCAAACAAGCGAGACATTGGCCAACGGCCGCGCCGCGTCAAACCCCACCAGTTGTCCACCCACGTCGCTGTGCGCGCCGCGGAACCAGACCTGCTCCACACGTCCGTCCCAATCATCGGGACAGCGCCACAGCTCCGGTTCAAACACCTGACGTGTTTCATCTAAGGCCAATGCGTGAAACCCATGCCGCACCACTGGGGAAAGCTGCTGGTTGTGGAACGCATGACGCCGTTCGGTGATCCGCCATAACACCGGCACCCGTGCGCCCAGCGCTTTCACTGTGTCCCAGACACCAATCATCTCAATCTCGGTGTGCTCATAACAATGTGCCGCCGCAAACTCTTTTGCAGCAGCAGTGTCCGGCGTTAGCTCATAGTGCCGGTAAGCCGTGCGAATGTTACGTTCCGTCGCACATTCCGCGCGCAACAATCCCACGCGGTCAATCACACCTGCCAGCGAGCGCACGGCAAAGGCACCGCGCGAATAGCCCATCAGCATGATCTTGTCTCCGGGCCGGTATCGGCTTGCCAAATAGCCATAGGCCCGCCGGATCTGCCGATTGATCCCGCGCCCCATCATCACGTCCAACGTCTGTCGCCAGGACCGCCATTGCACACCTGCCTCATAGTAGACCGGCACCTCCGCGCCGATCTCGCGCAGCAACAGATAGGTCTGCCCGGCATTGGTTTCCTTCCCCGGTGTCAGAGAAGACATGGTGCCATCCAAAATAATCACATGAGTGACCGCCCCCCGGCGCGGAACCGCCGGGGTATGGCTGCTGGTGAATTTTCCAGTCAGCCACTCTGATATGTGTCTAGCCAGCCGTATGTTTGGCCTCATTTAACATCTGCCACACGCGGTGCGGCGTAAACGGCATGTCCGCTTGGCGCACCCCCGCCTCCCAAAGCGCGTCTTGAACGGCATTAGAAGCCGCTGCCATGGCCCCTACGGTGCCCGCTTCGCCACAACCTTTCATGCCCATGATATTTGCCGTGGACGGCACGGCCTCAGTTGTGAACCCAATCATCGGCACATCGCCGGCCCGTGGCATGGCGTAATCCATGAAAGTCGCTGTCAACAGCTGACCATCATCATCAAACACCACATGTTCCATCAACGCCTGCCCAATGCCCTGCGCCACACCACCATGCACCTGCCCTTCCGCGAGCATCGGGTTGATCAGATTACCAAAATCATCCACCACAGTGTATTTCTCCAACGAAACCTGTCCGGTCTCCGGGTCCACTTCAACCTCTGCCAGATGCGCCCCATTCGGGAAGCTGCGCGCTGGCAAAGTGGTGCGCTCCTCATGCACCATCAAATCCACCCGCCCATCCACGCGCGCCATCTCCGCGGCTTCAAGGAAGGTAGGATGTAAGTTAGAGCCTTCTGCCCGGAATTGCTCATCATCAAAGCTCACATCCGCGGCATCCACGCCCATCTTCTCTGCAATATATGGCGTAAAGGCTTTAATCATCGTTTCCACGGTCGCCAAAGTGGCAGTGTTCTGCACCGTCACGGAGCGCGACCCACCGGTCCCCCCCCCTTGCTTAATGCGATCACTGTCACCTTGCACCACTTCGATCATCTCGGTGGGAATGCCAGTTTGATCGCTCAGGAACTGCGCATAAACCGTCTCGTGACCCTGCCCATTGGATTGCGTGCCCACATAGATCGACACAGTTCCGTCCTCATTGAACTCCACCCGTGTGCTTTCGCTAGGGTCACCCAAAATACTCTCAATGTAGTAACACAAACCAGCGCCGCGCAGCTTGCCAGCCTTCGCGCTCTCGGCTTTGCGCGCGGCAAACCCTTGCACATCGCCGAACTCTTCCACCCGGCTCAACACCCGGTCAAAGTCGCCAACATCATAGGTTTCATCGGTCGCCGACTTGTACGGAAACGCCTCTGTTGGGATAAAGTTCCGCCGCCGCAGCTCATAGCCACTCACGCCCAGCTCCCGCGCCGCGCGATCCATCAGCCGTTCCAGCACATAAATCGCCTCCGGCCGCCCGGCGCCGCGATAGGCATCCACCGGTGTGGTGTTTGTGTAAACCCCGTCAACCTGCAGCCAGGTGGTCTGCACATCATAGACACCCATCAATACGCGGCTGAACAGCTGCGTCTGGATCGCCTGGGCAAACTGCGAGTTATACGCCCCCATATTCGCAACAGACTTCACGCGATAGGCCGTCGCCTTGAGGTTCTCATCAAACGCCAGCTCCGCCAGCGACACCAAATCGCGCCCCGCATTGTCTGACAACATCGACTCGGTGCGATCCGCAATCCACCGCACCGGCTTACCGAGCGCCTTGGCGACATAGGCCACAATCAGCGGCTCCTGATAGATCATCGCCTTCATGCCAAAGCCGCCGCCGGTGTCCGGGTTGGTCACACGCACATCATCTTCGTTCATCTTCAAGACACGCGCGACTTGCCCCTTGGTGCCCCAGACACCCTGACCATTGCTGGCGACATGCAACCGGCTGCCATCCCATTCGGCATAGGCGCCACGCGGCTCCATCGCGTTTACAATCACGCGGTTGTCACCAACCTCCAGGCTCACCACATGCGCTGCCGCCTCAAAAGCCGCATCGGTCGCGTCCTCATCGCCAAGCCCCCAATCAAATGCGAGGTTCTCCGGTGCTTCGCCATGCAGTTGCTCGCCGCCGCGCGCCAAGGCCAAATGCGCGTCTAGATCGTCATAGTCGAACATGATCATCTCAGCCGCATCCCGCGCCTGATCCATGCTCTCTGCCACAATCACAGCAATCGGCTCACCGACATAGCGCACCCGCTCTGCAGCCAGCAACGGACGTTCAGGTTTGGCGCCTTTGCTGCCGTCGCGATTGTCCACCTGCGTGCCTGGCAAGTTCGCCTCAAGCCCCGCCGCCAACAGATCCGCCTGCGTCAGCACACAAGCCACACCATCCGCCTCACGCGCATCCGTTACGTCCAACTCGGTCACAACGCCATGCGCCACCGGAGAGCGCAAAAAATAGGCATGCAGCGCATTCTTAGGCGCAATATCGTCGACGTATTGGCCTTTGCCGGTCAAGAACCGCGTGTCTTCAACCCGTTTGACCGGCTGGCTTTTCCCAAACTTATCCATGACTACTGGCTCCCCTGCGCGTCGCTCCGAGGAGCAACTTTATAGTGCAAGTCAGGGGTGTCCAGAGCCAGGTGCGCCTTACAACGTCGCGACAGTTACCATTTCTTGCAGACCGTAGCCGTTGAACCCAGTGGACAGCGAGGACGAATAGGCGCCCATGGCCTTGATCATCACAAAATCCCCTTCTGCAATCTGCGCAGGCAACGCCACTGGGTCGGGCAGCCGATCAAGACTGTCACAGGTCGGCCCGTAAACCACCTTACGCGCCATGTCCCCTTCCACAGCGGCCCCATCAGGTCGCAGCACAGAAATCCGATCCGGCACGCCAATGTCGCGCAGCTCCGTCAGCGCGCCATAAATCCCGTCATTCAGGAAAACGGCTGTGTCCCGCACAGTCTTCACCCGCACGGCCAAAGTAAACGCTTCCGCCACCATCGCACGCCCCGGCTCACAAACGAGCGCAGGCGCCTCATCACCAAACGCCCGTACAGCCTCCGCCGCGATGCGATCAAAAATCGCCTCCAGATCCGGCGCAGGGCCGCTGCGATGGGCCGCGAAGCCGCCTCCAACATTGAGCCGCTTCAAGGCCACACCAGCCCGCCGTGCCACATCCGCGGCCTCAACAATATACACCGCCCAGGCCTGCGGATCGGCACATTGTGTACCGGGGTGGAAGGTCAAAGAAGTCTCAAACCCCATCTCGCGTGCCTGCTGTATCAAGGCCACCGTCTGATCCGGGTCCGCACCAAACTTCTCGCCAAAATCATAAGCCGCACCAGCCACCGGCAACCGCAACCTAACCGCAATCTCCGTGCCTGCGCGCGGCACATCCGCCAACTTCTGCAACTCGCGCGGACAATCCACCGACCAGCTGGCAATCCCATGCCCCACCGCCTCAGTGATCTCCGTCACCGACCGCACCGGGTTGTGGTAATGCAACAACGCATCCGGCGCCACGCGCCGCACCCGCGCCATCTCCAACGGTGAGGCCACATCAAATGCGGTTAGCCCAGCGCTCACCAAATTGGTCAGCACCGCCTCATGGTCATTGGCCTTCACCGCATAGGTCACCAACCCGGCAAACCCATCAATAAACCGCCGCGCCGTAGCTTGCAGCACCTCAGGGGCAAAATACAAAACCGGCGCGTCCGGCGAAAACTTCGTCAGATGCCAAGAAGGGGACGGCCAAAGGGCCGGATCATTGCGCATTTTCTACCTCAATCCTGTTTTTTACCAGCTTGAGGGAATTCCTTGTCGATTCCACGCGGCACTCTGGTAAAAATGCAGGAAAGACTCGGCATATAGACGGCACTACCATGCAACTTGACGAAACCGACACCCAACTTCTGGCCCTGCTCAGCGAAAACGCCCGCGCGCCCGTGGCCACTTTGGCACGCAAGCTCGGCTTGGCCCGCACCACAGTGCAGGCCCGTATCGACCGTCTGGAAACCTCCGGGGCCATTGCAGGCTATACCCTGCGCCTTGGAGATGCCGCACGCCCAAGGCTGCGCGCCACCGCGCTGCTTTCGATCGAATTGCGCAGCGGCCCCATTGTGCTGGACCGCCTCAAGTCCCTGCCAGCCGTAGAAAGTGTAAACACCTGCTCCGGGCGGTTTGACCTGATTGTGCAACTCGCTGCGGACAGCACCTCAGAGCTGGACGAGACGCTGGACAACATTGGCGAGGCCAAAGGTGTGAAAAGTTCGGAAAGTCTGATCCACCTGTCCACCAAACTGAACCGACCACGCGGCTAACAGCGCGCTCAGACGTCACTCAAAAATTTTGCCAGTCTCAGGGATCTCGGGGGGGGGGAGATGGAATGCGTGCCGTTCTGGCACGCAGGATGTACATCTCATCGCCTTCTAGCGTGGAGGCGTCGTGCGCCACCCCCCGCTTATGCCGCGCCAAGTCTTAACAGAACCTTAACAAACCAGATCTTTTTTGAATTTTTCCAACTTGAGTGAATAAATTCAGGTTTTCTCCACCTTGCTAAACAATCTCTTCCCGCTTCCCCTTTGTTCTCTCATTCGATAGAGACAACTCCGATTGATAACGGGCGCGTACCGACACAAGGGATCACACCAATGGCGATGGAAAAAACCTTCAACGCAGCCGAGGCCGAAGGCCGGCTGTTTGACGCATGGGAAAAAGCGGGCTGCTTCACCGCAGGCGCAAACGCAAAACCTGGGGCCTCCACCTACTGCATCATGATCCCACCGCCCAACGTCACCGGCGTTCTGCACATGGGCCACGCGTTTAACAACACATTGCAGGACATTCTGATCCGCTGGAAACGCATGCAAGGGTTTGACACCCTCTGGCAGCCAGGCACCGACCACGCGGGCATCGCCACCCAAATGGTTGTTGAGCGCAAGCTGGCCGAAACCCAACAACCGTCCCGCGCCGAACTGGGCCGCGAGAAGTTCCTTGAAAAAGTTTGGGATTGGAAAGCCGAAAGCGGCGGCACCATCATCAACCAGCTCAAGCGCCTTGGGGCCTCCTGTGACTTTTCCCGCGAAGCCTTCACCATGTCTGGCGCTCCTGGCGCACCAGATGACGTGGCAGGCGGCAACTTCCACGACGCCGTGCTGAAAGTCTTTGTTGAGATGTACAACAAGGGGCTCATCTATCGCGGCAAACGCCTCGTGAACTGGGATCCGCATTTTGAAACCGCCATCTCTGACCTCGAAGTGGAAAACATCGAAGTTGCCGGCCACATGTGGCACTTCAAATACCCGCTCGCAGGTGGCGCGACCTACACCTATGTCGAGAAAGACGAAGATGGCAACGTCACGCTTGAAGAAGAGCGCGACTACATCTCCATCGCCACCACCCGTCCGGAAACCATGCTGGGCGACGGCGCAGTGGCGGTGCACCCAACCGACGAACGCTACGCGCCGATTGTTGGCAAACTCTGCGAAATCCCGGTGGGCCCCAAAGAACACCGCCGCCTGATCCCGATCATCACTGACGAATACCCGGACAAAGACTTTGGTTCCGGCGCGGTGAAAATCACCGGCGCGCACGACTTCAACGACTATCAGGTCGCCAAGCGTGGCGGCATCCCGATGTACCGCCTGATGGACACCAAAGGTGCCATGCGTGCGGATGGCGACAGCTACGACGCTGCCGCCACAATCGCCATGGCAGTGGCCAAAGGCGAGCGCAGCTTAACCGAAAACGAAGCAGATGGCGTGAATCTCGTGCCGGACGACCTGCGCGGTCTGGACCGCTTTGAAGCGCGCAAACTGGTGGTGGAGCAAATCACCTCCGAAGGCCTCGCGGTGATGACCACCGTGACCAAAACGGTGAAAGACGACGAGGGTAACACCTCCGAAGTCACCGAAACCGTGCCTTACGTGGAAAACAAACCGATCATGCAGCCGTTTGGCGACCGCTCCAAAGTGGTCATCGAGCCGATGCTGACCGACCAATGGTTTGTAAATGCTGAAAAAGTTGTTGGCCCGGCTCTGGATGCTGTGCGCAATGGCGACGTGAAAATCCTGCCGGAATCCGGTGAAAAGGTCTATTTCCACTGGCTGGAAAACATTGAGCCTTGGTGTATCTCCCGCCAGCTCTGGTGGGGTCACCAGATCCCTGTGTGGTATGGCCTCGATCTCTCTGCCGATGATTTCAAAGATGACGAAAACAACGGCGCGCTGGATCTCGTCGAAATGGGTCGCCTGCTGGGCGAAGGCGGTATGCTGCACCGGGGTAACGTCACACATTGCGCCGCGAACTTTGACGGCGTCGTGGAACAGTTCCTTGACGACAACGCCAATATCCCTGCGCCATTGAACCACGCCAAAGTGGTGGAAGTTGCAGACAAACACGAAGCCATCCACATGTTGGCCGAAAGCCTCGCGCAATACGTTGTGGATCAGGACCCGCTGAAACTGGTGTATCCGGTCTGGCGTGACCCTGACGTGCTCGACACCTGGTTCTCCTCCGGCCTCTGGCCCATCGGCACGCTGGGCTGGCCCGACAACACCCCGGAGCTGGAAAAGTACTTCCCGACCTCCACCCTGGTCACCGGACAAGACATTCTGTTCTTCTGGGTGGCGCGGATGATGATGATGCAGCTCGCCGTCGTGGATCAAATCCCGTTTGACACGGTCTACCTGCACGGCCTCGTGCGCGACGCCAAAGGCAAGAAAATGTCCAAATCCACCGGCAATGTGGTGGATCCGCTTGAGATCATTGATCAATACGGCACCGACGCGCTGCGCTTCACCAATGCCGCCATGGCCTCGCTGGGCGGTGTTCTGAAACTCGACATGAAGCGCATCGAAGGCTACCGCAACTTTGTCACCAAAATCTGGCAGGCCTGTTCTTATGGGGACAGCCAGATTGATGCCTTTAACGTCAAGCGTGATGCTGCCCCCCCCAAGGCAAGCCTGCCGCTGAACCGTTGGATCATCGGTGAGATTGCCAAATTGCGCGAAGAGGTGGATGCAGGCTTTGAAAGCTTCCGCTTCAACGATGCTGCCAATGCGCTTTATTCCACTTTCTGGAACACCTTCTGCGACCGCTACCTGGAGTTCACCAAACCAGTGTTCCAGAGCGACGATGCTGCCGCCAAAGAAGAAACCCGCGCGACATTTGCTTGGGTCATCGACCAAGCGTTGATCCTGATGCACCCAATCATGCCTTTTGTCACCGAAGAGCTGTGGAACATCACCGAGGGTCGTGGCGTTAAAACAGGCGAAGCCGGCAAGATGCTGGCCCACGCCCAGTGGCCAAGCTACACAGCTGCCGATCTGGTGGATGCCGAAGCCGAGGCCGAAATGAACTGGGTCATCGCGGTTATCGGCAACGTCCGGTCCGCCCGCGCCCAGCTCAACGTGCCTTCGGGGTCCATCGTGCCCATGCTGGTCACCGAAATGGACGCCGCCGCCCAAACCTACTGGGATCGCAACGGCGCGCTGATCATGAACAAAGCCCGCATCGAAAGCCTGACACAGGCCGACGAGCTACCTAAGGGCTGTATCTCCATCGGCGCACCCGGCGCCTCCTTTGCGCTGCCCCTTGCCGACATCATTGATGTGGCAGCTGAAAAGGCACGGCAGGAGAAGAACCTGGGCAAGCTGGCCAAAGAGCTTGGTGGTCTACGTGGCCGGTTGAAAAACCCAAAATTCGCAGCATCTGCCCCTGAAGAAGTGGTGGCTGAGGCCCGTGAAAACCTGGCCCTCCGCGAGGAAGAAGAAGCCAAGATCAAATCAGCGCTCGCCAAATTGGCCGAGCTCGACTGACGCGCTTGCAAACCAAAGCATCATGCCCATATGTAAGGGCATGATGCGCTCCTTTCGAAACCTCATCGAACGTCAGATCAAAAAGGCCGAATCCGAAGGCCAGCTGACCGGTCTTGAGGGCGAAGGCAAACCCCTCCCAAAACGCCACGACGTCGAAGACCCGGCCACCGCCGTGGGCCACTCCATCATGGCACGCGCCGGGGTTTTGCCGCGCGAATTCAAACTCAAAGAACAGCTTGAAGCTGCCAAGCGCGACTGGCAACAAGCCACTGATCCGAGTGAGAAAAAACGCCTGATGGCACAGATCGCCAAACTGGAACTCGACTATAACGTCGAACGCGAGGCCTACCGCAAATTTCTCAAATAGCCTCGCGCTTCATTTGGCCACAAATATCCCGGGGGTGTGGGGGCTGGCCCCCACTTGTGCGAGCGTGTGGGGGCTGGCCCCCACGCCAATCTTACTTAAACACCGGTTTCCGCTTCTGAATGTTCGCCGCAATCACTTCCATCTGATGCGGCTTGCCAATCAAATCCGCCTGCGCCCGGCTCTCTTCCAGCAGCACCGAGTCCTCATCATCCATATGCTCTTCCGCATAGCTGATCAGCGCCTTGGCCGCCTGCACCGCAGACGGGCTTTTGCCTGCGATCTCTTCCGCCAAAGCCATCGCCGCTGCCAAGGGGTCTTCGGCGATCTCCGTGATCAACCCCCAGGCCAAGGCCTGCTCCGCCTCAACCGGCGCCGCCGTATAAGTCAGACGCCGCAACACATCCGAGCGCACCAAATGCGGCAACAGGGTCATGCCCCCCATATCCGGGATCAGCCCCCATTTCATTTCCATAATTGCCATCTTGGTGCCCGGCGCGGCAAAGCGAATGTCCGCGCCCAACGCCAGCTGACAGCCACCGCCGAATGCCACGCCCTGCAACGCTGCAATCACCGGTACCTTCAGCTTACGCCACACCATGGCCACCTGCTGCGCGTCATTCGCATTGCCATGGGTGCGTGGCATAATCCTCGCCACCGGGTCCTGCCCTGCCAAAGCTGCAAAGCTCATTACATCCAATCCGGCGCAGAAGGATTTGCCCTCCCCCGATAACACCACCACGCGCACGTCGTCGTTGTCCATCAGGCCCTCACCGGCTTCGATAATGCCATCAAACATCGCTTGGTCCAGCGCGTTCATCTTATCGCCGCGGGTCAGCCGCACATGAGCGATGTGGTCTTTGATCTCTACGGATACACGGGCCATATCAGCCTCCTCACAGATGGGTTTTCTTGATCCTACACTCCGTGGCCCGACGGAGGAAATCCACCCTGACGTGGGGGCATTTGCTCTTGTGCCACCCCCGTCCTTGCGTCACTTTCCGCGCATGACCGGACCTCGCTATACAAAACTGGCTGAAAGCCTGCCCGCCACCGTTCCTTTTGTTGGCCCCGAAGCGCAAGAACGCGCGATGGGCCGCCCCTTTGCCGCCCGCATTGGCGCCAATGAAAACATCTTTGGTCCCTCGCCCAAGGCGATTGAAGCCATGCAAAAGGCCGCCGGCGACATCTGGATGTACGGCGATCCAGAAAGCTTTGAACTGCGCCACGCCTTGGCCGCACATCACCGTATTGCGCCAGAAAACCTGGTTGTTGGCGAAGGCATCGACGGCTTGCTCGGTTACCTCGTACGCCTGCTGATTGGCGAAGGGGACGCGGTGGTCACGTCTGAAGGTGCCTACCCCACCTTCAATTACCACGTCGCGGGTTTTGGCGGCACGTTGCACAAAGTGCCATACCGTGAAGATGCCGAAGACTTGGCTGCGCTCTTGGCCAGAGCGGCCGAAGTTGACGCCAAACTGGTCTACTTTGCCAATCCCGACAACCCAATGGGCAGCTGGTGCGCGGGCGAAGACATCGTCGCCCAACTCGACAATATCCCAGACGGATGCTTGTTGCTTCTGGATGAGGCCTACGTCGAACTGGCCCCTGAAGGCACCGCGCCCGTGATCGACATCAATGATCCCCGCGTGATCCGCATGCGCACCTTCTCCAAGGCCTATGGCATGGCCGGCGCCCGTGTGGGCTACGCCATGGGCGAAGCCCAAAACATCCGCGCCTTTGAAAAAATCCGCAATCACTTCGGCATGAACCGCGCCGCGCAAGCTGGTGCACTGGCAGCACTGGAAGACGCATCTTGGCTTTCAGAAACCTGTGCCAAGATCGAAGCTTCGCGTCAGCACATCGCGTCGGTGGCCGCCAAACACGGTCTCGATGCACTCCCCTCCGCCACCAACTTTGTCGCCATCGACTGCGGCAAAGACGGCGCTTACGCCAAAGCCATACTCGACGGCTTGGTGGCACGCGGCATCTTTGCCCGCATGCCCTTTGTGGCCCCGCAAAACCGCTGCATCCGCATCAGCTGCGCCCCAGCACAGGAAATTGATCTTCTGGACACCGCCCTAGGCGAGGTACTCGACGCGCTGTTGTAGTATCGCCAAGCCTAACGCACAGCCTGTTCACGAAATTTTTTCCGTCTTGTGACACGAATCAGAGCTATCCTGCGTCTAAGGAGAGCCCGGTATGTCGCGCCCTGTCCAACCTGTTGAAGATTTCACCACCGCCTGCATGATCATGGGATTTGTGAACCTGCTTTGGGTTTTTGTTCTGGTATTTCTGCTCTGGGGGTTTCCGGCAGTGATCGTCCTGGCGGTGATTATGAACGCAGGCATCGACCGCCTGCGATCCCATCTCGACAGCCAGGTTTAGACGTCTGCGATCACCCGCGCCGCCGCCTCGATCGCGCCGGATCCGTGCGGAATGTCCAAAGCAATCAAGCCTGTCTGCACAGTTGCCAACAGTCCCATAATCATCTGTGCATTCACGTGGCCCATATGCCCAAAACGGAAGAACCCGTTGCTGTGCGGATCGTCTTCTGTGGCCATACCCAAACCAATACCCAATGTGATACCAGCCTGATCCTGACACCAGCGCCGCAACCGAGTGCCATGTTCTTTGCCAATCCGCAAAGACGTCACCGCGCGGCTGCGATGCGCCTCATCCGCTATATTCAACTCTAGTGGCCCCTTCGCACTCCAAGCATCACAAGCCGCCCAAATGGCCTTCGCCAAGATGTCGTGGCGTTGCCAGACTTGTTCGAGGCCTTCGCTGAGGATCATGTCCAGTGCAACTCGTAAGCCATACAGGTGATGTGTCGGCGCTGTGCCACAGAACAGCTGATAATACGCCTCAGGGTTGGCCCGAGGCACCCAATCCCAATAGCGACTCACGCGGGGCATTTCCGCACGGCGCGCAGCGGCTTTCTCGTTGAAAAACACAAAGGCCACGCCTGGCGGCACCATCAGCCCTTTTTGGCTGGCCGCAATCATCACGTCGACACCCCAGGCATCCATTTCAAACCGGTCACAGCCAAGAGACGCGATGCAATCCACCATCAACAATGCAGGGTGGCCAGTTGCATCCATGGCCGCGCGCAAAGCGGCGATGTCGTTGCGCACTGAGGTGGAGGTATCCACATGCACAGCCAACACCGCTTTGATGCTGTGCGTCTTGTCTGCCGTCAGCGCCTCCGCCACTTTCGCTGAATCCAAAGGGGCACGGCGCCCAAAATCAAGCACCTCACATTCCGCGCCCAAACCGGCTGCAACCTCGCGCCAGCCATGCCCAAACGCCCCGGTCGCAGGCACCAAAACACGATCGCCTTCCCCAATAACATTGGCCAGCGACGCTTCCCAAACGGCGTGTCCATTGCCGATATAAATGGCCACCTCATGCTGTGTGCCCGCGATCTTTTTCAGATCCGGCAACAGCCCATGTGTCATTTCAATCAACTCACCTTCATAGATGTTTGGCGCCGCTCGATGCATCGCCCGCAATACCGCTTCCGGCATCACCGATGGTCCCGGAATCGCCAGATAGGTTTGCCCTTGCGTGAGTTTCATGATTGCGCCTCCGTTGAACTTCTTGGCACCCTAGCTGGCTTTTGCGCAACGTCAATTGCCTACCACCACCCCAAAGCCCCCTGTTTTGGCTCTGGTTTTGCAGCCCCGTGACCTGTAAAGGTCAATAACAAATACAAGGTCGGAAAAGGCTGCAAGCGTGACTGAAACAGACGTCCAACCCACCAAAGACAACGGCTATTTGCTGTCCTGGCTCTGGCGGAAGTATCTCCACCGTCACAAGTGGCTGCTGGTTTTCTCATCCGTTCTTATGGCCATCGAAGGCTCTACGCTTGGCCTCATCGCCTGGATGATGGAACCGATGTTTGACACCGCCTTCTCGGCGGGCAGTGAAACCGCGCTCTGGGCCGTTGGCTTGGTTTTTGCCGGCATCTTTTTCACCCGCGGCGTCACCAGCATTGGCCACAAGGTCATGATGACCACCGCCGCCCAACGCACCTCTGCTGACCTGCGTATCGACTTGCTTGGCCGCATGATGCTGCAGGACAACGCCTTCCACCAAACCCACCCTCCCGGTTATCTCATTCAACGGACGCAATCGGACGTGACCGCGATCAACGGTGTGTGGAGCTCATTCATCACCGGCGCAGGCCGCGACTTCATTTCGCTTATTGCCTTGTTGGGGGTCGCCATCAGCGTTGACTGGCGCTGGACGATTGTGGCTTTGGTTGGCACGCCTCTCCTGATCCTCCCGTCTCTGATCGCACAGCGGTTTGTCCGCCGCCGCGCCCGCGAAGCCCGCGATCTTGGTGCAAAAATCGCCACCCAACTTGATGAAACTTTCCATGGCATCATCCCAACGAAGCTCAACCTTCTGGAAAAATACCAAACAACCAAGTTTGGTTTCCTGACTGACAAACTTGTGCGCGCCGAGGTACGGGCAACAGCCGGAACATCCTCCATCGCCGCCATGGTCGATTTCACCGCCGGGCTCGGTTTCTTCTGTGTGCTGATTTATGGCGGCGGCGAGATTGTGTCCGGTGAGAAAACCATCGGTCAATTCATGAGCTTCTTTACCTCTTTGGGCATGATGTTTGAGCCGCTGCGCCGCCTTGCGGGCCTCTCTGGCCGTTGGCAGGTTGCCGCTGCTGCCATCGAACGCCTCAAGGAACTCATTGAGGCCGAACCCACCATCAAATCGCCGCTCAAACCTGTTGCAGCGCCGCAAGACATCCCGGGCATCGCGATGGACCAGGTCCACCTGTCATATGGCGACGTCACGGTGCTCGATGGCACCAGTTTTGTGGCTGAGCCCGGCAAAACAACCGCGATTGTGGGCGCCTCAGGCGCAGGCAAATCGACAATCTTTAATGTGCTCACCCGCCTGGTTGATCCTCAAACCGGAACCACCCTCATCGACGACGTGAACAATCTCGACATGAGCCTACCCGATTTGCGCGGCCTGTTTTCCGTGGTGTCGCAAGAGGCCATGCTTTTTGATGACACGATCCGGGAAAACATCCTGTTGGATCAAGCCAATGTCAGCGAAGAGCGCTTGCAGGAGGTGCTCAAGGCGGCCCACGTGTCCGACTTCTTGCCCAAGTTGGCGGACGGCCTGGACACCCAAGTGGGCCCACGCGGCACCAACTTGTCAGGCGGTCAACGTCAACGCGTGGTGATTGCCCGCGCTTTGCTACGTGACACCCCCATCTTGCTGCTGGACGAAGCCACCTCAGCGCTCGACACTCGATCAGAAACTGTTGTTCAGGCTGCTCTGGACAAACTGTCCACCGGGCGCACGACCTTGGTGATTGCCCACCGGCTCTCAACGGTGCGGGATGCCGACAAAATCCTGGTCATGGACAAAGGACAGGTTGTGGATGAAGGCACCCATGAAGAGCTGCTAGCGAAAGGTGGTATCTATGCGGACCTGTACGAGCTGCAATTCAAAACCAAAGGTGAGACCGCAGAAGCCAGGGCCTTGAAACCGGCTGAAGGCTTGAACGCAACTCTTCCCCAACCAAAGCGGTCACTGGTCGCACGTCTCTTTGGCCGTCTGGCCGGACGCGAATAAGCCGCTCACTGAAGCCGGTACGCCGCCGCCAATTTCTCCGGTGACACGCCACATAGATATCGACCCAACGTCCAAAGGTTGCGCCCACCTCGGCGCAACCAGCCTTGGGCCTGATATTTACGCGGACTGGTTGTGACATGCCCGGGAAGCCGCTGTAACCGCGCCCGTCCAAGCACCCGCGCCAGTGCCACGTCTTCCATCAACGGAATGTCCGAAAAACCGCCTACTTCCTCATAAAGACGGCGCGAAATCAGAAGCGCCTGATCGCCATACGGTAATCCAAATATCCGACTTCGGAAATTTGCCCAGCCCGCTACAAGCTTCCCGGTAAGCTTGCCTTTTTCAAACGACAAGCCAAAGTAACCGGCGCGCTCGTACTGCGCCAAATGTGCCTCAATTGATGCACTCCAACCTTCCGGCAAAACCGTATCGGCATGCACAAACAACAGCCACTCACCCTGTGCTTTTGCGGCCCCTGCCCGCAACTGCCCACCACGAGACGGCACACAAGGCACAACCTCGGCCCCGGCCTCCCCGGCAATCCGCAACGTGGCATCCTCGGAACCACCATCGGCGACGATCAACTCCCGGATCACGCCCGCCGACACGCCCTCGAACAACGCGCCTAAACAGGTCGGCAACCCGTCTTCTTCGTTCAGTGTCGGGATGATGACACTCACAGGTGCACGCATTTCTTACTCCAGCCCTGTTGCACGGCGATATTGCTTCTATATGACAGAGAAGCGCAAGAACAGGAGCAGCGGCATGTCCACCTCAGATCGCAGCATTTTCCGCCTCACCGGCGATGACACAGAGAGCTTTTTGCAAGGTCTCATCACCAATGACATGACCCATCTCACCGATGGGTTGCTCTACGCGGCCATCCTGACACCACAAGGCAAATACCTCGCCGACTTCTTCCTGAAGCGCGATGGCGATGCGGTCCTATTGGATGCTGATGCCGAGCAGGCCCCCGCGCTTCTGCAGCGTTTGACCATGTATAAACTGCGCGCCGACGTCTCCATAGAGCAGACCAACCTTCAGCTGCATCGCGGCCTTGGCAATGCGCCGGAAGACGGTGCCCCCGACCCGCGCACGGCAAACCTTGGCTGGCGGGCCTATCGCGACTCTGCACAAACCGACGATACGGTTGACTGGACCGATCTATACGTCACAAACCAAGTGCCCAATGCAGGCTTGGAGCTGGACCAAAACAGCTTCATTCTCGAAATGGGTTTTGAGCGCCTCAACGGCGTTGATTTCAAAAAAGGCTGCTATGTCGGTCAAGAAGTCACCGCCCGCATGAAGCACAAGACCGAGTTGCGCAAAGGCCTTGCACTTGTTGCTATCGACGGTGACGCCGCTTTTGGCACGCCCATTCAGGCCAACGACAAAGCGGTCGGCACATTGCTCAGCCGCGCGGGCGACAAGGCTCTGGCTTATCTACGTTATGACCGCGCAAGCGAAGACATGACCGCCGGCGACGCCAAAATCAGCTACCCAATCTGATCAGCCAAGAGCTTTGCGATAGCGCAGCCCCAGTACCTCGGCGCCCTGCCCACGCATGAGGTTTTGCGAATGCGTGTTGAAGCCATGCACCATCGACTTCCATTCATGGAAGTCGCACTCGCGCATCCACGCCTCCAAAGCCGCGATCAACGCCTTACCAATACCCTGCCCCCGGTAGGTTTTATCGACGCAAATCTGATCCAGTTCCACATGCCGGGCCGGATGCAGAAACGGCGATGCCTCCCGCACCACAGGCACTGCCAGCAAAAAGCCGGTCACCGCGCCATCCGCCCCCTCGGCGACAAACACCTGCGCACCTTCTTCCAGCCGCTGCGTGAAGAATTCCATCACCTCCGCCGGCGATGCATCACCGCGATACTGATCCGGATGCTGAGCCTCATGCAGCGCATTCACCTGCGCTGACAGCGGCAACAACTTCTCAACCTCGTCTGCTCTTAAAAATCTAATCACAAAAAAACCTCCAGTGGTGTCACCGGAGGTTTCTTAATCTGTCCCCCGGCAGGTTGCGCGGGGATATATGTCCGGACGCAGTTTATGCGCGCTCGGAATATTCCATGGTCTCGGTGTTCACGACGATGCTCTCATCTTGGCCCACAAACGGTGGCACCATGACTTTTACACCATTGTCCAGGATCGCAGGTTTGAACGAGTTCGCAGCGGTTTGGCCTTTGACCACCGGCTCTGTCTCAACAACTTTGCAGATCACTTTCTGTGGCAACTTGGCGTTCAGCGCTTCGGATTCGTGAAATTCTGCCACGATGGTCATGCCATCCTGCAGGAAGGGACGACGATCCCCCAGCAATTCCGCAGAAATTTGGTTCTGCTCATAGGTCTCGGTGTCCATGAAGATCAGCATGCCATCATCCTCATAAAGGAACTGCTGATCTTTCTGCTCCAACCGCACACGCTCCACTTTGTCCGCAGAGCGGAAGCGTTCGTTGAGCTTGGAACCATTGCGCAGGTTCTTCATTTCGACCTGCGCAAATGCGCCGCCTTTTCCGGGCTTTACGTGGTCCACTTTCACAGCGGCCCAAAGACCGCCATTGTGCTCCAGCACGTTTCCGGGGCGAATTTCGTTACCGTTGATCTTGGGCATATTAAGAAAACCTAAGCAAAAAAGGTTGATCGGAGAGTTTAGCCTCCTATATCTGCCCAGTCGGCAGCTGGCAAGACAGCCTGTCGCGGGAAAAATCCACAGAATGCTATGCAAATTCCGCATAGAAGCTATGCATCTGCGGACTATCCGAATCGGCTTGGATACGTCATAAGGAGCGCCACGCCGGAAATACAAGAGCAATTACACAAGGACGACTCGATGACCGATTTCGTTGATGCAGCGGCATACAACAATGAACAAGGCAACCGTGCCCGCAAGTTGTTCGCAGCTGTGGTGCTCGCGGCCTTGGATGATGCCATTGCAGATGACAAGAAATACGGCAACGGCCCGGAACAGATCGCCCGTTGGGCGCGGTCCCGTGACGGTCGTGAAGTGCTGTCCTGCGCAGGGATTGACCCCAATGAACGTGTGGTCGAAGGCCTGATGGAATTTGTTGGCAAAGGTGTCCGCACCTCCGTTGCGCTGTCGCGCGAAGAAAGCGAGCGCCGCAATGCCGCTGCGCAGGCCGAAGCCGCCTAAGTCTATTCTGCAAGCTGCCTAACAAAAAGCGCGCCCAAATGGGCGCGTTTTTTGTTGTTTAAAATTCTGCTTGAGCGCGGCCGCGTTAACCTATCCGAGGTCGTGCGCCGCCAATGCGCGGTGAATTTCGCGCCGTACCAACTTGCGCACATTGCGGGTGATCCGCTCACCCAGCGCGCCCTGCAGCTCTTGGCGCACAATGTCGGCCACCATTTCACGCAGCATTGCCTCGTCAATTTCCGCCGCGTCTTCCATCGCATCAGAAAGCGCCTCCGCATCGACGACATCACCGGCGCTTGCAATCTCATCTGGCATAGTCGCGCGCAGCTCATCCATCACCGCATCGGCCATATCGGGCGCAGCATCCACATCACCATCATACGTGACTTCATCGGTGGTGGTTGCATCCCGAAACTGATGGATCCGCGCTTCCAGCACTTGTTTGAAATCAAACGGCTGCTCTTCATCCATCGCCTCTTCCGGCGCGGAATCACTCACCGCTTCAAAAGCCAAAGGCGCTTCATCTTCAGGCCCAGCTGCCTCATCCTCAGAGGCCACCTCCACCATCACTTCATCCTGCGCGGCCTCGGTGACGTCTGGCGTATCCTCTTCAGATTCAAAAGAAACCTCGTCCTGACCCGCCACTGAAACCTCCAAGGCTTCAGGCTCAACCTGCGCCTCAGAAATCTCCACAATGGCAACCGGATCATTTTCGGCAATGTCCAAAGCACCGATCTCGTCGCTGTCTTCCCTTGTCTCAACCGCGCTTGGGTCAGCCTCAGTTTCAGGCGCATCCTCAACCCGCAACGCAGGCGTCAGAACAAGCGCCAATGGCGCTTCCACCGCAGCGGGCTCTTCTTCCGAAATCTCATCCTGCGCCGAAGACGTGTCAAAGGCCACCGGACGTACCGGCGCCTCGTCTTTATCCGCGTCCGGCAACGGCCGATTCTCCGACACAAGCCGGCGGATAGACGTCAAGACATCTTCGATTTCCGTGTTGGTCACTGGATCGGACATAGAAATTCACCACTCTTACCTCACCAAGAGTGTAGCCTCTGCCGCTAAGCCACACAACAGATAGGAAAAATGTTATTCTTTCCCAATTGCTTTAAGCACACGGTCTAATTTTTTACCTTGTTCGGACCGCAGCGCCGGGGCGTTTTTCACCATGTTGAAGTAGGCTTCCGGATCATAACGCTCCACCCGCAAGTTCAGGTGATCCACTGTCAACAACCCCATGGAGGACAGAACCGCGTAGGCTGCCACAATCTGCACAGCTTGCGCATCAATGCGATCCGCTTCAGCATCCAGCAAATCCTGCTCAGCTGTCAGGACATCCAAAGTGGTCCGCGCACCCAATTTGGCCTCTTCACGCACGCCCTCAAAGGCAATCCGCGATGCTTCCACTTGCCGGGCACTGGCTTGAATTTGCGCGCCAGCCGCGATCAAACGCGCCCAGGCGGTGCCGGCATTCTGGCGAATGTTGTGGCGCACCACATGAAGGTTGGCCCGTTCCGCATCCCGACGGGCCATAGATTGACGCAGCAGTGCCGACAGGCGGCCGCCCTGGTAGATTGGTCCGCCCAGCTCAACACCCACACGGGCAGAGTCGGAAAAGGCCGACGAATCAAAATCACGTCGCGCACCGATGTTGGTTTTTAGCGTCACCGTTGGCCCCATCGCCGCCCGCGCCCGCTCTACATTAATTTCAGACGCCGAAATCTGGTACTGCGCCTGCAACATCTGCGGGTGCGATCGGACCGCAACCGTTTTGGCTTGTTCCACGGAACCCGCTGCTTTTGGCAGGCTTCGCGGCGTTACCAAGTTGCCAGGCCGCTCACCGACAGCCGCTGCATAAAATTCCTTACTGGCATCCAGATCGCCACGTGCCGCAGCCAACTGCGCCCGCGCGCCCGCCAATCGGGCTTCGGCCAGGGCCACGTCGGTCCGGGTCACTTCGCCCACCTCAAACCGATCCTGTGCTGCCTGCAATTCTCGCTCGAGCAGACGGAGGTTGTTTTGACGCAGCTTGACCAGCTCATCGTCCGCCACAACGTCCATAAACGCCTGCACTGCGTTAAACAGCACCGATTGCTCTACGGACACCAGCGCCTGGCGGGTTGCCAGAACTGATTCCTTTGCAGCCTCAACCGCCAGCTTGGAGTTGCCATTGTCAAACAGCAGCAGGTCCGCCGAAACGCCAATATTGGCATAAGGCGTCCAGCCAACAGACGAAGTCACAGATCCCGCGCCGTTCCGACCGTAGTCGTAGTTGACGTTGCCAAACCAGTTGATGATCGGGCGCAGCAATGCCTGCGTGATCGCAACATCTTCATCAGCCGCGCGCAAAAGCGCCCGGTTTTGCTCGAGCAAGCCACTGTGCTCATACGCGGTTGCCAAAGCGTCTGAGAGCGTCTGGCCTTGCGCCGCGCTCATAGACACCACTGAAACGGTCCATGCCAGCGCACCGCGCCGGACTGCATTTTGTACCTTCTGGAACATGGCTGCTGCCTCCTGCGTATCGTGGCCTGCTTGTTGTCGGCCTTATAATTGGAATGCGCGGTCTTTTTCGAAACCAGGCATCACGGGGGCCCCTGCGTTGAAAGCAAAGGTCCAGTTGACCTCACCATCAAGTTTATAACCGATGCGCACAACCCCCAAAGCGCCTTCCACAAACAGAGCAGCAATGCGGCCACCCTCTTTGAGTTGCGTCAAAAGCCCGTCCGGCAGCTGCTCAACGCCGCCCTGCAATAGGATCACATCATATGGACCATGCTCAGCAGCGCCAGCCGCCAACGCGCCCTGATGCACCACAGCATTGTCCGCGCCTTGTTCGCTCAGGGCGGCCTGCGCCTCCGAAGCTCTTGCTTCGTCATCTTCCACCGCAATCACGGCCTCCGCCATACGCGCAATGACTGCCGAGGAATAGCCAAGGCCGGCACCAACATCGAGCACCAACTCATCATTTTGAACATCCAACGCATCCAGCATCTTGGCCAGAGTGCGCGCATCCAGAACCACGCGCCCCTTTTCCAAAGAGACACAGGTGTCCACATATGCCGCGTCGCGTTGGCTGTTGGGCACAAAGGCCTCGCGCGGCACGTTCAACATCGCCTCAATGACAGTGAACTTGGTCACGTCTGACGGGCGGATCTGCGTATCAACCATAGTGGTGCGGAGGGTGGCATAGTCGGTCATCGATTTCTCATGTGCTCAGACTCGTGTTGTGTTCTCTTGCCACAACCGCGCGTTCTCAGCAACGGTATGCGCTTGTCTTTTCGCCGAATGTGACAACTCTGCGCGCCTTATCAAGCCCCTGCCGCGCCAAAGGCCCAGCCTTGCCGAAACGTCATTGAGGTGCCCCTCGACAAAATGCCCTCAAAAAGGGGCTTGCACCTTCCCAAGATTCATACCATTTATGCGCCCACTCTGGAGCCTCACTTCAGAGCACCACGGATGGCGAGTTGGCGGAGTGGTGACGCAGCGGATTGCAAATCCGTGTACACCGGTTCGATTCCGGTACTCGCCTCCATTTAAAAACAATCACTTGCGTCACTCCTTGCCGTGTTTGAGGCCCCGCGTTTACAGGGGCGTTTACATTTTTGTGTCTTGAGACAGTGATTTTGCTCGATTGAGCTTGCGCAAAACCGCATCGCTTTCGTCCGGGCTAACCTGCGCATAATGCTCGATAACCTGCGCCGCGTAGCGAACCGACCACCCCATCAGAACTGCGATTTGGCGCAAAGACAGATCGGCATTCAGCAATCTTGTCGCCGCCGTCCCGCGCGTGTCAGACAGAGTCTTCTCTCGGCCATCGATCCACGGGGGAATCTGGGCTTCGCGCCGCCACTTTGTGATCTGGTTCGACGCCCAACGGGCCGTCAAAGGCCTGCCAAGCTCTGATACAAGCAGCACCTCTTGGCCTTCCGGCGTCTCTGCGATCAGTTTCTCAAGTGCCGATGTGGCTGGGATATATGCGATCTGGCCACGCTTGCTGGTCCTGAAACGAAGGCGCTTGCCGTGCGGCGTGTCTTCGAATTGGTCCATCTTGACCTGAACCAGATCAGCAGCTCGCAAACCGGTTTCGCATCCTGCCGTCAGGATCCTCTGTACCCATTTCGGCGCTTGTTTATTGAATTGAGCAATATCGCCGCTCGTCCAGATGATTTCTGTGCGGTTCGATTGGTAGAGCTTCTTGAGCTTGTGGCAGTGGTGCTCTTTCAGTTTGCCCTCTTCGACCGCCCAATTCAGAACGCGTGTCGCATGGGTGCCCGCCATGTCGTGTTGCTTCGGAGAATGGAGCCACTTCTTGCGCCAGTTGTTGACCTCGCCCCGCGAGGCGCGCTCTTCGAACATCGCGACAGGATCTGCACCGAACTCCTCACGAAACTGTTCCAGCCACTTGCGGATATCTGCTTTCGAACGCTCAGCCTTGGGCAAGGACGCACTGGACAGAAAATCGTCGACCAAGTGGGTCGTCAGATATTCAGCCGGGCTCACGGGCGTACCGCACTGTGAAAACGCATGGAAAAATTCGGGCTCTTTGGGGTTCGGGTCCGTCCCTTCCCAAAATTTAGGGCCGCCCCGCCAGGCATAGAAATGGTAACGAACACCGGATACAACCTTGCGCCGGACACGGTGGACGCCCTTGGGAAGGTTACTTCTGGGCACGGCGCGCTCTCCGCTGTGCGACAAGGCTTGGCTGCGAAGTGGCGTCGCGTTCTGCCACGCTGATGCCCTGAACAGCATCCAATCGCGCCCGGATGAGTTTCGGATCATACCACCCGCGCCGCCCCGGCACTGGAGCGATGCCAGTCCTGCGGCAGAAGTCATAAAAGGACGCGCTCGGTTCATTGTAACCGAAGAGAAGCGCGAGCTCTGGGGTTGGAATCAACTGGATATGGCTTGGGCTCATTTTTCAGCCCTCTCACCCACGGCTTCTTGCCGCGACATGGCTGCCCGCAAACATGACACCACCTGAGCGCCTTGCGAGCGCAAGTTCCGCACAGCTTCTTCTTCAAGCCAGGCTTTCACGTCCGCTGGTAGGTTCAGTTTGAATTGGGTTGTCTTCATATTTACACCTCAACAAAAGGACATTAAATGTCCATATCATTGAGGACAAATATTGTCCATCATGGAATCATGAAAGAAGAAGCTTTGCTCCAATTCAAACTCTTGCTTCCTGCCGCGCTGAAGAAGCGTCTGGAAACGCATGCCTCCCTCAACCGGCGCAGCCTGTCCCAGGAAATCGTCGTGGCCCTAGAGGAGAAGTATCCGGCCACAGAACCGGATGCGACGTCTGATCCAGCAGCCCGGCTGCTCTTCTGGCTTGCCAAACGCATCCGCCGAAGGAACCCGAAGCCTGGCTCTCCTAGGGACAAGCAAGCCGCCCTGTATGAACGCATTGCGGGCGACATCGCCGAACGGATGAAAGACATCGGCGAATAGCCCTAGTAGGCCACCCACTCATGTCCGTGGTTGCCCTCGTGATCCTCCCATTCAACACCGACCCCGCGCCGCCAGTTTGATGACGAACAGCGTCGTGAGGGCAGAACCCATTGTGGGGCGGCCGCTGGTGTCGTGCGTTGCCAGCCAAATTCACCTTGTGTGCCGTAGGTCCCGAGGCGCATATTGTAACTCTCAGAGCAATCATCGTCGCGGCCACGTTCGCGATGACTATAGTACCGCACATCCCAGACGCGGATTGAGCGCACGAAATCGAATTCCAGACCACTGATGTCGATATCGGCACCGCCTTCAACCACCTGTGTCAGAATGACTTGGCCGAGCGTCTGACCTGTTTGGTTGCTGGCCTCCCAGATTTTCGGGGCCGTGCTTTGCATAGGCGCGCGCTCCGCAATACCCATAGGACAACGCCAGATTTGCAATGGCGGCTCAATCGGCCAGGGCGTGATCCGGCGGATAAACACGGCGCGGGCATGGGCACATTCTGCTGACGCGGGCCACCCACCGGCCAGGCAAAGCAGAATGGCACAATCGACCTGATAGGCTTTCGCCGCTTGTGGAGCCACGGTTGAAAGCAAAGCCAAAACCGTTCCGGCAGTCCAATTTCTGATAAGTCTGCGCCGCATGTCAATATGTGCCTTTTGATCTCATTACTACATTATTGATAGCTTACGGTCACACTCCACCTTTACACCATATGCGAGTATCCATTTTGCGAGGCTCGCGCGCGTTTTGTGGAATATATTCCGTAGAGCAATCTCAGCGATCTGGCCGAATACAGGCCATGAGATTGAGGGAAGAAGTAGGGTTAAATATCCGGAATCTAAGAAATTCCAAAGGTATGAGCCAAGAACAGCTAGCTTTGGCTGCGGACGTGGACCGCAGCTACATCAGCGAGATCGAACTCGCCAAGAATTCAGTATCGATCGATATTCTGGAGCAGATTGCGCTTGCCCTTGATGTTGCTCCCAAGGAATTGCTTAACGAGAGGGGCTAGTTATGCCCGAACATGAAAGTGTTCGCTCAACGGCCGAAGCCATCGGCCGCATTACGTGTATAAAGACAGGCGAAGAAATTGGCCTGCTATACCAGTGGGACAACGGCGAGACGCAGGCAGCGCTTTATGACGATGAGCGGACCGAACCACCACGTTGCTCAGATCATTCAACTGAACCGGACCTTAACGAAAAACGCAGCTAACGGCCGGAACGAGCCCATTCTGTGAGTCCGATTTCCCCCTGCCTGCGCTCGCAGCGTAGAAAATGCTGCGTCAGCGTAAAATTGGGTGCTCCCGCGCAGCGTGAAAACCAGCCATTCGCGCAGCGTGCAGCAAGGATCAGAGGTCGAATTCACAGACTGCGGACTTTCCGGACCTTAGTCGAAATTGACAGAACAGCCGCTGTCGGCCCATTGCAGCCACTCATCTCTCTAACTGATGAAGCAGCGCATCCTTCTGAAAATGCCAGTAAGAGAGTTATAAAATAGGCTCCAAGACCCAACATCCCACGTTGTTGCGTCGCTTTGGACTCAATTTTCCCGACGCCAGTGTGGGTCGAGAGCAAGCAGGTTTTTCATTGTTCCCGCGCCGTGGGCCGCGCCGTAGAGAACAATGACACTACTCTGTGCTTCATTGATCACCCTCGCTAAGTGCCCGTTTCTCTGATCGATTGTGACACTCGTAAGTTGCGTGACATCCGCAGTTGGCATGACGAACTCCTCAATTGGTGTGGTGAGGTTCTCGTCACTGATGTCAAGCGGACCAACCAAATTCTCATAGGCATCTGCCAACTCTGCCGGAGACAGATCGACGTTGACGTCTCTGCCACCCGGAAAACCCAAGAACATCGCGTTATCCTGCCCTATAAAGTCGTCAGATGCATTCTGCGCATAAAAAGCCGGTGTAGGAATGAGACCATACATAGCCCTGATCCTACGCTTGTCTGTGAGGGTCGCTGCTTCGAAGTCGATGAACTCATAGAAAAGGTCGCTACCCTGCGCTTTAAGACGCTTTACCTCGCCAGCCACCGCCTCATAAAACGCTGGCTCGGCTTGGTGAATCATAGGAATGAAATAGAGAAACCGAGTTCCGTTCGAGAACGTGAACACTCTGGCGCTGGAGGCAGTGCCGTCTATGTAGAACTGGCCTTCGGTCAACGCCTCGATTTCGCCTCCGGGCCCTTCTTGCACACCCCCCACAGTGAGGTGACCTGACGCGTTTGCGCAAACCGCCGCCAAAATGACTGCGATGCCGACGGCCAGTCGTAGTCGAAGAGACTTCATGTGAAACCTTTCACGTCTTTGTCCAAAGCTTGGCTGTTGTGCGAAACAGCGAGACCCGACTGGCCCATCATCGACGGAACTTGACCAGCAGAGAAGCTAATAGCAATACAATCCCCAATGCAGCCAGAATGAACGTCAGAGGGAGGAAAAAGCTTTCCTGAAGGATACCGTTTGCGTCGATATCCCCATAAAACGCTGTCTCGGCCAGCCATGATAGCCCGGCGAGAATAAAAGCCACAAAGCCGATGGAACGAAGTTTAGATTTCATGACAATTTTTCCATTTTGGATCAGAACCGGGTGCTAGACACCCAAACAAGTGGCATATCTCTGAATCAGTTTGAGTCCGGAGAGAGCAGTGTTTTCAGTTTTTCGGCCCGTCCATCAGACAACGCCAAGATGAAGCTCGTGCCCTGGATCGCGCTGGCAATTTGCACAGAGTTGACCAATTGGCCACCAATACGAATGTCCATATTCTTACCAATTGATTGCTCTGTGAAGGCAGCCAGAGGGTTTGCGATCTCAGGTGTCAACTCAAGTCGAACCTGCGACTGCCCATCCTCCCCGTGTTGAATCTCTAGTTCGATCACATCATTTTGAGTGATCCTGATCGGTCCCAGCCAAAGCGCTGCGTTTTGTTGTTCAACGACGCAAATAGGGTGCTGCCCGGGATTTTGCCCCCCGCCAAGATCAAGGCACACATCATTATATTGTGCCTTCTGAAAGTTGAGTCCAGCCCAGAACGACATAGCTGCAATCACTATGACTGCCGCGACGATCAATAAATTATTCTTTGTCATTCGCAGTCCTTCAAACAAGCTCTCAGTTGCCCCAAAGTCAATTAATGTTCGCCACTTTGTAGGTACGTATTGCAGCAAGGTTCTGTAACATTATCTAAGGCGCACGTCATAGTCACGCAAACTTGCCTGAGGGCCGGATGCTTCAATCAAACCCTCAGTAATTAGGTGCTGAAGCCTGCCGGACAGAAACACATCACCCAACAAGTTGTTTTCATCGCAACGCCCCATCGCCGTTCCGACAATACGTGCAGCAGAAACCCAGTCTTTTGAACAGCAGGCCAACAGCAGGCTATCATAGTAATCAGCGGGAACATCGAAGATCTTGCCTGCTTCCCATTTACGCAGCGTACCACCACTGTCTCGCAGACGCAGAAAATCAGAAGAAAGCGCTGCTCTTGTGATCGGGTCTACGGCTTCTCGCTGATCAAAAAGGCTCGCCAGTAACGCCGGAGTTTGCGGACCTATATAGGGCAGTGACTTTAAGCCAGTCGTTCCAACTCGGGTCACCGAACCTTTGAAAAGGCGCAGGCCATGACATGCCATCTCCAGAAACGTCCGCTCCGATGCATTCTCGCCCGCCCATATGCAAACTTCTGGCGCATGATCCTGCATCAAATAGGCTGAAAGGCGGTCGAAATCGGCTAGTGAAGGAAGCGGGTCGGCAGGCAACTGGCCATAGTTTTGGAAAAGCGCTCCGAAAAATGCCGCCCGCGATTGTTTGTCGTTCAAAGGCCCGTGGCTCAGATCATCATCGAACACATGCACGTGCCCTGTCAGGCTGTAAGTTGCAACTGCCGCGCGTAGACAACCTCCGGCGCTTCCTCCCAAAACCAGATGTAGGTATGCGGGCTGTGACATTGGTTACCTTTGGCTTTAGAACAAGATTTGGGTTGTCAGGGTAAACATCCCGGCTTGAGGACACACTGCTTGCAGTAAATCACTTTCCGCGCGGTTTCCCAGTATGGAGATTTTTTAATTTGCACAGGAAACTTGCACCGCCGCTGTTTTTCGTAAACATTTCAGAGTGTAAAATATGACGGCGAGAGCAAAACGAGGAGTTTTACAATGGGTTTCACGCAATCGGTCAAGACCTGCCTGTCCAAATATGTTGTCTTTTCGGGCCGCGCGCAGAGATCAGAGTATTGGTGGTTTGTTCTGTTCGTAGTCTTGGTAAGCGTCGGGTTGGCGGTACTCAGTGCGGTCCTTTTTGGCACTGGTCCGGAAACAGGACAGGGATCGAACTTGCTGAATTCAGTTTTCCAACTGGCGATGCTGCTTCCGATGCTCGCCGCGGGATGGCGTCGATTACATGATACAGGTCGTCCTGGATGGTATCTTCTCCTTCCAATGGCCTTCAGTACCGCAACGATGGTGATGCTGCTGACCGGGGTTGCAGTTTTTTCAGTCGTCGAGTCCGGCAGCGAGAATCCTGAGGCTCTGAGAGGGCCGGCAGCCCTTATTGGCGGAACAGGTTTGATAGCCATGTACGCTATCCAACTTGGCCTTTCAGTCTTGATGATTTGGTGGCTTTCTCGACCTTCACAAGAAGGCACGAATGCTTATGGAGCACAGTCTTAAACGGGTGATCAATCACCTTTACCTTTACACTCTAGAACCGCTATCACCCCAGAAATCGGGGATTTTTAGGAGTTAAGAATGAAGAATATTTTCCTTTCTGGGTGTCTACTGTTTTGCGTGTCCGCTGCACCTGCACTTGCTGAATGGGGATTTAGCGGTGGCCAGACCCCAAATGCGTTTATTCAGACAGGCGACATGACGCTGGAATTGCAATGTGACCGATTGCGCTTTGCACCTGTTGGGTACGCCGACAGCGAAGATATCGTCAAAAAGCAAAGCCTTTCAATTCGGTTTATGAAAAATGGCTCGACAGAAGTTGGATCTTTTCAAGCGGGTCAAGGGAACGCCACTCTGCGGGTTGTCGATAACTACCCTGTCGAAGTTGTGTTCCAAGACTCCGCTGACTACCAGTTCATTCTGGATCAGATTGCAGCCAACGCCGTCCTCAATCTATCCATGGCGGATCAAGATGTGAGCTATGGGCTTTTTGACCTTAAAGGGTCGGGCAAGGCTATTCGATCACTGCGGTCCTCTTGCGGTTCTGCACCGCAAACAGGCAACAACACCATGGAGGCCCCAGAGGGGGTGGTGTACTGCGGCGGTGGCCAAGTAAAACGTCAGATCGAGTACCTGATCCTTGATAAGGCAGATGGCGAATGGGACGCTATCGTGACAGTCAACGGCAACACCACGCGTGCAATGACGGCCTACAGTTACTTTGGTAATGCAAAGCCGCCACAAGGTTTTGTGGTCGCATTGTTGGGAGAAGATCGGTCCGAGTTCCTCGTTTTCAAAGATGGCAACAAGAACTGGCTCGAATACGGAGACTACCAATACAACCAATGCAATTGACTTAGATGTCTGGGAGGCCTGCTGTCCTAAATTTGGCACGCCCCATTGTTTTCGTCGTCGATCTAACACGTTCTACCAAAATAACTTCGTAAAACACAGAAAAGGAATAAACATGAACACAGCACTTAAACTGGCTTCTTGTGTGATCGTTGGAACTCTTTTGTCAGCATGTGTAGAAGATACAGGCTCGGCGATATCATCAGCTACTCCTGCGGATCAAGCTTGTTTAGCGGCAGTTGCTCAGACTACCGGCAACAGTCAAGTCCGTCTTTTGTCTTCCGAGTTCTCTGAAGCGGGGACTTTAGTCAAAGTTGGCGTTGGTCCGGATGCAGCGCCTTGGCAGTGCATCGCATATAGTGATGGAGCTACGGATGCCATTATGTCTTTGACAAACGAAGGCTCTGCGTAAAAGGCCGGGCGGCTTAGGGCAATGCGCCTGAGCCGTCCTTCGCACGAGATCGGCAATTTATTGATTACGGGTTCGGGCAGGTGAACGTCCTGCGTTCCGATTGATGTTTCTGGCTTTGGAAAAGAGACACATCTTCCAAATTCAACGAGCGACAGATCAAGGAAAAAGAATGATCTTCGTTTCCATCGCCCCCCCATGTTCCAACAAAAGCCGGAAGAACGGTCAGGTACAGAATAAGAGAGGGCCTCGTAGCCTCTATAGCCATAGCCTAGTGTTTAAATGTAACATTATAAATGCATGTTTGAGCGCGCATGCAAAATACTTGCTTTTCCGCGACAAACGCTAAATCGTTGGAAGTCATTTTTCCGAGGAGCCCAGAATGAAACGTCGAATCAAAGCAGCCTTACTGTGTTCTTCGGCAGTTACAGGTCTGTTCCTCGCAAGTACCGTGCCCGCCACAGCACAAAGCTACTGCGATGTCGCGTCCGAGCCGGGCTTGAGTTTGGGATGCGCCCGAACACTTGTTGATGCGAGTCTTTTATTGGGGCTAAACCCCGCGAACCGCTTGATCAATCCAATAATTGGGTCGCATGATGGGCTGGTTTTTGATTCCGACTGGATTGCAAATTCTGCGCGTGGGGGGCATCTGAGGTTTGGCGGCAACGTAAGTTTTACAAGGGGGCTTAATAGCAGTTGGGCGAATACCTATTTCGGCTCTGCGCGAACTGACGGCGGGAGAACAGCCTTAGAAATCACCGCGTATGATATACCAACAGAAAATACCGTCCCAAGCAATACAACAGTTGAGTTGCAGTTTGACCGGCTTACCCTTGAAAATACTGCTGTAACGCTGAGAGATGGCGCAAGCGATGATGGAGCACACACGGGTCAAATTAGTTACCTACTGATAGGGGATGGAGCCGTTGGGCGCGGCGGCGTTTTGGCGCTGCGCAATGCCTCACTGACGTTTGAGGACAGCACAGACTTGTTCATGGCAGCACCGGATGGCGGCACGCCTGTCATTCGCGCCGAAACTGGCGACAACCTCCTCCAACTTGGCAATCAGTCAACGAACTTGAACCGTTTGTCAGTGGTGGTCGACGATGGCGCCAATCTAACATTCGATGGAACGGCAATCACGCCACGCACCGAAGGAAATCTGACTGTTGGCTCAGGGGCCAACCTTATCGTCGAAAACAATTCCGTCTTGGGGCTGCTCAGTAACGTTGGCTCCAGCTTGCCACAATCCACGGTGAATGGCGGCACTGTTACGGTGGATGGCTTATCTTCCGAACTTCGCCTAACGGCACCCGTTTTCAACAACAGTACGGTTTCACTTGAAGATGGCGGTACACTGCGCATCGAGCAACGCAATGGCGTACGCAGCACCCTATCGTTTAGCGGCGACAATACTTTGAACTTTGGAAGCCCCGAAGCGGCCGTATTGGGTGCCGATGCCAACCCGCAAGCCTTAATATTGGAGGTTGGCGCGGGCACGACGACAATAACTAATACCGGTGGGGTGAACAACTTGGGGCGCGGCCTGCAAGTCGACCAGGTAAGAATTGACGGCGGCACTTTGGACACAACCGGCTATTCGGTAAGAGACGATGTAACGGATGCATGGCAGTACCTCAGCGTTGAGAACGGTGGTACGTTTTACGACCGAGCTGCCTTTTACCGCAACATGGACAGACTGATCGTCGATGGCGGCACGCTGCAAACGAATTCCAGTTTCGGAGACTTTTTTGGAGCCGCCGATGGCATTGAAACTGCACGGTTTACGAATAGCGTAATCGATCTGGTCTCGGCATCTTCGGCGGGCTCAGCCAGTGGCGACGTGTCTGTTGGATTGCGATCGGTGGTGCTGAATGCAGAGAACCTCGCGTTTGCAGGAACCAACCAAGTTAGGGTTGGCATCAGCCCCGCCGGAGAATGCGTTGCCGGCATTTGCACCCCGGGTACAACCATTTACGCAGGGGAGCTTGTTGCCAATGTCGGTGGCTCGTCGACCTCAACGCTGACTGGATTCGATACGGTCCTGTTCGTACCTTTCGCCATTGATGCGAATGCGGTTGCGGCGGATTACATAGCTGGGGGGAACAATGGTATCTACACTGTTGCGAGGGCGGACTATAATCCGGATCTGACGGTCAATGTACAAGGCTTTGATGCAGGACCACAGGCGCCAACGGTTGCATCCTTGGCCGCTGCAGGATCCGACATACCTGCCAATCTAATTTATGCCATCGTTAATAATCCCGTGACCGATGACCAAGTCGATATCGCCTTCATAGATGTGGGCCTCATAAACAACCCCTTGATTACAACGGGCTACACTCATTCGACGACCACAACTATCGTCACTGAGCCAACGACAGGAAATATCTCGACAATCACAGTGACCGTTGTTCCAGACCCCACAACAACGGGTGCCGTACAGACGACAACTGTTGTCGTCACCGAACCCGGCGGAGCGGTAATATCCACTGAGACGGTCAACGTCCCACTGGACCCTGCAACTGGCACGACAAATACGACAAACGTAGCAGGCCTCATAACAGGCTCGGGCGGAACGATTACGCACGGTGGTGCGACGGGAATTGGCACACTTCACCCGGAAA
Organism: uncultured Shimia sp.; assembly: GCF_947493595.1. Lineage (GTDB taxonomy): Bacteria > Pseudomonadota > Alphaproteobacteria > Rhodobacterales > Rhodobacteraceae > Shimia. The sequence continues at coordinate 355,299 of NZ_CANLRL010000003.1, read as the reverse complement.
TCTATGCCTCTTATATGACTGTCGCTTTAGAGCACAGTGATCAGCGCCGAAACATGGTCTTGTTGAATGCTCGTGGAATGGGTGTCGCCGATGGCAAAGCTGAAGGCTTCACGGATGACGGACGGCGCTTTTGGATCGATACTGCAATTTCCGCGGGTAATGTAGATTCAGACGGTAATCTTGCTGGTTTCGACTACAATCTGGGAGAGCTTATTTTGGGCGCTGACCTGTGGAGTTCGCCGGAAGGGCGGATCGGCGCATATGTTGGCTATGGTACATATTCTATGGACGAACATACATCTGCAATTGCGTCGGATCTTTCATCCACCGCATTTCACCTCGGTGCATACGGTGCCTACGATGTTGACGACTGGTCGCTAACAGGGATGGCCGGTATGTCTTGGGCACAGACGGATGGCACACGCACAGCTATCACTGGGAGCGGTGCAAATACGCACAATGCAAATTATAGCAGCCGCACAATCGAAGCTGCCGTTCGTGCCGAATACAATGGTTGGCAACCATTAGGTGCATTTAGTTTCGCACCTGAATTTGGATTGGGCTACGCCCATTATAGTCAGGATGGCTTCACTGAAACTGGTGCTTCATCTTCAGCTCTAAATATTTACGATACTTCAGCAGAAAGCCTCGTCGCAAGTATCGGGTTGAATTTTTCCGGGCCGGAGTTTGGCGGCGGGCTTATCCCAATCGGATTTGCGCGCTATGAGCACGATTTCCTCGCTTCCTCACAAAGAACGCATGGTATCAACGCCGCCTTTGCCTCCACACCCGGAGTTTCCCAATCGTTCGTTGGCACACATCGCGGGCCGGATTCACTGTCCGTTGGCCTTGGTCTTCGGGCCGCACCCGGTAGTGCATGGGACGTATCCGCCGGCGTTGTATACACGACGAACACTTATGGCGAAGAGTTCGGTGGAGGAATTAGAGTTAGCTGGAATTTTTAGGCAATATGGGCGGCACCTAAATGGCCAATTTTACACAGTCACTTGAGCGTTAGCTAACACGTTTCCCTAAGACCAAACACTCCAATACGGACCTTGGTGCGTTCTGCAGCGTAGGTCTCATTGCGCCCATTCCAACCAATGCCGCATCCGAAAACTGCGGCTGGTGTGCGCTCTTTTCGGCATTCCATCAAAGCCCGGTTTGGGCCGTCCCTGGTGAGGCTGCATCACTTGCAGTAGGAGAGGCTGCGATCGATCTAACGGCAGCTTCCGAAGTACATTTGTATTTGAGCTTTAGTGGAACTATTGGCCTGACACCTCTTCTTAGAGAGGTTGCCGACCGAACGGCAAGTTTCGAGCATCAAGCCCGCTGCATTCACTGCAGTGGACTACGAAATATTCGATGCAGAGATGCCTATTCCTGCCTGCTTTTGTGCGATTCACTCAGCTGAAGATGCAGTCGCCGCATTCATATCCAGCGCAAAAGAGTACGGGTATGACGATGCAAGGATGACCAAAATCAAAGATCACGTGGCCAAGGCCACAGTATCGCTCTTGGCGCAAAAGATTTCAGGCATTCTGCGCATAGGACGGTATCAGGTCGCAGTTGCGCTCAACCCCAAAACTCAGGCTCTGGCTGCACGATACATTGCGGATGGTCAAACACACTGCAATGAGGCCTTAACGAAGCTTCCCCACTTTCACGATGAACAAGAGAAAATACTGCCAGATTTCTACGACGAACTGGCCAATATGTTTGGTGACGTTACTGAATTGAAAACGGCAGTTAGGATAGGGCAAGAGGCTCGGGCCACAGTTTTCTACGCATCGAGAACGGGCTATCCAACTGGTTTAGATGAGCCCAATGAACCACTCGCTAGAGAGTGTCATCTTACGCTCGGGTTGATCTGGGCCGCGATTGATACGAAACAGAATGGGGCAGAAAAAATTCCACTAATTGAGCTGGCACTGCAAACCGCCAACATCGTGATTGCCGAGCTAAAAAGGAGGTAACTTTAGTTTCTAAAGCTGCCATTAATGTGGCTGCATCCAGCGGCAGGCTTGTCCCGCATCTCGATTGTTAAATCCGCCCGCAGCGAAAGGGCGGTTTGAAATTCGGCTGGATCGATACGGATGAACGGCTGGTTTGGTGAAATCCGCTGCATCGCCGAAAACTCACCGCTGCGAGTGCGAACATTTTCTGCGCAAGCGAAAGCCGCATCATCAAAAGGCGGCTGTGTCCGCGTTGGCGACCTTCGCGGCAGCTTTACTGAAAGGCAGCTTTCTCTACGTGAGGACGGGTATCATTTCCTCATGTCGTCCAGGAACTCCAGAACGCGCGCATAGTCTCCACTGACCTCGCGCGCTTGCTCGAAGACCTCTCGCCTCTGCTGATCCAGGCATCGGAAGTACCGCTCGACATCGGTAAAATACGTCTCCGCATCGCGCCTCAACAGGTCAGCATATGCCCGCACGTGGTCGGCATTGGTCGGCATCCAAGGCGGCGCAGGCGGCAGGCAAGTGCCCGCAATCGCGGCAGAACCCCAGCTCAGAACGACCATAACCACCCATGTTTGTTTCAAAAGCGCCATATTATCTTGGCTCAGCCACTCCGTTGCAGTAAATTTGTTTCAACGCATGAAAGGCGCAATAAAACAAATTGCACCTATTGATTGCAAAGTTATAATATTGTATCGGTTCGTTAGTCCATAAGGGACTGCCGGGCCAATGCACAATTCTGCAAGGCTCGATCCTATGAATTTGATGCAAGACGCCCCCAATGTTGTCAGTGAAGACGGGCTGCGCACGCTGCTTGCCGAGGGTCATTCGGCGGATGTTGTGTGCCGGGTTACGCCCAAACGAACAGGTGCTCAGTGGTCTGGAGTTTGGACCGTGCATTGCGTCTCGCCAGATGGCGAGACGCGTCGCCTGCTCGTCACTGCGCGCAACAACATGGCTGCTCGGGAATTCAAGACTATCAACGGCTTATCCAGCTTCTTGGCCGGGCTTGGTGTTTCGATCGTCTCGATCCCGATGCTTGAAGGCAAAGTCGCCCCACACAAGCTGGACGACGCGGGCTAAGCCACTTGCCTTACTCGCAGCAATCGTCGCCGCACCCGCCTATTCTGAAGGCTTCGTTCTTTCCATGCGGGCCGATGGTCAGCTGGAAACCAAATCCCCCCAATCAGGGTTTGCACAAAGCTACGTCGACGGGATTGGTGCTAACCCGCCAGAGCTGATCGTTTTTGCAGCGCCTGAGCCTGATGCTCCCCCTCCTGCACCCGCCCGTGCAGTTCCGCACCCCGAAATCCTCGCAGCCATTGAAAGCACCGCGCATCGCTATGGCGGGCACCCTGCTCTGCGCGGCGCAGGTCTGTCGGTGACGGAATGGCAGGCGCTGTTCCAGGCCAATATCGAAATCGAAAGCGCCTATCGCCCGAATGCGCGTAGTCCCGTAGGCGCGATTGGCCTCGGACAGTTGATGCCAGCGACGGCCGCGCAGCTCGGCGTGGATCCGCATAACTGGCAGGCCAATCTGGATGGCTCTGCCCGTTACCTTCTGATGATGTTGGCGCAGTTCGGCACGTCCGAACTCGCGCTCGCTGCCTATAACGCGGGGCCTGACGCGGTCGCGCGCTATGGCGGCATTCCTCCCTACCGAGAAACCCAAAATCACGTGCGCCGTGTCATGGCCGTGCGTGATCGACTGACTGGAGCCTCCTGATGCACATTCAATTCCGCACGATCCTGTTGCTGGCTCTGGCCAGCTTGATGATTGCCAACCCGGCCTTTGCGCAGAGCATTGACCTTTCGCCGGTGCAGAACCTTTTGCAGGGCATCGTCGACACGATTACCGGCCCCCTCGGCATAGTCATCGGCACCTTGGCCCTGATCGGTGTGTTCCTCTCCTGGCTCTTTGGCATCCTAGACTTTCGCCAAGCCCTTTGGGTGCTGGTTGCCATTGCGGGCATTGCAGCTGCGCCGACCATCGTGACCGCGATCTGGGGCGCGTAAATCCGGCATGGCAACGCAAACCCGCCTCTTCGTGGGCCTGATCCGGCCGCCAAAGCTCATCGGTTTGCCGATCATGTATGCCATGGTTTGGCTATTCGGGTTTGTGCTGCTGTTTCTCTGGGTCCAGAGCTGGCCGGTGATAATCATCGCCGCTCTGGCCTATCCCGCGCTGTGGAAAGCCGCAGATTGGGATCCGGCCTTTCTTGAGGTGATGGTCACCGCGCTGCAGGAAACGCCGCCGACGCCAAACCGCAAGATCCATTCGGGGGACAGCTATGCTCCGTGATCCTTCGGATGATCTTGCCATGCTACCGGACTGGGCGCACAAAGAGCGCCAAATGGCCAGCATGCTGCCCTATGTCAGCCTGGTGAATGATGTGACAATCCGCACGCGCGGCAATGCGCTGTTCCAGTGCATCCGCCTTGATGGCGTCAACAGCATGACAAGCGATGACGCGCATTTAGAGAAGATCCGCGCGCTCTTCGCGGCGATCATCGCGCAGATCGGGCCAGAGTACAGTTTCTACGTCCACAAGGTTTCAAAAGCGATCGAGACTGCTTTGCCACCGGTTCGCGAGGAAGGGTTTGCGCAAGCGCTGGACACCCGCTGGCAACTGGCCATGGCGCAGGCGGGTCTGCGGGACAAAACGCTTACGCTGACAGTGCTGAAACGTCCTCCCTTCGGCGTGCGGCTGCGCCTAAAACGTTCAGACTCAATCGCACAGATGAAGGACCAGACAGCCAAAGAGCTGCGCAAGCTCGAGGAGGTCGTCGGGTTTCTGCAATCGTCTTTTGCCGAAATGAACCCGCGTCTTCTTGGGGCTGAATGCGGCGAACTGCTGGGTTTCCTCGGCGCGCTCAACATCGGCCAGGAACGACCGCTCTTCGCGAAATCGCGATTTGGCGTCATTGCCGAGGATGTGGCCAACACCCGCGTCACGTTTCAGGGGCGAGGCTTTATGCTCGACGATGGAACGGCGGGCAAGCGGTTTGGTACGAGCTTTGCGATCAAGACCTACCCGGCCAAAACCAGCTGCACCATGTTCGATGAGCTAAACCTGCCGGTCGACATGGTCGTCACGCATTCCTTCACGCCGATCAACAGCAACATCATGGCCAGCCGGATCAAGCGCCAACAGCGCTTGATGAAGGCCAGTGATGATGGCGCGATTTCTCTTGCTGAAGAACTGGTCGACGCACTGGACGATCTGGAGTCGAAGCGCCTCAGCTTTGGCGATCATCACATGTCCGTCACGGTTTTCGCCGAGACCGAGGAAAAGCTGGAAGCAATCGCCGCCGAGGTGCGCAACATCGCGGCCAGTGAAGGCGTTAATCTGGTGAATGAGAGCTTTGCGGCTCGGACCCATTATTTCGCGCAGCATCCGGGCAATGGGCAGATGCGCAGCCGCAAGGCCGCCATCACAAATACGAACTTTGCTGACCTCGCAGCACTGCATCGCGGCCAGCTGGGCAAACCTGGTCACCAAGTGCCTTGGGGCAAGCCAATCACCCTGTTTCCAACGCCTGAACGCTCAGGCTTCCTATTCAACTACCATGAAACGGGTCAGCCGGACAAAGAGCCGACCGGTGGACACACGTTGATCCTCGGCCGACCTGGCTCTGGCAAGTCAGTGCTGTCGGCCTTCCTCATGACCCAAGCCCGTCGCTGCGACGCGCGCGTGTTTGTCTTCGACTATCGCGCGGGCATGGAAATGGCGGTGCGGGCCAATGGTGGGCGCTACAGCGCCATCAAGGCGGGTGAAACGACGGGCCTGAACCCGCTGCGCACCGAAATCGATGGGCGCGGCCAAGCCTGGCTCTCCGATTGGCTGGCCACGCTGCTGCATCGCGCCGACAAGCCCCTGAGCCCGGTCCAGATCAACCGCATTCAGGAAGTGGTACGCCAGAACGCCGGGGCGAGCGATGCCGCCCTACGCAACTGGCAGGATTTGGCCTCTCTCTTTGTGGCGGGGGCAGATGAAGGGGATTTGTTCGAACGGATTCAGGAATGGACTGCTGATGGCCGCTACGGTTGGATTTTCGGGCAAAGCTCTGAGGATACCTTCTCGCTCGATGGTGATGTCGTCGGGTTCGACCTGACCGGCATTCTCGATAGCGAAAGCGAAAAAGAGCGCATGGCGGTCCTGTCCTATCTGTTTCGGCGGGTGGAACGCGTGATCGAGGATCGCAAACCGACGCTGATCATCATCGATGAGGCCTGGAAGGCGCTCGACAACCCGTATTTCGCGGACCGGCTGAGCAATTGGCTCGTGACCGCGCGCAAGCAGAACGCCGTCGTTGTGATGATGACCCAATACGCAAGCCAGCTTGAGAAAACCCGCACCGGCAAGACGATTGTCGAGGCCGTGCCGACGCAGCTTTTGCTTCCCAACATTCGCGCCTCGGCCAGCGATTACACCATGTTGGGCCTCACCGAAAAAGAGCTCAGCGTTTTGCTAGGCACAGGCAGCAACTCTCGCCTAGCGCTGGTGCGCGACGACCAAGGCTCGGTGGTGATCGACGCCGATCTGAGCGCTCTTGGGCCTTACCTCACGATCCTTGGCGGCATGGAAAAAGGCGAAGCGCTGGTAGGTGCTGATTATCGCCAGAACCCCGATTTTTGGAGACAAATTGATGCGTAGATTTTGCGTGCTGACCCTCACCCTTTTGACTCTGACAGCCTGCGCGGAGTACCGGCCGTCGGAAGCTGACTGCTTCAACTTTTTCGCCGAAGTCAGCCGCAGCAACTGCAATTTCGAGCTGCTCGGGCCGATTGGTTCGCTGCATGAATAGCCTCCGCCCGCATATCCTTGCGGGTCTGGTGTGGCTCGCCGCGCCAGTGGCCTTTGCCCAAGGCGTGCCCACATTTGATGCGGGCATGTTCTTGCAGCGCGAGCGCGTGTTGCAGCAGGGCGAAGAGGATCTGGCACTGCAGCGGGATCGGTTGACCAAAGAAGAAAAGCTTGAAGCGCTCGAGCAAGAACAACTCCAAGCGCTGGAAGACATTCTCGATGCCTCGACGCTTGCCAGCGGGAACTCAGGCGCACTGGTCGCAAGTCTGGAAGCTGGTTCATCGCCTGAAAGCGCTGCAGACACGCTCTATGGTTCGGTCGACCCAAACCCCGGCGCGGGCCAGATGTTTGGCGATGCCTCTGGCTCGATCGAAGAGCTGATCATTCGCGCGGCTCAGGAAACGCACCACATGTCTGGCGTGCGCGCAGCGGGTCTATCGCCCAAGCAGTGGCGCTGTCTGTTGCAGGCGCTGATCTGGCAAGAAAGCCGCTTCACCATCGGCGCGCGTTCCCCTGTCGGCGCATTCGGCCTAACCCAGATCATGCCCGGCACGGCGCAGGATCTCGGGATTTATCCGGCCTATTATGAAAACCCCTACATCCAGGTCACCGGCGGCGCGCGCTATCTGGCGCAGATGCTGGCCATGTTTGACGGCAACATCATTCACGGGTTGGCTGCCTACAATGCCGGTCCAGGCAACGTCCAGCGCTACAGTGGCGTGCCGCCCTTTGCCGAGACCCAGCACTACGTTCAGGTGATCCCTGAGCGCTACAATCTCTACCTTGCCCGCGTCGGCGGCGTCGACGCGCTTGGCACCATTGATCCCGTTTTGCTTGCTAACTCGACCATGAGCCTGAATTCCTTCGGTGCAGGCCTCTATGGCGATTACTCCTTGGTCTCCGTGCAGGCCGCCGCGCTGCGCGTTCAGGACATCATCAGCCGCATTGGCGAGACAGATGACATTCACGCGGCCATGTCGCTCAACACATACGCGCGGGCCGAACTCGCCCGGCTGATCGCGATCCGCACGCGCCTCAAGGCCGCTCATACCCGTCCGCTTGGCGCCGCAGAACTGGCCATGGCGGCCGCTCAGGCGCAAGAACAAGACTTCATGCAATTCGATCTAGAGGCACTCCGATGATCCGCTTTCTTTCCACCGTTGCCACCTGCGCATTGTTGGCTGTGTCCCCTGCATCTGCCCAAGGCGTTCCGACAGTCGACACACGCAACATCGCGCAGGAAATTCGCCAGCTTCAGCAGATGCTGGAGGATTTCGGGATCCAGACCGACCAGCTCGACACGCTTCTCGAACAACTCGACCTGGTTCAGCAGCAACTCGACACGCTCAACGAGACTTACGCAGCCCTGACCGGCGCGACGGATATCATTGAAATGGCTATGGGCGGTGATCTCGACGGGCTTCTCGATCAGGAATTCGGCGATCTCCTTGGCACCATCCGGCAAATCCAAAGCGGTGACTTCAGCGGGTTGATCGGCAATGCGGCCCCACAGATGGAAGGCCGTATGACGCAAGCCTTGGAAGATGCAGGCTTTGACCAAGATACCCTCTCTGACATGGCCAGCAGCGGCAATCCGGGGGCGGAGCGCATTGCCAGCCAGGCGGGCACTGGGGCCGTGATGTCAGCGGCCGCTGAGAACAGCTATGAAGAGGCCGCGCAATCCCTCGAACGGGTCGAACAGCTGGTCTCATTGATCCCAGATATGGAAACGCTCAAGGAAGCCGTCGACCACAACACCCGCGTCACAGCCGAGCTGGCCATTGCCATGACGCGCATGTGGGAACTCGAAGCCATACAGACCGTCGGCGCGGGCCAATCCGGCGTTGTCGATGCCGCCACGCTGGCCGAAGAGCGCCGCTACATGGACTTCACCCTGCCAGAGCTTCGTGCGGACTGACCCCATGAACAGCGAGGCAGAAATCATCGAAGAAGAGCTCGTCTACGGCGCACGACGACGAGAGCTAATGTGGCAGAAACTGGGGTTGGCAGGCATGGCGTTTGGCATGGCAGGTTGCCTCGCCGCTGCCCTCGTTGCCCTGTTCGACGTGGACCCGCCGCCCATGATCGTGCCCTTTGATAGCGAAACCGGCATGGCCCTCCCCAATGCCATGGTTGAAGCGGTCTCACTCACGGAACGCCCCGCTATCATTGAGGCACAGGTCTACCGCTATGTCATTGATCGAGAGACGTATAATCAGCTCGACAATGATGTGCGTGTGCGGCGGGTCCTGGACCAGTCGGAAGGAGCTGCGGCCGCAGGACTGCGCGCGCTTTGGACCAGCGGCCACGAAGCCTATCCACCGGACAGCTACGGTACAGATGCCCGGCTTGATGTCGAAGTTTTGTCGATCACGCACATCAGCGCCAATCGTGCCCAGGTGCGCCTGCGCAAGCGGCTCAATTCACCGCGCGGCAGTCAAAACGGGCTCTTTACCGCAACGCTGATGTTCGAGTTTCGGCCGGAGAATAGCCGGTCGATCGATGATGTCTGGCAGAACCCTTTCGGCTTCACCGTCACCGAATACGCGATCCGCTCGGATCGTCTGGAGTAACCCATGCGCCGCCTGTTCTTGATCCTCGCCCTCATTGTTCCGCTTGCTGGCACCGCCTATGCGGAGACCCAGCCGCGACAAGGCCCCTATGATGCCCGCGTCCGGCTTGCCACCTATCAGGATGGGCAGGTTTATCGTATCCGCACCAGCCTGACCCATGTGACCAGCATTGAATTCGGCCAAGGTGAGACCATCCGCTCGATCATTGCAGGCGATACCGAGGGCTTCCTTTTGGACGGAGTGCCCGGTGGTCAGGCCTTTGCGATCAAGCCCGTTGCACGCGGCGCACATACCAACATCACGGTCTACACCAACCGGCGCAGCTACTACTTCAACGTGACCGAAGCGAGTTCACCGACTTTCTATGTCATCCGCTTCACCTATCCTGAGTCCGCTCCCCAGCAGTCTCGAGTTGCCGCAAGCGAGCCCGCGAACCATGCTTACGGGGTCAGCGCGCGATCAGAGATCACCCCACGCGAAATCTGGGATGACGGCACCTTCACCTATTTCCGCTTCGCTGCGAACGCGCCGCTACCTGCGATCTTTCGATGGTCTGGTGGCAATGAGCGCAGCGTGAATGCGCTCGCAAGGCCAGACGGCGTGATCCGCGTGTCAGGTGTCAGCGATCGATGGGTTCTCAGGCTCGGCGAGGACGAGATCTGCGTCCAAGAGATGAGCGAGGCAAATCAGGATGAGTGAAACAGCTGAGCTTAAGAAGCGCCTCGAAGCGCTTGAAAGAAAACCACAAAACCGAAAGGCGCGGCCGTCCGCTGTCACTATTGCCCTCGGCATTGGGGCAATCGCGGCCCTTGGCGGTCTATTGCTTTTGTTTTCTGGCGGCTCTGAACCCGATAGCCTGGAAACCGCCTCACCGGATGAATTCCAAGCGGCGGGTCCGGGGTTTGGTGCGCTTGAGCCAACCCCTGCGCCGATTAACACTTCGCCGCCGCCAGCGGTGTCAGAGCCAGACAGCGAGACAGAAGAGCTGCGCGCGCAAATGGACGCTATGCGGGAAGAGCTTGAAGCACTGCGCAACGCGCCAGCACCTGAGGCCCCTGCCGTCGACACAGAGGCGCTGGATACTTTGGGTGCAGAGATCGATGCCCTGCGCAGCGAGGCAGCAGCAACGCAAACTGCCATGCGCCAAGAGTTGGAAGAACGTGCGCGGCAAATCCAGAGACTGCAGAACGATCTAGAGCTTGCGCGCCTTGAAACACCCCGCACACCAGCACCGACCGGCCCTACCGCCGAGGAGCTGCGTCTTCAAGAGCTCGAGCGGCGGCGGCAAGCCGAACTTGAAGAGCTGCAAGCCCGCATCGCCAGCCCAATCATCGCCTTTGGCGGCTCGGGTAACGGCAACAATGAAACCGCCGCGCAACAGCGGCGACTTGATGGCGACACAGACTTTGTCCGCAATGGCGCTGAACCCGCTGAGGTGACGCAAGCCCAGTTGATTGTGAACCCTTCAAACACCGTCGTTCAGGGCACAATGATCCAGGCCGTGCTGGAAACCGCAATTGACAGTTCGCTCGCCGGTCAGGTCCGCGCGATGGTATCGGAAGATGTCCACGCCTATGACGGCTCACGGATTTTGATCCCGCGTGGTGCGCGCCTTATCGGACGCTATCAGTCTGGTCTCGATATCGCACAGCAGCGGGTAACCATCGCTTGGGACCGGATCATACTGCCCAGCAACCAGACCGTCGAAATCAGTGCCTTTGGTGGCGATGAACTGGGCCGCTCCGGCACAACCGGTTTCGTCGATAGCCGTTTTGGCACGCGGTTCGGTTCTGCCGCCCTAATATCTCTCATCGGGGCATTGCCTGCTGTGGCAGCCCAAAACACCCAAGATGAGCTCACCTCTGATGTTCTCGAGGGCATTGGCGAAGACCTGCAAGACAGCGCCCAAAGCGTGATCGGCGAATATCTCTCTGTCTCGCCGGTGATCTATGTGGATCAGGGTGCCCGCGTCACCGTGATGGTCGACCGCGATCTGGAGATTTTCTGACTATGGCGGCCAGCTACCTGCAAAGCTCGATGGACAAGATCCCCGAGGCGCGTGATCCAAAGCTGATTGAGCTCTGCATCAACCCTGACGGCACGCTGTGGGCGGAGTTTCAGGGTGATCACTTCATGCGGTCCGTCAATCGACGGCTTTCGCAGAACGAGATCAAGGATCTGGGCAACCAGATTGCTTCGGCAGCGAACACCACGCTCAGCCGGACCAAGCCGATTGTGTCGGTCAGTATCGCCTACCGTGACCGCCCAATAAGAGCGCAGGTCATCCAGCCCCCCGCCGTTGATGGCGGTTACGCGATTTCCCTACGGTTCTTTGCGAACCTGCCTTTGGACCAGATCAAGCTTTCCTACCTGTTCGGCAAAGAACGCAGCAACGAAGGTGCAAGACGCAAGCGCAATGCCGAGCTGCGCAATGTCGTGGCCACCGGCGACATCGACGCCGCGATCAAGTTCTGCGTCACCCACAAGCTCAACATGATCGTTTCTGGCGGCACCTCGACCGGAAAAACCGTCACGGCGCGCAAGATCCTCTCTTTCGTGCCCACCGACGAGCGCATCATCACCATCGAAGAAGCCGCCGAGCTACGCCCAACGCAGCCCAATGTCGTCACGCTGATGTCTGACCGCGACGAAGCAACCCGCAGCGCTGACGTCCTGCTGACCTCCACACTGCGCATGCGGCCGGACCGTATCGTCCTGGGCGAAGTGCGCGGCAAAGAGGCCATGACCTTCCTTGAGGCCATCAACACTGGCCATGGTGGCTCGCTAACCACGCTGCACGCTGAAACGCCTCAGTTGGCGGTCCAACGCCTCGCCATCGCCGCCCTGAAGACCGACGTGCCTATGACCCACCAGGACATGAACGACTACATCACCCGCTCCATCGATGTGATCATCCAGGCCGGTCGCCATGAGGGCGCGCGCGGCATCACTGAATTCTACCTGCCGGTTGATCCGGCCCATTCAAAGGAAACAGCCCATGTTTGAATACAAGATTGAACAGATCAACACCGCCAAGACAAAGTCGCCGAAGATCGAAGCGCAGCTGACCGCCCTTGGTCAGGATGGTTGGGAGTTGGTCTCCGTCGTGCCGGATTTTGACGGCGAGCACATCCTGAAGGCCTTCCTGAAACGCGACATCTGGCGTGTCAAACCGACCGAGAATGCATAGGAGCACCCGATGGGCGTCGTCACCTGGATGGTCGAGACAACCGACAACTTTCTGGACGACGCGGCCCAAACCACTTTTGGCAACGTCGCCAGTCAGCTTGGCGGCGTCATTGCCGTGGCCTCGACGCTCGCCGTGATCGGCGTCTTCCTCAACATGGTGTTTCAGTACAAATCCATGGATGGGCGGACCGCCTTCTGGTTCGCCCTCAAGCTCATGCTGATCTCCCTCTTTGCGATGAACTGGGTCCAATTCAACGCTGTGGCCAGCGCCCTCATCAACGGTCTCGATCAGCTTGCGGGCGGCATGGTGGCCGGGCTTGGTGGCGGCGGCGCAGGAGCATCCTACTTCGCAGAGGCCTTCGACGATCTCATCGAAGAATTTGGCGATTACCTGAATGCGGCCGGTGACAACATGCATTGGATGGCCGGAGCCCTGATCGGGGCGATCGGCGCATTCCTATTGGGCGTCATCGGCGCACTTTGCGGCCTGGTCCTGATCTTTGCGAAGATCATGCTTGCGTTTATGATCGGTATCGCCCCGATCATGATCGCGCTTTCGCTGTTTGATGTCAGCAAGGACTATTTCCACCGTTGGCTATCCAGCACGGTATCCTACGCGCTCTACCCTCTCGTGATCGCAGGAGTATTTTCCACGGTCGTTGGCACGTCCCGCTCGCTCATGACTGAACTAGGAGACCCCTCTGGCGCGAGCAACATCGGCGCGCTGGTGCCCTTCTTCATGATGATGTTCCTCGCAGGCGGCATGATCATCGCCACCCCCCTGATCGTCCGCTCAATCTCTGGCAATTTCATGATGGCCGGACCGCCAAGCATTCCCGGTCCCGGCGGGTTCGCCAAAGGCTTGATTGGCACCAAAGGCTCGCGAGCGCGGGCACGGTTTGGGACCAGGTCGAATGCCGAAATTGCGGGGGCCGGGATCCGTCAGGCGAGCACTGCGACTGTGTCCGTGGTTCAGCGCGTGGCGGAACGGGCGAAAAGGCTGGCCTGAATGTTACAAGAGGCCCTATGCCCTCGCAGATTAGCACCTGGAATCATTCAACAAGCTTTCCGTAAAGCTGTGCATTTGCAAACAATTCATTTCACCCTCCACCTAGCGGCGCTTCTCAACAAAAATACTACATTCTTTGTTTCGTGACATGAGGTTATCGATGCCCGAGCTGACATCGACGCGCCAGGTCTCGCTAGTTTCATCGACGTCAAAGTAGACAACGCGGTCGTGAAAATGGCGTACTTCATGTCGGCGTTTGGGTTCCAGTATCAGCTCGCCATTGTAATTTCGTTCAATCTCATCTCGTAGCTCATTGGCCTGAATAGCAGCAGAGTCATCCGAGTTGTCGGAGCTCCAAACAACTTTTAGTTCGCCGATGGTGATACTCATTGCTTGAAGCTGTGCGAGGAATTTCGAAACGCTTTCGCGTCCATGCCGACGGGCCCCACACCAAGGGTCTTCGATTGTTATGTTAACCAATTGCCCCGAAAGTGAGGAAAACGCTGGCTCGAGGTTTCGGACATCCCCAGGCCTAAACCGATGTATGGACAGCCGATCAATCAAAGTACCTAGGTAGGACGTCTTCGCTTTGGCAGCCTCTATAATCTTTGCCGCATTCTGGCCTGCCCAAGTTTCGGATGGAGCGCGTGTACAACGAAAGATGACGCCCTCTCCAAGGCCCGCTAGTGCTGCTGCATGATTTTCATCATCAAATAGTTCCTCCATTTCTCCATTTCCCAAAAGGGTCAAACGCGGTGCGCCCTTGGAAACAGTATCAGGAACCGTTGGAAAATTTAGCCTCCCAGAATCTTCCATTGGCCTCAACATTGCAGCGATTTGGCGGTCCAACCAGTTAGCACTTCCAACATCTGGAGTTGCGCAGAATACCGTTGCCTTACGGTGGGGTTCTGCCTCCAACCAATCTCGCAACCGCTGTGCGCTTCTGATGGAGTTCTCTTCGGTTTCAGCGCCCCAGAGTGTTTTTGCGACGACAACAACTTGATCTCGGTTTCGCAGATAGCGACTCAACGCATCGCCCGAAGGCGCATCGCTCGGGATCGCTTGGGCTGGAACATGATCTGGTCTTGCTGTGCTGTGGGCCAAAACCGCAGTCAACCATTTGAGAGACGAGTGTCGGTTGAAGCGATCCCAATAGGCTTGGTTGGAGTAGTCGTTCAGACACCTCACACAACTTGTCTGGCACTTCTCGCCTCGTTCGCAATCGAGGATTTCCAATGCCTTCGAAAACAAGCGCCGAGCCGAATATCTAGGTTCATCAATCAGGCGGCGCGCATAGCCAGCGCCGCCCGGCGTTGAGTCTGCTAGAATGATCAAATAGTCGTCGGTTCCACTTTCGAAGGTTGCTCTGAGATCGCGGGGATCTGTCCCCAATAGATCGGCAGCAGCAAGGCGAATCGCCTCGGCTGCGCCCCTCAGCGTGTCATTGATATAGGCCGTGCCGTCTTTGACTTCCGACGGAATTGCCATTGGTTCGGACAATCGCAGGATCCGCACATCTGTTGTGAAGATGTGCGCCAAATCAATTGGGTATTTCAAAGTTTCAACTGGGCAAGGGTCACCCGTTCGTGGATCAAAGTGTTTGCTCGGATACTCTGCTTTGGAGAAGTTGCTGCCTTGCGGTGCAGCTTCTGCGTGCTCGCATCTTGGGCAGCGAAAATATCCACTGCCGTGGGGACCGCGGTTCACTACTACCATGCGGCCTTCTTCGCCCTCCACACTTCCATGCGACGGCGCCAAAAAGGTTGTAACTCGCGCAAGATCAGACTTGCTCATCTTGTCGCGCGGAGCCCGCGTCAAGAGGCGTGCTTCATCAACGGCACGCGTTCGCAGTCTACTCACTCCTGGCTCGCCACCAGCTTTGTCCTTGTATGACGTCAAAAAACCAATGGGCTCTAAGTACTTTCGGGCCTTGGGTAATTGGGTCGTTCCACACCCAAAGCACTGCTCTGAAAGTTGATCCCACTCATCCACGCGCTCCACATGTTGACACGCATCGCAAATACGAATGAAGCCTTCTTCTAGCCATGCATCGCCAGATACTCTGGAAGGTCTTTTGGCGATACCAGCACTTTGCCAGATCCGGCCCGCCGCGACGGTCTCAGCGCCGGGCGCATACTCAGAGATGGCCAACGTTGCGTCGCGGCTCAGCTCAATCTCGCCTTCACTGGGCCCTTGCGTGTCCCGATGTTGAACGATTTCGAGCGTCAGCGAATGCACAGGAAAGCTATAGGTGGGAATAACAGCTGCCCGCGAAAGGCTTTCAACAAGCAGGCGATCAAGGTAGCGTTTTTTCTCTCCGTCGGCCCATTTCATCCGCCCAAGAGCCCGCGATTTCAACTCCTCAGTTTCTGCCTGCGATTGTTCCGCTTCAGCAAGTTCGTACCGATGCTGAATACTGGACCAGCGCCCAGCTACTTGTTCAAGCCAACCACCGATTTCATTGCGTACATGGGCGACCAGTTCGCTTCCCTGCAAGGCCGTGCCCGCGGGCAGGCCTTTTGACATTTCTTTCGCGCGATCAAGAGCCGATTTACCATGGTCGCTAGCAAGCCATGTATCTAAATCATGCAACAAACTGCGCGTCTCTTCAGCATCAAGGCGATCCGCCAAGACGTCGCGTAGGCGCGGAGCACCTTTTCGGTCACTGGTAGCAAGGCGCGTATCGAGCCAGCTTGCTAATACACACGACACCTGATGCCTTCGCAAAAATCGGGCGTTGTCCAAAGAAATATATGGCATAGACGGCATGCTCGCCAAGTATTCTGGGAAAGCGCTGAATGTGGCCTGATCGTATCGGCTGCCGCGTGCAATAGTCAGAGCGATAGGCGCTGCCTGCGCTCTGCGTCCCGCACGTCCTGCGCGCTGTTGGTAATTTGCGATACCAGGAGGAACATTCCTACAAATTACCGCTTCCAAATCGCCGAGGTCTACACCCATTTCCATGGTAGTCGTGCAGCTAAGGAGGTTAAATTGGCCTTCCCTGAATCCACCTTCAATCACGTTCCTCAAGCTTGGGCCGATCGCAGCGGTATGTTCCCGCGCGATTGCCGCCGACGGAAGAGCCTGATAGCGTTGAACGTAGTAACTTTCACTGATTGAATCGTTACTTTCGACGCGTTTGGTTGCACCAGTACACCTGAACGCAAGACACACCCCCGAAAGGTCAAATCCAGCCACACGGCCACATTTTTCGCACTGGAAGCGGTCGCGTCCTTTCTCAATTTGCAGCCCATCCAGATCAATGACCAACCCTGCTTTGTGTTTTTGCAAGATGCCCGCTCGCCGTGATGAAAGCGCGTCCCAACAGGCTCTTGCTAAGGTGGCGGTCTCGTCGAAACTTAGTTCAAGCCTTTCTGACAGGACCCAAGTAAGTCGCGTGGGCGTCGTTGGCTTGGAGGGAAGAAGAGTTCTGAGACGTTTACCTTCAGATGTTCGATCCAAATCATACGCCGTCTCAACGGAACCGCGCCCTCTCCCCCATACAGCCTCGTCGGACAAATCGATGATGCCACTTAGATCGTTGATTGCCCTGTTTTGCCTCATCATCAATAGAATGAGCTTGAGAGTTCCTGGAACAAGCGCACTCAGCTTTTCGGACGGAAGCTCGCCCTGCGCCTTCTTGATGACTTGATCCAGCTTTGCGTGGTTAACCTGCCAAAGTCCAAATGCTTCCGGCGAAATCCGACCAGTCGCAGCGAGCGTCATCTCTGCGACTACCAAGGCTAACAATCTGTCTTTGAACTGATCGCCCTTCATAGGGCGTTCCAAGTCTCTGCGATCATAGAGAGCGAATTTGTGCTTGCGCAATCGCCTCGCGACTGAGTCTGCAAGATCGCGGATTCCCATCGGTTCGCCTTCGCCGCAGATGGAATCTAGAATTGCCCCTCGAAGTGCTTCTAGGCGAGACGTACGTTCGAAAAACGGCGCAAAAAATGCAGCATCTTGCCGATTGTCCGAGAAGGCCAGCAACGCGCGCCCCCCCATCGGGCCATCTGACTCCTCTCTCGGCGGAAGTGCTTCCAGCAGCGCTTGGGCGGCCATGGCAGAAACGGCCTCATCGCCGGGGTGAATATGCGAGACTGGTTCAGCGTAATTTCCAGCTCCTGCCCCGCACGCGAGACATTTTTTCACGTAAGGCTTGCGGTCGCGGTCGTCTTCTTCAGTGCTGGCCACCTGAAGTTCAATCACACCATCGTCCGGTCCGTCCATGATTTGGCCATCGACAGGGTTCAGGTATTCGAGATCAACTTCCGATAGATCGTCTGTGACATCGTCTGTTGCTGCTGTTCCGCTTTTGCCAAGCCGCAAAACGATGCGCTTTGACGACCCATTTCGGATTGGAGTTGGTGCTATTTTCAATCCATCGTCGAAACCTTCGATATATGGCTGCCCACAACTACGGCAAACAAGTAAGGGCCAAAGAGCGGGTGTCTTGTCAGTTGCATCTCGTCCATTCCGACCAATCTCGGGTGTTGCCCAGCTCTCGTCGTTGCTTGGATCTAGTCCAACCAAAATGCCTTCAGTAGCGCTCGCAGAAATATGGTATCTCGCCGGTAGCAATGGGTAGCCGTCAACACCTGAGGGGACCGCCAAGACAGCGATTGAAATTAGTGCGGTCATGGCTTTGGTAGATACATCTGGCGGCGCATCGGGGAAAATTTGGGTCGCCAAAACACCTAACGGCAGAATTTTAGCGCCAGCATTTTCGGCTGGTAAAAGAAGGTGGGCGGTCTGTCGTACCTCGGAAAGAGAGGACAGCGCTTCCGAAAGACGGCTCCCAAGGTGTGGCCCATCCTCTAGGTCCAATATGCCGCCTGAGACATCATTCCAGTCTTCAACATGGTTTTTAGCTTCATCGGGGTGGAGCGCGCCATCTCGTTTTAACTCAACTAGACCTTCTCCAAGCTTAATCCATTGTTCCGCTGTAAGTGACCGTATTGGTTTGTCAATTTTCAGTTCAGGATGAAGTTCGCGTTTTGAGGTAATGATTGCTTCGCTACCCCCGCCGAAAGGTTCGCCGAATAGGTCCTCTGCGAATCTTGCAAGTTCGTCCTTTCTAGACGGATCGAGGCTGGCAGATGTTCCAACGCATTTCAGGGTGTTTGGCTTTATGTCTAACGCTGCTTTCAGCTTTCTGAGCAGAAACGCCACTTCAATTGCTTGAGCGCCAGTATACGTATGCAATTCGTCAAGCACGATCCATTGTAGATCAGCCCCTTTGAGGAGAGCACGGTTCTTGGGTAAAAGTAGAATATGCTCCAACATTGCATAGTTGGTGATCAAAATATCAGGTGGGTTCTCCAACATCTCCTTGCGCGACAAGAGCCAGTTGTTGGGCACCTTTTCATCATATCCAAAAGCAGATTGAAAACTCGGTGCTTCACTAATCTCCCGCTCGATTTCAGCCCTACCAGCGCGCGCGCTCGTTTGACCGGTAAAACGACCAAGGGTCAATCCGGGATCGCCAAGCTCTTTGAACAAGAGCTTTGAGATGCGGTGCATTTGGTCCGTCGCCAAAGCGTTCAATGGATAGATAAGGATCGCCTTCACACCTGGATTGCCGACGCCAGAACGCAAAAGCGCATCGATAAGTGGGAACAAGAAAGCTTCTGTTTTGCCCGAACCTGTGCCAGT
Organism: uncultured Shimia sp.; assembly: GCF_947493595.1. GTDB lineage: Bacteria > Pseudomonadota > Alphaproteobacteria > Rhodobacterales > Rhodobacteraceae > Shimia. The sequence goes on along the minus strand of NZ_CANLRL010000003.1, from coordinate 336,104 downwards.
TGCCACAAGATAGTTTTCTTCTCGGCCGATTGCCGCTCTTTGGTGAAGATGGAGTTTACGCTCAAACAGCGCAGGAGCCTTTTCCTGCATCGCTTTCCAAGCATCACAAAGGTTATCAGAGGCAACAAGTTCTGCGATAGACTCGCCTTTCTCGAAGTCGGGAAGGCTCTCTACGAAAGGACCGCTGACGAACGGATGGTGCGAAATCAGAGTTTCAACGGCAGACGCAAGGCGCGGCGCATGCACTGGAGAAATTGATGCTGCAGATAACGTGAAATCGCGCAGGCGGTCGGCCAACGTTTTCTTGAAAGCGACGGGATCGAGATCATCGTTTTGCTCGGGCAGATCCTTCATGAACGCAGCCTTTCTAGCTCTTGGCATAATAAGTGAAACGTAAGCAATTCAGGCGCTATTCGTAGAAGTTCGCCAAACAATCTCTTGGTTTCGGCAAGTGAAAAGCCCGTTGACTGTGCGACTTTGTCAAACAACACTACAACCTTATTGCGGCGCGCTGCACTGGCATATGCCATGAGGGTTTGATCTATCCAAAGCACATATTCCTGTTCTTCGTGCTCCGGACCTTTAGGGATGTCTGGGGCATTTTTGATGACACCTTGCATAAGCTGGTTAAGACGGGCGCTTCTTAAGCTCATTGGTCCCTCAGCCGCGTCTTCGGAAAACAATCGGAAATCCTCACAGCGCTCTATCAAGCCGGTCATCGCTGCTTGTCGATGTTCTGGTCCGAGCACAGTTCGGCCATCCCAAAACGCGCGAGAGGTGCCAAGCATTTGCAGAACATTGATGAGACGAAGCGTCGAAAAGCCGGATAGTTCTTCGCCGAGACGATCTGCTGACCGAGCGTTCTTGAAGCCGAGGAGCGCGCGGGGATCTATGGCTGAGTTTTGTCGGATCTGACCGCGTCCGATTGAGTTGAGGCGCGAGAGAGCTCTTCCGATTTGTGAGTCGATCGCTCCAAGAGCTGAGTATTCGAAGGCCTCGGCTGAATGAAGTTCAGGTACGACCTCTACGACATGCTTCATAGGCAGCCAGTTAGAGTCTTCTTCTTCCGCATGTACGAGGCTGAGAATTGCTGCACGGCCACCAGCTTGATGATCAATTGCGCGGACAACTTCTGCCCAGCGGCTCGTCAACAGCCTGTTTAGTCCGCCATCCCAACACTCAGCCGCGAAACATTGGTTTATCCAACCATCAATACGTGACATGGCTTCAACCGTTGGCTCTGCGGGCTCGGACGCTGGAACGGCGAGCGCTATTCGGTCTCCTCGATTTGTTGAGAGACGGGTCCAACGGCGATTACCGACATCGCGTAGACTTATGTCAAACAAACGCAGCATTTCGGAACTGCGGGAATTTTTCAGCAGTATCGTAACCCTGTCATCGGCTGCTTTCTGTGCACTGATCTTTGGATCCGCAGGCACGTCTGTCGGGAAATGATCGAAGCTAAACTCACTGGTAACAACTTGACCACCCTCGTCTTCGGCAGCTATCAAAACCCCACCGATTGAAAAGGGGGCGCGGATCCGTGCGGTGACACCGTCAGCGCGGTGGTTCACCACGAGCTCTTTCGGAGCTGCAACGGTCTCTATGCGCGCCAGCAAGGTGCGTGCGGCACCGTTGACCAGGTAGATCTGGTTGTCGTGAGCTTTGTGAAGTTGACGAAGCGGAATTGCCCAACTTCCCGTATTGGCGAAAGGCCGATCCAACGACCGACCTGCAATGGTCAAGGTTGCGCGGCGATTTGGGGACCGGACAACAAGTGAACTGTTCCAATCGTCAAGGCCCAGAATAATTGCACTCCCAAGAATCAGGGGCTCACGTGTGCCGTTTGTTTTTTCCAAGACAATCGAAATCTCGGGCCAATCTACGAGAAACTGACGGGTTTCTGAATCAATCTCGAACCCAATCAGGGCTTTGTCGTAACCGCCCCTACGATCCAAACACAGATTGCCGGATTCGTCGTACGAAACATGTTTGGATGATGCTGATACAAAATTTGAAGGTGGCATCGCGCTCAGGAACGTGACGCCGTCCAAGCCGGTGTAAGTCGGCCAAACGAAAATCTCCCGTCTGATTCGCGTCTCGATGAGTTGACCATCCGCGTCTCGCAGCATCGTCAAAACGAGACGGATGGGATTTCCCGTCTGGCCTAGATGTAGCTTTTCTAGAATATCGTTAACCGACAATCTGCCAATGTCGTTCTCATCGAGTTCACAGTGGACAAGCTCTGATTTCTCACCACACTCGGCCTTCAGGGTCACAAGGCGATCTGTATAGAGCGCGGCTTCCAGCACGATATCCGCGTCACCGGGCCACAAACTGCCAGCTTTGCCCGATTGCACCGCAATTGGGCGACCCTCGATGCTTATTCTTGTTCTTTTGGAGCCGCGTAGTACGACGTTCCGGTTGGAGGATCGAAGTTCTGCGGGTTTGTCCCGCAAGCTCACTTGAGCGACATATAGATCAGGGCCAAAAAGGTCGGCCGGAACCCCATTCACTGTGAATTCCCGAGTTGAGGTTACCGTCGCCACACTTGTCTGAACAATCCATTCCGTGGTCCCTTTGCGAGGTACAAGCTGCCGACCATCTTCTGGCTCGAAGATGACAAAAGTTGAGTTGTATAACGGTAAATAGCGGTCTTCCCCATCTGCGATCCAAGTTAGCTCCGAGGGAAGCGGGGTAGTTAGAGGCCATGTCTGTCCACGCCGTAGCCTGAGTGTTTGCGAGCCGATGTTAACCTGCAGCCTTCCAGCACCCGCCGGCACCTGCAATTGTGGGCGACCATCCAGCCAAATCAAACGTGGCGAAGGTTGAGAAGCGAGCAGCTTTGACGAGCCAACATCTTTTTCAATTTTGTCCAGAGTTTCCGCGAACTCCGCGGCAAAAGTGCTTTGCTTTCGAAGTTCTGTAGGATTGCCACGCCATTTTAGAAAGAGTGCCGCCATCCAGGCCGTTTCGTCGTGCAAGATAGGGCGCTCAGGAACATGTACGCCCACCGGTAGGAACGTTAAAACAGCATCATCTTCCCAACGGTTCAATTGAACTACATCATCGGAAGATGGCAGGCCGTTGGCAGCCTCCTGCTGCAAGAAGGCCTTTGCAACATGACCCATTTGTCCACGCGCTACGCCGACATGGATCAGAAAAACATCAACATTACGATCAAAGCCGTCCGTCACTAGTCCAATCTTGCGACAAACGGATTTGAATGAAGCGACGATTTCCGTACGCGCTGCTAGGGACGGTTCCTTGCCAAACAATCGACCAATCAGCGGCCATATTTCTTGGCTTCCTTGACCATAATTCTCAAGCAACGATGCACATATTGCCCATGCTGTCACATTCGGAAATTTATGGAGCAATTTCTGAGGCGTATATCCTTCTTTCACCAAAGCTTGAAGTGCAATTCTCGTGTCCGACAAATGGCTTAGTTCAATTGCGAGGGCCAAGAAAGGTGGCGCATTCAGAGATTTCTGGGCGCGATTCACAAGGAAATCTTTTGTTCTCAGTAAAACCTGAGGGTCCATCGGCGCTGACTCTTGCTGACGCATTGAATTCTAAATACCTAGATATAATACAAAAATTTCAGGCTTTCATATTGCCCGACCACAACCACAACCACAACCACAACCACAACCACAACCACAACCACAAGCTGGCTCGAGAGGCGCGTCAAACGCAAATATGTCCCTACAAAGTGCCAAAGTTGCCCAACAATCCAACTTCAAATCAAAGCGCACCCCACTTGCTAACACAACTCGAATCGAACGAAAGCTCTCACCTTCGCCTCACAGAGGCTTCCTCCATGAATCTCTGTATCCTCTCCGTTCCTGCCTGATACTCGTCCAGACTAGGCTTTTCGTCTATGGCCGCACCTCGATGGTCACCGGCAAAATAATCGATTTCCTCGCGCCGCGTCCCGTCAATTTCAGCGCCATCACCTGAAACCGCTCTCGGTATCTCAAGCGCCCCAATCTTAGCCTCCAGCGCCTTGATCTGCCCTTGCAGCCCGCGCATCTGGTCACCAGCTGACGGATATGGCAGATCGCCGGTCTGCTTGTCGAATATCTGCTTAAAGAACTGATCTTCGTAGTATTTGATCCGCTTGGCCCGCACGGGCATTTGCGCGTCTACCACTAGAACGATGTCATCAAGATCCATGCGCCGCGCCTCGTCCTCTGGCAGCAAGGCGGTTTCTTCGGTCCGTTCAGACATACTGCGCCCGGCGAAGGGGTTTCGGCCGACCGATCGCGAGCGGGTCACAACGCGCTTGGTTGTTTTGCCGACGGCTTTGCTGAGCTCTTCGATGGTCTTTTCATCTGACGGGGTCAGATAGAGCTTGATACCCGCGTTGCCCTGTAGGGCACGCCGAGCGTTCTCGCCATAGATTTCATCTAGCGCCGGGATCGTCTGAGTGACGATCGCGAGGTTGGCGCGGTAGGAGCGCAGGGTCTCGATGCTGTCGAGCACGATCGGCATTTTGCCAAGGCGGTTAAACTCATCGAGCATGATCATCACCGGCCAAGGCTCGTCTTTGCTAGGTTCATGGTCCTGCAGCGATGCCAGCAAGTCCGAGAAAAACAAACGGATCAGTGGCGCGAGGGGTTTTACCATTAGCGGTTCGACCACCAGATAGACCGAAAACGGCGTCTTTCGGATGTCGCGGAAATCGAAGTCTGACGTTGCGGTTGCGCGGTCGATCGCGGGGTTTGACCACTGCTTGAGGCCCGAGGTCATGAGAAGCGACAGATAGGAGGTCAGGGTATCGTTGTTAGTCGAAGCCATGCGCATGAAAATCAACTTGGCAGCCGGGTTGGCGACTTCGTCGGCGCGACGGCGGTACTCCTTCTGCTTGTCACCGCCTGATGCAGTGATCCGGTAGATCTCGCCCAAGGTCGGCCGCTTGCGCTCGAAAGCCAAAAGTCCCGCCGCCACAAACAGATCGATACCGCCATCGAGGAGCCCTTGGACACGGTCGTTATCAGCTTGCAGGAACAGCGATGCCAGGAGTTGCAGCTCCATCTGCTGGCGGTCCACGTTTTCCAGCGCAGATATGCGCAGCAAAGGATTGTAGCGATGCGAGCGACCGTCCTTCCAATCAGTGGGCGCAAACCGGAACACCTTGTCGCCCTGCGTGGCCCTGTGGCGCGCCGTCGCCTCGAAGTTTTCGCCCTTTACGTCCAGCACCACGGCACTGCCCTGGTAGGTCAGAAGGTTCGGGATGACGAAGCCCGTCGTCTTGCCGCGCCCGGTCGGAGCCACGATCAGGGCATGGGGAAAAACCTTGGACATCACGAAAGGTTTGCGGCTCTTGGGCGTGCCCATTTTGCCGAGAACAAAGCCTTGGCCGGGCTTGCCGAAAAAGCCGTTCCGTTTCATCTCGGACATGTGCTGCCAGTGGGTTTCACCGAATTTGGTCAGCGCGTCGTTCATCAACACAGCGCTGAGCAAAACACCCGCGCACGTGCAGGTCCCCATGATCAAGTGAACGATCTGCATTTCGGCCGGATGGGTTGCTCGAAGAACCCCGTAACCGCGCGCTAGCATCAGAAAATCGATATCCGCCCCAACCCCGAACCATCGGAATGTCAGAAAGGCCGACGCCAGGACATACCCAAGAACCGCGCCCAGAAGAGCAAAGCTCATGACGCCGAGTGCGATCCGCGCCTTACCCATGCGTTACACCCTTTTCGCCATCGACATCGACGTGCCGCTGGCGTTGAACGTCGATTTCTTCATTGGCGATTTCATCGAGGACATGCTCCATCGCCACACTGTTCGCCAGAGCGGCATCGCTCTGCAGATAGGCCTTGGCCGCATAGAGCCGGTCCAGACGGTCTTCGATATGTTCCTCCAGCGCGGTCTCATCGCCAATCGCCAAGTCCGGGGTGCTTTCTTCACCGACCAGTTCCTCCAACTCGGAGCGCAAGGTCTCGCGTTCCAGATCGCTGCGGAAAGGATCTGCGGTTGGGTCTTCCCTCATTCGGCTCAGGATATCAGCCATGGTCGGCGGCAACCTGTCGTCCATGCTTTCCTGCCGGTCAATCTCCACCGTCCCGCTGTCTTTGAGAACCTCAGCATCGGCCAACAAACGACCCAGATCACTGTGCACCTGGTCGAGGCGGTCGATCGCCTTCTCCAGCTCATCGGCGCGTGACAGGTCAAAGCCGTCCTTCTCGGCAATCGCCCTCAGATCCTGTCCAAGCCATTGCCGCTCCAGCGCGGCATTGCCCGCGCCGATTTCGACGCGACGCGTCACATCCTTCGCATCAATGCCGGTGCCTTTCAAAGCCTGCTGAAGACGTTCGGTAAGAGATGTATCCCGCAATGCACTTTGGGCGTCGGCCTGAATGTTCGCGGCAGAATAGATCCCACTTTTGGACGCATCTTCGAGCAAGGTGTGGGACTGCGTTCCCATTGGGCTGAGATGCGACAAAGAGCGATAGATGTCGTTCAGCTCATGCTCGAGCGCTGCGCGCCGCTCCACTGGAGCGTCCGCCACAATGCGTTCGGCCTGATTGATCTTGTCGTGAAAGGCATCCACGACCTCATCAAACGAATGCTGTTCTTCGGCCATGCCATATACCTTTCCATCTGCTTCAATCGGTTTGCCCTGCGCCAAAAGCGTCGCGGCCTTGTCCAAGGCTGCTGCAATGTCATGCTGGTTCTCGCGCGAGGCTTCGGCCGCCAATCCGCGATAAAGCCGCGCGTTCTGCGCCACCTCGGCCATTGCGCGGTCAAGCTCTGGCCCCACGCGCTCACGCTCGGCCAATTTCTGGCCCGTGGCTTCCGCGCCACGCTGTTCTACATCGCCTGGGCTCTTCGTCGTGATCCCACGCTCGAGTTTTCGCGTCGCCTCAAGCCGCAGCCCATAGCGGTCCGATACCTCCACCATCGCTTCGCGAAAACTGTCGTAGTTGAAGTGGTGCCCTTCTTTCAGAAAGAAGAACTCCCCATCTTTGCTGCGCCGGTTCAGAACGATGTGGGCATGCGGGTGGTCCCGGTCCTCGTGCACGGCGGCGATGTAGTCAAAGTGGCTGCCTTCGCCCTGAAAGAAGCGCTCGCAAATCTCGCGCGTGATCTCGGCGACATCTTCGCCGCGCGTGCCAATCGGGAAGGCCATCAAGAGATGCGAAGTATGTCCAAGCTTGGGATGAAACCCCTCATTCCACTGGGCTGAAAACCGGCGCGTGACCTGCTCGATCTCTTTGGCTGACAGAACGCTTTGGCCGTCATAGGTACCACGGCTGTCGATGATGAAGCTCGACTTGGTGGTCAGGTATTCAAGCTGGTTGCGCAGCTGCACTTTGTTGTGCGTGCCGCCGTCGCGAATGGCTTTGAAGATCGCGGGGGAATGCCCCATGGCGGCGCGCGCCATTTGCTTGGCACGGGCACGCGGCACGCTGCCGCGAATGCGGCTCCAGTCGCGATCGAAGAAGGCCTCCTGCGCGGCAGAAACGGCGCTATTCCGGGCCATCGGCAAAGCCTCCTAGAACGCGGGCAACCTCGCCAGACAGCGCGCTGCGGCGGCGCTGCGCCATGTCCTGTACCTGGTCCGCGATGCCGAAGATCAGCCCGGCCAAAGCGCGCACCTGAGCATGGGCGGAATTGCCATAGGGCGGCGTCTTGCCCTGACGTTTTGCTTCGTTCAGGCGCTGCGCAATCTGGTTGATATTGTTGCCGGTCCGATTGAGCGAGGCCGATAGCCCCTGCATCTGATTGGCCAGTTCATCGTCGGGAACAAAGAGATCGTTCGACGCATGGATCAATCGCCGCAGCCCCTCCGCACGGCTCGCGATATCATGCCGCGTCAACACCGCATCGAAGCCCGCCAGCTCCTTTGGTGTGAGGCGGACATTCACCAGCTCAGAGCGCACGCGCGCATCAAGCTTGCGACTTTGATCGGCCTTCAATGTGTAGAAGATGCTGCGGGGCGTGACGCCGAATTCACGGGCCAAATCCTCGATTTGGACGCCCTCTGCACGCTTGCGCACGATAGCAAAACGCTGGTTTTGCGTCAGTCGTTTGTGCCGTGGTGCGCGCGGTCGGACCATGTGAAGTAATCACCCCTATTTCTTGCCAGCATCATACAGGCAGCCCTGTTATGGCATTTCGCCACAATTGATTCAATATTATAATATTGCATCAACTGTCTGTATTCCGTTTGGAGCAGCCATAGGCTGCGACCGCAGGGCAAAGCCCGGCCCCATGCGCAAGGCATGGCACCACTAATCGTGGTTCCACGCCTCAGCATCGCCAAGCAATTGCAGCGCTATTGCGCGGGCTGCGCCTTCGGCGCTGGCATAGGTTTTATGATCGAGCAGCTCGTGTAGATCAAAGGGCTGTTGCGGGTCGTCCGGGGTCTCGACCCGGACATAGATCGCCCAGCCATCGATCAGTGCTGGATCATCACAATACTCCTGTCCCCCATCAGGTAGATTGCAGAACCCATGCAGATGCACGCTGGCGCGGCCCTCTCGGGCCGCCTGCTTGATGTCAGAATACTTCATGGCAATCCTCGGCGCTTTCCTCGATGAAAAATTCGTCAGGCTCGCCGTTCAGGAAGGTGCCATCCCGACTGTTCAAGCCAATAGCCGACCCGTTCCGTGTGAAGGTGATGAGATACTGCCCGAGGTCATCACGCGTCACCACATACCCGCTGTTGACCCAATGAACGCGATTGCCCGCGTCCATTGCTGCTTTGATGTCTTCCAAGGTCATCGCAACGCCTCCTCAAGGATTGCGAGAGCCCCAAGACAATCGTCGATATAGGGCTGCTCTTCACCTTCCAGATCATTCAGTTCCAGCCGGTTCAACACCGCGTAAAGCGTGGCGCGGGCCTCGCGGGCGGCGCTTCGCAAGCTGACGGTATCGTCCAGACGCGCCGTCGCAAAATCATCGCTGTGATAGTCAGGGATCATCGGATTTCTCCCGCCTTGTGCTTCCAACGCGGGGCGATGTCTTTGAACGGCACCGTAAAGGGCGGCAGCGCGTCAAAGCCGTTCGAGCTTTTGACCACCTTCACCTTGGCGCAATCATCCTCGACGCTGAGGATCTCGACACAGAACACGCCGCCCAAACCTGACGGAACAACGATCTCCCTCAGCTCGTGCCGATGCTTCCCGCAATAGACGCAGGTGCTATAGGTCCCGTCGATGATGTGACCGCCGGTCGTGCGATCACAGTCGCAGGTCCAGAATTTCGGGGGCTGATATTTGTGAGCCATTTGTGGCCTCCTCTTGGGTGCGGCGTTTGGGGCTTGGCTCCCCTTCCGCCGATGGGCTGCACACCGGCCAATCTGATCTGACCGAATACGCATGTATTCGGCGGAACAGAGTGGGTGGGGGCACAGCCCGACCCACGGCCCTGGAGCGGCCAGTCAATGGGTCGAAGCCAGCAACTGGTGCGGCCCGCAGCGCGCCTTCGCGCGAGGACACGGGTTGCAGGCTTTGACGACGCGCCCGCGCGGCGCTTGCCCATTGACGGGGCGCGACAGGGATGTTGGGCGGACCAATCAAATTGAATGAAGCCTGAAGGAGGTGAGCGGGCTGAAAGCCAGCCGATCCTCCGCACAGTCCGTTTCTCAGAGCGGCCTGTGCGCAGCAGCACGGGCCTCAATTTCTCATTTCATCGCCCGAGGCCTACGCCCCGCCACATGAGGCGGGACGTAGGTGCTCAAAGCTCAACACCGGCTTTCAAGTTGCCGTCAGGATCCAGCCATTTGCGCGCCTCTGCGCAATCCAAGCAAATGCAGGTGCAACTGCCTTTCACGATGACCGGCGCAAGAAAGATCACCGGATTTGACGCGCCGCATTTGCGGCACGTCATCGGGGGTAGAATTGCGGGGCCGTTCATGCTGCCGCCGCTTTCGATTGACCTGCGGCTGCCAGGACAAAATCGGCTGCCTTCTGTGCCTCGGACGCCGCGCGAAAAATCGCCCGTTTGTCTTCTTTGAGCGCTTTCAACCACCCTTCAACATAGGCGGCGCTTTGGTCGAATTCCGGCGCGACGCCGATCTGAGCACCAAGGAAACAAGCACCAATTTCCGCCACCAGCTCCTCAAAGGCATAGGCCTCGCGGTTCGCAAATTTCTTGATCCGCTCAAGCCGCTTTTCGCTACCGGTCCAGTGGATTGATTCATGGGCAAGGGTCGCGAAATACCCTTTCGCACTAAGGAAGGTCGCCACGGGCGGCATATGGATGTGATCCTTGGCCGGGCTGTAATAGGCTCGCGGCTCATCGGTGGTCACGATCTCCGCACCCGTGCGAGCAAAAAACGCCTCAAGCTCGGGATCAACCTCAGTGCCAAGATCGCGCGGGGCCTCGGGACGGATGTAGTAGTCTTCCGGCAAACCTTCGATCTGATCCGCGTTGAAGACGCGGTATGCTCGCGCATAGGGCAGTTCTTCCTCAATGCCCAGTTCATTTTCTCGGGTGAACGTCCCGTATTTGACCACGGTCGACGACGTTTCGCCTTTGCGGACTTGGCCGCCCAGCTCTTGAGCCTGCTTGTAGGTCATCCAGCGGCTGGACGCATAACCATGCTTGGCCGCCATGACCCAGAGCATCAGGATGTTAATCCCGCGATACTCCTCGCCGTTGTGCCGCGTCGGCAGGGCAATGCCGGACGCACTCCCGGTCCACGGCTTGCGCCATGGCGGCGTGCCCGCCTCGATCTCTGCAATAATAGTGTCGGTGACATGGGCATAAACATCAAACTTCGGTGCCATTTGTGGCCTCCTCGATCAAAGTGACGCGGGTGAGGCTTCGCGCCCCCTTCCGCCGATGGGCTGCGCCTCGGCCACCTGATCTGACCGAATACGCATGTATTCGGCGGAACAGAGTGGGAGAGGGCAAAGCCCGACCCACGGCCCTGAACGGGGCTGTCAATCGGCCACATTTGCGAAGAAAATGTCTGCGCCAAAATCAGACGCCAATTTGCCTCGCGAGGAATGGCTCGCCTGCGAGACAGGGGAAATTGGTGGCTGATTTTGGGGATGGACTAAGGTTGACCGCCACGGTTAGGGATGTTGGGCGGACCAAGCGATAAGAATGATGTCTGGATCGGGGTGAGCGGGCCAACAGCCCGTTGAGCTCCGGTGCAGTCCGTTTGCAAAAGCCGTCCCGACGGGACGACAATCATGTAATTTCGTGGTTAAAGTGTGCTGTACAAGAAATTATTAGAATCATGTTTTCAGGGGAAAAATCGTGCCAGCAGAGGGTTCATTCGGTCGAACAATCCAGCTTTTTCTCGTCGACGGAAAGCCAACTGGGCTACGAAAAGCGACAATCCATGGTTGGACAGGTTTGCTTTTTGTAAGCGGCGCTTCAGCTTTCGGCGACCTGACCACTCGTGAAGAAGTTGATCGGACCGGTATCTATATCCTATCGGGTCCTGATCCCGAAAAAGCCGGTGCAACCCGCACCTATATTGGCTCCGGAAATTCCGTAGCTGAGAGGATCAAGCAAAGCGCGATCAAAAGAGATTTCTGGGAAACGGCCATCACCATCACGACAAGTGACGATGACCTTTCCAAAGGGCACGCGGAATACCTGGAGGCGCGGCTCATTGAACAAGCGGCCCAAGCAGGCCGCGTCACGTTGGACAATGGCACGCAGCCGGACACCAGCAGGCGGCGATTGCCCGAGGCCGACGTAGCCAACATGGAGCAGTTTCTATCGAACCTGCGGATCATCCTGCCCGTAATCGGCCTGGATATGCTCAAGCCACAACCGCGCGCGGTGACACAGACAGCGAAGCCAGTCGACGAACGAACCGCAGGTGAAGTGCAGTTTGAGATCCGCCACAAGAGCGGTGTCAAAGCGACCGCTGTCGAGGAAGATGGTGAATTTGTTGTACTGGAAGGGTCTGAGGCGCTCACCGAGACCGGCTATGTCCAACAAAGCTATGGCAGCTTGAAGGAAAAGCTCATATCCGACGGCACTCTGGTCGCCGACGGCAATCAAAAACTCCGCTTCACGAAACCTTGGTCATTCAACAGTCCTTCAGCCGCCGCTGCTGTCGTCCTGGACCGAAACAGCAACGGACGCCTGGAGTGGAAGGTCAAGGGTTCGAAGCAGACGTATCACGACTGGCAACAAGCTGAAGCTAGCGCCTCGCCCTAACAGGGCCTCGCGACAAAAATATAAAATAAGGGGTTGATTTTCAAATCAGGAGCTCGTATCTCTTTATCATCAAGAGGAGCAAGTCGATGCAAGTCACAAACCACATGGATTGCAGAATGAACCAGCGCGGCATCAACAAGCAGATGGTAGACCTTGCGTTGGAACATGGCGTTTTTGAAGGCGACAAAATCGTGTTGCGCCGCAAGGACTGCGACGAAGTCGCGGCCGAACTTCGCCAAACGCTGAAGCTCCTTGAGCGCGCCAAGTGCAAGGGCGGGATCACAGTCGTCGTTGCGGGCGACTGCCAGGTGACGACATACAACACGGGCAGTTTCGCACGTCCGGCGTCAAAAAAATAAGGGGTTGAAAATGACCAAGCTCAATCCGTGGCAATTCCTCTCAACTATGCGGGAAGTGTCCGGCCTCCAAAATGCAGCGCATATTTTGGCATTCAGCGGCGCATCCCGTTTGAACCTTGAAAACTCGTTGTCCCCCCCTATTGGTTTGGAGGCCGCAAGTGAACATGCAGGCGGGAAAGCTCTTGATGAAGCCACTCGAGCACTTCTTGACCTTTCGCCTACGGAGCGCCTGTCCGCGATTGACGAATTGATCGCATCTAGTCATGGGCGGCACGATCCATGGCTGCTCGAAACACCAGCAAAGCGCTTTGCAGAATTTGTTGATAGCGCGAGTTCCGTACGCTGCTCGTTCGAGGCCTCCCTCCACACAGCACTCTTGCTGGCAATACGCGGCAAGGAAGTGCTCTTCCTATCGCAAAATAGAGACATTTGTGGCTTTGCACAAAGCCTTGCCGTTCTCTTGGAGTGCAAATTGCAGGTCCAATTCGCCGATCCTCTCGCACGTACAGATACCACCAAATTTGAAGCAGAAGTGGCCTTTCCTCCTTTCGGATCCAAGCCCATGAACACCAGCCAGATTCCGCGACGCACACTTGCGATATTAGACGCGGAAGAGGGAAAAAAGCGCCTAACCGAAGATGTGCTCGCTTTAGCCGATGCGCTTGCACAGTCGACCGGCCAAACCATCCTCTGTGTTCCAGACGGGCTAATGTATCGAGGCGTTGGCGTTGAGCCCCTAGCGCGCGAAGCGCTCGTTGCGTCCGGCCGCCTGAAAGGCGTACTTGCGGTTCCTGGCGGCATGATTTTCCCAAACACAATGATGGACACCGATGTTTTGGTTCTCACCTCTTCCAACATGGATGGTTCCAAGGTCAGAATGCTTGATCTTTCTCATCCAAGCTTCTCCGGAAGGACAGTTAGGGGTCGCCCTGAAATACTGCCCGGTACGAACTGGGCCCGCTACTTGGAGGAAAGCACCGCAACCGATGAAACCTTCGCCAAGGACGTCTCACTCGAGGAGATCAAAGAGAAAGACTTCATCCTGAGCATCAACCGGTATCTGCTCCCGCCAGCGGCAGTCGCGCTGGAAGGCTTTCTGGAGCGCTCGCGCACGATTGAGTTGCAAGATGCGGTCGAACTGATCCGCCCTCTAAGTCTGGGCAAAGCAGAAGATGGCGAATTCACTATCTTCGAAGCATCGCCCGCCGATGTGAGCCAGCACGGCCTCCTGACACAACCGCACAAAATATCGACGCTAGAACGTGCGCAAATGCGCAAGGCTCGAAACCAACGGTTGCTTCCTGGCGATGTCATCCTGTCCGTGAAAGGTACGATCGGCACGGCAGGCCTCGTCCCCGCCGATGCGCCGACAAGTGACGAAGATGGGTTTTGGACAGCAGGCCAATCCTTCATGATCCTGCGCCCAAAACGCGGGGGAGTTTCCGGTGTTGTTCTCTATGAGTACCTGGCAAGCCCAACTGTTGTTGAAGCACTCCGTACACTTGCTGGCGGTTCAGGGATCCAATCCATCGCTATCAAAGATCTGAAGGCCTTCCGAGTTCCAATCCCGTCCGAAAAAGAAGCTGAACGTGCAGAACTCACATTCAAACGGAGGCAAGAGCGGCATGCTCAGATCGAGACAATCTTAGCCGAGATTGAAGCCGAGCGAACAAGCTCCTGGCCTAGCAGAGAGCTGAACCGAGACATGCCCTGACCTCCCGCCTCCAACCCAAACCAATTCAATTCATTTTCACGCCAAGCGTGCAGCACCCAATCAGAACGAGACTGAACCTTGAACACACAGACATCAACCACAGCAAAAGCCAACAACACCCACACGTCGCTCGCGGACTTCATTTGGAAGAACGCGGATGACCTTTGGGGCAACTTCAAACACGTCGATTTCGGCAAGATCATCCTGCCGTTCACGCTTCTCCGCCGCCTGGAATGCGTCCTTGAGCCTACTCGTGAAGAAGCCGCCAAAATGCACAAAATGGCCGTCGAAAACGGGCTCGACGTCGATGTCATCCTGCGTCAGGCAACCGGCTACCCCTTTTACAACACGTCAAGCTACAGCCTGGAAACGCTCGGGTCTGGCCGCACCCGCCAGAACCTTGAGGACTACATCGCGAAGTTCTCCGGCAATGCCCGCGTGATCTTCGAACAGTTCGATTTCATCAACACGATCAGCCAGATGGACAAGAAGGGCGTTCTCTACAAGATCTGCCAGAACTTCGCCGCCATCGACCTGCATCCCGACGCCGTTCCCGAGCGGACCATGTCCAACGTCTATGAACACCTGATCCGCCGGTTCGGGGCCGAGGTGAACGAAGCGGCCGAGGATTTCATGACGCCCCGCGACGTGGTCCACCTGGGCATCGAGCTTTTGCTCGAACCCGATGACCAGATGTTCATCGACAACCCCGGCATCATCCGCACGCTTTATGACCCGACGATCGGCACAGGCGGCTTTGTTTCCGACGGCATGGAGCACGTGCAGTCGTTGCAGGATCGTTATGGAACGGCCCCGACGCTTGTTCCCTACGGCCAGGAACTGGAATCTGAAACTCACGCCGTCTGTCTGGCGAGCATGCTTCTGAAGACGCTCAAGTCCGACCCCGGCCGCGACCTGTCACAGAACATCAAGCTGGGCAGTACGCTCTCGGCCGACAAATTCCGCCACGACAAATTCCACTACTGCGTTTCCAACCCGCCCTTTGGCAAGAAGTGGGAATTGGACCAGGCCGACGTCGTGCGCGAACACCGCGACCAGAGATTTGAGGGGCGCTTTGGCCCCAAGCTGCCGCGCGTCAGCGATGGCTCGATGCTGTTCCTGCTGCACCTGCTCAGCAAGCTTGAAGACCCCGCGAAGGGCGGCGGGCGCGCGGCGATCGTGCTGTCGGGCTCTCCCCTCTTCAACGGCAACGCTGGTCAGGGTGAATCCGAAATCCGCCGCCATCTGCTAGAGCAAGACGTGGTCGAGGCCATCATCGCCCTGCCGACCGAGATTTTCTTCCGCACGGGCATTGGCACCTACATCTGGGTTCTGTCCAACCGCAAGCCCGCTGACCGGCGCGGCAAGGTTCAGCTGATTGACGCGACCGAGATGTATGAACCGCTCCGCAAGAGCGAGGGCAACAAGCGGCGCAAGATCGGGGAGGACCAAATCCGCGATATCGTTCAGCTTTACGCCGACTTCGAGCCGACTAAGAAAAGCCTTATCCTCGACGCGCAGGACTTTGGCTATCGCCGCATCAAGGTTCTGCGCCCGCTGCGCCACAAGATCATTGTGTCAGATGCAGGGTTCGAGGCGCTGGACGAACACAAGGCTTGGGAAAAGCGCACCGATGATCAGCGGCAAGGCTGGCGCGAAGTGTTGGCGGAGCATGCAGGCACCGACCATGATTGGCACTGGATCGACAGCTTTGCCAAGGCCGCCGCGAAAAAAGACGCGAGCCTCGGCAAAGCCGACGCCGCGCTGATCAAGGCGTTTCAAAAGACCTTTGGCGTGCGGGATGAAGATCTGGACCCGGTGAAGGACAAGAAGGGCAACCTGATCCCCGACGATGATCTGACGGATTACGAAAACGTGCCCATGGGCACCGATATCCATGACTACCTCGAAACCGAGGTCACGCCCCACGCCCATGACGCCTATATCGACGAGACCTTCGTGGACGAGACCGACGGCGACATCGGGATTGTCGGCTATGAGATCAACTTCAACCGCTATTTCTACGAGTACGTGCCGCCGCGCGATCTGGACGAGATCGATGCGGAACTGAAGGCCATCGAGGCGTCCATCGCTGAAGCTTTGGCAGAGGTGACGGAATGAAAACTGCAAACCTCCGTTGGATGACACAAAATCTGGACCGTATCAGAATTCCTCTGAACGGCACCGAACGAGACGAGCGCAAGGGCGATGTTCCATATTGGGGTGCCAACCGCATCGTCGACTACGTTGATGAAGCGCTTATCGACGAGCGCGTCGTTCTGATCGGTGAAGATGGCGCACCCTTCTTCGAGCGCGACAAAGATGTAGCATTCGTTTCAGAAGGACCGATTTGGCCCAACAATCACATTCACATTTTGCGTCCAGACCGCCGGATGATCGAAGACCGATATCTCGTCTATTTTCTAAACCAGGTGGATTACTCCAAATATATCAATGGTTCGACGAGAGATAAGCTCACACAATTCCAGCTTGGGTCTATCGCGATTGACTTCCCATCTTTAGATGATCAATCCGATATTGCCGACTACCTTGACCGCGAGACAGGCCAAATTGACGGTTTGGTCGAGAAAAAGACGCGCTTCATCGCGCTGCTCAAAGAAAAGCGCGCGGCCGTCATCGACCACGCCGTCACAAAGGGCATGGACCCAAGCGCCGAAATGAAATCCTCTCGGGTGGAATGGATTGGCGATATCCCAGCGCATTGGGATGCGCCACGCATCGCTACGCTGTTTCGCGAAGCTTTTCGAAAGCCAGACCCGGATTTGCCCGTGCTTTCCGTGTCGATCCACAACGGCGTGTCAGATGGCGAGCTGTCCGATGAAGAGCGTGACCGCAAAGTCGCCTTGAGCGAAGATCGCACGAAATATCAAGGTGTTGAACCGGGCGACCTTGTCTATAACATGATGCGCGCGTGGCAAGGCGCATTTGGTGCCGTGGCTGTGTCGGGATTGGTTAGTCCTGCCTATGTTGTCGCGCGGCCTATTGCTGAATTCAGAACCAAGTTTTTGGAGCACCTATTGCACACAAAAAGCGCTGCCGAAGAAATACGAAGATACTCCAGAGGGATCGCCGATTTTCGCATGCGGCTTTACTGGGAATACTTCCGCGATATCCGCGTTTGCCTTCCCCCACTGCCAGAGCAGGATGAAATCCTCAGCCATATCGATCGCGAAACAGCGCGCATCGAAGGCCTGATTGAAAAAACCGAGCGCTCCATCGCGCTTTTAAAAGAAAAACGCGCGGCGCTCATTACGGCGGCAGTGACGGGTAAGATTGATGTGAGGGCCGCAGCATGAGCGATTTACACCACGAAAAACACCTTGAGGCCTATATCGTCAAAAAGCTGACGGACCAGGGCTGGCTACTTGGCGACACCAAAGGCTTTGACCAGGACACCGCCGTCTACACCGAGGATCTGGAGGCCTGGATCCAAGAGACCCAAGGGCCGAAATGGGACAAGCTCGTCGCGCTGAACGGCGAGCGCGCCCGCGATACGCTGCTCTCCCGCCTCGACGCCGCCTTGGCAAAACAGGGCACCATTCAGGTTCTGCGCCGTGGCTTTTCCATCGCGGGCTGCGGTCAGATCGATATGTCCGAGGCCGCGCCCGAAGATCAGCGCAACGAGACGATCATCGCGCGCTACGCCGCCAACCGGCTGCGCGTGGTGCCCCAGCTGAAGTACCACCCCGGCCGCGAGCTGGCGATCGATCTGGGCCTCTTCATCAACGGGCTGCCCGTCGCGACGGTCGAACTCAAGACCGACTTCACCCAATCCGCCGAAAGCGCGCGCGAGCAGTACAAGCGCGACCGCCTGCCAGAGGACCCAGCCACCGGGCGCAAACACCCGCTGCTGACGTTCAAACGCGGGGCCATCGTGCATTTCGCGATGTCTGATAGCGAGATCTGGATGGCGACGAAACTGGCGGGGGAGAACACCTTCTTCCTGCCCTTCAACCGTGGCCATGACGGCAAAGGCGGCAACCCGCCCCGTGATGACGGCGAATACCCCGTTGCCTATTTCTGGGAAGAGATTTGCCAGCCAGATGCCTTCCTGCGGATTTTCCACAGCTTCGTCTATGTCGAGAAGAAGGATGTCGTGGACTTGAAGGGCAACTGGTCGGTCAAGGAAACGCTGATCTTCCCGCGCTTCCATCAGCACGACGCGGTCAACAAGATGATCGCAGACGCGAAAGAGAAAGGCCCCGGCCACGCTTACCTTTGCGAACACAGTGCGGGCTCGGGCAAGACATCGACAATCGCCTGGACTGCCCACGACCTGACCAAGCTGCGCCAAGATGACGGTAAGGCCGTCTTTGACACCGTGATCATTGTGACGGATCGGACCGTGCTGGATGGCCAACTGCAAGACGCTGTTCAGCAGATCGACCATCGCAAGGGCATGATCGCTGCCATTGACCGCGAAACAAGCTCCAAGACGAAGACGGCTCAGTTGACAGAAGCGATGCTGAAAGGCGTCCCGATTATCGTGGTGACGCTTCAGACCTTCCCGCACGCCATGGAAGCGATCTTGACGGAAACCTCGCTGAAGGACCGTAGCTTTGCCGTGATCATCGATGAGGCGCATACGTCGCAAACCGGCAGCACGGCGTCGAAGCTGCAGGCGACCCTCGCGCTTTCGTCGGCCAAAGACACCGCGAACATGACGGTCGAAGAGCTCTTGACCGAGATCCAGAAAAGCCGCGCCCGGCCGAAGAACCTGTCCCACTTCGCGTTCACTGCGACACCGAAACACTCGACCTTGATGTTGTTCGGACGGCCGCAGGACACGTCCCGCCCGGCAGGTCCGGACAACCTGCCGCGTGCCTTCCATAAGTACGAGATGCGTCAGGCTATCGACGAGGGTTTCATCCTCGACGTGCTCAAGGGCTACGTCTCATACAAGACCGCCTTCAATCTGGGAAAAGAACTGGAAGACAAAAAGCGTGTGGACGGCAAGGCAGCCAAGCGAGCGCTTGCCAAATGGATGAGCCTGCACCCCACGAACGTCACCCAGAAGGTGCAGTTCATCATGGAGCACTTCCGGCACAACGTCTCGCCTCTCCTTGACGGAAAGGCGAAGGCAATGGTTGTGACGAGCTCGCGTGCGGCGGCTGTTCGCTACAAGAAGGCCTTCGATGCTTTTGTCATTGCGAACCCGCAGTACAAAGACGTTCGCGCGTTGGTCGCATTCTCGGGGAAGCTCAGCGGCAAAGACGTCATGCATTCCGATGACGCGCAGATTTCAGGCGATCTCTTCGTTTGTGACGACGATGCGGAATTCACTGAAAGCAACATGAATACGGGCGTCGAGGTCAAGGACCTGCGGATCGCATTTGATAGGCCGGAATTTAGAGTGATGTTGGTCGCCAATAAGTTCCAGACGGGCTTCGACCAGCCGAAGCTCGTCGCTATGTACGTCGACAAGAAGATCGCGAATGAGGTCGAAATCGTTCAAACGCTGTCGCGACTCAATCGCACTTTTCCAGGCAAGGAAGAGACCTTCGTCGTCGACTTCGTCAATGACCCGGAAGCGATCCGAGCGGCCTTCAAGAAATATGATTCCGGCGCGCAAATCACCGAGGTTCAAGACCCAAATGTCATCTACGACATGAAGGATACCCTTGACGAACAGGGCATCTACTCGGACGAAGACATCGAGGCGTTCAAGGTGGCGCGCTTTGAAACCGCTAAGACCTTCGACACCGGTGAAGAAGATCACCACAAGGCGATGTTTGCGGCCACCCAACGACCGACAGACCTGTTCAACGCTCGCCTCAAAGCGCTCCGCGAAGAGGCCGCTCGGTGCGAAGTTGAATTCCTGAAGGCAACCGAGGCAGGAGACGATGCCTCGGCGAAAAAGGCCGAGCATGAAAGGATGCAAATAGAAGAGAGCATCGGCCGGATGCTGGAGTTCAAGTCGGGATTGGCTAGGTTTTCCAGGACCTACACATACATCGCGCAATTGCTGGATCTGGGGGATCCCAGCATGGAGAATTTTGCCGCTTTCACAAAACTTCTGGCAAACCGCCTCAATGGCATTCCTCCCGAGCACGTAGATCTCAGAGGCATTTCCCTTACGGGATACGACATTAAAAAGAACGATGACCAGGGCAAAAACGGTGATGACCCAGATCCAAACTTGAAGCCCACAGGACCGGGCGGATCGAATGCGCCCGGTAAGCTTCCTGTCTACCTACAGGAGTTGATCGAACGATTGAACGGTATCTTTGGTGAAGCCGCTCCGATCAAGGACCAAGCAAGCTTTGTAAACCAAATCGTTTCGATAACCCGTGAAAACAGCATCGTAAGAGCGCAAGTTGAGGAAAACTCTAAAGACCAAGCGTTGAAAGGAAGCCTTCCCGGCGCGGTTCAAGGCGCGGTGGTGCGTGCAATGAGTTCGAACAACGCTTTGGCCACGCATCTTCTCAAAGAAGATAAACAAGGCCTCGGCATCCTTACGAACCTTATTTACGATCTGATCAAAGCGGGTAAAGATATCGACCTTGGAGAGCTCGAAGATGTGTAAATCGAGCTCTTCCAGCGCCGATTGGCCCAAAAAACATGCGCCAAGGGAAGCGGGCACTGGGCGACCATTTCGACGTCGGGGATCCTATCGGGAGTTCGACCTCAGAACAGAGGCAGCCCAATTTCGCACGCTTCGGGCCGTGCGCCGACTTCACTCAACTGCAGCGAACTGGTCTTCAGCCCAGCGGCGGATTTTTTCTTCTCGCGGCATGCCTCGATATTGGCGCGGAGTATTCCAGGCTTGGGTTGATGGGTGCCCTGTTCGGTAGGCTCTTATGTCAGGAATATGCTCTTCAAACACTTCGTGGGCGAACTGTGCCGCCTTTCCCAGGTAAACGATGATTTCGGGCTGAACGCGCTGCAAACGGGCAATGAGCCTAGCTCGGTTCTCGGGTGCCAGAACGTCCTGTTTGCGTGGCTGCGTGCTCCCATCATATCCCTCGCGCTCGGGATATCTTGGCAGTGAATGTGCATTGACTAAGCTGTAGGCATCTAGTTGCGGCGATGGAAAAACCAGCGGATGCAGGACCTGCAAGCGTCGCAGCATGATTTCAAGATTTTGACCGGACTGCCCTGCGAAAGGCCTTCCGTCCCGTTCCTCTTCACGTCCAGGACAAGCCCCGACCAGCAGTACTCTTGGATGTACATCGACAAATCTGAAATCAGCGGCGTTCCTACACATCTCGAAAGCCTAGCTGACCATGATCGGGAACCCAAGGGCACCGGCGACGTGGTGCGAATACGTCCTTACAGTCCAGCCGATAGCGAAGTGAATACGGCAGAAATCAATCGGCCATGCCCACGAAATTTCACCTGAAAGCCGAACTGCAGCTTAGTTCTGTCGCCCCAGAAGAAAGCCAGAGCGGGAAACCCGCCCTGGCGTTAAGGTCACTCGGTGACCGGATCTTCATCGCGGCGCGGGAAGGCGACCATTTCGACGTCGGGGAACATGCTGTGTTTGACGTTGATCGAAGTGATACTGCCGCTGTCGTCGGTGTTGACGAAGAGCACGCCGCAGCGGTCCCAGAAGTTCTTGCCGTCTTTTTCGCCGGATTTGACGTTCAGTTTCAGAGTTTGAGTAGCCATCTTTTGATCCTCACTTTGAGTGTTTCGATGAACATGACCAAAGCTGGCACCAAGGGGCTGTCAGCGAGAAACTTGTCTCGCGAGGAATGCGCTGGCGCAGGGGAATTTTCTTGTTGAAGCGGGGCTTGCACCGCGCCTGCTACGGCTGCCCGCTTATGTTCAGCAATCAGAAACACGGCGTTGAGGATCTGAGTTCGGCACTACAAAATCGACTGCTACGTCGTAACGCATCAGAATGGCCGAGGACCTCAAAATCTCGTTGCAGCCAAACGGCTTTCGGTCAATCCAATTCAACAGCGGCCCCAGTTCACGCGTGCGCCAGATCTGCTTCCTCGTGCTCGAAGGCTGTTGCCATCTCCCTGATCTCGCGCTCCGGAGCCCCCAGGGCACGCGCAACGTCACGCCAAGCCGTAGTAGCTTCGGCTACCTCTGCAATGATGCGATCTGCCTCGCCGCGTTCGAGAAGATAGGATTCATGTTGCGCGCGGTGCAGGGCGATACTGGCATCCGGGTTGTCATCGTCGACATAGCTCTTGAGCACACGCGGCTGGTTCGGCACGGGGTTGATGTCGTAGGCTGGTGAGAGGTGCCATCCGCCAAGTCCACGCAGAAATCCGTGGTTGCGCATGTGGTCATCGAGGTTCGTCACGAGAATGGAAAAGGCAACCCGCCGGTAGAGCTCCTCGCGATCTTGGTCGGGCGTGACGCTTTCCGATGTGATAATATCTGCCAGGTCCAAATAGCTGTAGCTTTCGCCATCTTTGCCGCCCAGCATCGCCATGGCTGAGATGAACGGGATCCTGCCGTCATCGTTCCGGTCAAACCGATGGGACAAGAAAACCGGTTTGCCGCCCGCCATCTCAAGCGTGTGATCCGAGACCGTAATTCCAGCGCGTCTTGCCAATTCCAGTGCAATGGCTTCCCAGCGTTCCATGCAATAAGTGTCCGTCTCTTTCGGGAACTTCGCAACAGACAGGCGGCCGTGCTGGTCAAGGATGCTGGCCTTCGGCCGAGCGCCTCCTAGCGAGCTCCCCGGTGCAAACAGCATTTGAAGGTCCTCAGCGGACTCTTCCCCGCGAAGGACGCGTTGCGAGGCATTCAGCAGACCCCCGAGGCTCACGAGCGCAGGCACGCCAATGCCCTCGCGGGCTTGAAACCCTCCTTCAACCTTGAAACGCAGCGCACCCAAACGGGTCTCATCATTCACCCCAAGCAGGTAGTCGGTTTCTTGCAGCACTCTCGGACGTCGCCCTTCGGCCTCTGCCATGCGCCCCTCATAGCGCCGCATCACCGTTCTGCCCCAGGTGTCGGGGGCAGAATCCCCGAGTGGCGCAAGCATATCCTGCCCCGCTTCCGGCACGAATTGCCCTCTGACGAGAGGCATGTCCGGCGAAAGCCCGAAGGCATTTTCGTCGCCAAGCCAATCGTCATGATAGGTAAAGGATACCCGCTCTCGGCCGCGCCCCGCTGTGCGGTGGAGCGTGCCAACCCGTTTTAATCCCTTCCAATCGATCCAGACCTCAACCATTTTTCAGTCTCGCGCGCTGCGGCAGGTCATCCAGGGCCATCTGCTCGCCAACCGGATCGTCGATATCCCCCCAACCTTTCAAGAGGCCGAGCGCCTGCAGTACTGCCACGTAAGTGCCGATCTTGACTGCAGGGTTCCCGCTTTCGATCTTGGCGATGGTCTGCCGCGTTGTGCCAGCGCGCTGCGCAACAATCTCAGCGGTTAACTTGCGGCGCAGTCGTGCAACGCGAATGTTTTCGCCAAGTGCCGCGAGCTCCTTACGCGCCGCCCTGGGCATTTTGATCGAAACTGCCATAATGATACCTCCAAGCGACACTAAGCGCCTAAATGTTACTCTGGTACAACATTAATGTCAATTTCGCCGCCTAGCTCCATAACCCAACGCCGCCACTCCAGTCACACCTTAAGTTATCTCAGGGAAACATTGAGTTCATTAAGGTTACCATTACGAAACACTGCCCGGTCACCCAATTGCACCTGCGGGCTCACCATCCTGCGTCACAAGAGCTGAGAACAAAAAACCGCTGCGCTTTCAGAGCTGTCACTCCTTCACCGCGGAACTTCAGTCGAATATGTAGTCAAAATCAGATGCAGAGCCCTTACTGCGTGTTCTGACCAATAGCTCTAGGTCGAGGGCTGCCAGCAGCGCCAGGATCGTGTCGAGTTTTGTGCCACCCCGCCCGGCCTCAACTTTCGATATCGTTTCTTGCCAAACACCGCTGCGCGTGGCGAGATCGGACTGCGTCCAGTTCTTCTCTCGACGAGCCTGACGGACCGCATGCCCAAGATCTCTGGGAATTCGAACGAAATTCTGCAAGCCTGCCTCCTGCTCCTATGATCTTTAGATCATAATGCCTCTGTATGATCTAAAGATCATAGGAGCGGCAGTCTAGTCCGCGACAACTTACGCTGCGGCGTAATTTTCCAAATTTTGCGCTGCAGCGTAAATTTCCCACCAGCGCTTCTCTTAGCCCTATGCCAGTCGCACCTACCCATGGGTTACTTTATGGTCCATTGACTTTCAGAAAAACATACCATTTTTTCTGACAAGGAGTTCGAGCATGATTACGTCAAACATCAAGCAACGCATCATCGGAAGAGATCGCGGCGCAATCTATGCACCGAGCGATTTTCTCGACATAGGATCCCGCGCAAGCGTGGATCAGGCCCTATCACGCCTTACAAATCAGGGTGTGATCCGGCGACTGATGCGGGGGCTGTATGACTACCCGAAGAAGAGCCCGCGCTTCGGATTTCTGTCGCCTTCCGGCGAAGACATAGCAAAGGCTATTGCTCGAAAGGATGGTCAGATCTTGCAACCTTCTCCTTCGATGGCTGCCAATCAATTAGGCCTTTCCACGCAGGTACCCTCCAAGCCGACCTATATGACCGACGGCCCGACCCGCACCAAAAAAGTTGGACGGCAAGTCATCCAATTCCGGAACGCGTCCTCCAAGACGCTCGTCGGCGCAGGCCATAAAACCGGGGTTGTCTTCCAGGCACTGCGTTATGTCGGCAAGGACCGTGTGGATAGTCAAATCGTCGACCGGCTTGCACGCGCACTGGACGACAATGATCGGAAGCTCTTGGCAAAGCAAAGCAGGCACGTCCCTGCATGGATGCACCCCGTCGTGCAACAGATCTTAGAGCGTAGATAGATATCAACGTGTTCGCTTGGGGCCATCTTCTGTGCGAACGACTCGGCTATTCAGGCTACAGAAGTTCTACGAATTGGTGCAAAATTTCAGCGGTTTGAAATAGTTTTCGAGCCTTGATCCGCTGTAATAATGCTTCGGCATCCATATCAGGATTTTTGAACCGCTCACGCATTCTCCGCAGCGCAACCACAGCCGCGAGTGGGTCAAGTTCGATGGCATCAGAAATAAACTCGTCGGCCGAGATTGCATCGATGTCAAAAGGCGCGAGTGCTTCGCTTGGGAAATCCTTAAGGTTTTCCGTGACAATTACCTGAGCGGATGTTGTGATCGCCGCAGCAAGAACATGCCGGTCATCAGGATCGGGCAACTCCAGACCCGCTTCAAGCCCAGCATACCCAGTAACGCATGCCTCAGGGAAAGCGCGCTCCATAGCGGAACTCTGCTTGATTGTGTCAGCGCCCCCCTTCGTGATCTTAGCGATTGCACCGGCAGTTTCATCCATAATTCTATCGCTCCACCGGGGCCGGAAAAAACCGGCCTCGGCCAACGACAAGATTATGTTTCTGCGCATTGCGCACGCCAGGACATTTGCGTCAATCAGCGCCGTGAAACGGTCGGCATAGTCACTCATAAAAGATCGTTCTCCATGTCCATTGCCGCGAGGTCAGACAGTGCGTCAGAGCGATCAGTGTCGCGTTTCTTTTTGTATTCAAACAGATCTGCTGCTTTCACACGGCGATGCCGACCTGTCTTGAAGAAAGCGATTTCCCCATCTTCTAGAAGCTTCACCAGGTGTGGGCGCGACACATTCAACAAATCGGCCGCTTGCTGGGTCGTCAGCTCTGCATCCACAGGGATCATCCGGAACCCTCTGCCGCTTGAAACCAACCGCAACAACTCCATCAAGGATGCCGCGAGGGCTGGGGCCAGCGTCACTGGTTCGATCTGCTTTCCGCCAAGAGCCAGACGTAGCTCCACTGCCTCATCACCGTTCACTTGCGAGGCAAGGATGCGGCGAAGACTGTCAGCATTTTCAATTTCGACCTGATCCGGCAAACGTTCTGCGAACGCTTCTTTTGCTTGCATCATCACGAGTTCTCTCCTTTTCACACGACGGGATCTTGCGCCCCATTCGCAATATTCAAAATAAACGAAATAAACGTAAATGCAACCAACAGTTCGTTCACAAAATGAAAATCTTCCGAGGTTGGTTAAGCCTCTCGCCACGGGACGAGCTCGAATTCCGAGCCAAACCGCATCGCCTGCGATCATCTCTTCACTCACGCCTGCAGTCCCGCAGCGCGAACCTGCTCAGGCGTCACCAGCCTTGATGCAATCAAGTCCTCGATCTGCCGGTTGGTGATGTGGCGGCAGAGGGGGTGGCGCTCGTGGATCCACTCGGCGAGGCTGGCACGCCCCTTGGCTTCGGCCTCTCGTGCCTTCTCGCGGTCCGCCTGTATCTGGGCAAGCCCCTTTTCCCATCGGCGCATCTTGAACCAGTTGTCCGAGAAACAGACCTTGCTGCGCGTGTAGCCCTCGCTTTCCTTGGCATAGGCTTTGACCGCCTGCTTCAGGTCATCGGGCTCCACTCCGGCCTTCACAGCTGCTGCGATCAAGCGCAGACTGGTCCGCCGGTCTCGGATCCTGTCCTCTGGATAGGCCGCCAAGATCTTCTCAGCTTCAAGATCTTCAACCTCCTCCGCCGCCTCGCGCCTGCGCGTAGGTGGTTTATGGATGGTTTTAGGATGGTTTGGGGTCCACCGTGAACCCCGTACCCCGTTCACCGTGGACCCCGTACCGGGTTCAGGCTGGACGGGGTTCACAGTGACCCCCGTCTCAATCTCGGGCTCGGCCGTGGGTTCGAGCGCGGCCACGCGCTCCAGAACGATGCGGTAGATGACGGTGTAGCCGTTCTTGCAGTGTCGACGCCCAGTCTCCATCAGAATGCCTTCACGCAGGAAGTCGATGATGGTGCGCTTCACCGTGCTCTCACTAAGCTCGGTGTGACGCTGGATCGTCCCCTTGGAGCACCAGATCCCAGAGCCGTCATCGCTCGCCTTGTCGGCCAAGAACATGATGATCTGCTTGCGCGCAGCACTGCCAAAGCGGCGCTCGGCGCATTCGTTCGCGATGCGCCAGCTCATGATCTCACCGCCAATTGGGTTGAGGTCAGACCGGAAATGCCATATGTTTGGAGATGGAAATATTCTTCTATGCCGTTGAGGTGGGTGGCCGCCCCCTCAGCGGTTTTTCTTTGCCTTTTCACCAGAGGAAAAGCCGGTGAAAAACCGTTTACTTGGGCCTCGTAACCTCTTGAAAAGTGACCCTGAACGAAACAAGTCCGTTTACAATTTTCCCCTTTAAAATCAACGAAATTTTCCGGATTGCAAATCCGTGTACACCGGTTCGATTCCGGTACTCGCCTCCACTTCGCTGTATCTATTGCGCTTCCGATTGCATTTTGGCATGTACCCCCTTGCCTTGATGGGCGCACAGGCGGCGTCCGAGGCTGAAAGACCTCAGTTCATAAGCAAATCTGCGCGACACAGCCCGGCGCCAGTTTCGCTGTCACATCACCAACGCCGTTACCCGCGCACATCTTTCTCGGGCCTCGCCCGCGGCATGTATGGCCGAACCACCTCTCGGGCTTAGCTCAGCACCTTGGACACACGTTTGCCCAAACGGGTCAAAGCGGCCGCGGAGCGCTTGCGAATGCCGCCCTTGCGCACAAGCCGCCGCTCGCGCAACTCCAGCATTGTTTCGCCTGCCATCACCGATTTCACCAATTCCGCCAACGCACCGTCCTCAGGCAACCGAATTCGGTCTGCCTCCGACCGGCCCATCCAAGGCTGATACCCTTTTTGCATCAGTCGATTTTTCCAGATCGATTCACACAGATCGAGCTTCTGCTCAAAAAGGTTGGCCACATCTGCTTGCGTTTCGGCACCGAAATACGCGTTTTCACGCTTTTCCATCCGCTTTTCCCACAAAGGATCCGCCGAAATACTATCCAAGAATTCAGCCAAAGGCACGCTACGGAAATCCCAAAGATAACAATAGTCCGGAATACTGGTCTTATTGATGTATTCCAGAATTTTTGGGTTTTCCAAATCCACTGGCACCACAACAGGCTTGCGGGAGTAAACATATTCGGAGATCACACCGGAGACGTCAGCAATCAGCACATCCGACCAGTTGAAATCCGCAACCTTTCCTTTGGTCTTGGCAACCTGCTTCAACTCTTTTGCGATAACTTTGTACTGCTTGTCGTGCGCCCCGGTGCCGGGATGTGGGCGAAAGCGCAAAACGTTTCCTGTTGCACTATAGTCTTGCATCAACGGTGCCACGGATTTCAGCGAGCTGAAATTGCCGAGGTTTTGATACCCTTCCCAAGTTGGCGCGTAGAGAATGTTCTTGATCGGTCGGCGCGCTTTTATTGTCTCGACGCCTTCAATTGGCGATCCACCAACAACCAGAACCCGGTCTGCTTGAATTTGAAGCTTGGAATTCAACACCCGATTGGTGGCGTTGGCATCCGCCGCCAGCACATAATCATACATCGAGCTCAATCGCGTGACAGAGGACGGCTTATCCGAATCTCCGTGCAAGCCAAGAATGTGCACCATCCGAGGATTCTCACGTAGGTATTTGACGTTATCAACCTTGTTTGTTGCGTAAATTGCGGTGTGTAAATGCTCACAAGCCGCCATATACTGATGGGGTGTAAAGCCGTCTTCGAAATGGAAAACCGGCACCCCTTTGGGGGCAAACTTGCTGATAACCCGTCCCTTTAAACCTTTGCAAATAATAACGCTTTTTCGCCGAGAATGCGCGATATAGGGCCGATAAATATCCAACTGAGAAAAGGCAAGCACACCGCCCCATACATAAGCAACTTCTGGTCCAAAGAGATACATATTCAGAAGACTGGCGGCCGCGCTCTTTTTGGCTGGGATTTCCTGTACAGCCAAAGCGGAAAGATCGCTTTTTAAGGCCTCCCGTAAGTCGCCCTCATAAAACGAGAGCAGTGTTTCAATAGTCTTTGGATCACTGCAAATCTTCATCGTAACGCCAATCACTGTATATAAAAAATGGGTGCCCGTATTTGAAAGCGAGCTTAATTCGCGCTATGGATGTATGAGCAAACCCCATACGTCAACCCGATTGGCAAACTTCCATATCCCGGCCATCCGACAAACCGCATAGAATCGCCTATTGAGAGCAGCAAACGGCAAGGCCCTTCCGCGTCCTCAAGAAACGAATCTCAGCACAGCGCCTCCCTGGCCACGCGAAAACAAGGCTCCCACAACAAGCACACCCGTTTTCAAGACCTCAACGCGCGGTATTTCGCCACATTTCCCTTTTTTGCCGCTCCGTTAACCATCTATTAACCTTGTAATCAGCGACCGCAGAGATCATCTTGCGGGTGATTGGTGCGGCGCAAACTCTCCGCCGCCAAGAAGCCCGCTAGAACGGCGCGCGAAAACACTTTTAAAGAACGTAACTGATCCAGGCTCCCCATGACTCTTGAAAATATTTCGGCCGCCCCCCTGAACGCGCCCGCTCCGGACATTGGCAACACCCCGGCGACTGCGCAGGCAATTGATATCGGCGAAACCGTCACCAGCACGTTTGAAGAACGTGATTCCGATATGTTTGCCGTCACCTTGGAAGCTGGCAAGATCTATGAATTCAGCTTTGACTATACGGATGATTCCGGCCACACGATCCTGAACTACTACACCTTTAAGACCGACCTGTACCGCTACAGCTACAACGCGGACACCGACACCTATACCCGAGAAGAGTGGTATGAGACAGAAGGGGCAAATATTCCCCTGCTGGCAGATGTCACAGACACATATTACATCAGCGCACGGCACTTCTCTTGGTCGATCAACGAACCGGTCGACTACACCTTCACTGTGAATGAGATCTTTGACGACCTTGGCGGGACAATTGCCGAGGCAACCGCCACTGAAGTGGGCACCGAGTTCTCTGGCAGCATCGACTATCGCTACGATGTCGACATGTTTGCCGTGACCCTGACCGCCGGCGAGACTTACTCCATCGATGTGACGCCTGGCGACGGTGACGGCCTGGACTACATCCCCTTGTCGATTCTGGACGCAGACGGCAATGTCATTGCCCGCACCAGCGCCTCCTCATTGAACAGGATTGAACTCACCATCTCCGAGACCGCGACCTACTACGTGTCTGTGGAACATCGGTGGGGATATGGCGAAGACGAGTTGAATCTGACCCACCTCGGCTCTTACACCGCGATGGTGACCGCCGCGGGCGAAATCTTTGGCGACGACACCAACCAAACCATTAACGGTACCAGCCAAGCCGATGTCATTCATGCCGCCGGCGGCAACGACAAGGTCTACGCTCGCAAAGGCAACGACGTTGTGCATCTTGGGGACGGCAATGACTACGTCCGCGTTGGCGGCGGCCGCGAAGAATTCCACGGTGGCGCAGGCAAAGACTACATCAGCTACTACGACAGTAAGAACGGGGTGACGATCAACCTCGCCACCAATGAGGTGTCTGGCTCCTGGGCTGCCAACGACACCATCAGCGGCTTTGAAAGCGTGTCTGGCTCCCGTACCGGTGATGACCGCATCTATGGCACCTCCGGCGCCAACACCATCAAGACCTATGGCGGCAATGACAAAGTCTACGCCGGCAAAGGCGCCGACAAAGTCTACCTCGGCGACGGCAACGATTATGTCAAAGCCGGAGGCGGCAAAGAAGAATTCCACGGCGGCAATGGCATCGACTATCTCAGCTACTACGACAGCGCCAACGGCGTGACCGTGAATCTGTCAACCAATGCGGTGTCCGGCTCCTGGGCCAACAACGATGTGATCAGCGGTTTTGAAAACGTCTCCGGCTCCAAAACCGGGCATGACTCCATTTATGGCAACTCAGGCGCCAACAAGATCAAAACCTACGGTGGCAATGACAAGATTTTTTCCGGCGGCGGCAACGACAAAGTCTATGCGGGGGGCGGCAACGACACCGTCGACCTGGGCTCTGGCAATGACTATGTGAAAGTTGGCGGCGGCAAAGAAAGCTTCGATGGCGGCTCCGGAACGGACTACATCAGCTACTACGACAGCAAAAATGGCATCAACATCGACCTGCGGGCCAACACCGTTTCCGGATCTTGGGGCGAAAACGACACAATCCGCAACTTCGAAGGCGCTTCTGGGTCACGCACCGGGTCTGACACAATGTACGGCACCGACGGGTCCAACACTCTGAAAAGCTATGGCGGTAACGACCGGCTCTATGGCCGCAGCGGGAGCGACAAACTCGACGGCGGCTCCGGCAACGACCGGCTCGACGGCGGCAGCGGCAACGACCGGCTCTATGGCGGCTCAGGCAACGACACCCTTTATGGCGGCACCTCGGGCGACAACCTTTACGGCGGCAGCGGCAAGGATCGCCTGTTTGGCGGCAGCGGTAACGACACGCTTCGCGGAGACAGCGGTGATGATTTCATCGACGGTGGTTCTAACAACGACAATCTTTATGGTGGGTCCGGCGCCGATGTGTTCCACTTTAACGTGGGCGATGGCAACGACACCATCACTGACTTCGAAAACGGCATAGACAAGGTCGAGGCGGATGGCTTCCGCGACCTCGACGGCGATGGCAACTATGCCACGATTTGGAGACTTGGCTACTTCACCGTCGAAGTCCGCTTTGACAATGGCCAGGTGCTGACCTTTGAGGACATCTACTATTCGCTCATTGGCAACGATGACTTCATTCAGTTGTAGGCGCTTTCTGTAGCGCGAAACCAAAACGGGCGGCCTTTTCCAAGGCCGCCCGTTTTGCGTCTGCTTCAGATCAAGCCACGTCGCGCCCCGGCTTGCGCACCACTTCGCGGACGGTCTCGCCATAAAGCTGCGCCACCTTGTCCCGCACGGACACGCCCAACACGCCGGGGAACAGCGTGTCGATT
Organism: uncultured Shimia sp.; assembly: GCF_947493595.1. Lineage (GTDB taxonomy): Bacteria > Pseudomonadota > Alphaproteobacteria > Rhodobacterales > Rhodobacteraceae > Shimia. The sequence goes on along the minus strand of NZ_CANLRL010000003.1, from coordinate 304,090 downwards.
TCGGCCCGCGCCTCCGCGTTCATCGCCTGCAAGGCCATTGGCCCCGGATAAAGGCTCTCGCTGGGGCTGCCGTTGGAAAACACAATCTGATGGCGCTCAAACATCATGTGGAAGTAGGTCACCTCTTGTTTGCCCAGCGCCACCCGCGTGCCACTGATAAAGCGATGCAAATGGGTCGCCCGCACCAGAATGTCACTGCCCGGCAAAAGCACACCATGCTGCGGCGACACCAACAATGGTCGATCCGCGCCAAGGACACCGGCATTGATATGGATTGGCCGCAACTTCGGCTGCGCGCGCAGCTGATGGCTCGACAGGGACGTGCTGCCAATCCACACAATCGGCTGCGGCCCGTTGTCCATCGTGGTGACCATGTCGCCCGGCTTCAGGCTATCGATCGGCCGCTCCCCCTGCGGCGTCAGGATCATCGTGCCGGTGGTGAAGCACACCACACCGGTGTTGTCCGCTGTCAGCTGCACATTTCCGGTGAAACTCAGACTGCCATCGCCAAACTGCGTGTTGTCGGAATAGTCGACCGCGTTGCCTTTGGCATCCAGCGAGTTGGACTGATTGAGAAGGCCATCATCGGCCATATCCGCATGCAGCTCATGCATGGAATCGTAATGCCCGCTCAGATCAACAAAATCATTGTTGCTGCTGTCCCCATCGTTGAGCGCGCCGGTATTACCAGTGTTGAAATCGCCGATGGTGTCATTGCCGCCACTGACGACAAACACATCATCTCCGGTCCCGCCCAGCAGCTTGTCATCGCCAACTCCGCCATCCAGCGTGTCGTTCCCGGATTCACCAAAAATCGTGTCATTCCCGGCTTCGCCGTAAGCAACATCGTCGCCTTCACCGGCGTAAATGGTGTCGTCCCCGCCCGCTTCTGGGTCAATTTCGTCCCAGCGTTCCGCCACCAGATAGTTGTCGTCCGTATAGACACTGTCCAGCGAGATTGACTGAATCGGTTTGCTCGACAACAACTCCATATCGGCGTTGTTGCTGTACTCAGGCGCGAGGTAGAAGTTCCCGTCCACCGTTTGGAAGACAACCGCTGTAAATGTCCCCGTGGATCCATCCTCAAACGTTACAGTCGCATGGTATCCGGCATTGGAATCCATGACCTGCTGCGCACCATCAATCGACATCTCCGAGGTGGCGCCGACAGCCATCTCGTCATTTTCATCAACGCCGCCATCCCCGTCGAGGTCATTGATATCCACGCGCACAACATGGCCGGACAAAGGATCGTCAGCCTCGCCGTAGCTGCCAAGTATGTTCGCCGCGTTATTGGTGTAACCAGCGCTCTCATCCCCATCCATGTCCCCAGCTGTGCCAAGGTAGTACGCATTCCAGCTTGAATGGATCTGCCAATCTTCGGATGGATTACTGTCGGAGTCCCCAAAAATCGTGTCATTGTCGCCGCCACCGGAGAGAAAGTCAGCACCAGCCCCGCCTTCAATGGCGTCTGCGCCTAAGCCGCCATAGACAACGTCTTGGCCATCGCCTGCGCTGATCGTGTCATCTCCAGACATCCCATAGAGCGTGTCGAGACCGTCGCCCCCAAGCACGGAATCGTGGCCCTCTTCGGCCCAGACCGCGTCATTGCCAGTGCCGGCATCAATCGTGTCGTCCCCGTCACCAGCGTAGATCGTGTCATCTCCACCTGCGGCACTGATACTGTCGGCACCATCGGTGACCTGATCGCCGTCAGAGTCTGTATAACCTGCAGACACGTCGTCTCCGGTCTCCGTGCCGCCCACAACGCCATCTTCGACAACATAGTCGCCATCCATACGGCTGCTGTACATGTCGTCGCCAGCCGTGACGACGCTGTTCAGAGTTAGCGACTGAATCGCTTTGGCCTCAAGCGCGTCCTGATCGGCATTGGCTTCGTATTCTGGCGCAAGGAAAGTCTGCCCATCTGTGGACTGGAAAACCACAGCTGTAATATTCGCCGTGGTGCCATCCGTGTATGTGATGGTTGCGCTGTACTCGACCAAGCTGTCAAAGGTCAGCGCCGCGCTGCCATCAATCTGAAATTGGTCATTACCTTCAGCGTTATTAATGTAATATTCCCCATAGTCTGAGTTGTACTGGTTCATCGTGACCAGATTTCCAGACAACGGAGCTTCGGCCGCTCCAATAGTGGAGCCAACCAAGCTCTCGGCATTTTCGGCAGAATAATTGCCCTCGACAGGATCGAGGTCCGCAAAGACGCCAAGGTAAAAAACATCAAAAGTTGTGGCCATAACCGGGCTCCAGAATCTTGTTTGATTCTCGATCTAGAGGCTTCCCGTTAATTCACCGGCAAGAAATTCGGTGCGGTTTTGGGCAAAACAAATTCAATTTTTGGAAGATTTTTGATGGCGCCGACCTAAGGTTGAACCCCTTATTTTAAAGGTCGCCATTGGCGTTAGGCAGCCCCTTCAATCGGAGGAACCACCAGCTCAGCGGCCGCCTCATCTAGAAGCTGCACCTGAAAACGCACCATCCACTCAAGCAATGCGGCCTTGCGAATGGGTTTGGTCAGGAAGTCATCCATGCCCGCATCCAGGCAGGCCTGCATCTCCTCATCAAAAGCATGTGCGGTCAGCGCCACAATGGACGGCTGCACAATGTTCAGGCCGCGAATTTCTTGCGTTGCCTCAATCCCGCTCATGCGCGGCATCGACATGTCCATAAACACCAGATCCGGCTCAAAACTCTGCACTTGCTCCACCGCCTCAACCCCGTCTTTGGCAAAGGCCAGCTCAATGGGTTGTTCCGCCATGTATTTCTTCAACAGGAAGCGATTGGTCTTGTTGTCTTCCGCCACAAGCACCCGCAGGCCAGGGACCAAGGCTGTGGGAGTTTCGGCACTGGACTGTCCCGGTGCCTCCAGAGAGGCTTCAGCCTCTTCATAGGGAAACACCATACGGAACGTCGCGCCTTCCCCTTCTACAGAAGTTACGGAAATCGCCCCGCCCATCACATCCAGAATATGTTTGGAAATCGACAACCCAAGCCCCGTCCCACCAAACTTGCGGGTGGTCGCCGCCTCGGCTTGAGTGAAGTGATCAAAAATATGCGCTTGGTTCTCCTCGGAGATACCAATCCCCGTGTCCGCCACCTCACAAATCAGCCGGTTGCCTGTCTCATCCACCTCATGGCTCAGCGTCAGATACACCCCACCTTCCTCGGTGAACTTGATCGCGTTCCCAACGATATTGGTCACCACCTGCCGCAAGCGCCCGTCGTCGGCCTTGATGAACTCCGGTGCCGCATCGTCCACGTGACAACTCAATTCCAGCCCCTTGCTGCGCGCCGCCGGCGTCAACAGGTCCAGCGTCTCCTGGATACAGGCGCGCGGCGCAAAACTGACCGGATGTAGCTCCATCCGGCCTGCGTCCAGTTTGGACAGGTCCAAAATATCATTGATGATCGCCATCAGCGCCTGAGACGACCCGCGGATAGTGTCTGTATACCGCCCCTGATCCGCGTCCAGATCGGTTTCTGACAACAGATCAGCCATGCCAATCACACCGGTCAGCGGCGTTCGAATTTCGTGGCTCATATTGGCCAGAAACTCTGCTTTGGCCCGCGCGCCCTCTTCCGCCGCTTGCCGTGCTTTGCCCATTTGTTCTGCCAGTTTGCGCGACTCCGTCACATCCCGCTCAATAGACACAAAAAACTCAGGTTCACCCTCGGCATCGGCAATTGGAAACAGGTTCACGTCCAACCAAATCCGGCGTCCGTCCCGAGTGACATTCTGCACCTCGCCGCGAAACGGCTGCCCCGCCTCCACCGCCAAATCAATTGTGTTGATCGCTTTCAGCGCCTGATCCATGCCCGTCAGCAAGTCGACAATGATGTTGCCTTTTGCCTCTGCGAAGGAAAACCCGGTCACGCGCGTGAATGCATCGTTGACCCAGACGATCCGCCGCTCTCGGTCAGTGATGATCACACTGTCATTGGCATGCCGCGCCACCAGAGACAGTTGCTGTAACTCTGTTTGATGGCGGTCCATCCGCGCATACATGGCCTTCATCTCGGCTTTTTGACGTTCCAGATCCTGCGTGATCCGGAAATTGTTCAACCCCGATTTGGTGAAAGCCAAAAACATATACAGCATACAGAACACCAACATGGTGCCCGCCACATCCATCATGACAAAGGGCGTCCAGCTGTTTGCCCAAAGCGCCTGCAGCCCCACATATAAGAAGGGCGCCAATATATAGAAAGTCAGTCGCGTAAACGCCGCTTGCGGGTTCTTGGGTAGAACAATGGCCGCATTCACGGCCCCTAATCCCAACGCTCCAATCACAAACAGAATATTGGCGTCATCTCCGAGTTTAAAATAGTAGACGGACACCCCGGCCACCACACTTATGCCTTGCAAGGCACTGGTGATCGTGGCCCAACGCTGTCCCCGCTTCAGGCTGCCAACCAGAGCTTGGCGTCGCACAATGGTCCGCAAGACCAGACAGTCCACCGCATCGCCTGTCAGCAGAATGATGTAGCTGAGCAGCGCAGGAATAAAATCCACCGCGTAGTAGCCAATTGAACAGCCCAGCGTGTAGAGCACCAGTCGGACTGACAGCCGACTGACGCGCTCATCCGCATAAGACAGCAACAGCTTGCGCCGCGTGCGCAGGTCGGACTCCTGCGCCGAGGGCCTCGCAATCGGGCTAAATACGGTGGAAGTGTCTTTCATGTGGATGTTCAGGCTACGGCTCCGCTTTCGCGTGAGAGTAAAGCCTCCAAATGGTTAACATTCGCTGACGCACCGCATTTCCATCTAAGTCATGAACGCGCGGATCACACCGCCGCAAGGAACGCCTTGTTTTTAGGGCGCCCCACTTGGGCAATACCGAAACTAAAACCAATCTGACCGCTGTGCGACCGGAGACAATGTGTCCCTAACCTCTCCCCTTTTTTTGTCTTTTTCTTGTTGGCGCTTCCTTGGCGACTCACCTGGCACCTTACAAACACGCAAGCTGCAGGCGCCTTGAACCCTCTCAAAACGCAGCCAAAAAACACGATTGCGACTCTCATTTCGCCCATTCTAGGCGCTGTCGCGCGGACTATGGACCAGCGTTTTTCTTCTCGCAACAGTTTCAGAAACCCTGTGACGTCGCGCCGCCGCCCTTGAAGCTATCCATTTTGGTGCCGCACCAAAGCAAACCCTTCCGCCGCATCCGGGGGCTCAAAATGTGCGGCCAATTGCTCAAATTGGGCTTGAGACAGCTGAAATTCATGTTGGCCTGTTTGATTACGCGCCAAAGCACGCTGCCAACAGAGCTGCTTTGAAACAGTCAGGTGATGCAACGTGACGGGCACCTCAGCTTGCCGCGCAAGCCCGATCAGCCACCGCCGCGCCTCCACTGTATTGGCGGCAAAATCCATCACCACGGCTTGGCCCGCCTGTAACAAGGCCACCACATGTGGCCCAATCGCTGCGCGCAAGCGCCTGGTGGATCGCAGATAGTCTGACAGCCCCTGCAACTCGTCCGCATAAAGGGCGGCGAGCAATTGGTCTTCAGACAACACAACCGCGCCATGCGCCTGCGCCAGCTGTTTTGCTAACGTGGATTTCCCTGAAGCGGCATAGCCGCACACAAGGTGATATTTTAAGGAAGACTTAGACATGGGATCTCCCCTGTCAAAATGGAATTGGAAAACGACACACTATCCCGGCCCGACCAATCAGACCGGGCAGCTAATGCTCTTCGTTTTGAATACCCAAAATTCCATGCCCCTGCTTAAAAAGTCGGGCGGTCCCTGTCCAGCCTTTTGGCGCTCACCCCTCAGCGGGTGACAGGCGGCTCGACAGCAAATCACCGGTCTCTGCCAAAATGGGGTAACCCACCATAGCAAAGGACGTGTTCACCTGCTTCAGAACCCGCAGCGTTTCCTGATGAATATTGCTGGTCTCGATGCTTTCGGACAGCCCCTCATGCAGACGTTTCAGATGCTTGCGCTGCAGCTTCTGCTCCACGCCGCGCACCTTTTCTTTCTGCGCCACCAACTCACGGGCGTCATCCGGCTGCCCCGCCATCATCACGCTCAACGCCAGCTGCACATTTGCCAAAACGCGATCATGGAAATCACAAATCTCCTGCCGCCCAGCGCTGGAGAAATTCAACCCTTCCAGGTCCATCCGCCGCGCCAATTCCACCAAATTGCGCGCCAGTACATCTGACGCCGCCTCAAGGTTAGAGGCCAGCAACGACAGTTCCATCGCGCCCTTTACGGTCGCCTTGTCCAACTCATGCCGGTTCAATTCCGCCAGATAGAGCTTGATCTCCTGATGGGTCTTGCGCACTTCCGCATCATTGGCGCGGATGGCGTCTGCACTGGCATCACTCCATGTGTCAAACAGCCGCTGCCCCGCGATCAACATGGTTTCCACCCGCTCGCCCATGCGCATCATCTCACGAGAGGCATTGGCCAGCGCCCGCGCCGGCGTATCCAGCGCACTTGGGTCCAGAGCGGAGGCAATCGCCGCTTCATCCGCCACCGGCGCGGCCACAAACCGGCCTGCGATTTTGGCAAACAAATCAACAAACGGCAGCGCCAGCACACAAAGCACCGCGTTGAACACCAGATGCAGGTTGATGGTTTGTGTCGCGGCCGAACCGCCCAGCCACGCCAAATCCACCTCCACAAAACGCAGCCCCAACAGCACCAACACTGCCCCGCCGCCGCGCAGCGCCAGATTGGCCACCACAATCCGCCGGGCCTCCGGTTCTGCGGCCAAGGTCAGCACATAGGCAATCATCGCCCCGCCAAGGTTGGCCCCCAGCACCATCGCCATTGCGGCTTCCGTTGGCAACGCGCCCTGCGCCACCAGGGTCACAAACAACAAGACTGCCGCCACGCTGGAATGCACCATCCAGGCAAAAATCGCCCCAATCACAAAGGCTGCAAACAGGTCTGCCCCCAGATAGGACAGCATCCGCAACGCCGCTTCGCTTTCCATCACCGGCGCCGTCGCCGCCCGCAGCATATCCAGCGACACAAAGATCAGTGCCAGACCGATCAAGATACGCCCTGTCTGCCGCACCCGTCGCTGCTGCCCACGCAGAAACAACCCGGTGCCAATCACCAATAACAAGGGGATCAACCAAGTTTGCCGCACCAAAAGCACCTGCGCCACCAATGCGGAGCCCACATCAGCGCCAAGAATAATCGCCAACCCAACCGGGACCGCCACCGCACCGTTGGCGGCAAAGTTGGACACCAACATCGCCACGGCGGTCGAGCTTTGCAGCAGCATCGACACCACCAGCCCCGCGCTTGCTGCGAGCCCTCGGTTTTTTGAAGACCGCCGCAACCACAGCCTGAGTTGCACCGCAAAGGCCCGCTCCATTCCAGTGCGCACCAACCGCACCGCCCAAATCAAAAGCGCCGCAGCACCTGCAATGTTAATCAGGAATAGGAGCATAATATGTGTCTTCGTCCACTTCTTCTTATTGGGTCGGGCCTGCGCTCGGCCGGGGTATTGTCCCGTCCCGCAAAACCGCCTGCCCGTTCTAAGTGGGCATTATCCAACATAAATACCCGCTTTACGAGATCACGCGCGGTCACAAACCGGCACCTTGCGCGCCAAGACCGGCCCGCAATTGGGAGAGTGATGGCAGATTACTCTGCCACCATCTGCGCCACGTCTTCACTCCAGACCAGCCCGCGCTCGAGCAACACCCGCTGTGCGCGCCCTGGATAGTCCGTGACAATCCCGTCCACACCCGCGTCAATCACGCGGTGCATGTCATCCACTTCGTTCACGGTCCAAGTCGACACCAACAAGCCCAGCTCATGGGCCAGCGCCACCGACTCCGGTGTCACATCCGCATAAAAGGGGCACCACATCTGACCACCGGCCTCGGCCACAGCTTTCGGCACCGGCATGCCCAAACTTGCAAAATCTGGAGCCACAGATCGGGAAGAATCTTCGCCAAGCTCACCGGCATTCTCTGGCAATTTGGTGAGGAAGGACCGCGGCATGTCCGGCGCAATACGCCCACACACCTCAAGCAGGTTCCAATCAAAGCTGTGCAAGACCGTGCGCTGTTCCAACTTTCGCGCCCGCACCGCTTTCACCGCTTCAGAAACCAAAGCCTCCGCAGCAGCAGTGTCCCCCGCAAACGCCGGGTCAGACTTCATTTCCAAAAGGAACAGCATCTCCGCCCCCTGTGGCGCGAGCCCCATATCCAGCAACTCGCCCAGCGTCGGCACTCGAAGGCCGGACATAAACACCTGATCCGGAAAGCGCTGCCCATACACGGTCCGCCCGTCCAAACCGCCCACATCAAAGGTCTGTAGTTTGGCCAGAGGAAGTTCGGACACTTTAAGCTCGTCCCCGACCAGCCATTTGCCGTCCGCCCCCCGCGTCGCCGCATTAAGCAGATGATGATTGTGCGTCACCACAGGCACCTGATCTTGCGTCAGCACCACATCAAATTCCAACGCCACAACGCCGGACCGCACGGTGAACTCAAACCCCTCAAGTGTGTTCTCCGGCATCACACCACGCGCGCCACGGTGCCCGATCAGCCGAACCAAGCCCGGCGCACCACAAAAACCATTTAACTGAGGAAACTGCGTCATGCCTCGATCCGTTTGCCTGAAGTCGCGTCAAAAATATGCAGATCCTCAGCTGCGGCCGAGAAGCTCATCAACGTGCCAGCATCCGCAGTCACATGCCCAGGCACACTGGCCACAAACTCAGTCTCTGAGCCTTCAAGAACCCCGTGTACCAGCGTGTTGGCACCCAATTGCTCAACCATCTGCACGATGATGCGGATGGCGCCCGCGTCATCCTGAACCAAGTGCTCCGGCCGCACGCCCAGCGTGATCTGGCCACTGGCCTGCGCCCCGCCAGCAAGAACCGCGCCGTTGCCCAGCGTCACAGTGCCATCCCGCGCCGTTGCCGGCAGGAAGTTCATCGACGGGCTGCCAATGAAGCCAGCGACAAACACCGTCGCTGGCCGGTCATAGAGCTCAATCGGCGTGCCAAATTGCTCGACATAGCCGCCGTTCAGCACCATCAACCGATCACCCAGTGTCATCGCCTCGACTTGATCGTGGGTCACGTAGATCGAAGTCACGCCCAGGCGCTGTTGCAGCTTGCGGATTTCCAGACGCATCTGCACCCGCAGCTTGGCATCGAGGTTCGAAAGCGGTTCGTCAAACAAGAACACCTGCGGGTTGCGCACAATCGCACGCCCCATGGCCACACGCTGACGCTGACCACCGGACAACTGGCGCGGCTTGCGGTCTAGATACTGCCCAATCTCCAAAATCTCCGCCGCCTCTTGCACGCGACGATCAATTTCCTCTTTGGAGATTTTGCGGATCTTCAGACCATAGGCCATGTTCTCGCGCACCGACATATGCGGGTAAAGCGCGTAGTTCTGGAACACCATCGCAATGTCGCGATCGGCTGGTTCCAGCTTGTTGACCACCTTGTCACCAATGCTGATCTCACCCGAGGTCACGGTCTCCAGACCGGCGACCATGCGCAAGAGCGTGGACTTACCACAGCCTGACGGCCCCACGATGACGATCAACTCGCCATCCTGGATATCCCCTTCGACATGGTGCAGGACTTCGACATCGCCATAGGTTTTGACAAGGTCTTTGAGTGTAATGGATGCCATTCTCAGGATCCCCGTTATTTATCAGTTTCAGTGAGGCCCTGCACAAAGAGCCTTTGCATGCCAACAACCACAAACACGGGCGGGATCATCGCCAAAAGCGCGGTCATCATGATGATGTTCCACTGCGGCGATTGCTCGGCCGCCTCCAGCATCTGTTTGATGCTCATCACAATGGTGGTCATGTCTGTGTCGGTGGTGATCAGGAGCGGCCAGAGGTATTGGTTCCAGCCGTAGATGAAGAGGATCACAAACAGCGCGGCAATATTGGTCCGGCTGAGTGGGATCAGGATGTCCCAGAAGAACCGCAGCGGCCCCGCCCCATCAATCCGCGCGCTTTCCAGCATCTCATCCGGAATGGTCAAAAACACCTGCCGGAACATAAATGTGGCCGTGGCAGATGCGATCAGCGGGATCGACAAGCCCCAATAGCTGTTGAGCATGCCGAGGTTCGCCACCACCTCAAAGGTCGGCAAAATCCGCACTTCTACCGGCAACATCAGGGTGATGAAGATCATCCAGAAGAACCCCATGCGGAATGGGAACTTGAAGTACACAATCGCAAAGGCCGAGAGCAGCGAAATCGCGATCTTGCCAAAGGCAATCATCAAGGCCATCGCCAATGAGTTCAAAAGCATCCGCCATACCGGTGCGCCTTCTGACCCGGAGAGGCCAGCGCCAAACAGCGTCTGTTTGAAGTTCTCAAAGAAATGCGTGCCCGGCAGCATCGGGATCGGCGCCTGCGTCATGCGCACCGCGTCATGGGTGCTGGCCACAAAGGTGATCCAGATCGGCAAAGCCACCATGATCACACCAAGGATCAGAACGATGTGGGAAATGATCCCTAGGATACGACGATTTTCAACCATCAGTATTCCACCTTTCTTTCGACATAGCGGAATTGAACCACCGTCATTGCGATCACAAGGATCATCAAGATCACCGACTGTGCCGCCGATCCGCCAAGGTCGAGGCCCACAAAGCCGTCGTTGAACACCTTGTAGACAAGGATTGTGGTGCTGTTGGCCGGACCACCTTGGGTCACCGCGTGGATGATGCCAAAGGTGTCAAAGAAGGCGTAAACCGCGTTGATCACCAACAGGAAGAAAGTGGTCGGCGAAATCAGCGGGAAAATGTGATCCCAGAACCGGCGTACCGGCCCTGCTCCGTCAATCGCCGCCGCTTCGATCAACGAGCGCGGGATGGATTGCATCGCCGCAAGGTAGAACAGGAAGTTATAGGCAATCTGCTTCCACGCCGCGGCAAAAATCACCAGCAGCATTGCTTGGGAGCCGTTCAGGTAATGGTTCCAGTCGATGCCAATGAATTCAAGAATGTAAGGGAAGATGCCCAAGGTCGGGTTGAACATAAACACCCAAAGCGCACCGGCCAGCACAGGCGCAACCGCATAAGGCCAGATCATCAGCGTGCGGTAGGTTGTGGCACCGCGCACCACACGGTCGGCAAAGGCCGCCAGGATCAGGGCCGAGCCCATCGACAGCACCGCCACGGCAGCGGAGAAGATGATCGTGCGCCAGAAGGTCTCGAGATACTGCGAGTCCTCAAACAGGATCTGGAAATTCTCGAACCAGACAAATTCGGTAGACAGCCCAAAGGCATCTTCGATCAGGAAAGACTGATACACCGCCTGGCTGGCGGGCCAGATAAAGAAGATCAGCGTGATGATAATCTGCGGCGCCACCAACAGGTAGGGCAAGACAGATGTGGGAAAGTGGACGCGTTTGAGCATGCGGCCCTCAAGTCAGGGTGGGGTCGTTAGACAGAAACGCGCCCGGCAAACACCTAAGGTCCGCCGGGCGCAGGGGAGTGTCACTTATTTGGCGGAACGCTCAAACTTACGCAGCAGGGCGTTGCCACGCTCGGCGGCGGCGTCCAGTGCTTCCTGAGCGGTCTTGTCACCGGCCCACAGCGCTTCCATCTCTTCGTTGATCACGTCGCGCACCTGCACGAAGTTACCAAAACGGATGCCGCGGGAGTTGGCAGTTGGGGTGTTCAGGCTCAGCTGTTTGATCGCTGTGTCAGTCCCTGGGTTGCTGTCATAGAAACCCTGATCCTTGGACAATTCCCAAGCCGCTGTGGTGATTGGCACATAGCCAGTTTCCTGGTGCCACCACGCCTGCACTTCTGGGGAAGACAGGTAGGTCATGAACTGAGCCAGACCTTTGTACTCTTCAGACTCGTGACCGGCCAGCGCCCACAGGGTTGCACCACCAATGATGGAGTTCTGTGGCGCATCCGCAGCGGCGGTGTCCAGCGGCAGCATGGTCTGACCAAACTCAAACTCAGCCTGAGATTTGATCGAGCCGTAGTATGCGGAGGAGTTCATCCACATGCCGCACTCACCGTTGGTGAACATCGGTAGGGAGTCGCCACGACGACCGCCATATTTGAACAGATTGCCTTCAGACATCGCAGCCACGTCATCCAGACGCGCGGCCAGCTTGTCGTTCTTGCTGAAGGTGAACTCGGTGTCGAAACCGGCAAAACCGTTCTCTTTGGTGCCCATTTCCATGTTGTGCCAGGAGGAATAGTTCTCCAGCATCACCCAGGACTGCCAACCAAAGCTCACACCACAATCCATGCCATTGTCGACCAGCGCCTTGGAAACGGTTTTCACGTCATCCCAGGTCTTAGGTGCGTCAACACCGGCTGCTTTCAGCGCGTCGGCGTTGTACCACAGAACCGGCGTGGAGCTGTTGAACGGCATCGACAGCAACTCGCCTTCGGACGTCTGATAGTAAGAAATAACCGCTGGCAGGTAGTCGCCTTTGTCAAAGCTCTCGCCGGCGTCTTTCATCATCTGCTCAACCGGATAGATCGCGCCTTTGGCGGCCATCATGGTTGCGGTGCCCACTTCAAACACCTGCACCAGATGTGGGTGCTCTTTGGCGCGGAACGCCGCCACAGCAGCGGTCATGGTTTCAGTGTAGTTGCCTTTGTAGGACGGCACGATTTTGTACTCGGACTGGCTGGCGTTGAAATCCGCCGCAATCTTGTCCACGCGCTCGCCGTTGGTGCCGCCCATGGCGTGCCACCAGTTAATTTCGGTCTGTGCAGAAGCCACGCCGGCGGTCATACCGGCAGCCAAGGCACCAAACAAAACTGTTTTGAAATGAGTCACAGAATTTCCTCCGTCTGCTGTGCTGCGCAGATCATTTAAAAGTTTAGATCATAATGCAAGTGAAGAATTTATAACAAAACTCATAATGGCATGTTATAGTTTAACCAAAGAGTAAACATGCCGCGTCGCGGCAAACGCGAGGTAAGCCATTGAAATTCCAACTAAGACAACTCGAAGCCTTCCGTGCCGTGGCCGAAACCGGCAATATGACCAAGGCTGCCAAACGCATGGGCGTTTCACAGCCAGCGGTTAGCCGTTTGCTCTCCGATTTTTCCCAATCTGCCGGTATTGAACTTTTCACCCGCCACCGCGGCGTGCTCGAACCCACCAGTGACTCGCGCTACCTTTTGGCCGAGGTACAGCGCATTCTGGACGGGTTGGATCACCTCGACGATCTGCGCCGCGACCTGATTGAGCGCACCGGTGGCCACGTCCGCATTGCCTGCCTGCCCGGCTTCGCCACCAGCCACCTGCCCGGCGTTTTGGTCAACTTCCTAAAGGAGCGCCCAAACGTCACCGTAACCCTAGAGCCGGACCGCCCGGAGCGCATTCTGGAATGGATTATCGGCGAACAATATGACTGCGGCATCACCGATGGTTTCCTCGGCCACCCCGCCACCCGCAGTCAGGATCTGCACATCAAATCTTCCTGCATCCTGCCTGCTGGCCACCCGCTGGCGGATCAGGATCACATCACCCCACGCGACCTTGCCCAAGAGCGTCTGATCCACACCCGCCGTGACAGCCGGTTTTACCAGCACCTCTCGCGCGCCTTTTCTGAAGATGGTGTGGAACTCAACAGCCTGATCGAAGTGCGCCAGTTCACCACCGCCTGCACCATGGTGGCCCAGGGCATGGGCGCCTCTGTGGTCAGCGCACTGGACGCCGAAGCCTACCGCGCCACCGGCATCGTGATCCGCCCGTTCAAGCCACAGCTGTTCCACCGCCTCTCGATCCTCCAACCCGCCTCCGGACCAACCTCCCCCGTCGTGCTGGATTTTGTCGACGCCTTTATCGAAAGCCTGCAACCCTATGTGGCCTCCGCCAAAGAGGTAAAACGCGGATAAAAAAGGCCGGTGACTTTCGCCACCGGCCCACATCGCAAACTTTAAGATCCCGCCAATTATTCTTCCAGTTCGCGAATCCGGTTCTGAAGCCGCAGAAACTCGCCTTCCACTTCGGCGCGGGAATAACGTGGTGTTATGTGTTGCGGACAGTTCCAGTCGAACCCGGCCACCGTGATCTCAAACCCACGCTCAACCCGGGCGCGATAGCCCTCATCCGGTGACAGCCGCGCCAGAAGCGCCTCCTCCTCCGGTGCAATCACCCGTACCCGCCCCAACAGTTTCAGCCGTGTTTGATTGGGATAATCCATAAAAAACAAAGACACACGGTCATTTTGGCTGAGGTTACCAAGGCTCACGTATTGCCGGTTGCCACGGTAATCTGCAAACGCCAGCCTCTGCTCATCCAGCACCTTCAGGAACCCCACCGGCCCGCCGCGATGCTGCATGTACGGCCAGCCTGTCTCGCTGACCGTCGCCATATAAAAGCTGTCCCGCGCCGCGATAAACTGCGCCTCATGCGGGCCCAACCGGTTATTGTAGTCTTCCCGCGCGTCCATCCGCGCATAAGACGCCCGCGATCCAGCCTCCTCCTGGTGCCGCTTCACCGCCTCGGTAAAGGCAATCTCTGCAAACTTATGTCCCATGTTTCGGACCTTTCTCTGACAGTGACAGGTTACAGACCCAAATCGGACAGGCTGGGATGATCGTCCGGACGCCGCCCCTGCGGCCAATGAAACAGCCGGTCCGCCTCGTTGATCGGCAGATCATTGATGCTGGCATGCCGTTCGCGCATCAGCCCGTTCTCGTCAAATTCCCAATTTTCATTGCCATAGGCCCGGAACCAGCGCCCTTCCATGTCCTGCCACTCATAAGCAAAGCGCACCGCAATCCGATTGTCAGTAAAGGCCCACAACTCCTTGATCAGCCGGTATTCCCGCTCCTTGGACCATTTCTCTTTCAAAAACGCCTGCACCTCGGCGCGGCCTGTCAAAAACGTCGACCGATTGCGCCAGCGCGTCTCCGGCGTATAGGCCAGCGAGACTTTCTCAGGATTGCGGGTGTTCCAACCATCTTCCGCCAGACGCACCTTCTGGAGGGCATCTTCACGGGAAAACGGCGGCAATGGGGGGCGGGTTGTCATAGGATCAGTCCTTTGTGCAGGGGAAAGAAATGCGACGCGAGAGGCTCCCCCCGCGCCGCGTTGGGTTAGTCTTGGATTTCTTTGTCGAGAAAGTCGCGGATCAGCCCGGCCACTTCCGGCCCGTGCGATTCCAGAATGAAGTGCCCCGCATCAATCATGTGCAACTCGGCCTCCGGCAGATCGCGCAAATAAGGCGCAGCCCCTTCCGCCGGGAAGATATAGTCATTCTCCCCCCAGACAATCAGCGTGGGCGGCTGATACGCACGGAAATAGGCCTGGAACTCCGGATAAAGATCGACATTGGTGCGATAGTCATAAAACAGATCCAGCTGGATCTCCTGATTGCCCGGTCGATCCAGATAGGCCTGATCCAGCATCCACGCATCCGGGCTCACACGATGCGCATGGCTCTGCGGCACCCCATGGGTGTACTGCCATTCTGTTGCTGTCACGTTCAGAAAATCCCGCAACGGTTCGCGTGTCTCAGAGCCACCGTCTGCCCAATAGGTGCGGAATACATCCCAAAACTCCAGCAAGCCCTCGTCATAGGCATTGCCATTCTGAATAATCAGAGCCTCAACCGCATCCGGTTCCTTCAACGCCAGCCGGTAGCCCACCGGCGCGCCGTAATCCATCACGTAGAGGCTGTAATTATCCAACGCCAAAGCATCGGTGAACCCATCCATCAGCGAAGCATAGGTGGCAAAGCTGTAGTCAAACGTTGTCCGATCCGGCATCGCACTGGCGCCAAATCCCGGATAGTCCGGCGCAATCACCCGATACTCTTCCGCCAACTCGGGGATCAGGTTGCGGTACTGCTGAGAAGAGGTTGGAAAACCATGCAGCAAAAGCACAACCGGTGCGTCTGCCTCACCGGCCTCGCGGTAGAATATCTCTTGACCCTCGATGGTGACCGCGTTGTAGCGCACGGCGTTTGCGGCCTCGGCCTGCGGTGGTTGCCCTGCCTGCGCCAAGGTTGGCAAAGACGTCAACTGCGCCCCCAGGCCAAGTGTGATCAGGCCGGTGAGCAAAGTCTGTTTTAGATCATTCCGTTTCATATCTGTGTCCCTCGTTATGAACGCTGCGCCAGGTTGTGGCGGTGTCGCTTTCGACAAGAGGACAGATAGCGGCCTTGCTATTCCGGAAGAATATGCCAATCCTGAAAGTCACTATTGCAAAAAGTGGAATAAATGGATCGCATTCTACAGATGGAGGTCTTCGCGGCCATCAATGACACCGGCAGCTTTGTGCAGGCTGCCAACAAGTTGCGCATGTCCCCACCCGCCGTGACCCGCACCATGAACGCACTGGAGGTCCGCCTGGGCGTGCAATTACTGACCCGCTCCACCCGCCAACTCTCCTTGACCGACGCAGGCAGCAGCTTTCTGGAGGCCACCCGCCGCCTGCTCTCGGAAATAGACGACGCGGAAAAACAGGCCGTGGGGCAAATGGGCATCGCCCAGGGCCACCTCACGGTGTCTTCCTCTATGACCTTCAGCCGCCTGATCGCCGGTCCCGTGGTGCGCGCCTTTCTGGAGGCCCACCCGCGCATGTCCGTGTCCCTGATCGCCGTGGATCGGGTCACCAATCTCGTGGAGGAAGGCATAGACGTGGCCATCCGCATCGGCAACCTGCCGGACTCCAACCTGATGGCCAAACGTCTCGGCCACGTACGCCGCCTGTTTGTCGCCAACCCAGACTATCTGGCCAGACGCGGCACGCCCAATGAACCGGCGGACCTGAAACTGCACGCTATGATCGGCTTCACCAGCATTATGCCCGGCCACGACTGGCATTATAAATCCGGCAGCACCCGTGGCCATGTGCAGCTCACCCCACGCTTTGAGGTCAACGACGCCACCACCGCCCTTGCCGCCGCCACCGCCGGCGAAGGCATCACCATGGCGCTCTCGTATATGGTCGCAGATCAGCTCAAACGCGGCGAGCTCGTGCCGATTCTCCCCACCTACATGCCGCCGCCAGAGGCGGTGCATCTGGTCTACCCGCAGAGTAAGCTTGTCGCCCCCAAAGTCCGCGCTTTTCTGGATTTTGCAGGAGAGCGGCTGAAACAGATGATTCCTGAGGTGGATTTGCCCTAGACGTCAACAACCACGCCATTCACAGGCCAAAGCGCCTGCAAAACAAGGCCAAAACATCAAAAGTGGGAGCTGGATATTTCACTATACCGGAAGGAAGGTAGTGGCGCTCTGGGGAGGATTCGAACCCCCGACCCCCTGATTCGTAGTCAGGTACTCTATCCAGCTGAGCTACCAGAGCGCGTTATGTGGGGCGGTTTAATGTGAACACTCAGGGGGCGCAAGAGCAAAATCAAAGAAAAATCAGATTACTGCAACTTCGCCTTTTGGGAGGCATATTTCAAAGGTGGTTCCGGCCGCGCCGGTCTCTGAAAGAGTCAGCATTCCGCCGTGTCCGCGCACCAATTCTTGTGAAATTGCCAGCCCCAAACCGGACCCGCCTTTGCGAATCCCCCCCTGGAACGGCTGATACAGGTGCTCCTGGGCCTTGGGAGGTAAGCCCGGCCCGGTGTCCTTCACTGTGATCAGCCATGAGTCGTCATTTTCGGAGGCGCTCACCGCAATTTCCCCGGACTGCCCGCTCGCCACAATCGCCTGACGCGCGTTGCGCACCAGATTGCTCACCACACGGTACATTTGCTCCGGATCGGCGCGCACCATCATGCCCGCCGGAATGTCCTCACCAAAGCTGAGATCGAAGTCACCAACCGCCAGCCGTTCAGAGGCAATCACATCCGCCACCATCTCGCTCAACGCAAATCGCGTGAGTGTTGGCGCGGGCTCTTCCGCTTTGCCAAAGGCCAAGGTGCTTTCGCAAAGGTGCACCGCACGGGTGATCGAATTCACCAGTTTGGGCGCCAGCCGCCGCACTAGCGGGTCTTCACTACTTTCAATGCGGTCGGTGAACAGCTGCGCCGAGGTCAGGATATTACGCAGATCGTGACTCACCTTGGCCACCGCGCCCCCCAATTGTGCCAACCGCTCGCGCTGCTTCAGCGACGCGGTCAATTCGGTCTGCAACGCCAGCAAGGCCTCTTCCGCTTCGCGCAACTCCGTCACGCCGGCTTGCGGCTTGATCAGACTGCGCGCATCTTCCGGAGCAGCGGCATAGGTCTGCATATAGCCAACCACGCCTTTGATCGGGCGCACCAGAATCGCCCGCACCGCCAGAAACAGCAAAAACGCCGTGACCACCGAGATCACCGCCGACAACGCAAGAATGCGCACGCCGTAGTCAATCATCGACATGCGCAGCTCTTCGGTGTCCATCGTCACCTCAATCAGCAGCCCGGCGTCCTGTACCGGTGCCCCAATCACCCGCACCACGCGATTCTTGGTCTCAAACAGCTGCATCATCGCGTCTTTGATCAACACGCTCGCCGTGGCGTTGCGCATGTCATAGGTCGCGCTGATGGGTTCGGGGATGGGAGAGCTCAGAATCAGCTGCCGCATCTCATCGCGCCGCAACACCACGTTAAAAACGCCCGCGTTTTTCAAGAGTTCCTGCTCCAGCTCGACATCAATCATGTCATCCGCCAGAAGCGCGAGCGAGGCAATCTGCGCCCGCTCCAGCCGCAGCAACAGGTAATCCTCCCGATACCGTGCAATCGACGGCACAAAGATCAGGACTTCCGCCAGCATCACAAAGATGACCGTCAGGATCAGGAACCGACCTGAAAGCGTGTTGAGCATATTTCGCGACCGTTCTGGTTACGGCAGCCAGCGTTGCACCAAGCCAACCACCCGTTTCACCTTAGGATTATCAAACAGATGCGGCGAGAAATAGGCCCCTGCAACCCGCTTGTTGATTTCGCCCACCGTGGGATAGGGCGACACCATGCCCGCCACGGCGCTCATCTTCAGCTTATTGGCGATCACCAACGACCACAAGTTCACCAGTTCGCCAGCCTGCGGCCCCACAATCGAAACACCCACAGGGCGGCCTTTCACCACCATCGCTTTGATCAGCCCATAGGCATTACGCTCGGCAATCAGCCGGTCGTTGTGATGGCTCTCAAACCGCGTCACGGTGAGCTTATCGCCATACTGCGCCCGCGCTTCGGCTTCAGTCAGCCCAACCTGCGCCAACTCTGGGTCGGTATAGGTCGCATAAGGGATGTGATCCGTGCGCGCCTTGGCAGGCAGCCCAAACAGCATGGAGCGGATGATCACCCCTGCCTGGTAGCCCGCCACATGGGTGAACTGCGCCCCACCCGCGACATCGCCAATCGCATAGACCTTCTTGTTGCTGGTCTTGAGTGAGGCATCCACCGAAATCCCGGTCTTGTGAGTCTCAATCCCAGCGGCCTCCAGATTGAGCCGTTCCATATTGGCCTTGCGCCCCACGGCCACCAACAGATGTGATCCACTAAAGCTGCGCCCATCCTGCGCCTCAACTGTAACAACGCCATCCTTCTGCGTCACCGCCTTCGCCATCGCGCCTTCGGCAATCTCCACGCCTTCGCCGCGCAGCCGCTCCAACACGATCGCCGCCATCTCCGGGTCATCCCTCCCCAGCGCCTTGGCGCCCTCGATCACCGTGACCTTGATGCCCAACCGCACATGCGCCTGCGCCATCTCCATCCCAATGGGACCGCCACCAATGATCAACAGGTGCTCCGGCGTTTCCATCATCTCAAACAGGGTTTCATTGGTCAGGTAGTCCACCTGATCCAACCCGGGAATCGGCGGCACCAGCGGGCTGGAGCCGGTGGCAATCACCACACGCCGCGCCGTGATCTGATGATCCCCGGCCTGCACCACCGACTGGCTGATGAAATGCCCGTATTCCTGGATCACTCGCACACCAAAGCCTTCAAACCGCTCCACGCTGTCCATCGGCTCAATCTGCGATATCACATCCGCCACATGTGCCTTGGCCGCGGCATAATCCACCTGCGGCACCTGATCGGACACGCCAAATGCTTGGCCTTTGGTTTGCTGATGCGCCATCTTGGCACTCGCCAGCAGCGCCTTACTGGGCACACAGCCAAAGTTCAGGCAATCGCCGCCCATCTTATGGCCTTCCAGCAGCACCACGCTGGCCCCCATCTGGCTTGCCCCAGCCGCCACAGACAACCCACCAGAGCCAGCCCCGATGACCAGCACATCCGTCTTGATCTGTTCCATGATTTAAAGCGCCTCTTTGCCGCGAATGAGTTTGAGCACAACCGGCAAGAACGCCAGCACCGCCAGGCCAAGGATCGGCAGCAACACATGTGGCTCAAAGATGATGCCCAAATCCGGCGTCTCGCCACGGGCAAACACTTCGCCCAGCCCCGCGCCCACCGACGTGTAAACCAACCCACCGGGAATAATGCCAATGAAAGTGGACGCCACATAGCGCCACAGCGACACGCCCACCAACGCCGGGATCAGGTTTGCCACAAAGAACGGCACCAATGGCACCAGCCGGATGATGAACAGCATCGACCACTGGTTCTCATCTATCCCGTCTTTGATGGCTTTGATCTTACCTTCACCGGCATCCATCTTCGCCGCCAACCGATCGCCAAGCCCCCAACGGGCGGCCAAAAACACCACCGTGGCCCCAATCGTCGCGGCACCGACGTTGAACAGCACGCCCGGAAAGGTGCCAAACAAAAAGCCGCCGGTCAGCGTGGCAATCGTGGCCCCAGGCAACGAAAATCCGGCAATCACCACATAGATCGCCATGAACACCACCACCGCCAGCGCGTAGTGCGCATCTCGATAGGCAATCAACACTTCGCGATTGTCCCGCAGCGCTTCAAAACTCAGGTAATCTCCCAGCGCATAGGCACCAAGCACAGCGCCCACAACAAGCGCCACCAGCGGCAACATGCGCGCCCATTTTGATTTGGTTTCTTGAGGTGTATCAGTCACGTCAGACATCTTTGATCCGTTTCTTGGTCTCCCTCCAACATGGCCGACGAACCGCCAAAACAACAGAGACCTCACGGGCGCTTGATCGCAACGCCACGTTTCGTGAGCGATTCTTGGTTAACCGTAACAATGGCGCTTAGGACCTGTAATATTGTCGCTTGTAAGGCGCTCAAAAAGCGGTCGATTGTTTCAGAGCCCCCTTTTGGAAAGGCATAAAACCACGCAAAATGCCGCCGATTAAAGGAAGCGGCGCCTCATTCACACGGTTTCCTTTCCAAGCATTGCCTTTTTGCCAAAAATCCCGCATCTGACGTTTGACTTATTCGGCAGGCAGGTCTAAAGACCGGTCTTCGAATAGATAGGCTTCGCGAATCTCGCGCCGGGGCCCGCTGAAACAACATGACGGAGACGGAGCGATGAAACGCACCTACCAACCTTCGAACCTGGTTCGTAAACGCCGCCACGGTTTCCGTGCGCGCATGGCCACCAAAGCTGGCCGCAAAATCCTGAACGCACGCCGCGCACGCGGTCGTAAGTCGCTGAGCGCATAAGCTCACCGACCGTTTGACGGAATGACACCGCCGGAGACCCCCACGGATGGCACAGCCACCAACGGGACATCGTCTCCGGCGGTTTCCGTTTGTCTGGTCCACAAAACGGACGGCGCGCTGCCCGTCCTGAAAAAACGCAGTGACTTTCTCGCCGCCTCCCGCGCCCGCAAACAGGGTACCAAGGCGATGATGATCCAGGCCCGCAAACGCCGCGACGATGAAGCCGTTGATCCATCGCTTGTACGCGTGGGCTTCACCTGTTCCAAAAAAGTTGGCAACGCCGTCGCCCGCAACCGCGCCAAACGCCGAATGCGCGAAGTGGCCCGCGCGATTCTCCCGACCTTTGGGCAGCCCGGCTGGGACTACGTTTTGATCGGCCGCAAAAACGAAACCGACGCGCGCGACTTCAAAACCCTCCAGGGCGATCTGAAATGGGCGTTGCGTAAATTGCACACGCCACGCAAGTAAGTCTCTGGGCGCCAAAGGCTTTCCCAAAACTATAGACAGATTGCCTAAAATCTAAGGCACTCTGTGTCTTTACCATTTGTATACGAATTTTATATCCACCCCATGGAATGTGTTTCGGGGTGAAACCGTTTTTTTATTGGTATGGAGTGGATCAATGAGAGAGACAGTGGTGGTCTCCTTCTCAACAGACGAGCGTGACGCAGATCACGTCGCCAGCGCCCTAAAAACGCTGGCCGCGCGCGCCTCCAACATGCGCGGTTGCATCAGCTACGCCGCCACAACACTTGAGGACTCCCCGTCAGAATTTCACATCCGGCAAAAATGGGAAAATGCCTCAACATGGCGGGCTTACCTCAACTCGGACGCCCATTTTGAGTTTCAAACCTCTGTGTTTGGTATGCTGTCGGAGCTGACGGTTGCCAAACAAGCCCCGCTGCGGCCCCGCCGCCCCACCTGCCTCGCATTGGCCGGCTGAGACGCCGACTGACACGGCACCCAGTATTTTCGCTGCATAAAACCTCAAACTGCAAAATTCTTTCACTGTTAAGTAAACTTTTGCAGCGCAGGCTTTGCCTATTACCGCTGACTGCAAGGAAACGGCAAAGGCTTTCAGATGACAGTCACCATTATGGCGTCTTTTTATCTCGACTCCCCCAACCGCACCCGCGTGCGTGAGGGCTTGTTGCAACTTGCCCAAAGGGTGCTCAACGAGCAAAACTGCCTGCGCTTTGACATCCACACCGGAGCCGACGATCCCGGACAGTTCATCCTTTTTCACCGCTGGGAGAACCGCCGCGACTGGCAACTCTTCCTCAACAGCGATGCACTACACGCCTTTCAAGATCTGTTTGCGGACGGTGTCACCGATCTGGTGATCAAAGAGCTGACTCCGCATTTTGTCCCCGCCGCCGCGCCCTCTGTGCACGCCCGTTAACACATCGCTGTTAACAAACTGCCCCACCTCCGCAAAACAGCCGTGATACCGATGCAATACCGATGTTCCATATCGGGATAATTTTGACCTTTTTTACCAATTCGGCGCTTCATTCCTCCACTACGTCTTGGCACTCCTCTAAAGAGCGGTTAACACGCTCTGACAAAGAGGCCAGCAACATGAAGACACAAGAAATGAATCGCGATTGGATCGCCACCGCCCGTACCCTGTCCCAAGCCCTGCCCTACCTGCAGCGCTACACTGGTGCGACCGTGGTCATTAAACTTGGCGGACACGCCATGGGCAGCGACGAAGCCATGGATGATTTTGCCCGTGACGTTGTTCTGATGCGCCAGGTTGGCATCAATCCGGTGATCGTGCATGGCGGCGGCCCGATGATCAACGCGATGTTGGAACGTCTTGAAATCAAATCGGATTTTGTAAACGGCAAACGCGTCACTGACGCCGCCACGGTCGAAGTGGTGGAGATGGTTTTGTCCGGCGTCGTGAACAAGCGCATTGTGCAGGCGATCAACCGTCAGGGCGGCAAAGCGGTTGGCCTGTCCGGCAAAGACGCCAACCTGATTGTTTGTGATCAGACCAACCCCGACCTCGGATTTGTCGGCTCCCCTGCCGACATGAACCCGGCGATTCTGCACGAACTCTTTGCCAACGACACAATCCCTGTGATCGCGCCCTTGGGTGCTGGCCGCAATGGCGAAACCTTCAACATCAACGGCGACACCGCCGCCGGCGCAATCGCCGGAGCCTTGGAAGCGGATCGTCTGCTTCTGTTGACCGACGTAGCCGGTGTGAAGAACGGTGAAGGCGAAGTTCTGACAGAGCTAAAAGCCCAACAAATCCGAGACCTTACCGAAGAGGGCGTGATTGCGGGCGGGATGATTCCCAAGACAGAAACCGCGCTCGCCGCCATCGAAAACGGTGTCCGCGCTGTAGTCATTCTGGACGGTCGCGCGCCCAACGCCTGCCTGCTGGAGCTGTTCACGGAACACGGTGCAGGGTCGCTGATCCGGGCAGACTAACCCCTTTTCATATTCTGAAAAATAAATACATTGAGAGGCCATCAGCAAGGATGCTCTCTCAATGCAATACGAGTTTCTGATCCGTCTCGGCATTTTTTTCGGTCTCTTCATCGTGCTTGCCGGGATTGAAACTTTGGCCCCGCGCCGCCCACTCAACTGGTCCAAATCCAGACGCTGGCTGACCAACTGGGGGCTGTCTTTCCTCAACACGCTGACCCTGCGCGCGCTGGCTGTCGCTTTGCCCTTGCTTGCCGTGGGCGCCGCCTCCGATGCGCAATCCAACGGCTGGGGCCTGTTCAACATTCTGGAATTGCCCGTCGCAATCGAATTCATCCTGGCAATCCTGGCCCTCGATTTTGCCATTTGGTTGCAACACCTTATCACCCACAAGATCCCACTCCTGTGGCGGCTGCACCGGGTCCACCATGCTGACCCCGACTTTGACGTCACCACGGCCATCCGCTTCCATCCGGTGGAAATCGCCCTGTCGATGGGCTTGAAAATTGCCCTGATTTACCTGCTTGGCCCCGCCGCCATTGCCGTTCTGGTGTTTGAAATCCTGCTCAATGGCACCGCGCTGTTCAACCATGCCAACATCCGCCTGCCCGCCAAACTCGACCGTCTGATCCGGCTTGTTTTGGTCACGCCGGACATGCATCGTGTGCATCATTCGGTGCATCGGGACGAGCACGACAGCAACTATGGCTTTGCCTTGTCGATCTGGGACCGTGCGCTGGGAACCTATATCGCGCAACCTCGTGCAGGACATGATAAGATGACCATCGGACTAGAGTGGCAGGACACCCGCCCCACCAAATTTTCCTGGAGCCTGCGCCTCCCGTTCCGCGCAAAATGACGCTGGACGACATTCAAGCCGCGGCCGCAAACGCGGGCCTACAGACAATGGGCGCGCTGAATGAGGACGGCAAAACCATAGTGCTCTTTGGCACCGGCCCGGCTTTTTGGGCCGCATTTAGCACGTCGCCGGAATTTCTGGATGGCGAGAAACACCCCGTCGATCGGTGGTCCAAACGCATCGTCGGATATCTCGCCCAAACCTTTGACGGCACATGCCAATTCCCCTCCGACGGTCCGCCCTATCCACCGTTCATACGTTGGGCCTTGGACAGCGGACAGTTCTTCCAAAGCCCCGTAGGCATGATGGTGCACCCCGAAGTGGGCCTGATGATCTCCCTACGTGGCGCGCTGATCTTGCCGACAGAAATCCCAATGCCTCAACAGGATACGCAATCTCCCTGCCTCACCTGTGACGCACTATGCACCACGGCCTGTCCGGTGGACGCCCTCAGTGCAGAATCCGGATACAGCGTTGCCGACTGCCACACATTCCTAGACACTAGGGATGGCTCCGACTGCATGTCCCGCGGTTGCATTGCCCGCCGCGCCTGTCCACACTCAAGCAAAGCCGAGCGCGCCGACGCGCAATCCGCATTGCATATGAGGTCCTTTCATCCATGAGCAGCACCCTGATCCTGATGCGCCACGCCAAATCAAGCTGGAACGACTTTATGCAACCGGACCACGCCCGCCCCCTCAACGCGCGCGGCCGCACCTCCGCCGCTGCGATGGGCAAGTGGCTCAAAAACAACAACTACCTGCCCGACGAGCTGCTCTGCTCCACCGCAGAGCGCACCCGCGAGACCTATGCCCGACTCGGCATCACCGCCGCTAAAACCCGCTATGAAGATGCCCTCTATCACGCCGGTGCGGACATCATGCTGCGTATTCTGCAAACCGCACAGGCTAACACCATCCTGATGCTGGGCCACAACCCGGGCACTGCCTACTTCGCTGAAATGCTAGCAGAAAAACCAGCCAACCACCCACGCTTCTCCGACTACCCAACCTGCGCCACAACTGTGATCCGCTTTGACGCTGCAAATTGGGCAGATGTTCAATTCTCCCAAGGGACCATTGTGGATTTTGCCATCCCCCGCGAAGTCATCGCAACGCAACCGTAGGCCACTTGATCCAGCGCATTGCAGCTCCGCTTGCCGCTGCCTATCTGTCCACCAACAGCATTCAAGGAGCCTCTCATGCACCGCCGCGCCTTCCTTCTGGCGACCGTCAGCCTACCCATGGTCACTCTTCCTGCTCTGGCCGACACCTCCACCATCAAAGTTGTGAAATCGCCCACCTGTGGCTGCTGCGGTGCCTGGGAAGAGCATCTGCGCGAGGAAGGTTTCGCTGTCGAAAGCCACGCCATTCCGGATGAACAGCTTTGGGATATGAAAGCCCGCCTAGGCCTGACGGATGAAACCTCCTCCTGCCACACCGGGCTGATCGACGGCTATTTGGTAGAAGGCCACGTGCCAGCATCCGACATCCGCCGCCTATTGGCCGAGCGCCCCCCTGCACGCGGCATCACCGTTCCCGGCATGCCAATGGGCTCTCCCGGCATGGAAATGGGCGGCGAGGTGGAGCCTTATGACACCCTGCTGATCCACCCGGATGGCCGGACGGAAGTGTTTGAAAGCCATAGCTAAACGCAAAAGGCCGGGCAGATGCCCGGCCTTCTTTTTGATCTGTGTTTGGGATCAGTGTCCCAGGATTTGGCTTAGGAACAACTTGGTCCGCTCGCTCTTCGGGTTGTTGAAGAACTCTTCCGGCTCGTTTTGCTCCACAATCTGACCTTGGTCCATGAAGATCACGCGGTTTGCCACCTGACGGGCAAAGCCCATCTCGTGGGTCACGCACAACATGGTCATGCCCTCTTCCGCCAGTTCGATCATGGTGTCGAGCACCTCTTTGATCATCTCTGGGTCAAGCGCAGACGTAGGTTCGTCAAACAGCATGATGCGTGGCTTCATGCAAAGCGAGCGGGCAATCGCCACACGCTGTTGCTGACCACCGGAGAGCTGGCCCGGATACTTCAGAGCCTGATCCGGGATCTTCACTTTCTCAAGGAAGTGCATCGCGGTCTCTTCGGCCTCTTTACGAGGTGTCTTACGCACCCAGATCGGCGCAAGCGTACAGTTCTCAAGGATCGTCAGATGCGGGAAGAGGTTGAAGTGCTGAAAGCACATGCCAACTTCGGAGCGGATCTTATCGATGTTCTTGAGATCGCTGGACAGCTCAGTGCCGTCGACGATGATGTCACCGGACTGGTGCTCTTCCAGACGGTTGATACAGCGGATCAGCGTCGATTTGCCGGAGCCCGAAGGCCCCGCAATCACGATGCGTTCGCCTTCGTTGACGGTGAGGTTGATATCGCGCAGCACGTGGAACGAACCGTACCACTTGTTCATGTTGCGGATTTCAATTGCAACCTGATCGGAGACTTGCATCTTCGATCGGTCGATTTGGCGGTCGGTCATCAGTTCAGACATTTGATGAACTCCTTATTAGTGACCTTTGTGGAGCTTGCGCTCCAGGTACATGGAATAGCGGGACATGCCGAAGCAGAAGACGAAGAACAGGAAGGCGATGAAAGCAAACAGCTCCCAATAGATGCCGTTCCAGGCCGCATCCGCACGGATCGCATTGGACAGACCCAGCGGGTCGAGAAGGCCAATGATCGACACAAGCGTGGTGTCTTTGAACACCCCGATAAAGGTCGACACGATCCCGGGAATGGAGATCTTCAGTGCCTGAGGCATGATGATCAAACGCTGTGACTGCCAGTAGTTCAGCCCGAGAGAGTCAGCACCCTCATATTGGCCTTTTGGCAGCGCAGCGAGACCGCCGCGTACAACTTCCGCCATATAGGCAGAGGCAAACAGCGTTACCATGATCAGAACCCGCAAGATGATGTCAAATTCCGTGCCTGGCGGCAGGAAGATGTTCAGCAGAACCGACGCCACAAACAACAGTGTGATCAGCGGCACACCCCGGATGAACTCGATAAAGCCCACACAAAGTGTTTTCACGATCATCAGGTCAGACTGACGGCCAAGGGCCAGAACAATCCCGATTGGCAGCGAGCAGCCAATGGCCACAACACCAATCAGAATAGACAGCATGAAACCACCAAACTTCCGGCTTTCCACTTCTGGAATGGAAATCGAAACAACCGATTCCAGGCCAGCGGCCACGGACCCAACAAGGAACAACCACCAGATCACAGGGAGCGCGATAGCGACAATAATGCCGCCCAGGCCACCTATGACAGGCGTCAGAAGGCGATAGGCCAGAAGGCCAATACCAAAGCCCGCGGCAACCATCAGCGGGCCCCAAAGTGAGCCGCCCCACATCAGCCAAGGCATCAGGAATGGGTAGACTGCGGTCACGATCAGCAGTTTCCGTGGCAACTTGTCAAACAGCACCGGAGCAACAGCAATCAGCAACAGCACAAACGAGAGGTTTGGACGGAAATAGGCAGGCCAAGATCCGGTTCCTTCACCAAAGTTCACGCCAGCTTCAGCTGGGTAAGGTGGGTAGAAACCATACAGCAACTGCAACCAACGATCATTGATCACTGCCCAGCAGGCGTGCCCATGAGTCTTGCCCCAGGTGGCCACCATCACTTCGCGGCATTCGGTCAAGGAACTTGCGTTCCAGACAGATTGGAACGTCCAGGACAACAGGCCTTCCAACACAAAGTAGCAGAAGATCAGGCTCAAGATGGTGAGGATCGAGTTGATCACCCCATCAAACAGATTGGCTCGCATCCAGCCGATGACGCCCACGGAGGAACCGGGCGGCTCCTTCTCAGGCAGCATTTCGGTGCGGACAAAAGAAACGTCGCTCATTTTATCTCTCCACCAATTTGACGCGGTTGTTGTACCAGTTCATCACCATCGAGATGCTCAGAGAGATCGTCAGGTAACACAGCATCAGCATCAGAACTGTCTCAAGCTCCCGGCCGGTCTGGTTCATGGTGATACCACCCAAAGTGCCCGTGATATCCATGTAGCCCACCGCAATGGCGAGCGAGGAGTTTTTGGTCAGGTTCAGGTAGTTGGAGATCATTGGTGGAATAATCACCCGCAGTGCTTGCGGCAGAATAACGAGACGCATGGTGCGGCCCGGACGCATGCCCAACGCATTTGCGGCTTCCGTTTGGCCGTGGCTCACCGCCAAAATACCGCCGCGCACGATTTCAGCAATAAAGGCTGCGGTGTAGAGGCTCAGTGCCAACCACAAAGCAATCAGCGAGTTTCGCATATGCGTCCCGCCTTTGAAGTTGAAGCCTTTCAACTCCGGGTAACCCAGATGGAACCCTAGTGCAGCCAGCAGAATGCCAGTTGGTACAAAGAACAAACCCAGGTTGGTCCACAGTGTGTTGGGACGATCACCGGTCGCTTCCTGGATGCGTTTGGCACGGGCATTGACCTTTGTGATGCCAAATATGCTCAAGCCGAACACAATCAGGATTGCAATCAGATCCACCGACACATCAAACCGTAGAGACGACTGACCCAAAAGGTGAATATTTCCCAAGCTGTTGGAAAACAGGGGTTCCGGTACGTAGATACCCCGGTTTGTCACCGCGACTGTATCAAACAGGTTCATCGTGGCTTCCGGATTTTCTCCACGGAAGGCACGCGGTGCAGGTAGACTCTCAATCAGGATGGCCATCGCCAATACAATCCAGAGCAGCACCGGCACGTTGCGGAACATTTCCACATAGACCGTCATGATTTTGGCGACGATCCAGTTTTTGGACAGGCGCAGAACACCAACAAGCACACCGATGACGGTCGCTGTGATACAGCCCATCACCGCAACAAGCAGCGTGTTCAAAAGTCCAAGCAAAGACGCCCGCATGTGGGTGTCCTGGCTGTTATAATCAAGCAGACGTTGGTTGATGTCGTAGCCAGCGGGCTCCAACAAGAAGCCAAACTGCGGCGTTTTTCCAAGGGTTTCCAGGTTGGTCATCGTGTTGTTGATCAACCAGGCAGCCAGAAGCATAAAACCGATCATTGCGACAGCTTGGATCGTGAGAGAGCGATACCGTGTGTCGTAGATCAGCATAGACAGCCGGAACGACGCCTTGGGAGGGTCGGTCAAAGTGGTCATATGGGATCTTCCCCGTTACTCGGCCGGTTAAACTATGGCGTCGTTGCGCCGTGGCCGATTATTGTTGTGGGTCGTAAAAGCGAAAAGGGCGCGGAGTGTTCCGCGCCCCTTCCGTGATGTGTTTAGCGGAAAGGCGGGGAGTAGATCAGGCCGCCGTCGGTCCACTGAGCGTTCAGGCCACGGGCCAGACCGATCGGAGTGGATTCACCGATGTTACCTTCAAACAGCTCACCGTAGTTGCCGCCCGCCATTACAGCGTTTTTGCCCCAGTCAGCGCTCAGGCCGAGCATCTCGCCCAGGTTGCCTTCGGTGCCGAGCAGACGGTTGATTTCTGGGTTGTTTGTGCCTGCAGCCATCTCACCGATGTTTGCGGAAGTCACGCCCAGCTCTTCTGCTGTGATCAGAGCGTTCAGGGACCAGCGAACTACGTCACCCCAAGCGTCATCACCGTGACGTACCAGTGGGCCGAGTGGCTCTTTGGAGATGATTTCTGGCAGCAGAACGTGCGCAGAAGGATCTTCAAAGGTCGCACGTGTCGCGGCCAGACCAGATGCGTCTGTGGTGTACACATCGCACGCACCGGCAAGGTACTGCTGCTGTGCTTCAGCATTGGTTTCGATTGGCACCGGCTCGTAGCTGATGTTGTTGGAACGGAAGAAGTCCGCCAGGTTCAGTTCGGTGGTTGTACCGGTCTGAATACAAACGGTTGCGCCGTCCAGTTCTTTCGCGGAGGACACGCCCAGTTCTTTTGGAACCATGAAGCCCTGACCGTCATAGTAGTTCACGCCAACAAAGGTGAACTTCAGGTCTACGTCACGGGAGAATGTCCATGTGGTGTTACGTGCCAGCATGTCGATCTCGCCGGAAGCCAGCGCAGTGAAGCGGGTCTTACCGGTGGTCGGAACAAACTCAACCGCTTTCGGGTCGCCCAGTACGGCTGCTGCAACTGCACGGCAAACGCCAACGTCGAACCCCATCCATTCGCCGTTTGCGTCTGGTGCGGCAAAGCCAACCAGACCAGTGGTCACACCACAGTTCAGCTTGCCGCGCGCTTTAACATCGTCAAGCGTGCCAGCAGCAGCTGCGCCGGCCGCGAGACCAGCAACTGTCAGTGCACCGAAAACTACGGATTTTTTCATTTTTACCTCTTCCTGTTGTCCACCCTATCCCGGGTGGTTTTTGGCCATGTTAGACCGAAAGTAGATGTTCAGAGATTACACCCCCCTCACATCGAGGTTCAGTTTGGTCGCATTCATCGCCAAACGTCAAGAGGTCCATCACGCAATACTATCAATGCTTGCGTTAACAGCCTCTCACCCTTGTTTTACATGCGAAGCGCTCACCCCTTGCACAGGTTGAAGAAAGTGTAAGCATGGAAAAAGGCTTGCTTTTTCTTCTCTGCCTCTTCCGCAGCTTCGTCATCACGCCCCCATTGATCTTCCTGCCATTGCTCGTCGATTCGGGACAGGTTCCAGAGCGTTTCGATCGGGTGCAAATCACGGGTTGCCGCGAATCCAATGATCAAGGAACCGGAGATGCCAACCAGATCGTGAAACGCAGCCAACTCGAAGTTGTCAAAGCTGTGTACGCTCGCGCTTAACTTGCTCAGCGCATCCGCGTCTTGCGCTTCAAACATCACCCCAGAAACCGGCTTGAGGCGCGCCGTAAACGTCTCTGCTGCCCAGTCCAAAAGCGGATCCCACGCTTCGGCCTGGCGCACGATCAATTCTTCGGGAGTGGTGGCACGATAGCAGAGCAAATCACTGCCTCCATACTCCGCCAACATGTCGGCCACCTCCGCATGTTGGACCGCCACTTTGTCAATGGCCGCATTCACAGAGCGCGTCACTGGCATGCCGGTTGGGTCTATCTCACCCTCTTGCGCATCCCATTCCGCCACCACGGCTTTCGCCATGGCTTCGGTGGGCACCACCAAAGGCGCCTTTGCCGGTGTTTTTACACCGCGTCCATCCAACAGCACTTTGAACCCGCCCTCAGTGGCTTCAAATGTTGTCTCTTTCCAAAACCGTTTTTTGGCCCATCCGCTCATGATGCAGTCTCCAAAACTTGTGCCAAAGCGCCTTCCAGCGCCTCAAAATCCTCAACAACATGGCGTGCCGCGCTAAGGGCTGAGGTCTCGTGATACCCCCACCCAACACCAATCCCAGCCACGCCGGCCGACGCTGCCATTTCCATGTCGTAACTGGTGTCACCAATCATCACCGCATCCCGCGCCTCAACGCCGGTTTCGGCCAAGGCCGTCGTGATCATCGAAGGATGTGGCTTTGATGGGTGATCATCCGCAACCTGCGTGGTCACAAACAGACCATCCAGCCCATGACCCTCAATCAGTTTATCGAGCCCGCGCCGAGATTTCCCTGTTGCGACGCCCAATAGCACATCATCGTGTCCGTGCAGTCGCTGCAATACATCCCGTGCGCCTGTAAAAAACGGCGAAGACTGCGCCACACCGGTCTCTGCGCGCCGTTGCATGTAGCCCTGTTTATAGCCTTCAACCAAGCGCGCCCGCAGCTCCGCATCCGCCTCCGGCATCAGCTTGAACATCGCCACATCCAGCGACAGGCCAACAATCGACAAGGTGTCTGCCCGGCTTGGCGCCGCAAGTCCCTCCCCGTCAAAGGCAAGGTTCATCGCCTCAACAATCAGCCCCTGACTGTCCACCAACGTGCCATCCACGTCAAAAATCACCAGTTTGAGCCGCATAAGGCCCCCTTGTTTCCAATGTGTATGAGACACCACAGAAAGACCCGCAGCGGCCGTCCGGCCTCAACAATTCCAAAGGGCTTTATCGCAGGCTCTCAAACGGATCGTCTGCTGCCAGATCTTCAGACCAACCAAAGGTCTCCCACGTATGCGCCATATGCTCTGGCAATTCCGCCGTCACGGTGATTGGCTTGCCTTTGGTTGGGTGCATAAAGGTCATGGACCGCGCGTGCAGGTGCAGCTTGTTGGAAATCATCCCACCCAGCTTTGCGCCCCAGCCATCGCCAAGGTTTTCCTGACCGGTGCCACCATATTTACCGTCACCAATGATCGGGTGTCCGATTTCTGCCATATGCGCCCGCAGCTGGTGCGTGCGGCCTGTGATCGGCTCCATCGCGACCCAGGAGGCCCGTCCTGCCACACGATAGAGAGTCGCGTATTGCGTGATCGCACGCTTTGCGCCCGGCGTGCTATCCACTTCACGCGGATGCACCGCAATCATCTTCTCGCCTTCGCCACGCGCCCCATGGCCGCCCGCTTTCACCAACCCGTATTTGATTTCGCCCAGATATGGCGTTGGCACACCGGCCACCACAGCCCAGTAAATCTTGCGCGTCTGCTTGTGCCGCATCGCTTCGGTCAGCGCTTTGGCCGCCATACGGGTCCGCGCCAGCAGCAACACACCGGAGGTGTCTTTGTCCAAGCGGTGCACCAGACGAGGCTTTTCTTCCATGTCAAACTGCAACGCCACAGACAGGCCGTCCACATGCCGGGTCTGCTTACTGCCGCCCTGCGTGGGCAGACCCGCCGGTTTGTTGATCGCAATGATCTCGTCATCTTTGTAGATCACGCTGTCCAGCATCAGCTTGGCATCTGCCTTGCTGACCTTGGCTGCCGCGCGAGACTGTTCGCGTTGCGCCACTTCATGTGGCTCCGGCAAAGGCGGCACACGAATGCTCTGCCCCTCTTCCACACGCGTGTTGGCTTTGACACGGCCACCTTCAACGCGGATCTCACCTTTGCGACACATCTTCTCGATCTGTCCTTGGGCCACATGGGGAAACTTGCGCTTGAACCACCGGTCCAGCCGCTGATCACCTTCACCGTCTGCAACGGTCACTGTCTGTACCCGGCTCATGCCAGTAATCCTTTTGTCACGGCCATGCCCAGCATCAGCGCGCCCACCGCGCCAACCACCGAAACAGCCACATAAAACGCCGCCGCGCCAAAGGCCCCGCGCTCCATCAGGTTCACGGTCTCAAGCGAAAACGCCGAAAACGTCGTAAACCCTCCAAGCAGGCCTGTCATCACCAGTGGCGACAAATGGGTCAGCCCACGCTGTGCCGCCAGCACAACAAAAGCGCCCATCAGAAACGAGCCAATCACATTGACTGTGATGATCGCCACGGGAAAGCCACTTGCAAAACCCTGCCCCACCAGCCGCACCACACCGATGCCCAACAGATAGCGCAGAGCCGCGCCAACCGCGCCGCCCATAGCCACATATGCCACGTTCAAAACCATCACGCGTCTCTCTGCGCTTTGAGCCGCAAAGTCAAGAAACTCAGCTTCTTCTTGCTGTAAATATCCCGGGGGAGTCGCCAACAGACGACGGGGGCTGGCCCCCTCACCCGTTGCGCTTGGTGCGCAGCTTGGCAAAATACTCCATGCGGCGCTTGAGCTCACGCTCGTACCCCCGCTCTACCGGCGTATAGATCACCGGCCGCTTGATGCCTTCGGGGAAATAGTTCTGCCCGGAAAACCCATCTTCAGCATCATGGTCATACTGATAGCCATCACCATAGCCTTGCTCTGACATCAGCGAGGTTGGCGCGTTCAGGATATGTTTGGGCGGCGGCTCGGAACCGGTTTTCTTCGCCAAAGCCCGCGCGGCTTTATAGGCCGCATAACCCGCATTGGTCTTTGGCGCGAGCGCGAGATAGATCACCGCCTGCGCCAGCGCCAATTCGCCTTCGGGACTGCCCAACCGCTCATAGGTCTCCCAGGCACTGAGGCACACGCTCTGCGCCTGCGGATCCGCCAAGGCAATGTCCTCACAAGCCATCCGCGTCAGCCGCCGTGCCAGAAACCGCGGATCTTCCCCGCCTTCCAGCATCCGCGCATACCAATAGAGCGCCGCTTCCGGATCAGACCCGCGTACCGATTTGTGCAGCGCAGAAATCAGATTGTAATGCTCATCGCCTGACTTGTCGTATTTCGCCGCACGCCGCATCAGCCGTGTGGAAAGCGCATCCGTGTCGAGCTTGCTGTCCACTTTCCAGGCCATGACCTGTTCAATCAGGTTGAGCAATGCCCGCCCGTCACCATCCGCCATTTCCAACAGCGCTTCCCGCGCCGGCCCATCCAAGGGCAAAGGCTTGTCCAGCTCTTTCTCAGCCCGCTGCGCCAAACGCTCCAGATCCGCCAGCGCCAACCGCTCCAACACCAAGACTTGCGACCGTGACAACACCGCAGCATTGAGTTCAAACGACGGGTTCTCTGTGGTCGCGCCCACCAGGAGGATGGTGCCGTCTTCCATGTACGGCAGAAACCCATCCTGCTGCGCTTTGTTGAAGCGATGGATCTCGTCCACAAACAACAACGTGCCTTTGCCATTCGCCCGCCGCACCTTGGCGGCTTCAAACACTTTGCGCAGCTCCGGCACGCCGGTGAAAATCGCGCTGATCTGCACAAAATGCAGCTCGGTCTCATCCGCCAACAGGCGCGCAATGGTGGTCTTGCCAACACCGGGCGGTCCCCAGAAGATCAGGGAAGATAAAGACCCTGACGACAGCATCACCCCCAAAGGTGCCTCCGCACCCAGCACCTGCTCCTGCCCGATCACCTCAGGCAGGGATTTCGGCCGTAGCCGATCCGCCAAAGGCCGCGGTGCCTCACCCGCAGGTG
Organism: uncultured Shimia sp.; assembly: GCF_947493595.1. Classification (GTDB taxonomy): domain Bacteria; phylum Pseudomonadota; class Alphaproteobacteria; order Rhodobacterales; family Rhodobacteraceae; genus Shimia. The sequence continues at coordinate 268,587 of NZ_CANLRL010000003.1, read as the reverse complement.
TCACTGCGGGAATGTCCGCAGGCGTGCTGTCAAAAAGATCGGCCATGGTCTGCTAGAAAATCCTTACAGTCTAAAGCGCATCACCACCCTCTGGGTGCCGCGCTGGACCTCCAACGTAAGCCGCTTGCGCGCATCCCGCAAAGCCTTGTCCGCGTCTTTTGTGTTGAGGATTTCCGTGTCGTCGATCACGCGCAACACATCCCCTGGGCCAATACCCAAACGTGCCCCGATTTCACCGGGATTTTCCACCATCACACCCTCCAGGCTCAACGGCAGACCGTACTCGCCCAACACCGCTGGATTGATATTGGAGATCACCATTCCGGGGATTGCCGACTTGCGTCCGGTCTCAATGGTGTCGCGGCTCGGCACATCCGGTGCCACATCCATTTTCACGGAGCGCGTCACCACATCTCCATCCCGCAAAGTCTCAACCGCAACATCGCTGCCAAGCCCGGCCACAGACATGCGGAAAATCATCTCGGCTGGTGTGTTCACCGGCTGCCCGTCAAGCGCAACAATCACGTCCCCCGCCTCGACACCTGCCGCCAGGAATGGGCTCATGTCATGCAATTCGGACACCACAATGCCACCCGCACGGTCCAGCCCCAGGCCTTCCGCCATATCCGCATCCACCGGCTGGCCAAACATGCCCGCCCACGGACGCTGGAAATCGTCAAAGCCTTCTCGCGCCTGATCGACAAACTGCGCCACCAGATTGGCCGGGATGGCAAAGCCAATGCCGTTGGAGCCACCGGAACGCGTCAGGATCGAGGTGTTGATGCCAATCAAATCGCCGTTGATGTCAATCAACGCCCCACCGGAGTTGCCCGGGTTGATCGCCGCATCGGTCTGAATGAAATAGCCGCGCGCATTTCCCGTCGCCACGCCAGAGCGCGCCAGCCCAGACACGATCCCGCTGGTCACGGTTTGTCCGACACCAAACGGGTTGCCAATTGCCATCACCAACTCACCTACATCCACATGATCGCTGTCTCGGAATTCCAAGAAGGGCAGCCCCTCCGCGTCTTTCAGCTGCAGGATCGCCAAATCGCTTCCTTCGTCAGCCAACAGCACCTCAGCCGTGTATTCGCTGCGATCGTTCAGTTGCACCCGGATGTCCGTTGACATGCCCACAACATGGTAGTTGGAGACAACAATGCCGTCCTCAGACAGGATCACCCCCGACCCCAGCGAGTTTTCCACACGCGGCTGGGGCGTGCCAAAGCCGCGCAACAGCTGGTCAAAAAACGGATCCCCCGTGAACGGGCTCTGACGCGCCTGCACAATCTGCTTGGCAAAGATGTTCACCACCGCCGGCGCTGCCTCTTTCACCAAGGGGGCAAAGCCCATCGAAATCTCGGCTTGCGATTGTGGGACCTTGGTCTCTGCCGACACCGTGGTGGCCAGGCCCAGCGTGAGGGAAATCAATACAGCGCGGATCATGCGTCATCCTCAATTGTTCAGTGCAAGCATATGCGCAGCGGCCCAGCGTAATGCAAGCCAGTGCTTAAGGCGGCTATGGCAGAAAGTTCGTCTGATAGATGTTTTCCGGCAAAGACTTGCCCATCACCCTGAGCGCCCCCAGTCTCCCAATCTCATCGGCGCACTTCGCACCGGCGCCGTTGCCACCGGTCAAGGCAAACACCCGCTCAGTTTGACCGTAAATCAAAGGATTGCCACGCGGCGTGAAGCTTGTGGCACAGCTGCCAAACGTCACACCCTGAGACGCCAAGCTGGGCATCAGATTAAACAACTGCTCCGCCATATAGCTGCCTGCCTCAGGATCGCCACCGCCCCGGAACCACTCTTTCATTTCCGCCACGGTAGCCAGTTCGACATCGTCCGGATCCCCACCGATTTTCAGATAGGTTTTGCCATTCGGGTAGCGCACCGGCGGTAGGAGGTAGCAATCCCCTGCTCCATTTGGAAAGAAATACACCACCGACGGCATGTCCTTGAGCCGCTCCGCTTCGCTGTCATCAATCTCCACAAAAGCAATCGTGCGCGCATAAACCTTGAGCGGCACGGGCTCTGGCAACAACCCAGAAGCCTTGGAAAACGCCCCACAGGCCACAACCACTCGCTCTGCCTGTAGCACTTTGCCACCAGCGCAGCGCGCGGTCACCCCATCGGAACTTTCCTGAACATCAACAACCTCGTCGCGCACCAACGTCACACCGTTGGCCTGTGCCGCAGTGATCTCCGCCATCACATGGGCACGCGGATTGATCCAACCGCCACCTGCCTCAAACAGACCAAGGATGCCTTCAGGAAATTCAAAGTACGGAAACCGCGCCCGCAAAGCTGCGCCTCGTAGCGCATCATGGTCTGTACCCGCATCCTCAGCCACAATTTTTGTATTGAGAATGTAATCACTTCCCGCGCCTTGCTCCGGCCCAGCCATCAAAGCACCAACTTGATGAAAGAACGGCACACCACCTTGTGCCTCGATGCTGGCGTATCGATCCATTGAAGCCGCAGCGGCCCGAGACCAATCCGCGTCGCTCGCCAACCGTCGCGTAATCCGTGCTTGATCGTAGTGACTGGCAAACACGCCATCATGCGACGCCGCATGTTCCGGCTCGGAAGGTCCCACCAACGCAACTTTCGCGCCCATCTCTGCCAGATGCCGCGCGCAGGCGCTGCCCCAAAGCCCGGCCCCAACCACAACCACGTCAAAACCCATCATTTCCCCTTTTCCCTTGGAGGGACCATGACGTGCAGCCCCCTTGAGTACTAGCCCAACCGCGCAGCCCTTAAGGTTGAGTAATGTTCCCCCCCCGGAACAACATGCAATTCACAGCCCGCTGGCACCAACTTTTTAATCGCCGCCGACATCGCCAATGGTGACCACGTGTCTCCATCTCCATGCCAAATCTGCACCGGTGCCCGCACCTGGCTCAATTCCGCAGACCAATCCGCCACATACGCCGACAGATAATCCAGATACCCTTGGCGATGGTCTACAAAACTGCTGCGCATCCCGGAAATCAGAGCAGCCCTAAATTTCGGATCCGACAACATGGCCTGCTCCTGAGCCCCGCATTTCGCGAACAACTGGTTGATCAATAAACCTGGCGCGACACGCGCGAGCAGCCCCTGCACGGCGGTCAATACGCGCAACACTCCGGGTCGCTGCCTCGCCAGTTTAAACACAGGCGCACCCGCCATCCCCGGCAGAAAATCTCCAAGCTGCAACGGCGCAGCAGGCGAAATCACCGTCACACGGGCCACGGCATCTGGTCGAGCGGCCGCCAAACGAAGCGCCGCCATCGCCCCGATGGAAAATCCAACCACATGCATCTGCCCCCCCTCTGTTTCGGCACAGGCGGCGTCATACTGCCAGAACAAGTGTTGCAACGGGTCCCCGGTGGAAAAATCAAACAGGTTTTGCGCGGCAACTGGCAGGTCATCTGTTTGCAATAGCGTTGCATCGTCAGGCCCACCGGGTACGCCATGGCAAAAGAAGATGGGAGTTTGGGATGAGGTCATGTTCGCGCTACCTTTTGAGTTCTTTCAAGAGGTAGTACCGGACAATTGGATCCAAAAGGCGGCGGAATGTCTCAGGCGACACGACAAACAAAAAGACCCCCGCCATTCTGGCAGGGGTCCAGGCATCTGGTTGATCCAGATGGAGATTTATTCTTCGGCGGCTTCTTCAGCTGCCACGCGAGCCTTGTCGGCTGCGCCTTTTGCATCGACGTCGCGATCCACAAATTCGATGATCGCCATCGGTGCCATGTCGCCATAACGGAAACCGGCTTTCATGATGCGGACGTAGCCACCCTGACGGTCTTTGTAGCGAGGGCCCAGAACGTCAAACAGTTTGGAAACGTACTGGTCTTCTTTCAGACGTGCAGCGGCCTGACGGCGCGCGTGCAGGTCACCACGTTTGGCCAGCGTGATCATCTTTTCGATGATCGGGCGCAGTTCTTTGGCCTTTGGCAGGGTGGTTTTGATTTGTTCGTGCTCAATCAGCGAGCCGGCCATGTTGGAAAACAGGGCTTTGCGGTGCTCATGAGTACGGTTCAGGCGGCGGTAACCACGTGCGTGACGCATTGTATTTCTCCTAAGTGCGTTTTTGCTTTGTCTGGTAGCCGATGCGTGTCAGCCACTCTCCTTGGGGCATGTGCCCTGATCGTCCCCGGTAGGTCCGGGCATTGAATGAGCGGGTCATTATGCGACCCGCTCAAAATCATCAAGACTTAAAAGTTGTCTTCGAACTTCTTGGCCAGATCTTCGATGTTGTCTGGTGGCCAGTCCTCGACGTCCATGCCGAGGTGCAGGCCCATGCCGGACAGCACTTCTTTGATCTCGTTCAAAGACTTGCGGCCGAAGTTTGGCGTACGCAGCATCTCTGCTTCGGTCTTCTGGATCAGATCGCCGATGTAAACGATGTTGTCGTTTTTCAGGCAGTTTGCAGAACGTACAGACAGTTCCAGCTCGTCCACTTTCTTCAGCAGAAGTGGGTTGAACTCGAGACCATCGTCTTCTTCCTGACGACCTGCCGCTTCCGGCTCGTCGAAGTTCACGAAGATCGACAGCTGGTCCTGCAGAATACGCGCAGCATAAGCCACGGCGTCTTCCGGCGTGATGGAGCCATCGGTGTCGATTTTCATGGTCAGCTTGTCATAGTCCAGAACCTGACCTTCGCGGGTAGGCTGCACGTCATAAGACACGCGCTTCACCGGAGAGTAGATCGCATCGATTGGAATAAGACCAATTGGCGCATCTTCTGGCTTGTTCTTGTCCGCAGACACGTAGCCTTTGCCGGTGTTGACGGTCAGCTCGACATAAAGGTCGGCGCCATCGTCAAGGTGGCAGATCACGTGATCTTTGTTCAGAACCTCGATGCCCGCGCTGTCGGAGATGTCACCGGCAGTCACAGCACCTGGACCTTTGGCATTGATCGAAAGACGCTTAGGGCCTTCCACTTCCATGCGCAGGGACACGCCCTTCAGGTTCAGGATAATGTCGGTCACGTCTTCGCGTACACCAGCAACGCTGGAGAACTCGTGCAATACGTTGTCGATCTGTACGCTGGTGATGGCCGCGCCTTGCAGCGAGCTCATCAGAACGCGGCGCAGCGCGTTGCCCAGAGTGAGACCAAAACCACGCTCCAGCGGCTCGGCCACAACGGTGGCTTGGCGCGCAGGGTCATTGCCCGGCTTCACTTCAAGCTGTGTAGGCTTGATCAATTCTGCCCAATTCTTGTGGATCATGCGTCCCTCCATTCTTGTCTCGTTCCCATGTCCAAAAGAACCAGACGCCCGAGGTTTCAAAATGACGAACTGGGGCCGTGCGGATCACGCGGCCCCAGGTAGTAGAAATGTCGCTTAGACGCGGCGGCGCTTTGGTGGGCGGCAGCCGTTGTGGGCGATTGGTGTCACGTCACGGATGGAGGTGATGTTGAAACCAATTGCAGCCAGAGCGCGCAGTGCAGATTCACGGCCGGAACCCGGACCCTGAACTTCCACTTCCAGTGTTTTAACACCGTGGTCCTGAGCTTTTTTGCCTGCATCTTCCGCAGCCATCTGAGCAGCATATGGGGTGGACTTACGGGAGCCCTTGAAACCCATGGTGCCAGCAGAGGACCAGGAAATTGCGTTGCCCTGAACGTCGGAGATCAGGATTTTTGTGTTGTTGAACGAAGAGTTCACGTGCGCAACGCCAGTGGCGATATTCTTACGCTCTTTTTTCTTCGTACGAGTCTTTTCGCGTGCCATCGATCAGGACCCCCTTATTTCTTCTTACCAGCAATGGCCTTCGCAGGGCCTTTGCGTGTGCGAGCGTTGGTGTGGGTACGCTGACCGCGAACCGGCAGGTTGCGACGGTGGCGCAGGCCACGGTAGCAGCCAAGGTCCATCAGACGCTTGATGTTCATCTGCACTTCACGACGCAAGTCACCTTCAACGGTGTAGGTCGCATCGATGTGCTCACGGATGGCCAGAACTTCTGCGTCAGACAGCTCGTTGATGCGACGGGTTTCGTCGATCTTCACGCTTTCGCAGATTTCTTTTGCGGATGCTGGGCCAATACCAGTGATGTAAGTCAGGGCGATCGGGACCCGTTTGTGGGTCGGGATGTTTACGCCGGCAATACGTGCCACGTGTCACTTTCCTTTTCGTTGCGGTTCCGTAGCTCCGGAACCTTTTTTCACAACGTAAGCCCGACGCGATGTGCGGCCGGGCCTCAGCTGATCAGGTGGTCTTGCAACATGGGTGCGACCCACGCGCAAAGAATTGATTCTCCGTTAAGAGATGGGGTGAAATAGGGGGGATTGCAGGGGGTGTCAAGGGACTTCAATCCAAGCCCTCGCGCGCACTACAGCGCTTCAAATCACTGCGGCGGTCTAACAACGCGTTCCATACGTGTCGAGTGCAGAAAATTCTCGCACCACCTGAACCCTCACATCAATGTCAAAACGCGGGTGTCGCAACTCAAATACCTGTCAAGTCACACACGTTTCTCCGCGCCGCTGTGATTGCAGTTGATTTTCCATTTCTAGCACCCTCGCGGAAGTTGTCCCCGCACAGACACTTCTGGAGACAAACATGAAACACATCCCCGCTGTGGTGGCCGCCGCCACCGCCCTTACCGCCTTTGCCTCGGCACCTGTTATGGCCGAAGGTTTCTATGTCAGCGGCAATATCGGCCTGACTTCACTTGGCCACACGCTGGAACGTAACGAGGCCACCGCCGGATTGCCCGTGCCGGACTCCGCAGGCATTTCACACGTGCAATCCGATGACGCCAGCATCGGTCTGGCCGTGGGCTATCACCACAACTTCACCAACAACAATTACTTTGTTGGTGGCGAGGCATTCTATAACCATGAAAACGCCAGCACGCGTAACATTGTCGGAGTCTTGGGCACAGACATCAATCTGAACTCAAGCTACGGCGCCCGCCTCATTGGCGGCGTGAATGTGACCCAAAAGTTCAGCCTTTACGGCCACGTCGGCTACACCCAGCTGGATTTTGACGTGCACAATTCCTACACCTTCGCGCCGCCCACGCGCGATGCCGGTTTTACCGAAGGTGGGGTCTCTCTTGGCCTTGGTGCGCTGTATGCCGTGAATGACCGCGTGTCTCTCTTTGCCGATTACACCAAGGTCACAGACGTAAATTTCAACGGCCTGCCCGAAGTCGCCGGTGGTACCGGTCGGGTGAATGCCAACAGTCTGGACATCGACCGAATCAGCTACGGCGTACGTGTCTCGTTCTAAGTCCCAAAACAAAACGGAGCGCCCAAAGGCGCTCCGTTCTCAAATTCTCAAAAGCTCGGCTTAACCCAAAACGCCTGCCACAGAGGCCTCAACCTCATCCATCGAGGCCAGACCATCAATCGAGGTCAGGTTGCCTTTGGCATGGTAGTAACCAATGAGTGGCGCGGTCTGCTTGTAATACGCCATCAGGCGAACTTTCAGGCTTTCTGCATTGTCATCCGCACGGGCCTCGCCACCGTTGGCGACTGCCTCTTTGGCGCGGCCCACGATGCGTTCCACCAGAACCTCATCGTTCACCTGCATCTCAATCACGGCGTCGAGCTTTTCGCCACAGTCTGCCAAAAGCTCTGCCAATGCATCTGCTTGCGCCAAGGTGCGCGGGAAGCCGTCAAAGATGAAACCGCCCTTTTTGTCGCCTTCCAGCTGCTCGCGGATCAGGCCAATCACGATCTCATCGGTGACCAGCTCACCACGGTCCATGACCTCGGCAACCTTCTTGCCCATCTCCGTACCGGAGGTTTTGGCGGCGCGCAGCATGTCGCCCGTAGAAAGCTGGATCATGTCGCGCTTCTCTACGAGACGGCCAGCCTGGGTTCCTTTACCGGCACCGGGCGGGCCAAGCAGAATAATGTTCATCGACGAGCAGGTCCTTTGCGTTTGCGTTTGTTCCGGCCTTTACCAGACAGCTGGGACTTTTCAATAAGCCCTTCGTACTGGTGCGCCAGCAGATGGTTCTGAACTTGCTGGATGGTGTCCATGGTCACGGAGACCACAATCAGAACCGAGGTGCCGCCAAAGTAGAACGGGATCGCAAACTGTCCACGCAGGATCTCCGGAAGGAGACAAACTGCCGCAAGATATGCAGAACCCAGAACCAGGATACGGTTGACCACATATTCAAGGTATTCTGCGGTGCGCTTGCCCGGGCGGATGCCTGGCACAAAGCCGTTCTGGTTCTTAAGGTTGTCGGCCACATCGTCAGGTTTGAAGCTGACGTTGAAGGTGTAGAAGTAGGCAAAGAACACAATCATGGACACGAAGAACAGCAGGTACAGCGGCTGTCCCGGACCGAAGTAGGCCAGCAGGGTCGACATGATTGGGCCGGTTTGGCTACCGGAGAAGGTCGCGATGGTGGTTGGCAGCAGCAGCAGGGAACTTGCGAAAATCGCCGGGATCACGCCCGCTGGGTTCACTTTCACCGGCAGGTGAGAGGAGCCGCCGTCATATACTTTCATACCAACTTGGCGACGCGGGTATTGGATGTGGATCTTACGCAGCGCCCGCTCCATGAAGACCACAAAGGCGATGGTAGCAATCACCATCACAATCACCGCAACAATCACCGCTTCGCTGATCGCACCGGTGCGACCGGAAACAAAGAACTGTGCCAGCGCGGCGGGAAGTTCGGCCACGATGCCAACGAAGATGATCAGGGAGATGCCGTTGCCGATGCCGCGTGCGGTGATCTGTTCACCCAGCCACATCAGGAACATGGTGCCGCCCACCAGCGTCACAAGACAGCTGAAGCGGAAGAACAGGCCCGGATCGGTGACCAGCTCACCGGCCTCCAAGCTGACGGCAAGGCCATAGGCCTGCAGCGTTGCCAATGCCACCGTGCCATAGCGGGTGTATTGGTTCATCTTTTTGCGGCCTTGTTCGCCTTCTTTCTTAAGCTGTTCCAGTGCCGGAACCATAGAGCCCAAGAGCTGAACAATAATGCTCGCAGAGATATACGGCATGATGCCCAGAGCGAAGATGCCCATCCGTCCCAGCGCACCGCCGGTGAACATGGACAGGATGCCGCCAATGCCTGCGCCGGCCTCTTCCATAAACTCACGGAGGGCAACACCGTCGATGCCCGGAACCGGAATCCATGTGCCAAGGCGATACACAATCAACAAACCTAATGTGAACAGGATGCGATTGCGCAGATCGGTGGCTTTTCCAAGTGCGGACCAGCTGGTGTTGGCCGCCATTTGCTCTGCTGCAGATACCATTTAGGATCTCTCTTAGACTAAAAACGCCGCCAGAACCGTTTTCCGGTTTGGCGGCGTTAGGAAAACTTGGAAGGATATGTAAGCGGACATCCGCCCGCTCACAACCTCTTATTCAGCCGCTGGCGCGGATTTGACTGTCAGAGAGCCACCCGCTTTTTCAACTGCTTCAACAGCAGCTTTGGAAGCGCCAGTCACTTCGATGTTCAGCTTGGCGGAAACTTCGCCTTTTGCCAGAACACGGATGCCGTCTTTTTTGCGACGCACCAGACCGGACGCGATCAGCGCGTCTTCGGTGATCGCAGCAGAGGCGTCCAGTTTTTTCTCATCAACAAATTTTTGGATCAGGCCCAGGTTGATCACAGCAAATGCCTTGCGGTTTGGCTTGTTGAAGCCACGCTTTGGCAGACGCTGGTACAATGGCATCTGGCCACCTTCGTAGCCGTTGATCGCCACACCCGAACGGGACTTTTGACCTTTGATACCACGGCCACCCATTTTACCCTTGCCGGAGCCAGGGCCACGGCCAACGCGCATGCGTTTTTTGGTTGCGCCAGGATTGTCGCTCAGTTCGTGCAGTTTCATATCGCTTCTCCTTGCCGGAACTGACCCACGAAGCGTCTTCGGGCCAAACACGGCTTTTCTTGGTTTTGATTCTCATGACGCAAAGCGCCACCGGGGGCGTATAGACCCTTGGGGGAGGGTTTGCAATGTGGAAGATGTGTAGTTTTGGGTGGCAACTATAGCCCTTGATGCGCCAGCCGAACCCAATAGTTCACACCATGCGCAATGGCGTCATCATTAAAATCATACGACGGATTGTGCAGCGGCATGGCATTGTTCCCGCCGAGCCCATTGCCCATCAAAATGAAGGCCCCTGGTCTATGAGACAGGAACTCCGCAAAGTCCTCAGAAAACCCAACCCGTCCGTAAGTTGCATCAACCGTCCCGACGCTACGCGCCGCCGCAGCAATACTTTCAGTGGCACGCCCGTCATTCACCAAGGGCCGGAAAGAGGTCGAATAAGAAACCTGCCCCTTTGCTCCCTGAGCAGTACAAACCCCTTCCACGATTGCACGCATGCGGCTCTTAATGGTTTGGGAAACCTCCTGCGAAAACCCCCGGCAATCGCCGCGCAAGGTCACATTGCTGGGCAGAATATTGCGGCCCCCATCGGTCACAAACTCTGTAACGGAAACAACCGCATGATCGCGCGGCGGCACATTGCGCGAGATGATGGACTGCAACTGCATCACGATGGCTGAGCCAGCCACAATCGGATCAACCCCTTTCTCGGGCATTGAAGCATGTCCGCCCTGGCCCTCAATTGTGATCTCAAAATTATCTTCAAACGCACAAAACGGTCCGGATTGCGTGGCAAAATGCCCAAGCGCCATGCCCGGCATGTTGTGCAGTCCATAAATCGCCGCCATGGGAAACCGCTCAAACAAACCGTCCGCAATCATCGCGGCAGCGCCGTTACCGTTTTCCTCATCCGGCTGAAAGATAAAGTGCACGGTTCGCTTTAGCGTCGAATCCTCCGCCAACTTGAGCGCCGCTCCGAGCAACATGGTGCTGTGCCCGTCATGCCCACATCCATGGAAAAGCCCATCCTGCTTTGACCGGTAAGAGAAGCCATTAGCTTCCTGGATCGGGAGCGCGTCCATATCAGCCCGCAAGCCAATTGCCGTTTCATCCGGCCCCCGCTTCAGGGTGGCCACAACACCGCAGCGCCCGACGCCTTGCACAACTTCAAGACCTGCGCCTTCTAATAAGTCTCCGATCAGGCGCGGCGTGCGCTCCAGATCAAATCCCGCCTCAGGGTGGCTATGTATGTCGCGGCGAAACGATGTGAGATCCAGCATCAAAAGCGCTCCTTATGAAGGTCTTGTCGAGGCGACGCGCCCCACACAAAGGCATAACAAAGCTTTGCGATCATTTTGCCCGAATTTCTGGATATTGTGAGCAGCTGTCGCGAGGATCGATAGCCAAAAAGGAAAAGCCTCAAGGCGCCCCTTTCCGCTTCGCCATCAGCTCCTCCCAGCCCTTGATCAACTCTGCACGCCGTCCCGAGTAAACCTCATTCAACACGTCCAACGCGGCAACCCGATCTGTGCGGAAATGGCGATAGTCCTGCCGCGTCTCACACCAGGCCACAATAAACCGATCGCCGACGAAATAGGCGATCAACAGGGGCCAGATTACGCGACTGCTCTCACGTCCTCCGCCATCCCGATAAACAACCCGCAGCTTGAACCGTTCTCGAATGGCAACTCGCAGCCGCGCCCCGTCAAACCGTTCCGCCTTTGGACCTTTGGCAACAATCGCCCGCGAACTGGCATCCAGCACCACCGGCCGTAGCTCTTCGGGGATCGCCTCGGTCAGCTTGACTACCAAATCTCGTGCCGCCCGCGCCAAGGTTGGATCCGCCTGCCCCGCCACCAGACCCGCGCCCAACACGGCTGCTTCCAACTCATCCGCCTTCAACATCAGGGGTGGCATGTCATAGCCCTCATCCAGAACATACCCCATCCCGGCCTCGCCAGTGATGGGCACCCGCTGCGCAATCAACTCCGCCATATCGCGATAGAGCGTGCGCAGGGAGACTTCCAATTCGTCAGCCAGCTCCCGCCCTGTCACCGGTCCACGGGCCGCGCGCAAAACTTGGATAATCTGGAATAGCCGTTCCGTGCGACGCATTTTTCACCCCTGCTGCCACACTGCTGACATAACGCTGTCAGCAGGGCAACCTTAGACCAATCTCGACACATTTACTTATTCTGAAAGAGACCTACCAAATGTTGCACGTCCAAAGCACCCGAACCATCTCCGCTGCACCAGCCACTGTCTGGGCGGCCTTGGCAGATTATATGGCGATAGATGTCATTGCGCCGGAGGTTGTGAAAGTGGACGTTCTCTCAGAAAACACCACCGGTCTTGGCGCCAAACGCCGCTGCCACTTCCCAAACGGCACCTCCCTGGTCGAAGAGGCCATCACCTGGAACGAGGGGCTTGGCTACCGCGCTGCCATGCTTGAGATGGGCAAAATTCCATTCAAGACCGCACAAGCCGAGATTCGCTTAACCCCAACAAGCGCCGGAAAAACCAACGTCCATTGGAGCATCGACTATCAGCCGAAGTTCGGCCCGCTTGGCTGGCTCATGGGCGCTATCCTGATGAAGCCGCAATTGCGCAAGGTGCTAAACGGCAACCTCCGGGGGCTCAACGACCACGTTACGGGTCATGCCTCAGCCATACCGCAGCCGTTCTGACAAACAAAAACGCCCCTGCGGATCAGGCAGGGGCGTTTCATTTATCTTGTGAGATCACTCAGCCATAAACATGCTGGGATGCAATGCTGTGGATGTCGTAGCGATCAACACCAATATCGTTCAACTCGCGATCACTCATGCGAGCCAATTCCCGAACAGTGGTGTTATATTTCTGACGCAGCGCACGGGCTGCTTTGAAGTCTTCAATCGACGCGCGCAGGGATGCAAAAAGGTCGATGCGGGCGGACTGGGCGGTTTGAACAAATGCCATGGAGGTGGCTCCTTATCTTTCTGTGCCGAAACGCATTTTTCGGCGTTTTTCTGTTTTACCTTCTGGTGCCCTCAACATAGGCACACCCGTTAGCGCCAACAATTGCCAGATTGATCTGCCCGATATGCATCTTTGTCATGGCTCTTTACCTCTCAGAAACCAAAAAGCCCCGGCATGCGCCGAGGCTTGGTAAGTCGGTTTGTAACGTCTCTCACCGCCGCATGGTGTGGTCTCTCGCCAGCTGTTCGATGTCATGGCGAGACACGCCAATGTCCTCCAATTGCCGGTCACTCAACCCACCCAGCTGGCGGGTTGTTTCACGGTACAAAGCGTTTTGCCGCTGTTCACCACGGTAGGTGGACCAGGCATCATAGATGCGTGCGCCCATACCAATGCTGCGCGAGGGTGGTGTGTTCAAATAGGCCATCAGACAAGTCCTCCTTGGGGCGCCAATCCACCTTCGGATAGCGCTGTTTTGTGTCAGTCATATGTGGGTCTGTGTTACCCCACAGATAAAAGTCTTCACGCCGTCGCTTTCAACGAAAGCAAGTGACTATCTCCTATGCATTCCGGACAAGGTTTTGCGAATTCCCGCCACACGCAAAAAGGCCCCGGAGCGATCTCCGAGGCCTTTCAGGGGAGTGTCTGGTAATCCTGCTGATTACAGGGCCAGAGCGCCTTTGCGCGCAACATCTTCGATGTCGCCGCGGTTCAGGCCAATGTCTGCCAGTTCACGGTTGGTGAGCTTATTCAGCTCTTTAACAGTTTTGGCAAAAGACGCGTCGCGCTTGCGTGTCAGCAGCCAGTTCTCAACCAAACGGGTGAAACGGCCTACGATGTCTACGGCTTCGATGTGCAGAGTTGGAGCATGTTGCATGAGTTAAATCCTTCAAGTGCCGATGCGCCACTTCGGCTTGACGCGCATTATCTGTTCATGCGGTCCATTTAGTGCCCAAGTTTGCAGCGTGGTAGGCCCAAGAAAGCATCCCAGATATGCACTTTGCGAATATCGATGAAAGCGATGTTAATCATTCCATTCTGGAATGATATACTTGGGGCCAAATCCCTCTCCTGCCCCTAGATTTAGCCTGGCGCCGTGCAGGCTCTATCGCCCAGTTACCAAAGCCTTAAGAAGTTCCGGACAATGCAAACAAAAACGCCCCCGGAAAGTCCGAGGGCGTTTTCAATTTTGTCGATCAAAAAGGCTTAGTCGCGCTCTTCGATGATCTCCACCATGTGGGAAACCTTGCGAATCATGCCGCGTACCGAAGGAGTGTCCTCCAGCTCACGGGTCCGGTTCATTTTGTTCAGACCCAGACCGATCAGCGTGGCACGCTGGTCTTGTGGGCGACGGATCGGCGAACCGACCTGTTTTACAACGATGGTTTTTGCCATTGGTCGTTACTCCTTACTCTGCAGCTTCGGCAGGTGCTTCATCCTTGCGCAGGATGTCAGCAACTTTCTTGCCACGGCGAGCCGCAACCTGACGTGGGCTGGCTTCTTTCTTCAGCCCGTCGATGGTGGCGCGGATCATGTTGTAGGGGTTCTGCGAACCGATGGATTTCGAAACAACGTCTTTGACGCCGAGCATTTCGAAAACGGCACGCATTGGACCACCGGCGATGATCCCGGTACCTTCTGGCGCGGTGCGCATAACCACTTTACCGGCGCCGTGACGGCCTTCCATGTCGTGGTGCAGGGTACGACCTTCGCGCAGAGGCACGCGGATCATCTGACGCTTGGCTTGCTCGGTGGCTTTGCGGATGGCCTCAGGGACCTCTTTCGCTTTACCTTTACCGAAGCCTACACGGCCTTTTTGGTCACCAACAACAACCAGAGCTGCGAAGCCAAAGTTCTTACCACCTTTGGTGGTCTTGGAAACACGGTTGATCGCAACGAGACGATCAGCGAATTCCGGGGTTTCTTCTTCGCGGTTGCGACCACGGCCCCGGCGGTTTTCACGTTCTGCCATTTGGCATTCCTTTATCTACTGGCGCTTGGCGCCTGATATACTCAATCCCAGTGAAGCCCGACCATAGGCCGGACCTCCCGGATCATCGGGGGGACGCGGACGTCCCCCACAAGTCTTAGACTTTCAAGCCACCTTCACGCGCAGCTTCGGCCAGAGCCTTCACTTTGCCGTGGAAGAGGAAGCCGCCGCGGTCGAAGTATGCTTCGGTCACGCCTGCTTTGTTCGCACGTTCGGCAATCGCCGCACCCACTTTGGTGGCTGCTTCGACGTTGTTTTTGCCGATCAGGCCCAAGTCTTTTTCCAGAGTGGAAGCGGACGCCACTGTGACACCGTTGCGATCGTCGATCAGCTGAACGCTGATGTTCTTGTTGCTGCGGTGCACGGACAGGCGCATCTTGCGATCGCCATTGACCTTGCGAAGTTTGTTCCGGACGCGCAGGCGGCGCTTGAGGAACAGATCCCGTTTGCTGTTTGCCATCTAACTGGTCCTTACTTCTTCTTACCTTCCTTACGGAAGATATATTCGTCCACGTACTTGATACCCTTGCCTTTATAAGGCTCTGGTTTGCGCCATTCGCGGATGTTTGCCGCAACCTGGCCAACCAGTTGGCTGTCAGTACCTTCCACGATGATCTGGGTGTTCTTCGGTGTGGTCACGGTGATACCCGCTGGCACTTCGAAGTTCACTTCGTGAGAGAGACCGAGCGACAGTTTCAGAGTAGTACCCTGCATCTGCGCACGATAACCAACACCGTTGATCTCGAGTTCTTTTTTGAAGCCTGCAGTCACACCGGTTACCATGTTGGCAACGATGGTGCGGGACATGCCCCACTGCTGACGGGCGCGCTTGGACTTGCCGCGAGGAGTAACAACAACTTTGTTCTCTTCAACTGCAAGGTTTACGTCGTCAGTAGCGGTGAAGGACTGAGTGTCCTTCGGGCCTTTGATTTCGATGGTCTGGCCGGAGACAGAAGCGCTAACGCCGCTGGGCAGCTCGACCGGTTTTTTACCAATACGAGACATCAAGCTCTCCTTAGAAGACCGTGCAGAGTACTTCGCCGCCAACTTTGTTGGAGCGTGCACTTGCATCCGACATCACACCTTTAGAGGTGGAGACAATCGACACACCCAGGCCCTGACGGACGGTTGGGATGTCTTCAGCGCCCATGTACACGCGACGACCAGGTTTGGAGACCCGCTTCAGTTCGCGAATAACAGGAGTGCCTTCGTAGTACTTCAGGCTGATTTCGAAGGCCGCGTGGCCGTTCTCTTCAGACGCTTCGTAACCGCGGATGTAGCCTTCGTCGGCCAGAACATCCAGAACCCAACCACGCAGCTTGGACGCCGGGGTAGAAACCACGGACTTGCCACGCATTTGGCCGTTACGGATACGGGTCAGCATATCACCGATAGGATCGTTCATAATTCTCTCTCCTTACCAGCTAGATTTGACCATGCCAGGGATCTGACCAGCAGAACCCAGCTCGCGCAGCGCAATACGGCTGACCTTCAGCTTACGGTAGTAAGCGTGTGGACGGCCGGTGAGCTGGCACCGGTTGTGAAGACGGGTTGCCGAGCTGTTGCGCGGCAGTTTCGCCAGTTTCAGACGCGCTTTGAAACGCTCTTCCATTGGCTTGGACTCATCGGCTGCGATTTCTTTCAGCTCGGCGCGCTTAGCAGCGTATTTCGCTACCAGACGTTCCCGCTTCTTTTCGCGTTCGATCATTGCTTTTTTAGCCATGTCGTAATCCTCTCAGCCTTACGCGGTGAAGGGCATGTTGAAATGCTTCAACAGGCTCTGCGCTTCGGCGTCGGTTTCAGCATCGGTGGCGATGACGATATCCATGCCCCAGTTCTCATCCACTTTATCAAAGTCGATTTCTGGGAACACGATGTGCTCTTTCAAACCGGTGGCGAAGTTGCCACGGCCGTCAAAGCTCGGCTTCACACCACGGAAGTCGCGGATGCGTGGCATCGCAACGGTGATCAGACGATCGAGGAATTCGTACATACGGTCGCCACGCAGGGTCACCTTGGCACCCATTGGCATGCCTTCGCGAACGCGGAAGCCAGCAATGGAGTTCTTCGCCACGGTGGTCAGCGCCTTCTGGCCCGCAATCGCGGTCAGATCAGCCTGTGCCGACTTGGCTTTCTTGCTGTCTTTCACGGCTGCACGGCCACAGCCGATGTTCAGCACGATCTTTTCCAGCTTAGGGATCTGCATGTCGTTCTTGTAACCGAACTCTTCTTTCAGAGCGGCGCGGATGGAATCCGCATAGAGCGACTTCAGACGTGGTGTGTAATCTGCATTATCAAGCATCAATCACGTCCCCTGTGGTCTTTGCGAAGCGAACCTTTTTGTCGCCTTCCATGCGGAAGCCAACGCGGGTTGCTTTGCCGTTTTTGTCCAGGAATGCCAGGTTAGACAGTTCGATCGGCATCGCCTGAGGGATGCGACCGCCCTGTGCGGTTTGGCTTTGCTTGGTGTGACGGATGGCAATGTTGATGCCGTCCACAACAGCTTTACCGGCTTTGGGGTCAACAGAGGAGATCGTGCCCTCTTTGCCTTTGTCCTTACCGGCCAGAACGACGACCTTGTCGCCTTTTTTCAGCTTAGCAGCCATCTTACAGCACCTCCGGCGCGAGCGAGACGATTTTCATCATGCCTTTTGCGCGAAGCTCACGAACAACTGGGCCAAAGATACGTGTACCCACTGGCTCGTTGGAGTTGTTCAGGATTACAGCTGCGTTCCGGTCAAAGCGGATTGCAGTGCCATCTTCACGACGGACTTCTTTAGCGGTGCGTACGACGACGGCCTTACGGACGTCCCCTTTCTTAACGCGACCGCGTGGAATGGCTTCCTTAACCGAGACAACAATGATGTCGCCTACGGATGCGTATTTACGCTTGGAACCACCCAGAACCTTGATGCACTGAACTCGGCGAGCGCCGGAGTTGTCAGCAACATCCAGGTTGGTTTGCATCTGGATCATGTGGTTTCTCCCGACCTATGGGGCACCGATGCGTGGTGTATCCCCCAGGGTTTCGACTGACTGTTAAGTCTAGTCGCCAGGAGTCTCTTACGAGACTCTTAGGCTTCCAGAACTTCCCAGCGTTTCGTTTTCGATTTCGGCGCGCATTCGATGATGCGTACTTGATCGCCGACCTTGAAAGCGTTCTTTTCATCGTGAGCCCGGTACTTTTTGGACTTACGGATGGTTTTCTTCAGAACCGGGTGTGTAAAGCGACGCTCTACGGACACGGTGACTGTTTGGGCGTTGGCGTCCGAAGTAACGGTGCCAGTCAGGATACGTTTGGGCATCTTTAAGGCTCCTCTTACTCTGCTGCCGCTTTGGCTTTTTCGTTCAGGATGGTCTTCACACGTGCAGCGTTGCGACGCGCTTCACGGATCTTGGCCGCGTTTTCCAGTTGGCCGGTGGCCGCTTGGAAACGAAGGTTGAACGATTCTTTCTTAAGATTGGCCAGTTCCTCACGGAGCTGATCCGGCGTTTTATCACGCAGTTCGTTGGCGTTCATCGCCTTTTCCTTTCTCATACATCAGAAGGCGCCCGAGTATGTGCGGGGTGACCCTTTTGCCTGATGGACAAATACAAAACACACGAATCCCGCATACACGGAATCCATGAGATGGCGCTCTATACGGGGGAGTCGCAGGGATGGCAAGCGAAAGCTGGGGAATTCGCAACTAGACGGCCAGCCAACTCGCGGTTAGCGTGCCGGCTCTATAGCCCCGACCAAATCGCTTTCGTGAAACCTGCATGTTTTTTACCACTTTCCACCCAAAATCCGTTCTGGTGCTGGCCACATCAGCGTGCCTCGCCACCCCTCTACTGGCAAACGGCCTACGGGCAGACCCTTCTCTTGCACTGGAAGACTTCAATGGATTCTGCCTTCCGTTGCTGAACACGCAAACCGCTCCTGAATACGACGGTGTCCGAAAGATCAACGACGGCATCACCCAGCAATTCATCAAAGCCAACAATGCGCGCGAAGACACAGTACTATGGGAGACGCGCTCTTCTGAATTTGCCATTCAGACTTATGAAAGTGTTCATGACTTCTGTTTCTTGTTTAGCTTCAACTCCGATTTAACCGCGTTAAAGGAGGCCTACCCCGCTTGGCGACAATCCCTAGATGGCACATTTTTAGGTCCAACTGAATTGGAGGAGTCCTCCGGCTCCACCCATCGCGCAGGCGCCTTTCTAGTATTGGAGTTGGAGGATGGTGGCGTGCTGCAACTCGCGCTAAACCACAATGCCGAAGTTGTGAATGGCTTTACAACACTGGCAGCCATCCGGTTGGAGACTCCTTCTCCAGCCGCTCTGGAGTTGATTGGCAAGAATGCTGCGCAAGAAACAGAGGCCAAAGAGGAGTGACTGTGTGTGACACGTCACCACGCACTCTTCCCTCCCGCCCCCATCTCCCCTACACCTTCTCAACCACCGCGCTCAGCCTCACTGCCAAAGCGCACACTTTGGGAGGAGTAATCATGATACCTGTTGACGTAGCGATCCTGTTTATGGGCGCGGCCATTGCCCTGGCCTTGGTGCCGGGGCCGGACAACATCTTTGTGCTGACCCAATCCGCCCTGCATGGCCGTGTCGCGGGCCTCACGGTGACACTCGGTCTCGCAAGCGGCTTGATCTTTCACACCACCGCCGTGGCGCTGGGTGTCGCGGTGATCTTTCAAACCTCACAAGTGGCGTTTGCCATCCTGAAATACATCGGCGCGGCCTATCTGGCGTATCTGGCGTATAAGTCGTTTACCGCTGCCAAATCCAATCTGGACGGGGACGCCCCAGCACCCGAGACGTCAGCCAAGCAATACACACGCGGCCTGATCATGAACATCGCCAACCCCAAGGTGACGATCTTCTTCCTCGCCTTCCTGCCACAGTTTGTGAACTCGGCCAACGGCCCCCTGGTGCTGCAGTTTTACCAACTTGGCTTCCTGATGATCATCGCCACGCTGCTGGTGTTCGGCTCCGTCGCACTGGCGGCAGGTTGGCTGGGTGATTGGCTGAAAAACTCACCCACCGCGCAAATCTGGCTCAATCGCCTCGCTGGTGTCGTGTTCATCGCCTTGGCCATGAAACTGGTCACCGCCGAGCGCTAAGCCCTCTAAGAGGCGTCCAGCGCAGCCACAAAGGCACTGGGCGCCGCGCCACTCCAGCCTTTAAACGCGGTCGAAAAGCTGGCCTGATCTTTGTAGGCCAGCAAAAATGTGGTCTCCGTGACCGACCGCCCATCCCGCAGATGTGCCTTGGCCAGCCGGTAGCGCAGCCCATTGCACAAATCACGATAGCTCCCGCCTTCTGCGCCAAGCCGCCGTGTCAACGTGCGCCGCGTGATGCCCAGCTGCTCTGCCACCTCATCCGCCGTCAAAAACCGCTCCGGCAAGGCCTGCACCAGCATACGCTCCACCCTGTCCCACAGACGTCCGTCGTCAACATCCACTTCACGCAGCTGCGCCTCTGCCAGCCGCGTCAGATGGCCCACCAAATCCGGGTCATGCTCCCCCAGCGGCACATCCGGCACGCCCTGCGCAAACCGCAGCCCATTAAACCCGCCGCCAAACTGCACCGGGCAACCCGCAATCCGTTCATAAGCCCGCACGTCCCCAAGCACCGCATGTTTGAACACCACCCGCGTCGGTCGCGTGTCCTGCCGCGTGATGCTCTGAATGCGCGCCAACATGCCAATCACCAGAAACTCCTGAAACCTTTCATTGGCCTGCAACCCAGCGTCCAACGACACAACCTCCAGCGCCTCGCCCTCCGCAATCTCGCGCAACTCAAACCGCGTTGTCGGGTCTGCCAGACTGTAAAACTTGGCGGCATTCTCCACCGCCGCCCGCAGGGTCTTGGACCTGGCCGCAATATACGACGACAGCGTTGGCGCATCGCGATAGCCAATCCCCATCTGCGCTGCCAGCGTCGGCTCGTGCATCTCCAAACAGGCCGCCCGGATCAACGCCGCCTCCTGCTTCACTGTGGCCAGCTGTTTCGTGCCCGGATAGCGCCCCACCTTGCGCAGCAACCGCTCACCAACCTGAACGCCCAGCTTGCGCTGTAACGTCTCACTGACGTAGCCAAATCTCACACTGCGCACTTGCTTCATAAAACCACTCTAGCGTGCGCGCGGTGTTGGGAAAGCCCTAATGGCAAAAGCCCCGACCTTTAAGGTCGAGGCGCTTTCATTGTGCGGCAGACAGGAATTACCCGTTGCGGCTGTCCTGTTTGCAGTCGCGCTTGTCGTCACCGACAACACCTTCGCCCTGACGGCAGTCTTGGCGCGTGTCGCGGCGATCTTCCCGATTGTCCATACCAACGGTGCCGGCAACATCATAGCTCTCGGTCATCACTGGCTCAGTTGGGCCAGGCGCTGAAGTCACAGGGTAGGCAAAAGCCAGAGGCGCGGTGAGTGCAACAACAACGGCGGCGGAAGCAAATTTGGTGAACATGGGGGTGTTTCCTTTCAGTTGGGGTTTTCTGTGTTCCTTTGATGAAAGGGATATGGGGGCCATCTTGCGCAACAGCATTGGAATTTGGGAAGGTGACATTTGAATTTGAGACAGCTCCACTATTGACCATTTGGAAATCCCTCCCCTGACCCAAGATCCATCGGGCAAGTCACTTCCCGTCCGCACAAAATCTGCCCCCGACTGACTTCAACACCAAAAGCCCCGACCTTTTGAGGTCGAGGCTCATGCGCAATTCCTAAGGGTGGACGTTAGCCGTTGCGGCTGTCTTGTTTGCAGTCCCGCTTGTCAGCCCCCACAATCCCTTCAGACTGACGGCAGTCCTGACGATCACCCCGACGATCCTGGCGGCGGTCCATCCCGATGGTGCCGGCAACCTCATAGCTCTCTGTCATCACCGGCTCGGTTGGACCAGGGGCCGAGGTCACGGGGTAAGCAAAGGCCAAAGGCGTGGTGAGAGCAACAACAACGGCGGCGGAAGCGAATTTGGTGAACATGGGGGTGTTTCCTTTCAGTTGGGGTTTTCTGTGTTCCTTTGATGAAAGGGATATGGGGGCCATCTTGCGCAGCAGCATTGGAATTTGGGAATGTGACATTTGAATTTGGGACATCCGAGAAGTTCTCCCGCCAAAAGCAAAAGCCGCCCAAACCGGGGCGGCTTTCTGAATGTATTTCGCAACGGCTGCGCACGTTGGCTTAACGTGGTGGGGCCCGTCAATACCCGCACCTCCGCGATACAGTCGTGTTACCGACACGATATCGACATGGATTATGACCAGTTAACGGCGCAGCACCTATTCCCAAATATAGTTGAAACTGACGCTCACCCGCTCATCTTCTGACATGTTCATTGGCACCTCATGGCGCAGCCAGCTCTCCCACAACAGCACGTCACCAACCTCCGGTTTCATATAGATAAACGGCTGCAAATCCCGCCGGGAGCCCTTTTTTCGCACCGGCGACGCCATCATCCGTCCAGAGCGGGGATCTTCCAGCTTTAACGCGCTCGCCCCATCCGGCATCGACACATAGGTTGTTCCACTGATCACCGAATGCGGATGGATATGGCTGGCATGCATCCCCCCCTCAGGAAGGATATTGATCCATAAGTCCTCGAGTTTCAGCGACTTACCATCCAAGTCAAATTCCAAATCTTTGGCAAAATCCGCCACATGTTGGTCCAAAGATGCCACCACGTCCGCAAAAATCGGGAAGCGCCACGGCAAATCCGTCAGAGAGGCATAAGACGTATAGCCGGGATAGGCATTGGCCTCACACCACTCCTGTCCCGCCTCATCATCTTCGGCAATCGAAAAACAGGACGCCTCCAGCTCCTCGGGATCAACAGACGTGCCAAATTCAGACAGACGCGCTCGATAAAGGCGGGTCACAAAGAGAGATTCGATGGTCGACATATCAGTTCCTTGTCGTAGCTAGTTTTTTTCCTCGAGACACGCGTCGGTAGAAACCTTCGCTTAATCCCCTTGAAACATTGGCAAAAAGATTCGCCTAATTTTTGGGCTAAACCCCCGTTTTTTAAGGCCACACTCTATTAACACCTGCTTGCTACATCTCATTGTCACACTCGCAATCCGCCTGTCCAGGAGCAGGAAAACCATGAAACGTAAGATTACAGTATCATTCGCGATCGTCTCAATCATCGTCATGGCCATTGGCGTCATGGGCAGTTTGGCTGGGATCTCGCTTTATTCTCACAAAATGCGCGATGACATGCAGTATCGTGTAAAAGTCATCGAAGAAGCTGCCATCGCGATTGAAAACCTAAAAATCGAATTTTTGATGGCACGTCGAGCAGAAAAAGACTTTCTCCTACGCCTCGACACCAAATACTCCGACCGCCATTCAGGCATTATGGAGAAGATGTGGGCTCATATTGCCGTCATGGAAGAAATCCTAGCCAAAGTACCCGATTTGGCAGAAACATCTGCCAACCTTGGCCCCCTGAACGAGTTCGCTCACGAGTATGAAGCCCGCTTCAAAGACGTTGTGGCAAGCAACAACCGCTTGGGTTTGACCAACTCTGAAGGTCTTCGGGGACAGTTGGAAGAGGCTGCAAACACTGTAAATGAAAGCCTTAAAGACGTTGCTATTCCTGTCCTAAAGGTCAATGTCTTGACCATGCGGCAGCATGAGAAAGACTTCCTGATCTCTACCGACACGAAATGGCTGGACGAGGTAAATGCTCGAATTAAGGAATTCGAGGGGTTCCCTGTTTTCTTCTACGACAGCGCTGAGCAGCGTGAAGCGATCCTACCGGTAATGGCTGCATACAAAACGGTTTTTGAATCTCTTGTGGCAGAAACTCTGACAGAGCGTGGCTTCCGCAAAGATATGTCGAAAAGCTATGCAGACGCCTCTCCTTACATGGATACGATTTTGGCGGACGTGACCGCATCTCTCGATGCGGTACTCCTCGAAAGCGAAACCGTGAGTCAAAAAGCGCAGCAAAGCTCACAATGGGCTGCGATCGTCGGCGCGGGGCTGTTCGCAATCTTTGCCTTCTTCTTGGCTCGAGGTATCTCCCGCCCACTCAAGCGGATCGATGCCGTTCTGAAAGACATGATGAACGAAGACTTCTCCAAAGAAATGCCAAAGTCAGGCATCCGCGAACTGTCTGCAATCTCTGAAGCTGTGGGCGACTTCCGTAAGCAGGAAGAGACCAAGGTTCACATGACCCGTGAAATTAGCAAGGTGATTGAGGCCTGTGGCGAGGGCGACTTCTCTCGCCGGATCGACACAACTGGCTCCGAAGGTGTGTTCAAAGACCTTGGCCAGGGCGTGAACACCATTGGTGAGGTGGCACAGAAAGGTCTGGGAGACGTTCAAGAGGCTCTCGAAACCCTCGCGACCGGCGACTTGACCCATGAAATGCCACAGGGTCAGAAAGGTGTCTTCAAAGACATTTCCGACACCATTACTCACCTGACCGATAGCTTGGACGGCATGGTACGCCAGCTGTCCGCATCCAGCCAGGTTTTGAACCATACGTCTCAGGAAATCTCTTCCTCCGTGGATGACGCGTCTCGGCGTGGGGAAATCTCAGCGGCCTCATTGGAAGAGACCTCTTCTTCGCTGCAGACTGTTGCGCAGACCGTCAACCATACGGCGCAAAGTGCGCAAGAAGCCCGCACCCACGTTAACAATGCTCAGAAAAAGGCGGAGTCGACCCGGGAAGTTGCCGATCAGACCGTGGCAGCGATTCAAAAGATCAAAGAAAGTTCCGACGCGATTTCCCAGATCAGTGGTCTGATCGAAGACGTCGCCTTCCAGACCAACTTGCTGGCCCTCAACGCCGGTGTGGAAGCAGCGCGCGCCGGGGACGCAGGCCGAGGCTTCGCGGTCGTGGCCTCCGAAGTGCGAGCACTTGCACAACGGTCTTCCGAGGCGGCCCATGAAATCAACACGTTGATTTCCAGCTCGCAAACCGAAGTTGCCAACGGCGTGGACTTGATGGACGAAACCGGCAACTCGCTGGGTGAGATTATGCAAGCGGTTGAGCAAGTTGTGGGCAAAGTCCGTGAAATTGCGGAGAATGCCGTGGACCAATCTACCGGCCTAAAAGAGGTCAGTGCGGCGGTCGAAAACCTCGACAGCGACAGCCAGAAGAGCGCGGCCATGCTGGAAGAGACCGCTGCATCTGGCCAAGTTTTGCGAGGCGAAGCCGAGAACCTGGTCCGTGCTGTGGATGGCTTCACGCTCAAAGGCGAAACGTCCTCTCGCACTACCGAAGACGACCTAGACGACGAGTGGGACGCCGCTTAGGCCCTTCACTTCAACCCACCAAAAAAAGGCCCTGCCGATTTCGGCAGGGCCTTTTTTGTGCTTACGCACCCTGACGGAGCCTCTCAAAGTAAGCTCACCTGAATTCCGGCCAAGCCAATGAAGTAATCTAGGCTCAATAGGCTTCTCAGCACTGCGCAAACAAAGAACCCTCCGCCAGCTTCCCGGCGGAGGGTCAAATTTGTCAGGACTGAGGAGCAAGCCCCTCTAACCTTTACCAGTCTTCGCGAACGACGACGCGGGTTTTGACCGGAAGTTTCATCGCGGCAAGGCGCAGAGCCTCACGAGCGATGTCTTCGTCAACACCGTCGATTTCGAACATCACACGACCTGGCTTCACTTTACACGCCCAGTAGTCCACGGAGCCTTTACCTTTACCCATACGGACTTCGGTTGGCTTCGAGGTCACAGGAGTGTCTGGGAAGATACGGATCCAAACACGACCTTGACGTTTCATGTGACGGGTCATTGCGCGACGTGCTGCCTCGATCTGGCGAGCAGTCACACGCTCTGGTGTGGTTGCCTTCAGGCCGAAGGAGCCGAAGTTCAGGGTGGAACCACCCTTCGCCAGACCCTTGATGCGGCCTTTGTGCATCTTGCGGAATTTAGTACGCTTTGGCTGAAGCATTGATCAGTCTCCCTTAGCGACGACCGCCTGCACCGCGAGGTGCTGGGCCATCCTGGACTTCTTGAGCGCGACGATCACGTGCTTGTGGATCATGTTCCATGATCTCGCCTTTGAAGATCCAGGTTTTGATACCAATGATCCCGTAAGCGGTCGTGGCTTCCACGTGTGCGTAATCGATGTCGGCACGCAGTGTGTGCAATGGCACGCGACCTTCACGATACCATTCGGTCCGTGCGATCTCTGCACCACCCAGACGACCTGCAACGTTCACCCGGATACCCAGGGCGCCCATACGCATTGCGTTCTGAACGGCACGCTTCATTGCGCGACGGAAAGACACACGGCGCTCCAGCTGCTGAGCGATAGACTCGCCAACCAGCGTTGCGTCGAGTTCCGGCTTGCGCACTTCAACGATGTTGAGGTGCAGCTCGGAGTCGGTCATCTCGGCGATCTTCTTGCGAAGGGTCTCGATGTCCGCGCCTTTTTTGCCGATGATCACGCCCGGACGCGCAGTGTGAACAGTCACACGGCACTTCTTGTGAGGACGCTCGATGATCACACGTGCGATACCGGCTTGTTTGCACTCGGTTTTGATGAACTCACGGATTTTGATGTCTTCCAGCAGAAGATCGCCAAAATCTTTGGTGTCCGCGTACCAGCGGCTGTCCCAGGTGCGGTTCACCTGAAGGCGCATGCCAATTGGATTGACTTTGTTACCCATTAGGCTTGCTCCTCAATCTGACGCACCTTGATAGTGAGTTCCGAGAACGGCTTGATGATCTTGCCGAAACGACCACGGGCGCGAGGGCGACCGCGTTTCAGCGTCAGGTTCTTACCCACATAGGCTTCGGCAACAACCAGGCTGTCGACGTCAAGATTGTGGTTGTTCTCAGCGTTGGCAATTGCGGACTGAAGGCATTTCTTCACGTCCTGAGCGATCCGCTTGTTGGAGAAAGTCAGGTCGGTCAGAGCCTTCTCAACTTTCTTGCCGCGGATCATGCCGGCTACCAGGTTCAATTTCTGCGGGCTGGTGCGAAGCATGCGAGTTTTCGCCATTGCTTCGTTTTCAGCCACGCGGCGGGGGTTCTTTACCTTGCCCATGACTTACTTCCGTTTCGCTTTTTTGTCAGCTGCGTGACCGTAATAGGTGCGAGTTGGCGAATATTCACCAAACTTCTGACCAATCATGTCTTCAGTGACGTTGACAGGGATGTGTTTCTTGCCGTTGTACACACCAAAAGTCAGACCCACGAACTGGGGCAGGATGGTGGAACGACGGGACCAGATTTTGATCACTTCATTGCGGCCGGATTCGCGTACTGCTTCGGCTTTTTTAAGCACATAAGCATCGACGAAAGGACCTTTCCATACAGAGCGAGACATAGATTAACGTCCCTTCTTCTTGGCGTGACGCGAGCGGATGATAAGCTTTTGCGACGCTTTGTTTTTGTTGCGGGTACGTGCACCTTTGGTCGGCTTACCCCATGGTGTCACTGGGTGACGACCACCGGAGGTACGACCTTCACCACCACCGTGCGGGTGATCGATCGGGTTCATGACCACACCACGAACAGACGGACGCTTGCCTTTGTGGCGCATACGGCCGGCTTTACCGAAGTTCTGGTTGGAGTTGTCAGGGTTGGACACGGCACCAACGGTGGCCATGCATTCCTGACGCACGAGGCGCAGTTCGCCAGAGGACAGGCGGATCTGAGCGTAGCCACCGTCACGACCAACAAACTGAGCGTAGGTACCAGCTGCACGGGCGATCTGGCCGCCTTTGCCTGGTTTCAGCTCGATGTTGTGAATGATCGTACCAAT
The DNA here is from genome assembly GCF_947493595.1 of uncultured Shimia sp. GTDB lineage: Bacteria > Pseudomonadota > Alphaproteobacteria > Rhodobacterales > Rhodobacteraceae > Shimia. The sequence continues at coordinate 241,093 of NZ_CANLRL010000003.1, read as the reverse complement.
TGGCATGCCAGAGAACGGCATTGCGTTGCCCGGCTTGATGTCAGCTTTCGCGGACGCCACAACCTGATCGCCAACAGCCAAACGCTGTGGGGCTAGGATGTAGGCCTGCTCGCCGTCTTCATATTTTACGAGTGCGATGAACGCGGTCCGGTTCGGGTCATATTCGATCCGTTCAACGGTTGCTGCGACATCAAATTTGTTGCGTTTGAAATCAACGATCCGGTAGAGGCGTTTTGCCCCACCACCGCGGCGACGCGATGTGATCCGTCCGGTGTTGTTCCGGCCGCCCGACTTTGTCAGACCCTCAGTGAGGGCTTTGACAGGGCGTCCTTTCCAAAGTTCCGAACGGTCGATCAGCACCAACCCACGTTGGCCCGGCGTCGTCGGCTTATACGACTTAAGTGCCATGCTTTCTGTCTTCCGTGTGCATGCAAAGAGCGTGCTCTCTGCGTAGATGAAGGCCCCTGCTCGCTGGTTTTGAACGCAAACCCAACTACTAAGGTGCCAAGGTTATAGGCCCCCGTAGGTGCCCGACTCTCAAATGTGAGCAGCCCCAGAACGAATCTGAGGCCACACGACTTGCGCGATATAACGGGGATGGGGGGCGGTGTCTATAGGAGGGCTTGTTTTTATGCGGTTCGATTGACCGGCGCAAAGCAACAGCAAGCGGCAACCATGCGAGAAGCCCCATCTACAGCAAGCACCGCTCGCTACTACTATTCCGCGGGTGAGCAACTTGAAGCTTGCCAAACTGCCCCCCTCAAATCTCCGCCACCACCTTCTCCAGCATCCAAACCTTTGCCACGATCTTCCAGCCGTTTTCGCCCTTCAGCATCGACAGGTGGTCCTGATATACATTGCGCCGGGCGCGGAAGCGGATTTTGACCAGGGCGCTTTTGGGTGTCAGGTAATCCACCATCAAAATCTCCGCATCCATCTGCTGTCCAAGCGCATGCGGGGAGTTGGCCGCGTTGCCACCCACGTCTGCGTTAAAACTCGCAATTGGTTCCGCGAAGATCCCGCCCTTCTCAACATCAAACAGACTCGCCGCCGGGTGAAACACCGCATCGAGCTTTTCTTTGTCGCAATAAAACAGTCCATCAAAGTAGGTCTGTACAGCCTCAAACAACTCCGCCTGTGCGTTCATCTCTCTGTCCTTTCTCGTCACGTTTCCTGGCGACAGACATAGAGAGGCGGGGCCAGCCTGCCCAATGAAGAGATGTGGCGGCGGTCATAACTGCTAGAGAATTATTCAAAGACCCTGATGGAAATCATCGCGTGCAGAAATCCCTGCGGAACACTGCGCCCCCCCTAGCGCCGGAGGAGCGCACGTTTGATCCGGCTGCCACGATGGCGCAGCTTTTCCGCGACAGAGAGGTCTTGTGCCTCGCCGGGCTGGTACGCCCCCGGCTTAATAAAGTCGACGGCATGGGCCAACTCGGATGCGCTGGGTTTCAGACCGCAAAAATGTGCCATGTCGCCCACAACCGCTTCCGGTTTCACAAGGAGTTTCTCGTAGCTCACTACCAAGGCCGGGCAGTCCACACGGCGCATGAGGTCCACGTTTTTGCGTGTCTGCGCCAGATACATGGAGATGGCCTTATCGATGTCCTCGCGGTCCCAGGACGATGTGCCCAAACTGTTGGCCGCCAAATCACGTGTCACAAGAATAAGCCGCAGGTTGCGCAGGTCTGGCAAAAGCTCATCAATGTATTGATGCGGATGCGGGTGCTTCCATCCCCACACATCGTGATCTGCATCCCGCGCAGCGACGGTCTCGCGAATGGTATCCATTCCAAGGCGTTTGCGGAACAGACGGTCTTCGAGGTTGCCGCCGAGATCGTCCCCAAGAAACATACCCAATCGGCGGATCGCGCCTGCGGTGGCTGTGGTTCCGCCCCGGTTGACGCCAAAAATCAAAAACGTGCGCTGCGCGCTGGTGCGCGATGTTTCGGTATCGCGAAAAGAGAGTGTGTGAGAATACACGGTAAAGTCCTGAAGGTTTAAAATATGACCTGCACCACCTCACACCTAAGCGGCTGAGCGAAAATCACAACACAAAATGAAAAAGGGCCGCCCGATTTCTCGGACGGCCCCTAATTTTTAGGCGGATCTTAGAGCCCGGTGGACACGTCGATCGTGTTGCCTTCTTCCAAGGTCACGTAAGCCTTTTTCACGTCTTTACGCTTGCCAAGCTGGCCGCGGAAACGTTTGACTTTACCCTTGGTGATGGTGGTGTTGACCGCTTTGACCTTCACACCAAAGAGCGCTTCAACAGCTTCTTTGATCTGTGGTTTGTTGCTGTCGATCGCCACTTCGAAAACCACTGCGCCGTTCTCAGACGCCATGGTGGATTTCTCGGTGATAACCGGCGCGCGGATCACATCGTAGTGTTCTGCTTTAGCGCTCATTTCAGGCGAGCCTCCAGTGCTTCGATCCCCGCTTTGGTGATCACCAGAGTGTCACGCTTGAGGATGTCATAAACGTTCGCACCCATCGTTGGCAGGATATCCAGACCTTCGATGTTGCGCGATGCTTTCAGGAAGTCTTCGTTCACGGATGCGCCGTCGATGACCAGAGCACGTTTCCAGCCCAGGTTCTTAACCTGTTTGGCCAGAGCGGCGGTCTTGCCTTCGGATGCGGCGTCTTCGATCACAACCAGCTCACCTGCTTTCGCTTTCGCGGACAGCGCGTGCTTCAGACCCAGCTTGCGGAACTTCTTTGGCAGGTCGTGGCCGTGCGAACGGACAACTGGACCTTTGTAGATACCACCACCGCGGAAGATCGGCGCGTTACGGTCACCGTGGCGTGCGCCGCCGGTGCCTTTTTGGCGATAGATCTTTTTGGTGGAGTAAGAAGTCTCGGAGCGAGTCTTTACCTTGTGGGTGCCGGCCTGTGCGTTGTTACGCTGCCAACGGACCACACGGTGCAGGATGTCCGCACGTGGCTCCTGACCGAACAGATCTTCGGACAGTTCAACCGAACCGGCTTTGGAGCCGTCGAGTTTGATCACGTCAAGTTTCATGCTTCACCACCTTCCGCAGGTGCTTCTTCAGCCGGAGCTTCGGTCGCTGCTGCTTTTACGGCTGCCGGGAAAGGCAGACCTTCAGGAGCTTTCTTCTTCACGGCGTCCTTAACGGAGACCCAACCACCTTTGGAGCCAGGTACAGCACCTTTGATGAACAGAAGACCACGGTCGGCGTCAGTTTTGACAACTTCCAGGTTCTGCGTGGTCACACGTACGGCACCCATGTGGCCGGCCATTTTCTTTCCTTTGAAAACCTTACCGGGATCCTGACATTGACCAGTCGAGCCGTGGGAACGGTGGCTGATCGAGACACCGTGTGTCGCGCGCAGACCGCCGAAGTTGTGGCGCTTCATGGCACCGGCAAAACCTTTACCGATCGAAGTACCCGCAACGTCCACTTTCTGACCTTCAAGGAAGTGCTCTGCGGAGATTTCCGCGCCCACTTCGATCAGGCCTTCGGATGGAACGCGGAACTCAACCAGCTTGCGCTTTGGTTCCACTTTCGCAGCTGCGAAGTGGCCACGCATGGCTTTGGAGGTGCGTTTGGCCTTGGCTGTACCAGCGCCGAGTTGAACAGCTGTGTAGCCGTCTTTCTCTTCGGTGCGCTGAGCAACAACCTGAAGGCCGTCGAGGGAAAGAACGGTTACAGGAATCTGTTTGCCGTCTTCCATGAACAAGCGGGTCATGCCCACTTTTTTCGCGATAATACCGGAACGCATCAGATACTCTCCTTAAACAGAGATCTGTACGTCCACGCCGGCCGCCAGATCGAGCTTCATCAGCGCGTCTACGGTCTGCGGGGTCGGATCTACGATGTCGAGAAGACGCTTGTGCGTACGGATCTCGAACTGATCGCGGGATTTCTTATCTACGTGTGGACCACGCAGAACGGTGAACTTCTCAATCTTGTTGGGAAGTGGGATCGGGCCACGAACCTGCGCGCCGGTGCGCTTTGCAGTGTTCACGATTTCCTGTGTGCTGGCATCCAGTACACGGTAATCAAAAGCCTTCAGCCGAATGCGAATGTTTTGACTTTGCATTTCGTCAGCCTTGTATAGGCGTTGGAGTTGAGAGGAGGATCCGCGACCACCGCAAACCCTCATCGAACCCAAAAGGCGGGAATCACCCCGCCTCAAGATTCCAGTAAGGAACCAGCGCCCTTTACAGTCGTTTTTTTAGGCTGGCAAGCGTTTTGGCAACTTAACCGCATTTTGGCCCTGCCTTGCCCGCTCGCCGGAACGTATCAAGCATGTCCTCTTCAATGCCTGAACGGGATCTGTGTTGGCACGAGCCTTCGGCGTGGGCTAGGGTTTTCACATTACTCAACTTGATTAGTGACCCGCCTGCTAAGGAGACCGCAATGGCCACATTTCTGGCAATCTTCTTTGTCCTGCTCGAGGTAACTGCCGTGATCATGGCTTGGCGTGCCATTCAACACTCGCGTACGTCCCAAGGCGCTGTTGGCTGGGCGATCTTCTTGATCGCCGCACCTTACATTTCGGTGCCCGCTTATGCGTTTCTTGGCCACCACAAGTTTGCCCACTATGTCACCGGCCGGCGCGACAGCGAAGACGTCATTGAGCGCATACAAGAGGTCCGCGAAGCCCTACGGCCAGAAACTGTCCCAACTTTCCCAACAATGGCCCTAGAAGCCATCTCTGGACTGCCTGTTACAAGGGGCAACGCTATGGAGCTGCTCATCGACGGAGAAGAGACATTTGACGCGATCTTTGCCGCCATTGATGCGGCAGAAACATACGTCCTGGTGCAATTTTATATCATTCACGACGACGGTCTGGGTAGGGGGTTGCAACGACACTTGATAGCCGCAGCCCAGCGCGGTGTGACGGTACGGGTGCTCTACGATCCGGTTGGCAGCCATAGATTGCGTCATGACTATCGGCAAACTTTACGTGATGCGGGCATTGAGATTGTCGAACCCTCCCAAATGCGCGTGCCCAAAAACCGATTTCAACTCAACTTTCGCAACCACCGTAAGACCGTCGTTGTTGACGGAACGACAGCTTTCACCGGCGGGCTCAATGTCGGGGACGAATACTTGGGGCGCAGCCCAAGGTTTGGTGCCTGGCGGGACACACATGTCCGCCTCAAGGGACCAGTGGTTAGCCAACTGCAATTGATCTTTGCCGAAGACTGGCATTGGACCACCGAAGAGAATCTGCTTCCTTCCCTCAACTGGCAAAGCGGAATGGCAAAAGAAAATATGTCAGGGCTCATCGTGCCAACCGGGCCGGGTGACACACAGGAATCTGGCGCCATGTTCTTTTTCTCCGCATTGGCCAACGCAAAACAACGTGTATGGATCGCATCTCCGTACTTTGTGCCAGATATGGACATCCTCACAGCAATAAAGCATGCGGCGCTCAAAGGGGTAGACGTTCGGATCCTTGTGCCCGACAATATCGACCACAAAGTTGTTTGGTTGGCTGCGTTTGCGTATTTTGACGAGGTCCGCGAGGCAGGCGCACAAGTTTGGCGTTACACCGACGGCTTCATGCATCAGAAAGCTGTTTTGGTGGATGACTGCCTCGCCGCTGTCGGCACGACAAATATGGACACGCGATCCTTCATTCTGAACTTCGAAACCATGGCCGTTGTGTTTGACACACGCGCAGCAGACGATCTCGAAGACATGTTCAAAACCGACTTCGCTCGGTCTTTCCGTTTGGACAAACCTCTATCGGAACAGCCTCTGGGCATCCGAATAGGCGCGCCAGTCACACGCCTTTTTTCTCCGTTGCTGTGAAGTCATTTGCACTGGTGTCAGTCACCTGTAGACAGATCAAAGCGTTCTGCGGGGAAATACTTGGCCAACCGTGCATCCGCCGAGCGCGCATGTCCTTCCATTCCCTCCAATCGAGAAATTCGGGCTGTGGCCTGCGCAACGGTTTTTGACCCTTCTCGGGTGGCGCGCTGCCACGTGACAACTTTCATATACTTATGTACGGAAAGACCACCGGTGTAACGCGCGGCGCGAGATGTAGGCAGTACGTGATTGGTTCCCGCGGCCTTGTCCCCATAAGCCACGGTGGTTTCCTCCCCCAAGAAAAGAGAGCCGTAGGCTGTCAGGCGCGACAACCACCAGTCTGGGTCGGCGGCCTGAACGGTGAGATGCTCTGGCGCATATTCATCTGAAGTGGCGGCCATTTGTTCTCGATGGTCACACAAAATTACCTCGGCATAATCACGCCATGCCGCTTCGGCATTCTTCCGGTTCAGTTCAGGCAGTTCTGCAATCAATTCTGGCACTGCAGTAAGCACGTTTCGCGCCAAGGTCCGACAGTTCGTGACCAGCCAAACCGGGGAATTGTACCCATGTTCCGCTTGGCTCACCAAATCTGTCGCGACAATAAAGGGATCGGCGGTTGCATCTGCTAAAATCAGACTATCGGTAGGGCCAGCAACCATATCTATGCCCACACGGCCAAAGAGCTGGCGTTTGGCCTCAGCAACATATTGATTTCCCGGTCCGACCAATATGTTGGCTTTGGGCAATCCAAACAATCCAAAGGTCATCGCAGCGATGGCCTGAACACCCCCCATCGCAAGGATCTGGTCCGCACCACAGACCTGTGCCGCATAAAGGATTGCAGCCGGTATACCATTCTGGGGATGCGGCGGAGAACAGGCTGTGATGTGTTTGCAGCCGGCAACTTTGGCGGTGGTAACCGTCATGATAGCACTGGAAATATGGCTGTATCGGCCACCCGGAATATAGCAGCCAGCGGCGCCCACAGGGATGGACTTTTGTCCGGTTACAAACCCAGGCAGGAGCTCGGCCTCAAAATCCCGCACCGTGGCCTTTTGCAATTCTGCAAACCGGCGCACATTGTCATGCGCAAAATGAATATCGTCCTTGAGCGTCTGCGGCAGGGCCTCAGAAGCGCGTTCAATCGCGTCCTCCGTCACCAAAGTGGGCCCGTCATATCCGTCAAATTTGGAAGCATACGACTGCGCCTCCACGTCTCCGCCGCGCTCAATATCGGCCAGGATGAACGACACTGTTTCTTGAACGTTCGCTGTGTTTTCTTCCGGCTTCAGCAACGCCTTCTTCAAGTATGACCGCATGTGCTGACCTCGCATGGGCAAATATCGAAAATATCAAAAAATGAGACTTTATGTCCTGTTTTTCGCAAAAATTGACGATACAGTGTATCCGAGCCAACACCAAAACAAATTTTCGAACAAAACCCATGACCGACTCCGAACGGATCCCGACAAACCTGCGAACCCTGCTGATCCTTGAGATCCTCGGGAAAAGTGATCGCGCGATGACAGCCACAGAAATCAATGAAACCTTACAATTGCCAAAACAGACCGTGCACCGGCTGTGTGCAACATTGGAGGAGAATGGCTTTCTAGTACGGCGCGGAACGTCGCGTAAATTTCAGGTGGCCCGGCGATTGCGTGAGATGGGCGCAGGCCTTCTGTACAACTCAAGGGACCACATCTTTCGACATCAAATTTTGGAAACGGTATCTCAAACTGTAGGCGAGAGCGTAAATTACGTGGTGCCAGAAGAGACAGGCATGCGATACTTGGACCGCGTGGAAACCGACTGGGCGTTTCGCATTCAACTGCCTGTTGGAACCCGGGTCCCGTTTCACTGCTCCGCAAGCGGGAAGTGTTTCTTGGCCAGCCTTGGCCCAACAGCTCGCAAAAGGATGGTATCATCGCTGATCTTGGAGGCGAGGACGGAAACCAGCCATGTCACGACCAAGGGGCTGCTAGACGAGCTGGCGCTGATTGCACGCGACGGCTTTGCCCTGGACCGCGAAGAGTTTATGACAGGCATGGTTGCCATTGCTGTGCCCGTGACCGACCGGCGCGGCCGGTTTATAGCGGCTCTGGCTTATCATGGACCAACACCACGCATGACCATAACCGATTCCATCGCACAAGTCGGGTTCCTAAAAGAGTCCGCCCGGCGGCTTGGCGACGCATTGTTTGACGCAAACGTCCCCTGCTAGAACGGGCCGCAGCACTTAGAAACACTTCGTTTCCCCGTTTCCAGTACAAAAACGATCCCAGCAAAACCCCAACATTGTCCGGCCTCTGCCCTCTTCCTGCCCGATTTCACCGGCATATCTTGTCTCCAAGGAAGACATTAGAGGATCAAAACATGGATCGCCTGACCGAAATGGAAGCATTCGCCACTGTGGTGGATCAGGGTGGATTTACAGATGCCGCACGCAAGATGGGCATCTCCAAATCTGCCGTTTCCAAACATGTGTCCTCGCTAGAGGCGCGCCTGGGCGCACGTTTGCTTAATCGCACGACACGCCGCGTGTCTCCAACGGAAATTGGCCTCGCCTATTATGACCGTGCCCGCCGCGTTCTCAATGACGCAGGAGAGGCAGACGCGCTGGTCACATCCATGCAATCAGCCCCATCCGGGTTGCTGCGCATCTCTGTGGCCACGGATTTTGGCGTGAACCACCTCTCGCCGGTTTTGGGCGATTTCTTGAGCGAGTTCCCGGACATCACCGTCAACATGGTTCTCAACAATCGCTATGTGGAGCTGATTTCCGAAGGCTTTGATATGGCCATTCGCATAGGGGAGCTGGAAGACAGCACGCTGCGGGCCCGCAAGCTGACCGAGACCACCAAACGCATGATCGCCTCTCCAGCCTACTTTGAGAAATACGGCCGTCCGGAGAAGATTGACGACCTGAACCACCACAAGCTGCTGCACTACTCGAGCCAGTCCAATGGCGCTGTGTGGAAGCTCACCGCCCCATCCGGTGAGAAGCGCCAAGTGCGCACCGCTGGCTGGCTGTCGGTCAATGACGGACAATCTTTGCTGAACGCAGCGCAGGCGGGGCTTGGCATCGCTTACTTGCCGAGTTTCCTTTATGCCGACGCGCTGGAACAGGGTTTGGTAGAAGAAGCCATTCCGGACCTGCCGGTGGAGACACAAGGCATCTATGCCGTCTACCCGCCCGGACGTTTCACCCAACCAAAAGTCCGTGCGTTCATTGACTTCCTGGTGCACGCCTTTGCTGAAAAAGGCCCCACCGATTGGTGATTGCGAATTTTCCCCTGGCTTTCTAAGAGAAAGCACCTTGGCCCGGCAATTTTGTCCGGGCCTTCTTTTTTGCGGATACGAAAAAGGGCGCCGACGGCGCCCTTTGTGTTTTTTATCAAGTCAAACTTACAGCGTGGCCGCGAGGCGTGTGCCTTGGTTGATCGCGCGTTTGGCGTCCAGCTCTGCCGCCACGTCCGCGCCACCAATCACGTGGCAGGTCACGCCTTCAGCTTCCAGCGCGTCCGCCAGGGAGCGGTCGCTGATCTGGCCAGCGCAGACCACCACATTATCCACATCCAGCACCCGTGGATTTTCTCGCGCTTCACCAAAGGAGATGTGCAGACCATCATCGTCGATTTTCTCGTAGTTCACACCGCCCAGCATCTCGACGTTTTTCATTTTCAAGGCCGCACGGTGGATCCAGCCAGTGGTTTTGCCCAGGCCTTTGCCCAGCGCTTTGGCTTTCCGCTGCATCAGTGTGACCTGACGCGCAGCCGGATGCGGCTGCGGGCCTTCTGGTGCAAGGCCGCCGCGGTGTTCAGCCGGATCGGTGACGCCCCACTCTGCCATCCACTCCGGCAGGTTTTCGGTCAGGCTTTCGCCTTCATGCACAAGGAATTCGGACACATCAAAGCCAATGCCGCCTGCACCAATTACGGCAACTTTCTCGCCAACGGGCTTCTTGTCGCGCAACACGTCGAGATAAGACAGCACCTCGGGGCGATCCTGCCCCGGGATACCGGGATCGCGCGGCACGATACCGGTGGCAATGATGACGTCGTCGTAGCCCGCAAGGGTATTGACCGTCGCCTCGGTGTTGAGTTGGACCTCAATGTCGAGGTCCGCCACCATGGCTTCGTACCAGTCAACCAAGCCCCAGAATTCTTCTTTGCCCGGAATCTGCTTGGCGACATTAAGCTGACCGCCAAGCTTGTTGGCGCGATCAATCAAGGTGACCTTGTGGCCGCGCTGCGCTGCGGTCATGGCGGCGGAAAGACCTGCTGGTCCTGCACCAACAACTGCAATTTTCTTGGCGTTTTCAGCTGTTGGGATGGCCAATTCGGTTTCATGACAGGCACGCGGGTTCACCAAGCAAGACGTGAGTTTTCCGCCAAAGGTGTGATCAAGGCAGGCCTGATTGCAGCCAATACATGGTGCGATCTGTTTGGCTTTGCCTTCTGCGGCTTTGTTCACGAAGTCGGCGTCAGCCAAGAAGGGGCGCGCCATGGACACCATATCGGCGCAGCCTTCGACCAGAACCTCTTCGGCCACGTCGGGCGTATTGATGCGGTTGGAGGTGATCACCGGGATGCCCACTTTGCCCATCAGCTTTTTGGTCACCCAGGCAAAGGCCCGGCGCGGGACCGAGGTGGCGATGGTCGGGATGCGGGCTTCGTGCCAGCCGATTCCGGTGTTGATTATCGTGGCGCCCGCTTTTTCTATCTCTTGCGCGAGCTGCACCACCTCATCATGGGTGGAACCGTTTGGCACCAGATCAATCATCGACAGGCGATAGATGATGATGAAGTCCTCGCCCACGGCCTCACGGCAACGGCGCACCACTTCGATGGGCAGGCGGATGCGATTTTCGTAAGAGCCACCCCAGCGGTCCGTGCGCTTGTTCACGTGGGTGACGATGAACTGATTGAGGAAGTAGCCTTCCGAGCCCATGATCTCGACACCATCATATCCGGCCTCGCGGGCGCGGACCGTAGCGGTGACAAAGTCTTGAATTTGTTTCTCAATTCCCTCTTCATTCAGCTCCTTTGGCGGAAAAGGAGAGATCGGAGATTTGATGGCAGAAGAGGACACACACTCTGGTCCATAGGCGTAGCGGCCGGCGTGCAGGATCTGCATCGCGATCTTGCCGCCGCCGTCGTGGACACGGTCGGTGACGATTTTGTGGTTGGCGATGTCTTCTTCTGTAAAGAGACCGGCTGCGCCGGGGAACACGCCGCCTTCGCGGGAAGGGGCCATGCCGCCGGTGACGATCAATCCAACACCACCCCGGGCGCGTTCGCCGTAGAATTCAGCCACGCGGTTCCAGTCTTTGGTTTCCTCAAGCCCGGTGTGCATGGAGCCCATAAGGACGCGGTTTTTCAAGGTGGTAAAGCCCAGATCAAGCGGGGCGAGCATGTGCGGATATTGGGTCATAGGTGCCTCCAAAGGTGCCTCCTCAGTTGGGTTGACCAAAACGTAAAGCCACGCTTTTGTCACGCCCGACGCGGCGTCAAACCACCCTGAACACTCACGTGCCGTTGCGTCGGTTTTGGCCAGTTAACCTTCTTTTTTTGACGTCGGTATAACGTCGGTATCGCGACTGTTTCGCGGTGGTGCGGGTACATGTGGCGCACCAACTACTTACCACAAGGTCCGCTGCTGTTGCGCCTGCGTCAAATATCGGAGAAACCGCCGCCACGACCTTTGCCTGCTGCAAAGCGGGCCGCGCCTTTTTGACCTTCAGCGGCAAAAGTCTCAAACGACGCCCATTCGCGACGCAGGGCGGTTGCGAGGTCCACGCCACTCGGACGGGCCGACAGGAAATCAGCACGCATACAAGATTGCGGGAAGCGCGTCAGACTTTCCGCCAGAAGCAAGGCCTCTTCCATTGCATGACCTTCAGGACAGAGGCGATCCACCAAGCCGATGTAATGGGCCTCTTCGCCGGACACTGGACGTCCCGTCAAAATCAGATCGTTTGCACGACCTTGGCCAAGGATGCGCGGCAGACGCACAGTGCCACCGTCAATCAGGGGCACGCCCCAGCGCCGACAGAACACCCCAAACACCGCAGCCCTCGACGCCACACGCATGTCACACCAGGCGGCCAGCTCTAGCCCGCCTGCCACGGCATGGCCTTCGACCGCCGCGATGACGGGCTTGGACAACATCAGGCGAGACGGCCCCATCGGGCCAGGGATGGGCTCGGCCTGCGCGTCTTGCCAGCTGTCCGGGATCGCCACAGAGCTTTGCCAATCGTCGCCGAGATCGCCGGCGGCGGCTTTCAGGTCAAACCCGGCACAAAAAGCGGTTTGCCCGCCGGTCAGGATTGCGACGTCGACTCCATCATCACTCTCAAATGACAGGAAAGCCTCAAACAACGCATTTGCGGTTGCAGGATCCACCGCATTGCGCACCTCGGGCCGATTGATGCTCACGATGCGCACCCGCCCTCTTGTCTGAACCAGAACCGTCATAGGGTACCTCCGCCCTTATTCTCTCCGCAGAGCGGAAACACGCAAGAAAAACGCCGCGTCGCTTGACCCAGCTAGCCCCAACAGCCTATGCCGCCCCTATGGAACAGCTAGAAGAAAAAATCGCCCACCTGACTCGCACCGTCGATGAGTTGAGTGACGTTGTGGCCCGCCAGGACACTGAAATCGCGCTTTTAACCCGGCGCGTGCAGATGTTGATGGAGCGCGAAGCAGGCCGGGAAAAAGACGGCGGCGGCGGCGTTGTGATGGGCGACGAACGACCACCACATTATTGACGCAAGGTGGCGCGCGGGGCCACGTGAGAGGGGTGCTGCCCCTGCCACATCTGCGATGTGCCCACCCCGGGATATTTTTGGCCAAATGAAGCCGAGAGCAGTTCCCTCCCCATAGCGGCTGAGATAGCTTGTCGGGATGACAAACGCGCCTCGATTCATCCACCTCCGCACCCATACCGAATACTCTCTGCTCGAAGGGGCGGTGCGCTGTAAAAAGCTGCCCGGCATGTGTGCCGATATGGGCATGCCTGCGGTGGCGATCACCGACACCAACAGTCTTTTTGCCGCGTTGGAGTTCTCCGTCACGGCGCAGGGTGCTGGCATTCAGCCGATTGTCGGCTGTCAGGTCGACATGCACATGCCGCATGATGATCCGTCAGGACGGACCGCACCGCCAAAGCCGGCACCCATCGTGCTACTGTCGCAGCGCGAAGAGGGTTATGAAAACCTGATGAAGCTGTCGTCCTGTCTCTACGTGGACAATGACGGGCAGTTGCCGCAGGTCACGATGGAAGAACTGGCGGAGCGCTCTGCGGGGCTGATCTGTCTGACCGGTGGCCCGGACGGACCAATGGGCCGCATGATGCGCGACGGTCAACACGACGCGGCCAAGGCGATGATGACGCGGCTCAAGGAAATATTTGGCGACCGGCTGTATGTGGAGTTGCAACGGCATCCCGGCGAAAATGGTGCGCCGGAGGCGGAGCGGCTTACCGAGCGCGGGTTTATCGAAATGGCCTATGCCATGGATCTGCCGCTGGTGGCGACCAATGACGTCTACTTCCCAACCACGGATATGTATGAGGCGCATGATGCGCTGATCTGTATTTCCGAGGGTGCTTATGTGGATCAGCAGGACGGGCGGCGACGCCTGACGCCGCAGCATTACTTCAAGTCGCAGGAAGAGATGATCACGCTGTTTGCGGATCTGCCGGAGGCGATTGAGAACACGGTGGAGATTGCCAAACGCTGTGCCTTTGCCACTTACCTGCGTGATCCTATCCTGCCAAAGTTTGCTGACGACGAGGTTGCGGAACTGCGCCGGATTGCCAACGAAGGCCTGCAGGCGCGCCTTGCCGTGATCCCGCACGCCTGCTCGGTGGAAGAGTACCAGGAACGGCTGGATTTTGAGCTGGGCATCATCGAGGGCATGGGGTTCCCCGGCTACTTTTTGATCGTTGCGGACTTTATCCAATGGGGCAAAGACCATGACATTCCGGTGGGACCCGGACGGGGCTCTGGTGCGGGCTCGCTGGTGGCTTATGCGCTGACCATCACCGACCTTGATCCGCTGCGCTACTCTTTGCTGTTTGAACGCTTCTTGAACCCGGAACGGGTTTCGATGCCGGACTTCGACATCGACTTCTGCATGGATCGCCGCGAAGAGGTGATCAAATATGTGCAGGAGAAGTATGGCCGCGACAAGGTGGGGCAGATCATCACCTTTGGTGCGCTGCTCTCTAAGGCGGCGGTGCGCGACATTGGGCGTGTCTTGCAGATGCCTTACGGCCAGGTGGACCGGCTGTCCAAGCTGATCCCGGTGGAAGGCGTGAAGCCGATGTCGATTGCGGACTCTTTGAAAGAAGAGCCACGACTGCGGGAAGAGGCCAAAAACGAAGAGGTGGTGGACCGGTTGCTGACCTATGGGCAGCAGGTTGAGGGGCTGTTGCGGAACGCCTCGACCCACGCGGCGGGGGTTGTGATTGGTGACCGGCCATTGGACGCGCTGGTGCCTCTGTATCAGGATCCGCGCTCCGACATGCCCGCGACCCAGTTCAACATGAAATGGGTGGAACAGGCGGGTCTGGTGAAGTTTGACTTCTTGGGCCTGAAAACCTTGACCGTCATTCAGAACGCAATTGAGCAAATACACAGTTCCAACCGGCCGCTGCATGTGGCCGCCGATGGCACGCAGCTTTATGAGCCCGCGGAAGGGGCGGAGAACCAAATCAACGCCATCCCATTGGATGATGAACCCACTTACAAGCTCTATTCGGCGGCTAAGACTGTTGCGGTGTTCCAGGTGGAATCCACCGGCATGATGGACGCGCTGAAGCGCATGAAGCCCAACTGCATCGAGGATATTGTTGCGCTTGTGGCGCTCTATCGTCCGGGTCCGATGGAGAACATCCCAACCTACTGTGAGGTCAAAAACGGGCAGCGCGAGATTGAATCCGTGCATCCGTTGATTGATCACATTCTCGAAGAGACCCAGGGCATCATCGTTTATCAGGAACAGGTGATGCAGATTGCGCAGGTCATGGCGGGCTACTCGCTTGGCGGCGCGGACCTGTTGCGCCGGGCGATGGGTAAGAAGATCAAGGAAGCGATGGACGCTGAGCGTCCGAAGTTTGAGAAAGGTGCCGCCGAGAACGGGGTTCCGGCGAAGAAGGCGTCTGAGGTATTTGACCTTCTGGAGAAGTTTGCCAACTACGGCTTTAACAAATCGCACGCGGCGGCCTATGCGGTGGTGAGTTACCAGACCGCGTGGCTGAAAGCGAACCACCCGGTGGAGTTCATGGCCGGGGTGATGAACTGCGATATTCACCTGACGGACAAGCTGGCAGTCTACTTTGAAGAGGTGAAGAAGGCGCTGAAGCTGCCTTATGTGCCGCCCTGTGTGAACCGCTCAGATGCGACGTTTAAGGTGGTCGATGGCGCGCTGGTCTATGCGCTGGGGGCGTTGAAAAACGTGGGCCTGGAGGCGATGAAGCTGGTGACCGAGGGGCGTAAGGTGGATGGCGTGGACAAGCCATTTGCGACGTTGTTTGATTTTGCCCGTAGGGTGGATTTGAAGAAGGTTGGCAAACGGCCTTTGGAGATGCTGGCGCGGTCGGGGGCGTTTGATCAGCTCGACAACAACCGGCGGCGGGTGATGGAAAGCCTGGATGGGCTGGTGAACTACTCCGCTGCGATCCATGAGCAAAAGAGCTCTAATCAGGTGTCGCTGTTTGGCGAGGCGGGCGACGATTTGCCGGAGCCGCGATTGTCACCAGCCGGAGATTGGTTGCAGGCGGAGCGGTTGGATGAGGAAGCCAAGGCGATTGGGTTCTTCCTGTCTGGCCACCCGCTTGAGGATTTCATGGCGCCGCTGAAGCGTAAGAACGTGATGACGCTGGACGAGTTGACCGACAAAGCGCGGGGCGGGCCTTGTATTGCCAAGCTGGCCGGGCGGGTGTCCGGGCGGCAGGAGCGGAAATCGGCGCGGGGCAACCGCTTTGCCTTTGCGCAGCTCAGTGATCCGACCGGGGCTTATGAGGTCACTATTTTCTCGGACACGTTGGAAAAATGCCGCGAGCATCTGGAAACCGGCTCCAAAGTGGTGGTGACCGTGAAGGCGGAGATGGAGAGCGATCAACTTAAGCTGTTGGCGCAGTCCATGACGCCTGTAGAAACCATTGTCGCGGATGCGGGCAACTCGGGGCTGAAAATTTACCTCGATGACGCCAGCGCGGTGGGGCCGGTGGCCAACATCCTTGAAGGCGCCAAGGAGACCATGAAGAATATGCCCAAAGGGCCGATCTGGTTCTGCCTGACCAATATGGAGCTGCCCGGCGAGGTGGAGATTGATGCAGGCGCGGGCTTCCCGGTGAATCCGCAAATCAAAAGCGCGCTCAAGTCGGTTGAGGGCGTGATGGCGGTGGAAGAAATCTAAGGACGGGGCGGTGTAGGCCGCGCTGTCCGTTTGGCTTAGGCCGATTTGGTCAGCTGCAAAAAGACGTCTTCCAAATCCGCCTGTTCGGTTTTCACATCGGCAATAGCAATGCCAGCAGCACGCACCGCACCAAGCACATCTTCGGCAGAAGTCTCGCGTGCCTGATAGGTCAATGCAATGCGACCGTCGCCGCGCCGAGTAACGTCGATGCCGGGTGCAGATGGCAGAGTCTCAACCGGGGCCACCGGATCAATCACCATACATTTGCTGTCCACCTGCCCCAGCAGGTTTGAGGTGCTGTCGCGCGCAACCACTTCGCCGTGGTTGATGATGGCGATTTCGTCACACATCTCCTCGGCCTCTTCGAGGTAGTGGGTGGTCAGGATTACGGTCAGGCCGCGCTCCTCATTCAGGCGGCGAATGTTGGACCACAGCATCTGGCGCAGCTCGATGTCGACGCCTGCAGTGGGTTCATCCAGCACCAGCACCTGCGGGTGGTGCACCAGCGCTTTGCCAAGCAACAGACGGCGGCGCATCCCGCCAGAAAGCGTGCGGGCATAGGCCTCGGCTTTGTCAGACAGGCCCACCATGCGCAGGATCTCGTCGCTTTGACGCTGATGTTTGGGCACACCGTAAAGACCCGCCTGCACTTCCAGCGCAGCGCGGGGCGTGAAGAAGGGATCAAGGTTCAGCTCTTGGGGCATCACGCCAATGGCCGCGCGGGATTGGCGTGGGTTATCGTCCTGATCAAACCCCCAGATTTTCACCGTGCCGGAGGATTTGGTCACCAGACCGGCCATGATGTTGATCATGGTGGATTTGCCCGCGCCATTGGGGCCAAGCAGGCCAAAAATCTTGCCCGCAGGCACAGTCAGATCGATGCCCTTGAGGGCGTGTTTCGCGGGCGCGCCGCGACTGCCTTTGTAGGTCTTTTGCAACCCACGGATTTCAATCGCGTTGTTGGTCATGGCCACTCTTGCTCCCCGCTGCGCAATGCCTATTATTCGCCCTAACCAATGCGGATGTGAAGCTCAACCGCAGCCGCCAGAAAACACCGCCATCGGAGGGCACTCTCCGAAGCCAAAAAGGACATCGCAGATGACAATTGACGCCCCAGAAACCAAGATTGTGGACAGCTACCGTGTGTCTTGTGACGGCGGTGAGGGCGGCCACCCGCGCGTTTATCTGCAAATCCCCAACGAGCACGGCTGGGTGGAATGCCCCTATTGCGACTGCAAGTTCGTCCACGAGGATTTCAAAGACAAGGTGGCCTGAGGGCCATTAGGTATTGGGAGATAGGGAAGACCGTCCGGTGGGGCGGTCTTTTTTGGTTGGAGTTATGCCATCGCCGGAATACACGCCCTGGGCCAAAAACCAGAACGACATCCGTGACGGTTTTTGATTTGCCATACTCCTTATGGTTGTTACACCTCTCCTCACGAAGCGCGTGTTCTGCGTACCGCTACGACCCTATTTGGCCAACGTAATGAGGTAACTCGTGAAGACTATTGGAATACTTGGCGGCATGTCCGCAGCCTCAACGCAAACCTACTATCGCGAGCTTTGTGACCTCACCCGCGAAAGGCTCGGCGGTTTGCACTCACCCGAGCTATTGATCCGCTCACTTGATTTTGCCCAGATCGAAACCCTGCAGATGAAGGGGGATTGGGACGCTGCGGGGGCCATTCTCAATTCAGAGGCCAAAGCGCTGCAACAAGGCGGGGCCGATTTCATCATCCTGGCGACAAACACCATGCACAAGCTGGCGGATCAAATGATGCAAGGCGTTGATATTCCGTTGCTTCACATCGCAGATGCCACCGCCAATGCCATCACAGAGGCGAGGCTGACGTCCCCCGGACTTATGGCGACCGCGTTCACCATGGAGCAGAGTTTTTACACAGACAGGCTGGTTGCGGCGGGCTTAACTCCGGTCATTCCAGACGACAGAGACCGTGCGGATACCCACAGGATCATTTACGAAGAACTGTGCAAAGATGTGACCACGCAGGAAAGCGAAGACACCTACCGGCGCATTGCGGGTCGGCTGGTCGACGCGGGCGCAGACTGCCTGATCTTAGGCTGTACCGAAGTTGGCATGTTGCTCAACGCAAACAATGTCGACGTGCCTGTGTTTGACACCACGTTGATCCACTGCAAAGCCGCGCTGGAGAAAGCGCTAGCGTAGAAAAGGAAGGCCTTCTACCCCCGCGCATAACCGCGTTTTTGGGCGCCGTCTCGGTACTGATCTGCCGCCAAAGACGCATCGCGCAGGTTGCTGAAGATGCGCACCATGCTGCGGCCCTTGCCACCGGCGACGCCCCATTCGCGCAGGACGGAGACCTCTTCAAACAGGTTCATGGCAATTTCCACGCGGTAGAAGCGGGGACGGGTGCGTTTGGCAGGTTTGTACAGGATGCAGATGGCCATGGGATGAGCCTAGATCAGCCGCGAATCGGGTGCAATGGTCTTGTTGGCGAGCGACTCTGCGTCAGCTGTTAACTGCCGGACAGCAGCACCGCCTCAACCCGGCGGTTTAACATGCGGCCTTCTTCGGTGAGGTTAGTGGCGATTGGGGCAAGGTAGCCTGCGCCTTGGGCTTCGACCTGTGACTTGGGCACGCCGTGGGCGTTGATCAGGTGATTGCGCACGGCGGCGGCGCGTTTTTGCGAGAGGCTGGTGTTGGCCGCCAGCGAGCCTTTGCTGTCGGTGTGGCCAACAAGAGCGATGCGGCGGTTGGGGTCGTCTTTGAGAAAGGTCGCGAGGGCTTCAAGCGAAGCAAAGGGGCCTTTGGAGAGCTTGGAGGCGCCGGTTTCAAATGACAGATCGCTAAGCACCACATGGCCGGATTGGGCGAGGGTTTTGGCGATGTCGGTGGCGGTTTCTGGAGGGGTGACAGGTGTGGTCACCTCCGGCGCGGCGGCGGGCTGCGGCTGGTCCGCGACTTTAGGCGGGTCGATTGGCGCGCTGGGTTCTGTGGGGGCCGGTGCCGCTACGCTGTCTGGCCGGATGTCGTAGATCTGCACCATCCCGGCTTGGGCCGTGCGGCTCACAAGGGCGGCGACGGCTTCGGGGCCTTGGTCGGTTTCGCGGCGGGCTGAGAGGTAGAAGTAGTCAGACAGGTCGACAAACATCTGCGGCGGCAGGAGCACGTCGATGCCAAAGCGGAAGTCGAACCCACCACAGCCTGCGGCGTCACAGGACAGGATCAGCTCGTATCCGTCGTCCAGCAGTTGGGCGGCGATCTCGGCATTGACACTGCCTGTACCGGGGAAGCCGCTGGAAAACCGCCAGCTGCGTTTGCGCAGGGTGCCGGCCACGGGAATGGTGGCCACGGTGCCGCCTGTTGCTGGTGAGAGAGCGAGGGACAGCACGCTTTGCGGCTGAATGTCCTCGCCCAAGAGCTGCCCCGGCGTTTCAAAACGCGGCTCAAAGGCCCAGCTGGCAGCTGGGCACAGGAGGAGCCAGGTTATGAGCGTGCCGGATTTCATCTTGCGAGTGCGTGATACTCTGCGTTGGGCTGCATGGCGGTGGCGGAGGCGACGCGGTTGGACATGTTGTAGAAGCCCGCCACATTGGCGATGTCCCAGATGTCTTGATCGGTAAAGCCGACATCGCGCAGGCCTTGGCGGTCGGTCTCTTCGATGGTGGCGGAGGCGATGGTCATTTTCTCGGCGAAGGCCAGCATGGCGTATTGGCGGGCATCGAGATCAGCCACGCGCCAGTTCATCACCATCATCTCGCCCAGCGCTGGATCACCGGAGAGCTGACGCACGGCGGCGCCATGAGCCACAAGGCAGTAGAAACATTTGTTGATCGCGCTGACCACCACGGCGATCATCTCGCGTTCCAGTTTGGAGAGGCCGCTGTCACCCAGCATGAGGTCGTTGTAGAGCGCGGTGAAGGCGTTGAGTTTGTCGGCATGGATGGCGTAAGCCTTGAGCACATTGGGCACCATGCCAAGCTTTTCCTGGCAGATGTCGAAGTAGCGCTGTGTTTCCGGTGGAAGCGGATCCATCATCGGAATGTTAAGCGCGGTTGGTTTGCTTGTTTCTGCCACGTTGGCCTCCCTTATGCGGTGGGTTTGCACCGGTAATGGTACTCTCCCACAACGGTCATACCGAGGGAAGAGTACAGCCGATTTGCCGCTGCGTTCGAAGTGACACAAATGACCGACAAGTGGGTGCCGCCGTTCGCCAGCGTCCAGAAAGCGGCGCGTTGCATCAGGAAGCGGGCGACGCCCTGACGGCGTTGGAACGGCAGGATCTCGAGCGCGTGCACCATGCCGATGCCGTTGTGCAGGCCAAGGAAGGATGCGCCGGCGGGTTTGTCCTGCCAGCGGGACACAAAGCCGGTTTTGGGCATGGGCGCACGGTCCATGACGTTCAAACGCACGAGGTCCATGCCGCCCTGTGCCCAAATTTCCTTCATGATCTGAAGCGGCTCCCATGCCGGGATGGCAGCGGTGCGTGGGGGGCGTTCTGTCGCGAGGTCTTTT
Organism: uncultured Shimia sp.; assembly: GCF_947493595.1. Lineage (GTDB taxonomy): Bacteria > Pseudomonadota > Alphaproteobacteria > Rhodobacterales > Rhodobacteraceae > Shimia. Next base: position 220,373 of record NZ_CANLRL010000003.1, on the reverse strand, counting down.
GCTGGAATGGCATACATGGTCACTGGATCGACAATCTCATACCCACGCGCCTCCAGAGCAGCGTCCAGATCAGCGTCACCTTCGCGGATTTGAAAGAGCGGTTGTTGGCTCAGGGCTTGCATGCCCGCTTTAGCCGCCGCGATGTCATCCAGCACAAGGTCGCCGTTTAACGTGGCGGCAGAGACCCGTTTGCCGCCCCTCTGCCCGTCGCGCAGGGTGAAACATCCGCAATTATGGGTCGCGGCGGCAGGCCACGTGCCGTCGATCACATCATAGAGGGTGCGCGCCGTGATGTTAGAGGTCATGTGAAGAGGCCAGAGAGTTTGGTGATCGCCGCATCGATCCGAGCACCGTCGGTGCCGCGAATGACAATGTTGGAGCCGTAAGCACCGTTGCGCTGATACGGATAGGATCCAATGGAGAGGTCGGAGAACTCCTCCGCCAAGCCAGCTAGAGGCCCCGCAATATCGCCTTCGCCGCGCTCAATGCGCAGGGTTTGGCTCAGCAGAGGTGCGCCGCCGGTCAAGGTTGGCAGGACGCTGGCCACCATGGCTTGAAACACCGAAGGCACCCCTGCCATGACGTAGACATTTTCCAGCCGGAAACCCGGCGCGACAGAAACCGGGTTGTCAATCAGCGTAGCGTCATCCGGGATGCGGGCCATGCGTTTGCGGGCATCGTTAAACTCCTGACCAGCGTTGTCGTAATGCGCCTGCAACAGCGCGGCGGCGTCGGCGCGCACATCGATATGTTTGCCAAAGGCTTCGGCAATGCAGTCGGCGGTGATGTCATCATGGGTGGGGCCAATGCCGCCAGAGGTGAAGACATGCTCGTTGGCCGCAGACAGCTGTTTCACGGCGGTCACGATGGCAGGCGCATTGTCGGAAACCACGCGCACTTCAGCCAGATCGATGCCGTGTTTGGTCAGTTCTCCGGCAAGAAAATACATATTGGCGTCGCGGGTGCGGCCAGAGAGGATTTCGTCGCCAATCACCAGCATGGCTGCGGTTGGATTTGCCATGATCTCATGTCCTTGTCAGTGCGTCACCGCAGGTATAGGCCTGTGACATGCGCTTTCAAACCCCTCTCGTTCCCGCCGTGCTACTTCGCCGCTACAAACGGTTCCTTGCAGATGTTCGCCTAGAAGATGGGCGGGAAGTGACAGCCCATTGTGCCAATCCCGGCTCGATGATGGGATTGAAAGATGAGGGCATCAAAATCTGGCTGGAACCCAACGATGATCCCAAAAAGAAGCTGAAGTTTGGCTGGCGTTTGGTGGACCATGAGAATGGGCATTTCACAGGGGTAGATACCTCTGTGCCCAACCGCGCATTGAAGGCCGCATTGTTGGCGCATGAGATACCGGAGTTGGCCACCTATGAGACTGTGCGGCCAGAGGTGAAATACGGCAGCAACAGCCGGATTGATTTCCTGTTGTCCGGTGAAGGGCGCAAAGACCTGTATCTGGAGGTGAAGTCTGTGACCTTGAGCCGCGAAGACGGTGTGGCGGAGTTTCCTGACAGTGTGACCGCGCGGGGGACCAAGCACCTTGAGGAACTTATGGCCATGATTGACCAAGGACATGAGGCGATGATGCTCTATTTGGTGCAGCGCACCGATGCAGAACGGGTCACCCTCGCTCCGGATATTGATCCAGCGTATGCCGAGACGTTTCAGCGCGCGCGGTCTGCAGGGGTACAGGTGCTGGCTTATGGCTGCGACATTTCTCCAAGCCAGATCCAGATTGGCGCCCCCCTGCCCTTTGCCTATGAAAGCCGTTGACACAATGTGGCGTCCCTAAGCTCTAGCAGTTTATGGAATTTACGCTTACATAGCCGCAAACCACACGTGATGGAGCACTTCACATGATCGGCAAACGCCGCAAGACTCGCGATAGCATCGACCTCTACTCGCCAGACGACCACGCAGGCATGCACAAGGCTGGTGCCTTGGCGTCGCAGATTCTGGACGACATCGCAGAGCACGTGTTTCCAGGCCAGACCACTGAAGAGTTGGATCGTCGGATCGAAGCGCAGGTCAATGCAGCAGGCGCAACCTCCGCCACCATTGGTTATCGCGGTTATCAGCATGCAAGCTGTATCAGCGTGAACCACGTGGTGTGTCACGGCATTCCGGGCAGCCCGATCCCAAAATGGAACAAAGAAACCAGTGCGCGCAAAGAAGACCCCATGCGCGACGATGACAAGCTGCGCGACGGTGACATTCTGAACATCGATGTGACTGTGGTGGTGGACGGCTGGTATGGCGACACAAGCCGGATGTATGTGGCAGGCAAGCCAAAGGGCTTTGCCAAGAAGCTCATTCAAGTGACACATGACGCGCTGATGTTTGGCATCGATGCGGTAAAGCCGGGCAACACCTTTGGCGACATTGGCAATGCGATCCAGACCTACGCGGAGCGTCAGCGCATGTCGGTTGTGCGCGACTTCTGTGGTCACGGCCTGGGCCGGGTGTTTCACTCGCCCCCCAACGTGCTGCACTATGGCCGCGCGGGCAGCGGGCCGGTGCTCGAAGAAGGCATGTTCTTCACTATCGAGCCGATGCTGAACATGGGCCGTCCAGAAACCAAAGTGCTGGCCGATGATTGGACGGCGGTGACACGGGACAAATCTCTGTCAGCTCAGTTTGAGCATTCCGTAGGTGTGACCGCCGATGGCGTGGATATTTTCACCCTGTCCAAAGCTGGGTTGTATCACCCAACCTGGAAGTAACTTTCCGAAAAAACAAAGTCCTCAGCCTGCTAAGGCCGAGGACAGGTGCCAGGGCACGGGAGCGCCCTGGTTGGGAAATGAGTGGTGGCTTTGCCGATTTACGCGACACCCGTGATCATTGAGACAATCTCGTTTTTGTCGGTGGATTTGGTGTCGCGCACGCCAATCTGTTTGCCACGGCGCAACACGCAGATGCGGTCGGACAGGCGGAACACCTGATCCAAGCTGTGGCTGATGATCAGGATGGCGAGATCTTTGGCTTTGAGCTGTTCAATCAACGCTTCGACACGCGCGGTTTCCGCCACGCCAAGCGCCGCTGTGGGTTCATCCAACAAAACCAGTTTGCTTGCCCAATGGGTGGCGCGGGCAATGGCGATGCCTTGGCGCTGACCACCGGAGAGATCGCTGATGGTGGAGCTGGCTGAGGGGATGCGCACGTCAAGCTCATCCACAAGCTCCTGTGTTTCCTGCCGCATGCGGGCTTTATCCAGCAACTTCAGTGGGCCTTTGGTCAGCTCACGCCCCAGAAACATGTTCATGTAGACCGGCTGCTGATCCGCCAAAGCGAGATCTTGGTACACCACTTCAACACCATTGGCGCGGGCGGCGGAAGCATCGCGAAAATCGGTCTTTTGCCCGTCCAGTAGGATGTCGCCGGAGGTGGGCGAATAGACACCTGAGATGATTTTAATCAGGGTGGATTTCCCGGCGCCGTTGTCCCCAACAAGGGCCACAACCTCACCCGCTTTCAGGTTCAGGGAAAAATCCTCGATGGCAACCACGCCACCAAAGGCTTTGTGGATGTTGGTTAGAGAGAGAACGTCGTGGTCACTCATTTGGAGTACCCCTCGTGGCGGTCGACGGGCTGGCCGAAGATGTTTTCAATGCTGCTGACATTGGGGGTGCCGGACGCAACACCGGAGATGCCGACGGTGTTGGCGCGGGTGACAAAGCTTTGCCCCCGGAAGCCAAACACCACAGTGTCGCCAGTATTCGGCGTGGGGCGGTCTTTGGTATTGATCATGCCGTAGTAGTCGATGGCTTTGTAGTCCGGGATGTCGACCTGATAGAGATCCTCCGGTGCAGAGGTTGGTGATCCGGAGACCAGCGCCCGCACGTCGTAGCCTGGGAAGACAGGGTCGATGTAGAGCCCGCCACCAAAGCAGTAAGCTTCGTCTTGGTGCTGATGCGACACTTCGCTCAGGTACAGTACAGCGGGCCCTTCGGGCAAATCTTGCACAGCATGAAGAGGCGTTGTGCCATGCAAGGCGTTGCCGGGTTCGACCTGGGTGGCGCCAGCTTCGGCCAAGGCAGGCAAGAGCGCCATGGAGTTGGTGCCGGGTGCGTTGACCTCGATATCGGAGCGGCCTGCATCCGCCAACGCTTGCAGCGCTTTGGTCAGCGTGGCGAGGTTTTGCGTGGGTTTCACCGAGTTGCTGTCGAGATCAAACAACAAGGCCGGGAAGGTGGTGATGCCAGCAAAGCGCGCGCCATCCAGCGCGTCAATTTCATCGGCAATCTGCACAATGTCTTCGGCCACAAAGCCGCCTTCGTGCCCGCGATAAAACGTGTCGCCTCCGGTCTGGATACGCGCGAGAATATTTTGCACGCGGCCTGCCTCTGCTGCCGCCTTGGCGGCTTCGCGGGCCTTATCCATGGTGAAGACGGTCCAGTAATCGGGCTTCAAGTAGGCGGCGGCATAACCCGCATCCCGTTGGGGCACTTGCACCAGATGGCCCAGGTGACCGGTTTGTAAGCCCGCACGATGACAGGCGATGGCGCAGTCCATGTCGACCGCAACAGAGCGATCGATGCCGCCGCGCATCACAGCGGCGCAGAAGCCGGAGTGCCGGCTGACCTGTTTGGTCATGGCGAAGGTTTTGAGGCTATATTTGGCGGCTTCTTCGGAAAAAAGCCGCGCGTTGGCTTCGACTTGGTCGAGATCGATCACATAGGAGTTGGGCGGGATCTCTCCCGCTTGGTGCAAGGCCATGGCGGCCTCGATAAAGCGCGGGTTTCGGTCAATCAGTGTTTTCAGGAACATGAGGTGTCCTTTCTTAGCGCGAGGTGTCGCGGAGCGAGACGGCAACTGCGATCAAGATGATCAGGCCACGCACAATCATTTGGTCGGAGACTTTTAGGTTCATCAGGATCAGCCCGTTGTTGAGCATGCCCATCAAGAGCGATCCCAGCAGCGCGCCCACAACCGAGCCTTTGCCGCCGTTGAGCGCGGTGCCGCCTACAATCACGGCCGCAATCACGGTCATCAGGTCACTTTCCCCAAGCGTGTATTTGGCGGCCTGAAGACGTCCGGCGTAGAGCAGACCAGCGAGACCAGCACAGCCACCGCAGATCATCAAAACATAAAGGCGCACACGGGCCACTTTGATGCCGGACACCTGTGCGGCACGTGGGTTGTCTCCCGTGGCCAGCACATGGGCACCGAAACGGGTGTGACGGTAGATCAGATGGCCGATGCCCACGCCAAGGCAGGTCCAGATCACCAAAGATGGCACAGTGAACAGTTTGCCGGAGCCAAACAGGCCGGTGAACGTGTCGTTCATCACCGGCACGGAGCGCAGGTTGGTCATGGAGCGGGCAATGCCAGCAAACAGCCCCATGGTGGCGAGCGTCACCAGGAACGATGGCAGCTTGAGGTAGGCCACAAGCACACCGTTGAACGCGCCGATAGCAACGCCAACGCCCAAACCAACCAAGACACCAACCGGCATGGGGAAGCTTTGCAAAGCCACCGCACAGGAGAGCGCGGAGACCGCGACAATTGAGCCAAAACTCAGGTCAATTTCGCCAGCAGAGAGCGCAAAGACCAGACCCACGGCCATGATGGTGGCAGGTGCGGTTTGCAGCACGATATTGGTCAAGTTGCGCTGGGTCAGAAACCCATCGTCATAAAGGGTCACTGCAAAAAACAGGAAGATGGCAAGGAAGCCAAAGTAGACAACCGCTTGTTGGAAATCCAATCCTTGCAGTCGAGAAGAGACGCGGGTCATGTCGATCTTTCAGATAGAAGAGCTGCCACACCGGGCGCGTAGCGTGCGATATCCTGCCCAAAAGCAAGACCGTCGTGCGCGCCGGCGGAGAACGTCAGGGATGGCCGATGCACGCGAAGGCACACAGGGGCCACGAGATAAGCGAGACTTGTCGCCAGGCCAGCGCAATACGGGATCACATGCGGCCTGGCGACAGAGAGGAGATTACTTGCTCAGGCTGGCCGGTGCGTCCACGCGCAGGGACTTCTGCCAGCCGTCCTGCACGTTGTCCGCGGTCACGGTGATGGCCGGCGCCACAACAAAGGCTGGGACCTCTTCGCCAATCAGATCCAACGCGGCAGAGGCGGCCATGGCACGGCCAAGCTCATAGGCTTCGTCCGCCACAATCGCGACCACATTGCCGCCTTTGACCATGTCCAGCGCGATGGGCTCTGACAGGTCCAGGGTCACAATTTTGGTGTTGTCATTACCATTGGCCCGCAGGGCAGCAAGAACACCCTCGGCAGGGCCAGCCCAAGTGACAAAGATGCCGCCCAGATCAGGATTGCGCAGCAGCATGGCGTTGGCAATTTCCTCAGCTCGGGCTGGGTCACTGATGCCTTGCTCAGCCACAATCTCGATATTGGGGTAGTCGGACTCAATGGTGGTTTTGAACGCGTTGTCACGCTGGTTGGTCACGTAGTAATCCGCGTCGTGATAGATCCAGCCGACGGTGCCGGAACCGCCCATCGAAGCCGCCAGCGCATCTGCGGCCTGCTTGCCCATCTGGAACAGATCGTCAGTCACGATGGCAGCATAATCTGCCGGATGCGAATAACCCGCAGGCACGTTGGACAGGAAGCTGAGCGCCACGCCGTTTTCCTTGGCCTCTTCAAAAGCGGCTGCGGAGGTCACCGGATCCAATGGCAGCGACAGGATGATGCTAGGCTGTTTGGCCATTGCAGTTTCAATGTCGCTGCGCTGTTTGGCGGCGTCAAAACCGGCTGAGGCGGTGGCGACAACTTTGATGCCAAGGCGTTCAAATTCATCGCTGGCACCCGCGGTGACGGCGTTCACAAAATCGGATTGGTCATGCCACAAAAGCGCGGCGCTGTGGTTGCCGGCTTTCAGGGCTGCGATATGTGCATCACTGACCTGAACGGCGGTCGACGCGGTGGCCGCTTCGCCGTTTGGTCCAACCGTCTCTGCGCCGGCAGCCGAAGCCACCGACAGGCACGCAGCCGCTACGATGTTGAAGTATTTCATGTTTTCCTCCCACAAAAAACATAACTAGGTTTCGACCACGCCACAGAAGCGGATCATGAAGAGGGCGTAAGCCCTCACGGCATCGAGGTAGGCATCAATGGAGATGCGTTCCTCAAAGGTGTGCGCGACCGCGATGTTGCCCGGCGCGCAGTAAACAGTTGGACAGTCCAGTTGATTGACCCAGAAAGGGGACTCTGACCAATAAGGCGCGCCGCCGATCTCTCCTCCGGTGGCGCCGGTGTCTTTCAGGCTGGCTTGCAGCATCGCAGCGGCGGGGTGGTTGCGGTCGATCTCGACGGGTGAGCCGCCTTTGGCGTGATCCCGTCCCGCCGGGTAGTTAAAAGTGATTTCGATGGACGGGTCGATGTTGGCCCCGCGCACTACGTTTTCAAAGGCAGCCACCGCTTCGGACAGATCTTCACCCGGGCGCAGTTTGCGGATCACCGAGAAACTGCACTCGCCGGGCACCGCGATATAGCCCCCGCCGGAGAGGTGCGTCACAAGCACATCCGACGGGCCAACCAGGTCGTGATGCGGCTGGCTGCGCAGTTCGTCGCTGTGCGCCCAGACGGCAGACAGGATTTCATGGGTGGCCTTGAGCGCGTCGACGCCCTCGTCCGGGGTGCCAAAATAGGCAGATTTGCCTGTGATTTTTACGTCCGCGATGAAGAAGCCAATTTGTGCGGTGTAGACGTCGAGCTTGGTGGGCTCGACATAGACGGCAAAATCGGGCTTGGGCACGGTGCCGGACAGGATGCGGTGTGTCAGGTCCTTGGCACCAGCGCTGACCCCGGTGCCGGTTTCGCCACTTTCCTCATCGCCGATGAAGGCAAAGCTGAGATCATTGGCCAAGGTTATGCCCGCGCGATCCAGAAGACGCAGCGCACCCAGGGAGGCGCATATGCCGCCTTTCAAATCACAGGCACCTCGGCCCCATACGTGCCCGTTTACAATCGCGCCGCCAAAAGGGTCGTTGCGTGGATCATCTTCCCAGTGGTCCGCCCAGCCGCGCACATGCACCGTGTCCGTATGCCCTGTGAACATGAGGTTGCGCCGCGGCTCAGCTTGGGGACCTTTGCGCACGCCCCAGATATTAGGACGACCGGGCAGGAAGTCCGCAGAGCGCGGCGCGAGGTCCAGGTCTACCATTTGCGATTGCAGGAACGAGACAAAATTGGCCTCGTTGCCCGTCACACTTTCATGCCGCAACGCGGATTGCAGCAGCGCGATATCTGCATCACGGTCCTGACAATCCCGGAGTTTTTTCACCAGCGGATCGGTCATAAGCCTACCTCCTGAAAGGTTTGCAAGGCCGGTGGCGGCACTTGAATTTCCGCGCCTTTAAGCCCCCCGGTAAACAGGGCCACATGCAAGCGTGACAAGGCGATAGACGTGGCGCCAGCCAATGCGGCGTGGTTGCCAAGAAGGGTGTTTTCAATCGGGACTGAACCGGGGAAACACTGACGAAGTGCAGGCTCAATCAGCGCGGTCAATTCTTTGCGCGCACCAATAGAGCCACCGATCACAACACATGACGGATCCAGCACGGCGGCAATGGCGCCAATTGCCAAGGCGATGTTTTTTGCCGCACGTTGCAAACACGCTTGAGCCGCCTCTTCGCCAGCCAGAGCGGCATCAAAGATCTGTGGCACGCTCACCGTGGTACCGGTGAGTTCTTGGTAGTGTGCGATCAAAGCCTGGGTTGCGGACACACGTTCCAGCGCGCCCACGCGCAGGCTTTCGGGATCAAATGGATCCGCGCCAAACGGCAGATAGCCGACTTCACCCGCTGCGCCGGATGCCCCGCGCACAAGGTTACCACCAATCACCAAACCCGCACCGATGCCGGTGCCGATGGAGACATAGACCAGATCGTCCGTATCGCCTCGCTTGGTCATCCAATGCTCGCCCAGGGCTGCGAGGTTCACGTCGTTTTCAACAATGACTTCCACGCCCACGGAGTCAGACAGCGTGTCGGCAAAGTGGATCTTGTCCACGCCGGGCACGTTGGGGGCAAAGGCAATGGTGCCGTCGGGCTGGGGCACACCAGGCACACCAACCACCACGGTGCGGATGGTCTGTGGGTCGATGGCATGGGTTTTGGCCAGGTCGCGGATCAGGTCGGCAATTTGGGTTGTGACCGCAACGCCGCCGTCCTTGACCGTTGGGGCAACGGTTTCGGCCACCACTTCGCCCACCAGATTACAGATGGCGACGCGCACTTTGGTGCCGCCGAGGTCCACCGTGGCAACCAGAGCCGCACGGGGGTTGATTTCATACACAACCGCGCGTCGTCCGACGTGGCCTTCGGTCTGCCCAACGGTTTGCACCAGCCCATCTTCTTCCAGCTGCGCCATGATTTCGGAGACCGTTTGCTTGGACAAACCGGTCATCTTTGCAAGCGACGCCCGAGAGATCGGCGCGTAGCTGGTGATCGCTTGCACAATGGTGCTCATCGACAGCTGTCGGGAGACATTTCCTGAAAAAGACACGCGGCTTTCCTTTAGTTCGGTCACTGGACGAACTATTTAGGGTGGCATGATTTCTGTCAACAATTTTTAAGTGGCGAAGCGTCACAAGAACACAAAACGCAGGCCTAGAAGGCTGTTTTTAAATGATACTTTTCACTCCACTTTCTGCGACCTAGCCCGCCATTTGGCGCTGTTTCTGCACAAATCCAGCCGGGCGCAACTGCCATTCGCGAGCAACTTTGGTCTCTTTCACGCTCAGAATGGGTCGTGCAGGCGATGGCAAAGGCGCACGCTCGGGAAAATGGTGCAGGAGCGTTTTTCGATCTGCCCCGGTCACTTCCCGCAGCAGATTTTCGGTCGCAAGAAGGCTTTCCGCCGCCACGCCATGCACCGACAAAATGGCATGATGATCGAGCAACAAGTGATGATAGCGGACGGACTTCATCCCCGCTTTCCGACGCACATGTGAGCGACTGAGCAATCCGATTGCGGGCACCAGCACCTCGTTCCCCTCTTGATTGACCATCAACAGGCGATGCTGTGGCGAGACCGCAAATGGCGTCTCAGGAAGACAAGGACCCAAGCTGCCCGGTTTAAATTCAACAGGGGCGTGCACTTTGTTTTCAAGGTTGGTCAAATCGACGTCGCGACATCGCGTCCATAAGACGACCTGAGGTCCGCCATCAATTGTTGACACAAGGTCCCCGGCTTTGATGTCTTCGACCGGTCGCGGACCGTTTGGCGTGTCAATCAAGCTGCCCGCCACAAAACATGGGACCCAAGCGGCTTTGTAGATGTAGCTGTCTGTGGAAGGGTCATACTGATAGGAGAAACCGCCGCCAGGATCATCCTGAACGCTGTCACCGTCAATCTGACCTAATTCGATGGTTCCAGGAAACCCAATACTGGCCAGCTCGCTGTAGTCCGCAGGAGTGGGCGACATATTGAAGACGATAAACTTCCCCGTATCCGGGTTAACCAAAGCAACCGACTCTGACGTGGAGTCCGCCATCCCTTCCGTCATCAAGTTGGAGCCGCCACCGACAGCTTCGACGCCGCCTTCGCTGGCCTCTTCCGCCCAGTGAAGGTCACCGGTAATCTCGCTCAGCACCCAAAGCGTTTCGCCCCCCTCCAAGACGGTACCAGGTTCAAATTCATGCACGAGGCCGGTTTTGGCTTGGTCGGGTGCACCGTAGCCATCAGACACTGACCAAATCTGCCAACCGGAGATATCGATGTCCGCATTTGTGGTGTTTTGAAAGGACACAAACTCGTCTTCTTGAGTTGCCGTGCCGTCCTTGTCCGCATCCAAGACAGCACCGCCAGAGTTGTCCGGCATGATCTGGTCAAAAATGACCCCATCCAATGAAAGTGGCATATTGCCCCCTGCGCGCAGAATTCGAGAGGAGCTGTATGCGGTAGAGGAATTAATTTACCTCTAAAACAAAATGTGACGCAACGGCAAAGGAGCTTGGCCGTTACGGAGCGGGCTCTGCGACCTCGAGAAAGGTCATCCATGTGTCGCCATATTTGCGCTGATCCAGCTGAGTGAATCTGTCAGGCGCCACCTGTGGCGTGTTCTCCTCCCAAACGAGCAACGCATCTGGATCAATCCACCCGTTTTGAGACGCCAGAGACAAAGCCTTCTGCCCCATGGATTTGCCGTAAGGCGGATCCAGAAAGATCAGGTCATAGGGCGCATCCGGGTTTTGCGGCAAGCGGGTGGCGTCGGCTTTGATCAGTTTTGCGCGTTCGGAGCCGCAGGTTTTGCGGATGTTGTCGCGGATCAACCCTCCGGCCACGCGGCCGTCATCTACAAAGGTCACGGTTGTGGCCCCACGCGACACTGCCTCCAGCCCCAGGGCGCCGGTGCCAGCAAAGAGGTCCAACACGCGGGCATCTGTGATGGGATCGCCCAGCTTGCCGCCCTGCAACACGTTGAACAGGCTTTCGCGCACGCGGTCTGTGGTCGGGCGCAGGTGTTTGCCCTGATCGCCTTTGCCTACTGCCGCAAGCGCGATGCCGCGCCATTCTCCGCCAATGATCCGCATGTAGGCTCCTTAGAGACGCATCAGGTCTTTGATGTCGTTGGTCATGTCGGCGACCATGTCACGCGCCGGGGATTTTCCGCCTTCGATCAGGCGCTTGCCCACCATGTAGTCGCGTGGTGCGTTCATGGCGTCGACGGCCAGAAGGGTGTCGCCTTGGTAATACCAGAATGACGTGGCGCCAGTGCCGCTGTCGCGGGTGACGATGGTGTCAAAGCCGGTGTTCAACCCGGCGATTTGCAGTTTGACGTCATATTGATCGGACCAGAACCAAGGCTTGGCGACGTAGGTTTTCTCCGCACCCAAGATGTTTTCGGCGACCACTTCGGCCTGATCGATGGCGTTGGGCACGCTTTCCAGACGGATGCGGGTGCCTTTGTAGGGGAAGGAGGCGCAGTCGCCCGCGGACCAGACGTTGGGCGCGCTGGTGCGGCCTTGATCATCCGTGGCGATGCCGTTGTCGAGCAAGAGGCCTGCGGCCTCGGCCAGAGGAGTACCAGGGCGGATGCCTACGCCGACAATGACAAAATCCACGGCCAGTTCGCGGTCGCCAGAGAGATTGGCCGTGGTCACGCGACCATCGCCAGCGAGGTCTTCTAGAGCAGTGCCTTCGAGGATCTCCACACCATGGGAGCTGTGCAGCGCGCGGAAATAGTCGCTGGTTTCCTTGGCAGCAACACGTTGCAGGATGCGATCCGACATTTCCACCAGCGTGACTTTCACCCCCTTGGCGGCAGCGACGGCAGCAGCTTCGAGGCCGATGTAGCCCCCTCCGACGATCAGAACGTGGCGGTCTTTGACAAACTCGGGGGCCATGGCGTCCACGTCGGCGAGATTGCGCACGGTGTAAACGCCGTCAAGGTCACCGCCGATGGCGGCAGGCAGGCGAATGGGGCTCGCACCGGTGGTCAGAACGAGGTGATCATAGGAGAGAGTTTCCTCGGCTAGGGAGACCGTTTGCGCCGCTGTGTCGATAGCGCCGACGGTCGTGCCGAGGCGCAGAGAGATGTTCTGATCCGCGTAATAGCTCTCTGGGCGCAGGTAGAGACGTTCGAGGTCCATTTCGCCCAGCAGGTACTTCTTGGAGAGAGGCGGGCGTTGGTATGGTGGTGCGGTTTCGGCTCCAATCAAGGTGATGTCGCCTTCAAATCCCTTGGCGCGCAGTTTGGCCACACAGGCGGCACCCGCCTGTCCTGCCCCAATCACAACAACGTGCGTCACGTCACTCTCCCTCAAACCCATTGCCTAAGCCGGTGGCGAGCCTATATCGCAGGGTCAGGGAAACGCAATGAGAGTATCACAGATGAGTATTTCTATCGGAGACAAAATCCCCGAAGGCACGCTGATGAAGGTCGGCGCTGAAGGCCCAGAGCCGGTTTCAGTTGAGAGTCTGACCAAAGACCGCAAGGTAGTTTTGTTTGGCTTGCCGGGTGCATTTACATCCACTTGTAGCAGCGCGCATTTACCAAGCTTCATGCGTAATGTTGATGCATTGAAAGACAAAGGCGTGGATGAGGTGATCTGCGTATCGGTGAACGACCCGTTTGTGATGGATGCCTGGGACAAGGCCAACAACGCTGCGGACGCCGGTGTGACACTGTTGGCGGACCCAACCGGCGATCTCACCACAGCGATGGGGCTGGATTTCAGCGTGCCTGCAATTGGGTTTGTGAACCGTTCCAAGCGTTATGCGGCAATGATCGAAGACGGTGAGTTCAAGATCCTGAACGTCGAAGAGGCGCCGGGCACCTGCGAGATCAGCGCTGGAGAAACCATGGTTGCCGCGCTTTAAGTTGGAGCACGACTGGCCTGACGGGCTGCGCGAGCGTGTCAGGCCTCTCCGAAGAGAACATCCATTTTACGTGCGAGTTTGGCGTCCAAGGCAGAAATGCCGCCCACATCGTGGGTGGTCAGGGTGACGTCCACCGTTTTGTAGACGTTAGACCATTCCGGGTGGTGGTTCCATTTTTCCGCCCAGATGGCCGCTTTGGTCATCCAGCCAAAGGCCTCTACAAAATTCTCAAACACAAACGACTTGCGGATCGCGTCGCGGTCGTCGCAATAGGTCCAGCCGCCTTGCAACAACGGGTCCAGCACCGCGTCGCGGGCGGCTTGGCTGAGCTTTTCGGTCATTCGTGGTCCTCCTCGTTGCCGCGTTTGAACGGGCCGTAACTGGTAAGCACTTCGACGTCCTGACTGATGGCCGCGCGCTCCTCTTGCAGGTAGCGGTCGATGGCGTCGCGAAAGCCCGGGTCTTGGATCCAGTGCAGCGAATGGGTTGTCACCGGCAGATAGCCCCGTGCCAGTTTGTGCTCGCCTTGTGCGCCCGCTTCCACCGAAGACAGCCCCTGCGCAATTGCCCAGTCCATCGCCTGATAATAGCACAATTCAAAGTGCAATGCCGGGTGATGCTCGACGCAGCCCCAGTAACGGCCGAAAAGCGTGTCACTGCCAATCATGTTCATGGCACCCGCAACGGGCGCGCCGTCGCGCTCGGCAAAGATCAGGAGCGTGTCGTCGCGCATGGTTTGATGGAGGATGTCAAAGAAGGCACGGGTCAGATACGGCGCGCCCCATTTGCGCGCGCCGGTGTCTTGGTAGAACCGCCACAGGGCGTCCCAGTGGTGGGGCTGTATGTCGGCACCGGTCAAACAGGTGATGCTGCCGCCAAAGGCTTGGGCTTGGGCACGTTCTTTGTGGATGTTTTTGCGTTTGCGGGAGGACAGGGCGTCGAGGAAGGCGTCAAAGTTGGCGTAGGTGTCGTTGAGCCAGTGGAACTGCTGTCCAGTGCGATAGAGCAGGCCCATCTCTTGGCCGTTTTGCGCCTCTTCTTCCGTGCAGAAGGTGATGTGCGCGCCGCTGAGGCCATTGTCTGTGCCAACCTGCACCATGCCCTGCACAAGCGCGGATTGGCCAGTGGCCTCCCAGCCGGGTCGGGTCAGCAGGCGACGACCTGTGACCGGTGAAAACGGCACGGCGGTTTGCAGTTTGGGGTAATAGCGCCCACCCGCTTGTTCGTAGGCGTGGGCCCAGTTGTGGTCAAAGACGTATTCGCCCTGACTGTGCTGTTTGATGTACATCGGCGCGACCGCGATGACTTCACCACCAGCTTTGGCAGTCAGGTGACGGGGTAGCCAGCCAGTGCCAGAACCAACACTTCCGCTTTCCTCCAGCGCACGGAGGAACCGGTGGGTGACAAAGGGGTTTTCAGCGCGACCAGTTTCGCTGGGTGAGGGATCAGCGCAGGCGTCCCAGTCAGTCGCCGGAATGCTGTCCAGCGACTGGTGCAGTGTGATTTCGATGGGATCGCCGTCCATGCGCACGCCTCCTTGTCAGTAGTGTACCTGCTACGATGGTGGGCGCGAGACAAATCACTTTTTGGGCAGCCAAACTTAGCTGCCCTCTGGCAAGTAGCCTTCAAAAGTGACGTTATCGACGATTTGGCGCGCCTCTTGCTCCTGCTTGGCCGACGTCACAGTCCAGCACAGGATATTGGCACCGCGCGCTTTGAGCCGCGCAACCACCGGCGAGTGCAGATCATCGACGCTGTGACTGATGAAACAAGCGCCAACGTCGTCATAATCCGGGATCGCGCGCAGGCGGGTGCGGACCGCTTCGGCCAGTAGCGGCCAACCCTCGGCGTGGAACGGATCGGTGGTCAACCCACGTGGCACATCAGGGGCGAGATCACGCAGAGACGCCACGCTGTGGGGGTTAAACGCCATGAAGGCCAGCGGGCCGTCATAGCCTTGCACAGCTTGCACCGCTGATGCTTCGAGGTCACCGACGTTGGGACCCATGATGCCGTCCTGATCTTTGAATTCGATCAGAAGTGGCACGCGGCCTGCAACCAAATCCAGCACTTCAGCAAAGGAGGGAATGCCTTCGTCGCCACCGATCAGGCGTATGGCCCCAAGCGCCGCAGCTGTGTGCTGACGCACTGCGCCTTTGGCTTCGGCCAAGCGTTGCAATTGGTAGTCATGGAACGCCATGGCCACCCCGTCTGAGGACAGTTGCAGGTCAATTTCAATGCCAAAGCCTTGCGCAATAGCCGCTTCAATGGCCGCCCGGCTGTTTTCCGGGCGGCCATCGTTGACGTCATGCAGGGCCCGATGCGCAATGGGCGCATCAAAGAACCGTTTGTCGAGCATATTAGGAAATCTGGAAGATGCCTTCGATTTCCACAGCCACGCCAAATGGTAGTGAACCAGCAGAAACCGCAGAACGAGCGTGGCGGCCCTTATCACCCAGCGCTTCAACCATGAAATCAGACGCGCCGTTGATGACTTTGGGCTGATCGGTGAACTCTGGTGTGGAGTTCACAAAGCCAACCAACTTGACCACTTGCACCAGACGGTCGATGTCACCGCCACAGGCGGCTTTGAGGGCTGCCAGAAGGCCTACTGCACAGGTTTGAGCAGCGGCCACACCTTCTTCGGTGGTCAGGTCCGCGCCGACTTTGCCGGTGGTGAAGCCGGCCTCTGTCATCGAGATCTGACCGGAGACATAGACCATATCGCCCACAACCACATAAGGGACGTAGTTGGCCGCAGGGGCGGCCATATCCGGCAATGTAATTCCCAGTTCTTTCAGGCGTGCTTCAATCGCGCTCATCACGTGCTCTCCATATGCGATGTTTGCGGCGACGCTAGTCCGCAAAATCGCATTTGAAAAGCGCGAAATGCATGTCAGCTTTCGCGGAAGGCCCGCACAAAATAATCGGTCAGAGGTTTGGTCAGATACTCCCAAGGGGTGCGGTCTCGCGTTCTGAAGAAAGCATCCACCGGCATGCCCGGTACAAGCGAAGCTTCGGCAGGCAGTTTTTCCACCTCGCCTTCCAACAACTCGATTTCCGCCTTGTAGAAGGAGCCACCGGTTTGGTCGTCCTGAAAAGCATCCGCTGAGATGTGGACCACACTGCCTTCCAAGTCTGGCGTGGTGCGTTGATCGAAGGCGGAGAATTTAAGCGTAACGGTTTGACCGGGATACACCTGATCCACGTGAATAGTTGGCACCTGAACGGCGGCGATCAATGGACGGTCCTGCGGGACGATATACAACAACGGTTCAGCAGGTTGGATCACCGACTGAGACGCAAAGACCTGCAATCCGTAGACCAAACCTGCAACCGGTGCGCGGATGTCCAGGCTTTCGATTTTTGTCATCAGATGGCGGCGGCGCTCAGACAACTCCAGCTCCCGGTATCGCAAGTCGCGCAGCGTGGTGATGGCTTCTTCCCGACGGGTGCTGGCAAGCGCCAGGGCTTCAATTTCAATTTCAGTGACGCGCCCTTCTGCCTGGGCGCGGCTGGCATGCAGCTCTCCGACACGCCCCGCCAGTGAAGCCTCTTCACGGCGCAGGGCGAGAACGCGCGTAGCCTGCGCCAAGCCCTTGTCGAGCAGCGCCTGTTGATCCGCCAGTTCCGCTTTGATCAGATCCAGTTGTTGCGTGAGCGCGATGTTTTGCGCGTCGATGCCAACGATCTGGCTTTGGATCTGCGCCTTGCGTTTGCCAAGCTGGTCGAGATTTTTGTTAAGCGTGTCAGCACGCGCCGCGAACAAACGGCTTTGACCGCTCATCAAGCCTGCGGCCTCTTGCGAACTGTCCGCGATCGCCACCAATGCGGGATCAAAAACAATCTCTTGGACTTCGTCCCGTTCCGCCTCAAGGCGACCGCGCCGCGCCATCAGCTCCCAAAGTTGGCCTTCAGCCACGGTGAGTTCCAAGGTCAATTCGGCTTCATCAAGCTGCATGAGGATTTGACCCGGTTCAACCCGGTCACCTTCCTCCACCTTGATCTCGGTCACCACCCCGCCGTCAATGTGTTGGACAATCTGACGGTTGCGATCCACCTCCACTCGTCCGGAGGTCACAATCGCGCCAGCGATCTCTGTTCCAACCGCCCAGGCACCAAAGCCAATCACCAGTGTGGCCAACGCTACGCCGCCAATCCAAAGTGGCTTGCGGGCGCTCCATGTTTTGTCCGCGCTCATTGCACACCTCCCGGCCCGATAGAGTTGCGCACCTCGTTGTGGTTGCGCAGCACTTCCTTGAGCACTTCATCTTTGGGGCCAAAACTGCGCCTTTGTCCCTGCTCGATCACAAGCAGCTTGTCACATTCCTGAATCGCAGCCGGACGGTGCGCCATGATCAACACGCTTTTGCCCGCTTGCTTCATGCTGCGGATCGCGGTGTTGAGCGCCATGGATCCTTCGTTGTCCAAATTTGAGTTGGGTTCATCCAGCACCAAGATCACCGGATCAGAATACATGGCACGCGCCAGACCAATGCGCTGCAACTGACCACCTGACAGGCGGCCACCGTGCGCCGACACTTGGGTTTCATACCCATCCGGCAGTTTCAGGATCATTTCATGCGCGTCTGCCTTTTGCGCGGCCGCGATGATTTTCTCAGCCGGTGCATCTTTTTCCAAACGGGCGATGTTTTCGGCGATTGTCCCATCAAACAATTCGACACGCTGCGGCAGATAGCCAATGTACCGGCCCAGTGCTGCGGGATCGTATTGCTCCAGAGAGGCCCCATCGAGACGGATTTTGCCACCTGCGGGGCGCCAAACGCCGGTGATGGCCTTGGCCAAAGTCGATTTTCCGGCGCCTGACGAACCAATCACGCCGATGGCTTCTCCAGGCACCACATCAAACGCAATCATCCGAAGGGTGGCCTGCGATTCGCCTGGAGGCACGATGGTGACTTGCTGAAGCTGTAGCTTGGCCGCAGGCGCGGGCAATTCCGTGCGCGGCTGCACTGGCGGCACCGCCCCCAAGAGTTCCGCAAGGCTATGCCAGCCTTTCCGTGCGCGTTGCACCACGGCCCATTGGTTCACAGCCAATTCAATGGGGGCAAGTGCGCGACCGAGCAAAATCGAGCCGGCAATCATAGCGCCCGGCGTGATCTCTCCTTCCAGCACCAGATACGCACCAAGCCCAAGCATCGCGGATTGCAAAAACAGGCGGAACGTCTTGATGGAGGTGGTGAAGCCACCGCCGACATCTGCCGTGTTCATGGTCTCTTGCAGCGACATGCGTCGCACAGTTTTCCAGCGCTCGAAGGCGGCTTTGCGCATGCCCAGCGCGGACACCAGCTCGGCTTCAGACTGCATTTGTGCCGACATGCGATTGGCATTATGCGTGGCGGCCAGCATTCGCTCGTTGTGGCGCCGTGTGGCAAATTGGTTGAAGACCGCTGCGAGAATCAAGGCGCCGCCGCCCACAATCGCCAAAAGACCCAACCAAGGATGGAACAGGGCGATGCCAAAGAAGAACAGCGGCGCCCATGGCATGTCAAAGACCGAGGTCAAGACTGGCGAGGTCAGTAGACGTTGCACCGATTCCAAATCCTGAAGCGCCGTTTCCGAGCCCGTTGATTTGCCCACGGATGAGCGGCGTAGAGAGGCATCAAAGACCCGTTGATCCAAAGCATCCTGAAACCGGGCTCCGACACGCGCCATGATCCGGCCACGCGCAAAATCAATCAATCCCATGAGCCCATAGAGAAACACGACCAGCAACGACAGCGCAAAAAGTGTTTCGCGAGAGCCACTTCCAAGCACCCGGTCATAGACCTGCAACATATAGAGCGGTCCGGTCAGCATCAGCAGGTTCACGAAGAAACTGAACACGGCAACTGTCCAGTAAAGGACACGACTTTGCGCCCGGACGGAGCGGAGTTCCTGCAACCCGCGTTCTTTGGCTTGTGTGGTCATCAAACGGTCCCTGTATGTCGGACCTGTCCACAAACATGTGATGTCCGGCGTTCTTGTGCCTGTTGAGCTGTCAGGCTTATGTTCCCAAACTGCCACATCATGTGACGAACATCACTATGACATTGGGGTAAGCAATCGATTAATCTAAATGGTGGAGTGTTGTGGCGAATTGAAAGACGTATGGTAGCCTTTTGAAACTTGTTCCTAAGAAAATGTTGCGGTCCATTGTACTGACCCTCTGTGTCAGCACAACCCTGACGGCATGCGCAAAATCCAACCTCCCGCCCTCCGGCATTCACGACCCAAATGAAGCTGCCAATCGACGCATCCATGAGTTCAATAAGCGCGTCGATACGATCCTGTTGTCGCCTGCGTCCAACGGCTACGGCACCATCATTCCAAGGCCCGTGCGCACTGGCGTGTCCAACTTTGCCGACCATTTGTCGCTGCCCAATGATGTGATCAACAACACCTTACAAGGCAAGCTACCGGAAGCCGGCTCGTCGCTATTCCGCTTTGTGCTGAACTCCACTTTTGGCGTGGCCGGCCTGTTTGATCCGGCCTCGGCGGCGGGAATGGAGCGCCATGACACCGATTTTGGCGAAACGTTGCATGTATGGGGCGCAGGAGAAGGTGCCTATACGGAGATGCCGTTCTTTGGTCCATCAACCACACGCGACGCCTATGGCTTTGCCGTGGACGTCATACTTGATCCGTTCTTTGTCGTTGTGCGCGAACCCACACGCTACATTGGCGGTGTGGCCTATGTCGTGAACAAGATGGGCGACCGGTACGACTATGACGCTACGGTGGATTCGATCCTGTACGACAGCGCGGATAGTTATGCGCAAGCCCGCATTCTCTATCTGCAAAACCGCCGGTTCCGCCTTGGAAACCAAGGCGAGGAGACTTATGTCGACCCAGAGTTCGACCCGTATGAGGATCCCTATGCTGATTTCTAAGCTCACACGACGCAATTTCGTCACCCTATCTGCCGCTGCAGGCGCAGTGGCGGCCCTGCCCTCTTCCGTCTTTGCATTGAACGATGCGCAGGCCAAAGCGCTGATCGACAAAGCGGTTGCTGACATCAACAAAGTGATTTCTTCCGGCAAATCGCTGGACCGGATGATCAAGGATTTTGAGAAGATCTTTGTGAAATACGGAGACGTGAGCATCATTGCGCGCTCTGCGCTTGGCCCCGATGCGCGCGGCTTGAGCAAAAGCCAGCTGAACAGCTACACCAAGGCGTTTCAGGGGTATATCTCCCGCAAATACGGCAAGCGTTTCAATGAATTTGTTGGCGGCAAGGTTGAAGTGACCGGCGGACGTCCGGTGAAAAGCTTCTATGAGGTCAACGCCAAAGTGACCCTGCGCGGTCAGAAGCCTTTCAAAGTGGCCTTTCTGGTGTCTGACAAATCCGGCAAGAACAAATTCTTTGACCTGATCATCGAAGGCATCAGCCTGCGCCTGTCTGAAAAAGCCGAAATTGGTGCAATGCTAGATCGCCGCAAAGGCGACATCAACGGGCTGATCCAGGACCTCAAAAAGGCGGGCTAAGCCCTCTCAACGACACAAATCGGCAGGCCGGATCAATTCCGGCCGCCAAAGATGTCGCGCAGGATACCGTTCACAACCCCATCAATCCCTTGATTTTTACGCGGTCGCGCGGGCTGTTTGGGGGCTTTTTGCGGCTTGGGGGTAAACGCGGGCAGCGGTGTGGGGGCCATGCCCTCATGCACACGCACCATGGCTTCGCGCCAAATTTCGGCAGGCAACCCACCACCTGTTACGCCCGTCAGCGGCGTATTGTCGTCATAGCCCATCCAAACACCAGCGACATATTCATTGGTAAAGCCAATGAACCACGCATCGCGCGCCGCTTGGGTGGTGCCGGTTTTGCCCGCCACCTGCCAGCCGTCCATTTTTGCGCGCCCACCGGTGCCTTCGCTGACCACTTTCTCCATCATCCAGACTAGCTCACGTGCGGCCGCGTCAGAGATCACACGCTCGCCAATGCCGCCACCGGTGCCCATAAGCGCATCGTCTTCGCCTAAGAGGCGCAGCTCGACCAAACCATAGGGCGTCACCGAGGAGCCGCCGTTCAGGATGCCAGCATAGGCGCCGGTCATTTCCAACAGGCTGCTTTCTGAGGCGCCAAGGGCCAAAGCCGGGCCTGCGGCGAGGTCGTTCTCGATGCCAAACATGCTTGCCACAGTGCGCACATTTTCACGGCCAGCGCGCTCAGAGACTTTCACAGCTGGAATATTGAGAGAGTTCATCAGGGCAAAAGTCAGGGAGACCTCGCCGTAGTGTTTGCCGGTGTAGTTCTTGGGACACCATTGCCCAGAGCCCGCGATGTTGAGGCAGTACGGTTCGTCCAACACCTTGTCATCATAATGTCCACCGCGTTCCAGCGCAGTGGCATAGACAAAGGGTTTAAAGGCACTGCCGGTTTGGCGTTTGGCCTGCGTGGCGCGGTTGAAGGCACCGGACACTTTGGTCTGACGCCCCCCCACCATGGCACGCACCGCCCCGTCAGCAGACATGACCACAATCGCCGCCTGCGCTTTGGAGCCTTCGCGGACCTTGTTTTCAAATACCCATTTGAGACCATCCTCCGCCGCTTTTTGAATGCGTGGATCCATGGTGGTTTTCAGGATCACATCTTCGGTGGTGTTGCGGGTGAAGAACTCTGGTCCTGAGGACATCACCCAGTCGGCAAAATAGCCACCGGCCTTGGCTTTGGCCGCAGCAGACAGGGTTGCCGGGTTGGCCTGATAATATTTAGTGTCTTTGTCAGACAGATAATCCTGCTCGTTCATCAAACGCAGAATTGTGGCAGCGCGATCCTGAGACCGTTTCAAGTTGGCCGTCGGTGCCAATGAGGACGGCGCGGTCAAAAGACCGGCGATCATCGCGCCTTCTGCTGGGGTCAGGTTTGCGGCAGGTTTGCCAAAGTAGCGCTGAGACGCGGCCTCCGCGCCATAAGCGCCGCCGCCCATATAGGCGCGGTTGAGGTAGACGGAGAGGATTTCATCCTTGGTGTATTTGACCTCCATCGCCATGGCGTAGACGGCCTCTTTCACCTTCCGCCCCAAAGAGCCGCGCCGACAGTCACGCACGTAATCCGCTTCGCTCTCCCAAGCGCTAGCGTCATATTCCACGCCGAGACACAGAAGTTTCGCGGTCTGTTGGGTCAGCGTGGAGCCACCGTGACCGGACAACGGCCCTCGACCTTCGCTGAGGTTGATGCGCACTGCGCTCGCAACCCCCCGTGGGCTGACGCCAAAGTGGCGGTAGAAGCGCTTGTCCTCGGTGGCGATGACCGCGTTTTTCAGGTGTTTGGACACGGTGTCCGCCGTGACCACACCGCCAAACTGATCGCCGCGCCAAGCAAAGACCTTGTCGTCACGATCCAGCAAGGTGACCGACCCACGCGCGCGGCCATCCAGCAGTTCGTCCACATCAGGCAGGGTTGCGTAGACGTAGGTCACAGCCAAGCCGACCATGATGCCGATTACTACGGACGTGCGCCAGACAATGGTCCAGATCAGGCGCAGGATCCAGCGGATGATATTGCTGAAGAACCGAACAATAGGATTGCGTGACTGTTTGCGGGGACGTTTGGGCGTTGTCTTGCGGCGCACAGGACGCTTAGGGGCAGGCTTGGCTTTGGATTTGGTCGGCTTGCGCGCAGGCTTACTGGCTTTACGCGTGTAGCGCTTGTCCGCCACCAAAGGTGGTTTCCGACGTCTTGAATCACTCATGCTCTGCCCACTGCCCGGGATGTTCTTTTCAAGCATTTTAGCGCGTGTGGGGTCCGATGTAGACCCACCGAATGGGGCAAAACCATTCTTTCGCCGCCTATTTTTCTTGCAAACCGTTCAATTTGCCCATTTTTTCACCTCTCAAACTAAATTTTTGCTCAAAAATCCGCCCCGGACCTTCGTTTTTTGGCAGCTGCTGCGCTTTGCTGCAGGTGCAAAATTCGCGGGGCACTCCCCGCACCGCCAAAAGGGGAACAAGGTGAAACTAATTATCGCAACGATCAAACCGTTCAAGCTGGAGGAGGTTCGCGAGGCGCTGACCGAGATCGGCGTGCGCGGCATGATGGTCACTGAAATTAAGGGCTTCGGCTCCCAATCCGGCCACACAGAAATCTATCGCGGTGCCGAATACGCGGTGAACTTTGTGCCCAAGGTCAAACTCGAACTCGTAGTTGCTGCCAACATGGCCGACCAGGTGGTCGAAACCATCACCAACACCGCTCAGACCGGCAAGATCGGCGATGGCAAAATCTTCGTGCTGGATGTGCAGCAAGCCATTCGCGTGCGCACCGGCGAAACGGATGCAGACGCCATCTAAGGCGCCGCAAGGAAGGAATACACTGATGACTACCCTCGCAAAACTG
This sequence comes from uncultured Shimia sp., assembly GCF_947493595.1. GTDB lineage: Bacteria > Pseudomonadota > Alphaproteobacteria > Rhodobacterales > Rhodobacteraceae > Shimia. The sequence goes on along the minus strand of NZ_CANLRL010000003.1, from coordinate 196,732 downwards.
GCCCTGCCCGCCGCGCTGATCGCGCTGCCGAGTCTTGGCTTGGCCGAAGAAGGTCCGGTGCCGGGCGTGAACGCCTCCACCGACACCGTCTTTATTCTCAACTCGCTGCTGTTCCTTGTGGGTGGCTTCCTCGTGTTCTGGATGGCGGCAGGTTTCGCCATGCTGGAAGCGGGCCTCGTACGTTCCAAAAACGTGACCATGCAGCTGATCAAGAACATCTCTTTGTTCTCGCTCGCGGCGATCTTCTACTACTTGATCGGCTACAATCTGATGTACCCGCTCGGGACTTGGTCTGTGGACGGCATCCTGTCCGGCGTCTGGGGCCCTGGCGTTCTGGAAGCGGTTGGTGTCACCTCTGATGCGGCGGATGACTACTCCTATGCCTCCACCGGTTCTGACTTCTTCTTCCAGCTGATGTTCTGTGCCACCACCGCATCCATCGTGTCCGGTACTCTGGCGGAGCGTATCAAATTGTGGCCATTCCTGATCTTCACGATCGTACTGACCGCCGTGATCTACCCACTGCAGGCCTCCTGGAAATGGGGCGGTGGCTTCTTGGATGCGGCTGGCTTCCTGGACTTCGCAGGTTCGACCGTTGTGCACTCCGTTGGTGGCTGGGCCGCTTTGACCGGCGCCATCATCCTTGGCCCACGTATCGGCAAGTACAACAAAGAAGGCCGTGTGGTTCCAATCCCAGGTTCCAACCTGACACTTGCCACTCTGGGTACATTCATCCTGTGGCTCGGCTGGTTCGGCTTTAACGGCGGCTCGCAGCTGGCGATGGGCACCGTGGGTGACGTAGCAGACGTATCCCGCATCTTTGCCAATACCAACACTGCGGCAGCAGGCGGAGCGATCGCAGCTCTGATCCTGACCCAAATCCTGTATAAAAAGCCGGACCTGACTATGGTTCTGAACGGCGCACTGGCGGGCCTCGTGTCCATCACTGCAGAGCCGCTGACCCCATCCCTGGGCGCAGCAACTCTGATCGGTGCAGTTGGTGGTGTGATCGTGGTCTTCGCGGTTCCATTCCTAGACAAGCTGAAAATCGACGACGTGGTTGGTGCCATTCCGGTTCACCTGATCGCTGGTATCTGGGGCACCATCGCGGTTGTGTTCACCAACGGTGACGCCTCCCTCGGCACCCAGCTCTACGCCATCATTGTGGTCGGGCTCTTCACCGTGGTTGTCTCTGCAATCGTCTGGTTCATCCTGAAAGCCACCATGGGTCTGCGGGTTGACGAAGAGACCGAGATCAACGGTCTGGACATGGCAGAACTGGGCATGGAAGCCTACCCAGAGTTCTCCAAAGGCTAAACAGCCCCAAGAGACACGAAAATTTGACCCGGGCCATCGCGGCCCGGGTTTCTTTTTACCGATTGAAAACGCGACAGGGGGAATCCGGACTGCTACCCTCACGACATGCGATACTTTGTTCTACCGATAATGTTTGCCGCCCAGACGGCGTTGGCCGATCCTGCCCAGATCACCGATGTGAAAGCCACCCAAAGTGATGCTGGCTGGCGGTTTGATGTCACCCTTGAACATCCGGACACAGGCTGGGATCACTATGCAGATGGCTGGCGTTTAGAAACCGAAGATGGCCAGGTTATGGGCACCCGTATTCTGGCGCATCCGCATGTGAACGAGCAGCCGTTCACGCGCAGCCTGTCCCGCGTTTGGATTCCGCCGGAAATCACGACGATCTATGTGCGTGCCAAATGCAACCAAGATGGCTGGGGAGAAGAGACCGTTGAAGTGCCTCTGAAATAACGAAGGCGCCAGATGGCGCCTTCTTCGGTATTGGAATGTCTCAGCGTTCCTAGTGCACGGTCACTGGCCAAAAGTTATTCTGGCGGGCCAAGTCAAAGGCCAATCCACGGTCTTTCACCAGCGCCAGACGCTCACCATCGGTGGCATGCACTGCAAACAGGGTTTCAGCACCATCAGCCTCCTCTTGCATCTCTTCTGGCAGGTCAGAGACCATAACTTCACGCACATAGACGGTGCGATCTTCGGCAACTTCGCTCTGTGTTTCATCATTGTGCATGGGTCTATCCTTTTTTGATTTGGATGGTTTGAACAACAGTCTCTGGCCGCGCGTGGGACAAATCGATGTGTAGGAGGCCGTTTTCCATTGTTGCCTCTCCTACCTCAACACCATCCGCGAGCACAAAGCTGCGCTGGAACTGGCGAGAGGCGATGCCCCGGTGCAGAAACACCCGCTCGCTTGCATCCTCAGAGGAGCGGCCACGAACAACCAATTGGCGATCTTCCACCGTGATGCTCAGATCCTCTTCGCGAAAACCTGCGACAGCCAGCGTAATGCGATAGGCATAGTCTGCGGTTTGTTCGATGTTAAACGGGGGATAACCCTCAGCGGATTTGGCGGTCCGTTCGAGGAGGCGTTCGAGCTGTTCAAAACCCAGCATGTGGGGATGCGACCCCAAAGAAAGTTTGGTCATTGACCCGTCCTTGTGCAAAGCGACAGTCTGCGCCGAGACCCCTTTCTGGCAACCTCGCGCTCTATGAATATGGGACAGCATGTCCTGTGCTGCAAGGGTCGCGATGGGGAATGCTAAACAGGTTATCAAAAAATGGACAAATCGCCTTCTTTTCAGCGGGTCAGGAAAGCCCTATCTTAGGAGTCCGTTTAGGCTAAGGACCCAGACATGAATGCCACCACCGACCTTGCGATGAAAACCGACGACGTTTTGCGTGTCGAGCTGGAGGTCTTCAAACAAGAGCACCGCGATCTGGACGAAGCGATCAATGCTTTGGTGCATCGTGGCACGGGGGATCAGCTGACGATTCAGCGCCTAAAGAAGCAGAAGCTGCGCCTCAAAGACATCATTTCGCGTATTGAAGACCGGCTCACACCGGACATCATTGCCTAAACAAGCGCCTCAACGACGACGCTTGCTACGTTCTGTATCAATGTCAAACAATGCACGTGGATAGGTCATCCCGGTTTCGGTGTCGCCCAAACGAATGGTTGTGCGACCACCATGTGCGTCCTGGATCACCCACTCGTCCAGCGTGACCGGAGAGCCCGAAAACTTCATCTGAATGCGCCCAATGTCCGGATTCTTGGGGTCCTGTGCCGTGACAATGGTGTGCTTGCCGTCATAGCTATGCCCCACCACCGCATTGGCGGATTGTAAGTTCACTTTGCGTGCCAGAATGATCGACAATGGTGTGCGCTTCAAAGGATAGGTTTCCGGTTCTCCTTTGGCGCGGTTGTCAAAAATCGCCACGGCATTGTTGGAGGCAAGCACCAACGCCTTTTGCGGCGGATCATACTCAAAGCGCATCTTGCCGGGGCGCTGAATAAACAGCGTGCCGGTCTGCACTGAACCATCATCCGAGATTTGCATGAAGTCGGACTTCGCGGTTTTGAGCGTATTGAAATAGGCGCTGATCTGATTGAGCGACAGCTTTTCCGCCACGGCAGGCATGGCAGTGGCTAGAGAGATAATAGCAGCGGTGGCAAAGGTTTTAAGTTTGGTCATAGGTCCAATATAGGGGCGCTTTGCCCGCTTACCCTGATACGCGTTACAAAAAAATGTGATCAGGCCTGAGCATCACTGCTCAGGCACCAGAATTTCGCGTTTGCCAACATGGTTGGCCGGGCTGACAAGACCTTCGTCTTCCATCTGTTCCACCAGGCGTGCGGCCTTGTTGTAGCCGATGGCCAGCTTACGCTGGATGTAAGAGGTCGAGCACTTACGGTCCTGAATGACAATGGCCACTGCAGAATCATAGAGCGCATCTTCGCCATTGGTGTTGCCGCCTGTGTTCAGGCCAAGAACCGCGTCGATATTGTCCGCTTTGTCGTCAGCAGGGCCATCAATCACGCCGCCAATATAGCTCGGCGGGCCGAAGCTCTTGAGGTGATTCACAATCTCTTCGACTTCCTCGTCGCTCACAAACGGGCCATGGCAACGCGTGATCTTGGCGCCACCGGCCATGTACAGCATGTCGCCCATGCCGAGCAGCTGTTCTGCGCCCATTTCACCCAGGATCGTCCGGCTGTCGATTTTTGAGGTCACCTGGAAAGAAATTCGGGTCGGGAAGTTGGCTTTGATGGTGCCGGTGATCACATCCACCGACGGACGCTGCGTGGCCATGATCAGGTGGATACCAGAGGCACGCGCCATCTGCGCCAGACGTTGGATGCAGGCTTCGATTTCTTTGCCCGCCACCATCATCAGGTCAGCCATCTCGTCGACGATCACGACGATATAGGGCATTTTCTCAGGCACAATCTCTTCGGTTTCAAACACCGGCTCACCCGTGTCGTCATCAAAACCGGTTTGCACCGTGCGTGAGAAGGTCTCGCCTTTGGCCAGCGCATCCGCAACGCGACTATTGTAGCCGTCGATGTTGCGCACGCCCATTTTGGACATTTTGCGATAACGCTCTTCCATTTCGCCAACGACCCACTTCAGCGCCACAACCGCCTTCTTCGGGTCGGTCACAACCGGGGAAAGCAGGTGCGGAATGCCATCATAGACCGACAGTTCCAGCATTTTGGGGTCGATCATAATCATGCGGCACTCGTCTGGTGTCAGACGGTAGAGCAGCGACAGGATCATGGTGTTGATTGCCACGGATTTACCAGACCCGGTGGTCCCTGCGATTAGCAAGTGAGGCATTTTGGCGAGGTTGGCCACTACGGGATCGCCACCAATGTCTTTGCCCAGCGCCAAAGGCAGCTTCATGTTGCTGTCGCCAAAGTCACGGGCGGCAAGGATTTCGCGCAGCACCACTTTCTCGCGGTTTTCGTTTGGCAATTCGATGCCAATCACAGAGCGACCCGGCACGGTAGACACACGGGCAGACAACGCCGACATGGAGCGGGCGATGTCATCAGCCAGACCGATCACGCGGCTGGCCTTAAGGCCCGGCGCCGGCTCAAGCTCATACATGGTCACAACCGGACCCGGGCGGACCGAGACGATCTCACCTTTCACGCCGTAATCATCCAAAACGGATTCCAGCATGCGGGCGTTTTCTTCTAGCGCATCGTCAGAGAGATGATGGCGCTGAATTTCCATTGGGCTCTCCAAGAGACCCAGCGGAGGCAGCTCATACTCAGATTGGCTTTCCTCAAACGCCAGCGAAGGCTGCGCCTCCTCTTTGGCCCGTGTTGACGGCTGCACGGATTTGATGACACGCGGCTGCACAACCTTTTTGGGTTCCGCTGTGGGAATGGGCGCCATGCGTGGCTGCGATGGCATCGGCTCGACAATTGGAGCCGCCTCAAATTGGGTGGGTTCTTCTGCCGGCGCACGTTCCAACACTTGTGGTGCAGCCACATGAGCGGCAACAGCAGCCGTGACGGGCGCGGAAAGCGGTGGCTCGGCGCGTGTTAGTGTTGGCGTTGCTGTCAAAGGTGGCTCTGCCTGCAAAGGCACGTGATGCTCTGGGGTGTCATCCTCCAACACCAAAGGATCGGGACCACGGCCGCGGCCCTTGGTCAGCGGCTTGTCACGATGCAGTTCAGGAGGAGCAACTGGAGCGCCCGCACGCGCACGGGTGCGCATCACATCCGCGATCTTGGCGCTGATGCGCTCTTCCTCGGGCTTCACGTCCCAATCATCCGCAAAGACGTTTTCGACCAGTTCTGGTTCGGGCATGGGGTCTGGCGCGGGTTCAGCGCGTTTGATCAGCGCAGGCATGCGCAAACGAGGTTTTGGACGCTCTGCCTCAACGGGCACATACGGCTCTGCCACATCCTCGACCACAGTGTCTTCCCACGCGGCCTGTTCTGCTTCGTAGTTGGCCTGCGCCTCTTCGCGGCGTTCAACACGGCGGGCTTGTGCGGTTTTGGCTGCTTGCACCGCACCCGTGGCACTGCGCCCGAGCAGCCGCATGATGGCATCATAGGTCAGCACGAGGCCAATCATAAAGCGGCGGGCAAAATTGCCCAATTCAATGCGCGTGAAGCCCAACACAAAGGTGCTGGAGAGCACAAACACTACGCCCGCCAGCATGGACATGAGTTTCACGCCGGATTGCGCGCTGATTGGCAGGATGGTGAGCAAGGCCCCCATAACCGTGTCACCAAACAAGCCACCAAGTCCAAAGGCGTGAATCCACTCCGCACCGGGGGCCAGTGTGGAGGCATAGATTGCCGCCAAGGCCAACATAATTGGCGCGAAGATAATTCGGCTCTGCGCCCGTTCTTCGCCAAAGTGGAAGGCAAATCGCACACCCCAAACACCAAGGATCAGCGGCAAGCCAAAACTGCCCCAGCCGACGATGATAAACAGTGGTGCCGCGATGGACGCCCCCAAACGTCCCAGCAGGTTTTCCACCGGGGCGTCGGTCACTGAGATCCAGCTTGGATCTGTTGGCGAATAGGAGAGAATTGTGGCCGCCAGCAAAACCGCCACCACAATCAATGCAATGCCGATCAGCTCTTTGCCGCGTTTTTCCACAGCGGCCTGGGTTGCGCTATCCAACAAGGGTCCGCGTCCGCGCGCTTGATATGCCATGATCCACCTCGTCTCTTCTTATCCGTAGAGACAGTTGCGCAGCTTGGTCAGCGCGTCTGCCACTTCGTTTTGGGGCGCTATAAGAGCGACCCGGATATATGTCTTACCGGGGTTTACCCCGTTTACGTCGCGGCTCAGGTAAGCACCGGGAAGGACCCGAATGCCGGTCTCTGTCCACGCCTTGATCGCGGCCGCCTCACCGTCTTCCACAGGAATCCAGAGAAAGAAGCCCGCTTCGGGGCTTTTGTAGCCCGGCACATCAGCGAAGATTTTGTCCGCCAGATCAAATTTCGCCGCATACAGGCGGCGGTTTTCGATCACGTGAGCCTCGTCGTTCCAAACCTTTTCAGCTGCTTTTTGCAGCGGGAGTGGCAACGGCGCACCAGAATAGGCACGCAGTTGTTTGATGCGGCGCAGGCTTTCCGGGCCACCCGCGACAAATCCTGATCGCAAACCCGGTAGATTGCTGCGTTTGCTCAGAGAATGAAAAATCAACACGCGTTCTGGATCAGCGCCAACCTCTTTGGCGACTTCGAGCGCACCGGGAGGCGGCGTGTCACGGTAGATCTCGGAATAGCACTCATCGGCAAAAATCTGGAAATCGTGCTTCTCAGCCAAGGCGATCAGCGCTTTCCAATAGTCACGATCCGCCACAGCGCCCTGTGGGTTGGCCGGAGAACAGACGTACGCAATCGCAACCCGATCGAGGTCTGCTTCAGGCAGCGAAGCAATATCCGGCAAATGGCCACTGGCCTCGGTGGCCGGCACAAAGCGCGCCTCCGCCCCAACCGATTGGGCGGCAACGGCATAGACCTGATAAAACGGGTTGGGCGTCAAGATCAGCGGCTGGTGGCCATTTTTCTGTTCCGGGCACAACGCCATGGCAGCGTTGTACAGCCCTTCGCGGGTGCCATTGAGGGCCATAACCTGCGTCGCGGCATCCACTTTCACGCCATAGCGGCGGTCAATCCAGCCTGCGATGGCGGATTGCAACTCCGGCGTGCCATCGTTGGGAGGATAGCGGTTAAAGCCTTCTGCATGGGCCACAATTTCATCCGTCACCCACGCAGGGAACGCATGTTTCGGCTCACCAATGGTCATATGCACCACAGGGCCGCCGGGTTCCAAATGGTCAAGCAGCGCCCGCAGACGCGGAAACGCATAAGCCGGTAGGTTCGAAAACCGCTCGGGGAAAGTCATATTCGTACTGCCTCAATATCGGGATCATTGCGTCCCGTTTTTTTCCAAGTTACCCAAAGGTCTGAGGTGCGTCCACTAAAATGCCGCCCAATTTTGGGCTTGTGTCGTCTGCGCCACCCTAGCGGTTGGCGGCCATGGACACTGCTGCACGAGCGCGCTATGCCACTCTCATTATGGCCAAGACACAAAAGAACTCTGACCCGAATTACAAAGTGATCGCCGAAAACCGGCGGGCACGGTTTGATTATGCCATCGAGGATGACATCGAGGTGGGCATTGTTTTGTCAGGGTCTGAGGTCAAGGCGCTGCGCGAAAAATCTGGCAACATCGCGGAAAGCTATGCCGCTGTGGAAGATGGTGAGTTGTGGTTGGTGAACTCATACATTGCACCGTATGAGCGGGCCATGTTCCCGCACATGGAACGCCGCAAGCGCAAGCTTCTGGTCAGTAAAAAACAACTGTCCAACTTGTGGAATGCAACACAGCGCAAGGGCATGACAATTGTCCCCATCGTGATGTACTTCAATCACAAAGGCTTTGTGAAAATGAAGGTCGGCATCGGCAAGGGTAAGAAAAACCACGACAAACGTGCCTCAGACGCCAAACGGGATTGGGGCCGTCAAAAACAGCGGCTATTGCGGCACGGCGACTAGGTTTCTTCGTAGGCCTGTAGCCACATCTGATCAATCTGCGTGATTTTTTCTGGGTCTATCTGATCCAGTATGTCCCAATATCGACCACTTGGTGCTTCATACCCCAACGCGGCCTCGGCCCTTTGAATTCTGTTGACTGCAAACACGGGCCGCACCACTGGCGCAGATAGATCACGCAGCTGAGATGCATGATACCGCTCATAAGGCAGCACGCTTTCTAAGCGGGAAAGGTTGACACAGGTGCAGCCATGGGCAGCAGCTATAAGCCCCAGCCGGGCGGCCTTTGCCTCCAAACTCTGCAACGACACATCTTCGCGCAGGGGATCAGCAGCGCCAGTGCCATAAAAATGTGTATGGCCGACAGTGGGATAGACCATGTCGCAGCCAATAAACGCCAACACTTTGGGCTTAAACGCCCCCAATGCCCAATAGGCTGCTGTAAAGGCCATGGTCCCACCGGCAAAAAGCACGCCACCAAAAGCGTTGTTTTGCGGAACATAGTCTTGGTAGGTCACCTCATTCTGCGCGGAAGACTGAGAGGGCGGATATCGTTCTTCGGGGAAGTCTTCTGGATGGATAAAGTGGCTCCAGTCGTCGCGCACCCGCCACGCATTATTGAGCGCCACCAAGTGGTCAAACATGTCGCGAGACCAGCTTTGTGCCTCGGTTGCGTTGGGGCCACTGCCCAAAATCACCACCACATCTTGCATTGAGATTTCCCTCTTCGCCTCCTCTCAGTACGAACAATACAGCCCGCCAGTTCAAGAAAATTGCGCAGGGGACCGCATTACTTTGTCGTGTGTTGCGAGGCCGCTCTTGCCTATGGGGCACGCCAGATGTAGGCAATGGCACAGACGTGACAGAAGAGGGATAACATGTCTGACGATCCCAAAACGCTTGTTTCGACAGAGTGGCTGGCCGCTCATCTCAAAGACCCCGATTTGCGGCTTTTAGACGCCTCCTGGTATTTGCCGGACATGGGGCGCAACGGCCGTGAAGAATTTGCTGATGTGCATATTCCCGGTGCGCGTTTCTTTGACATCGACGATATTTCCGACGGCCGCAGCGACCTGCCACATATGGTGCCCCCAGTTGAAAAATTTATGTCCCGGCTGCGCGCCATGGGCGTGGGCGATGGTCACCAGATTGTGGTCTACGACGGGTCAGGGATATTTTCTGCGGCCCGCGTGTGGTGGCTGTTCAAGCTGATGGGGCAAAAAGACGTGGCTGTGTTGGACGGTGGCCTGCCGAAGTGGATCGCCGAAGGACGCCCAACGGATGATCTTCCGCCGGTGATCCGTGACCGCCATATGACTGTGCGTCGCCAGAACCACATGGTGCGGGACGTGACCCAAGTATCGCATGCAGCGAAGCTGGCCGACCATGAAATCATCGACGCCCGTGGGCCATCACGTTTTGCAGGCGCTGAGCCGGAGCCGCGCGCCGGTCTGCGCGCCGGGCATATCCCGGGCAGCAAGAACGTGCATTACGCCACCCTGATCGACAATGGGGTTATGAAGTCCTCAGAAGAGCTGCGCGCGGTGTTTGAAGCTGCCGATATTGATTTGACCAAACCCGCCATCACCAGCTGTGGATCCGGTGTCACCGCCGCGATCCTGTGCCTTGCGATGGAGCGGTTCGGCAAGACCGACCATTCCCTATATGATGGATCATGGGCCGAATGGGGGGCTTTCCCCACCCTGCCCGTAGCAACCGGAGAAGCGTGATGCTCACCAACCTCAAAGAGCAGCCCAAAGACAAAATCCTCGGCCTGATGGCCATGTACCGCGACGACCCACGTCCCACCAAGGTGGACCTGGGCGTAGGTGTGTACAAAAACGCTGAAGGGGTGACCCCGGTGATGCGTGCCGTAAAGGCCGCTGAGCGTAAGATTGTCGAAGAACAAACCTCCAAGGCCTACACCGGTCTGGCGGGCGATCCAGCCTATGCCGATGCAATGATCGATATGCTTTTGGCGGGTGCCGTTGAGCGCGACCGACTGGCCGCAGTGGCGACCCCAGGTGGCACCGGCGCAATCCGTCAGGCGTTTGAGCTGATTAAAATGGCCAACCCAAAAGCACGCGTGTTTGTGTCCGATCCGACTTGGCCGAACCACATCAGCATTCTGGGATACCTGGGCATCGAAATGGTGAAGTATCGCTATTTTGACGACGAGACCCGTGCTGTTAACTTTGACGGCATGATGGAAGATCTGGCAGATGTGACCAGCGACGACGTTGTGCTGCTGCACGGCTGCTGCCACAACCCAACAGGCGCCAACCTGACTCTGCCGCAGTGGCAGAACGTGATCGATCTGATCAACGACAAAGGCTGCACTCCGATGATCGACATTGCCTATCAGGGCTTTGGCGATGGTCTGGAAGAAGATGCGGCAGCAACCCGTTTGGTGGCGAAGTCTGTGCCAGAGCTGCTGATCGCGGCGTCTTGCTCCAAGAACTTCGGCATCTATCGCGAACGTACTGGACTGCTGATTGCGATGAGCGAAAAAGCGGACAACACCGCGGTGACACAGGGCAATCTGAACCACCTGAACCGTCAGAACTTCTCCTTCCCGCCTGACCACGGCGCACGCGTGGTGACCACCATCCTGACCGATCCTGAGCTGAAGGCAGATTGGATGGCAGAGCTGGAAGAGACCCGTCTCGGCATGCTGGCGTTGCGCGAGCAGTTGGCAGCAGAACTCAAGCGTCTGAGCAACTCTGACCGGTTTGGTTTCCTGGCGCAGCACCGGGGCATGTTCTCCCGTCTTGGCACCACGCCGGATTTGGTGGAGAAAATCCGCGTCGACAACGCGATTTACATGGTCGGCGACAGCCGCATGAACATCGCAGGCCTGAACGCCCAGACCGTACCGGTTCTGGCCAAAGCCATCGTCGACGCAGGCGTTTAACCGCTAAACATTTTGATCGCGCGCTTGGCCTCCTTGCGCGCGATTTCCTTTTGAGGGTCTGACATGTCCATCAACTACGACACCCTGTCCAAAACCATTGTATCTTTGACCGAAGGTGAGGCGGATACAGTCGCACTTATGGCCACGGTGGCCTGCGAAGTGCATCACGCTGATGATCGGTTTGATTGGACCGGGTTTTATCGCGTGGTTGCACCGGAACTGCTCAAAATTGGCCCCTACCAGGGCGGGCATGGCTGTTTGGTGATCCCCTTTGCCCGCGGCGTCTGTGGCGCGGCCGCGCGGACTGGCGAAGTGCAGCTGGTGCCAGATGTTGATGCGTTTCCAGGGCATATTGCCTGTGCATCCTCAACACGCTCGGAATTGGTGTTGCCGGTTTGGAATGGCGCGGGAGAGCTGCTTGGCGTGTTTGACATCGACAGCGATCAGCCAGACGCTTTCACCCAGGAAGATGCCGATCAGATGTCGGCCATCCTAGCCGCAGCCTTCAAAGACGCCGCTTAAAACGGCGCTTTGGCGCGGAACGACATGCCTTTACCGCTTTCTGGGTGGCTGACTCGCAGTTCCTCAGAATGCAACATCAGGCGGTCAAATGCCCGTGCATCGCCTTTGGCATAGAGCGGGTCCCCCAAGATCACATGCCCCAGCGCAAGCATGTGCACGCGCAACTGGTGGCTGCGCCCGGTCTTAGGCGTCAGACGCATGCGCGTCTCATTGTCTTTCACTTTCAGCACCCGCCAGTCTGTGTGCGCGGGTTTGCCATTCTCATGGTCCACCTTCTGCAACGGGCGATTTGGCCAATCCACGATCAATGGCAGATCCACGGTGCCAGTTTTCTCCGCCACCTGCCCCCAAACACGGGCAACATAGGTCTTTTTGGTTTTGCGCTCTTCAAACTGTTTGGACAGATGCCGCTGCGCATGTGGCGTCAGCGCAAAAACCATCACACCTGAGGTGTCCCGATCCAAGCGGTGCACCAGCAGTGCCGTTGGAAACGCCACCTGAACCCGAGCCAGCAGACAATCGGCGAGATGCTCCCCGCGCCCAGGTACGGACAACAGGCCGGAAGGTTTATCAACCACAACAATGTCGCTGTCCTCATGCAAGACAACAAGCGGGTCCATCGGCGGGTCATAGGGCGTGATCTCGGTCATGGCGCCCGACATAGGGCTTTGACGAGCGCACGGCAACCCAACGTCAACCTTGAGTTACACGCAGGGATCGGCAGGCTGTCTAAAACGGGAATTGAGGGAAGGGCCGAATATGCATCCAACGATTTTGCGCATGCAGGAAGTGGTCGCCAAAGGCAACGAAGAGGACATTAAGGGGCTGCTGGCAGAAGACGCGACATTTCAGCCGCCAACCTACTGGGCGACCTGGACAGGACGCGACGCGGTTGCCGCCGTTTTGGGCCATGTTGGCCAGGTGTTCAGCGAGTTCCGTTATCGCCGCGTGATGGGGGATGGCAACGACTGGGCGCTGGAATTCCAGTGCAAGGTTGGCGAGTTGGATTGCGTCGGCGTCGATTTGATCACGTTAAATGAGGCGGGCGACATCCAGCATTTTGAAGTGGTCATGCGGCCGTACAAAACCATTGGTGCCTTGCGCGAAGCCATGAACAAACGCGTCATGACCGACGCCCGATTTCTCAAATTCAAGGATGCGATGAGTTAAACCAAAATGCGCGTTGCACTGGATCAGGTTGTTCGCCTCCCGCTGGCCCCCCTGCTTGTCGCTCAGGCAATGGGCGTGCGGCGGCGGGCCAATATCTTGACGGAGCCGCTTGGAGCCCGAGAGGGCTGTGCCGGATCCGGCACATCGCTGCGGCTGTTAATCCTTGGAGACAGCTCTGCTGCAGGTGTTGGCGCAGGCAGCCAGGAAGCGGCGCTGTCAGGCCAGTTGGTCGCAGCGCTCTCCCCTGATTTTGCCGTGAGATGGCGGTTGATTGGCGAGACCAGCGCCACAACAGGGGTGATACTGAAGCGATTGGCGGCTGTAGAAACCACCCCTTTTGATGTGGTTGTGTCCGCCCTTGGCGTCAATGATGTGACACGTGGAAACAGACGCGGACTTTGGCAAAAACAACAACGGCAACTGGCAAAAACTCTGACAAAAAGGTTTGGCGCAAAACTGATTGTTGCCTCGGGACTGCCGCCTATGGGCGCCTATCCAGAATTGCCTCAGCCGTTACGCTGGGTGATCGGGCAGCAGGCGCAAAGGTTGGACCACGCGTTGGCCGACGTTTGTGAGGGCCATTCCGTGATGACACACCTGCCTATAGATGTGCCGTTTGAACCCCGGTTTCTGGCGGAAGACGGCTACCATCCTTCGGAAGCAGCCTACACGCTGTGGGGGCAGTTGATTGCCGCCCACATACGCAGACATTTCAAAGGCTGATTACCGACGGGCGTTGCGCAAGTCGCGGATCATTGGGATCGAGTACACCACAAGTGCGGTCCAGATCATTGGGAAAGCAATCATGCGCGCTTGGCCAAATGGTTCGTTGAACACAAAGACGGCCATCAAGAAGATCATCGTCGGCGCGACATATTGCATGATCCCGATGGTGGAGAGCCGCAGGAGCTTGGCACCGTTTGCATAAAACAGAAGTGGCACCGCTGTGACCACACCGCAGCCCATCAGCAGGACTGTGTCCCGAGTGGTGCCGGCAAAATGCCCCTGCCCTTGTGACGTCAACCACAACAGATATCCAATTGCCGGAATAGTGAGAATGATCACTTCCAGCAGGAAGCCTTGATTGGGGCCAACAGGAAGCGATTTTTTGAAAAAGGCGTAAAAGCCCCAAGACACGGTGAGGGCAAGCGCTGCCCATGGCAAGGTGCCCGCATCAACCCAGAGCACACCCACAGCAGCGGCGGCCAAAGCGACAGCAACCCACTGCAGACGTGTCAGCTTTTCACCCAACAACATAGAGGCCAGAGCAATGCTGAACAGCGGGTTGATGTAGTAGCCCAACGCCGCGTCCAGCGCGCGGTCATTGGCGATGGACCAGACATAAACGCCCCAGTTCACCGTGATCAGCGCAGCGGTGAGGCACCCCATCGCCAAGGTGCGCAGGTTGCGCAGAGCCGCGACAAGATCCGAGGTGCGGCGTAGAACAATGAGCACAAGCCCTGCGATGGGCACGGACCAAATCACCCGATGTGCCACCACTTCGAGCGCGGGCATATGGGCCACAAGCTTCATGTAGAGCGGCAGGAACCCCCAGAGAAGATAGGCCGTCATCGCATAGGCCAACCCCTGTGGCGTATCGACGTTTTCCGGCTGTTCTGCACGTGTGGCCATGATCGGTTCCTCCTGCCGCGACGCACTTTGGTAGCGCTGTGAGGGACAGAAGGAAATGCCACTTTTCGTGCGACAGGCCATCACAAAATGTGATGGCCCTTTCTAAGGTCAGCGATGCGGAGGCAGCTTAGACTTTGACGCGTTCTGATTTGGGATCGTACATCGGCTTCAGCGAGGCTTCGGCTTGCACTTTGGTGCCCATAACGTCGATCTCATAGGTCGAGGCGAGCACCTCGGCGACTTTCTCACCAGCACATGGCACATAGCCAAGGCCCATGGCGCCGCCCAAAGTGTGGCCGTAGTTGCCGGATGTCAGGTAGCCCACATATTCACCGTCCCGCAGGATTGGCTCGTTGTGGAAGAGGAGTGGCTCCGGATCGGTCAGTTTGAACTGCAGCATCCGGTTTTGCGGGCCGCTTTCCTTGCGGGTAATCACAGCCTCGCGGCCGATGAAGTCTGGCTTGTCGGCTTTCACGGCAAACCCGAGCCCCGCGTCAATCACATGATCCTCGCAGGTGATGTCATGACCAAAGTGGCGGAAGCCTTTTTCGATGCGGCAACTGTCCATCATATGCATGCCGCAAAGCTTCAGCCCCATGTCTTGCCCCGCCTCCCAGAGGGTTTCAAAGGCGTGACCTGCCATGTCGGAGGACACGTAGATCTCCCAGCCCAATTCCCCCACGTATGTCACGCGGTGCGCCCGGGCGAGCCCCATGCCCAGCTCGATTTCCTGTGCGGTACCAAAGGGGTTGGTAGCATTGGAGAAATTGGCAGGGGAGACTTTTTCCAGCAGTTTTCGGGAGTTGGGCCCCATGATCGCCAGCACACCTTCGCCCGGTGTCACGTCGGTGATCACCACGTTGAAGTCGCCCTTGTGACGTTCCATCCAGGTTTGGTCCGCGAGGCGCGTCGCCGCTGGAGTCACCACCAGATAGCAGGTTTCGGTCAGGCGCGTCACAGTCACGTCAGCCTCAATCCCACCGCGACGGTTTAGGAACTGAGTGTAAACAATCTTGCCGTTGGGCACCGAGTAGTCGCCGCCGCCCACGTAGTTCATAAAGGCTTCGGCGTCTGGGCCCTCGACCCGGATTTTGCCAAAGGACGACATGTCGTACATGCCAACATTTTCGCGAATGGCGCGGTGCTCGGCGGCAGAGTTCTCAAACCAGTTCTGGCGTTTCCACGTGTATTGGTATTCCCGTTCCTGGCCTTCATTTGCAAACCAGTTGGCGCGCTCCCACCCCGCGAGTTCTCCAAAAACCGCACCCTGTTCTTTCAGATGATGGTGGAATGGCGTGCGGCGCACACCACGTGCGGTGGCCTTCTGACGATAAGGGAAGTGATCCGCATAGAGCAGGCCCAAAGTTTCCTTGGAGCGCTCAAATAGGTAGGTTTTGTTGCCTTGAAACGGCTGCATGCGGGAGATGTCCACATCGCCGAGATCAAACGGCTTTTCGCCGTCGTCCATCCACTGCGCCAGCGCCATGCCCGCGCCGCCCGCCGATTGGATGCCGATCGAGTTGAAACCGGCGGCGACCCAGACGTTGTCCATCTCTGGCGCGAGGCCAAGGTGGTAGGCGTCATCCGGTGTGAAGCTCTCCGGGCCGTTGAAGAAGGTGTGAATGCCTGCTTCCGCCAACATCGGCATACGGTTCACCGCCGCTTCGAGAATAGGTTCAAAGTGGTCGAAATCCTCCGGCAGCTGGTCAAATTCAAAGCTGTCTGGGATACCGTTCATGGCCCAAGGTTTGGCGTTTGGCTCAAAGGCGCCCAGCAGGATTTTCCCTGCGTCTTCCTTGTAGTAGGCGCATTCATCCGGCACGCGCAGGACCGGCATTTGGGTGAGCTGTGGGATGTTTTCAGTGACGATATAGAAATGCTCACAGGCGTGCAGAGGCACATTCACGCCTGCCATGCGGCCAACTTCATGTCCCCACATGCCTGCACAGTTCACCACCATGTCGCAAGCGATCTGGCCTTGCTCCTTGCCGTCGTCCGACACCCAGTCCACGCCCGTCACCTTGCGGCCCGACTTGGAGATACTGGTGACTTTCACACGCTCCTTGACCGTTGCCCCCATTTGGCGGGCACCTTTGGCCAGCGCCAGAGCGATATTGGCTGGATCGCCTTGACCGTCGAGCGGCAGGTATACACCAGCGGTGACATCGTCGATGTTGAGATGCTCATAACGGGCTTTGACTTCGGTTGGAGAGACCTCCTCAACCTCCACCCCAAAGGCGCGGGCCATGGCGGCCTGGCGGAAGATTTCTTCCTTGCGCTCTTCGGTCAGGGCAACGGTTATGGACCCGCAGCGTTTGAAGCCTGTGGCGACGCCTGTCTCGGCTTCGAGATTGCCGTAGAGCTCTTGAGAATACTTCGCGAGCTTTGTCATATTGGCGGTCGCGCGCAATTGCGCGATCAAGCCTGCGGCATGCCATGTGGTGCCGGAGGTGAGCTGTTTACGCTCCAGCAAAACGACATCTTTCCAGCCCAGTTTGGCAAGGTGGTAGGCAACAGAGCAGCCAATCACACCGCCGCCGATGATAACCACACGGGCTTTGCTTGGAAGATCAACCATAAGCTACGTCCTTTTCGGTGTTTCACATGGCTTGCGCCAGGCGACCGGCAGGGGGCGCTGCCCCCAGACCCCCGGAATATTTCAGGCTAAGAGAAGACCGGGGCACATTATGCCCGCAGCCGTTCGTTTTCTGGGTCCCACATCGGTTGATCTTCCTGCACCACCGCGCGGCATTTCTGCCCGTAAATCTCGACCGTAAGTTCAGTACCCGGCGCTGCTAGTTCGGCCTTCACCATGCCCAGCGCGATTGACGCGTTCACGCGATAACCCCAACCGCCGGACGTGGTTTCGCCAACGATCTGATCCCCGTGGTAGATACAGGACATGTAAGGCGCGTCTGCGTCGCCGGCGTCGACCTTCAAAGTGACAAAGGACTTTTGCACGCCTTGCTGTTTCTCGTTCTGGATCGCGGCTTTGCCTGGGAAACCCTGTGGTTTGTCCAGTTTCACAAACCTTTCCAACCCGCCTTCGAGCAGAGAGTAATCTGTGGACAGGTCGCCTTTCCAGGCACGATAGCCTTTCTCCAAACGCAGCGAGTTCAGGGCATACATGCCAAATGGCGTCGCACCGGCGTCGCGGACTGCATCGTAAATTGCCGGCATATGTTCGTTGAGCGCATGCACCTCCCAGCCCAACTCTCCAGCAAAGGACACACGGATCAAATAGGCGGGTTGCCCAGCCACGGTAGCGCTCTGGTGGGTGAGCCAGCCGCTTTGAAGGTCCGCATCAGTCAGGCCTGCAAGGATGTCGCGTGACTTTGGCCCAGTCACAATCAGCGTGTCTCGGGTAGTGGTGACGTCTTCGACCGTCACGCTTGCGGGCATTGCACGCATCAGGATGTCTCGGTCATGCCACTGTGCTGTGGCGGCGGTGATCATGAGGAACTGGTCTTCACCCATGCGAATACAGGACATTTCTGTCAGGATGCGCCCCCGATCGTCGGAGATGTAGACGAGGTTCATACGGCCTACTTTTGGCAAGCCGCCAGTGACCAGACCGCGTAGGGTTTCTGCAGCACCTTCGCCTGTGACCATAAAGCGGGAGAAGCCAGGCAGATCAAGCACGCCGCAGTGGTCGCGCACGGATTCACATTCTTCTTTTACACGTTGCTCCCAAGGACCGGAGCGGCCCCAGGTGTGGGTGGCAGCGAGCGACGTGTCATCACCTTCTTTGGCAAACCAGTTCGCTCGCTCCCATCCGTTATAGGCCCCCATAACACCGCCAGATGCGACAACCCGGTCATGGACGGGGGAGAGCTTCTTGTCCCGGGCGGCGGGCCATTCGTGATGCGGGAAATGCATGGCGTATTCGTTTCCGTAAACCTCCATGCCTTTCTTCACGCAGTAATCGTGATCTGTGTAATCAGTGTAGCGGCGCGGATCGACGGCCCACATGTCCCACTCCGTGTGGCCATCCACGATCCATTCGGCGAGCACTTTGCCGGCACCGCCCCCTTGGGCGATGCCAAAGGTGAACACGCAGTTTTCAAAGGCGTTTTCCACACCGGGCATGGGACCAATTAACGGCAAGCCGTCGGGCGCATAGGGGATTGGGCCATTGATCACACGGCTCACGCCGGAAGTTTGCATCAGCGGTACCCGCTCCATGGCGTCTGTGACAATGTCTTCAATCCGATCGAGATCGTCAGACCAGAGCTGGAAGGAGAAGTCATCCGGCATCGGGTCGGCATCCGTGTCCCAATGGGCCTTACAGTTCGGCTCGTAGGGGCCAAGATTGTAGCCGTGTTTCTCCTGCCGCAGGTAGTAGGACACGTCCACGTCACGCAGCAGCGGCAGTTTTTTGCCACCGTTGGCTTTGGACCACTCTTCGACTTCGGGGATTTCTTCCGTCAGCAGATACTGGTGGCTCATCACCATCATCGGCACTGAACGCCCGCCATAGGGTTTGAACCATTCACCCACACGCTGCGCATAATACCCAGCCGCATTGACCACATAATCACAGGCGATGTCGCCTTTTTCCGTATGGACGATCCAGCTCTTGTCTTCTTGCTGCGTCACGCCGGTCGCCGGACAGAAGCGCAGGATTTTCTGCCCCATGTCGCGCGCGCCTTTGGCCAGCGCTTGCGTCAGTTGTGCCGGATCTATGTCACCGTCAGTTGGGTCATAGAGCACGCCTTCAAGGTCATGGGTTTCAAGAAACGGATAACGTTCCTTGGCCTCTTCCGGGGTCCACATTTCCATCGGAATGCCTTGGTATTTGGCCATGGACATGGCGCGCTCAAATTCCTGCACCCGCTCTCTGGTGTGTGCCAGCCGGATCGAACCCGATTGGTGGTATCCCATTGGGTAATCAACCTCTTCCCCCAACCGCGCATATAGCTCGGTGGAGTAGCGCTGCATGTTCATTATCGCCCAGCTGTTGGAGAAGGTCGGCACATTTCCGGCCGCATGCCAGGTGGACCCAGCGGTCAGTTCGTTCTTTTCCAGCAAGACACAATCGGTCCAACCTTTCTTTGCCAGATGATACAGACTGGAGGTGCCCACCACACCACCGCCGATGATGACCACACGGGCCTTGCTTGGAAAATCAGACATGACCATCTCCCTCAGTCAAAGACTAGTTTTGCTGCCAAGCCGCCAAAGATGACGGCGGCGATTTTGTTCAGAATGCCCGTGGCTTGTTTGAGTTTTGCCCCCACAAGGCCAGCCGACAGGCCAATCATCGACACCACCACAAAGCCACCGGAGGCAAACATCACACCGAGGATTACAATCTGTTGCCAGATTGGACCTGCAGCAGGTGTGGTGAACTGTGGCAGGAAGGCGAGGATGAAGAGAATGATTTTGGGGTTGAGAATGTTGGTCAAAAACCCTCGCCGCACCGCGCGCAAGACACTGGCGCGTCCCTCAACATCATCCTCAACCGGTTTGGCTGTCCACGACTGATATGCCAAAACAACCAGATAGGCCGCGCCTGCGTAGCGGATGGCAAGCAGCGCAGTGGGGGACGCCGCAATCAACACAGCCAGCCCGGCGGCGGCCAGAGTGATGTGCACCACAAGCCCAAGCGTCACCCCAACGGTGGCGGCCAGCCCGGCCTTGGGGCCACCAGAGATCCCGCTGGCGATGGTGAACATCATGTCGGCGCCCGGGGTGAGATACATAACCAGCGACGCCGCCATAAAGGCCCACAGCGTGACACTGTCCATATTTGCGAAAGTTTCCAGCATGGTCAGTCCTTTTGCGGCACTCCGTCCGCGAGTTCGTAGTAGTCGCCTTTGTCACGGACAAAGATGTGCTTGGTCAGTTCCAGACCGGTTGGGCCATCCACAGCGCCAAGGGCAAAGCTGATGGTGTCTTCGTCGTGGGCTTTCCAGAACAGGAATGATCCACAGCGCGGGCAGCTGCCGCGCTTGGCGCTTTCGCTGGCCCCGTACCAAAGCACATCTCCGGTGATAGTGAGATCAGTCTCTGCGACATAGGCCGACGACCAGATGCCGCCGGACTGCTTGCGGCATTGGCTGCAATGGCACATGGAAGCGCCCTGCGGGTCCGCGTCGGTTTCGAATGTGATGTCGCCACAGAGGCAAGATCCCTTCAGCATTGTATCGTCCTTAGTACACAGGTGGCGCGATCACCCAGATCGCCACGCAAGCTTCGTCATGGGGATTGGCCCAGTGGTATTCCTCCCCGCGAATGCGGAAGCTATCGCCCGGCCCAACAGAGAAACTCTGTTCCCCAATACGCAACTCCAATCGACCGGAGATGACATAGCCAACCTCCTGCGTCGGGCGCATGGTCGGCTCTTGCATGGAAGAGCGCGGGGCAAAGGTGGAGTGCACCATTTCAAAATCGTCCGTCAGATCGGGGGAGAGCAGCTCTTCGATCAGACCTTCCTCGCTGCCCCCCATGGGACGGCGGGCACCGGAACGCACAACATAGCCCTGCTCATGGGCCGGAGCGGAGGACTGACCAAACAGCATCGACATTGGGACGCCAAGCACTTTGGCAATCTGGCGCAGGTCGGAAATGGTGGGTTCGGATTTGTCGCGTTCCACCTGGCTTAGCCAGCCCACAGAGCGGTCCAGCGCCTCTGCCATCTCGGTCAGCGTTAGGCCGCGCGCCTTGCGCAGGGCGCGCAGATCCGCCCCCAGCGTTTGCACATCTTGTGGCAGGTTATGCAGCATGTGGCGCGAATCCCAGTCGTGAAATTTTCCCATCGAATTTCACGCTGCATCAGTTTTGTGAAATTTCAAAACGTTTTTTCACGCTTGCAGGTGCTTTTCGCAGACTCCCCAAAAGAACAAAACGTGAATATAATGATGATTCTCATGGTTGCCGAGCTTTGCATCACGTCGAACTTCACATTTCTCACCGGAGCATCCCACCCGGAGGAGTATATGCGGCGTGCCGCCATGGCGGGATTGGACGCCATTGCCATTGCCGATGTGAACAGTGTGGCGGGCATTGTACGCAGTCATACCGAAGCGCGTGAAATTGCCCGTAAAGTGCGCGAACGGCGCAACTTTGATCATGCAACAGGGCTGATTGGTCCCCCCTGCCCCGAGCACATTGCCCCCCCGCCCAGCGCGCCGATCTATGCCACCCCACGCCTGATGCCTGCCGCCCGTCTGGAGTTCAGCGATGCGCCGCCCATCACGGCGCTACCGGAAAACCGTCAGGGCTGGGCGAGCCTGTGTCGTCTGCTGTCCAAAGGGCGGCTGCGGGCCGAAAAGGGCAGCTGTATCCTGCATCTGGGCGATCTGTTGGAGTTTGGCGCGGGGTTGCAGCTGATCCTGCATCCCTATCCGCACACGCACCGCAAGCCGCACGGCGCGTGTGATTGGGCCAAACTGATGCCACAGTTGACGCGCCGCTTTGCCGGGCGGCTGCAACTGGCATTAGCGCCGGGATATGACGGCGAGGATGCCACCCGCTTTGCCACCCGCGCCCAGCACGCTGCACAGCTGGGCCTGCCGCTGGTGGCCACCACCCTACCGGTGATGCATCACGGTGGACGTCGGCGCTTGGCCGATGTGGTGACCGCCGTCCGGCAGGGCTGTCGCGTGGATAGCCTCGGCGCGGAGGCGCAGACCAACGGGGAACGACGGCTGCGCAGTGCTGATGAAATGCGGCGCCTGTTTGCGGGGCATGAATCCGCCTTGGACCGCACAGACTGGCTGATGCAGCGTTGCACGTTTTCGCTGGATGAGCTGCGCTATGAATATCCCAGCGAGCTGGCCCAAGGCGAAACGCCCACAGATCGGCTGCATCGGCTGGCCTATGAGGGGCTGCGCTGGCGTTATCCACATGGCGCACCAGAGAAGGTGCGTGGCATGCTGGAACATGAGCTCGCGCTGATCGGCAAGCTCAAATATGAGCCCTACTTCCTGACCGTGCGCGATGTGGTGCATTTTGCCCGTTCGCGTGAGATCCTCTGCCAAGGGCGTGGAAGCGCTGCAAATTCAGTGGCTTGCTTCTGTCTGGGCGTGACGTCTGTGTCCCCGGAAATTGGCACTATGGTGTTTGAGCGCTTTGTGAGTGAAGCACGGGATGAGCCGCCAGACATTGACGTCGATTTTGAACATGAGCGCCGCGAAGAGGTGATCCAGCACATCTACGAACGCTACGGACGCCACCGCGCGGGGCTGTGCGCCACCGTGGTGCACTACCGCGGCAAACGCGCGATCCGGGAGGTCGGGCGCGCCATGGGGCTTACTGAGGACACCATCTCGGCGCTGTCCTCGCAGCTTTGGGGGTTCTTCTCCACCGATGCGGTGCAGGATGCGCGCATGCGCGAGATTGGCCTTGATCCCAATGACCGGCGTCTGGCGCAGACCATGGCGCTTGTACAAGAGATCATCGGCTTCCCGCGCCACCTGTCGCAACACGTGGGTGGCTTCATCATGACCGAGGGGCGGCTCGATGAATTGGTGCCTATTGAGAACGCCAGCATGGAGGACCGCACCGTCATTTGCTGGGACAAAGATGACATTGAGAGCCTTGGGATTTTGAAGGTGGATGTGCTGAGCCTCGGCATGCTGACCTGCATCCGCAAAGGCTTTGATATGCTCAGGCGCCACCATGGTATGGACCTGACCCTGTCGACGATTCCGCCAGAAGATTCAGCGGTTTACGACATGTTGTGCAAAGCCGACAGCATCGGGGTGTTTCAGGTCGAAAGCCGGGCGCAGATGAACTTTCTACCGCGTATGAAACCGCGCAATTTTTATGATCTGGTGATCGAAGTGGCCATCATCCGCCCCGGCCCGATCCAAGGCGATATGGTGCATCCCTACATCCGGCGCCGCAATGGCGAGGAGCAGGTGACCTTCCCCTCAGATGAACTCGGCGAGGTGCTGGGCAAGACCCTGGGTGTGCCGCTGTTTCAGGAACAGGCAATGCAGATTGCCATCATTGGCGCGGGGTTCACGCCGGAAGAAGCAGACCGGCTCCGGCGCTCTTTGGCGACCTTCAAGAAGCACGGCAATGTCAGCGAATTCCGCGAGCGTTTCATGCGCGGGATGAAAAAAAACGGCTATGAGGAGGACTTCGCCGCACGCTGTTTTTCCCAAATTGAGGGCTTTGGCTCTTATGGGTTTCCAGAGAGCCACGCAGCCTCTTTTGCGCTGTTGGTCTATGCCTCAGCCTGGATTAAATGCCACCATCCGGGCATCTTTGCCTGTGCGCTCCTAAACAGCCAGCCAATGGGATTTTATGCGCCTGCTCAAATCGTTAGGGACGCGCGGGAGCATGGGGTGGAGGTCCGCCCGGTGGATATCAACGAGAGTTTTTGGGACAATGTGATGGAGCCGGATGGGCGGGGCGGATTGGCGCTCAGACTGGGGTTCCGGCAGGTGCGGCGGCTGCGCGAAGAAGACGCGAGCTGGATCACGGCAGCGCGGGGCAATGGCTATCAAACCGTAGAGGATGTCTGGCGCCGCGCAGGCATTGATCCGCATGTGTTGACCCGACTGGCAGAGGCGGATGCCTTTGCCTCCTTGGGCCTCAAGCGGCGGGATGCGTTGTGGGAGGCCAAGGCCATCAAATCGGACAAACCCTTGCCTTTGTTTGCAGGAGATATGGACGGCGAAGGCATTCTGGAGCCTGCGGCGATCCTGCCGGAAATGTCGATGGGCGAGCAGGTGGTGGAGGACTATGTGGCGATGCGTCTGACCCTGCGCAACCACCCCATGGCGCTCTTACGGCATATCCTGACGCCCGGGGAGCCGAACCAGGCATTAACGGACTAAAACTGGCCTCAAAACCACGTCGGTATATTGTCGGTATCACGACTGTTTTGCGGAGATGCGTTTTGCGCCGATTTGGGTAAACGCACCGCGCTTATGTGTTGCGCAACCGCTCGGCCATATCGCGCGCATAAGCCGGTTCCCGCGCCCAACTGCACGCCACTTCCCACGCCAAATGCGCACGGGTTTCGGCGCGGGATTTTGGTGCATGTGGTGCGGTGTCAAACAGCGGCAAATCCACGCGACACTCGTCCCAATCAAGCAATGCAAAGCGGCCGTCCGAAAGCTGCAGCACATTGCCCGGTGCCAGGTCGCCATGCACGACGCAGGCGGGTGTGTCAGGCAGAGCCCGCCAAGCCGCGCGACACAGCGCGACCACATCGGGTGGCATTTGTGTGAGGTCCACATCACCGCCGCAATCTTGTGAGAGCAACACGACTGAGGACAGGAACCCAGGACGCTGGTCCCAACCTGCGGTCTGCGCATGGAAGTCGGCAAGCGGAGCCGCAACCTCGGCGAAACCGTCACGTGAGACAGTCTCCCCCGCAACAAAGGCTTCACAGGTCCAGCCCGTCTCAGACAACCAACCGTTTGTGCTGCGTATCATCTGTGGCACCACAAACCCACAGCGCCGCGCCACATCCTGCACCGGCGCAAGCCAATCAAGCGCCGCTTCGCTGCGGGTGGTGGATTTGAACACCAAATCCTGCGACAAACCACGGGTGCGCCAGACTTGGTTGCGATGGCCACCAGAGAACGGTTCCAAAGGTGCTGACACACGCCACAGGTTTATAGGCGGTAAACTCACACCTTCCGCCACACCGACACATGGGTTTTGCTCATGTTGGTAAAGGGCGCACGGGTCCAATCTTGCCAACGATGTTCCAACGTCATGCCCGCGATCCGCGCCATAAGGTCCAGCTCAGCTGGCCAAGCATAGCGGAACGGCGCCGAAAGATGTTCGGCCTGCCCGTCTTTGATCCAAAGGTGATGCGAGCTGTAGGATTGCGTGACCACATCGATCTCATCGACACCCCAATGATCGGGGTCATGGGCAAAAGGCACGTGTGTTTCCCCAAACGGCAAGCGCTGCAATGGCGGCACCAGAGTTTCAACTACAAAGCAGCCCCCGGGGCGCAAATGCCGGGACGCATTTTCAAAGCAAGCAACCTGTGCGCCCTGCGTGGTGAGATTATCAATGGTGTTATACACCAGATAGACCAGTGAAAAATCACCGTCGACCCGCACCTGGGTCATATCCCCAACCACCACTGGGATATCAGCCCCGCCGGGTTTCTTACGCATCTGGGCCAACATCGCCGCGGACAGCTCGTTGCCACTGACTGGCACGCCCCGCGCCACGAGAGGCAGGGCAATGCGCCCGGTTCCAATGGCAAATTCCAGCGCCGCACCGCCATTGGCCAGATCAACCAGACGATCAACACAGCGCGTGACAAGCGCGGGATCAGTGCCAACATGGTTGGCGTCATAGGTTGCGGCCACCTCAGCATCAAACACACCGTCACTCATGACACACCCTCTGTGTTACGGCACCTCACAGGTAAAGAGCTGCACTTTCAAACCACCATGGGCCACCGTTGCAAATGGGGCCTCAAGCGGCAAGTGGGTGGCTTTGGCCAACCCAGCGTCTGTGGTGATTATGCCAACCTTCCAACCGGAGAAGTGCGCAGAAAGGGCCTTGCCCAAGCTGGCATGCAAAGCAAACAGCCCCTTTTTGTCGCCAAGGCGCGCACCATAAGGCGGGTTCACAATCACAATGCCGGGCGAGTCGTTCGGGGGCGTGATCTCACCCGCGCTTTTTTGTTCAAAGCTGCAGAAATCCGCTACGCCAGCGCGATCCGCGTTTTCAAAGGACATCCGAATGGCGCCCGCATCTTTGTCTGAGCCATAAAAACGAGCCTTGGAGCTATGGGCCTCGCCGGATTGTCGCAGCTCCGCATAGGCCCCCGCGTCAAAACTGGCCAGTTGCTCAAAAGCAAACCGACGGCTGCGCCCCGGCAGAAGGCCTGCCGCCATCTCGGCCGCTTCAATCACAAAGGTGCCGGAGCCACACATCGGGTCATAGACCGTTTGGCTGCCATCAAAGCCCATCTGGCGCAGGAACAGCGCCGCCATGTTTTCCCGCATCGGCGCTTTGGCCACGGCAGGTTTATGGCCGCGTTTGTGCAGGCTTTCGCCCGACGTATCGAGCGAGAAGGTCAGCATGTTGTTGTCGATGCGCACCTTGAGCACCACGTCAGCTTCATCGGAAATCGGCACGCCCACGGCGGCAACGAGACCTTTCTCAATACGCTCCTTGGCCGCCCCTGCATGGTAGATCTTGGACTTCTGCGTCACCACCTCCACCTTCACAGGCACATCAGGCCGCAGATACGGCGTCCACGACATCTCGCCAATTTGCCGCTCCAGCAGATTGAGATGCATACATTGGAAATTGCCAATCCGCGCCAGCACCCGCACCGCGCCACGCAGACACAGGTTGGCGCGCCAGACATCCTGCCAATTGCCGCGAAAACGCACGCCACCGGGCATCATCTTGGGCTTTTTGAATCCAGCTTCGGTGATCTCAGCCGCCAAAGGTTTTTCCAACCCCGGTGCGGTGACAACAAAAATCTCAAACTTGCGCATATCGCTCTCCATCACCAAAGCGATGTGCCGCCTCAGGTTTCACAGTCCCTAAATACCCCGGGGTGAACTTGCGCAAGGCGCAAGTGAGGGGCTGGCCCCTCTTAGGGTGTTCCGAACAACGGCTCAGCTGCCGCCGCCAACCGCAACAGCCGCTCCTCGGACCCGCCCTGTCCCAGCATCATCAGGCCACAGCTTGGCACGCCGGTTGGCAAGGTGATTGCGGCAGAGCCCATCAGGTTGCCAATGCGTGTGTTGCGTAAGGCCAGCAGGTTTTCGGTCACATAGTACTCCTGATCGTGCATCAACCGCTCGATGTTTGGCGGCAAGATCGGCGCAGTGGGCAGCAGTACGGCATCATACCCGGAAATCCGCGCGTTCCACGTCGCCCGATGCGCATCAAGCTTGTGCCAGGCGGCGACATAGTCCGGCCCGCTAAAGGAAGCGCCAGAGCGGAAGCGTTCCAGAATTTGCTCAAACATCTTTTCCGGTGCCGCCTCAATCACCTCTTTCCACTCACCATAGGCTTCTGCGGTAAACAGCGGCGCGGAGAGCGCCATGGCCTCCGCCACCTCCTCAGCCTTGAGGAACTCCAGCTCAGCACCCGCTTCGCGCAACCGGTGCAGCGTGCGTTCAAACCCGGCGAGCGGCGCCTCACGCACTTGATCCAGCGCCACGGTTTCCAGCACAGCCATGCGGGTGCCTGCGAGCGACGCACCGCGCAGGTCCGGCACAGGTTTGCCTTCCAAAATACCCAAGAGCAGCGCGGCATCTTCCACGGTACGCGTCAGCGGACCAACCGTGTCAAACTTGCGACACAGCGGCACGGTGCCTTCGCAGGACACCCGGCCAGCGGTGGTTTTGAGGCCCACCAGATCGTTCCACGCCGCCGGAATGCGCACCGAACCGCCGGTGTCAGAGCCAATGCCCGCAGCCGCCAGCCCAAAGGCCACCGAGGCCGCCGCACCGGAGGAGGACCCGCCGGGCACTGCGCCGGGATCGTTCACGCAAGGCGGCGTTGCGGTGATCGGGTTGAGGCCAATGCCAGAAAACGCCAACTCGCTCATATGCGTTTTTCCCAGACAGATCAGGCCCGCAGCCGTGGCGTTGCGCAGCACTTCGGCGTCGCGTGTCGGCACACGGCCCTTGAGCAAAGCCGAGCCGGCCTCTGTGGCGATGCCAGCTGTGTCAAACAGGTCTTTCCAGCTCACTGGCACACCGTCCAAGGGCGACAGACGTTGACCCGCGCGGGCGCGTTCGGCGGCGGCTTCGGCTTCGGCCAAGGCGCGTTCGGCGGTCACCTTCGCATAAATCCGATCCCGCGCATCATGGCCATCAATCGCCCCCAAGAAGGCTTGGGTCAGCGCCACAGGGTCAATCGCCCCGCTTTCAATGCCCCGCCCCAGGTCTGCGGCGCTTTTCTCCAGCCAATCCAACATTCTGCCCTCCACTTTCTCTTCGTTGGCGACGGTAGCGGCGCAATCGCGCATGGACAATCCCGAAGCGACGCCCATATTGGCCCCATGACATTTGATAGCGATATCCTGATTGCCGGTGGCGGTCTCAACGGCCCGGCCTTGGCTTTGGCGCTGGCGCAGGCCGGCTTTGACGTGACCGTGGTGGACGCCCGTCCCGCACCCGAACGCGCAGGCAGCAACTTTGACGGGCGCGGCTATGCGCTGGCGCTGGCCTCAAAACGGCTGCTGGCGGCGATTGGTGTCTGGGGCAGGGTGGCAGAGCACTCCGAGCCGATGCGCGACATCAAAGTGTCCGATGGCCGCGCCGGCGAAGGGCCAGCGCCGTTTTTTCTGCATTTTGACCACACCGAGATCGAAGAAGGCCCGATGGGCTTTATGCTTGAGGATCGCTTCCTCTACCGCGCCTTTCTGGAGGCGATGGAGGCAGAGCCACGCATCACCTTGATCTCCGGCACCTCAGTCACCGATCAGGCTGTGGACACCTCAGGCGTCACTGCGACCTTTAGTGACGGTTGCACACACCGCGCCAGGCTGCTGGTCGGCTGTGACGGGCGGCAAACCGGCGTGGGCAAACGCGCGGGCATCAAACGCACCGGCTGGGGCTATGGCCAAACGGCCTTGGTCTGCGCCATCAAGCACGAAATGCCGCACAATGGCGTGGCGCATCAGTTTTTCATGCCGCCGGGTCCGCTGGCGATCCTGCCGCTGCCGGGCAACATGTGTTCGATTGTCTGGTCCGAAACCGATGAGAATGCCGCGGCGATCCATGCGCTTTCCGACGAAGACTACATGGCGGTGCTGCGCCCGCGGTTTGGCGACTTTCTGGGGGAAATTACCCTCACCGGCAACCGCTTTACCTACCCGCTGAGCCTGTCCGTGGCCAACGACTTCATCGCAGAGCGTATCGCGCTGGTGGGCGATGCGGCGCATGGGATGCACCCAATTGCCGGTCAAGGTCTCAATGCGGGGCTGCGGGATGTGGCGGCATTGGCACAGGTACTGACCGAGGCCCAACACCGGGGCGAAGACTTTGCCTCAGAGCTGGTGCTGGCACGATATCAAGAGTGGCGGCGGTTTGACACGGCCACATTGGTGGCGGCCACCGATCTGACCAACAAACTGTTTTCCAACGACAATCCACTCCTGCGCGCCGCACGAGATGTGGGCATGGGGCTTGTCGGCGCCGTGCCTGGCCTGCGCCGGACGTTTATGCGAGAGGCCGCGGGATTAAATGGCGAATTGCCCAAGCTGATGCGCTAACCCACAACTTCATTTGGCCAAAAATATCCTGGGGGTGACTTGGCGCAGCCAAGAGGGGGCTGGCCCCTCCCTGTTAGGGATCAGTCCAGCACGCGGGCTTCGTCGATCAGCATCACCGGAATGCCTTCGCGAATTGGGAACGCCAGATTGGCGGCCTTGGACACCAACTCCTGACGCGCCGCATCATACTCCAAACGGGTGCGTGTCTGCGGGCAGATCAGTGCTTCCAGCATCCGACGGTCAAAATTTGGTCCGGGTGTGGTGTGGGCATTCATTGCATAAAGTCCTCTCCAGCGCCGCCACGCAGCGCAAATTCCAGTAGCGTGACAAGGGTTTCCCGACGTGTGGACAAAGACGGTGCCTCCAGCAAGGCCTGTTTGTCTTCTGCCGAGAATTCCAACAACATCGACAGCGAATTGATCAACAACTCGTCGTCTGCGTCTTTGAGCGTGTCCCAATCGGTCGACAGATCCAAGTGCTCAAAATACCGCTTCAGCAGGTCCATAAAAGCCGGACGTTGAAAGCCGGCGTCCTGTTCGGTGGGACCTAGGTCATGGGCAAAGCCGTCCCAATTGACCTGACACCGGCGATAGGGTGTGAACCCCTCCACCTCTTGCTGAATCCGGAACCGGGACACTCCGGTCAAAGTGATCAGATAGCGGTTGTCGCCGGTTTCGGAAAACTGGGTGATGCGGCCAACACAGCCAATGGTGTGCAATCCATTGGCATCGCGGCCCGGCACTTCGTTGGGTTGCACCATGCCTATCAGCCGCTCACTGGTCTTGAGCGCGTCGTCCAGCATCGCCAAATAGCGCGGTTCAAAGATATGCAGCGGCAAGCGAGACCGGGGCAACAACAGCGCCCCGGGCAAGGGAAACACAGACAATGTGTCCGGTAAGTCAGCGGCTTTAATCATGCCAAAAGCCTACTCCGGTTTGCCCAATCCGCAAAGCGGATCAGGCGAAGATCATCGAGCTGAGCTTGCGACGGCCATTCAGCACCACCGGATCATTGGGCTTGAGCGCCTCAAAGATGGTGAAGAGCTGCGCTTTGGCCGCGCCGTCGTTCCATTCGCGATCGCGGCGGAAGAGTTCCAGAAGCTCATCCACGGCTTCCTCGACCTGATCGGCGCCGTGCAGCGCCTGCGCCAGATCCAAACGGGCCTGATGATTGTCCGGATCGGCGTCCACAGCGGCGCGCAGTTCGGCCACGGGACCGGCATTTTCGGCCTGACGGGCGAGTTCAATTTGCGCCCGAACCGCTTCGATTTCCGGAGCTGCAGAAATGACTTCTGGCACGCCGTTGATCACAGCTTCAGCCTCATCCACCTGCGCCAAGGCCAGGTAAGACCGCGCCAAACCGGCAAAAGCTTCTGCATTTTCAGGATCTTGATCCGCAATCGCCGCAAAGGTTTCCGCTGCAGAGGCCGCATCCCCTTCGGTCAACATCTCTTCGGCCGCGACCAAAGCATCCGCCAAACCGCCATCCGGCACCTGACCTCCAGCCGCCTCGACAACACGGGCCACAAAAGCGTCAATCTCGCTGCCCGGCAATGCGCCCTGGAACCCGTCAACCGGCTGGCCTTGCCAGAAAGCATAGACTGTCGGGATCGACTGCACACGCATCTGGCCAGCAATACCCTGGTTTTCGTCAACGTTGATCTTGGCCATTTTCACTGCGCCACCAGCGGCGGTCACGGCCGCTTCAAGGGCCGGGCCAAGAGTTTTGCACGGGCCACACCATGGCGCCCAGAAATCCACAATCACCGGCACGGTCATAGAGGCATCCACAACCTCGGCCATAAAAGTGGCCTCTGACACGTCCTTGATCAAATCGCCTGCTGCGGGCGCAGTTGCGGCGCCTCCGCCAAGAATATCCATCATCTTTGTTCTCCGTCTGGAACTTGCCCCCTATATGGAGGGGAGCGAGACAGAAACCAAGAGAGGAGTTGTCCAGACATGGCAGCAAAATGGGACATATTTGCCCTTTCAGAGCGCATGATGGCCATGGATGAGGCGGCCTGGGCACGGCATTCAAACCCGCTCAGTGTTTATTCGCGTATGTCGATTTTGCCGTTGATGACGCTGGCGGTGTTTTCGCGGATCTGGCTTGGCTGGGGGGCGCTGGTGCCGATTGGCCTGGTGATATTGTGGACGTGGTGGAACCCCCGCGCCTTTGCGCCGCCAAAGTCTACCAACAGTTGGGCCGCGCACGGCACCTTTGGCGAACGGGTGTTTCTCAACCGAAAAGCGGTTCCGATCCCCAAGCATCACACGCGGTGGGCGGTTGCTCTTGGTGTGGTGTCTGGCGTGGGGCTGATGCCGTGGCTCTGGGGATTGTGGCAGATTGATCTTGGTATGACGCTATTTGGCCTGAGCCTGATGATTGGTGGCAAACTGTGGTTTGTCGACCGGATGGTCTGGCTCTACCAAGACATGAAAGACGCCCACCCCGATTACACAGCGTGGGCGCGATAAAATTGATTAGAGATCAAACGTCGCAAACACCGGCGCGTGATCAGAAGGTTTTTCCCAACCACGGGCGTCGCGGACCACGCGGCTGGAATGGCCTGCGTTGGAGATGTCCCCTGTGGCCCAGACATGGTCCAGGCGGCGGCCTTTGTCCGCCGCGTCCCAATCCCGCGCGCGATAGGACCACCAGCTGTAGAGATTGCCCTCGGGGATATCCTGACGGGTGATGTCAACCCAGCCGCCAGCCTCTTGGGTTTCGGCCAGTTTCTCGACTTCGATAGGGGTGTGGCTAACCACCTTTAGCAGCTTTTTATGATCCCAAACGTCATCTTCCCGAGGGGCAATGTTGAGGTCGCCTACAAGAATGGATTTTTTAACCTTCTCCTTGCGGAACCAATCCCGCATCTCCGCCAAGTAATCGAGCTTCTGGCCAAACTTCTCGTTCTTTTCGCGGTCCGGCACATCCCCACCTGCGGGCACATAGAAGTTGTGTACGGTCACGCCGTTTTCCAGCGTGCCTGCGATGTGGCGGGCGTGGCCCAAGTCAGCAAAGTCTTCGCTGCCCGCTTCGACCATTGGGATTTTGGAGAAGATCGCCACGCCGTTGTAGCCCTTTTGGCCGCGCGCAACCATGTGGGTGTAGCCCAGTTCGGCAAAGGCTTCGGTTGGAATGAGCTCCACCGGACTTTTGCATTCTTGAAGACACAGCACGTCCGGCGCTTCTTCCTGCATCAGCTTGAGCACAATCGGCTCGCGCAAGCGCACCGAGTTGATGTTCCAGGTGGCAAGGGTGAAAGACATATGGCGCGCTCCCGTTTTGTTCTCCTGGCGACCCTAGCCATGTGGGCGCAGAGTGCCAATGCGAAATCCTGCGCATTTGGGGGAATGTGGGAAGCGGAAGAAAAAAGCGCCCGAGCCGGAGCTCGGGCCAGTCCAACAGGGAGGTTCATGTCATTACCCGGACATGGGCGGGAACTCTTAGGTCACTTGTAAATGATGTGTCTCAGATATTGCTTTGATCCACATCAACGTAACATATTTAGTATCTCCGCGCCGATTCCAAAGGCCAGCGCGGTGAAATCGGCAAGATTATGCCACCAGGCGGTAGCCGCCGGACTCTGTGATCAGCAGGCGGGCGTTGGAGGGATCAGGCTCGATCTTCTGGCGCAGGCGATAGATGTGGGTCTCCAGCGTGTGGGTGGTGACACCGGCGTTGTACCCCCAGACCTCGTGGAGCAATACATCCCGTGCCACAACACCTTCGGTGGCGCGGTAGAGAAACTTCAGGATGTTTGTCTCTTTTTCCGTCAGGCGCACTTTGCTCTCATCCTCGCGCATCAGGAGCTTCATGGAGGGCTTGAACGTGTATGGCCCAAGCTGGAAAACCGCATCCTCAGATTGCTCGTGCTGCCTCAGTTGCGCACGAATCCGCGCAAGCAAGACGGGAAACTTAAAGGGCTTGGTCACGTAATCGTTGGCGCCCGAATCAAGGCCGAGAATCGTGTCTGCATCGCTGTCATGGCCGGTTAGCATCAGGATTGGACTTTTCACGCCCTGTTTGCGCATCAGGCGGCAGAGCTCACGCCCGTCAGTGTCTGGCAAACCCACATCAAGAATGATGATGTCATAGAGGCCTTCTTTCACCCGGCCCATGGCCTCGACCCCATTGCCTGCTTCAAAGACATCAAAATCCTCGGTCATCACAAGCTGCTCAGAAAGCGCCTCGCGCAGATCTTCGTCGTCATCTACCAGCAGGATCTTTTTCAACTGTGCCATGTGCGTCTCTCCGTAATGCGTTGCTTGGTAGCCATGTGAGGTGGCCGTGCGGGCAGAACAAGAATTGCTGCAATCTGCTCACGGCCTCGTGTTTCAACACCACCAAATGTTTCATATTGCTGCAGAAGAGGCTACATGGGATTGGCTGAAGACAGAGGTTCCAATGAGTTTTGCCCCCGACATTATTGAGCGACTGGCCCGCGCGCGTGCCGATTTGCGCATGGGGGTGCCCATTGTGCTGACCGGCGCCGGCACGCCGTTGCTGGTGTTGGCCGCAGAAACACTGACTGCAGAGCGGTTGGCGGATGTACGAACACTTGGTGCCGCGCCCGACCTGACTCTGACCGCACGGCGGGCAGAAACGCTAAAGGCACGGGCTTATGATGGCGATATTGCCCGTGTGGCGCTGCCGGGCGGGGCTGATCTGCGCTGGATCAAAGGCATTGTGAGCCCCGAAGATGATTTGAACACGCCGATGAAAGGGCCGCTGGCGACCGCCCGCACGGGAGAGGCGGCGTTACACCGCGCCGCAGTGAAGCTTGTGAAGTCCGCGCAGCTGTTGCCCGCCGCATTGACTTTGGAGCTGGTAGAAGCGGGCAACTTCGCGCTGGAGCATGGGTTGACGGTGATCCCATCAGCTTTGGCCGCGCCACATCTGGCGGCGACGAGCCCGCTGCATCCGGTGGTGCACGCGCGCTTGCCGATGGAGGCGGCGGAAGCAGGACGACTGCACATCTTCCGACCAGAAGACGGTGGAGCGGAGCACTACGCAATCGAAATTGGCCGTCCGGATCGGGGTGCGCCCGTGCTGGCGCGGCTGCATTCGGCCTGTTTTACCGGCGATGTGTTAGGCAGCCTGAAATGCGACTGTGGTCCGCAGTTGCACGCAGCGCTTGGGCATATGGGGTCCGAGGGCAACGGTGTACTACTCTACCTCAACCAGGAAGGCCGCGGCATTGGCCTGGCCAACAAAATGCGAGCCTATTCACTGCAAGATCAAGGGTTTGACACGGTTGAGGCCAACCACCGTCTGGGTTTTGAGGATGATGAGCGCGATTTTCGTATTGGCGCCAAAATCCTGCAGGAGATGGGGTTCTCTTCTGTGCGGCTGCTGACCAACAACCCGCGCAAGATTACGATGATGGAAAACGCCGGCGTGGCGGTTGCGGAGCGGGTGGCGCTGAAAGTGGGCGAGAATGCGCATAATCAGGCGTATTTGGCGACCAAAGCGCAGAAGTCAGGACATATGCTGTGAGCCCCCAAGATCTGGTTCTCACCCCGCGTGGCGTACGTTTTTTGGGCCGCCATTTCCCGTGCAGCATTGGCAAAGGTGGCATCCGACACAACAAACAGGAGGGAGATGGCGCAACGCCCGCTGGCGTGCATCAGATAACCGGCCTGCTTTATCGCGCGGACCGGGTTGTGATGCCTGCGCCTTGGGCGACGGCCATTGGCAAAGATGATCTATGGTCAGATGCCAGCAACGATCCGGATTACAACCAGATGGTGCGCGCGCCTTACGCGCCTAGCCATGAAAAGCTGCGGCGGGCGGATCCGCTGTATGATGTGATCCTGCTCACCGATTGGAATTGGCCGTTGGCGCAGGATGGTCGCGGGTCGGCAATTTTTCTGCACCAATGGCGTCGGCCGGGATACCCAACCGAGGGCTGCATTGCTTTTGCGCGCCCGCATATGCACTGGATCGCCAACCATGCCCCCCCCGGCACGCGGATCATCGTGCCTTAGGGTTCTTCTTGCCCTAAATATCCCCGCCGGAGGCTTCCCAGCGTAGAAACGAGCGCGAAGGTTTAGGAGTCGCGCGCGCCAAAAATGGCGGAGCCAACCCGTACATGGGTCGCGCCCAAGGCAACGGCACGCTCATAATCGCCACTCATACCCATGGACAGGCCGGCAAGCCCGTTGCGGGATGCCAATTTGGCCAGCAAAGCAAAGTGCAACGAAGGCTCTTCGGTTGCTGGAGGAATGCACATCAAACCCACTACCGGCAATTCCAGCGCGCGACACTCAGCCACAAAACCATCCACATCCGCCAAAAGCACGCCGGATTTCTGTTCTTCTTCACCGGTATTCACCTGAATGAACAAATCAGGGCATGTGCCCTCTTCCTGCGCAAGACGGGCCAGGGTGTTGGCAAGTTTGGGACGGTCAAGCGAATGGATGGCATCAAACAGGCCAAGCGCCTGTCGGGCTTTGTTGGTTTGCAGTGGGCCAAGCAGGTGAACTTTGGCATCCGGGTAGGTCTCGCGGAAGGCGGGCCATTTGCCAGCCGCTTCCTGCACCTGATTTTCCCCGAACAAACGGTGGCCCTGTTTCAGGACCGCTTCCACCACATCATTGGGTTGACGCTTGCTGACCGCGATCAATTTGGTTTCGCCAGAGGGACGTCCGGCGGCGGTTTCTGCTTTGGCGATGCGGCTTTGAATTTCGGAGAGCGACATGGACAGGCCTCTTGTTGGTGCTGCCCTGCAAAAATCATGGTTTTGCACAAAAAGAAAGGGGCAGGCTCTTGCGAGCCCGCCCCAAAAGACTTGGTGTCTTTCAGCTATTAGAAGCTGAAGGTCACACCGGCGTCTGCCTGGGTGTTGCCAGCGGAGTTGGAACCAACGCCAGCTGCCAGAGATACACCGCCGCCCAGGGAGTGGCTGTAGCCAATGCCGTAGGAGGTGTCGAGGCCGGAACCGCCACCGCTGGAAACGAAGCCAGTGATGGAGCCAGCTGCGGAAACAGCGTATGCGCCGGACAGACCGAACATAGTGTCGTTAACGGTGTCGTTGTCACCAACCAGAGCAGCGTAGGAGAAGTCACCGAAGGAACCGTCAGCACCGATCGCCCACTGCTTACCAGCCATTTTGTCGTCGCCGTACATGGCACCGATGCGGTGTGCACCGAAGTTGTAGCCAGCACCGATCTGCCAGTTTTCGTCAGCACCAGCAATGGTGGTGTCGTTCAGTGTGTAGGATGCGTTCACAGTGAAGTCGCTGATGGAGTACAGAGCTTTAATAGTCTGTGACGCCGCTTGACCGTTACCGAAGCCAACTTTCTGGAAGCCGGAGAAGTTCGCTGCCTGGTCCAAGAAACCAGTGTAGCCAACGCCGTGGCCGCCCCAAGTTACAACGTCACCGGAGTCGAACACGTCGGAAACGTGACCAACGTCAACGCGGAAACCGCCGGTGGATACTGCGAAGCCAGCTGCGCCTGCGCCGCCGGTTGCGCCGCCGCCGTTTACGTTGCCGCCGGAGATGCCGTCGTCAGCCTGCCAACGAATACGGCCTTCGAACTTAACGCCACCGTCTGTTTCGGTTACGCCGTTTACGGTCAGACGGAAGCGGTGATCCAGAACGGTGTCCTGAGACGCGTTCTCGGTGTATACAACACCCAAGCGGCCGGAGCCGGACCAGGTCAGTTCAGCGGCAGCAACGCCAGCGGTAGCAACGAGTGCAGTCGATGCGAAGAGAATCTTTTTCATGATTTTTTCCCTCGGATTTCCAATTCATGCGCCCAACCTGGAGAATCCCTGATTGGGTATGCCGTAGTCTCTCGCTCTTTTGGGGGTGTTTTGGCAAGCACGGCGAGAAGCTTTAAGAGAAGATGACCAGACGTGGTGCAGACATGCCACAGTTGGTTTTCCCAAGCAAAAAACCGCCGATAGATTAACCAATACGCAGGGTTGGGTGAATTCACTGCGCCATGTGGCCTCCCGTATATAAGGCGCAAGACTCTTGCCCAATGCGTGGGGGTTGGCTAGGACGGGTACAAACCACGTCTTGAGGCAGTTTTATGGAACTATACCGTCGCCCCGCCCTTCTGGCCGCGCTTGTTGCTGTGTTGAGTGTCAGCGCATGTGGCAATAGGGACAAAAACCCGACAGGCCTCTTAGGAGACGGCCGGACCACCGAATACAGCCAGGAGCGTGAAACCATCTGGGATGTCTTTGGTCCGGACAATTCAGATGAGACCGTTCGGGTGAACAAATACCTCTGGGCGGCGTCGATGGAAGTTTTGGACTTCCTGCCGATTCAGACAGTGGATCCTTTTAGTGGTGTGATCTCGACCGGCTATGGCACCCCGCCCGGCGGCGGGCGCTCTTACCGGGCCACAATATATATCCGTGATTCTTCGCTAGACGCGCGGTCTTTGAATGTGGCGTTGCAATCCAGTGGCGGACGGGCAGTGCCCGAAAGCACGGCGCGCGCGGTTGAGGACGCGATTCTCACGCGGGCGCGGCAAATCCGGATTGCCGATCGCAAGATCTGATCTGACATCTATCAACTTTCGAAAAGCCGCAGACCTAGAACTGCGGCTTTTTTGATTCAACTGCGCAGCGCGCCGGCGGGCATATCGTGCAGTTTCTGAATCCATTCCAGCTGTTTGGGCAGACAGCAGCTTTGCAGATCATAGTTTTTCACCGCGTAGGCGCGGGAGGCTTTGGCCATGTCAGCACACATGTCGGGATCATCCAGCACGGAACAGATTTCCGCGACCATGCGTTCGCCTTCAAAGAAGGGGAACAGGCGGCCGGTTTCACCATGGGTGATGACCTCGGTCACAGGTGCGGTGTCGCTGGCGACAATTGGCGCGCCAATGGCCATGGCCTCCATCAAGGACCAGCTGAGCACAAAGGGATAAGTCAGATAGACATGCGCCTTGCTGATTTGCAGCATGGAGAGGAATTGGTCGTAGGGTACTTTGCCCAGGAAATGCACGCGCTCCCAGTTGGGGGTTGGAATTTTTCCGCGCACTTCGTCGATATAGATTTGCTTCCAGGTTTGGCCTTTCGGCGGGGCCGCGCCGTAGCTCACCTCATCGCCGCCCACGATGAGAACACGGGCATTCGGGCGCTGTTTGAGCAGCTCCGGCAGCGCGCGCATAAAGACGTGATAGCCGCGGTAGGGTTCGAGGTTGCGGTTCACAAAGGTGATGACCTCGTCCTCGCGGGTCAAAACTGTTCCGTCTCCTAAAGTCAGCGAAGCATCAGGGTGTGGCTTCACCACGTCGGTGTCGATACCATCGTGAATCACACTGATGATGTCTTTGTATTCCGGCGGGAAGGTATTGGCCTGAAACTGGGTTGGACTGATGCCCAAGTCAGCAGACTGATGGTGCATCATATTGTTGAGGTTCTTCAGACGCAGGCGGATGGAATCAGTGTCAGCACTACGCTTCGGGAACTCCGGATCAAAATGCGTATCCGTGTCATGGAGCGCATAATAAAGCTCGCAATAGAGACCAATACGCGCGGTGGGCCAGAGATCACGCAGAAACATCGACTCGCCCCAGCCCGGATGGGCGACAATCACATCGGGTGTGTAGCCTTCCTCGTTCCGTAGATTACGCGCGGCGGCGTAGCAGGCTTCCGCCCGCAGCACTTTGGTTTCAAAATCCACCATCCACGGATGCAGACCTTGGGCCGGTTTGCGTTTGATCTGATAGGGGTAGAGTTCCACCCCCTGCCATTTGCCGCGTTGTTTGGCGCGCAGAGTGATAGAACGCACGTCATGACCGCGCGCAACCAATTCCGGTGCCAGATGTTTGAACTGTCCCGGGAAATTCTGGTGAATGAAGAGGATTTTCACGCCAACGACCTGTCTCAAATATTCTTGTTAGAGGTGTATAGCCCGAAAATAGGCCACGGTAAGCCATGTGATAGGTCAAATTGCGGCTCTTGTGACTGGACCAAGGCGCGCGGGCGTCCTATCACCTTGCGCAACCCGCGCCACGCTTTTGAGGTGGCTGACACGAATAACTGAAAAGGTGCCACCGCATGTCGCGCTATAGCCCCGCAGAGATTGAAGCCCGCTGGCAAGAGGCCTGGGCCAAAACCGAGACCTTCAAAGCCGTTCGGGATGAGAGCAAACCCAAGTATTATGTGCTGGAGATGTTCCCCTACCCGTCCGGCAAGCTGCACATGGGCCACGTGCGCAACTACACCATGGGCGACGTAATCGCGCGCTACAAAATCTCCACGGGTCACAACGTGCTGCACCCGATGGGGTTTGACGCCTTTGGTATGCCTGCGGAAAACGCGGCGATGGCGTCTGGCGGCCACCCGAAGGATTGGACCTATTCCAACATCGACACGATGGTTGAACAGATGAAGCCGCTGGGCCTGTCGCTGGACTGGTCGCGCATGTTTGCCACCTGTGACGAGGATTATTACGGGCAGCAGCAGGCGCTGTTCCTTGATTTCCTCGAAAAAGGTCTCGTCTATCGCAAAAACGCCGTGGTGAACTGGGACCCGGTCGACATGACCGTGCTTGCCAACGAGCAGGTTGAGAACGGTCGTGGCTGGCGTTCCGGCGCACTGGTGGAGCGGCGCGAGCTGACGCAGTGGTTCTTCAAGATTTCCGACTATTCTGATGAGCTGTTGACCGCGCTGGACGGGTTGGACAACTGGCCCGCAAAAGTGCGGCTGATGCAGGAAAACTGGATTGGCAAATCGCGTGGTCTGGAATTTGGCTTTGAGCGCACGGATGGCGGTGAGGATATCACCGTTTATACGACACGCCCCGACACGCTGATGGGCGCGTCTTTTGTGGGGATTTCGCCGGATCATCCGATTGCGAAAGAACTTGAAGCGTCCAATCCTGATGTGGCGGCGTTTGTGGCGGAGTGCCGCAAAGGAGGCACGACTGAAGAGGCGATCGAGACCGGTGAAAAACTGGGCTATGACACTGGCCTTCGTGTGAAACATCCGCTGAACCCCGACTGGGAGCTGCCGGTTTGGATCGCGAACTTCATTTTGATGGACTACGGCACCGGCGCGATTTTTGCCTGCCCTGCGCATGACCAGCGGGATTTGGACTTCTGCCGCAAATATGACCTGCCCGTCGTGGACACCTTCTTTGCCATTGGCGATGAGTCACCGGTGGAGAACACCGCCTTTGTGCCAGGCAAGGATGAAAAGGTGAAATGGGTGAACCATTTTTCTGGTCTGGATGAGGCCACTGGTCAGGAAGCCATCGATGTCACCATCGATTTTGCCGAAAAGGCCGGTTGGGGCAAAGGCGTGACCAACTTCCGCCTGCGTGATTGGGGTCTGAGCCGCCAGCGTTATTGGGGTTGCCCGATTCCGGTGGTGCATTGTGATGCCTGCGGTGTGGTGCCGGAAAAGAAAGAGAACCTGCCCATTGCACTGCCTTACGATGAAGACGGCAAAGCGATTGATTTCTCGGTGCCGGGCAACCCGCTCGACCGTCATCCAAGCTGGCGCGATTGCACCTGCCCGAACTGTGGTGCACCGGCGAAGCGTGAAACCGACACCATGGACACCTTTGTGGACAGCTCCTGGTACTTTGCGCGCTTTACCGCGCCGAAAGCGGACACGCCTACCGTGGCGGAAGATGCGGCCTATTGGATGAACGTCGATCAGTATATCGGCGGCATTGAGCACGCGATTTTGCACCTGCTCTATTCGCGTTTCTTTGCGCGGGCGATGAACATCTGTGGCCACCTGCCGGAAAGCGCAAAAGAGCCGTTTGACGCACTGTTCACACAAGGCATGGTGACGCATGCAATCTATAAGAACGCCGAGCGTACCGACGACAACGGCCGCGCGATCCATCACTACCCTGCAGAAGTGGAAGAACGTGACGGTGGCACTTTTGTGAAAGAGACTGGCGAGAAGGTAGAGGTTATTCCGTCCGCCAAGATGTCCAAGTCCAAAAACAACGTCGTCGACCCGGTCGACATCATCACCGCCTTTGGCGCCGATACCGCGCGTTGGTTTGTGCTGTCTGACAGCCCGCCCGAGCGCGATGTGGAGTGGACCGCTTCTGGTGCGGAAGCGGCATACAAACACCTGACCCGCGTTTGGAACCTCTGTGACAAGATTGGCGAGATGGACGACGGTGCCAAAGGTCAGGGTGACGACGAGTTGCTGCGCGAGACCCACAAGGCGATCCGCGATGTGACGTTGGGTGTGGAGAGCTTTGGCTTCAACGCATCCATCGCGAAACTGTACGCTTTCACCAACACCATCGCCAAATCCAAGGCGGGCAAAGCCGCCAAGCGTGAAGCGATCATGACTTTGGCACAGCTGATGTCGCCGATGACACCGCACCTCGCGGAAGACATCTGGGCGCATCAGGGCGGCGAAGGTCTGGTTGTGAATGCGGCCTGGCCCAAAGCCGATGAGGCGATGCTGGTCGAGGCCAACGTGACGCTGCCGATCCAGATCAACGGCAAGCGGCGCGGGGAAATCACCGTGGCGAAGGACATGCCAAAAGAAGAGGTTGAAAAGCTGGCGCTGGCGCATGAAGCTGTTGTTCGAGCGCTGGATGGGGCCCAGCCCAAGAAGATGATAGTTGTCCCCGGTCGGATTGTGAATGTCGTCGTTTAACCGCCGCTTCTTTATGTTGTCTGCAGCCGCATTGGGGGGAACCTCTCTCAGCGGCTGTGGATTTGAGCCTGTCTATGGCACGGACGGGGCGGCCTCGATGCTGCTCAACAATGTGTTGGTGGATGAGCCCAAGGCCAGTGAAAGCTACCTGTTGGTGCGTGAGCTTGAGAACCGTTTGGGCCAGCCAGGTGGCGCGCCGCAGTTTGGCTTGTCTCTGGCGATGAACCTGGATGAGCAAGGCGTGGGCCGGACCTCGGCACAGGTGACCAACCGCTATGACGTGGTGGGCTCTGTGACCTATGCGCTGCGCGGCATGGACGACAAAGAGGTGCTGACCTCCGGCAAGGTGTCGAGCTTCACCAGCTATTCCGCGAGCGGCAGCACCGTGTCCGAATTGGC
Organism: uncultured Shimia sp.; assembly: GCF_947493595.1. Classification (GTDB taxonomy): domain Bacteria; phylum Pseudomonadota; class Alphaproteobacteria; order Rhodobacterales; family Rhodobacteraceae; genus Shimia. Next base: position 153,961 of record NZ_CANLRL010000003.1, on the reverse strand, counting down.
TGCGAAAGACGACGCCTATGAGCGGCTAATGGTGATTCTGGCGGATCGGATTGTGGTCGATCTGCAGGCCTATGCGGTGTCTGAGGCGGCATGAAGCTTTCTGCGCGGGACGCCAATCGCTACTTTTCCAAGCCGGAACCGGATCGCACGGGCCTGTTGATTTTCGGGCCGGATGCGATGCGCGTGGCGCTGAAACGCCAGGAAGTAGTTGCGGCGCTCATTGGACCGCAGGGCGAGGAGGAAATGCGGCTGACCCGCATTCCCGGCGCGGATTTGCGCAAAGACAAAGCCGCCGTTTTGGATGCCATCAAGGAAGTGAGCTTCTTCCCGGGACCACGCGTGGTGTTTGTCGAAGGGGCCACCGATGCGGGTGCTCCGGCGATTCTGAGCGCGCTGGAGGATTGGGCCGAAGGTGATGCGCAGATTGTGGTGACCGCTGGTCAACTTAAAGCCAGCTCCAAGATGCGCAAAGCGTTTGAGACCCACCGCAATGCCTATGCGGTGGGGATTTACAACGATCCGCCCAGCCGGGAGGAGATTGAGGCGGATTTGAAGGCCGCCGGTCTTGGCAATGTTGAACACGAGGCGATGACCGACCTGTTCAATCTGGCACGCGAGCTGGACCCCGGCGATTTCCGGCAGACCTGTGAAAAGCTGGCGCTTTATAAGTTCAAGGACGACCTGCCGGTGACTTCCGAGGATGTGGCGGCTTGTGCTCCGGTGTCCACCGAGGCGGCGTTGGATGACATTCTGAACATCGTGGCCGAAGGGCGTGCGCGGGAGATTGGCCCGGTGCTGCGCAAGTTGGAAGCGCAGGGTGTGAACCCAGTGTTGCTGATCATCTCGGCCACCCGGCATTTCCGGGCGCTTTATGGCGCCGCGGCGGACCCCGGCGGGGCGGCGGCGGGTATTGCCCGGATGCGTCCGCCGATTTTTGGGCCGCGGCGCGATCGTATGGTGCGACAGGCGTCGAGCTGGGGTGCGCCCAAGCTGGAGCAGGCGCTGACCGGCCTGACCGACACCGACTTGCAGCTGCGCTCCGCCGGACAGCGCGCGCCGGAGATGGCGCTCGTGGAACGGCTGTTCTTGCGATTGGCGATGCTGGGCCAGCGCGGGCGGTAACGCGCGACGAGGCGTCACGACGGCAGGAGACGCTTGTTTCATGAGAGATCGACGGGCAGTCTCCCCTCAAAGAGCAGGGAGGATGCCATGTATGAAGTGATCGGAAGCCCCACCAGCCGCGCGTTCCGGGTGGTTTGGATGTTGGAAGAGCTGGGTCAGCCTTACAAATTGTCGCCGGAAAAGCCGCATTCCGAGGTTGTGAGCGCGCTCAATCCGTCTGGTAAAATTCCGATCCTGAAAGATGGCGACGCGGCGATCATCGACAGCACCGCGATCCTGACCTATCTGGCGGACAAACATGGTGCGCTGACCTACCCGGCTGGCACCATCGAGCGGGCGCATCAGGACAGTTTCACACATCAAATCCTGGATGAAGTGGAAGCTGGACTGTGGACCGCAAGCCGTCACAACTTCATCCTGCCAGACGAGCGGAAGGTACCTGCGGTGAAAGAGACCCTAATGTGGGAATACAGCCGGGGCTTGAAGAACGTGCTGCGCCGCCGTCAGGGGACCTATCTGATGGGCGACGAGATGACCGTGCCGGATATCATCCTGACCCATTGCGCGACTTGGGCGAAATTTGAAGGGTTCCCAACCGACAATGAGGAACTGCTTGGCTACATCAAGGTCACGCGGGGGCGTGAGGCGTTTCAGCGTTTGTTGCCGAAGAAAAAGTGAGGGGCCAGCCCCTCTTGGCCTGTGGCCAATTCACCCCGGGATATCTGAGGAATGAGAAAGTTAGGGTGCGCGTTTCAGCCAGTTGGCGGCACCTAAACCGGCCCAGCGCCCTGTGGCGAGGCAGGCGGTGAGGAGGTAGCCGCCGGTGGGGGCCTCCCAATCCAGCATCTCACCTGCGGCAAACGTGCCTGGGTGATCCTTGAGCATGAGGGATGCATCTACAGCATCGAAGCGCAGGCCGCCTGCGGTGCTAATTGCTTCATCCATTGGACGCGGGCCTGTGTGGGTTACCGGCAAAGACTTAATGAGTGGGGCCAAGTCCTCTGGCAGCGGCTGGCCAAACTCCATCAGCAAGGCCTGCTTTTCCGGAGAAAGCTTGAGCGCTTTGCGCAGGAAGTTGGCGCGGCTCATTTTGCCTTTGGGGCGCGACAGGCGCGCGCGGATGTCGTCCAAGCTCATGTCCGGCAAAAGGTCCAGCGTGAGCGCCGCGCCGTCGCGCATGGGGCGGGAGACGGCGTAGATGCCGCCGCCTTCCAGACCGCGTTCGGAAATGACAAATTCAGCGCGTAGAGAGGCATCGCCCGCGGTGAGTGTCACGTTTTTGATCGGCATCCCGAAGTGGCGCGCCATGTGTGGGGACCAGTCGACTTCAAAGCCCATGTTGGCCGGTTTGAAGGGCGCGAGCGGTGCTTTTAGCCAATCCGCCCATGTGCCGTCAGAGCCTAGACGCGCCCAGCTGGCACCGCCGCAGGCCAGAACGCAGACCTTGGGGTCGATCTCTTGCGGGCCGGTCGGAGTGTCAAAACGGTAGCTGCCGCCCGTCCAGCGCCAGCGGGTGCGGATCTCAACGCCCTGCTCTGATAACCGTGAGAGCCAGGTCCGCAGGAGCGGCGAGGCTTTCATGACTTTGGGAAAGACACGACCAGATGACCCCGTGAACATTTCCTGCCCCAGGTCTTCTGCCCAGGTGGTGACATCCTTGGGGCCAAAGGCCTCCAGCATAGGACGCAGGGTAGGAGAAGCCTCGTGATACTGGCTCAGGAAGGCCTCAAACGGCTCATCCTTGGTCAGGTTGAGGCCGGACTTGCCCGCCATCAGGAATTTGCGCGCCACCGAAGGCTTGGCCTCGGCCACCACAACGGAATGGCCCGCCGCAGAGATCACGTCAGCCGCCATGAGGCCAGCAGGGCCAGCGCCTATGATCAGCGCATAGGTCACGCGGTTGGCAATGGCGTTTTGAGTTCCACCACACGCTGTGGATACGGAATGGTGATACCTTCGTCCTTGAGCGCGTTCCAGATCAGGAAGAGCACGTCAGAGGTGAACTTGTTACGACCGTCATCAATGCCTTCGACCCAGAACTCTACGGCGAAATCCACACCGTTGTCGCCAAAGCCCCGCAGCTCGCAATCAGGCGGGAACGGGTCGTTCAACACGCCGGGGTGTTTGGCCACCGCCGCCTCGATGATGTCGGGCACTTTGTTGATGTCGGTGTCGTAGCTGACGGAGAAGGGCGCCTCGTAGCGGTTGGCGGAGCCGCTGTCGGAGTAATTCACCACACGGGTGGTGATGAAATCCTCGTTGGGCACCACAATCCAGCGCCCATCGTAGGTTTCCAGAATGGTGGCACGGGCGGTCATTTTGATGATGGTGCCGGCCTCGCCGCCGTCCAGCTCCACATAATCCCCAACAGTGGCCTGGCCTTCGAGCAACAGGATCACGCCGGAGATGAAGTTGGAGGCAATCTTTTGCAGGCCAAAACCAAGCCCCACACCAATCACACCGGTGAGCACCGCCAGCGAGGTGAGGTTGATGCCCATGATGTTCATCACCAGCAGGAAGGCGACGCCGAAGATGCCGATTTCCAGGGTTTTGGCGATGAGCTCGCGCATCGCAGGGCGCATCTCGTCCTGTTTCTTGATGAACTGGCTGGATTGCTCGTTGGACCAGCGGCCAAGCCAGAAGATCGCGCTCGCCACCACAACAAAGCGGATGGCAAACAGCACCGAGAAGGAGAGGTTGCCCAGTGGAACAACCGTGGCGTCCAGATAGGCCATGACCTCATCCAGAATGCCCAGCGCGTAGAGACCGGCGATGGGTACAAGCAGGTAGCGCCCCAGGACTTTCATCACCGGATCAGCGATGATTTCTTTGACCAGAATGCGCACGGCGAGGAACAGGAATACCCGTTTGCCAAAAGCGATTACCGCGCCGGAGCCGAACAGTGAGCGGGTCACGTTTTCGCCAATGCCGATGAAGACATAGGCCAGAAGCGGCAGAAGTAGCGGCAAGAACATCGACACAAAGCGGCGGGCGCGGGCGATGTAGCTGTCTTGCCCCTCTGGCGGGGTGAGCCAGCGGTTCAGCAGCGGGTGCAGCTTGCGGCTGGCATAAAGCGCAGCAAGGTAGGCCACCAGCAGCAGGCCAAATTGCGACCAGGCGGCGGGGCTGAGCAGCCAGCCTTGGGCGATACCCCACAAGCGTTCGACCTGTTCGAGAGCTGAGTTGAGTAAGGCTGTGCCGTCCATGAGAGGTCCACTTGCTGAAATGGGCGCTTTGAGTATCCTCTTGCCTTGCGGGCTTGGGTAACTCAATCAAAAACGGGGGGAAAAACGTGACAGATGCGGCATCAGAGACGGCACGCGACCCGATTTGTCCGCTCTGTGGTCGTCCTATTCCACCCGAGGCGCGCCAATCCAAGCACCACCTGATCCCGCGATTGCGCGGAGGAAAAGGTGGGCCAACCGTGTTGCTCCACCAGATTTGCCACAATGAAATCCACGCCACATTGACAGAAACTGAGCTGGCTCAGGTCTACAACTCTATTGAGATGCTGCAAAGACATCCCAGGCTAGCCAAGTTTATCACCTGGGTCAGTAAGCGCCCGCCGGTGTTTCATTCCAAAACGCCGGGAGGGCGGCGCAAACGCTAATCCTTAGCTGTAATGCTTGTTGCGCGACATTTTCCCGATGCCGGGGTTCAGGCTGTTGGTTGGGTCCACGGATTTGTAGAAGGCCGCGAGGTCTGGCTTCGCGGCGTAGAGGTGGCCCACGTTGTGTTCAGCGGGATATTCAGCGCCGCGTTGATCGAGGATTTCCAGCATCGCCGCTTTGAGCGCCTTGGGATCGCAACCTTTTTTAACGATATAGTCCTGATGCAGCACGTGGCACATGAAGTGACCGTAGTAGAGCTTGCTGACCAATTGATCGTCGATTTCCTTGGGCAGGGATTCGAACCAATCCTCATCATTGCGGCGCAGGGCAATGTCGAGCGCAATGATATCTTCGACCTCTGCACTGTGCACATTCATGTAGCGTACGGCCGCCCCTGCGGCAGCAAAACGCAGGAGACCGGCCATTTTGGCTTCGCGGTCGTCACACTCAAAGAAGTCGAGCGCGCCGTTTGAGGTCATTTCACTCAGGAGCGCGCGGGCTTCATCAATGCCGCCGTCCCGCATTTTCAGGATCAAGTGGTGCGGGTAAGTCTTGCGAAAGGCGCGCATGCGTTTGGGCACCACATTGGGCCAGAGGCGGGCGGCAAATTGCATAAACTTGTCGGTGAAATGCGTCAGACCCGGCACGTTTTGTAAGCGGGCATCAACCGTGCCTTTGAGGGCAAAGAACGTCGGCAAGCGGTCGGTGCCGAGCTTGTCGATCATCACCATCGTGTCTTTGCCGTAGACATCGGAGAGGTCAAACACGTCTTCGTGCAGGTATTCGGCGCTAACCGGCAGGGTTTTGAAGTCTTTCAGAATGCGCCGCCGCAGGGTGCCCAGCGCGGCAGTGTCGGATGCGGCCACGTAGAAGGTCTTTTCCGCGTCATTCTTGGCATAGGTGTCCAGACGCACGGCAAAGACGGCGAGTTTCCCGGCACAGCCTGCGGCCTCGTAGAGGCGGGATTTGTCGGCGTTGAACCGTGCCGGGCTGTCGGCCTCCACATCCCGAACGCGGCGGGCGTAGTCGGTATCAGAGGCGCGGCGGTTGTCATCGTGGATGTCTTGCGCCGTGAAAGTGCCGGATTGAAGATTGGTCAAGATCTCTTCCGGCGTGGCGCCGAGGTCAATGCCGAGATGGTTGACCAATTGTAACTCGCCCTTCTCGGTGATCTGGGCATAGACGGAAAGCTCGGTGTAACTGGGCCCACGTTCGACAAGCGAGCCGCCGGAGTTGTTGCAGACACCGCCCACCACAGACGCGCCAATGCAGGAGGAGCCAATCACCGAATGTGGTTGACGGCCAATAGGTGCGAGCAGCTTTTCCAGCTTGAACAATGTCGAGCCGGGGAAGGAAATCACCTGCTTCCCGTCTTTGATCAGCTGGATGTCGTCCATGCGGCGGGTGTTGATCAGCACAACCTCACGGTCATAGGTGCCTTTGGGGGTGGAGCCTTCGGTCAGGCCGGTATTGGCGGCCTGCATGATGACAATTTTGTCGGCCGCCACACAGGCTTGCAGCACCTGCCATTGCTCCAGAAGCGTTGCTGGCTGCACCACAGCGAGGGCGTCGCCTTCGCCAGAGCGGAAGCCTTTGCGGAAACGCTGCGTGCGGCGTGCGCCGGTCAGGACGTGACGTTTGCCAACAATGTTGCACAGCTGCGCGATCAACTGATCTTGGCTCATGAGACCCTCACACCGTAGATACATCTGCCGGTGTGGATGACGTATGCCTATGGCACCGGCGGGTGCGGTTTGCGACAGCTGTGCCGTTGGGTCAAGCGCGTGAGGCAATTGGTCTAAAAATGTGACCAAATTGATATATCAGGGGTTTTGGGTATCACAGACACATCTGCTTGATGCCCGACGCGATCTCCGGTTTGGCCGCAAGCGTGTCCGCCGCAATTTCTTGTGCCACGGCGACAACGTCCTCTGCGGGCACGATACGCTCGATCAGACCATAGGTGAGCGCTTCCTCAGCTGTGAGTTTCTGACCACCCATCAACATGAGTTTGGCGCGGGCAGGACCGACCAAAGCAGCAAGGCGGGCCGGATCAGAGGGCTGCGGCAGGTAGCCAAGTTTCATCACCGGATAGAAAAACTTGGCATGTGGCGCGGCGATGCGGATGTCACAGGCCAAAGCCATGCCGTTGGCGCCGCCCGCCAAAGTGCCGTTTAGGGCCGCAATGGTCAGGCCAGGAAGCGCGGCAACAGCACCGGACAAACGCTCCCAGACGGGGCTGATGGCCAGGCCCGCGCGGGCCTCGTCCAGGTCGGCACCAGCGGAGAAAACCTTGCCGGCGCCGGTGAAGATCAGAGCGCGGGCTTCATGAGCCGACTCGGCGATTTCGGCAAGTTCTGTGAGCATGGCTTCAGTCAGAGAATTGGCTTTTTCCGGGCGATTTATGGTCACCAGCCACAGGCCGCTGTTGTCTTTGGTCAACTCAATCATGTCGGTCTCACTTTGCGCGAAAGGCCGGATTTTCCGGCCAAAGGCTGTTTTTTGCCGACGCGCGTCAGAAAGCAACCTCTTGGAATATTTGATTTCCCTTGAAGTAAGGTGAACCTGGCAAGGCGTCTACCCCAAGCTAAAAAACCCGCTGGTTTGACCCTTGACCCTGCCCCATCGAAGACCCAGTCTTAGGGGGAAGGCTTTGAAAAGGTAGATAAGTTGATGCAGATTTCAGCACCCCGCATTTTCACAACCACGGCTTTGGCCACGGTTTTTTGCGCCCAAGCCGCTTGGGCAGACGTCACCGCCAATGAAGTTTGGAGCAATTGGCGCGATTCGATGACCGGTTTTGGTTACGAGATTTCGGCCACCGAAAGCACCGAAGGCGATGTCCTGACCGTGAATGGTCTGGCGATGTCGATGGACATTCCGGAAGAAGATGCCTCCGTGGCGATCGATCTGGGCACCATCGCCTTTGAAAATGTCGGCGATGGCAGTGTGCGGGTAGTTGTGCCGGAAAACGCGCCGATCCTTGTGAAACTTCTGGACGACACAGAGACGGTCGAAATTGCGTTGACCATGTCTTCCTCGGACATGAAAAACGTCGTTTCCGGCACAGCGGAAGCCATGGTGTATGACTATGCCGCGAGCAAGCTGGACCTGGTTGTGGACAGCATTGTTGTAGACGGTGAAACCGTGCCGGACATGGACATTGCGCTGACCTTTGCAGATTTTGCGGGCCGGTCCCAGACCACATTTGGCGATGTAATCAGCAGCGTACAAAAAGGCAGCATTGGCAGTGTGTCCCTGATTGCAAAAGGCGTTGACCCAGACTCCGGCGAGAACTTTGACGTCTCCGTGACCGGCGCTGGCCTGGAAGTTGACGGCGCAGCCAGCGTGCCAACCGGTGACTATAGCGAAGATGTCGCGGCGTTCTTTGCCGACGGGTTTGCGATTGAAGGCAGCTATTCGCTGCAATCCTCCACCATGAATGTGAACTTCATGGAAGACGGCACCCCAGGCTCTCTGGCCTACACCAGCGGCCCGGCCGTTGTTGGGGTTGATATGGACAGCGAAGGTATGGCTTACGACGGCACCGTGACCAATGTTGCGATGAATGTCGCCAGCCCTGAATTCCCGCTGCCAATTGACGTCAGCTTTGGCGAAATGGGCTATGCCTTTGCCGTGCCTCTGGCCGCCTCTGACGAGCAGCAGGAATTTGGTCTGACCGTAAAAATGCTGGATCTGAGTGTGTCTGAAATGCTGTGGGGCATGTTTGACCCCGGTCAGGTGCTGCCGCGTGACCCAGCCAACTTGCTGGTGGACGTGAGTGGTCTGGCAACAGTTGCAATTGATATCCTGACGTTGGACGACGACAGCCCTGAAATCCCAGGCGAGCTGAATGCGCTGAACATCAACGACATCCAGCTGAACCTCGCTGGCGCTGCTGTGGAAGGTGCGGGCAGCTTCACCTTTGACAACACCGACATGGAGAGCTTTGACGGCTTCCCACGTCCCGAAGGCAGCCTGGACGTCAAGATTGCCGGCATCAACGGGCTGATGGACAAGCTGATCTCGATGGGTCTGCTGCCAGAAGAACAGGCGATGGGCGCGCGCATGATGATGGGCATGTTCACCCAGCCAGGTGAAGGCGACGACACACTGGTCTCCAAGATCGAAGTGAACGACAAAGGTCAGGTTCTGGCCAACGGGCAGCGCTTGAAGTAAGCGTTTTGCCATCTAAAACATCAAGGCCGCGGGACTTTTCCGCGGCCTTTTTTGTTGGCGTCAAGACGTCGCGTTCAATGCCTCAATCCCCTACTGGACGTTGCGGCAAGCGCGGCCTAGTCTCCCGTTCAAATCAGCAAGAGGACCTGCGTCATGGCGACCGGCACAAACATCCGCACCTATTACAACGGCACTTGGCATGACGGCGACATTTCCATCATTCGTGCCGCGGATCACGGTGCATGGCTGGGCTCCACCGTATTTGACGGCGCGCGACTGGTGAATGGGCTGACACCGGATCTGGACAAGCACTGCGCGCGCACCAACCGCTCGGCTGAGGCTTTAATGCTCACCCCTACCGTCTCAACCGAGGACATGGTGGCCATCGTGCAAGAAGGACTGAAAGCTTACACACCGGGAGCGGCAGTCTATATTCGCCCGATGTATTGGGGGCTGGATGGTGATGCGACGGCGATTGTGCCGAGTGCGGACACAACGGGATTTGCCGTGTGCCTTGAGGAAATTCCGATGGCGGCGCCGGATGCGGCAGTATCACTGTGCAAAACGCAATTCCGCCGACCGGTTTTGGAGAGTTCCGTTGTGAATGCCAAGGCAGGTTGCCTGTATCCAAACAACGCGCGCATGTTGCGAGAAGCACGCCTGAAAGGGTTCAACAACACGCTGACCTGTGATGCCATGGGCAACGTGGCCGAAACCGCCACTTCAAACGTGTTTATGGTACGTGATGGTGAGGTGTTCACCCCCATTCCAAACGGCACCTTCTTGGCAGGCATCACCCGCGCACGGCACATTGAAAACCTGCGCGCAGATGGCGTGACCGTACATGAGACCATTCTGGGTTATGGCGATTTTGCGGAGGCGGATGAGATCTTTTTGTCCGGCAACATGAGCAAGGTCACCCCGGTCAAAGCCTTTGAGGATCAGCAGTACCAAATTGGCCCCCTCACCCGCCGCGTGCGCGAGATGTATTGGGACTGGGCTGCGACCACCGCGTGACGCGGCAGAAAGAAACATTGCACCCCAAGGCGCTAGGCGGCATGATCGCGGAAACGGAGGGGCAATATGCGCAAGTTTCTCGTGGTGCTGGATGACAGCCGGGAATGTCTGAATGCGATGCGGTTTGCAGCGATGCGCGCCGCGCGCACTGGTGGCGGCGTGAAAATCCTGTCGATCATCCCGCCGGAAGAGTTCAATCATTGGATTGGCGTCAGCGACTTGATGCGCGAAGAAACGCGGGAGCGGATCGAGGTGCATTATGAGGTGTTTGCCAAGTGGATGCGGGACCGTCAGGGTGTCGATCCTGAGTTGAAGATCCGCGAAGGCGAAGCGGTCAACGAAATCCTCGCGGAGATCAAAGAGGACGCTGAAATTGGCGTTCTGGTGCTGGGGGCGGGCAATGATCGCAAGGGGCCAGGTCCCTTGGTATCTCAACTCTCGCGCAGTTCTGGCAGCTTGCCCGTGCCGATCACGGTGGTGCCCGGTGACTTGACCAAAGAACAGCTTGAGGCTGTGACTTAAGCCACCATTTTCATACCTCAGTTTAGAATGAATCTAAACCTTGACTAATGCCCATCGCAGGCGCATATCAATTCCCGATAGGAAAGGTCTGCCAATGTTCATTCAAACAGAATCCACACCAAACCCCGCCACGTTGAAATTCCTGCCCGGCCAGACCGTGCTGGAAATGGGCACCGCCGATTTCCCGACAGCGGACGGCGCATCGGCCTCTCCTTTGGCGACCCGTATCTTTGCGGTGAACGGTGTGGCTGGCGTGTTCTTTGGCAATGACTTTGTCACCGTGACCAAGGCCGACGGCATTGAGTGGGATCACATCAAACCCTCCATTCTCGGCGCGATCATGGAACACTTCCAATCCGGTCAGCCGGTTCTGGCAGGCGATGCGGCAGCGCCTTCGGGCCACGCAGAGCACACCGGTGAAGATGGTGAGATTGTTGGCCAGATCAAAGAGCTTCTGGATACCCGCGTGCGCCCAGCTGTGGCGCAAGACGGTGGTGACATCACTTTCCACGGGTTTGATCGTGGCGTTGTGTACTTGCACATGCAAGGCGCCTGTGCGGGCTGCCCATCCTCCACACTGACCCTGAAAATGGGCATCGAGAACCTGCTGCGTCACTACATCCCTGAAGTGACCGAAGTGCGCCCTGTAGCGGTGTAAGCCAACAGCATGACCACACCATTGGTTCTGAGTTTTGACACATCGGCCGCGCATGTTGCGGCCGCTTTGCTGTCTGGAGAGCACATCATCGGCTTCAAGGTTGAAGAGATGAAGCGCGGACAAGCCGAACGGCTGATGCCAATGTTGGAAGAGGTGCTTGCGGAGGGCGGAAAAACTTTTGCCGATCTGGATGCAATTGGTGTTGGCGTTGGGCCGGGCAACTTTACCGGCATTCGGATTTCTGTCTCAGCAGCCCGAGGGTTGGCGCTTGGCTTGGGTATTCCAGCCGTGGGCGTGAATAGCTTTGATGCGATCGAAGCCGGATTGGACTATCCTGCAGTGCCAGTGGTGCCAGGGCCACGCGGACAAGGGTATCTATCTCCCAAAGATGGAGTGCCTTATCTGGCTTCTGAAGAAGAGCTTTTGGACATCATGCAAGATGTTGTCCTTGCGACTCCCAAGGCCGACAACCTTGTGGAACAGATCGCGAGATTGGCGGCGCAACGGTACCAAGACAACCCGGCGCGCCCTGCCCCACTGTACATCAAACCAGCGGACGCAGCCCCGCCCAAAGATCCGGCACCGGTGATCTTACCATGACGCCAGAGGCGATGGCGGAGATCTATGCAGCCGCTTTCCCCCATAGCCGCGCTTGGAGTGCTGCTGAAATTTCAGACATGTTGGCCTCGCGCCTGACCTTTGCCATTGGAGGTGACGTGGGGTTCGCTTTGGGCCGGGTGATCGCGGATGAGGCGGAGTTGCTGACCATAGCGGTGGACCCGAACCACCAGCGCAAGGGTCTGGGCCTTATTTTGTTGAATCAATTCGAGGCCGAATCAAAAACACGCGGAGCGTGTTGGGCAATCTTGGAGGTCGCGCAGGACAATGCGGCTGCGCTTGCGCTCTACCTGCGAGCGGGCTACGAAATCTGCGGTGAGCGGCCTGGCTACTACAGCAGACCGGACGGAGAGCAAATCACTGCCAGCCTTATGAAAAAGGCGTTAAGGTAGTCGTAGGTGTGATTCGAGATCGGTCATTTTTGCCCAAACGGTCAAAAAATCGTTGACGCTAACGGTCTCAATCGCCTTAGTAACACGATGATCCGGCGGGATCTAAACAACAGACGGGACGGCAGCTCGCCAAAACAACGACCGACCCGCTCAATATATGGGAGACATTTATGAGCCTCATGCACAAATTCCTCGGCGCAGCCGCGGCAGCAGCTCTTTCCGCAGGTGCAGCCCTGGCAGAGCCAGCGCTGATCTTTGACCTCGGCGGCAAATTTGACAAATCCTTCAACGAAGCAGCCTTTGGTGGCGCGACCCGTTGGGCGGATGAAACCGGCGGCACATTCCGCGAAATCGAACTGCAGTCCGAAGCTCAGCGTGAGCAGGCTCTGCGTCGTTTTGCTGAAGCGGGCGCCAACCCAATCGTGATGACCGGCTTTGCCTTTGGCAACGTGCTGAGCGAAGTGGCACCTGATTATCCTGACACCAAGTTTGCGATCATCGACATGGTTGTGGACGCGCCAAACGTACGCTCCGTTGTGTTCAACGAGCACGAAGGCTCTTACCTGGTTGGCATGATGGCCGCGCAAGCGTCCAAGTCCGGCACCGTAGGCTTCATCGGCGGCATGGACATCCCGCTGATCCGTAAGTTTGCTTGTGGCTACGTTCAGGGCGTGAAAGCTGTGAACCCTGAGGCCACCGTGATCCAGAACATGACCGGCACCACCCCGGCAGCCTGGAACGACCCGGTAAAAGGCTCTGAGCTGACCAAAGCGCAGATCGCACAGGGCGCGGACGTTGTATACGCAGCGGCTGGCGGCACTGGCGTTGGTGTGCTGCAGACCGCAGCGGATGAAGGCATCCTGTCTGTGGGTGTGGACAGCAACCAGAACCACCTGCATTCCGGCAAAGTTCTGACCTCCATGATGAAGCGCGTAGACAACGCTGTTTACGAAGCCATGAAGGCTGGCGTTGATCTGGAAACCGGCTTCAACGTGATGGGTGTGGCCAACGGCGGCATCGACTACGCCATGGACGAGCACAACGCCTCCCTCGTGTCCGCAGACATGAAAGCAGCGGTTGACGGTGCCAAAGACAAGATCGCTTCCGGCGAACTGGCCGTGCACGACTACATGAGCGACAACACCTGCCCAGTAGAATAAGCACACCTGGGTCGCCCCGGAGCTAGAGACAGGGCCGTGCCGTGCCGGCGCGGCCCTTCCACTTAAAAGAGGTCCCTTATGTCACACGCGATCGAATCCTTTTTCGCCGCATGGGGCGAGACCGACGCAAACACACGCAAAAATGCTTTGCGTGCGGCTGTCTCTCCTGACTTTTCCTACCTTGATCCCCGCACAGAGAAACCGGTATCCGATTTTGACGCACTGGTTGGCTATGTGGAGATGTATACTCAGTATGCCCCCGGGGCGACCGCTGCGGTGGTCAACCTGAGCAACACAGCGGGTGTGTACCGCGCCACCGTTGCGTTTCGCATGGCGGATGGAAAAGAGCAGCTTGGACAGTATTTCATCGAACCAGATGCCGAAGGCCGCGCACAGCGGCTGGTTGGCTTCGCAGGACTGGGAGAGCCTGAATGACGGCGCCTGCCATTGAACTCAAAGGTATTTCCAAAGCCTTTGGCCCTGTCCAGGCAAACAAGGACATTTCGATTTCGGTGCAACCAGGCACCATCCACGGCATCATCGGCGAAAACGGCGCGGGCAAATCCACGCTAATGTCGATCTTGTATGGCTTTTACAAAGCTGACGCTGGGGAGATTTTCATCAAGGGGCAAAAAACCTTAATACCGGACAGCCAAGCCGCGATCCGCGCAGGCATCGGCATGGTGTTTCAGCACTTCAAACTGGTGGAAAACTTCACCGTGCTGGAGAACATCATTCTGGGAGCCGAAGAAGGCGCGATGCTGAACAGCTCTCTGGGCAATGCCCGCAAGGAGCTTAAGCATCTGGCCGAGGAATACGGGCTGAACGTGGACCCGGATGAGGTGATTGAGAACCTCTCTGTGGGGCACCAGCAACGGGTGGAAATCCTCAAGGCGCTGTATCGCAAGGCGGAAATCCTCATTCTGGACGAGCCCACCGGCGTGTTGACCCCAGCGGAGGCAGATCAGCTGTTCCGCATTCTGGACCGTCTGCGCGAAGAGGGCAAAACCATCATCCTGATCACGCACAAGCTGCGGGAGATCATGGAATACACCGACACCGTATCCGTGATGCGCCGCGGTGAGATGACCGCAACGGTGAAAACCGCCGAGACCTCGCCGGAACATCTGGCGGAACTGATGGTGGGCCGCAAGGTTCTGCTGCGCGTCGACAAAAAGCCTGCGGAGCCGGGAGCCACTGTGCTGGACATCAAAGGCCTGCGGGTTGTGGATGAGGCTGGCGTAGAACGTGTGAAAGGTATCGACCTCACCGTGCGCGCCGGCGAGATTGTTGGCATCGCGGGTGTGGCAGGCAACGGCCAGTCCGAACTGCTCGAAGTGCTTGGCGGTTTTGCTGATGGCACCGGCACCATTACCATGAACGGCGAAGCCATTCCGCTGAGCGGCCATGGCGCAGACGGGCAAGCGCGCCGTGCCGCAGGCATCAGCCACGTGCCGGAAGACCGGCAGCGTGAAGGTCTGATCATGGAGTTTGCCGCCTGGGAGAACACGGTGTTTGGCTATCACCATTCGCCGGAAATCCAGAACGGCCTGCTGATGGACAACAAAGGCATCTACACCGAGGCTGAGGCCAAGATGCAGCGCTTTGATGTGCGCCCCCCGGATCCCAAACTGGCTGCGAAAAACTTCTCTGGCGGAAACCAGCAGAAGATTGTTCTGGCACGGGAAATCGAACGCAACCCGGACCTGCTGTTGATCGGGCAACCGACACGCGGCGTGGATATTGGCGCGATTGAATTCATCCACCAGCAGGTTGTGAACCTGCGCGATCAGGGCAAAGCGATTTTGCTTGTGTCCGTGGAATTGGAGGAAATCCTGTCTTTGGCGGACCGGGTGGTTGTGATGTTTGACGGCCATATCACCGGCGAACGCGACGCCGCACAGACCAACGAAAAAGAGCTGGGCCTGTTGATGGCCGGGATCACCGACACCTCCGCTGTGGCCAATGGCAACGGCGGCAACGACAACTCCACACAGGAGGTTCCCGCCGATGGATAAGATGCCTAAATGGGCCGACATCGTCCTGATCCCCTTGATTTCGCTGCTCTTGGCGGCGTTTTTCTCTGCACTTGTGATTTTGGCGATTGGCGAAAATCCAATTGAAGCACTGAAACTGATGGTTGACGGCGCGCTGATGCGGTCGTCCGGTTGGGGCTACACGCTTTATTACGCCACCAACTTCATCTTCACCGGTCTTGCAGTCTCGGTCGCTTTCCACGCACGTCTTTTCAACATTGGTGGCGAAGGTCAGGCGATGTTGGGTGGTCTGGGCGTGGCCCTGTGCTGTCTTTACGTGCCTTGGCCCCATTGGTCGCTCGCCATTTTGGGCGCCTCTGTTGGCGCGGCCCTGTTCGGCGCGCTTTGGGCTTTGATCCCGGCGTATCTGCAGGCCAAACGCGGCAGCCACATCGTGATCACCACCATCATGTTCAACTTCATCGCCGCGGCGATTTTGAACTATGTGTTGGTGGAACTGCTGCGCCCCGTTGGCGCAATGGACCCAGCCTCCGCGAAGTTCCCGGATGCAACGCATCTGCCGTCGTTCCAGGACATGTTCTCCACTGAGGGCAACAAGATGTTCCGTGGCGCACCAGCCAACGTGACCTTCTTCCTCGCACTGGCGGCCAGTGTGTTTGTTTGGCTGCTGATGTGGCGCACCAAGCTTGGCTATCAGATCCGGGCCTTTGGGCATTCCGAATCCGGTGCGCTTTATGCGGGCATCAGCCCGGTGCGCATCACCGTGATTGCCATGCTGATCTCCGGGGCGCTGGCGGGCATGATGTCGGTCAACACTACCATGGGCGAGAGCGAACGCCTGATCCTGAACAGCACCGAAGGCGCGGGCTTTATCGGCATCGCCGTGGCGCTGATGGGCCGCAACCACCCGTTTGGCGTGTTGCTGGCGGCGATCCTGTTTGGCTTCCTTTATCAGGGGGGTGCAGAATTGGCGCTGTGGACCAGTATTCCTCGCGAGCTGATCGTGGTTATTCAGGCACTGGTGATCCTGTTCACCGGGGCATTGGACAATATGGTGCGCGAGCCGCTTGAAAAACTCTTCATTGCGATGCGCCGGAGGAACGCCTGATGGACTTTCTGACACTACTTCAAGTGCTGGACACATCCGTGCGTCTGGCAACCCCACTCCTTCTGGCCTGTCTGGCTGGCCTCTATTCCGAACGCTCCGGTGTGGTCGACATTGGCCTTGAGGGCAAAATGCTGGCAGCGGCGTTTTTCTCGGCCGCCGTGGCCTTCTACTCGGGCAATGCCTGGGTTGGCTTGCTCGCCGGTGTGGGCGCCTCTGTTGCCTTGGCCGTGATCCACGGATTGGCGTCGGTGACCTTCCGCGGCAACCAGCTGATCTCCGGTGTCGCGATCAACTTCCTCGCGGCAGGTATGACCGTGTTGGTGGCGCAAAGCTGGTTCCGTCAAGGTGGCCGTACGCCACCACTGGAAGGGGACGCGCGTTTCAACCCAATTGAACTGCCATTTGCGATTGGCCCCTCAGATGCAGCCGCAGCTGACAGGCCTCTGAGCCAGCTGATTGCTGAGGCGGGTCCGTTGCAACAATTCTATTCCGAGCTGATCTCTGGCCATTCCTCTCTGGTGTATCTGGCGCTGCTGACCGTGCCATTCACATGGTGGCTGTTGTTCCGCACCCGCTTTGGTCTGCGCCTGCGCGCGGTGGGGGAAAACCCCGCAGCGGTGGATACCGCAGGTGTGTCCGTTGTCTGGCTGCGCTATGCGGCGGTGCTGATCTGTGGCGTGTTGTGTGGTGTTGCGGGCGCTTACCTGTCCTCCGCGCTGCAGGCAGGCTTTGTGAAAGACATGACCGCTGGGCGTGGATTTATCGCGCTGGCCGCATTGATCTTTGCCAAGTGGCGTCCGGTCTATGCGCTGTGGGCATGCTTGTTGTTTGGGCTGTTCCAAGCATTGGAACTGCGTCCTGACATCATTGAGAACGTGTCTGGTCTGAAGGTTCAGGTCCAGCTGTTGGGCGCCCTGCCTTACATTCTGACCGTGGTGATCCTCGCGGGTTTTGTCGGCAAAGCGATCCCGCCAAAAGCCAGCGCGGAACCCTATATCAAGGAACGCTAAGTCGCTTCCGACGTGAAACCAAAACCCCGCCGGCAGTGATGTTGGCGGGGTTTTCTTTTGGCAGCCCCTTACTTCCACAACCCAGACCTGAATAAGTCCAGTTTGGAGGCATTGATCTGGCCTGTCAGTGATTTAGCCATCCAGACAGGTTGCTTTTGCGTGCCGTCTGGCGCTATCAAAAAATATGCAGATCTACCTCCCCATCGCCGAAGTCTCCGTAAATGCCTTTTTGCTGCTCGGTTTGGGCGGCATGGTCGGGATCTTGTCCGGCATGTTTGGGGTTGGCGGCGGTTTTTTGATGACGCCGTTGTTGTTTTTCATCGGCATCCCGCCAGCCGTGGCCGTCGCCACCGAAGCCAATCAGATTGTGGCCTCCTCTTTTAGCGGCGTGTTGGCGCATTTCAGGCGTAAAACCGTGGACCTCAGGATGGGCACGGTTCTTCTAACCGGTGGTCTGGTGGGGGCCGCGCTTGGGGTTGTGGTCTTCAACTATTTGAAATCGCAAGGCCAAGTCGATCTGTTGGTGCGGCTTTGCTACGTGGTTTTCTTGGGTGTGATTGGCTCTTTGATGTTCGTCGAGAGCCTGAATGCGATCCGCAAATCGCGCAAAAACGCCGGACCGCCCACACGTAAAAAACACAACTGGATTCACGGCCTGCCCCTAAAAATGCGCTTCCGTGTTTCGGGGCTTTATATCTCCGTGATCCCACCGCTGATGGTGGGGGTTCTGGTGGGTATCCTCTCGGCCATCATGGGGGTTGGCGGCGGCTTCATCATGGTGCCTGCGATGATCTACCTGCTGGGCATGCCAACCAAAGTGGTTGTCGGCACCTCGCTGTTCCAGATTATCTTTGTGACCGGCTTCACCACATTGCTGCATGCAACAACCAACTACACGGTGGACATCGCGCTGGCCGTGCTGCTGCTAGTTGGTGGCGTGATTGGCGCGCAGATTGGCACACGGTTGGGGACCTACCTAAAGGCCGAGCAACTGCGCATTTTGCTGGCACTTTTGGTGATTTTGGTTTGTGCCAAACTGGCGCTGGACCTGTTGTTGGAGCCAAGTGAGTTGTTCTCCATTGGCGCAGCGGGAGGGCATTGACCATGAAACGTCTGCTCCTGTCTCTGTTGCTGATGATTGCGATGCCAGTTGTGGCTGAAGAGGTCGTGTTGGGATTAAGCCAAGATCAAGTGGCGATCACCGCTGACTTTGACGGCTCTGAAATCTTACTGTTTGGCGCGGTGAAACGCGAAAGTCCCATCCTGCAAGACCCGCCATTGGAAGTTGTGATCGCTGTGTCCGGTCCAAGTGGCCCGCTGACCGTGCGCCGCAAGGAGCGCAAGTTTGGCATTTGGGTCAACACCGACGCAGTGGAGATCGACCAGGCGCCAAGTTTTTATGCCGTCGCCACCTCTGCGCCTTTCAACCAAGCGATGTCTAACGTGGAAGATCAACGCCACAGCGTGTCGATCCCGCGTGCGATCCGATCCGTTGGCGCGCCAATGGGTATTGAAGATGCGCAGAGCTTTAGCGAAGCGGTGATCCGAATTCGCACGGATGAGGGCGCCTATCAGGTGTTGGAAAACACGGTATCGGTGGATGAACAGACCTTGTTCCGCACCTCCATCAAAATGCCCGCCAACCTGACCGAGGGCGACTATCCCACGCGAATTTTCCTGACACGTGGCGGCAAAGTGATCTCCAATTACGAAACCGTAATCAATGTAAACAAGGTTGGGCTGGAGCGTTGGCTATTTGACATGTCGCGCAATCAGCCGCTGATGTATGGGTTGATGTCGCTGGCCATTGCCATTGCCGCTGGCTGGTTGGCCTCCGCCGCATTCCAGGTGTTGCAGCGGCGCTAACCTGTCCGCAGACTTGCGCCTTTGGCGTTGGGCGACTACCTGTCACAAAACCAAACACGAGGCATTTTATGGCGCAGACTCTTGAGCAGCTTGCAGAGATCATGTTGGACGCGGCCAAGGTGGCTGGCGCCGAGGCGGCAGATGCGATGGTGATGCGCGGCACCTCGGTGTCGATTGATGTACGTGAAGGCAAGTTGGAACAGGCGGAGCGCTCTGAAGGTGTGGACCTTGGGCTGCGGGTTCTGATTGGTCAACGGCAAGCCAATGTATCGATCTCCGATACCCGCGCGGAAAGCATCGCGGTAATGGCGGAACGTGCTGTAGCAATGGCCAAAGAAGCGCCGGAAGATCCCTATGTTGGCTTGGCGGGTGAAGACCAGTTGGCGCAGGATTTGGATATTGCAGCGCTTGAGCTGAATGACCCAACCGAAGAACCTGCCGCAGCCAGCTTGCAAGAAGACGCGATGATCGCCGAAGCGGCCGCCAAAGCTGTAGATGGTGTGAGCCAAGTGCAATCGGCCACCGGTGGATACAGCAGCAGCGAAGTGTTTTTGGCAGCCAGCAATGGGTTTGCCGCTGGATATGCCCGCAGCAGCCGCGGTATCTACGCCACCGCGATTGCCGGCGAAGGTGACGCAATGGAGCGTGACTATGACGGCGACTCTCGGATTTTTCAGAGTGACCTGCGCGACGCTGCCGAGATTGGCACCTCCGCTGGTCAACGTGCGGTGGAGCGTCTGAATGCGCGTAAGCCGGAGACCGGCAGCTTCCCAGTGTTGTTTGATGAGCGGATTTCGTCGTCGCTGATTGGTCATGTGCTGGCAGCCGCCAACGGTGGCATGGTGGCGCGGGGCTCGTCCTGGCTGCGGGACAAGCTAGGTCAACAGGTGCTTCCGGATGGGCTGTCGCTGATCGAAGATCCAAAGCGGGCACGGGTGTCTGGGTCCCGTCCGTTTGATGCGGAAGGCCTGCCCACCACGCGACGCGCGATTATCGACAATGGTGTGTTGACCGGCTGGACATTGGATTTGGCAACCGCCCGCAAGCTGGGCATGGCCTCCACTGGGAATGCCGCACGCGGGATCTCTTCGCCGCCCTCGCCAAGCAGTTGGAATGTGTCGCTGACGCAAGGGGAAAAGAGTCGCGCCGAGCTGCTCAAGGACATGGGCACCGGGCTTTTGGTCACCTCAATGATTGGCTCTACCATCAGCCCGACCACAGGCGATTACTCCCGTGGCGCGGCAGGGTTCTGGATTGAGAATGGCGAGATTGCCTATCCGGTGAACGAATGCACCATCGCGGGCAACCTGCATGACATGATGATGTCGATTGTGCCCGCCAATGATGCGCGGACCTACCTTTCCCGCGTTGTGCCATCGCTGTTGATCCCGGGGATGACTCTTGCCGGAAACTGATCTTGATCTGCTGATTGCGGCGGCGCAACGGGCGGGCGACATCGCCACGCGCTACAATGGGCCGGATGCCAAAGCTTGGCACAAACCCGAGGGCGCAGGGCCGGTTACGGAAGCCGACCTTGCCGTCAATGAGATGCTGGAAGATACGCTCCGCTCGGCGCGCCCGGACTATGGCTGGCTCAGCGAAGAATCGCTGGATGAAGGCGACCGGGTGCATGCGGAGAAGACCTTCATCATTGATCCGATCGATGGCACGCGCAGCTTTATTGAAGGCTCCGACACTTGGGCACATGCGCTGGCCATTGCGGAGCGTGGGGTTGTGACCGCAGCGGTGGTGTTTCTGCCGCGCCGAGACAAGCTCTACAGCGCAGCGCAGGGGCAAGGCGCGTTTTTGAACGGTGCTTCGATTGCTTCCGGCACACGGGAAGACATGACGGGCGCGAAAGTGCTGGTCGCCCGCCCGGTGATGGATGCGTCCCATTGGCAGGGCACACCACCGACGTTTGACCGCGGCTACCGCCCGTCATTGGCCTATCGCACAGCATTGGTGGCCGAAGGACGGTTTGATGCCATGGTCACGTTGCGTCCGACATGGGAGTGGGATGTGGCCGCTGGTGATCTGATTATTCGCGAAGCAGGGGCCGCAACGGCAGACCGCCACGGCGCGCCGCTGCGGTTCAACAACCCTGACCCACGTCTGGCCGGGGTGATTGCAGCGCCACAGGCGCTCAAAGATCAGATTTGTGCGGCTCTGGCTCCGGCTCACGCGGCGCGATAACGGGCCACAAAATTGGCGACGATCTTTGGCGGCGCAGAGGCATCAGCCGCGCGGCAAAGCGCCATCAAGCGATCGACTTCTTCCGGTGGAAAGTAGCCTTTGTCCCGATACATATTGAGACGGTTGGCAAACTCCGCGCCATCCGCCTCCGGGTGGAATTGCGTGGCATAGACGTTTTTCCGATAGCGGATCATCTGAAACGGGCAGAATGGTGATTGCACCAGATGGGTGCAGCCTTCCGGCAGATATTGCAACGCTTCTTTGTGGCCCACAAAAGCGTCAAATTCCTGCGGCACATCTTCCAGCAGCGGATCGTTTTGCCCATCCGCCGTAAGGTTGCAACGGGCAAGCCCGGCTTCTTCGCCATAGCGGTCTTTGGAAACAGCTTGCGCCAAATGATGGCCAAGCACGCCAATGCCAAGGCAGCAACCGAGAAACGGAATGTCCTCACTTGTTATATGCGGCATGAGGGCCATCACCTGCGCTTCCATCTTCGCCTCAAGCGGATTGCGTGAGGTAGGGCAATCGCTGACACAGCCGGGACCGCCGCCAACAATCACGCCAGAGTAGCGGTTCAGGTTGATGTCTGCGGGCAGGGTTTCCTGATCAAAAGACACGCGGTGTACGTCGCCTGCCGTCAACCGACCTTTCTCAAGGAACGCTTGGAACTCTGCATCAGAGGCAACGGATTCAGGGCGCAATTGCAGGATCAAAAAGGGTTTCATGCCGCGCGCAGTAGCAAAAACCGCACCACAAGACCATACGACATGAGAAAGTTGAGGCAAATCCAGCCAAACTTGCGTCCCGCTGCGTGATCCTGCCCTTGAGGCTTTGGCCCAAGCGCCGTAGGTTGCGGCCAATTCAGCACCTCACAGGAGTGGCCCACAAATGGCACAACGACTGCACCTCGTCTTTGGTGGCGAACTGATCGACCCAACCAAAACCGCCTTCAAAGACGTGGATGACATCCATGTTGTTGGCATCTTCCCGGATTATGACAGCGCCTATAATGCGTGGAAGGCCGAAGCGCAGCGCACAGTGGACAACGCTCATATGCGCTACTTCATCGCGCACCTGCACCGTCTGCGGGATGAGCAGGCAGCGGCCTCCTCCACCGAAGAGCTCGGATAAGAACTTCAGATGGCGCGCTCGCTTGGCCTTGCGGCGTATCTCGCATTTGCGCGCCGCCAGCCACCCCGGCTGACAGACATCGACTGTCCGCGCCCTAAAGGCGCGGTCATCTGGCTCCACAGCACCGATCCGACGCGTGCGCGCACCTTGGCCAAACTCGGATTGCGGCTAGCAGCACAACGTGACACCGCACATGTGCTTTTGACCACCCCAAACAATGTGCCCCTGACCCAGACCTTACCAGACGGCGTGATCTGGCAGCCCTGCCCTTCGGAAAGCCCGGCGGACATTGCAGTGTTCCTGGCGCATTGGCAGCCAGAGATCATGATCTGGCTGGGATCCAGCATCCGCCCGGCTTTGATTGATGCTGTGCGCACACGAGACATTCCGTCAATGATGCTCGAAGTGCATCGTCCCAAGCTGGACCAGAAGCGGCGCTGGGGGCCAGAACCCATTCGCGGCACTCTGGCCTGTTTCAACACCGTTTTTGCGCAGGACCGCGCCACCGCAATACGGCTGCGCAAACTGCTGGGAGACAGCTCCAAAGTAGAGGTCAGCGGGACCTTGATGGAGGAGGCCCCTGCTCTTCCTGTGCGCGACAGTGACCTTGAGGAGTTGCGTGGCTGTCTGGCCGGACGCCCAGTGTGGCTGGCAGCGCGGTTGCAGCCGGAAGAGCTCGAGACGGTGCTCAATGCCTATCGCGCGGTTTTGCGGCTGTCGTTTCGGATGTTGCTGGTTGTGGTGCCAGACAATCCAACCTCGGCGCAGGCCATGCGCGAGACCATCGAGCAAGAGGGTTGGCGCGTGGCCGATTGGGACAATGGTGATTTTCCTGGGAACGACACTCAGGTCTTGTTTGCCGAAACGCCGGATGAGTTGGGCCTGTGGTATCGCATCGCTCCGATCAGCTTTGTTGGCAGTTCCTTGTTTGCCGGTGCCGGCGGGCGCGATCCCTTGGAACCTGCGGCGTTGGGCAGTGCCATTTTGTACGGTCCGTCGGTGCGGCGCTATCTGGGCAGCTATACGCGGCTGGCCAATGTGGGGGCGGCAAGAATTGTGAAAGATGCCGACAGTTTGACCGCTGCGCTGATGTTCCTCTCCGCCCCGGATCAGGTGGCCGCCATGGCGCATGCCGGATGGCAGGTTGTGTCTGACAGCGCGGCGGTGTCGGACAAGGTGCTCGAGCATGCCCATACGCTAATGGATGTGCAGGAGGAACCCGCATGAAGGAACCTCTGTTCTGGTCCAACAAACCCACCCGCCCCGGCTGGCAAGCGCGGCTTTTGGCGCCCTTGGGCGGGATTTACGCCAAAGCCACCCGATCGCGCGTCAGCAAGACGGACGGCTACAAAGCCTCTGTGCCGGTGATCTGTGTCGGCAATATCAATGCGGGCGGGACTGGCAAGACGCCCACGACCATCGCTTTGGCGCAACGGCTGATTGGCATGGGGAAAACCCCGCATGTGGTGTCTCGCGGTTATGGCGGCACGCTTGAAGGCCCGGTGCAGGTCAACGAGCGCACACACAAAGCGGAAGAAACCGGAGACGAGCCGCTTCTGCTGGCAGCCTTTGCTCCAACCTGGGTTGCCAAAGACCGCGCCGAGGGCGTGCGGGCAGCAGAGGCCGCAGGCGCAGATGTGATCCTGCTGGACGACGGGTTTCAAAACCCTTCCGTCCATAAGGATGCCTCAATCATTGTCGTGGACGCACATCGTGGGTTTGGTAACGGGCGCTGCATTCCAGCGGGGCCATTGCGCGAACCAGTGGCGGCGGGCATGGCGCGCGGCGACGTGGTTCTGTCGATAGGCAATAATGCGGCGCAGGGCAGATTTGCAGACACATGGGGCGTCCAAGTGACGTTGCCACATGCCCAAGGCACCTTGGTGCCGCTGCAAACCGGCATGGATTGGACGGAAACCCCGTTTTTTGCCTTTGCGGGCATTGGCCATCCGGAAAAATTCTTTGAAACGCTGCGCAGCCTTGGGGCCACTTTGGTGCATACCGAAGCACTGGCCGATCATCAAGCGCTGCCGCCCGCCATGCTCTCACGGCTTTACGCAGAATCCCAAAAAATGGGCGCGCAATTGGTGACAACTGAGAAAGACGCCGTGCGCCTGCCATTGGAAGTGCGGCCGCAGGTGCTGACCCTACCGGTGCGTTTGGAATTGCAGGATTGGGGACCTATTGATGCGCTTCTGACGCGCATCGGGGTGACCGGGCAGACTTAAGCCGCCCGGTCGTGTTTTGGCTTAACCGCCGAGCTTGCCGTCAAGGATCTCTTTCAGATCGTTGTAGCTCATGTTGGAGTGCTTCTCACCGTCAATCAGCAAAGTTGGTGTGGAGTTCACATCGTCTGCAGCGGCGTTTTCCTGGAACCAGGCCACAAGTGCTTTGGCTTTGTCTTCGTCCTGCAAACAGGCTTGCAGTTGGTCATCTTCCAAACCTGCCAGACGGCCGGTTTTGCGCAGGCTGTCGGAAATTGCCACGGGATCACCAGCGCGGGTCCAGTCTTTCTGAGTCTTCATCAGAATGTCGGTCATACCGAAGAATTTCTCCTGACCGCCACAGCGCGCCACCATGGAGGCCCACAGGCCATAACGGTCAAAATACACGTCACGGAAGACAAACTTCACTTTGCCGGTGTCGACATAGTCCGCTTTCAGCGGCTCAAGCACGTTTTCGTGAAAGCTGGCACAATGCGGACAGGTGAAGGACGCGTACTCGATAATGGTGATTGGCGCGTCTTCAGAGCCCATGACCATTTCGACAATGCCGTGCTCGTTGGCTACGCCTTCAGAAGACACCGTTTGAATGTTGGTGATTTCCGGAAGACTGAACGCCGTCGTGGTTGCGGACGGTTGCATGTTGGTCAGCCAGTAAGCCCCACCAGCGACGGCGACAACCGCAGCGGCGATTGCAGGGATAAAACGGTTCATTCAGAGCCTCTCTTTGCGTTTTTGTTCTTTGAGATCACATTTTGCGCAAGCCGTTCAAGTGCTTGCCGCAGATCATCGTCGCCCACCGGCGCGGCCACTTCGGCAGCCTCCGCACAGGTGGCGGCATCGGGCTTGGGCTTTTCAGCCTTGGGTGCCGCGCCAAAGACCGCCTGCCCTTCGGCAAAGCCGGTGGGCGCGGTCTGGGTGATGCGCATATGGGTGATGGCATTGTAGCCATAAGCCGTGTTGATACGGGTGCGCAGCGTTTCTTTCTGCATTTCCAGCATCGGGGCCTGTGCGCCGGTGGTCAACACCGTCAACGTGGCGCCAAACCCCTGGCGGCTGTATTTCACATCCACCGGCTGACAGATGCGGGCCGTGTCTTCACCGACTATCTCGGCCCAATGGGTCAATACCCGGGACTCCGCAAAACCACGGCTTTCGCTGGCTTTGCGGATGCGCTCTTGCAAAAGCGAAGAGGTGCGGGAGAACCCTTTGGTGGTGGCGCGGCGCATGTTGGTCTTGCATCCTTTGATCGGTCGCTATTTTAGTGGCTCGGCGCGAGGGCGCCAGTGAAACCCAACCGGAGTGAGGATAAAACTTGCGTGATTGGCCAGACAGCGCCGACCTGTTGACGTTCTACGACCACAATGCCCGCAAAATGCCGTGGCGTGTCGGGCCAAAAGAGCGCGCGCGCGGCGTGCGACCAGACCCATATCGGGTGTGGATGTCAGAGATTATGCTGCAACAAACCACTGTGGCCGCTGTCAAAGACTACTTTGAGCGGTTCACAGCACGCTGGCCAACCGTAAGCGACCTGGCGGCAGCAGAAGATTCGGACGTCATGGCAGAGTGGGCCGGGCTAGGATATTACGCCCGCGCCCGCAATTTGCTGAAATGTGCGCGTTATGTGGTTGCGGAGCATGATGGCGTATTTCCGGACACCGTAGAGGCGCTTCTGACTTTGCCCGGTGTCGGCCCTTATACAGCCGGTGCGGTTGCCTCGATTGCGTTTGACCACCCTGCGACGGTGGTGGACGGCAATGTGGAGCGGGTCATGGCGCGGGTGTTTGACATTCATACGCCTTTGCCCGCTGCCAAGCCGGAATTGACAGAGAAAGCGGCGGCAATGACCCCGCAAGAGCGTCCCGGGGATTACGCGCAAGCCGTGATGGACCTTGGCGCAACCATTTGCACACCACGCAACCCGGCCTGTGGGCTGTGCCCTTGGCGCTCGAACTGCCAGGCCCAGGCGGCGGGCACAGCCGCTGAACTGCCAAAGAAGACCCCAAAGAAACCCAAGCCCATCCGCCATGGCGTGGTCTATATCGCCAAACGAGTGGACGGGGCCTTTCTGCTGGAAACCCGCCCAGACAGCGGGTTGCTGGGCGGTATGTTGGGGTGGCCCGGATCAGATTGGACCGAAGGACAAGCGCCCAAACATGACGCCCCAATCAGGGCGGAGTGGAAAACACTGAATGCTGAAGTAAAACACACCTTCACGCATTTTCATCTGCGTCTGACCGTTAAAACCGCGTTGGTGCCGATGGACCGCAAGCCCTCTGCTGGCGCGTTTGTGCCCGAAGACGACTACGAATCAGGGGACCTTCCAACTGCTATGCGCAAAGCGTTTGATCTCTATCGCGGCACTTGATCTCATTGCACTGATCCACAGTTCGCCGCATAGTTTGCGCAACGCGTTCAAAGGACTGTGGTTATGATTGCCTCCTCCCAAGTTGCCAAGTTTGCCAATGCCTTACCCTTCTGGTGCTCCCTGCTGCTGATCCCATTGGTCTGGATCACCGCCGGGTTGGGCAGCTGGTGGGTGCTGCTGGTGCCGTTCACCACGTGGTATCTGTTTGCGGCATTGGACGCGGTCACCGGCCTGAACCTTGAGAACGCCGATCTGGACACCACGGATGAGCAACTAAAATGGTACCGGATGGTCACACTCATCTGGCCAGCGCTGCAATTTGTCACCATCTTCGGGCTGCTTTTCTACGCCACACGGGCAGATCACTTGAGCACCGGCGCGCTCATTGGTGTGTTCTTTGGTGTGGGCGTGATCAGCGGCACCATTGGCATCAACTACAGCCACGAGCTGATGCATCAGAAAGCCAAATCCGAGCGGTGGCTGGGCGACATTTTGCTGTCGATGGTGCTGTATTCACATTTCCGCAGCGAACATCTCCTGGTGCATCACCGCTACGTTGGCACACCACGAGACCCTGTGACGGCGCGGTACAACGAAGGTTTCCATCGGTTTTTCCCGCGTGTTCTGATCGGTTCGCTTAAGTCTTCTTTCAAAGCCGAAAAAGACATGTTGGCACGCAAAGACTTGCCATGGACCGACCTGTCCAACCCGTTTTTCCGTTACTGGGCGCTGCAGGGGGGGATGCTGTTGCTGGCACTCATTATTGGCGGTTGGCTGGGTGTGGCGCTGTTCATATGGCAGGCTTGGATTGCCATTTGGCAACTAGAGCTGGTGAACTACGTCGAGCACTACGGGCTGACCCGCAAACACTTGGGTGAAGGCAAATATGAACACGTGAAACCGCATCACAGCTGGAATGCGGCCCACAAAGCCTCCAATTGGCTGTTGATCAACTTACAGCGCCACTCAGACCACCACTATAAGCCGGATCGCCGCTTCCCGCTGTTGCAGAACTACACAGATGCAGAGGCGCCGCAGTTGCCCTTTGGCTATCCCATCATGACGATCGCGGCGATGATCCCCCCCGTATGGAAGCGGGTGATGAACCCGCGCGTGCGCAAATGGCGGGACATGTACTATCCTGAAATCACCAACTGGCATCCCTACAATAAGGCCAAGAACCCGATGCCGCGGTGACGGTCAAACCCCGTGATCGTCAGGCCGTTCAAAGGCCCAAACCGTCAGCTTTTCCGCCACGCCACGAATGTCTTGGTCAGTGAATTTTTGCAGCCCATCGAGACATGCGTCACCACCTTCCTTGAGGACCTCGCTGCGCATGCCGTCGCTGATCACCAGTCGGGCATTAAGGCCTCGGGTCATGCTTTCCAGACGTGAGGCGACATTTACAGTGTTGCCCACAACCGCAAACTCCAAGCGGTTTGCGCCAATATCCGCCAAAACCGCCGGGCCGTAGTGCGCCCCAAACCCAACCCGCAATGGTGGCTGGCCGCTGGCGATCCGGGCATCATTCCACACATCCACATCCGCCATCATCTGGCGCACACAACGTAGCGCATTTTGCGCATCGTGATCAGATGGGCTGGGCGTGCCAAACGTCGCCATCAGGCCATCGCCGAGATATTTATCCAGCGTGCCTTCGTGGGCAAACACTGCGCGTTCCATAAGTCCGTGGAAGTCACGTAGGGTCTCAATCACTTCTTCCGGTTTGCGGGCGGCGGCAAACTCCGTGAACCCAACGATATCCACAAAAAGTACGGCAATATCGTGAGAGCGAATTTGCTTAAGAGGTTCGTCGTTTTGGCTCAACTCTTCGACCACATTGGGCGAGAAATACCGTGATAGGTTGGTGCGCTCTCGCTCCAGCGCCGCGTTTGATCGCAGCAGCCCGTTAAAGCGCCGCATCGAGATGCCAAGCGTGATCGCCACCAATAAGAAAACCACGATTTCCTGAAAGCGCAGCCTGACATTGAAGTTGTTGGGATCCAGAATATGCGCGAGGTCCGGCCAACCGGGCAACGCATATTTGATCGCATCACTCATAACGGGAACGGGATCAGTGAGCCATATCGAGAGCCCCAAAGCTGCGGCCCACATTCCGGCGGTCCAGGTGCCAATCGCAATCACGGTGCGCCAGGAATACGCCAAAGTGCCCATGGCAAGGATGAGGAACAGATACTGGAAATTGCCAAAGCGGTACTGCATCGCCTGCGGCCAGTCATCCAGGCCAATGGGATTTGGTCCAATGATGCCAACAACCATCAGCAAGAGATCCACAAAGATCAGGAACAGCTCCATTTTGGAGCGGCCGACGCGCCCCGCACGGCGAATGAGCCAGCCGTTGACGCAGAGCAAAAACAGAATGAGTTCGTAATAGAACACTTCCGGCCAATGCACGGTGAACAGGAGAAACACACCAATGATGGACATGGCGATCCAGCGGGCCTTGACCGCCAGATCCAGCCCTTCGCGCTTGTGGCGCTCCAGCACAGCTTCCGTATAGCTGTCGCTGCGCTCTTCGCCCTCTTCAAACCGATCCAGATAGGCGGTCGATTTGGTTTCCGTCTGCTCGACCATAAACTGGCTCTCCGTTGTCTCGGGCTGAGATAGGTGTTGTGCGCAAGCTTACACCCCTGCCGCGACAAAAAAACCCCGCCGGGTTGCGGCGGGGAAGTCTGGATACCTGCGTAGTCAGTTCGGCTACAGGCATCCGGCGGTATAGTTATCTGTGGTATGGTAGTTGGCGTGCCCCATGGCACTTTGCGGTTGGTCCGGATCGCCTGTGTGCAGCTCTGTCATTTGGACAATAGCGACAAGCGACCCGGGTCTTGGGGTACCGCAAAGTGGTTTAGTTGGGACGCGCCGCCATTTCTGCACGAATTTGCTGACGGAGAAGGTCAATTGGCACCTTCTTGCCTTCGTGTTTGTAAGACCAGTAGGTCCAGCCGTTACAGCTTGGCGCACCTTCCAGATGCGCACCAACCTGGTGGATGGAGCCTTTGATGTCGTCTCCAATCAACGTGCCGTCAGCACGGACCTTGGCTTTGTGACGGCCATTCAGAGAATACAGCTCTTCACCCGGACGCAACATGCCGCGCTCAACCAACTGGCCAAAAGGCACGCGCGGTTCGGCACGTTTGGAGGCGGTCACGGTCAGCGCTTCGCGGTCAAACTTGCGCACCCGCTTGAGACGCTTTTCAGCCACTTTGCGATAGGCCGCTTCACGCTCAATGCCGATGTACTCACGACCCAGCATTTTGGCGACAGCGCCAGTGGTGCCGGTGCCAAAGAACGGATCGAGTATCACGTCACCGGGGTTGGTCGAGCCAACCAGCACGCGATGCAACAGGCTTTCTGGTTTCTGTGTGGGATGCGCCTTGTCACCGTTGTCGTCTTTCAGACGCTCGTGGCCGGTGCAAATTGGCAACACCCAATCAGAGCGCATCTGAATACCTTCGTTGAGCGATTTGAGCGCTTCGTAGTTGAAGGTGTATTTGGCGCCCTCGGATTTGGACGCCCAAATCATGGTTTCATGCGCGTTGGTGAAGCGTTTGCCACGGAAGTTTGGCATTGGGTTGGATTTGCGCCACACCACATCGTTGAGAATCCAGAAGCCCTGGTTCTGCAGTTCCGCACCCATGCGGAACACATTGTGGTAGGAGCCGATCACCCAGATCGCCCCGTTAGGTTTGAGAAGACGGCGCGCCGCCTTCAGCCATTCGCGTGTGAACTTGTCATACGCGGCGAAACTCGAAAACTGGTCCCACTCGTCATCAACCGCGTCCACTTTGGAATTGTCTGGACGGTGCAGATCGCCTTTTAACTGAAGGTTATAGGGCGGGTCTGCGAAGATCAGGTCGATGGAGTTTTCAGGCAGACTGTTCATCACTTCGATACAGTCGCCGGACAATATACTATTGATCGGGAGCGCGGATGCGCCCTTCGCTTTGGTCATCGTTTTCATTCTCTGCCTCATTACGGCGCGGTTTTTTTAGTGCGCTCGTTATGTGGATAAGTTTGAGTCAAACACGATTCGGCGTCAATTTCTTTTTTGAATCAGCGAGTTAGTTTTTCGCTTGATACAAGATATTGTGCACAGGCTTAAACGAACGCCTATGATGTGGGGTCACGCCCAGTTGCTCCAATGCCTCTCTGTGCTTTTTGGACGGGTATCCAGCGTTTGTTTCCCATCCGTAACCAGGGAACTGTTGCGCCAAATCCATCATGATGGTGTCGCGCGCAGTTTTGGCAACGATAGATGCGGCGGAAATCGAGAGTGACCTCGCATCCCCCTTTACGATTGCTTCGGATGAAATTTGCAATCCAGGCGGGATTAGATTGCCGTCGATCAGCAGGTGATCCGGCACCGAAGTCAGCCCCGCGACAGCCCGTTCCATGGCGATGTGACTGGCGCGCAGGATGTTGTGTTCGTCGATTTCTTCGACCGTGCAATGAGCGATGCAGACATCGGCTACTTTCAGGATTTCTTCGGTCAGCGCCTCGCGCCGCTTGGCGGTCAATTTCTTGGAGTCGTTGAGACCGTCAGGAATGTTGTTGGGGTCCAGCACAACCGCCGCAGCCGTCACAGGCCCGGCCAAAGGCCCACGGCCCACTTCATCAACTCCAGCCACAAGGCTCAGGCCACGGGAAAAGGCTGCTTCTTCCAGGGAAAAGTCGGGGGCTGTTTTCTCTTTTGTCATACCACCTTGAGAACCACCTCAGAGCCCCATGCGCAAGAAAAAAGCCGGGCAGCCCCTCGTCTGCCCGGCCAGTTGCCGATCTTACTGTCGGCTTGCACACCGCTCGATGGTGGGGATCAGATCAGCGCCAAACCACTTTGTAGCCGTTGTTGCTCAGACACTGGCTGCGGTAGCCAGCGATGCGGCCATTCACGCCTTTGCGTTTGAAGTAGCACTTCTCCGGCAGACGGTAGGCCGGGTATTGCGCGCGGAACAGGCAGCGTTGGCTGTAGCCCTGAATGATGCGACCATTCTTGGCTTCAAACCGCTTGGCACAGTGGCTTGGCAACCAGGCTTTGTGCTTCTTCTTAGGTTTGTGACTCTTTTTGGGTTTCGGTTTTGTCACCGGCTTGGACACCACTGGTGCCGGGTCGGATTTCTTATGATCTGCCACAGCTGCGCCAATCACAGCCAAAGCGGTCACACCAAACAGCAGCGCGGCGATGGCGTCCTCATCCATGGCGTTGGCGCGCGGTGCTGTCGCGCCGGTCAGTATGATGGCGATACTCAGTACGGAGGCGATAAACGATTTGGAAGTCATGGCGAAGTCCTGTTTTTTGAATGTTGCCCGGGCTGTGCGCCGGTTTGCCCATTCGTTTTCGCCGCAACTCCAAAAATCTCACAATATCAGCACCTTGTTATGTGATATCAGGGGTGCGAACCAACTTGGTTATTGAATAACAGGCGGTATGTGCGCCATTGTCGGCTCATGAAACAGCTCATGACATACAGCCTTCGTATTGGCGCTCTTGTCGCGGCCCTCGCATCTCCTAGTGCTGTGCTCGCCGCCGACTGCTATGCCGATTACAAAGCCAAGAAAGACGCGCCGTTGCGCCTGCACTACGGTGTGATTGATCTTAAAAACGGCTGTGATGCCGGATCCGCAAAGCAAGAAGTTGCCGCCCGTATTGGGAAAGACGGATGGACCTTGTTAAACGTGCTCTCGGTGTTTGACGCCTCAGAACTCTCCGGAAAGGAAGACAGTGCAGGACAATTCTACCTCCGTTATTGAAACGCGGCGCAGCGGTGGGCGGATCGTGACACTGGGGATTGGGACAATTGTCCTGATCCTTTTGGCCTGTGCGGCGCTGTTGCTGCTGACTTTACCGGATGCCAATGCGTTTAACGCCCGTGTCGAGGCCTTGTTTCTGGCCAACGATGACCTGACCGGTCAGGCAGAAATCAAACTTCTGGAAATTCTTGCGCAATCCGGCACCGCCTTTGCCGACACGCTCGCCAGCTACCGTATGGTGATATTGGTGCTGTTGGTGTTTGCCACCGGCATGATGATTGCCGCGCTGGTGTTTCTTGTTGGGCTGATCACCATGAACCGGCGCATGGCGCAGATCGAACGCGCGGGCATTCAGGTGACCTCCCTGATTGTCAGCCGCGAAGAAAAGACAGTGTACCTCAACGAGATGGGCTTCAAACTGACCGACGCGGCGATGGAGACACTCTCGGTTCTGGCCGAGGCGCGCATGGATGACGATGTGCTGTCTGGCATTGAGCTGGAAAGCATGATCTCCGGCAAACCCGCCACCGATTGTGAAGAGGCCGCAGGAGCAACGCGCATCAAACGCCTGCGTGACTCGCTGGGCAATCAGATGGTGAGCCAGCTTTTGGTCAAAAACATCGCCCGCAAAGGCTATGTGCTCTCAATCGACAAGGATGTGATAGAAGTGCTCTGACGGGGGCGGCACACAATTGCTTGATGTACCGCACGTCCTCTTGTTTGCCTTTTGTTCACACCCCACATAGGGGAGACTGCGTGACAGGGGTGACGATCAGGGAAGGATCAGGGCATGGAAGGTTCACGTTTTGGCGCCAACGCGGGCTACGGGATTGAGATCAAACCCATCGCCTCCACCGTGCGTGTTCTGCGAAACGGGCAGGTTCTGGCCGAAAGTACAAATGCCAAGGTGATGTATGAGACCCGGCTGGCGCCGCAGATCTACATCCCAAGAGAAGACATTCTGGCGCCGCTGTCTGATGAGACCGAACTGCAAACCTTCTGCCCTTTCAAGGGCACAGCGCGGTATCATGATCTGCTGCTCGACGGCGAGACAATCTACAATGGCGTCTGGTGTTATGATGACGCCATGCCGGAGAGCCGCGCAATCAACGGTCATATTGGCTTTATGCCGGGCGCACAGGTGGATTATGATCTGGGCAGCGTGGAATTAGACCCAGTGACCGATGGCAACATCACTGGCCCGTTGGTGGACTGGTTGATGCGCGGGGCGGCGTTTGAAACCACGCCCGAAGATTTCATTGGCGCGTTGGGGAAGAAGATGGTCGAGCACGGCATTGCCGTGGCCCGGATGAGCGCGATGATCTGGTCGCTGCATCCGCTGATCGCCGGTAAAAACTATATCTGGAAGCGCGACGAGGAAGAGATCACCACTTTTGCGCCCTCTTATGAGCTCTATGACCACCCGGCTTTCCAAAACAGCCCGTTGAGCTATGTGTCAAAAGGTCTGGGGGGCGTGCGCCAAAAGCTGACCTGTACCAAATCCGAGATGCAGTTTCCGGTGATGGAAGAGCTCAAAGAAGAAGGCGCAACCGACTACGTGGCCATGCCGCTGTTTTTCAGCGATGGCCAGATCAACGTGCTGACCTTGACCAGCGATCACCCTGAAGGCTTCACCACCGCCAATCTTGGATTGATTTTTGAAGTCTCGACTGTGATCAGCCGGTTCTTTGAGGTGTTTACGCAAAAGGAAAACGCGCAATCCTTGCTGGAAACCTATGTCGGACGTCGCACAGGTGCGCGGGTTTTGGGCGGTGAAATCCGCCGTGGCGATGGCGACGATATTGATGCGGCGATTATGTTCTGTGACCTGCGCGGGTCCACGCGGCTGGAAGAAGAGCTTGGACGTAAGGACTATATCGATCTGCTCAACACGTTCTTTGATACCGCCTCTTCGATTGTGCACGCCCATGGCGGCGAAGTGCTGAAGTTTATTGGCGACGCGGTGCTGGCGGTGTTTCCGGACACCGATGATGGCACGGATGCTGGCGCTGAAGCCCTGCAGGCCGCGCGGGAAATTGTCGCCAGGCTGGCCGAATTGCGCGAGGAAGACTCAAACCGATGTTGTGAATGCTCCATTGGCATTTGCTACGGGCAAGTCACCTATGGCAATGTTGGCTCTCAAGAGCGGTTGGATTTCACGGTCATTGGCCGCCCTGCCAACATCGCGGCGCGGCTGGGTGACTATGGCAAAACCGTAGGCCATCGCATTGTTGCCTCGGGCCGCGTGGCGCAACATGCGCCTGACAGCAAACCGCTTGGGCCCGTCTCCCTACACAACGTGAAAGAACCAGTGGAGAGTTTTGCCATTTCAGCAGACATGTAAACGCCCCCGTTAACTGTGCGCATTTGCGCGGGCAGCCAATGCTTGAATAGGCACAACTGATCGCGGTAACATTCCGATAGTCTTATCGGGAAGTATATCAGTGACTCAGAAAAACCGTTCCTTGACCCTTCGTGACGTTTCAGAAGCTTCGGGGGTGTCCGAGATGACGGTCAGCCGCGTTTTACGCAACCGCGGGGATGTGTCCGCAGCCACACGCGACAAGGTACTGACTGCGGCAAAAGAGTTGGGATATGTGCCCAACAAGATTGCCGGTGCACTGGCCAGCCAGCGGGTGAATCTGGTGGCAGTGATCATCCCGTCGCTGTCCAACATGGTATTCCCCGAAGTGCTAGGCGGCATCAGCCAGGTGCTGGAAGACACCGAGTTGCAGCCGGTGGTCGGCGTGACCGATTACCTTCCTGAAAAAGAAGAAAAAGTTCTTTATGAGATGCTGTCCTGGCGGCCTTCGGGTGTGATCATTGCCGGGCTGGAGCACACGGAAGCCTCGCGTGCTATGCTGCAAGCCAGCGGCATTCCCGTGGTCGAGATTATGGACACCGACGGCGATCCCGTAGACGCCATGGTGGGGATTTCGCACCGTCGTGCGGGCCGTGAAATGGCCGCCGCGATCCTAAAAGCGGGCTATAAGAAAATTGCCTTCCTTGGCACCAAGATGCCGCTCGATCACCGTGCAAGAAAACGCTTTGAAGGCTTCACCGAAGTTCTGGCAAAATCCGGCGTCGAAGTGGTGGACCGGGAGTTCTATTCCGGCGGGTCCGCGTTGGCCAAAGGCCGTGAGATGACCGAAGCGGTGCTGGAGCGCAGCCCGGATGTGGATTTCATCTACTACAGCAACGACATGATTGGCGCAGGTGGTCTGCTCTACCTTTTGGAGAAAGGCATCGACGTGCCGGGGCAGATTGGCTTGGCTGGTTTCAACGGTGTGGAACTGCTGCAAGGCCTGCCACGCCAACTGGCCACTATGGACGCCTGCCGTCGCGAAATTGGTACCAAGGCGGCAGAAATCATTGCCGCCCGCGTGAATGATGTTGAAAAAGACGGGCAGGTCACTCTTGCGCCAACCATCAGCTTTGGTGACACGCTGCGCGACGTGTAGCCCGTCTTAGCCGTCCAGTTTGGCGCGCGCGGCGCGCAGGGCCTTGCGGAAGTTGGGCCCGCCGCGTCGCGACAGCACAGCCGAACAGTAGTTGGCGATCAACCAAGGGCGCCCATCCGCAAGGACGGTGCGCAACATTTCTTTCTGATACCGACCAACTTCGCGTCGTGCCCGCATCATGCCGTAGAATTTTGACGCGGCCATATCGCCTGCGACACAGCTTTCAATGACCGGTTTCAGCAAGCCCAACATGATCCACAAAGACGCAATCCGGTGCCCCATATAGCGGCAGCGGTATTTGCGCACGTTATCGCCCCGGAACAGTGCGGCATGCATGGCGTCCAGCCCCATGCGCGGATCGTAGAAGATGTTCACTTCGCCGGCCTCGGCAATCATGTCCGGTGCATAGGCATAGCGGCCACTGAAGTCCCGGTGCCAAGCCTTGCGGTAGCGGGTTTCCCAACTGGCAATCTCGCGGTCCAGCGTCGCCTGTGGGGAAATACAGATGACCGTCGCGCCCGGAGCGGCCGCGGAGAACACAGACGCCGCATAAGCGCCCATGGACGCGCCGTAAAACACCACTTTGTCAAACTGCTCAAAGAAACCTTCATCACGCAGGCGGTCAAAGAAATCAAACACCGCTTCGTCGCGATACCACGACCAGCCATGTGCCATCATGCCCAGCATCGACCAGCCCCGCGCGGTGACAAAGTTGTGCCCCCACGGCATGCGTTCGGCGCTGTCCTCATAAACATGGTCGAGATTCTCAAAGGTCACAATCAGGGTTTTGCCCTGTTTGATGTAAAGCGCGGAATGCTCTTCGCCCAACTCCTCAAAAAAACCGCGCTCTGCACCTATCTCTTTCAGATTGCTCTGCCAGTCGGTTTGGCTGGGCGCGTCGGGTTTTGTATCACCGTCCGCCACGCTCAGCCCTCCCGAAAAAGGCTGGGCGCGCCCTCGATCAACTGAGTGCGCCATTGTTTGATTTGCCCAGTTTCCACCAGAAAATCGCGCGACAGCTTTTCAACCGAGGCCTCGCCTTTCAGTGATTCAATAGCCACCTTGGCCTGAAATTCCGGGTCAGTGATCTCTGCTTTGGCGGATTTCTTCTTGGGGGCAATAAGAGCGGCATCCGGATCAATACCATGTTTCTGCATCACCTTATGCATAAACGAACCACGCCGTGGGCGGTTGTTCTCTTTCTCTTCCAGACGAGGTTTCATGCGCCGCGCCCAGAAATGCACCCCTTTGGTGTCCTCCGTCAGCCAATCTTTCTCGATGTCAAACCGGCTCCGGATCATCTTGTTCCGGTCCTTGAACGACACCGGATAAAACGCCGCCTCAGGCTCCGCATATTTGATTTCACCGGACTGCTGCAGGAAGTAGGTCACCGCCGCCGGGCCGGTGAAGCCCCAGTTCTGTTCAGTCATATGTACCGGGCGACCGGCGTCTTTCTCCGCCTGCAGCTCTTTCTGCTGCCAGGGCTTCAACCATGGGCCAATGGCATATTCGTCCTCAAAAAACGTCAACATCGCATCGAGCGCCTTGGATGTTTTGGGCAGGCCCAACACAGCGTTGCAGACCAGACCGTCTTTTTCCCAGCCAAACACCGATTTGCGGGTGTAATTGAATGGGCGGTAACAATAGACGTCTGCATCGACCCAAATTTTGTCGGTCTTTTTGAGCATATTCAGACGCCACAGATCGGCATGAATCGCAGGGCTGCCGGTACGCGCATGGCGATGCATCGGCTCGCCAGGGAAAATCTCCGCCGCATCCGCCGCATGCACCCCTTCAGGCACATTTGGGATCTCTTCGTAACTATAGAGTGTGGTGTGATGGCCCGCATCCGCAAAGGATTTCAGACAGAGCTGCTCCAACCAGGAAAGCTGCCCGCCAATCCATAGAGACGCGATTTCGGGAAGTTTGGCCATAATACCTCAACCTTTGTTCTTACTTTGGAAACAGTTTACGCAGAAACCATTGGGCTGTCTTCGGAAATTCGACGACAATTTGTCGTTAGTGCGCCGTGTCTTGCTTCTCGACCGTGAAGAAGAAATCTTCCGGCAAGTCGCGCTCAACCACCCAATCAGGGATCACTTCAGGCCCTGCCAGAAAGACGTTGGCCCCAAAATGCGGATGCAGGCGCGCCAGCCGTTCCTGCCGCGCACTGGTCAAATCCTCGTAGAACTGACTGTAGTTGGGGGTTTCTTTCAGCGCGTCGATTTTGGCGCGGTGTCGATCCACAGAAAAGGCATGTGCCTCGGCAATTTCCGGGTCCGAGAGTAACTTTTCCATCTCGGCCTGCATGGCGGGGATCATGCGCTGGATCGACGTCTCTTCTTCGGTGTTGTTGTTCATTCGGAACCAATAGGCCATGCCTTGATCGCGATCGACGTGGTTCACACGGCCGCGTTCCCGCTTCACCAAAAAGCTCTCGGCGGAGCGCACCGCATAGTGGTTGAGCTGCACGAGATCGTAGCCGATGGTATCGGTCGTCGAGCGCCAGGCGTTGCGGAACATGTCTTTTGGCAAGTTTTGCCCCGATCCATTGACCCAATTGATATGAGACCAAAGCTGCGGATTGAGCCCTTTGGGCCGGTGTACGCCCAGCTTCTTGAACAGGCCAATGTTGCGATAGAGCGTTTTGAAGCCCCAGGCCTGGTGTGGCTTTCGCGTCATTTCGCGGGCACAGCGGGTGAATTGCGCCATCAAAGGCGCGTCCGCATATTCATGCACGTCCGAATTGCCAAACAGCCGCCACGTGCAGGAAATCAAATTGGCGTCGCCAACGGCCTCAAACAACGCGGGCAGCGTGCCGTCACCTACTTTCACGTTGATGAACTCATCCACATCCATGGAAATCACCCAATCGGCGTTCTGAATGATTTCTTCTTTCTCACCGGCCTGCAACGCGGCGTGTTGCGGCTTCAGATTGGTGCCTTTGAACGGATTGTCACGATGCTGCACGAAGCCCTTTTCTTGCAACAAATCCAAGAAGGTATCCGTACCGTCGATGCAATCATTGGTGTAGACCAGCACATCTTTAACGCCAATGGCGCGGTGGTACGCCAGCCATTCGAGAATAAACGGACCTTCGTTTTTCATGCAGGTGATGATCGCAACATCGTTGTCAGCCGGGTTCACCTTTGGGGCCGCAATTTCCGGCATGCGGATTGGCTTGTGATCAAACTTCTTCTTGGAGAGCTTGATCAAATCGGTCTCCTCAATGAGCGAGGTTTTCGGCACAATTTGACCAGCGGAGTCGGTGGGATGGCGCAAGCCCATACAGCGGTAAAATTTCACCCATTCATCCGGCTCAGGACGGGCCGCCACCACTCGGATCAAGCGCCAAACCACGTCTGGGCCGGTTCTTTGCGGCGCCACAACCCAGCGACGGCGCATTTTCGTCGCATCAAACTGCACACAGATATGGTCGCCGTGGCTGACCGCATCGTCATTGCGCACCCGCCACGGGTAGCAATGCTGGCCCACCAGCGTCACCACGCCAGCTGAGGACTTCACCGCCATGTCAAAAATTGTCCGGCCTTTGGTGGCTTTGCCTTTGGTCTGTGTGACCAGATCGGAGATATCGAGCAACGCCACAGCGCGCGCGGTATTAAGCCAGCGGTAGCGGATCATCTCGATCAGTTGCAGTTCGGCAAACGGAGAGTCCCACGGTGACGGCTCCGGAATGTCCATGCGGTCTTTGCCCGGCGCGTCAGGCGCGTTGTAAGGGTGGGATTCTGCCGGCAAATCCGGCGCCCCCAAAGGCGCATCAACACGCAGCACCATGACCTGTTTCAGCCCCTTGATCGACGCGACCCCAGCTTCGAGCTCCGCCAAATAGGTCGCGTTTGTCCCCGGCTTGGCCCGATCCAGGATCACCGCGCCTTGCAAATTATGGGTCTGCGCGTGATAGGCCAACCAGTCCAGAGTGGATCGCACTGTCTCGCCATTGCGGACCGCCAACATCACGTTGAGCGTCGCAAACACGTCCAATTCTTGCGGTTGCACAGGAATGGATTGCTCCGCACCATCAACCAGAATGACTGGCGCATCCTCTGAATGAGACAGCTGCAATATGAGGCCATTGCCCACGCTCCGGCGCTCAAGGATTTTGGTGCCACGGCCTGCTTTCACGTCGTCTTTGCCAAGCCCGGTCTTAAAAAAAGCGAGGCTCTCAAAGGTATCAGACGCTTCTAACGCCACACAGCTCAGCACCATGCCAGCTGGCACGTCTGTTGGTGTCAGTTCCCGATGGTGAAACGCCGCTTTGCCCATACTCTGGCCCTTGTTTTACACTGCCTGCCCGCACGTTTGTGTCAGGAATTCTTATAGTTGGCCTGTTGATACCACTTAACCAGCTGACGCTGCAAATCGCGAGAGGGCACCTGGCTGCTACCGGCACATAAGATTTGCGACATCAACTCCTGCACCTCAGGCTGCTCGATCAGCAGGTCAAACCGCTTCTGGTGCCAACACACCGCCTGTTTATGGGCCTCGGCCACACCCTTAATTGCCAGCAACCGCTGCGTCTCCCGATCGGTTGCGGGACGCATTTTGGCGATGCTTGTGTTGTTTTCGGTGTTGAAATTACGCTCCACCCAATAGGCCAGATCCACCTTTTTGGTGGCCCGGTTGGGCAAGCCTCTCTCCCGCTTCACCACAAATGCGCCCGCCGAACGTACGGCGTAGTGGTTCAATTCCACCAGATCGCGCGCCACCCCAAAATCGTAGAGCGACAGACGCTGTGGGTTCTGGGCCAAGAATGGATGCACCGGTTGGCCAGAGCCATCAACGAAGTTTGGCAGCCCTGCCTTGTCCGGACCTTTCTGTTTGGGGCGATGCACACCCAGTTGATTAAATGGCCCCTTGGCGCGGAACAGGGTTTTGAACAGGCTGGCCGCCACAGGATACTGTGCATCCGCCGGAATACAGCGGGTGAACTGCTCGGTTACCGGCGCATCCTCAATGGCGACGTGGTCATTATTGCCAAAGAGCCGCCAGGGCAGCACAATTGCGTCCGTCTCGGAGGAAACTTTGGCAATCAAATCCAACATCTGATGCCCCGGCACGTGGATGTTCACAAACTCGTCGACATCCGTAACCATGATCCAGTCAGCCGCTTTGCGCAGCGGATGTTTCCACGCCTGCCGCAGCGCTTGCCACTGAATGCTTTTGTCCGGCTCCGGCACATGCGGGACATGCACCACCTCGCCGGCCTCCGCGAGCAAAGACAACATTTGATCGCTGCCATCGTCACAATCGTTGGAATAGATCAGGAAATCCGTCACCCCGGCAGCGCGGTGGTGGGCAAGCCACTCCAATAGATAGGGTGCTTCATTTCGCACCGATGTGACGCTGAGTATGCGCAACGAACTGGCCTCAAACTTTGTTTGAACTGTGCATACCACAGCGCGCAGGCGGGGCTAAACCGATCTTAGGAAAAACATCTTAGGATGAGTCTTGCCGGAAACACCTGTCAGATCACAGGCTTATGTCTTGCCCCCGCGCTGAAGCCAGTGAAGAATGACCTGAGCCCCCTGCGATCTCAGACCGCCAAAGAGGACGCCATGACCTTTACCAAACACACCGGACGCCCATTGCCCTCCAGCCTGCACCATCACGCAAATGGGGTGCGACAAGGCACCGTGGACCGGAGGGAGTTCCTGGCTTTGGCCAGCGCGTTTGGGGCAAGCTCCGCCGCGGCATATGGAATGTTGGGACTGTCCAATCCAGCCGCCGCCCAAACAACACCAAAACACGGCGGCACGGTGCGCATTCAGCAAGAGGTGCGCGCGCTCAAAGATCCCCGTTTGTTTGACTGGCCGCAGATCGCCAACTTCACCCGAGGTTGGCTGGAAACCCTTGTCACCTATGAAACCGACGGCACGTTTAAACCTGCTTTGCTTGAAAGCTGGGAGATTTCCGAGGACGCCAAAACCTACACCCTTTTTGTGCGCAAGGATGTCACTTGGAACAATGGCACCGCCTTCACCGCAGAGGACGTGGCCCGCAATATTCGCGGCTGGTGTGACCGGGACATGACTGGCAATTCCATGGCCGGACGTTTTGCCACGCTGATTGATCCAGACACCAATCAAGCGATGGCAGGCGCGATTGAAGTGCTGGATTCTCATACGGTTCGTCTCAACCTGCCCAAACCTGATATATCCCTGATCCCCGGCATGGCGGATTACCCCGCCGCCATTGTGCCGGACGGATTTGATGCGGCGAAGATGTTGGAAAACCCTGTGGGCACAGGACCTTACTTGCCCGAGAGTTTGATCCCCGGAG
Source organism: uncultured Shimia sp. (assembly GCF_947493595.1). GTDB lineage: Bacteria > Pseudomonadota > Alphaproteobacteria > Rhodobacterales > Rhodobacteraceae > Shimia. The sequence goes on along the minus strand of NZ_CANLRL010000003.1, from coordinate 111,257 downwards.
AAAAAGGCGTGCTTGTACGCAATGCCAACCATAGCTGGTGGAATGAAGGCAATGGCGCCTGGCTAGACCGGATCGAATTCCTCGATTTTGGCACCGACCCGGCGGCCTGGGCACGCGCCGCACGAGACGGGATGATTGACATGACGTATTCGGTGGATGGCGAGTACGCAGACCTGATCGCCAGCTTTGATGGCTGGACCAAACATAACGTGATCTCAATGGCCACCGTAGTTGTGCGCCCCAACCAGTTGGCCGAAGTGGGTGGCATCAAGCCCTATGCGGACCTACGGGTGCGTCAGGCGGTCATGAAAGCGGTCGACAACGCGATCCTTTTGGAACTCGGCAACAATGGCCGTGGGGAAGTCGCACAAAACCACCACATCGGTCCAGCGCATCCGGAGTACTCTGACATCGGTCTCCCGGGGCATGATCCGGCTGGCGCAAGAGCGTTGCTAAAAGAGGTTGGTGCGGAAGATTTTGAGATGGAGATTCACACCATCGACGATGCCTGGCGGAAAAACACCACGGACGCGGTGGTGGCGCAACTGCGTGATGCTGGCTTCAAAGCCAAAACGCGGATTGTTCCGGGCAATATTTACTGGGAGAACTGGAACACATTTCCATTCAGCGCAACCGATTGGAACCACCGCCCACTTGGGGTGCAAATCTGGGCCTTGGCCTATCGTAGTGGCGAAGCGTGGAACGAGTTTGGCTATGCCAATCCGGAATTTGATGCGATTTTGGATGAGGCTCTTGGCACGCTGGATATAGAGAAACGCCGTGCTTTGGTCGCGCAGGGCGAGAAAATTCTGCAAGACGACGCGGTCACCGTTCAGCCCTATTGGCGCGCCTTGGCAAACCACACCGTGGACGGATTGGAAGGCGGGGCGCATCACATCTCCTTTGAGATCCGCCCCGCAGAGTTACATTGGACCTGATGCTTTAGTGGGACAGGCAGGCCTCAAACTGGTTTGCCAACGTCTGAATCAGACTCACGTAATTTGGCGTATCCTGTTTGGCACCGGTTGGGTCCAGCTCTTCGAAGTGCAGATCCAACCCATCGCTGATTGCGGTCACAATATCGTCGTTAAACTGCGGTTCGGTGAAGACACAGGTGATGTTATTGGCGGTCAAAACCTCCTGAACGCCTTTCAAACGCGCAGCACTTGGGGACGCCCCATCCCCGTTGAGGAAAGCCCCGGAAGCGGCCAAGTCAAAGCGGGTTTCAAAATACTGGTAAGCGTCGTGGAACACCACAAATCCGCGCCCCTGAAGTGGCGTCAATTGCTCGGAAATTGACAAAGTTAGCGCAGCCAGTTCCGCATCCAAATCCGCCGCATTGGCGCGGTAGGCCGCCGCGTTGTCCGGGTCGATTTCCGACAGTTTCAACGCAATGGCATTTGCCCAGAAGCGTGCGTTTTCAGGGTCGAGCCATGCGTGGGGGTCTACACCTTCATGGCTGTGGCCGTCATGGGAGCCGTGCTCTCCCTCATCGCCATGATGGTCGTCGTGGCTGTCTTTGTGGTCCGCATGATCTTCGTCGCCATGCGCATCATGATCCGCGTGATCATCATCCTTATCGGCATGGTTGTCATGCGCTTCGTGGTCATCATGGTCCGCGTGTGCATCGTGATGGTCATCACCGTGATCGTGATGATCTTTGCCACCCAATGACATTTCCAGAAAGGTCTCGCTCTCGCGGAATTCGAGCTCTCGGGTGCCGTTCAGGTGCAAGAGCTCCAGCGTGGCTGCCGCTCCCGCCAGAGACTTAATTGAGTCCTCCAGCATCGGGGTCAACTCAGCCCCCACCCAGACCACCAGATCAGCATTTTGCAATGCACGGGCCTCGGACGGGCGCATGGCGTAATCATGCGGGGACACATTGGCCGGCAGAAGCTGTTTTGAGCTGCCAACACCATCCATGACTTTCGCCACAAGCGCTTGAATCGGCGCGATATCTGTCACGACCTTTGGCACTTCGGCCTGTGCAGAAAGTGCTACAAGAGAGGCCGCAATGGCCGCGCAGGTGATTCGCATGAGGGTGTCCTCTGATTTGAAGATTTGCGCTGGCTCTATGCGAAATGTTATACTATATCAAGGCGTCCTTTTGGGAGTGGAGAGACATCATGCAAACCGTGGGCTTTGGACAGCACGATCATTCAGCCTGCATGGGCGGTGGTATGAAAGCCGCCGAAGACGCCTGCGCCGCGCAAGGCTTGCGTCTCACTAAGGGGCGGCGACGGGTGCTGGAAATTCTGCTGCAAGAGCACCGGGCCATGGGGGCCTACGACATTTTGGGGCTATTGTCCGACGAGGGGTTTGCCTCGCAACCCCCTGTTGTCTACCGCGCGCTGGATTTTCTTGTTGCTAACGGCTTTGCCCACAAGATCCAAAAGCTCAACGCCTATATTGCCTGCGCCCACCCTGGAGATTCTCACACGCCTGTTTTCTTGATTTGCCGGGGATGTGAAACCGTGGCGGAAACCGCCGCGCCTTTGCAATCCACGCTGGGCGAAGTGGCGGACAAAATTGGGTTTAAGATCGAGACCACAATCGTCGAGGCAGAGGGCATGTGCCCAACATGCCAGAACACGGAGAACACCGCATGAGGCTGGTCACCATCAACGGCCTATCGGTGAAGCACGGCACGCATCAGGCTTTGACCAATGTTGCGCTGACTATCGACAAGGGTGAGATTGTCACCATTGTTGGCCCCAATGGCAGCGGAAAATCCACACTGCTGCGCTGTATCATTGGCGCGATGGCACCGGACAGCGGCACAATCCTAAAAGCGGCCGGTATGCGCATTGGCTATGTGCCTCAGAAACTGGCGATTGATGCCACCATGCCGCTCACGGCAGCGCGCTTTTTGTCTTTGCCCAAACGGCGCAGCGCGTCCCATATCCAAGAAGCATTGCAGCAAGTTGGCGCGGATGGGCTACAGAATCGCCCTATGGCCGGTCTGTCCGGTGGGCAGTTTCAGCGTGTGCTGTTGGCGCGGGCGTTGATGGACAAGCCAGACCTGCTCATTCTGGACGAGCCGACCACCGGCTTGGACCAACCCGGCTCTGCCGACCTCTACACCCAAATCGAACAAGTGCGCAGGGACACCGGTGCGGCTGTGCTGATGGTCAGCCACGAATTGCATGTTGTGATGAGTGCGTCAGACCGTGTGGTCTGCCTCAACGGTCATGTGTGCTGTCACGGCACGCCGGAGATTGTCGCCTCAGCGCCGGAATATCGCGCGCTGTTTGGCACCGGCACCCATGGCGCACTGGCGCTCTATCGCCACGAACATGACCACCACCATCACCACGATCATGACGACACACATGATTGCGGCCACGACCACGGATCCCATTGATATGTTTGACGACTTCCTGATCCGCGCGCTGTTTGCCGGCGTGGGCGTGGCCTTGGCGGCAGCCCCTTTGGGCTGCTTTGTCGTGTGGCGCCGCATGGCCTATTTTGGCGACGCCACGGCGCATGCCGCGATCCTTGGGGTGGCGTTGTCTTTGGGGTTTGGGGTGTCAATTTTCCTGGGTGCATTGGGCGTGGCATTGGCGATGGCTGTGACCGTGTCCAACCTGTCTGAGCGTGGCTATGGCGTGGATACCATCCTGGGCGTTTTGGCCCACTCGGCCTTGGCCTTTGGCCTTGTGGCGGTGTCGTTTTTGCAAGGCGTACGGTTGGACCTGAATTCCTATCTGTTTGGCGATATTCTGGCGGTCAGCAAAAGTGATCTGGTGGTGATCTGGATCGGCGCAGCAATTGTGATCGGGCTAATGATCTGGCGCTGGCAGGCGCTTTTGACCTCCACCGTGAACCGTGGACTGGCCTATGCCAGCGGGATCAATCCCAAGCGAGAACAACAACTTATGACCCTTGGACTGGCCATTGTGGTGGCTGTCGCGATCAAGGTTGTCGGCGCATTGTTGATTGTGGCCATGCTGATTATTCCAGCGGCCGCAGCCCGCGCGGTGGCGCGGTCACCGGAGGCCATGGCCTTTGGCGCGGCGGGCATTGGGGCGCTGGCAGCGGTGGGTGGATTGGGCCTGTCTTATCAGATGGACACCCCTGCCGGACCGTCGATTGTCTGCGCGGCGGCGCTGCTGTTTCTGGCGCTCAATCTGGTGGCGCGGGTGGTTCTGAAAAGCGCCCGTTAACCTGCCAAAATCCACGTCGGTATTGCGTCTGTATTGCGGCTGTTTTGCGGAGGTGCGCAATTTTGCGCCCTTCCCCCGTTAACGTTTACTCCGTCAACGCGGCGTGCACCAAAGCTTTGAGTTGTGGCCGGGTTGGGTAAGAGCTCGACGGGGAGAGCTGTGTGAAGAAGACCACCGACAGTTTTTCCACCGGATCGATCCAGAAGAACGTGGAGGCCATGCCGCCCCAGCTGAAGTCCCCAACACTACCGGCGCATCGGGCGCGGGCCGGGTCGAGCACGACCGCGCCGCCGAGACCAAAGCCCATGCCATCCATCGGCTGCTCGGCAAAGCTCATCGGCCCCATGGAGGCAATGTCGCCGGGAAGGTGATTGGAGGTCATGAAGCGCACAGTGCGCGGCGACAACAGCCGCATATCGCCCAGCGCGCCGCCCCGGCGCAGCATTTCGGCAAAGCGCAGGTAATCGTCCATCGTGCCAACAAGACCGCCACCACCGGAGTGCATAGAGGCATTCAGGAAAGGCGAACCGTCGGTTGTGTCCACGAGGCGCAAAGTATCCGCGCCAATCTTCGCCTGATTGAGCGCCATCGCGTCGCCTTCCAGCGGGGTATAGAGATCAGCAAACCGATCCTCGGTGCCAGGAATGACCGAGAACCCAGTTTCCGACATGCCCAGCGGATCGAGAATTTCGTTTTCCAGAAACTCGGCGAGACTCTGCCCGGTGATGACTTCGATCACACGGCCCAGAATGTCGATGCTGACGGAATACTCCCAGCGCGTGCCGGGTTGAAACGCCAAAGGCAGGGTAGCCACCTGATCCGCCATATCGGCCAGCGCGCCTTGGTTGGCTTTAAACATCAGGTCGTGCTTGTCCATTTCCGCCGCCAGAAGTCCGGGATTAAACGGGTAGCTCAGACCGCTGGTGTGGGTCGCCAACTGATGCAAAGTGGGCGTGGCGCAGGGTTCCACCTGATCCATCGTCGAGGCACCGGGCACCAGCGCGTGACAGTTTTTGAACGCCGGAATGAAATTGGACACCGGCGCATCCAGATGAACAAGGCCACGTTCCACCAACATCATCAGCGCAACCGTGGTGACCGGTTTGGTCATCGAGTAGATCCGCGCCACGGTGTCCCGCTCAAACGGCGCACCGGAGGCGATGCTGCGCAAACCAGTGGCGTGGTCAAACACCACGTCGCCGTCGCGTGCGATCAAAGCCCCGCAGCCGGTATATTTCCGGTCAACGACAAGTTGATCCATCCAGCCCGACAGCTGCGCCAAGCGGTTGGTGTCAAACCCCCGATCCTGCGGTAGAGCTGTGCCGATCATGGATGCCTCCGAAACTGCCCAAACTACAACCTAGAGTGCCTTTTGGGCGCACCTGCGGACAAGGTGGTAAGACTACGTAGTTTTTGAAAGCCTTAACCCTAGGGGCAGCTTCGTCACCTACGCTCTTTGAACAGTCTTGGGAATCGCCCATATTGGGCACAACCACAGGCAAGGAGGACGCGGCGCGTGTTCACAAAGACCTTACAACAGAAACTAGGGGCAGCTTTAACCACGCTATCCCTTTTGGTAACTGCACAGACCCTAACCGCCCAAACCACAGAGCCCCCTGCCCCACAGACGGTTTATGTGTTCGGCAACAGTCTCGTGCATCACCTGACCGGCACCGATGAAACCACTGTGCCACATTGGTTAACCCAAATGGCAATGGCGACTGGCACGGAGCTAAAACTGGACGGGCAATGGGGCTTTCTGCGCGATTTTGCCAAGAGCGAGACGCCCAGCGCCGGATGGCGGTTCAACGATGTGACCCGTGGCTGGACGCGGGATTATCGCAACTTTGCCGATGTGGACTGGGACAGCGTTGTGATCACCCCAGCGAACTTCATTCAGTATCAAGACGCCGACAAAGCCTTTCATGGTGACAACCCAGACAATGCCTCGCCTCTCTCGGCCACGCTTGACGTGATCGACAATATGCAGAATGCCGTGGGGCCGGTGCGGATTGCGATCTATGAAGGCTGGGCCGATATGGGCGGTCAGGTTAAAAACTTCCCGCCCAGCGCGCGGCAAATGCGCAAGTATCAGCGTTTCAACAGCGGCGATTACCATGAGTGGTTTGAGGACTATGTCGACGCGCTGCGCGAGGCCCGGCCAGATGCGGAGATTGACCTGATCCCGGTGGCGAGCACCTTGGCGGAGCTGATTGAGGGGGGCGTGTTGGATGGATTGAACGCGGAGGTGTTTTACACCGACGACGCGCCACATGGCACGCCAACGACCTATTTCCTGGCTGCCGCAATCACTTATGTGAGCCTCTATAAGGCAGAGTTGCCTTTGGACCTGGATATTCCGGAGAGCATCCATGCGGATGTGCGCACCTATTGGGAAGCGGTGCGCGATGAAATTCACCGGCTGGTGTTGAAGCCAATGAAACAAGCGGCGGCCCGGGAGGTGCCGTCCAATGTGCCCTTTCGCACGCCTGACGGAGATGCGCCGCAGCTAGCGGGACTTGGGCTGGCCGATCCGGCACTGGCCATGGGGTTGAGCGGGATCAGCGATTGGTCCACGCAGCAGCCGTTTATCAACGTGATGAAAACCGCGCGGCCGTGGGTGGGGCATTTGCCTGGCCAATGGGGCGGCGTGAGCTTTGAAGAGCTGGATGCGCGCGGCTTGCTGGACGAGGAAGGCTGGGTTTGGGGCGTGCCGGAGGACATAGAGTCGATTGAGGCGCTGATCCTGACGGACCTGCCGGAGGAGGCCAATGGCTACTCCGGGCGGTATCGTGTGACGTGGCAAGGCGCGGGGGAGATTGAACTCACCGGGCGGGCGCGGGTGACCTCCAAAGCACCGGGTGAAATCTGGTTTGACTTCACGCCGGGCGAAGGTCCGGTGGGCATCAAGATCCGCCGGCCGGACCCGGATATGACCGGCGATTATGTGCGCGACATTCAGGTGATGGCGCAGCCCTACATAATGCTCGCGGAGGCCGGGGCGGTGTTCAACCCGGCCTGGCTCAACGTGGTCGACGACCTGCGTATGGTGCGGTTTATGGATTGGATGAAGACCAATGGCTCCACCCAGTCCAGCTGGGACGGGCGGCCTTTGGAGAGTGACTTCACCTATGGCTGGCGCGGGGTGCCGGTGGAGCTGATGGTGCGGCTCGCCAATGAGATTGCCGCGGACCCGTGGTTCACCATACCGCATCTGGCGGATGAGGGCTATCTGACCGCTTTTGCCAGCTATGTGCACGACCATCTGGATGGTACGCTCAACGCCCATGTCGAATATTCCAACGAGATGTGGAACTGGGGCTTTGAGCAGGCGCAATGGGCCTTGCGCGAAGGTGAGGCACGCTGGGGCAAGGGCCAAGACGTGCAGATGCAGTTTGCCGGAATGCGGGCGGCGGAGATGGCGCGCATTTGGGGCGAGGTTTACGGCGACACGGCCGAGGGGCGGCTGACGCGGGTGATTTCCACACACACCGGCTGGCCCGGTTTTGAAAAGGGGTTGTTGCAAGCGCCGCTGTGGCAGGCGGAGGGCAACCCGGCACCGGTAAGCTTATTTGAGGCCTACGGGGTGACCGGCTATTTTGGCGTGACTTTGGGGCTAGAGGATGAAGGTTCACAGGAACTACGCGGTTGGCTTGATACGGCCCGCAAACAGGCGGAAGCGGCGGGGTCTGCTGAGGGGCTGAAGCGGGCGGCACTGACGGCCTATGTGGAGGAGCACGCGCATGATGGCGTCGCGGCGCAGGCGGCGGACTGGTTGCGCAAGGGTGAGTTGAAAGAACTGACCGGGAAGCTGCTGCCGTATCACCGCGATGTGGCGCGCAAGAACGGTCTGAAACTGGTGATGTATGAAGGTGGCAACCATGCGGTGGGCGTGGGGATTGAGGCCAATGACGACGCGCTGACGGCATTTTTCACCGAGTTCAGCACCAGCGCTGAGGTGGCGACGATGTATGAAGAGCTTCTGGCCACCTGGCGCGGTCTGGGCGGGCAGAGCTTCAATGCGTTTACCGATGTCGGCAAGCCAAGCAAATGGGGCAGCTGGGGGCATCTGCGGTATCTGGGCGACAAGACGCCCCGCCATGATGTGCTGATGGACTACAACCTGACCGGCCCGCATTGGAGCGAAGACCGCGCTGAGAACACCTTCCTACACGGCGGGATCTACCTTGGTGATGGCGCGGCCAACCGGCTGGAGGGTACAGGCAAGCGCGATGTACTATTGGGCATGGGCGGCAATGATGTGCTGGTGGCGCGGGGACCGGGCGATCTGCTGCACGGCGGGCCAGGTACGGATCGGGCGATTTTGCCGGGGACACAGAGCGAGTATGAATTCAGCCGTGAGGGGGCGCAGGTGCGGGCCGTGGCGGACGGTCGCAGCTATCTACTGACCGAGGTGGAGGCTGTGGCCTTTGAAGACGCCCCTGCGCTGGTGCTGCCACTGAGCGGGCTTTTGTGACACAGGGTTGATGTGAAAGGGAAATCCCCCTGCCCCGACCTGCGCGGATCTGATAGGTTGCTCCAAACGTGACGTCAGAGGCGAGCCATTTCCGTGCTGAGTATTCTCATTCCGGCCAACAATGAGGCCGCCCATATCGGCCCTTGTTTGGAAGCTGTTTTGGCCTCTGACGGGCTTGAAGTGGCGCAGATTGTGGTGGCGGCCAATGGCTGTGATGACGACACGGTGCAGATTGCCGAGGGCTTCCGCACGCAAGCTGAGAACAAAGGCTGGACCCTCACAGTTCTGGACCTGCCCGCCTTGGGCAAAATGGGCGCGCTCAACGCCGCCGACGCGGCCGCCAGCTATGGTACCCTCGCTTATCTGGATGCCGATGTTCTCGTGGACCCTGCGTTGATGGGACAGATCACTGAGGCGCTGAACACAGATGCGCCCCGATATGCCAGCGGCACGTTGCGGCTCTCGCGCGCAAAGACCTGGGCCACGCGGGCCTATGCGCGCACCTACAGCAAAGTGCCCTTCATCACCCATGGTGTTCCCGGCGCAGGATTGTTTGCGGTGAACGCCGCCGGTCGCGCGCGCTGGAAAGACTTCCCCGGCATCATTTCAGACGATACTTTTGTGCGCCTGAACTTCACGCCAGAGGAGCGCATCGGCACCGCAGCGGGCTATGATTGGCCATTGGTCGAGGGATTCGCCGCGCTGGTCAAAGTGCGGCGGCGGCAGAACGCCGGTGTTGACGAAATTAAGGCACGGTTTCCGGACCTGCTCAAAAACGACGACAAATTCACGCTCAGCCTGGGCACAAAACTAACCATAATGTTGCGCGATCCGTTGGGGTTCGCAGTCTATGCGGCGGTCTCGATTGTGGTGAAGCTTTCTCCGCAAAAATCTAGTTCCTGGGAACGCGGAAGATGAGCCGTCTCAAAAGCCTCACGCAGGGCAATTCTCTTGCCGCCCGCGCCATTCGCAGTGGCGGTTGGACCATCCTTGGATATGGCGGGTCCCAAGCGCTGCGACTGGCCTCCAACTTGATCCTCACCCGACTGTTGTTCCCGGAAGCTTTTGGCCTGATGAGCCTTGTTTGGGTCTTCTTGCAGGGGCTGTCCAACCTGTCGGACATGGGCGTGACCCAGTCGATCCTGCAAAGCAAACGCGGCGAAGACCGCGCCTTCCTAGACACCGCCTGGACCATCCAGGTGTTGCGCGGGGTGTTCCTGCTGATCCTGACCTGGGCCTTGGCGATGCCAGCGGCCGCGTTTTATGACGCGCCGGAGCTGGCCGAAATCCTGCCGGTGGTCGGCCTGACCCTGCTGATCATGGGGCTGTTCCCCACCAAAAAGGACAGTGCCAACCGGCACCTTGCGCTGGGGCGGATCACAATGATCGACCTGTCAGCACAGGTGATTGGATTGGTGGTCGGTGTGGCCATTGCCTGGGCCACGGGATCGGTTTGGGCCTTGGTCGCCAATGCGGTGACCACCACGGTCATGCAATTGATTTTCTATTATATTTTCCTACCAGGCGCGATCAACAAACCGCGCTGGGACAAGCCCGCCGCCGGAGAATTGATCCACTTTGGCAAGTGGATTTTCCTCTCTACCGCCGCCGGCTTCCTGCTGTCCCAAGGCGACAAAATTGTGCTGGGCAAACACCTCAGCCTTGGCGCTCTTGGGGTCTACAACATCGGCTACTTCCTGGCGTCCTTCCCCCTGCTGCTGGGGGGGATGCTGATGCGGCGAATTATGATCCCGATCTACCGCGAAAAGCCCCCCAGTGAGAGCCCCGAAAACCGCGCCAAATTGCACAAGATGCGCATGCTTTTAAGCGGCGGGTTGTTGGGGCTATTGACGCTGTTTGCCCTGATCGGCGTCTGGCTGATCGCCGCGCTCTATGATCCGCGCTATGCGCTGGCCGGGGGGGTGGTGGTGCTACTGGCGGTGATGCAAATCCCGCAGGTGATTACCCTAACCTACGATCAGGCCGCCTTGGCCGCCGGGGACAGCCGCGGGTTCTTCCTGCTGGCCGCAACACGGGCTGCCCTGATGATGGCTGGCCTGATGATCGGAGCGAGCCAATATGGCCTCACCGGGGCGCTGCTTGGACAGGGATTAGCAATGATGCTGGCCTATCCGGCAGTGGTTCTTTTGGCGCGAAAACATGGCGCCTGGGACGCGCGCCATGATGCGGTGTTTTGGGCCATGGGCATTGGCATAGGTGGCCTCGCCTTTTGGCTACATCAGAGCGCGATTGTTAAGCTTTCTGCCCTCAATTTGCCCTGATTTCACCTTCCTACTGGTCCGATGGGATTCTATCTTTAAGGCAAGTGTAAGAGTCCCCCTATCAGAAGGGGACCGACGAAGGCGTAATGGAATAGCAGGTGGATGTGGTGACAAGCCCGACGGACCAACCGGTCGCAGAGACGGATATTGCAATTGTGGGCATGGCGGCCCACCTGCCCGGCGCGGGTGGGATTGATCAGTATTGGCACAACCTGCGCAACGGCATCCGTTCGATCCGCAAACTCTCCGAAGACGAGCTTTTGGCCAACGGTGAAAGTCGGGCGAAGATGGCGCATCGCAACTATGTGCCTGCCGCTGCCACGGTTGACGGCTTTGCCGATTTTGATGCGGAGTTTTTTGGGCTATCACCAAAAGAAGCCGCTATCATGGACCCGCAACACCGCCAGTTTCTGGAGGTGAGCTGGGAAGCGCTCGAAAACGCGGGCCATATGCCGGAAAACTTCGGCGGGCCAATTGGGGTGTTTGGCGGCTGCGGTATGGGCAGCTATTTCTATTTCAACATCTGCTCGAACCGCGATCTGGTGGACAGCACCGGCATGTTCTTGTTGCGCCATACCGGCAATGACAAAGACTTCATGACCACGCGGTTGAGCCATATTTTGGACCTGAACGGCCCAAGTCTTGGGTTGCAGACAGCGTGCTCGACTTCACTGGTGGCGGTGCATTATGCGGCGCAGTCGATCCTGAACGGCGAATGTGACATGGCGCTGGCAGGCGGCGTGACCCTCGAGTTGCCGCATGGACGCGGCTATGTGTTTGAGGACGGCGAAATCCTGTCACCAGACGGCGAGTGCCACGCCTTTGACCACCGCGCACAGGGCACGGTGTTTGGCTCCGGCGCAGGCGTGGTTGTACTGCGGCGGCTGGAGGATGCGATTGCCGAGGGCGATCACATCTGGGCCGTCATCAAAGGCTCTGCGGTCAACAATGATGGCTCTGACAAAGCGGGCTATCTGGCGCCCTCCGTGGGCGGACAGGCGGCCGCAGTGGCCGATGCTTTGGCGATTGCCGATGTGCCCGCAGACACGGTGGATTACATCGAGTGCCACGGCACCGGGACCTATCTGGGCGATCCAATTGAGGTGGCCGCGCTGACCGAAGCGTTCCGGGAGACCACCGAAGAGACCAGCTTCTGTCGCATTGGCTCGGTGAAAACCAACATTGGCCATTTGGATACCGCTGCGGGCGCGGCGAGCCTGATCAAAACGTCTTTGGCGCTGCACCACAAAAAGATGCCGCCGAGTCTTGGATTTGAGAAGCCCAATCCGGCGATTGATTTTGAGAGCAGCCCGTTTGCGGTGAACGCCAGCCTGCGGGTTTGGGAGAGCCACAAAGGCCCCCGTCGGGCTGGGGTGAACAGCCTCGGTGTAGGCGGTACCAATGCGCATGTGGTGGTCGAAGAAGCCCCTGCGCGGGCGGAGAGTTTGGAGAGCGACTGGCCATTTCAGCTGATTGCGGTGTCGGGCCGCTCAACCAAGGCGCTGGACGCCAATGCGGCCAATCTCGCGGCGCACCTGCGGGCCAATCCGGAGCAACCGCTGGCCGATGTGGCGCATACGCTTTTGAACGGGCGGCGGGCATTTGAGAAACGGCGTGTAGTTGTGGCGGAGAGCCACGAGCAAGCGGCGGACTATCTGGAAAGCGGCAACCTGCGACGGGTGTTTACCCATACAGCCGAGGCGTCGACGCCCGAAGTTGTGTTCATGTTCCCCGGCGGCGGGGCGCAGTATGTTGGCATGGGGCGCGATCTGTTTGAGACCGAGCCGGTGTTTGAAGAGTGGATGGAGCGCGGCTTTACCCATCTGGCGGGCAAAGGCGGCGAGGAACTGCGCGCGCTGTGGCTGGCCGAAGGGGATGCAGTTGACGAAGCGGAAGAGCGGCTGAAACAGCCAAGCCTGCAATTGCCGCTGATCATGATGGTAGAATACGCGCTGGCGCAGCTTTGGATGAGCTGGGGTGTGACACCCGCCGCGCTGGTGGGCCATTCCATGGGCGAAAACACCGCTGCCTGCCTAGCAGGTGTGATGTCGTTTGAGGATTGTCTGGGGCTGGTGCAACTGCGCGGGCAGCTGTTTGACACGGTGCCTGCGGGCGGGATGTTGTCTATCCCGCTGCCATTGGCGGAGGTGGAAACCCACCTGAGAGACGAGATCGATATCGCCTCGGTTAATGCCCCTGCGTTGACCGTGGTATCCGGGCCGGATGCGGCGCTGGATGCTTTGGCAGCTACGTTGGCAGATCAGGAGATTGAGACCCAACGGGTGCCGATCAATATTGCGGCCCATTCGCGTATGTTGGAGCCGATTTTGAGCCGGTTTGGCGACTATCTGCGCTCGATCCCCTTGAACGCGCCGAGCCTGCCGATCATTTCGAACCGCACGGGCGCCACGTTGCTGGACAGCGAAGCGAACGATCCCGATTATTGGGTGGGCCACCTGCGCAACACCGTGTTCTTTGCCGATGACATCACCACCCTCGCGCAGGAAAATGGGCGGGTGTATCTGGAGGTTGGCCCGGGCAAGGCGCTGTCTTCGCTGGTGAAAATGCATGGGCAGGTGAAGGCGGACAAAGTGCTGTCTTCGCTACGCCATCCCGAAGATGATATTGGCGATGATGCCTATTTTCTCACCGTTTTGGGCCAGCTTTGGGCCTGCGGTGTCGATGTGGACTTTGACCAATACTGGGGGGATGTGCCGCGCCAAAAGGTGGTGCTGCCGTCTTATGCCTTCCAACGCAGCCGCTATTTCATTGAGCCGGGCCAGGGTCAGAACGAGGCCAAAGACGAGCTGTTGATGCGGCTCGAGGAGACGGCCGATTGGAGCTTTGCGCCGGTTTGGACACCACGGCTGGCGGAGTGCGAGATCGACGTCGACAACGAGTTGAGCGACGCCGAAAAGCACAGCTGGCTGATCTTTGCAGACCAAGGCGGCACCGGCGCGGCGCTGGCCAAACGGTTGCGCGACGCGGGTCAGGATGTGGTGACTGTGACCACCGGCGACGCCTTTGCCGAGACCGGGCCGGACAGCTACGCACTCGCGCCGGAGCGCGGGCGTGATGGCTATGACGCGCTAATCCACAGCTTGATGAGCAAGGGCCGTGTGCCGGACCGCATTGTGCATATGTGGCTGCTGACCGAGGACGAAAGCCACCGTCCGGGATCGAGCTTTTTCCACCGCAATCAGGAACAGGGTCTGATGAGCCTGTTTTTCCTCGCCCAAGCGGTGAGTGATGAAAACCTGCCCACACCGTTGCACTTCACCGCGGTGAGTTCCGGCGCAGTGCAAGTGCGCAAAGAGGCGCTCCCCTATCCGGAGAAATCCACAGTGCTGGGTGCAGTGCAAGTGATGGGCCGCGAGTTGCCCGGCGTGACTTGTGCGCTGCTGGATGTAGAGCCACCCGCGAAGAAAGAGCGCGACGGGTTGGTTGGCAAACTGCTCGAAGACATTCTGGCCACCCCACGGGGACAGATCGCGGCCTGGCGCGGTGAGAAACGGTTTGAGCGAAGCTATCGCAAAGTGGCGATGGACGGCGCGGAGATGCCGGTTTTCAAAGACGGCGGCACCTATCTGATCACCGGGGGCTTTGGCGGGATTGGTCTGACGCTGGCGGAGCGCATGATCAAAGACGCCCAAGCCAATGTTGTGCTTTTGGCACGGGACGGCCTCCCAGCGCGGGAAAGCTGGGCCGATTACCTACGCGGCCATGCACCGCATGATCGCGTGGCGCAGCGCATCCGCGCGGTGGAGCGGTTGGAAAGCCTGGGTGGCAGAGTGCTGCCGCTGGCGGCGGATGTTTGCAATGTCGATGAAATGTCAGAGGCCATTGAGGCCGCACGTGCGGCCTTTGGCCCGATCAACGGCGTGATCCATGCCGCTGGTGTGATCGACGACGGTCCACTGCTCGCCAAAACCTCGGCGGGCATCGACGACGTGCTCGCGCCCAAGCTGCACGGTACGCAGGTGTTGGAACAGATTTTCCCGGATGGCAGCCTGGATTGGCTGGTGCTGTTTGCCTCGTCGTCAACCGCCACCGCGCCTGCGGGGCAGATCGACTATGTCGCCGCCAACGCTTATCTGAACGCCTACGCCCAATCGCGTCAAAACGACAAAACCCGCGTGCGGGCGATCAACTGGGGACTTTGGTCCGAAGTCGGCATGGCTGCTGAAGCGGTTGCGGCACGACAGGGCCATGTGGTCGATGTGCCGACCGAAGCGATCGACAACCCGCTGCTACAAGGCGCCGGGTTTGACGCACAGGGCAATCGGATTTTTAGCGCAATCCTCTCCGCCAAAGACTGGATTTTGGACGAACACCGCACGCAGGATGGCGATGCGGTCATGCCTGGCACCGGGTATATTTCACTGGCCTATGAGGCCTTGAAAGCACAGGGCGAGACCGCGCCCTTTGCGCTACATGACCTGCTGTTCCTGCGCCCGATGCGGGTGAATGACAGCGGTACAGAGATGCGCCTGCGCCTGATCCGCTCGGATGAGGGGTATCGGTTTGAAGTGCAAACAGCGGTGAGTTTTGACGGCCGCCCCGGCTGGCAAACCCACGCCGAGGCGCGGCTGGCCCCGGTGCGGTCCGGTGCCCCGGCAGCGCTGGATTTGGATGTGCTCAAGGCGGACTGTCCGGTGCAGCAAAACGGCTTTGGTGCCGCGTTGAGCGCCCCACAGGAAGCGCACATGCGCTTTGGCCCGCGCTGGAAAGTGCTGCGCGAAACGGCGCTTGGGGCGCAACAGGGCCTCGCGCGCCTGAGCCTCGATGCGCAATTTGACGGCGACGGGCTGCAGCTGCACCCGGGTCTTTTGGACATCGCCACCGGCTGGGCCATGGATCTGATCCCCGGCTATGCGCAGGGGCATTTGTGGGTGCCAGTGGGCTATGACCGGCTGCTGCGCCACGGGGCGCTGCCTGCCGAGGTGATGAGCCACGTGACTTTAGTGGAAGGCGACAGCGATGCTGGCTCCGCCCGGTTTGACGTGGTGCTGTCCGACGGTAATGGCGCGGTGAGCATTGAGGTCAAAGGCCTGTCGCTGCGGCAAGTGGAAACCGCTGCGGGCTTTGCCAAGGCGCAACCGTTGAACAAAGCGGAAGTGACCTTTGATGAAGACGCCCAGGCGCAAGCACCGCTTTCTGCCGCCGAAGAGCGACTGGCGCACAACCTGTCTCAAGGCATTCCGCCGGAGATGGGGGCCGATCTGTTTGAAGCCGCGCTGCGCGGGGACCGGTCGCAGGTGGTGATCTCCTCGCTTGATCTGGCAGCGTTGATTGCACAGGCCGAGGCGGGGACGGATGAGGACAGCGGGCCAAGTCAGAGCTTTGAGCGGCCTGAGTTGGAAACCGATTATGTCGCGCCGGAAACGGATATTCAGCGCACATTGGCGGGGTTCTGGCAAGACTTGCTGGGCGTGGAGCAGGTGGGCATCCGCGACAGTTTCTTTGACCTCGGCGGGCACAGCCTGATCGCAGTGCGCCTGTTTGCCATGGTCAAAAAGGCTTGGGCGATTGAGTTCCCGATTTCGGTGCTGTTTGAGGCGCCCACCATTGAAACCTGCGCCGCGATGATTGCGGAGCGGGTGGAGGACACAGCGCTGGGGGACGATGCGACTGGGGACGCTCCTGCGGAAGCGGAAGCGCGCCCACAAAGCCGCTTCACGCATCTGGTGCCGATGCATCAGGGCGAAGGCGGGCATCGCACGCCGTTCTTCCTGGTGGCGGGCATGTTTGGCAATGTGCTGAACCTGCGCCATCTGGCACATCTGATCGGCGCGGACCGGCCATTCTATGGCCTGCAAGCGCGCGGGTTGTTTGGCGATGCAGCGCCGCATGATGATCTGGTCGAGGCGGCCACGGATTATATTGCGGAGATGAAACAGGTGCAGCCGGAAGGCCCGTACCTGCTGGGCGGTTTCTCTGGCGGTGGCATCACTGCCTATGAGGTTGCGCGTCAGTTAGAAGTGCAGGGCGAAGAGGTCGCACTTGTGGCGATGCTCGACACGCCCCTGCCGGTGCGCCGTCCGTTGTCCCGTCAGGACCGGATGCGCATCCAGATGCAAGAGCTCAAATCCAAAGGCGCGGCCTATCCGCTGATCTGGGCCAAAAACCGGATTGCCTGGGAGATCGAGAAGCGCCGCCCGAGTGAGGAATCCGAAGCCGAGGCACAGGGGCAGCAATTCCATGATGCCGAGATCGAAGCGGCTTTCCTAAGGGCTGTGGCACAGTATCCGATGCATGCTTGGGGCGGCAATCTGGTGCTGTTCCGCCCGCCATTGGTCGGCAAATGGGACATGGGTGACGGGCGCCTGGTGGACGCGGATCGCGCCTACGTGTTCCACGACAACGATTGGAGCCAATGGGTGCCCGATGTGCAGGTGTTTGAGGTGCCGGGCGATCATGACAGCATGGTGCTGGAACCCAACGTGCGGGTGCTGGCAACCCGTATGAAAAAGGTGATTGCGGCGGCGGAGAAAGACTTGCCCAAACGCGCGGCGCGGAGGGCGGCAGAATGAGTGGCCCATCCCTTTTGACCGTGATCCTGAACTGGCGCACGCCGGAGATGACGCTAAAGGCGGCCAAGGCGGCGGCGCGGGAGATGGCGGGCATCGACGGCCAGATCGTGATTGTCGACAATGACAGCGGCGATGGCTCGTTTGAGGCTATGGCCACAAGCGTTGCCACAGCAGAGTGGGCTGAAAGCCGCGTGGAGGTGGTGCAGTCGGGCCGCAATGGCGGCTTTGGGGCGGGCAACAACTTTGGCATCCGCCATGGGCTGGCCCAGCGGGAATTTGATTTTGTCTACATTCTGAACTCTGATGCATTCCCCGACGCGGGCAGCATCACCGCGTTGCTGGATCATATGGCGCAGATGCCCACCTGCGGCTTCGCGGGCAGCTATATTCACGGCGAAGATAACGAATCGCACCTGACCGCGTTTCGCTTCCATTCCATTGGCAGTGAACTCGAAGGCGCGGCACGTATCGGCGTGATCAGCCGTGCGTTGCACTCACATATCGTGCCTTTGCCCATCCCAGCGGAAACCACGCGGGTGGATTGGCTGGCGGGCGCGTCCATGTTGATGCGGCGCGAGGTTCTGGAAGAGATTGGCCTGTTTGACGAGACCTTCTTTCTCTACTTTGAGGAAACCGACCTCTGCCTGCGTGCCCAACGCGCGGGATGGCATACGGATTATGTGCGCTCCAGCTCGGTGACCCATATCGGGTCCGTGTCTACCGGCATGAAAACCTGGCAGCGCATGCCGCAATACTGGTTTGACAGCCGCCTGCATTATTTCCGCAAAAACCATGGCGGGGCTTACGCCTTTGCCGCCACTTTGGCACATGTTGTGGGTGCCTGCCTGTGGAAACTGCGCCGTGTGATCGGCGGCAAACCCAAACGGGACCCAGATCATTTCCTGCGGGACCTGATCACCCACTACATAAAATCTCTCTTCACTCGGACGCAGCGCGAACCGTCCAAAATCCCCACTTTGTCTGTTCGCAAGGAGGCCTCCTCATGAGCCTTGATAGTTTCACCAACGCCGCGCCGATGTCAGCCGTGATGATTGGCAACGAAAGCCTGCTGATCCAATGTGCCACGTTGTGGCTCGACACTGGCAACACGCTGACCGCTGTGGTCACGCGCGCGCCGGAAATCCGTGACTGGGCCTCTGAGGCTGGTTTGCGGGTGATTTCATCCGACAGCGATATTGCTGGTGAACTGCTGGGGGAGCGGTTTGATTGGCTCTTGAGTGTTGCCAATTTGGACATGTTGTCAGACACCGTGCTGAAGCTGCCCGCCAAAGGTGCGGTGAACTTCCATGATGGGCCGCTGCCGCGCTATGCCGGTTTGAACGCGCCAGTCTGGGCGCGCATGGCGCAGGAGCCGCGCCACGGCATCACCTGGCACAAGATGGAAGTGGGCGCGGACACTGGCGAGATTGTCGCCCAGCGCATGTTTGACATTGGGCAGGCCGACACCGCGCTGACACTGAATACCAAATGTTACGCCGCCGCCATTGAAAGCTTCCCGGATGTGATGCGCGCCTTGGGCGAAGACCTCGCCAATGTGCGGTCGCAAGACCTGAGCCAGCGCAGCTATTTTGGCCGCGCCAAACGGCCAGAGGCCGCCGGGCGGATTGATTTCCGCCGCGATGCACAGGACGTTGTGGCGCTGGTCCGTGCGCTGGATCATGGCGATTACTTCAACCCGCTGTGGGCGCCGAAGATGGTCGCCGCCGGACGGGTGCTGCTGGTGACATCTGCCGAAGTCGCCGAAAGCGCAGGCCGTGGCGAGCCGGGCGCGGTGTTGGCCGTCAGCGAAGACAATGTAACCGTGGCCTGTGGCCGGGGCGCTGTTGTGTTGGGCGGATTGACGGATGTCACCGGTCAGACAGAGACCGCGAACCACATGATCCGCGCAGGCGAGCGCCTGCCACTGTTGGACAAAGCCGCCAGCGATGCGCTGACCGCCACCATGACCCCGATTGCCAAAGCCGAGCCCTTCTGGCGCGCGCGCCTGGCCGAATTTGTGCCCGCCACCTTGCCGCTTGTGCGCGGCGCAGGTGATCTGGCCGATATGGGGCAGCTGCCGCTTGAGATTTCTGAGACTCCCTCCAAGAGTATCCTGACCGCGGTCGCCATTTGGGCGCTGCGGTCAGGCCTTCCGGAGGTCTGTGACGTGGCCTATCGCGGCGCGGAGCATCCGCAAGCCGCGGGGCTGATTTCCCCATGGGTGCCACTGCGCGTGGGGGCGGAACTGCTTCATGACACCGTGGCCGAGGCCAATACGGCAATGGCCGAGCGCGTAGCTCAGGCCGATGCCAAAGGCGGCTTTGCCAGCGACCTAATTGCGCGCGATCCGGCGCAGTCCGCGACGACGATGCCAGACTTGGCGGTGACAACCGGCGGCTTGGCGGGTCCCATCGAGGGCGCGGCGATGACCGTTGCGATTGGTGCAGCTGGCGCAGTGCTGCATTTTGATGCGGCCCGGGTTTCCCCAGAACACGCCGCACGTTTGGTGGCGCGGCTGGAACTGATTTGTGGGCAGATTGGCACGGCGGCCAATGTGAGTGATCTGGACGTGCTGCCCGAAGCGGAACGCGCCGAGGTGTTGACCGGATGGAACGCCACCGAGGCGCAGTTTGATCCGGACTTCACCATGGCGGCACAGTTTGAGGCGCAGGTCGCCAAGACGCCGGGTGCCCCCGCGCTGGTGTTTGAGCATGAGGTGCTCAGCTATGCCGATCTGAACGCCCGCGCCAACCGCGCCGCGCACGTTTTGCGCGACATGGGGGTGACCCGTGGCGCGCTTGTGGGGCTGTGTTTGCGCCGCTCGCCAGATCTGGTGGTCGCGGCGCTGGCGATCCTGAAAGCCGGAGGGGCTTATGTGCCGATGGACCCGGCCTACCCCGCTGACCGTCTGGCACACTACATCAGCGACAGCGGCGCAAATGTGATTGTGACGCAAGCCGCGCTGACCCGCGAGTTGCCAGACCACAGCGCGCAGGTGCTGGAGATGGACACGGACGCGCGACTCTCGGCGGCGTCAGCGGACAACCCAGAGGCCATCGTGTCCGGCGATGACCTCGCCTATCTGATCTACACCTCCGGCTCCACCGGTACGCCCAAAGGTGTGATGGTTGAACATGGCAATGTCGCCAACTTCTTTGCCGGGATGGATGCGCGGGTGCCCTACGAGTCGGGCGACAGTTGGATGGCGGTCACCTCGCTGTCGTTTGACATTTCGGTGCTGGAACTGTTCTGGACCCTCTCGCGCGGCTTTAAGCTGGTGCTGTCTGGCGACGAAACCACAACACAGATTTCCGGAGGTCGTTTGCCGGCCACAGCGGGCGGCATGGATTTCTCGATCTATTACTGGGGCAATGACGATGGTCAGGGCTCCAAGAAATACGAGTTGCTGCTGGAAGGCGCGAAGTTTGCAGATGCCCATGGGTTCTGCGCGGTCTGGACGCCGGAGCGGCATTTCCACGCCTTTGGCGGCCCCTACCCCAACCCGTCGGTGACCGGCGCGGCGGTCGCAGCCGTCACCAAACAGATCGGCGTGCGCGCTGGATCTTGCGTTTCGCCGCTGCATCATACCGCGCGCATCGCGGAAGAATGGGCGGTGATCGACAACCTCACTAACGGGCGTGCGGGTCTTGCGATTGCCAGCGGGTGGCAGCCGGATGATTTTGTATTGCGGCCGGAAAACACCCCGCCGCGCAACCGCGATGTGATGTTTGAGCAGATGGACGACCTGCGCAAACTTTGGCGTGGTGAGGAAGTGGAGTTCCCGAAAAAAGACGGTTCGATGCACCCGGTGATGACGCAACCGCGGCCAGTGTCCAAGGAGTTGCCCCTATGGGTGACCACGGCGGGCAACCCGGAGACGTGGAAGGACGCGGGGCGCAATGGCTGTAACGTGCTGACCCACCTGCTGGGGCAAAGCGTGGAAGAAGTGGGCGCCAAGATCGCGCTCTACCACGATGCGCTGCGCGAGGCGGGGCACAATCCGGATGATTTCACTGTTACGTTGATGCTGCACAGCTTCCTGGCCGAAGACCGGGAAAAGGCGCGCGAGATTGCACGCGAACCAATGAAAGACTACCTGCGCGCGGCGGCGGGTCTGATCAAAAGCTACGCCTGGGCCTTCCCGGCGTTCAAGAAACCCGAAGGTGTGAACAACGCTTTTGAGCTGGACCTTGGTATTCTGAGCGAAGACGAGTTGGAGGAAATCCTCGACTTTGCCTTCCTGCGTTATTTTGAGGACAGCGGGCTATTTGGCACGGTGGAAGATGCCTTGGATCGCGTCGAGCAGGTCAAGCGCATTGGCGTGACCGAGATTGCCTGTCTGATCGATTATGGCATCGACAGTACCACCGTGTTGGAAGGGCTCAAGCCGCTGGCCGAAGTGCTGAAACGTGCCAACGAAGGCGGCGAGTTGGACCCTGACGATGTGTCGATTGCGGCGCAGATGATCCGCCATGAGGTGAGCCACCTGCAGTGCACCCCGTCGATGGCGCGCTTGCTGGCGGACAACGAAGAGGCGCGGTTTGCGCTGTCTGGCGTGCAGCAGATGATGGTCGGCGGCGAGGCGCTGTCTGGCAGTCTGGTGGCAGATTTGAACGCGGCGAGCGCAGCCAAGGTTCAGAACATGTATGGGCCAACCGAAACCACCATCTGGTCAACCACGTCGATGGCGGATGCGTCCGAGGGCGTGGCCAACATCGGTGATCCCATTGCCAACACGCAGGTCTACGTTGTGGACGACGCAGGTGCGCCGGTGCCGGTGGGCGTGGCCGGTGAATTGCTGATTGGCGGCGCGGGGGTGACCCGTGGCTATTGGCGGCGCGAGGAACTCACTTCAGAGCGGTACATCGCCAATCCGTTTGGTGAAGGGCGCCTTTATCGCACCGGCGACCTTGTGCGTTGGCGTGCGGACGGCAAGCTCGACTTCCTGGGGCGTGTTGATCATCAGGTGAAACTGCGCGGCTATCGCATTGAGCTGGGCGAAATTGAAACCCGGCTGGAAGAAGTGTCCGGCGTGGCGCAGGCGGTGGTCATGGCGCGCGAAGACACCGAAGGCGACGTGCGGTTGGTGGCCTATCTGCGCGGCGATGTGCCTGCGGAAGCTGACGTCCGGACACAGCTGCGCGAGCACCTGCCCGCGTTTATGCGGCCGCAGCACTATGTGACGCTCAAGGACTTCCCGCTGACCCCTAACAAAAAGGTCGATCGCAAGGCGCTGCCGCGTCCAGAAGAAACCCGCAAGATCACCACGCCGAAGGTGGACACCTCTGCTGTCGCCGCGCCAGTTGAGGCAGGCGGGGACATTGCCAAACTGGTGGCGGATGTCTGGGCCGAGGTGCTCGGCGTGCGCGAAGTGGTGGCCACCGACAACTTCTTTGATCTCGGAGGCCACAGCCTGCTCGCCGTACAGGCCCACCGAGAAATCAGGGCGCGTGCGGGGGCCGCAAAACTGTCGATCACCGATGTGTTCCGCTTCCCAACGCTGAATGCGCTGGCAGGCCGCGTGCAGGAATTGACCGGCACAGCAAAACCGGCGGATGCGCCTGCGGCTAAGGACAGCGAAGAGGTCGCAGAACAGGCCCAAAGCCGGTCTGAAACCATGAGCAAACGCCGTGCCATGCGCGCGCGCCGGAGGACTCGCACGTGACCCTGTCACCCAACCAGCATCTTGTGGCCCTCAAATCTCTGGCGGAGCGTATTGCCCCGCCACAAACCGCCATTGCCGTGACCGACCCTTCCAGGGGCGTCGCCGTTGTCTGGCCGCAGGAAGCTCCGGCCATCGCTCGAGCCGTGCCTAAACGGCGGCGCGAGTTTGCCGCCGGCCGTCAAGCCGCGCGGCTAGCGATGACGGCCTTGGGCATGCCGGAACAGGCGGTGCCCACACGCCCTGACCGCGCGCCGCAGTGGCCCAACGGCCTGACCGGTTCCATCAGCCATGATGCCACCAGCTGTGTCGCCATCGTTGGTGCCGCTGGCCATTTCCGCGCGCTGGGTGTCGATGTAGAACCCGATGCGCCGTTACATGACGACCTGACCGCAGAGATCTGCCTGCCACAGGAACGCGCCTGGTTGATGGAGGTGCCTGCCACGCGCCGCGCATTGATGGCGCGTCGTCTGTTCTGCGCCAAAGAGGCCGTTTACAAGGCGCAATATCCCCTGACCCAAACGCTGTTTGGCTTTGACGCCATTCAGGTCACGCTCAACGTGCGCGGCACAGGTTTCACCGCACGGTTTATGCACACCGTTGGCGAAGTGCCGGAAGGCACGGTGCTGTCTGGGCAATGTGGCTCCGGGGGCGGGCATGTGCTGGCGATGGTCACGCTGGGCGCACAGGCGGGCATGGAGAACGCAGATTTTCCGGTTTGCGCCACGGGATAACCACATTCGATTGTCATAAATTGTCTTCAAGAGCGCGAATCCGAGTCGCGCCACACCGAATTTGAGGACGGGCATGGACAAGTTCCAATCATTTGGCGAGGTGCTGAGCATGCTGCGCAGGAGATTTTTCCTGTGGGCCAGCATCATTGTCGTCGGCGGGTTGATCTCGCTGGCCTACGTGCTGGGCCTGCCGCGCGAATATGAGACCTATGCCACCATTCAGATCGAACAACCCTCGATCAAAACCGGCGCAACCTCGCCTGGTGCGTTAAACGCTGACATGCTGCAAAAACTACAGATTGTGGAGCAGCGTGTGATGGCGCGCGACAACCTGCTGACCATCATCGACAAGTTTGGCCTCTACAATGACGCGCCCTTGAGCGAATTGCAGAAGGTCGAGCTGCTGCGTAAGGCAGCACGGGTGATGCATATCACCAATCCGGATTTCCGCTGGCGGCAGGACATCAGCCCCTCTGCTTTATTAGTCTCCGTACGGATGACCGATCCGGTTCTGGCGGCAAATGTCGCCAACGAGCTGGTGACCAACGTGCTGGAGCAAGAACAAGAGCGCCGCACTGAGCAAGTGACAGAGACCTTATCGTTCTTTGACAGTGAAGAACGCCGCATTGGCGCCGCAATCACAAATCTCGAACAACAAATTGCGGACTATAAACAGGAAAACGCGGTGCTGTTGCCCGGAGGTGTCGAGGCACTGCGCACACGCCTGACCGACTTGCAACAGATCGAGTTGGAAGTACAGCGTCAGCTTTTGGAGAACGTCGGCATCTCCAGCAGCGGCAATTCTGTGCGCGCCCAGCGCCTGCGCCGCCTGCAAGAAGAGAGCGAACTCTATCAGATTGAGATCGCAGAGATCGAAACCGCGCTCAAAGACACGCCGCGCATCGAACAGCAATACAACCGTCTGGAGCGGCAGCTGACCAAGCTCGAGGAACAGTATCAAGCGATCACCGCGGGCAAAGCCGAAGCTGAGATGCAACAGATGCTGGAGGCCAGCCAACACTCCGACAGCTTCACCGTGCTGGAAAAGGCGCTGCCGCCGGATTGGCCCATTGCGCCATCGCGCAAACGTATCCTCGCTATGGGTGGTGTGCTGTCTGTCATGGTCGCGTTAAGCTTGGTGTTTGTGTTGGAAATGCGCAGCCCGGTGATTTGGACTCGCGGTCAATTGGAGCGCCAGCTGCGCCTGCGGGCGGTGGCGGCCATTCCGGTTTTGGAGACCCCGCGTCAGCGTCGAAAACGCAAGCTGCGGCGCTTAGCCAAAGTGTTTGGCCTGTTAGCGGTGTCTAGTGGATTGGCGGCAATGATTCTGAAATTGGGCAAGTAGCGGCCACAATTGTGTCGCAATTCAACCCCTGCGAGCGGCATTTCGCCGAATCGTCTCCCCCAAATTGCACCCTGACCTCGCGTCAATTTTTCGATTCGAGAAACAATCAAAAATTGAGAGCATCCACCGTTTCCAGTTGAGCCCCACACAATGGCAAGCTTGCCGCAAATTTTAACCATACTTGAAAAAAATATCAAAAGCAGAATGTGTAAAATCAATATTTTTCAATCACTTAATCCAAACCACCCAAAAGTTGAGGTGGATTTCTGTAAATTTGTGACTAATGTAGGTCCTGGGTGGGCGCTTCTGATGAGGAGCATCAAAAACAACGACGTCACAAGGACCTATGTGATCAGCCCCTGCTGCCGGGGTGCTTTTTCAAACTAGGTACGTGAAACACACGTTCGGGCCATGACTGGTCTGGCGATGGGATGTTGCGGTCTTAATTGATGCCCTTCTGGTTGGGTTACGGGGATGACACCGATGGCGATTTTTTCGCGGGAAGATTTTGAACAGGCCTTTGAGGTCGCGCCGGCACGCTACAGCGTGTACCGCAGCGTTTTCAAACGTGCGTTTGACATCCTGTTTGTCCTGACCATCGCCGTTCCGGTGACGCTGGTGGTTCTGTTGTTGGCCCTGTTTATTTCATTTGATGGCGCGTCGCCGTTCTACCGTCAGGAGCGTGTGGGCAAAAACGGCAAGCGTTTCAGCATGCTCAAACTGCGCTCCATGGTGCCCAATGCGGACCGCAAGCTGGAAGCCTATCTGCGCGCCAATCCGGCCGCTCGCCTGGAATGGGACGAAAAGCAGAAGCTGGCACACGATCCGCGCATCACGCCGATTGGCCGCATCATCCGCAAGACCTCGCTGGACGAGTTGCCTCAGTTCCTGAACGTACTGATTGGGGACATGTCCGTGGTTGGCCCGCGCCCGATGATGCCGGAACAAACCGCGCTGTACCCAGGCACCGCCTATTACCGTATGCGCCCAGGCATCACCGGTTTCTGGCAGATTTCCGAGCGCAACGAGTGTTCCTTTGCTGAGCGTGCCATTCACGACAGCCACTATGACCGCGCTCTGAGCCTGCGCACTGATGTCTCGGTTGTCTGGCGTACGGTTGCTGTCGTCATGGCGGGCACCGGCGTGTGAACGCCACACCCTGACAGTTTGAGACACGCGCGCTATAGTCATGGCGCGCGTTTTGCGTTTGTGTGGCCCGGACCACGCCGCTGACAAAGGAAGACCTGACGCCAATGCCCAACCTGCTCGCCACGTTGATGCTGATGCTTTGGCCGGTGGTCATTTGGCGGCTATTTGTCAGCCTGTCACCGGGTCGGGCGTTGATCTGGTCCTTGCTGGGGGCCTACCTGCTGCTGCCTCCGCCACCTGCAGAGTTCGACTTCCCGCTGATGCCCGCGCTCGACAAAAGTAGCCTGCCCAATCTGGCGATCCTGATTGTGGTGTTCTTTGTGCTGCCGCAGCGGCCGAAGCTGCTTCCGGACAGCATATTGGCCCGCTGGCTTTTGGGGATCATGATCTTCAGCCCGGTGCTCACTGTCTTCACCAATGGCGAGCCGCTGATTTTTACAGAAAACTACGTGCGCGGCCTCTATTTTCAGGACGCCATTGCCCAGCCGATCAACCAATTCATTGGCATCATTGGCTTCCTGATGGCCCGCGCCCTGCTGCGCACCCGCGAAGATCAGCGCGACCTGCTGCTGGCCTTGGCGATAGCCGGATTGGCCTATTCCCTGCCGATCCTGATCGAAGTGCGGCTTAGCCCACAGCTCAACAATTGGGTTTACGGCTATTACCAACACCTGTTCAGCCAGACCATTCGCGGCAATGGCTACCGCCCGATGGTGTTTCTATATCACGGCATCTGGCTGGCCTATTTTGTGCTCACGGCGCTGTTGGCCGCGCTGACGTTGTGGAAAGCGGACACCAGCCGCACCCGCGCCAAATATTTGATTGCCGCCTTCTATCTCACCGCTGTGCTGGTGCTTTGCAAAACACTGGCAACATTGGTCTACGCCGGGGCAGCGGGGCTGCTGATAGTCTTCCTCACCACCCGCGCGCAGGTAAAAGTGGCCGCCCTGCTGGCGTTGATGATGCTGGCCTACCCCGTGCTCAAGACCACCGGGTTGGTGCCAAGTGACGCCATCATCGCACAAGCCGAAAAGGTCAGTGCCGAGCGGGCGCACTCGCTGAGCTTCCGCATCGAAAATGAGGATATCCTGCTAGAGCGCGCCATGCGGAAACCGCTTTTCGGCTGGGGCATTTGGGGGCGCAACCACTTACATGACCCAACCACGGGGCTGATCACCTCGGTCACCGATGGCTACTGGATCATTGTGCTCGGCGTCTGGGGCTGGGCCGGGTATGTCGCACAATTTGGGCTGATGGCGCTGCCGATTTTCCTTGTGCACCGCGAATTGGGCCGGATCAGGGTTGCTGACCGTGACAGCTTCCAGCACGAGACGTCCTTTTCCCTCATCGATCGCAAACAGGCTGGCCCTCGCGAAGATCGCGGGCTGTCCCCCTATCTTGGCCCCCTGGCCCTGATGCTGGGGTTCAACATGATCGACATGCTGCCCAATGCCACGCTCACCCCAACCACCTGGCTCATTGCAGGTACATTATTTGGTCATGCAGAACGGCTGGCGCAGTTGCGGAAAGGGACCGAAACTGCCTTGCGGCGCAGTCCGATGAGCCGCGGAGAAGAAGGCGAAGAGGAACCGCAGGCCGTGGTCAGCCAGCAACCTAAACCGCCCAAACGCCGCACCATCCTGTGACCTAACCGCCGTACCCCGGCTTCATTTTCAAAACCTTCGCGGGCACACCGCCGACCACAGCGCCGGCCGGCACATCATTTGTGACCACCGCATTTGCCCCCACTTCGGCATCCGCGCCGATGGTCAGCGGACCAATCACCTTGGCCCCTGCGCCGATGTCGACGTGGCCTTCCAGAACCACTGCGCCGGATAGTGTCACCTGATGCATCAACTGACAGTTGGGGCCTATGGTGGCATTGGGATGCACAATGATGCCCGTGGGATGCGGCAGGCGCAAACCGCCGTCGATCCGCATGTTCAAGTGCAGTTCTGATTGCGTCACCACAGACCAAAACCGATGTGACAGCACCCAGCGCTTGCAAGCCAACTTGCCAAACAGCCCGCCCCGCGCCTTGGCCGCCTGATACCGGCGCAGCGCGCGCAACAATTTTGGACCAGGGTCCCAGAAGCCACGCGGCACCTCCCGCGACCAATCCGGCTCTGTGGCGGACACATTTTGGTCAGTCTGCACAGTGTTTGCCTCCGCGCCAAAACCCGCAAAAGCGGGCGCTTTCAAAGCGTTGTCGCAAAACCTCTGTGTTAAAGCAACTTAACTCTGCTGTGCTGTGGCGCTTGCAGCCAAGGGGGGAGTTATGTTTTTTGGACAAAAGCACAAAGCAACCCAAGGATGCGCCCGCGCATGAGCACCCCAGAGTCGCCTGAGGTAGAAACCTCCGCGCCCAAACTTGCCGCTGATTTGAATGCCGCCAAAGGCCACCGCGCAGAGATCGACGGGCTGCGCGCCATCGCCGTGCTGGCGGTGGTGTTTTACCACTTTGGCGTGCCGGGATTTGGCGGCGGCTTCATTGGCGTCGACATCTTTTTTGTGATCTCCGGCTTTCTGATTGGCGGCATTCTCTGGCGCGAACAACAGGAAACCGGACGGCTCGCCTTGGGCCAATTCTACATCCGCCGCATCAAACGCCTGGCGCCTGCCTATTTTGTCATGGCCTTTGTGGTGCTCATCATTGGCGCGCTGATCCTGTTGCCCAATGACTTTCGCGAAACCGCCAAAGGCGTGATTGCCGCCACGGTCTATCTCTCCAACGTGCTGTTCTTCCGGCAATCCGGCTATTTTGATGGGGCGGCTGAAGACAAGATCATGCTGCACACCTGGTCTCTGTCGGTGGAGGAGCAGTTCTACATCTTCCTGCCGCTGCTGTTCCTGCTGTTTGCCCGCAGCAAAACCGTGATGCTCTGGGCTTTGGGCGCGGTGTTTGGCCTATCTTTTGTCAGTAATCTGGCGACCACACCGCTATCTCATCCGGCGGCCTTCTTCCTGTTCCCCTTCCGCGCCTGGGAGCTTTTGGCAGGTGTGGGATTGGCCGTATTGACCATCGAGCGTCCTGAACTTTGGCGCAAACATCAGGCCTTTAGCTGGGGCGGCCTTGGCCTTGTGCTGGCCTCGGTTGTGCTGGTGGTACCGGGCGAAGGGTTCCCCGGTTGGCAGGTGATCTTCCCAGTGCTCGGCACCGTGCTGTTGATTGGCAATGGACAGGATGACAACTGGGTCAACCGAGGCCTGTCGATGCGCATTCCCGTGCTGATTGGGTTGATCTCCTATTCGCTCTACCTCTGGCATTGGCCGGTCTTCACCTTCACCAAATACCTGCAAGGCCAATACCGCGGCCCGGGCGAAGTGGCGTTGTGGATTGCCATTTCCTTTGTGCTTGCCGTGTTGTCCTGGCGGCTGGTGGAGCAGCCGGTGCGCAAAGCCAAGACCCTGCCAACCTGGGGTTTGTTGTTCACCGCTGCTCTGGCCTCGGTCAGCGTTTTGGGCCTGTCGTTTATGGTGTTCAAAGCGAACGGCATGCCACAACGATTTGGCCCACAGGCGCAGGTGCACATTGCTGCCACGGGCGACTTCTTGCAGGACTTCTCAGATTGTTACGTGCCCGACGAAGGACCGTTTGAGGGCATCGAGATTTGCCCCATTGGCCCAAAGGAAAGCTCACCCAGCCTGATCATCTGGGGCGACAGCCATGTACGCGCCTATTACGAAGGTCTGAAGCAGGCCGCACGTGAGGCCGACCGCAGCGCCCTAGTGATCTGGCGTGCGGGCTGTGCCCCGGCCTTTGATCTGGAGAAACGTGAAAGCGCGGCCACCCCGGCGCAGGATGCCGCCTGTGCGGAGGCCAATGCACAAATCCGCCAAGCGCTGCACGACATGCGCCACCTACAGGATGTCATCCTGATCGGGCGCTGGTCCTACTATGCCTCCGGCAAAGGCAGCGGCAGTGACGCGCACAACACCATCGGCCTGCGCAGCGACGTTTATGGCAACATGACACAGGACGCGCTTTTGGGGACGGCTTTGGCCGCCACGGTTGCGGACATCGGCGATCTGGACCGACAGGTCTACATCCTGCGCCAACCGCCGGAAATTCAGAATTACCACGCCCCCAGAGTCGCCCGCGCGCTGGTGCATGGCCGCCTATCGGAGCAACTGGCCCGGCGGATCGGTCAGATCACCGTGACCGATGCCCAAACCCGCGAACGCGGCGCGGCGGCGGCACTGGCCAAAAGTGGTGCAACCATCCTGGACAGCTGGGGTTGGTTCTGTGACCAATTCCTGTGTGACGCGGTACAGGGCGGCGTGGGCCAGTATTTCGACAACAACCACGTGACCAACGCGGCGGCCCGGCGGATGCGCTCGGTGTTTTACCCGGTCATGGCCCGGGCCACGCAATGACCAAACTTGCCGACGCCAGTAGCACCTCTTGGGACGTGATAGTCATTGGCACTGGCATGGGCGGCGGCACCATTGGACGCTATTTGGCGGAACAAGACCTGTCGGTGTTGTTTGTTGAACGTGGGCCAACCGGTGTGCGGGCGGAAGAGCAGGAACTCAACCCCAACATCTGGGACCGCGAAGCGCGGCTGGTGCGGGGCTATTGGCCCGAACCTCTGGAAGCGACAGTGAACGGGGTGACCACCACCTTCAACGCGCCATTGGGGGCGGGTGTGGGCGGCAGCTCGGTGTTTTACGCCGCCACCTTGGAGCGTCCCGCCCCACATGATCTGGACCACAGCGAGGCTCGACCACATCCCACCGGCGGATGGCCCGTCAGCTATGACGAGATGGCACCCTACTTTGACTGCGCCGAAACGCTCTATCACGTGCGCGGCACGCCTGATCCGTTACAACCGGACGGAAATCTCTTCCCGCCAACGGTAATGAGCGCGGCAGATCAAGGCTTGATGTCTGCCATGAACGAAATTGGTCTCACCCCATATCAGGGCCATATGGCGGTGCGTGAAGACGATGGGTTTGAGCAGTATTTGGGTCGCAAATGTCCCAACGATTGCAAAATGGATGGGCGCTCGGCGGGCGTGGAGCCTGCTTTGGAGACTGGCAACGCGGCCTTGTTGGACTTGTGCGAAGTGCAGGAAATTCTGTTCAAGGACGGCACGGTAACGGGTATCAAAGTGGCGCGCAAAGGCGTAGCCGCCACGCTCACCGCGCGCAGCTATGTGCTGGCCGCCGGAGCGCTGCATTCTCCGCGCCTACTGATGGCCTCCAGCAATCTTGGCAATGGAAATGACCTCATCGGCCGCAACCTCATGTTCCACCTAAACGAGATGTTTGCCCTGTGGCCGCCCAAAGGCAAACACAGCGCGGGGGCATCCAAATCTCTCGCTTTTCGCGACCTCTATCATCAGGATGGGCAGCGCTTTGGCATGGTGCAGGCCTTGGGTGTCGAGGCGCGCTATGGCGAGATTGTGCATTACCTCAATGTGACGTTTGACCGCTCGCCACTGCGCAATCTGCGCTGGCTGCGCCAGTTCACCCGCCTGCCTGCGGCCGTGGCGGTGAAGCTGTTTGGCAGCGCCAAGATCTTTGTCGGCATATTGGAAGACCTGCCGTATGCCGAGAACCGTGTGCACTACGATCCCGCTGATCCGCGCCGATTGGCGATCAGCTATGACATGACACCGGAGCTGCTGTCTCGTCGCAAGGCCTTTCGCAAGGCACTGAAACAACGCCTCAAAGGCATCAAAATGGCCTTTACTGGCACGGGTCCGGAACTCAACTTCGGCCACCCCTGCGGCACGTTGCGGTTTGGCGACGATCCAAAAATCTCGGTGCTGGATCGGAATTGCAAATTGCACGGCACGGAAAACCTCTGGGTGGCGGATGCGAGCTTTATGCCCACCTCCATGGGGGTGAACCCGTCGCTGACCATCGCCGCCAATGCCTTGAGGGTTGGTAAAGTTGTCGCGGCAAACCTGAAGGAGGCCCAAAATGGCTAAGCAACTGGCCGTCGTCACCGGCGCGGGCTCCGGATTGGGGCGGGCCTTGGTTATGGAACTCTGCGGACGGGGCCTTCAAGTCGCGGGCTTGGGACGCCGTGAAGACGCGCTGCAAGAGACAGCGGCCATGGCGGGTGACAGGTTCACCCCCGTGGTGGCAGATGTCTCTGATCCCAATCAGGTGCGTGCTGCTTTTGAGACCATCCGAACCATCGCGCCGGTCTCGATCCTGATCAACAACGCCGGTGTCTATCCGCACCATGACTTTTTGGATGAGACGCCGGAAAGCTTCATGCAGACCGTCGCCATCAACCTTGGCGGCTCGGTGGCTTGCACCTCCGAAGCGCTCAAGGACATGACCGAGGCGGGGCGCGGCCGTATCCTCAATGTGTCGAGCTTTGCGGATATGCATCCCCTGCCCTGCAGCGCGGCCTATTCCGTGTCCAAAGGCGCGGTGACCACTTTCTCCCGCGCTTTGGTGGCCGATCTGGGAGATCGTTTGCCCAAGATTGTGATCAGCACATGGATGCCCGGTATGCTCAACACAGAGATGGGTTTGGCCGAAGGGCTTGATCCGGCTGTCGCGGCCAAATGGGGCGCAGGGCTGGCGCTTTGGGAGGATCCGTCGCTGAATGGCGCGGTGTTTGAGATGGACCGGGAAATTTTGCCGCCGCGCGGTCTAAAGGGTCGCTTGAAAGACGCGGTGCGGTTGAAGCGCCGCAAGCCTCGGGTGATCCCGATTTAGCCCGAAAAGTGGCGTGCTTCTGCACGCCGCCGGGCAGCGCCCGACCGCCCCCATGGGCGGGCGCTTCTGCACCGTCCCAAAACCTAAGAACTGTCGGGGCAAGGGGACCTTTTGGAACGTGCTCAATGATGAAAGCGCGCCCACCCGCGGACGGGCGCTGCCCAACTTAGTCCCGCTGCGCGCGTACCTCTTTCATCAGGCGCGGCAGAATCCCGATACAGCGCAGATAGCGCCCTGCCAGTCGCGCCGGATTGCTCAGCGCGCGCCAGAGCCATTCCAGCGCCAATTTGCGCACCCAAGCCGGAGCGCGGTTTTGCGTGCCTGCGAGGAAATCCAACCCTGCGCCAATGCTGGCAAAGCCCATCTGCGGAACAACCTGCCGCCCGCGCGCGGCCAGCCGCTCTTGCTTCGGCGCGCCCAGCGCCAGAAACGCCATCCGCGCGCCAGCTTCGGCCGCTTGTTTCAACACAGCCTCGGCTGCCGCACTTTCCGGATCAAACCCCATGGGCGGTGCAATACAAGCCGCCACCGCCAACCCCGGTGCTTTTACCTTCAAAGCCTCTGCCGCAGCTGCCAAAGCCTCCTCCGTGCTGCCAATCAACGCCACCGGTGTACCTTCTTCAACCGCCCACTGCGCCAAGGGCAGCACCAAATCCGCGCCCGGTAGCAGATCCACCGGCTTCTCGGCTTTGCGAGACAACCACACAATGGGATTGCCATCCGCCACCACAAAATCCTGCGCCAGATAAGCTGCAGCAAAAGCCTCATCTTTGGCCAGCTTCACCAAATGATCGAGATTGATGGTCGCCAAGGCAAAGCCCTCATGAGCGACAAACCGCGCCCGCACTGCACGCTCCAGTGCGGCGTGATCGGCAACATTGACCGTAACCGGTCCTTTAATGGTGGAAAACTGCACGCAGGCGGTCCTTCTGGCTCATTTGCACAATACCTTACCAACTCCCTCCCCCGGCGTCAGAAATTGCGCTGCAATTTCCCTCAAGTGGTTCAAAAGCGCCACAATTCCCCTGACTGAGCCGCCCGCCTTGGTGGTATTTCACACCAAAATACCTATAGTCACTTGGTAATGGTTCAAAAGGATTCCCGCCATGTCAGCTGCCCAAACCCGCAGTGTGTCGATCATTGGTTGCGGCTTTGTCGCTGATCTCTATATGCGGTCCTTTGCGGCCCACCCCGACATTGCAGTGACACAGGTGTTTGACCATGATCCCAACCGCTTAAAAGCCTTTGCCGAGCATTGGAACCTGCACATCGCGGACAGTTTGGAGCGGTTACTGGGCAACCTGCCGCAAGGCTCTCTGGTGTTGAACCTGACAAATCCCGGTGCGCACTACGAGGTCTCCCGCGCCTGTCTGGACGCGGGGCATCACGTCTATTCCGAAAAGCCCTTGGCCACAGACATGGCAGACGCCATTGCCCTGCATGAGCTGGCCGCACAGAAAGACCTGCTGCTGTCCTCCGCGCCCTGCTCGGTGCTGGGTGAGGCGGCGCAGACACTGGGCAAAGCCATTCGCGACGATGTCGCTGGCCCTGTGCGCCTGATCTACGCGGAGCTGGATGACGGCTTTATCCCGCAAGCGCCCTATGCCGATTGGAAAAGCGAAAGTGGCGCGCCTTGGCCTGCCGAGGACGAGTTTGCCGTCGGCTGCACGCTGGAACATGCGGGCTATTACCTGACATGGCTGATTGGCATGTTTGGCACCGTACGCCGCGTGGTCGCCGCCTCTGCCGAATGCCTGCCGGGCAAAGAGGCAATGGGCACCCCGGATTTCTCCACCGCCACGCTGTTTTTTGAAAACGGCATCACCGTACGGCTGACTTGCTCGATTGTGGCGAGCCACGATCACAAGATCCGTGTATTTGGCGACAAAGGTGTTCTGCAGGTGAAACAGGCTTGGGACAATGACGCACCGGTCAAATTCCACCGGCGCTTTACCCTGCGCCGACGACTGCTCGAACATCCGATTGGCACACGCCAAAAAATCAAAGGTGACACGCACCCAAAGGTGGAGCGTTGGGGCGCGGCGGCGATGAACTTTGCGCTTGGTCCTGCCGAAATGCTCGACGCCTTGGCCGAAGTGCGCCCATGCCGGCTGTCACCGGATTTTGCGCTGCACCTCAACGAGGTCACGCTCGCCATTCAAAACGCCGGGGCCGATGGCTGTGCGCAGGACATGACCACACGCTGTGAGCCAATGGCGCCGATGCCTTGGGCCATATGAGCGCGCCCACGCTGGCCATAACCGGAGCCACGGGCTTTATCGGGCGCCACTGCGTAGAGCGTGCCCGCGCCGAGGGCACCGCGCTGCGTCTGTTTGTGCGCGATATGGCGAAGGTGCCCGCCGCATGGCAAGCAGACAAAACCGTTGAAATCATCGTCATGGACCTGACCGGTTCCGGCGACGGGTTGGCGCAAGCTTTGGAAGGCATCCGAACCCTGATCCACTGCGCCGCCACGCTTTCCGGCGATCAGGAGCGCGACACCGTGGCCGCCTCTGTGGCGGTGATCGACGCGGTGATTGCCGCACAGGTGCCGCATGTGGTGCTGGCGGGATCGCTGTCGGTCTATGACGTGACTGGCGTGCCCAAAGGCGGCACGGTGGACGAGACCACACCGGTGAACACCAACGGGCGAGACACCTACGCACAGGCCAAGCTCACGCAAGAGACCCTGTTTAAGGATGGCGCGGCGCTCTATGGCTACGCGCTGTCAATCCTGCGGCTTGGGGCGGTTTGGGGACCGGATCACCTGTTTAATGCCCATATTGGCCCAGCGGTTGGCAGCACGCTTCTAAAAATTGACGGCGGCGGCGAAGTACCTTCGTGCCATGTCGAACTGGCTGCGCAAGCATTGATCAAAGCGGCCCATGAACACACCGGTGTGGGGACCCTCAACATACTGGATGATGACCGCCCCAACCGTACGGATTTCCTGACCGCTTTTCGCGCCTGTGGCTGGCCCAAGCAGGTGTTGCCAACCCCACTTTGGCTCTGGCGCATGGCGGCGTTCATAACACCAGACAAGCCCACCATGCCCGGCCTTCTGCGCCGCGCAGTTTTGGAAGCCCGCCACCGTCCCGTCACCTTTTCCAACACCATGATGCACAATCGCCTTGGCCCTGTCACAATGCTGCCCTTTGCGGCTGCGATGCAGGCGGCGATTGAACAGCAAGAGCAGCAGGCCCCGCCGTCGTGAGCGACACAGAAAAGCCCCCCATCGCCTATTTGACCGGCGAATACCCCCGCGCCACCGATACCTTTATCCAGCGCGAGGTTGCGGCGTTGCGCGCGCAAGGCCAACCGGTGGAAACCTGCTCGGTGCGCCGCACCGGTGTGGAACATTTGGTGGGAGACGAGCAGAAGGCCGAGGCCAAAGCCACCTTCTATATTCTTGCTGCCGCAAAATCCCCGGTGACCCTGTTGAGCGCGGTCTTTGGCGCACTACTGCGCAACCCTGCGCGTTTTTTCAAAGCGCTGGCGCTGGCCGTGAAAACCGCGCCACCCGGGTTCCGCAATCTGATCTTTCAGCTGTTCTACTTTGCCGAAGCCGCGGTATTGGCCGCGCATCTGCGCAAAAAGGGCGTACGGCATCTGCACAACCACATCGCCAAGTCCTCCTGCACAGTGGCCATGCTGATGAGCGAACTATCAGGCATTCCCTACAGCTTCACCCTGCACGGGCCGGACATCTTCTTTGCGCCGGATCACTGGCGGCTGGACGAGAAAATCAAACGGGCCAAATTTGTCGCCTGTATCAGCCACTTCTGCCGCTCTCAGGCGATGGCGTTTTCTGACCCAAAACACTGGGCCAAGT
This sequence comes from uncultured Shimia sp., assembly GCF_947493595.1. GTDB lineage: Bacteria > Pseudomonadota > Alphaproteobacteria > Rhodobacterales > Rhodobacteraceae > Shimia. The sequence goes on along the minus strand of NZ_CANLRL010000003.1, from coordinate 74,393 downwards.
TGCACATCATCCACTGTGGCGTGGAACCGGCGCGTTATGACGCAGGCGAAGATCCGGTGGAGACCAATCTGCTGTTTGTCGGACGCCTCGCGCCGGTCAAAGGTCTGCCAATCCTGCTGCGCGCCTTGGAGCCGTTGAAAGCCGAGTTTCCCAAAATCCACCTCACCGTGATTGGCGATGGGCCGGGCCGTAAGGCGCTGGAACATCAGACCGAAGCGGCGGGGCTGTCAGACAACGTGTCTTTTGTCGGTTACAAATCGCAATCCGAAGTGGCCGAGGCGCTGGCTGCCTCTGATCTCTTTGTCCTGCCGAGCTTTGCCGAAGGCGTGCCTGTGGTGCTGATGGAAGCCATGGCGGCGCGACGCCCGGTTGTAACCACCCACATCGCGGGCATTCCAGAATTGGTGACCGATGGCGCCTCTGGCCTGTTGGTGCCACCCGGCAACCCACATGCGCTGGCAGACGCCATCGGCAAAATCCTCGCCAACCCCGCGCGCGCCACGGCGATGGGCATCGCAGGCCGCGCCATGGTGGAAAAGGCCTTTGACATCAACAAAGAAGCCGCACGTCTGGGGGCTCTGCTGGACGGGGGGCAAACATGAGCACCACCGCCATCATCATTGGCCGCAACGAAGGCAAACGTCTGATCGCCTGCGTCGCTTCGCTACAGGCGCAGGGCGTGGAGATGGTCTATGTCGACAGTGGCAGTTGGGACAACTCCGTGGCGGAGGCCCGTAAAGTAGGTGCACTGGTGGTCGAGCTGGACAATGGCCTGCCCTTCACCGCCGCCCGTGCCCGGCAAGCAGGATTTGACGCGCTGGCGCAAACCGGCGACCTGCCAGAGTTTGTGCAGTTTGTGGATGGCGATTGCATTGTGGTCGACGGTTGGATCGCGGCCGGAGAAAAGGCCTTGCGCGAAGATGACAGCCTTGGCCTGATCACCGGCTGGCGGGCGGAGCTCTATCCTGAACGCAGTGTCTACAACGCGCTGTGTGATTTTGAATGGCACCGGCCGGCGGGTGAGATTGTTGCCTGTGGCGGCGATATGATGGTGCGCTCCAAAGCCTTCGTCGAAGCTGGTGGCTTTAACGCCATGGTGATTGCTGCCGAAGACGACGAATTCTGCGTCCGGCTTGCCAAGGAAGGCTGGAAACTACGCCGCCTGCCGCAGGAAATGACACGCCATGACGCCGCCATGCTGCGCTTCGGGCAATGGTGGCAGCGCGCCGTGCGCACCGGCCATGGCTTTGCCCAAGTGGGCTGGATGCACCCGCCGTATTTCCGCAAAGAACAGCTGCGCGGCGTGATCTATGGCTTGCTCCTGCCCTTGCTGGCACTCTGGGGCCTGGTGGACAGCGCGTTGTTGTTCCTGCTGGTGCTTGCAGTCTATGTCGCCAACTACATCCGCACCAAAAACGGCCTTGTCCGCGAAGGGCTGCCCTATTGGGAAGCCTGGCGTCACGCCCGCCTTCTGACCTTGTCCAAACTGCCCAATGTGATGGGCATGATCCTGTTTCATTGGCGCCGCATCCGTGGCCGCGCCATGCGCATCATCGAGTATAAATGAGCATGAACACGTTTTCTGACGACCGCCCGATCCGCGCCGCCCTTTTGGGGGCAGGTTACATCGCCGACTGGCACGCCGCCGCCATTCTGGCCACGCCGGGGGTGGAGCTGGTCGCGGTCTGTGACCAATCCCGCGCCGCCGCCGATGCGCTGGCGCAGACCTATGGCATCGCGGCCTATACTGATCTGGACAAGCTGCTCTCCGCCAAAGTGGCCGACGCCATCCACATCGTCACACCGCCGGGCACCCACCGGACGCTGGCCGAAACCTGCCTGACCGCGGGGCATCACGTGTTGGTGGAAAAACCGGTGGCGCTCTCCGGTGCGGAGACCGCCGAAATCCAGCAGATCGCTTCTGACGCAGGCCGTGTTTTTGCCGCCGGGCACAATTTCATGGGCACGCCGGGCTATCAGCGCCTCAAAACCCGGCTTGAGGCGGGCGAGATTGGCCGCGTCGCCAGCGCGGAGATCAACTGGAACTTCCCGATGATGCCGCTGCGTTCCGGGCCATATGGCTTGTGGCTCCTGCGCGAACCCAAAAACATGCTGCTGGAGCTGGGCCCGCATTTGTTTGCCTTTGCGGTAGACCTGTTTGGCCCGCTAACCATTGAGCATCTCAGCCTGTCCAAACCGGTCGAGATCCCAGGCGACACCACGCGTCCGCAAGGCTGGCGTATTCTGGCCTCGGCTGGGGATGTGTCGATCACGCTGAACCTGTCGCTGGTAGAGACCATGGACGACCGCTCCGTGATCCTGCATGGCTCTACCGCCACCGCGCGGTACGACTACGCCCACGACGTGCTGACCGTGGACGCGGAAAACGCCGCGGACATCGTCGCCAACCCGTTCCTGCGCCAGATGGGCCTGGCAGGCCAGCATCTGCGCGAAGGTCTGGTGAATGGCGCGCGGCAGTTGGTGTCTCTGAACCGCAAATCGCCCTACGGACTGTCTTTTGCCGGACTCACAGCGGCGTTTTACAGCGCGATCCGCTCGGGTCGTGACTTGGATGCACGTTTCCACGGTGATAACGCCACGCTGGTGATGCACGCGATTGACGATGCCATCGCGCTCATGCCGAAGCCTGCGAAGAAACCGAAACCGGCAAGCCGCGCCAAGCCGAAGCCGTCTGTTCTGGTGATCGGCGGCACCGGCTTTATTGGCCGTGACCTGACCCGCGCCTGGGTCGCCAAAGGCCGCGATGTACGTGTGCTGTCGCGCGGCACCTCCGGGCCGTTTGATGACATCGCCGATCATGTCGAGCTGTTTGGCGCCAACCTGCGCGACCCGGATCAGCTGGCCGAGGCCATGGACGGCATCGAGATAGTCTATCACCTCGGCAAATCCATGGACGCCACCTGGGAGGCGGCGCTGAAAAACGACGTTGCCGTCACCGAAACCATCGCTCAAGCGGCGAAGGCGGCAGGAGTGAAACGGTTTATCTACACCGGCACCATCGCCAGCTACGACATGTCCGATCCAAACGTGACCATCCGCGAAAGTCTGGGCTTTGGCGATGACATGAGCGACCGCAATATCTACGCGCGATCCAAAGCGGAATGTGAGGCGCGGCTGCTTGAGATGCATCGCAAACACGGCCTGCCGCTGGTGATTGCCCGCCCCGGCATAGTGCTGGGCAAAGGCGGGCCATTGCAGCACTGGGGCATTGGCCGCTGGCATGGCGCGGGCGCGGTGCGCATCTGGGGCAAGGGCAAGCATATCCTGCCGTTTGTGCTCAATGAGGACATCGCCGAAGGGCTGATCCTGATGGCGGAAAATGACGACGCTTTGGGGCAGAGCTTCAATCTGGTGGGAGAACCGATGTTCTCCGCCACCGACTATTTTGACGCGATCCACGCGCGGTTGGGTGCGCGGATCAAAGTGAAACCCGGCAACCTAGCCGCGTTTTACGCCTCTGCCTCGGTGAAATATGTCCTGAAGAAACAGGTGCTGCGGCGCGGTGGGCTGTCCAACCCGTCCTTGGCCGATTGGAAAAGCCGCGCGCATTTCTCGCCGTTTGACAACAGTCTGCCCAAAAAGGTGCTTGGCTGGGAGCCGGAGCGGCGGCGTGATGTGTTCCTGACCAAAGCCATTGATGAGGCCAACCTGCTTGGCTTCTGAGGTGCGGCTACTCGTTGTCACTGACATCCACGGGGCGCCCGATGAAGAGCTGTGTCTGAGCGCAGGTTTGTCGGGCGTCGAACGCCTGTCCTTGGCCGCGCTTTGTGGTCAACCGACCCTCAGCGGCGAGGCACTGCATCATCATCTGTTCCAAGAAGATGGCATGGCGCGGGCCGTGCGCAAACTTTGCGACATGATGGCTGACCAGCGACCTCTCATTGGCCTCGGTTACAGCGCCGGCGGTACAGCTCTGTGGAAGGCCGTGCACGCAGGCATGCCGCTGTCCGGATTGATCTGCGTCTCTTCCACGCGGCTGCGGGACGAGACCGCTCTGTCGATCCCGACGCAGGTCTATTTTGGTGACGGCGACCCCGGATGCCCTTCCAAGGACTGGCTGACAACCGTGCCCAGCGCCGCCACCCTGTTGCCCAGCGCCGCCCACACCTTCTACGCCGATGCAGACCACCCAGCGCGCGCACAAGTGGCCGCTGAAATCGCCGCCACCATCGCTCACTGGACCGCAGCCTAACTCCACACGTCCCCCTATCTCCGCAATGGTGCCTTTCTTTTGTCCGCATTGCCCTGATAGTTTTGCCTCAAACAGAGCGGATTCACGCGCCATGAGTACAGATCAGACCCACGAGACCGACCTCCCCGAAGAGGAGGCACCCGACGCATCTCATGAAGAGGCGCGGCTGCCTATGGTGCATGACCCGGATGTGTTCTGGGAAGGGTTGACCGTGGCCGCGCTCAAGGATGCGGATCTGGAGAAAAACTTCATTGTCAGCGCAACCCGCAGCCATCCGGCCCATGCGGCCTTTGACATGCTGCGCACCCGGCTATTGCAGGCGCTCAACGAACATGGCTGGAGCCGCGTCGCCGTGACCGCGCCGACCCGAGGCTGTGGTAGCAGCTTTGTCACCACCAATTTGGCCATGGCGTTTTCGCGGCTTGACTCCGTGCGCACCGTGTTGCTCGACATGGATTTGCGCTCCCCAAGTCTGGCTGAGACTCTGGGGCTCTCCGCAAAAGACAGCATGGCGGATTACCTGAGCGGCGTGATCGCGCCGGAGAATTTTCTGCAACGGGTGCAGCCCAACCTCGCCGTGGCCTTAAACGACAGCGCCAGCGAGAATTCGGCGGAACTGTTCCAAAACGACATCGCGGCCGAGGTGCTCGAGGAGCTGGAAGAGGCACTCTGCCCCGACCTGATGCTGTTTGACATGCCACCGGCGCTGGAGTTTGACGACGTGCTGGGTTTCCTGCCCAATGTCGACGCCGTGCTTGTCGTCGCAGGCGGCGGCATTTCCACCGCCGAGGACATCACCAAGGTCGAACAAATCCTGTCAGAGGTGAAACCGATCCTGGGCGTGATGCTCAACAAAGCGGATGGGCCGGTCTCTTACTGACCCGCCCAAACGCAATTTCTCAGTTCACAATCCCAACTGCATCCGGCGCCAGCGCCGGTCCAGAAGGCGTTTCTCTGATCCGGTGCGCGGTGTGAGCATAAACAATTTGTCGCGCCGGTCTTTGGGCGCCACCTGCTCCAAAATTTCACGATCAATGTCTTGCAACGCGGCGTGTGACACCGGGATATCGGTCAAAGCCAGCGAAAATTGTGAAACCTTGGCCAGCACCTCCGGTTCGTTCATGTAATGAAGCAGCTTGTAGCTGTGCTCCGGATGGCCGGTGTCGCTAGGAAACACCATCACATCCGCCCACAAAACGGTGCCTTCCTCGGGCACAAAATAGCGCACTTCATTCCGCCCCAGTTGCGACTGCGGCGCCAATGCATCGCTGCTCCAGGTCAGCGCCACACAGGCTTCATTCTGTAAAATCTGTTCCTGCTGACTGCCATCAACCGTATTCACATACGGCATGATCCCCGACAACAACGCAAACGCCGCGTCCAGATCCTCCTCCGCCATCGAGTTTGGATTGCGCCCCAAATAGTTCAAGGCAATCGCAACCACTTCCTGCACGGCGTCGGCAATGGTGATGCCGCAGTCCGCAAGCTGTGACGCATATTTGGGATCGAACACCAGATCCCATGTGTGTAACGCGCTCTCTGGTACCCGCTCCAACACATCATCGATGTCCACCATCAAGCCAGTGGTGCCCCATAGAAACGGCACCGCATATTGCTCTGCCATCGGCACCGCCTCGGACAGTTTCTCCATCAACTGTGGATGGCCGCCGTTCAGCTTTGCGCGCTCCTGAACATCAAAAGGCTGCAGCGCATCGATGCTCACCAATCGCGGCATGATCTCAACCGGCACGACGGCCAAGTCATACCCAGTCCCGCCCGCAGCCAATCGGGCTTCCACTTCGTCAGCCACCATAAACGTATCGACCACAACATTGATGCCGTGACGCTCGCCAAAACTCTGCACCACGGCCTGCGGAATGGTGTTGTTCCACGCATAAAACCAAACGGCGTCCTCACCGGCTTTCAGCGGCGATGCCGCCAGCCCCAAAACCGCCGCAGCCACACGTGCAATCCGCGTTAAGCCCATGTGCCATTCTCCTGTTGCTGTGCCGTCGCAGGCCAGTGCCGCAAAAGCTCTGTCTTGAGGGCAAGCCGTGTCACCGGCTTTTCCACATAGCCCGACATGCCGGCCTCCGCCGCCTCTTCACGATGTTCCGCGAGCGCGTTGGCAGACAACCCCACAATAGGCACCGATGCTGCCGCGTGGCGCGTGTCCGCCCGGATGGCGCGGGTGGCTTGTAAGCCGTCCATCATTGGCATGCGCACATCCATCAAAATCAGGTCCGGATTCCAATTGGCCGCCCGATCCACCGCTTCAAGGCCGTTGCCAGCAAAGCTGACCTCACAGCCGAGATTTTCGAGAATCTTGCGCGCCACTACCTGGTTGACCCGATTGTCATCCGCCACCAACACGCGCTTGCCAAAATGCACGACCTCCCGCTGGGGTGTTGCAACCACGTCCCGCTGGGCGATGCCCACCGGCAGTTCCAGAATAAACTCCGAGCCTTCGCCCAAGCTACTCTCCACGCGCACGTGCCCGCCAAGCGCCTCGCTCATGCGCCGCACAATCGACAGCCCCAAACCCGTGCCACCAAATTGGGTGGTGTTGCTGGAATCCGCCTGTTCGAATTGCCCAAAAATGCGTTCCAGGGCACCAGGCTCAATGCCAATGCCATCATCGGTCACGGCAATCCGCAAACGCCGCTCTTCACCGTGCGATGGCGCAACATCTTCCAGATGCAGCTCAATCGCCCCTTGCTCCGTAAACTTCACCGCATTGCCAACAAGATTGGCCAACACCTGCCGCAGCGCCTGTGGCGCGCTGTGCACAAACCACCCGGCTTCCGAGGGCGCGGTGTGCACGGTAAGCGTCACACCCTTTTGCGCCGCCTGACCGGAAAACAGCTCTGCGGTTTCCTGACACAGCGCCTGAACATCAAAGCCTTCATACTTGAGGTCGATTTTACCGGCTTCAATCTTGGCAAGATCCAACACATCATTGATCAATTGCAACAACGCCTGACCGCTGCTTTGGATCATTGTGACCATGCGTTTCTGGTCTGTGCCCAGTTGTGTTTCTTTCAACACATCTGCTAGCCCTAGAACGCCATTCAGCGGCGTGCGAATTTCGTGGCTCATGGTGGCCAGGAACATGGATTTGGCTTCCGACGCCGCCTCAGCCTTACGCTGATTGCGCTCAATCTCATTCTGCGCCCGGATCACGTAGCGTTCCATTGGCAGATGCACAAACCGCGCTGCAAGCCCAACGCCCAGCAAGGTGATCACCAGAGCAAAAATCCCGTAGGTCACCTGCGTGTCCGCCGCCTCTTGTGCGGCGGCCAGCTCGGCCTGTTTGATGCGGTTAAAGATCGGCAACAGCCGCATGGCCAAATCGCCTGCCATTCCGGCAGCACGGGCCACATCCGTCATGTTTTGGCGCGGGTCCACCGCCACTTCTGCCAAAAACAGAACATCTTCCAGCTCCAGAAGCGGGTTCATTGCATCCCGCCGCAGAATGCTCTGCCCCTCCGGTGAGAAAGTTTTCAACGTACGTTCCAAAGAGATGCGCTGCGCGGCTTCCACCGCCGCGTGCGACGCGCGGCGCACATGCGCTTTGGAATTTTTGCCGCGTTGGGACGCCGGCGACATGCGCAATTCCTGAAACGCCATCGACATTTCCGACAGCGACAACAGCAGCGTGTCCATAGAGGCGGTATTCTGATTGCGCGTTGCCACCGTGTCGCGGCCAATAAAAGCCACCCACATCGCCGTAATCGCTGCCGCAAGCACAATGCTTAGCGCGATGCCGCTCCGCCACCGGAGATATTGTCGTGTAATACGTAATTTCGACATTCAGCGGTCAGTCTACAAACTCAAAAAAATCCACCTGAAATCTGTGCCATCTGGTGGTTAAAGTAGTCTTAAGAACCGCAGGTTCCGGAGCATTTCTGTCGAGATTGACCAAATTTGATAGGCATTATTGCAAAATAGCGCCAAATCGCTTTGGGCGTGACGCAAACCTTAGACCCGTTCAGGTCTCCCGATCACCCAATCGTCGGGTGAGTTTGGCCATCAAAACGTAGAGCAGCACCGACAGCACCCCCAACGTCAGCATGGCCGCAAACATCAAGTCGGTCTTGGCCCGACCATTGGCCAGAAGCATCAAATATCCAAGACCTTTGGAGGAGCCGACCCACTCCCCAATCACCGCGCCGATTGGGGCATAGACCGCGGCCAAGCGCACGCCCGCCCCCAGATTGGGCAAGGCCGCCGGCACACGAATATACCACAAAACACGCCGCGGGCTGGCCTGCATGGTTTTGGCAAGATCAAGATAGCCCGATGGTGTGCGCATCAACCCGTCAAAGAAAGCTGACGTGACCGGGAAATAGGTGATGAGAACCGCCATGGCCGCTTTGGACCAAATCCCATAGCCCAGCCACAGCGTCAAAATAGGCGCCAAGGCAAACACCGGCAGGGCCTGCGTGAACACCAACATCGGTGCCAGCAACGTGCGTGCCGTTTTGGACGAGGCCAGCGTCAACGCGGTGACAACACCCAGCGAAATTCCAATGACCAGCCCGATCAGAATTTCATTCAATGTAATTAGGGTGTGCTCGGCAATAAGCCAGCGATTGAGCCACCACGTCTCCGCCACCAGCGTCGGGCTGGGCAGGATGAACTTCTGCACCCCGGTCAAGGTGACAACGGCTTGCCATACGCACAGCGCAAACACGGTCGCAGCAATCGGAGGCCACAGCTTCATGTCGTCGTCTCCATCAGCAAGCGCAATAGATCGGAGCGGCATGTTATGGTGTCCGGTGCATCAACCGGCCGAGGCACAGATGACGCAGGCGGCGCAACCGAGGTGAGCCCAGCGGCTGTCATCACATAGATCGCATGGCCCAGCCGTGCCGCCTCTCCCGGATCGTGGGTCACCACCAAAACCGTGCGGTTGGTGAGCAGGTCCGCAGCCAGATCCTGCATCGCGGCCCGGGTTTTCTCGTCCAGAGCCGAAAACGGCTCATCCAGCAAAATGATAGGCTTGTCTTCCATCAGCGTGCGCGCCAGCGCCACCCGCTGACGTTGCCCGCCGGACAGCTCACTGGGCTTCTTGCCGCGATGGGCGTGCAGGCCGCAACGGTCCAACAAGCGCTCCACGCGCACCGCATCCATTTTTTGCCCGCGAAGACGCGCGCCCAGCGCAATGTTTTTCTCCACCGTCGCCCAAGGCAACAACAGGTCATCCTGCGCCATATAGGCAATGCGCTCTGCCACTGGCGTCTTGTCGGTGGCCAGGATCTCTCCGTCAAAATCCGCACCCGTTGGCAAATCCGCCATCAACCGCAGAACCGTGGTTTTGCCGACGCCGGAGCCCCCTAGCAGGCAGGTCCAGCGCCCGGCATCCAAGGACAGTGTGAGCGGCGCAAACAGCTGCCGCCCCTCAATCGAGGCCTGTCCCTTTAACGTGATGCCGGGCGCTTGTGTCATGGGGTCAGACCCATCTGCCAGAAGTTCACTTCCAGCTCGGTCGCTGTACGGAACTTGTCACACAGCGCCGCAAAGCGCGGGCTGTTTTCAAAGTCCTTGCCCAAACGCCGCTCCAACGCGCTGTCGAGCAATTGTCCCACAGCGGCACAGTCGTCTTGATAGCCTTCGCCGGCATAGGTGTTGATCCAATCAGCATAGGTGTCGGAGGTTTTCTCACCCCCCAACCGTGCGCCAATCTCGCCATACCCCATCACGCAAGGCGCCAAGGCGGCGAGCAAATCAAGCAGATCACCAGAATAGCCCGCCTCCAGCACATAGCGCGTATAGGCCAAGTTTTCCGCGCGCTCAGGCGTCGCAAACAGCTCCTCCTGCGGAATACCTGCCGCCTCACAGATGCCCACATGCAGCTGCATTTCCTCAGCCACCAGCGCGTTCACAGTCGCAACCGCTCCCAGCATTTCGGCGTGAGTTTCCGATTTCACCACCGCCAGCGCCCAGGCGCGGGAGAAGTGGATCAGGAACACATAATCCTGCCGCAGGTAGTGCAGAAACGCCTCCCGTGACAGCGAACCATCGCGCAGCCCTTCGACGAAGGCATGGCGGGTATACTCCCCCCATGCCTCGCCTGCCGCCTCACGCATCAGCGCAAAGGCACGACCGTAGTTTTGCGCGCTCATTATTGGCTCATCGCCGGGGCGGTGACGTCAATGGTGATCGCCTCAACCGGGTTGATCGACGGGATCATGCCGCTGTCCTTCAGGAACTGCTCAAAGCGCACATAACGACCGGCATCATAGCCCGCTGGGCGCAGCGCAAAGCGTGGCAGCGTGTCAACCCATGCCCGTTTGTTCAATTCGTCCTGCAGCTCCACGGAGGTGCCGGAGAAGATTTCCCAGCTTTTGACCGGGTTGTTCACAATGTACTGGGTGGCTTTCTCAGTCGCCGCCATGAAACGCGCAATTTTGTCGGCATCCATGGTCTCTGGATTGGCCACATAGATCAACTCGTCATAAGACGGCACGCCTTCTTCCTCGATGTAGAAGCACGTGCCTGGGTGACCTTCGATGTCCATCTGGTTCAGCTCAAAGTTCCGGTAGGCCCCGATCACCGCGTCCACTTGACCGGACATCAGAGATGGCGACAGGGAGAAGTTCACATTGACCAGCTCAATGTCATCGGTGGTCACACCATATTTGCCCAGAACCGCGCCCAGCACAGCCTCTTCCACGCCAGCCACGGAGAAGCCAACCTTCTTGCCTTTCAGGTCCGCCGGAGATTTGATGGGGCCATCTTCCAGCACCAGCAGGCAGTTCAGCGGGGTCGCGACCAGCGTGCCAACACGCTTCAGCGGTAGACCTTCGTGGATTTGCAGGTGCAGCTGCGGCTGGTAAGAGACCGCCAGATCAGCCTGACCAGCGGCCACAAGGCGCGGCGGCATGGAGGGGTCAGCCGGAGCCACAATTTCCACGTCCAGGCCAACTTCTTCAAAATAGCCGTTTTCCGCGGCCACGATGATCGGCCCGTGGTCGGGGTTGATGAACCAATCCAGCAGAAGGGTCATCTTATCAGCCGCCATGGCTGGGGTTGCGGCCATCAGGGCCACAGCTGCGAGTAGGTGCTTCATCACGTTTCCTCTCGTTCTAAGAAGCGGAGGCCGCGACAAGAACAATCTCGCCGGGCCAAATCTCTTGGGTGGTTTCCGCCGCACGCCAGGACCGCAGTCCCGTGGCACAGCACAAGGCCAGCCGCCCCTCGGCGATTGGCAAATGATCTTTCAACTGATCCGGCAGGATGCGGAGCGCGTCTCGATGGGCGGGCTCTGGCGCTTCCTCTTGGCCGCGCAGCTCGACAATCGTGTCGGCCTCGCTGAGCATCTCCGACGACACAAATCCAAAGGCCGTCTCCGGCTCCGGCGCAGCATCAAAACGAAACGGCGCACTGCGCATGGTTTTGGCATCAAACTGCACCATCTGTCCCAATGGGCTGGGTTGGTGCCCCATCAAGGTCGCCAGCGCCATCTGCGCCTGCATCGCGCCGATCAAGGCCACCACTGGCCCCATCACGCCAGCAGTTGCACAGCTTGCGCCGCTTTCGGGGGCCTCCGGGAACAACGCTCTCAAAGAAGGCGCACCGCCGCAAACACCGGCTGCATAGCCCGACAATGCCAAGGCAGAGCCGGTGATAAGCGGGATGTTTTGCGCGAGACACAAATCGCTCAGCGTGTAGCTCACCGCGTAGCTGTCGGCGCAGTCCATCACCAATGTGACACCCTCCAGCAGCGCAGGCGCATTGGCGGGAGTCAGCCTTGCAACCACGGCTTTGACACCAATCTCGCCGTTGATCGCCCTGCATCGTGCTGCCGCCACCTCGGCCTTCGGCTTGCCTTGGTCATCTTCCGTAAACATCGTCTGACGATGCAAGTTGGACAGCTCCACAGTGTCCCCATCAACAATCGTGATGCGTCCAACACCCGCGCCCGCCAGTAAAGGCAGCGCACTTGCCGCCAGCCCACCCGCGCCAATGACCAGCACATGGGCAGCTGTCAGGGCCGCTTGGCCCTGCGCACCCACTTCCGGCAGGATCATCTGGCGCGCGTAGCGGCTCACTTGCAGACCTCCAACCACTGGCGCACGCGATCTTCCGGATCGTCGTTCAGGGTGATGTCAGTGACCGCAGAGACAATATCTGCCCCGGCCTCAAACACGCCCGGCGCGCGCTCCACCGACATGCCGCCGATGCCCACCAAAGGCACCTCACCCACACGCGCTTTCCACTCGGTCACACGAGGCAGGCCCTGTTGGTGCCATTTCATCTTTTTCAGAATGGTCGGATAGACCGGCCCCAGCGCGACATAGTCCGGCTGTATCGCCAGCACGCGCTCCAGCTCGTCGTCATCATGGGTCGACACGCCCAGTTTCAGCCCCGCAGCGCGGATCGCTTTAAGATCGGCGTCGTCCAAATCTTCCTGACCGAGGTGAATCCAGTCGCAGCCCAGATCAATCGCCGCCTGCCAATAATCATTGATGACCAGCGTACAGCCGTGTTCGCGACACAAGGCCTGACCTTCCGCAATCTGTGCGCGGACGTGATCTTCAGAGGCGTCTTTGATGCGCAACTGCACCAGCTTTATGCCAAGCGGCAACAAGTGCTTGAGCCAACTCACATCATCAAAGATCGGGTAGAACTTGTGCAGGCTCATGACAGGAACGCCTTTCCAATGACAGGGGTGGAGGCTTCCGCCATGTCGCGCGCCTCAATTGGATCGGCCTCAAAACCCATCTGACCTGCTTCCACGGCGGCCATCATCCCCTTGGCCATGGCCACCGGATCACCGGCTTTCGCCACCGCTGTGTTCAGCAAAACCGCATCAAAACCCAATTCCATCGCCGCCGCCGCATGGCTTGGCAGGCCAATGCCCGCGTCCACCACCAAAGGCACATCGGGGAATTCGGCGCGCATCGCCCGCAACGCATAGGTGTTGTTCAACCCACGACCAGAGCCAATTGGCGCGCCCCAAGGCATCAACACCTCACAACCCGCTTCCAGTAGTCGCTCGCCCACGATCAAGTCTTCGGTGGTGTAGGGAAACACCTCAAAACCGTCCTCAGACAGGATGCGCGCGGCCTCAACCAGTTGAAACACATCCGGCTGCAAGCTGTCGGTGTGGCCGATCAGCTCCAGCTTGATCCACTTGGTGTCAAACACTTCGCGGGCCATATGCGCCGTGGTCACCGCCTCTTTCACCGTGTGACAGCCCGCCGTGTTGGGCAGCACCAGCACATCAAGGTCAGCGATCATCTGCCAGAAGGTCTGCCCCGCGCCGCCAGCGCCCTCGCGGCGCAGTGACACAGTCGCCACGCCTGCGCCGGACGCCCGAAACGCCTCTTCCAAAATCGCCGGGCTGGGATATTGCGCCGTGCCGAGCATCAGCGGGTTTGGCAGCTCGACACCATAAAACGACTTGCCCATCGCTCAGCCCCCCTGCATCGGCGCAACCACTTCAACGCGGTCGCCATCCGTTAATGTCTGCGCGGCGCGCAATCCGGCGGGCACAAACTCTTCGTTGAGCGAGGTCGCCACCCGCCCCGAAAACCCACACTCAGTCAATAGCCCAGCCAAGTCCGTGGCCGCCACGTCGCGGGCCTCTCCGTTAAGCACGATCTTCATCGACCATCTCCGAATGAATGTTGTGAAGCGCCAAATCCGCGACGCCTTTGGCCAGCGCAGGGGCCAGCAAATAGCCATGGCGGTACAAACCATTGGCGTAGATCGTACGTCCTAACCGGCGAATGCGCGGCAGGTTGTCGGGAAACGCGGGGCGCAGATCGACGCCGATTTCCAGCACTTCCGCCTCGCCAAAGGCCGGATTGAGCGCATAGGCCGCGCTCAAGAGCTCCAGCATCGAGCGCGCGGTAATCCGGCTGCTGTCTTCGCTCTCAATCGAGGTCGCGCCCAGCATGTAAACCCCGTCGCCGCGCGGCACGATGTACAGCGGAATGCGTGGATGTAGCAGGCGCACAGGGCGGGTGATCTCGACATCCGGCGCGCGAATGATCAGCATCTCGCCTTTCACGCCGCGCAGATCATACAGATATTCCCGCGCCGACAGGCCCCGACAATCAATTGCATTCTCCAAGCCGCTCGGCGCGATCTTCTTATGAAATGTCACGCCCTTGTCGACCAACCCGCGATACAAATCCTGCAAGGCTTTGCGCGGATCAAGATGGGCTTCGTCTTCAAAGAACAGCCCCTGCCCAAAGCCATGCAAATCAGGCTCTAACGCGGCCACTTTCTCGCGCCCAACCTCGGCAAAGCCTTCGGTGCGCCGTGCAAACCGGCGCATGTCTGGCAGGTCACGTTTGTTGGCGACAACCAATGTGCCCGCCTTGGTCACGCGGGTCCGTTTGGACCACCAGCCAATCGCCTCCTGCCCAAAGCGCAGCACAGGTTCCTCGGCGTTCTCATACTCACACCACGGGGCCAACATGCCGCCCGCCCACCAGCTACAGCCGTGTGGGCCGGGTGGGCCGGCAGGATCAAACACCTGCACCTCGGCCCCACGCTCCGCAAGCTCCGTGGCCACGGCCAAACCAGCCACGCCAGCGCCTATGACGGAATAGAGCGTCACGCTTTCCAAACCCGGTGGAAGTGGTGCAATGGACCATGCCCATGCCCCACGTTCAAATCATCCGCGGCGGCAATCGCGCCTTGCAGGTACTCATGCGCCTCCTTGACGGCGATTGGCAGCACCAGACCTTTTGCCAAACCAGCAGCAATCGAGGACGACAACGTACAACCGGTGCCATGGGTGTTCTTGGTCTGCTTGCGCAGCGCGGTCAGCTCCAGCTGCGTGCCCTCATAGGTCATCAGGTAGTCGTGGCAGATGTCGCCATCCGCGTGACCACCCTTCATCAGCACCGCTTGCGCGCCCACCGCACACAACGCCTGCCCCTGCGCCACAACCTGCTCTTCACAGCAAGCGAACTCTTCCTTCAAAAGCGCCGCCGCCTCCGGCAGGTTTGGCGTGATCACCGTGGCCCGTGGCACCAGCACATCGCGCAACGTCATCACAGCCTCTTCCGCCAACAGGCTGTCGCCGGATTTCGCCACCATCACCGTGTCGAGCACCACCGGACCGGTGAAGTCTTTAATCGCTTCCGCGACCGTGTGAATGATCTCCGGTGTCGCCAACATGCCGATCTTAATCGCGCCCACGTCCATGTCAGACAGCACCGCATCAATCTGTGCGCGCACCACGTCCAACGGGATCGGATGCACCGCTGTCACCGCCTGTGTGTTCTGCGCCGTCACCGCCGTGATCACACTGGTGCCAAAGGTGCCCAGAGCACTAAACGCCTTCAAATCTGCCTGAATACCCGCACCGCCGCCGCTGTCGGAGCCTGCAATTGTCAAAGCGATATCGGCCATAAATGACGTCTCCCAGTTTCAAAACGGGATTCCGCGCGGCAAAAACGTCATCTACTTTGACACCGTTCCCTCCGCCGGTATTGCCCGGATCAGGTTCGATGGGTTTACGCCTAAGCGATTCTCAGCCCTGCAATGCAGAACACCCCAACGGTTAATTGCCTCTTAGACAAAGCCATCCGCCACGTCAATCACCACCCGCCAGACGCAAAAAGCCCCCACCGATCGCTCGGTGAGGGCCAACGGCCATCGGAGTGGTGGCAGGGTGCCTTATTGCAGGCTGGCCGGGTCTTTGTCTGCGATGTTAGTCCAGTTGGCATCGGCCTTCTCAATGAAGCCCGGAATGTCCGCAACCCAACGCTCTTGCACGTCCTGGGAAATGTTCAGGAACAGCTCGCCGTCGACGATTTTCCAGTGGTTTGGATCACCGTCAAATTTGAAGCCCATCGCCGCGCCAAAGGCACAGTATCCGCCATACTCAGGCAGGTAGGCTTCCGGGTCCGCTTCAAACGCGGCTTTGTGCTCTTCAGTGGCAAAACGATAGGTCGCGTCATTGTAAGAAGAGGTGATTTTCCAACTGCCCTTTGTTGGGGCACCTTCTGTGAAATAGGCCACCGGGTCATAGCCTTGCAGCGCCAGGCCGGTGGAGGATGCGTTCAATTCAACGCCGGCCGCAATTGCCGAAGTTGCAACAGCCACGGACAGCGCGGCACCGGTGATCAGGGATTTAAAATGGGTCATAGGGGAGGTTCCTTTGTTAACTCGATAAATTAGAAACCAATCAGTTCCTAACTACCCTCTATTTACAATTCGGAACCAAATGGTACAAATCAACTGAGCGTGACACGAGCGTGAGGTTGGAAACCCTTGGCCAGACCCCGAGAATTTGACATTGCCAAGGCGCTGGACGGCGCGATGCGTGTGTTCTGGCGTCAGGGCTACAAAGCCACCAACCTGCCGGATCTTTTGTGCGCAATGAAACTCACCCGAGGCAGCTTTTATAAGGCGTTTGGCGACAAAGGCGCAGTCTACTACCACGCGCTGGAACGCTATGACGAAGAAGTGGTGAGCGCCAATCTGGCCGCGCTCAAAGCCTGTGACGCGCCTGACGCCACCACCTGCCTGATGCCGATGTTCACACTTTCAGACGCCGCCGATCACGGCTGTTTTATCTGCAACGCCATGGTCGAGGTGGCACCGGACAACCCCAAGGTTGCGCAAAAGACGCAAGAGATGGCCGACCGCCTGAAACAGGGGATTCTCGGCGTGCTGGAAGTGCGCGATGTCGGGCTATCCCCCGCCCACCGCACCGATCTGGCCGAGATGATCCTGCACCTCTATTTTGGCTTTCAGGCCATGGGAAAATCCGGCCGCGCACAGGACGACTGGGAAGGCCGGATCAGGCGATTGTTGGGGGAAGGCTGACAACAAACCGTTGTCTCAAAGCAGCATGTGTAACTCATACTGGCCAACCCTTGGCCGCGTGTCCAACGTGCTCACAAAGCTGGAAAAACCTGCGTCACCCGCATCAAAATTGATCAGCCGCAGCTCCTCCGCCTCCAACGCTTCACCACACGCCGCCAGCAAGGCACGGGCGACGCCCTGCCTGCGAAAGCGCGGGTCCACCGCAATTTGCGCCACTGTGAGCGTGGACGTGATCACTGCCACACAGCCAATAACCTGCTGACCCTTCTCGGCACACAGGCACATCACGTCCTCCCCTAAAGCCGCAAGCGACTCCGAACTGTGCTGCCAGGATGGTGCCCAATCCTGCGCGCTTTCCGCAAAGGCCGCTGTTTCCGACCACGGACGCGTGACAATGCTGTAGACGCTTGGCGGGACATCCTTTGGCGGCATGATGTGGCAACACCCCAATTGGCGGTGCTGTGTCAGGCCCAACCGTTTGTACAGGCTTTGGGCAACAACGTTGTTTTCAAGCACTTCCATCTGAAGCGACGTCGCCCCATCGCCACGCAAACACGCCAAAACCGCCAGCCCAATCTCCGTGGAGAGACCCTTGCCGCGGTGCGCAGGGCATGTACCACTGGAGATCAGGTAGCCTGCGTCACCGCGTCTCCCAACCAGCCAAAAGGCGGCGACCTCACCATTGACTATCGCAACCCGCGAAACCTCCGGAACAAACCCCCGCTGCGCCAACAGCCTATCGAAAGCGTCTTGCGTCAATTGCATGGGCACAGCGTAATCCGAAAAGGCCACGTTCATGGCCTCCCGCAGGTGTTCACGAGGAATCTCTGTCGCCGCGACAATGTTTGATTGTGTCATTGTGTTTTCGCTCTCAAGCCTGTTCCGCTCGACCGACATTCTCCCCTTTGGGGAATCGATCGCAATCCAAATCAACCAAAAGAATCAAAAAAACGCGGAAGGCTCTCACCTCCCGCGCTTTACATCCTAATGGATGACAGCCTTCAAAGCCCTTCAGGCTTGCCCACCACCACAAATTGCAGCTTCTCGGGCCTCAAAAGCTCTCCTGCCACGCGTTTCACATCTTCCACCGTGACCGCATCCACTTTGTCGTTGCGGGTGGCGATGTAGTCGATCGGCATGTTGTCCATCTGCATGGAGACCATGATGGTCGCAATCGACCCATTGCCATCAAATCGCAGCGGATACGCCCCGGTCAGAAGCGCCTTGGCTTTCGCAACCTCGTCTTCAGTTGGACCTTCGGCGGCCATGAGCGCCCATTCATCCTGAATGACCTCAATCGCCTGCGCCACGCGGTCATTGGCGGAGGACACGCTGCCCATGTAGACGTTCGCCAGATCGCGCAGCACGATGTAGCTGTAGACCCCATAGGACAGTCCGCGCTTAACCCGGACTTCCTCCATCAGACGGCTTTCAAACCCGCCGCCGCCCAAGATGGTGTTGAGCACATAGGCGGCAAAGAAATCTTCGTCGTCGCGGTCAATGCCGTTTTGCGCAAAGGCTGCCACGGATTGTGGCGTGTCAAAATCCACCACATCAATGCCACCGGTGATGTCCACCACCGCATCAACTGGCATCGCTGCGCCGGTTTCTGGCAGATCGCCCAGCAGGCGATCCAGCACCGGCCCGAGCTCTTCGGCGGTGATGTCGCCCACCACGCCAACAAACAGCCGGTCTTTGGCCATCGCGCCCTGATGCGCAGCAATCATGTCTTCACGGGTTAGGGCGGTCACGCTCTCAATTGTGCCCTCCCCTGCGCTGCCATAAGGGTGATCGCCATAGATGATCTCCGCCATACGCGCCCCGGCAATCTTGTCCGGGTCCTTCAGATCGGAACGCAGGCCAGAGAGCACCTGCTCACGCACACGGTCCAGCGCATCCTGCGGGAAGCTCGGCGCCACCAAGGATTTGCGCAGCAAAGCCAGCGCCTCATCGCGGTTCTCGGTCAGCACCCGCGCAGAAATCGACACCGCATCCGCATGGCTGTCATAACCAAACTGCGCCGCCAGCTCTTCGCTTGCCTTGGCAAACCCCTGCGCGTCCATGTCGCCGGTGCCCTCTTCGAGCAGCCCCACCATCAGGTTGGTTGCGCCGCGCGCACCGTCTGCGTCCAGCGAGGTGCCGCCCTTGAAACGGATTTCCAACGCCACAAAGGGAATCGACGGCTCTTCGACCAGCCAGGCATTGATGCCACCGGGCGAGGTGACTTCCTTGATGTTGATCTCCGCCCAGGCAGGCACAGCCACAAACAGCGTCACGCATGTGATGAAAGCACGGATCATTGCGCCGCCTCCTCTTCTGTCAACAGCCAGCCGGTCACCGACTTTTTCCGGTCAAAGATCGTCTCTGCCGCCGCCATGATTTCTTCTGGTGTGATCGACTGCAAAATCTCCGGCCATTCCTGAATGTCACCAATGGTCAGCCCCGAGGTCAGCCCCCGACCATAGCGGTTCGCCACGCTGTCCACATTGTCACGCTCATAAATCTGGCTGGCACGCAGTTGCATCTTGATGCGTTCCAGATGCGCCTCATCCACACCGGTCTGCATGAATTCGGCCACAACCGCATCCATGGCGTCTTCGGCCTCCTGCATCTCAATCCCCGGCGCGGGCACGGTCAGCAGGTTAAACGTCGTCGCATCCAGCGACGTGCCGCGATACCAAGCGGTGGCGTAGATCGAGTTCTTGTCCTCAAACTGCAACTTCTGGCTCAACACAGAGGTCTGCCCGCCGCCCAAAAGCTCCGCCAACAAGGTCAGTGCCGCTGCGCCCCGCTGATCACCGGGGTTGCGCTCTGGCGCAAGGTAAGAGCGCGTCACATAGGGCTGCGCCACACGGGCATCATAGAACTCCATCCGCCGTGCGCTGGTCTGGGGTGGCTCGCTGGGCCGCGCCCGCTCAGGCAGGTCCGGATTGGCCGGGATCACGCCATAGTACTGCTCTGCCAGCGCCTTGACCTCTTCAGGCTCCACATCGCCCGCCACAATCAGGATGGCGTTGTTGGGCGCGTAATAGGTGCCGTAATAGTCCAGCGCGTCCTCAAGCCCAAGCGCCTCCATCTCATGCCGCCAACCAATGATCGGAATGCCATAGCGGTGGTTGAGATACTGCGCCGCATTTAACTGCTCGCGGAACAGCGCACCCGGGTTATTCTCGACCCGCTGGTTGCGCTCCTCAATGATGACATCGCGCTCGGTCAGGATCTCCTCCTCCCCAAGCCGGATATTGACCATCCGGTCGCTCTCCATCGACATCATTAGCTCCAGCCGATCTGCGGCTACACGCTGGTGATAGGCAGTCACGTCATAGCTGGTAAACGCATTGTCCCGCCCGCCATTGGCCGCCACGGTTGCAGAGAACTCGCCGGACTCGAGCTTGTCCGTGGCCTTGAACAACAGATGCTCCAGAAAATGCGCCACGCCGGACACGCCGGGCTTCTCATCAGCAGAGCCGGCCTTGTACCACACCATATGCATCACCACCGGCGCGCGGTGATCTTCAACGACCACCACCTGCATACCGTTCTCCAGCATAAAATCGGTGACCTGATCCTCCGCTTGCGCGGGCAGCGCACTGACCGCCCCAAGCGCCAGCGCACAGACTAAGCGTCGCAACATAAAACAATCTCCTTAAAACAGGCTTGTACAAATAGTTACGCCCCCGAAGGGGCGCTGCAAGGCATCAAACGGATTTGTGAGCAAGAATGGGCACATTCATGCCCAAAACCTTATTCAACCGGGGCCGCCGGTGTACGGGCACCGGCACGTTTCCACCGCCACCACTCATCGCGATAATCCAGAGCCTGACGTTTGTAGACGTCTTCATAGAGTCCTTTTTTGCTGATCCGCAGCCACGTACCGCGACCACGCTTGCGCCGGAACTCTTCGTCTTCGGCCAACACCGTGGCGCGAATGTTCGCCTCACGTCCCAAACGCGATGAGTAGTTCACAAGGTTGCCGTCGCTGGCGGGAATGGCGGTGTTATAAGGGCTGCGCGCGGAAGCTTTGCCACCCAGTGCCGCAACCGCGTCGCCCAGCGGATCCTGATCGGTGCGGTTTACACCACCCGGTGTTGGCGGCGGCAGCGCTGCGTAATCCTTCGGCTGGGTCAGCTCCTTGGCGGGCATGATGGAAAACTCATCCGGCCCGTCACCGGTTGGCGCGTTGGAATGCAGCGTTTTACTGCCCGAACAGGCCGCCAAACCAACGGCAACCATTCCCAAAATCAAAAGACGCAAAAGCCCCATATGCCCCACTCCACGAAACTTGGGCACAGCTTTAGCGCATCCTGACAGGAAGGTCACGCCTCAGTTTTCTTGCCCCCACCAAACACCACTAACCCGATGGCACCGGCAAATATCCACACGTCCGCAAGGTTAAACGCGTAAGGATTGTTGATCCCACAGCAGGACATGTTGAGAAAATCGACCACAGCGCCAAATAACAGCCGGTCGATCACATTTCCGAGCGCACCGCCAATCAGGAAACCGGCACTGATCATGCCCCATTTGCCCGGCGGATCTTTGCGCACCCAATGCAACACAAATCCGCAAATCACAAAGGCCAGCGCAATCAGCACCCATTTGGCCGCCGCTGGACTGTCTGAAAACAGACCAAAGTTGATGCCGCGGTTCCACGCCATGTGAAACTGTAAAAACGGCGGCAGAATCTCAATATGCATCACCTCGCGTAGGTTCAGCGCGTTGAGCACAAGAAATTTGCTCGCCTGATCGGTGATGAAGGCCCAAAAGCCTGCCCAAAACACAAGACGCATCACGGCGCGTCTCCTTCTCTGCCTGTCTGCCTCGGTGCGCCGTTCCGTGTTATCCCCAGAATCTTGCGCCTTGATTGTTAGCGCCCATGCTACGCCACTTTAGGGCGGCGCAACAAGGGTGTGACCCGCGATCAGAGCAATTCCAACCGCAGGCCAATAGCTTTTTTGGTCACTTTTAGTGACGGAAGTGACGCATGCCGGTGAAGACCATCGCCAGACCAGCGTCATCCGCCGCCTTGATCACTTCCTCATCCCGCATGGAGCCACCCGGCTGGATCACACAAGTGCCGCCCGCCGCAGCCGCTTCCAACAGACCGTCCGCAAAAGGGAAAAACGCGTCAGAGGCTACCGCAGAGCCTTTGGCAGGGCTTTCGTCCAGCCCCAAGGCATCGGCCATGCGCTGTGCCTTGGAGGCGGCCACATTGGCACTGTCCAGACGGCTCATCTGACCCGCGCCAACACCCACAGTCGCGCCACCTTTGACGTAGACAATCGCGTTGGATTTCACGTGCTTGGCCACTTTCCAGGCAAACTGCAAATCGGCCATCTGTGCGTCTGTTGGTGCAACCTTGGTCACTACCTTCAGCTCATCCGCTGCCACGGTGCCAACGTCTTTGTCCTGCACCAGCACACCACCGGCAACCTGCTTATAGGCTGTGATCGGCGCGCGTGGATCTGGCAGACCATCGGTCAGAAGAAGACGCAGGTTTTTCTTCGCCGCGAAGATTTCTTTCGCTTCTTCAGAAGCGCCCGGCGCAATCACCACCTCGGTGAAAATCTCTACGATCTTGCTGGCGGTCTCCGCATCCAGCGGCTGGTTCAGCGCCACAATGCCGCCAAACGCAGAGGTGCGGTCACAATCAAACGCTTTCTGATACGCGTCCACCAAGGTGGCGCCCACAGCAACACCACAAGGGTTGGCGTGTTTGATGATTGCCACGGCAGGGCTCACCGCCGGATCGAACTCCGCTACCAACTCAAACGCCGCATCGGTGTCGTTGATGTTGTTGTAGCTGAGCTCTTTGCCCTGCAATTGGGTCGCAGTCGCCACACCGGGACGGCCCGAGCCATCGGTATAAAACGCCGCTTTCTGATGGCTGTTCTCGCCATAACGCAGGGTCTGCTTCAGCTCACCCGCAAAGGCGCGGCGCTTGGGGGCTTCCAGCTCCAGCTGCTCTGCCATCCATGTGGACACAGCCGCATCATAAGCGGCAGTGCGGGCATAGGCTTTCTGAGACAGCTTGCGGCGGAACTTCGGACAGGTTGCCCCGTCGTGCTGATCCATGTCGCCCAGCAGCTTGTCGTAATCCTCAACGTCGACAATCACGTTCACAAAGGCCGCGTTTTTGGCAGCCGCGCGGATCATCGCCGGGCCACCAATGTCGATGTTCTCGATGCAGGTGTCATAATCCGCACCCGCCGCAACGGTTGCTTCAAACGGATAGAGGTTCACCACCAAAAGGTCGATGCCACCAATGCCGTGCTTGTCCATTGCCGCAACGTGATCCTCATTGTCACGCAGCGCCAGCAGACCGCCATGCACCTTCGGGTGCAGCGTCTTCACGCGGCCATCCATCATTTCCGGAAAGCCAGTAACCTCGGACACGTCTTTCACCGCAAGCCCCGCATCGCGCATCGCTTTGGCGGACCCGCCGGTGGAGAGCAGCTCCACGCCGCGGTCTGAAAGGGCTTTGGCGAGATCGATCAGACCGGTCTTGTCAGACACGGAAATCAGGGCGCGGCGAATAGGCTGGAGGTCGCTCATCGGGATAGGGTCCTTGGGCTCAGGTGTTCAAATCCATTTCGTCCCGGTTCAGGTCCCTGATTGCCACATTGGTCTCATGTGCTTTGCTCAGCGACCACCGGATGCGGGTCGCATACTCCATTGCCACGCCAGATAGAACGATTTGTTTGGTCGCACGCGGCTTTAATCGCCCTTTTTCGAGGAAAACACTGGTATCCAGCCGCATTTTCGCGATCGCATCGTGCCGAAACACCCAAAGTTCGCCGCTTTTGAGCGCAATCGACACCGCAGCGCCGCCCATATCAAGCGAGGCATCGACCTCCGGATGCAAGTGAAACGCGATTTCAAAGGGGATTCCCTGCAACGCGCCTTCGTCCATCGCCTTATCAAACCGCCGCTTGGCCGAATCTTCCATCGCGATGATCAGGTCTTCCCCCGCCATGCCACGCCCATCAAAGGTCAGCTCAAGCGTCCGCGCATGGGTCAGCCCATGGGATGCAATATACCCGTCATGCCCGCCTTCAAACCGCAGCCCGTCCGGCGCTTGGCTCATCTGGATCGGCACATCTTTGGGGGCATCGACCAGTTGTTCTTCACGCCAACCGCGCCCCTCTTCGCCAAGCCGCGCACTGGACAATTCGTCCACCGTGACCGTGGAATGAGAAGGCGTCGCCCGTCCAAACCGCCGCCAATCTTCGCCAAAACTCGCGCCTGAGCCACAATTCACCACCAAAGGCCGCCGCCCGCTGGTCAGCTCAAACGCCATCGTCGACGCATGGGCATTGAGCGAACTTGCCCCGGTTGGGGGCGGGCTGGCGTCAATCACCACGCTTGTGCGCCCAGCTGAGAGCCGCGCGTATCCCATCGCCAGACCATCCGCCTGCCGGGTTTTGTTGCCACTTTCCGCCAGAGCCGAATCCAATCGCCCTTCCATGCCGCGGCCACCCCCGTGGAACCGCGCCAAACCACCATCGGAATGACGCAACGTGCGCAACGTAGGCGCGATCCGCTCAATCGCCTGCATGTGCATGGCTGATGGCTGACGCCCCGCATCCTTGAGCGCCGTCGCCGCCCAGGTCAGCAAGGTGAACACTTCAAGCAATTCTTCGGGATTGCGGGTCGGAATCCCGCCCTCTTCATCCACCTGCCGCTCACATTCTTTGTCCAGCGCCTTCAGTGCCGGCTCCACATGTTGCGACATGCCTTCCAGCGCCAGCCCCGCATAGATCAGGCCGGTCAGCGCCTCAAAGCGTGGCAAGCCCGGCACCGTTTTGTGCCAGCGTTTGGAGAGGAAAATTGTCTGCTGTGCCAGCGAGCGGTAGAAATCTTCTGACTGCGCCGAATCCCGCGCCCTGAGCAGGAAAATCGCATGGCTGATCCAGCGGATCAGCCGGCGTCCCGCCAAATCCGGAATCCATCCCGGCCCAGAACCACGCCCATACCGATCAATCCAACGCCAGACCCATTCCTGCGCCCGCTCCCGCGCGGGCATGTCCCCCACCGCTGCCAGATCATCCAACCAGGCAAAGCCATGCTGCTCCTCGGCAAAGACCTCATCGGGCACAGCAATGTCCCACATCGAGGTTTTGGGCGCGCTGACCAAATGGCCTGCGAACAGGAAATTCCCGGCCACCAGCTGCTTGCCACGGGCAAACAGCCCAATGGTGCGCGGTTCCGGCATGCTTGTGAACCCTGTGGCAGGCCGCGCACGGGTGCTGATCCGGGCCGCAACACGGTGATTAAACCGTGTCCAGCGCGCCGATATAGTCTTTGGTTTGGACATCCACTCTGCCTCTACGCTCTTTGGCGTTTGGCGAGAGTGTAGCGAGGTGTTAGCGCTGAGTCACCGATTGAATCAGCCCATCACCTTCCATCGGCAAAAGCTCACTGACCTTTGCGCAGCATCGCCACGTAAAACCCATCCATGCCACCTTTGTCCGCCCAATAGTCCGGACGCAGCCGCAGGCCACCTTCCTCGGTGATCCAAGCCGGATCCACACCATCAATCAACACCGCGTCCCGATCCACGGTGACATCCGCCCAGCGCTCCGCTGCCTCTTCCACCTGCACTTCGCCTTCATCCGGCAACAGCGAGCAGGTGCAGAACACCAAACGCCCCCCCGGTTTCAGCAAGCCGATTGCGTGGTCCAGGAACACTTCCTGCAAGCCAATCAGATCGCCAAATTCACTGCCATCTTTGGCAAAGGGCAAATCAGGGTGGCGTCGAATGGTGCCAGTGGCCGAACAAGGCGCATCCAACAGGATCGCATCGTATTGGCCTTCCTGCGCCATCACGTCCCCCACCACAACCGTGGCGTTGAGCTGCACGCGCTTGAGGTTCTCTTCCAGCCGTTCCATACGCGACGCGCTGTCATCCACCGCCGTTACAATGGCCCCCGCAGCGGCCACCTGCATGGTCTTGCCGCCCGGCGCGGCACAGAGATCCAGCACCGTCTCGCCCGGCTGCGCATTCAGTACCCGCGCCGCCATCGACGCGGCGGCGTCCTGCACCCACCACTGGCCCTGCTTGAAGCCGGCAAGCGCCGTGACCTGCCCCGCATCGGCAATACGGACCGACCCGTTGGGCAACACAACACCACCCACAGCTTCGGCAATGCCTTCGGCATCTTCTTTCACGGTCAAATCCAACGGCGCACCGGCAAAATGGGCCGCTTCGATGTCCAGCATGGTTTCCGCGCCATAAGCCTGCGCCAGAGGTTTGCGCAGCCATTTGGGCAGGCGCGGCACCCGCAGCTTGTCCCATTCCGCCTGACCTTTATCATTCACCTTGCGCAGAACGGCGTTGACCAGCCCCTTCATGCCAGCGGTACGCTTGTTCTTGGCAACGATGTTCACGGCATCGTTCACCACGCCATGCGCCGCACCGCCAAGACAAAGCTCCACCGTGGCCAGCCGGAGCACATTGTGCACATGCAAATCCGGGGTCTTTTTCATATGTTTCTGCAACACTCGATCCGCACGTTCCAGATTGCGCAGCGTATCAAGCGCCAGCCGTTGCGCACGAGCGCGGTCGGCTGGCTCCAGCTTGCTCAACCCGCCACTCTGGATCAGGTCATTAAGCAGACGCCCGTCTTCCATAACCTTATCCAGCAAACGCACAGCGCTGCGACGGGTGTAATAACCGGAGTTTGACATGGGACAGGTTTCCTTACGGACTTGAGATCGGCAGACGGGCGCGTATATCAAGGGCTAGGCCTGAAAGGAACCCTCTCATGACTGACGCCTCCGATTCCCGCGACGACTTGCCCGAAGCTGCTAAGCGCGCTTTGGCCGAAGCTGAAGAGCGGCGCAAGAATGCGAAAGCCGTCAACATGCCCACCGAGCTGGGCGGTCGTGACGGACCAGAACCCGTGCGCTACGGCGACTGGGAGAAAAAAGGCATCGCTATCGATTTTTGAGGGGCCTTATTCGAGAAATGACCATCCAGCCGCTGACAAGTTTTGCATCAGGAAATCGGCTTCTTCTGGGTCTCTGAAAAAAACGCGGGCGATCATTTCTGGGCGAAAAGTAGGCCAGCCAGTCTGAATACGCTGCACCGCTTCTTTTGCACGAGTATGATCTCCATTGGCTTGATATGACGCTGCCAGATACATCAACGTCGTTACATTATGCCCGCGCCCTTCTCGTTCTGAATTTTCCAACACTGATATTGCTTCACCAAAGTCTCCAAGGTGGAAACTGGAAAATGCATAGAGTCGCTCCCGTGCGACCACGGTTTCTTCGACATCCGAAATGCGGTCCTTCCGCGTGGCTTCAAGCGCTTCCTCATATTGATGTGTTATCATTGCGACCACACCAAAAGCGCTGGACACATAGGGATCTTGCGAATCCGCAGTATACGCCTGCTTTGACAGCTCCATTGCCAGAGAAAACTCCTTCTCCGCAAAAGCTGTCAACGCAGCAGACGACAAAACCCAGGGATCTTGCGGCGCCAATGCCATTGCATGTTTCCGCATCCGCCGCGCGTCCTCAAGGTGTCGCCGCGACACACCACCACCCGACGTCACAATTGCCAGTGTCGACAAGGCGTATCCAGCAGTCGCATAGGCTTGGGCTGACTGGGGATCCCGATCTATTGCTTCATATGCGATGGCAATCGCCAATCTCTGACGATCCATCTCCAGTATTGGGAAAAGGTGATTCCGCGCCTCGTCTTCCAACATTGGTACAGTCAATTCCGCGAAATGGGCCGGTAACGGAGGTCGACCCTGCGCGGCTCTCAGGCCTTCTATGGGAATCGCCGAAATCGGAAGCTCACTGGGCCCCTCCTGCGTCAGAATCAATCCGATGCCGATAACAAGCCCGGCTATTAACAACCCAGCTGGCACCAAAAGCCGAAAGGGCACCATGGGGCGCTGGCGTTTGGGAGCATTAACCTTTGCTTCCCACATCTGAAAATCCAGATCATGTTGCGCCGGATTGACGGAAATTCGAACCGGATCATCCGCCCCGTCTCGCTGGTAGTACTCCGCCAGTTTCTCGGACAAGCGCGTAAAGGCCCAAGCCAATTTCCGCCCGACCTCCTCTTCAGGGCGATCGGCAAAAAATTCCGCTATCACAGCCTCGCGACTGCCATTCTGGGCGCGTCCCGCCAGATAGTCCTCCACCAAAAACCGCAGCAGCATCTCTTGCTGTTTTGCCGCTTTGAACGTCTGGCTCCCATACACGCGCGCGGCCGCGACCCGGATGACATCCGGCGCAATTCTATACTGCATTCCTTTGGGCGCGTCAGGATCTGGCATAAATGCACAATCCCCCCGAATTCTTAACAATCCACTCAACCGGCAGCCTGAGTGTCACTCCATCAAAGCAAGTGTGCCGCGCTCGGCGCGATAATGCAAATCCACCCAGGGTTGCACACATACCCACCCAACCATGCAACGTGAGCCGCAACAGCGCACGCTTTGTTTACAAGTCAATTCATGAGAAATTGCACCGACGCGATACCGACGCAATGCAGCCGCGATACCGAAGTCAAAAAACGCAACCGAACCGAAGTGTTAACCCCGATTCGGTGAAGTTTCACAGCCCTAGCGCCTGCCGACGTTCCTCAGCAAAGCCCTGTACCAACCGATCCGCCACCAGTGCCAGAATGGCCATCGCCGCACCTGCGGTGATGCCAAGCCCGACATCATATTGACCAAGCGCCAAAAAGATCGACTGCCCCAGCTCAGTTGTACCGATCAACGCAGCAATCACCAACATGGCAAAGGCATAAAGAATGGTCTGGTTCAACCCAAGCAAAATGGTGGGCGCGGCAAAGGGCGCACGCACCTCAAACATGGTCTGCCATTTGCCCGCACCGCTGGCGGTCGCCGCCTCGATGATCTCGTCTGGCGTGCTGACCAACCCATGCCTTGTGTAGCGGATCATCGGCACCACCGCATACATGCAAATGGCTATAAACGCTGAGAACTCTCCGATCTGGAAAAACATCAACACTGGGATCAGAAACACAAACAACGGGATGGTTTGCAGGAAGTCACAGATAGGCCGGAGCACCATCCAGGCGGTTGTGCTCATGGCACTCCACAACCCCAAAAGCCCGCCAATAACCGCACAGGCAAAAACCGCCGCGCCTGCCAGATACAGCGACAAAAGCGCCCGCTCCCACAGACCGGAAATCAGGATCAAAGACAGCAAGATCACAGCCAATCGCGCTAGCTTCCAGCCGCCAGATACCCAGCCAATCGCGCCTGCGCCCAAAATCACCACAGGCCAAGCCAGATGTGCCACGCCAATTTCCGCAATATAGGCAATAATCAGCACCATCACCGCGGCCGTGACCCGACCTTTAAAGATCAAAATCAAGGAGATAAGCAGTGCTGCACCATAGAGCATGGCAGTGTGTTTCACAGTCCAGGCAAAGCCCCAGGTGAACGGCAATACCGCCTCTGCCAGACCTATACGCAGTGGCAAAAGCCCGTAAAACATCGAAGTGTTTTTTACACTGTCCAATGTGGAGCCGTAGGTCGCGGTGAACACACCGACCCCCTCATCCACACGCTTGGCAATCCCGTCCATCGCCGCCACGCCAGTTGGTGACCACCCTGCGAATAAGGACCAGATCGTCACCGCTGCGCCGACTGCCAAAATCCCAAGCGCCACATTGCGGTCCTGAGGTTGTCGTGGCTCGGCAAGCGCAGCGGACATGCGATCAATGATAATGGCAAACACCACAATCACAGATCCCGCCAAAAAGGCTGGTCCAAACAACGCCTTACGCATGGTTTGCAGCACTTCCCAACCAATGTCGTCAAACCCGCCAATCACCGCTGCGATGATCACCATCGACAGTGCGGCCATCAAACATTGGTTCACGCCAATCATGATCTGCTGCGTCGCCGCTGGCAGTTCCACAAGGAACAACTGCTGACGCCGTGTGCCACCTGACATCACTGCTGCTTCGCGGATTTCCGTATCCACGCGTTCCAAACCCAATAACACATTGCGCGCCATCGGCGGCGCCGCATAGATCGCTGACGCAATCAAGCCAACCACAGGCCCAAAGCCAAAAAGCACAAGCAGAGGAACAAGATAGGCGAAAGTCGGCACCGTTTGCATCACATCCAGAAGCGCGTTGACCGCCCCTTTCATGCGCGGATATTCAAACGCCAAAATGCCAATTGCCGCGCCCATCACCAGCGCCAGAGGCACCGAAACCGCCACCAACGCCAGAGTGTTCATGCCCTGCGACCAGTAGCCGGTGAAGACCACAAACATCAGACCAAAGAAGCCCAATGCCGCCAGCCGGATACCACCAATCATCCAACCAATTGCGGTCACAACGGCCACGATCATCGGCCAGGGCACGGCGTTCAAAAGCCAGCCAACCCACTCCATCGGGTAGCTGACCAAAAACGTAAACGCCCGCGCTATCGGCTTGAAAATATCCAGAAAACCACCAACCAGCCACGTCATCCAATCAGCCATTGGCACAGTCAACGCCGCGGGCCACTTTACGAGCCACTCAAAATGCGCCCCAAGCAGGCGGCACGTCACAACCACGGCAAGAACAAACAGCGCAGCCTGGCTGCCCTTGGTGAGTGTCAGTTTACGTTCCGCGCGAACTGACACGGCCTCTGCCGCGCTCATGTCTCTTCTGCCTGCAACGCGTTGGCGAGCTCATGCGGATGCACCGCGCCAATCACTTTGCCTTCCGCATCGCGCACCGGCACGGGCTCATAAAGCTCCATGCATTTGGTCAGCGCCGTATCGAGCGTCATGCCAATTTTGATACCCGGATCGTCTGGCATATTGTCGGGGATACCGTCCATCAGGATCGATTCAACGCACGCATGGCGCCCCTTGGGCACGTCTTTGGAGAACTCTGCGACATAGTCATCCACCGGATGCAGCACGATCTCTTCCGGCGTACCGATCTGCACAATTTCTCCATCGCGCATGATCGCGATCCGGTCGGCCAGTTTCAGAGCCTCCTGAATGTCATGCGTAATGAAAACAATGGATTTTTTCAGGGTCGCCTGAATGTTGAGGAACTCGTCCTGCAACTGACGGCGGATCAATGGATCCAGCGCAGAGAATGGTTCGTCCAAGAACCAAATGTCTGGATTCACCGCAAGTGAACGCGCGATACCCACCCGCTGTCGCTGACCACCGGACAGGTTACGCGGATAGGCGTCCTCGCGGCCCTCCAGACCAACCATCTGCAGAACCTCTAGGGCCCGCGCACGGCGCTCCGCCTTGCCTGCTCCCTGCATTTTCAGAGGGAAAGCCACGTTGTCGGCCACCGTCATATGCGGGAACAATCCAAAATGCTGGAACACCATACCCAGCTTGTGACGACGCAGGTCGATCAGGCGCTTGTCACTGGCCTGAAGAATGTCTTCCCCGTCAATGCGCACCGACCCGGCGGTCGGCTCAATCAGCCGCGAGATGCAGCGGATCATCGTCGACTTGCCAGAGCCCGAAAGCCCCATAATCACAAAGAGTTCGCCGGACTTAACCTCAAAATTCGCCGCACGCACGGCGGGGATAAGGGTCTTGTCCTTGAGCTCTTTGGCAATGGCTTTGTCGTCCCCTGCCCCGCGCGCATCGCGCAGAGCCGGGGCGGCGTTTTCGCCGAAGACCTGCCAGAGGTCTTCGACGGCAATCGCCGGAGCGGTGCTGTTTGTATCAGTCATGGAGTCTTACTTGGTTGCGGCGTCGACAACCGACTTCCACTTGGCTTCGTTTTCACCCATCCATGCGGACACAACGTCTTCAACTTTTTCGCCGTCCACATCCACAGCGCCCATCATTGGCTGCTGATCTTCCACAGCCAGTTGATAGTTCACCAGGATTTCATGCGCGGCAGGCCACTTGTCTTTCAGACCAGGCCAACCTGCCTTGAAGATGCGGCTGGCGGAGAAGTCACAATCATTGATCGCATTTGGGTTTGGGCCCCAAGCAGGATCAGTAAAACAGGCATCTTCGCCTGCGGGCAGCTCGACAAACTTCACGTCATAAGCAGACATTGCCCAGTGTGGTTGCCAGAATGTGATCAACAGAGGGGATTTTTTCTCCGTGGATGCGCGCAGCTCAGCAATCAAAGCGCCTTCAGAACCCGCAGGTACCGCTTTGAATGGCAACTCCAGACCGGTCATGCGGTCCGCACCAGGTGTGCCCCAATCCGCTGGGTAATCCACCAGACGGCCCATTGGCAAGGTTTCAGCGGTGGCGAAGTTCATCGCGCAGTCTTTCAGCGCTTCCCAGGCTGGCAGGCCGGGGCAAAGCTCTTCGACGTGCGCTGGGTAAGCAATGCCTTCACGGGCCGCCAAGCCCAGATCAGACAGCTCTTCCAGCTTACCGTCGCCTTTCAGCGCAGCATATTGATCGGACACGTTTGAGGACCAGATTTCCAAGGTCGCGTGAATGTCGCCATCGGCAATCGCCTGGAACTGGTTCATCATGCCAGCGGTCACGTATTCTACTTCGTAACCGGCCGCCTTCAGCATCTCGCCCGCCACATGGGTGGTCACGTGCTGACCGGTCCATTCGTTGAGCGCCAGCTTGATAGGCTCATCGGTTGCACCAAGTTCCGCCGCCTGTGCCGACATGGCCACCGCGGATACCGCAAGCGCCGACAGCCCAGTTTTCAAAAACGTCGTCATGGTCTTCTCCCTGTTGGTCATTTTTTAAATGGTCATTTAAGTTTTTGTTTGCCGGCATAAGAACACAACGTCTTTGACCTGCCAACAAAAAATGCATCTGGTCTGGATGCATCATTTGCGAGGGCTATCACATGGCCCGCCATCAACCGTTGAGTGGTTGATTTTATTGGTCATTTTTCTGCAACCAATTTGAGCACAGCTCTGCGAGATTGCCAATCGCACAAGATGCGCAAAACGCCGCATAGCGTTTTGCGCAGAGTTCGTGGGGGATTCTTACAACCCCAATACGTCAAACATATCATACTCACCGGGTTTTTGACCCTGCCCCCAGAGCGCCGCTTTGAGAGCGCCTTTGGCAAACAGGCTCCGATCGGTGGCTTTGTGGCGCAGAATGATTTGCTCACCGTCACAAGCAAACATCACATCATGCTCTCCAATGATGTCGCCGCCGCGAATGGCCGTGAACCCAATATCGCCGCGCTTACGCGCACCGGTGATGCCGTCACGGCCGCTGTCGGTCACATCTTTCAAGTCGACACCGCGACCTTCCGCAGCCGCTTCACCCAACATCAAAGCAGTGCCAGACGGCGCATCCACTTTGTGACGGTGGTGTGCCTCTACGATTTCAATGTCAAAATCTTCATCCAGCGCCGCCGCCACTTGCTGCGTTAGTTTGGTCAGCAGGTTCACGCCAAGGCTCATGTTGCCCGCCCGCACAATCACGGCGTGGCGCCCACAAGGCTCCAGTTGCGCAATGTCCGCATCGGTCATGCCGGTGGTGCCAATCACATGAACAGCCCGCGCCTGTGCTGCAAGTTTGGCAAAGGCAATAGTTGCCGCTGGTGCGGTAAAATCGATCACCGCCTGCGCTTTGGCAAAAGCCTCCAGCGGTTGATCCGTCACAGTCACGCCCAGCGCCGCGCCGCCCATGGCTTCGCCCACATCCCGGCCAACCCAGTCATGACCTTCGCGCTCGACCGCGCCCACCAAACGCACCTTGTCACTCTCGGACACCGTCTTGATCAGCATCTGCCCCATCCGGCCTGATGCGCCTGTGATCACGATTCCTGGCAATTCCTGCATGGTGTCCTCTCCACTCTGACAAACCACCCAAATGGCGGTGCGCCCTGCTTACCCAATGCAATCCAGCTTGGCAAAGGCAGACAGAAGCCCTAAGTGAGGGACATGGCAAAGAACTCTTCCTCCGAGGGCCGCGGCCCGTCCCAGCGTCAACTGCGCGTGGGTGAACTCATCCGACGCACATTGTCGGAAGTTTTGGTACGTGATGAACTGCACGACCCAGACGTGACACGCATGTCGATCACGGTGGGCGAGGTGCGCATCACTCCGGACCTCTCGATTGCGACCTGCTTTGTGCTGCCGCTTGGCGGTAAGAACAAAGAAGACGCGGTTGCGCTTTTGGCCCGCCACAAAGGCGAGTTGCGCCGCATCATTGGCCGCAAAGCCAAGCTCAAGCACGCCCCGGATCTGCGCTTCCGTGTGGACACCACCTTTGATCAGATGGACGCCACCCGCGCGATGTTGTCTGATGAACGGGTGCAGGCGGATGTGGCCAAAACTGACTCAGAGGACGGCGACCTTACGTGATACGAACTGCGCTCTGTTTGATCTTGTTTTCCTCCCTGCCCCAATGGGCGCAGGCGGTGACCTGTTCAGATCAGACACATGAAGGGCGCAGCCTCACCGTTTGCACAGCTGATGCGACGAAAGAAAACTTGCGCCTGTTCCTGCGCGACGACAGCGGCGCCATTCTGGGCCAATTCCGCGACATTGAACGCAACCTAGAAGGCGGCAAAACGCTCGCCTTTGGCATGAATGCAGGCATGTACCACGCCGACCGCAGCCCGGTTGGTCACTATGTCGAAGACGGCACCGAAGAAATGCGCCTTCTCACAGGCGGCAGCAAAGGCAACTTTGGCCTGCTGCCAAATGGCGTGCTGTGTTTGAAAAACGGCTCCATTCGCGTCTACGAAACGCTGGATTTTCAAAAACAAACGCCAAGCTGCCGCGACGCCACCCAATCTGGCCCCATGCTGGTGATTGACGGCGCTCTGCACCCGCGCTTCCTACCAGACAGCAGCTCTCGTTTCCTACGCAATGGCGTTGGCACCAGCACGGACGGTAAGACAGCACATTTTGTGATCTCCAACGAGGCAGTGACCTTCCACGAATTTGGCCGTTTCTTTCGCGATGTTCTAAAAACACCAAATGCGCTCTACTTTGATGGCAAGATCAGCCGCCTGCACGCACCACAATTGGGTCGCTCCGATGGCGGCTTTTGGATGGGCCCAATCATTGGCGTGGTGGAGCCCAAACCGACGGTCACTGAATAACCGCACTGCTCCATTCTTTGATGAATCTTTTACGCTTGAGCGGATCAAGGTAGGTCATCAGCGCTGGCCCCAGCGAAATCACCGCCTGCCCGGCGCCATCCACCGCAGCACTCAGCGGAGGCAGCGGAAAAACATCTGGGTTCCGTGGCCCCGTCTGCACCTCCACCAAGTGACGCACAAACGCAGCAGCCTCAGCCTCCACTTCGGTGCGGCTGCTTACAAATGCCGTGCGCATCATGGTTGTCGGGAAGTCAGACGGCAGCACAATCTCCAAGGTTTCGGCCACATCCTCGCGCGCCGCCACATAGCTGCCCAAGACATTGTAGGCCACCACCAGATCACCGGAGACCAAATCGTCAATCATCTCACCGGAACAGCAATACAACCGCGCATCCAATCCCCCCATCACTTCCATCAACCGCCAAAAGGTCTCCGAGGCGCGGGCATCTTGCGTTGCAAACAAATAGCCCAATCCCGACTTGCGCACATCATACGTGCCAACTTTGCCTCGAAACACCTCAGGTCGCGCCCGCATGGCCGCGATCAATTCCTGCCGCGTCTGTGGCACTGTATCCGGGGCAAATGCAGCCCGATTGATCACAATGGTGGCGGGTTCGGTGGTGAACGCAAACAGGCTGTTGCGCCACTGCGCCCAATCTGGTTGCGACAGGGTTTCGACTGGCACCGAATAGCCGTCATTCACCAGTTTTAGCTGCAGATCCATAGCACTAGAAATCACCACGTCAAAGTCATCCGGCGCCGCGCGGAACACCTGATCAATCTGCGCTGTGCCTGTCACAAAATACTCCACAGCCACTCCTGCGCGGCTCCTCAAGAAGTCTTCGATCACCGGCGCAAACAGCGATGTATCGGTGCTGGACAAGACCCTCAGCGTTTTGGCCGCTGACGCGGGGCCAAAAGCGTTCTGATCCTCCCACTCTTCTGCTGTCCCCATCAAAGGGCACAGCCAAACAATCAAAGCAAAAATGTAACGCATGCGCCGCCCTCCGGCAGGTTGGTCAAAGTCAGTGCACCGCCATGGGCCGTGGCCACGTCTTGCGCAATGGTGAGGCCAAGCCCGGATCCAATTGTGTCTTTGGCATTTTCTCCACGGGAAAACCGCGCGGCCAATCCTTGTATCTGATCTGGCGGAAATCCCGGCCCTTCGTCGCGCACTTCCACGCGGGGGCGCGGGCTTGCGAACACTTCAAGTGTAATTTCACTCTCTCCCGGCGCATATTTTAGGGCGTTTTCGACCAGATTACGCAGCGCGTTTTGCAGCAAGATCGAATCTGCTTCGACACTGACCTCCCCCTCGCTGATCACCGTGAGAGCAATGTCTTTCATTTCTGCCACCGGTGCCAGTCGCGTGACCAGATCTTCGACCAATTCCACCAAATCCACTGATTGGGTTTCCAAGTGATCTGCGCGAAAGGTGATCATAGCGTGATCCAAAAGCTGTCCCGCTGCGCGGGAGCTTTCGTCGATCGCGCGCACCATAGAGCGCAGCGCCTGTCGGTTGTCCTCGCGTTCCACCCGTTGCAACGTCGCCTCCGCATGACTGCGCACCGTCGCCAAAGGCGTACGCACCCGATGTGCGGCTTCGGCAATGAAGTCTTCAGATTGCTTCAACGACGTATCCAGTCGCGCCATAAAACTATTGAGTGACGTCACCAACGGCGCCATTTCCATCGGCACCGGCCGCGCCACAGGGCTGAGGTCTTTCGGACCGCGGCGGGTGATGGAATGGGTCAACCGTTCCAGCGGTCGGATGGTTGTGTTTGTCGCCCAGCTCGCCACCAACACCGACAGGGTGAAAAAGCCGGCCCCGATCAACCCTACATTTCGGGAAATCTTGTTCAATGTGCCGGCCAATGCGTCCTGCGTTTGCGCGACAGACACGGTCACTCTCGTTCTTGTGTTGGCCCCCACCAAAATCCGAGCGGCGGTTGCAACGCGCACTGGCGCACCATCAAAAATCGCGGATACATGCACAATTTCGCTGCCATCTGGCGCGTCAGCGACGGGCAGCAGCTCATACCCGGACAACAACGTGTCTTCCTGCCAAATGGCGTAAAACACCCGATCATCCGCATCGGTGCTCAACATGGAGAAAGCGACATAGGGGAAATCCACTTCCACCGCTCCATCTCGCAGGGTCGCTGCATCCAGGATAGAGGTGACCGAGGCTTCTAGAATGTTGTCCTGCCCACTCTGCGCGATTTGCGCCGCGTAGGTGCGCACCACAAAGAACAAAAGCACGGCAATCGCCGCCGCGCTGCCGATCAAGGTCAACGACAACCGCGCCCGTAGCGAGCCGGACACATTGACCGTATCATTCATGGTCTAGCCTGTA
Organism: uncultured Shimia sp.; assembly: GCF_947493595.1. Lineage (GTDB taxonomy): Bacteria > Pseudomonadota > Alphaproteobacteria > Rhodobacterales > Rhodobacteraceae > Shimia. The sequence goes on along the minus strand of NZ_CANLRL010000003.1, from coordinate 37,001 downwards.
GCCCAACCCACGCAGGGTGGTGATCCGCAACTCAGACGGTTCCAAGTGTTTGCGCAACCGCCCGATGTAAACTTCAATTGCGTTTTCCGAGACATCCTCGTCATAGGAAAACAGCCGATCTGCCAATTTGGCTTTCGAAAAAATCTGCCCTGGCGCGTTGATCAACAGCTCCAACAGTCGCAACTCTCGATTGCGTAATGTCACCGCCCGAGCGCCAATGCTCAACCGACCAGCCACCGGATCAAGCGACACGCCACCCAATTCCGTGACCGACTGCGCGTGCCCGGCATTGCGTCGCAACACGGCCCGACAGCGCGCCTGAAGCTCCTCATGGTCAAATGGTTTTGTCATGTAATCGTCCGCCCCCAAATCGAGCAGGCTGATTCTGTCACTGACTTGAGACCGCGCCGTCAGAACAATCACAGGCGTGTCGTTTTTCCCGCTCCGGTGGTGTTTCAGGAAGGTTCGCCCATCTCCGTCCGGCAACATAATATCCAATAATATGAGATCATATTCACCGGTCTGCATGAATGCCATGGCATCCTCAATTTTATCAGCATGATCAATTACATGACCATCCAATTGCAGCCGTGCACTGACCGCATTGGCAAGCTCGATATTGTCTTCGACGAGGAGGAATTTCATGCGGGTTGAGCACCTTTCTGACAGCATGACAGGTTTGTGACAGGTTGCGATGTTTGACTGCCCTCAACTGAGCCGTCTTTCGGACAGTTGTCAATTTGGAGGAGAAAAATGATGAAATTGAACATGGGCCGCCGCGCTCTGATGGCCAGCGCAATGGCCGCATTCGCATTCGCAGGTCAAGCCATTGCTGATGGCCACAAAACTGTCGACAGCATCCACTTCCTGATCCCCGGCGGCGCCGGTGGTGGCTGGGACGGTACCGCACGCGGCACCGGTGAAGCGCTGACCAAAGCAGGCATCGCAGGCACTGCATCTTATGAAAACATGTCTGGTGGCGGCGGCGGCAAAGCCATCGGCTACCTGATCGAAAACGCCGACAGCAACCACGGCACATTGATGGTGAACTCCACCCCAATCGTGATCCGCTCCCTGACCGGCGTGTTCCCACACAACTTCCGTGACCTGACCCTCGTGGCCGGCACCATCGGCGACTATGCCGCTCTGGTTGTGCACAAAGACAGCGCAATCAACAACATGGACGACCTGATGGCCGCCTATGACGCGGACCCATCCAAAACCGCGATCGGCGGTGGCTCAGTTCCAGGCGGCATGGACCACCTGGTTGCAGCCATGGTGATGGAAGCAGCTGGCAAAGACGCCCTGGGCGTGAAGTACATCCCTTACGACGCAGGCGGTAAAGCCATGGCAGCACTTCTTTCCGGCGAGATCGCAGCCCTGTCCACCGGCTTCTCCGAAGCGGTTGATCTGGCCAACGCAGGCGAAGTGAAAATCATCGGTGTGACCGCAGATGAGCGTGTATCCGCAGCGCCTGACGCCATGACCATGAAAGAACAGGGCATCGACACCTCGTTCGTTAACTGGCGTGGCTTCTTCGGCGCACCAGGTCTGCCAGAAGACAAGCTGGCAATGTACCAGGAAGCGCTGACCAAAATGTATGACACCCCTGAGTGGGAAGCCGTGCGCGAGCGCAACGGCTGGGTCAACATCCACAACAACGGCGACGACTTCAAAGCCTTCCTCGAAGGCCAAGAAAAAGTCATCGGCGACCTGATGAAAAAGCTCGGCTTCCTCTAAAGTCGGCTATCATCTAACTGGGCAGAGCGGACACCCGCTCTGCCCTCTTTTAAAAGGGAGGGGAGCTTCATGGCTCTGGATCGCTGGATCGCACTGATACTGCTGGGCATTTGTATGGCTTATGGCTACGCCGCTTGGTTCACGATGGATGGCAGTCTTGCCCCGTTCATGAAACGCAACCCCATTTGGCCAAGCACCTTTCCAAAGGTTTTGTCTATCCTTGGCATGATTGCCTCGCTGATCATCCTTTTGGGACTTGAGAAAAGCGAAGCCAAAGAAGCCGAAGAAGCCGAAATCGACTACCGTCGTCTGACTGAATACAAGCTGGGTCAAGCCATTCTGCTGCTCGGGCTCATGGTGGCTTACGCACTGTTGCTGCGTCCGGCTGGCTTTATTTTCTCGACTTCCGGCTTCCTGATCCTTGGCTCCTTCATTCTGGGCGAGCGCAAGTTCCACTTCATGGTGCCAATCTCACTCGCGGCAACCTTCTTGGTTTGGTATCTCGTGCAAGAGGTTCTCGGCATCTACCTACGGCCGCTGCCCGGCTTCTTGGGAGGCTGAGATGTTTAGCGAACCGTCAATTGCCTCACTGCAATTCACCCTGATGCTGATTGGTGGCGGCCTCGTGCTTTTCTCCACCGCAGCGTTTGTGATCATCGGCTCCCTCCTGATGGGCGCCGGAAAGTGGCACATCACTGCGATTGTGTTGTTCATGGCCATCTTCATTCTTTGGACCCTTGTTCAGCATACGCTGGGCATCAACCTGCGCCCCTTTGGCGCCAACTTTGGAGGCTGACATGCTCGAAGGACTTCTGATTGGCCTGCAAACGGCCTTTTCCCTACAAAACCTGCTGATGGTCATTGGCGGCTGTTTGATCGGGACATTTATCGGCATGTTGCCGGGTCTTGGCCCGATGTCGATCATCGCCATTATGATCCCTGTGGCCATTTCCATGGGCGACCCCTCCGCCGCGCTGATCCTGCTTGCCGGTGTGTATTACGGCGCGATCTTTGGCGGCTCCACCTCCTCAATCCTACTGAACGCGCCGGGGGTCGCGGGCACCGTGGCTTCAAGCTTTGATGGCTACCCGATGGCCAAGCAAGGCAAAGCTGGTAAAGCACTGACCATCGCTGCGATCGCGTCCTTTGCGGGCGGCACCATTGGTGCGCTGCTGTTGATGATCTTTGCCCCTGCGCTGTCCTCCGTCGCGCTTCTGTTCCACTCCGCAGAATACTTCGCACTGATGGTTGTAGGTCTGTCTGCCATCGCTGCATTTGCAGGCACCGGTCAAGTGGCCAAAGCGCTGATGATGACGCTGTTGGGCCTGATGATGGCCACCGTGGGCGAAGGCGCGTTGTTCAACATGCCACGCTTCACAATGGGCATCATGGATCTGCAGTCCGGTTTTGGCTTCATCACTCTGGCCATGGCGATGTTTGCCCTGCCAGAGGCGCTGTTCCTGGTGTTGAAACCCCGGACAACCGAAGACGCCAACAGTGGTGAAATCAAAGATCTGCGCATCACAAAATCCGAAGCCAAATCCATCGCCCCGGTGATCGGACGTCAGTCCATCCAGGGCTTCTTCATCGGGGTTCTCCCTGGTGCGGGCGCAACTATCGCCTCCTTCCTAGGCTATGCGGTTGAACGCAACATCGCCCCTAAGGAAGAGCAAGAACAGTTTGGGAAAGGCTCTATTAAGGGCCTGGCGGCCCCGGAAACAGCCAACAACGCAGCTTGCACTGGCTCCTTTGTGCCGCTGCTGACGTTGGGCATCCCTGGTTCCGGGACCACCGCAATTTTGCTTGGTGCGCTGATCGCTCTGAACGTGACCCCGGGCCCACGCCTGATGATCGACGAGCCTCAGGTGTTCTGGGCGGTGATCATGTCCATGTTCATCGGCAACCTTGTGTTGCTGATCCTGAACCTGCCGCTGATCCCATACATCGCCAAAGTGCTGGCCGTTCCGCGCAACTATCTGATCCCGTTCATTCTGTTCTTCACCCTGATGGGGGCCTACATCGGTCAGAACAACGCCACCGAGCTGCTTTTGCTGGTTGGGTTTGGCGTCTGTGCCACCGCTCTGCGTTTTGCGGATTATCCGCTGGCACCTTTGTTGATCGGCTTCATCTTGGGCGGCATGCTGGAAGACAACTTCTCTCGCTCCATGCAGCTTTATGATGGTATTGCCTTCATTTGGGAGCGTCCGATGACCCTCGGCCTTCTGGTGATCGCACTGATCCTTGTGGCGCTGCCAAGCTATCGCGCACGTCGGGCCAAACTCCGCGCCGCTGGCGTCGCTGACGGCGACTAACACCAGCAAAAGAACACGCGGGGCGGCTCCTCCACCCCCGCGTTCAGGAAGGCCATCAGATCGCGTGGGTCTGGTGGCCTTTTTACTTTTGAGCCCATTTTCTTTTTGGGTAAATTGACAGCGTGATGGCAATCCGATAGGTCGCCGCCCTCACCCCTGAATGAGAGGTCAAAGGCATGGGACGCAAACGCAAGGGACGCGATATTTCAGGCTGGCTTGTGATCGACAAACCCGCGGGCATCACCTCGACCTCTGTGGTGAACAAAGTCCGCTGGGCGTTTAACGCCAAGAAAGCTGGCCACGCGGGCACACTGGATCCCGATGCCACTGGCGTGCTTGCGGTTGCCCTGGGTGAAGCCACCAAAACCGTGCCTTACATCACAGACGCGCTAAAAGCCTACACCTTCACCGTGCGATTGGGTCAAGCCACCAACACGGATGACGCCGAAGGTGAAGTGATCGCGCAATCGGACAACCGCCCTACAGATGACCAGATCAAAGCAGCACTTGGTCAATTTGTCGGTGACATTCAGCAGGTGCCGCCAAAGTTCTCTGCGGTGAAAGTCGACGGCGAACGCGCCTACAAACTCGCGCGTGACGGTGAAGACCTCGAACTGGCCGCCCGCCCGCTGTGGGTTGAGGAACTGGTGATGACAGATCGCGAAGACGAAGATCACGTCACCCTGGAAATGACCTGTGGCAAAGGCGGCTACGTGCGCTCTATCGCGCGGGATCTGGGTGAAGCACTTGGCTCTTTTGGCCACGTGCGTGAGCTGCGCCGCATCTGGTCAGGCCCGTTTGATGCTTCCGATGGATTGACCATCGAGCAAATCGACGAGATGGCCAAACAGCCTGAACTCGACACCTACCTACGCCCACTTGAGCAAGGCCTAGAAGACCTGCCCGAAGTGAAAGCCACCGCCGAAGGCACCGTGCGCCTACGTAACGGCAACCCAGGCATGGTTATGGCGTCAGATGTGGAGTACGGCGAAGAATGCTGGGCCAGTTTTGAAGGTGAAGCCGTCGCTGTTGGCCGCTTCAAAGCCGGGGAATTGCACCCCAGCCGTGTGTTTGTGAAACCTGAGAGCTGATCAGGCGACCATGCCGCCATTGCCATTGGCGTCATACATATCCTGCGGTGTCATGCCGCTGAACAAAATGTCAGCAGCTTGGCCTTGCGCGGCTGTGATCGGATCACCATTGGCATCCAGCCAGACTTCCGGCAGATCATAATTGTCCGCCGCATCCTGATTGCTGAACGCCACGGTTGCCCCGGTCTGATCGCCATTGAGGACCAGCAAGGGATGCCCGCCCAACGTCAGCGTGGTCTCATCCGCGTCAGCGTCATAGCTGCTGTCAAAGCCGTTTGCCGCCTCAGATACGGTGAAATACTCGTTGTCCGCATTCTGGAAGCCCGCACCAAACGGTCCATCCAGACCAAAGCTGATGACCAACTTATCCTCACCGGGCGCAAAGTCGGTGATCTCGGTCACGGTGTCATACGCGCCGGCAAAGGCCTCAAACGTATCCGCATCCGCCCCGCCGGTTGCCACATTGCCAGATCCAAGCCACAGCACATCTTCACCTGCGCCACCAGACAAGGTATCCCCCGCGCCAAGGCGGTTCAGATGGCCCGGCTCATGGTTCCACTCGGCGCCGTAAAACACGCTACCGCTGCCACTAAAGATGTGGTCATCGCCGCCGCCGCCTTGCAGATCATCCGCGCCAGCCTCGCCAAAGATGCGGTCATCGCTGTCGTCGCCAATCAGCGTGTCATCCCCGGTACTGCCTCTCAGCGCATCCGCCACATAAGGCTTGCCTTGAATGGTATAGTCACGCGTCCACTCGGCTTGAACCTCACTATCATGGGCGTCGCCATCCGTGTGCTGGAACAGCACCGACAGGCTTTCGCCATCCGTCAAGGAGGCCCCAGGAAGGTCAATCCGCACATCGCCGGTATCGACATCCCGCAAGGCCAGCCCATTGTCCTCTTGCGTCAGGACAAAGTTGCCCGAAGAGCCATCCACCGGGCTTTCGTAATTGCGCAACACCAGCATGTCTTCAGAGGCGTCAAAATCCTCTATGCGGCCCACAACCTCATTGTCGGCCTCTAAGAAAAACGTGTCAGCCCCCGCACCGCCGTTGACCAGATTGCCGGCTGAGACAAACAGGTCGTCGTCGCCCTCGCCGCCTTCCAAGTAATCATCATCCCAGGCATTACCGACAACCGTGTCATCGCCCGCCCCGCCGATCAGGTTGTCATCAACATCCTCATCGCCAAACAAAAACTGCGAGATCGGATCACCTACCGGCTCCTCCTCGTCTTCTGGTTCCTCTTCGGTCGACGGTTGCGCACCCTGCGTATCCGCGCTGTCATCACGTTCGTCGTCAGACGTTGTGCTGTCGTCCTCAGCCTCGGTGTCATCAGTCACACCAACCATCGTGCCAACAGCTGCGCCTGCCGCAAGCAAGCCTAAAAAGAATAGAAACGGCATCTCACCACCTCACCAATCAGCCGAATAAACCCCAGACGGCTGTAATCCCAAGTCTCAGGGATAAGTAAGTGAGGCTTCAAAATCAAACATTTGACTCCGCGTTGGTTAATCCTAAGTAGACAGAATGATCGAACGCCACTTCCAAAAAGATGACGCCACCAGTTCCGCACTCTACTCCGATTGCGAAACCTATCGCTATGCGCTGACCCGTGTCTGGGACACCAACGCAACCAAAGTGCTGTTCATCATGCTGAACCCCTCCAAAGCCACCGAACGCCAGAACGACCCCACGATTGAGCGCTGCGAACGCCGCGCCCGTGCACTGGGCTATGGCGGCTTTCGCGCGGTAAATATCTTTGCCCTCCGCGAAACCGACCCCAAGAAAATGCGCCAACACAAGACCCCCGCTGGTCCGGACAATGACACGGTTGTTGCGGAAAGTTGCCTCTGGGCAGATGACATCATCGCCGCCTGGGGCGCCCACGGCGATCACTTGATGCGCGGCTTTGAAATGAGGGACGTGCTGAAGACAACGGGCGAAACCATCAAATGTCTGGGCCTGACCAAAGCTGGCCATCCGCGCCACCCGCTTTACATCTCCTACGCCACACAGCCTGAAATCTGGCCACTCTGAGCGCACCAAAGTGCACGTTAACGCCTTGGCCCTTTTCTTTTGGGCCGTTTGCGACTACATACGCCCATCTTCCAAGGGATTCTCTTGGGAGTATCTCTATGGACCTTGCTGGACGACATCCCGGCTTGTGCCCGAAACCCTTTTGAATAGGAGACCCCGATGTCGATCACTGTTGAAGAAAAAAACCGCCTGATGAAAGAATTTGCGACCAAAGAAGGTGACACCGGTTCTCCGGAAGTCCAGGTTGCGATCCTGACATCCCGCATCAACACCCTGACCGAGCACTTCAAAACCCACAAGAAGGACAACCACGGTCGTCGTGGCCTTCTGAAAATGGTTGCTCTGCGTCGTAAGCTTCTGGACTACACCAAAGGCAAAGACGAAGCCCGCTATCAGGACCTGATCAAGCGTCTGGGCATCCGTCGCTAAGACGTACCCCTACCGAGATTACGGAAAACGCCTGCTCCCCGGAGCGGGCGTTTTTTGTTGCCATACCTGCATTCCACCTCTTGCAGTTTCGGCTCCTGCATGATTGTTATGTTATAACATTATTGGAGCCAACCATGCCAGACGCCCAACACCAAGACACCCGCCTCCCCGTCACTGTGCTTTCAGGTTTCCTAGGAGCCGGCAAAACCACGCTGCTCAACGGTGTCCTCAACAACCGCGACGGCTTGCGCGTGGCGGTGATTGTCAACGATATGTCCGAAGTGAACATCGACGCCGACCTTGTGCGCAAAGGCGGCGCCGAGTTGAGCCAGACCGAAGAATCCCTTGTGGAGATGTCCAACGGCTGCATCTGCTGCACCCTGCGCGACGACCTGCTGAGTGAAGTGCGCCGCCTCGCCGCCGAAGGCCGCTTCGACTACCTGTTGATCGAATCCACAGGCATTTCTGAACCCCTGCCCGTGGCCGCAACTTTTGAATTCCGCGATGAAGAGGGCGAGAGTCTCACTGACGTGGCGCGGTTGGACACCATGGTGACAGTGGTCGACGCTGTGAATCTGCTCAATGACTTTGGCAGCCATGACCTTTTGGCGGATCGCGGCGAGACTTTGGGGGAAGAAGACGAACGGGCACTGGTGCACCTGCTGACCGACCAGCTTGAGTTTGCCGATGTGGTGGTTCTCAACAAAGTCACGGATGCAGGCCCGGTCAAAACCGACGCAGCCCGCAAGATCATCCGCAGCCTAAACGCGGATGCCCGCATCATCGAAACTGACCGCAGCAAGGTACAGGCGTTGGATGTGCTCAACACCGGCCTGTTTGACTTCGACAAAGCGCATGAACACCCAATGTGGGCAAAGGAGCTGTATGGTTTCGCCGACCACACCCCGGAAAGTGAAGAATACGGCATTGCCTCTTTTGTCTATCGCGAGCGTCTGCCGTTTGACCCGCAAAAGATCCATGACTTTCTTAACGGCGACATGCCGGGTGTGATCCGCGCCAAAGGCCACTTCTGGATCGCCACACGCCCGGAGTGGGTGGCGGAGTTCTCATTGGCTGGCGCTTTGTCTTCCGTCGCGCCGCTAGGCACATGGTGGGCCAGTGTGCCGGAAGACCGTCGACCAACCCATCCACAGGCACAAGATTACATGGCGGCCCATTGGGCAGACCCCTTTGGGGACCGCCGTCAGGAGCTGGTGTTCATCGGCACCGGCATCGATTGGCCAAAACTGAAAGCCAAACTGGACGCCTGCTTGCTGCACGTCGAGTCCGTTGCTGCCCTTTCGGCTGTTGAAGACATGCCGGATCCGTTCCCCGGCTGGCGTCGCGCCTAAGCGCACCAGCTGCCCCGCGCTTTCTTGGAGGCGCGGGGCTCTTTCCCTTGACGCCAAGTCAAATTTGACACGCTCCACATTACGGGCGCAGACTTCCTTGCGACAGGGGAGGTCACCATGAAAGAAACACTATCCGTCTTGATCCGCATGGGCAGCTTACACCGCCTGTTTCCGTTCTGGCTGCTGGGTGTCTTTCTGATTTCCCAGAACCTGTCCTGGTGGATTCCCGTCGCACTGATCTACGGCTACATCGCGCAGCTCTTTGTCGAATACGGCATGCATCGCTTTCTGATGCACCGCGAGCCACCCAAAGACCAAGGCACCTTCAACGAGCTTTACCGCACCCACATCGGCCATCACGAATACCCCACCGACCCGGAGTTCTTCACCGGTGACGATCACTGGTACGCCGTGCGTTTTGGTCTCCTGTCCACGGTTATTCACACCGCGGTCCTCTGGCCGTTCCTCGGCCTGATCCCGGCCCTGACCATTTCCTACATTGCGCTGTTTGTTGGCTCGGTCTCAGCCTTTGCTTTCTATGAATACTGCCACACCATTGCACATCTGAACGTGCCCAAAGGGCGGCTTGGCCAATACATCACCCGCAAGCATCTGGCGCATCATTTCCAAGACCACCACGCGACCTTTCAGGTCAGCTTTGGCTTTGACTGGATTGACCGCCTGTTTGGCACCGCCCATGACAAAGCCACCGCCAAAGAGCGCTTCGACCGCAAAACCATGTTGTCGATGGGGATGGACCCCGAAGACCTACGTCTTGTGACCGCGCGCAAGGCTTTTGGCATCACGGAAAAGCCAGGTTCCAAGACTGCACGAACGTCGACAACTTAAGCCACAACCGACAGTTTGGGCCGCGCCACTTTGCGCGCATGGCGCCCCACGCCGGCCGGAAACCGGTTGGCAAATGTAAGCCCCGCACGGATCAGTACCGGATCCATGCGCCCACGGGTCACAAACGCAACAGCTGAGCGCGCAGCCGCCGAATTATCCCGCCGCATATGATGCACCATCGACAACATCTGCACCTCATCGTCCGTAATGTCCTTGCGCGCCTCTGTGTCCAGCGGGTCTTTCACCTCTAGCCCTCCGGCACGACAGGCAAAAACACTCAGCACAATTTTGTGCAAGCCATGGGCTGCGGGCAATCCAATTGCCTCACCATAGCGCTCCACGGCAATGTCAAAGGCACGGCTCCAGCTTTTGGGGTCAGCACTCTGCGCACTGACACAAAGGTGCCGCAACACCGGCAGTAACCCTATCTCAAAGTCGTCACAGCCAAGTGTTTCCAACACCTCGTGGCATCGGTGCGGGGTTTGTTGGGTTTGAATACTCATGTCTCATTCTCCGTCTGGAGGCCCAGCACCGCGCATCGCCACGTGCTCTCACCTTGTCAGAGGCCTCATCACGCAATCCAATCACGTGCCATGCCTGAAATACCCGGGCTGATCTGGAGGATGTCTGGCTGGGCGGCTTTTATCTGACAAATTTTATCAGAATTGACAACTGCCTTTTTTGTCGCGCCATAAACGACAAAACCCCACCGCTGCGCGATGGGGCTAACACTTTGAATTTCTGGCGGTCTTATCGCGCCGCGTCGTGTGCTGCGATCACAGAAGCCACCCGCTTGCCAATTTCCCGGCTGCCTTTGATCGACGGGTGAATCATATCAAACGTGTGAAAACTGCGATCCCCGTTTGGCACAAGATCGGCCAGGGACACGTAGTGCACGCCCGGATCAATCGCCGCCAGTTTGTTGATCCGCTGCTCCAGCTCATTGCCGGTGTCGCGACAGCCTTCCACTGGCGACCACGCACCCGGGCTGCGCAAATATCCAACCCAGGCAACCTGCGCACCAGCATGACGGTATTTTTGCACCATCATTGGAATCACGCCACGCTTGCCGTCCTCAGAGATCATCTTGTTCAGCTTACCCGCGCATTTGCCACAACCGCAGCCCAACCACAGATCATTGCCACCACCATTAAGCACCACCCAGTCCCAGTCGCCTTTGCGATACTGGTTCTCGATCCGCATCCCCATCGCTCCAGATATCGGCAGCTTATAGGTAATCTTCGCACCGCTGATGGCTGTGTTATAAACTGGTTCTCCAAGTGCAGCCTCAATGGTGTGCGGGATCGACTGGCCCGTAAACGTGTGCCAAGCCATCATACTGTCACCCATCGCCAGAATACGCGTGCCCTGTGGCTCGGCCTCCGCAACAGCGTTCTTGGTCACAACCTCCTGTGGCGCGGCTCTTTCAGCGCCAACCGGATTTTCAAGACTGGTGGTCTCCGCACATCCCGCGACAAAAAATATCGCCGCCATACCGATGGTTAGGATCAGGGTAAACGGGGCTCTCATGGCACATATCTCACACTGGGCGCACAACTTGCGCATTACGTTGTCTTCGCAGCAAGCCCCCTAGCCGCGATTCTGTCAGCCACACTATCGCCCAGATTTGCCTAAAATGCCACTTTTGCGCCGTAAACAATGTGTTGCCCATGTGATGACGCTTCAATCACTGCTCCCCTGCGCTGTCCCATACGGCGCACCGCAGACATAGAATTTGGTTTCCAAACCCCTTGTTTTCCGATATGGGCCGACCATCTGAGACGTTGTGCCTGACCTCGGCGCATCAAAGAAAGATAGAAGAGGTCGGCGGCAATGGGGCCGCTATTTTCAAACGGGAGACCTGGGATACGCCCAGGAGTGCTCCCAGCTAGGATACGATGATGTTCGAAGAAACCAAAAAATCCATGCAGTGGGGCGAAGAAACGCTCACTCTGGAAACGGGTAAGATTGCCCGTCAGGCCGACGGTTGTGTGATCGCCACTCTGGGCGAAACCTCCGTGATGGCCGCAGTGACTTTTGCAAAGGCACCAAAGCCCGGTCAGGACTTTTTCCCTCTGACTGTGCACTACCAAGAGAAATACTACGCCGCCGGTAAAGTACCGGGTGGCTTCTTTAAGCGCGAAGCGCGCCCAACAGAAAAAGAAACACTGACTGCGCGCCTGATCGACCGTCCGATCCGTCCGCTGTTTGTCCCTGGCTTCAAAAACGAAGTTCTGGTGATGTGCACCGTGCTGTCCCACGATCTGGTCAACGACCCAGACATGGTTGCCATGATCGCAGCCTCCGCAGCTCTGACCATCTCTGGCGCACCGTTCATGGGCCCAGTGGCTGCTGCACGTGTTGGCTTTGAAGATGGCGAGTACATCTTGAACCCAACCGTAGACGACATGCAGGACCTGCGTCAGAACCCTGACCAACGTCTGGACCTGGTTGTAGCCGGCACCAAAGACGCGGTGATGATGGTTGAATCCGAAGCTTACGAACTGTCCGAAGCAGAGATGCTCGGTGCGGTGAAATTTGCCCACGATTCCATCCAGCCGGTGATCGACCTGATCATTGATCTGGCCGAAGACGCTGCAAAAGAGCCGTTTGACTTCCAAGCGCCTGATTACGCTGACCTCTACGAAGCTGTGAAAGCGGCTGGCGAAGAGCAGATGCGCGCCGCATTTGCCATCACCGACAAGCAAGAGCGCACTGCCGCTGTTGCCGCTGCACGTGAAGCAATCAAAGCCGCTCTGACAGAAGAGCAGCTTGAAGATGCCAACCTCGGCTCCGCTCTGAAGAAGCTCGAAGGCGGCATCCTGCGCGGTGACGTTGTCAAAACCGGCACCCGCATCGACGGTCGTAAAACCGACGAGATCCGCGACATCGTGTGCCAGACCGGCCTGCTCCCACGGACCCACGGCTCCGCTCTGTTCACCCGTGGCGAAACACAGGGTCTGGTTGTGACCACACTGGGCACCGGCGATGACGAACAGTTCATCGACGCACTGCACGGCAACTTCAAATCCAACTTCCTGCTGCACTACAACTTCCCTCCATACTCTGTGGGTGAAGCTGGTCGTGTGGGCCCTCCCGGCCGTCGCGAAATTGGTCACGGCAAGTTGGCATGGCGTGCGCTGCAGGCGGTTCTGCCAGCGGCAACCGACTTCCCTTACACCGTGCGCATCGTGTCCGAGATCACCGAATCCAACGGCTCGTCCTCCATGGCGTCCGTTTGTGGCGGCTCCCTGTCCATGATGGACGCAGGTGTGCCTCTGAAATCCGCAGTTGCGGGTGTGGCCATGGGCCTGATCCTGGAAGAAGACGGCTCCTACGCGATCCTGTCTGACATCCTGGGTGACGAAGACCACCTCGGCGACATGGACTTCAAAGTGGCAGGTACCGAAAACGGCATCACCTCGCTGCAGATGGACATCAAGGTTGCGGGCATCACACCGGAAATCATGGAAAAAGCTTTGGCTCAAGCCAAAGACGGCCGCATGCACATCCTGGGTGAGATGAACAAATCGATCACAGGTGCTGCGGAATTCTCCGTCCACGCTCCACGCATCGAGACCATGAACATCCCAACCGACAAGATCCGTGAAGTGATCGGCTCCGGTGGTAAGGTCATCCGTGAAATCGTTGAAGTGTCCGGCGCCAAAGTCGACATCAACGACGAAGGCGTGATCAAGATTGCCTCGCCAAACGGCGAAGCCATCAAGAAGGCTTACGACATGATCCACTCGATCGTGGCAGAGCCGGAAGAAGGCGCAATCTACACCGGTAAAGTTGTGAAAATCGTCGACTTCGGCGCGTTTGTGAACTTCTTCGGCAAGCGCGACGGTCTGGTGCACGTGTCTCAAATCGAGAACCGCCGCCTGAACCACCCATCCGACGTTCTGAAAGAAGGCCAGGAAGTGAAAGTCAAACTGCTTGGCTTTGACGACCGCGGCAAGGTTCGCCTGTCCATGAAGATTGTGGATCAGGAAACCGGCGAAGAGATCGTTGCTGAGAAAAAAGAGAAGAAAGAAGACTAAGGTCTGCTCTCTCTGACAAAACGAAAGCCCCGGTGGAAACACCGGGGCTTTTTTTACGGATCAGCCAAATCAAGCCAGGCTCAGCCGTCGAAAGACAGGTCCAATTGGACAAAGCCATAGATGTCACTGTCTTTGTTTTTGGCTGCGCCCGCAGCCGCAACACCAACCCCACAAATTGGGCACAAGAGTGCAACGCCAATCGCAGACCCTGCACGTGCTTTCGCCGACAGGTTCTCAGGAGCAACGGTGACGGTTTTTGTCTCTTCCTCGTATGTGCAGCTCAGTGTGACATTCTGTGCGCCTTTGCTGTAGGCTGGCAGGTTCACTTTGGCAGGTGACTTGAAAGAGGGGCTTTCGAAATTTGCCGATGTGATTTGGCAAATGGCAGGCACGCTCTTTTTACCAACGGCCGCCCGCACCGGAACGGGGTTATACCCGGCCAAGTAGCTGCTACCGGCCTGATTTTTGAAGCTGACGGAAATCGCCTTATCAGACGGGCCTTCAACGGTGGAGCAGGCCGCAACACTCAGAGAAAGAGCAACGCCTATAAGCAGTTTAGAGATAGTCATGTTGGTTCCTAAAATTGAATCACCGCTGCCTGTGGTAGTGGCATTAAGAAAATCATCAACCTGAACCATCAATTATACCTAAGACACTGTTGCCTAATGAGCCCTCTGTTTAGCCCCCCATTGCCACCTATGCGCGATCCCCTTAAGAGCAAACAACTTCCTTTAAGGCCCTGACATGAAAAAACTTCTTTTGATCGCAACGTCCTGCGCATTTCTTGCAGGCTGCATGAGCAACGCCCCCGAATACCGCGCCGAGCAAATCAAACGCGTGGAGGAGTACAACAAAAACGCCTCCGCACTTGCGATGTCTGAATTCAAACCCCTCATCCCGCTCTGCTTGGATGCCGTTGAAAACGGGACCATTGTGAGCGCCAAAAAAATGCAATCTCTGGGCTTCACCCCAGCGACCTCCTTTGGCAAATCATCCGCGTTTAGAAAAAAACGCGGCGACAGCGCGATGGACCGGATCAACAGCAAGAACACAAGTTTTAATGTCTCGCAGCAGGGCTGCGTTTTCGTCCTCGGGAACTACGGTTCAGTGACCTCTGGCGGACTAACCCTGCGCAAACTCCTGGAGGCTGAAGGCTACGCCTTTAAAGGCAAAGTCAAAGATGGCTTCTTACTTACCAAAGGACAACACAGCCTGATTCTGGACGGCTATGCCTATAGTGGCATGGTCACTACTTTCCATCTTAATAAGTCGAACTAACGGAAAGAGACCCAATCCATGAAGGCGCTCATTCCATCCGCCCTTATCGCCTCGGCAACCTTTCTCACCGGCTGCATGGGGGTGGACGGCCAATATTCCGACCCGAAAATCGCCGCCCAAAACGGCTTCCCGGAGCTCGCCCTGCAACTGGGCCGCTTGCGCAGCGATTGCGTGCTTCAAGCCGCCGACTGGGAACCGGTCTTTATCAGAAACAAAATCACCACCGCGTCGCGTGTCTCCAACACACTGACCGGCATGCAGCAGAACGGTCAGATCATCTTCTTCCAAGACAAACGCGTGATTGCTGTCACTGCTGACTATTGCGGTAAGTAACCACCTGCCTGCTGTTTCTGCGTCCGCGGAGAATTTGGCGTTGCACAAACTTGATCCACGCTGTGACATTCACCCCACATTGCCAGCTCGCCAGAAAGGTATCTGCCGGCTAGTGGCCGCATCAGCGCTGACATCCGACACCAGATCTGACGGTTTTGACTTCTGCAAACAAATTGGAAGTACGAGCAGAACGTGATTTAAACGGGTCAAACAGGAAAGGATTTGTCGCATCGCCAAGCTTGCCCCACAAACGCTGTCAAACGCGCATCAAGACGTGGTCAAAAACACCCGTCAATGGCTTGAACAAATGGTCGTAGGATTGAACCTCTGCCCATTTTCCTCGAGCGTTATAGCCCGAGATCAAGTCCGCTATGCCATATGTGATGCCACCACCGATGCGGACCTAAAGCAGTTCTTTGTGGATGAATTGCAGCACCTCCTTGGGGCCAACGAAAATGACGTTGCCACAAGCTTGCTGATGTTTCCTCAGGGTCTGGAAGAGTTTGGGGATTACCTCACCTTGCTCGATTGGTTTCAGCAGCTGCTGGAGAACGCAGACCTGATAGAGCACGTTCAATTGGCCTCTTTTCATCCTCAATATCAATTTGACGGTGTGGCCGCAGACGATCTCAGCCACTTTACCAACCGCGCCCCTTACCCAACCATTCATCTTCTGCGTCAGGAGCAGTTGACCAAAGTCCTCGCTCACGTTTCAGACCCTGAGAAAATCTATTTGGACAACATAAAAACACTGAACGACCTTGGTCGCCAACAAGTGGAAGAACTCTGCCCCTGGGGGAAATAGACCACCCGCATTGGTATTTTACCACGTCCGTCGTCCATTCTTGGCCCAAAGGGGCTCAAATCCAACAGAGCGTTTGGCGCGGCTGATTTGAAAGCCAGAGCCGCGATCGGGCCAACACCTGGCACTGTTATCATCCGCATGCAGACTTCATCTCGAGAAGCCGCATGTTTAACACGACGATCCAGCTCGAGGTTATGCAGGAACAGAACACCCCGTACATCCAGTAATGGAAGGGCAGCACGGGCCAGAACTTCATCCATCTTGATCATTGGCCTCCTCAACCCGTCAAGCAGCCATACTTGACGGTGCGTGGCAAACGGACGCCGAAGATCTTCAGCAAGACTTAGCTAGGAAATAGCTCGATAGGCAAATCATCAAAAAGTGCTGAAAGCCCTGCGCCAACAAAAGCTCTGGAACTCCACATTCCGTCTCCGGAACCACCAAGACACCACACAAAACCGGAACCACCATCGCAATGAGATGCTTCAAACAATTGTTTTAAAAGAAAATGTTTAAAATGGCGACCCCGGCAGGATTCGAACCTGCAACCTGCCCCTTAGGAGGGATGCGTTCATAGAGCTATTCCTTATGTGATTTCTTGCTGTTGGGTATTTGTACAGCGTCATCCTGTACGTGGTTTGTACGAAAACGGGCCCTGATGTCGGCCTCATCGGTCTCTGCGTGGGCATAAATCCGCATGGGCAAATTGGGGTCTGACCAGCGTCCAGCCTTGGCTGCCGTGACGGGATCGACGCCCTGACGGACAACAAGCTCCGTGAAGAAGCCGTGCCGTCCTGCCGGGTGGGCAGAAAGGTACGGGATACCTGCGCGCTTGCAGATCGTCTTCCATCGCGTGTTGTAACCGGTAGAACTCCCATAGCCGAAAACGCATGCCTTCATGAGCTTGCTGGTCTTGCGATTCTTGGGGCGTTTAGGCGGCAACGCGAGTAGCTCGTCCATCATCTGAGGTGAGACGGTGATCCAACTTTCCGGATGTCCCTTCTGCGCTTTCACGCGAACTTTGTTCTCGTGCGGCCGAAGATCATCCGGCTCCAATGATACGGCCTGATCAATTCGCGCTGCCGTCTCAAACATGAAACGAACCAGTGCGGCGTTGTACGGATCTGCTGCACGGCAAAAGGCCTCTATCCATTCCTTGTCGGCTGGCGTGCGCTCTACACGACTTAGCTTCCCTCGCCGCTTGTCCTGCGCGATCCGCTCGAACTTGTCGTAGGGCTTCACGCGGATGAGCGGGGTGCCTTCCAGCTCGTGCGCGTTGTTGATGACCGCACTCGCGGGCGTCACGATTTCACGCCACCAGGTGTCGGTTGATGCTTTGGGCTTCAGCTTTGGTCCAAGGCTCTTCAATAGCGCACCAGATATCGCGCCTAGCGACAGGTCGCCGATTGCTTCGACAATCGGAATCAACTGCTTCGCTGCTTTGGGGGACGCGTTGTACAGCATGATAGCATCGGAGAACGTCTTGCTCGGCTCGTCGCCCACGACATAGCGACGAATCTGACGTTCGGTCTCATGGTTTATCCAGTCCCTCGCGCCCTCTTCTGTAGATGCCTTAGTGCTTCGCCGGTATGGGCCGGCGATTGGCCTGCCGTTGTATTCAACCCACCCCTTGGCCCAGTAGAAACGGCCCCTCTTGTAAATTTGGAGCGGCATGACTGGCCTCCTTCAAAAATCGTATCAATCTGCGCGGGCGTGATGAGCATGGTCCGCCCAAGGCGATAAAAAGCGCCCGTCTCATTGGCCCGTTCCCGCAAAGTGCGTTCAGAAATATCGATCCCCATCCCGGCCATGACTTCGACCCATTGAGCGGGCGTTTTCCCAAGCCCCAGGATCTGAGAGCTGTCTGAATAGTTGGTCTCTGCCATTTCAGTCGTCCTTGTCCGCTTAAGTTGAGTCGGCGATGCGCATGGAATCGCTTGTTCTGCACCTTCTGACGTGGTCAGATGGGATTAACAGGAAATTTATGTCATTTTGTGCAGTTTCGCGCAATTTGACAGTCACGTCAATGGGAACCTTGCATGGCGCGGGACTTGAAGGCTGTCTTCTCGGCAATGGGTGCGCGTCTTGCGATCGCGCGCAACGAAGTTGGCTTGACGCAAACCGCTATGGCGGACGCGATCGGCGTCTCACACCGCGCCTATCACAGCTACGAAAAAGGCCAGCGCGGCCTTCCCGTTGAGGCCTTGGTCGCAATTGCCGACAAGTTCGATGTGGACGCAGCATGGATCCTTTTGGGGACTAAATCTGTTAGGGCCGCGCACGACTTCGAAGCCCTAAAGAGGATCGAGATTTCGCTCGATCAACACCTCACTGAGGAAGACATCAGAATTAAGAGCGAGAAACGCGGAGCAATCGTAGCTCGCTGGTATCAGTCGCACGTCGAAGGCCGTGAAGTCAGTGATGACGACGTGCACACATGGATCGAGTTAGTAAGGGAGTAGTCTGGTGAACAAAGCAAGCAAACGCTGGAACATGTTGCGGCATTCGGCCTTGGAGCGCACCCGTCGTGAGGTGATTGAACCCTTTGGCCCGCTTTACCTGATCCTCCTGGGAACCAGTGTGTTCTACCTGATTGGCTTGGGCCGACTATCATTGGCGCAACAGACCGCTGAATACTCAGTTTTGGCCACCATCATGATTTTAGCAATCGCTGCGGCTGGCTTGGCGCTTCCATTTTTGACAGGTGCGGTGCTAACCCTTCGCGCGGCCGATCGAAAGCTGGAACGCCTCCAACGCGGGTGATCCAATGACCTTCGGTATCTTCATCCATCGCAGCGACTCGATCTACGACGACATTCCCTCGGAGCGGTATCAATTTCCCAAGCAATACCTCTCGCGTGCCCAACAGTGTGAAGGGGATTGGATCGTCTATCTGGAGCCAAGCAAAGTCAAAGAGACCAAGGGCTATTTTTCTGTCGCTAAGGTCCAGGAGATCATTCCGGATCCTCGGAAACAGGACATGTTCTTGGCGGTTATCGAGCCAGGAACGTATCTTGATTTCGGCGACCCTGTTTCATTTCGGGACGAAAACTCAATCGTCGAACAAGGCTTGTTGAACGATCAAGGTAAGATTTCCGGGCGCGCGCAAGCAGCGGTCAGAACCCTTTCCGCTGAAGACTTTGCTCGAATTATCGAACGTGGCCTTGGACGGGATGAGGACATCCTGCCACGCGTGGGTGACTCGATGCAGATGCCAGGGTTTCAAGATGCTCAAACACCTTTCCAACACATGCCCCCTCGAGAACGCGTAAACCAGTTGACCAATCGCGCGGTTCGCGACCGTAATTTCAGGAAGAATGTACTCCGCGCCTATAATGAACGGTGTGCCATAACGGGCTTGCGTCTCATCAATGGCGGTGGCCGCGCCGAGGTGGAAGCCGCTCATATCAGACCGGTCGAACACGACGGCCCTGACATCGTGAGCAATGGGCTCGCCCTGTCCGGAACCGCGCATTGGATGTTTGATCGCGGCCTCGTTGGGTTAGCAGACGACCTAACTATTCTGGTTTCCCGCCAGAGCAACGATATCGAAGCCGTGACATCGATGATCAACTTGTCCGGCAAGATCTTGGTGCCGGACCGCCTCGCCAACCGGCCAAGGACTGAGTTTGTAGCCTGGCACAGAGAGAATTGTTTCAAGCATTAGTACTCAGTGCGGACATTGGCGTAGAATGCAGCGTACGGCCGGAAAGAGCCCGAAGTGACCTTTCTGACTGCATGCTGATCATATTCATCGCATTTCGAGTTGAGTGACTTTACGTGACATCTGTGGCACCCGGAGTCCACGTGCAAATAGATCTTCCAAGAAACCGGATTTCTGTGTTTCAGAGACGCCGTGTTCTGGGCTATTGTCATCCCAAGAACATGATTTTCAGAAGGAGGGATACTCTAATGAAAAGCCTCGTTGTTTGGGCTCTGGCCTGCGCGTTTGCGGCTCCTACCATCGTTTTCGCCGACGTCTCCTCTCGCGACGGCGGGCCATCGGCGTCCGAAATGCTAGCGCGCACGAATTCTGGTGCTCCCGAGGGAGCAGCGTTCTTCCGCCCCGTACTGGATGGTGTTCTGTATCGTGGTGGTTTCTCTGGAGGTGACAAAGCGCGCACTGGATTGTCGTCTTCTCAACGCCAGTCGCTTTGTTCCGAAGGCTTCTCCCGCGGCTTCTATGCCGATTTTGGGAAAAACACCGACTATGGCTCGACCTCCTGCGGTTCCGGCAGCTTTGATTATCAGTCTGCGCGATCTTCGCGTCCGGCGACTGTGATGGAGGCTGTATATGACGTCATAAAGGGTAATGACGGCCCCGTTTATGTGCATTGCATGTGGGGTGTGCACTCTTCAGGCGCGCTGTCGGCGATGGCGCTGGTTCAATTCTGCGGCTGGTCGGAAGATCGCGCCAAGGACTATTGGAATGAAGCGCGAAATGGAGCGCCCTGCTCGGGTGGCTGCGATGCCTGGATAGACGGCAAGTTCGAGCGCTTCACCGTCAATCCGGCGCTTCAGATCACGGATGCCGAACGCGCCGCGATCTGCCCAAAGTAACGGAAGGACCATCTGCACAATGATCCGAACCACGATTTGCTTTTTTGCTTTTCTTTCCGCCACTCCTGGATTTGCAACCGATGCGGTCCGCGGCGACACAACCACCTTCTCGAGCCCCAACGGCGTAGAGGAGCGCTGCGTAAGGATCGCGCAGATCCCTGGCGGTTCATATTCCAAACGCGATCTCGAAGACGAAGCCGCCTTCTGTGCTGTCGACCTTTACGCCGACGCGGTCGCACTTTGCCCCAAGACCTGGAGCACGAGCCCCGGCATGATGGTATATGACATCTCGACCGGGTCCTATGCGAACGGCCGCGTCGCGTTTGAGCGCAACGCGTGCAAGGAGGGCAAGTCGGCCAAGGATCTCGCCGAGGGCCAGCATGCCAAGTTCAAGGTGACAATGAACGCCGAAGGCACTAGCGGAACATACTCCGCTTCGCCGCTGCTCTATTATCATTTCTCTCGGTATTTCGACATGGATGTGAAAGTTCCCGTCGCAGTCTGGCGCTCGATGGACGTGGCGATGCACACATCAGAGGTCGCGCGCCCGGGCCTTTCCATGTCCGGGTCCGCGCGGATGAACCATGCCGGGTGGAAGCACCTGGTCGATGCCGAAACGAACCCCGCGTCCTATAGCCCAACAGATGACATCTTCACCGCTGATCGCACGCAGATCTATGGTATTATGACATTGAGCCCGGGACATAGGTATGGATCTGAGATCAACGGCACGCGCAAATCAGGTTGGGGCAAGGGCCAGAACCGGGACTTCCAGGAAACTCCGGCCTTTTTGGCTTTGCGCGAGGATGCGCCGCTGATCGATGCAATTGACACTGGCCTCGCCAAAGGTCGTCGGGACGGCCAGATCAACCGCGACCTCGGGCCGGACGTGCCTCGCGAGCAGATGGCCTACTGGATGCGCGAGATCTCTGAGATTGTCCTCCTCGACTTTATCTTCAGTCAGCAGGACCGGGTTGGGAATATCGACTTCACGCCTTACTACTATTGGATCGAGGACGGTGATCTGGAGCACAAAAGGGCCAAGCACCATGAAGCTGGAGATGGCGACGTGCCTGCAGGCGCAATGCTTCTGAGACGCACCAACCTCAATGACAATGATGCCGGTGGGCGTGTTGCATACGCAAACTTTGCAAAAAGCACCGAGATGCTCGAAAAACTCCATCATTTTGACGGCGCAGTATACGAGCGTCTGGTAGCGCTCGACCGTGATCTACAATCGCAGGGGCCGATCTATCAGTGGCTTTCGACAAGCCTTGGGCTCAAGGAAAGAGAGGTCGCTCAGGTCGTCAACAACACAGCGCTCGCGGCAGGCATCCTTCAGGACAGTTGCCGAGCAGGGCAATTGAGGTTCGATCTGAACCCCAAAGAGTTCTTCCTCACCGGCGACGTTGTGCCTGACGAGATCACTTGTGATCCGGCGTAGCCTCGCCCTTGGCCTGATTTTGTGGGTGCTGGCTGGTGTTCAGGCGGCTGCCGAGGCCGTTCGGATCGTGGTGATCTCGGACCTGAATGGCAGCTACGGCTCGACTGACTATTCTGCAAACGTCCACCGCGCAGTTTCTGCCATTATTGCGCTTTCTCCTGATCTCGTCGTCTCGACCGGTGACATGGTCGCCGGTCAGCGACAGCCCCTGCTATCTGAAACCGAAGTACGGGCGATGTGGGCTGCGTTTCACGCTGCTGTCACCGATCCGCTTACGGCGGCGGGCATTCCGATGGCTGTAACCCCGGGAAACCACGACGCGTCAGGTTACAAGGGTTTCGAACAAGAACGGCGCTTGTACGCTGAGCAATGGAAGGACAGGCGCCCCGAGGTGAGTTTCGTGGAGGATGACAATTATCCTTTCTTCTATGCCTTCGATATTGGGCCAGCCCGCCTTGTGTCGCTAGACGCGACCACGATCGGTCGTCTGGACTCCGCCCAGATGGTCGCCCTCGCGACTGTTTTCGAAGACGCAGGGCCGGCGCGGATCGTTTTTAGCCATATGCCGCTATGGCCCTTCACCGAAGGCCGCGAAACCCACATTATTGGCGACCCTGATCTGGAAACTCTGCTTGAGCAGATCGACGTCGGCCTTCACCTCTCGGGACATCATCACGCCTTCTACCCGGGTCACCTTGATCGGTTGTCAGTGATTGCTCAGGCTGAACTGGGCGGCGGATCTCGGCGCTTGATCGGAGCCGAGCGTCCGGGGCCCAAAACCATCACGCTCCTCGATATCGAGGCAGACGGCACAATTCGGGTGTCGGCCTTGCAGGCCCCCGACTTCCGGACCCCTGTTGATGTGCGTACGCTGCCGGAAAGCCTGAACACACCCGAGCGCGTAATCTATCGGATTGATACCGTTCCATCCGGTGCGGTAGAAATGGTCAAGTAGAAACAACGACGAAACGAAATCAACGGATGTTCCAGCCCCTCGCCACTGTGCTTCTGATCGCGCTCGTAGGATGCAGTCTGCCAGATTTGACCTTGGCCCAGTCGCCTGAGGGGACGCTTACGTTACCCACGAGCATTACAGTGCGGGATGCTGGGTGGTCGCAGATCGCGAACACGGAGGAGTTGCTTGAATTCTTCCTTTCAGTGATCGAGACACTTTTGCTTGCCGTTGCCTTCGCCTTCCATCCACGTGGCAACGCGCTTCGGCAAGATACACAAGGCTGGAGTGTGCAAGTGAGCATATTCCTTTTCGGACTGATCGGGATGTTCGTGGGGTTCCTCGTCATCCACCACGGTTACCTGATTGGTTTTGTCATTTTCGGCCTTGGCAGTCTCTTCCGGTTCCGCATGGCGTCAAACTCATTGGTCGATGGCGCAATCCTGATCATTGTGACCCTCGTCGGTTTGGCGGTTGGACTGAATCTGCCGGTTATGGCACTCGTCGCGACAGTTGCTGGTTGGGCAACGCTGTGGTTCGTTACCGCGAGAAAAACGTCCGTTGTGGAGGTGAAGTTCGACGACGATGATGCACTCCGAGCTGCTATCGAACCGCTAAAGGCGGCTTTTGAGGCCAAGAGTTTCCGGATCGTTTCGATGCGAAAGAACGACTTCAAGCCCACAATCGAATTCGTTCTTTCTCATAGCGATTCTGAAGCCGTAAGCCGTGTGCCTGGCGTGCTTGATGATCTGGGCCAGGCGGGTCATCGCGCCAAAGGCTGGCATGTTTCCTAAAGTTGCTGCGCTCGCTTTACTTTGTGCACCGATCGGGTTTTCGACAGCAGTTAGCGCGCTTGAACTGAAATACGTTTCGCATATTCCACTCTATTTTCCTGAGATCGGACTGTCTGAACCTTCGGGGCTGGCCACTGATCCGGACGGGACCGGATTCTGGATTGTTTCCGATAGCACGCACACTGCATTCAGGCTTGACGCTAACGGCGATATTGCTGCCTACACCGGCCGTGATGATCGACTGCGCGACCTCGAAGGGGTGGCACATGATGTCGCTCAGCGCCGCCTTCTGATGGTGTCTGAGCGCACCGGAAGTATCGTCACGGTCTCGCTCGTGCCACCCCATCGTGCCGAAGTTGTCGACGTCACGGCACTACCGAGCCCCACAGACCTTACCGATGCGTTAGAAGACCGACAGAATGGATTGGAAGGCATTGCCATCGATCCCGAAACTGGAACGGTTCTTGTTCTGAAGGAACGGAGCCCCAGACTGCTTGTCGTGATTGCGCCATCACTGGACCGGGTTGTTTCAGTGCGCTCTCTCGATGAAATCTTGCCAGGTGGTGAGGACGTGTCGGGGTTGGCGGTTGATCCAAAAAGAAGGGGGCTCTGGATCGTCAGCGATGTTGGAAGATCCGTGCATTTTCTGCCAGATGACGGCGACGTAGCAACGTTTGATCTTTACTGGATAGACGGCGAAAAGAGGCGCAGGTTGAAAAACACCGAAGGTGTGGCCTTGTCGCCGGACGGTGAGTCTTTGTTTGTTGTCACAGATGATGAGCAGGACTCGATGCTTGTCCAATATGCGACTGGGCGAGTGGCAACATCATGCCCACACGAAATGCCCGCTGAGTGTCAATGAGCAGCGCGTCTTTGAAACGGCATTCCGTCACAGCTCCTCTCATCAGCCAGGGAACTGGCCAACCTCAAACTCAAAACCTGTCAGAGGAGCAGCTCAGATGCAGCCTAATGGTGGTTGTCGACACCATGAGCTCAACAATATCCTGCACATGTCCGACCTTCAAAGAAGCGATGTGCAAGCCCATTCGGTTTAAAACACCCGCTCCCAACTCAAACAAGTTTTTGCTTGGTTGTTCTGTGGGGTCGGCATTACGCTCTGCGGGAAGTGGAACACAAGCGAAAGGACTTTCGTGATTCTGATCATAAAGCGTTTTCTGACAGCACTTCCGGTTTCACTGCTGCTCAGTACCGGCAGCTATGCTGCGTGTGAGCGCATTGACCAGCCAAGCAGTCATCCTGCTCTGGAACAGGCCAAAGCACATCTTTCAATTGGGCAAATAGAAGCTGCTGTAGCGCAACTCGACATGCCTGATAGTGTGAGGCCTCAGCTGATTCAGGAGTTTTCAAAGGCGTTGTCAGCCGGAGTAGTCGAATGCATTATCGCACGCAGGGTCCGACAGGCAGAACGCTTTATGGGAGAGTTGATTGTCTTCGTTACGGAAAACGGTTTCCTTTAGGTCTCAATCGAGGGTGTCGTCAACGAAGGGTCTTTCAGATTTGCAAACCTGTTCTGGACTACTGATTTCAGCGAGGTGCAAAGCGTATTCTATTAGACTTCGAGTCTAAGCAGTTTTGTTTGCGCACGCTTGCAAAGGGGAAGCATGAATATGAAGAGTTCAATTGCCGCAACTTGTCGGCTTGCATTCACCAGTATCTTTTTTTCTTGCATCATGATGCCTGCGGCCGCGCAGGCAGTTGGAGATATTGCGGATGGACCACCCGGTAGTATCGCTGAATTGACAGAGGAGCATTTCTTGGTCGACGGCACGGTCGGAAGCGTCAAACTGCTACAGTTTTCTGACGGTACTAGGACACTCTATTTCGTGCCTATGATCCATCAGGCAGAGCCCGAGTTCTACACTGCTATTGCCGGGGTGGTTCAGAATTTGAAGTCCGGCGGAGCAGACCTGTTTTATGAGTTTGTCGATTTTGAAGCCGCTAGCCATGAAGACCAATTGCGCATTCGGGCGATGCTTGGTTTCCTGCCGACCCCAGCGTTTTATGCGGAGAATGTCGCAGAAGGACTCGTGGCGCAGGACAATGAGATGTTCCTGGGGTTTCCCGGTGGTCGAGACGTGAACGCGGACCTAACCCCTGCTGAGTTAGCCGACGCTTATGAGAGCTCGATGGGAAAGCTGGAAATTTCCGATGAAAATCGATTAACGCCGATAAGCGAGTTTGTAATGCCGACAGGGGATATCGCCAAGACACCGATGGTGATCATTGACTTGCGAAACGAGCATCTCGCAGAGATGATCGAGGCTGCCCCGAGTGACGTTGTGGTGTTATTCGGAGCAGCGCACGGACCCGGTACTTTAGAAGAACTGGCTGCGCGTAACCCGAGTTGGAAGCGGATCATAAGGTGAGACGGCGCATGCTTGCGCGTCGCCACCAGCAATCGCTGAACTCGTTTAGCCTTCACCCAGATAAAATACTTCTCCGACGTTACCGGCAAAGTCTGCTTCGCAAACCCACGGCTGCTCGGCTCCGGGTACTGCTACCAGAAAGCTGTAACCGTCTTCGAGAACTGTCACATCGGAAATGCTTGACCCACCCGCGCCTATGGTCGAGTTGACGCTATTCACACAGTTTGCCCGCGCGACAGCTTCGTTACCGCCGGAAACCGGTTCAGACACCTCTAAACAGGCAGTCAAAGACAGAATGCCAAGGCTTGGCAGCAGAAAAGATGTTTGCAAACGCATTTTTGCCTCCGGTATTTGTTTCCTCAAAGGCCAGTCTCGTCCCGATAAGGAGTGCAAGTCAAGATGCAGTATGATTTTCTCCATGCGATAATCTCGGGGGCTTTGTT
Organism: uncultured Shimia sp.; assembly: GCF_947493595.1. Classification (GTDB taxonomy): domain Bacteria; phylum Pseudomonadota; class Alphaproteobacteria; order Rhodobacterales; family Rhodobacteraceae; genus Shimia. The sequence continues at coordinate 10,151 of NZ_CANLRL010000003.1, read as the reverse complement.
GTTCGCAACATATTGGGCGATGGAGTTGTCCGGCGTCCTCGAGGGTAAAACAAAGGGTCGCAAGCGTCTGTTATTGGCGATTGCTTTTGCTTTTGTCATACTGATTTTCAACCTGGTCTGGCCGGGTCAAGGGGCCTGATCGGCATTGATGCGACCCTTCTGGTTGGGTCCCGTAAAATCCCCCCATGAACAACGTATTACCAGCGTTGTTTGTAAGCGGGGCATAGCGAGCACGGGTCACCGGTCTTCGAAAAGTGCACCCGAGTTGGGACATTTTATGAACAGATTGGCTGGTCTGACAGATCGAAAGCGCTGCGGGGATTCCGTTTCTGCCGCTTTGAATTGATGTCGCCCTTCATTCAAGTTCGAGGCCAGAGGGCCCCGCAAACCTAGCGGCAAGTTGGGCCGCCGTTACGCATGCCATCAACGAACCAGCGACTTCCCCGCGGCACCGCGATCAGTGTGTAGAGGCATCGTTGCGTGTAAGGAACATGGGTTGTCGTAGTGGCGTTGGCCGTGGTCGACCCAGCCACATCGCTTTCCACATTCGTAGTGGTATTAGATACAACCGGGCGGGTGCCCGTGTATTCAACAATCCACTGATACGCGTGTCGGACATCGGACAATTGTTCAACATTGGCAGGCGGGCCCTGATCAAGCACGACCGATTGAACGTCTTAGCCTGCGTATCCTTGTCAGACCGGGTCGGCACAACCGGCAAGCAGTGTGGCGACAACTGCAAGCAACGCGGTGGTTAATTTGTTCATGCGAGACCTTTCATTCTAGGGCCATCGTCCGGCGAAGGCGCTCTGGCGCGTTATTCCTCTGGATAAAATTTTCCGATATTCGTCTTTCCGATGACCCATTATTCTTTCGTATGGATCTCCAGCAAGCAATGGGCGACTCAAATAGCACCCTGCAAAGATCAGAGTTGCTACGGATATAACCGCCGGTCGGAAAACATTCATTTTCGTCAGTTGCTTTCTGGCACCCAGGCGCAATAGGTATAAATCTGATATATCGAAGTTCCGTCATCAAGGCTGCTGAGTGCCATCATGCGGTTTTCGCTCAAAGGGGTCAGCACCTGACGATACTCGTATGAGGACCCATCGTAGGAACATGCAAGATCCACGATTTGCAACGCCGTACCGCGCAAGGGCTGAACCTGGGTGTAGTCGCAGTCTCCGTCGTCAGACTTGCGACCCTCGTTATCATAAATGACATACCCTGCTCGTAGGTCACCGTACTCCTCGGAAATCCTTGCTCCATCTTCGCACGTCAATCCTTGCGGCACATAGAGACCGGAAAAATGCACACCGTCGGCAAGAACAGCGGCAGGCGCAAAAAATACAAGCAGGATAAGTCGCGCCAACACTCGATGTCTCCAGTCCATGATGTATGCTTCAATGTTACAGGTCACTGGTTGTCAGTTTCCTAATTGCGGCCCGCGTTCAAGTCCTTGAGAACCTTCTCGGCCAAACCTGCGGGCATGGCCAGCGAGATCTGAGTCCCGGTGACGGCTTCGCGAACTTCGACAGAGTTTACGAGTTGGCCGCCTACCACAATGTCGAGGGGCTTTCCGATCGCGTTCTCAGTATAAGCAGCCAAGGCTGCGGCGACGTCCTTGTTCAGGCCCAAATTCAGCAGCGCGTCACCGTCGGCTACGACTTCAACATCGGCGGTAGCAACGTATTCGGGCATAATCAGAATGGGTCCAAGACGAAGTGGGGTGGAACCGGCAACAAGCACACAGATCTGATGCCCGCCCGGCTCTCGGCCGCCGCCTATATCAAGACAGGCATCCGAATAGATCATATCGCGGTAGGTGGAGCCGGCCCAAAAGGATAGGAGGGCAACAGCGCCTACCAAGGTCATGCTGGCGAGTTTTCTAATGGCCATTGGTACATTCCCACTCATTCGGCTGCGGAATCGAGGTCATCATCTACACAATGCTTAAGTCTGCCTTAACGAATTCAAGCTTACCTAAAGAGAAGAGAATTCACAGAAAAAATTGACGCACCTACTGGATCTGTTCAATAGTTACCGCATAAGTAGAAATATATAGTTACCGCATGGGTAGAAGGAAATAAGGCATGGGCTTAATTGAGTCATCTCGCGTTTGCTTGAAGAAGTACTTTGTTTTCTCTGGCCGGGCTTCACGCCCAGAGTACTGGTGGTTCGTTTTGTTTGTCGTCATTGTCAGTGTGCTTCTCTCTGTTGTCGACGCTACGGTGTTCGGTGCCAACCTCGAAACCGGTGACCGTTCGGGACCGCTCAATTCGATTTTCCAACTTATGGTGTTGGTTCCCTTACTAGCGGCTGGATGGCGTCGCCTACATGATAGCGGGCGTCCGGGGTGGTACTTGTTGCTTCCAGCAGCTTTATCACTGGCAACAACTTTCATGTTGCTTGGCGGTGTCGCAGTTTTCTCAGTGCTTGAGACCGGTGTCGAAGATCCTGATACGCTGCGTAGGCCCGCGGAGTTTCTTGGCGGCATAGGGCTGATGGTCGTGGTTGTACTACAGGTGGTACTGGCAATCATGATGATTTGGTGGCTCACACGACCGTCTGAGGAAGGTACCAACGCCTATGGCCCACCGCCGGCGTGAACCGAAGCCGATCGTATGCAGATATTGCGGACAGCTTTCAGACGTTCAACAGACACAAAGGGAGCATGTAACATGAAAACTTGGACATTGGCGGGGGTTGCTGCGGCATGCATTTGTGCTGCGCCTGCTTTGGCGGATTGGTCATTCGTAGGTTCGCCGTCGCCCAACGCTTTTATTCAAAGTAACAACTCAACCCTCGAACTTCAGTGTGACCGCATTCGATTTGCGCCCGCAGGCTATGAAGACAGCCAGGACATTGCCTCAAAGCAAGGAGTGTCCATTCGGTTTCTCGCAAACGGAACAACTGAAGTTGGTGCGTTCCAAGTCGGGCGAGACAATGCGTCGGTAAATATTGTCGACAACTACCCGATCGAGATCGTTTTTCGAAACAGCAGCGACTATGACTTCGTACTCGACCAAATTGCTGCAAACGCCGCCGTGGACCTATCAATGATCGACCAGGATGTCACATATGGGATATTCGACTTGAAGGGGTCGGCCGCGGCGGTCCGGTCACTGAAAGCGGCCTGCGGGCGCAGCGCAGAGGCATCTTCACAGCCAGAAGCGCCGGAGGGCATCGTGTATTGCGGTGGCGGCGGGGTGAAGCGACAGATCGAGTACGCTCTTCTTGAGTCATCAAGCAGTGATTGGAACGCGTTTGTCACTGTAAATGGCCAGACTACCCGAGCAATAACTGCGTACAGCTACTTTGGCAATGCGCAACCTCCGAAGGGATTTGTCGTGGCTCTGCTCGCTGAAGATCGCTCGGAGTTTCTGGTGTTCCAAGATGGCGGCCAGAACTGGATCGAGTACGGGGACTACAGGTACGACCAATGCAACTAAACGTTTCTATCCGGGGGCTGATTGCGCCCCTTCTTCTGGCCGCACCATTTCTGGTTTTTGTGATGGGGGCAGCGCCTGCTCATTCGCAAGACATCTCGACGCTGCCTGTGCAACTCCAATCCAAAGTTGAGAATGCGCAGGCAGCTTGCGCGGCAATTGATGATGGAGAGTTCGCGCTGGACTGGGGCGCACTTGACCGGGTCGACCTTGATGGCGATTTATATGCAGATTGGGTCTTGAACGAGTATGGCTTTGCCTGTTCGTCCGCTGCGTCGCTCTATTGTGGAACCGGCGGTTGTATGTCGCACTTCCTCGTGGAGGGTTCGATCCAATCCCTATTGAACAAGGGATGGTCGCTGGAGGTACTTGGTCCGTTCAAAGTGCTCCTAGCGCAAGTGCATGGCTCGCAGTGTGGTGGCATAAACCCAACCCCGTGTGTAACGGCCAGCGTTTGGGACAAAGAAGAGGGACGCTGGCGAACAAGCTTAGCACAATGGGAATAGACGCAGTACGTGAATTCTTTGCCTTCCTCATATGTAGATCTTCATCGGAGGAAACAGCCAAAGTGCATTTCGTTGGAGCTCCGCTCCTTCTGCTGTTCTCGACAAACCCGGCCAAATGAAAACAAACCAACAATAAAAAACGTGAGTTTTTGAATGGAGTTCGGCAACGTAAACTAAGACTTTCGAGGTTTGAGGAATCAGTAGTATGGGTATTGATGAGGCGTTACAAAGCAGTCGACCCAATCATGCTCCGGGTCGGAAGATGAGCGCGCGCGTTTTTGTGGGCCTTCTGTCCATGGGAATCAACGTGCTGGCGTTGGCGCTTCCGCTGGCTCTACTTCAAGTCTACGACCGAATTTTGCCAAATCAGTCGGCCGGGTCGGCTATTGTCATTTTCTCGGCGGTTGTCGTGGCCTTGTTGTTTTCGGGACTGCTCCGATACGTAAGGTCCGGCATATTTGCACGCTGGTCTGCGCTGGAAGAACACAGGCTGTGGTCTCGATCAGCCCGAGAACTGCTTCATGGACATTATAGCCGAGAGAAAGCCCTTCTACTCGCCTCCGCGCCTGCAAAGGCACGCGATGTGAATGTCGGTCAAACGATGCTCGCGCGATTTGATGCGCCTTTCTCCATCGTTTTCATCGCTCTGATTGCGTATCTTGGTGGAACCGTTGTTGTAGCGCCCTTGTTGGTTGCTGCCGTATCGATGCTCGCGTTCCTCGCGGTGGCATCGCGGAACCGATCAGCTCTGGAGGAGGAACTACTGTCGGGCGCACAGTACGAAGCCGGTGTCACTGCGCTCGCAAATACGCCCTCGAACACGACGAGCCTGGCCAGCATCGGTTCCGGATTCTCGCGTCTTGCCCACGCGCGAGCCGTCCAGTCCCAAGCAAACAAGACAACGCAGAATATCAGTAGCTTCCAACTAGATCTGTTGCAGAGTGGCGCACTCATCTCGACCGTCGGCGTTGTTTGGCTGGGTGCCGGAGAAGTGCTCGCTGGGCAGATGACAACCGGCGGCCTTGCCGCCTGCACGTTGCTGGGTTCCCGGGCGGCATCTCAGATTGTTGGAGTTGCGGCGACGGGCCTGCGTGCCCAGCCTGCGGCCGTCACGGCGGAGCGTTCAAAGGCGATCTTCGAAGTCAGCGGAGAGAGCGGAAGGCAGCCTTCGAAACGAACGAAAGAATACCTGAGTTCGACTGGCGGGGGCATTTGGATCCTCGAGGCGTGTTCGCAGCAGACTGAGACAGAGAAGTTGGAAGCCATCATCGATCATTTGCCGCATAACATGGCAAACCCGGAGAAGACCCGGATCGTGTCTGCTCGGCCGCAGCTTTTGATCGGTAGACTCATGGATAGCCTGTCCCGCCTGGACAAGGATCTTGAATCGGAAGCTCTGACCCTGGCGCGCGAGATCGGACTGGACAGCATCGTTTGCCGACTTCCCCATGGGTACGACACGGAGATTGCGTCTTCCGGCCGGCCACTGCCGGATGGTGGCACCAAACGGTCCGCAATCGTCCAGGCATTCGTTGGCAGCCCCGAGCTGGTTATTCTTGAGGCCCCGGAAGCTTCCCTGGATGTTGATGCTGTGAAGAAGTTGTCGGAGTTCCTCCTGCCCCGCGCAAATGACGTCAAAATACTTTTACAGACCACGTCGCAGGCTCTCCGCGACGGACTTGAAGATGCCAAGCGCCTCGACAATCCGAGAAATTGGATCGAGGGAGTCGAATGATGTCTGACGCCACCGGCTTTCTCCAATCTGTTCTCAAGTATCTCGACGGGCGTCACTCCGATCAGACCGTTGAAGCGGCTTTCGGTGGGTATTCTTCTTCGCTGGCCGACATGGCGCGCGCCAGCAATCTGATTGGTGTTCACGCGTCCATCAACAAGGGCCTTCCGAAATCCTGGAGCGACGGGCATGATGGAGCCCTGATTGCAAGAGACGGCACCAATTGGATTGGCGTCGCAAGACGTGATGGCGATCTCGTTTCGTTCCCGGAGGCCGGAAAAACGGGGCAGATCAATCTGCCGGCAGGGCCGCTCCTTTATCTGCGCATGCTTCCAGAAGCAGAGGCATCCAGGGTCACCTATGCCAACATATCTTCCCGCGCGCGGGGCGCATTCGTCCATGTCGCGTGGCAATCTCTGATCATCAACCTATGCGCTCTTGCTGTGCCGTTCTTCACCATGGCGGTGTATGATCGGGTGCTGGGTGGGGGCGCCGCTCATTCGCTTCCGGCCTTGTTATCGGGCGCAGTGATTGTTTTGATCACGATGCTGGCGATGCGCCGAGTGCGGTCAGGGCTTGCTTCCACGGAATACGCCTCGCTTTCGGGGCAGATTTCAACATTGCTGACCGGCAAGGCTCTTCGTTCGCCCGCATCGAACGCTGCAGGGAACTCTGGCAGTGCGATTGTCGCGAAGGTCCGGCAGGGCGAGCGCGCCGCCGACTTGTTCGCCTCGCCGAATATCGCGGCGATCTATGACGCGCCATTTATAGTGCTGACTTTTGCCGCGCTTGTGATCGTCGGCGGGGGCATGGCTATCATCCCCGCAATCTACCTCGTGCTGTTCTTTGGCTTCGGCCTTTTGATGAACGCCGGAACGGGCAGCCGGGACCCGTTTGCTGTCCGTCAATCCCAGAGACGCTCCCAGATGATCGGCGAACTAATTGATGCCAACGGCGCCATTCAACGTGCCGGACTGGGTGAGAAATGGCTTCAGCGGTTCGACTCTACCTTGCGCTCAAGTGCGCGCGACACGCACCGTTTGATGGCGAGGACCGGTTCCCAGTCTGCAATCGCGACAACGCTCGGATCCGGCACCGCGCTCGTGACTCTGGTCGTCGGGATCGATCTTGCGCTGAACGGCCATCTGTCTCCGGGAACATTGATCGGTACCATGTTGCTGACCTGGCGCATCACCGGCCCCGCGCAATCGCTGTTCCTGGCGATCCCTCGTCTCAAGGCGATCCATAGCGGCTGGACTTCCCTTGAGGCCCAACTCCGGGCACCAACGATAGGCCAGGAGTCACATCTGCAGATAGCGCTTGAACCTGAAGCACCCGCCGTGGCCGCACAGGGGCTGTTCTACCGTCATGAAGCCGGTCAGCCGCCCGCCGTTACCGGCGTTACATTTGATGTCTCCCCCGGGAGCGTCGTGGTCGTCATGGGGCTGAATGGTTCGGGCAAATCCACTTTGCTGCAGCTCATCGCAGGGCATCTGCGTCCGCAATCCGGACATCTGACGCTGAACGGGCGCCAGATGTCCCAATTTGATCCCGACGAGATCGACGCACGGTGCGCTTATGTCGGTGGCGACAAGAGCGTCTGGCTAGAGCAAAGCAAGACAAAGCCCGGCGTCGGGTTTACAGCCGAAACCAAGGTGGAACGTGCGGCGTGGACCGCGATAACGGAACATTGCAGCAGGTTCTTCGTTCTCGATGATCCGCTTGCCGCGAATGGCAAGGATGCCGTGGCCGAGATCGGGAAGTTCATCGACGAAACGCGCGGCAAAGCTACGATCTTTCTTGCAACCCACGACACGGAACTCGCGGCGCACGCCGATATCGTCATCGTTCTGGACGCCGGCAATGTCGTCTATTGCGGGCCTGTTCAGACAACAAAGCCAGAAGCAGAAGCTTCGACTGAGGAGAAGAGCGATGCATGAAAATCGCGGAGATCAACCTTTCGACCTTTACGATACGTCGACCTTCGTCTGGATGCGTCGTGCGGCGGTTGTCATTCTGCTCGGTCTGACCGCACTGGTGATCTGGATGGTCTACACGCCGGTCGACGAGATCTCTAAGGCGCGCGGGGAAATCGAACCCATCGCGCAGGTGAAGCGGGTTGAAAGCCGGCACGGAGGTCAACTGGCCGAGCTGCGGGTGGCGCGCGGTCAGATGGTGGAAGCGAACGAGATCGTGGCGCTTCTGGATCAGGCGGAGGCACAATCGGCACTCCGAGCGGCTGAAGCGCGTATTGCGGGACTGTCGCTTGAGATCGAGCGGCTTCTCGCGCTTGCAGAGGGGCGGGAACCGGATTTCTCGGCCCATGCCGAGGATTTCAGTGACCTTGTGGAACGCGAGACAGCTGCGCTTGCAGCAACGCGCGCCTTCATTCGTGCCGAACACTCCGTGATCCGGTCGCAAATCGAAGAAAAGCGTGCCGAGATTGCAGCCATCGACGAGGAACGTCCCCAACTCATTCAACAAATCGCCGTCGCCGAAGAGGAGCGCACCATTCAACAAGACTTGCTGGAACGGGGCCTAAGCGCGCGCGCGAAGCTCGCGGAACTCCGCGAGCAGGAAGCACAGTATCGCTTTGATCTTGCCCAGCTCGCCGGCCGGCGAACCATTGCCGAGGCCGAGATTGCCGAGCTACAAGCATCGCTAACACAGGTCGAACTGGATGAGTTTGCCAAGGCACGGAGCCGGATTGCAGAAGCAGATTCCCAGCGGCGTGCTTTGCAGGCCGAAGCCGCTGGCTTGCAGAGCCGTGTGGCCGAGACGGAGATTCGGTCACCCATTGCCGGTGTTATTCAGTCGATCCCCGACGACACCATAGGCGATGTCATTGATCCCGGCGGCATGGTTGTCACGATCGTTCCCGCCGACGGTGGCTTTCGTTTCAGCGGCCGCTTGTCGCCGCGCGATGTTGGCTTCGTCTCAGTAGGCCAATCCGTTCGGTTGAAAGTTGATAGCTTCGATTACAGTCGCTTCGGAGCATTGCCTGGCACGGTCGAGGGAGTTTCGCCAACAACGGCTGTCGATGAGAAAGGAACAGCATACTATGAAGTGCTGGTGCAGCTGGACCGCGACCATTTCCGCGATGTTGAGGACGGACTTACATTGATCGCCGGAATGACCGGTGAGGCCGATATCAAGACCGGTGCCAAGACCGTGTTTCAGTATGTCTGGAAACCCATCTACACCAATCTCGACTTGGCATTGACAGAGAGGTGAGGAGAGACGCGATGTCCGATCAGAACCCGAGCAAATCCCAAACCTCCCGCTCGACCGCGGATCCCAGAGACGAGTTGTCCGAAGAGGTTTTTGCTTGGGTTGTGACCGACACGAGCGACCTTCCGGATGTACAGGACGAAGGCGCCCATGCGACGCCGGATGGCGTAGAGCAAGGCGGCGGTTCCGGCAACCGGCAGTTGGTGGTCTCCGCGCCGGCCCTGGCACGACATATGGGCGCCGACCTTTCCGAGTTGCATTCCGAGCCGGGTCGTCCGGGGGCGGAGTCCGGCTCCGACTGGTTGGCCTCGTCCGGCCTGGCTCCCTTGCCCCCAACTAAAATCCAGAAATCTGGTGCTGGACATCCCGACTTCACTCATGCTTTGCCGGGCATTGGCACAGGTCAGAATGTCGGACATGCTATCATCCCCTCCGTTTCAACTGGCGGTGGCGGTAACGCTTCGGGACAGACGCCAAGCCACATCGTGACGGCTGGTCAGCCCAGTGGGCCTGCCATCGCCGGGTTGATCCCCGGTGGTAAGGAAGGCCACCCTGTGCCGGTCCTGATCTCGGTAGTGAACGGCAACAACACGCAGGGTGGCTCCACTGTGACCATCAGTGGGTTGCCCCCCGGAACGATCATGAACCAAGGGCACGCAGGTCCGGGTGGGACGTGGGTCCTTGGTCCCGGCACCGACCTTAAGAACCTGACCATGACTCCCCCGACCGACTGGTTCGGATCAGGGCACCTAACCGCAACGGTCGTTGATCCAAACGGTCACTCCGCACAGGTTCAGTTGCCTTTCAATGTGTTGCCACAACCCGACGCAGCCAGAATCTCGGGAACGGATACCGGAACGACGTCCGAGGATCGTGTTCTGACGGTGTCCGGCGCGCTGACGATCGTCGATCCGGATCCGGGCGAAGCACATTTTCAAACCACGTCTTTGACTGGAAGCTTCGGTAGTCTGCAGATCGATGCGTCGGGTCGGTGGACCTACAGGCTCGACAACGCCTCTCCCTCGGTTCAGGCGCTGGTTTCAGGGCAGAGCGAGCGCGAAACGTTCACGGTACACAGCGTCGATGGAACGAGCCACCAACTGGTCGTGAACGTAATGGGCACCGACGATCGAGCGGTCATCGCCGGAGCCTCTCAGGGCGCAGTCACGGAAGACAAGCTGGCCTCGACCGGTGGCAAGCTCGATGTGACCGACCCGGATGCGGGTCAGGCGG
>NZ_CANLRL010000002.1 GCF_947493595.1 uncultured Shimia sp. | reverse complement strand
GACGGCACCTGGAGCTACACGCTCGACAATGGCCAGCCGGCGGTGCAGGCCCTGAAGACCGGGGATCAGATCACCGATACGCTAACCGTCTCCACCGTGGACGGCACCACCAAGCAGATCACCGTCACCATCAATGGCACCGATGACAAGGCGGCGATCTCCGGCACCGCGGTGGGCGCAGTCACGGAAGACAAGCTGGCCTCGACCGGTGGCAAGCTCGATGTGACCGACCCGGATGCGGGTCAGGCGGGCTTCGTGCCGCAGACGGGTGCGGCAGGTGCCCATGGCAGCTTCACCGTCCAGCCCGACGGCACCTGGAGCTACACGCTCGACAATGGCCAGCCGGCGGTGCAGGCCCTGAAGACCGGGGATCAGATCACCGACACGCTGACCGTCTCCACCGTGGACGGCACCACGAAGCAGATTACCGTCACGATCAACGGCACCGATGATAAGGCCATTATCGGCGGCGTTGATACCGGCGATGTGACGGAAAACACGGCTGGAGTGGACATGTCGCCTGACTATGCCCAGCCGGGCATGACGACGCTGCAGAGGTCTGTGCTTTACGCGGACGGAAAACTAACGATCCTCGATCCCGATGTCGGTGAAGCGGAGTTTGACACGGTTCGACCGGGCATAAACTACCACGGAACCTATGGTGACCTGTACCTGAAAGCCAACGGCGAATGGCACTATTACGGTGATGCCGGTCATCTGGCAGACGCTGGTGCTCGACCAACTACGCGTGGCACGGCGATTGACCAGCTAGGCGAAGGGCAAACGCTCACCGACACGATCACAGTGCATTCCAAGGATGGCACGCCGCATGACATCGTGATCACGATCCATGGCAGCAATGACCGGCCTTATTGCTCTTCTGAAGTCGTTCTCCGGGCTGGCACCGAGGACACGGCGCAGACGCTCACCAAGGCGCAGCTTCTCGCCAACACGGTCGATGTGGACGCCAACGATGCGGGCAAACTCACCATAGACGCGCTGCGGGTCGATCACGGCTCGGTCCGCGCCAACCCCGACGGCACCTTCACCTTCACGCCGGAGAAAGACTACAGCGGCACGGTCCACTTCACCTATGACGTGAAGGACGCCCATGGTGGGGTAACACATACCGGTGCCAGCACGACGCTCGCAGCAGTGGGCGATGCGGCGGTGATTACGGGAACCGATACCGGCTCTGCAACCGAGGATCACGTGGCTGGTCGCATCGTGATTAGTGGCAAGCTGGACGTGACCGACCCGGACGGGCCGGCGCAGGAGCATTTCCAGTACAGCCAGTTTGGCGAACATGCGATCTCGGACCCATTCGGCGGCAACCTGCATATCGATTCCAGCGGAAGCTGGAGCTACGTGACGGACAACAGCAACCCGGCCATTCAACAGCTGGCTGCGGGTCAGGACGGACATGCCACATATCGGGTCCGCTCCGCCGACGGGACGACGCACCAGATCCAGATCACTATCCATGGCACCAACGACACTCCGGTTCTGAGCGCCGCGACGGCCTCGGCAACGGAGGATGGCAAGGCGGTCTCCGGGCAGATGTCGGCGACGGATGTGGATACGGGCGACACGCAGACCTATTCGCTGGGCGGCACTGCGCCGGCGGGCTTTACGCTGAACCCCGATGGCAGCTGGAGCTTTGATCCGACCGATGCGGCCTACCAGCATCTCGCGGCGGGTCAGCCGCAACAGATCACCATCCCGGTCACCGTCACCGACAAGACCGGCGCCACCGACACCGAGAACCTCGTGATCACCGTGACGGGCACCAATGACGGCCCCGCCGTCAGCGGCCCGGTCACGCTGCCAGGCGGGACCGAAGACAAACCGGTGCAGATCACCGCGGCGCAGCTTCTCGAGCATGCGACCGATATCGACACGGGCGACACGCTTTCAGTCACCGGTCTGACGACCAGCCACGGAAGCATCACCGGCGACGCGGCCCACGGCTTCACCTTCACGCCGGACCCCAACTACAACGGCCCGGTCGCCCTCAGCTACACCGTCACCGACGGCCATGGTGGAAACACCGCACAAACCGCCAACCTGACATTGGCGGCAGTCGGAGACGCGGCCATTATCGGCGGCGTTGATACCGGCGATGTGACGGAAAACACGGCTGGAGTGGACATGTCGCCTGACTATGCCCAGCCGGGCATGACGACGCTGCAGAGGTCTGTGCTTTACGCGGACGGAAAACTAACGATCCTCGATCCCGATGTCGGTGAAGCGGAGTTTGACACGGTTCGACCGGGCATAAACTACCACGGAACCTATGGTGACCTGTACCTGAAAGCCAACGGCGAATGGCACTATTACGGTGATGCCGGTCATCTGGCAGACGCTGGTGCTCGACCAACTACGCGTGGCACGGCGATTGACCAGCTAGGCGAAGGGCAAACGCTCACCGACACGATCACAGTGCATTCCAAGGATGGCACGCCGCATGACATCGTGATCACGATCCATGGCAGCAATGACCGGCCTTATTGCTCTTCTGAAGTCGTTCTCCGGGCTGGCACCGAGGACACGGCGCAGACGCTCACCAAGGCGCAGCTTCTCGCCAACACGGTCGATGTGGACGCCAACGATGCGGGCAAACTCACCATAGACGCGCTGCGGGTCGATCACGGCTCGGTCCGCGCCAACCCCGACGGCACCTTCACCTTCACGCCGGAGAAAGACTACAGCGGCACGGTCCACTTCACCTATGACGTGAAGGACGCCCATGGTGGGGTAACACATACCGGTGCCAGCACGACGCTCGCAGCAGTGGGCGATGCGGCGGTGATTACGGGAACCGATACCGGCTCTGCAACCGAGGATCACGTGGCTGGTCGCATCGTGATTAGTGGCAAGCTGGACGTGACCGACCCGGACGGGCCGGCGCAGGAGCATTTCCAGTCCAGCCAGTTTGGCGAACATGCGATCTCGGACCCATTCGGCGGCCACCTGCATATCGCTTCCAGCGGAAGCTGGAGCTACGTGACGGACAACAGCAACCCGGCCATTCAACAGCTGGCTGCGGGTCAGGACGGACATGCCACATATCGGGTCCGCTCCGCCGACGGGACGACGCACCAGATCCAGATCACTATCCATGGCACCAACGACACTCCGGTTCTGAGCGCCGCGACGGCCTCGGCAACGGAGGATGGCAAGGCGGTCTCCGGGCAGATGTCGGCGACGGATGTGGATACGGGCGACACGCAGACCTATTCGCTGGGCGGCACTGCGCCGGCGGGCTTTACGCTGAACCCCGATGGCAGCTGGAGCTTTGATCCGACCGATGCGGCCTACCAGCATCTCGCGGCGGGTCAGCCGCAACAGATCACCATCCCGGTCACCGTCACCGACAAGACCGGCGCCACCGACACCGAGAACCTCGTGATCACCGTGACGGGCACCAATGACGGCCCCGCCGTCAGCGGCCCGGTCACGCTGCCAGGCGGGACCGAAGACAAACCGGTGCAGATCACCGCGGCGCAGCTTCTCGAGCATGCCACGGATGTGGACAGCACTGATCAGCTTTCGGTGAGCGGGCTGAGCGCCAGCCACGGAACCATCACCGGCGACGCCACCCACGGCTTCACCTTCACGCCAGACCCGAACTACAACGGCCCTGTCGCCCTCAGCTACACCGTCACCGACGGCCATGGTGGCACCGTCGCGCAGAAAGCGTCTCTCACGCTTGGCGCAACGCCCGATGCTTCGATCATCACGGGAACGGATTCAGGGCATGTCAAGGAGGACAGCGCTCCGACCACATCCGGCAAGCTGAACATCTCGGATCCGGATGGTGGCGTCGCGGCTTTTGTTCCGGTGACAAATGCCCAGGCACCGCACAACGCTGGAACCTATTCAATCGACGCCGCCGGAAACTGGACCTTCACCCTGCCTCCTTCGCGGCAGTCCCTTCACGAAGGCGAGCTCATCTACGACTACTTTGAGGTGCGTGGTGTCGACGGCACGACGCATCGCGTCAACATTACAGTTGAGGGCACCGCGGATGTTCCCAAGATCACGGGCGACACATCTGGGACCGTGGTCGAGGACACCAGGACTGTGGCCCGCGGAACCCTCAACGTACACGATCCGGATTGGGGACAGAGCGGCACCGATCGTACGAACTATGGGCAGCCCAGACCTTCGGACGGTGGTTTTGGCGCTTATGAGATCGACAGCCGCGGTCACTGGACCTATCGGGTCGATCAGACAGACGGCAGGGTTCAAGCGCTTGGTGAGGGAGAAACCCTCACCGATTCATTCACCGTCACGACGCTGGATGGCACAAAGCAGCCGGTCCAGATCATCATAACCGGGACGAATGATGCGCCGATTGTAACGCCGGGAGATCTTGGCGCCACACAACCAGGTGCGGGTAAAACCATCTCGACCGCAGATTTGCTGGCGGCTGTTCATGCAACCGATGTGGACCGAGGCGATCATCTGTCTATCTCAAATGTCCAGGTCGACCCGCAATATGGAAGCTTCCACCAATCTGGCGGCAATTGGGTGTTTACCCCCGCAGCTGGCGCCAGCCAAACCGATGTCCCAGTATCGATTTCCGTTACGGACGGACATGCAACACGCAGTGCTACAGCGACGTTGGATGTGACCGCGGCGCCGACACCGCCCACTGCAACTCAGGTACAGGGTACGGGCACGCCCCATCTTTCCGGCACACTGACCGGCGGATCAGGTGGCTGGGCGATCGACAACGGGCACGGACACGGAGTGTTGTCGCTTCAGGGCCAGTACGGGACGTTGACGATGGACCCGCAAACCGGGCATTTCGACTATCATTACCAGCCCAACTCCGGTGTTATCAAACACGGCGGCGTCGGTCCTACATCCGGACGTCATACCGACACGTTCCACATCCTGCAGCATGGCACACATACCTCGGATGCTGATGTGCAGGTCAATATCAACATCCAAAGCGTGCACGGGGCGAGCGGCCACCACGTCGATCACACGACCCTGATCGGTATCGATATTGTTCCGGTAACACCACAGCAACACGACGCCCCGAGTGACGATGGGCCAGTTTTCGAAGTGACGCTTGACGGCAATACCCAAGACCCGTCCGCTGCCGCGCTCGGACTGACCGACGACATGGATGTGTCTCTCGCCGCAAGGGCAGGCAGCGCGAACGATCCCGCTGAGCAGGATAACAGAGGCTTCGATACCCCCGACGAACATCACGGGCAGGACGGCTCATCTCTCCATCAAGGTGACCCGGTGAACCCTTATCTCGACGCAGTTGGGGCGGGCCTGCATTCCGACGTTCCGACACAGTTACAGGATTCCGAGCCGGCCAATCCCTACACTGCGGCGCTCGGGGTTGATGCGGATATGCTGACTGACGCACCCGTGTTGGACCCAACGATGCTGGATGATCCCGCGGCGGCCGAGGATCTGAGTTCGGACAGAGTGACCGGCGATGAGGGGAACGACCTCCCGCATGATGAACCGCTTGTTCCATTACCGGAGGAGGACGACCCTTCAGCCAACTCAGGTTGATCCTGATTAAACCCATCCGGCCTGCCTGGGTGACGCGGGGGATGAAGAACCGGGCAACCACCGGGGACATTTCAGGCAACGCATCGCGCCACCGAAAACCGTCGATAGGCGCTGCCGGACGAATACGAACGGGGCTTCGAATGGACAATGGGCGAACCTCTGATGTTGCGCCAGTTTCACCCATGCGACGAGAGCGGGGTAACGGTTCAATCACTTGGCCCGCCTAAGAGTACTGGAAGCAATCGCGTTTCATCATCATCGGACGCCAGTCAACTTCTTGTCCCGCGGCAGGTCGAGTTACCTTTGCATCGCCTCCCAAAAGGTTATTTTTCCAAATCCGTCGAAAAGAAGAAGGTGCCACAAATGCCCTCTTCGGCGACCCCGGTCGGTATTTCCGCTCCGGCGAACATGGCAATGCCCAGGTACGCATGTCCTGAGCTTTTTTCACCCCAAGCTGCCATAAAGGTTACTGGCTGGTCCCCACAAAGCGTGTTTTGCTGCCGAAGTGGTCCGGCATCTCCTGAGACCCTGAAGACTTGTGCGACGGGAACATTGCCAGATGCTCCCCATCTACCCGAAGCTGCATCGTCGACCACATTCAGATCGAGAAACCCACCAGTCTCAAAGACCATGCGCTTTTTTGACAGGATTACCGGTCCGGTGATCACGACAGCTGTTTCGCTATAAGGACGAAGGGCTTTGGCGTCCGCCAGAACAGGTTGAGATGTTGCGGGGTCGCCGATGGCTCCGATCAAGAGCAATGCCAAATATGTCCAACGAGCCATACTTTTCCTCTGATTCATGTGGCCGGGCGATATCGCTGGCATGAACAATAGGCAGGATCCGAGTTGAACTCTACCTACCGCTGAGGTTGCCCTCGCCATACAGGTGCACTGGACCTACACCGCAGACAACACTCAGGCCGCTGTTCAGGGGCTGACGCAGAATTCTGCTCCATTGACCGATACATTCACCGTGACGTCGAAGGACGGCACGCATCATGATGTCACAATCTCGATCCACGGCACGAATGACGCTCCCATCTCTGTTTCGCAACAAGGGGCCGTCACCGAAGGTGCAACCAAGACCGGCCACCTGTCTGTTCTGGACGTCGACGCAGGTGATACCCATCGGTTCACAACAACAGCCAATGTGCTGGGTTTGTTCTGAACTCAGATGGCTCTTATACCTTTGATGCAGGCGGAGCAGATTACCAAGGGCTTAAAGAGGGAGAAGTAAAGCCCATAGATATCCCGGTCACCATAACGGATAGCGAGGGCTTAGCTGATAGCTTTACGTTCCACTGGGCGGTGACAGGAACGAACGATGCTCCGCGGTTGACGGCCAGCGTGCCGCAACTGAGCACCCCGGAAGACACGCCAATCACTATCCGCCTGTCGGATCTGCACTACACCGATCCCGATGGCGACCCCTTGGATCACCTTACCATTCTCGAGGTTCCTTATGCCTCGCAGGGGGTTTTGATGCTTAACGGGGTGCAGGTCGCCGCGAACACGCAAGTCAGTGCCGCTGATCTGAAGGCCGGGCACCTGGTTTTCCAACCCGCAACGGATGTGCATCGCACCGATACATATTTCAGGTTCACCACAAATGATGGTCATACGGATTCCAACCCGGCGCGGGCACATATTAACATCACACCTGTAAACGATGCTCCGACGGCTTCGGCCGGAGATCTTGGACAAACGACGCAGAATACCCCCCGTACATTTACGGATAGCGAGCTGGTGCAAGCCGTCCACGGTGCCGATGTGGATACAGGAGACGCACTCAGCGTCCATAGCGTACAGGTTGACCCGAGCTATGGCAGTATTGCCCGGCATGGCGCAGGCCAATGGATCTTCACACCTGCGGTCGGGTTTCATCACGATAACATTCCCATCACAGTTTTGATTCAGGATAGAGCTGGCGCAACGGCCAGTGCTACTGCATCTCTGGACGTTGTGCAGACGTACAGACCGCCAGACCTTTCTGTGCATGTCGATATTGGCGGTGGACGTACAATCCCGGCTGCCGGGTCTGGTTCTGGCTCGAGCACGGGCAATTCCTTCCAGGGCGGATACAACCATCATCTTGACCAGATGATGCAGCAGTTGCAGCGCGATCACGGCGGGCATGTCGTGCGACACGTCCATGACGAGGTCAAAGGCAGTGAACATGGCGACAGGGTCTTCATCCTCGACAATATGCGCGACGAAGAGATCAACATGGAAAAGGGCAGCGACCTATTCTATCTGCGCGGAACGACGCATGAGAAGATCGAAGGCAAGGAAGGCCGGGATACGCTGATCCTTGGCAGCTACGACAGTTCACGGCATGGACCCCATTCCTGGCGCCACATTCCCGAGATCAAGGATGTTGAAAACATTATGACAAATGATGGGGTATGGGTGAAAGGCGGCCCGCCCCCGGGGTTCGACGCGCGCTATTTCCAAGCCAACCCACCGACTCCGCCGCCGCATCATGCCTATGACATTGACATACGGTTAACGGACCACGTAGCCGGCGACCAAGTCACAGGGATCAGGATCAGCGGGCTTGCCGCAGGGTTGGCCCTGCTTGACCATACCGGCCAACCGATCAGTCAAAACCATGATGGCAGCTATACCATTGACCCGGCGCACACAGACGTGACGTTGGTGTCGGATCATGATCTGGCAGGGCACTCGCCCGGGTTCGAAACCATCGTAACCACCGAAAATACGGCCATGGGTATGCAGACGGTAACGACGCAGCATGCGAATGGTCATGTTGATCACGTTGACACTCCAATCGTCTCGCATGACGAACCTGTGGACGATGGCCTTCTATCGGCGACGGTCACTGTGGAATTTGATGTAGTTGAAGATGGCGGAACCGTAGCCGGTCTGGGCGAAAGCGCCCATACGACTAGCAGCCTGGAGAGTTTGACCGACGACAATGGTCAGACCAATCCTTACCTTGAGGCTATCGGTGCTCATTCGCCATCTGACGCAGAAACGACCGCAAATGAAGCCGGACAAAGCAACCACTATCTGGACGCTCTGGGCGTTTCGGGCTCCGCATCCTCCGAAGACAATTTGCTTGATCCAGCGACATTGGATAACCCGGAAGATGTTCTTGATCCCAACTCCGATGCACCGAGCGACCAAACAGACACCGATCTTCCTGTGGATGAACCACTTGTACCTTTACCGGAGGACGATGATCCCTCGACCAATTCCGGATAGCTTTCTTTTTGACGGAAAGGACAGAACGTAGCGCCCTATAACGCAGTGTAAGTGGGTTAGCGGTTTGAGCCATGACCGCCTCCCCTTTTAAGTCCGTGTTTATTGATTAGAACTCTTCAGATTTTGCTTCCGATTTCGCCCTTGGTGTTGCCGCCGAGCATTCTGCAGGTTGGAGTTTGGAAGTCATCTTCCTAAACCTATGAACCAAGCATGTGTTGTAATAGCGTTCACTTATCGTTAACTTCGTCGGCTAAGGTAAAATGGATTACATAGGTATGACTAAGGTAACCTTTATTGGAGCGATCCTGGTGTGCGCAGGTCTGCTAGCCTGGGCAGGATACGCTGTTCAAGGGTCTTACTTAGACGATGAAAACGTCTTGCGAGAACCTTTTTATCTTCTGGCTCTCGGATGGTTCGGGGTTATTGTCGGTGGCGCCATTCTTCTCGTAAGCGCAGTTCGTTACGCGATCAGCGTCTTGCGTCGAGGAGACTGATCCCCGTACAGATCGCCCCATGGGGCATAGGTTCCGGGCAGCCTAAAACTTGGCCTCCGCGCTTGGTTATCGAATGCGTTGGAATCTTAGCGTTGGTGCTTCGCTGACGGGCTCGAGTAACAACTGATCAATCAACGGATCATAGGTCATTCGAACCGCACCAGACATCGTTTGAAGCATAGCATCCTCTTGACGTTGTAGTTCGTCGGGGCATGCCATTCTGGTCATGGCCATTTGTTGCTGGAACTCGATAATGTCACGCCCTGTCAAGACGCTGCCTTGGAAACTGTTGCAGCCCGTTTTCCCGGAAACAGATCCATCGGGCATGAAAACAATTTGACCTTCGCCAACGGCGGGTTCCTCGCCCACAGTGAGCAGGCGCCACGAAAAGCCTGGTTCTTCTGTCTCTCCTTCTGGGGCGGTCCCCTCGGCCAAATACCGCGCCGCCACCCAACCTACAGTGCCGAGATAGTCGATTTGGCACCACCGCTGCTTTATCGAAGCTTCGCGCTCTGCTTGCGTCGCTTCTTCCCACTCTGCAAAGGTCAGGCCACCAGAGCAACCAAGATTGATGATGCCATCTGTATTGGGTGGTATCTCCCCAACTTTCTGCGCACTGGCGCTTGCACCATCTCGGATGTTCAGAACATCGTTCGCTGCAACGTCTGTTACTCGGAAAAAATCCGGTCCACTCGCGTCGCTGAATGATATCGATGGAACTACGCCCACACTCACCACAAAGACTATAGACATGAGTTTTTTGCGCATCATTCAGCTCCACTAGCCTGCGGTCCGCTCAGAACGGCGAACAGGTCATCCGACGAAAAGCCTCAGATGACGGTTCCCAGCCTAAAGTAACGGATGCTAAATGCTACACCAAAGTGATCAAACGTTTGAATGCAGACCTTGGCTGATCTCGTAGATTTCTGTGTCCGAGGTTATCGCTTGGGCCACGACCAAGAAACCAGCTCTGCCTCCGGAGCGACCGTTTCTCCGATATCTTTTTCAAGGCGATGCGCGAGCGCGCCATCCTCGCTCAAAGCATCTGCCAATACCTGGTTGTGAGAAACAACGACAATCTGGCTTCTCAGTGAAGCTTCTTTGATCAGGCGCGCCAATGGCGGGATCAAATCGGGGTGCAAGCTTGTCTCGGGTTCATTCAGAACCATCAGACTTGGGGGCCTCGGGGTTAACAATGCCGCCACAAGGAGCAGGTATCGAAGGGTCCCATCTGACAATTCGGCGGTGCTAAGCGGGCGCAGCAGCCCATGCTGTCGCATGTTGAGAATGAATAGCCCATCTTTCGCCTGAACCTCGACTGAACTATCCGGAAATGCGTCACGCACTGTCTCATCAAGTGTGGCAGGATCTCCGATTTCCCGAATTGTCTGAATAGCAGCCGCCAGATCCGAACCGTCACTCGCAAGGATCGGCGTTCTGGTGCCGATCTGTTGCTTCCTAGCCGGCGCATCACGATCAGTTCGAAGCTGATCGTAGAAACGCCAATTCCGCATGCGATCGCGCAAATGAAGCAACTCCCATGCATCCTTTGGATCGGCGGCGTGGGTCATCATGCTATCGAACGGCGGAAGTGAAGTGGCAACTTGAATCCAAGAACCAGTCTTTGACTTCATTCGGACACTCGGGCCATGACGCTCTGCGAGGACGTTGCGTCGGCTCAAGAACTCGCCGATCCATATCGCCTCTGTCTTTATCTCAGGATCGTTGGAGAACGCCGAAACTTCAGCAGGCAATCCAAGCTCGACTGCATACCCATAGTCTTCCGACGCAAAACCAAGCTTGAGACCAATTGGCTTGCTTCGCCTTGTTCCCGTGATAGGAACCTCGCCCGACTTCATACCTCGTGATAGCACTTCGGGGCCTGCCCATATGGTGGAGCTCATTCCTCCTTCGGACGCGAGTGTGGAGATGGCCCTTCCCTGTGAAACCTCTCCTAGCATTCGGAGTGTGCGATACAGTGAAGACTTTCCTACACCATTGCCGCCGGTGATCACCGTCAAAGGAGCGAGTGGCAGGACCAGGTTTCGAAGAGATCGATAGCCAGAGACAGCAACAGTAAGGATCATTTCAGGTCTTTCTTCCCAGGCAACGCAGGAACAACACTGCATTTATCAGAGCATGTTGAGGATGTCCGCAATCGGATGAACCAAAGACCTTGGATCAAGCGCAGCGAGTCCGCAACTCGGTCATATCGGCGATCTCGACAAACTGAGCCTCCCCCATTGAAGTGGTCCGCCCTTATAGTTAGGGAAGTGGAGGACCAAGGATGGCCATTAAGAGACCCAAGCCGGAAGAGATTGTCGTAAAGTTACGGCAGGTTGAAGTTCTGATGGGGCAAGGCATGCCCAGGATCGATGCGATCCGTCAGATCAGCGTGACTGAACAAACCTATTCCCGTTGGAAGAAGAAGTATGGCGGAATGGGCACAGAACAACTCAAGGAACTGAAGCGGCTACAGAAAGAAAACGAGCGCCTTAGGCGTGCGGTTTCTGACCTGACATTGGACAAGCTGATCCTAAAGGAGGCCGCATCGGGAAACTTCTGAGCCCTTCACGTAGGCGGACCTGCATTGATCATGTGCGCTGCAAAATGAAGGTTTCCGAGCGTCGTGTGTGCCAAGTGTTGGGCCAGCATCGGTCAACGCAGCGACGGTTACCGTGCGGGCGTGCTGACGAAGAACGCCTGATCGCAGATATGATCGAGCTGACGCGCCAGTTCGGCCGATATGGCTACCGCAGGATAGCGGCCTTGCTGAGGGACGCAGGCTGGCAGGTGAACGACAAGCGTGTCGAACGCTTATGGCGACGTGAGGGGCTTAAAGTGCCAATGAAACAACCAAAGAAAGGACGGCTCTGGCTCAATGATGGATCCTGTGTCCGTTTACGTCCTGAGTATTGCAATCACGTCTGGTCGTATGACTTCGTGCATCATCGGACAGACGACGGCAGAGCCTTTAGGACGCTCAACATCTTGGATGAACACAGCCGGGAATGTCTGGCGATCCGAGTGAAACGGAAGCTGAACTCGACTGAGGTCATCGACACTCTTACGGACCTGTTCATCCTGCGAGGGGTCCCTGCCTACATCCGCTAAGATAACGGCCCCGAGTTCATCGCTGAGGCTGTGAGAGATTGGATCAAAGCGGTTGGGGCAAAGACCGCATACATCGAGCCCGGGTCACCCTGGGAGAACGGATATTGCGAGAGCTTCAACGGGCGGATGCGCGACGAGCTGCTGAACGGCGAGATATTTTACTCGCTGCGTGAAGCCCAAATCATCATCGAACGATGGAGGAACCACTACAACACCAAACGACCCCATAGTGCTCTGGGCTATCGCCCACCTGCGCCAGAGGCCATCGTACCGATGGACCAAAGGCCGATCATGCACTAACTTTCAATATGGACCACTTAACTGGGGCTGCTCAGGTAGAAGCAGCCGTTGACGTCAGTTTATAGGTCCTGACCCTAGTGGACTTAGGTGGCCTCGACAGTTTTGATTATCACTCTGACGAATCTTATTCTAATCGGCCAGCGAGCTTTTGGTTTCCGGAATTATCGCTGGGCTCCGCGAGGACCTGATAAGCAACGTTGCTGTCGGTAATAGAAATAGCCGTTCTTTGACAAAAAGTACTGGCAACCGGTCTATGTCGAGATGAAGCTAATCCACGCCCATGGTGACGCCTCCGGATGCCATAAGTGAGGGCTGTTCCGGCAGACTTGGGCTCCAAGTGCTTCTCCGTCAGTCGAGCGTATTCTGACGCCGACGCGCACTGTGCGTCGCAACTGTGAACCAAGTGTTTGCCTCAAGGGTTTGGAATATGAGACATGTGGTCACTGACTTGCTTCCGAGGCGGCATTCAGACGGGAGGTCGCGACACTGCCGGGAGTCAAATTCTCCTCCCAAGTGGCCCAATCATCGCCAGCACCAAGGTATCCAGAGTAGATTTTTGCGACCAAAGCAGGATCAGACGCAATTTCTGTCCAACTGATCTCGCGTAGGAGAGGGTGTTTCTTCCTCAGGAACTCCAAATGAACGGCTGCTCCCCAAGTGGATAATCCAGGTTGTTCAGCTAGGTAGACGTAGAGCCAGTGAAAGTTGGACACGGGCGCTTCTGCTATGATCAGGTATCCTTCATCAAGTGCCCAAGGGATTGTTTGCTCCAAGGTTTTACCCTTGAGACGGAACGGCCCCACAGAGAAGTTCATTTGGTAAACCAGCGGTGGATGCAAGAAGGCCATAACATCTTGCATCAGTTCGACAAACCGTCTCGCAGATGACTGGTTCGAGTAGTACGCCATCTCCGCACCACGCACTTTTTCAAGGACTTCAAAAGGAACCGGAGGTGGTACCGTTTCGAATTCAATCTCTGTCAAGGACTGAACCCGATGAACGACAAAGGCGGTTGCTGCAAAGCTACCGATCAAAAGTCCACCGACCAGCCCGCTAAACCATCCCAATAATCGTTCCCCCTCTGCTCAATCGCGCAAACTCTATACGCCGGAGAAGAGATCGCAGACCACTCTCTTGACTGAGGCGTTGGTCCTACGGTCAAGAACTGTCCGTTGCTTCAGACATGTACTCATTGCCAACTTCTGCGCCTGCAACCTGGCATCATCCCGCGTCCCGGAAAATCAGCAGACTGGTGTCCGGGGCCTAATCTATCAATTGCCAGCAGATGGTTTGCCAAAGCAAAGCGCAGGAAATGGTCCGTCGATCCAAAATCCAGTATCCGGCTCATTGCGGCAAGGCTCCCGCAGATTGGAGCGCATTGGAGATCACCGCTATGCCAAGCGCGATCACGTTGCTGGAGGACGTTCCGAAGGCTAAGAGCGACAGGTCTTCACTTGCTGCGATGTCGGATACATACCTTAGTGTCTGACCTCCGTGTCCCCAAAGATCCTTACCTTTAAGAGCCAAACCCAGTCCGTAACCTAATAAAGCCGGATTGGTGGTTGGCACCGTTTCTTGCATTGTGGCAAGTGTGTCGGGCGATTGAAAGAGTTCGCCACGTACCAAAGCCTCAATGAATACGTGTATGTCGTCCACGGTCGATATCACACCGCCAGCCGCCCATCCCTGCGACATGTTCCAGTCAGAGGTCTCGTATTCGGTGCCCGTCAGGTAGGCCCTTGGCAGTCCGAATGACGGTCTCGGGATTCCGTTCCAGAGATAGGTTCGATCCATGCCGAGCGGGCCGAAAATCCTATTCTCGTATGACTTCGAGAGCGCGCGAGCCTCAAGCTTTTCGATCACCATGCCGAGTAGCACATAACCTGTGTTGCTGTAGCTCCACGAACCGTGGGATCCGGGAGCGAAGTTGGGCTCTCCGTGCTCAATAACGAAGTCGATCATTTCGGACGGCGTGGTGGGGCGCCGCATGACATCGCGGTCCGAGACACCGCCCTCCATCAAGCCTGGCGTTCCGTCGGGGGCATTATCGGTGTAGCTGAAGACGCCAGAGGTATGCAGCGCAAGCTGACGCAGGGTGATGGCATCGCCGTTTGGGAGTCGGGATGCGATTTCTGGCAGGTGTTTCGACAGAGGGTCGTCGAGTTCAAGCAATCCCTCCTCGAAAAGCTGCAACAGAACGACCGCCGTCATCATCTTGGTGTTGCTGCCGATCTGAAAGGGCGAAGCGCAATCCATCGGTGTCATGGCATCCGGATCCGCAAAGCCGGCTGAGGCGACATACCGCCATTCGCTCCTTCGGACCGAAACCACTGCACCGGGTGCCGAACCAAAGGGAGAATCGAGAACCTGGAGAAGCACTTGATCGAGCGCCTCCTCGACTGCCGGAGGCGCGGAAGTGTAGGTCTTGCAAACACCCTTGGCCGGGGCTTCCGCGGCAGCAATTTGTGCCATTCCCATCGTGGCGAAACCAAAGGATAGTGCCAGGACCGTCAGGATTGAATGGGTGTTCGTTCTCCGCACGATCAGGCCACGCTCTCTGAGGGGTTGACTGAGACACGCCTCCGTCACCACGGCGCCGTGCTCATTGCACGTAACGCATTAAGTCTTTCGCGCGATCTCGGCCGAGTTCTATCTTGCAGGAATCGATTGCAATCCTCGTTCCAGAACCACCACCGAATGTTGCCCCAACATAGTCGCAATGTGCATCTCGATACGCCGACCAAGCCGCTTGCGACACCTCGAGCGCGGGAACGGTCACAGCTCGCTCTGTGACGTTGTCTAGCTCTTCGGCCGAGTTCATTGCGAAGCCAAGGTACATGTCGATCGTCGCATCTACCCGTTGAAGAGTGTCGGCAACACATGCGCCGATCTCGACCTGACTGCTCCCGCCGCACTCCGTTGCTGGGTCAGCAAAAACGCCGCTTGGCACGCCCAGAGCAAAAAGAAATCCAGCTACAATACTTCTCATCTCATCGCCTCCAATTGATGGATGTAAACCAGATTAAGCGCCTGCCGCTTTTGTACAAGTGAATACAGTTGGGCGTACTACTGAGAAGTAGAAAATCATATGCCGATTGAAGTTCCTTTGCTAGTTTATTCAACCAAGAGCGGCAACTTCATTGCTTACATCCGTCAATGTGTTCCCTTTCGAACGACCGCTTCGTCCGCTCAGCAGACTTAGGCGAGTTATGCAGCGAATAACTGTTGCGGGCGTCTTTTGACCAATGCTGCGCGATCCACGAACGGCGGCCGTGCGCCGTACGCGGACTTTGCAATCTTCGATGAGCCGCGGTAGCTGACCTTGGCGGTTTTTCCCCATGCTCCAGTACAGCATTCCGAAACTGCGGTACCGAAAACACCGCATCGTTTGAGCGCTTGTCATCTTCCATCCACAATTGGCGCCTAACAGCGCCGCTCGGACATATTCAAGAATCGAAATGGGAACGAGTTTGTGGTAAATTTGGTCAGCTCAGTCAGCGCGTGGTGCATTGCTTTTGGGATATTCCTAACCGCAAGGAATACCTCGATTTGGAACGATGATTCATTCGTTCTTAAGTCTGCATTTGTTCTTGTCACCGCCACGCCCCCTTTATTGGCTGGCCTGCTTGTTGGGGTGATCACGGCGCACACAATTGGAAGCGAGAAAGCCGCAATGGCTTTCAGTTTCCTAGCCGCAACTACTGTTATGGTTCTATTAGGGTACAACACCGAGCGTCTTTTTTGATACGATGCGTGACCAGTCATTTCTGACAAAAGACAGTTCGGTAATTGTCGTTGGCCGATCAGCAATCGAAGACGCTTTTTCCGCCGGGAAGGCATTGAACCGGGCCTCAGCGACGGGCTGCTTCCCGCCCAAAATGACTAGGTCAGCTACCGGCCCATAGCAGCCGTTAGTGTCTCTTGCGGCCAATGGCGGCAAAGAGCCCAAAGCAGTCGTTACAAAATTGGCTTTGAGCAAAGGACTTCATCTGGAACTCAGTCCAGCGTGTTCTTGTAGACTTTGCCGTCTTTCATGATCAGATCGAAATTCTCATGCGGGTCTGCGATCAGGTCGATATCTTGCAGCGGATTGCCGTCCACAAGGATTAAGTCGGCATAAGCGCCCTTTGCGATTACACCCAAATCACCTTGTTGATAGGGGTGGCGTGGGCCTGAGAGTTTGAGCAGTTCAGCATTGGTTGAAGTCGCCATTTTCAGCACCTCGTATGGCGTGTACCAGCGCTTCAATTTGGCAAGGAACGCGCCTTGACGTTCGGCCAGTTTGGGATCGAACAGGATGTCGGTGCCGAAAGCGACTTTCACGCCAACTTCTTTCGCCGTTTTGTAGGTGAAATCTGTACCGTTGGTGACGTCGATCCATTTCTGCTGACTAACAGGGTCGTCGAAAGAAAAGCCATCCTCGTCATCCAGCAGGGGCTGCACTGACAACCAAACTTCATTGTCGCGCATCAGTTCCATCGTTTCGCGGCTCATCAAAAAGCCATGCTCGATGGACTTAACGCCAGCGGCAACGGCAATTTCCACGGCCTCGTCCGTGAAGACATGAGATGCAACATAGGTGTTGTAGGTGTCGGCCACCTCTACGAAAGCCTCGATTTCGGCCTTGGTATATTGGCGTACATCCAGAGGGTCATAAGTAGATGACACCCCGCCACCGGTGGAAATCTTAAGCTGGCTTGCGCCCATGCGCATGATTTCACGCGCGCGTTTGACCACTTCCGGAACACCGTCAGCCTGCGCCATCAAACCAACGCTGTACCAGTACCATTGCGAATCCGCGCCGTTCGTCGGAACCGCTTGGTAGGGGCGATAGTCAAAGTGGCCACCAGTTTGTGTCACGGGTGGGCCGGACGGCAGGATACGGGGGCCTTCGATCTCGCCTGCGTCAATCATCCGTTTTATGGCAAATGAATTGCCGCCAACGTCGCGCACCGTTGTAAAGCCGCGCATTAACGTGCCTTCGGACCCGATGGCACCCCGCACCGCGACCTCAAGAATATCGCCGGTCACAACCACACTCTGCGGATTGCAACAGTAAAGCGTGTGCCAGTGTACGTCGATCAGGCCAGGCATCAACGTGCGCCCGCCGCCGTCGATGACGATACCATTGGCGACGGCGAGGGGTTCTGAGGACACATCTGTGATCAGATTGTCGGTTACAACGACATTGGCATTTGTAATCATTTCCTCATTCACACCATCAAACACGTTGACGTTTGTGAACAGTATCGGTCCCCCATCCTGGGAGAGCGCTTGCGAATTGGCTATAGTGAGAAAAATCGACGAAACCGCCGCAAGTTTGGGAAAATGCATTCTAAATTCCTCAGAAAATTCTGTCGGAGAAACCATCCCAGCAGAAGCAAGTTTTTTCAAGCATTACCTCGCTTTTCTGCAAGGTCGGCTTTGTCCGCAACACGGTCGTCCAACCCCGAAGGCCTGAATGACTGGTTTTCCCGCATGTGCATCCATGGAGTACATTGCAGGCATGTCGCTGAATGCTGCAGAACGCGTTTAGGAATGCCGCTACAGATCTCCTAAACACCCCAACACTTGCAGTAAGATTAAAGCGAGTGACCTGCGCTACGGTGATTAATGCGGGCATCTAGCCCTCGTTCAGCCGCTTCTCGGCGTCTTTCGCTAGTTTCCAGCTGGTCTCTAATCCCGCCTGAAGCGTCTCGTAATTCTGCTCCTCGCGCAGCAAGTCGGCCAATGTGGCGACGGACGTGAGATGTGATTTCATCAATAGCGCCACGCAATGCGCCAAGCCATTCACCTTGCTTTCGATCCTGCTGGTCGAGCGTTTCTCCAAGGCGTGCAATTCCTTGGCTGAGCTCTCGCAGGCCGTCACCAACCGTTCGACGGATGCGAGTAATTCGCTCTCCAATGCTGTCAGGGGCTGCGTCATTTAGGGCTCCTTTATCTCGATGCAGATGATCGGCGTCTGCGCCAATGTGCAGGTCTTCAATTCGGTCCGGTCGGGGTCCATCGTCACCCATGTCTGCCCAGCCTGTTCGATCCGTGTCAGGCCAAGTTCCGTCAGCTCCGAGCGAGTTGTCAAAGCCGTCCAAAACCAACCCGCCATCAGCACCGTCGCGATCCAGGCTGAGACCATCGCCACGATCGCCCAGGGCGAGATCGTCAGCCAGCACCTGATCGTCTCGCTCCGCCTCTCCAATTCGCTCCTGCTGTCGCTCAGAAAAAACCTGATATCGGTCTCGATTGTATGCAGCGCGCTGGTCGCAATGCTGCTGAAATCGCTCCTGAAGCTCTCCAGCTGAGATGCCATCAAGGCGGCGTGGTCGCTGCGTACTGTCTCCAGGTCCGCGTTCAATTTCTCGGCGAGGCGGTTCGGCTTGCCAGTCGTCATGGAAAATCTCTCCTTTCAAACGCCAGCGCTCGCCGGTGTCGGGGTCTTTGGCGGTGATGTAATTCTTGCTGGCACGGGGGATCTCGAAGCCCGCGTCTGTGAGCGCGTCGATCATGCTGGCGCGGTCGGTGATGGTCCCGACACTGATCTGATCGAGGAGCCAATCGTGCAGCGCTTCGCGACCCTGCGCGCGCGTCGGCGCTTCACTCGTTGCCCTCACTTCGCGGGCGCGTTCTGGGTCCAAAGGGTCTGCCCAACCGTGCGTCTTGTTCAACAGGTCGCGTAGGCCGGAAAAGGCGGTCTCATGCCCCGGCGATGCGATGTTCAGCGCCTTGCCAGAGCTGAGCTCAAGGCGCGGCGTGCAAAAGTGCAGCTCGATGTTGCCCTCATGCGAGTGGCGCACCCAAAGGCAATCGTATTGATCCCTGTCCAGCCCGGCAAAGGCCAGAGCCTCAAATAGCTCAATGGCCTTTTGCTGGGCGTCGGGACTGGGATCATCGCTATCGGCAAAGCTGATCACGCCTGCGGTGTAGCTCCACTTGTTTGGGCTCGCATCGATCAGGTCGCGGGTCTGATCAGGATTGCCGTGCAGTACCTCGGGCAGCGGGTCGCGGATCTTGGTTTGCGGCTGGCCGGTGTCGTCGCGGATGAGGTTGCGGTTCTCGTCATAGGCAAGAACTTCACGCGCTGTCAGGTAGTCGACGGGGGCCGCACCGCCACCTGTGCCGGTTGAGAAGAACGAGATGATCATTCGCAGCCACCGCCTGTATGTGCCGCCACGATCTGCGCCAACTGTCGCTCGATGACCACAAGCTGAGCCGTGACCTTGAGCGCATCGATCTGGCTCGCACGGCCGGATTTGACCGCGCCGTTGATCCAGCGGGAGAGCTGATTGAGGTTGCCGCCGACGCGGGCAATCGCAAAGGTCAGCTTCGGGTCAACTCGAGGGACGGGCTTGCGCCGACGTGCCTCGGTCAGCCCCAAGGCCTCGCGCATCAGCGTGGCATTGGGTAGACCAGCGGCGCGCGCCTTGGCCACAAACGCTGCCTTTTCCGACGGGGTGCATCGAAAAATCACGCTCTCGGAAAGGCCCTCTTTGACGCCGCTTGCGCGCGTCTGGTTGGGGTTTGAAGGGGAGGCTTGCCGCCCCTCACAAGTCCCGCCGATGTAATCGGTGGGTAACCTTGCTCTCTGCTCTTCGTGGAGATCGGTCGCACTCATGCTCTGAGCCCCGCCGCCTCGATTTCAGCAGTGCTGACCAGGTTTGCGGCCAGCAAAGCTGTCACTTGGCCGGGTGTGATGTGGCGGCACAGGGGATGACGGTCTGTGACCCAATCGGCCAAACCTTTCAGCAATTCGGCCTCTTTGGCTTTGCCAGCTTCTCGCGCCTCCTCAACGTCGTGAAGGTATTTCAGCCAACGGCCAGAGCTGAACCAGTTGTCGGAAAAGCAGACCTTGGATCGGGTGAAGCCTTCGCTCTCGGCCGCATAGGCCCGCACAGCGTCCTCAAGGTCTTTGGCGTTCACACCATCGGCCAAAGCTTGGCGGATTTGTGAGAGGCAAACCGCGTTGCCGCGAACGCGATCCTCGGGATATGCGGATAAAATCCTTTCAGAAACTTCATCCTCCACCGCCGCCTTCGCGTGCGAAGGATTTGGTTTTTGATATGGTTTATATCTGTTCTTATAGGATTTGCCCTCTGGGGCAGATGGCTTGCCCTCAGGGGCAAATGCATCATTTTCCCTATCGGTCGGATCGATTTGCCCATTTGGGCAAATGGAGTTGCCCAGGGCATACCAACAGGTTCGGTCATAACGATCATCGCTGAAATTGCCCTTGATGATCAGCTCTGCGCTGACCAGCTTTTCGAGCGCTGTTCGGATCTGCTTTTCGCTCAGATAGGGGAACAACTCACTAAAGGCCGAGATCGAATTGTAAGTCCAATACCGCCCGTCTCGAAGGTTGCGGCGATTGGCTTGGTTCTTCTCGATCCAGAAGGTGATGTTCTGGAAAATCACCGCCGCGTTCAGGCCAACACGTCCGGCGATTTCGGGAACAAAGCTATGGCGGCTCATGATTGACCCTCGAAATACGCACAAACGTGCGAATTTTGTACAGGTTTTGTACGAGAAATCGGCCGTTTCAGCTGATTTCGGCCTGAAAGTTCACGGGACTTTTTGCAAGCTTCCGCACAACGTCCTGTAAATAAGCCATATTTTTCAGGTGGTTTTGGCGACCCCGGCAGGATTCGAACCTGCAACCTGCCCCTTAGGAGGGGGCTGCTCTATCCAGTTGAGCCACGGGGCCACGCAAGGGCGTTCTAGCGCCGCCGCTCGTGTTTGTCATCCGGCGAATTGCCTGAACTTTGGGCCAATCACATGCCCTCAGAGGCGCGCCTCAAAGGCAGCCACCACCTGTTCATACACCTCGCGCTTAAACGGCACGATATTGGCCACCAACTGATCCGCTGGCAGCCAGCGCCACTCGGAAAACTCTTGGTGGTCCAGGGTGATATTGACTTGATCGTCTTGCCCATGAAACCGCATCAGATACCACTTCTGCTTCTGGCCCCGGTATTTGCCTTTCCAGATACGCGACACAATCTCCAGCGGCAGATCATAGGCAATCCAGCCCTCGGTCTCCGCTTCAATGGTCACCAAATCTGCGGAAACACCGGTCTCTTCTTCCAGCTCGCGCAACGCCGCCGCGCGGGGCTCTTCGCCTTTGTCGATCCCGCCCTGCGGCATCTGCCAGGCTGGCTCTTTGCTGTCGATCCGCTGCCCCACAAACACGCCGCCCTCGGCATTCACCAGCATCACGCCCACATTCTTGCGATACGGCAGTTTTTCCAGCTCTTCAGGGGTCATTTGCGCACTCCAAACACAGATCTCTCCCCGTCCTAGCGAAGCGCCTCCCGTGACGCAATGCGCCAGGGTTTCTCCTTCCTCAAATATCCCGGGGAGTCACAGCCTATTGTGACGGGGCAGCGCCCCAAAAAACAAAACGGGCGCCCCAATCGGGACGCCCGCAGGGATGTCATCTCAAATGACTTACTCTTTTGGACCCAATGCCGACAGGCCGGTCAAGATATCCAGCGCATAAGCCAACTGGTAATCCTCTTCCCGCAGCTTGGCCGCCTCATCCGCCTTAGCACGATCTTCTTCGATCTGGCGGATTTCGTCCTCGGTCAGGCTGTCGTTGTTGAGGCTGCCGCGCAGATCCGCCTCAGAGCGGGTGCGACGGTTGGTGTCTTCGTCCTCCTCCGGAGTCGTATCCACACGACGCGGCTGCTCCACCACGATGTCCGGGCTCACGCCCAGCGCCTGAATGGAACGGCCAGACGGGGTGTAATACCGCGCGGTGGTCAGACGCATCGCACCATCTCCGCGCAACGGCATCACCGTCTGCACCGAGCCTTTGCCAAAGCTCTTGGTGCCCACGACAATCGCACGACGGTGATCTTGCAGCGCGCCTGCCACAATTTCGGAGGCAGAAGCAGAGCCACCATTGATCAGCACAACTATCGGTTTGCCTTCGGCCAAATCGCCTGGCTGCGCATTGTACCGCTCACCGTCCTCAGGGTTCCGGCCACGGGTCGAAACAATCTCCCCCTTTTCCAGGAATTCATCGGAGACTTTGATCGCTTGTGTCAGCAAACCACCGGGGTTGTTGCGCAGATCCAGCACAATCCCGTTCACGTTTTCCATGCCGCCCAGCTCTTCTACCTGCTCCTGGAAGCCGCTGATCAGGTTTGGCGTGGTCTGGTCGTTAAACGTCGTCACCCGCAGGACCACGCTGTCGCCAACGTTGCGACTGCGGACCGCTGTCAACTTAATGGTGTCGCGCACAATCGTCACGTCAAACGGCTCTGGTTCACCTTCGCGCACCACGGTGATCACAATCTCGCTTCCCACAGGGCCGCGCATCTTCTCAACCGCTTCGTCCAGGGTCAGGCCCAGCACGCTTTCGCCGTCCACATGAGTGATAAAATCACCCGCTTCCATGCCAGCCGCATCCGCAGGGGTATCATCAATTGGAGAGACAACTTTCACAAAGCCCTCTTCCTGAGTGACCTCAATGCCCAGGCCGCCAAACTCGCCGCGTGTCTGCACCCGCATGTCATCCGCGTCATCAGGGCTGAGATAGCTGGAATGCGGGTCCAACGAGGTCAGCATGCCATTGATGGCCGCTTCGATCAGATCAGCATCGTCCACCTCTTCCACATATTGAATGCGGATGCGCTCAAAAATGTCGCCAAACAGGTCAAGCTGTTCATAGACATTGGACTTGCGAGCACTCTCCTCTGCCAACAGTGGCCCGGCCACCTGTGTGGTGACCAACAATCCGGCCACAATGCCTCCCGCAGCGGCGGCGACGAATTTCTTCATAGACTTATCCATCCTCATTCGTTTGGAACCACAATTCCGGGTCCACAGGCGCTTTGCCTTCTCTGACCTCTATATAGAGCGTTTCTGAGCGCGCATTGCCAGAGGCTTCACCAGACTGTGAGAGAATTGCGCCACTTTCCAGCCCATTTCCTCCCATCAAACCAATTGGCGTACCTTCTGGGATCACTTCGCCCGCATCGCCATAGACCTGCGCCAACCCGCCCAACACAAAGAGTACGCCGGGTTGCGGCTCAAGGATCATCACATTTCCGTAGTCGAGCAGCGGGCCGCGAAACCGGATTGTCGCCGCCGTGGGCGCAACCACCAGCGCGCTTGGCCGTGTCGCCAATACCAAGCCCGGACGGCGAATCCCTGCGGCATCCGCTTCCCCGGCCCGGCGCAGCACGCTCGCATCCACCGGCAGAAGCAAACTGCCTTTGCGGTCCATCACATCCGGCAGATCAATTTCCTGCATACCCTCGACCTGCAAATCCACCAAGGCGCTGGCAAACCCTTCCAGCGTTTCCGTGGAGGCAATCATCAGAGCGGTTTGAACCGGGTCTTCGATAAAGCGCTTTGGCAAGTCGGTGCGGTCCGCAATGGCTTTGGACAACTCGGTGCGCGCGTCCTGAGCGCCTTCCAACCCGCCTTGCAACGTCTCTGCTGCGCCTTCTTGCAGGCTGCGCAGAATGGTCACCTCTTCCAAATCACGCCGCAGCTCCGCCGCGCTCTTTTCGAGTGCCGGCGTCACATCCGCCAAAATCATCCCGGACCGTGCCGTGCCCATAGGACCACCCGGATGCACCAAAATCACTTCGGGGGGCCCTTTGCCCATGCTCTGCAGCACGCCCAAAAGCCGGGCAATCTCAGCCTCTTGCGCCTTGAGTTGTTTGGACAACTGCGCTTCGCGAATGGCCGCGCGCCGCAATCCCGCCCGCAAAGCAGTCAAGCCAGTCTCATAGGCCTGCACCACACCGGTCAGGGATTTCACCCGATCACGCCCACCTTTGGCCTGAGCCAAGGCGACAGAGGCCGCCTCAAGCTGATCCACAGCCTCCCGCGCCGCCGTGGCCGGATCGGGCTCCGCCCAAGCCGGCCCTGCCATCAACGCCAAAGACGCCGCAAAGATATGCCTGCGCAGCTGTCTCAAACGATCAGGCTCTCTCCGGTCATTTCTTCTGGCTGTTCCAATCCCATCAGCTGCAACAGGCTCGGTGCCAGATCCGCCAGACGCCCGGCCCGCAGCCCAGCACCATCCGGCCCGTTCACCAGCACCACAGGCACCAGATTGGTGGTGTGTGCCGTGTGCGGCCCGCCGGTTTCGGGATCGACCATAACTTCGCAGTTACCGTGATCTGCGGTGACAATCATCGCACCGCCCACTTTTTCCAGTGCTGCCCGCACCTTGCCAAGCCCACGATCCACCGCTTCACAAGCCGCCATCGCCGCCTCAAGGCTGCCCGTGTGGCCCACCATGTCCGGGTTGGCAAAATTGGTCACAATCAGATCGTAACCATGTTCAATCGCCGCAACAAATTTCTCTGTGACCTCATCGGCACTCATTTCCGGCTGCAGATCATAGGTCGCCACCTTGGGGGAGAGCGGCATAAACCTGTCTTCGCCCTCAGCAGGCGTCTCTGCCCCGCCATTCAAGAAGAAAGTCACATGCGGGTACTTTTCGGTCTCCGCCAAACGGAACTGCGACTTGCCGTGTTTGGCCACCCATTCCCCCAGCGTATTTTTAATCTCTTGCTTTGGGTAGGCCGTGGTCATGTAGCCATTGTGCTGCTCGGAATAATCCACCATGCCCAGTACCGCCGCCCATTCAGGGCGTGCAGACGCATCAAAGGCATCAAAATCCGGCTGCGCCAGTGCCGCCAAAATCTCCCGCGCCCGATCCGCGCGGAAGTTCAAACAGAAGAACCCATCGCCGTCCTTCGCACCGGCATAATCGCCAATGGTGGTCGCCACGATAAACTCATCGCTTTCATCGCGCGCATAGGCCGCTTCCACGGCCGCAACACCGTCTGCCGCCTTGTGCGCAGCGTCACCCGAAACCCAAGCGCCAAACGCCTGGCTCACCCGCTCCCACCGATTGTCGCGATCCATCGCATAGTAGCGTCCGGTTACGGTGCCGACCTTCGCGCCCTCCGGGATCTGCGCCTGCAAGGTCTCAAAATACTCCAGCGCAGATTTTGGCGCCACATCACGTCCATCTGTGACCGCATGCAACACCATCGGCACGCCGGCATCCGCAATCGCCTTCATCGCCGCCAGCACATGGGTGATATGCCCATGCACCCCGCCGTCAGAAACCACGCCCATCAAATGCGCCGTCCCGCCGGTCTCTTTCAGCTTCGCAATAAACGCCTGAAGCGCCGCATTCTCAAAAAACGACCCGTCCTCAATAGCCAGATCGATCTGCCCCAGATCCATCGCCACCACGCGGCCTGCGCCGATGTTGGTATGGCCCACCTCGGAATTGCCCATCTGCCCACTTGGCAGCCCCACATCTGGGCCATGAGTAATCAAGGTTGCATGGGGTCCATCCGCCAGCATCGCATCAAAGTTAGGAGTTTTGGCCAGATAGGGCGCGTTTGCCTCAGTTTGATCGGACAGCCCCCAGCCGTCCAAAATGCACAATACAACGGGCTTTGGCGCCATGATCACTTGCTCCAATAGGTAAATCGGCCTCAATTACAGGCGTTCTACCGCGCAGGCTGCCGCGAAGGAACCGGTTTCTGATGGGAACAGGCGGAAAGAGGGAGAGGGGGCCAGCCCCCGCCGCCCATTCGGGCGACTCCCCCGGGATATATTGAGCCAAATGAAGCCGTGACGGTTTTACCGCTGGCCCTCACGCAGCCACCCCATCAAGATAAACCCGGACGCCATAAGCAGCACCAACCAGCCTGGCAACAACGGCGCGCGCGCCACATCCAGTGTCTCAAATGCCTCTCTCGGCGTCAGGCCAATCCAGTTGCGTCCTGCCGCCGGTCGACCTTCGCGCACATTTCGCACGCCCGGCACACCATCTTCTAGTTTCAGCACCCCACCACGTGTGCCCTCTAGCAAGGGCGACAAGACCTCCGCGCTGGCAATCGTGGTCTCAAACTCTCGCGGTGCCGCAGGGCCAAGCCCCACCACAGTTTCCATGTCATCCTGGGCAAGCCGATAAAGCCCCATTTCAGGCCCCTCATAGGTGGTCTCAAACTGCCCCGGCGTGCTCTCTCGCATCTCCAGCGTGACGGCCTCGCCGCTTGGCGTGGTGATGGTCATCGGCCCCACTGCCTCTTCCAGACTGCGCCGTACAATCCGCAGCGTCTGCCCGCTGGGCTCTGCCGAAAGCGCCTCTTCTTCCAACTCGGGCTCGCCCATCATCCAATGCGCCAACCGCCGCAGCAACTCCAACTGCGGGCCGCCGCCCTCGTATCCTCGCGCCCAGAGCCAAGCGTGATCGGAGGCCAAAAGCGCCACACGCCCCTCTTCCACACGATTGAGAACCAAAAGCGGACGGTCTTCGCTGCCGGTCATCAGCACATCTCCGGCCTCTGGTGTCACCTCAATCTGACGCAACCAGCGCCCCCAAGTGTCTTGGTCCGGCAATCCAGCCGTTACCGGATGGCGGGCCCCAAGCTCAGACACCACTGGCGCGTAAGCCTCATCCACCACCCGCGCGGTTGGGCTGGCGGGTAAGACCTCGGCCAATGGCGAGCGATAAATACTATCTGCGGAGGCATAGTCCGGCCCCGCAGCCACCAGCACAGCCCCGCCTTTGCGCACATAATCGGCCACATTTTCCAAATACAAAGACGGCAAAATTCCGCGCCGCTGATAGCGGTCAAAGATGATCAGGTCGAAGTCCTCAACTTTCTCCAGAAACAACTCCCGAGTCGGGAAAGCAATCAACGACAGCTCGCTCACCGGCACGCCGTCCTGCTTCTCGGGAGGACGCAGAATGGTGAAGTGCACCAGATCCACGCTGGCATCCGACTTTAGCAAGTTGCGCCACGTGCGCCCGCCAGGATGTGGTTCGCCGGACACCAACAGTACCCGTAACCGATCCCGAACCCCGTTGATCTGTACCAGCGCCGCATTGTTGCGATCCGTCAGCTCACCATCGGCCATCGGCACCGAAAACTGGATCACATTGCGCCCGCCATGAGACAGCGTCACCGGCAGATCAATATCACGATCGAGCGGCACAGAGAACCGCTGCGGATCGTCGCCGTCGATGGAAATATCCACCTCTACACGGTCTGCATCGGTGGGAGCTGCGCCGGTGTCTTCAATCCGGAGGGTCAGCGCCACCGGCTCCCCCAGAATGGCAAAGGCGGGCGCATTCTTGATGCTCAACCGCCGATCCCAATCGCCCTCACGCCCGGATTGCAGCAAATGGAATGGCGCTGGCAGGTCAGGAGCGCGGTCCATGTCATGCACCTGCCCATCACTCAGCGCGACAATGCCCGCAATCCGCCCGCGCGGCTCCTGCGCCAATGCCTCAGACAGCGCTGCCATCATCTCCGTGCCGCCATCACCATCCGCGTCCCGCACATCAATCCGGCGCACTTCGGTGTTGTCCCGTGCCGCCAGCCGCGCCTCCAAAGCCACCGCCGCGTCTTCGGTCTGCGCCTCGCGATCACTCAAGCGCTGACTGGCAGAGCCATCCACCAGCATCAGCACAATATCACTCAACGGGGCGCGATTTTCGGTCTGCAACACCGGCCCCGCCAGGGCCGCCAGGATCACAAGCCCCGCCGCCCCGCGCCAGGCCCACCCGGCCAATCCACGCCACAGCGCCACGGAAATGGCGAACGCACTCAGCACCGCCAAAACCGCCAAAAGCCAGAGCGGCACAATCGGATCAAACACCACGCCCGTCATTGGCCCAACCGATCCAGCAACGCAGGCACATGCACCTGGTCGCTCTTATAATTCCCGGTCAGCACATGCATGATCAGGTTCACTCCAAAGCGGTAAGCCAGCTCGCGCTGCCGCTCTCCGGCCCGTCCGCGTCCCACCGGGAACAGCGTGTTGCCACGTGTGTCCACCGCCCAGGCCGCACCCCAGTCATTGCCGCCAATCACCACCGGCGTGACGCCATCATTCAGGTTGCGAAACGGCATGCCTTCGATCTTCTCCGCATCCGCCGGGGCCGCCTCCACCCAGACATCGCGGCTCATGTAACGCCCCGGAAAATCCTGCAACAAGTAAAACGTGCGCGTCAGCACGTGGTCCTCTGGCAACGGGTCCAGCGGCGGAATATCCAGCCCTGCGGCCAGTTTCTGCAACTTCCGCCCCGTCGGGCTGCTTGCGCCAAACCGCGCCACATCACTGTCGCGCGTGTCAAATAAGATCATGCCCCCGCTGCGCAGATAGGCATTGAGTTTCGCATATGCCTCCCGCGACGGGCTGGGCTGATCCGGCGTGATTGGCCAGTAGAGGAACGGATAAAACGCCAGCTCATCAGTCTCCAAATCCACCGTCACCGGGTCCGCTGGCTCCACCGACGTGCGGAAATAGAGCACATTGCTCAACCCGCGCAGCCCGGCCAGGGCGACGTCATCCACCTCACGATTGCCGGTGCGCACATGGCCCAGCACCACCTCCTGCGCATGGCTTGCCGTAACTGAGGCCTCCTGCGCAAAACCGTCTGTGGCTGGCACCATCAACGCCAAAGCCACAACCGCCATCCTTGTGCCCCAAAGCCGACCAGAGACAAACAGCGAGGCCAAAACATCCAGCGCCAAAATCACCAAGGCCGCCGCGAGGAAATAGCCCGACAAATCCGTCGTGACCGCCCCGCGCAATCCTTCCACCGGCACTGTCACCGGCCAGGTCGCAGGCGCCAACTCTGTCTCTGGGTCCACCGCATGCAACGCCAAAACCTTTTCTCCGTCACGGTATAAACCGGGCCGTAGGTCCGGCCCCACGCGTCCTTCGGCCAAAGATTCCCCTGCCACACCGGGCAAGGTCTGCGCATCTTCCAAGCGGCCATACCCATCAAGCACCTTCAGCGGTTGCCAAGTGGTGCCCGCCAATCGCGCCTCCGCCTCTTCGCCCACCGCGCTTAACACCGCCAAGCGATCCAACA
This sequence comes from uncultured Shimia sp., assembly GCF_947493595.1. Classification (GTDB taxonomy): domain Bacteria; phylum Pseudomonadota; class Alphaproteobacteria; order Rhodobacterales; family Rhodobacteraceae; genus Shimia. The sequence goes on along the minus strand of NZ_CANLRL010000002.1, from coordinate 677,770 downwards.
TCTGCACAAACAAGCCGGACAGCGGCAAGCCCGACCACTCCGCATTGGCGGTCACATGAACCAGCACCACCTGCCCCTGCCCCACAGCCTTGCGGGTCACCAGCGGCGTGCCATCGCTCAAGCTGGCAATCACCCGCTCCGCCAAGGTGGGGTCCGGCTGCGCCATCACCTGCGCGGTCACCGTCACCTCATCGGGCACCGGCAAGCCATAAAACGGGCTCTCTACGTCAAACGGCGCCAGCGACTTAGGTTCGCCCCAGCTCATCGCGCCACCGACACTGCGCCCACCCGCGCGCAAGCGCACCGGCAACAGCGGGTCTTCCTCTGTGCGGCTGATCTCACTCGCCGCCAAACGTGGCCCAGCAAACCGCAGCAGCAAGCCGCCCTGCTCCAGCCAGTCAATCATCGCCGCCGTTTCACCCTCAGACAAAACCGCCACATCGGCCAAAACAATCACGTCCGGATTGGCCGGCAGGATATCCGTCAGCGCGCCCTCAATCACATCCGCTGTCGGCACCAAAGCCTGCCGCAGATAGTGCAACGGCGACAACAACTGCAGCCCCTCGCGGTCTTCCCGCCCGGCAATCAACGCCACCTCTCGCCGCCGCAAACTGTCGTCCGAGAGGGCCACTGCACCCGCCGAGCGCAGGCCCGCAACTTCAAACCGCGTCAACCGCGCGCGCAGCTCGCTCGGCAAGACAAGCGCGTTCTCAGTCGACTGCGCGCCTTCTTCAAACACCAACGGCAAGCTCGCCAAAACCTGCTCTGTGCCGCCCGGATCAGTGCCAATCGCCAAGGCCGTCACTTCGCGCGCCAGCGCCGCCTCGCTGCGCTGCGCCGACATCACCAGCTTGCCATCATCATAGGTCGGCGGCATCAGCGCCAAGGCCCCAAACCCAGTTTGCACAACCCGCACGTCGCCTTTGTTTTGCAACACGTCCAACAGCTCCGCACGGCTCGCGCGCGCCACACCGTCTGACAACCACACGGTGTCAAACCCCTCGGACTCCGCCAAGTCCTCGGCAAACGCGCGCACCGCCTCCGCGTCCGGCCCCCAGGCCTCCGGCAGCACGCCCGCCATACGCGATTTCCATGCATCCGCCTGTAGGAACAGCAACGGCTCTGGCGCGCTCAGCCGCTGCACCGCCGCCACGCGCCCATCCCGCGCCGCCTCGTCCAGCAACGCCGTGACCATATCCCGCCGCGCGTCCCAATCCGGCGCCGAGGCCCAACTGCCGTCCATCAATATCAACAGCGGCCCGCTGCCCGCCTCACGGTTCTGCGGGTTCAAAACCGGCCCAGCCAACCCAACAATCACCGCCGCCACCGCCAGCATGCGCAGCAGCAACAGCCACCAAGGCGTGCGATCGGTGACCGTATCCTCGTCGGTGAGGCCTAACAGCAGAACGACACCCGGAAACCGCCGCCGGATTGGCGCAGGCGGGATCGCCCGCAAAATCACCCACAAAACCGGCAAGGCAATCAGCGTCGCCAGCACCCAGGGGGCGGTAAATCCAATGGGAAGGCCAAAGATCATGCCCGCCGCTCCAATGCCTGATGCAACCACAACAGCGCGGTTTGTGCCGACTGCCCAGTGCTATGGTGACCATAGAGCCACCCAGTTGAACGACACAGGTCTTTCAATGCGGCCTGCCGCTCCGCCAACCGCTCCAAATAGCGCAGCTTCAAGTCGTCCGCCTTCTTGGTGTCGTGGCTCACAGTGCCGCCCATGCTCTCAAACACCGCCCGGCCCTTGAAGGGAAATTCCTCCTCCGCCGGGTCCAGCACCTGCAAACACGCGCCCACGACCCCACGATCCGCCGCTTTGGTCAGCGCCACCTGCACCGCGTCAAAATCGCCCATAAAGTCAGAAATAAACACCGCCCGCGCATGCGGCAGCATGGCCCGCGATTCCGGCGTGCCATAGTCTGGGACCTCACCATCCGCATCGTTGCGCAAAAACACCTCGGCCAGCCGCATGATCTGCAACTCACCCCTCCGTGGCGGCAGATCGGTCCCGGTCAACCCCACCCGTTCACCGCTGCGAATGAGCAGGATCGCCAGCGCCAAGGCCAAGAGCCGCGCCCGATCCGCCTTCTGCGGTGTGTCTTTGTCACTGGCAAACAACATCGACGGGGCCGTATCGACCCACATCATCACCGATTGCGCCACCTGCCATTCCCGCTGGCGCACAAACTGCGCGTCCGATTTGGCCGAGCGCCGCCAGTCAATCATGCGCAGGCTGTCACCTGGCTGTACCGGCCGGTATTGCCAGAAATCGTCGCCCATGCCCGCGCGTCGCCGCCCATGCTCGCCGAGCAAAACCGTACCCGCCAAATGCTCCGCATGGGCCAAAAGTGGCGGCAGGCTTGCCGCCTCCGTCTCAGCCTGGCTGCGCAGATAGGGGGCTGCACTCACGCGGCAGCTCCCACATTGTCGTAGCGCGCAACAGTCTCGGCAATCAGCCCCGCAAGGCTCTCACCCCGCGCCCGCGCCGCAAAGGTCAGCGCCATGCGGTGGCTCAACACGGGACCCGCCATATCCATCACATCCTGCGCATTGGGCGCGAGCCGCCCATGCAGCAACGCCTGTGCCCGCACCGTCATCATCAAGGCCTGCGCCGCCCGCGGGCCGGGCCCCCAAGCCACGCTTTCGCGCACGGCGTCAGTGGCGGTTTCATCATCCGGACGACAGGCGCGCACCAGATCAAGGATCAGCTCCATCACGCTTTCCCCAACCGGCATCCGCCGCAGCAGCGTTTGTGCCGCAATCAGCTCTTCCGCGGTGAACACCGCATGCGCCTCTTCCTCTTCCACACCGGTTGTGGCCAGCAAAATATCGCGCTCCGTATCACGATCCGGATAAGGCACATCAATCTGCACCAAGAAGCGGTCCAACTGCGCTTCGGGCAATGGATAGGTGCCTTCCTGCTCAATTGGGTTCTGCGTGGCCAGCACATGGAACGGCGCGTCCAGCGGACGGTCTGCACCCGCCACCGTAACCTGCTTCTCCTGCATCGCCTGCAACAGTGCCGATTGCGTCCGCGGGCTGGCGCGGTTGATCTCATCAGCCATCAACAATTGACAAAAAATCGGCCCCGGCACGAATCGGAACTCCCGCGCACCGCTCTCGCCGGTCTCCAAAACCTCAGAGCCGAGAATATCGGCGGGCATCAAATCCGGCGTAAACTGCACCCGGTTGCCATTGAGGCCCATCACGGTCGAGAGCGTATCCACAAGCCGGGTTTTGCCCAATCCGGGCAGGCCAATCAGCAGCGCGTGCCCCCCACAGAGCAAGGCCGAAAGCGTCAGATCAACAACCTGTTCCTGTCCGATAAAGCGCTTGGTGATCGCCGCCTTGGCCTCCGCCAATTTGCCGCCCAGCTCTTCGATCTCTGCGACAAGGTTGTCTGCATCCGCCATACTGTGTCTCCCGTAACGCTACCTGCTTACGTTGACAGTAACGCGCTCAGATGAAATGGCAAAAGCAATGAGGGAACAATTTCCTGTGAAAATTGACGCAGACACCATCGCCGCCTCCGCCACTGCCGCCGTAAAAGCGCGCGGCCCCGCGCCTGTGCACCTGTGGAACCCACCGCATTGCGGCGATCTAGACATGCGCATCGCGCGCGACGGCACGTGGTTTTACGAAGGCAGCCCGATCAATCGCCCCGCCATGGTGAAGATGTTCTCCAACATCCTGCGCAAAGATGGCGACAACTACGTGCTGGTCACGCCCGTCGAAAAAGTTGGAATCACCGTTGAAGACGCGCCTTTCATCACCGAAGATTTCGAGGTGACCGGCGAAGGTGACACCCAAGTTCTGACTTTTGAAACCCACGTAGGCGACTTTACCGCCGCAGGTCCGGACAACCCAATTCGCGTAGACATCGACCCAGACACGGATGAACCCGCTCCTTATGTGACCGTGCGCGCCAACCTCGAAGCCCGCATCACCCGCAAGGCGTTTTATCGCCTTGTGGAGTTGGGTATTCACCAGGACGTCAACGGCCAAAGCCTATTTGGCGTGATGTCTTCCGGCGTGTTCTTCCCATTTCTTCCCTCCGCCGAGCTGGGCTAAGCAACCTTCCGCCAAACCGTTCAAACTTGCGGAATTTCGGACTGTTTTCACGCAAGCAAAGCTGGAATAACCTTCATCAGAGGAGAACCCCATGCCCAAATTTGCCGCCAACCTGACCATGTTGTTTGCCGAATTTCCGGAGTTGGACCGCTATGAAGCCGCCGCCGAGGCGGGCTTTGAGGCGGTGGAAATCCTCTTTCCTTATGAGACACCCGCGCCGGAAACCCAGCGGGCTTTGCTGCGCAACGGGTTGTCGCTGGAGCTGATCAACTGCCCACCGCCCAACTACACCGGCGGCGATCGGGGTTTTGCCGCTGTGCCCGGCCTTGAGGATCGCTTTCAACGCGATTTCCGCCGCACCTTGCGCTACGCCGACATGCTGCGCGCCCGTATTGTGCACATCATGGCGGGGGCTGCTTCTGGCGATGAGGCCCGTACCACTTTTGTGGAAAACCTGAAATGGGCCTGTGCCTTTGCCCCCAAACAACAGCTCACCATCGAGCCGATCAACGACGTTGATATGCCAGGCTACTTCCTGAACAACTTTGATCTGGCGGCGGAGATTTTGGACGAGGTCAACGCCCCCAATCTGGCGCTGCAGTTTGACACCTATCACGCGCATAAAATCCATGGCGACGTGCTGGACTGCTGGGACAAGCACAAATCCCGTGTGCGCCATATCCAGATCGGCGGCCTGCCAGACCGCAACGAGCCGGTGAAGTCGAAACACTTCGACTACCCGGCCTTTTTTGAGATGCTGGATGAAAGTGGCTACACCGGCGCCGTCAGCGCCGAATACAAACCGGCAAAACGCACCGAACAGGGGCTAAGCTGGTTGAGCTGAGCCCTGTTGGGCGTTGCGCCACCCGCAAGGGCAGCGCAGTGGATATTTATAGTCAAATGAAGCAGGGCCATGGCGCGCCTTAATGCGCCTCCGCCCAATTGGCCCCACGTCCCGCATCCACAATCAACGGCACATCCAGCTTGATGGCAGGCTCAGTGGCCCGCTGCATCACATCCCGCGCCACTTCGATAGTTGCGTCCACCGCAGCGTCATCGACCTCAAAGATCAATTCATCGTGCACCTGCAACAGCATCTTGGCCGGCAGGTCTTTGATGGCCTCCGGCATGCGGATCATCGCTCGCCGGATGATGTCAGCGGCTGTACCTTGGATCGGCGCATTTATGGCTGCGCGATAGGCAAAGCTTGCCCGCGGGCCTTTGGCGTTGATCTCCGGCGTGTGGATTTTGCGGCCAAACAACGTCTGCACATAGCCGTGTTCTTTGGCAAAGGCTTTGGTGTCATCCATATAGGTGCGAATGCCCGGAAAGCGCTCAAAATAGCGGTTGATGAAGTCCTGCGCCTCGCCGCGCGGAATGCGCAGATTGCGCGCCAGACCAAAGCCGGAGATCCCGTAGATCACACCAAAGTTGATCGCCTTGGCGCGGCTACGCACCTCGCTGGTCATCTCCTCCATCGGCACATCAAACACTTCTGACGCAGTCATAGCGTGAATGTCCTGCCCATCCCGGAACGCAGCTTTGAGCGCATCAATCCCCGCCACATGTGCCAGAATGCGCAATTCCACCTGCGAGTAGTCCAGCGAGATCAGCGTCTTGCCTTCCTCAGCCACAAAGGCCTCGCGAATGCGCCGACCTTCCTCAGAACGCACCGGAATATTCTGCAGGTTGGGATCAGTGGAGGCCAGTCGCCCGGTGTTGGCGCCGGTTTGCACATAAGAAGTATGCACTCGCCCGGTGTCACTGTTGATGTGAGTCTGTAACGCGTCGGTGTAGGTCGACTTCAGCTTACTCAACTGCCGCCAGTCCAGCACCAACCCCGGCAGGGCGTGCTCAGTTGCGAGGTCTTCGAGAATATCCACACCGGTGGCATAGGCCCCGGTTTTGCCTTTCTTGCCGCCTGGCAGTTCCAGCTTATCAAACAGGATTTCACCCAGCTGTTTGGGTGAGCCAACGTTAAACGTACCGCCCGCCAGTTCGTGAATTTCCGCCTCCAGCGCCGCCATCTTCTGCGCAAAGGCATTGGACATCCGAGAAAGCGCGTCGCGGTCCACCTTGACGCCGTGTCGCTCCATCTGCGCCAGCACCGGCACCAAGGGGCGCTCCAAAGTTTCATAGACCGAGGTCACCTGCCGCCGGTGCAGCTTTGGCTTGAACAGCTGCCACAGGCGCAGCGTGACATCCGCATCTTCTGCCGCATAGGGCAGCGCATCTTCGATCGGCACCTTGTCAAAGGTGATCATGCTTTTGCCGCTGCCAATCAGCGTTTTGATCGGCACGGGTTGGTGGCTCAGATAGCGCTCGCTGAGCGCGTCCATGCCATGATTGTGCTCCCCCGCATGCAGCGCGTACGACAGCAGCATGGTGTCATCAATCGGCGCCACGGTGACGTTGTAATTGGCAAACACCTTGCAGTCATATTTGGCGTTCTGGAAAATCTTCAGCACCGACGGATCTTCCAGCATCGGCTTTAGCGCATCCAACACCTCGTTCAGCGGCATCTGCCCCTCTTGCAGCTCGTCGCCGCCAAACAGATCGTCGCTCGCGCCTTTCTTATGCCCCACCGGAATGTAGCAGGCCTCCCCCGGCTCCACCGACAGGCAAATCCCCGCCAGTTCCGCGACCATTTCGTTGAGCGAGTTGGTTTCCGTGTCCACCGCCACATAGCCACGTTTCATAATGGCGGCGATCCACCGGTCCAGTGCTGCGCGATCTTTGACCCATTCATATTTGGACGCATCAAACGGCACATCATCCGCCGCAGGTGCCTCATCGGCAACCCCTCCAACAGGCTCCGGAATACTTGGGGCCTCTACCCCCAGCTTGTCAGCCGCGCGCTTAATCTGTGTGCGGAATTCCATTTCCGTGAGGAAGCCCAACAGCACTTCCGGCTCCGGGTCTTGCACCTCCAGATCGTCCAGCGTGAAATCCAGCTCCATGTCGCAATCCAGCTGCACCAACCGTTTGGACAGCTCAATCTGGTCACGTTTCTCAATCAGCGTCTGGCGGCGTTTGGGCTGTTTGATCTCTTCCGCACGGTCCAACAGGCTTTCCAGATCACCATATTCGTTGATCAGCAACGCCGCCGTCTTGATGCCAATGCCCGGCGCGCCCGGCACGTTGTCCACGCTGTCGCCAGCCAGTGCCTGCACATCCACCACGCGTTCTGGCCCAACGCCAAATTTCTCAATAACCCCGTCGCGATCAATGCGCTTGTTCTTCATCGCGTCGAGCATCTCTACGCCGCCGCCCACCAGCTGCATCAGGTCTTTGTCCGAGCTGATGATGGTGCAACGCCCCCCGGCATCGCGCGCCTGACAGGCCAGCGTGGCGATGATGTCATCCGCCTCAAATCCCTCGACCTCTTTGCAGGCAATGTTAAACGCCTTGGTCGCCGTGCGAGTCAGCGGGAATTGCGGCACCAAATCCTCCGGCGCCGGTGGCCGGTTGGCTTTGTATTGGTCATACATCTCGTTGCGGAACGACTTGCCGGAATAGTCAAAAATCACCGCCACATGGGTGGGCGCATCTGGTCCGGAATTGTCCTCGATATAGCGCTGCAACATGTTGCTGAACCCGGCCACGGCACCAATTGGTAAGCCGTCTGACTTGCGCGTCAGCGGCGGCAGCGCGTGATAGGCCCGAAAAATAAAGGCCGACCCGTCGATCAGATGCAGGTGACATCCTTTGCCAAAACTCATGGCGCGCTCCCGTTTTGTTCTGCTTTGGCCCGTTGTGCCACGCCGCCCCGCGCGGTGCCAGTCGAAAACCTGCGCAAAGGGGGCGCTGCCCCCATCGCCGCAGGCGGCGACTCCCCCGGGATATTTAGAGAAGGAGAGGATGAAGGCAGAGAGTGGCGGGACCTGCCACGCAAAAGACGCGGCGGCGCGGCTCTTGCCATCGTCGCAAGGGGCTGATCTATGGAAAATCGAATATGAGGGGAACAGAGATGACGCATCTTTGGGTACGTGCCGAACAGAGGCAAAATGAGGAGCGGGTCGGTCTGACACCCGAAGGCGCAAAGGCGCTATTGGACAAAGGCATCCGCGTGACCGTGGAAGAAAGCTCTGTGCGGGCGATCTCGATTGACGGTTACAAGGCAGCTGGCTGTGACATCGCAGCAGAAAACAGCTGGCCCGAAGCCCCACGTGACGCGATCATCTTTGGCCTCAAAGAGCTGCCCGAAGACGGTACACCCCTGCCACACCGCCACATCATGTTTGGCCATGCCTTCAAGGGCCAGCACTCCGGCGTGGCGTTGTTGAAACGCTTCAAGGCGGGCGGCGGCACGCTGTATGATCTCGAATATCTGGTGGACGACACCGGCCGCCGTGTCGCCGCCTTTGGCTATTGGGCGGGCTATGCAGGCTCTGCGGTCACGCTGAAATCCTGGGCCGCGCAACAACGTGGCGAGCTCTGTGGCCCCGTTGGGGTCTACGCGGGCAAAGACGCCCTGCTGGCCGACCTCGGCGCGGAACTCGACGCGCTCTCCAAAGACCGCCCCTCCGCCATCGTGATTGGCGCGCTGGGTCGTGTAGGCACCGGTGCCGCCGACTTGCTCGAAGCCATGGGCTGCACCGTCACCAAGTGGGACATGGCGGAAACCGCCTCCGGTGGACCCTTCCCGGAAATCTTGGACCATGACCTGTTCCTGAACTGCATCTTTGCCCGCCCCGGCACGCCGGTGTTTGTGCCGCAAGAGGCGCTAAAGGCCGACCGCAAACTCACCGCCATTGGTGACGTGGCCTGCGACCCAGACAGCGATTACAACCCAGTTCCGGTTTATGACCGCGCCACCACTTGGGAGGCGCCTGCTCTGCGCGTGGCCGATGCTCCTGTGCTGGACGTCATGGCCATCGACAACCTGCCATCCATGCTGCCGGTGGAAAGTTCTGAGGACTACGCCGCGCAATTGCTCGAAACACTGATGAAACTCGATGACCTCAGCGACGGTGTCTGGACCCGCGCCGAGGCTGATTTCATCACCCATTCCAAAGACCTCTGAGGGGAGAAGAGACATGACAATCCATTGGTGTGGCACCGGCCTTTCCGCCATTCCCGGCCTGCGTCGCCTGATCGAAGATGGACGCGCGGTCACCGTCTGGAACCGAACCGTTGAGAAAGCGCAGGAAGCTGTTGGCGATCTGACAAAAGACATCCGCGCCTTTGACATCGCAGCTCTAGGAGCTGTGCTTGAGTCTGGCGACGTGGTCGTTTCGATGCTGCCCGGCGACTGGCACGTGCCGTTGGCCGAATTGTGCATCGAGAAAGGAGCGAACTTTGTCAGCTCGTCTTACATTGCGCCAGAGATGAAAGCGCTCAATGCCAAAGCCAAAGAAGCTGGCGTGGCATGCGTGAACGAAGTGGGCCTGGACCCGGGCATCGACCACTTGATGGCGCACGCCTTGGTGGCTGACTACCGCGCCTCTGACGCTTACGATGCGGACAACGCCATCAGCTTCATCAGCTACTGCGGCGGCATCCCCAAAGTGGCCAACCCGTTCCGCTACAAATTTAGCTGGTCGCCCCTCGGTGTGCTAAAAGCTCTGCGCAGCCCATCCCGCTCCATCCGTGACGGCAAACCGTTTGATGTGAACCGCCCTTGGGATGCGATCAGCAGCTATGAGGCCCCACTGGCAACGGCGGAAACTTTCGAGGTTTACCCAAACCGCGACAGCATTCCTTTCATGGAAGACTACAAGTTTGATCCGGACTGGAAAGTCGACACCTTTGTGCGCGGCACCCTGCGCCTGAACGGCTGGACCGAGGCGTGGTCTGACGTCTTTCGCGAAATCGAAACGCTCTCCGGTCCCGAAGGCGACGCACGGCTGAAAGAGATGTCCGATCAGTTCTGGGATGAAAACTCCTATGACGAAGGCGAGCCGGACCGCGTGGTGCTCTGCGTGGGCTTCAAAGCGGAAAAAGACGGCGCAGAGGTTTTCCACAAGACTTACGTGATGGACGCCTGGGGCGACGCACGTGGCACCGCCATGGCCCGCCTCGTGTCGATCCCTGTGTCCCTCGCGATTGAGGCCGTGCTGGACGGCAAAATTGCCCCCGGCGTGCACGCGGCGCCGTCTGAAGAAGCGCTGTTCTCCGAATGGCTCACACACATCGGCACGCTGGCACAGCACATGCAGATCGTCGATCACACGGCTTGATATTGCCTGAAAATCGATCAGCCTAGTTGCTTTTCCTTGCAGCTCAATCAATTTTGAGCTGCAAGACTTAGGAGCGGAATATGTTGGAAACCAAGCACTGGTCAGCACGTGTTGGCGCAAGCCCGGGCGTTTTGGAACAGTTGGTCGCAGCCGCACCTTTTGAACTGCCACAGGCCTATCTTGAGTTCCTTGCGGCAAGCAATGGCGGCGAAGGCCCCCTGTCGGAACAGCCATGTTGGCTGATCCTCGACTCCGCGGAAGATGTTTATGAGACCGAGATAAACCAGACTTTTCACGTTGATTTCCCGACTCTATTTGTCATTGGCGGAAACGGCGCAAGCGAGCTGTTTGCCTTTGCCAAAGACAACAGCGGGGCCCTGAAGGTGGTCTACTTCGACATGTACAATGTAGACCTCGAAACCAGCGTGGTGGAGATTGCACCCTCCTTTGACACGCTCATGGCATACCTCGAGCCCGCAACAACATAGAGTTTTGTCGCGCTGCCACCAACCGCGCGCCCACACCAATCCCCTTGCCAATTCCGCCTGACTGCGAAATCCTGCACCACAACTGTTGGGAGAGGAGCGCGACATGTCATTGGAAACCTGGATCGCGTTTGTTCTGGCCAGCGCCTTGGTTGTATTGATCCCCGGCCCCAACATTGTCCTGACCATCAACCACGCGGTGCGCTCTGGCAAACGCTCAGGCCTCGCGACCATTCCAGGCATCTCCGCCGGGGCCTTGGTCGGCATGTCCGTGTCCCTAATGGGCGCAGGTGCGATCCTCTCTGCCTCCACCACGCTTTTTACGCTGATGAAGCTCATTGGCGCGGTGTATCTGATCTGGCTCGGCATCAGCCTCTGGCGCGCACCCGCTGAGGGCATTGGCTCAAACACAGTGGATCAAAAGCCCCTCAAGCCGCTGTTCTGGCAGTCGTTCCTGATCAGCGCCCTCAACCCCAAAGGCCCGGCGTTTTACATCGCCTTTGTGCCGCAGTTTGTGACCCTGTCGCAGCCGGTGCTGCCGCAATTCGCAATCCTGATCGCCACCTTTGTGGGTGTCGCCACGCTCAACACCGTGTTCTGGCTGCTCTGCGCCAATGGGCTGCGCGGGCTGTTCCAGCACCCGCGCGCCATGCGGGGCCTCAACCGTGTGGGCAGCGGCTGTTTGATGGCGGCGGGCGTGGTGACCACACGGATCTCACGCCACACCTAGCTCAATTTAGGCCGCCTGCGCGCCAATCTCCGCCGCTTGCTTGATCCACTTGTCCACGGCCCCTTGCTTGGGGTCACTGGTGCCATTGAACTGTGTGACTTTCACCGGCTTGATGCCGACAAACTCCAAGATCTGCCGTTGAATCTGCACAATCATGGCGTTGCGATACATCAGCCGGAAGAACCACCCCGGCGTGTCCGAGAACAACAGCACCCGGCCCGTGCGCCCGGTCAACAATGGCGCCGGCAAGCCCAGCTTGGTGGTATTGCGCGTGTCAAACGTGCGCCCCGGCAACAACGCCCGGTCAAACAACCCTTTGAGCTTAGCTGGCAACCCACCCCACCACATCGGTGTGGCCACCACCACATGCTCAGACCACTCGATGTCTTGCAAGACCTGCTCCAGCTCCGGCTCCAGCGGTTTTTGGTTCACATAACCGCCAAAGCCATAGTCCGGATCAAACTGCAGATCATGCAGGTTGGTCATCCGCACCTGATGCCCCGCCTTACGCGCCGCTTGCGCGTAACTCTCCGCCACCGAACCTGTGAGCGACTCCGCCGCAGGGTGCCCGTTCAAGATAAAAATCCGTTTCTGTGTCATTGCGAATCTCCAAATATTGACCACGGTCAATTTCATCGCACACAAAAATGACCACGGTCAATTACAAATTTGACCACGGTCACAATTCGTGCCAAAACGGGCCATGGCCAAAGCAGTTCAACAACGCACCCTCAAAACCCGCGCCAAGCTTCTGGACGCGGCTCAAGCCGTGATTTCTGAAAGCGGATATGAAGCCATGCGAGTGGAAGAGGTGGTGCTGCGCGCTGGGGTGGCCAAGGGCACTTTTTTCTCTCATTTCAAAGACAAAGACGCGCTGATGGACCAACTCATTGGCGCGGAAATCGACCGTCATCTGGATGGCATAGACGCGCTGGATGCACCCACCTCCATCGCCGAGATGACCGACGCCATGATGCCGCTGATCACTTTTATGACCTGCGAACGCTATGTCTTTGACGTGATTCTGCGCCACTCAGGCGCGGCGGCCAACGCGGACATCGGCCCCATCGCCATGACCTTTGGCCGCCACGCCGAGGTCGTAACCAAATGGCTCTGGGACCAGCCATTTCGCAAAGACATCTCCGCCGAATTACAGGCGGAGGGCGTACAAGCCTTTATGGTGCAAGCAATCTCTCTGATATTTTGCAGCTTGCACAACTCGGTCGCCCCACGCGAACGTCTGGAAACCTATCTCACCGCGTGGCTGATGCCCACGGCCTGAAATCAGGCCGCCACACGCACCAAATCGCGAAACACCGGCCGCCCATCCACCATCTTGCGCCAAGTCTGCGCCTCATGCGCTTTCATGGTGGGCAAGGCCGTCTGCGTGAAACGCGGCTTCAACCAGGGCTTGGCCTCCAAAAGCTGATCCAACTCGGCCCGCGCTTCCGCGCCCAAGCTCTCCAACGCCTGATCGCCCAGAAACAGGCTCTCCGCCTCGGCCCCATTGGCCTCCACAATGTGATGCCGATCAAACATCAGATGCACATAGTCCACCCCGTCGCGCCATTCCCGCCCCGGAATACCCGGCTGTGGCGCCAGATGTTTGGCATGGGCAAAGGCCGCCTCAGTTGCCGCCAACATCTCCACCTGCCAGCCGCGCAGCGCAATCCGGTGTTGTTGCGACACCCACAAATCCTGCGCCGGCAACCCCGGTGCCAGGCTATCGGCATCAATACACACCGGCCGCAGCCCTGCGTTCCGCAACATCTCTGCATAAGAAAAATGGCTCTTTGCCACCCAGAACACCTTGGCTGGCTTGCCTTTGGCGACACAGACAAAATCGCCAGGCTGCAGGCTTTCCACCGCGCGCAGACCGTCTGGTGTCGCGATCATGGTGCCCGGCAGGAAACACACCGGCAAATCATCGGGATGACGATCCGGATGTTTGACCACAAATTCCTCATCCTCGAACTCATTCATATCCTCTTCGCTCGGATCCATCTCCGGAAAGAAAAACATGCGGGTTTCCTCACCCGGTTCAGGGTAGTCCTGGATCGAGATCACTGCGATTTCCTGCCCCCAGAACTGCTCTGGAATGTCATCGTCCTGCGGCACGGTTCCTGTCAGCTCAAACACAAAATCATGGGCCTCCCCATCGATCAGCACCTGCGTATCCGGGTCTGGTTTGTTGTTATTGTCCTCAAGCACCAGATCGCCATCATCCCCTTTAGGCGCAAAGGCGATTTCCTCGGCGGGATCATCAGTGGGTTCAAACTGTTTTTGATTGCCGTGATTGTCGTCAAAACGACCCCAGAAACTGGACATGGGCGACCTCCTTCTGAACGACAGACCTCTCAACGCCGCCCCATGGGTTGCAAGGCTCAGACACAAGACAAGAGGGCACCGCCCGCAAAACGCAGGGTGCGGATGTTTCTTTAGAAAACAGCGCGAAGTCAGTGGCTTGGGAAGCGCGCGGACGCGTCATCCCTCCCTCACAAGCGCACATAAGAAGGGGTGCTGAAAACATAAAGACCCGCGCCAAAGCTTGGCGCGGATCTCAAAACTGTTGGCATAAATTCGCAAATAAAACGGCCCAATCAGCCGTTATTCGCCAACTGCTTAGCCCTTCCGGACCAAGTCGTCCTCCTCATCAGATAACGATATGCCCAAAGCCTCCATTCCGTTTTCCAGATGATCGGACAGATGTGGCGACCCCAACAGGTAATCCGACGTCGGCACGGTGTTTTCGGTTTTGGCTGTCATAATCGCTTCGGCCAGATCGTCGGGCATGAAACTGTCACGCCCCACCCACATCACAGCCACAAGACTGGCTTGTTCATCTTCATTAAGCCGGTCAATAAACGCGCGAAGCTCGCCTTCGGCCCGGTCCAGCTCCCGCGACATCAGCACAACTTGCGCCACTTGCCATGCAGAAATCTCAAGCATTTTGTGCCTCCAATTTGGTTTGGCCCAGTGTCCCCACCAGCATGCCCCACGTCTTTGACATGGCGCAAACTGTTTCTGCTGGCCGGGGCGCTGCCCCGGACCCCGGGATATTTGCAGACTGTGAATGAAATCAGCTGTCTGGTTTGGTCAGCGGCACCACTTTGTCATCACCCGTTTGTGCAAGCTCTTCAAAATCAAAGTTGTCCAGACGCCGCGCCCGACGCCCCGCTTTGTCGGCACTGATTTTGATCTCGCTGATGTCTTTCGCGGCTTGTCCAAAGTGGCGATCGAGGTTTTCCACCCGTGTGCCCAAGCGCTCGACATCAGAATAAAGCATACCCAGTTCTTTGCGGATTGCGCCGGCTTGCTCTTGCATGCGCGCGTCTTTCAAGATCGCCCGCATGGTGTTGAGTGTCGCCATGCAAGTGGTGGGCGAGACAATCCACACCCGCGCGGCAAAGCCTTCGCGCACCAGCTCCGGGAAATTGGCGTGCAGCTCCGCGTAAACCGCCTCACTTGGCAGGAACATCAGGGCGCCGTCAGCGGTCTCGCCATCGATGATGTATTTTTCCGAAATGTCTTTGATGTGTTTCTTCACCGAGGTGCGCAGCATCCGCGCCGCTTCATTCAATTGCGCCTGGGTTTCTGCATTGCGCAACAGCTCATAAGCCTCCAGCGGGAATTTGCTGTCGATCACAATTGGGCCCGGCGGGTTGGGCAGATGGATCAAACAGTCCGCGCGTCTGCCGTTAGACAGCGTGTGTTGCAGCGCGTAGCTGTCACTTGGCAGCGCCTTGCCTACAATGTCATTGAGCTGGATCTCGCCAAACGCCCCGCGCGTTTGTTTGTTGCTCAGAATATCCTGAAGGCTCAGCACGTCGCCGCTCAGCCGGGTGATGTTTTCCTGCGCCTTGTCAATCGTGGCCAACCGCTCCTGC
The DNA here is from genome assembly GCF_947493595.1 of uncultured Shimia sp. Lineage (GTDB taxonomy): Bacteria > Pseudomonadota > Alphaproteobacteria > Rhodobacterales > Rhodobacteraceae > Shimia. Next base: position 662,406 of record NZ_CANLRL010000002.1, on the reverse strand, counting down.
AACTGGGTGAGCGAGGTCGCCGTCTGTTTGGCATTGCCCGTCATCGACAGGTTCAGCTTTTCCTGCATGTCGTTGAGCGCGCCGCCGGTGCGCAGCTGCATATTGGCCATACTCTCTTGCATCTGCAGTTGCTGTGCCGCCAATGTATCCGCCATCTTTTGCTGCATGCTGGCGAGGTTTTCCCCCGTGCTGCGCTGCACCTTGGCGAGGTTTTCGTGCATATTGACCTGCACTTCGCCCAGCCGCTGTTCCATCAGCGTGGCGATCTGCCCCTGCGATTGCGCCTGCGCCTGCAGGTTGCCGTCCAGATGCGCCTGCCCGGTGGCCAGCTGATCCACCCGCTGCGCCATCTGTCCCATATGTTGGGCTATCACTGCCTCAGTCCGGTCCGCCCGCTTTTGCCCCGCCCCGCGCAGCAGCAAAAACAGCACCAACACCGCAAAGCCAATCCCAGCCGCCGCATACAGCGCCATCGCCTCCATATTGGCGATTGCTTCGTCCATACCTTCCATCACGTCCGTCCAAACAGCCGTTCAATATCGGCCAACTTGAGTTCCACATAGGTTGGCCGCCCGTGGTTGCATTGCCCCGAATGTGGCGTTGCCTCCATCTCGCGCAGCAGCGCGTTCATCTCTTCGCCACGCATGCGCCGCCCCGAGCGGATCGAGCCGTGACAGGCCACGCGACTCAAAATCGCTTCCAGCTTGGCCTGCACCAACATGCTTTCCCCCGCATCATCCAGCTCATCCAGAATATCAAGCACCATCGCCCGCGCATTGACCTCACCCAGCAGCGCAGGCGTTTCGCGCACCGCCACAGCGCCGCCGCCAAAAGCCTCAATCGTCAGCCCCAGCTTGGACAACGGCTCTGCCACGGTCATGATCCGCGCACAGTCTCCCTCCGACAGCTCGACAATCTCGGGGATCAACAAGGCCTGCGCCGCCACGCCGTTCTCCGCCATCTGATGTTTCAGCTTTTCATAGACCAACCGCTCATGCGCCGCGTGTTGATCGACAATCACCATGCCGGTTTGTGTCTGCGCCACGATGTAATTCTCATGCACCTGCGCCCGCGCCGCGCCCAGCGGCAACCCTTCAGCTGGCACCTCCTGAGGCATCTCGGTTTCCACCGGCTCCACCCGCGCGGAATAGGCCTCGGAAAGATCTGAGAAGCCGGGCTCCATCGCAGGGGACTGATGTGGTGCCTGCGCCTGATAGGCCGCCGTGCGTGCGCCCAAACTTGGCCGATCCATCTGATAGACCCGCGCTTGTCCCGGCGTTGGCGCGCTTGGTGTCGCCCCCAAAGCGCCCAGTGATGCCCCCATTGGTTCGGGCCGGAAAGACTGCAAGGTCGCCCCCGCAACTGTGGTCGACGCGCGGTGGCCCGCTTCCGCCAAAGCATGGCGCAGACTGGAGACAATCAGCCCACGCGCCAGCCCCGGATCGCGGAACCGCACCTCGGATTTGGCGGGGTGCACGTTCACATCCACCAGATGTGGATCACAATCGATAAACAGCGCCGCCGCCGGGTGCCGATCCCGGCTCAGGTAATCAAAATACGCCCCGCGCAGCGCACCAACGAGCAATTTGTCTTTCACCGGACGCCCGTTCACAAACAGATACTGCGCCACCGAAGACCCCCGCGAATAGGTCGGCAAAGCCGCATAGCCAATCAACCGCAGCCCTTCGCGTTCCGCATCAATCTTCAGCGCGTTTTCGGCAAATTCCTTGCCCAAAATCCGCGCCAACCGGCCGTGCAGCGCATCAAACAGGTCGCCATTCTCGGCCTCCACGCGGAAGGTCACGCGACCTTCGCCGCCACCGGTCACATCGCGCAACGTGAAGCCCACAAACGGCTCCGCCATCGCCAGCCGCTTGACCACATCGGTGATCGCCTGCGCCTCTGCCCGATCGGAGCGCATGAATTTCAACCGCGCGGGGGTGGCGTAAAACAGATCACGCAGTTCCACGATGGTGCCGCCAGACAGCGCCGCAGGCTTCACCACGCTCATCGCGCCGCCTTCCACGGAAATCTGCGCCGCAGGCGCTTTGCCCACCCGGCTGGTGATGCTCAACCGTCCGACAGCGCCCAAGCTTGGTAACGCCTCGCCACGAAAGCCAAAGGTGTGAATGTCGAGCAGGTCCGTGCCGTCAATCTTGGAGGTCGCGTGGCGCGACAGCGCCAACGGCAATTGTTCCTCGGTGATGCCACAGCCGTCATCCGTGATCCGGATCAGCGTTTTGCCACCATCGGCATAAGCAATCTCAATCCGCCGACTGCCCGCATCAATGGCGTTTTCCACCAGTTCTTTGACCGCAGAGGCAGGCCGTTCGACCACTTCACCAGCGGCAATCCGGTTGATCGCGGCATCATCAAGCTGCCGAATGACCGGCAAATCTTGGCTTATATTGGGGTTATCCACAGGCATAAGACGAAATCTAGCATGTTCCCCTTTGATTCTACCACCAAGATCGCGGTTCCTCTGCGTCGCTTTTTCCCAACCCGCTGTCGCTCTTTCTCTGGACAGAGTCTCACCACAACCCCATAATTTGATCAAATTTCAAAAACACGCAGGAATCACCCCTGCACCCAAGGGAGCACAGCCATGAAAGACGACAACTTCCTGACGGAAAACAACGCCCGCCATCTTTGGCATCCGATGGGCGCACCCGCGGACAGCCACAGCACCCCGCCCAAGATCATCAAGGGTGCCGAAGGTGTGAACATCACCGACATCGACGGCCACTCCACCGTGGACGCCGTGGGCGGCCTGTGGTGCGTCAACCTCGGCTATTCCAACGACGTGGTGAAAGAGGCCATCGCCAAACAGCTCTACGATCTGCCGTACTACTCTGCCTTTGCTGGCACCTCGAACCCACCGGCCATTGAAGCCTCTTATGCCGTACGCGAGTTTTTCGCTGAGGACGGCATGTCCCGCGTATTCTTCACGTCGGGCGGCTCTGATTCCGTAGAAACAGCCCTGCGTCTCTCCCGCCAGTACCACCGCCTGCGCGGCGAGCCGACCCGCACCAAATTCATCAGCCTTAAAAAAGGCTACCACGGCACCCACTTTGGCGGCGCGTCCGTGAATGGCAACAACCGTTTCCGCATCAACTACGAACCGCTGCTGCCCGGTTGCTTCCACCTGCCGTCGCCTTACCCCTACCGCAACCCGTTCAACGAGACCGATCCGGCCCAGCTGGCGCAAAACATCGCCGCCGCTTTTGAAGACGAGATCGCGTTCCAGGACCCAAAAACCATCGCCGCCTTCATCATGGAGCCTATCCAGGGCGCGGGTGGTGTGATTGTGCCGGACGCCTCTTTCATGAAGCTGATGCGCGAGATCTGCGACCGCCACGGCATCCTGATGATTTCTGACGAAGTCATCACCGGCTTTGGCCGCACCGGCGACTGGTCCGGTGCACGGCACTGGGGTGTGCAGCCTGACATGATGACCACCGCCAAAGGCATCACCTCCGGCTACTTCCCAGTTGGTGCCTGCATGGTCGGCGACAAAGTGGCCGACGTGTTTGAAAACGACCAAACCGGCGAAGCCGGCATCTTCCACGGCTACACCTACTCCGCCCATCCGGTTGGCTCCGCCGCCGTGATCGCCACTTTGGCGGAGACCACCCGTTTGGATGTCAAAACCAACGCCGCCTTCCGTGGCACACAGCTGTTCGAAGGTGTGAAAAAACTGGCGAACAAATACGACATCATCGGCGACGTGCGTGGCGGCCACGGCCTCATGACGGGCATCGAGCTGGTCTCTGACGCCACCGCCAAAACTCCGATGGACATGGCCACCATGAAAAAGATCCACGAGGCCACCTATCAGGCCGGCTCCATGGTGCGTCTGGGCGCACACAACATCCTGATGTCCCCGCCGCTGACCATCTCCGAGGACGAGGTGAACACCATTCTCTCCGCTTTGGACACCGGCTTCGCGGCCGCCTAAAACCTCTGCGGCTCGGGGCACATCGCTCCGGGCCGCACGCACGACAGGCCGTTAACCTGACGTGAGCGTCACTTTTTGCACCTCCGCAAAACAGTCGCGATACCGACGCAATACCGACGCGCCATTTGTTCGATTTGACTGCGTTAACCTTTGAGCCGAGCCGCTATTTTCCGACAAGTTTTCCTGTAAGGGTTTTCTTATTCCATTTTTGGAATATATAGAGCGCAACCGCGACTCTCATGAGGCCCCAATGCCACAGCAGCTCAAGCGTTACTTCCCCATCCTTCAATGGGCAAAAACCTATGACCGTCAGATACTTGGCGCCGATCTCATGGCCGCCGTGATCGTGACCATCATGCTGATTCCACAGTCCCTGGCCTACGCCCTGCTTGCCGGTCTCCCGCCCGAAGTGGGTCTCTACGCCTCCATCTTACCCTTGGTCGCCTACGCCATCTTCGGCACCTCCCGTGTGCTCGCCGTCGGCCCGGTCGCCGTGGTCTCCCTGATGACCGCCGCCGCCCTCGGAAACCTCGCTTTACAAGGCACAACAGAGTACCTGATTGCGGCGATTACATTGGCCTTCATGTCCGGCGTCATGCTCACCCTCATGGGCCTCTTACGCCTTGGTTTCCTTGCCAATTTCCTGTCCCATCCGGTGATCGCAGGCTTCATCACCGCCTCCGGAATCCTGATCGCCACAAGCCAGTTGAAACACATCCTCGGCGTCACAGCCCACGGCCACACCTTGCCCGAATTGCTCACCTCACTGGTGACCCATTTGCCAGAAACCAACCTCTACACGTTGGCCCTCGGCGCAACCGCTTTGGCCTTCCTGTTCTGGACCCGCAAAGGCCTCAAACCGCTCCTGCTCAAAACCGGCGTCGGTCCTCGCCTCGCGGACGTGCTCACCAAAGCCGGCCCCGTCGCCGCCGTCGCCGCGACCACGTTGTCCGTCTATGCCTTTGACCTTGCAGGGAAAGGCGTGGCAATTGTCGGCACCGTTCCAACCGGCCTGCCGCCACTTTCCGCCCCCAGTTTCTCCCCGGACCTGTGGTCCCAACTCTTCTTGGCCGCACTGCTGATCTCCATCATCGGCTTCGTTGAAAGCGTCTCCGTTGCGCAAACCTTGGCCGCCAAACGCCGCCAGCGCATCGACCCTGATCAAGAGCTCATCGGCCTCGGCACCTCCAACATTGCCTCAGCGATTTCAGGTGGTTACCCGGTCACTGGCGGCTTCGCCCGCTCTGTTGTGAACTTCGACGCAGGCGCACAAACTCCCGCCGCCGGGGCCTTCACCGCCGTTGGCATCGCGGGCGCTGCGCTCTTCCTCACGCCCCTGCTATTCTTCCTACCCAAAGCCACCCTCGCCGCCACCATCATCGTCGCCGTGCTCAGCCTCGTGGACCTCTCCATACTGCGCCATGCCTGGGGCTACTCTCGCGTTGATTTTGCCGCCGTTGCCACCACAATTGCGCTCACATTGGGACTTGGTGTTGAAGTCGGTGTCAGCGCCGGTGTGATCCTCTCCATCGCGCTGCATCTTTACAAAACCAGCCGTCCGCATGTGGCAGAGGTCGGCCTTGTGCCCGGAACACAGCACTTCCGTAACATCCTGCGCCATAAGGTTAAAACCGCGCCACATCTGGTCACGTTACGCATTGATGAAAGCCTGTATTTCGCCAACGCACGCTTCTTGGAAGACTACGTCTATGACCGCGTGGTCTGTGACCAACCGATCACCGATGTGGTGCTCATGGCCTCGGCTGTGAACGAAATCGACATGAGCGCGTTGGAAAGTCTGGAGGCGATCAACTCCCGCCTCAAAGAGCTCAACATCCGCCTGCATTTCTCAGAGGTCAAAGGCCCCGTCATGGACCGCCTCAAGCGCAGCCACTTCCTCGATGACCTCAGCGGCGAGGTCTTCCTCGCGCAATACGACGCCTGGACCCGCCTCGCCGGGGACAACACCCAACAAGCGGCCTAAACCGCAGGCGCCCCGCTGCGATGTCGGTGGGGTGCAAAACACGCGGCCAATGCAAGGATAATGCCGGATACCGTCGCGATCATCCCCGCTGCGCTGACCGCATTGTCAAAGCCCAGCCACAGTGGCCCGTACCCCGCGATCACATAGCCTAAAACCGCAGAAAGCACTGCAAAAACAACGCTCCAGGCAACTTGACGTTCCAAACGATTGGTCATCAAACGGGCCGCTGCTGGTGGACAGATAAACATCGCAATCACGATGATCGACCCCACCGCATCAAACGCCGCCACCGCCGCCAAAGCTGCCACCATCACCAGCGCCACACCCAAACGATTGGTCGCGATACCCATGGCTTGTGCAAAGCTCTCGTCAAACGTCGACAGCACTAAAGGCCGCCAGAATAGCCACAAGAAAACGCAGACACCGAGCAACGCCACAACCACACGCCCCAATTCCGGCGGCAATCCCGCCAAGGCTACTGGGTCAAGCAAGCTTGACCAGCCAATCGCATCCAACCAGATTAGGCTTTCCAGATTGCCATAAAGCGCGTGCTCCACGTCCAGATGCACCGAAGACGTATCACTTTGTTCCAAAAGCAAAACACCTGCTGCAAACAACGTGGTGAACGTCAAGCCCATCGCCGCACCCGGCTCGATATTGCCCAGCCGTCGAATGGCTTCGATCATCACCACGGAAACCAACGCGGCCCCAGCTGCGCCCAACATCATTGGCGCAGCAGCCACCACGCCAGTAATCAAAAACGCCACCACGATGCCCGGCAGCACCACATGGGAAATCGCATCCCCAATCAGCGCCTGCTTGCGCAACACCAGAAAGTTGCCCGGCAAAGCACAAGCCACGGCGGCCAACACGCCAATCAGCATCGGCGTCAATGACAGCGGCACAAACTCTTCACCACTCATGACGTCACCCCCTGTGGCCCACCAATGCGTTGATCTATTTCCGAAATTTGGTCTCCGGTCAGCACAGTCTCAATGTCGCGCAGCCCGTCATAGAGCGCTGCGGCACTCTCAAAGGCCTGGTCCGCCCGCACCAGCTCCCAGCGTTTTTCGTCCCGCAAAGCTTTTGCTGCCCGTGCCCGCCCCGCGTCGGTGGCAACGCCGTCGGCCTGCGCCAATCCCGCCCGTTGCAAAAGACGCAAGGTAAAGCCCTCATAAATCGGTTGCCCCTGCGCCAAAGCCAGCAGCCCTTGGCGCATATGCACCCGCCGCTGAAACCGTACGTGCCTCAGGTAGACCGCCAACACACCCCGATTGGGCGCCAGCAATAGCGACAATACAAACAGCGCAAAGCTCGACAAAACAATGATAGGTCCCGTTGGCATGGCAGGCGCCACGGCAGACATCGCTGCGCCAATCCAGGCTGCCAATCCGCCACAAAGCCCTGAAATCAGAATCATATGGTCTGTACGCTCGGTCCAGAACCGGGCTGTAACCGGCGGAATGATCAGCATGGCGACAATCAGGATCAGCCCCACAACCTTGAGCCCAATCACCGTGACCGCCAGCGCCAGCGCCATAATCGCAAGGTCCATGCGCCCGACATTGACACCTCGCGACGCCGCATATTCCGGATCAAACGCCAATAGCGTCATTGGCCGGCGTAAGATCACAACCGCCAAGAGCGTCAACGCACCCCCGCCCGCAATAACCAAAGCATCGTTGAACAACATGCCTGCCGTGGAGCCCAACAGAAAGCCTTCCAAACCGGCCGCACGTCCCGCGCCCATGGTTTGAATCACCGTCAGCAACACAATGCCAAAGCCAAAGAATACCGACAAAACAGCGCCAATCGCCGCGTCCTCGGACAGCCGTGTAAACCGTGTGAGCCAACTCACACACAACAAGCCAATCCAGGACGATACCGCCGCCCCCAAAAGCAAACCTGGCAAGGCGCGCCCGTCACCACCAAGCAGCACCATCAGCATAAAGGCAATCCCCACACCTGGCAGGGTCGCGTGACTGATCGCATCACTGACCAATGCACGCTTGCGTAAATAGAGAAAAGTCCCGGTCACACCTGCCGCAATGCCAAGCAAGGTCGCACCAATAGTCACCAGCGTGGCGTTGTAGCCAAGCTGCAAAGTCAACGCATTCCAAAACATAGGTTAGCCCGCCAGCTCCAGCTGGTCGATCTGGCCTGTTGCCAACCGCCCGCCGTAAGTCTGGTTCAGATGTTCTGGCGTAAACGCTTCATCCACCGTGCCTTCCGCCATCTTGCGCGTATTAATCAAGAACACCCGGTCAAAATAGCTGCGGACCGTGGTCAGATCATGATGCACCGCGACAACGGTTTTGCCTTCAGAGCGCAGGGATTTCAGCACATCAATGATGGCTTTTTCGGTGGCCGCATCAACACCGGCAAAAGGCTCATCCAGCAGATACAAATCTGCTTCCTGTGCCAACGCCCGTGCAAGGAACACACGTTGTTGCTGTCCGCCGGAGAGCTGCCCGATCTGACGATCAGCAAAATCGGTCATGCCTACACGTTCCAAACAGGCGCGTGCCTTTTCAATGTGGTGCGGATGGATACGGCGCAGCAAGCCCAACTCGCGATAGAGTCCCATCAGCACCACATCAATCACCCGCGTGGGGAAGTCCCAGTCCACACTGGCACGCTGCGGCACATAGGCAATGCGATGCCGTGAAGCTTTCAAGGGCTTGCCATAGACCAGCGCCTGCCCAGCCAGCGGCTGCACAATGCCCAATGCGGCTTTTAACAAGGTCGACTTGCCCGCACCGTTGGGACCAATGATGGCTGTCATTGAGCCTTCGGTCACGGTCATATCCACCGAGAACACCACCGGTTTCTGTCCGTAAGACACCGTCATGCCGCGGATCGCCAACGGGCTGTCCGCCGGGATCTCTGCTTTGGGCGCTGCCCCCATGTTTGCTGCCAACTCTAGGCTCATGTTCTTGTCCTCAAGATCCCGCCGACAGGCGTCCGTTCATGCCGCGTTCCGGCACATCTCCGCCAAGCGCATCACTGATCACGGTGATATTGTGATCGATCATGCCAACATAAGTGCCCTCGTAGGTGCCATCCGGCCCCATCGCGTCCGAGTACAGCTCCCCGCCGATTGCCACACCATGACCTTTGGCCGCCGCGCCCTCGACAAGCGCCCGCACGGTGCGATCTGACACAGAACTCTCCACAAACACCGCTTTGATGTCGCGCTCGATCAATGTGTCCACCAGGCTGCTAATCCGATTGAGGCCAGCTTCGCTCTCGGTGGAAATGCCCTGCACCCCCAGAACCGAGAAGCCATAAGCGGCCCCAAAGTAGCCAAAGGCATCATGCGCGGTCAGCAGAATGCGCGCCTCTTCCGGCACCGTGGTCAAGGATTTCTCCGCATAGTCGCTCAAGTCAGACAGTTCCGCGAGGAAGGCCTCTGCGTTGGCCACAAACTGTGCCTTGGCTGCAGGCATTTTCTCGATCAGCGCGTCACGCACACGCTCAGTCACAAACACCCAAAGCCGTGGATCCATCCACACATGCGGGTCGAACTTGTCCACATAATCGTCATGCCCGCGCAGCACATCACGTGGCATGGTATCGGTTACCGCAACCACGGTGCCGCGCTTTTCCAGCTTGTGGAAGAAGTCTTCCATCTGCGCCTCAAGATACAAGCCATGCCACAGAACCAGGTCCGCTTTGGTCAATGCCACAATATCCGTGCGGGTCTGGCGATAGGCATGTGGGTCCACACCCGGCCCCATAAGGCCCTTCACCTCAACCGCATCGCCGCCAATGCGCCGCGCAGTGTCTGCAATCATGCCTGTGGTGGCGACAACCTGCAATTTTCCACCCGCATAGGCTGGACTTACGCCGGTCAAACTGGCCGCAGCCGTTGCCACAATAAAACCTCGACGAGAGAATCGCATTGATCACCTGTGCTGTTGCTCCACCTGAATATGAGAACCATTCGCAGAAGTGTCAACGCAATTGCGACTTATTCTCATCTTTTTGTTGACTAAATGGTCAAAAAAGTAGCTGGAGTGTCGTTCTGAGACTTGCCAAGACCAGTGCTTCTGAGGCATTTTCACCCCTGTTTTCCGCAACAGGATGGATTGATGCAAACGCCCACCATGACCGCCGAAGGGCATCAACTGCCCACCGCGCTGGAACCGCGCAACCCTGGGATGGCGCTGGACCTTGATTGGGTTCGCACCGTGCAAGCCAACACCTCGGCCATTGAACGCCGCGCTAAGACCTTGTCGGGTCGCCGCTCGGTCAAGAAAGACTATCAGGCCGCATGGTTGTGCAAGGCGATCTCCCTGATTGACCTGACCACCCTGTCAGGTGACGACAGTGAAGGCCGCGTGGAGCGCCTCTGCGCCAAGGCCAAACAGCCGGTGCGCTCCGACATTCTCGATGAACTAGGCATGACCGGCCTGACCACCGGTGCAGTCTGTGTCTATCACGACATGATTGAAACCGCTGTTTCCTCACTCAAAGGCACAGGCATTCCTGTAGCGGCTGTGTCCACCGGCTTCCCAGCAGGTTTGTCCCCGTACCACCTGCGCATCACCGAGATAGGCGAAAGCGTGAAAGCAGGTGCAGAAGAAATCGACATCGTGATCACCCGCCGCCACGTGCTGCAAGGCAACTGGCAGGCGCTTTATGACGAAATGAAAGAGATGCGCGAAGCCTGTGGCGACGCCCACGTCAAAGCCATTCTGGCCACCGGCGAGCTGGGCACGTTGCGCAACGTCGCCCGTGCGTCCTTGGTGTGCATGATGGCTGGCGCCGACTTCATCAAAACCTCCACCGGTAAGGAAAGCGTAAACGCCACCCTGCCCGTCTCCCTTGTGATGATCCGCGCCATCCGCGACTACTATGACCGCACCGGTTACCGCGTGGGCTACAAACCGGCGGGCGGCATTTCCAAAGCCAAAGACGCGCTGGTGTATCTGTCGCTGATGAAAGACGAGCTGGGCGACCGCTGGCTTCAGCCGGATCTCTTCCGCTTTGGCGCGTCCTCCCTGCTCAACGACATCGAGCGTCAGCTCGAGCACCACGTCACCGGCCACTACTCTGCCGGCTACCGCCACGCGATGGCCTAAGGATACCTCTGTGAGCGCAGCCCCAAACACCAACGCTCCGATCCCGGATCAACACCTTCTACGAATGAAGGTCTGGTCCCAACGGACGTGGGTCGCTCGATGTGACGATCACCAGTCCGGTGTCGGTTTGGAAGCTCGCCTTGCCGACTTCCTGCAAGAGGCTTTTGAACACGCGCACACGCAGCCGGACCTGCTCGACAAAACAACCGCCCAAATTGCCGAAGCCGTCATGGCCGGCATTTTACACAGCGAAACAGTGCCGTCCGAAGAGCTTCAGACCGCGCTTCACAAGATAACCTCGTAAGGGGAAGACAAATGACCGTTAAAGAGATTTTTGACACCATGGACTACGGCCCCGCCCCCGAAAGCGCCGCAGATGCGCTGGCCTGGATTGTTGATCAAGGCGCGGCCTTTGGCCATTTCATCGACGGCGACTGGACCACTCCACGCAAGGACTTCCAGTCCAAGAACCCCGCCAACGGCGAAACTCTGGCTGATCTGACGCAGGCCTCGCAGGACGAAGTCAACGCCGCTGTCAAAGCTGCGCGCAAAGCCCAAGCCAAATGGGAAGGTCTCGGCGGCCATGGTCGCGCCAAATACCTCTACGCCATTGCGCGCCTGTTGCAAAAACACAGCCGCCTGTTTGCGGTTCTGGAAACGCTGGACAACGGCAAACCAATCCGTGAAAGCCGCGACATCGATATCCCGCTGGTGCAGCGCCATTTCTACTACCACGCTGGCATGGCGCAGCTCATGGAAGCGGAATTGCCCAACGCGCAAGCGCTGGGTGTCTGCGGTCAAATCATCCCATGGAACTTCCCGCTGCTGATGCTGGCCTGGAAAGTTGCGCCTGCGCTGGCGATGGGCAACACCGTTGTTCTTAAACCAGCCGAATACACTTCTCTCACGGCCATGGCCTTTGCCGACATCTGTCAGCAAGCAGGCTTGCCCGCCGGTGTGGTCAACATCGTCACCGGTGACGGCGCCGTGGGCGAAATGATCAGCGCGCATGAAGACATCAACAAAGTCGCCTTCACCGGCTCCACAGATGTCGGCAAGCGCATCCGCGCAGCCACCGCAGGCTCCGGCAAGTCGCTGACTTTGGAACTGGGCGGCAAATCCCCATACATCGTTTTCGAAGATGCCGACATTGACTCCGCCATCGAAGGTCTGGTCGACGCCATCTGGTTCAACCAGGGTCAGGTCTGTTGCGCCGGGTCTCGTCTCCTGGTTCAGGAAGGCATTGCAGAGACGTTCTATCGCAAGCTTAAGACCCGCATGGACGGTCTGCGCATCGGCAACCCGCTGGACAAATGCATCGACGTGGGTGCTGTGGTCGATCCGGTCCAGCTGCAAACCATCACCGACATGGTTGCAGGCAACACCGATGGCGAAACTTACCACGCTCCGATCGACATGCCAGTCGAGGGCTGCTTCTACCCACCAACCCTTATCACCGGCCTCGCCCCCTCTTCCAAGCTGATGCAGGAAGAGATCTTCGGCCCAGTGCTGGTCTCTACCACCTTCCGCACGCCGTCCGAGGCCGTGCAGCTGGCGAACAACACCCGCTACGGCTTGGCGGCGACACTCTGGACCGAGAATGTGAACCTCGCGCTGGACATCGCACCAAAGCTCGTGGCCGGCGTGGTCTGGGTCAACGCCACCAACCTGTTTGACGCCGCTGCTGGCTTTGGCGGTGTGCGCGAAAGTGGCTACGGCCGCGAAGGCGGATGGGAAGGTCTGGCGGCCTATACCCAACCCAAAGGCGCGCCCAAGGCGCTCAAGCCTGTCGAAGCCTTCACAGGCGATAAAGGCCCAACCGATCCATTGGACCGCACGCCAAAGCTCTACGTTGGCGGCAAACAGGCGCGTCCAGATGGTGGCTACAGCCAGAACATCTACGGCAAATCCGGCGCGCTTCTGGGCCAGGCCCCGATTGCCAATCGCAAAGACGTCCGCAACGCGGTTGAGGCTGCTCATGCGGCCAAAGGCTGGTCCGGCACCACAGGTCACCTGCGTGCGCAAATCCTCTACTACATCGCGGAAAACCTCTCCGCCCGCAAAGACGAGTTTGCCACACGCGTGAACCTTCTGACCGGCGGAAAGACCGGCGCTGCAGAGGTTGAAACCTCGATCCGCCGCCTCTTCACCTACGCCGCATGGGCCGACAAATATGACGGTCAGGCGCATGGCGTGCCAATCCGCGGCGTGGCGCTGGCGATGAAGGAACCCGTGGGCGTGATTGGTGCGCTCTGTGCAGATGACGCGCCACTTCTGGGCCTGATCTCCGCAATGGCGCCGGCTATTGCGATGGGCAACCGCACTGTACTGGTCGCTTCAGAAGCCTTCCCTCTGGCCGCCACCGACTTCTATCAGGTGCTCGAAACCTCCGATGTACCGGGCGGTGTGGTCAACATCCTCACCGGCTCCCACGCCGAACTGGCCGGTCCATTGGCTGGTCACTTGGATGTGGACGCGGTCTGGTCGTTCTCCTCCTCAGATGTCTCTGCCGAGATCGAACACGCCAGCGCTGGCAACCTCAAGCGCACCTGGGTCAACAATGGCCTCGCGCGTGATTGGATGGGTACAGAAGGCGAAGGGCGCGAGTTCCTGCAGGCGGCGACCGAAGTCAAAAACATCTGGGTGCCCTACGGCGAGTAAGCACAAACCAAACACAAAAAAGCGCCGGCGGTTCCCCGCCGGCGCTTTTCTTTTTCTACATCTGACCGGATTAGGCGGCGGCCCAAGCCTCGTCATCGCCATCTTCGTCAAACATCTCCACATCACCGGTCTGCGGCGCCTCAGCTGCCACACGGAACCCGGCCAGCGCATCGACCAAACGATCCACCGCCATATCCAGGCTGGACGTCGCTGCAGAGGCCTCCTCCGCCCGCGCCGCGTTGGCCTGCGTCTCGCTGCCAATGGTCTGCATACTGCCGCGGATTTTCTCAACCGACTGCGCCTGTTCGCTGGACACATCGGAGATTTCTGCCACATTGCCGGACACTTGGTTCACATCCCCCAAGATCGCCTCCAGCGCCTCGCCAACCTGCCGCACCAAGGCCACGCCGTTGGTTACATGGCCGTTGCTCTCCGAGATCAGCTTGTTGATGTTCTGCGCTGCTTCCGCTGAGCGATGCGCCAATTCCCGAACCTCGGAAGCCACGATTGCAAAGCCTGCACCAGCTTCCCCGGCCCGCGCCGCTTCCACACCGGCATTCAACGCCAACAGGTTGGTCTGAAAGGCGATGTCTTCGATCAGCGTCACAACGTGGTCAATCTGAGACGACGACGCCTCGATCTCATCCATGGTGCTCACCGCCTGACGCACCACTTCTGCGCCGTTGCTGGTCATATTGCGGGTGTGGTCAAACCGTTCCTGCGTAGACTTGGCTTTCTCCACAGCCCCGTTCATCGCATCGGCAATCTGCTCCACCGCATCGGTCACACCTTGCAGGGCACCCGCCTGTTTCTCGGTGCTGTGCGCCACGCTGTTGGAGACTTCCGCCAACTCACGACTGTCGACCTCAATCTGGCTCGATACCGAGGTCACAGATGTGATGATCCCGCTCAGCGAAGACACCGCATCATTGAAGCTTTTGCGCAGGGCTTCATAGCTCTTGTCAAACGAGTGGTTGATCGAGGCATCCAAATTGCCATTGGCAATACGGGTCAGCCGCTCGTGCAGCGTGCTCACCACATCGGCCTGCGCCTTTTCACGCGCTTCGATTCCGGTCTTCTCGGCCTTGAGCGCTTCCATGGTCTCAGAAAGCACCGCCTGCTCTTTGTTGCGCTCGTTCATCTGGCGCAGCGTGGTCATCACAGACGTCAACAAAATGCCGGTCTCAGCAATCACTACCACCGCGTGCAGCACGGTCCGACCAATGTTTTCCATAAGATCCACGGAGGGGTAAACCATGGACGGCCAAAAGAATGTCAGCGCCAAGTGGTGCACCGCGGTCACGCCTGCCCCCACCAGCAGTGATGCCGGACAGGTCATCAGCGTCAGCATCGCCAGCGCAGCAAAGAACACCATGTGCACATCCAGCTGCCACGCATGCCCAGCCATCGCAGCCAGGATCACAGCAATCTGTCCGATCACCGCCACGGTCACACTTAAACGCGCCGCCAGATTGCCACCCAACCGAAAGGCGTAAAACGCTAGCGCAGCAAACACTCCAGCCGAAGCGCCAACCACCACAAGTTGGCCGCTCCGCATAAAGGCAATGGTCGTCGCGGTAACGCCCAGAACAGCGGCCACAATGGCCAAAACCTTCACGCCCGTCTGGCGGGCCTTTGTCAATTTCAGATCATCTGTCATGTTGTCTCACCACACAGCCAGGCCAGCGCTTCGCCGTCCAGAATGGCCCAGGCCCCGTTTTGTTTCAGTCTCTGTTCAAATCCGTCGTCGTCTGACACCCCCATAACCGCCAGCGGTGCACGCGCTACGCCCACCACCCAGCCGCCAGAAGCCTCAACCAGTTCTGTCAGGTCTGTCCCAGGACGCGCGACAACCAAGACCGGCCCACCCGCTTTCACGGGTGCGCTGACAATTGCCAAAACCGGGGTTACGGTCAGGCAAAAGACAACAGCAAGAATCGCCGGAAGATATTGCGCACGTTGGGTCATCTTGCCCTTCTTCGGACAAAACTGTTTCCAGTGGCTTAATTGTCAGGGTCAATTTAGTTTGCGCATTAAAATTACCTCGCGTCAGAGTCGGGCGAGACAGGCCTCAACAAAAAAAGCGCGCGGGTCAAACCAGCGCGCTTTTCCTACATCTCAATTTGGTCAGATGGACCGATTTTAGCCCGGCAATTTGGTGGTGCGCAGGTATGGGAAGTGTGTTGTGAACTCACCGTATTTGGCTTTCGCATCTTCGTCGCTCACCGCAACCGGGATCACAACATCACCCCCGGGGGTCCAGTTTGCTGGCGTGGCCACATTCTCTTTTGCTGCGGTCTGTAGACCATCCAGTGCACGCAGCACTTCGGCAAAGTTCCGACCCACGTTCATCGGGTATGTCATCGACAGCTTCAACTGCTTGTCCGGCCCAATGATGAATACAGAACGCACAGTGGCGCTGTCCGCAGGGGTACGGCCATCCGGCAAATAGGCCTCCGCTGGCAGCATGTCGAAGGCTTTAGAGACAGCCAGGCCATCATCGGCAATAATCGGGAAACCCGCGCCAGTGCCCGCATAAGACTCAATGTCTTTCTTCCAGCCCTTGTGGTCTTCCACCCCATCCACGGACACACCAATTACTTTGGTGCCGCGTTTCTGCCACTCCTCTGCAAGCTGCGCGACTGCGCCAAATTCGGTGGTGCAGACTGGGGTGAAGTCTTTTGGATGGGAAAACAGAATGGCCCAGCTGTCGCCGATCCAGTCGTGAAAAGTGATCGTACCCTGATCCGTCTCGGCGGTGAAATTTGGCACAACATCATTGATTCGCAAGCCCATGGGTTTCTCCCTCTCTGTGGGTCGCACACGCCGCCTTGCAACGTCAGGCGAGACAATTCTCGCGGCTCCGGCGGGATGTAAAAACGGTTCTTTGTCGAATATCGACATTGCGCAGACTACATCTGTCTTTTTTGAACGCCACCCCTTTACCGGAAGAAATAATTTGATCAAATTAATTGTGACCGCGCGTCGCCCCACTTGCGGCTCCTCGTTTAGCCGCGCAGACTGACGCCAAGATCGAGAGGGAGTGAACACCATGATCGAGAAACGCCAATTCTACATCAACGGCCAATGGGTCGACCCCGTTGCCGCCAATGACCTGCCCGTCATTGACCCCGCCACCGAAGACACCTGCGCCGTGATTTCGCTCGGCGATCAAGCAGACACCGACGCGGCTGTGGCGGCCGCCCGTGCAGCCTTCCCAGCCTGGGCCGACACGGCTTTGGAAGAGCGTGTGGCGAAGGTTAAAAAGCTTCGCGAAATCTACATGGCCCGCCGTCATGACATGGCCGAAGCCATGCGCCTCGAAATGGGAGCGCCAACCGATCTCGCCAAGAACAACCAATGGGGCGCCGGTGTCTGGCACCTTGATGGTTTCCTGGAGGCCCTCGAAAACTTCGAATTCGAATACGCCATGGGCGCAGACCGCATGCGCAAAGAGCCGATTGGCGTCTGCGCCATGATCACACCATGGAACTGGCCGATGAATCAGGTCTTCCTGAAAGCCATTCCGGCATTGCTGGTCGGCTGCACCATGGTGCTAAAGCCATCCGAAATCGCGCCGCTCTCCTCCATTGTCTTCACCGAGATGATGGACGAAGCCGGCTTCCCGGCAGGCGTCTTCAACATGGTCAATGGGGACGGCGTTGGCGTCGGCTCTCAGCTGTCGTCCCACCCCGATGTGGACATGGTCAGCTTCACCGGCTCGACCCGCGCTGGCATCGCCATTTCCAAAGCTGCCGCAGACACGCTCAAACGCGTCAGCCTGGAGCTCGGCGGCAAAGGCGCCAACATCATCTTTGCCGATGCTGACGAAAAAGCCGTGAAGCGCGGCGTGATCCACTGCATGCAGAACTCTGGCCAATCCTGTAACGCGCCAACCCGCATGATGGTCGAAAGCAGCCGCTATGCCGAAGCTGTGGAGCAAGCCAAGGCTGCAGCGGACGCCACCCAAGTTGGTGCCACCACAGAGTCCGGCCGTCACATCGGCCCTGTGGTTTCCGAACTGCAATTCAACAAAATCCAAGGGCTGATCGAAACCGGCATCAAAGAAGGCGCCACTTTGGTGTCTGGTGGCTTGGGCCGACCCGAAGGCATGAACAAAGGTTTCTATGTTCGTCCAACCGTCTTTGCCGACGTCACTCCGGACATGACCATCTACCGCGAAGAAATTTTTGGTCCGGTGCTGGCAATCTCACCGTTTGAAAGCGAAGAACAGGCGGTTCAGATGGCCAATGACACGGTGTACGGCCTGACCAACTACATCCAGACACAGGACGACGACAAGCGCCTGCGTGTGGCACGTCAGGTCCGTTCCGGCATGGTAGAAACCAACGGCGTGTCGCGCATCAATGGCTCGCCTTTTGGCGGATATGGTCAGTCTGGCAACGGCCGCGAAGGTGGCACTTGGGGCCTGGAAGAGTTCTGCGAAACCAAATCCATCAGCGGCGTGCCCATGGCGTAACGCCGCCCTCGCTACCTTGAAAGTGAAACAGCCGCAGACCCTCGTCTGCGGCTGTTTCTTTTGCCTTAAGCGGCGGACTTGCGCGGCCGGTTGCGCCGACGACGTCCTGCCCCCGGCTTGCCCCCGGCGTTCCCGCCCGGTTTGCCACCCGGTTTTCCGCCAGGTTTGCCACCGGCGTTTGCCCCACCACGGCCACGGGATTTCTGACCCTGCCCAGCAGCCGCCCGCGCGTCCCGCGCATATTGCTTACTGGACTCGGCAGGTTCCCACTCCGGCCGGTCAAACTTACGGCCAATCAGCTTCTCAATGTCTTTCAGGTAATCCCGCTCATCCGAGGCACAGAAAGAGATGGCCTGCCCATCACGCCCGGCCCGCGCGGTGCGGCCGATCCGGTGCACATAGCTTTCCGCAACATTGGGCAGATCAAAGTTGATCACCAGCGAGATCGCCGGAATATCAATGCCCCGCGCCGCCACATCTGTGGCCACCAGAATGGTCACGTCACCATCGCGGAAGGCCTTGATCGCCCGATCGCGTTGACCCTGGCTTTTGTTGCCGTGGATCGAGGCCGCATTGAAGCCCTCAGCCACCAGCTGCTTCATCATCCGCTCCGCACCATGTTTGGTGCGCGAGAAGATTAGCGTGCTCTTATCTTTGTTTTCATTCAGGATTTCACGCAGGCGAACGCGCTTCTCGCCCTTTTCGTGGTATTCCACCGACTGGGTGATCTTATCCGCTGTCTTACCGGGAGGGGCACATTCCACCCGCTTTGGGTTGGTCAGATAGCTCTGGCTCAACTCATTCATCTGCTTGGGCATAGTGGCGGAAAACAGCATGGTTTGACGCGGTGTGCCCAGGTGTGGCGCAATTTTGCGCAAGCTGTGAATGAAGCCCATGTCAAGCATCTGGTCCGCTTCATCCAGCACCAGATAACCAACGGTGGACAAGTCAATTTCGCGGCGGTCCAACAGATCAATCAACCGCCCTGGCGTGGCCACCAGAATATCGCACCCGCGCTTCAGCAACCCAATTTGGCGATTGATCGACTGACCACCCACCACAGTCATGACTTTCATTGGCGTGCCTTGCACCATTGGGCGCAGGTTGTCAGCGATCTGATTGACCAACTCACGCGTTGGCGCCAGTACCAACGCCTTGACAGATTTGGGCAAAGGGCGACCCGGTGTCGCCAAAAGCCGATCCATCATCGGCAGACCAAAGGCCAGCGATTTGCCGGTACCGGTCTGGGCCAGCCCCATAATGTCATGGCCCTTCAAGGCCAAAGGAATGGCTTTCTCCTGAATCGGAGTCGGCTTGTCAAAACCAGCCTTGTCCAAGCCTTTTAGCAGTGTGGACGACAGGCCCAGCTGTTCGAATGTTGACACAAAATGTCCTTTCACGCCGCGCAGGCCCTCGGCGCCACGCAGCAAAACGTCATCGGCCCCACTTGGAGCCGCAATCGGGTTCGGCAGCACCGCCACGGCACAAATCATTTTGCGCACGCCCGGCCTGTCCGTTGGAACCCTGCGTGATGGGAACGAGAGGTGTCGCTGATGCGCCTGTCAGGTCTCTTAGGATAAGACAAACCCCGGCGCGGCATGCTCACGCGGCTGCGCAACGACACGCTCCACATATAGTGCCCGCTGCCAAAGTCAACCTTCGCAGCAAAAAGGACCGATGCTTTTGCACCGGTCCTGATTTCATTTCTTACTGGATTTTGCGGTGGCCCCGCTCCGCGAGATCAAGCCCTGCCTTTCCATGGCACCAGATATTTCTCGGCCCAGCGCATCAAC
The DNA here is from genome assembly GCF_947493595.1 of uncultured Shimia sp. Classification (GTDB taxonomy): domain Bacteria; phylum Pseudomonadota; class Alphaproteobacteria; order Rhodobacterales; family Rhodobacteraceae; genus Shimia. The sequence goes on along the minus strand of NZ_CANLRL010000002.1, from coordinate 642,443 downwards.
ATATCAATTCCAAAGCCAATGATACCAATCAGGATAATGCCCATCAAAACGATGTCGGTGTCCTGAAACTTAGATGCAGCCACAATCATCTTACCCACACCTTTTTCCGCCGCAACAAGCTCTGCGGCCACAACCGTGCCCCAACAGACCCCCATTGCAACCCGGGCAGCTGTGAAAATCTCTGGCAATGAGTTTGGAATGATCACATGACGCAGGATCTGCTTTTTGCTTGCCCCAAGAGAATAGGCTGCGTGCACCTTGGTGATATTAACGCCGGACACGCCGGAGCGCGCGCCAATCGCCATGATCCACAGTGCGGCAAGGAACAACAGAATGATTTTGCCCTGCTCGCCAATCCCGGCCCAGATGATCACCAGAGGAATCAGCGCCAAAGGCGGCACCGGGCGCATGAATTCCACAATTGGATCAAACCAGCCGCGGAACCAATTGGACAGGCCCATGGCATAGCCAAGCGGAATGCCAACCGCCGCACCCAATGCAAAACCGACAATCACGCGGAACAGTGAATAGCTCAGGTGCTCTGCCAATGTGACGTTCTGATACCCGTCCTGGCTCACCGAGATCAGCCGCTTCCACACGCTTTCCGGCGCAGGCAACCAGATGTTCTCCATCTGCCAGCCCTTGGAGGGTTCAAAGTTCAGCGTGCCTTTGTCGGTCAAAGCCACGCGGCCAAAACCGACCTGCACATCGGTGTCCCGATCAATCGGTTGCCCATCCACGGCAATGATTTTAGCACCGCCCTTACGGGTCACCTCATCATTGGCATCCCAGCGCAGCAGTTTTGACCGGTAAGCCTGCACCACAAGGACGTCATCTTTGGCAATCCCGTCATTCTCCGCGGCAACAGGCGCCTCGGGTTTTTCGCCCGCTTTGTGCACCAGAACATTGACTGTCGCGTCGGCCTTTTGGCCGTCTTCGGCTTCCACCGTGTAGGTGAACGTCGCCTCACCGACAAACGGACCAGGTGCGTGCAGGAATTTGGGCAACAATGATGATCCGGTAAAGGCTCCCCAAATCACAAAGATCAACACAATGGATATCACCGAGGCCGCTTTGTTGGAGATAACCGCACTTTCGTCTCCAAAGGTAACCGTTTTCAGCGACGTGTAATCCTGCGTTGCCGCAAGGCGTTGCTTGACCTGCGTATAGAGGAAAGAGGCCAACAGTATCAGCCCCACATAGAGCGCCACATACGGCAGCGCGCCCACCACCGAAATCAAAAGCGTAATCAGCTCACCGCCAAGATCTGCAAAAATCTGTCCCATCTTATGCATTCTCCTCAGTGCGGCCCATGATCTCTTCTTCCATGTTCCAAATCATGTTGAGGATCTCTTCGCGGGTTGGCGCGTAGTCGGGATGTTTTTTCACCTCCCGCAAATCCGCGCCCACGCCCATATCCGCAAACGGCAGGCGGTATTCCTTGTGGATACGTCCCGGTCGTGGCGCCATCACCAACAGCCGCTCTCCCAGCAAAAGCGCCTCTTCCACCGAGTGGGTGATCAGAATGATGGTCTTGCCGGTTTCTTTCCAAAGCTTGAGCACAAGACTTTGCATCTTCTCCCGCGTCAACGCGTCCAGCGCCCCCAATGGTTCATCCATCAAGATCACGTCTGGGTCATTGGCCAAGCACCGCGCCAAAGCCACACGCTGCTGCATCCCGCCAGACAGCTCGTAGACCATCTTTTCCTTGAAGTCCTGCAAGCCCACCACGTCGAGTAGATGATCCACAATCTCGGCGCTCTCCGACTTGGGCATGCCCTTCATATCAGGGCCAAATCGCACATTGTCACGCACGCTCATCCACTCAAACAACGCACCTTGCTGGAACACCATGCCACGCTCGGCATCCGGCCCAAACACTTGGTGCCCGTTCAGCACAATTCGCCCTTCCGTGGGCGCCAAAAATCCTGCCACAATGTTCAACAATGTGGTTTTGCCGCAGCCCGAAGGCCCCAGCACGCTCAACAATTCGCCTTGCTTGAGATCAAGGCTCACGTCCTTTAACGCCTGAACATGGCTGCCGTTGGGCAGGTCAAAGCGCATGGACAGATTTTCGATGGATAAACCCCGGTCCGACGTGTCTTTTTCTGATGTTACACTCATGGTCCCTATCTGACGTTGGGCATCGCCCCCGCGACGCACGGCGGTTTTCCCGCCTGTTCTCATTGGGAAGTCGTTGAAAACAAAGCCCACATCCAAAGGTGCAGGCTTTGTCATTCTTTGTGCTTACATGCCTTTGGCAGCGTCCAACGGGCCAGTGTTCACCGCGCCATCATAGCTGTCCAATGCGCTTGGGATCGACCCCGCGCCAACAAACACGCCCGCAACACCTTTCATGAAGTCCTGCGCTGTGCCGCCCAGCCAAGCGCCGCTCAGCTGTTCATCCACAGTTGGGAATTTGAAGGTCGCAAGTGTGGAGGCCGTGTCTTCCTCTGTCATACCGGCATCTTTGGCAATCACAGGCAGCATCTTCGCCTGATTGTCTTTGTCTGCCCACATTGCGTTGGCTTCGGCTGTCACAGCGAGGAACTTGGCCAGCATCTCGCCTTCTTCGGCAATGTAAGATGCAGGCGCTGTGGTGGCGTCAAACACCAGAATGCCCAGCTCTTCTTTCTCAGCCCCGGTCAAAAGCACGTTGCCATGCTCGGTCATACGACGCAGCGCGCCGCCCCAGCCACAGGCCATGTCCAGCGATCCCTGTGCCAGTGCCGCAGCACCTTCCGCAGGCGCCATGTCCACCACTTCCATGGAGGCCACATCCACACCGAAGTGGTTCATTTGGCTCAGGAAACCGTAATGCGCCGCAGTGCCCAATGGCACGGCCACTTTCTTACCGGCCAGCTCCGCCGCACTGTCTTTGTCGATCTCAAGACCCGCCGCCACTACGCAGTTGTCGTTGTCGGAATAGCTCACGGCCACATCTACAATCTGGATGTCCTGACCCGCCGAGGCTGCAACCACAAACGGCGGCACACCTTGGCTCACAGAAATCTGCACGTCACCAGAGGCCATTGCCGCACTCATCGCGGTGCCGGTGTCAAAGCTCACCCAATTGATCTTGGTGCCCATGGCTTCTTCATACATGCCGGTCTGCTTGGCGTATTGGAACGGCATCGGCCATTCAAGGAAGTAGGCCACCGTAATCTCGTCGGCCATTGCCGCCTGCGCTCCCAGCAACATAGCGGTCGAGGCCGCCGCACCCATCAGCGTCGTTTTCAAGCTCATAATCATTTCTCCCGTTGTCGATTCTGGCGCGAAATTCGAGCCGGGGTCGTCGGGCCTTGAGCCTCTTTTTTGATCACCGGCAATGCGCGTCCTCCTTGAGGGGAGCGGAAATTTGGACACCGATCAATGTTTTTTTCAGCAATTCGCCAACACGAACCCGTGTCTTTGGCCATACAAAAAAATTTGACCGTTTGGTTGAAATCGTTATAAATTAGGGTTTTGAAGCCATCTTCACCTCTTTTTGGACGCATGCCGTCAGAATACTGGCCTTACACAGGCAAATTTTCTGGCCCTATAATCTTGCTTGAAAAAGTCGCGAGGATGGATTGGAAATCGTCACAACGGGCGTGATCCGCGTCCACACAGCAACTTAAAGTAGACTCGATACTAGGGAGACTCGCGCCATGGATGGCACATTGAAAGACAACGACCTCAGCCATGTCGTGAACGCAGACAAAGCGCACGTATGGCACCATCTTGTGCAGCACAAGCCGTTCGAAACCAATGATCCTCGCATCATCATCGAAGGCAAAGGCATGCGCGTATGGGATCAAAACGGCAAAGAGTACATCGACGCCGTCTCCGGCGCGGTCTGGACCGTTAACGTCGGCTATGGCCGCGAGCGCATCGCCAATGCGGTACACGCCAACCTGATGAAAATGTGCTATTTCGCCAACGCCGCAGGCAACGTGCCAGGTGCGCTCTATGCCGAGAAGCTGATTGAAAAAATGCCCGGCATGAGCCGCGTATACTACTGCAACTCCGGCTCAGAAGCGAATGAGAAAGCCTTCAAACTGATCCGCCAGATTGCCCATAAGAAGTACGGCGGCAAGAAAACCAAAATTCTCTACCGCGACCGCGACTACCACGGTTCCACTTTGGCCGCGATGTCCGCCGGGGGACAGGACGAACGCAACATGCAATACGGCCCGTTCGCGCCAGACTTCGTGCGTGTGCCACATTGCATGGAGTATCGCAAAGACGAGTTGGGGCTCGGCCATCTGTCCGGACGCGAGTTCGGAATCGCCGCCGCAAACCAGATCGAAGAGGTGATTCTGCGTGAAGGCGCAGACACCGTCGGCGCCCTTTGCCTTGAACCCGTGACCGCAGGCGGTGGCGTGATCACCCCGCCCGAGGGCTATTGGGACCGTGTGCAGGAAATTTGCAAACAGTACGACATCCTACTGCACATCGACGAAGTGGTCTGCGGCATCGGCCGCACCGGCACCCACTGGTTTGGCTATCAGCACTACGGCATCAAGCCAGACTTTGTGACCATGGCCAAAGGGGTGGCCTCAGGCTACGCGGCGATCTCCTGCATGGTCACCACCGAAGAAGTCTTCGAGATGTTCAAGTCTGACCCGTCTGACAAGCTGGACCACTTCCGCGACATCTCCACGTTTGGTGGCTGCACCGCTGGCCCTGCCGCAGCGCTGGAAAACATGGCGATCATCGAAGAAGAAGGCCTGCTGGAAAATTGCACCGCCATGGGCGAGCGCATGATGGCCAACCTTCAGGCTCTGATGGAGAAGCACGAGGTCATCGGCGACGTGCGCGGCAAAGGCCTGTTCCTTGGGTGTGAGCTTGTGAAAGACCGCGAGACCAAGGAACCGGTGGACGAAGCCGACATCGCCGCCATTGTTGGCGATTGCGGAGCGCAAGGCGTGATTATCGGTGCGGCCAACCGCTCGGTACCGGGCCGCAACAACGTGATTGCTTTCTCCCCGGCACTGATCGCCACCGCAGATGACATCGACGCCATCACCGATGCGGTCGACAACGCGCTGACCAAAGTGTTTGGCTAAAACAGAACTGCAACGTCAGGTGACGGTGTCCTCCCGCCGTCACCCCGCGCCGCTTGCCTCATGGGGCGGGTGGCGCTTGTTTCTGTGAAAGGAAAATCCATGTGGCCCGCCCCAGTCTCTTTGTCTGGCACATATGTGTCACTGGCCCCGCTTTCTCAGGACCACGCCCAAGATTTGGCAGAGGCCTCCGCTGACGGTGATCTGGCTTCTCTTTGGTACACCATGGTGCCCGCCCCCAGTGACGTGCCCGCCAACATTGACGCGCGGAACGCAACTTCTGGCATGACGCCCTTTGCCATCCTTGATCCGAAGGGCAAAGCCGTGGGCATGACCACCTATATGAACGCCGACGCAACCAATCGGCGGGTGGAAATCGGATCCACTTGGTATCGCGCATCGGTCCAGCGCGGGCCTATGAACACCGAATGCAAACTGCTGATGCTGCGCCACGCCTTTGACGATCTGGCCTGCATCGCAGTGGAGTTTCGCACCCATTTCATGAACCGCGCCTCACGCAACGCCATTGAGCGTCTTGGTGCAAAATTTGACGGTGTTTTGCGCAACCACATGATCATGGCCAACGGCACTTTGCGTGACACTGCGGTCTACTCGATCTGCCAACACGAATGGCCTGCAGTACGCGCAAACCTAGAGCACAAGCTAACGGCTGCGACTCAAAAGTGAAAGTCCAGTTTGCACGCCACATAAGTCCAGTATAGCCTCCCCAAATGGCCATATCTGTCGAAACCTTCTTTCTTGCACCCGGTTTTCAGGGAACACTGCAGGCGCAAATTCAGCAACTCATCGCCGAAGGCATTCTCTCAGGTCGGTTTCGACGTGGCGAGAAACTGCCCTCATCGCGCAAACTGGCCACGCACCTCGGCGTGTCCCGCATCACTGTGACGCTCGCCTACACCGAACTACTGGCCAATGACTACCTGACCTCCCGCGGTCGATCCGGTTACTACGTCAGCGAAAACGCCCCAGTCCCGCCGTCTTTTGATCCGCCCAAACCGCGCGAAGACCGCATCGATTGGGCCCGCGCGTTGGGACGTCGCTATACCGGCGGCGATACGCCGGACAAACCCAAAGATTGGGCCAATTACCGCTTTCCCTTTGTCTACGGACAAACCGATCCAAGCCTGTTTGACCACGCCAATTGGCGGCTCTGCGCCTTGCAGGCTTTGGGGCAAAAGGACTTCACCGCGCTCACCGCCGACTACTACGACCAAGACGATCCAGAATTGGTCGAATTCATCGCCCGCAACACCTTGCCCCGCCGTGGCATCATCGCCCGCCCCGAAGAAATCCTGATCACCCTAGGCGCCCAAAACGCCCTCTGGATCGCGGCACAAATCCTGCTGACCCAACGCCGCACCGCCGCTATTGAAAATCCCTGCTATCATGCGCTGCGCGACATCCTGAACCAATCACGCTGCCACGTGGACGCCATTGACGTGGACCGCGACGGGCTCAACCCCGCACTGATCCCAAACGAAGCCGATGTGATTTTCACCACACCCAGCCACCAATGCCCGACCACCGCCACCATGCCGATGGACCGCCGTCACGCCCTGTTGGAACACGCCCGCAACATCGACGCCTTGGTGGTTGAAGACGACTACGAATTTGAAATGTCCTTTTTGGACGCGCCCTCTCCCGCGCTGAAATCACTCGATACCGAAGGCCGCGTGATCTATGTTGGCAGCTTCTCAAAATCGCTCTTCCCCGGCCTTCGCCTTGGATATCTCGTAGGCTCCGAAGCCTTCATCCGCGAGGCCCGCGCCCTGCGTGCCTCCGTTATTCGCCACCCGCCCGGTCACATCCAACGCACCGCCGCCTATTTCCTGTCGCTGGGCCACTACGACGCCCTCATCCGCCGCATCCGCGAAGCCCTAAAGGCCCGCCGCGCCGTCATGCAGGATGCAATTGAGCACTATGGCTTAACGGTCGCAGGCCAAGGCGCCTTTGGCGGATCCTCTTTCTGGATGCAGGCCAATTCTGAGGTGGATACCGAAGCACTTGCACAGACGCTTAAGTCTGATGGCGTGCTCATTGAGCCCGGCCACTCGTTCTTCACAAACGAATCCCCACCCAAAAACTTCTACCGTCTTGGCTATTCCTCCATTCCGTCTGAGCGCATCCCCGAAGGTGTAGCCCGCATCGCCCGCGCGCTCAGCCAAGGTTAAACTGGACACATCCGGCCACCCCATCTGGCCCTAACCCCAGATTGCCGCAGTTCGTACTTTCCTTGCAAAAGAAACGCCCACCGAAAGAGTCGGCGCAGCATGGAGTTTGCCTCATGAAAATGACCACCGAAGAAGCCTTTGTGAAAGTGCTTCAGCGCCACGGCATCGAGCATGCCTTTGGAATCATTGGCTCCGCCATGATGCCTATCTCGGACCTCTTCCCCAAAGCGGGCATCATGTTCTGGGACTGCGCCCACGAAGGCTCCGCTGGCATGATGAGCGACGGCTACACCCGCGCCACCGGCAAAATGTCGATGATGATCGCGCAAAACGGCCCCGGTATCACCAACTTCGTGACCGCCGTAAAAACCGCCTACTGGAACCACACCCCACTCCTGCTGGTCACCCCACAGGCCGCGAACAAAACCATCGGTCAGGGTGGCTTCCAGGAAGTCGAGCAGATGAAGCTGTTTGAGGACATGGTGGCCTATCAGGAAGAAGTGCGTGACCCCTCCCGTGTGGCCGAAGTCCTCACCCGCGTAATTAGCCAAGCCAAGCGCCTCTGCGGCCCGGCCCAACTCAACATCCCCCGCGATTTCTGGACTCAAGTTGTTGATATCGAGATCCCAGATCCCATCGCATTTGAAGCCTCCTCTGGCGGCACAAACTCCGTGGCAGACGCAGCCAAACTGCTGTCCGAAGCTAAGAACCCGGTGATCCTCAACGGCGCTGGCACCGTTCTGTCCGAAGGCGGCATCCCAGCATCCATCGCGCTGGCCGAACGCCTCGATGCGCCTGTCTGTGTGGGCTATCAGCACAACGACGCTTTCCCGGGAAACCACCCGCTGTTTGCTGGCCCTCTGGGATACAACGGCTCCAAAGCGGGCATGGAACTCATCAAAGAGGCCGACGTTGTTCTGGCCCTTGGCACCCGCCTGAACCCATTCTCCACTCTGCCAGGCTACGGCATGGAATACTGGCCAGCCGACGCCAAAATCATCCAAGTCGACATCAACCCCAACCGCATCGGTTTGACCAAGAAAGTCGAAGTCGGCATCGTGGGTGACGCCGCCAAAGTGGCCACTGGCATTCTGGAGCAGCTCACGGATACCGCAGGCGACGCAGGTCGCGAGGACCGCAAAGCCCGCATTTCCAAAACCAAATCGGCCTGGGCACAACAGCTGTCCTCGATGGACCACGAAGACGACGATCCGGGCACAACCTGGAACGAGCGCGCCCGCGCCGACAAACCGGACTGGATGTCCCCACGTATGGCCTGGCGTGCGATCCAATCCGCCCTGCCGCGCGAAGCCATCATCAGCTCCGACATCGGCAACAACTGTGCCATCGGCAACGCCTACCCCTCTTTTGAGGAAGGCCGCAAATACCTCGCACCCGGCCTGTTTGGCCCCTGCGGCTACGGCCTGCCCGCTATTGTTGGTGCCAAAATTGGCCAGCCGGATGTGCCAGTCTGCGGCTTTGCCGGTGACGGAGCCTTTGGCATCGCGGTGAATGAGCTGACCGCCATTGGCCGCGGCGAATGGCCTGCAGTGACGCAAATCGTCTTCCGCAACTACCAGTGGGGCGCGGAGAAGCGGAACTCCACCCTGTGGTTTGACGACAACTTTGTGGGTACCGAACTCGACACCCAAGTGTCTTACGCTGGCATCGCACAGGCCTGTGGCCTGCAAGGCGTTGTTGCCCGCACCATGGACGAGCTGACCGCCGCGCTGAACAAAGCCATCGACGATCAGATGAACCACGGCAAAACCACCCTGATCGAAGCCATGATTAACCAGGAACTGGGTGAGCCTTTCCGTCGCGACGCGATGAAAAAGCCTGTTTCCGTGGCCGGTATCGACTCGGCTGACATGGTCAAACAGACCGGAAGCTGACCCCTTGAAGCCGCTCCGCCAAATACTTGGTGCCGCCAGCGGCTCTGACAAAATCATCGCCCTTGCTGAGGGCGATGATCCCCGTGTGGTTGAGGCCGCACTTTTGATCCGTGAAGAACAGGTTGCACGGGTCCTTTTGGTTGGCGATCCAGCCACAATTGCGGAGCATCTTGCCGCCCACGGCACCACCCCCGAGGAGGTTGCCGCCACAATCAAGATCCACGACCCCAACAACTCGCCGCTTTTTGATGACTTCCGTGACGCCTTGGTGTCACTGCGCGCCCACAAAGGCATGACACCCCAAATTGCGTCCGAGCAGGTCCGCAACCGTCTGACCTATGCCGCTCTCTTGGTGCAAACGGGCCGCGCCCACGGCACCGTCGGCGGCGCTGCTGAAACCACATCCGACACCGTGCGCACCGCACTTCAGATCATCGGCAAAGCGCCAGATGCTGCCATGGTCTCCTCCTTCTTTTTCATGCTCTACTGCAAGGAGCACCACACCGTAAAAGGCGCACACATTTTTGCGGATTGCGGGCTTGTTGTGGATCCTGACGCAAATGAAATGGCCGAAATCGCCCGCGCCTCTGCGGCGTCTTATCGGGCTCTGACCGGCGAGACGCCACGCGTCGCCATGCTGTCTTTCTCCACCGCAGGAAGCGCCGATCATCCCAAAGTGTCCAAGGTGGTGGCGGCAACCCATCTGGCCAAAGTGGCCGATCCCGACCTGATCATCGACGGAGAGCTTCAGTTCGACGCAGCCTTTGTGCCCGAAGTTGCCGCCTCAAAGGCCGGCAAATCCGCCCTTGGCGGCGCAGCTAACGTCTTTGTCTTTCCAAGCCTGAACGCAGGCAATTTGGGCTACAAAATCGCGCAACGTGTTGGGGGGGCAACGGCCATCGGTCCTGTGCTGCAAGGTCTGGCAAAACCTGCCAATGACCTGTCTCGCGGTTGCTCAGCCGAAGACATCCTGCACATGGTCGCGGTCACCGTTGCCCAGTCCGATGCATTGGATCAGGCCAAAAAGGCATCGGAGGGGGCCGCATGACCCCCGCCCCTGCATCAGTCCAGCGCCAGCGTCACAATGGTCGCGGCAACAATATCCTGCGCGCTTGCACCACGACTGAGGTCGCAAACCGGCTTGCGGAATCCTTGGAGAATTGGCCCCAAGGCTTGCGCTCCGCCCAGAGCAACCGCCAATTTGTAGGCAATGTTGCCCGCATCCAAATTCGGGAACACCAGAACATTTGCATCACCGCCCCCCGCGCCCTTACGCGCGGCAACATCGGGGATCAGCGCGGCGTCACCTTGCACCGGCCCTGTGAAACCGCTCAACTCGGCCGCCTCACGCACTTTGTCGACACTGGCGCCCGCACCGCTGGTGCCGGTGGAAAACGACAACAACGCCACCCGCGCCTCGCCCAGCAACGCTTCTCCGCTGCGCGCCGAGGCTGTGGCAATCGCCGCCAAACCTCCGGCATCGGGGTCCACTGTCAAACCACAGTCGGCAAAGACCAACGACCGGCCATCCGGGAAATTCATCAGGAAGAAGCTCGACGGCACGCTCACCCCTTCGGCCAAGCCAATCGCCATGGAAGCCGCCTCGATCACACGCCGCGTTGGCGCTTCAGCACCCGCTGTCATGGCGTCCGCCTCTCCGGCCGCGACCATCGCGGCCGCCCGATAGAGCGGCTTCTCGACAAGACGTCGAGCGATCCGCTCTTTCATGCCGCGCGTTTCGATCAACGCCTGCACATAGCGTTCTGTGTTATCACCAAGTGTCACAGGCCGGCACAGGCCATCCCGATCCAACGCCCGCATGGCTTCGGCTGTGCGCGGCTCTTTGTGTTCGGGGAACACAACCCGCGCGTTTTTCGCTGCCACTTTGGCCGACAGCGCATCCATAAACTTCATGTATACCTCCGTATACGCAACAGGAGCCATCCGTGACCGAAAACGTCAAGATCAACCGCGGCCTCAAGGGCATTTATTTCGAGCGTTCTGGCGTCTCCCACATCGATGGCGCCAAAGGCGAATTGTCTTATCGAGGCTACTCCATCCACGATCTCGCCACGCAGTCCACCTTTGAAGAAGTCTGCTATCTGCTGATCCACGGTGAGCTGCCTTCCGAAGCAGAATTGGCCACGTTTGACGCCGCTTTCAAGGCAGCCCGCGAACTGCCAGATCAGGTCTACGACATCATCCGCGCCACCAAAGACGGTCACCCGATGGACGTGCTGCGCACCGCCGTCTCCGCCCTCGCTGCGCTGGAGGCCGACAGTCAAAACACAGGCCCCGACGCTTTCCTGACCAACGGCCTGCGCCTGACTTCTCAGGTCCCGATGATCATTGCCGCGCATGAAAACATCCGCAACGGTCGCGACCCTGTTCCCGCCGACAAAACCCTATCGCACGCCGCCAACTGGCTCTGGATGCTGAAGGGTGAAAAACCCTCCGAAGATGCCGCCAAGCTGGCCGACGTCGACTTCATTCTGCACGCCGAACACGGCGCCAACGCCAGCTCCTTTGCCGCCCGCGTCACCATCGGCACCGATACCAATCTGCACGGCGGCATCGTCACCGCGCTTTCAACGCTCGCTGGCCCCGCCCACGGTGGCGCAGCCGAAGACGTGATGAAAATGGTGCACGAGATCGGCACGCCCGACAACGCTGCTGCCTACGTGAAAGCCAAACGCAAGAACCGAGAAGCCGTGACCGGCTTTGGCCACCGCGTCTACCGCGCCGAAGACCCCCGCGCGCGCCACATGCGCGACGGCGTGAAAAAACTTGGCGAGGAAATGGGGGCGCCCGAGTGGTACGAAATCCTGCAAGGCGTTGTTGACGCAATGAAGCCCTACGCCCGCCATGGCCTCAACGTGAACGTCGATTTCTACTCCGGCGTGATCTACCAACTGCACGGCATCCCAATGGACCTCTACGTGCCCATCTTTGCCATCGGCCGCATGCCCGGCTGGATCATCCAATGTATCGACCAACAGGAGAGCAACATCCTGATCCGGCCCCTGACGCTCTATAATGGCCCTGACATGCGCGCCTATACACCAATGAAAGAGCGTTCATGATCGACGCTCTCGCCCTGCCAACAGATCACTTTCTCTGGCTCACCCTGATTTGCTTCGTCGCCGGTATGGTGCGCGGGTTCTCAGGCTTTGCCCTGTCGGCAGTTGTGATGGCCGTGGGCGTGGTTTTCTTGCCGCCCATCGCTCTGATCCCGATCCTGTGGTTTCAGGAAATGACCGCCTCACTCCTGATGGTACGCGGTGGCTGGCAAGAGGCCAATCACCGCACAGTGCGCGGACTGGTGATTGGCTCGGCCATTGGCCTGCCGATTGGACTCGCTCTCACGCTATCTTTGCCGGTTGAAACATCAAAGCTCGTCGCCCTCAGCGTGATTGTCACCCTCGCAGCGACACAGCTCACCAAACTGCGCCTGCCCTTTCTCGCGTCTCGCTCTGGCCTTTGGGGATCAGGTGTTCTGGCAGGCATCGTCACCGGCCTTGCCCACGTCGGCGGCATGGTGGTGGCCCTCTATGTACTGGCCTCCAACGCTCCGGCCCGCGAAATGCGCGCCTCACTGGTGCTCTACCTCTTTGTCTCCTCAATGGTCTCGCTGATCACCCACTTGTTGTTTGGCGTCATGACGAGCCAATCCGCCCTTCAAGGCCTGGCGCTCGCTCCTGCCTCAGCCCTTGGCGTGATCGCAGGGAAAGCTCTTTTCCGCCCCAATTGGGAGCCTTATTACAAACCGTTCTGCCTCTGCCTGCTAATTGGGCTCGCCACCCTTGGCATCCTCCGCCAAGGCATGGGCGCGTGAACCGACGTTGACGGATGACAACAATGTTCTACTGTGAATCATCATTTGAGAATGACCTCCCGTCTGTGGGTAGGCATTCGAAAGAAACCACCCACCCCTCCTTAGAGGCACTCACCCGGCACTTTGGCTGGAAAGGCACCCTTCATGGCTGACGGACAACCGCAACTCGATCTTTCTCCCAAAGTCTCCGACGAGGTCCGCAAGACCACCTGCTACATGTGCGCCTGCCGCTGCGGCATCAACGTGCACATGAAAGACGGAAAAGTGGCCTACATCGAAGGCAACCGTGACCACCCGGTCAACAAAGGTGTGCTCTGCGCCAAAGGCTCCGCAGGCATCATGCAAGTCAACGCACCCTCGCGCCTAAAAAAGCCTCTCAAACGGGTGGGTCCACGTGGCTCCGGTGAGTATGAGGAGATCAGCTGGGAAGAGGCCATGAGCACAGCTGTCGGCTGGCTCACAGAACTGCATGAAACCGCGCCGCACAAACTCGCGTTCTTCACTGGCCGCGACCAATCGCAAAGCTTCACCAGCTTTTGGGCGCAACACTTCGGCACGCCCAACTACGCGGCCCACGGTGGCTTCTGCTCGGTCAACATGGCCGCAGCGGGCATCTACACCATGGGCGGCGCCTTCTGGGAATTTGGCCAACCGGATTGGGACCACACCAAGCTCTTCATGATCTTTGGCGTGGCAGAAGACCATGACAGCAACCCAATCAAAGCGGGCATTGGTAAAATCAAGGCCAATGGTGCGAAAGTCATCGGCGTGAACCCAGTGCGCTCCGGCTACAACGCTGTGGCCGATGAATGGGTTGGCATCACACCCGGCACCGACGGTCTATTCATTCTCGCGCTCATTCATGAGCTGATGAAGGCGGGCAAGATCGACCTGCACTACCTCGCGCAATACACCAATGCCGCCGTGCTGGTGGACGCTGAAACTGGCCTACTTTTGCGCGATGTCGACGGCAAACAGTTGGTGATCGACCGCACCACCGGCAAGCCTACACCGTTTGACCAAAAAGGTGCACGCCCCGATCTGTCGGCCACCTACCGCCAAGCGGGCGTCACCCACCACACGGTGATGCACCTGATGGCCGAGAAGTATCTCGACCCACAATACGCGCCGGAAAACGTCGCTGAGAAAACCGGCATCTCCGCCCAAAAGATCAAAACCATCGCTGCCGAATTGGCCCGCGTCGCCTTTGACGAAGCCTTTGAGCTTGATCAGGAATGGACCGATTTCCGAGGCGAAACTCACAAGACCATGACGGGCCGCCCGGTCAGCTTCCACGCCATGCGTGGCATTTCTGCCCATTCCAACGGCTTCCAGACCTGCCGCGCCCTACACGTGCTGCAAATCCTCTTGGGCACCGTCGAAGTTCCCGGCGGCTTCCGCTTTAAACCGCCTTATCCAAAGCCGGTAGAGGCCCACCCGACGCCCCACGGCTACGGCCGTCCCGGCAAACCGCTCGCAGGCCCACACCTCGGCTTCCCGCGCGGCCCCGAAGACCTGCAAATCAACGAAGACGGCTCCGCCTGCCGCATCGACAAAGCCTTCACCTGGGAAAACCCCATGTCGGTGCATGGTCTGATGCACATGGTGATCTCCAACGCCCACGCGCAGGATCCCTACCCGATCGACACGCTGTTCATGTACATGGCCAACATGTCGTGGAACTCTTCGATGAACACCTCGGGTGTGATCAAGATGCTGACCGACCGCAATGACGACGGCGGCTATCGCATCCCACGCATCATCTACTCCGATGCATACAGTTCCGAGATGGTCGCCTATGCCGACTTGATCCTACCGGACACCACCTATCTGGAACGCCACGACTGCATCTCGCTGCTGGACCGCCCAATCTGCGAGGCTGACGGCGCCGCCGACGCAATCCGCTGGCCGGTGATTGAGCCTGACCGCGACGTGCGTGGTTTCCAATCCGTGCTAATCGAACTTGGCGCTCGCATCGGCTTGCCGCATTTCCTCAATGAGGACGGCACGCCAAAGTGGAAGGACTACGCCGACTACATCGTAAACCACGAACGTCGCCCCGGTGTAGGCCCGCTCGCTGGATTCCGCGGTGAAGATGGCGATCAATTTGGTCGCGGTACAGTCAATCCAGAGCAACTAGACAAATACATCGAAAACGGCGGCTTTGCGATTGAGCACGTGCCAGACGCCGCCCGCTACATGAAACCCTGGAACCAAGACTATCAGGATTGGGCGGTCAAGATCGGGCTGTTTGATGCGCCTCAGCCCTATCTGTTCCAACTTTACGTAGAACCAATGCGCAAATTCCAACGCGCCGCCGAAGGTCACGGCGACATCCAACCGCCAGATCACATGCGCGACCGCCTCAAGGAGGTCATGGACCCGCTGCCGATCTGGTACGCCCCGCTGGAAGACAGCAGCGTCGATCCGGACGAGTTTGACGTGCACGCCCTCACCCAGCGCCCGATGGCGATGTACCACAGCTGGGGCACCCAAAACGCCTGGCTACGGCAATTGCATGGAGAGAACCCGCTCTACCTCCCAACCAAACTCTGGCAGAAGCATAGCTTCTCCGAAGGCGACTGGGCACGTGTGACCTCGGTCCATGGCGAAATCACCGTGCCAGTGGCCCATCAGGCCGCGCTCAACGAAAACACCGTCTGGACCTGGAACGCGATTGGCAAACGCAAAGGCACCTGGGCTTTGTCCGAAGACGCGCCGGAGAGCAACACAGGCTTCCTGCTCAACCACCTGATTCACGAGTTGCTGCCGCCCAAAGGCGACGGCTTGCGATGGGCCAACTCTGACCCAATCACCGGCCAAGCCGCTTGGTTTGATCTACGCGTGAAAATCGAAAAGGCAGACCCGCCAACTGAAAGCCAACCGGCCTTCGATCCTATCAAGTCACCGGTCCCACAAGGCCCGGATCATTTGGAATGGAAGGTGGGCAGATGAACACACCAACCGCTTTCATTTGGCCTCAAATATCCCGGTGGTCTGGGGGCAGAGCCCCCATTCATCGAGCCAAAATACGCACCTCCGCGATACAGTCGCAATACAGACGCAATACCGACGGGGCAAAATGACCAATTTACCCACCAAAACCGACCGTACCCTCGGCCTTGTGATCGATCTGGACACCTGCGTCGGCTGCCACGCTTGTGTGATCTCCTGCAAAGGTTGGAACACCGAAAACTACGGCGCGCCTCTGTCCGATCAGCGTCCCTATGGCACCGAACCAATGGGCACGTTTTTGAACCGCGTGCACAGCTATGAGGTCCAACCAGAGCAAGGCCACGCGCAAACCGTGCATTTCCCAAAGTCTTGTTTACATTGCGAAAACGCCCCCTGCGTTACCGTCTGCCCCACCGGCGCAAGCTACAAACGCGTCGAGGACGGCATTGTGCTTGTCAACGAAGACCACTGCATCGGCTGCGGCCTTTGCGCCTGGGCCTGTCCCTATGGCGCGCGCGAGCTGGACCAAGCGGAAGGGGTGATGAAAAAGTGCACCCTCTGCGTGGACCGCATCTACAACGAAAACCTGCCCGAAGAGGATCAAATCCCCTCCTGCGTCCGCACCTGCCCCGCCGGCGCCAGACACTTTGGCGATCTCTCTGATCCCAACTCAGATGTCAGTCAACTTGTTGAAACCAGAGGCGGATTTGACCTTATGCCAGAAATGGGCACGCTTCCCGTGAACAAATACCTCCCGCCACGTCTCAAAGATTCGTGGGACGACCAAAGCCTGTTGGCCCCACTACTGGAACCCGTCGCCGAAGAACCTCAAGGCTTCCTTGGCTGGCTTGACAAAGCCCTCGACAAACTGCCTGGAGGGACCACCTGATGCATCCAGCCCCATCTGTCATTGTCTTCTCAACCCTCTCCGGCCTCGGCTTCGGTCTGCTGTTCTGGCTCGGCATTGACACCAATCCACCAACTGGCTTGCCAGCTTTCATTTTCTTTGCAGTGGCTTACGCGCTCTCTGTGGGCGGCCTGATCTCCTCAACTTTCCACCTCGGCCACCCAGAACGCGCCTGGCGCGCGTTCACCCAATGGCGCAGCAGTTGGCTATCACGCGAAGGTGTCAGCGCAGTTTTTGCTCTGCTCACCATGGGCATCTACGCCATCGACCTGATTTTCTTACAAATCCATGCCACAGCTTTGGGCCTGATCGGTGCCGCCCTGGCGCTGTTCACCGTCTTCACCACCTCAATGATTTACGCCCAGCTCGACACTGTGCCACGCTGGAAAACCCCTTTTACACCAGCGCTTTACCTCAGCCTCTCTCTGGCTGGTGGAGCCTTACTTTCGGGTCGTGTAAACATGGCCATCCTGCTGCTTGTGATCGCCGCGATCTTCCAATTCATCTGGTGGCAACGTGGTGATGCAGCCCTGTCCGACAGCGGAACCGACCTGGGCACAGCTACCGGTCTGGGCGAACGCGGCACCGTTCGCTCCATGGCACATCCCCACACCGCACCGAACTATTTGGTAAAAGAGTTCATCTTTGTGATCGGGCGAAAACACGCGCAAAAACTGCGCCGCATCGCCTTCGGCCTCACATTCGTGCTGCCCATCATCTGCCTGCTGTTACCCTTCAGCCACGTTTTGGCGATCATCGCAGTCCTCAGCCACGTTGCGGGTGTCGCAACTTCACGCTGGCTGTTTTTTGCTGAGGCCGAGCACGTGGTCGGCCTCTACTACGGCATGCGTTAACGTGCTTTTCCGCGCCAGGTGTCCAGCCAGGCGCGGAACCGTCCGCGCTTCTCTGCCAGATTGTCCCCGGCCGCTTCAAAGCTGTCCCCCATGTCTTCCAATACAGGATCAATCCGCGCCTGACGGAACCGACGCCAGCGCACATAAATTGCCCAAACAAAAGCGAAAAACACGGTCAGGATCAGGATGTTCAACCATGGAATGAACGTCACATCCGGACCATCTACAGGCTTCACACCCACCGCGTTTGGATAGATCGACAGGAACTTATTGCGCCAGCCGTAGTGCATGACCGCCACCCATTGCGGTGCATCGGCGGATGATTTCATATCCGCAGCCTCGGCCTGCAAATTCGCCGTGTCATATTTGAAGTAGGGAGGCCAGCCAGCCGAAGTATCTTCGTTGCGATAGACCATCACCTTTTCACTTGGCGATTTGGTCTGAATGAAGAACACATCGCGGTTCACATTGCCGGTTGCATTGCCGCTGTCTTCTTTCGCCCAGAAGATCGAGTTCTCGCCAAAATCGATCCGCTTTTCATAGGTATCTGTAATACGCACCACATCATGCTGCGGCAGCGTGTAGTGAAAGAACGCCGCCACAAACAGCCAGAACAGCGTCCAAAAACCCCATTTCACATAGACCATGTCTTTAGGTCCCCCTAGTGGAAATTCATAAAGTAGATCAACGCGATCACGATGGTCACAGGGATGATATAGACACCCCAGATCAATTTGCGACGCAATGAGCCGTCATAGTCCTGCAACCCCTGCTCGATAAACGCATCGCGATCGCCGCTCATGCCTTCATTGTCCCATTCCGCTTCCAGCTTGTCCCGCCGTTTGGCACGGGAATAAAGCGAGAGACAAATGTAAAAGATCGTAAGCACGACAAAGCCTACAACCCCCAATCGCCACAATCCGCCCATAGTCTACCTCCTCACCGCGCCCCACGGGCCAACCCGTGAGATCATATCCTCTGACGCCTGCCGCGTCACACGGGGCATTTCCAGCGGCGCGTCAAAGCCAAACAACGCCTCGCGCGCCCCCGCCTTATCGACCTGATACTCCCGTTCCAGAAAATCCGCCACAAAGCTTTTCTTGGTCTCCGACCAGCCTTGATAGAGGCGATAGAACACCTCCTTGTGACAGATAAACAGCTGCCGAATGTCCTTGGGCGCTAGTTCAGACAACAACATATTCACCAAGTCGCGCTGATCCGTGTCCGTGGCGCGTAGCGTGTAGAAATAGGCCGGATGGTCGCTGGTAATCTTCGGCCATTTGCCATCACTCTCCGCCCAATCCACCATCTTGCGCAGCTCATGGTATTCGGGGGGCAACTGCTCTGCATGGTTGCGGGCCAAACGGCGGATATCACTGCGCGTCGCGCCGGTCAGGTCCACGCCCGCTTCCTGCGCCGCATCCACGACGATAAAATCCATCTTCTGGCGCAGGATCGCCGCGCCATCCACGCCGCGCGCTTTCACAATTGGTTCGGCCAGATCGTTGTAGTCCAGAAACTTCGCGATCTGATTTCGGTCTTTGAAATCAAACGTGTACTTGATCGGCAGCTTGCCCAGCTCCGCCTTGTCGCCCGCCGTAATCACCGCCGGATGCGCCAAGCCGCGGAACAGGTAGACCCCGCCAAAATGCGCGGTCCAGTAGTCCTGCTGATCAAACTCCATATGTTTGAGTTTCACCGGATTGCGCGTCACATCGCCGGTGCGTTTGGCGAGCGTGATCATGTCGGCAATCAGCACATCGTCAAACCAGCCGTCTTCCTCCTGTTTGAACCGATCCGCCAACGCGCCGAGCTTCTCCGCATCGCGCAGCGTGCCTTCGGTGGTGTCCGCCTCAATTGTGACCTTGCGAATGTCCATCAGTTTTCTGGGCTGGCTCACCGAAAACACCGAGTTCACCAACTCGCCCGCCACCGCATCCCGCGCGGTCAGGGCAAAGAGCTGCGGCTCGTTTTCCTCAATGAAATGCCGCAAAATATCGCGGCTGGTGGAGAACTTGATGTTCAGAAGCGGAGCGGATTTCTGATCCGTGGTCAGCAAAATAAACTGCCGGTTGCAGCCCCCGTGGTTGAGGTAGAGATGATCGTCCAGCTCATCGCCGATCTCCGGCGAATAGCCCGAGATATCGATGTGAAAATCGGTGAGAGTGGTGGTCTTACCGGTCAAGTGTTTGAGCGCACGGTTATAGCGCTCCACCAATACCGGCGAGGCCACCTCGATCAGGTTGCCAAACATCAAGCCGCGTTGGATCAATCTATGCATTTAGTACCTCGCAGCTATATCTAGCGGAAAGCTATAGGAAAACTTGAGGATACGGCAATCCAACTTAGGACCACCAGAAACACCGAATTTGGCGAACCAACAGGTCAAAGACCCTCTTCGAAGTTGTCGGTATGCTGTAAGTTCCACCAATTCTCCGTTTTCCTTTGATCTTAAACGGAAGTAGTAATCCCCGTCTGTAGAATAGCCTTCTGTCTCGTTCGACGCGCGGATTTCGTTCATCTGAACCTCAGGATCGAGGCTCGCACTCAGAATGCAATCATCTTCGTTCGTCGCCTGAACTTTGAACAGTTGCCAGTCCCTCTCACCGGATTTGCCATCCCACTTTGGAATGAATGCTTCAGTGCGTCTAATCCCTGCGCAAAACTCTGTTGTCGTTTTGATGCTCTCCAGTTGGCGATCCAAGTCAATTATTACCCCAGTTGATGTTAGAAATGGCCTGCTAAGCTGGAACCTAGTGGCAAGTGTGCCGGACCCTCGTAGTTCAAGTATTTTTTCTTCGATGCCTCGGTATTCCTTGGAAAGTTCGGCGCGTGAAATCTGCTCTCCCGTTTGGGCACGACAAGAGATGAGAAACAACAATGCTAACAGCAGGCTGAAAATTCTGAACATTCACGCCTTCCACACATTACCCGCGACAGCTGGGTGACAGTCGTCAATTCTCTCCCGCCCGGCCTCAAGCCGGGCCGCGCCCCGCTGCACCGACAGGGTCTCGCGCAGCGAGATCCCGAGAGGTGACCTCCCCCCGGAGGGCGCGTTTGCACCGTCAGTCACACACACCAACACCTGCGCTCTTTGCACCAAACCACCAATTCCAAACCAATCCAAAGCGCCCACCAGATCGGGCACGGTCCTCATCGCCATCCTCACCGTTCCCCCGCCGCAAGGTCCTGCCCACGCCTCGCTTCCACGCCCTGCGCATGGCCAAACCAGACCAGCCCCAAAATCGGCGCCCAGACAATCGCTGCCATCAGCGACAGCCGGAGGTGCATCCAAAAGGCTGTGCCAAGTTCCGGCGAGGACCCAAGCGCCAACGCATGCACGCCGCGAGTGTAGGTCAACACATACGACATCAAAAATCCGAGGCTCAGCAAAGATATCGCCGTCCTGCAGATCCCACGAAACACGTCGCCATGCGACCTTGTCTCCCGATCAATCACAAGCCGCGGGATCAGCACGGCAAGAATGCCAAGCACAATCAATGGCAGCCCTGTGTTCACAAAACCGATGCTGTCGAGAACAATCACTTAGCTTTGCCCTCCAGATACCGCCGCTTCGCCGCCTCGGACCGCTGCATATCGCGCACCATACTGGAGATCGCGACCTCATCGGATTTGTCGGCATAGCGGAACTCGCTGTCCGCATAGCGGTTGATCTCCTGCACCACCATGTCGGTGGTGATCGGCACCCGCAGCTCGTTAATCATGGCCTTCTTGGTGTCGTAATCTTTTGCCAAGAATAGCTCCGGATTTTCCATCCATGCGTCCGGCAATTCAAAGTCCATTGCGCGCACTTTCACAGCGTCAGTGATGTTCTTGATCGCGCGGCCCGTAAAGCGCGGGTCGGCCTCCTGAATGGCTTTCAGATAGGTGCCCATCTTCGCAATCGTATCCAGTTCGCCAACTTGCGAGTGCACCTTGTCAAAGACGTTGAGCAGGCCCTCTTCATGCGGCCGGTTGTGGCTTTCAAAGCTCGCCGCCACGGCTTTCTGAATCGCCTGTGCTTCAAACAACTCGTGTTCGCCCAACGCGATGTCGTGGTTTTTGCCCATCAACAGCGCGAGAATGTCGATGTAATCCTCCCGCGTCTGTGGTCCATCCACCAAAAACCGCGCCCCGGCCCGCTGGCGCAGCGCATCGTCCACGTTTTCGGGATAGTTGGAGAACATGCCAAAGGTACAGTTGCCGCGCACCACGGTGTTGGCGCCCGCAAAGGCCTCCATGAACACCGCCGTGACCTCCTGCTGCCCCGCCGAGCTCTGCCGATCCCCACGCTTGCCGGCGATCTGATCGATGTCGTCAATGGTGCCAAAGCCAATCACCTGCGGGTCCAGAACGTTCTGCACAAAGGCCTTGGCGTTCTGCCCCGATTTACCCTGATAGCTGTCGATATTGTCGATGCCAAAGTTCTGATAGCGGAAGGCATAACCCGCGACCTGACAATAGTCGTTGATCAGCCCCGCCATCATCTGAATGAGCGTGGTTTTCCCGGTCCCTGGCGCGCCGTCGCCCATAAAGGTGAAAATGAATCCGCCCAGCTCCGCAAACGGGTTTAGACGCCGGTCAAAATCATAGGCCATCAGCATTTTGGCCAGTTTCATCGCCTGGTATTTGGCGATATGGTTGCCCACCACCTCGTTGGGTTTCTTGAAGGTCATGGTCAGCGTAGAGCCCTTCGCTGCCCGCGCTGGCGAAAAGCCGTTGATGGTCAGATCGTCGGCCTCAACCTTCCAACTCGCCCCAACAAAGGCCCCCAGTTGCGGCGCGTTCTGCGCCCGCAACGCGACCTTCTCCATCAACTGCTCAGCAAAGGCACAGACACAAGCAACCAGCCGATCCTCGTCGCTGACCAGCGCGGCAATGTCCTGATCCAACTCCCACAACGCGCCATGCAGCGCCAGCTGCGCATTGTCGGTCAGCACCTCCTCAACTTCGCCAACCTCAACCTGCGTCTCGCCCAGCAAGGGGGCCAACAGAAACGACGTCGCATTGGCAAAGACATAGGAGACCGCCAAAGCCTCTGCCGCCAACAACTCCGAAAACGCAATTTTCTTATCCGCGCCCAGAGCCCCGGCGAGATTCTCCCGCTTCAAATCTGCCAAACCGGAGGCTTCGGCGAAGTTTTCGCCCACCGCCAAAGCAATCGCCAAGGCCCGCCGCATGCCGTGCAGCACGTTGGCCTGCACCGGAGACACCAGCGGATCTTCCCCGCCCGCGCCTTCGATGCGCTCTACCAAATGCACACCTTCCGGCCGCGCAGTCGAGCGTGTCACCAACCCCGGTGTGGTACTGCGAAACCGCCGCCGCGTGCCAATCCCGCTGGAACGTTCCGGCACGGCCACTGGATCTTTGCCCTTGGCAATCCGCGGCGTGTGATCAAAGCCATCCAGCATTCCCACAGCCGCATCATAATGCTTGCGAATATCCTCTTCGCGCAGCTCCATCTGATCACTTGTCAGGCTCATCTAAATCTCCACCCCAAACTTCTTTCTTGCAAAAATACGCGCCGCAGGCTGCGTACTTTTGGCCATTTAACTCTGCTTCGCGGTATCAAAAACGCACCACTTCTGTTCATTATAGTCTTCAGGCAACAAAGCGCCTTCCCACGTTCCGGCGGGCCAGTCTTTGTCTACATGCGCAATTGCGAGGTTGTCATATCGCTGCTCAGAACGGGACAGGCAGACCAAAAGCACCTCGCCCATGTTGCGCGATCCAGTACCAACAGCGCGCTCGAAACAATCAACGCGGTCAGACTTTTCAAGCATCCAGTCAATAGGTTGCATCGAACAGGGCAGGCGCCAGCCTGCTTGCGCTTCATCATAGAACTCATTTGCGAGTTCAAATTCGTTCTCCACCGCCCAGCTCTCAAATTCCGTCACTGAGTACGTGTTGGCAAAAGCGAAAACGACATCCAACCGCAACCTTTGAACTTTTTTGCCAGACCAAAAAACCATACCACCAACGGCAATTGCCAATACAGACAGGCCTGTTATCCACTTAGACCGTCTCAATACCGCAACACCCGCCCCTGCGGGCTCACCACATATTTGGTCACACTGCCAAACCCCGGTGGGTTGAGCTCTTCAAGGGCCTGAAACGGCCGCTGTGGCAGGATAATTGACCGCTCCATACTCGTCGCCCCTGTGTCCGCGCCGTGCCCCGCAAAGGGATCCAAAGCAAAGACCTGCCGCTCCACCGTGCCAAACCAGCCAGAACGCTCATCGGTGACACGTTCACTCACCAGGTCTTCGCTGGTCCAGGCCAAGGTCCAATCCTCGCCATCCGGCGCCCGCGCGGCCTCCAACACCTCGCGGATCGGCCCCGACTGCCGCGTAAACGCACTCGAATACATCGGCCCCACATGAATGCGCCGCAGCCGTTTGGGGTGCAGGTCGTCAAAACTCTCGTCAAAGCCTTTGGCAATGGTCACCAGCTTCAAGCCGCCCACCGCCTGCGCCATGAGATGCGCCTGCACTTCCGGCCAGCGCCGCTCGTCTTTAGGCAAAGCCCGTCGCCCGGTGTCTTCCAGATCCATGAGGTAAATCGTCGGCAGGTTCACTTGACTGTCGTAGACCGCCCAATGCACCAAATACTGGCGCCGCCGCTCCGATAGATTGCCCTGCCAGCGCACCTCCGGATGGTTCTGCGCCCAGAACAGCTCGCCTTTGAGCAGCTCCTCATAGTAAAGCCGCTGGCTCAGCGCGAATTGCAGCTTCGTCGGGATCTCCTGATCGCCAATGATGGCGCGCAGCATGTCGTCCTTGAGCTGGTCTGTACTGGGCATATTGCGCAAATGGCTTTCCGCCTGCTGTGCGTCATTGGCCATCACGAGCAGCTCGTTGAACACCGGAAAGCCGCTCTCAACCGCGTCCATTGCAAGACTGCCAAAGAATTGGCCGGTCTGCCGACCAACCAGCAGATACTTCATGCTCAGCGCTTTGAAGGTGTAGCCAATCGACGCCAGATAGCGCGTGAGGATTTCCACCTCATTTTGGCCAATTGCGCCTTCCGCCGCCCGCGCCGCTGCCACCTGTGTCAGATGCTCGGTGATGCGCTCAAACTTCTGAAAATACCGCCGCGACGCGCGGGTCTCCATCAGAGCGGTGTGGTCTTTAGTTGTGTCGTTCATTTTCCTCCTCCGGGACACGCTGTGTCACGGATCGTGCCCGACCCCGCCCCCGTCAAACCAAAGGTTTGCCTTCGGCAAAACGGCGGGCGCGATTTTGCTAGGTTAGCCACGTTTTCACCCCCCAGAAATTGTGTCAAAGCCTGCGCCAGCACCTCGGCCGCCCTCAGGATCGGGCGCGCTCCTGTGTTGCATTCATATGTCGTAGCCAAACCAAATCCTTCGCCAGCCATATCCCAATCCAAAGTGCCCAGTTCGCCCAACACCAGCGACATTAGTGTTTAGCCTGCTCTGTCTCTGGAACTGGCGGCAAATCAAGCAGCCAAACCATCAAGCGACGAGAGAATCCATTCTCGAACATGCGCCATTTACTCTGGTTCAAGCGGTCCCAAAACCGGGGAGCGCTCCAAATCTTCAGCATGTTAGCCCGACAAAAGACCCCAAAAGCGCCCCCTATAAAGAACTGGACAAAAATTATGAGAGCAAAGAACAACTGACCATTACGTGTCGAGTTACCGGTAAACTGAATAGGCGCTCGCTCACCTAGCTCTGTAATCGTGAGTTCCCCCGAAAGCAGCCCATAGACCGCCATGGCGAAACCCATGATTACTGCCAGCGTTCCCCACCTTAGGAAAACACGAGACACCATCAACTAGCCTCAAGCCCCATACAGGTTTTTATCGTGCTTCTCGACAATCTTCTGGAACCGCCGGGCAAAGCGTTCATCCGCCTTGGCCTTCGCTTCCAGCACATCGCGGGCAAACACCATGTGCTCCTCATGGGCTTCCATCATGTCGGCCATCTTCTGATTCGTGGCAGTCCCAATCGCTGCCATCGACGCCTGTGCCTCTTTGTCGGTCTCCACACCAATCTCGTTGATCCGATGGGCCACATCCTGCTGTTGCGCGGTCTTCAATGATTTGGTCAGCGCATCATACAGCACCACACGCTGTTTGGTGTCTGTCTGCAACTTGTTGATCAGCACCATCTGTGTCGCTGCTTGGTTTTGCAGCGAGTCGACCCAGGTCTTGCCCTTCTCGATGTAGCGCTCGAGCGTCTGGCTCTTGGACAGTTTTACCTGCTCCTGCTGCACCAGCGCGTTGTAGGCTTTGTTCAGGTCCGCCAGCTCGGTTTCCAGCTTGGTCCGCGCCGCCGCGTCCTGCTCCACGGCAATCTTGTTCTCGATCTCGATAATCTTGGGATCCATACCCAAAATCTCTGCCCGCAGGCTTTCGAGCTCACCCACGGTGAACTCGCGCTCATCCAGCGTCTCACTCAGGTTCTGCTCCACCTTCACTTTCTGTTCTTCCAGCACAGCCAATTGGCTTTCGAGCAGCTTGGTGATCACGTCGGATTTCGCAATCAAGTCCTGCAGCTTGTCATCAATGTTGGCGGTCTTGATCCGCTCCGCCCGCATGGACTCAGATTTCCCACGGCTAAAAACACCAACAAAGCTCTCCCAGCCGGTCTTGTCTCGCATCTGGTCAAAGTCTTTGGAAAACGCTGCGGTGACGTCATCCAGCCCCATGATCAATTCAGCGATATTGGCATTCATCACGTCCGTGTGCGCGTGCACATCGTCCAGCGTCGCGTTCTCAATATCGATCGCAACATCGTCGCCGGTTTTCATCTTCGCCCGCGCCGCATCAATGCGCCCGGTCAGCTCAGCAATCTTGTTTTGTGCTTCGGCCACCTGCGCTTGAGACTCACGCACTTGGGTTTCAAAATCCGCCATAAAACACTCCCTATTTCCAATATGTTGAGACTGATATGGGGAATGTTACGCCCATTCACATCGATCTCAGATCCAATTTGGGCAGAGTGTTGCAAATGTGCACGGCAAAAGAAAGGGCTTGCTGAAGCGCACCCGCATTTCGCGAGGTTTTGGCCACGTAATCACGCAGCCAAAACCCAAGTTTTCTCACATCACCTTAACCGACGACATTGAACTCCGGCCCATAAGGGTAGCCTGTGATGTTCTCATTGCCATCTTCGTTGATCACCAGGATGTCATGCTCTCGGTAACCGCCGGCGCCGGGCTGCCCATCTGCAATGGTCAGCATCGGTTCCATGGAAATCACCATGCCCGGTTCCAGCACCGTCGGAATGTCTTCGCGCAGTTCCAACCCAGCTTCGCGGCCATAGTAATGGCTCAGCACGCCAAAGCTGTGGCCATAGCCAAAGGTGCGGTATTGCAGCAGGTCGCGCTCTGCGAAGAAATCATTGATCTGCTCCGTCACTTCGGCACAGCTCGCACCGGGCTTCAGCAGGGAAATCCCCAACTCATGTGCGCCAACGTTGGCCTCCCAGATTTTCAGGCTGGCATCATCCACCTCGCCCACAAAAAGCGTGCGCTCCAGGGCTGTGTAATATCCGGAGATCATCGGGAAGGTGTTCAGCGACAGAATATCGCCCCGCTGCAGTTTGCGCGCGGTCACCGGATTGTGAGCCCCATCGGTGTTGATGCCGGATTGGAACCAGACCCAAGTGTCACGATATTCGGCATCCGGAAAGCGCTTCGCAATCTCCAGTTCCATCGCATCGCGACCGGCCATGGCCACGTCAATCTCGCGCACGCCTTCTTTAATGGCATCCCGGATCGCATAACCGCCGACATCCGCCACCGCTGCACCAGCCCGGATCATCTCGATCTCCACCGCGCTCTTATGCATCCGCTGGCGCATGGTGGGTTCATAAAGATCAACCACTTTAGACGGTGCCAAGAAGCTCTCCAGCTTGCCCTGCTGCTTCACAGTCAGGTGATCGCCTTCAATGCCAATCACCGCGCCACCGCCCGTGATCGACTTGATCGCCCGCCAGTAATTGTCGCGCTGCCAATCGGTGTAGGTGATGTTGTCACCATAACACCGCCGCCACGGCTGCCCTGCGTCGATACCGGCCGAAATGGTCACACATTCGCTTGGCGTCACCACCACCGCATAGGGCCGACCAAAGGCGCAGTAAGTGAAGCCCGAATAGTAGGACACATTGTGCATGGATGTGAACACAGCCGCGTCGACACCATGCTCAACCATAATGGCCCGCAGACCGGCCACGCGGCTGGCATATTCAGCCTCGGCAAATTGCAACGGCGCTTTTTCGCCATTGTGGAAACGATAGAATTCTGGACGTGCAGTCATTTTGACCTCCGATAAAAGAGGTCCCGGCGTTCAGGACTGGAAAGATTTAGGCGCATTCCGGTTGGGAATGTGGCGACGCCATCGCCAGTGCTGCGGGTATTTTGCCAAAACAGACATGACTGCGACAAGCAGAATCCGACACAGATGTTTCAACCGCGACCTTGCGCTTAAGTTTTACGCACCTACTGTGACGACAACAGGAGACAATCCATGCAGACCGGACCCAAAAACCTGATCACTGATGTCGCTGGCTTGCGCGTCGGCAATGCGCAGGACGATCACATCAAAACCGGCACCACGGTGCTGATCGGCGATGCGCCTTTTACCTGTGGCGTCTCTGTGATGGGCGGTGCGCCCGGCACCCGCGAAACTGATCTTTTGGCCCCAGACAAAACTGTGCAGCAAGTGGACGCCCTCACCTTGTCCGGCGGTTCTGCCTTTGGTTTAGACGCCCCATCCGGCGTCGCAGATGCCCTCCGCACCCAAGGCCGGGGGTTCCCCGTCGGGGATCAAACGGTCCCAATAGTGCCCGGCGCAATCTTGTTTGATCTCCTAAATGGGGGAGATAAAAACTGGAATGAAAACCCCTACAAGACCCTTGGAGCAATGGCGCTGGCTAACGCCAGTGCGGATTTTGAATTGGGCTCAATTGGCGCAGGCACGGGCGGAACACTCGCCACCCACAAAGGTGGGCTTGGCTCCGCCTCGATAGTGCTTCCGTCCGGCCACTCTGTTGGTGCATTGGTCGCGGTAAATGCACTTGGTGACGCCTCGCCGGATGGCACACACTTCTGGGCTGCACCATGGGAAATAGACAATGAGTTTGGCGGCAATGGCCTCCTGCCATCCGCCCCATCTGCATTGCCCAACACCAAACTCTCCAGCCACAACACCACCATCGCCATTGTCGCAACGGACGCAGATCTCACGCAAGCTCAGTGTACGCGTATGGCAACCGCTGCGCATGACGGCATGGCCCGCGCATTGGTACCGTCACACACCCCCATGGATGGCGATCTCATCTTTGGTGTCAGCACAAGTGCCAAGCCGCTTGCCGATGAAATCTCGGACACGCTCTGGCTTGGTCACGCCGCCGCCACCTGTCTGGCCCGTGCCATTGCCCGCGGTGTTTGGCACGCCACCCCAAAAGAAGGGGACACGTTGCCCTGCTTCCAATCCTAGGAAAACAGCATCCGCGCCATGTCACTGTCCGGATCGGCAAAAGCATCAATAACATCAAAGTGATGCTTTCCGCCCGTCACAACTAAGTCACACTCCCAGGCCTCCGACAGCCAGCGCGCCTGATTCAAAAACACAGGCCGCTCATTCGCGCCCACCAAAACGGTCACAGAAACGCCCGCGCGCGGCGCTTGCCACATCGGGCTTTCCACGTCCGCTTCCGCCGCATCCAGTCGCAGCTTGTCATTCATCGCAGTCTTCATCAGCGGGCGCAGATCAGCCAACGGTGAGATCGGCACCACGCGAGACACCCGCGCAGCCACCTCTTCCGGTAGCACCCCGTCACAAATCATGCGCGCCACAAGATGCCCGCCAGCCGAGTGCCCTGCCAGCACAATTGACCCGCCAACCATCTCAGAGGCCCTAGTCACAGCCGCAGCAATCTGTTTGGTGATGTCCGAAATTCGCACTTCAGGCGCGAGGTCATAAGACGGGAGTGCCACTGCCCAGCCGTGCGCAACCGCGGCCTTCGCAAACTGGCTCCAGTAGGACTTGTCAAACGCCATCCAATAGCCACCGTGTACAAACACCAACAGCCCCTTGGCGTCGCAGTTTGGCTGGATCAGGTCAAATTTGTGCCGCTCACCATCCCCATAAGCAATATCTTCTTCGGCGTTAGACGCAGCTCGAAATGCCGCCGCTTCACTTGCCCAGCGCGGTGGATAGGCCTCCGCGCCCTCAATATAGGCTCCGTTGGAATATGCGTCGTCCCAATCCATAACTCTCTCCCCAGCGTTTCAAGGCACTCTGGGCGAAACTATTTCAAACCTCAAACATCTTTTGTGACCGATATCTGGGCTTAGGCTTTGAACCGCACCGTCAAGAGGTAGGCAGCAACGCTCAACGCCGCCACACTTCCGGTCCAAATCAATGCGGTCTGATAGCCCAGCCAATCCGCCAATAGCCCCATGGCGCCTGCGCCCAGCGCCGAACCACCAGCGGCAATCACCGCCCACAAACTCATCACGCGCCCCCGCATATCGTCCTCCAGATCAAGCTGAATGGCTGTCTGCGTAGAAATGGCCGTTATCGTGGTGACAAAAGACATACCTGCAGCCACAGCAAGCGCAACCTCCCACGTTGGTGACAGTCCCAGCATTGCGACCAGTATCAATCCAAAAACAATCGCCATCCGGGTGGTCAATGGTAGGCGTCCCGGCTCCTGAGGCCGCATTATCGCTTGTGAAAACCCGCCCAGGATCGCCCCAAACCCTGTCACACTCATCAGAATACCAAGCCCCTCCGCGCCGCGTTCGTATACCCCGTCAGCCAATGGCGGCAACACCTCAAGCGCCCCACGCGCCACCAACGCCAACACGCCCGCAATAAGCATTGCCTCTCGCACGGTTTGAGAGTGCCAAACATATCTGACGCCGGCCCCCAGTGCGCGAAGAAACGGTTCTTGCGCACTCCCGCTATCGCGCCGGGGTCGCAACGACAGCCGAGTGATGACAAACAGATAGGGCGCAAACAACATCGTCTGCACAAACAAGGTTTCAGCCACGCCAATTGTCGCAATCAGTACTCCGCCCAACGCCGGTCCAACCATCCGAGCGATATTGAAATTGATTGCCACAATTGTGACCACCGAACCCACTTGATGACGCCGCACAAGCCGGGGTGTCAGTGCCATCCGCACCGGATGATTGGCGGCAATCACCATGCCAATCATAAGGGTGATCAGAGCAATTAAGAACGGTGTTGCCCATCCCAGCGCCACCACCGCCCAAAGCACAGCACTGAGCGTCGCATTGATGCTTTGCAGAACCAACATAGTCTGCTTCACACGCCACCGATCCACCCAGACGCCAAACAATGGCGACAACACAATAGACGGCGCAAACAACAAAAACGCAACCGCACCTACAAAACTGGCGGAATCGGTCATGTCCCAGGCCAACCAGCCAATCGTGATGCGCTGCATCCAGATCCCCAACAGGCCAAAGGCAGAGCCAAAGACATAGGTGCGGAAATTACCCGACTTCAAAGCGCCCAGATTCACGCGCCACTCCCGATGTTGGAAAACACGCCAGCACCATGCCCTTCACAGGTTAAGAACACAACCAAACAAAAACGCGCGTTCCATGTGGAACGCGCGCCTGACAACAAGGGAAGATTTGTAGGCCAGTTTATGTTTGGGAGTCAGTTGACGGCTTTGGCGTCGACCACATCCTGCTCAACGGCAGTAGTTGCACCGCTGGAAATTTCAATCCGGCGCGGCTTCAACGCCTCGGGGATTTCACGTTCCAAGTTGATGTGCAGCATGCCGTCCTCATGGCTTGCGCCGGTTACACGAACATGGTCCGCCAAATGGAAGCGGCGCTCAAACGCGCGGGTGGCAATGCCACGGTGCAAATAGGTTTTGTCCGAAGCTTCGTCGCCTTTTTTGGCGGTGACAACCAAAGCGTTCTGCTTGACTTCGATGTTCAGATCATCAGCCGAAAAACCGGCCACAGCCAGCGAGATGCGATAGGCGTCATCAGCGGTTTTTTCGATGTTGTACGGGGGGTAGCTCGGCTGGGCGACGTCGTTGGACAAAACGCGGTCCATCATGTTTGCCAATTGGTCAAAACCAACGGTCGACCGGTACAGCGGAGCGAGATCAAAAGTGCGCATGGGTTATCCTCCATTGAGCGACAACGATATGTAGGTGCCTTCCAATTGGACAGGCGATGAATGTGTGAGACCCGATCATCGGCGCCTTACGCATACAGACCTATGATGGCAAAACACGGTTTCAACCCCTGCGCATCAGGGCTTCACAAATTTTGCGCCACCGCCGCTGCGGGTGCCAACTTGAATGCGTGTCACACCTGTGGCGGTTTTCACTGCCGGACGGTCACCCACACGCATCCGATGTTTGAGCTGCGCGACAACTTCCGGAAGTTCCATGCCAAACGCCACCTTCTGCCCATCCCCGTTGTCACCCGTCGCAGACACCACGGACAAAATCCGCACGCGGTTGCCATAGCGCACAAACACCGGCGCTCCAGACGAGCCAAAGGTCACGTTGCAATCAAAAGTCAGAATGCCCCATCCGCGCTCCAAAATGGAGCAATCGCGCTGCCAAGAAAGGTGCTCGCTACGACCACGACCATAACTCAGCACAGACACTTTCTCCCCTTCCTGAGGATCAACATGAATAGCAAACGGATCTGCCTCTCCCGAGGAAATGGGCGATTCCAGCCGCAACAAAGCCACGTCATGCGGGATCATCCGACCGCTGATTTTCCCATTGCCAGCATCTCGGTAACCACTGTCCACCACAACGCGATCAACCCGCCGCTCTGCTAGTGCCTCACCAGAAACATAGCCCGCCCGAAAGGTGATCTGTTCCGGCGGCACCGGCGCGCCACTGCTGTCAAACACACAATGGGCGGCAGTCAGCACCTGATCCGGCGCAATCAAAGCGCCTGAACAAAAGCCTGTGCCGCTCATATCAAGCCGTCCCAGGGCTTCCCAGCCCAACAGGTCACCGCGGCTGGTCAAAGGCTGCAACCGCTCGCCGGCCATCGCCTGCCCCGAACAAAGAACAGCCATAAGGAGACCTAATAATCTCGGAAAACGCATGATAAAACTTCCTCAACCCACCCGCAAATTAGGGGCGTACAAATTTCGCTCCGGTGCTGTTGCGCTTTTGTAATGACATCAATCCACCCGCTGTCGCCGACGACTTACCGCGCTCAGCAAACAACTCCGGCAAGGTGTGATCCAAGGCCGCGCCCAAGGCCACTTTTGCGCCTTTCACCTCTGCTTTTGCGGCAACCACAGATGCGATCCGCACCTCGCCATCTTCAAAAACAAAGACCGGCGCACCGCTGCTGCCAAAATCAATGTTGCAGGACAACACGTAGACGCCGCGCTGGCGCCCCATCACCTGACATACTTCTTGAAAAGAAGGGGCTTCTTCGCGGCCAACCGCATAAGACACCACGCCAATCTGCGACCCTTTGCGCAATCCAACGGCCGTTTCAAATGGCGCAACCGTGGTGTTCCGAATGGGGTGATGCAGCTCCAATAGAGCCAGATCATTCTGCACGTTCTCGATCTTGGCCTCGGGGCTGTAGCTATACTTGGGGTGTACGACGGCCCGACGCACCGACCTGTAAGCTTCTGCACGCCCATTGCGCCATCCCGCACGGAACTCAATTTGCCGCGCGTCATAAGCCGCACCGCTCGATTTCTCATAAAGACAATGCGCCGCAGTCAACACCAGATCGGGCGCCACCAATGCACCGGTGCAAAACCCACGACCGTCGATTTCCAGCCGCCCAACAGCCCCCCAATCGCGGCTGTCTTCTCCCGTATCTAAGCGCTGCAGCGCGGTGTCTTGAGCTGTTGCGATGCCCGCCCAAAATATCACGCTCAAAAATGTCAGTAGCCGCACCACGATCCGGGCCTCCACGCTCAGGTTTCCTCTGCTCTACCGCCCACCTACGGCGGAAATAGGGCGCGACCTTGTCACGCCTTTGATCAGAAGAACAAGCAGGGCAGCTTAGCGCAAAATGGGAATCTCAGGAACCTGCTTACCAGACTCGGGGAGCGCACGCGGCTGAGGCCCGCCAGTGGCCCAATCCAACAGCTCCACAGTGTGCACAATTGGCACCTCGGTGGCACTGCCAATCTGCATCATGCAGCCAATATTGCCTGCCGCAATGATGTCCGGATTTTTGGCTTCAAGCGTACGCACCTTGCGCGCCTTTAGCTGCCCGGAAATCTCGGGCTGCATCAGATTGTAAGTGCCAGCAGACCCGCAACACAAATGGCTATCCGCAGGCTCCACAACCGTAAATCCAACCTTCTTCAGCAACTCCTTGGGGTATGTTTTGATCTTCTGCCCATGCTGCAAGGAACAGGCCGCGTGATAGGCCACAACGGTTTCCTTTTCCGCACCTTCTGGCAGATCCAACTTCATCAGAATCTCAGACACATCCATCGCAATACCACTTACCCGCGCCGCATCGGCAGCGAGCGCATCATTGCGGAACATATGCCCGTAATCCTTGACTGTTGTGCCACAGCCCGACGTGTTGATCACAATCGCATCCAGCCCGTCACCATCCATCTCCGCACACCAGGCTTTGATATTTTTGGCGGCTGTCGCATGGCTCTCACTGGTCTTGCCCATGTGATGCGTTAGAGCCCCACAACAGCCTGCGCCTTCAGCCACCACAACCTCACAGCCCAACCGTGTCAGCAGGCGAATGGTGGCGTCATTGATGTCGGTGTTAAGTGCTTTCTGGGCACAGCCCGTCATCAAGGCCACGCGCATCTTTTTCTCAGCCACCGGCACGAAGCTTTGCGGATCGTCGTTCCGGCTCACCGGCGGGATCGACCTTGGCGCCATGTCCAGCATCGCGCGCAACCGCGCATCCGGCATCAAAAACCGAAACGGGCGGCCAAGCTTGGCCCCTATCAAAGCCCACCGAAACCGCATCGGATAGGGCAAAATCTGCGCCAGAACCCAGCGCAGCACCCGATCACTCAGCGGACGTTTGTAGGTGTTTTCAATGTATTCCCGCGCATGATCCACCAGATGCATGTAATGCACCCCACTGGGACAGGTGGTCATGCAGGCCAGACAGCTCAGACATCGGTCGATGTGTTTAACCGTCTTAGCATCCGGCACACGCTCGTTTTCCAACATGTCTTTGATCTGATAAATCCGCCCACGAGGGCTGTCGAGTTCATCACCCAGGACCTGATAGGTCGGACAGGTGGCGGTGCAAAACCCGCAATGCACACAGGCGCGCAAGATCTCATTTGCCCGCTGAATGCCGGGATCTTGCAGTTGGTCTTCGGTAAAGGTTGTCTGCATGTTACGCCCCCATCAATCCCGGGTTCAGAATGCCACGTGGGTCAAACTTCGCCCGCAACCCACGGGACAATGTGGCCAAGGGTGCCGGTTCCGGCTGAAACACAGACACCGTCGAGCGCGTCACATCCCCAGCCCCAATCAACGTCGCATGCCCTTGCAACGGCATCAGCCGCACATCTGTACCTTCAGGCACCTGTACCCAAACCAGCCCGCCACCCCAGTCATAGAGCACGGTAGCATCGGCAAAGACGGCGCGAAGTTGCGCCACAAGTTTTGGCCCATCACTTGGCTTCACGGAGATCCGCCAAACGTCTCCGCCACCGCCCTGCAAAACAGCCGCATCACGCACCCAAGCCCAACCAGCCGCGACTTTATTCGCATCGCGCTCGACAACCATGTCTCCGCCAAACTTGGCCAGTTCCTCCTTCAATTTTGCGGCCCGGTAGGCGACAGATGCCTCCAGCCCCTCAATCCGGATCATTGTCACCGGATGACCATCCACGCCACAGGGCGCATGCGCCGCGCCGCTTACATCATAGGGCGACCCAAGTGCCGCACTCATCGCTGCCACAGCATCCTCGTCGGACAATCCATTGACCAAAACACAGCCAACTGCCTCCGGCATCGCCTGCACCTTGAGACTCACTTCAGTCAGCACACCCAGCGTGCCCCAACTCCCAGCCATCAATTTGACCAGATCATAGCCGGTGACATTTTTCATCACCCGTCCGCCATTCTTCAGCACACGCCCCACGCCATCAACAAAGCGCACCCCCAACAGGCTGTCGCGACACGCACCAACTTGAATGCGCCGCGGACCGCTGATGTTACCAGCGACAACGCCACCAATTGTCGAGACACCTGTGGTGCCCAAAAGGCCCCGATGATCCATCGGCTCAAACGCCAATCTCTGGCCCTCTGCCGCCAAGGTTGCTTCGACGTCTGCCAGTGGGGTGCCGGCCCCAGCCACCACAGTCAACGCCCCCGGCTCGTACAACGACACGCCTGACAAACCGGCTGTGCTCAAAACCGCGCCCTGCACCGGCGTGCCAATATCCCGGGTACCGCCGCCTCGAATCCACAACGGATCCCGCGCATGTGCAATCAATTCCGCCAGCTCTGCTTCAGTTGTTGGTGTCATCATCTTCTCTTGGCCTTCAAATATCCCGGGGTGAATTGGCAGCTGGCTGCCAAGAGGGGCTGGCCCCTTCCTTATTTGTCACTCAGCAGCCATTCGGCGCGTTTCGCTGGCCGCCAAAGGAAACACCTTGGCAGGATTCAGCAACCATTTGGGATCAAACACATCTTTCACCGCCATCTGAATATCCAAGTCTTCAGGCAAATACTGATCCACCATCAAATCACGCTTCTCGATGCCCACCCCGTGTTCACCGGTAAGGCAGCCACCGACCTCCACGCAAAGCCGCAGAATATCCGCGCCAAAAGCTTCACATTTCTCCAAATCGCCCGGCTTGTTGGCATCAAACAGGATCAGCGGATGCATGTTGCCGTCGCCTGCGTGAAACACATTGCCGACGTCCAAACCGTAGTCTTTGCTAAGCTCCCCAATCCGGCGCAGCACATAGGGCAGTTGGCTTACCGGAATGGTTCCGTCCAAACACATGTAATCATTGATCTGCCCCATTGCGCCAAAAGCGGACTTCCGCCCCAACCAAATCCGAGCACTTTCATCCGCGCTTGTACTTTCGCGCAACTCAACCGGGTTATGCGTCCGCGCAATCGCCAGAATGCGCTCCAATTGCGCATCAATTTCCTCGTCTGAGCCCTCGACTTCAACAATCAACAACGCCTCGCAATCGGGATACCCCGCGCCGGCAAAGGCTTCAGTCGCACGAATACAGGGCCGGTCCATAAACTCAATCGCCACAGGCAAAATGCCTGCTTTGATGATGTCGGACACGCACTGGCCAGCCACTTCGTTGCTGTCAAAGCCCATCAACACAGGCCGTGCACCTTCCGGCATATGCAATATGCGCAGGGTCGCTTCGGTCACAACACCAAGCTGGCCTTCGCTGCCACAGATCACACCCAACAAATCCAACCCGCCTGCATCCAAATACGCGCCGCCAATTTCAACCACCTCGCCCTCCATGGTCACTATGGTCACGCCCATCAGGTTGTTGGTGGTCACGCCATATTTCAGGCAATGCGCCCCGCCGGAATTCATCGCTATATTACCCGCAATCGCACAGGCCAACTGGCTGGAAGGATCGGGAGCATAGAAGAACCCTTCCTCCTCCACGGCGCCAGAAACACTCAAATTGGTGCGGCCGGTTTGCACGCGGATGAAGCGGTTTTCATAATCTGTTTCAAGAACTTCACTCATACGCGCCACACCAAGGATCACGGAATCTGCCGTAGGCATCGATCCACCCGCTAATGAGGTGCCCGCGCCGCGCGGCACCACAGGGACATGCTCCGCGTGACAGATTTTTAGAACCGCAGCGACCTCCTCGGTAGAGGCCGGCAAGACCGCCGCCAATGGTGGGCAGCGGTAGGCGGTCAGTGCGTCGCACTCGTAAGCGCGGACTTCGACTTCGTCGGAGATCACCGCATCAGCGGGCAAGACCTCTTTCAGGCGCGCGACAATGCGGGCTTTTTTGGCAAGCACCTCGGGGTTTGGGGTTGGCATGTCCATGGCTGACCTCCGTTACAATTGGTAAACTAATATAACCAATAATCAAGACTGGCAAGCATCTCGGGTTCACGTTAGGGTACAGACATGACTACAAACATGCTTCTCGCCCAGTTTTCCACCCTCGATTTCATCGCTGTACTGACGATCCTGGCGGCCTGGGCACTGGCTACGCATCTCATTGAAAACCCGCCCAAAAACAGACCTTCTGTATCGCGCCTGATGGCGTTTTACCGACAAGAATGGATGGTGCATTATGTGCAACGCGAGACACGGGTTTTTGATGCACAGATCATGGGAAACTTGCGCCAAAGCACGGCGTTTTTTGCCTCGTCGTCAATGATCGCCATTGGCGGCCTGGTGGCATTGATCGGGAATACCGACCAAATTGCCGGGGTGACCAAAGACCTCACCCAAACCGCGGAACCGGCTTCGGTTCTGGAACTCAAACTGGTGCTGGTGCTTTTGTTCATCGGCAACGCGTTTCTGAAATTTGTGTGGTCTCACAGGCTCTTCGGCTATTGCTCGGTGCTGATGGCGGCTGTGCCAAACGACGCCAGCGACCCCACGGCACTATCGCGTGCCAAGAAGGCAGGGACGATCAACATCACCGCCTCGCGCAGCTTTAACCGGGGGATTCGGGCGATCTATTTTGGCCTTGCCGCAGCGGCCTGGATTTTAGGGCCTGTGATGTTGCTGTTGGGGGTTTTGGTAACAGTAATTGTCCTCGGACGGCGTGAGTTTGCCTCCCAATCTCGGGCTGCTTTGCTGCAGGAACCGCGATGAGTTAACCCCTCAAAATCCACGTCGGTATTGTGTCGGTATCACGACTGTTTTGCAGAGGTGCGCTTTCGCAGCACCAACCCACGTTAACGCTTCAAAAGATGAAGAGAAATTTAGACGCGATGGTAAGGTGCGCCGGCCAAAATGCTGGCCGCGCGATAGAGCTGCTCGCTTAACATAACCCGCGCCAGCATGTGTGGCCAAACCATTTTACCAAAGCTCAGCTTGGCATCGGCGCGCGCCCGCAGGGTTGGATCAATGCCATCCGCGCCGCCAATCACAAAGGCCAGATCGCCGCGCCCATCATCACGCCAGCCGCCCAGCATATTGGCAAAGTCAGGGCTGCTCATCAGCTTGCCGCGCTCATCCAGCGCGCAGATCACCGCGCCTTTGGGAATGACACCTTCCAGTAGGCCGGCCTCCGCCCCCATGCCGCCACCTTTGCGATCCTCTACCTCATGCACCACCACCGGACCAAGCCCCAAGGCCCGTCCGGTGCGGTCAAATCGTGTCAGGTAGTCGTCGAGAAGGTCACGTTCAGGACCAGACCGCAGCCGCCCAACGGCGCAGATGTGCACTTTCAGTGCCATGTCATGCCCTCCGGCCCGCAACACATCGCAGGCCGTCTGAAATCTTATGCGTCGCCGCCTGGCACCCACATTTTTTCAAGCTGGTAGAACTCGCGCACTTCCGGGCGGAAGATGTGCAAGATCACATCGCCGGTGTCGACCAGAACCCAGTCACCTGTGTCCTTACCTTCCACCTTGGCGCCGCGTCCAAACTCAGCTTTCAGCCGCTCGACCAGCTTTTCGGCAATCGCGGTCACCTGACGCGAGGAGCGCCCGGTGCAGATCACCATGTAGTCGCCAATAGAGGTTTTGCCGCGCAGATCGATCTGCACCACATCTTCGGCTTTGTCTTCATCCAGAGAGGTGAGGATACGGGCAAGCAGTGCCTCGCTTGTCGCATCTGATGAGTCCGACGTCACAATCGAACCGGAGTCAGTAGCATTGGCCACGTCGTTGTTCAGAGACAGAAGTCTGTCCTCCTTAAATCGCACCCGTAAGCCCCGGTGCCGAGCATAATGTCAAGATAGCACCGGTTGGCGCTTTTCTCAACGAAAGGCAAGGGGGATTCGCCAAGATTGGCCTCCAGGCGGGCGTAATTGCATGGTTTTGGGTGGAAAGGGGGCCAGCCCCCTCGCTTGGCTGCGCCAAGCTCAGCCCTAGTACATTTGAAGACTATGAATGTAGTTAAGCGGACGTGGTGTCGCCATCGCCTTCCAGCATACGCACCTCACGCTGTGGGAACGGCAGGGAAATACCATGCTCATGAAACGCATCCCACAACGCCAGATAGACATTGCCGCGAATGTTGGTCAGCCCGCCGGTGGGGTCTTCGATCCAGAAGCGCAGGATGTAATCCACACTGCTGTCGCCAAATCCAACGATGTGACAGACTGGCGTGTTGGGATAATGCAGCACGCGACCCACCGATTTTGCCGCCTCAATGGCCACCTTGCGCACCAGATGCGGATCATCGCCATAGGCGGTGCCAAAAAAGATATCGAGCCGCACATAGCTGTCAGAATGCGACCAGTTCACCACCTGATTGGTGATCAGGTCTTCGTTGGGGATCAGGAACTCTTTGCCGTCCCGCGTGACCACCGAGATGTAGCGCGCGCCGAGCGAATTGATCCAACCAAAGGTCTCCCCCAGGGAGATCACGTCACCGGGCTTGATCGATTTGTCCATCACAATGATCAGGCCAGAGACCAGATTGGACACCACTTTTTGCAGGCCAAAGCCAAGCCCAACGCCAATGAAGCCGGTCAGGAACGCCAGGCCTTTGAGGTCAAAACCAATGATGCGCAGCCCCACAAAGAAAGCGGCGGTGTACAAAAACACCTGCAACAGCTTGCCAAACAGCACCCGCATGGAGGGCGAGATGTCTTCACTGCGCTTCAGGCGGGCGTCCGCCTGGCGCGACAGAAGGCGGGTGATGGCGAAGGTGAGCCCAAGCAACACAAGCGCCTGTGCGATCATCCAAAGAGACAAGCGGGATTCGCCAAACACCAATGCCATGCTGTCCATCAGCTGCACCGCATCGTCGCGCAAACCGGTCAAAACCAGCGTGACCCAAATCCAAGCGCCATAGCGCAAGAAAGCCCGCAAGGTTGTGTTTTGCACCACGCGCAGCACCGCAACCACAACCAGCCAGGCCAATGCCAAGTTGGCCAACCCCACCAGCAGGTAAGACCGGCTCGGCCAGGTCACCGCCTGCATCAGCCAGACGGTGAACCAGATCAACAGGTTGAACACAAACAGCGGCATGCGCCGATGCACCATCATGGCATACCGGTAGCGCAGCTTGGACCAGCCTTCGCGTGATTTTAGCCAAGCGTAGAACCGTGGCTTGAGAAAGGCCGCAATGGCAAAGGCCAGCCCCAACAAACCCAGCGCGATGACCACCTGATAAAACGCCCAGGGCCGCAGCAGGCTTTCGCCAAACGCCACCAGCTGCTCCCAAATGCCCAGGGCAATTTCTGTGGTTTCGGTTGTGTCCTCTGTAGGCGGCTGGGACGCAACCTCGCGCTCGGCACCCGCGATGCGGTCCAACTCGGATTCTTGCGTGTCGCCAACGCTTTGGGTCTCTGCGGTGTTCTCCTCAGCCATAGGCGTATCCTTGCACGTTCCATGGCCTTGCGGCAACGCGACTGTTCCGGAGTGTGTGCTTCTGCTTGAAGGAATCTGTGCGACCCTGTAGGGGAGAGGCATGAAACGCATCTATGACATTGCTGACCGCGCCTTTTTGCCTTGGCGCTTCTTTGGTCAGAGCAAATCCGTCATCGCCGCGCTATGAGCTTTTGGCGCAGCTGAGCTGTGCCCGTTAGTCAGCCATAACTTCAGCTATCCAAACAGAATGGAGAGGACCTATGTCCCCCAAAACGCTCTATGATAAGATCTGGGATGCCCATGTTGCGCATGAAGCCGACGATGGCACCTGCCTTTTGTATATTGACCGTCACCTCGTACACGAAGTGACAAGCGCCCAGGCGTTTGAAGGCCTGCGTATGGCAGGCCGCAAAGTGCGTGCGCCGGAAAAAACCATCGCCGTGCCGGACCACAACGTGCCGACAACAGAAGGTCGGGATGACCCGGCGCAGATGACCGAAGAATCACGCATTC
The DNA here is from genome assembly GCF_947493595.1 of uncultured Shimia sp. Classification (GTDB taxonomy): domain Bacteria; phylum Pseudomonadota; class Alphaproteobacteria; order Rhodobacterales; family Rhodobacteraceae; genus Shimia. The sequence goes on along the minus strand of NZ_CANLRL010000002.1, from coordinate 600,789 downwards.
AGGTTGAGGCGCTAGACACCAACGCCAAGGAGTTTGGCGTGCATTACTATCCGGTGTCTGACGTGCGTCAGGGCATTGTGCACATTGTTGGCCCGGAGCAGGGCTGGACCTTGCCCGGCATGACTGTGGTCTGTGGTGACAGCCACACTGCGACCCATGGTGCCTTTGGCGCATTGGCGCATGGTATTGGTACTTCTGAAGTGGAGCACGTGCTCGCCACGCAGACGCTGATCCAGAAGAAGTCCAAAAACATGAAGGTGGAGATCACCGGTAAGTTGAAGCCGGGTGTGACCGCCAAAGACATCACTCTGGCGGTGATTGGCGAAACCGGCACCGGTGGTGGCACTGGTTATGTCATCGAGTATTGCGGGGAAGCGATCCGCGATCTGTCGATGGAAGGCCGCATGACCGTGTGTAACATGGCGATTGAAGGCGGTGCGCGCGCCGGTTTAATTGCGCCGGATGAGACCACCTATGCCTACGTCAAAGGCCGTCCCCATGCGCCAAAAGCCGGTGCATTTGAACAGGCGCTGGAGTACTGGAAGACGCTCTTCACCGACGAAGGCGCGCATTTTGACAAAGTGGTCACACTGAAAGGCGAAGACATTCAGCCGGTTGTGACATGGGGCACCAGCCCTGAGGATGTGCTGCCGATCACCGGTGTGGTGCCAAACCCGGAAGATTTCGAGGGCGGCAAGGTTGATGCCGCGCGGCGTTCGATTGAATACATGGGTCTGACGCCTGGTCAGAAACTGACCGACATCGAGATCGACACCGTGTTCATCGGCTCCTGCACCAACGGCCGGATCGAAGATTTCCGCGCTGTGGCCGAAGTGGTCAAAGGCAAGAAGATCAAAGACGGCATGCGGGCGATGATTGTACCGGGCTCTGGCCTTGTGCGCGCACAGGCCGAGGAAGAAGGTCTGGCGGATATCTTCCGTGAGGCCGGCTTTGAGTGGCGTCTGGCTGGATGCTCCATGTGTCTGGCGATGAACCCGGATCAGCTGAGCGAAGGCGAGCGGTGCGCGGCAACGTCGAACCGCAACTTCGAAGGCCGTCAGGGCTATAAGGGCCGCACACACCTTGTATCCCCTGCCATGGCTGCCGCCGCTGCCCTCACCGGCAAGCTGACTGATATTCGCGAGCTGATGTAAGGAGCCAGCGTTATGGAAAAATTCGAAACCTTCTCTGGTATCGCCGCGCCTATGCCGCTGGTGAATATCGACACCGACATGATCATCCCAAAGGTGTTCTTGAAATCCATTGCCCGCACCGGCTTTGGCGCCAATCTGTTTGATGAGATGCGGTTTAACCGTGACGGCACCGAGATCCCTGATTTTGTGTTGAACAAACCGCAGTACCGCAGCGCGCAGATCCTGATTGCAGGCGACAACTTTGGCTGTGGCTCTTCGCGGGAACACGCCCCTTGGGCGCTGGACGATTTTGGCATCAAGGTGATTGTGTCCACCTCCTTTGCCGACATCTTCTTCAACAACAGCTTTAAGAACGGCATGTTGCCCATCGTGCTGCCGCAAGAGCAGGTTGATGTGCTGATGGCGGACGCGGAAAAAGGCGAAAACGCCCGCATGACCGTGGATCTGGAAGCGCAGGAGATCACCACTTCGGATGGTGACGTGATCAAATTCGAGGTGGATGCCTTCAAAAAGCACTGCCTGTTGAACGGTCTGGATGACATTGGCCTGACCATGGAGAAAGAAGCCTCCATCGACGCCTTTGAAGCCAAAGCGGGTGCCGCGCGTCCGTGGGTGTAAGCGCACAATCGTTTAATTGACATGACCCCGCACAACCGCTCAGGCTGTGCGGGGTTTTCTTTTTGCTGGGAACGCGGGATGGGAAATCTCAATCGAGCCAATTAACCGCTTGGCGTTAGAGCCAGCGAATGGGCTCGTAAGAGGAAACCAAAGGAATACGATGTCGGAACTCAAGTGGTATGACGGACCAGACTTACAAACCGCAAACGAGGTCATTTCGCTGGTGGGAAGCTATAGGACGGGCTCGTTGCTTACCTCATATGCTCAATTCCTTGAGACACAAGAACTCGCGACCCTGAATGACTTTGAAAAAACAGTTGTGGGCGTTGAGGTTTTCCAAAGAGAGATCAACGTAGGTGGCTTTGACGCTTTGGATCAGGCCTATTTGGGACTGGGCTTGGATTTGTCGGATGACTTGCTTTTGTTTTTGGTTGCTGCACGGGATGGCTGAATTCAGTCGGTAGGAGGCTTCCCCAGCGACCGAACCGAGGGGCGGAAGCAAAGCGCCCGCCCCGTGGGGGCGGTTCGGGCGCTAGCCAAAGCTCCGCTTTGGCTTCTTGCTTTCAAACTGAAGCGGCCTACTCCGCAGGCACAGCCACCTGACGATCCGTGCCGCCCATATGCTTGGCGTTGAGCTTCAGCACCAGCCAGATCATCGTGACCTGTAAGGCAATCGCCACAGCGGAAATCAACAGATAGGCCAGCGAGAACTTGTCGACCAAGCCGCTCGCCACCAACCCTTTGTTGAGCCAGAAGTGCAGCATCACCGACAGCGCCACACCGGGGCAAACCAGCGCGTAGGAGCCTGCGGATTTCTCCGGTCCGGTCACAAATTTGGACACATAGCCAAAACGGCGCAACACGGTCAGGCCAAGCGCAAACACAGCCAACTGCACCATCAGCAAAGTTGTCAGCATGGAGAGCGTTTCGCCCGCGCCGCCGTGCACATCAAAATGCACATGCAAGCCGTGGTTCTGCCGCATCCAGGCGATGGTGATCACCGTGATCATCGGCACGATAATCAGCAATGTTGGCGCACTTTCGGTGTTGGCGCCGTTTTCCATCATCGAGCGCAAACCAAGGATCACATTTGCCACGGCCAACAGAATCGCAACCACGATGAAAAAGCTCGACAGGATGAAAGACAGGCCTGCGATCATGGCTGACCCGCTCATCGCGGACGGCGCTGCGAGACCAACACCCACCATGGCAAAGGCGAAGGCGGGAAGCACCTGCGCAAAACTGTTGTTTTTGGCGCAGTCAAAGCCGCCGTTGATCAACACGCGGCCAAAGAAGTCCCGCATGATCATCAAGCCGTAACCGCCGATTAAAACAAAGGCGATCATCGCCAGCGGGAAAAGGAATTCAACCACGGTCCACAGGCCAGGCACAAATACCAGACCAACGATAAAACCGCCGTTCACAACCATCGCCAGCGCAAGCGGGATCGCCATGAGTTGTGTTTCGGCATTGGTAGCGCGCAGCGCGGCATAGGCGTCGGTTGTTTTAAAGGCAGACAGCCCACGCAAGTTCCAGATCAGCGACTTGATCAGCAGATAGGTTAACCCGGCAATCCCCAGCATGGCCACGACGATGGCTGCCTTAAGTGGCAGCGCACCCCCCGCAAAAGCGGACATGATGTCCTCAAAGATTGGCACCGGGCGACCCGGATGAGGCACCCAAAACATCAGAAACATAAAGAAGGTCACCATCAGGCCACCGGAGCCCAAGGTGGAGAGAAAATAAAGCGGGGAGTAGGACGCAACATCGCGTGTAGCAGAGGGGGTTGGCATGGCATTTCCTTTCACATTCCATAAATAGAATATGAAAATCACCTTGAGCCACCTTGACCTAAATCAATAACATTCTATTTTCCGAATGCGTTGAGGATTGAAATGGGGCGAAATTGTGGCGCGCACTCTGCCTCACCGCCTCATTCCCCAACATCCTTGTGGCGTCACCGAAGCACCCCACCAGATTTAGTATCATCCTGAAAAACAGCGCTTTTTTCGAGCGCACATTGATGCATTCGCGCACCAGTCCCGATTTGAGCCCCCCGTTCGCGGCCAAAAGCCAAACAAAACCTTGAGACTTGCCAGCATCCGATGCCACAATAAGGCATAAATGAGGCACCCCGTCGCAAAGACGGGATCAAGTTGGAACAAGATCGCACGGCCATAGAGCCACAAAACGCGACATCCGGTTTGAAGGGATACGAGCTGTGATAGGCAGAATCATTGGCGCGGCAACGCGCGCAGGACTGGTGGCATTGCTGTTTGCCTTGCCAGCGATCATCTTGCCATCGGTGAGCGAAGACGTGGTGCATATCGTGCTGCTGTTTGCCATCTTCTCCTCGTTGCTGGTGTTTATAGAGTATGTGACCACCGCGCCGTCTTTCATCGAATTCCGCCACGCCCCGCCGTTCAATCGGCTGCGGTTTTTGGCCATCTTTTTCACCGTCTTTGCGCTCTCTGTGATTGCGCGCGGCGAAGTGGCACCCAATGCCTTCACCGCTTTCCTGCATGCGCTTGGCATCATTGTGGGTGACGCGATTGATTTCCCCTACTCCCCAGTGCGCCTGATGGTGATCATGCTGCCAGAGGACGCCACACGGGAATTGATTACCGAGGTGCGGACGGCGTCTGGCCTCAGCTATTTGATCTCGCTGATGACTCTGGCGGTGTTCTATTTCTTTGTCCGCGTGCTGGAATGGCCCGCACGCAATGGGGCGTTTAACGTCTGGATCAACCTGCCGCTGTTTGACCCGACCGCGGGCGGCGATGTGCTGCCACGGCTGCAGCGGGATGGCCGTCTTAACATTGCGTTAGGGTTTCTTATGCCATTCTTAATCCCGGCGATCATTCAGATGATGTCGGACCTGATTGATCCAATCTACTTAAGTGATCCGATGACAATGATTTGGACCATCAGCGCATGGGCATTCATTCCCGCCAGCATGATCATGCGCGGCATCGCGATGACCCGCGTGGCCACCATGATCGACGAGAACCGCCGTCGCGCCTATGCCGCGTCGCGTGGCGCACATCCGGTGTCCTCAGCCGCCTGATCGGCCTTCTGTTACTTGCCAGTATTGCCCATGCGGAAACGATCCGCGTGGCCACTTATGATGTAGAGCTGTCCCGTAAGGGGCCAGGGCTGATGCTGCGCGATATCACGCGGGATGACCCGCAAGTTGTGGCGATTTCACAGGTGGTGACACATCTCGCACCCGACATCCTGTTTCTGCAAGGTGTGGACTATGACGCCGATCTGCTTGGAGCCAAGGCACTGCGCGATCACTTTGGCAAAGGCGGGTTGGACTATCGGCATGTCTTTGCACTGCCCCCTAATACCGGCGTCCCTACGGGCTTGGATATGAACGGCGACGGGCGATTGCACACACCTGCGGATGCGCAAGGCTATGGCAAGTTTCGCGGGGCGGGCGGTATGGTGGTGCTGTCGCGCTGGCCCTTTGGCGAGGCGACAGATTTCTCTGCGCTGCTGTGGCGCGACTTGCCTGGTGGGCAACTGCCCGAGGTTGATGGCGTGCCGTTCCCGTCGGAGGCCGCGCAAGCCGTCCAGCGCCTGTCAACCAACGGCCATTGGGTTGTGCCGGTGCTGCATCCGGATGGCCCAGTGACGTTGATGCTCTTTGCGGCGGGACCGCCGGTGTTTGACGGGCCGGAGGATCAAAACGGATTGCGCAATGCCGACGAAATCCGGCTGTGGTCTCATCTACTGAACGGTAAACTTGGCCCCACGCCCGAGCCGCCGTTTGTCTTGATGGGGGGCGCGAACCTTGATCCGCAAGAAGGCGAAGGGCGGCATGAAGCCATTCAAGCTTTGCTCAACGATCCACGTTTGCAAGACCCGCTGGTACAGGCTGGCCCAACTGTGGATTGGCGTGAGCCGACGCCGGGAGATTTGCGAGTAGACTATGTCCTGCCCAGCGCCGATCTAAAGGTGATCGACGCTGGGGTGTTTTGGCCCAAGCCTGATAACCCGAGCCATGAGTTGCTGTCCGTAAAAGACATCATCGCCAGTCGTCATCATATGGTTTGGGTTGACATCGCGTTCTGAGGCATCGCTGTCTCAGGCAGCGCAGAGGACAAAGCCCTGTGCAACTCAGTGGGCTCAAACTCCGGCAGCAGTTCCTCGAAACGGGCGCCATCCAACTGATGCGGCGTATTCCACAGGTAGCGCATTTCCAGCAAATGCGGCGCCAGTTTCCACACTGGCGAGGCCAACTGGATCGCCCACCACGCCATGGACTTCACTTTCAGAGACCGCCCCAAAACCTGCTCCAATGCCTGCACCAGTACGTTGCCGGTCAGCGTGTAGCCGGAGAAAGGTACGTCTTCGAAGCGGTTCAACTGGTCCCGCTTTTCCGCCAGCATCACGGCCGCGCGGCAAAGGTCTGGCAGATAGGCCCAAGCGTGATCTACGTCGCGCTTACCCGGATAGGTCATCACGCCACGGCCAATCTTCGGCGTCATGATCATGTCAAACCAATTGCCCGAGGCTTCGGTATCTATAAAATCCCCGGCGCGCAGAATGATCGTGCGCACTTCGCTAAAGCGATAGGCCCGTTCCATGTCACGACGGATTTGGCCAAGGGGGTTTTGCGCCTGATGCGGGGTGGTCACACCCCAAGGGCTTGGCGTGTCTTTGCCGTAAACATAGACGTTACCCGGTACAATCACCGTAGCATCGACCATCTTGGCGGCCGCAATCACCTCATCGTGCAGTTTGGGCACCTGCGTGGCCCAGTCAAAATACTGCGGGTTCCAAGCGTTCACGATCACCTGAACCCCATGCACCGCCTCACGCAGCCGATCTTTGCTGCGATCAAAGCTGCGCACATCCCAACCCGCCTTGGCAAACGCCTGCGCGGCGTTGCGTCCAAACCGGCCATTTGCGCCAAGTATCAAAACCGTCTGTGCCATGAACTCTCTCCTACTGTCTGGCGTCTTGAGACAAACATGCGACATTCGGAGACAGTTAGGTATTGGCGAAATTCGCAGCCGTGCTATTCATAAATGAATGGAAAAATCCCTCTCAAACCTCGACTGGTCCTTAATCCAGTCCTTTCTGGCCGTGGCGGAAACCGGCTCTTTGTCTGGCGCAGCGCGGCAACTCAATGCCTCCCAACCCACGCTGGGGCGCCATATCAAAACGCTCGAGGACACACTAAAGGTTGAGGTCTTCCACCGCCACGCGCGGGGCTTTGAGTTGACGGACACAGGCCAAGCCCTGCTCGCGCCCGCCCAACGTATGGCCAGCGCCATGGCCGATCTGTCGCTGGCGGCCGCGGGCGGGGAAACCAATCTTGCGGGCACCGTGCGCATCGCGACCTCTGTCTTTATGGCGCATCATGTCATGCCCGACATTCTGGCCGACCTGCGCCAGCACGAACCGCAAATCCAGATTGAACTGGTGCCATCAGATCAATCGCAGAATCTGCTGTTCCGGGAGGCCGACATTGCGGTGCGCATGTACCGCCCTGAACAACTCGACATGATAACCAAACATCTGGGCGACATCACTCTTGGTATGTTTGCCGCCGAAAGCTACATCGCCCGCAAAGGCCGTCCCACCGGGGCCGAGGATCTACCACACCACGATATTGTTGGCTATGACGCGAATGACGACATCATTCGCGAAATGCGCCGCATGGGCATCCCCGCCAACCGCGATTGGTTTCCGGTACGCTGTGACCACCAAACCACCTATTGGGAGCTGGTGCGCGCGGGTTGCGGATTGGGGTTTTGCCAGAGCCATATTGCGCGGCAAACACCGGGAATCGAAGAGATCAAAATCGACTTTCCACTCCCGCATTTGCCGGTCTGGCTCACCGCCCATGAAAGCCTGCGACACACCCCGCGCATTTCCCGCGTCTGGAGCCTGCTGGAGAGCGCATTAAAGCCCTTTGTTTCTTGATCTTTTGCACGTGGATCGGTAACCCGTAGCGAACCTATTTGATCAAGGACGCACCGCAATGAGCACCCCTTCGCTTCTCATCCTCGCCGGCGACGGCATCGGCCCCGAAGTCATGACCCAAGTCCAGCGCGTAATTGGCTGGTTTGGCGACAAACGTGGCCTGAAATTTGACGTGAGCGAAGACCTTGTTGGCGGCGCAGCGTATGACAAGCACGGCGTGCCACTGCATGATGACACCATGGCGAAGGCGCAGGAAGTGGACGCGGTTCTGCTGGGCGCCGTGGGTGGCCCAAAATACGACGATCTGGACTTCTCCGTAAAACCAGAGCGCGGTCTGCTGCGCCTGCGCAAAGAGATGGACCTTTACGCCAACCTGCGCCCTGCACAGTGTTTTGACGCGCTGGCGGATTTCTCCTCTCTGAAGACCCACATCGTGTCCGGTCTGGACATCATGATCGTGCGTGAGCTGACTGGGGGCGTCTATTTTGGCGAGCCACGTGGCATCTTTGAAGAAGGCAACGAGCGTGTGGGCATCAACACCCAGCGTTACACCGAATCCGAAATCGAACGCGGTGCACGCTCTGCGTTTGAACTGGCGATGAAGCGCGACAAACGTCTGTGCTCCATGGAAAAAGCCAACGTGATGGAAAGCGGCATCCTGTGGCGCGAAGTGGTGAACGAAGTGGCGAAGGACTACCCGGAAGTGGAAGTCTCCCACATGTATGCCGACAACGGCGCGATGCAGCTGGTACGCGCGCCAAAGCAGTTTGACGTGATCTACACCGACAACCTGTTTGGTGACATCCTGTCCGACTGTGCCGCAATGCTGACCGGCTCGCTGGGCATGTTGCCGTCCGCCTCCCTTGGTGCGCCAATGGAGAACGGCCGCCCCAAAGCGCTTTATGAACCGGTACACGGCTCCGCACCTGACATCGCGGGTCAAGCCAAAGCCAACCCATGTGCCTGTGTGCTCTCCTTTGCGATGGCGCTGCGCTATTCCTTCAACGAAGGTGCCGAAGCGGATCGTCTGGAAGCGGCTGTGGAGAAGGTTCTGGCGGATGGCGTACGCACCGCAGACCTGATGCAGGCAGACGGTGGCACGCCGGTGTCCACGTCTGAAATGGGTGACGCTTTGCTGGCAGCCCTGGACGCCAGCCTGTAAGCGCAAGCTACAGCTTAAAAAATTGCGAAGGCGTCCTTAGGGGCGCCTTTACCTTTTTGGCAATTTGTTTTCCGCGGACTTCTGCAAGCTGCTACCACTAGGACAGGCAAGTTTTGGAGGTCGACATGAAACATGTCCTCGGGGGCGCCCTCACGCTGGTTCTAAGTACCGCCGCTACCGCAGAAACCTTCAAGGCGGACGTCTGGGCCGACAATTGGTTTGCGCTTTATGCCAATGGATCATTGGTGGGAGAGGACCGCATCTCCATTGCCACAGAACGCTCGTTTAACGCCGAGAGCTTCACCTTCCGCGCCGAGCGTCCGTTTATGCTGGCGCTTGTGGCCAAAGACTTCAAAGAGAACGACACCGGGCTGGAATACATCGGCACCAATCGGCAGCAGATGGGCGATGGCGGCGTGATCCTGCAGATCAAAGATGCCGCCGGTGATATTGTGGCAGTGTCTAACAAAGACTGGCGCTGCAAGGTGCTCCATGAGGCGCCGCTCGACAAATCCTGCGCCAAGGAGCGTAACCCGCGTGTGGGCGAAGGGCCGTGTGGGTTTGAGGCGAGCAAGCCGCCGCGGGGCTGGACGGCCGAGTATTTTGACGATTCAAACTGGCCACGTGCAACGGAATACAAGAAACGTCAGGTGCGCCCGAAAGACGGTTACAACGATATCAAATGGGACCGGCAGGCGGAGTTCATCTGGGGGCCGGATCTGGAAACCAACAACACGTTGATTTGCCGCCTAAAGGTTGACTAGCGGATGGCCGGACGCGGGTTGCGTTGACCGTGGCTGTAGATGGTTTTTACGCTCCATTCCACCGCGCGGCGCATGGTTTTGCCTAGCGCATCGTCAAAGGCCACAACCACATCAGACATCTCGTCACTTGGCGACATCATCACCTTTTCAAAGGATTTTGAGCCAATGATGTGGTCGTCATAGGCGTCCACAATCTTGAGGTTCATGCGCACGTGGATTTCCAGCGCATTGCTTTCGGTCTCCACCGCCGGAATGCGCGCCTGAAACTCGCGCAGGTCGGACACAATCAGAAAATCAGGGCGCAGGGCCACAGAAGAGCGGCCCACGGCGGCCACCTTGCCGCTGTTTTCAAAGCTCTCGATCAGCAGCGTCTGCACAATCACCGGCGCGCGGTCGACCCAACGCGCCACGGGCAGATACTCAAACTGATAGGGCGTCGGCTGCACCGCAATTTGATCGGTGTCGACAGCCGCATGAGCGGTCGGTTCCTCGATCACAATCTGATGGCTAAGCCGTGGCAGACCAGAGGAAAACGTGCTTTTGGGCGTCAGCGTGTAGAGATCCGTTGGCGCCGCAGCACGGTTTAATGTGCCTAGCCCGCTGCATCCAGACAGCGCAAGCGCGCCCATCAATACCGTTGCCCATCCCCATCGTGTCATCGGCTAAACTCCGATCCTTGCGTGCCGAGAAGAAACCGCGCCGGATCACGTTTGATCCGAGCCACCAGCCGGTCGAGATTGCCAACCAGATAACGGGATTCTTCCACAAATTTAACAGTTTGCGGCAGGCCCAGCCGCAAAAATTCGGACACCTGCCGCTCGTTGCGCTGCACAATGTCATTCACGGTGCCCAGCAAATCAGACGCGGATTGCGAGGCGGCCAACACTTCACCTGACGCCTTGCTGATGTCATCAGAGACGCCGGTTACAGTGCCAGAAACGGCCGCCACTGCGCCGCTGATGTCGGTCATGATCTGATCCACATCCTCATCGAGGATTTGGTTCACCCCACTGAATGTGTCGCCAGCCGTGGCCAGCGTTGCGTCAGCGGTTTCCATCGCCTGATAGATTGCCTCCAGGGTGCGGTTGGAGCGTTCAAACGTGTCAATCGCAGTCAGCAAGGCCTCACTGGCCTGCGGCGACAACGTCGCCATTTGCCCGGTCGCATCCACGGCCAGCGTGTCGATGCTGGCAATCATGGTGTTGGCAGCTTGTGCGGCTTCAGAAATGTTTTCCACCACCTCGGGCAACCGCTCGTCCACGGTCACGCGGATGGCATCCAAAGCACTGCGCGCACTGGCCGCTGCTTCGCGGGCGTCTTCGACCATCTCGGTTGCGCCACCACGTACCAGCGTATTCACCGCATCCGCCGTGTCATCCAGCGACCGCAGCATTTCGTCCGACAGCTCCAGAGCCTCGTTGAAGTTCGCGAGCGTGCCGCGCGCCTCCACCAAGCGTGCTGTGGCGGTTTCAAGCATCACCGCACCTTGGTCTGTGATCTCTTCCACACCGGTCTCAATGGCCACCAGCGTTTGGTTGGTTTGATCAATCAATGGCGAGACTTTGGTGGTCGCAATGTCTCGTACTGTGGAGAGCGCCGCCGTGGCCTCATCCGCCAGTGGTTGCAGGTCCGTGTTCATTACCGTAGTGGCCGTATCCGAGGCTACACGCACGGAATTGAGCGTGTCGGTCGCCGCATTTGTGGCCGTTTCGAAAGCCGATATGGCCGTCTGGGTCTGTTCAACGCGGGCCTGCACGCTGCTGCCGACCTCCTCATACCGCGCCATCAGGCTCGATGCATCGGTGCCAACCTGCGCGATCTGGCTTTCCATCACTTCCGCCGTGTCCTGCACCTGCTGCACCAAGGCCGGCAGGCGTTCGTCGATCAAAGCCTGCGCCGATTGCATCGCGGAAATCGCGGATGGTTCCAACACCTCAACCACATTCTCCAACGCCGCGGCCGCATCTGCACCACGTTGGATGAAGTCTTTGAGGTCTTCTTTCATCAAGCTGTCAGCCGTGGCAAAGGCGCTTTGTGCATTGTCCAACGTGCCTTTGGTACGCTCTGCGGCTTCCTTGATGGAACCCAGCGCGCCAGTGGCCTCGACTAATGTCACTTCTGCGGTGTCAGACAGGGCTTCCAGCCGCGTGGTAAACGCCGCAATTTCCCGTGCCGCGCTGCCGACATCTTCGGACAGTTCCTCAAACTCCGCCAACGTGCGATCCAGGCGCCCTGAAGCGCTGGCCAAATTGCCCAGCAGCTCGTTCACAGCTGCGGTGTTCTCTTCGCTCACCACACCTTGCAGGTTTTCCAGCAAGCCAATCGCCTTTTCCATCAACTGCGGCGCGCCTTCGACCACCGATTGCAGGGCGCTCTTCTCGGTGGTGATTTCGCCATATTGGGGCAAGGCAGCCGCCTCTAGTGTGCCACCAGACAGCGCCACAAAGCTCACGCCCGTCACCCCCTGCCCTTGCAGCTTCGCAATGGTGTCGACCTTCACCGGCGTGTCCGCGCCCACCTCGATACGCACCCGCACAAGCGAAGGGTTCTCGTCATCCAGTTCCAGCATCACAACTTGTCCCACCGGCAGGCCGTTGTAGCGCACGCTGCCCGCCATCCCGAGGCCACCGACGTTGTCAAACAGCACGTCGTAATAGGCGTATTGTTTTTCCAGATCGATCTTGGCGAGCCAGAGCACAAACAGAAACGAGCCGATCAGGCCGACCAGCGCGAACACCCCAATCAGGAGGTAGTTTGCCCGTGTCTCCATGCCCTAAGTGCCCCCAGTTTCGTTGCCCGTGCCTTTGACCTGCGCCGCCCGCGCACGTGGGCCGGTGAAATACTCCTGTACCCACGGATGATCGACATCGGTCATTGTTTCTATTGGACCTTCTACCAGAACACGCTTCTCGGCAAGCACCGCAATGCGATCACAAATCGCATAGAGGCTGTCCAAATCATGCGTCACCATAAAGACGGTGATGCCCAGACTGCGCTGCAACTCGCCAATCAGATCGTCATAAGCCGCCGCCCCCACCGGATCGAGGCCCGCTGTGGGTTCATCCAGAAACACAATCTGCGGGTCGAGTGCCAAAGCCCGTGCGAGAGCCGCGCGTTTGCGCATCCCACCCGACAGCTCGCTGGGCAGCTTTTCACAGGCCAGTTGCGGCAGGCCGACAAGGCTAATCTTGAGCGCGCCGAGCTCTTTCATCAGATTGGTCGACAGTTTCAGATGCTCGCGCATCGGGGCCATCACGTTTTGTAAAACCGTGAGTGAGGAAAACAACGCCCCGTCCTGAAAGGCCACACCCCAGCGGGTTTCGACCTTGCGCCGCTCCTCTTCGGGCGCGGTGAGCACATTGGTGCCGAGCACCTCAATGGTGCCCGCCGCCGGTTTGTTCAGGCCGACAATGGTGCGCAACAACACCGATTTGCCGGTGCCCGAGCCGCCGACAATGCCCAGCACTTCGCCGCGCCAGACATCCAGATCGAGATTGTCATGCACCACCTGCGGCCCAAACTGATTGCGCAACCCGCGGACCTTGATGATGGCGTCACGCTCTGGGGTATCGCTCATGCTCACACCCCCAACTGCGCAAAGAAGATCGAGAACAGAGCATCCAGGGCGATCACCAGAAAGATACCCTGCACCACGCTGGAGGTGGTACGCTGGCCCACGCTGGTGGAGCTGCCCTTCACCTGGAAAGCTTGCCAACAAGCCACCACGCCAATCACCAGCGCAAAAAACGGCGCTTTCACCATGCCGACCAGCAGGTGTTTCACGGCGATGTTGTCATGCAGGCGGGTGAGGAACATGCCGGGGTTCACATCCAAGCTCACCCAGCTCATCAGCGCGCCGCCAAACAGGCCAAACAGATTGGCCACAAACCCCAAAAGTGGCAACATAATCAGCAGCGCCAGCACCCGTGGCACCACCAGCACCCGCACTGGATCAAGGCCCAGCGTTTGCATCGCGTCAATTTCCTGCTGCACTTTCATCGATCCAACCGAGGCAGTGAAGGCGGATCCAGAACGACCGGCAACGATGATCGCGGTCAGCAGGATGCCCAGCTCGCGCAGCACCGAAATGCCGATCAGTTCGACCACAAACACCTCTGCGCCAAACTGCTGCAACTGACTTGCGCCCTGAAAACCCAGCACCACGCCGATCAAAAACCCCATAAGGGCAATGATCGGCACCGCATTGAAGCCCACATCCTGCATGTGCGTGACCAAACTGGCCCAGCGCACCTTGTGAGGTCGCACAACCACATCCGCCAGTCCAGAAAGTGTTTGCCCCAAAAAACTCACCAGAGACAGCGCGTCACCCCAACCGGACACGAGTGTGCGGCCAATGTTGGCCACCCATTCCCAGCGTCCGTGTTCCGGCAGCTCATGTGGTGTTTTCTCTGGAGAAGCGGCGGTCACGGTTGTGAGAAGCGCCAGATGATCCGCTGCGCCGGCGATCTGCACCTCGGCTCCCTGTGCCTGCAACCGCGTGCGCAGTTGAGAGACCAGCCAGGCTCCGCCGGTATCAAAAGCGGTGAGTGGTGAGAGGTCTATGTCGACGTTTGTCTCAGAGGGCGCAGCCTGCGCAAAAGGCCCCTCCATATCGGCGAGAAACTCGGTCAGCAAAGCCCCAGACACGCGGACAGTGGCACGCCCGCCTTGGGCCTCGACCCGCAGGTTTGGCGCCGTCAGAGCGCTCATGCGCTGCGTACTCCGCATTCCGTAGTATCCGTCAAACCCCGGATCATCCTGCCCTAAATCTGTTGCCTCAAACCGTTTCCCAGAAGCCTAGCCCAGCGCCACTTGCCGCTCAAGCTCTGCCACATCTGGACGCTCCAGCCGCGTGAGTGCCTGCATCACCAACCGCTGCGCCCGCGCCCCGGGCCAGTCGGACGGTAGAACCGCATCCTGCACCGCGCCGTGGCGCAACCGCAGCCGCCGCCAGTGGTGCAAGATTACCAAGCGCAAAGCGGTGCGGTCCAGCGTGCCGTCCGGTGTATTATGGGCCAACACAAGCCCCACCGCAGCTGACAACGCATCATACTCCGCGGCCAGCTCCGCCGGTGCCAATGCGCATACAGCCCATTCCGGCACCCGCTCCGGTGTGAAACGGGTCAGCAAGAGATTGTCACTTGGCCGAATGGCCCCCGCCACCAACGCGCTGCGCGCAGACAGGGACACCGCCTGCGCCGGCAGCAACTCAAGAAACTCAACCGCCGTCAGACTTGGACCACCTACCGCCAGCCAGACGGCCTCTGGCGTGTCTGCCAAACCGTAGATCTGGGCCCGCACAGCCTCCGTTTCTGCCCAGCCTTTGGCCGAGAGTTGATGTGCAGACAGCCGCCCGCGTTTTTCCGAGGTGATCCAGCCATCGCGGCGCAGACGATGCAGCGCCACCCGCAACGCCTGATTGTTGATCCCCAGCCGGCTGACCAAAGCATCCAACACCGGCCCCGACAGCCAGGCATCCTCGCTTTGCAGCAGGTCACCCAAGATGGTGACTACAACCGACCAGACTTTAAGTGGGCCGCAGTCAGCGACAACATTGATATCTTCTTGCAGATCAACAGTTTGCATGCGCCAATCTTACGCCTCTCAGACCCCAACAACAAGCTTTGGCCGCAGCGTCACGTTCACGCTGTCTTGAAGCGCCCGCGCGCCCGGCTCACAGTGGTTTCAAAATTCGGGACCGCTCAGGAGGAGGAGCCCCCATGTCTTTTGAGACTCAGATCACGCCCACCGCGCCTGCGTTTGGCCAAAACCGGGATGCGATGTTGGCCGCCGTGGCGGAGCTGCGTGCGCTGGAAACCCGAACAGCGGAGAAATCCGAACAACGCCGGGAGCGCTTTGCGGCGCGGGGGCAAATCACCCCACGCGAACGTCTTGCCCGCTTGCTGGACCCCGGCTTGCCGTTCCTGCGCCTGCACAGCCTCGCGGGCTATTTACAAGACAGCGATGACCCTGAAAAGTCGCTGCCGGGCAGCACCTTTCTGATGGGGATTGGGTTTGTCTCCGGCGTACGCTGCATGATTGTGGTGGATGACAGCGGTATCAACGCCGGCGCGCTCTCGCCAATGTCCTTGCAAGCCATGCTGTCCGCGCAAGATATTGCCCTGCGCCAGAAACTACCGTTTGTGCATCTGGTCGAGAGCGCAGGCGCCAACCTGATGAACTACCGCGTCGAAGACTGGGCGTTGGGCGGGGGCGTGTTCCGCAATCTCGCGCGTCTTTCGGCGGCCGGTTTGCCCACGATTGCGGTTTTGCACGGCCCTTCCACCGCTGGCGGCGCCTATATGCCGGGCCTGTCCGACTATGTGATTGGCGTGAAGAAAAACGGCATGGCGGCGCTGGCCGGTGCTGCGCTGGTGAATGCCGCCACCGGCGAGGTTGCCAAAGACGCCGATCTGGGCGGCGCAGAAATGCACGCGACCACCTCCGGTTTGGTGGAATACCTCGCCGAAGACGATGTGCACGCCATCGCAATGGCCCGCCGTGTCATGGCGCGGCTGGATTGGAACCGTGACATGCCCAAACCCGAGGCGCGCGCCTTTAACGAACCGCGTTTTGACGTGAATGAAATCGCAGGCGTGGTGCCCGCGGACTGGTCCACGCCCTATGACGCGCGCGAGTTGATTGCTCGGCTTGTCGACGGTTCTGATTTTGACGAATTCAAGCCGGATTTCGGCCCCGCAACCCTCTGTATTCAAGCGCAAATCCACGGTCACACCATTGGCATCCTCGCCAACAATGGCCCGATTGATCCGGCAGGCGCCAACAAGGCCACGCATTTCATTCAGGCCTGCGATCAGGCGGGCACGCCGCTTGTGTTCCTCAACAACACCACCGGCTACATGGTTGGCACGGCGTATGAACAGGCCGGGATGATCAAGCACGGCTCCAAAATGATCCAAGCCGTGTCCAACGCCCGCGTGCCCAAGATCACGCTCTACTGCGGGGCCAGCTTTGGCGCGGGCAACTACGGCATGTGCGGCATCGCCTATCAGCCTGATTTCCTGTTTGCTTGGCCCACGTCGCGCTCCGGCGTGATGGGCGGCACCCAAGCCGCCAAAACCATGAGTCACGTCGCCCGCGCCGGTGCTGCCCGCAAAGGCATCGAGGTGGACGAGGCCCGCATGGCCAAACAAGAAGCCGCCATTCAAGGATTGTTTGACGCGCAATCCTCGCCGTTTTTCACCTCCGGAAAAATTCTCGACCACGGCGTGATTGATCCGCGTGACAGTCGCAAGGTGATTGCTTTCTGCCTTGGCACCGTGGCCGAAGCGCGCCGTCGTCCCCTCAACCCCAACAGCTTTGGCGTGGCGAGGATGTGAGCATGCGCAAATTCGACACCCTTCTGATTGCCAACCGCGGTGAAATCGCCTGCCGCATCATCCGCACCGCGCGCGACCTCGGGCTGCGCACGATTGCGGTCTATTCGGACGCTGATGCAGAGGCGCTGCATGTGTCCATGGCGGATGAGGCGCACCCCATCGGCCCCGCCTCTGCCGCAGACAGCTATCTCAACGTTGACGTCATTTTGGCGGCCGCCAAAGCCTCCGGTGCTGGGGCGATCCATCCCGGCTATGGCTTCCTGTCAGAAAACGCAGATTTTGCCCGCGCAGTTGAACGCGCAGGTCTCGTCTTTGTCGGACCATCCGCCAAGGCCATCGAGATCATGGGCGACAAAGCCATCGCCAACACGCATATGCTGGACGCCGGGGTGCCCTGCGTTCCCGGCTTTCAAGGCGATGACCAAACTGATGCGACACTGCTGTCTCACGCGCAGGACATCGGCGTGCCGCTCATGGTCAAAGCCGCAGCGGGTGGCGGCGGCAAAGGGATGCGGCTGGTCGCAAACTTGGACGACCTGCTAGAGGCGCTCACCTTGGCCCGCGCGGAAGCCAGCGCGGCTTTTGGCAATGACACGCTGATCCTGGAACGCGCCGTGCAAAACGCCCGCCATATCGAAATTCAGGTCTTTGCGGATCATGCCGGCAACACAATTGCCTTGGGCGAGCGGGACTGCTCTGTGCAGCGCCGCCATCAAAAGGTGATTGAGGAAGCCCCCGCGCCTGGAATGCCTCAAACCATACGCAAGCGTATGGAAAAAGCCGCCATTGCTGCGGCCAAATCGGTAAGCTACGTCGGCGCGGGCACGGTTGAGTTTCTGCTCGATGAAAACGGAGAGGATTTCTATTTCCTTGAGATGAACACCCGCCTTCAGGTCGAGCATCCAGTGACCGAGATGGTCACGGGCCTGGACCTCGTGGCGCTGCAAATCGCCGTCGCGCAGGGCAGGCCACTGCCTGTCTCCCAAGAGGACGTCACACTCACGGGACACGCCATTGAAGTCCGACTCTATGCCGAAGATCCCGCCAATGGCTTTCTGCCGTCCATTGGAAAAATTCATAAGTTTGAAATGGATAACACCCTTCGCATCGACACTGGGGTGCGCAACGGTGACGAGGTCACTCCATACTATGACCCGATGCTGGCCAAGCTCATTGCCTATGGGGACACCCGCGATGAAGCGCTGCGCACGCTGACCAAGGCACTGGACAATGCGGCAGTTCTGGGCGTGACCACCAACGTGGCGTTCTTACGTGACCTGCTCGATCACGCCGAGGTGCAGGACGGCATCGCCACGACATCATTTTTGGACGCCACGTATCCTGAAGGTCCACCGCAGACAGCCCTCACGTCGCAATCCATTACCCTTGCGGCCGAACTTTTGCTGCGCAGCGAAGGGGACGCCGCACAGGCGCAAAGCCTGCTGCCCGACACCACTCTCGCAGGATTTTCCAGCGACGGCGGCTTGCCCATTCCGCTAGACCTCTCGCTTTATGATGAAACGTATCCGCTCACCGCAACGGGCGTTGGAACGGATCACATCACGGTTTCTGGCGACGGCTGGACCCACACGGTCTCAAGCGATTTCCGCGTCGATGGGTTGCGAGCCACCGCACATCACGCGCCTGACGGAACGAGCGGTCTCTACCTGCAAACCGCAGGCCACCACCTGCATGTCACCCGCGCGCAGCCTTGGGCCACAACCAACGCGGCTTCAACCGGCGCACTCACCGCGCCGATGCCCGGCCTGTTGGTGTCGCTCAATGTGGCCGCAGGGGACACCGTCCTAAAAGGCGACACGCTGGCCGTGCTTGAAGCCATGAAAATGCAACATCAATTGACCGCCAACACCGACGGCGTTGTCGCCGCGCTCCACATTGAGGCGGGACAACAGCTGTCCAAAGGCGCGCTGATCCTGACTATGGAAGACCCATCATGACCCTCACCCAAGCTGACGATTTTCTCACCGAATCCGAAGTGCTGCATGACGCCTTGTCTGGCTTGTCGGACGCGAAACTGCGCACCCAAACCCAGTTCAAAGGCTGGACCATCGAAGACGTGCTGGTGCACCTGCATTTCTGGAACACCGGCGCGGACCTCTCTGCCTCCGACGAAGCCGCCTTTATGGCGCGCATGGGCGAGGCGATGGCCTCGCTCAAGGCCACGGGTTCTCTGCGCAGCTATGAAAATGAAACCATAATGGAGCGCGGTGCAGAGTTGCGCGCCGTTTGGATCGAGACGGCGCGCGACATCGCAACCCGCTGGCGGGATATGGACCCCAAGGCGCGTCTGCCGTGGGTTGGTCCGTCGATGTCGGCACGCTCGTCTATGACAGCTCGACAAATGGAAACCTGGGCGCATGGGTTTGAGGTGTTTGATCTGCTGGGCAGGACCCGCGCGGACAGCGACCGCATCAAAAACATCGTGATCCTTGGCGTGAACACCTTCGGTTGGTCCCATCAGGTGCACGGCCTGCCGGTGCCCGAGACCATGCCCAAGCTTACGCTGACCGCACCGTCTGGGGCTGTCTGGGAATTTGGTGAGGACAACAGCGACAGCATCACTGGCCCCGCCACAGATTTTGCGGCCGTTGTCACCCAAACCCGCGCCTTTGGGGACACATCACTGACCGCCACCGGCGAAGTGGCGCAAACCTGGATGACCAACGCGCAGTGTTTTGCCGGTCCGCCAGAAACACCCCCTGCAAACGGCAGCCGCCACAAGCAGGAGGGGTAAGATGGACAAAGCCATCCTAACCTGTGCGCTCAACGGCGTTCTGACCGATCCAACGCAGCACCCCGTGCCGGTCACGCCCGCGGAGTGCGCCGCTTCAGCACGTGAGGCGATAGACGCGGGCGCCGCCGTGATCCACATCCACTTCCGCCAGCAGGACGCGGGCAAGGGCCACCTGCCAAGCTGGGACCCCAAGGTGGCGACGGAGATTGTCGACGCCATCCGCGACGCCTGCCCCGACATCCTAATCAACGCCACCACCGGCGTGGTGGGGCCGGATTATTCTTGTGCGCTCGACTGCATCCGTGCGCTCAAGCCCGAAATCGCCGCCTGCAACGCCGGCTCACTCAACTATCTCAAGCTGCGCAGCAATGGAGAGTGGGCTTGGCCCCCGATGCTGTTTGAGAACCAGCCCTCCAAAATTCAGGACCATCTCGATGTGATGGCAGAGACCAACACAATTCCAGAGCTTGAGTGCTTTGACACCGGCATCGTGCGCTCTGTGGCGATGTATGTGCAAAACGGCATGACCACCCGTGCGCAGTATAACCTTGTCATGGGTGTGGCTTCCGGCATGCCCGTGGACCCGACATTGCTGGAATTCCTGATGCCATACCTGCTGGAAGGTAGTTTCTGGCAAGCCACCCTGATTGGGCGCAGCGAGATTTGGGACACCCACCAAAAAGCCGCCGAGCTTGGCGGCATGTTGCGCACCGGGGTGGAGGACACGTTTTATTTGCCCAATGGCGAAAAAACCCGTTCGAACGGACAATTGATTGAAGCTTTGGTCACCTGCGCCACCAACACAGGGCGGGGCATTGCCAGCCCGGCGGAAGCGCGGGAGATGTTGGGGATCAGGTGAAGGTCTTGATCCCAAGCCATTTCACCGCATAGTGGCGGCATGATTGACCTACTCCCGCCAGACCTGTCCCAAGCCCATGCGATATTCCTTTTGGCGGTGAGCTTTGCCACCTCTTTGATGACCGCTGCGCTTGGCATTGGCGGTGGGGCGATCTTCCTGGCGGTGGCCGCCGTGATCCTCCCGCCAGCGGCGCTGATCCCTGTACATGGCGTGGTGCAGCTGGGCTCCAACGCCGTGCGCGCCACCATGTTCCGCAGCCACATCCTGCGCAGCGCTTTACCTGCCTTTACCATCGGTGCCCTCATCGGCGTGGCGATTGGCGGCAGTGTGGCGGTGAGCCTGCCCCCGGCTACTGTGCAAATTGGTATTGGCCTGTTCCTGCTGTGGGTTGTGCTCGGAAAAACGCCTGCGTGGATTGGCAAGTGGCCGATTGGGGCGGGCGCGTTTTCTTCATTTCTGACCATGTTCTTTGGCGCGACCGGACCGTTTGTGGCCGCTTACGTAAAAACCATGCAGCTTGACCGTCACACCCATGTGGCCACCCACGCTGCCCTGATGACGGTACAGCACGGCCTCAAGGTGGCTATGTTTGCCGCTCTGGGGTTTGGCTTTGCCCCCTGGGCGCTGTTCATCACCGGGCTGATCGCCTGTGGCGCGGCGGGCACCTGGGTGGGCAAACATGTGCTGGGCCGGATGAGTGACCACGGATTTCACAAAGTGCTCAACGTATTGCTGATCCTGATCGCCCTGCGCCTGCTCTGGGGTGGTATCAGCACATTCCTCTGACAAAACGCCACAGGGGGGTGAGGCTTGATAGACCTATAAAATAGGCGTAATGGGGCGTTATGTTTACAGTCTGCGCTCTCTATCACTTCACCACGTTTGACAACCACGAGGCCCTGCGGGCGCCTTTGCTGGACTTCTGTCAGAAGCACGAAATCACCGGCACTTTGCTGTTGGCCCATGAGGGCATCAACGGTACCATCGCTGGTCCGCGCGCTGGCATTGATGCGGTGATTGCCTACATTCAAAAACTGCCCGGCTGCGCCAACTTTGAGTGGAAGCTGAGCACCGCGGCGGAAAAACCGTTCCCGCGCATGAAGGTGAAACTCAAAAAAGAGATCGTGACGCTGGGCCAACCCAATGTCGATCCCACCGCGCATGTTGGCAACTACGTGAACCCGGAAGACTGGAACGAGTTGATCCAATCCCCTGACGTGGTCACCATCGACACGCGTAATGACTACGAAGTGGCCATTGGCACCTTCCAGGGCGCGATTGACCCGGAAACCGCGACGTTCCGTGAGTTCCCGGCGTGGTGGGAAGAAAACAAAGAGCGTTTTCACAACAAACGGGTGGCGATGTTCTGCACCGGCGGCATTCGCTGTGAGAAGTCCACCAACTTCCTGATGAGCCAGGGTGTGGAGGACGTCTATCACCTGAAAGGGGGCGTCCTGAAGTATCTCGAAGAGGTGCCGCAGGAAGAGAGCACCTGGGATGGTGAGTGTTTTGTGTTTGATGGCCGTGTGTCGGTTGGACATGGGCTGAAAGAAGGCCCGCACCTGCTGTGTCACGCTTGCCGTCGCCCGATCCTACCTGCGGATCAGGAACGTCCGGAATATGAAGCTGGAGTGAGCTGTCACCAATGTGTCGATGAATATTCCGAAGGTGACAAAGAACGGTTCCGGGAACGTCAGAAACAAATGACTCTGGCGCGTCAACGGGGCGAGCAGCACATCATCGGCTTGGACTAAGCCTTCAAGCACTGAGACAATGAAAAACGCCCGGTCACTGACCGGGCGCTTCTTTATGTTCTGTAGAAATAATACCGCTCTGGCGCCACGGTTTTTGGCCCCCGCACCTGCTCAAATCCAACCAGCGGCTGACCAGAGACCAGCACACCACCCGGCAACATGATCTCTTTGACCATGGCAGACAGCCGCGCCGCCTCGGCCACGTCTTTCTCTTTGTCGCCAAAGCCAAAGTCATAATGCGCCATGGCCACTTTGGTGCCGTCCGCCGCCATCTTTTTGAGCATCTCCTCGGCCTCACCCTGCAGGAAATCCTCCTCAGGTGGCACACAGGAATGGTGACAGTTCAACGCGCGGTCAATCACCCAGATGCGCCGCTCCGGCGCAATCTCGCGAATGTGGTCATAGGTGCGGCCATTGCCCAGCCCCATGTCGAGGAAATCGCCCTTGAGGCTGTCCACCATGGTGTTGCCCCACTCCAGCCCATCGGCCTGCGCTGCCAAACGCCGCATCATGCTGTTCAAACGGCTCATAGATTGCCCTTTCCATCGTGGCGATAGAGCCGCACCGGCCCCTCGCAAATTTCCAGCAAAAACTGCCGCGAAAACTCCCAGATATCGGCGTCATGCACAAGGTGGTGCGTGAGATATCCCAAGGGTTCTTGAATGTCCGTGAGGCCCGCGCGGCGGTCTTGCAACAGCGTGACTATTTGAGACACCAAAGTCTCCACATCCACCAAGCCTCTGTGTCCCCGCCAAAAAATCGGATCAATATGGGTGTTGATCTGCGCCACTCCGGGGGCGGCCAGTGCGGTTTTGCGCGGATTGTAGGTTGATACCGCGTCAAAACCCGCGTCGGCCAGCCCGGCCACAACATCGGGCGCAATCCGGTTCCACGGCGGCACAAACATCGGCGCCAACTTGACGCCAAACAGGGCGCGAAGTCGACCAAGACCTTGAGAGGCGTCCGCCAGTGCCCCGCTAGCTGGGCGCCCCACCCCAAACTCGGCGTTTTTGACGCCCTCCGGCGTGTGGCTGACATGCGCCCAGCCATGCACAACCGGCACAAAACACTCTGGCAGGTCTCGCGCCAAAGCCTCGGTTGCGTCTTTGGGTATGATCGCCAAATGCACCGGGACTTCTGTTGCCGTGCTCAATGACGCAAGCTGATCAAGCGCCTCAGTCGGGGCAACCGCGTCGTCATCCCGCCACCAAAAGGGCAGTTCCAGCCCGTCCGCGCGCCACTGCGCCAGTTCCGTCCGGAGCGGCGTCCAGTCAATCCTCACCTGCGCAGCTCCGCCAGCATGTCTTGGGCGATGCGCACGCTCTCCGTCGCGCCGTTCATGCGCAGGCCGGACGGGCTGCGCCGGTCCTTGACGGCCACACGCTTGATCTCCGCCATCAGGCTTTGTGGGGTCAGATCGGTGGCGCTGAGCACCTCGATGCCTGGCTGCACGGACAAGGCCCGCGCGCGTAGGGTTTGCTCAACTTCGCCACCATCATCAAACGGCACAAACACCGCTGGCACGCCGGTTTGCAGCACGTCGAGCGCGGTGTTGTAGCCGCACATGCTGACCGAGGCGGTCACATGGTGCAGCATTTGCCGGAAATCAGACCGCACCGGTTCAATCTTGATCATCGGATCACCCGCCAGCGTTTTAAGCTCCGCAATCCGCGCCTCGGCATTGGCGCCGCCCACCAACAGACGCCAGCGCAACGGGCTGCGCTTGGCGGCTTTGATCGCACATTCAAACAATGTCTGCCCGACAGCACCACCCCCGGCGCTGACCACAATTTCACCGGCGCCAACATTGTCCGGATGCGGTTGTGGCGCAGGCGGCGCCACATAGCCGGTGTAGCGCAACATCGCGGTCACATCGCTGGTTAGGGGCCAGCTCAACTCCAGCTTGGTCAGATCGGGATCAGCATGCACCAGAATGCCATCGTAATACTGCTTGATCACCTCGCGGGCGCGAACGGCTTTGGAGGCTTTGGACGGCGGTGCCAGAATGTCCCGCACCGACGCCAAAACCAACGCACGCTGAGGCAAAGCATGGGCCGCTTCCAACAAGGCCTCAAACTCAGCCGTCAGACTGCGCCGCCCAAAAGGGAACAGCTCGGTGATCACCACATCCGGTGCCATATCTTCCACCGCCTTGACCATCATGGCTTGCCGTTTTGCACGGTAGGCGGCGTCCGCTTCAACACCCAATTCGGTCAACAGCTTGGTGAAATCCACACCATTTGAGGCCAGTGGCGGCAACTGCACCAGCGCAACACCTTTGCTGTCCAAATGCGGCGCAGGCATACCACCTGACAGGACCACCGCTTCATGCCCATCCCGCATAAAGGCACGGGCAAGTGTGAGCGCGCGCGAAAGATGCCCGGTGCCCAGAAGATGGGTGACAGCGATCAAAACTTTCATGCGCTGCGCCTTTCCAACCGCACAATATCAGGGTTTGCCACTTTAACCGTATCCCCCTCAATTTCCACCACAAACAGCCGGTTGCGTTTCACGGCAAAAGGGGCGGGTCCGTCAAAATCCCAGCCGTGTGCTTTGGCCAAAATCATCCGCATGATGCCGATGTGACAGACCGCAATGCAATCGCGCTGCAACCCAAACAGCCAAGGGGCTAAGCGGTCCCAGACCATCTGCGGACTTTCCCCACCGGGTGGCTGATAATCCCAGCCCCAGTGCTCAATGTCGCGAAATCCGTTGCTGGGATCGGCCTTGAGTTCAACGCCCTTTTTGCCCTCCCAGTCACCCCAATCCATCTCGATCAGGGCGTCTACTACCGCAGGCTTGCGCCCGGTGACAATTTCGCCGGTCTCTTGCGCGCGCAGTAGAGGGCTCGCCACCAGATCGGTATTTTCCCAGCCCGCTGGCAGCTTGAACTCCGCCAAGATTTCACGCGCTTCATCGTCCAAAGGAATGTCGGTGCGCCCCTGAATTTGTCCGGCACGGTTCCAATGGGTGTGTCCGTGCCGCAGCATGGCCAATCGGATCATAATGTCTCTTTCATCAATGGGTTCAGCACATCCCACACGGTCCGCCGCGCCGCTTCCAGTAGGTGGCGCTGTTGCACCAGCTCCTGCGCGCCCTGCGCCCGTTGCGTGTGGGTTTCGGCGTCATTCAACACCGACCAAAGCGCCGCTGCAAGCGCCTCCGGTGAGTCATCTGCCACAAGCCCTACTGACGCCACAACATCGCGCACGCCGGGGCGGTTTTGTGCCACTACCGGCACGCCATGTGCCTGTGCCTCAAGATAGACCATGCCAAAGGCTTCGTTCACGCCAGGCCAGAAAAAGACACCTGCGCGGCTGTATGCTTCCGCCATGCCTTCTGCGTCGAGTTGGCCCAAGAACTGCACACGCCCGCCTAATGGCGCCATCAGCGCCTCGACTTCAGCGCGACACGGGCCGTCGCCGGCAATCTCGACCTGCCAATCACCTGTCAGATGCCCCAAAGCCTCCGCGATGATGCTGTATGACGCCAGTTTGTCGCCCTTGCGCATCATGCCTGCCACCAGAACGGTCGGCTGATCTGGCTGCGCTTGGGTTGGCAACGCTTCCTGCGCCAAAAACGGCGGCAGATGGATCAGCTGCTGCCCCTGTTTCAGGTGATCCTGCAACGCCACCGCATCACGCCCCGTGAAGTGAAACAACACATCCGCCGCATCACAGGCCGCCTGTGCTTTTTGCTCAAAGCCATCCCAAGGCCCGCCCAAGCGCTTGCTCGCCCGCGTCGCCTCAAACGACACATAGGGAATTTTCAGGGCCGCGCTCACGGTTGGGCCCAGTAGGTCCGGCGCTTTGTAGTAGCTGTGATAGGTCGCCCACAGGGCCCAGCCCTCGGCCCGCCCCCGCGCAATCAGCGACGGTATCTCCGCCTCTGCTTGTGCCAGCAGTTCCGCCTGCACCGCTGCATCGCCGTATTTGTCGAAGCTGCGCAGCTCAGAGACCAATGTGGGCGCGATGCCAGACCGCCTCAGCAATTGCATCAGATTGCGCGCCATCTGGCGCTCGCCAGATGGCACCGGATGATGCGGTGATTTGAGTGGGGCGTAGAATGCAACCTGCCCCATGAGATTAGGCCTTCGCCGCAGCCGCTTGTAGGCGCGCGTCCAGCTGGGCAATACCCGGCTGCATCAGGAAATGCGCCGTCAACCGTCCATAAGCCGCCTCTGTTAGGCGCTCCCGTAGCCCCGCATCCCGCGCCAATCGCTCCATCGCGGCCGCCAGTGCTTCCGGCGCATCGCTGGACAACACGCCATGTTCGCCATCGGTGATGAATTCCGGGATCGCAGACACCGGCGTGGACAGCAGGCAGAGCTTCTGACTGGCCGCTTCCATCAACACGTTGGGCAACCCGTCACGATCGCCGTCTTCGGCAATCCGGCTGGGCAGCACAAACACATCCGACTGGCGCATGGCCTCAATCACCTCCGGCTGATCACACGCGCCGCGCCAGGTAATCCGATCGGCAACGCCAAGGGTCTCGGCTTGCACCTTCAAAAGGCTGCCATCCCCACCGCCACCAATGTGCTCCCAATGCCAGTCCAGATCATTGGGCAAGAGCGCCAGAGCAGAGATCAGCCGATCAAAGCCTTTCTTCTCCACCAACCGCCCTACGGACAGGAACCGCACACTGTCTTCTTCACGCCGCTGGATGGGCGGCTCCGGAAAGCGGGTCAGGTCCAAGCCGTGATAAACCAGTTCAACTCGATCCGGCCGATCCGCCAGTTCAGCCAAGTGATCCGCGCCCACTTTGGTACAGGTCGCCAGGAACGCGGCACCATAGGTACTCTCCTGCAACTTCTCGCGTTTTTCCCAATCAGGCGACGTCCAGATGTCTTTGGCGTGGGCCGAGACTGACCATGGCATATCGCGCATAATCGCCGCATAACGGGTCACCGAGGCTGGCGTGTGCATGAAATGCGCATAGAGCAGGTCAATGTCGTCCGGCAATTCCCGTGCCAGCACGCAGGCCTGCCCAAAACGGCGCACGCGGTTGCGGGTCAGGTCGCGGCTTAGATCTTTCAGCCAAGCGCCAACAGCGGTCCAGAAACGCGGTTTGAACAGCCCTGCCAACACGCCTTTCAGAACGCGCAGGGGTTCCTGATGCAGATACTCTGGCAGATAATGTACCGGTGCTTGCAGGCGCTCATGTAACGGGTGGCGTTTCTTGTCGGTTGGGAACCGCAGGGACCACATCGACAGGTCATATCCCGTCTCCTCCAGGGCCACAATTTCCTGCGCGATAAATGTCTCAGACAGGCGGGGCCAGCCTTTGACCACCACCGCCACCTTAGGTCTTTCAGAAGTCATGCAGCGCCTTGAGATCGGGCAACGCCAAGCATTGCCAAAGTACGTTCGGAAACCACGTCCAACCCGTCCAGAAGACCGGGCACAAAGGCGTGGCTTGGTTTTGGCTGATCCGGCAGCGCGCGAATGGCGGCGATCATCGCCTGTGGTGTAAAGCCGTCGCGTTGCTCATCCAACATGCGTACAAGGCCAAGGCTTTCCGCACGGCTGGCACGGATGTGTTGCTCCATGCGCGGACGTGTGCGCGGCACAATCACCACCGGTTTATCAAAGGACAGCACCTCGCAGAAGGTGTTGTAGCCGCCCATTGAGACAATCCCCATTGCGCCTTTCATCAGAGTTTCCATGCGGCTGTCAAAGCCCACGGCCTGCACGCGGCCATTGAGTTTGGCCACACGCGCCTCAAACTCAGCACGGACCTCACCGCTCAGAAACGGGCCGTAGACCAACATGGCGCGTGGGGACAAATCTGAGTCCTGCTCATAGGCAGACAACACCAAATCCACCATACCAGCGCCGTCTCCGCCACCGCCCGGCGTGACCAGCA
Organism: uncultured Shimia sp.; assembly: GCF_947493595.1. GTDB lineage: Bacteria > Pseudomonadota > Alphaproteobacteria > Rhodobacterales > Rhodobacteraceae > Shimia. The sequence goes on along the minus strand of NZ_CANLRL010000002.1, from coordinate 572,575 downwards.
CGTAGGGCTGTTCCGGCGTTTCACCTTCACTGAGCGCTTCGCGATGCAGATAGCCGGTGAATTTCATTCGTGACCGGAAGCTTTGCGACAGGTTCAAACCCGCCACCGGATCATAGATCGAACGCAGCCCGTAAACCCAGGTCTCGTCGTAATACGTTTCCGCCGCTTCCAAGGCCCCTTTGCGGTCCCATTCTGCCGCCAGAACGTCGGGATCATCCAGCACATCACGCAAACCCAGCACCAAATGCGCCTTGCGCTTGGCCTTCAGCCATTCCAGCGCGGGCAACAGCTCGCCGCGAAAGCCGGTCGGCTCTTTGTCCACGATCAGAATATCGGGATCAAAATGCTCCACGGTGGCTTTAATCAACCCGGCGCGCAATGCAGTGGTTTCATCAATATGCAGGCCCAGTCGCTCGCTCTCATAATCACCGTCTGGCGTTTTGGTCACGCCTGGTAGGCGAATGTGGTCAACATTGTCCGGAAACGGAAAGCGGCCAGCTACCGGTGAACCAGTCAGGATCAACGCGGAAATTCGGCTGTCAGCCTGTGTGATTGCGGTTGCCAGCGCGCGCGAGCGGCGCAGATGGCCCAGACCATAGGTGTCGTGGCTGTAAAACAGCACGCGCGGCGACGCATTGGCCGCCAGATCACCCGTCATAGAAATCGCCTCGGACACGTCACCCGCCTCGCTCTATAGCCGCCAGTCCGACTCGGACTTCGGCAAAACCCCTTTGATATCGTAAAGCAAAGCATCCGGCTTTCCGAGGGCTCTTATCGCCATGCTGTCCATCTCGCGGAACTGGCGATGCGCAACGGCAACGACTACGGCATCATAAGTGGCATTTTGAGGCTGATCGACCAGCCCAAACCCGTATTCAGCCGCAACAACGTCGGGATCCACCCAAGGATCCCAAACGTCCACTTCTGCTGAATAGCTTTTCAATTCTTCCACGATATCCACCACCCGAGAGTTGCGGGTATCTGCACAGTTTTCCTTAAACGCCAGCCCCATAACCAGCACCCGTGCACCGGAGGCATTGGTGCCCTTGGCCAGCAAGCCTTTGATCAGCTCCTGCGCCACATGGCGCCCCATGGTGTCATTGATGCGCCGACCCGCGAGGATCACCTCCGGACGATAGCCCAGCTGTTCCGCGCGATAAGTCAGGTAGTAAGGATCCACGCCAATGCAGTGCCCGCCCACAAGACCCGGCGTAAACGGCAGGAAATTCCACTTGGTGCCCGCGGCTTCCAACACTTCCAGCGTATCCAAACCCATGCGGGAGAAAATCAGCGAGAACTCATTCACCAGTGCAATGTTCAAATCCCGCTGGGTGTTCTCAATTACTTTGGCCGCTTCGGCGGTTTTGATCGAGCTGGCGCGATGCAGCCCCGCCTTGATCACCGGGCGATAGATTGCATCCACACGGTCCAGTGTCTCGGCGTCCTGTGCCGCAACCACCTTCACAACATGTTCCAGCGTGTGTTCCGCATCTCCGGGGTTCACCCGCTCCGGCGAATAGCCCAGCTTGATGTCCTTGCCCGCCTCAAGCCCGCTGGCCTCCGCTAGGGCCGGTCCGCAGACATCTTCGGTCACACCCGGATACACCGTGCTTTCCAAAATCACCAAGGCACCGGATGTCAGATACGGCGCAATTGTGCTGCACGCGCCCAAAACAGGACCAAGGTCCGGCTCTTTGGCGTCGGTGATCGGCGTTGGCACACCCAGAATAAAGGCCGTACAGCCTGCCAAATCAGATGGGTCGTGGCTAAAAACGGCAGTGCTTTTGGCCAAGGTTTCCGTCGAAACCTCCCCATTTGGGTCACGCCCCATAAGCAGGCGTTCAACCAGCGTGGCATTGGTGTCAAAGCCCACCACATCAAAGCCCGCACGCGCCAGCCCCAAGGCCAGCGGCAGACCTACATATCCCAGCCCCAGAACGGCTATTTTTTCTGTCTTTGTCAGGCTCACGTCGCTCGTGCCTTTGTGAGAATGCGCGTTAATTCCTTGTCAACTCGCGCTATCCGGTTTCCCCGAGAATGTCACCCCCAAAGCGATGCAAGGCAAGCCTGAGACGCGCCTAAATCGCAACGCTCTCTGCTTAACTGTTTTGCGGCACCGGTCACTTCCTGTAAGACCAAGAGACGACGACAGGAAAGACCACCTCATGATCCGACTACTGCTTGCCGTTCTTTCGGTATGTCTCTTTTTGCCTCTCGCGGGACTGCATGCGCAAGACGCGGACGACGGCACCACAAACGACGCCATGTCCCAGCTTGTGCAGCAAGCCAATGAAAACGGCATGACCGTCATCATTCTGGACGGCAACGGCACATCCAAAATGTCCGAGGAGGCAAGCGAAGCCGTGGAGGAGGTCAATGAAACCACTACCATGACCACCGTGATGCGCCTTCAGTGGGAGCTCGAAGGGTTCAACAAGGTGCTGCAGGATCGTATTCAACACCTGCCCGTGGCCATCAATGAAGTGCTGTTTATCCTGCGCGCCTCAAGCCCGGACGGCAGCATTCTGTTCTTTGCAAAACAACTGCTCATCACCCTTGCCTTGCTGGGCGTCGGCATTGTCTTTGAACGGCAGATTTACGGCCGCAGATTAGCTGCGCGCTTTGTCATACCGTTGGTAAAGGAAACCCCTGAAGGCTACACGCAGAAGCTTCCCTTCCTTGTGGTGCGCTTTGCCGCCGGTGTCTTGGGTGTGTTTGTCAGCATGGCGTTTGCCGTGCTGCTTGGCTTCCTGATCTTTGGCACCTCTGACGATACAGCCGTCCGTTTCACCAATGCATCCATTTTTGCGGCCTACGCTCTGTCGCGAATGATCGCGTTGATATGGCGGATGATCTTGTCGCCATATTTGCCGCAATACCGCATCCCACCGTTCTCGACCCCTGACGCAAAGAAACTGCACAGGTGGGTCATGGGCCTGGGCATTGTTGACGTTGTCACCATGATCTTTGGCGAATGGCTCAGCGAGCTGGGGCTGGTCTATGACGTCTCCGCAGTGATGACACTGTTGCTGTCCACCTTGTTTGCGCTTGGTAATATTGCGCTGGTCTTCGCAAACTATCGCGCCATTTCCTACGCCTTGCGCAACGGCCGAGAGGCCAACCGTGTGCCTTTGGCCACCCGCTGGGCGAGCACCTTCTGGGCACCTCTGTTTATCCTTTACGTCCTCTACGGCTGGGCCAGCATGTCCTGGGATCTGATCCTGGGCAACGACACAGGCATTCCTCTGATTGCTGGCGCCTATGCCATTTTGACAGCCGTGATCGTGGTATACGCCACCATCAACTACGGCATCGAACGCTACTTTGAGCGCAATCGCACGGTCAAAGAAATCAATGACGCTGCGGATGCACTGCGTGAGGAAGCCACCGAAGAAGGCCAACTGTCCGAACAACAAGAGGCCGAGCTGTTCAACCTCGAAAACATCATCGATCACCGTCAAATGCACACGTTTGAGGAACTGGCACGCCGGATTTCAGGCGTGTTGGCGCTTGTTGCCGGGCTTTATGCAGCGCTCTACATCTTTGACGCAGACGGCATCATTGACGACGAAATGCTGGGCGGGCGCGTCCTTGATGTGATTGTCATCCTGTTTATGGGATACATTGGCTTTCACGCCTTCCGCATCTGGATCGACCGGCGCATTCGCGAGGAACAAGGCGATCCCGCTGAAGAGGCGGAACTTGGAGATGAGGGTGGCGGGGCCAGCGCGTCCCGTTTGGCAACGCTTTTGCCGCTCTTCCGCAACACTATCTTGTTGGTGATTGTGGTCACCATCGTGCTGATTGTGCTGTTGGAAATGGGCGTCAATGTCAGTCCATTGTTTGCTGGTGCTGGTGTGGTTGGCTTGGCCGTGGGCTTTGGCGCGCAATCCTTGGTACGCGACATTTTCTCTGGCGCGTTCTTTCTGTTTGATGATGCCTTCCGCAAAGGCGAATACATCGACATTGGCTCGGTGAAAGGCACCGTGGAAAAAATCTCTGTGCGCTCTTTTCAACTGCGCCACCACCTTGGCCCGCTGCACACCATCCCATTTGGCGAGATCCAGTATCTCACCAACTACTCCCGCGATTGGGTCATCATGAAGCTCAAGCTGCGCGTGACCTATGACACCGATGTGGAACGGGTGCGCAAGCTGGTGAAAAAACTCGGCGTCGAGCTGCTCGACGATCCGGTGATCGGCCACAACTTCATTCAGCCTTTGAAATCCCAAGGCGTGGTGGAGATGCAAGACAGCGCCATGATCATCCGGGTAAAATTCATGACCAAGCCGGGCGACCAATGGTTGGTGCGCAAAAAGGTCTATCAGGAAATTCGCGAGTTGTTTGCGCGGGAAGGCATCAAGTTTGCCCACCGCGAGGTCACTGTGCGGATTGCCGATGACGCCAACGCCGAGGACCTCACCCCCAAGCAACGTGAAGCCGTTGTCGGGGCCGTGGAGGCAGCCATTGATGAGGACGCCATGGAGGGCGGACCCGAAGGCGGTGACGACCGGTAAGCGCTGGTCACCAAGCCTTTCATCAAACAACCAACAGGGCAGGTGCGGTCAGCACGTGCCCTGTTTCTTTTGGTAAGCCGTTAACCAAAAGCGGCATACTTCTAAACGCGTACTTAAGAAGATACTTAGAATTTTAGCCAAATACTTGATGAATGAAGCTCAAAGGCCCACACTCATCCCATGGCACATGATCTCGCATACGCTTACGACCTCTTACAGGTCACACCCGCCGCTTCTGAAAAAGAGATGCAGGCCGCGTGGCGAAGACTGGCGCGGCGCTACCATCCTGATCTGGCCAAAACCAATCCAAAAGAAGCCGCACGTCACATGAGCGAAATCAACGCCGCTTATGACGTTGTGGCGCACCACCTTGCCCTGCAAGACGCACAGACCGCACCTAAGCCACGTGTCCGTCGTCGCCCGCGCACTGCACGGCAAACCGCGGAATGCCAAGCTTGGCGCCGTCAGCGTGATGCTATGGCGCGCAAGGCGGCCAAAGCTTGGAAAGCGGCTCAAGTCGCAGCGACACCTGAGCGTGTTAAAGTAACTCCGCAGCTGGACGCGCCAAAACCACGTCAGCTCGCCCCCAAGGCCACTGCCAAATGGAACCGTGCGGAGCAATCTCTGATCAACACCGCCCGCGCGGCGTTTGAAGGCAGCCGCAAGACGCTGAGCACAGCCGCAACGCGCCCCGTGCTCTCCGCCTGCCACTAAGGCACACAGTTTTGGAAAGGGCCAAACCGCAGCCTTAACTGCGGTTCGGGTCCATCGCGTCGCGCAAACCATCCCCAAAGAAGTTGAACGCCAGCACCACAATCACAATGGGCAGCATCGGAATCGCCGTCCACGGGTAGATTTCGATAGACGCCAGGTTCTGCGCGTCATTCAGCATCACGCCCCAACTCACCGCTGGTGCCCGCAGGCCAAGCCCAAGGAACGACAGCGCGGTTTCGCCAAGGATCATGGCCGGAATGGATAGCGTTGCGCTGGCAATCAGGTGGCTGAGGAAGTTGGGCAGCAGGTGTTTCTTGATCACGCGGCTGGGTTTCGCGCCCATCATTTCGGCCGCTTTGACAAACTCTTCCTCCCGCAGGCTGAGGAATTTGGAGCGCACCGCACGCGCCAATCCAGGCCAATCGAGTATCCCCAAGATGATCGAGATGATGAAAAACACCGACACCGGCCCCCAATGTGAGGGCACGGCGGCAGATAAAGCCAGCCACAATGGCAATTCCGGCAGGCTGCGCAGCACTTCGATCACCCGGTTGATGATCCAATCAAGGAAACCGCCAAAATAGCCCGCAATTGAGCCCAAGACGATACCAATCACAAAGGACACTGTGATCCCGACAAGGCCAACCGTCAGCGACAGTTGCGCCCCGTAGAAGATACGCGAGAACACATCCCGCCCAAGTCGGTCTGCACCAAACAGGAACAGCGTCGCGCCTTCGGGGGCACAGAACAGGTGGGTGTTGGACGGGATCAACCCGGCCAGTTTGTAATCCGAGCCTTCACAGAAGAACTCCAACATGGCAGGCGTTTCCGTGTCCTGCACATATTTCCAACTGAAAGTCTCCAGATCCATTTCCGCCACGGTTGGGTAAACATGCGGGCCCACAAACGCGCCGTCATGCATAAAATGTATCCGTTGCGGCGGCGCGTAGATGTAGTCTTCCAGCCGCTCATTAGGAGAATAGGGTGCAAAGAATCCGGCAAACGGCAGCGACAAATAAGCCAACAGCAGGAAGGCACCGGAAATCAGGCCCAGCTTGTGTTCCTTAAACCGTAGCCACAACAACCGCGCATTGGACATGTCCAACTCTGCGCTACGTGCCTCTGCGGCCGCTTCGGGGTCGTATGGCGCCTGATCAACATAGCGCCCATCGGGTTGCATGCTCATCGCTCCCGCCCTCCAAATCGAATGCGCGGATCCAGCAGCGCCAGCAACAGGTCAGACACCAAAGTGCCAATCAAGGTCAGCAGCGCCACAAACATCAGCACAAAGGCCGACAGGAACAGATCTTGTGACTTCAGGGCAGACAGCAACAGCGGCCCAATAGTCTGCAAGCCAAGCACCACCGAAACCAGGACCGACCCGGAAATCAGCGAGGGCAGCAGGGTGCCGATATCCGCCACAAACGGGTTAAACGCCACACGCAGCGGGTATTTGGTCAGCATCCGCGGCTCACTCATACCTTTGGCACGGGCAGTCTCCACATAGGGTTTGCCCAACTCATCCAGCAGGTTTGCCCGGAGCCGCTGCATCATCGCCGCCGCGCCGGAGGTGCCAATCACAAAGGTTGGAATGATCAGGTGGATCAACACCGACTTCATCTTGCCAAAGCTCATCGGTTGGCCTTCGTATTGCGGATCCATAAGACCGCCAATCGGCAGATTGAGATAGCGATTGCCGTAATAAAACAAGATCAGCGCCAGCAGGAAGTTTGGCGTAGCCAACCCCAAATACCCAACAAAGGCCGAAGTATAATCCACCCAGGTTTTGGATTTTGCCGCCGCCAGAATGCCCAAGGGCAAGGCCACCGCATAAATGAACAACACCGCCGCGAGGTTGACCAACACGGTCATCCACAACGCGCCGCCCACCAAGTCAGCCACCGGTTTGTCAAACTCAAACGACCAGCCAAATTCCCCCTGCAACAGCCCGGCAAACCCATGCGGCCCCGGCATAAACCCCGCCCAGATCAGGTACTGTTTGTAGAGTGGCTGATCGAGCGAATACTCCGCCCGCAGAAACTCCGCCTTGGCAATGCCGGCGGATTGTCCGGTTGCCCGCAACTCGTTGATCTGGTTGGACAGATAGTCCCCCGGCGGCAGGGTGATGATCAAAAACACCAGCACCGACACCACGACAAGTGTGGCGAGCATGGTCAGGAACCGAAAGACTGCAAACCGCAGCAGGGCCATTCTGCGCTCCTATTCCGCGAAGAAAAATTCATCAGGGCGGTGCACCCCGAAATGTGCGCCCGGTGACCAGGCCCATATGGCTTTTTCCGGCACGTTGCGCAGGCTGTTGCTGACCACCACCGGCTGCGGTGCGCCGTTCACAATGCCAATCGCAAAAACATTGTCGGCGTGGATATCGACCATCTTCTGCCAGATCAAACCGCGATCCACCGAGGAGTACGCCTTGGTCCACTGATGCGCCAAATCGTTCAACTCAATCGCGGCTGGCAGGTCTGGTGGCTCACCAACCGCGCCGTGGTTTTGGTGATATTGCCCCCATTTGGGCCAAGACTGAAACGCCTGATCCCACGGTGCCAGATAAGACGGAGAGGTATAAGGTTGCGGCAAGCCATTGTCCCAACCAAACCAGGTAGAGGCCATGGTTTCACCGGCATAAACCCGGTTGCGCAGAATATCGCGTTCCAACGGCCGCATGATCAGCTTCACGCCAATCTCGGCCCAGTTGTCGGTGATGATCTGCAGTGCGTTTTCCACTTCCTGCCGTTCACCAGCCGTCTCAATCACCATCCACGCTGGACGCCCATCCGGCAACAGGCGGAAGCCGTCTTTGTCGCGCTTGTCCAAGCCCATTTCATCCAGCAGCGCATTGGCCATTTCCAGATCACGGATTGCCCAAGCGTCGCGGTTCTTCTCTTTGAAGAAGGGGCTCACCGGCAGAACCGTCATGCCGCCGGGCTTGGCCAAGCCAAAATACAGGCCTTTGTTGATGGTTTTGCGGTTGATTGCCAGCGACAGCGCCCGGCGGAAGCGCACATCGCGCATGACTTCACGCCAGCCATCATCATTGTAGTTCAGGTTGGGGTAAATCGCGATCTGGCTGGCGGTGCCATTGCCCCACAGCTTGGTTTTGTAACCGCCGGATGCTTCGCCTTTCTTCAGGATCGCCGCATCTTTGAAGTCCAGTCCCCGTGCCTGGAGATCCACCTCACCGGCGTTGGCTTTCGCCGCCACAAGTCCCGGAGCCACCACCTGCATTTCGATCACATCAACGTAAGGCAATTGCACACCGTTGGTGTCGACCCGGTGATAGTAGGGGTTGCGCACAAACAGGAACCGGCTCTTGCCGTCTTTGGTTGCCATCATCCAGGGCTGCAAGGTGGGCAGATCCGGATTGTCGAACTTATACATGTTGTCTTGGCGGTTGTGCAGCGCCGCCCAACTGCGCACCCGCGCCTCATACAGCCGCTCGCGCAGTTCTTCTTCGTCAGTAAAATCCGCGTGATACGGCTTCAGATAATGCGCCGGGCGATAGATGAAGGGGGGCCGCGCCTCCGCCAACATCTGCAAAAACTGCGGGTTGGGTTTGCTCCATTCATAAATGACTGTGAGCTCATCCGGGAAGCTGACCTTCGGCAACTCGCCTTCGACGCGCAGGAAATCCACTGGGCCAGACGGCGACAGCAATTCGTTGTTGGCCACGTTTTCCCAGAAGTAACGGAAGTCCTCAGAGGTAAAAGGGTGCCCGTCGGACCATTTATGGCCAGGACGCAGGTGCAGAGTGAACTTCTTGTCGTCTTCGTTCTCAAAGCTTTTGAGAATATCCGCGACCAGCTCGTAACGCTCGTTGAACCCCACCAAACGCCCATAACCGTAGACCACCATCTGACGCACGTCTTTGGAGCGGGTCACCATGGTGCGCAACGTGCCACCTTGTTGCCCAAGCTCGCGATTGCGCAGTTTGAGGTCCACAACCTTGGGCGCGTCCGGCACCCGTTCCGCCACCGGTGGCAGGCTGCCTGCGTCCACATCGGATTGCCAGAAACTGCTCTCCTGATACTCCGCCTGCGCGGCGCTCAGGCCCAAGACGGCAAAGGCCGCGGCAAGGATCGGGGTTCTAAACATGGAAACGTACCTTATGTCCGGGGTCGGTCTCGGTCAGCGGAGGGGCATCCGCGCCGACAAATCTGAATTCTTCGGGCCAAGACGACGGTGAACCCGCCCCCTGAGCCACAATTTTGAGGTCAATAGGCCGGGAGATGTCCGGCTCTGGCTGCGCCGCGATCAGCGCTTTGGTGTAGGGATGCTTTGGATTGTAAAACAGCTGCTCCGGCGGACCTTGTTCGACGACAAGACCAGAGCGCATCACCGCCACCTCATCCGCAATCCGCGCCACCACCGCGAGGTCGTGACTGATAAACAGATAGCTCAGGTTCAACCTATCACGAATGTCTTCCAAAAGCTGCAACACCTGTTCCTGCACCGAGACATCCAACGCCGAGGTCGGCTCGTCACACACAAGCAAGATCGGGTTCAACATCAACGCGCGCGCAATCGACAGACGCTGACGTTGACCGCCAGAGAACGCATGTGGATAGCGGGTGAGCATGTTTTCGTTCAGCCCAACCCATTTGAGGATTTCCACCGCACGATCAATCCGGTCACTTGGGGAACCAATGCCGTGAATTTCCAATGGTTCACACAGCGCGTCTTTCACCCGCATGCGCGGATTGAGCGTGCTGTAAGGATCCTGAAACACCATCTGCGCTTTGCGCTGGAATTTCAGCCGGGCATCGCCGTCCAAATCCTGAAGGTTCACCGGCTCGGACCCGGCGGTCTCCCGAAACAGGATCGACGCGCCCGCATCCGCCCGCTCCGCGCCCAGCGCCATACGGGCACAGGTGGTTTTACCAGAGCCCGACTCGCCCACCACGGCCAGCGTCTTGCCGCGCTCCACGCCAAAGTCGACACCGCGCACGGCGTTGACCACCGTTTTGGGTTTCCACGGCGCGCTGCCTTTCAGGATGTAGGTCTTGTTGACGTCGCGCATTTCCAAAATGTAATCGCGGTCTGCCTCGTCTGGGCGGTCGGCTGGCGTGGCCGGAATTTCTGGGGCCGCCGCCATCAGGTCTTTGGTGTAGGGGTGCTGAGGGTCGCCAAGGATCAACTCGGCAGGACCACTTTCCATCACCCGCCCGCGGTTCATCACCACCACGTCATCGGCCATATTGGCGACCACGCCGAGGTCATGGGTCACCAAAACCACCGCCATGCCGTACTCGGCCTGTAGGTCTTTGATCAGCCCCAGCACCTGTGCCTGCGTGGTCACATCCAGCGCCGTTGTGGGCTCATCCGCGATCAGGATATCCGGCCGACCGACCATCGCCATGGCAATCATCGCCCGCTGGCGCATCCCGCCGGACAATTCAAACGGATAGCTTCCGTAGACCCGCGCCGGATCGACAAAGCCCACCCGTTCAAACATCGCCAGCACGCGCTTTTTACGCTCAGCTGCGTCAAAATCCCGGTGCAGCTTCAGCGCTTCAGACACCTGATTGCCAATCCGGTGCAACGGCGACAAAGAGCGCATCGGCTCCTGAAAAATCATCGAAACCCGATTGCCGCGAATGTCCTGCATCTTCTTTTCGCTGAGCGCCATCAGGTCGATTGGATGCCCGCCTTCGCGATCGCACAGCACAATCGAGCCTGATCGCATCTGTGCCGCCGCCGGTAGAATCCGCAGCGCAGAGCGGCAACTCAACGTCTTGCCAGACCCACTCTCCCCGACAAGCGCCAGCGTCTTTCCGGCCTCAACCGTAAAGCTGACATCCTCGACCACGGGAGCATCAGTCCCAAAGCCAATACTCAGGTTTTTAACCGTCAGAAGTGCCGTCACACCAAGTTCCCTCGCCACGCTCTCGTTATTATCCACCACGTGGCGGAGCGTCTTACGTTAACTCAACATGATTATCCCTGTCGGAGCAAGCATCTAGACCCTACCCTTGACCGATCCGCCGCAGAATTATGCATAAAGCCAAGATACCCGCGTGCTTCATGGGGGTGTCAGGCAATCGTTTCTTGCATTGTTCTGGACCCAATGCCACTAAACGGTCATATTAAACCAAGAGCATATATCAACCCGCGTGTTCTTTGGATCCATTTTTAGAACCAGACCCTTTGGCAATTGGCGCAGCTGCGGCTGCGGAGACATAGATGACAACACCAAGTTCCAGCTTCCTCGCCTTTGCCGAACGTCGCTTTCGCCTCAGCGGACGTGCCTTGATCGAAAACGGTCACCCGTATTTCGTACCAACCGATGCGCTGGAAGCCCGATCCGACCAATGGCCGGATGGCTACCTCTCGATGTCTCACTACGACTATCTGGGCCTGATGCATCATCCCAAAACCGTTGAAGCCGCCAAAGATGCGTTGGACACGCAAGGCACCGGCGTGGGTGCGTCCCGCCTTGTCGGCGGCGAACGGCTTGCCCACCGCGCGCTGGAAGAAGACATGGCGGATTTCCTGGGGGTGGGCGGCGTGCTCTCCGTGATCTCCGGCTATCTCACCAATGTCTCCGTTATCGGCCTGCTGCTTGGCCCGCGCGATCTGGTGCTGGTGGACGAGCTGTCCCACAACTCGATTGTGGTTGGAGCCCGCGGCGTGAAAGCCCGCATGGAAACCTACGCCCACAACGATCTCGACGATCTCGAGCGCCTGTTGCACAAACACCGCGCTGACTATGGCCGTGTGCTGATCTGCACTGACGGGCTGTTTTCCATGGATGGCGACATCACCGATCTACCGCGCCTTCTGGACATGAAAGACGCCTACGACGCCTGGCTGCTTCTGGACGAGGCCCATTCTTACGGCGTGCTGGGCGCAACTGGTCGCGGCCTGTGTGAACACTTTGGCGAAGACCCCAAACGCGTCGAAATTGCCATTGGCACCCTGTCCAAGAGCTTTGCTTCCTCCGGCGGCTTTATCGCCGCCAATACCGACGTGATCGAATGGATGCGCTTCTGCCTACCGGGGTTTGTCTATTCGGTTGGCCTGCCCCCCGCAACAACCGCCAGCGCCCACGCGGCCCTACGCCTGCTGCGTGACGAGCCTGAACGTGTCACCAAACTGCGCGCCAACTCGCAATATTTCATGCAAAAAGCAGCTGCGGCCGGATTGAACACCGGCACCGCCATTGGCGAGGCTGTGGTGCCAATCCTGTTTGAAACCCCGGACGACTGTGTGTTTGTCGCCGAAGCATTGATGCAACAAGGCATCTATGCCCCCCCGGTGGTGCATGTTGGCATCCCCAAGGACATGCCGCGCATCCGCTTCTTCATTTCCGCGGCTCACTCTGAAGCCGACATTGATCGGGTGATTGCTGCCGTGGCGACGGCACTGATCACAGCCACAGCGACCCGACAACGTCTCAGCGCGGAATAGCGGCATGACCGGGAACGCCATCACGACCATGCCGCGCCCTTGCCGGTGCCTCAACGGAGTCTGGGCCTTCGCCATCTTGACCCTTGTGTGTTTTTGCCTGACCACCGCTGCCACATCGGCAAAACCCTCCCTCACGCCGCTGTCACTCACGGAAACACCACACCTGCCACATGTGAACCCGAAGTTCCGCCATCCAGCCGATCTGCATCAACTGTTTTTCTTGCAACGCACGATCAATGCCAACACCGTGGTCTACACCGCGCATTTTGACGCCGCTGGCAATCTGGACACCGAAACACCTGTTGCGGTCTATTGGCGCCGCTTTCAGGACCAAGGGCAGGTGATGCCGCTGCGCTGGTATGAACGTGCCTTTGGCTTTGGTGTGAGGTTGCGCACAACCGACACCCCCAATGCCCTGCGCCTGACGTTCAACGGATTAAAGTCCCACCCGTTGGAACTGCGTCAGACCGCGCCCTTTACCGCAGCATTTTTTGCCAGGATCAACAACCGCGACTACCGCTTGATCTATGCCTATCTGGACGTGGACGAGAGTGGCCTCTTTCCAAAGGTCACGCGCCTGCGCCTCTATACAAATGACCCCCTAACAGGTCTTTATGTCACTCATACCATTGCCGTTTCCGGCGGAGCTTATACCGAATGACCCACGCCTCTGTTCCTTCCCCCATCCGCACTGTCATCGTTGGCGTCGGCAATTGCGCAAGCTCGCTGATTCAGGGCGTCTCCTACTGCCGCGCTTTGGGGGAGGAGGCGGTTGGAGTCAGCTTTCCGGAGTTGGCAGGCTTCACACCCGGCGATGTCGAATTGGTGGCCGGATTTGACGTCGACAGCCGCAAAGTGGGCAAGACGTTGGGCGAAGCGGCCTTTGCCGCGCCCAACTGTACCGAGCAGTTCCACACCGACTTGGCGGACCAATCCGCCCCCGTGTTACGCGGCCCTGATCTGGATGGGGTGGCCGCGCATATGCTGGCCAATCCGGCAGACCGCAGCTTCCGCCTGTCTGATGAGCCCGCTCTGACCAAAGATCAAATTGTCGCCACGCTAAAAGAGCTTAACGCTGAGGTGATGATCATTTTCCTGCCGGTTGGCTCACAGCAAGCTGTGGAATTTTACGTCGAATGCGCACTCGCAGCAGGTGTGGCGGTGGTCAACGGCATCCCAGTGTTCATTGCTTCACATCCGGTCTGGGCGGAGAAATTCCGCGCGGCAGGTGTGCCGATTTTGGGCGATGATTTCAAAGCACAGATGGGCGCGACCATCCTGCACCGCACCCTGGCCAATCTGGCGGAAATGCGCGGCGTGGAGATTGACCGCACCTATCAGCTCAACGTGGGTGGCAACACCGACTTCCTCAACATGAGCGAAAATGCGCGCCTGACCAACAAGCGCGAAAGCAAGACCGAGGCGGTGCAATCCGCCATGGAGCAGCGTCTCGATGAGAATGACATTCGCATCGGCCCGTCCGATTATGTGCCGTGGCTGAAGGACCGCAAAGTGGCTTATGTGCGTCTAGAGGGCCGCCTGTTTGGCGGCGCGCGCACCAACATCGAAGTGCGTCTGGACGTAGAAGATAGTCCCAACGCCGCCGCCGAAGCGTTGGTGGCCATCCGCTTGGCGCGCATCGCAAAGGATCGCGGTTTGGCTGGGCCAATTTCTGAAGCCTCCGCATTCCTTTTCAAGCACCCGCCAGAGCAGATTGAAGACACCGACGCGCACGACGTTGTGCTGCGGTTTGTCAACGAAGGTGCCTGATGCCCGCCGCCTTCATAACCGGCGGGTCCAGCGGCATTGGCTTTGCCGCCGCTTGGGAGCTGGCGATCAAAGGCTACAGCCTTGCGCTGTTTGCACGGGACGCATCCAAACTATTGGCCGCCCGCGACGCGCTGCTGGAGGCGGCCCCGGACATCGAGGTTGAGGTCTATGCCGTCGACGTGGCCAACCGCGTGAGCTTTGTCGAAGCATTGAAAGCTGCAGTGCGCAAAATTGGCCCGCCGGACATGGCCATTGCCAGCGCGGGCATCGCCGAGCCGGGCCTGTTCCGCGAGCAAAATTTTGAACAACATCAGCGTCATATGGACGTGAACTATTTTGGCACCCTCACCTTCATCGAGACCCTGCGCGGCCCGATGGCGGCGGCGGGCGGCGGGCGCTTTGGCCTGATCGCCTCCGGCGCGGCCTTCTTTGGCATCTACGGCTATGGTGCCTACGCACCCTCCAAATTTGCCCTGCGCGGATTGGCGGAAATTCTGCATCTGGAATTGGAAAACACCAACATCTCGGTGACGTTGATCTACCCGCCAGATACCGACACACCCCAGCTAGAGGCGGAAAAACGCACCAAGCCCAGCGCCACGCAAGAAATCACCGAAGGTGGCGGTTTGTGGCAGCCAGTGGATGTGGCCGGTCGTCTGATCAAAGGCATGGAGATGGGCAAACCGGTGGTCACACCGGGCCCGCAAATGCGCGCGCTCAATAGCCTCAGCAGTTTGATTTCGCCCATCCTGCGCTGGCACCAGCGGCGGATCATCCGCAAACACGAGGCCAAATGACCGCCCTCACGTTAGCCCAAGTCACCACCGCCATTGTCGCCATCTACGCCTTTGGCTTTGGCATCATCGCCGTGCTGGCGCTGATCCCCGCCCGCCGCAAAGACGCGATGGAGTTTGGCAAAACCCTCGGCACAGCCGTCGCCTTGATTGCAGTGCTGACGGCGCTGTTTTGGCTAGGAGACACCGCGCTATTGATCGCCCTGCCCGCAATCGTGGCGCGCATCAGCTACGAAGTTGTCTTTGTCCGCATGCCCTCAAAACAAACCGCCCTCCTGATCGGCCTCGCAGCTGGCGCATTGGCCTTTGCAGCCATGATGCACGAACTGGGCGGCTTGGCTGTGTTGGGCCTGTTCTTCATCGCCCTCGCCCGGCTGATCATTGGACGGCGCAAAGCCATCGCGTCCACGCTGATCTTCCCAATCCTACCCGCCTGCTTACTGGCCTCGGGCACCGTCGACCCGACCCTCGGCCCATTCCTGCTCGCCGCCTACCTGATGGTGGAAATCTTCGACAGCTTTGCGCTGTTCTTCGGCGCCATGTGGGGCCGCACCAAGGCCTTCCCCACCCTCAGCCCCAACAAAACCGTCGAAGGCCTGCTCGGTGGCGGCTTGGCCCTGTTGACCCTCTCACTAATCACCGCCGCAGCTCTCGGCCTGCCGCTCTTGCCCACCGCCCTCACCGCGCTGCTGGTCGGTGTCCTCGCCGTGGTTGGCGACCTCGCCGCCTCGCGCCACAAACGCATCGCAGGTGTGAAAGACTACCCGCAAGTTCTGCCCCGTCAGGGCGGCCTGCTGGACAGTCTCGACAGCTGGATCGCCGCCGGCGCCGGCATCACCGCGCTACACACAATCGCCCAACTGTGGTGAGCCCCTTGCCAGCCCCCGCCTTGGCAGAGACACTCACCCCATGAGCCAACACCGCCCCCACACACGCAAATTTGCGCTGCCGATGCCCCGGCTGCCGATTGTGCGCGTGTTGGGCAAGCCGTTGATCTTGCGCCTGTTGCTGCTGCTTCTGGTGATCGAGGCCATATTCCTCGCCGAAAGCTTCACCACCCTGATGGAGCACGCCCTGCGCTACGACGGCACCGCCCGCGACGTGCTGCATCTGCTCAGCTTCAAAACCCCCGAAATCCTCGACCTCGCCCTCGCCATCAGCCTGCTGATCGCCACCTATTTTGCCACCCAAGACGCCCGCACTCGCGGCGAACTGGTGATCCTCGCCACCGCTGGCATCCATTGGGGCCGCGTGATTGCCTTTGTGCTGTTGCTCGGCACCTTCGGCGGGCTGCTCAGCTTCTTCAACGCCGGGCTTGTGCTGCCGATGGCCAAATTTGGCGAACGTCTTGCCCTGGCAGAGCTGCAAAAAGACCAAGTGCTGTCGCGCATCAACACCAACAGCGACCACACCACCCTGCAAACCATCCGCGACACCACTTTCATCGCCACGCCACCACAGGACGCGGCCCAATCTCGCGGCCAGCTGTTTGTGTTTCAGCCAAACCAAAACGGCAACTGGCGGGTCGCGCAGTCGCAGGACTGGCAGGTTACCGACCCGGCCCCGGCCGACACCCACACGATCACACTGCACTCGCTCTCCGTGCTCGAAGCGCCCTATCCAAATGAGCAACCCAAACCGCTCAACCGGTTCAAAACAGCCCAAGCCAGCTTTGCCTTCCAAATGGCAGACGCCCTACCCGCGCCCGACACCACCCGCACCGCCGCTGAACAACTGCTGGATTTGAACGCCAACGAACCCGCCCAGCTCACCCGCCTTATGACCCGCGCGCTGATGGTGCCGATGGCGGGGCTGCTGGCACTGGCCGCCTTGCTGATCGGAGGCGCGGGTCCTTGGCGTCATGCCGCCCTGCCCTTGGCCGCGCTTCTGATGATGTCCGCTGACGTAGCCAGCCGGGCGCTGCTGGCGGAGTGGTCCGCCATCGTCTCGACACCAGCCCTCCTGCTGCTTGCACTCACCTTCTACCTCGGCCCGCCCCTTGCCTACCTGCTCTGGCGCGGCGAGGCGCTGATGACCCCGCAACGAGGCCGCACATGAGCTGGCGGCAGCACACAGGTATTGCGGTGCGCGCCATGGTGCGCGGTGATCTCGCCGCCATTGGCTTCATGATGTTTATCCTGCTGGTCGTGGCCCTAACCATCGATCTGGCCAAATGGCTCGACACCGTGCGCGCTCGCGCCGAGGCCACGGACACCCCCCTTTGGCAAGTGCTCTTTCCCTACCTCACATACCGCAGCGCCGACATCGTGACTCGCCTGCTGACAATGGCCTGCGTTGCGGGCGGCTTTGTTGTGACCTTGTTGCGCCATCAACGGCTCGATGATGTGGTGCTGGCCGCCGCCGGTGCCAGCCCCAGCCTGCGCCTGACCGCCCTGCTGATCTCTGGCCTGCTGTTGGGCACCGTGCAAATGGCCGGTGAAAACTGGCTGCGCCCCGCTGCGGTGGAAGCCCAAGTCGCGGCCAATCTCGGCGATTATGGCAATCGCTATCACAACACCGATGTGGGCACGCAGTGGATGCTCACCGACACCCGCGCCCTGCGCGCCACTGTCACCCGCGGTCCCGAAGCCCATCTCAGCAACCTGATGCTGTTTGGCGGCATCGATCAGCCAGCGCTCACCCACATTCTACACGCAGACACCGCCACCCCGCGCGGCTTGTTAAATGTCTGGACCCTCAAAGAAGTGACCATCTGGAACACCACCAAAAAGTCACCCGAGATAGAACCCAAACTCGACCTCGCGCTGAATATCTCCGCCGAAAAGCTGCGCTGGTATGGCATTGATGGCTACTACCTGCCCAATGACGTCGCCCGCATCATTGCCGCCACCGACAGGTCTGAGGCCACTCCCACGGCCACAGACGCCGCCACCGCTCTCGCCGTGCGCCGGGTTGCGATCTTTCTGCCCGGCATCTTTGTCTTCTTGGGCGTGAGCCTTGCCAGCCTCGGCACCCAAGGCCGCCGTTTGTCGCCGTTCAAACTGCTGGCACTTGCCACGGTGGGCTACCTCGCCGTGGTGTCTGTGAAAGTCTTCTGGGCGCTTGGCATCCATGGCGTCTTGTCCCCCATGATGACCGCAACACTGCCCGCACTCTTTGCGCTTTGCCTCGCCGCTCTCCTGCAACTGTATCAAGCTGGTTTTCTACCGCGCCCACGCCGCAGCACACGGAGCCTGCCATGAAGATTGTGCAGCTAACCCCCTACGCCATGGATCGCCCCGGCGGGGTGCAGAGCAACATCCGCGACCTCGCCGCTTGGTGCCGCACCCAAGGCCATGAGGTGCGCATCGTCGCCCCGCCGGGTAACTCCGCGCACAGGGAAGAAGGCCTGATGACGATTGGAACTGCTCGCCCGTGGTCGATCCACGGCACCAGCTTTGAGGTCAGCCGCGCCACGCGAGGAGAGATTAAAGCCGCCGTTTCAGAGCTGCGTGAATGGGGCGCGGAAGTCATCCACATGCACACACCCTGGACCCCGCTTTTGCCGTGGCAGATGTGGCGCGCGCTCAAATTGCCTAGCATCGCCACTTTCCACGCCACCCTGCCGGAAGGCGCGGGCTTTGACCCAATGTCAGCTGCTCTGCGCCGCGTGGGTCATTACTTCAACCGCCGGATCAGCCGCGTGGTCGTGCCCTCGATGGCACCCTATCGCCAATGGGAGGCTGCCGGAGCCAACCCCGTTCCGGCGATCTTGCCGCCGACCATTGACCTGTCCGCGTGGCGCGCCGCAGGTGAGGCTGCAATCCCATCCAAAACCTTACGCGTGGCCTACATGGGCCGCTTGGAAGCCCGCAAAGGTGTGTCTGTTCTGCTCGACGCGTGGCACGCTGTCGCCGCAGCCGTCCCCAACGCCGAATTGACCATCGCAGGCACAGGCGAAGAAGAACCGGCCCTGCGCACCCAAGCCGCCAATCTGTCCCGTGTGACTTTCCAACCGCCGCCTAGTGATGCCGAGGCGCGCGCCCTCATTGCCTCTGCTGATGTCTTTGCCGCCCCCGCCCTACATGGCGAGAGCTTTGGCCTTGTGCTGATCGAAGCCATGGCGGCGGGTACCCTGCCGGTTGCCGCCGCCAACGACGGCTTTGCCACCGTGATGACGGGCGCAGGTTCGAACCTGTTGGTGCCGCCCGGAGACGCCGCCGCATTGGCGCAGACGCTCATCAATCTGGCCAGTGACCCCGCCAAACGCGCTCAATTGACCAAATGGGCCACCAAACACGCCATGGACTTTGACGTCGCCACCGTTGGCCCCGAATACGTGAAATTATACGCACAGGCCTTGGCCGCTCCCACCTAAAGCCTTCCGACCCTTGCCAAACTTGCCAGCCTCATGTCACACCGGTTTCAGGACTTTTGCCTGTGAAAGGCGCTATTTTATGACGACTGTAATTTGAGGTGCGCCGCGTGACACAAGGCGATTTGGTCATATCAGCCGATTTTGGCACCTCCGGCGTGAAGGTCGGCGTGGTGGACAGCAGCCTCACCGTTCTGGCCCGCGTGACCGAAAGCTATCCTCTTGTTCTGAAAACCGGCGGCATTGCCGAACAATCCCCCGAGGATTGGTGGGGCGCACTGGCCCACGCGCTGGCCACTCTGCGCCAGGAGGTGCCAGACTTGTCCAAACGCACCGCCGCGCTGGTGTTTTCGTCTCAGCTCTGTGGCGTGATCTGCGCTGACGCCAATGGCACCCCCTTGCGCCCTTGCCTAACGTGGCTCGACAAACGCGCAGCCCCTCTGGGCCAAAAGCTCACCGGCGGCTTTCCGGAGGTGCATGGCTACAACCTCCCGCGCCTTTTGAAATGGCTGCGTCTGGCCAATGGCGCGCCCGCCAAAAACGGCATGGATCCAACGGCCAAGATGCTCTGGGTGATGCAGCAGGAACCGGAGATCTACGCCAAGACCCGCTGGATGGTGGATGTGAAAGACTGGCTGGTACACCGCGCCACCGGCGAGATGACCACCAGCCCCGAAAGCGCCAATCTCAGCTGGGTGATGGACAGCCGCGAAGGCCGCGAAGGCTGGTCCGACACGCTCTGCGCCCTCACCGGTATCGAGCGCGCCAAACTAGCGCCCATCACCCAGGCCGACACCATCGTAGGCACCCTCACGCCCCAAGCCGCCGCAGAGCTGGGTTTGGACGCCACTGTCAAAGTCCTCGGCGGCACCTCGGATGTCATGGCGTCCGCTTTGGGCTCTGGCGAAGTTGCCGACGGCGCGCTGCACATCTCCGTCGCCACCTCCGCCTGGATCGCCGGATTCTTCCCCAACCGCCGCCTGTCGGTGGCCCATTCCTACGCCACCATCACCTCCGGCCTGAACCACCGCCCGCTGCTGATCGCCAGTCAGGAAAACGCCGGCTCTGCGCTTGATTGGGTCTGCCAACTGACCGGCAACGGCGCCAAAGACAGCCGCTTTGCCGACATCGGCACCCCGCAGCACGATGACCCGTTCTTCCTGCCATGGCTCGCGGGCGAACGGGTGCCGGTGGACAACTCCGCCCTGCGCGGCACGTTCCATGGCCTCAGCCTGCACCACGACAAAAATGCCCTGCGTCGTGCCGCCATAGAGGGCGTTGCGCTCAACCTCCGCTGGGCCATGTCCAAAGTCGCCCGCGAGAAAGGCGCTCAAACCTCCGGTCCTCTCTCCATTGTCGGCGGCGTGGCGTCTGATCCGGTCTTTGCCCAAACGCTGGCCGATGCGCTCAACCGCGACATCCGCGTCTGCTCTGCGCGCCACGCCGGGATGCTCGGCACCGCCACGCTGGCTGCGCCACTTATGGGCTGGGCCGACAGCGTGTGCGACGCCGCCGCCAAGCTCAAAACCCGCACCTCCGCCAGCTACACACCCAACCCAACACGCACGGCCCAACTCGCCGCCCGCGCCGAACAACTCGCCAAGATCCGCCGCCTCGCGATCCGCAGCTACACCTGAAGGACACCGCCATGATTGATGGCCTGATGAAATCCACCATCGACCCGCTGTGGGAGGCCATGGCTACCCCTCTGGTCAAAGCCCGCCTGACACCCAATCAGGTCACCTTCATTGGTCTGGTGCTGATTATCCTCGTGTCGCTGGCCTACCTTTGGCACCAATCTCCCGCGCTTTATGGCGCAACCCTGATCGTGGCCTTTGTGTTTGACGCGCTGGACGGGGCGGTCGCCCGCCGCCGCAACATGTCCACCAAAGCCGGCGGCTATTTTGACGCCATGGTGGACCGCTACCAGGAACTCGCCGTGCTCGCCACGCTGGCGCATATGCACGACGCCTGGCCCCTCGCGCTGGCCTGTTTCTCCGGCTCGGTCATCACCTCCTACGCCAAGGCCCGAACCGCCATCGAAATGCCCGTGTCCAACACCGATTGGCCCGACTTCTTTGAGCGGATGGAGCGCGTGATCTACCTCTGCGCCATGCTGCTGCTCGCAGGCGTGCTCGGCGACACCGCCATCCTCTGGGGCCTCACCGGGTTTGCCATCCTCGCCCATGTCACCGCGCTACAACGCGCCCGCCGCGCCACACAGATGCTGCGCGCTCAGGACGCCTCCAACGGCGAGTAACCCACACGGCTGAGCTTCCACACACGCCACATATCCGGTGCGTAGCTCATCATGTAAAACAGGAACGAGCTCAGCAGGAAAAGCTCGGTGCTGACATAGGCCCAATAGACCTCATAGCGCAGCGCCTCCGGTGCGTATCCCTTGCCCAGGAACAGGCACAGATACGTCACGCCAAGCAAAATCGGCACCCAGACAAACCGCCGCCGCCAGCCCGCAAACCGCGGCGACCAGATACGCCCAGCCACCTGACCTTCCGCGCCCAAACCCGCATAGGCCCGCGACAGGATTTCCCCCGCAACCACCACAAAGGCTTGCGAGAAGAAAAACAGATAGCTGCCCGCCATATGCTGATCTCGGAAATCCGGAAACCGGTACTGACTTAGGATCACCAAGCCAACCGAGGCCATGGCTTGCAACAGTACCAAAATCCAAGTCACCGTTGTGATCTTCAGCGTTGCTTGGCCGCTGGCCCGCGCCTCCCGCCATGTCGACAAAATCAAACAAGCCACCCCGACAAACAACAGCGGCGCACATAGCAAATGCCAGTTGGCAAACGGCTCGCCAATGCGCGGGTCGGCAATCGACTCACTGATCGTGGATGGGCGCTCCGCCGCCTTCTCCGGGTAAAACCCCGCAAATTTCCAGCGCGCCGAATACATCTGGATATTCACCACCACGGTCACAAAGCTTGTGGTGATCAGCGCCACCAACATCGCCAGACCCGTGGACCGGCTTGGCGCCAATTGTGATAAAGTCATAAATTTAAACCTCTTTGCGGCGCGGCATACGCTCATCTGACACGATGCGCCCCGCGTCCATTTTGATCAAGCGATCACATTTCCCAAATTGGTGATCATCATGTGTCACCGCCAAGACAAGCCGCCCGGATGCTGACAATTCCGGCATCAACACGTCATAAAAAAACGCCCGATTGGCCGGATCCTGATCGGCGGCAAACTCATCCAGCACAATGATCGGCCGCTGCTCTGCCAACGCCACGGCCAGCGCCAAACGGCGGCTTTGCCCGGCCGACAGGGCGGTGTTGGAGAATTTGTCGCCCAAAAGCTGCACCCGCTGCTCCAGCCCCAGCTGCGCAATCCGCGCTTCTAATTCCACAAGCTCAGACTCGGTCAGCCCATAGGCATGATCAAACAGGTGATACTGCGCAAACACCGCCGAAAACAGTTCGCGATAGCTGGCGGTTGTGCTGTCCGTCAGCGCCGCGCCATTGAGCCGGATCTCCCCCGCTTCCGGGTGCCGCATCCCGGTGATCAACGACAAGAGCGTGGTTTTGCCCGACCCGTTGCCCCCGCAAATGAACACCGTTTCTCCAGGGTGGAAGGTCAGATCAATAGGCCCCAGATGAAACGGCACCACGCCATCGCGTGCCTCGCCAACATTGGCCTCAACACCCCGCAGAGCGACTACTTCAAAGCTCTCCAGCAACTTCGGCTCTGCGGTCAGCGCCAAACTTTGCGCCTCGCTCAACTCCGCCTCAACACTTTTGATCTTATAAAAACTGTTCTCCGCGCGGCTCAATACTGGCAGCGTGTTGAACACCAACTCCGTGGGTCCGTTCACGAGGAAGATGATGGTCAGCACCTGAAACATCACAATCGCATCGCCGCCCTGCAACTGCGGCAGCACAATCACGACAAAGCACATCAAAAGCGCCACAGCGACCTGCCCGCCACCGGTGCTGGCTGCAAACAACCGCTCAGAGCGCATCTTGTGCGCCACTTGCGCTGCAATCACATCTTTGGTTTCCGCCTCCAGCGCCTCACGCCGGCTGGCTCTAAGCCGCAGCTCTTTCCAGCCGCCCAACATGTCACTCACACGGTCACAATAGGCGGCAAAACTGTCGGACGCCTTCAAAGCCCAAACTCGCGCCGGCCCATCCATCAGCGCAAAGCCAATCCCGCCAAGTGCAATGGCCGCCACCGCAGCGACACCGGCAATCCAGCTCACAAAAAACAGGTAGGGAATGGCGAACAGCAGCACAATCGCCGCGCCAATCGCCTCCACCAGATGGATCACCGCCTGCGCCAACTGGTTCACTTCCGCCGTCATCGCGCCATAGACTTTTCCGTGCCGTCCGGAGATCAGGAAATCGATGTTGGCCCGTAGTAGAAGCTCGGACAAGCGAAGGCGCATCTGCGCTTCGATGCGGGTGATCAATGTGAAGGCCCGCACCTTTTGCAGGTAGGCCGAGACAACCATGCCCGCCGCACAAAACAGCAGAAGCCAGACCGACCATCCCAGCCCCTCGGCATGACTGCGCGCGGTTTCGTTGATGGCAAAGATCATACCCGCGCGGCTCACACCAGAGATCAGCGTGAGGAAGACAATTGGATCCCGCAGGCCCAGCCCAGCGTCCAACAGAAACCGCGCCACCTCTGCCCGCTGCCGCAAAGCAGCGAACACACCCGGCTTACTTGCGCTGTCTGATATGTCTACGTCTGAGTTCATGTTAAAAAATCTGGCCTTCACGCCCCTGCGTTAACGGTTTTTGCCCGCAAAACCGCCACCTCCGCAATACAGTCGCGATACCGACACAATACCGACGTTGCAATTTTGGACCGGTTTTTGAGGCTTTCGCCCTGAGTCTCAGGCCGATGTTGCCGGGAACCACACCCGGAATTCAGTGCCTTGGCCAACCACGCTGTCCGCCTCAATTTCCCCGTCGTAGCGCTCCACCAGCTTGCGAGTAATCGACAAGCCCAAACCGGTGCCTTCGCCTTGTTTTGTTGTGAAAAACGGATCAAAAATCCGGGTCAACAACTCCGGCGCCATGCCCACACCGGTGTCTTTCACAAAGACCAGTACACCATTTTTTCCGTCCCGATCCGCATCCAACGCGCCCACGGTCAACGCCCCGCCATTCGGCATCGCGTGGATCGCATTGACCATCAGGTTGATCAGGATTTGTTGAAGCTCCGTGCGGTTGATCGAGATTGCCTTAATGCTTTCAAGCTCCAACGACAGCGCAATATGCCCTTTGCTCAACAAATGTTGCACCAGTGGCAGCGTGTCGGTGATGATGTCAGCGGGGCGATGCTCTTCGCTGCCTTCCGCGTATTCGTCCGGGCGCGTGAACTGCAAAAGCTTGTTCACAATCAGGAAAATCGAATGCGTCTGCTCATCAATCAGCCGCAATTCGGTCTTCACCAGGTCTGCATCGTCGCCCAATTGCACCCGCAAAACATCCAGATTGCCCTGAATCACCTGCACCGGATTGTTGATCTCATGTGCAATCCCGGCCGCGATCTCTCCCACGGCGGCCAATTTCTCAGACACCACCAACTGTTTCGAGGTCGCCTCAAGCCGCCGATTGGCCTCTTCCAAGTCCCGCGTCCGCGCCACTACACGCCGCGTAAGTTCCCGATCTCGCTCCTGAATTTGCTCCAGAAGGTTGTCCATCTGCGCAGCAACACGGCCAATTTCGCCGCCATCCTCAACCCGCGTGCGCGCGTTCAGGTCGCCCTCTTCAACACGCCCGATGGTGCGCAGCATCCGCTCCAGTGGCGCAAAAATCTGCCGCGCCCAACGCAAGAAAATTGGCACCGAAATCAATATGATAACCACAAAGGCAATGGCGAAAGTCAGGATGGTGGAGAACTTCGCATCACGAAACGGCTGATCCAGAAACCCCACGTACAGCATGCCAACACGATCACCGAAACTGTCAATGATCGGCTCATAGGCAGAGATGTACCAGTCGTTCACCACAAAGGCCCGGTCCAGCCACACCTCGCCACGTTCCAGCACAGCCTCATAGACCGCCGCCGACACCCGCGTGCCCAGGGCGCGCTCATCCTGAAACAGGCGCACATTGGTGGAAACCCTGACGTCTTCTAGGAAAAGTGTCGCCGTGCCCTGGCTGCCTTCGGTGAGACTCGCGGTCGGATAGACCAGATCGTTGATTGTATCGATGAAGGTCAAATTGCGGTTCAGCAACACGCCCCCAACCAGCGCCCCGCTGCGGCCGCTGCCTTCCACCGGTGTGGCGGCATGCACCACCATGCCCCGGGTTTCCTCGGTACGTTCCGTTGGCACAGCAGCCTGGGTAGGCACCAGATTGATGCGCGCTTTTTCCGCAAGATTGTCAGACACTTGCCCCAGATCGAACTCACTAAAAATATCAATCTGCGCCGAGCCTGTGCCGGCCAATGCCTGCGACACCACCGGCCATTTGGTGAGCCCCATGTCATCGACAAACCGTGGCGAGGACCACACCGCCCCGTCAGCGTTGATGTAGTAGAGAAAATCGAGTCCCATCTCGGACTTCTTGTTGTCCAGAAGCGTCAGAACCGCATTGCGATCTTGGGACACCACCCGATCCACAAACGCTGAACTCTCCGCCAGCGCTTGCATCCGCAGATCACTGTTTTCAAGCAGTTGGCTGAGGTATTGCTGCGCGATGGTCAGCTCGCCATTCACCTTTGCAATCAATAGGTTGTCGAAACGGGAAGACCAGTTCACCGCCGTCACAAGGAAGAACAGCGGCAGAACCACAAGGGTCGGCAACAGTGCGATGGCCAAGAGGCGCATCCGCACGGAGGCACCCCGGCGCTTTTTCGGCGCCTGAGGGAGAGGGTCTTGAGACTCTGAGGTCTCAGTCATTCCACATCGCACATTTGCGGTCGATGGTTTTGCGCGAAATGCCCAAGCGTCGTGCCGCCTCTGCACGGTTGCCATCACAGGCATCCAACACGGTCAGGATATGCCGACGTTCCACCGCCGCCAGGCTGTCCACGGCCTCGACTTCTTCGTCAGATCCGCCCACGGCAAATTCAGAGGCCCACTCGCCCACAATCAGGGACCGCTCAATAAGATTGCGTAATTCCCGCACGTTACCGGGCCAGTCATAGCGCGCCATATTGAGCAGAACGCCTTCAGACAGGGTCAAAGGCGGCACCCCCAAAGACTTGGAAATCTGCTGAATGAACATCAACGCCAGCTCTTTCAAATCCCCATTGCGCGTGCGCAGCGACGGCATCTGAATGTTGAGCACATTGATCCGATGGTACAGATCTTCGCGCAATCGGCCATCCTGCACGGCTGCTTCCATGTCCGCATTGGTGGCAAACAGGAACCGCAGATCCAGCGGCACCTCACGCGACGATCCAACGGGCCGGATTTTACGCTGTTCAATCACCCGCAAAAGGGCCGCTTGCACCGGAAGCGGCAGCTCCACAATCTCGTCCAGATACAATGTGCCGCCGTTGGCATTCATAAACACACCGTCATGACGCACTGTGCGCCCGCCGGCATCCTGACGGATATGACCAAACAGCTCATGCTCAATCATGTCGCCTGCAATGGTGGCGCAATTGATGGGCACAAAAGGCTTTTCTGCACGCGGCGACATCAGGTGAATCGCCCGTGCCGCCACTTCCTTGCCAGTGCCGGTGTCACCTGTCAGCAAAACCGGTGTTGGCAAAGGCGCTGCCCTTGCCATGGTGGCGCGGATTGTCTCAATCTCCGGAGAACTGCCCAGCAAACGCGCCCGTACCTGTTCGTTGCCGGAGGCCAACTCATACTTGAGCAGGTAGTTTTCCCGCCGCAGGTTCACCCGATCCACACAACGTGCAACCGCGTTGAGAATCTGGTTGGAGCGGAAGGGTTTCAGAACAAAATCCACGGCCCCCGCCCGCATCGCCTCAATCGCGGTGTCCATATCGGCAAAAGCGGTGATCAGGATGGTGTCGGCAAAGAACCCCAACTTGCGTTGTTCGCTGAGCCACTCCAACCCGGTTGTGCCTGGCATCACATTGTCCAGGATCACAATGTCAAAATGGTTCGCATCCAAAAGCCGGCTGGCAACCTCGGTATTGGCCGCCTGCTCCACGCGGGCGACCACAGGTTCCAGGATTTTCACAATAAAATTGCGAATACCCGGCTCGTCGTCGACCACCAGCACAGAGGCCGCGGACAGTCCCATGCCAAATTCCGAAGGCGCGCGGTCTTTGCCCCGGGAGTGTGGTCGCTCAAGTTGGTTCATTTACTTAGTCCAGTCGCACGGAAGGTCCACTGCCCGCTTCAGTAGTCGAAAAGCCCAGGGAGTGCAGCCCGTAATAGGCCACAACAGAAATCCCTGCGACGGTTACACAGGCTAGCAAAAAAGTTTTCATCTCAGTCGTCCTTGATGTCGCTGTAAGTCCGCAGAAACTCGATGAGATCTGCACGATCCTCTGCGCGGGCGATGCGCTGAACTGGCATTTTTGTACCCGCAATATACACGTCTGGTCCCAAATCAAAAAGCGCATCAATGGTTTGCGCGGACCAGACAATGTCTGAAGTCTGTAAAGTGTCGGAATAGCTGTAGTCTGCCACGGCGCCAGCGCGGCGGCCAAACAGGTCTTTGAGTGAGGGCCCCGCGCGGCGGGCGCTGTCTCCGGTCAATGTATGGCAGATCGAGCATTTGCGCTGAAACTGGCGCTCGCCGTTAGAGGCGCTGTCGTTGCCATTCAGAAAGGCGCGGTCCTGCTCGACCATGCGCGGGACGTCAGCCTGATCCGACAAAGGCCAACTGAACAAGGAATCGTCCAACCCGCCTGCGTGGATGTTTTCGCCATCCGCAGAAAACGCCAGCGCCCAAATTGGACCGCGGTGTGTGGCACGAAAGTCATTGGCAATCGACCAGTCTTGCGTGTTGAGCAGCAGGATATAGCCCTCTCCATCCCCAACCGCGAGGTGTTGGCCTTGCCGGTCTAGGGCCATAGCCAGAATAGGGCGGCGTTCCAGCGTCACGTCTTTGATAAGTTCGGCAGTTTTAGCATCCACAACTTTGGTTGCGCCATCAACCGCGCCAAACGCCAGCCATCCCGCTGTTTCATTGAGCACCAATGTGTTGACGCCAAATCCATTGGACAGAAACAACTGATGCAAATTGCCAGTCGCAACTTCATAGATGCGAATCTTGCCGTCAGATGCCCCTGCGAACAGCAGGTTCCCAGCAGCGGAGAACGCCACGTCATTGACGTTGGACCCGACGTCAATGAATCGCGGCGCATTGCCATCAAGCGACCAAAGCCCAATCGTGCCGTCCCAACTCGCAGACGCCACCAGTTGCTGATCTGGCGACACCCGCACCGACATAACCTTGCCTTTATGTCGTCCAAGCTCTTGCGACGTGCCCGTCTCCAGATCCCACAGGCGGACAGCAAAATCATCACCGCCGGAGACAGCGCGCATGTCGTCCACAAAAGCCACAGTGTTCACTGCCGCCTCATGGCCGTCCAGCCACGTTGGAATGCGCCCGGACCAGAGCCCAAGCGCATTGTCAAAACTGGCGGTCAGAACACGTTGACCGTCCGGCGACACGGCAATCCCTTTGATGGGACCGCCGTGGCCTTCCAGAGTGAAAAACTCACCCGCCAGCGTGGCAATCGGCCACAGCAAGAGTGCCAGAAGTGGCGCCCACACCCGCATGGGTCATTCCGCAGGTGTGGCTTGATCTGGCGCGGCGTCTTTGGCCTTCGCCATCTCTTCGTCATACCAGATCGAGTGGTGCTCTTTCGCCCACTGCTCATCCACTTCGCCGGTGGCCATGGTTTCCAGAGCACCTTCCATACCAACGCTGCCCAGATAGATATGCGCAATGATGATACCGATGAAGATAAATGCGACGATGCCATGCCAGAGCTGCGACAGCTGCATTTCCTCATAGGGGCTCAGTACCTCCGGCAGAGGCGCGCCCGTGATCAGATTTGGCAGGCCAGTCATGTTGATGATCTGGAAGGTCTTGGCAAACACCGAGACTTCAAACGGGAACAGCAATGCCACACCGGACAGGGAAATCGAGAAGCCCAGAATGATCACGGACCAGAACACAATCTTTTGCCCTGCGTTAAACTTCTTGGCGGGCGGGTGCACGCCTTTGGAGAACAGGCCACCAGCCTTGGCCATCCATTTGATGTCGCCGCGATCCGGAATGTTGTGTTTGACCCAAATGAGGAACACAAACACCAGGCTGATCATAAAGGCCCAGGAGATGTTGTTGTGCACCCATTTTCCAGCCTCAGCGATGTCGGCATAGATGCCATGGCCCATCCACGGGATTAGGAATTTGCGGCCGGCAATGAGGTAGAGACCCGTCAGGCCAAGCAGGATGAAGCTTACGCCCATAACCCAGTGGCAGAACCGCTCAAAAGCCGCAAAACGGATGATCATGCGGCCGGTTTTGGGCCCGTCGATCAGGATTTTGCCGCGATAGAGGTAGAAAGCAAGGATGACAGCCATCATGCCGCCCAGGAACCACAGACCGTAGGTCAGCATTGGTCCTTCGCGGAAAGACAGCCATGCCATGCCGGAATCTTGAATAAGCAGGCCGGAGGTTGGTCCCCTTGCAGCGGTGGTTGTATCGGCGCTGCCGTATCGCAACGCGCGGAACACTTCCGCATCTGAGGCTGTTCCACGTGTGCCAAGCTGGCCAATCAACGCTTCGACATTGCCTTGGCCGGTCGCGTCCCGACGGAAGCTGTCATCCAACTTCTCGCCCCGTTGACGAGCCATAATGTCTTCCAGCGTCTGGGCACCACCTGTCGCAGCGCGATCGGGCACCTCTTCAGCGAAACCAGGCAAAGCCAACATAAAACTTAGTGCAATCCAGAGAAGCGCGCGCATCACATCCTCGATGTTTGAATAGTCAAATAGCGGCCCTTTCCCGCACGGAAAGCCACCGCATCTCGTTTGAGACAGTTGTGTCTAGTGTATTGGCGGCGCGGGATGTCGCGCCGCCAACAATTGAAAGGTTGGCGTTAGCCGCCTTTCTGTTCGTAGGCTGTACCCCAACCCCATGCACCGGAACCAAAGCCGCGAGCCACAACACGCTCACGGTAGATCGCGGACACAACGTCCCCGTCACCCGCCAGCAGCGCTTTGGTGGAACACATCTCGGCGCAGAGCGGCAGTTTGCCTTCTGCAATCCGGTTACGGCCGTATTTGGAGAACTCCGCGTTGGAGTGGTTCTCTTCAGGGCCACCTGCACAGAAGGTACATTTGTCCATTTTGCCACGGCTGCCAAAGTTGCCGGCCTGTGGGTACTGCGGCGCGCCAAACGGACACGCGTAGAAGCAATAACCACAGCCAATGCAGAGGTCTTTGGAGTGCAGGACCACACCTTCGTCGGTCTGGTAGAAGCAATCCACCGGGCAGACGGCCATACAAGGCGCGTCAGAACAGTGCATACAAGCCACCGAGATCGAACGCTCACCCGGGTTGCCGTCGTTGATGGTTACAACACGACGCCGGTTGATGCCCCAAGGCACCTCGTGCTCGTTCTTACAGGCCGTGACGCAGGCGTTACATTCAATGCAGCGTTCCGCGTCGCAGAGAAACTTACTTCGTGCCATTTCTCTCTCTCCTTAAGCTGCCCAGATTTTGCAAAGAGTGGTCTTGGTCTCTTGCATCTGAGTCACGCTGTCATAGCCGTAGGTTTGTGCCGTGTTGGTGCTTTCACCCAACACATATGGGTCGGCGCCTGCTGGATATTTGTCCCGCAAATCCTTCCCTTCGAAGTGACCACCAAAGTGGAACGGCATGAAGGCAACGCCTTCGCCAACCCGGTTGGTGAGCATGGCCATAACCTTGACCTTGCCGCCCTCTGGGCCTTCAACCCAAACCTGCGACCGGTCACGGATGCCAAGATTGTTCGCATCACGCGGGTTGATCTCAACAAACATGTCCTGCTGCAGTTCAGCCAGCCATGGGTTGGAGCGGGTCTCTTCACCACCACCTTCGTATTCCACCAGTCGACCAGACGTCAGGATGATTGGGTAATCCTTGCTGAAGTCGTTCTTCTGGATGGAGGCATACATGGTTGGAAGACGGTAGAACTTCCGATCCTCATAGGTCGGGTAGTCCTCAACCAAGTCACGACGCGGTGTGTACAGCGGCTCGCGGTGCAGCGGCACCGGATCCGGGAATGTCCACACAACGGCGCGGGCCTTGGCGTTACCAAACGGCGCACACTCGTGTTTGATCGCAACCCGCTGGATACCGCCGGAAAGGTCGGTTTTCCAGTTGGTCTTGGCACCAGCCACAGCGTCGATTGCCGCACGCTCGTCATCCGTCAGGTCGCCATCCCAACCAAGGTCCATCAGCATCTGCATGGTGAACTCTGGGTAGCCGTCCTGAATCTCGGAATCGAGGCTTGCAACACCTTCCGCCAAGAGGTTCTGACCATCACGTTCCACACCAAAGCGGGCGCGGAAGGTCAAACCACCCTCGGAGACACGTTTGGACATGTCATAGAGGTTTGGCGTGCCCGGGTGGTTCATCTCAGCGGTCCCCCAACACGGCCAAGGCATACCGTAGTAGTCGCCATCTGCAGGTCCACCGTTAGCCTTCAGCGTAGTCCGGTCGAAGGTGTGCTGGTTTTCCATGTGCAGCTTGATGCGCTCAGGAGATTGACCGGTGTAACCAATCGTCCACATACCTTTGTTGAACTCGCGTGTGACGCTTTCAATGTTAGGTGTGTTTTCGTCTTCCATCTCGATGTTGCGGAAGAAACGATCAGCCCAGCCAAACTTGTTAGCAAACATGCCCATGATCTCATGGTCCGGCTTGCTTTCAAACAGCGGAGCCACAACCTGATCACGCCACTGCAGCGAGCGGTTGGACGCCGTCACAGACCCGCGGGTCTCAAACTGCGTACAAGCTGGCAACAGGTACACGCCGTCGGTGCGGTCATGAAGCACGGCAGAAACAGTTGGATACGGGTCGACAACAACCAGCATGTCCAGCTTTTCCATCGCGGTTTTCATCTCGCGACCACGGGTCTGAGAGTTAGGCGCGTGGCCCCAAAGCACCATGGCACGGACTTTGTCCGGGTTGTCCATGTTCTCTGGATCTTCCAGAACACCATCGATCCAGCGCGACACCGGAATACCGGTGAGGTTTTGCAGCGACTTCTCTTTGCCGTCCGCACCAGTGGTTTTGGCAAACTGACCATTCAGCCATTCACCATCTTCTTCCCACACACGTCCCCAGTGCGCCCAGGCGCCTTTGGATAGGCCGTAGTAGCCTGGCAGGGTGTGGCTCAACACGCCAAGGTCGGTTGCGCCTTGTACGTTGTCGTGACCACGGAAGATGTTGGTGCCACCACCCTCTGTGCCCATGTTACCAAGGGCCAGCTGCAGAATGCAGTACGCGCGGGTGTTGTTGTTACCGTTGGTGTGCTGCGTACCACCCATACACCAGATCACGGTGCCTGGACGGTTGTTCACCAGTTGACGTGCCACACGACGCAGTTGCTCACCAGGAGCACCGGTCACGCGTTCCACTTCTTCTGGGTTCCACTGACGTACTTCGTCACGGATTTGGTCCATGCCCCAAACACGGGTGCGGATGAACTCTTTGTCTTCCCAACCGTTTTCGAAGATGTGCCACAGAATGCCCCAAACCAGCGCCACATCGGTGCCAGGACGGAAGCGTACATATTCATCTGCGTGGGCCGCCGTCCGCGTGAAGCGTGGGTCACACACGATCAGCGGTGCGTTGTTGCGCTCTTTCGCGCGCAGCACGTGCAACAGGGAAACCGGGTGGGCTTCGGCTGGGTTGCCGCCAATGATGAAGATGGCTTTGGAGTTGTGGATGTCGTTGTAGGAGTTGGTCATGGCGCCGTAGCCCCATGTGTTCGCAACACCCGCAACTGTGGTGGAGTGACAGATACGCGCCTGGTGATCCACGTTGTTTGTGCCCCAATAGGCAGCAAACTTGCGGAACAGATACGCCTGTTCGTTGTTGTGCTTGGCTGATCCCAGCCAATAAACGCTGTCAGGGCCGCTTTCTTCGCGGATCTGGTTCATGCCGTCGCCGATCTCGTCGATCGCCTGTTCCCAGCTGATGCGCTTCCACTCACCACCCTCTTTTTTCATAGGGTACTTCAGGCGGCGTTCACCATGCGCGTGTTCCCGCACCGATGCGCCTTTGGCACAATGGGATCCGAGGTTGAACGGGCTGTCCCAACCAGGCTCTTGCCCGATCCAAACACCGCTTTGCACTTCGGCCACAACGGTACAGCCCACAGAACAGTGGGTACATACGGATTTGATGGTTTGAACGGCAGTATTGGCGGCGTCTTGCGCCTGCGCCTGTGTAACGGTGCCACCGGTGGCACCAATCGCTGCCAGTCCACCAATGGCGAGACCGGATCCACGCAAAAATGTGCGGCGATCCACAGCTTTTTCAGCTGCGACAGACAGGATACTTGTCCGCTGGGGGCGTCGCGCAACCCCGTTGGTCTTTTTCCTTAGCATTCTTTCCTCCCTTGCTGCCCCGTTCGTCGAGGCTGGCTCGGTTAGTCTCAAAATCCCGACCGGTGGGCGTCACGCAACCAGTGGTCGGGGGCGGGTGTGATAACGTCCGATTAGAACCGGGTGCTATCGAGGTAAGCGCGGGTGTGCGCGGTGTCCTGCATCTCGGTGCGAGACAGATCAGCTGGCTGTGCCTCCGCCGCTTGTGGCGACATGGCTACAACTGCAGCGGCTGCTGGGGCTGCTGCTGTTGCGAGCTTCAGAAAATCGCGCCGGCTGGCACCTTTTTCCTCTGGCTTGCTCATGGCGAGCTCCTTATTTTGGGTCGGTCGGGGTCCGACGGTTTCAAGTGACGTTTACTCCGCCCCCATGCGGAACGCCTGTGTTTCAATTTCGAGGAAGGCTTTGCCCACCGTGCCCACCGGCGCATAGAGCACCGAATTTTGCGCCGCTTCCAAATCGGAGAAGAAGTGCTCCGCCCAAGCGGCAATATGGGTGAAGAAGAAATCTTTTTGCTTTTGCAGCGGCACCGGCTCGCCAAAACGACCGCGGATCATGCCCGCCATCATCTCCAGCAAGCTGGCGATGTTGTCTTCCGGCTCATACACATTGGGCGCGCGGGTGATGCGCAACGCCGCCATATCCGCCCGCAGGCTGGCCAGCGGTTTTTCGTTCAAAAAACCGGTCAGATAGTAGGAGGCAAACGGCATCAGCTCACCCCGGCCAAGGCCAATGAACAGCGCGTTGAACTCGGTTTCCACTGCGGCGGCATTTGTGGCTTTGGCCACACGGGCCAATGTGCTGATCGCCTGCCCAAGGTCGCTGTCATCGCCACCCAATGCAGCCGCATGCTGCAACAGGTCTTTGCTCGGCGGGTTGGCCAAAAGGGCGGCCAGAAAATCGTAAAGATCCGCGCGCAGCAGATCCTCTTCGGCAACGTGGGTGTCGGTGACGGCTTGGCTCATCGCTATGCCCTCTCTTCAGTCGTTTCTGATGCGGCAAACTCAAACCGCATACGGCGACGCAAAGGGGCCACAGGGAGCGCCTCCGCGTCAGGGAATGGTTCAGTAGGAGCCTCAGCTTCGGCCACCACGTCGATTGGCGCAACCACTACCGCTTCGGTCTCTTCGCCCTTGTCAGAGCTCTCAACCAATGCCGCCTCAGTTTGCACCTCAAACTCTTCCAGCGAGACGCGACCTTCGGCCAAGGCTTGCGCCTCTTCTTCCTGCCGCGCCATCTCTTTCACGTGTTCCAGCATGCCTTTGCCCACCTGGTAGGTGGTCTGTATCGCCTCAACGGCCATGGCGCTGTCGGTGAAATCTTCACCATAATCCACAAGCTCGTCGATGTTGGCCAACACCGGATTGCTCAACCAAAGTTTCCGCAACGCCCGCCGACGAATGCGCTCTGGTACGGCTTTCTCCAAAAACACCGAAAAGTCATCGCCCTTTTCAAGCGCATCCGGATCAGGCAAATCCAGCTCCGCCAAAATCTCTGCGTCCGACTTCTCCTCAAGCTCAGCATGGGCCTGCGCCAGCTCTGCCTTCTCAACAGCCACAACTTCGGCTTCTGCTTCCGCCGCAACGCCCGCCTTTCGGCGCGCCCAGAAATCCCCACCGCGGCTCAATTTGGCCTCCCGGTGCGCGGCGCGCGGTACACATCAGAGATCTGGGAAATACGCGCATCACCACGTCCATCTTCGACCAGATCAATCCGCTTCTTATCGCGGCGACGTTTTACAAAAGTCTCTTCTTCATGATGCTCTTCGACAAAGTCGCGCAGGAAGGCAACAAGCCCCTCCGGCATCGGCACCAACTCCAGCAGCTCTTCACCGCTGTCAGCATAATCCTGGAATTCATAGGCAGAGGCCGTTGCCAGCAGCACCTCATAAGGCCGCTCCGCATCACCATCTTCCGCTTCGCGCATCACCACGCCAATCGACGGCACACGGGCCGTCAGGGTGGTCAAATAGGCTTCGGTGTCGGTGTGCCACAATTCAAGCGGCACGGTGGCAGCATGGAATTCTACCGCCCCCTCTTCTTCGCGCATAACACGCCAATCAGCCTGGGCGGCTCCAGGGAGCACGCCAACAGCCTGCCACGCAAATTTCGCCCATCGGTTGGCCGAGGGCGTTCTGCGGATCACGATGCCCAACGGCAATGATACCGGCGCTTGGCGCATGAATTCGTATTCCTCCCGTGCCCACGCATTCGTCAGAAATTTTTTTCGCAGGCATCCTTAACTTCGGCACTTTCCTGGGCCTTGCCAAAGGAAAACGCAAAACCACGGTATTTTGCGCGAAAAACTAGACATTTTGGACCACCCAAACTTGCCCCGGCGTCACACATGGACAGATTGTCCACATCCCCCAAAAACCAATAGAATCACTTGGTTTTACGCTGGGTCAAATTCCAGTGATTCGGCAGAGACCGAGGGCTTTACGCAGAAGCAGAAACATGCATTTCTGACGCAAATCTACGCCTCCTCTTGGGGGTATTTTCTGGGAGGAAATCATGTCTAAGACATTGATTTTGTGTAACTGTTCGAAAAGTATGCCATTGAATACAGAAGGCTTCGACTCTGTTGGCACGGTGCAATGCTCCAAAGTGAACACCCCCCTTGGCGCGGCAGAGATGCAAACCGCTGCACAGCTTTTGCAGTCCGCCGAAGACCCCGCGACAACCTGTGTTGCCTGCACCCAGGAACAGAGTTTTTTCGCCGAGCTGGCGGACGAATTGTCCCTGCCCGAACCGACCTTTGTCGATCTGCGTGATCGCGCGGCTTGGTCAGATGAAGGTGCTGAAGCAGGACCCAAATCTACCGCTCTTTTGGCAGACGGTTTGCGGACCACTCCGGCCACCAAAACTTTCGACATCACCTCCGACGGCCTCTGCCTGATTGTTGGGCCGGAAGAGGTTGCTCTCGCCGCCGCACGCCAGTTGAAAGACTTTCTGAGCGTCACCGTGCTTTTGGCCCCTGGAAGCGACGCGCCAGAAGACCGCGACTTTGACGTGGTTGCCGGACAGCTGAAAAAAGCCTCCGGAGCCCTTGGCAACTTCTTGATTGAGATTGACGCGCTGCAACAAGTGGACTCCACCGGGCGCGGCGCAGCAACCTTTGGCGAGCCGCGCAACGGTGCGAAAACCACTTGCGACATCCTGCTCGACCTGCGCGGCGAAACCCCACTGTTCCCAGCCCCTGAGAAACGCGAAGGCTACCTTCTGGCAGACCCCAAGAGCCTGCCCGCCACTCATGCCGCCATCTTGGAGGCCTCCCATCTGGTTGGCACCTTTGAAAAGCCGCTTTATTTGGCGTTGGAAACCAGCATCTGTGCCCATTCCCGCGCTTCACAGACCGGATGCACCAAATGTCTGGATGTCTGCCCAACCTCAGCCATCCGTCCTGATGGCGACCACATCGACATTGACCCCAACATCTGCGCCGGCTGCGGCTCCTGTGCCGCGCTCTGCCCATCTGGCGCCATCACCTATGATGATCCGCCGGTCAGCGCACTTTTTGCCCGCATCAATGGCTTATCCGAAGCTTATCGCAACGCTGGCGGTGCGGCGCCCCGCCTGCTGGTGCATGACCGCAACTTTGGCGCGGAGTTGATTGCGCTGGCGGCCCGCCACGATCGCGGCTTGCCTGCCAAGGTAATCCCGCTTGATCTGGAACACATCAGCGGCTTTGGCCATGCGGAAATGCTCGCGGCCCTCTCCAGCGGTTTTATCGGTGTCGACGTGCTTGCTGCCCCAACCACAGACCGGGGTGCTCTGGACAGCGAACTCCTGTTGGCACAGGCACTCTGTGGCGACACCAACGCGCTGCGCATCCTTGACCCCGAGGAGCCAAGTGCCCTGTGTGATGCACTCTACGGAGCCTCTAGCGGGCTTGAACCCACCGCACCGATCCTGCCACTTGGCAACCGCCGGCAAGTCACCCGGCTTGCCGTCAAAGCGTTGCATGGGGACCTCGACACACCTCTGCCTTTGCCGGAAAACGCTCCCTACGGTGCCGTGCTGGTCGACAAAGACGCCTGCACGCTCTGCCTATCCTGTGCCTCGCTTTGTCCGGCGGGCGCCTTGGGGGACAATCCAGACAAGCCGCAACTGCGCTTTCAGGAAGACGCCTGTTTACAGTGTGGCCTCTGCGCCCATGTCTGCCCGGAAAACGCCATTTCTTTGGTGCCACAGATGAACACCGCCGACACCGCGCTGTCTCAGCAAGTGGTGCACGAAGAAGAGCCGTTTGACTGCATCGAATGTGGCACGCCGTTTGGGGTGAAATCCACCATCGAGCGTATTGTTGAGAAGCTCGAAGGCAAACACGCAATGTTTGCCACCTCAGACGCCGCCCGCATGATCCGTATGTGTGACGATTGCCGCGTAAACGCGCAGTTCCATCAGGAGAACAATCCGTTTTCCGGCAATGAGCGCCCACAGGTGCGTACCTCTGAGGACTACTTCAGCAAGCGCCGGGATCACTGATGCACAACCGGCGCTCCCAAATTGGCCGGGGCCATGGTCGCGGTATAGGCCACGATGTTCTCGAGCTCCTCCAGCGTCACCGTGACGGGGCTGATCGGGGACGGGCGGGTCTCGTCAAACGGTTCGGTAACATCGGGAATGATGGTGAACGACGGATGTGGGTTCAGCGCGTAAAACGCCCAGAACCGTTCCATCCAACCATCCAAACTGCGCAGCACCGCAAAGCTTGGCGTGGAGCCAATGCCGTTCATCCGATTGACGTCGCCCACAACATGGCAGCGACCACAGGCACTCAGCGCCAGTTCCGCACCACGTGCGGCATCGCCGTCCAATTCCGCCTCAACCGCAGCCTCAACCACGACAATCGGCACCTCAAACACCGCTTGCCCGTCACGCTTGAAACTCAACACTGTACGTTGCCCCACATCGCCGGTCAGCCAAGCCGCCAAAGTGGCCATATGCGGATCGTCCACCCTATGCACCGTCAGGCCATAGTTGTCTCCGGCACGCGAAAACACCGCCGCCTCACCATCTTTGATCAGGCTGCCTGCCGCGTCTCCCTCGGTGACCACCGTGACACGCACTCCATGTTTCAAAGTGAACCGGGGCAGCATAAATTTCACGACGCCGGTCTCTTGCACCTCCGGCGCAACCAACAAGCTTGTGGTTTTGCCCTGCGCACGCGCGGACCCGTCGGCCACGCAAGTTACCGACGCGACAACAACACCTATCAAAAACCGAAAAAAATCCATGACACAAACCTAGGCCTCCGCCGCGGCTTGCGTCAACATGGACCCAAGTAGAATGCCCTAGGCAGAAGGATATCCACCTATGAGCGACGATTTTAACATGAGCATGCGCAAATTTCTCAAGCAGGTTGGCGTCACCAGCCAGCAAGCCATTGAGGACGCCATGCGCTCTGCCGGAGCCGAGGCAACCGACGGCAAAGAGTTCACCGCCAAAGTCGTGTTGACCGTTGACGGTCTGGACATGGAGCATGTTGTCACCGGTCAAATCAAAGGGCGCACATAAATGGCTAACCGCGACGATATTTTAAACGTCCTCAAAGTCTTCACCGATCCCGCGTCCGGATCCGATCTGGTGGCGTCCGGCATGGTCCGCGCCCTGAACGTCGACGGTGGCGAAGTCCGTTTCGTGTTGGAAATTGACCCGGCCCGCGCTCAGGCGATGCAGCCGATGAAGGTTGAAATCGAGGACAAATTAAGCGCGCTGGATGGCGTGGACAGCGTGTCCATCGTGATGACCGCGCATGCCGCTTCCAAGCCGCCGCCCGACCTCAAAGGCTCCCGCCCAGCGGAGCCCCAAGGCCCACAAAAGATCCCCGGCATCGACCGCATTCTTGCTGTGGCCTCCGGCAAAGGGGGCGTGGGCAAATCGACTGTTTCGGCCAACCTTGCTGCTGCGCTGGCCGCCGAAGGCCGCCGCGTTGGCTTGCTCGACGCGGATGTTTATGGCCCGTCCCAACCCCGCATGCTGGGTGTTTCTGGTCGTCCGTCGAGCCCCGATGGCAAAACCATCCTGCCAATGCGCAACCACGGCGTGACCATGATGTCGATTGGCCTGATGACCCGCGAAGAAGAAGCGGTTGTCTGGCGTGGCCCCATGTTGATGGGCGCGTTGCAACAGATGATGAACCAGGTCCAGTGGGGCGCGCTGGATGTGCTGATCGTTGACCTGCCTCCTGGCACCGGCGACGTGCAGATGACTCTGGCGCAGAAGGCTGAATTGACGGGCGCATTGGTGGTCTCCACGCCGCAGGACATTGCGCTTTTGGATGCCCGCAAAGGCATCAACATGTTTGAGAAACTTGGCACGCCGATCGTGGGCATGGTTGAGAACATGAGCACCCATATCTGCTCCAAATGCGGCAATGAAGAGCACATCTTTGGCCACGGCGGTGTGGCTGCGGAAGCGGAAAAACTGGGTGTGCCGCTCTTGGCAGAAATTCCGCTGGCGCTGGACATCCGTGTTGCCGCTGACGGCGGGGCGCCAATTGTGGTTTCCAAACCGGACAGCTCACAGGCGCAGTCCTTCCGTACGTTGGCTCGCCGTCTGATCGAGGACGGCAACGCATGAGTGAGGCCCCGCAATTCCCACCGCTTTTTGAAGGGCTCGCGCTGACCGGCAGCGCGGACCCTTTTGCCAAGGCCAAGACTCAAGCGATCATGGGCTGCGATGCGGGGCTTGTGGTTCACAACCTTGCCGCAGATCAGCTGCGCGCCGCCATTGTCTTTGCACCCGAGGTCCCCTTGACCGAGGCTTTACCGGTGCTGATCAGCTGCGCCATTGGGTTTCAGAACGCGCTTGGCGCCTTGGCTCCGCCAGAGGTGGCCGTGCATCTGGATTGGCCCGGCGGTATCCTGGTCAATGGCGCCCGCTGCGGCCGGATGCGTGTCGCCGCCGCCACGCAAGACGCCAACGCTGTGCCAGATTGGCTGGTGGTCGGTTTGGAACTGCCGTTGATCCCAGCCAACGCGGACACTCCCGGCGACACGCCAAATCAAACGGCGCTCTATGAAGAAGGCTGTGTGGATGTGCGCCCCGATGAGCTACTCGGCGCATGGGTGCGACACACGTTGGTTTGGGTCAACCGGATGGAAGAGGAAGGTCTCAAGCCACTCAACACTGAATGGCGGGGCCTCGCGCACAACCTCGGCGAAGAGGTCGAATGGTCCCTTGGCGAGACGCAAGAAGCTGGCACTTTTGTCGGCACAGACGAACACTTTGGCGCGCTCCTGCGCAGCGGCGAAGACACCCGCCTGCTGCCGCTCAGCCGCCTATTGGAAGGAGACAGCTGATGCTTTTGGCACGTGCGATCCATTTTGATGAAAGCGACCAGCGGGTCTACTTCAACCCTGCCCGCACCGGCGAGTGGGCGATCAGCGGCGGGTTTGAATTTTCCAACTGGTCCGAGGCCGACCTGACCGGCAAAGCACGGCAGGCGTTTGCCAATGGCTGGCTGGGTGTGGAGACCTTTGGTCGCGTGACCTTTGTGGCCGTGACCACCATCGAGGCGGCAGAGGTCGAAGCCCTCACCGACGCGCTCGCTCAGCATTTTGTGGAAGTCTACGGCGCGCCTTCGTTGGAGGCTGCGCGTCCGGTGGCGGCCGAGGAGATTGCCCATATGACGGATCTCTGCGCCGAACATGAGGCCAACACGCTTCTGACTGTGGCTCGGGAACTCACCGACGCCGGTGTGAAAGAGCAATTCCGCAGCATTGCGCCAGCAGAAGCCGAGTTGGAGCAATTTGCAGTGCACGTCACCCCAGACGAGTGACGTGCACCAACGCGTTTATTGTTCCGCGTTGAAGATAAACAGGCGGCCACCTTTCAAAGTGTAGCCGTCAATCAACTCTTTGGCGCGGTCGCTCACCAGCCAGGCTTCCAGCTTCTGCGCCAGTTCCGCCTGCACGTGGCCGTGCTTCTCCGGGTTCACCGGAATATAGGCGTACTGGTTGAACAGCTCCGGATCGCCGGAATAGAGCAATTCCAGTTCCCCTTTGTTGCCAAACTTGAGCCAGCTTGCACGGTCGCTCATGATGTAACCGTTCATGCCGGACGCGGTGTTCAGGGACGCGCCCATGCCGGCACCGGCTTCCTTGTACCAATCCACAGAGCGGGCAGCCGCATCCACACCGGCCTCTGCCCAGAGAGAGAGCTCTTTCTTGTGGGTGCCGCTGTCGTCACCGCGGCTCACAAACGCAGCCTTGGTTTCGGAAATCGCGGACAGCGCCTGCACCACGGTTTCGGACTCAGCGATTTTTGCAGGATCGGCATTGGGGCCAATCAACACAAAATCGTTGTACATGATCTCACGACGGTGCGTGCCATACCCACCCGCAACAAACGCTTCTTCCGCTTTTTTGGAATGCACCAGGATCGCATCCACATCACCAGCCTCACCCAAACGCAGGGCCTGACCGGTGCCCACGACCAAAAGCTGCACTTCCAGACCCAGATCTTTCTGGATTTCCGGCAACAGGACGTCAGACAGTCCCGAGTTGTGGAAAGAGGTTGTGACCGCCATTTTCATGGTGTCTGCGGTTGCCATAACGCCACTGAATACCAAGGCCACTGCGGCAAGCGTTGTACCAAACTTCATTCGACTATGTCTCCATTTATAAATGCGCGCGCTTCACTTGTTTTGGGTGAGGCAAAGAATTCTTCCGCAGGTGTCTGCTCCAGAATGTGACCGTGGTGGATGAACCAAACATCCTCCGCCAGCCGCCGTGCCTGACCAATGTCGTGCGTGGACATCACCACGCGTGTTCCCTCTTTGAACGCCTGCATCAGCAGCGCCTCAAATTCCCGCGTCGCCCGGCCATCCAAATTGGCGCAGGGCTCATCAAGGAACAGAATTTCAGGTTTGCGGATCAAGGCCCGCGCCAGTGCCAGCTTCTGACGCTCTCCGCCAGACAGCACCGTGGCCTGCTTTTGAGCGCTGTCCGCCAAGCCAACACGCTCCAGCCACTCCACCGCACGGGCCCGAGCATCCTTCTTGGACACCCCATGAGTCATCAGCGGGTAAGCCACATTGTCCAGCGCCGTGCGCCGCATCATGATCGGAGCCTGAAACACAAAGGCTTGAAGCGCGCGGGCATCTTCTTCGGGGATTTGCCACTGAAGCGATCCCCCACCGGACACCCGTTCCATGCCATGCAACAGGCGCAACAACGTGGTTTTCCCGGCCCCATTGGGCCCCATCACAATCGACAGGCCGCTGTCACTCACCGTGGTGCTTATCGGCCCCAACAAAGTCTTGCCGCGTCGGCGCACAACCGCATCAGTTACCGTCAGAGGCAGAATAGAGGTCACCATCGGCCACTCACCTCCGTGCGCGACAAGGTGTGGATCAACAGGTTCACCACCACCGCCAAGCCAATCAGCACAAAGCCCAAGGCAAGTGCGAGTGAGAAGTTGCCCTTGCCGGTCTCCAGCGAAATCGCCGTTGTCAAAACGCGCGTCGCATTGTCGATATTACCGCCCACAATCATGATCGCGCCAACTTCGCCAATGCCGCGGCCAAACCCGGCCAGCGACGCCGTCAAAAGCGCCCGACGTCCATCCCATAAGAGCGTGGCAATGCGCTGCCAGCGCGTGGTGTTCATGGAAATCAAAAGATCGTGGTACTGCGCCCACAACTCTCGAATGGCCTGATGGGCAATCGAGGCGATCAACGGGGTCAAAATGATCACCTGCGCAATGATCATCGCTGTGGGGGTGAACAACAGTCCAAACACCCCAAACGGCCCAGCCCGCGACAGCAGCAGATAGACAATCAAACCCACCACAACCGGCGGCAGCCCCATCAACGCGTTCAAGGTTGCAATCACAAACCGGCGGAAACGGAACCGACGCACCGCCAACCAACAACCCAGAGGCAATCCAATCGCCGAGGCGATCGCCACAGCGGTCAGTGTAACCTGCAACGAGCGCAGCGAAATCTCAATCAGGTCCGCGTCAAAAGTGACGATTAATCGGCCCGCTTCTAGCAGACCTGCCAGTAATTCATTCATGCAACCGCTCTGGTGCCCCTCCTTGCGGCCTGCCCTCCCGGCGGCCGGAGCATGCCATCCCCGTGGCAGGCTCATCTGTTGTCATTGTGCCATTTCGCCGCTGAAGCAAGTGGCCGACGACACTTTCCCAAATCACCTTAACGTAGCCGCCCGAATTGGCGCAA
This sequence comes from uncultured Shimia sp., assembly GCF_947493595.1. Taxonomy (GTDB): domain Bacteria; phylum Pseudomonadota; class Alphaproteobacteria; order Rhodobacterales; family Rhodobacteraceae; genus Shimia. The sequence continues at coordinate 528,329 of NZ_CANLRL010000002.1, read as the reverse complement.
ATTGTCCACTCAACCACGCCCCCAAATGTCATTTTGTCCCAAGCGTTTTAGGCAGGTAATTCGCCCACAACAAAGAAACATGTCCAACTGGTCAAATTTCCCTTGGCAGAACGTCTTGCTTCAACAACACTCTCCCCAATCGGGAGAAAAGACCAATTGGGAGGACCAACATGACCCTGCGCAACCCTATTACCAAATTACTGGCCGCCGGGGCCACCATGGCGATCACAGCCACAACTGCGTTTGCACAAGACGTGACCCTGCGGATGCACCAGTTCCTGCCGCCGCAGGCCAATGTGCCAAAGCTGATTTTGGACGTCTGGGCGGATGCGATTGAGAAAGACAGCGAAGGCCGCATCAAGATCGAGCGCTATGCTGCCATGTCCTTGGGCGGTAAGCCACCAGAGCTGATGGACCAGGCCATCGACGGTGTTGCCGACATCGTCTGGACCGTGGTCGGCTACACCCCAGGCCGCTACCCGTCCACCGAAGTGTTTGAATTGCCCTTCATGGTCGAAGATGCACGCGCGGGCTCTTATGCCTATGCCAAGATGTTTGACGCGCACATGAAGGACACTGAGTTTAAGAACCTGAAGATCTTTGGCACCTGGGTGCACGGTCCTGGCATGTTCCACACCAACGCAGCGGTCTCTTCACCTGACGACCTTAAGGGCATGAAAATTCGCGGCGGCTCTCGCTTGGTGAACGAGCTGCTGAAACTGACCGGTGCCTCGCCCATCGGCATGCCGGTGCCAGCTGTGCCAGAAGCCCTGTCCAAAGGTGTGATCGATGGCACCACCATCCCATGGGAAGTGACCGCCGCACTGAAAGTCCCTGAGCTTGTGGGCAACCATACCGAATTTGAAGGCAACGCGCTGTACACGCTGACTTTTGTTCTGGCGATGAACAAAGACCGTTATGAGTCGATGCCAGACGATCTGAAAGCGGTGATGGACAAGAACTCCGGCGTGGAATTCTCGATCTTTGCCGGCGGTGTGATGCAAGACATGGACGCACCAGCGCGTGACAAAGCAGTGGCACGCGGCAACAACATCGTGACTGTTTCCGCTGAAGACGCCGCCAAGTGGGCCGAAGTTGTGCAGCCAATCTACACCACTTGGATTGCCGACATGGACAAGCGCGGCCTCGACGGTCAGGCAATGATCGACGAAGCCAAGGCCCTGATGGAAGAGTACAAAAAGAACAACATGTAACTCTGACCAACGCGAACAAGATTGGCCGCAGCCCCGTGCTGCGGCCTTTTTGTTTGCCACGTTGCACACAAATCAAAACGAAATCACGCCTTCAGCGGGGCCCAATGCGTGCCGTCCTTATTTCCATCTGCGGCAATCACAGACCTACTAATTTCCAAATTCGCCTCTTAGCTTGGAGTCTGAAACTACGCACAAAAGGAGGCGCTTATGCCCCGCCAAACTCAAGGTCGTGGCCGCCGCTACGACAGCATTCTGGATACGGTTGGGGATACCCCGGTTGTCCGCCTCAATCGGATTGCGCCCAAACATGTGAACATGTTTGTGAAATTCGAGGCTGCCAATCCGGCTGGCTCCGTCAAAGACCGTCTGGCACTCAACATCATTGAGGCCGCGGAGAAAGACGGCCGTCTAAAACCCGGCCAAACCGTGGTTGAGGCCACCTCCGGTAACACCGGCATTGGCCTTGCCATGGTCTGCGCCGCCAAAGGCTATCCACTGGTCATCACCATGTCGGAGGCTTTCTCCGTGGAGCGTCGCCGCCTGATGCGTTTTCTGGGGGCCAAGGTTGTGCTCACACCCAAAGCCCAAAAAGGCTTTGGCATGTATAAGAAGGCACAGGAACTGGCCGAGCAAAACGATTGGTTCCTCGCCAGCCAGTTTGAAACCGCCGACAACGCTGACATGCACGAAAACACCACAGCCCGCGAAATCCTGAGCGATTTTGCAGGCACCTCGCTGGATTACTGGGTCACCGGCTACGGCACCGGCGGTACGGTCTCTGGCGTGTCACGTGTCTTGCGCCGCGAAAGCCCGGATACCAAGATCATCCTGTCGGAACCGGCCAACGCGGCGCTCGTGGACTCTGGCTACATCAACACCCGCGACGCCGCCAATCAGGCCACCGAAAGCCACCCGGCGTTTGAACCCCATCCGATCCAAGGCTGGACCCCGGACTTCATCCCTTGGGTGCTACAAGAAGCGCTGGACAAAAACGGCTACGATCAGCTGATCAAAACACCGGGACCGGATGGCATCCAATGGTCGCAGCGCCTCGCGTCCGAGGAAGGCATTCTGGTAGGCATCTCGGCTGGCGCCACTTTGGCCGCAGCCATTGAGGTTGCACAGACGGCCCCTGAAGGGTCCAACATCCTTGTGATGTTGCCAGACACCGGTGAACGCTATCTTTCTACGCCCCTGTTTGACGGTATTGCTGAGGGCATGTCGGATGAAGAGATCACCATTTCCCATTCCACGCCCAGCGCGCAGCTTTAAAAAAAAAGGGTCGCTCAACCGAGCGACCCTTTCCGTAAACAATGATCAACGTGATCAGCCGTTCACGCTGTCTTTCAGCGCTTTGGCGATGGTCATTTTCACAACCTTGTCCGCGTCTTTCTTGATCTGCTCGCCAGTTGCTGGGTTGCGCACCATGCGCTCAGGGCGCTCGCGGCAGTAAATTTTGCCAACACCTGGCAGGGTCACTGCACCACCAGCGGATACTTCGCGGGTGATCAACGCGCAAACGGCTTCCAGAGCTGCGCCTGCGGATTTCTTGTCAGAGCCCATTTCTTCGGCCAGAGCGGCAACGAGTTGGGTCTTGGTCATCGGTTTTGCCATTTCAGGTCTCCATTAGTCTGCCCGATTAGTAGGGCCTCACGCCCGGCATTTAACGGGATGTTGTGGGTGAACACAATAAATTGTGTGCCAAAAAACGGTGTTTTTAAGGGTTTTCCACAGATTTCCGTAGGGTCAGAGGAAGGCAGTCTCATCAAATGAGCGCAATTTCCGCGAATGAAGCCTTTCAAGAGGCATTTCGCGCAAGCTTTCCATAGCGCGAATGCCAATCAGCAAATGCCGCGCGACCTGTGTCTTATAGAAGTCTGACGCCATGCCGGGAAGCTTTAATTCCCCATGAAGTGGCTTATCGCTGACACAAAGCAACGTGCCGTAAGGCACCCGGAATCGATATCCATTAGCCGCAATCGTCGCGCTCTCCATATCCAATGCGATGGCCCGCGACTGGCTCAGTCGCTGCACCGGGCCGGTGTGCTCGCGCAATTCCCAGTTCCGGTTATCAATCGTCGCCACCGTGCCGGTCCGCATCACACGCTTCAGCTCAAAGCCTGACAGCTTGGTCACCTCCGCCACCGCACTCTCCATCGAGGTCTGCACCTCCGCGAGCGCCGGAATCGGCACCCATACCGGCAGGTCATCATCCAGCACGTGATCTTCTCGCAGATAGGCATGCGCCAGCACAAAATCCCCAAGGCTTTGCGAGTTCCGCAGACCTGCGCAATGCCCCACCATGATCCAGGCATGGGGCCGCAACACCGCAATATGGTCGGTGGCGGTTTTGGCATTGGACGGCCCAACCCCGATATTCACCAGCGTGATGCCAGAGCCATCTTCGCGTTTCAGGTGATAGGTCGGCATCTGCGGCTGCTTGTCTACCGGTGCAATAGGCGTTTCAGCGTCGGATATCTCGACGTTTCCGGTGCTGACAAAGCTGGTGTAGCCCGACTTAGGATCATCCAGCATCTGCCGCGCATAAGCTTCGAACTCAGTCACATAGAACTGGTAGTTGGTGAACAACACGTGGTTCTGGAAATGCTCCGGATCAGTGGCGGTATAATGGCTCAACCGCGCCAGAGAGTAATCCACCCGCTGCGCTGAGAACGGCGCGAGCGGCGCCACCCCGTTGATCTCTGCGGTGCCATTCACAATGTCATCATTGGTGGTCGACAGGTCCGGCACATCAAAGATGTCCCGCAGAGTGAAATCCGCCGCCCCTTCTTGTGGCACGGTCATATCGGTTTGCGCGGCCACCGCAAAATGCACCGGAATTGGCGTTGTGGACGGCCCTACAACCACCGGCACGCCGTGGTTTTCCAGCAAGAGCGCAATCTGCTGTTCGAGGTAATGGCGAAACAAATCTGGCCGCGTGACCGTGGTGGCATGCACACCGGGCTCCGCCACATGGCCAAAACTCAACCGGCTGTCGATCTGCGCAAAGCTGGTCGTGGTGATTCGGATCTCCGGATAAAATGCGCGAATGCGATGCCCGTCCGGACCTTTGCGCAGGGCGCGCCGGAACTGGTCACTCAGGTAAGTTGTTGAGAGATGATACAGCTCTTCCAAACGCGCCACAGCGGCTTTGGCATCTGTAAAGGCTTCAGGGGCGGGGACGGCGGGGGAATGCACGGGAATATTCTGTGGAGTCATTGCGCAGCCTTGATCACCTCTGTCATTTCAAATTTGGTCACATCCACCAGCCCCAGATCAGAAATCCGCAGTTCCGGGATCACCACGAGGGCCAAAAGCGAATGTTGCATATAAGCGTTGTTCAGCGTGCAACCGCAAGCCTCCATCGCCTCGACCATCTTCTGCGCCTTGGCCGCGACTTCTGTGGCAGGTGCGTCTGACATCAAGCCTGCGATCGGCAACTCGACCAACGCCAGCTCCTCGCCATCCTTGATCACGGTGACGCCACCGCCAACTTCGCCAAGCCGGTTGGCCGCCATCGCCATCATCTCGCGATCGGTGCCGACAACAATCATATGATGGCTGTCATGCGCCACGGTGGAGGCCATCGCCATGCGCCCTTTGTAGCCAAAGCCCGAAACAAAACCGTTGACCACATCGCCAGTGGCGCGGTGCCGCTCCACCAGCGCGATCTGCGCCACATCTGCCTCTATATCGCTCTGAACAACGCCATCGGTGACTGAAAGGTCGGCGGTCAACGCTTTGGTTGGTGCTTGGTTCTCAATCACCCCAATCACATTGGCCGTGACCTTGGTAGCATCCTGCGGCGCTTTGACCTCAAAGTCTTCTGCCGTCCGCGCCCGTCCCATGTTCACCGTCTGCCGCGCGTGTGCGGGCCAGTCGTAATGCGGACAATCCACCAACACTTTACCGTCCTGCGCCACGGTCTTACCATGCGCAATCACCTGCTCAATCGGGAGCGTTTTGAGGTCCGACGTCAGGATCACATCCGCCCGCCGTCCGGGTGCAATAGAGCCCAAATCGCGCTCCAAGCCAAAATGCGTCGCCGTGTTGATCGTCGCCATCTGCAACGCCACCAGCGGGTCACAGCCGCAGTCAATTGCATGGCGCACCACCCGATTCATGTGACCGTCGTTCACCAAAGTACCGGAATGGCAGTCATCGGTGCAGAGGATGAAGTTACGCGGATCAAGACCTTTCTCGGTGATCGCGGTGATCTGCGTTTCTACGTCATACCAAGCGGAGCCCAAGCGCATCATCATCCGCATACCTTGACGCACTCGCGCAATCGCGTCCGCCTCACAAGTGCCTTCATGATCATCCGCTGGACCACCCGCCGCATAGGCATGGAAAGGGGTGCCCAGATCCGGGCTGGCATAGTGACCGCCCACGGTTTTGCCCGCGTTTTGGGTCGCAGCAATTTCGGCCAGCATCTGCTGGCTGCCATTGATCACTCCGGGGAAGTTCATCATCTCCCCCAGCCCCACGATACCCGGCCAGCCCATGGCCTCGCTCACATCGTCCGGCCCAATCTCAAACCCTGTGGTCTCCAGCCCTGGTGCTGACGGTGCACAGCTTGGCATCTGCGTAAAAATGTTGATGGGCTGCATCAGCGCCTCATCATGCATCATCCGCACCCCTTCCAGCCCCAAGACATTGGCAATCTCATGCGGATCGGTGAACATGCTGGTGGTGCCATGACCAATGACGGCCCGCGCAAATTCCGCCGGGGTCAACATGCCACTTTCGATGTGCATATGCCCGTCACACAGGCCCGGGATCATGAACCGCCCATTGGCTTCTATGAACTCAGTCTGCGGCCCTTCGCAATGGCTGGCATCCGGCCCAACATAGGCGATCCGCCCTTCGGCCACGGCAATATCGTGGTCCGCCAGCACCTCGCGGGTGTGTACATTGACCCATTGGCCTTTGCGAATGATGAGATCAGCAGGCTCGCGGCCCGCGGCCACGGCAACAAGACGGGGGGCCACATCGGCCCAAGATTGAAAATGCTTCTGTTCCATGGCCCACGGTGCCACGGGTTTTGGCCATGTTCAACCTCACCGCAGGTGAAGCTTTTACGAAATATCCTTCAGGTGGAAGCTGAAACCCAAAAATGAAACCGCCTGACCAGCCACACGTCAAAACCGACGTCGCAAACGCGCTTGACCGGCGACCACCGGCAATGGTCCGTTGTCCCAAACAAGGAGCCGTCTATGACTGTCACAGAGCTGCACCCCAACATCACCCACTGGCAAGAACGCGTGGATCTCGCCGCTGCCTTTCGCTGGACCGCACGTCTGAACATGCACGAGGGTGTCGCCAATCATTTCAGTCTTGCTGTGAATGAGGATGGCACGCGATTTTTGATGAACCCCAATCAAAAGCACTTTGCCCGCATCAAAGCCAGTGATCTGTTGGAAATCGATGCCAACGATCTTGAGGCTCTGAAAGGTCCGAATGCGCCTGATCCAACCGCCTGGGGGTTGCATGGCGGCGTACATCGCCACTGCCCGCACGCGCGCTGCGTGATGCATGTGCACTCGATTTTTGCCACCGTACTTGCCTCGTTGGCGGACAGCACGCTGCCTCCGATCGATCAAAACTGCGCCACGTTTTACGATCGCGTTGTGGTGGACGACAGCTATGGCGGCTTGGCATTTGAGGACGAAGGTGAACGCTGCGCCGCCCTTTTGACCGATCGAAAAAAGAAGGTCATGGTCATGGGTAATCACGGCGTGTTGGTGATTGGCGACAGCGTCGCGGACACATTCAACAGGCTCTACTATTTTGAACGCGCAGCAGAAACCTACATCCGTGCGTTGCAAACCGGCCAGCCATTGCGGGTATTACCGCATGAGATTGCGGAGAAGACTGCACAGGAGCTGGAGCAGTATCCGGAACAAGACGTGCGCCATCTGGCTGAGTTGAAAGCGATATTGGACGAGGAAGGCAGCACTTACGCCACCTAGCTCCCCTTGCGCAGGGCCTGCGGAGTGGTGGCAAACTCTGCCCGAAAGGCCCGCGTCATCGCCGCTGGATCGCCATAACCGCTGCGCAGCGCCACCTCTGGCACGCTCAAATCGGTGTCTACCACCAGCTTGCGCGCCAGATTGAGCCGCAACCGCCGGTACACCACCGCTGGCGTGGCCCCAAGTTCAGCAAGCATCCGCGCCGCCAGCGCTTTCTGCGTTGCACCTGCGCGGCGCGCCACCTCCGGCAAGGCCAAAGGCTCTTCTAAGTGATCCTGCATCACCGCCAAAGCGCGGTTCACCACCCGCCCCGCTGGTGTCGCCCCGCCTGCGTGGGATCGCGCACTGTCCCGTGTCATAAACAACTGCGCCACTTCCAAAGCGAGCGCCTGCCCAAAGTCGCGACCAATCAGAAACATCACCAAATCAAACGCCGCCATGGCACCCGAACAGGTCACCCGCGATCCATCAATGACAAACCGCTCGCGCTCAGTTTGCACATCGGGAAAGCGCTCTGCAAAAGAGGTCAGCTCTTCCCAATGGATCGTAGCCCGGTGCCCTTCCAGCAGACCTGCTTCAGCCATCAGCCAACTGCCGGTATCCATGCCGCAGACGGTGTCAAACCGTTTGGCTGCCGCACGTAAAGCACTTTGCGTCTGCCATCCCGCGTGGTCCTTAAACCCATACGACGGCATCACCACCAACATGTCGCCAGAGAAATCACTTAATCGCCCATGCGGCGCCACCGGCAGCTGACTGGAGCTGCGCACCGCCGCGCCGTTTAGAGACAAAAACGCCCAGTCATAAAGCGTCTTTCCCGACAGCGAATTTGCCGCCCGCATCGGCTCCACGGTGTTTGCGAGACAATGGTTGGAAAACCCGTCAAACAGCAAAACCCCAATCTTCTGCGGTGCAGCGGATGTATTTGACCAACTCTGCATGAAATGAGGCTATTCCCGCATGATCTAACCGGTCAAGCGCGCTCTGCTGGAATCAGCCAGTTGAGGAAGCGCCCCATGCAGTTTGATCTGACCGAAGAGCAGGAGATGATCGTCTCCACCGTCCGCAGTTTTGTGGAAAACGAAATTTATCCTCATGAGGACGAAGTTGAGCGTACCGGCAAAATTCCCGACGGGCTTGGCGAACAGATCAAACAGAAGGTCATCGACCTTGGCTTTTATGCCTGTAACTTCCCAGAAGAAGTTGGCGGTGCGGGTCTGAACCATCTCGACTTCACCTTGGTGGAACGCGAGCTTGGCCGTGGCTCCATGGCGCTCACGCATTTCTTTGGTCGGCCGCAAAACATCTTGATGGCCTGCGAAGGCGAGCAGAAGGAACGCTACCTCCTTCCTGCCGTGCGCGGCGAACGTATGGACGCCTTGGCCATGACCGAACCTGGCGCGGGCTCCGATGTGCGTGGCATGAAATGCGCCGCTGTGCGCGATGGCGGCGACTGGGTCATCAACGGCAACAAGCATTTCATCAGCGGCGCCGAACACGCGGATTTTTTCATTGTCTTTGTCGCCACCGGCGAAGACCAAACCCCCAAAGGCCCCAAAAAGCGCATCACCACTTTCCTTGTGGACCGCGACACGCCGGGCTTCACCGTGCGTGACGGCTACAAATCCGTGAGCCACCGCGGCTACAAAAATATGGTGCTGGAGTTTGACGACTGCCGCTTGCCCGATGCACAGGTTTTGGGCGAAGTCGATGGCGGCTTTGCGGTTATGAACGAATGGCTCTACGCCACGCGTATCACAGTTGCGGCCTTCTGTGTGGGCCGCGCCCGGCGCGCTTTTGACTATGCGCTCGACTATGCGGCCCAGCGCGAACAGTTCGGCCAGCCAATTGGCAAATTCCAGGGCATTGGGTTTCAGATCGCAGACATGATCACGGAGATTGACGCGGCAGACCTGCTGACACTCTCCGCCGCAGCCCGCCTTGATCGCGGCCTGCCGTCGAACCGCGAAATCGCTTCAGCTAAACTCTATGCCACCGAAATGCTCGCCCGTGTCACCGACGCCGCAATTCAAATCCACGGCGGCATGGGGCTGATGGACGACTATCCGCTGGAACGCTTCTGGCGAGATGCACGGGTGGAGCGCATCTGGGACGGCACCAGCGAAATCCAACGCCATATCATCAGCCGCGACCTGCTGCGGCCACTGGGGGCTTGATGGATCCCGTTGTGTTGCGCGCGCGCCTGCGGCACAACCTCGACACACCATCGAGGGACCTGCCACATGAAACCTTCTGTCACGATCACCTACTGCGTCGGCTGCAACTGGCTGTTGCGCGCGGGCTGGATGGCGCAAGAATTGCTGTCCACCTTCAAAGGCGACCTTGCTGGCGTGACCATTGCTCCAGCGGGCGTGCCCGGCACCTACAAAGTGACGGTCAACGACACAGTGATCTGGGACCGCAAACGCGACGGCGGCTTTCCGGAGGCGAAAGAATTGAAAAAACGCCTGCGCGACGTGATCGAACCGGACCGCGATTTGGGGCATCTCGACCGCAAGTCTTAATCGCAAAGTTGCATGACGTGGGGGCCAGCCCCCATTCCCCCGGGATATTTAGGGAAAGAAGAAGCCAGAGGTCCGCCCCCCGAAGAGTAGACGTAGAACGGGGGGCTTTCCCTGATGCGGCTCAAAGCGCTCCTGCGGAGGCCGCCCACCCACCCTTCCGCATCGTGGTTAAAAAAGGGTTACCGCACCTTGAGGCCCGTCATGACAGCCTGGAGGCACGGCCATGACACGTGATCTCTCTCGATTGATCCGTCCCCGGTCCATTGCCGTTGTCGGTGGCGGCGCGTGGTGTGTCGAAGTCATCCGGCAAACCGAAAAAACTGGGTTTGACGGCGCCATCTGGCCGGTGCACCCCAAATCATCGGACGTCGCAGGACGCCAAGCTTACCCATCCATCGGCGCATTGCCCGCACCGCCAGACGCAACCTTCATTGGCATCAACCGCCACGCGACCATTCCGGTCGTGAAAGAGCTCGCAGCTTGTGCCGCAGGCGGCGCGGTGTGTTTCGCGTCGGGATTTTCCGAGGCCGCTGAAGAGGACATCTCCGGCATTGATCTGCAAGCGGACCTCGTGGCCGCCGCAGGTGACATGCCGATCCTAGGCCCCAACTGCTACGGTCTAATCAACGCTTTAGACGGAGCAACGATCTGGCCAGATCAACACGGCTGCACCCGCGTCGACAGCGGCGTTGCCATCCTGACCCAAAGCTCCAACATCGCCATCAACCTCACCAATCAGCAACGGGGCCTGCCCATTGCCTATGTCGCCACCTGCGGGAACATGGCACAGCTTAATCAGGCGGATATCGCCAGCGCGCTCCTCGACGATGCGCGTGTCACAGCGCTTGGTCTTCATATCGAAGGCTTCACCAACCTGCGCAGCTGGGAAGCGTTGGCCGCCAAAGCTCAGGATAAGGGCGTTCCCGTTGTGGTCCTGAAAGTCGGCGCAAGCGACGAGGCGCAAGCCGCCACCGTCAGCCATACCGCCTCCCTCGCGGGGAGCGACGCAGGCGCCGCTGCGCTGATCACGCGCCTCGGCTTTGCCCGTGTGCGCGATCTGCCGGTGTTTCTGGAAACCTTGAAGTTGCTACACTTCAATGGCCCGTTGTCCGCCCCCACAATCGCCTCGATCAGCTGTTCTGGCGGCGAGGCCAGCCTCATGGCGGACACCGCTTTAAACAGCGGCCTCACCTTCCCGCCCTTGTCAGACGCCCAACTCACAAGGCTTGGTGACATCCTCGGCCCCATGGTCGCACTTGCCAACCCGCTGGATTACCACACCTATATATGGCGCGACGTCGCGACGATGGCCAAAGCCTGGTCCGCCATGATGACCCCGGACATTGGCCTGACATTCTCTGTAGTAGACTATCCACCAGAAAACCGCGCCGACTGGGACTGCGCCACAGAAGCCGCCATTAAGGCCCACAAATCCACAGGCCGTCCGCTGGCCGTGGTCGCGTCCTTGCCAGAGTTGCTCCCTCCCGATGTGACCCAATCCCTGATCGAAGGCGGCGTTGTGCCAATGCATGGCCTGCGCGAGGCAATCTCTGCCGCAGCTGCCACCACGCAAATTTCTGCACCTGACACCGCCCCTTTGGCGCTCGTGTCTGCCGAGCCCCCCCAAACGCCTCAAGTGCTCACTGAGCGCGAAGCCAAAACCGCGCTCGCTGCCCACGGCCTCGACACCCCAAGAAGCGTTGCTGTGACCAGCACGGACAATCTCGCCGAAGCTGCCCAACGCTTATCTCCTCCTCTGGTGCTCAAAGGCCAGGGTATCGCCCATAAAACAGAAGCCGGAGCCGTAAAGCTCCGCCTCACCACGGCGGATCTGCCCGCCGCGGCACACGCCATGCCAACCGACAGCTTCCTGATCGAAGAAATGATCGACGATGCCGTGGTCGAACTGCTCATCGGCGTCAACCGCGACCCCGCACATGGGTTTGTGCTCACCCTCGCTGCCGGCGGCACGCTTACCGAAGTGCTGTCTGACAGCGCATCGCTTTTGGTCCCGGCCAGCCCAGCGACAATCCGCGCCGCCCTCACCTCTCTCAAAATCGCGCCGCTGCTCACAGGCTATCGCGGCGCACCTCCCGCTAACATCGACGCAATTCTGCACGCCATCGACAGGCTGCAAGCCTACGTGCTTGCCAACCACGACAGCTTGCAAGAGGCTGAAATCAACCCGCTGATCTGCACCCCAACCCGCGCGGTGGCCGCAGACGCGCTGATACGAAAGGACAAGTCATGAGTGACAGCCCGGTCAAAACCCGCCGCGAAGGTGCCATTCTCGAGGTCACACTCGACCGCCCCAAAGCCAACGCCATTGATCTGACCACCAGCCGCATCATGGGCGAAGTTTTCCGCGACTTCCGCGATAATCCTGACCTGCGCGTGGCTATCCTTACTGGCGGCGGCGAAAAATTCTTCTGCCCCGGCTGGGACTTGAAAGCGGCTGCTGACGGCGACGCAGTGGATGGCGACTACGGCGTGGGCGGCTTTGGCGGCTTGCAGGAACTGCGCGACATGAACAAACCGGTGATTGCCGCCGTAAACGGCATTGCCTGTGGTGGCGGCCTCGAATTGGCGCTTTCCGCTGACATCATTCTCGCGGCGGATCACGCCAGCTTTGCACTACCGGAAATTCGCTCCGGCACGGTTGCCGATGCTGCCTCCGTAAAACTGCCCAAGCGCATTCCGTACCACATCGCCATGGAGCTGCTGCTCACCGGGCGCTGGTTTGACGCCGAAGAAGCCCACCGCTGGGGGTTGGTGAATGAAATCCTCCCCGCCGACAAACTGATGGAGCGCGCCTGGGAGCAAGCCCGCCTGCTCGCCTCTGGTCCTCCTCTGGTCTACGCCGCCATCAAAGAAATTGTACGTGACGCCGAAGACGCCAAATTTCAGGACGCGATGAACCACATCACCCAACGCCAGTTGCGCAGTGTCGATGTGCTTTACGACAGCGAAGATCAGCTCGAAGGCGCACGGGCTTTTGCTGAAAAACGTGACCCTGTCTGGAAAGGCAAATAACCCAGCACCAGAACTTTAGGCATCAGCCAATCCCCACACCGCTGTGACAATTATTCACCGCGCCAGCTCTTGTGCCTGCCAACTCGCAGGCGCAAAGTGACCCCATGACCAAGACCCTGCTTTCGCTCGGCCACGGCTACACCGCCCAGGCCCTCGCCACCCGTCTTCTACCGCAAGGCTGGACCATTCTCGGAACCTATCGCGACCCAGCCCAAGAGGCCGAGCTACGCACCCAAGGCATCACGCCGTTGCAATGGCCCATTGATTTTGAGACCGCGCTTAAAGACGTGACCCACGTACTGACCTCCATCCGCCCCGACAAAGACGGTGATCCGGTGCTGCGCCTTGGCCAAGACGCGTTGCAAAAGGCCGCGCCTAACCTCAAATGGCTGGGATATCTCTCGACCACCGGCGTCTACGGCGACATGGATGGCGACTGGGTTGATGAAGACACTCCGCTTGATCCCGGCGGCCACCGCGGCAAAATGCGCGTGCTCGCCGAAGCCGAATGGCAAGCTCTGCCAAAACTGCCACTGCACATCTTCCGCCTAGCCGGCATCTACGGCCCCGGTCGCGGCCCCTTTGCCAAGCTACGCAACGGCACCGCACGCCGCATTATCAAGAAAAACCAGGTGTTCTCCCGCGCCCATGTCGATGACATCGCCTTGGTGCTGGAGGCCTCTCTGAAAGCACCCAACCCGGGCCAAATCTACAACGTCTGTGATGACAGCCCGGCCCCGCCGCAAGACATCCTCGCCTATGCCGCTGGACTTCTGGGTATGGACCCACCGCCGGAAATCCCTTTTGAAGAGGCGGAAATGACCCCGATGGCGCGCAGCTTTTATTCCGACAGCAAACGCGTGCGCAATGACCGCATCAAAGTGGAGTTGGGAGTCGTCCTGAAATACCCCAACTACCGTGATGCACTTAAGGCCATGCTGGACGAAGAAACCATCCCTTAGACTTCATTTGACCGAAAATATCCCGGGGGTGCGGGGGCTGGCCCCCGCTACAAACCCACTTTAGGCGCGCTTGCTGTCCAGCGTTGTGATGTCCAGTGTGTCCAGCACCTTGGCTTCGATCTGCTCAGCATTCATGGCCGCCACATCATACATCGCCTTTGGACTTGCCTGATCAATAAACGTGTCCGGCAGCACCAACGAGCGGTACTTTAGCCCGCCATCAAACGCGCCTTCGTCGGCCAGAAGCTGCGCCACATGGCTGCCAAAGCCACCGACAGCACCTTCTTCAATGGTGATCAGCGCCTCATGGTTCGCTGCCAGATCGAGGATCATGTCCCGGTCCAAAGGCTTGGCAAACCGCGCATCCGCAATTGTAGGTGTGATGCCCCGTGCTGCCAGCGCCTCTGCCGCCTTACGGGTCTCTTCCAAACGTGTACCAAAGGACAGGAGCGCCACGCGGCTGCCTTCCTTCACCACACGGCCCTTGCCGATCTCCAGCACCTCGCCGCGCTCCGGCAGCTCCACACCCACGCCTTCGCCACGGGGATAGCGGAACGCAATTGGGCCATCGTCATAGGCCGCCGCAGTGGCCACCATATGTTTTAGCTCGGCTTCATCCGCCGCCGCCATAACCACCATACCCGGCAGGTTCGCCATAAAGGCAATGTCAAAACTGCCCGCATGGGTCGCCCCATCCGCGCCAACAAGCCCTGCGCGGTCAATTGCAAACCGCACCGGCAGGCGCTGAATGGCCACATCATGCACCACCTGGTCATAGCCGCGCTGCAGGAAGGTCGAATACATTGCACAGAACGGCTTCATGCCCCCTGCTGCCAACGCCGCAGAGAATGTCACGCCATGCTGTTCGGCAATCGCCACATCAAAACAGCGGCTCGGATAGCGCTCGGCAAACAGGTTCAGCCCGGTGCCATCCGGCATCGCCGCTGTGACCGCACAAATCCGGCTGTCCTCAGCGGCTTCCTCAACCAGCGCATTGCCAAACACCGAGGTATAGCTCGGGGCATTTGACGGTGCTTTGTGCTGCTTGCCCGTGGGCACATCAAACTTCGCGGTGGCGTGGCCTTTGTCGCGCGCCGCTTCAGCGGGCGCGTAGCCTTTGCCCTTTTTGGTGATCACATGCAGCAACACCGGCCCCGTCGCGCGCTGACGCAAGGTACGCAACAGTGGCAACAGCTGGTCCATGTCATGCCCGTCGATCGGCCCCACATAGGAGAATCCCAGCTGCTCAAACAGCGTGCCGCCCACGGTCATGCCCTTCAGCACATCTTTGGCCCGTTTCGCGCCCTCTCGGAACGGTTCCGGCAACAGGCTCACCGCGCCTTTTGCGGCAGATTTCAGTTCCTGAAACGGCTCGCCCGCATAAAGGCGCGACAGATATTCACTCATCGCCCCCACAGGCGGCGCAATCGACATGTCGTTGTCGTTCAGCACCACAAACATACGCTTGCCCAAGTGACCCGCGTTGTTCATCGCCTCATAGGCCATGCCGGCCGTGATCGACCCATCGCCAATCACCGCAATCGCATCCCCCAGACCGCCGTCACACTGTCCGCCCAGATCGCGCGCCACCGCAAAGCCCAGCGCCGCCGAAATCGAGGTCGAGCTATGCGCCGCGCCAAACGGGTCAAACACGCTCTCGCTGCGCTTAGTGAAACCAGACAGCCCGCCTTCTTGGCGCAGGGTGCGAATCCGGTCACGGCGACCGGTCAAAATCTTATGCGGATAACACTGGTGGCCTACATCCCAGATCAGCTTGTCGCGCGGCATGTCAAACACCGCATGCAAGGCCACCGTCAGCTCCACAACACCAAGCCCGGCGCCCAAATGCCCGCCGGTCTCACTCACGGCGGAAATGGTCTCAGACCGCAACTCATGTGCAATCTGCGTCAACTCGCTATCTGAGAACCGTTTCAGGTCTTCAGGCAGGGTCACTTGATCCAACAATGGAGTCTGGGGTCTCGCTGACATAGGCGCGCCTTCCGGTTAGCTGTCTCGCGAGATAACGAAACGTGCCGCCTCCCGCAAGGTATCCGCGTCCTTACCGTAAATGGAAAGCGCGTCACATGCATCCGTCACAAGGTCGCGGGCACGGGTTTTGGCCCCCTCCAATCCCAGCAGAGACACAAAGGTGGCTTTGCCCGCCTCCGCATCCTTGCCAACCGCCTTACCCACTTTGGCGGCATCGCCTTCTACGTCCAGAATGTCATCGGCAATCTGAAACGCCAAACCAAGGTCCAGCGAGTAACGCATCAACGGCTCGATATCCGCCTTGCCCATCACGGCGCCCGCCGTGGCCGACCAGGCAATCAACGCCCCGGTCTTGCCCGCCTGCAAGCGTGTGATCTCTTGCAACGTCAAAGGCACCGGCGCAGTCTCCGCCGCAATATCCAGCGCCTGTCCCAGTACCATGCCCTGCGCCCCAGCAGCCCGCGCCAAAGACACCGTCAACTCGGCCCGTACAGCCGCATCCTCGTGGCACTCATCGCGGCTGACACATTCAAACGCCAATGTCTGCAAGGCATCGCCCGCCAACACAGCGGTGCATTCATCCCACTTGATATGCGTGGTCGGCAGCCCGCGCCGCATGTCGTCGTCATCCATGCAGGGCAGATCATCATGTACCAGCGAATAAGCGTGCATCGCCTCAATCGCCGTTGCTGGCCAGATCGCCTGTTGGGAATCAACCCCATGCAACCGCGCACTTTCCAGCACCAGAAACGCCCGCAGCCGCTTGCCACCCGCGCTGGCATAGCGCATGGCCTCCACCACCGGCAGCTCGCCAAATGGCTTCATGACTTCAAGCAGATGGGCCTCCACCTGTGCGGCGGCTTCTTTCAGACGTGTCTCAAACATCACTGAGGGACGCTTACATGCCCTCAACCGGTGTCAAACCGGCCGGGGTGCCATTGCCATCCAATGTGATCGCCGCGACCTTTTCTTCGGCCTCTTTGAGCTTCGCCTCACAGCGGGCTTTCAACGCGGCCCCGCGCTCATACAACGCAATGGATTTCTCCAGCTCCACGTCACCACGCTCCAACTGGCCCACAACCTGTTCCAGCTCGCGCATCGCCGCTTCAAAGCTCATCTCTTCCACAGGTGTGTCACTCATTTGGCTCTCTCCATCAAAACCCCGACATGCGCCGCCACCGACGCTGCCAAAGCGTTCAGATCATATCCACCTTCCAAAGTCGAGACCACGCGCCCGTTACAATGTTGGTCCGCCACATCACAAAGCTTCTGCGTCAGCCAGACAAAATCATCCTCACTCCATTCCAACTGCGCCAGGGGATCATTTTTGTGGGCATCAAAGCCCGCAGACAGGATCAACAACTCCGGCTGAAACGCCTCCAACGCGGGAAACACCTGCGCCTCATAAGTCGCTCGCATCAGCCGCCCATCACTGTGCGGCGGCAACGGCAAGTTCATCACATTGTTCTGTGCGCCAGTTTCCTCCGGCATACCGGTGCCCGGCCAAAGAGGGTTCTGATGACTGCCAATGAACAAGCTGCGGGGCTCATCCCACAACAATGCCTGCGTGCCGTTGCCGTGGTGCACATCAAAATCTACCACCGCCACCCGGCTTAACCCATGGCGCTCCAGCGCATGTTTGGCCGCAATGGCCGCCGTGCCAAACAGACAAAAACCCATCGGCTTACTTTGCTCCGCATGGTGCCCTGGCGGACGGCAGGCCACGAAGGCGTTGCCCACCTCACCGGCCAACACCGCATCCACAGCCGCCAGACACCCGCCAACCCCGTACCGCGCCGCCAGTGTTGAGCCGGGCGACATATGTGTGTCCTCATCCAACGCAATGATGCCACTCTCCGGCTCTGCCGCTGTGATGGCCTCCAGATGGCTTTTCGGATGGCACAACAGAATATCCGCGTCCGAACACTCTGGCGCCTCGCGCCGATCCAACCCGTCGAACTTGGCCGCCTTCAAAGCTGTCTGAATATGCTCGATCCGCGCAACCTGCTCCGCGTGGCCTGGCGGCGTTTGGTGATTCAACGAACTTTCGTGACTGAACAACGCTGTGGCCATGCCATCCCCCCCCAATTCTATATGTCGCGCTTGCTACGCGGCCGGATCAATCCGGCGCCAGCATGTACCCCGCCCCGCGCACGGTCTGCAGGTAGCGCGGTTGCTTCGGATCTTCTTCGAGTTTGCGCCGCAAACGGGTGATCTGCACATCCACCGCCCGCTCCTGCGCTTGGCCTTTGTCGCGACCCAGCTCTTCGACCAACTTGCCCCGGCTCACGGCTTCACCCGGCGTCTTGGAGAAAATCTTCATCAACTGGCTTTCGGTTGCGGTCAGCCGCACAGGCTCCTCGCCCTGCCACATCTCGCCCCGATCGATATCGTAGCGAATGCCACCCAGATGCAGCACCTTGGGCACCGTGGACGCCTCATCAACCTCCGGCATGCGCCGCAGGATCGCGTTGATGCGCAGGAGCAGCTCTTTTGGCTCAAACGGTTTGGCAAGATAGTCATCTGCCCCCGCCTCAAGTCCGGCAATCCGATCTTCGGTTTCCCCTTTGGCGGTTAGCAATAAAACCGGCGTCTGCGAGGTCTCGCGAATGCCACGGGTCAGGCTCATGCCATCTTCGCCCGGCATCATCACGTCCAGCACAATCAGATCAAAATCCAGACCAGACAGAATCCGCCGCGCATGCGCCGCATCGCGGGCCGCTGACACCAGAAACCCATTGCGCATCAAAAACTTCCGCAGAAGCTCCCGAATGCGTTCGTCATCATCCACAATCAGTAGGTGAGGCGCGATGTCTTTCATTTGCCTGACTCGCGCAAGGATCTATACTGTCGCTTCATTTCGCCTTCCATCATCGCCTCAAGCACCCGCCGAAACCCGGCCACATCCTCTGGACCTGCTTCCCGAAACGCCGTGCGCATCCGTGCGCGCTGTGAATCTGACAAACGGTGCTCAAGGGCCGTGCCCGCTTCAGTGAGAAACAGGTTCCGCTCCCGGCGATCCGACGTGCCCACACGACTTTCCACAAGCCCGTCTTCAATCAATGTGCGCAACACACGATTGAGTGACTGTTTGGTCACGCCCAAAATGTCGAGCAAGTTGGTCACCGTGGTGCCCGGTGCGCGGTTGATGAAGTGGATTGCCCGGTGATGCGCGCGGCCATAGGCCATGCTCTCAAGGATTCGGTCCGGGTCCGCCGTAAACCCCCTATAGGCAAAATACATCGCCTCAATGCCCTGCCGGAGCTGCTCATCGGTGAGATACAGCAGGTTCTCACTCCGAATTGGATCGCTCATTTGGCCTCCCAACATCACAATTGACGGGTTTGACCGTCACAATACGTCAGCTTTGTTGACACTCCAAGCGCTAACTGATAGCGAATCGCAGGTTTTGCGCAATTTTATGACCGGTTCGGCCATATGGTGCGCAACAAATGAAAAACTGAACGCATTTTGGAAAGCGAAAGGAACGACCATGGCTGGTGCATATGACGATCGTGACGGCGTCATCTGGATGGATGGCGAATTTGTGGATTGGCGCGAGGCCAAGGTGCACGTCCTGAGCCATGCTCTGCACTATGCCAGCTCGGTCTTTGAAGGTGAACGCGCCTACAACGGCAAGATTTTCAAAAGCCGCGAGCACAACGAGCGCCTGTTCAAATCCGCGGAATCGCTGGACATGCCAATGCCAATCTCGCTGGACGAGTTGGAAGCGGCCAAGCAGGAAACCCTGAAGAAGTCCGGCCTGAAAGACGCCTATGTACGCGTGGTTGTCTGGCGTGGCTCCGGGGACGACATGGGGGTTGCCTCTGCGGCCAACCCTGTCCGTGTTGCCATCGCCGTTTGGGCCTGGGGCGCGTATTACGGCGACGCCAAAATGCAGGGCGCCAAGCTCGACATTGCAGAATGGAAACGCCCAAGCCCGGAAACCATCCCGGTCCACGCCAAGGCCGCAGGTCTCTACATGATCTGCACCATCTCCAAGCACAAGGCAGAGGCCAAAGGCTGCTCTGACGCGCTGTTCATGGACTACCGTGGGTACGTGGCTGAAGCGACCGGCGCCAACATCTTCTTTGTGAAAGATGGCGAAGTGCACACCCCGCTGCCGGACAGTTTCCTGAATGGCATCACCCGTCAGACCGTAATTGGCATGCTCAAGGACAAAGGCATCACCGTGATCGAGCGTCACATCATGCCCGAAGAAATGGCGGATTTTGAACAATGCTGGCTGACCGGCACTGCTGCCGAAGTCACCCCAGTGGGCCAGATTGGCGACTACACTTTTGAGGTTGGCGACATCACCCGCGACATCGCGGAATCTTATGAGAAGCTGGTGCGCGCGTAAGACGGCTGACAGTCAAACAGAAGCGGGGGCCATTTGGCCCCCGTTTTGCTTTCTGAGGGGCGCTGCCCCTGTCCCATCTTCGATGGGCCCACCCCGGGATATTTTTGGTCAAATGAAGGGCCAGGTTTAGGAAAACAACTCCGCGTAGCTCTCGCGCAGCGCTTTTTTCTGGACCTTTCCCATGGTGTTGCGTGGCAACTCGGGCAAGAAGATCACCTGTTTCGGCTGTTTGAACTTGGCCAGACTCTTGGCCAACGGCTCACTCACCTGCGTCTCTGTCAGCGTTGGATCAGAACGCACCACCACGGCCACCACCGCTTCGCCAAAATCCGCATGTGACACGCCTATGACCGCGCTTTCCAGCACGCCATCAAGATCATCAATCAGCGCCTCGATTTCTTTGGGGTACACGTTGAACCCGCCAGTGATCACCAGATCCTTGGAGCGCCCTACGATGGTCACATAACCATCCGCATCGACCTTGGCCAAATCGCCCGTGATGAACCACCCATCTGGCAATAGCTCCTCCGCTGTCTTCTCCGGCATCTGCCAATAGCCTTGGAAGACATTGCGCCCGCGCACTTCGAGCACGCCAATCTCGCCTTGCGCCACCTGAACACCATCCGCACAAATACGCGCCGCAACACCCGGCAACGGGAAGCCCACCGTGCCAGCCCGCCGCTCTCCCTCATAGGGATTGGACGTGCTCATATTGGTTTCGGTCATGCCGTAGCGCTCCAGAATGCGATGGCCCGTGCGCGCTTCCCATTGCTCATGCGTGTCCACCAAAAGCGGGGCAGAGCCGGAAATGAACAGCCGCATATTGGCCGCTTGCTCTTTGGTCAGCCGCGCGTCTTTCAAAAGCCGCGTGTAGAAGGTTGGCACACCCATCAGGCTGCTCGCCTTGGGCATGGCCTCCAAAATCGCATCCGCATCAAACTTCGCCAGAAACACCACCGACGCCCCGGACAACAAAGCCACATTGGTCGCCACAAACAGCCCGTGGGTGTGGAAGATCGGCAAGGCGTGGATCAGCACGTCGTCTCTGGTGAAGCGCCAGTAGTCGCGCAGCGTTTCAGAGTTGGACAGCAGGTTATCATGGCTCAACATCGCCCCTTTGGAGCGCCCCGTTGTGCCCGAGGTATAGAGGATCGCCGCCAGATCATCCGCCCCCCGCGCAACCGGCTCAAACCCTGTTTGCCCATCCGCCAGATCGGCCAGGCTGCCCTGCCCAGCCCCATCCAGCGTCAGCACCGCTGCGTCTTCGGCAATCGGGGTGATCTCCTCCGCCTTAGTCGGATCACAGACCACAACACGCGGCTTGGCATCGCCAAGAAAATAGGCCACCTCAGAGGTCGTATAGGCCGTGTTCAACGGCAAAAACACGCCACCCGCCATGACCGTGCCGAGATAGAGCTGGATCGCCTCAATCGTCTTTTCCACCTGCACCGCCACGCGGTCTCCCGGTTGCACCCCCTGTGATACCAAAGCCGCCGCCATGCGCTCCGCTCCGGCAAACAGCCCGCCGAAAGTCACCGGATCTTGCCCCGGCACCTCGGCAAACACCTCACGCCCACGCCCTTCGGCGGATGCGCTTAACGCGGCAATCAAATAGTTGTCCTGATACATGGCGGCCCCTCCGTATTTGGCACGGACCTTTCCCGCTCCCCCGCCAAAGATCAAGCCCACCTTGTCATTCCTGCGCCCCTGCGCCACAGTCCGGCCAACCCCAATTTTCGGACATCCCATGCAACCGCTCAAAGGCATTGCCTTCAAGATCACAGCTATTGCGCTCTTCTCCGTCATGGCCGCGCTGATCAAAGCCACCGCTGATGAAGTGCCCGCTGGCCAAGCTGTCTTCTTTCGGTCTTTCTTCGCCTTGTTTGTGATCTTCATCTGGCTCCTACAGCGCGGAGAAATGCCGCAAGGCCTGCGCGTGACCAACGCCATGGGCCATGTCTGGCGTGGGGTGATTGGTACCACATCCATGGCCATGAACTTCGCCGCGCTCGGCCTGCTGCCCCTGCCCGAAGTTACCGCCATTGGCTTTGCCGCACCGCTAATGACCGTGATCTTTGCCGCCATGTTTCTGGGCGAAGAGGTCCGCGCCTTCCGCCTGACGGCTGTTGGCATTGGTCTGATTGGCGTGACGGTGGTGCTCTGGCCGCGCCTGACCATCTTTGACGCGGATCAGGCCTCCGCCATGGCCACAGTTGGCGTCATGCTGGTGCTGGGTTCTGCTCTGTTTCGAGCCTTGGCGCAAATCCACATCCGCAAGCTGGTGCAGACGGACCAGACCTCGGCGATTGTGTTCTACTTCTCACTCACCGCCTCCTGCCTATCGCTGCTCACCCTGCCGTTTGGCTGGGTCATCCCAACCTGGGAACAGGCCGCGCTTCTGGTCACCGCTGGCCTCATTGGCGGTGTGGCGCAAATCATGCTGACATCATGTTACCGGTTTGCACCCGCGTCTGTGGTGGCCCCGTTTGACTATGTGGCGATGTTGTTTGCGATTGTGATCGGCTACGTCTGGTTCTCAGAAATCCCAACGCCGCAAATGCTTGTTGGTGCAGCAATCGTCATCTCAGCCGGCATCCTGATTATCTGGCGGGAACGTCAACTGGGTCTGCAACGCGGCAAAGCCCGCCCTGGTATCACACCCCAAGGCTAAGGCGCTTACGCCCAGCTTTCTGGCAAGTCACGACCCAACTCACCCGCCAAAACCTGCGCATAGGCCCGCATCTCCGCCACCCGTTCTTCGGCGGTCATTTTCCCGGCCACGGTCTGCATATCCTCCGGCAACCGGAACAGCTTCACCGGCCAATGATCCAATGCCCAGGCGCCGTCATCCAAATCCCGATGCTCAGCAAACGGGTCATCCTCATCATAAAGCGCCCGCCCCAAAGCCCCGCCAACGGCAAAGGTGCGCGCAATGCCAATCGCGCCTAGCGCGTCCAGCCGGTCCGCATCCCGCAAAATTCGCGCTTCCAATGACTTAGGCTTCAAGCCAGCGGAGAAACTATGCGTGGCAATGGCATGCTGCGCCGCGGCCACCTCGTGATTGGTAAAGCCATGACTGCGTAAAATCGGCGCCGCTGCACCCGCTGCCATGGTACTGGCCCGCGCGCGGTGCGGCGAATCCTTGGGCAGGTTCACCAGATCATGCAGATAACTCGCCCCGAGCAGCACCCGCAAATCGGCGCCCCCCTCTGCCTCTGACAACGCCTGCGCCGCGGTCCAAACCCGATCCAAATGCGCCAGATCATGCGCGCTGTCCTGCGCCATGCGCTCCGCCGCTTCCGAGCGCAGAGCCGCTCTCAGGTCGCTCAGATCAACGCTGTCCAGCATCAGCCAATCTTGCCTTGGTTTTCGCCAACCTGACCACGATGCAGCAGCAAATGATCCAGAATAACACAGGCCATCATCGCCTCACCTACGGGCACCGCGCGAATACCGACACAGGGGTCATGCCGGCCCTTGGTGATCACCTCGGTTGGGCTGCCATCAATCCGGATCGACTTACGCGGGGTGAGGATCGAACTTGTCGGTTTCACAGCAAAACGCACCACAACATCCTGACCGGTGGAAATACCGCCCAAAATGCCGCCTGCGTGGTTGGACGAAAACACCGGCTGGCCGTCATTACCCATGAAAATCTCATCGGCATTCTCAGAGCCTTTCAGCCCCGCCGCCGCCATGCCTTCGCCAATCTCCACGCCTTTCACGGCGTTGATCGACATCATCGCCGCCGCCAGATCGGTATCAAGCTTGCTATAGATCGGCGCGCCAATCCCGGCGGGCACATTGCGCGCCACAACCTCGACCACGCCACCAACACTGTCGTGCTCTTTGCGCAGCTTTTGCAGGTAGTCTTCCCACTTTTGCGCCACGTCGGCACTCTGTGGAATCCAGAAATCATTGCGGTCAATCGCGTCCCAATGGAAGTTCTCGCGATCAATCTCCATCGCGCCCATCTTGGTCATGTAACCTTTGATCTCAAGATTGGGCGCAATCGCCTTGATCGCTTCCCGCGCAATACCACCGGCGGCCACTCGCGCGGCTGTTTCGCGGGCAGAGCTACGCCCGCCGCCACGATAGTCGCGGTTGCCGTATTTCATGTGATAGGTGATGTCCGCATGCCCCGGACGGAAGGTCTGACTGATCTCACCATAATCACGGCTGCGCTGATCGGTGTTTTCGATCATCAGCTGGATGGACGTGCCCGTGGTCTTGCCCTCAAACACACCGGACAGGATCTTCACCGCGTCCGGCTCGTTGCGCTGTGTGGTGTTTTTGTTTTGACCAGGGCGACGCTTGTCCAGCCACTGCTGCAACATCGCCTCATCCACCGGCACCCCCGGAGGGCACCCATCCACCGTCGCGCCCAGCGCAGGCCCGTGGCTCTCACCCCAAGTGGTGACGCGAAAAAGATGTCCAAAGCTATTCATCGACATGCGGCAACTCCCGTTTCACCGCACCTTTAGCGTCATTGCCGCCAAGGGGAAAGATTGCACAGAGTAATTGCGGCTCTTAGCCTCGCCAAAGCCACACTCTCTTAACAAGGGAAACGCTTTTGGCATGACCTGATTACTGCGGCGCCTCATCCAAAAAGCACTGCACCTCAACCTGATAGCCATTCGGGTCTTCGCAAAAGAAACTGTAGATCCCGAAGCGCTCCAAAACCTCCGGCGCGCCGCGCACAGTCGCACCCGCCTCCGTCACCCGCCGATACCAGTCATCCACCGCCCCGCGGTCGGCAACCAACAGCGTGATCATACCGCCTTTGGGCTCCACAATCCGCCCATCAAAGGCCTCACACAACCCCAACCGTGCCCCCGGCGCGGTCTCAAAGATCAACGCACTGCCCGCATCACGCACCACTGGCAGGCGCAAAACATCGCGATAGAACCCCGCCGCTGCATCCAATGTCTCGGTGTAAACCCAGGTGATCTGCGCCGTGACATCCGTCATTTCAAACGCCCCACGATGCGGCCAATGAAGATTGCGACAAACATTGTGCCCACAATAGCCTGCATACCCGTCAACATGCGCGTCAGGCTCGCCGCCGGGGTGATCTCGCCGTAGCCCACCGTGGTCATGGTGATCATCGAGAAATACACAAACCCGGCCTTCTGCCCCGCAATATCCTCCGGCATGTTGAACGACCCCGGATAGGCCGCTTCAATCCGCCAATAGGCCAAGCCCCACAACATCGCGATCAACAGATAGCCAAACACTCCGCTGGACAACCGCTCATATTCCGAATGCACCGGCGCAAACAGCTGTCGAAAACTGATGATCATCGAGCCAAACAGCATGATTGCCGCCAAAGCATACATCCCGCCGTTCACGGACATGCCCAAAAACTCTGCCATGATCAGCAATACAAACCAGGCCATCACCGGCACCGCCATGGTGACGCGCAAAAACGTATTCCGCTCGGTTGCGCCGACGACCCCCAGAAACAAAAAGCTCATCCCCCACAATCCAGCTGTACTGGCCCAACCGAAGCGATCATCCAATCCATCCAGCAACATCAATGAAACCAACAAACCCAACAGGATGGACCACCTGTGTTTCTGAAAAAAGCTCTCAGACACCGTCATTTCGCTTCCGCTGTTCATTTTTTTGTCCTCAAATCACCTAAGGCTGTGCAAAGATGCCGTCATAACAACCGCATAAGCCATAAATACTCGGCCAGCCTACGCGGAATTTGAACAATTTGGGAAGGACTTTGCGATGGATGAACGACGATTGATTGACTTGGGCATTCGCCTTCTGTTTCTGGGCGTCTTTGCTTTTGCCGCCTTCACCATCATCTTGCCGCTCTCCGGCATTGTGGTCTGGGCCATCATACTCGCAGTGGCGATTTACCCCCTGTTTGACTGGCTTTCTAACAAACTTGGCGGGCGCCGTGGCTGGGCATCCACCCTCATCACGCTATTGGGTCTCGGCCTGACGATTGGCCCGCTCTGGGCCTCGGTGAGCAGCTTTTTTGCCCACTTCAATGAGCTCAGCGACAAACTTCAAACTGGCAAGCTTGATCTACCACCAGCCCCCGAAGGGTTAAACGAACTCGCCCTTGTTGGCCCCAAGGCCACCGAAATCTGGAACCTGTTCAACAACAACCTTGCCCTTGCTTTGGAGCGCTACGGCGATGTGGTGTTGGGTTTTGCCTCCACCATAGGCGGGGCGGTCGCGGGGCTCAGCTTCCAATTGCTGGCCATGGCGCTTTCTGTGATTGTGATGGGCATGATGCTGTCGCCGGGGCCAAAGCTTGGCGACATGGTGCAGAAATTTGGCAACCGAGTCTTTGCCCCCAAAGGGGGTGAATTTGTCGAAATGGCCGCCGCCACCGTGCGCAACGTGTCTCGCGGCGTGCTTGGCGTGGCTGCAATCCAAGCAGGTCTCATGGGTGTTGTAATGGTGCTGTTTGGCATCGAGGCTGCGGGGCCATTGGCCGTTGTCGTCCTTATCCTTGGCATCATTCAAGTGGGACCAACGATCGTTGTGATTCCTCTGGTGATCTGGGCTTGGGGCTCCATGGGCACAGGCGCAGCCCTTTTGTTCACCGCCATCATGATTCCCCTGATGTTAATGGACAATTTCCTGCGTCCGATCTTCATCGCCAAAGGCCTCAACACGCCCATTCTCGTGATCTTGGTAGGCGTGATTGGCGGCGTATTGTCCGGTGGCCTGATCGGTATCTTCATTGGTCCGGTGATCCTGTCCGTGTTCTACGAACTTGTGGTTGCCTGGATGGAGGCCGACGTGGCTGAGGAAATCGAAGCGGATGCCGAAGCGTTAGAGGAAGCCCGCCAATGAAGCGCACGTTCTGGAGCATCCTCGCTCTCCTCTTCATAGTGGTGTCCTGGTATCTTGCGGCTGATCGCATCACGCCGTTTACCTCCAACGCCCGCGTGAAAGCGATCATCACGCCGGTCACCCCACAGGTGTCCGGCACGGTGATTGAAATCAACGCCGGCAATGGCGAAATTGTCGAAGCGGGCACAGTGATTGCCCGCATCGATCCACGACAGTTTGAGATCCAGAAGCAAAGCGCCGAAGCCGATTTGGAGCGCGCCACGCAAGACGTGGGGGCTGACAGCGCGGACGTCAGCAGTGCCCAAGCCCGCGTCACCCGCGCGCAAACGGATCTGGAAACCGAACGCCTGCAATCCGCCCGTGTGTTTGATCTAGAGAAAAAGGGTTTGGTGGCCATTGCTAAAGCCGACGAATCCAGACGCCTCTTGGCGGATGCGGAAGCAGAGTTGGATCAAGCGGAGGCAAACCTTGAAAGCGAGAAAAAAGCGCTTGGCAGCACCGGCGCCGACAACCCCCGCATTCAAGCCGCCTTGGCCAAACTGGCCGACGCCGAACTAAAACTCAGCTGGACAGAACTTGAAGCCCCCGCCCGCGGTGTGCTCTCGGATCTGGACATCGCCGAGGGCAACTACGCCAAATCCGGCCAAAGCCTGATGACCTTCATCGACGCCAGCAACGTCTGGGTCGAGGCCTATCTGACCGAAAACAACCTTGGCAACGTCAAGATAGGCGATCCGGTGGATGTGGTGCTCGACATGCACCCTGGCAAAATCTTCAAAGGTGAGGTGGCCAGCCTCAGCGCCGCAAGTTCGGACGGCACCAAAAGCAAACCGGGGGAGGCCACAGAAATCCCGCGCGCCAATGGCTGGCTGCGCGATCCGCAACGCTTCGCCCTGCGCATCATCCTGCCCGGCTACACCGAAGGTGACGAAACCGACGACGTGCGGTTTAACGTGAACGGACAGGCCGATGTGATTGTCTACACTAACGACAACGCCTTCCTGAATCTGGTGGGCCGTGTGTACATCAAAATGGTGTCCTGGCTGTCTTATGCCTATTGAGGTCGATCCAGCCCTAGAGCGGCGTGGCCTGCGCTTGGCAACCGGCGTGTCCGGCAGCTTTGCGCTCGCCATCCTGATCGGCTGGCCTCTGGCCACAATCTGCACCGTGTTTGTGGTGCTGTTCTTACAAGCCCCCGGCCCGATGCCGCCCATCGCCATCCGCACATTGTTCCGGCAGGCGGTGGTGTTTCTGGTGGCGTCCTGGGTGTTCTCCACCGCACTTGCGCCTTACCCCGTGGCCTTCCTCATGGCCCTCGCACTCGCTGTGGCCACCTGTTTCTATTGGTCCACCAAAGGCGCAGGCATGCTGAGCGTGGTGCTGGCTCTCATGGCGGCATTGATGCTGCCAACTCTGGTGCTCACCTCCCAAGACCTCGCGCTGATCTTGGTGATCTGGATCCCCCTGAACCTCGTGCTCGCGTGGCTCTGGACCGTGGCGATGTTCCACTTCTTCCCACCCACGCCGCAAGGTGCCGCAGCTGCCGCCAAACCTGCCGCGCCGCACTACGACCCCAATCGGCTGGTCCTGCGCATGTCGCTGGTCACCATTCCCTTTGCGATCTACTTCTACCTGATTGGTAGCGGCGCGCTGGTCACACTGTTGTTCGTGGCCATCCTGTCACAGCAGCTCTCTGCCGCAACTGCCGCAGGCCCTGTAGTGGCCAAAAACATGATGAAGGCAAACTTCATTGGCGGCTTGGTCTCAATCGCCTGCTACGAGCTGACCGTCATCGCCCCTCTGATGCTCACCGCCTTACTGGTTTTCACCGTTGCCGCCTTCCTGCTGTCCTACTGGTTCATCTCAGACCGGCCCGACGCCTCCATGGGCGGCACCGCGCTTACCACCACAGTGATCTTGTTTGGCGGCTCCATAGCGCCTTTTGGCGATGATGCAGATGTAAAAATGATCGACCGCCTTGTGCAAATCGGCAACGCGCTGATCTTTGTGCTAATCGCCTACATCGTGGTGGACGCCTTTTTCCCGCTTGATCCGGAAAAACGGCAACGCCGCCGCCGGAGTCTGCGCGGCCTGCTCAAACGCGCCAAAGCCTGACCTCAAAACCACCGCTTGCAGCCCGCTTGCCGTTGCGTTTACATCGCGCCAGCGAACATCTTCACAAAGCAACCACTTGAGGCAGGCACCATGGACATCCGCGCACTTGGCATGGGGCTGCTCTTTGCCCTGATCTGGTCCTCTGCCTTCACCTCCGCGCGCATCATTGTGGCCGACGCCTCGCCGCTGATGATCTCCTCGCTGCGCTTTGCCATCGCCGGCACCATCGGCGTGATCATCGCCCGCGCCTTGGGGCAATCCTGGCACCTGACACCCGCCCAATGGCGCGCCACCATCATCTTTGGCCTCTGCCAAAACGCACTTTATTTGGGCCTAAACTTCACCGCGATGACCACCATTGAAGCCTCGCTCGCGTCGATCATCGCCTCCACAATGCCCTTGATTGTCGCCCTGCTCGGCTGGGCCGTCAAAGGCGAGAAGCTCAGCCCCATGGGCACCATCGGCCTCATCGTCGGCTTTGGCGGGGTGCTTCTGATCATGGCGGGTCGTTTGAGCAACGGCGTCGACCTCTTCGGCGTCCTGCTCTGTGTCATCGGCGCGTTGGCCTTGGCCATCGCCACCCTCGCCGTGCGCAACGCCTCCTCCGGCGGCAACCTGATCATGATAGTCGGCCTGCAAATGTACGTCGGCGCGATCACGCTTTTCGTCGCATCGCTGATTTTCGAAACCTGGACGGTCAACTGGAACCCCAAAATGCTGACTGCTTTCATTTACACCATCCTCGCGCCGGGCCTTTTCGCCACCTGGATCTGGTTCGCACTGGTGGCCCGCATCGGCGCGGTGAAAGCCGCCACCTTCCACTTCCTCAACCCCTTCTTCGGCGTCGCAATCGCCGCCATGATCCTCGGAGAACGGCTCGGCTTCTGGGACATCGTCGGCGTCGCAGTGATCTGCGCAGGCATCCTCGCCGTCCAGCTTTCGAAACAATCACACACGGCCAAGTGATCCCGCGTCACCACTCTTTGACATGACAGTTCCCACCGCCCTTGGCACAAGAGGACCATGGAATACCTCTTTGCATATGGCGCGGGTCTTCTGACCCTGATCAACCCCTGTGTGGTGCCGGTTTTGCCCATCGTGCTGACCAGCGCGCTGCAAGCCTCGCGCCACGGCCCTGCCGCCTTGGCCCTCGGCATGAGCCTCAGCTTTGTGGTGTTTGGCATGGCCGTGACCGTCTTTGGCCACGCCATCGGCCTGACACCGGACACGCTCTCAAAAGCGGGCGCTGTCCTGATGATGGGCTTTGGCGCCGTTCTTCTGGTCCCGCAATTTTCCAACGCCTTCACCACCGCCACCGCAGGCGTCGCCGCCTCCGCAGACAGCACGCTCAACACCGTGGACCACACCAGCCTTCAGGGCCAATTCCTCGGTGGCCTGCTCCTCGGCCTCGTCTGGTCCCCCTGCATCGGCCCAACGCTGGGCGGTGCCATCGCTCTGGCGTCCCAAGGCGAAAGCCTCACCCACGCCACTATCATCATGATCGCCTTTGCCGCCGGTGTCTCCACGCTGATCCTCGGCCTCGGCTACGGCGCCCGCTCGGCCCTTGGAAAACACCAAGCCACCCTGCGCGCCATCGCCGCCAAATCCCGCCCTATCCTTGGGGGCGTCTTCTTCCTCACCGGCCTCGCGCTGTTTTTCAATGTCCACCACATGATCGAAATCTGGCTCTTGGGTATCCTGCCCCCATGGCTGCTCGATCTCTCTGTTGCCCTTTAAAAGGAGTTCCCCTCATGCACCGTCGCACTTTCCTTGCCTCCGCTGCCGCTACGCTGGCCTTCCCCATGGCTGCCCGCGCCGCCACCGACTACACCCCGGGTCTCGTGAAAAAACACCTCGCCGCTGGTGACACCGTCTTTCTGGATTTCAAAACCGACTGGTGCACTACCTGCGCCGCCCAGGAACGCGCCATCAATGCGCTCAAACAGTCCAATCCCGCCTACGGCGACGCCATCACCTTCATCAATGTCGACTGGGACCAACACAGCAACTCCGAGCTGGCCCGCACCCTAAAAATCCCACGCCGCTCCACTTTGGTGGTGCTCAAAGGCGACCGAGAACTTGGCCGCATCGTCGCAGGCACCAGTAAATCCAAGATCAAAGATCTGCTGGACACGGCTCTCACCGCCGCCACAGCCTAACCAATCCAGATCACGCCAAATGTTGCACTGCGACACGCTGGCGTGATCCCCCCTTTTCAAACCCCTGTCTCCTCCCATATGCCTGACATCAGAACCCTGATCCCCACTTTGAGATCAGCGAAGGAGACGCGCATGACCAAATACACCCGCGACACCGATGTGATCGCCACCCTCACGGACGAGCAATTCTGGGTCACTCAGGAAAACGGCACCGAACGCCCCGGCTCCGGCAAGCTCTTGTACAACAAAGAGCCCGGCATCTATGTCGATGTGGTCTCCGGCGAGCCGCTGTTTGCCAGCTCCGACAAATATGAAAGCGGCTGCGGCTGGCCCAGCTTCACCAAGCCCATCGAGACCGCCCACGTCACCGAACACCACGACGCTACTGCCGGCATGATCCGCACCGAAGTGCGTTCCAAACACGGCGACAGCCATCTTGGCCACGTCTTTCCCGACGGTCCACAGGACCGTGGCGGGCTGCGCTATTGCATCAACTCCGCCTCCCTGCGGTTTGTGCACCGCAACGATATGGAAGCCGAAGGATATGGCGCCTATCTTGACCAAGTAGAGGAGATCGACCAATGAGCGAACGTGCAGTACTGGCCGGTGGCTGTTTCTGGGGCATGGAAGATCTGATCCGCAAAATGGACGGGGTTTTGGCCACCCGCGTCGGCTACACCGGTGGCGACGTGTCAAATGCGACCTATGAAAACCATGGCACCCACGCCGAGGCAATCGAGATCACTTTTGATCCCGCCAAAACCTCATACCGCAAGCTTTTGGAGTTCTTCTTCCAGATTCACGATCCCACCACGCCCAACCGTCAGGGCAACGACCGTGGCACCTCCTATCGCTCTGCAATTTACTACACCGATGCGGATCAAAAGGCGGTGGCCGAGGACACCATCAAGGATGTCGACGCCTCCGGTCTCTGGCCCGGCAAAGTGGTGACCGAGGTCGAACCGGCCTGCGATTTCTGGCAGGCGGAAGAGTATCACCAGGACTATCTGGAAAAGAACGTCGGCGGCTACACCTGCCACTTCGCCCGCCCCGATTGGGTCCTGCCCAAACGCAACGGGTAAGCAAATGTCTCACGCAGCGTGCAGGATCCCTGCGCGCTGCCCTTAGATCCCAACAGCCTGTCGAAACGCCCGGCTCTGGCTCACCCACTCCAGCCAACAGGACAGCGCCGAAAACTGCGCAACCATCTTGCGCCCCTTGGGCAGTTGCGCAAAGGCCGCCACCATCGGTGCCAACTGGCAATCCGCCAGAGAAATCCGCAAGCCGTTGAGCACCTCGCCCTCGCGGGCCATCTCATCCAGCACCTTCAGTACTGGTTCCGCCGCCTGCAAACCGTCCTTTACCTGTGATTTATCCCAATCGATCCCAGCCTGCTTGCGCACCACCCCATGGGCATAGGCCCGCCGCACCATCGGCCAATAGGCGTAGTTGTCGGCAATCGCGATCACCTGATCCATGCGCGCCAGACCCGCAGAATCGCCGGGCACCAGCGAAATGCCGACAAACGCCCGATCCACATAGCGGGTGATGGCAGCGGTCTCATAGATCGCAAAGTCGCCATGTTGCAGCACCGGCACCCGGGCAAACGGATGGGGTCCGGACGGTCCCGCCTCAAATGGATTGTCTCGCTTGAGATCAAACGCCACGCCTTTTGCGACCAGCGCCATCATCACCACCTGGGTGTAGATGCTCTCCTGAAAGCCACAGAGCGTGACCTGATCCACCGCCCCGTCCCGCATCACGACAGCCTCTGCACCGCCCAACGTGCCGCGTCCGCCACCGCGGCATCCTCATCGTCACACAGCCCCTGCGCAACCTCTTTCAAGGCGCCCTCTCCGGAGTTACCAATCGCATACAGCACATTGCGCACAAACCGATTGCGCCCAATGCGCTTGATCGGAGACCCAGAGAAAAACGTGCGAAACTCAGCATCTTCCAACAAAGCCAGGTCCGCCAGTTTTGGGGCCAGCAAATCATCGCGCGCGTGATACTTCATCTCCCGCGCATCCTGGGCAAACTTGTTCCAAGGACAGGCCGACAAGCAATCATCACAGCCATAAATCCGGTTGCCCAACAGGCCCCGCAAGTCCTCATCAACCGGTCCATGATGCTCAATGGTCAGGTAAGAAATACACCGCCGCGCATCAATCCGATGGGGCGCCGGAAAGGCGTCTGTTGGACAGGCATCCAAACAGGAGCGACACGATCCACAATGATCAATTTCTGCCTGATCAGTCTCCAATTCCAGCGTCGTGAACACGGAGCCAATAAAGAACCAGGACCCCAAATCACGACTCACCAGATTGGTATGTTTGCCCTGCCAGCCCAGCCCCGCCGCCTGGCCCAACGGCTTCTCCGGCACCGGCGCGGTGTCGACAAACACCTTCACCTCGGTCTCCGGGCTGGTCTCCGCAATCAGCCACCGCGCCAAACGTTTGAGCCGCTTTTTCACCGTGTCATGGTAGTCACGGTTCTGCGCATAAACCGAAATTGCCGCCCGATCTGCCTGATCAAGCACCGCTGTGGGATCGTGCTCCGGTGTATAGCTTTCGCCCAACACAATCACTGACCGCGCCTCCGGCCACAGCACCGACGGGTCAGAGCGCCAATGCTTGCGCGCCTCCAGCCACTGCATCTGCCCGTGGTAATCTTTGGCCAAAAACCCGTCCAAGCCCGCCGCCACATGTCCCACCGCATCCGGTCGGCACACTTTGGCCAGATCAAAGCCCATGGCCACCGCTTCCGCCTTCATGCGGGTGGTCAGATCATCCGCCATGACACTCCCGCTTTCTCATTCCCAAAATATCCTCGGGGGTGAGGCCGTCAGGCCGAGGGGGCAGACAGCCCCCTTGCCAGCGCCCGCGATCAGAAATCCAGGTCAGCATAATGCGCAGGCGGCGGGAAGCCGGGCACCTGATCTGCCAGCACAGCGCGGAACGCCGGACGTGATTTGATGGTGGCATACCAATCTTTGACCACAGCGGAGCGGTTCCAATCCACGTCACTGATATAATCCAACGCACTCAAATGCGCCGCTGCGGTGAAATCCGCCATGGTCATCACATCCCCCGCCAACCAGCGGCGATGGTCGAGCAGCCAATGCATATAGTCGAGATGGTATTTGATCGCCTTGGCCCCGGCTTTCACATTTTTACTGTCTGGATATCCGGTGCCCATCAGCTTGCGATTGACCCGCTCATACAGCAGCTTTGAGGTCACCTCATTGTGGAACTTGTCATCAAACCACGCCACCAGACGCCGCACCTCATAGCGCCCATCCGGATCACGCGGCATGAGCGCTGGATCCGGATATTTCTCTTCCAGGTATTCACAGATGGCATTGCTGTCCGCCATCATCTTGCCGTCCATCTTCAGCACCGGCACTTTCGCTGCCGGATTGCGGCGCAGGAAATCAGGATCCTGCTCCCAATAGCGTTCTTCAACCAACTCCACTTCAAGCCGCTTTTCGCCCATCATCAGGCGCACCTTGCGGCAAAACGGGGACAGCGGCACATGGAACAGACGGTTCATCAGCAGGATCACAATGTTATTGGGCTTTGTCCTTCAATGCCTTGCCCCTGCGCATATTTCAATCCGCAAAACACGCCGCACGCGACTCTCCGCGTATCGTGGCCGCGCCGTCGAGAATGGCCGAAGACCGTCGTCTGAGCGACGCCGAGGGCTTACTGGCGGAGCGTTCTTTGGGGTTTGGCAAGACCGCAGCCAATCGCGCCGCCTGCACCGGGGTCAAATCTTCCGGCCCAACCCCAAAGTAATGCCGCGCCGCCGCCTCCACGCCAAACACACCTTCGTCAAATTCGGCCACGTTCAGATAGACTTCCAAAATGCGCCGCTTGCTCCAGGTCATTTCCACCAACGGCGTCATCAGCGTTTCCAGCGCCTTGCGCGGCCAACTGCGCCCTTGCCAGAAATAGACGTTTTTCACGGTCTGTTGGCTGATTGTGCTCGCGCCCCGGCCTGCGCCTTCGGCAATCGCGTCACGAATGGCCTCAACATCAAACCCCCAATGCAGGCAGAAGTTGGCATCTTCCGCCGCCACCACAGAGCGCCGCATCACTGGGGCAATCTGCTCTAAAGGCACCCACTGATAATCCACCTGACCAAGCCGGCGTTTTTCGCCCACCATGGTCCAGGTGAAAGGTGGATTGATCACGATGAATATCAGGATCGAGAAGATAAACAGCGACACCGCCCACATCAAAACCCGCCGCCACCAATAACGCAGCCGCACCCACTGCCGCTTAAACACGCCAGCTTTCGCAGCCTCGGCTGTCTTCTTGGTGCCCTTTGTCTTGGGCTTTGGTTTGGCTGCTTTCTTGGCCATGTCCCTGCCATCGTCTTTGGCAAAGGGAGTAGAGCCTCACCGCGCGTAGCGCAAGCCTACGGCGAGCAAGCCCAAGCCTTCACAGCACAGCCATCGCCATATTGCGCACAATAGGCCAATGCCGAATATTCCGCACTTTCCCGTGTGCCACCAGTGCCAAAGCCCCAATTGCCCGCAGGCGCCTTCGCAATCGCGCCACAGGTGTTGTAGAAGGTGTGCACGTTGTCACAATTGCCTTTGCACTCACTCTGTAAGGCATTGATCGCGTTCTGCTCAGAATAGTGGCTATGGGCCCAACCCCACGCACCATTGTCTCCAATGGCCACCGCCCCCCAGCAATAAGCGTAACCACACTGCCCGGCAAAAGCCGTTTGAGCGGCAAAAAAACTTACGGCAACCAGCACCGCAACACGCATTGTCATGAATCTCTTCCTTTGCAAACCGTCTGCGCTGTCACGTTCTGCAAAGCTTATCAGACAAAACCGCGCTGACCAAAGCAAACGGCGGTTAAAATTCAGTTTCTGGTTGAAATACCACGCCCCGCATACGCCATTAAAAAACCCCGCCAGTTTGCACTAGCGGGGGTCGTTTTCTGTCTCTAGTCCAGCCTTATTCGGCCGGAACCGCGGCGCTGTCGTGGCTCAGCGGATGTGGGATATGCACCAGCATCTCCTTTGGGCAGACCTGCAAGAAGTTGGCTTTCTCAACGTCCCAGTGTTGCAGGATATCGCGCGCTTTCACCGATCCGGTCTCGGCCACATGGCGCTCGATCATGCCTTTCAGCTGATCTTCCCAATGCTGCACGGTCACCGGACAGGTCACCAGCGTTTCCATGTTCATCACCCCTTCGGCCTTGCCCTCAGGATCGTAAAGATAGGCCATGCCACCGGTCATACCCGCGCCAAAGTTGGCACCGATGTCACCCAGGATCACCGCCAGACCACCGGTCATATATTCACACCCACAGGCACCACAGCCCTCGATCACAACCTTTGCACCAGAGTTCCGCACCGCAAAGCGCTCGCCGGCACGACCTGCCGCAAACAAGTAACCATCAGTGGCCCCATAAAGCACGGTGTTGCCGATGATGGTGTTCTCCGCTGCCGAAAGCGGGCTCGCCATGGGTGGGCGTACCACAACGGTACCCCCAGACAGACCTTTGCCGACGTAGTCGTTGGCATCGCCAGACACTTCGATCTTCAAACCCGGCGCCGCAAAGGCCCCCAACGACTGACCCGCAGAACCGGTCAACTTGACGGTCAGGTGATCGTCCTGAAGCGCGTTGCGCATACCGAAGTTGCGCACGATGTGGCTCGAGGTCCGCGTGCCCACGGTCCGGTGCGTGTTCTGCACCGCATAGCTGAGCTGCATCTTCTCGCCATCTTCCAAGAAGCGCGCCGCATCCCGTACAATTTCCGCATCCAGCGTGTCAGGCACGAAGTTGCGGTCTTTGTCGCGGTTGTAGACGATGTCATGCGCCCCATCGACGGTGATCAGCAGCGGGTTCAGGTCCAGATCGTCAAGGTGAGCAGAGCCACGCGACACCTGCGCCAGCAGGTCCGCACGACCAATCACCTCATCCAGAGACTTCGCACCAATAGAGGCGAGGATTTCCCGGACTTCCTGCGCGTAGAAAGTGATCAGGTTCACCACCTTGTCCGCGGATCCGGTGTACTTCTTGCGCAGATCTTCGTCCTGCGTACACACGCCCACGGGGCAGGTGTTGGACTGACACTGACGCACCATGATACAGCCCATCGCGATCAGCGCGGCAGTACCGATGCCGTATTCCTCGGCACCCATCATCGCCGCCATCACAATGTCACGCCCCGTGCGCAGACCACCATCGGTCCGCAGGGTGACGCGTTCGCGCAGGTTGTTCATCGCCAGCACTTGGTGTGCCTCGGTCAGGCCCATCTCCCACGGCAGGCCACAGTATTTGATCGAGGTCGCGGGCGACGCACCAGTACCACCGTTGTGGCCGGAGATCAGGATGATGTCAGCTTTCGCTTTCGCCACACCGGCCGCAATGGTGCCAACGCCCGAAGACGCCACCAGCTTCACCGTCACCTTACAGCGCGGGTTGATCTGCTTCAGGTCATAGATCAGCTGCGCAAGGTCTTCGATCGAGTAGATATCGTGGTGCGGCGGCGGCGAAATCAGGGTCACACCTTTGGTGGAGTGCCGCAGACGCGCAATCAGGTCGGTGACCTTCATACCCGGCAGCTGGCCGCCCTCACCGGGCTTCGCGCCCTGTGCCACCTTGATTTCCAGCTCTTCACACTGGTTCAGGTATTCGGCGGTCACGCCAAAACGACCCGACGCCACCTGCTTGATCTTTGCCGATGGGTTGTCGCCGTTTGGCTCCGGCACGAAGTGTGCCGGATCTTCGCCACCTTCACCGGAGTCAGACTTTGCACCAATCCGGTTCATCGCCACGTTCAACGTTTTGTGCGCCTCAGGCGACAGCGCGCCCAAAGACATGCCCGGCGTCACAAAGCGTTTGCGGATCGCGGTGATGCTTTCCACTTCCTCAATTGGAATGGCTTCGCCCAGCGGTTTGATGTTCAGCAGGTCGCGCAGATGGATCGGCGGATTGGCCTGCATCTTCGCAGAATACTGCTTCCACATCTCATAAGACGCACGATCACAGGCCGCTTGCATCATATGCATGGTCTGTGCACCCCAAGCGTGGGTCTCGCCAGACTTACGTGCCTTGTAGAAGCCGCCAATCGGCAGCACATCAGTGCCCGATTTGAAGCCTTTGGCGTGCACCTCTTCGACCTTGTGCTGAATGCCGCTGACACCAATGCCGGAAATCCGGCTGGTCATACCCGGGAAGTACTCGGCACACATCGCACGGGACAGGCCCACAGCCTCGAAGTTCAGACCACCACGATAGGAGGAAATCACCGAAATCCCCATCTTCGCCATGATCTTCAGCAGACCTTGGTCAATTGCCTCACGATAGCGCGCCATGTTTTCAGTCAGCGTGCCATCCGCTAGACCGCGTTCAATGCGATCCGCCAGCGTGTCCTCGGCCAGATAGGCGTTCACCACGGTGGCACCGGAGCCAATCAGCACGGCAAAATAATGTGGATCGATACATTCCGCAGAGCGCACGTTCAGGCTTGAGAAGGTCCGCAGACCCTTGCGTGTCAGA
This sequence comes from uncultured Shimia sp., assembly GCF_947493595.1. GTDB lineage: Bacteria > Pseudomonadota > Alphaproteobacteria > Rhodobacterales > Rhodobacteraceae > Shimia. The sequence goes on along the minus strand of NZ_CANLRL010000002.1, from coordinate 489,643 downwards.
TGGCTGTGCACCGCGCTGGTCGCCAGGATCATCGGCATCGCAACCTTGTCCACACCCTGCGCCTGATCGGTCAGCACAATGTGGCCCGCACCAGAGCGCACCGCGTCTTCGGCTTCCGCCCGGATACGCTCCAAACCGGCCTGCAACGCGCCATCACCACCAGCTGAGTCGAAAGTACAGTCGATGGCCACGACCGTATCATCAAACGCCTCGAGCATGCGTTCAAACTGGGCGTTTGCCACAAATGGGCTCTCCAGTACCGCAATCTCGGTCTGGCTGCCATCTTCGCTCAGCACGTTCTTCAGATTGCCAAACCGCGTCTTCAGCGACATCACGCGGTATTCCCGCAGCGAGTCGATCGGTGGGTTGGTCACCTGGGAGAAGTTCTGACGGAAGAAGTGGCTCAGCGGACGGTACATCTTCGACAGCACCGCGCTTGGTGTGTCATCGCCCATCGAGGCCAGTGCCTCTTTGCCATCCTCGGCCATTGGCGCAAGGATCTGTTCAACCTCTTCCATGGAATAGCCGGCCGCGATCTGACGCTGACGCAGCTCTTCGCCGGTGTATGTCGCGGTTTCTTCCACGCTGGCCAACTCGTCGCCCAGGTCGCGGATTTTGCCAACCCACTCACCAAACGGACGCGCACCCGCCAGCTTATCTTTGATCTCTGTGTCGTGGTAGAGCTTGCCCTCTTTCATATCCACGGCCAGCAACTGACCCGGCCCCAACGCGCCTTTTTCCACCACGGTGGCTTCATCAATCGGCACCATGCCCGCTTCCGAGCCCGCAATCAGCAGCCCATCCCCGGTCACAACATAGCGCATCGGGCGCAGACCGTTGCGGTCCAGACCAGCACATACCCAACGGCCATCGGTCATCGCCAGCGCGGCTGGGCCGTCCCACGGCTCCATCACGGAGTTGCAGTAGGAATACATGTCGCGCCACGCCTGCGGCAACTCCACCGCCTGCTTGGACCAGCTTTCCGGCACCAGCATGGTTTTTGCCATGGGTGCAGAACGGCCCGCACGCACCAGAACCTCAAACACTCCGTCCAGCGCCGCAGAGTCAGACGCCCCACCCGGCACAATTGGCTTGATGTCTTCGGCGTAGTCGCCAAAGGACGCAGACGCCATGCGGATCTCATGGCTCTTCATCCAGTTCAGGTTGCCTTTCAGCGTGTTGATCTCACCATTGTGCGCCAACATGCGGAACGGCTGCGCCAACCACCACTGCGGGAAGGTGTTGGTGGAGTAGCGCTGGTGATACAGCGCAAACGCCGATTCAAAACGCTCGTCCAACAGGTCCGGGTAAAACACCGCCACCTGCTCCGCCAGCATCATGCCTTTGTAGATGATCGAGCGGCAAGACAACGACGCAATGTAGAGCTCAGTGATGTTCGCCGCCAAAGCCGCTTTCTCAATCCGACGACGTATCACATAAAGCTCGCGCTCAAACGTGTCCTCATCCACACCCTTGGAATTGGAGATCAGGATCTGCTCAATCTCAGGACGGGTTGCGTTGGCTTTCTCGCCCAGACAGGTCACATCCACCGGCACATGACGCCAGCCGTAGATGCGATAGCCCATTTTCAGAACTTCGGTTTCCACAATTGTCCGGCAGCTTTCCTGCGCGCCGTGATCGGTGCGTGGCAAAAACACCTGCCCCACCGCAATCAGCTCGTCTTTGTTCGGCTCATGGCCGGTGCGCTCAATCTGGTCATAGAAAAAGCTTACTGGGATCTGCACGTGAATGCCTGCACCGTCGCCGGTCTTACCATCCGCATCCACCGCACCCCGGTGCCAAATCGCCTTCAGCGCGGTGATACCGGCCTCAACAACCTTGCGGCTTGGCTTGCCGTCCACGGACACCACAAGCCCAACGCCACAGGAGGAGTGCTCTTCGCTTTCCTCATACAGGCCATTTTCGGCCATGAATGTGCGTTTGGCTTCTTCGGCCCCGACCCAGTTTTCATCATACTTTGTCATTGACGGTCTCCTGTCCCAGAGTTGTGGGGTAGCTTGGCGCCACTTGCTCCGCCTGTGGCAGGTCTTCCCTGCGCACCACGGTGAAATGGCCTTCCAACAGTTTGCGCACCTGGCGCGTTTTCATATCCATGGCCCGCTCCAACAGCAGGCGCATGATGTCGAGTTTCTTCAACGCCTTCACCAGATCGTGGGACTCGCCCCGCAGGATGAAATGGTTGAAGGTTTTGGGCGCTTGCGGGAAGCGGGCCCAGTGAATGCGTTCTTCCGGCATATCGCCGTGCAGCACGACATAGCGTGTGCCATCTTGCGGCGCGGGCACCTGGCGGAAACGATAGGTCGGGAAGCGGCGGCGCCACTTCTGCCAACGGGTTTCTTCCGGCACCACTTTGGGATGCATTGAGAATTGCGGAGACAGCGCCACAACGGTGTCGACGCGGGTCAGCGTCGGCAACACAAGCGCCATAAAGCCGCCCATGCTGTTGCCAATCGCAACCACCTCGTCAATGGCTTCGCGTGCCACCACCGTCTCTATCTCCTTCACTATCGCCTCGGGCAAGACCGGGCTGTTCATCCATGTTCTGGCCCGCTCTGTGACCAGGATCACGTGGTTCTCTCCGCCCTGCGACGCGGTCCCCACAAATTCAAACGGCGGCATCTCGTTGGGCTTTGTGCCTACCCCGCCAAGCGTGACCACCAACCGGTTGCCGGTGCCGCGCATGTAAGCCACCTCGTGGTCTTCGGTCGCGATCCGCATTTGAATATCGACTCGTTGATCCATTTGACGGCAGTTCCCTCAGTTGGTCCCGAGGTCGCTAAACAATGCCACACACTGTGCGCGCGTCATTTCCTTGCGACCCTCGCCGGAAAAACCAAATGTGTCGGGCTTCTGATCAATGAAGATCTCGCTCTTCACCTCAAACCCATTTGGATCGTCAAACAGCCCCACCGGAATCTCCGTACCGCCAGCCCACTCATTGTCTGCCGTCACGCGGTAAAACAGGTTGGTGCCACATTTGCTGCACCAGGCCCGCTCGGCCCATTCAGAACTCTGAAGCCGGGTGATGTGCTCAGCACCGTCCCACTTGATCGAGTCGGTTGGCACTGTGACGCCCATCAGTGCGACACCGGTCCATCGGCGGCATTGTTCGCAATGACAGATGCCCGCCTGCGCCGGCACTTTCTCGGACTCAAACCGCACCGCGCCACACAGGCATGCGCCGGTCTTGGTCGATGTGGTTTCAGTCGTCGTCATTGGGTCAACACCTCTGTCACGTTAACATCTGGCCGCTTTGTTTCGCACAGTCGCAAAACAGCCGTGATACCGACGCAATACCGACGTCCCTTTTTGGGGCCCGTATTGCGCCGATTAACACTTATTCCGCGGCGATTGCCGGGGTTGCGCCCAGCTTTTCCAAGATCGCATCGGCACAGTCGCGGCCGTCTTTGATCGCCCACACCACAAGGCTCGCACCGCGCACGATGTCACCCACGGCGTACACGCCCTCAAGATCAGTTGCACCGGTTGTGAATTGCGCCTTCACAGTGCCCCAGCGGGTCACTTCCAGCTCCGGCTGATCCCACAGGGTTGGCAAATCTTCCGGCTCAAAGCCCAGCGCCTTGATCACCAGATCCGCGTCTTCAACATAGTCGGCACCCTCGATCACTTCCGGGCTCTGACGACCGGAGGCATCTGGCTGACCCAAGCGCATCTTCTGCACCATCACGCCTTCAACAGTGTCACCGCCGGTGAAGCCTTTGGGTGCGGAAAGCCACACAAATTCAACGCCTTCCTCCTCGGCATTCTGTGTTTCCCGCTGAGACCCTGGCATGTTGGCTTTGTCACGGCGATACAAACATTTCACGCTCTCGGCACCCTGACGGATCGCCGTACGCACACAGTCCATCGCGGTGTCACCACCACCAATCACAACAACCTTTTTGCCTTCGGCATAAAGCTCGCCGCTTTCGATCTCTGGCACGGTGTCGCCAAAGTTTTCACGGTTGGAGGCGGTCAGATAGTCAATCGCTTTCACGATGCCTTTGGCACCAGCGCCGGGTCCGCCAAGGTCGCGGCTTTTGTAAACGCCGGTTGCAATGATCACTGCCTCATGTGCGTCGCGGATCTCCTGGAAGGTGATGTCTTCACCCACATTGCAGTTCAGCTTAAAGGTCACACCGCCATCTTCCAGCAGCTTGTTGCGGCGCATAACGACATCTTTTTCCAACTTAAATCCGGGAATACCGTAGGTCAGCAAACCACCGGCGCGATCATAGCGATCATAAATGGTGACTTGCAGGCCCGCGCGGCGCAAACGGTCCGCTGCCGCCAAACCACCAGGGCCAGCCCCAATGATGCCAACGCTTTCGCTGCGTTCTTGCACAGGCGTGATGGCCTTCACCCAGCCTTTGTCCCAAGCGGTGTCGGTGATGTATTTCTCAACCGAGCCAATGGTCACGGTGCCGTGGCCAGATTGTTCGATCACACAGTTGCCTTCACACAGACGGTCCTGCGGGCAGATACGGCCACAGATTTCCGGGAAGGTGTTGGTGGCTTGGCTGACAGCATAAGCTTCTTCCAGACGGCCGGTCGCGGTGAGGCGCAGCCAGTCTGGGATATTGTTGTGCAGCGGGCAGTGGCTTTGGCAATAGGGCACGCCACATTGGCTACACCGACTCGCCTGCTCTTCTGCTTTCGCCTGAGCGAACTCCGCATAGATTTCGTCGAAATCTTCCTTGCGTACAGTGGCGCCACGCTTCTCCGGCATGTCACGATCCACGGTCACAAATTTCAGCATAGGTTGCTTAGCCACGTCAGCTGCCTCCTGATTAAATCCAGTTCGCAGTGTTTAGATAATCTTCACCGGATATAAAAGTCAAACATTCTGACCTATATTTCAGTTTTTTGACAAATAGCGCGCCACAATTGCAAAAAATGGATCATTTCTTGGTCCGAATCGGACCTATATTCTGTATTTCCCTTGAATCATTGAGCATTTATACGTGAGTCGCTCAACCAGGGATCCCACCGCAAATGGCACTTTTTCATATTTTTCTGGTGGCGATCCTTCAGGGTCTCACCGAATTTCTGCCAGTTAGCTCCTCAGGGCACCTGATTCTTCTGTCCAAGGTGACCCCTCTGCCGGACCAAGGACTCGCCATTGATGTCGCCGCACATGTCGGCACGCTGGGCGCAGTGATCCTCTACTTCTGGAGCGACACAAAGAGTGCCTTCACCGGATTGCCCCGCATGCTCACAGGCCGTATCGACACCCCGGGAGCACGGCTTGCCTTCCTACTGACCATGGCAACCATCCCCGTCATCGTTGCGGGCTTCCTGCTTAAAATCACTGGTCTGAACGACGCCATGCGCTCGGTCGCCGTGATTGGCTGGGCCATGATCCTGTTTGGCATTTTGCTGTGGTGGATGGACCAACGCGGTCCGCAAACCAAAACCGAGGGCGACTGGTCTCTCAAAGACGCCGTGAAAATGGGCTTTTGGCAAGCCCTCGCGCTGATCCCCGGAACCTCACGCTCCGGCATCACCATCACCGGCGCCCGCCACCTCGGATATACCCGCAAAGATGCGGCAAAACTGGCTATGTTGATGTCGATTCCAACCATCATCGCCAGCGGTGCTCTGCTCTCACTGGATGTCATCAAAGAAGCCAATATGGATCTGGCCAAAGACGCCGCCATCGCCGCTGCCTTTTCCTTCTTTGCCGCCCTCTTGGCGCTGGCGCTGATGATGCGCTTGCTGCGCTCGGTCAGCTTCACACCTTATGTGATCTACCGCATCCTTCTTGGGGTCGCCTTACTCTTCATCGCCTACAGCTGAGCACAAAAAAACGCCACTGAAACAGCGGCGTTTTTCCGAAACGATTGTGAAGAGCGGCTTACGCCAGCGCTTTCACCCGTGCAGTCAGGCGGGACATTTTCCGCGCTGCAGTGTTCTTGTGGTAAACACCCTTGGTCACACCGCGCATCAGCTGAGGCTGAGCGGCACGCAGAGCTGCGGTTGCCGCGTCTTTATCACCGGATTCGATGGCTTCTTCCACCTTGCGGATGAAGGTACGGATACGGGAACGACGGGCTTTGTTAACTTCGAGACGACGCTCGTTCTGACGGGCGCGTTTTTTTGCCTGGGGCGAATTTGCCATGATCTGAGACCTTTTGGTTCGGTACGGTTAAATGCGTGCTACGTCCCGAACGGGCTCTCTTGTTCAGAGAATCAGATCAAGCCAAAGCGGGCTGCACGCGCATGTATGGCGGCGGTGTATAGAGATTTTGCAGAGAAACGCAATCCCCCTCCGCCGATGCGTGCTTCCAAACGTCAGTCCCGCTGGTCAATCAATGCCCGGAACTCTTCCAACCGCTTTTCAAGCACCTCAAAGCGCACGCCAATATCCCCGCCAGACGTGCCACGCTCCTTAAGCGCCAACACAAACTTCACCGTCTTCAAAACATCCCGCCACCGAGGATTGTCCGGCAGCGTCTCTATCAGCAAATACTTATCAAGCGTGCGAGTCTGCAATGAGGTCTTATCGAGGTTCACCCGCCAAATACCGCTGGCCTCGGCAAAATCAATCTTACTTTTCCCAGTGGCAGCCCCCCAGATCTCCAGAGAGTCCGACATCAGTGCCACAATGGTTTCCCGATATCTATCTCCGGCCGAACAGCCTCCTGCTTCCTCTTCATTTTGCGACATAAGAGACGGCAAAGACGTGTCCACAACATCACGTAAAGAATTCACAAACTGCGCTTTTGGGGTTGGTCCTGGTGTGAACAGCACGGCCCGCCCCCCTCCGGCTTCCGGAAGCATCGCAAACAGGCTGACCTGATGTGCGCGCCCACGCTGCATCACCTCAATATGGATCGGCTCATCCTCAACTTCGGTTTGCTCCAACGGCGCCAGGATATCTTCTGGCAAAACGTCTTTTAGCCGGCTCTTATTAACGGTCACGGGCTTGTCCAAAACCTTCTGACCCGCCTCATTCGCATAGGTAATCAAGCCGCGCGCATTCACACAAATCAGACCATCGTCCAACGTATCAAGCAACTGCGCCATCCGCCGCTGCGACAATCGCAAAGCATCCTCAATCTGAATACGGCGCTCAATCTCTTCTTTGAGTTCACGGTTCTCTGCGGCCGAGCTTCGGGCCCGGCTGGCCTCCAACAGAGTGCGAATTCGACTGAGCAACTCGTCTTTGGCAAACGGCTTCACCACATAATCATTTGCGCCCGCGTCAAACCCGGCCAACATGTCACTGGTGCGGCCGCGCGCCGTCAGCAATATAATGGGCAACTCATGTAAGCGGTGCCGCCGGCGCAAATCTCGCGCCACATCCAAACCACTCAAACCGGTCATCATCACATCCAACACAATCAAGTCCGGCCGTTTCTCCGCGACACATCGCAACGCCTCCGATCCGTTATGGGCCGTGATGACCCGATACCCCTGAGGCACCAGTAGATTTTGCAACACCTGCAAATTGATCGGCTCGTCATCCACCGCAAGGATCAATGGAGACCCTTCCGGCGCGGCAATGCCCGCTTGTTCCATGTCCGGGCGCGGCACGGCCGCCGCTGCAAATTCGGCTGGCAAGAGGTCTTCTGGCAACGAAATTGGCATCTGGTCTGTCACCGGCAAAAGCACACGGAATTCAGCCCCGTCTCCCTGAGTGCTGGATACCTCGATGCTGCCGGACATCAAATTCGCCAGGTGCCGCGCAATGGTCAGACCAAGCCCGGTTCCCGTGGCTTGACCGGACCCATCCGGCGTCAACTGCTCTAGCGGATGGAAAATGCGCTCCATACTGTCTTCCGCAATGCCCGGTCCGTGATCACGGATGGACACAACCATCTGATCGTTACCGGCCACCTGCGCGGTAATTTCCACATCACTGCCAGCCCCGTATTTCACCGCATTGGACAGGAGGTTGAACAGAATTTGTTCAAATCGCACCGGGTCCGCGTATACCGCAGGCAAATCCTCCGGAAGATCAATGTGAAATTTAGCAAGATCCACCTGGAAGGTTGGCTGCAACAGCTGCACAACGCTATGGGCCGCTTGCGACACGTCGACCGGCTGCAGATCCAAGCGCATCCTCCCCTCACGAATGCGGTAAATATCCAGAAGATCGTCCACCAAGCGTGACAAGCGCCGCGCGCTGAACGTAATCAACCGCAACTGACTGGCCTGTGCGGGCAACATGTCCCCCATTGCGCCACCTTCAAGCGTTTCCAGAATGCCAATGATGCCGTTCAACGGTGTGCGCAGTTCATGGGAGGTATTGGCCAAAAACCGATCTTTCATGCGATCGGCTTCTTCCAATTCGGCGTTCTTCTCACCGATCTCTCTTAGTTTCTCTTGGAGCTCATCATTTTTGTCCCGAATGAGATCAAGCTGATCGCGCAACGCACGCCGCATTTGGTTCACTGCCCGCGACAGGCGCGCATATTCTACCGGGCGGTCATATTCCGGCAGTGCGTCGTTCAGACTGCCTGTTGCAACCGCACTGGCTGCTTCTGACATACGTCGCACCGGCCGTGTGATGGCACTGGAAAAGACAAAAGATAAAAACGACAACCCAACCGCCGCTGCCGCTCCAATCACCAGCAAGGTCTCCCGCAACCGATCACTATTCTGAAACGCCGCATCCCTGCTGGTTTCGGCAACCACTGTCCATTGCGGAAACGGCTCGTCCAAGATGCGCCAAGCTGAGAGAGACGCCCCACCAGACAACCCTGCCTCCAAGACCGCCACACCTTCCGGACTTTTCATTTGTTTCGGCATACGCACAGGCTCACCGGCAACCGGCGCTCCATTAGAGGCAATCACAATGCCGCCAGACGACAGAACAGACAGCTCCGCTTCGCTCTCCGTCACCAATCCCTCAAGACTATTTGGAGGTATGCGCAGAATCATTGCCCCCTTGTGACTGCCATGCAGCCGCACAGGGACAGCCAAATAAGCCGCGAGTTCGCCAGTAATGGCATCCACAGCAAAGTCCTGAAATACAGGGCCAAATTCTTCACCAGACGTTACTTTGAAATAGGCCTGCCCTAATCCAATGACACGCTGATTGAGTGGCCGCCCCAAATAGGCGTCCTTGTGAACGGAATAGACAACCTGTCCGTGCCGATCTGCCAGATAGAGATTGTCAAACTCGGCCTCCCGCAGAAAATCCAGAAAGTCAGCATGAAACCTTCGATGCGTATTGGAGTACTCCAGTGCCTCGCGCAACAGCCTGTCTTCTGCTTCACCATCAGATCGGCCGCCACTGGCACTATCCACGCCGAAGATATTGCGCAACTGCGCGCCAGCTTCCTCCGGGCTGCCATCCATCTGTCGAAGCGCATGGCTGAACCCGTAAAACTCCCCTACTGAGTAGCGCACGTTGGCCGATTGCGCGAGGTTCTCTGCCTGCCGACTGGCATAGGTCATATACTGCGCGATCTCACTCGCCTTGGCATCCCGCGCAAAGGCAACCTTTTCAAAAGTTTCCGTTGTGATGGTTTGATTGACCAGCCGATAAAACACCAAACCGCCAAGTGCCAATGGCAACACAGACGCAAGCAGAAAGGTGACAAGCAGGCGCGCGCGAATTCCCTGTAGAGGCACATTAACTCCGAATTTTCTGGTTTTGCTGCGCGCAATCCTGCGGTCAGATACAATGCGAAACAAGGGGCGAAGTTGTAATATGGCAAGAAATATTTGACAGACAAATAGCCTAACACTCTGAAAGCGCATGATTTTTAATCTCCCCAAACACACCTACACACAGGTTTTGACGATTTTTCCGATTTTTCTGGTGCCATTCCCAGCGGTGCGAGGATTTCAATGCGCAACATCCGTGGCGTTTGATGAGGAGATCAAATGCAACCATGATTTGTATTACTGCCGCTCGAAACCATGCGGCATCAGGCGGATAAACATGAGGCGGGACACCCCGCCCGCACAGGGAGAGACAAAATGAAATTTAAGGCTACCGCCGGGCTCTTGGCTTCGGTTGCCCTCTGGACAACAACCGCTCAAGCCGAAGAAACCGTGCTGACCGCGCTTCCGGATCAAGTCACGGCATGGGTGGAAAACTTCAACCCATTTAACCAGACCACCGCAGCCCCGTCCGTCATGCATTTCATGTATGAGCCGCTGATCATCTTCAACGCATTGGATGGCGGTAAGCCGATCTTCCGTCTGGCAACCGCTTTTGACTACGCCGATGACCTTGGCTCGATCACGGTGACCCTGCGCGACGGCGTGAAATGGTCGGACGGTGAAGCCTTCACCGCCGATGACGTGATGAAATCCTTCGACCTGGCCCTGAGCAACCCGGCTCTGGACAGCGTTGGCATGGCACAAATGCTATCTGGCGTTGAAAAACTTGACGACAAAACCGTGCGCTTCAACCTTGCCACGCCTTCCAGTCAAGCGATGTACCAAATCGTGCGGGTGCCAATTGTGCCTGAGCACGTCTGGAGCGGCGTTGATGATCCCGTGACCTTCACCAACCCGAACCCGGTTGGCTCCGGTCCGCTGACCGAAATCCGCCGCTTTACCCCGCAGGAATACACACAGTGTCGCAACGACAACTACTGGGATGCCGACAGCCTGAAAGTGGACTGCATGCGCTTCCCGCAGATCGCCAACAACGATCAGGCGCTGGCCGCAGCCGCCAATGGCGAGCTGGACTGGATGGGCTCTTTCTTGCCCGACATCGACAACACCTTTGTCGCCAAGGATCCCGAACACCACAGCTACTGGCTGCCAGGTGGATCGCTCGTGGCCTTCTATATGAACTTCGAAGCGCCTGAAGCTGGCGACAAAGCCGCGTTCAACGACGTGAATTTCCGCCGCGCTGTATCCATGGCGTTTGACCGCGAAGCGATGGTGGAAATTGCCGGCTACGGCTACCCAACCATCAACCAATACCCCTCCGGTCTGGGCCGCGCCTTCCACGCTTGGAACAACGACGGGGTGGATGAGAAGTTTGGTGCTTTCACGCAGTACGATATCGAGGCCGCTAAAGCGCTTCTGGCCAAAGCTGGCTTTAAAGACATCAACGGTGACGGTTTTGTAGAATCCCCTGATGGCGAACAAATCGACCTCGAAGTCATCGTGCCAAATGGCTGGACTGACTGGGTCAATAGCTGCCAAATCGCGGTAGAAGGCTTGAATGCAGCTGGCATCAAAGCCAATGTATCGACGCCCGAAGCTGCGGTCTGGACAGAGAAGCTCATCACCGGTGAGTACGACATGGCGATCAACTCGGTGCGCGTGGGGGCAACCCCGTTCAACCAGTATCTGGACTCGCTGCACACAAACAACCAGGCCAAGTCCCGATTTGCGGCCTCGCGTTACTACAACAAAGAGCTGAGCGCGCTTCTGGATACATTCACCCAGACAAGCGACACCGAAAAGCAGATGGAAATCATGGCTGAGGTGCAGGAAATCATCGGGGAAGAGATGCCACTTGCGTATGTCTTCAACAACCCGCGCTGGTATCAGTACAACACCAAGCGTTTCACCGGTTTCTTTAACGCAGACAACCCGGTGGCCAACCCGGTGGTTCACAAGACCAACCCGGCCCGTTTGGTCCACCTGCTGAACCTGCGGCCTGCTGAATAAACCTCCCTACCTTCGGGGCCGCTCATCTGATGGGTGGCCCCGCTTTTGGTAAACACTTCCCTCCCGACAGATGGTTTGACCTGATGCGTTTTCTACTGAAGCGGCTCGGCTTCTACGGCGTGGCTTTTCTGGTGGCTGCGACCTTCAACTTTATGATCCCGCGCATGCTGCCCGGCAACCCGGCTGACATCATGCTGGCCAACTCCGGCGGCATGATTGCCCCCGAAGCCCGCGACGCGCTGATGGCAACCTTCGGCTTTATCGACGCTCCCCTGCATGAACAGTATTTTGCCTACCTTGGCTCGATCTTCACCTGGGACTTTGGTCTGTCGGTCAAATTCTACCCGATGCCAGTGGCAGATGTGTTGATGCAAGCCCTGCCCTGGACTCTGTTCCTCACCGGCTCCGCGCTGTTGATTTCCTTTTCCATCGGTACGCTTCTGGGCATTCTGGCCGCATGGCGCCGCGGACAACTCACTGATGTGATTGCCTCGCCAACCGCTTTGGCACTGCAATCCGTGCCTGCGGTGGTTGTGGCACTGTGTGGTCTCTATTTTCTTGCGGTGCAAAACCGCGTCTTTCCGACCTCTTACGCCTTCAACCCAAGTCTGGATCCGGCCTGGAGCTGGGAGTTCATCTCCTCGGTTCTCTACCATGGCTTCCTGCCGGTCGTGACCCTGAGCGTCGTATTGATTGGTGGCTACCTGATCACCATGCGCAACAACATGATTGGCCAGCTTGGCGAAGACTATCTTGCCATGGCTGAGGCCAAAGGCCTGAGCGACGCCCGCGTGCGCTACGCCTATGCCGCCCGCAACGCGCTGTTGCCCTCTGTGACCGCTCTGGCGCTTAGCTTCGGCGCACTGTTTGGCGGCTCACTTATCACCGAGGTGGTGTTCAACTACCCCGGCGTCGGCAACCTTTTGTATCTTGGCATTGTTGGGCGTGACTTCCCGCTGATCCAGGGGCAGTTGCTCATCATGACACTTGCCATGCTGCTCGCGAACCTCGCGGTAGATCTGGCCTATGTCTTCCTTGATCCCCGATTGAAGAGGGCCTGATGTCTGATCTTCTCCGCACCTTCCTACGCAACCGCAAAGCCGCCATCGGCCTAACCATTGTGCTGATCTATGTAGCGATTGCAATCTTTGCGCCCCTCATTGCACCGTTTGATCCTGTTGCCCGAGTAGGTCGACCACACCAAGCGCCGTCGGCGGAACATTGGCTCGGCACCACGCGCATGGGCCGCGATGTTTTTAGCCAGCTGATCTGGGGCACCCGCACTTCGCTTATGGTTGGTATTGTTGCTGGCCTCATTGTGACCGCCATCGGCACCGCCATCGGCATCACCGCCGCCTATTTTGGCGGTTGGGTCGACGATGTCCTGAACTTCCTAACCAATGTTGTGCTGGTTCTGCCGCAACTGCCCTTGCTGCTGGTTCTGGCTGCGTTCCTTGGTCAGGTTGGACCTTGGGCCATTGCCCTGATCATCGGCCTCACCTCCTGGGCCTGGGGCGCGCGGGTCACTCGCGCGCAAGCCATGTCGCTTAAGACCCGTGACTTCATCCAGGCCTCCGCAATGATTGGCGAGCCCACCTGGCGCATGATCCTTGTGGAGATGCTGCCCAACCTGCTGTCGATCATCGGCTTCAATTTCATTGGCTCCGTGATCTTCACCATCATCACCGAGGCCACGCTGGAATTCCTGGGGCTTGGCAGCCCGCTCGCCACCTCTTGGGGCACCATGCTTTATAACGCGCAAACCGCCTCCGCCATCATGGTGGGCGCCTGGTGGGAAATTCTGGCGCCATGCTCAGCCATTGTCCTGATTGGCATTGGTCTGTCGCTGATGAACTTTGGCGTGGATGAAATCGCCAACCCGCGCATGCGCACCCTTGGCAACGTCGCCAAAGCCCTACGCATCGAAAAACGCCTGACCCGTCAGCGCATGCAGGAGGCCAACCAATGAGTGCCCTTCTTTCTGTCAAAGACCTGCGCATAGATTACCTGACCAGCGGGGAGCCTTTCACCGCCGTGCGCGACATCTCTTTTGAGATCCAGCTCAATGAAATCCTAGGCCTCGCCGGGGAGTCGGGCTGTGGCAAGAGCACAGTCGCTTATGCTCTCATGCGTCTGCACAAGCCGCCCGCGTTGGTCCGCAATGGCCACATCCTGTTTGAAGGCCGCGATGTGCTCTCCTTTTGCGACAAAGAGCTGCGTGCCTGGCGCTGGTCCGAAGTCTCCATGGTGTTCCAAAGCGCGATGAACTCGCTCAGTCCGGTGATGACCATCTTCCGGCAGTTCTACGACATGCTGCGCGCTCAAAGCACGGTGACCAAAGCACAGGCGCAGGAGCGTACCGCGCAGATGCTTGAGATGGTCGGCATCCCCGCCGATCGTATGCACGCCCACCCGCACCAGCTCTCCGGCGGCATGCGCCAGCGGGTTGCTCTGGCTTTGGCGCTCACGCTCAAACCCAAGCTGATCATCATGGACGAGCCAACCACCGCACTGGATGTGGTGGTGCAGCGCGAAATCTTGCAGGAGGTGCTGCGCCTGAAAGATGAACTCGGCTTCTCCGTGCTGTTCATCACCCACGACATTGCCCTGATGGCCCAGATTTCGGACCGCATCGGCATCATGCGAGAAGGCAAGATTGTCGAGATAGGCACCGCCTCGCAAATCGTCACTGCACCAAAGCACGACTACACCCGCAGTATATGGGATGCGATGCCGTTGCTTGCCCAGCGCCCGGAGGGAATGGCCCATGCCGTCTGACACCCCTATCCTCAGCCTCGACAATCTGAGCAAGACCTTCGCCGTGCGCCCGGTCTTTGGCCGCGCCTCGGTGGTGGACGCGCTGCGCAATGTGTCACTCGACCTCCTGCCGGGCCGCGCCCTTGCGTTGGTCGGCGAAAGTGGCTCCGGCAAGAGCACCGTTGGCAAAATGATCGTCGGCGTGCACAGCCCCACCTCGGGTCGCATCCTGTTTGAAGGTCAGGACATCGCTGCGATGACATCCAAGGCGGATCAAATGCGCTATCGCCAGGCGGTGCAAATGGTCTTCCAGGACCCTTTTTCCGCGCTTAACCCGGCGCACACCATCCGTCACCACCTGCTGCGTGCATTGGCTTTGCATCAGCCGGAAACCGACCCAGACGCCGCGCTGCGGTCTATTCTGGAAGATGTGGAACTGGACCCGGTCTCCACCCCGGACAAATTCCCCCACGAACTTTCCGGCGGTCAACGTCAACGCGTGAACTTCGCCCGCGCTTTGGCAGTGAAAGCCCGGTTGATCGTGGCGGATGAGCCGACCTCAATGTTGGATGTATCAATCCGCAAATCCGTTCTGGGTCTAATGCAGCGTCTCAAATCTGAATACGGCCTGTCGATCCTCTACATCACTCATGACATCGCCACCGCCGAATACCTGGCAGAAGACACCGCCGTGATGTTCCGTGGCCAAGTAGTGGAAAAAGGACCAACCTCTCAGGTGGTTGGCAATCCGCAACACGGCTACACCAAACTTCTGCGGGCGGCGGTGCCGGACCCCGCCTTGCGTCTGACAGGCGGCGATGCGGGCTTTGCCGCCCAAGCCAAATTTGTGCGCGAGACAAGTGCACACCCTGTCAGCGCCTTGCGCGAGATCAGCCCCGGCCATGTCATTGCCGAACATGCGGTTCCGGCCCATGCCTGATCTTCTGGTGCCACTCTACAGTCTCCCGCCGGAGCCTCCTCTACCCGAAGGTATCAGCCTGCGCCCGGCGCTGCCGTTTGAATCCCATGTGCTGTTGGCCTTTGTCGCCAGGCATTTTGGCGCCAAATGGGTGGACGAATGCACCGTGGCGCTAGCCGCTCGGCCTGCCCGCGTTCTGGTCGCCACCGAAGGATCAACCCTGCTCGGTTTTGCCTGCTACGACGTCACCTGTCGTGGTTTCTTTGGCCCCACGGGGGTGGCGCCTGAAGCACGCGGCCAAGGCCTCGGCAAAGCCCTCCTGCTGGCCGCATTGCACCGCTTGCGCGCAGATGGCTTTACCTACGGCGTGATCGGCCAGGCCGGACCGGTCGCGTTCTACAAACAAAACTGCGGTGCCGTTGAGATCCCCGGCTCCGAACAAGGCGTCTTTGCCAACGCTCTTGCATGACCTCTTTGACACTGCCTTAGTCATCCAACCAACAGGACGATAGAAATGCACTTCCACCTCGACAGCCTCTGGCACGCAGAAGACGGCGCCATGGAATTTGCTCTAACCAATTGCAGCGATGTTGCCGTGACCAAACCCGGTCTGGTCTATACCACCCTTGTGCGCACCCTGCGCCCGTCGCGCTGCACCGGTGCGACGCTCTTGCGGCGGCAAGCCAACTTTCACGAATACACCTCGGAAGACGGCTATGTGCTGAACCCTGGGGAAACCTGGCGCTTCACCGAGCAAAGCCTCACCCGCCCGGCGCAGCACTCCAACGAAGGTCCGAAATCAGCAGGCGTGGTGCTTGAGGACGGCACGCTCGTGCCTGTTTTTGCCAGCGAGTTGCAGGCGCCCACCGCCCTTGGCAGAGCCACGCCAACGGAAAACGCAGCCTTGTCCTGCGGAGTGCTTCCACAACCCAATCAGGTCGAAGTGAGCCATTGGTGTGCCAACGCTCCCATGCACTACGCCGTGGCGCAGCGCGACCTTGCAACCATTCAGGCGGTATCACACGTAGCCGACCTCACCCGTCGCCTCTATCCTTTGACGCCGGTGCCTTTTGTTCTGACAGCAAAAGGCGACGTTCCGCAGCTCCAGATCACACCCGACGCGTCACTTGCGGATGAGGCTTACCGGATCACTTGGACGGAAGGCCAACCAACGCTGCAGCACAGTACAAATCAAGGTCTGCTCTATGGCCTCATCACATTGGCACAAACCCTGACCAACGCCTATCAGGATGCCACCAAATACGGCGTGCCGTTCACCGGCGACATCTCCGATGCTCCCCGCCACGAATGGCGCGGTGCGCATCTCGACGTCTCACGCCAGATCTATCCGATGGAGCAAGTGCTGCGCTACGTGGACATCATGGCTTGGCACAAGATGAACCGCTTTCATTGGCACCTGACCGATGACGAAGGCTGGCGACTGGAAATCAAGGCTTACCCGCAACTCACCAAAGTCGCAGCATTCACCGGCATGGACCTGCCTGTTCTGCCGCAACTTGGTGCCGATGTTGCCGGGCAAGGTGGTTTCTACAGCCAAGACGATGCGCGCCATGTGGTGGCCCATGCCGCCACGCTGGGTGTCGAGGTGATGCCGGAAATCGACGTGCCGGGCCACTGCGCCTGCGTGCTTGGCGCGCTGCCGGAGCTGGTCGATTCTGAGGAGCCGGAAAGCTACTGGTCGGTGCAAGGCTACGCCAACAACGCGCTCAACCCAGCCATTGAGGGCTCCTACACTTTTGCCACCAAAGTGCTCGAAGAAGTGTTGGACATTTTTCCATTTGAGGTGGTGCACATTGGCGGTGACGAAGTCGCCGAAGACGCCTGGATGCAGTCGCCCAAAGCCCAAGCCATGATGCGCGAGACCGGCCTCAAAGGCACCCATGAACTTCAAGCCTATTTCCTGCGTCAAATTCAGGACTTCCTCGCAGATCGAGGCCGCAAATTGGGTGGTTGGGAAGAGGTTGCCCATGGCGGCGGTCTGGACCCGGAAAAAAGCCTGCTCTTCGCATGGACCACTGTGGAAAAAACCGCAGAACTGGCCAACGATGGCTACGATGTGGTCAGTACGCCGGGACAGGCCTACTACCTCGACATGGCGCTGTCCGATGCTTGGTACGCGCCGGGCGCCAGCTGGGCGGGGTTCACCCCATTGGACAAAACCTATGCCTTTGAAGCGGACAACGGCGACGCCGCGCTTCAGGGACGTCTCAAGGGGGTTCAAGGCTGCATGTGGAGCGAACACCTCACCACGTTGGAGCGCCGCAACCACATGATTTACCCGCGCCTGAACGCGATTGCCGAAGCGGGATGGAGCGACGCGGAAAACAAATCCTTTGAGCGTTTCGCCGCACTGGCGGAGTTGATGCCACGCCTTTAACAAAAAGCCCCCAGCCATCGGTTGGGGGCTTTTTCATCTACGCTTTAGTCGCCCAAGGGCTGCGGTCCGGTCCGACCGTGATAGGCTGTCAGAGACGCCCGAATACGGCGCAGGTTTTCCGTAGTCTCCGACGCCATGCCTTGCGCCACAGCCATCGCCAGCGCGTCCACCAGAATCATATGCACATACCGCGACGCCGTGGGTTTGTGGATGTCCCGATCCTCCGGCAAATCCACCACAATCGGGATCGAACAGGCATTGGCCAACCGCGTGTTCGGCTTGGTGATACAAATGGTCGTCGCACCATAGCCGCCGGCAATTTCTGCCGCGCCGACAATGGCATCCGCCTCGCCGCTGGCCGAAATTAGAAACAAGACATCACCCGCCTTCAACGTCGCCGCCCGCATCTGCAGAATATAGCTGTCGCTGGTGGACACCGACGGAATGCCAAGTCGAAAAAACCGGTTCGCAGCTTCTTGGGACACATTGGAGGATCCCCCACCAATCCCGGCAAACAACACATGTTGAGTGTCCAGTAGCACGGCTTTTGCCTGCTCCATCACGTCAGGCTCAATCTGATGACGCATCGTGTTTGTTGCGGCAAACAGCGCCGCGAGAATTTGATCCACCGCCGTGTCCCCTGCGGCCGGGGCTGGCGACGGGTCAGCGGAGAGATATTGTCGGCTAACCGCGAGGTTCTGCGCCAACCGAAGCTTAAATTCCCGGAAGCCATCACACCCCAACGTCCGACAAAACCGGATCACAGTGGGTGTGCTGACCTCACAGTGTTTGGCCAATTCCGCGATGTTCATGGAGCTGACATCTTCGAGATGTGCTTTTACGTAATTGGCCACCTTTTGCTCCTGCGTCGCCAGCTTGCCGTCGTGGTGATGCAGCGCGGAGATCACATCACCCGCTCCGGCGCGTCCCTTTTTGGGAGGCAGGTTGTCCAGATTCGATTCGGTGGCGTTATCGGTCACATCAGCCTCACATCTCGCTTCAACGATATGTAATTCAGATACATTTTCGCGTCAAACAGGACAAAAACCTCCCTTTAGTTACGGCGGCTTGCTGCCAATTGTGTACCTTAGTAACGGATTTCGCTTGATTACCTGCCGAAAATAAAAATATACGTACCTAAAGTACATATATCGTTCCAGGGGAGGGGCCGATGCGTCACTGGGCAGAAACTGCCAGCGCGAAGATCAACACAGTGGTTGAGGCCATTGTTGCAGCCCTGATGCTGGCCTTGGTGCTTGATGTCTGGCTCGGAGTGGTCGACCGCTACTTCTTTCACTGGCAACTGCCGTGGCCCGAAGTGCTGGCTCGCTATCTGATGATCTGGGCCGCGATGCTGGCGGTGTCATCCGGCATTGCCCGGCGCGACCACATTGGGCTGACAGCCTTTATCATGGTTCTGCCAAATCAAGTCCGCCGCGCCATTTTGATCCTAATGGACATCATTGCTCTGGCACTGTTCCTCTACGTGGCATGGTATGGCATCGCCTTTGCGCAATCCGGCGCACCACGACAGGCGATGGTCTTTGGTGTCAGCCTCGCGCCTTTCTATGCCGCGATCCCAGTGGCCGCGATCTTATCCTCTCTTCAGCTTGCGCTCGTTTTGTTGCGCGACCTGGGCACGCATATCGACAATCCGCCCTTCTCTGATCACCTCGAAGAGGAAACCTCATGATTGTCGCCATCACATTTGTGCTGCTCATCCTCTTTGGTATGCCCATTGGCTTTGCCATTGGCCTGGCAGGTGTTGTGGGGCTGATCGACATGGCCGGAACCCAATTTCTCGCCATCGGTCCAAGCAAGGTCTTCAACGGGCTGAACATTTTCCCATTCCTTGCGATGCCGTTTTTCATCCTAGCTGGGGAAATCATGAATGACATTGGCATCACCAACCGCTTGGTGAAGCTGGCGCAAGTGCTGGTTGGTCGCTTCCGCGGTGGCTTGGCCCACACCAACATGCTCGCCTCTGTCTTTTTTGCCGGCCTCACCGGCTCTGCCACTGCCGACGCCGCCGCCTTTGGCCGCACCCTTGTCCCCGCGATGGTGAAAGAAGGCTACAAACGGGATTACGCCTGCGCCGTGACCGCCGCCGGCTCCATCATCGGCCCCACCATTCCGCCTTCCGGCCTGATGGTGGTCTATGGCTCCTTGATGGGTGTCTCGATCGCAGGCCTGTTTGCCGCCGGCGTCCTGCCCGGCCTCGTGATCTGCCTTGTTTGCATGTGCGTCATCGCCATTGGCGGCAAACGCGAAAACCTGCCCAAAGCCGCACGCGGCGCCACGCCACGCGAAATGTGGGACACTTTTGTCTCGTCCCTCACAGCGCTCGCCATGCCTGTCATTATCCTTGGCGGCATCCTTGGCGGCGTGGTCACCCCCACCGAAGCGGCCTCCATCGCCGTGGCCTATGCGGTGTTCATTGGCGTGTTTGTTTACCGCACCCTGACCATCAAAGGCTTTTACGGCATGTTGGTGCGCACCGCACGCATCACCGGCGTGATCTTTGTGATCATCGCCTTTGCTGGCATCCTTGGCTGGTGGATGAGCTTTGAGCGCATCCCGCAATTGATCGCGGAAACCGTTCTGGGACTCTCAGACAACCGCTACGCCGTTATTGCCATCATCATCGGCCTGCTTTTGCTGGTTGGTATGGTGATGGACATCACCGCCATCCTGATCATCTTGGCCCCGGTCCTGGTGCCTCTGACCGAACAGGTTGGCCTCGAGCCGATCCACGCAGGTATCATTTTTGTGCTGGCACTGAACATCTCGTTGATGACGCCACCGGTCGGTGCCTGCCTCTTTGTCTTATCCTCGGTCACCGGCGAAAAACTGGAACGCATCTCCATCAAGCTGTTCCCGTTCCTGCTCGCCGAAGTCGCCATCCTATTTGCCTTTGCCTTCTGGGAAGACGCCGCACTCTGGCTGCCCCGAATGCTCGGCTTTGCTCAATAAACACCAATAACTAAACCCAACGGGAGGAACCCATGAAAACTCTTATCAAAGGTCTGGCAATTGCCGCGACAATGACCGCGACCAGCGCATCCGCTGGCGGCGTGATCAAATTTGGCCACGACAACAAAACAGACCCGTTTGAAAACCCGGCCCACGCCTGTACCGCCGTGTTCTCCAACATCGTAACCGCGGACACCAACGGCTCTGTGTCTGTCGAAGTCTTCGGCTCCAACCAGCTTGGCTCCGCCGCTGAGCACGTTCAGCAGGTTCGCGATGGCATCATCCAAGCCACCCTGACCTCCACCGGCGCACTGGCCAGCTACTACCCACGTATCGACGTGCTGAACCTGCCATTTGCCTTTAATGGCAACGCTTCCACCTACGAAGTGTTTGACGGTGACTTTGGCAAAGAGCTGGCCGCAGACATCGAAGCGGAACTGGGCGACGTTGTGGTTCTGGGCTTCCCGGACACCGGCGGTTTCTTTGCGGTGACCAACTCCAAACACGCGATTGCCGACCTGAAAGACTTCGAAGGCATCCGCATCCGTACCATGACCCTGCCATCTCACCAGAAGATCATGCAGTCCCTGGGTGCAGAGGCCTATCCACTGTCCTGGGGTGAGGTCTACTCCGGCCTGCAAACCGGCGTGATCGACGGTCAGATGAACCCGGTGCCAATCATCTCTTTTGCCAACTTCGCCGAAGTGCAAAAGCACATGACCCTGACCAACCACCTGTTCTCGCCATACACCTTCATGATCAACCGCGCGTTTTATGAAGGCCTGAGCGACAGCGAGCGTGCCACCATCCACACCGCTGCGGAAAACTGTGTGGCCGCTAGCCGTGGCCTGTCCCGTATCATCGAAGCCTCTGATCGTGGTCTGGCTGGCCTGATGGACAAAATCGAAGTGACCGCCCTGTCTGACGAACAGCGTGCCGCCATGGCCGGTGCGGCGCAGCCTGCGTTTGAAGCCCATGTGGCAGAGAATATGGACGCCCGCGCCGGTGAACTTCTGGCCAAGTTCAAGGCTGAGGTTTCTGCTGCCAACGCTGCCAGCTATCTCGATTAAACCGATCCCACCCCACTCCTCCAATTATGGGTGGGGACTTGGGCAAGCATCCTGTGTGATGCTTGCCCGACTTGATTAACAAAGGACCAAACCATGCGGGTTTTCTGTGCTTCGGTTGCCACCGAAACCAACACTTTTTCGCCGTTGCGCACCGATTTTGCCGATTTTGCACAGAGCTTTTATGCCCCTCCCGGAGAGCATCCGGAAACGCCCACCCTTTGCAGCGCGGTCTTTCCGGCTCTGCGCAAACGCGCCAAAGCAGGTGAGGTGGAGCTGATCGAAGGCACCGCGACCTGGGCTGAACCCGGTGGCCTAGTGAACGCCCGCACCTGGGATCGCCTGCGCAAAGAGGTGCTGGACCAGTTGAAAGCCGCATTGCCAATAGACGCCGTTGTCCTAGGCCTTCACGGTGCGATGATTGCCGACGGCTGCGTGGATTGTGAAGGCACCCTGATCGAAGCTGTGCGCGAGATTGTTGGACCTACTGTCACAATTGGCGTGACCTTTGATCCGCATAGCCACCTTAGCGACAAACGCGTGAAAAACGCCGACATCATCACGGTGTTTAAGGAGTTTCCCCACACAGATTTTGTCGAAACCGGCGAAGCCTGTGTCGACCTGACCCTGTGCGCCGCCCGTGGCGAGATCATCCCGCAGATCTCGGTGTTTGATGTCTGCATGATGGACGTGCTGCCCACCAGCCGACACCCCATGCGCGGCTTCGTAGACAAAATGATGGCACTCGAAGCCGACGGCACTGCCCTGTCCGTTTCCACTATCCACGGTTTTATGGCGGGCGACTCCCCGGACCTTGGCGCCAAAATTATCGTGATCAGCAACGGTAACAAACCGGCTGGATC
Organism: uncultured Shimia sp.; assembly: GCF_947493595.1. Lineage (GTDB taxonomy): Bacteria > Pseudomonadota > Alphaproteobacteria > Rhodobacterales > Rhodobacteraceae > Shimia. The sequence continues at coordinate 467,053 of NZ_CANLRL010000002.1, read as the reverse complement.
TGCGCTCGCCCACGAGTTGGGGATGGAGCTGTTTTCTTTCCGCGGCACCACCAAACCCGAGTTTCTCACCGTCGAAGATGCCCTCACCAAAGCCACTGTAGCAAGCACAGGCCCGGTGATCATCGCCGATGTCTGGGACAATCCCGGCGGCGGTGTGGCGGGCGATTCCACCATCCTGCTGCAAGCAGCTCTGAACATGAACGTCGCCAATATGGCGCTCGGAACAATTTGGGATCCAATGGCTGTCCGCCTATGTCACGCGGCTGGCGAAGGCGCAGAGCTCGAGCTGCGCTTTGGTGGTAAAACCTCTGCCCACGCTGGCGCTCCGATTGATGCCACCGTCACCGTGCGGAAAGTCGCCACCGACGCGGTACAGAGCTTTGGCGACTCCATTGTGCCTTTGGGAGATTGCGCCGTAGTCAACGTGAACGGCATCGACGTGGTGCTCAATTCCAACCGCTCGCAAACTTTCTCGCCGGACCTCTTCACCAACCTGGGCATCGACGTCTCCGCCAAACAGGTTGTGGCCGTGAAATCCACCAACCATTTCCACGGCGCCTTTGCCCCCATCGCCGCTGACATTCTCTACGCAGCGGTCAATGGCCCTTATCCGAACGATCCAACCACAACGCCTTACACCCGCCTGACGCGTCCGTTGTGGCCCATTGTTGAAGCACCGCATGAAGAGGAACTGGCATGAGTTTTCCATCCATCGACACCCCCGCGGTGCTGATCGACCTCGATATCGCCGAGGCCAACATCGCCCTCTACCAGGCCTATTGTGACGATCACAAGCTACACCTGCGCCCGCATATCAAAACCCATAAGCTGCCCCTGCTGGCCAAACGCCAATTGGCCGCCGGAGCCGTCGGAATCTGCTGCCAAAAGGTCAGTGAGGCTGAGGCTATGATTGCCGAAGGCGGCATCGATGATGTGCTGATCACGTACAACATTCTCGGAGCTAACAAATTGGCTCGCCTGCGGGCTCTTTCTGAAAAGGTCCGCCTGAGCGTTGTCGCAGACAGCAAGACAACCGTGGATGGCCTTTCTGGCACATTTGCAGAGGCGTCGACCCCTTTGACGGTGCTTGTAGAATGTGACACCGGCGGCGCGCGCTGTGGCGTGATGACCCCGGTACAGGCCGCCGATCTCGCAGCCCACATCGACGCAAAACCCGGCCTGATCTTTGGCGGCCTTATGACCCACCCCCCGATTGGTCAGGAAGCCACGGTGCAAACCTGGCTGTCTACCGCCATTGACCTCATCTCGACCTCTGGCCTGATGGTCCCGGTGGTCTCTATCGGCAGCTCCCCTGGTATGTGGTTGGCCCACGACGTGCCCATTGCCACCGAATACAGGATTGGCACCTACATCTACAACGACCGCTCCTTGGTGACGCATGGCGTCTGCACAGAAGACGACTGCGCTCTCACGGTTCTGGCCACTGTGGTTTCGGTGCCAAACGGCTCACGTGCCATCATCGACGCGGGCTCCAAAGTGCTGACCTCCGATCTGCTGGGCCTCCAAGGACACGGCAAGGTCATTGGCCGCCCGGACATCACAATCTCCGGCCTCGCCGAAGAGCACGGCATCCTGACCGCTGACACCATCAACCTCACAGTCGGCGACCGCCTGCGCATCATCCCCAACCACGCTTGCGTGGTGACCAACATGATGGACGACGTGCAGTTGATCCGTGGCGACACCCCTCAGGGCGCGCACCCCGTCGCAGCGCGCGGCAAAGTCTGGTGACCGTCGCCCCTACCCCTTTTCTTATTTAACCAAACACAAGGACTCTCAGACATGAGCTGCAAAAAAATCGAACGCCTCGGCGATGACCGCACCGGTGCAGGCGGACAACCCCTGCCATTTGCCCCAGCCGTGCGCGCAGGTGATTTTGTCTTCATCTCCGGCCAGGTGGCGATGAAAGAAAACGGCGAGATCGAAGACGGCGGCATCGAAAGCCAGACCCGCCGCACCATGGAAAACCTGATCAAGGCGCTGGAACTGGCCGACTGCACCCTGGAAGACATCGCCAAAGTTGGCGTGTGGCTCGACGATCCGCGTGACTTCTGGACCTTCAACCGCGTTTACGCCAGCTACTTTCCCAATGGTGGCCCAGCCCGCTCCACTGTGCGGTCTCAGATCATGGTTGACGCCAAGGTGGAGATTGACGCGACGGTCTACAAGCCTCTCGACAAAGACTAAACCCTAAAATCTAGAACACTCGCATGGCCCGCCAATTGGTGGGCCATGTGTCGTTTTGGCGACTGCGATGGGGAAGCCATCCAACACGCAAAAAGCCACACAACAGCGCCTCGCCGTTGCGACAAACTAGTGACCAATCTTGGAAGAAAAGTGGTGCCCAGAAGAGGACTCGAACCTCCACGTCCATACGGACACTAGCACCTGAAGCTAGCGCGTCTACCAATTCCGCCATCTGGGCACGGGTTGGTGAGACAGGCGTTTAAGCCTAGCTGCGGGGGGTGTCAACGCGATTCTCCGACTTTTTCCACTTTTGTTTTCTCACTGGCAGCCCCGGCTCCAAGACACCCCCAAATTTGGCAAATTTTGCAGGGGTTTCTTGTCGCGGCCACGCCTTTGTAGCTTGTTCTGAAACGCCGTCGGCGCTATCCCATCTCTAAATGGTCTACCTTGGAGGCAACCCATGTCCAAACTTGTCACCATCTTTGGCGGTTCCGGCTTTGTCGGACGTCACATTGCCCGCCGCATGGCAAAAGAAGGCTGGCTCGTACGGGTGGCGGTGCGCCGCCCCAACGAGGCGATGTTTGTGAAGCCCTACGGCTCTGTCGGCCAGGTCGAACCTGTATTCTGCAACATCCGCGATGACGCTTCTGTTCAAGCGGTGATGCAAGGCTCTGACGCGGTGGTGAACTGTGTGGGCCTCCTGTCTGATCGCGCCAAGAACACATTTGACGCTGTGCAACACGAAGGGGCCGAGCGCGTCGCCCGCATCGCCGCAGCAGAAAACGTCGACACGATGGTGCACATCTCCGCCATCGGTGCTGACAAGGACAGTGACAGCGACTATGCGCGCTCCAAAGCACTTGGCGAAGAAGGTGTGCTGCAACACATGCCCGACGCCATGATCTTGCGTCCGTCGGTGATTTTTGGCCAGGACGATCAATTCTTCAACCGTTTTGCCTCCATGTCACGCCTTGGTCCGGTTCTGCCCTTGGTGGGCGGCGACACCAAATTCCAGCCGGTGTACGTCGATGACGTGGCTCAGGCGGCGGTAAAAGGCATCAAAGGCGAGGCCACCGGCACCTTTGAGCTGGGTGGCCCAGAAGTTGACACCCTACGTGGCTGGGTCACCGAGATGCTCGAGATCATCCATCGCAACAAACTGATCGCCAACCTGCCGTTTTTTGTTGGCAGCCTGATGGCTTTCGGTTTTGGCCTGCTTCAGACCGTGACTTTTGGTCTGGTTCACAACTCCGTCCTCACCAAGGACCAGCTCAAGCTGCTCAAAAAGGACAATGTGGTTGGCGACGACGCGCAAGGCTTTGACGCGCTGGGCATCAAGCCTTTGGCACCGGAAGCCATCATGGCTGATTACCTGTGGCGGTTCCGTCCATCTGGTCAGTACGACGCCATCAAGGACTCGGCGCGTAACCTGAAAATCTAAGGTTTCAAAACCCCAACAAAAGCCCCGCCTGACACACTCAGGCGGGGCTTTTTGCTGTTGATAGGAGCCGCATCAACCTCAGCGGCTGTCACGCTCTTTCAGCATCTTCTCAATATCAGCCAATCGCGCCAGCACTTCGTCGCGGTAGTTGCCGGTTTCGGCTTCAGCCTCCACATGGTGCGCGTCTTGCATGGAGTTCACCACAAGACCCACCACAAGGTTCAGAACCACAAAAGTGGTCAGCAAGATAAACGGCACAAAGAACATCCAGGCGTAGGGATAAACCTCCATCACCGGACGCACGATGCCCATGGACCAGCTTTCCAGCGTCATGATCTGAAACAACGAATAGCCGGATTTTCCAAGGGTTCCGAACCAAGCCGGAAAGGCCGCACCAAACAGCTTGGTCGCCATTACCGCACCAATGTAAAAGATCAGCGCCATCAGCAGGAACACGGAGCCCATGCCCGGCAAGGCGTTGAGCAACCCTTCGATCACCCGACGCAACGATGGTGCCACCGAAACCACACGCAGCAGGCGCAAAATGCGCAGCGCCCGTAGCACCGACAGACCTTGCGCAGCGGGCACCAACGCCACGCCGACAATGATGAAATCAAATAGGTTCCAGCCATCGCGGAAAAACTGGCCACGCTGCACATAAAGCTTGGCAACAATCTCCCCGACAAAAATCGCCAAACACAACGCATCCAAAGTGATCAGAAGAGGCCCAATGGCCTCCATCAATGGTTTGGACGTTTCCATGCCAAGGATGACGGCGTTAAACAGGATCACGCCCAAAATGGCGTTGCGAAAGGCAGGGCGGTCAATAAACGCCCCGATTTTGTCGCGTAGGCTCATGTAAGAAATCTCAAAGTTGCGCGTTTGTGCTTGGGTTGAGGGCTACATAGGTGACGGGGGCAGGTCTTCGCAACCCGCCCCCACAAATCATTGCACTTATGGTTTCCAGCCCGGCGGTCCAAACAGTCGTCCCCATAGCTCACGCCCAGTTTTGGCGCGTTTGATGTCTCGCCACAGCCCGGGCAGCTCAGAGAACCAAACCTTGACCGGGTTCTGGCTGTCAAAATCAGTGGTCAGCCCATAGCGCGGACGCTCTTCTTCCACTTGAAAGCTGCCAAACAACCGGTCCCAAATGATCAGGATGCCACCATAGTTTTTGTCCAGATACTTGTTGTCACAGCCATGGTGCACGCGGTGATGGCTTGGCGTGTTCAACACCCATTCCAGCGGCCCCAGCTTGCCAATCAACTCTGTGTGCAACCACGTCTGATAAGCCTGCACAAGGATCACCGATCCCAGAACCACATCTGGACTAAACCCAACCAAGATCATGGGGATATGCGCAATGAAGGACCACAGGCTTTCCAGCGGTCCAAAGCGCACCGCCGTTACAATGTTGTAGTCCCGGCTAGAGTGATGCACCGCGTGTTGCGTCCATAGGAGCCGTACCCGATGCGCAATGCGATGCTCCCAATAATAGGTCAGATCCGCAATCAAAACGGCCAGAACAATCCACGGCAATGTGGTTGGCAAATGCCAGCTCACCACGGTTTCGCTAAACACATAAAGCCCGAAGTAAAGCGCCGTCATCATCGTCGCTTCCAGCAACAGATAGGGCACCTGTGTCGACGCACTCGCCAACATCTCCAGCCAGGTCTTGCCTTTCAAAGACCCTTTGAACCAGGCTTCGGCAATCTCGATCACCAAGATCGCCACCCCGATCAGGAAGAATACCTCGTCCACCTGTTCGGCCAATCCGATAAACTGTTCCGGTATCATTTTGCTCCTCCCGTCAAACCTGATTGCAAAGTACGCCAGGCCAGCGCCGTGGCCTCCTCAGGCGTTGCATCGCCATCCCGCACCACAGTCCAAGCGGCGTAGGTCAGCGTTTCAATCGCCTGCACGATCCAGGCGGTCGGCACATCGGCATCAAACCCACCTTCCTCTTTCGCCGCCTCAACGGCCTCTGCGGTTTCCTCCAGTTGCTGAGTGTAGGCCTCCAGCACCTCTGGCACATGATCCAGCGGTTCATTGGCAAGGAACATTTGTCGGTCGGCCAACGGGATGATCGCCTCCAGGCTCAGGCGCAACGCCTCCGTGTAACTCGGCGCGTCTTTGGTGGCTGCCTCAATGGCATCATCCAGTTCCCGCATGGCCACCATCGCCAGCGCGGCCATGAGGTCCTCGCGTCCGGCATAATGGCGATGCAACGTCGCACGCCCCACACCCGCTTCTTTGGCGACATCCGCCAAGGTGGCTGTGGGATTTGCGGAGAAGACGGAGAACCCCGCCTCAATGATTTTGGCTTCTGATTTTTTCAACATGAGACATAGATGTCTCATTTTTTTATGAAGTCAAGAGGTGCCCTTTGCGCAATTTTCGGGTCGCCGCACTTAGCCTCCCAAACTAAGTTGTCCTCAAGACAGGAGTTGCACCGATGAATGACATGACCGAAGGCTATCACTACAACGTCATGCGCCGCGCGATTGAGCTGATCGATCAGGGCGACGAAAACATGTCGCTGGACGACCTGTCCAAGGCCATGGGCATGAGCCCGGCACACTTCCAGCGCCTGTTCACCCGCTGGGCTGGCGTGTCCCCAAAACGGTTCCAACAATACCTCACTTTGGGCCACGCCAAGGTTCTGCTGCACGACCATTTCACCACTTTGGACACCGCCAATTCGGTTGGTCTTTCTGGCTCCGGTCGCCTGCACGACCTTTTCTTGCGTTGGGAAGCCATGAGCCCCGGCGACTACGCTAAGCGTGGCGAGGGGCTGACCATCTATTGGGGCTGGTTTGACAGCCCGTTTGGCCTCTCGCTGGTCACGGGTACAGAAAAAGGCATCTGCGGCATCGGCTTTGCCGCCGAAACTGGTGCCGAGGCCACCATGGAAGATCTCTTCTCCCGCTGGCCCAACGCCAGTTTTGTCGAAGATCCGATGTTCCTGCGCCCTTGGGTGCTGGCCGCCTATCAAGCAGAACAAGCCGACCATGACAAAGTGCCGGTCTATATGATCGGCTCCGCGCTGCAGATCAAAGTTTGGGAAGCCCTCATGCGCATCCCGTCGGGTGAGGTCACCACCTATGCCGAAATCGCCCGCAGCATCGGCAGTCCCCGCGCCGTGCGCGCTGTTGGCACCGCCGTGGGCCGCAACCCTGTCAGTTGGCTGATCCCCTGCCACCGCGCCATGCGCAAATCCGGTGGGTTGGGCGGTTACCACTGGGGCCTTCCCGTGAAACGCGCGCTGCTCGCCTACGAGTCCGCCCGCGCCGAAGTCTAAGCCAACCTTCGGCATCAATTTGCCGATACCACGCGGCTCTTTGCTTGGGGCATACAGAAAAACCAAGTATACAGTCCTCAAATGCCGATCAACGGCATCAAAACTTGAGGCTACGAGATGAAAACACTTCCCCTTTCCCTGAGCGCCGTCGCTTTGCTGGGCCTGACGGCCTGTACCGACCCCGCTTATGTGGCCGGCTCCGGCGAGGACCGCGATCAATATCGCAAAACCAAAAACGGCGCTCTGATTGGCGCGCTGGCCGGTGCAGGCATCGCCGCGGTCACCGATGGTGACGCCCTAATGGGCGCCGCCCTTGGCGCTGGTGCTGGAGCCATCATCGGCAACGTTCTGGACAAACAAGAAGCCGAACTGCGCGCACAGCTGGATGATGACGTGCGCATCGAAAACACCGGTGACCGTCTGATCCTGACCTTACCACAGGACATCCTGTTTGACGTGGACAGCTACTCCGTCAACGCTGGCTTGCAGGATGACCTCGCCAAAGTGGCCACCAGTCTCGACAAATACCCGGACAGCACCGTGCAGATCCTGGGTCACACCGACAACACCGGCTCCGCCAGCCACAACCAAGGCTTATCTGAGCGCCGCGCGAACGCCGTCGCCGATGTGCTACTCACCAATGGTGTGCCGGTCAGCCGGATCGAAACCATTGGCCGCGGCGAGGACCAACCAATTGCATCTAACCTCGATGAAGAAGGCCGTCGTCAAAACCGCCGTGTGGAAATTGTAATCCTGCCAACGGCGTAAGCCCGCGTATCAACGCACAACCATTGTTTGAAAGGCGTCGCTTGATTGCGGCGCCTTTTTCCTTACGTATTGGATACGCGAACAAGGAGATTGCTCTATGCCTCACAAACTGCTCGGAATTTCCGGCGCCCTGCGCGCGGACTCCACCAACAGCAAGCTGCTGCGCGAAGCCGCTCGGCTCTATGGCGCGGACACGTACGTGGAGGCCAATCTGAACATCCCGCTCTATGACGGCGATCTCGAAAGCAACAGCGGTATCCCCGAAGAGGTCAAGCAGTTGGTGCAACAGATTACGGAGGCCGACGCAGTGCTGATTTCCACGCCTGAATACAACGGCGCGGTCACCGGTGTGTTGAAAAATGCGCTGGATTGGATCAGCCGCCATTGGGAAAAACCCATGGTGGGCAAACCCACCGCCTTAATGAGCGCTGCCGCCGGTCGCGCCGGGGGCGTGCGCGCGCAAACCATGCTGCGCAGCTGCCTTGTGGCGTTTCGCCCGCGCATCACCCTAGCCCCGGAAGTGGGCATCGCCGACAGCGGCAACGCCTTTGACGACAACGGGCAGTTTATAAATGACCGATATGCGGCTTCTGTGTCCACACTGATGGACGCGCTCAAGGCTGACGTCGAGGCCGCTTAGAGGGGGCGCTGCCCCCGCCGCCGCAAGCGACGACTCCCCCGGGATATTTGGGGTCAAATGAAGCTCAGAGCGAGAATTCCGGACGAAACGCCTCTGGTATCTCGTCCCTTCCCTCCAGAACCAGATCTGCCATGACCTCACCGGCTTTTGGCCCCATACCAAAGCCAATTTTGAACCCACCATTGGCGATATATGCACCATCGCAGGTTGGGTGCGGACCCAACATCGGCGCGCGGCTTTTCGCACGGGGTCGCACCCCTGCCCAGCGCTCGATGACCTCTGCATCCTTCAATGCAGGCACCGCCGCATAGGCCCGCGCCAAGACATCATCCAATTGACTATCCGTACTGGTTGGATCGTCAAACTCCCGCTCACTGGTGGAGCCAATTGCCACGGTACCATCCGCATGTGGCACGATGTGCACCGCATCGGCAAAGAGCTGCGGTGCAGTGGATTGATCCAGCCGCAACAGCGCCGCCTGCCCCTTTACGCCATTGCCCACTGGTTTGCCCATGTTCTTAGACAAATCGAGCAAGCCTTGCCAGCCGGTGGCCCAGACCACCTTCCCGGCCTGCGGGCCCTCCGCAACAATCTCGCAGCCTTTAGCGCGCAACGCCGCAGCCAATGCCGCGCAAGCGCGTCGTGGGAACATGCGCCCGCTCAAAGTGTCGTGGATCAACCAGCCAGTGGGGCTTTCCGGCGCCCAATCGCCAAGGTTGTCCCGGCTCACCACATGCCACTGCGCCTTGCCTTGCCAGAGCTCTTTGGCGCTTTCCGCCCGCGCCTGTGCCAGCTCCAAAGCGCGTTCGTCTTTCACCGGCTGAATGCGCCCCGTGCGCCCGTAGCCTGCGCTCACGCCACCGGTCGCCTCGACTTCGGCCCACCAGCCTTCGGCCATAATCAGACTCTCAAACTGAAACGCCTTTTTCACATTCCAGTTTTCCGGTGTATGTGGTGCTAAAGCGCCAACCAATCCGCCGCTGCTGCCCGCGCCCACGCCACCGGGATCAATCACCCGCACCTTGGCCCCACGTTTGGCACAGGCCCAGGCCACGGAAAGTCCAAAAGCTCCGGCTCCCATCACGGTCACGTCCACCATTGCCAATCCTCTTTTTTGTGGTCAAATGCGCCGTCACCTCCATAAGGCAAAGCGACATGAGCGACCAGCACGCGGATCTCGATTGGCGAGACAACGTCATCCCGGTGTCCACCCGGTTTGATGACCCGTATTTCAGCCTCGACAACGGGCTGGCCGAAACACGCCATGTGTTTCTGGACGGCAATCAACTGCCCGCGCGCTTTGCCCCTGGTTTTCACATTGCCGAACTGGGCTTTGGCACCGGCCTCAACCTGCTGACTGTCTGGAAGGCTTGGGAAGAAAGCGGTCAAACCACGCCGCTCAGCTTTACCACCTTCGAAGCCTTCCCGATGAGCGCTGAGGAAATGGAAAAGGCTCTCGCCGCTTTCCCTGAGTTAAGCGAATACGCCACCCGCCTCGTTACGGCTTACGCCGAAGACCCAACCCTTGCCACGCTTGCAGGCATCCACGCCCACGTGGTGATTGGCGACGCGCGTCAGACCCTTGCGGCGCAGAGCTTTGAGGCGGACGCATGGTTTCTGGACGGCTTCTCCCCCGCCAAGAACCCCGAACTCTGGGATGCAGACCTGATGGCCCAAGTCGGCGCCCACACCAAAGCAGGCGGCACGGCCGCGACCTACACCGCCGCAGGTTTTGTGCGCCGCAATCTGGAGGCCGCAGGCTTCTCCGTCACCCGCACCCCGGGATTTGGCCGCAAACGCCACATGACCCAATGTGAAAAGCCCGCCACATGACTGAGCCCAACAATCGCCTTGGCATTATGTTGATGTCGCTCACCACGCTGGTCTTTGCGCTGCAAGACGGCATCTCCCGCCACTTGGCGAGCGAGTACAACACCTACCTCGTGGTGATGATCCGCTACTGGTTCTTTGCGCTATTCGTCATCGCGCTGTCCTCCCGCCAACCCGGCGGTATCAAGGCCGTGGCCCGCACCAAATTCCCGCTGCTGCAAATTGGCCGAGGCGCGCTCTTGGCACTGGAAATATGTGTGACCGTGGTGGCCTTCACTCTGCTGGGCCTCACAGAAAGTCACGCCATCTTCATCTGCTACCCACTGATAATCGCAGCCCTCTCCGGCCCAGTTTTAGGCGAGCGTGTCGGCTGGCGTCGCTGGGCCGCAATCGGCGTCGGCGCGGTTGGCGTTTTGATCATCCTGCAACCCGGCTCCGGCGTCTTCAGCCCCGCCGCCATTGTGCCACTTGTTGGCGCGCTGATGTTTGCGGTCTACGGCCTCATGACCCGCTACGTCGCCCGGGGTGACACTGGCCAAACCAGCTTTTTCTACACTGGCGTGATCGGCTGCATCGTCATGACCGCCATTGGCCTGTTCTTTTGGGAGCCCATTTCGGGCAACGACTGGCTCTGGATGGGCACGCTCTGTTGCACCGGTGTCTTCGGCCACTGGTTGCTGATCCGCACATATGAGGTGGCCGAGGCCAGCGCGGTGCAGCCCTTTGCCTACCTGCAACTGCCCTTTGCCGCCGCGCTTGGCATGGCCGCCTTTGGTGAGACTTTGCGCCTAAACGTGGCCATTGGCGCAGGCATTGTGCTGGCCGCAGGTCTGTTCACTTGGTGGCGAGAACGCCAATCCGCCTGAGTCATTCGCGCACTTTGATGGTGCCACCCGTGATCTCCTGACCAAACGGCACCGGATGTGGATCTTTACCCAACCGCGCACGATAGACTGGCAAGCTCTCGGACACCCGCATCACATAGTTGCGGGTTTCGTTGAACGGGATCATCTCGATCCAGTCAATCATCGCCTCAACCGATCCACCACGCGGATCTCCATTGCTCGCCATCCAGCGTGTAGGGCGATGTGGACCCGCATTATAACCTGCAGAAATCATGATGATATTACCGTCAAACCGTTCCGCCAACCCAGCCAGATAGGCACTGCCCAACCGCGCGTTGTAGCCCGGATCAGAGGTCAGATTACCCAGCACATAGACTTCCCCAATCTCCGCAGACACATCCCGCGCCGTGCCCGGCATCAACTGCATCAAGCCCCGCGCGCCTGCATGGCTCACCACCAACGGATCAAACTCGCTCTCTCGCCGCGCAATTGCCAAGGACAGCTCATCCGCCACCGGCAGTTTCTGATCGACCAGCGGATGCAGCGGATAATACGGCCCCGGCAGAGTTACCCCCATGCGCACCATTTGTTTGCCCAGCATCACCGCAATATGCGGTTGCCCCAGGTCCAACGCCATCTGGCCCAGTTGGCCCAGACCCGTGCGATCCTGTGTCTCGCTCAAATGCACCCAAAACCGTTCCGCCAGGCTCAACTCGCCCGCCGCCAACAAGGCACGCGCCGCTTTGTGCACACTTGATGTGGTCCAGCTCGCCTTCTGCCAATCCGGAAATCGCTCTTGGCCAGACAAGGCCGGATCATGCGCAATCCCGGCCTTCTCCGCCGCCAATAGCCCATAGAAACTGGTCTGATGCGCGCCACCCGCCACGTAGGCCTGTTGCGCGGTGGTCTTATCGCCCATCGCCTCATAGGCACGGCCCAGCCAATAGCCCGCGCGCCCCAGCGAAATTGGCGTTTCCACCGACTGGGCAAAATTCAAAAAATGCGCGGCAGCCTCCTCCGGCCGGTTCAAAAACCGCAACGCCAGATAGCCCGCCAGCCACTCACAATCGGAATAGGCATAGCCCGCCTCAGGCGTCAGCTTATGGGTCGCAGCCAAGGCATAGGCGGTTTTGTAGTTCCCCGCGCGCATCTGATTTCGGATCAAGGACCGGCGCCGTGGGGCCCATTCCTCTGGCTCCCCCAACGTGCCCGCTTTGCTGCGCGCCAGGATCAACTCAATGGCGCTGTCGTTGCGGTCTTTGCGATGCCGCCAAACAAACCGCTCATGCGCCAACCCCGGATCATCCTGCAAACTGTCCGGCACAGCCGCAATCAACCCGTCCACACCTTTGGCCATCGCCCGCAGCCCAAGCCGTGCCTTGGCCAAAGCCACCCAACCTTCCGGCACATGGGCATACATCGCCTCAGAGTTGGAGGTCCAATTCTTCCACAGCATCGCATCCAGCCGCGCTGTGTGATGTGGTTTTAACAAATCCCCATAACGCGCAAGATAGTCCGCCTTGGTGGTGTTGTTCATCGCCATGGTGCGCCAGGCTTCCACAATCGTGGCCTGCGCCGCGCCCTCCTCACCGGCCTGCATCAGAACCTTGGCCTGCGCCAATGCCCCTTCGGCAGTCTGTGCCGGACCATGCACAAAGAACGACAACGCCATCTCGCCGCTCACATCCTCAAACGCTGCCTCCGACTGCTTACGCAAATAAGGCAACCCCGGCCAATCGCCGCGCCGATCCAAAAACGCCAAGACCTGATCTGCCGAGCCTTCGCCCGCGCGCAATCTATGCCACTCCACAATGTCACGTGTGACCTGATCGGTCTCACGCACCGCCTTGGCGGCTCCGTCCCAATCTTTGGCACGGATTGAGGTCATCGCAGCGCGAAGTTCGTCGCGAAACTGCGCATTTGCGGGAACAGCGACCAGCAAGGCCACAAACAGAGTCAGAAAAAGACGCAACATGGCTTGCATTTTCCTATGCCAGACAGGATAGAACCCGCACGATACGCCGCGCACCCGAAGGCCTCAACTCACAATCTTGGCAAGTGGGCAACTTCCCGCTAGGGTCCGCGCGATTTACCAAAATGGGCAATTCCGCCCAGCTACGCATAAAAAGGAGCGTGCCATGTTCAAAGGGTCCTACCCCGCACTCATCACGCCGTTTACGAACGGCGAGCTGGATTTGGAAACGCTCAAGAAGATCGTCGAGTGGCACATTGGTGAAGGCACCGATGGTTTTGTGCCCGTGGGCACCACCGGTGAAAGCCCAACGCTGAGCCACGAAGAGCACGAAACTATGGTGAGCGAAGTGGTGAAAGCCGCCGCTGGCCGCGTGCCAGTGATCGCAGGCGCCGGCTCCAACAACACTCTGGAAGCCATCCGCTTTGCCCAGCACGCCGAGAAAGTGGGCGCAGATGGCATCCTTGTGGTGACACCGTACTACAACAAGCCAACACAACGCGGCCTGATCGCACATTTTACCGCGGTGCATGACTGCTGTGAGTTGCCGATCATCATCTACAACATCCCTGGCCGCTCGGTTGTCGACATGACACCGGAAACCATGGGCGAGCTGGCCAAGCTGCCACGTATTGTGGGTGTGAAAGACGCCACTGGCGATCTGGCCCGTCCAAGCCAGCAACGTGCCAGCTGTGGCGCAGACTTCATTCAGCTGTCCGGCGAAGACGCGACAGCTCTGGGCTTCAACGCGCACGGCGGTGTCGGCTGCATCTCCGTGACAGCCAACGTCGCGCCAAAACTCTGCGCCGAATTCCAGGCGGCCACTCTTTCTGGCGACTACGCCAAAGCGCTGGAGTATCAGGACAAGCTGATGCCACTGCACGAGGCCATCTTTGTTGAGCCCGGTCTGGTGGGTGCGAAATACGCGATGTCCCGCTTGGGCATGTGCAACGAAGAGGTCCGCCTGCCACTGACCGGTCTGACCGACGCCACAAAGGCACAGATCGACGCCGCCATGGCGCACGCAGGTCTGCTTTAACAAGGCGGCAAGCCCCCCCCAAAAAAAAGAGAGACGCCCCAACGGGCGCCTCATTTGCGTTGGGTCCGGCTCAGCTTACGCAGAGCCTGGGGCAGCGCCTAAAGCCTTCATTTGGCAAGAAATATCCCGGGGTGAATTGGCCACAGGCCAAGAGGGGCTGGCCCCTCTGTCAGTGCCAGAGCGCCAAGCCAAACGCCAAAGTTGCCACCGTGCCAAAAACACCAAGCCCGATGCCGGATATCATCCAGGGCCATACGGGACGAGATAGCTGGGCCTTATCCTCGGACTGCGCAATCAACGCCGCCTCCACCATCGCCGGCAGTCGTGGCCCAAAGCGTGACAACACCCGCGCGGTCTTGGCCAGATCACTGAGCACTGCCCGTGGTCCAATGCTGCCTTTGATGTAGTCCGCCACAACAGGTTTCGCCACATCCCAGATGTTCACGCGCGGATCCAACGATCGCGCCACACCTTCCACCACAACCATGGTGCGCTGCAGCAGGATCAACTCGGTGCGGGTCTCCATGCCAAAACGCTCTGTGACTTCAAATAGGTAGCTCAACAGCCGTCCCATCGAAATCCGCGTCGCGTCCATGCCAAAGATTGGCTCGCCCACCGCCCGCAAGGCGCGTGCAAATTCATCCACATCCTGATCTGCCGGCACATAGCCCGCCTCAAAATGCACCTCGGCTACACGTTTGTAATCCCGCTGAATGAAGCCATAGAGAATTTCCGCATAAACCCGACGTGTATACTCGTCGATGTAGCCCATGATGCCAAAGTCATAGACAATGATATCCCCGTTGGCGGCAACCTTCATGTTGCCCTGGTGCATGTCCGCATGGAAATACCCATCGCGCAACGCATGGTTCAGGAACAGTTCCAGAATCCGACTGCCCAGCGCATGGCGATCATGTCCTGCTGCATCCAAAGCCTCGTTGTCGCCTATGGGCGCGCCTTCCGCCCAGCCCAGCGTCATCACCCGGCGCGCGGAATGCTCCCACTGAACGGTGGGCACCTGATACCCAGGATCCTCCGCCGAATTGGCCGCATATTCACTGGCATTTGCACTCTCAAGACGCAGGTCCAGTTCTGATGTCACACCACGGTCAAAATGCTCAATCACATCCCGCGGCCGCAATCGGCGCGAGCCAGGCGACAGGATTTCGATGGTGTTGGCCGCCAGATAGAAGGCATCGATGTCTTTGCGAAACGCCTTCTCGATACCTGGACGCAGGATTTTCACCGCAACCTCTTCACCGGTTTCCCGCAACCGGGCGCGGTGCACTTGCGCAATCGACGCCGCAGCCACCGGCTCCGAAAACTCGGAGAAAATCTCATCCACAGGCTGACCCAACTCAGATTCAACCTCTGCCTTGGCTGTGACCAAATCAAATGGCGGCAGCTTGTCCTGCAACACGCGCAACTCGCCGGCCAAATCGCCGCCCACAACGTCGGGACGTGTCGACAGTACCTGTCCAAACTTGATGTAAGCGGGCCCCAGCGCTGTCAGCGCACGCGGCAAAGGCGGCGCCTCTGCATCCCCCTTGTAGCCCAGCCATTGAAACGGCCAAACCAATCCACGCAGCACGACGCGCACCAAGGTAGGTGCCTCAAACGCATCCATCACCACCTTCATCGCGCCGGTGCGCTCTAGCGTGGCGCCGGTGCGGATCAGTCGGATAATATTGTGCGGCCCTCTCACAGCTTCCAACCCGAATGCAGTGCGGCAATGCCCATGGTCAGATTGCGGTACTTGGCATTCTCAAACCCAGCGGTTTTCACCATATCCAGGAACGTGTCCTGATCCGGGAATTTACGGATGCTCTCGACCAGATACTGATAGCTGTCGCGATCATTGGCGATCACTTTGCCCATCTGCGGAATGATGTTGAACGAATAGAGGTCATAGACCTTCTGCATCATGTCATTGGGAATCTGACTGAATTCCAGAACCATCAAGCGCCCACCGGGCTTCAGAACCCGAAACGCTTCATTCAGCGCTTCCTGCGGCCGCGTCACATTCCGAATGCCAAAACTGATGGTGTAGACGTCAAACGTGTTGTCCTCAAACGGCAGCGCCATCGCGTCCCCAACCACCCAGTCGAGGCTCTCAGACATATGGTCCGCTTCCGCTCGCTGGCGCCCTGCCACCAACATCGGTTCCGTCAAATCACACACTGTGGCATGGCCACTTCCCGCGCGTTTCAGGAATTTGAACGACACATCGCCGGTCCCGCCCGCCACATCCAGAAGCTTCTGCCCCGGACGGGGTGCCAGCCAATCCATCATCGCGTCTTTCCAGATGCGGTGGATGCCCATCGACATAACATCATTCATAATGTCGTATTTGCTGGCAACCGAGCCAAAAACGCCCTGTACGCGCCCGGCCTTCTCGGCCTCAGGCACAGTTTCAAAGCCAAAATGGGTGGTGTTATTGCTATCCGCCATGATGCGAAATCCTCTTGGTTGCCACATTCATATAGGGCTGTCCAAACAGGTACAATGCGCTGATTTGGCACCGGCTTTGTGCGCCAAAACGCGGCTTGATCCCGCCCAGCAACCTCGCGCATGGTCTGAGTGTCTTGGAACCCAGAGGTGAGAATGCCTGAACTGCCCGAAGTCGAAACCGTACGCCGTGGTCTGCAACCTGCCATGGAAGGGGCGACCATTGCCCGTGCGCAGGTCAATCGCCCCGACTTGCGCTGGCCCTTCCCTGAGCGCATGGCCGAACGGCTCACCGGCGCAAAAGTGACACAGCTGCGCCGCCGCTCCAAATACATCCTCGCAGACCTCGACACCAACGAGTCGTTGCTCATCCATCTTGGCATGTCTGGCCGCATGACCGTCTCCGGCGACCCGCTGGGACAATTTGCCCACGACCACCCGAAGGCTGAAAAACATGACCATGTGGTGTTTGACATGGACAACGGCGCACGCATCACCTTCAACGACCCCCGCCGCTTTGGTGCCATGGATCTTTTGCCAAGCGACAACACCGAAACACACACCCTCATTGCCAAGCTTGGCCCCGAGCCACTGGGTAATGATTTCCACGAATCCTATCTGGCTAAGCGACTCAGCAAAAAGAACACGCCCATCAAATCTGCCCTGCTCGATCAACGCATCGTGGCGGGCTTGGGCAACATCTATGTCTGTGAGGCGCTCTTTCGCGCAGGGATAGCGCCAAAACGCAAAGCAGGGGCGATTTCGCAAGCGCGCGCACACAGTCTTGTGCCTATCATCCGCGATGTTTTGCAGGAGGCCATAGACGCCGGAGGAAGTTCGTTACGTGACTTCCGCCAAGCCGACGGCGAACTGGGATATTTTCAACACAGTTTTGACGTCTACGGACGCGAGGGAGAACCCTGTAAAACCCCCGATTGCACTAGCAAAATATGCCGAATCACCCAATCTGGCCGCTCGTCTTTCTACTGCCCGCAATGCCAAAGATAGCTTGATCCAGTTTCATCAAATGGTAATCAATCACTCCTGACCGGAACAATGAAAGCATAACTCATGGCTTTTGAGACGATCATCGTCGATATCGAAGACCACGTCGCCCTTATCAAGCTGAACCGCCCAGACGCATTGAACGCCCTGAGCCAGCAGTTGATTGGGGAACTCCAGGAAGCGCTGGAAAGCGCCGACGCCAACGACAAGGTGCGCTGCATCGTCATCACGGGCTCCGAGAAGGCTTTCGCCGCAGGCGCCGACATCAAAGAGATGTCGGCGATGAGCTTTGCGGACGTGAACCTCTCCAACCT
This sequence comes from uncultured Shimia sp., assembly GCF_947493595.1. Lineage (GTDB taxonomy): Bacteria > Pseudomonadota > Alphaproteobacteria > Rhodobacterales > Rhodobacteraceae > Shimia. The sequence continues at coordinate 449,242 of NZ_CANLRL010000002.1, read as the reverse complement.
GTTTGCCGAGTTTGGCGACCGCATCCAAGACATCCGCAAGCCTGTCATCGCGGCCGTATCCGGCTACGCCTTGGGTGGCGGCTGTGAATTGGCGATGGCTTGTGACTTCATCATCGCTTCTGAGACCGCGAAATTTGGCCAGCCAGAGATCAATCTCGGCGTAATCGCCGGCATCGGCGGCAGCCAACGCCTGACCCGCGCTGTGGGCAAGTCCAAATCCATGGACATGAACCTGACCGGCCGCTTCATGAACGCCGAAGAAGCGGAGCGTTCCGGCCTTGTGAGCCGTGTTGTGCCTGCCAAAAAGCTGATGGAAGAAACCATGAGCGCCGCGCAGAAGATCGCAGAGAAATCTCTGATCGCCGCGCGCACCGCCAAAGAGGCTGTGAATCGCAGCTTTGAAAGCTCCCTGCGTGAAGGTCTTCTGTTCGAACGCCGCGCCTTCCACTCGCTGTTTGCGACCGAAGATCAGAAAGAAGGCATGGCCGCCTTTATGGAAAAGCGCGAAGCACAATTCCGCGACCGCTGATCCGACCGCACAATTATTGAAAAGCCCTCGCAATGCCGGGGGCTTTTTGTTTTTTGGGGTGCGGCAAGACGGCAGTTGACCCGCTCAATAAACAGGCGCAAAAAACTGACAAAACTAGTCAGAAATGGGACACCCCAATGTATCGCTCTCTCGCTATTGCATGTGTGCTCGCCTCCTCGCCAGCTTTGGCGGAAGACGTCCCCACCACTCTAGAAGCCCTCGGTGAACGCCTGTTCTTTGATGTGAACCTCTCGGCCAACCGCACCCAATCTTGCGCCACTTGCCATGATCCAGAGCGCGGCTTTGCCGACCCGCGTGGCATGGCCTCGATTGGCGATGATGGTGAGTCGCTCGGAGATCGCAACGCACCCAGCGCCGCTTATGCCGCCTTCACACCAGAGTTCCACAAAAACGCAGATGGCATTTGGACGGGCGGCCAATTCTGGGATGGCCGCGCCAACCGCCTGGAGGATCAAGCCGGCGGCCCGCCGCTGAATCCTATCGAAATGGGCATGGCTGATGAGGCCGCTGTGATCACACGCCTTCTCGAAGATCCGATCTACACACAGGCTTTCCCGGCCCTGTTTGACGGGGATGTTCTCAGCGATCCGGCAACCGGCTACACTGCCATGACCGACGCCATTGCCGCCTTTGAGCGCACCGAGGTGTTTGCGCCGTTTGACAGCAAATACGACCGTTTCCTGCGCGGCGAAGTCGAATTGACCCGCGAAGAAGACCTCGGCCGCGTCCTGTTTTTCTCTGAGCAGTTCACCAACTGCAACCTGTGCCACCAGCTGGGCACAAACGCGATGGACCCACAGGAGACGTTCTCCAACTACGAACACCACAACATCGGCGTTCCGGAAAACCTGTCCCTGCGCGCCCTCAACGGCGTGAAACCCGGCACCGTGGACGTCGGCCTTGCCGCGCATCCGGATATGGACAGCAACCCGACCCTGCGCGGTAAATTCAAAACCCCCACCTTGCGCAATGTGGCCGTCACCGGTCCCTATATGCACAACGGCGTGTTTGAAGACCTGCGCACCGTTGTGTTGTTCTACAACCAATTCAACACCACCGATCCCGCACGCCGCACCAACCCGGAAACCGGCAAGACCTTCCGCATGCCTGCCGTGCCTGCAACCTTGGCATTTGAAGAGCTAACGCACGGCCCAGCACTCGATGATCAGCGTGTCGATGCCATTGTCGCCTTCCTCAAGACCCTGACCGACGCGCGCTACGAACACCTGCTCGACGCGCAATAAGATCTATTTTCGGCACCTCTTTGAGTGCGGGGCATTCCGTCGCACTCAAAAACATACAAAATTAATAAGGATTGACGAAGTCGACAAAAGTAGTCAGTTATGCCCGCAATTCTCAACAGGGACCGGATTCCATGACTCGTACATTTTTGACCACTTCTGCGGCTGTGCTCGCACTGACCGCCCCGGCTTTCGCCGCCAACAAAGCGGACGTCGTTGCCAACTACGCAGACATCGCCGCCGCCAAATACGAAGACAGCCTGATCACCGCCAAAACACTGCAAGCGGCTGTGAACGCGCTGATCGAAAACCCATCCGCCGAAGCGCTGCACAACGCCCAAGGCGCATGGTTGGCCTCCCGCGTGCCGTACCAGCAGACCGAAGTTTACCGCTTTGGCAACGCCGCTGTGGATGACTGGGAAGGCAAAGTGAACGCTTGGCCACTGGACGAAGGTCTGATCGACTATGTAGACGCTGCCTACGGTGGCCCATCAGACGAGAACCCGCTAGCCGCGCTGAACGTGATCGCCAACGCGTCTTTCGAAATCTCCGGCGAAACCATTGACGCCGCAGAAATCACCCCAGCCCTGCTGGAAAGCCTGCACGAAGCTGACGGCGTAGAAGCCAACGTTGCCACCGGCTACCATGCCATCGAATTCCTGCTCTGGGGCCAGGACATGAACGGCCACAACCACGGCGCGGGTGACCGCCCTTGGACCGACTTCGCAGCGGGCGACGCCTGCACCGGCGACAACTGTGACCGTCGCGGCGCCTACCTGAAAGCCGCAACCGACCTGCTGGTCTCCGATCTGGAATTCATGGCCGCTCAGTGGTCCACAGACGGCGAAGCCCGGGCAACAGTTACCGGCAACGCGGACGCTGGCATCGTGGCCATCCTAACCGGCATGGGCTCCCTGTCCTACGGCGAGCAAGCTGGTGAGCGTATGCGCCTTGGCCTGCTGCTGAACGATCCAGAAGAAGAGCACGACTGCTTCTCCGACAACACCCACAACAGCCACTACTACGACGGCCTGGGCATCCAGAACGTCTACCTTGGTGAATACGTGCGTGTAGATGGCTCCTTGGTGTCTGGCCCATCCGTGTCTGATCTCGTGGCAGAAGTGAACGCCGATCTGGACGCAGAGCTGCAATCCAAGCTCTCCACCACCATGATGTCGCTGGGCCGCATCAAAACCGCCGCCGAGGCAGGTTTCTCCTACGACCAAATGCTGGAACGCGGCAACGCAGCTGGCGAAGCACTGGTCATGGGGGGCGTGGACGGTCTGGTGGATCAGACCAAATCCATCGAAGCCGCTGTGACGGCGCTTGGCTTGGACAACCTGGCGTTTGAAGGCTCCGACAGCCTCGACAACCCAGACGCTGTGTTCCACTAATACCAACGTCACCGACGTAAGACATGTGAGGGGCGGCCATCCCGCCGCCCCTTTTTTACTTTCCAAGGCCCCGCCAATGCGACTTTCCTCCGCCACGGTCTTCTGCACACTCTTTGCCAGCACGTCAGCCCACGCACTGGATGACCGCCACCTCAACGTCGTGCCCCGCACCGACGACGAGGTCCAGCGCATCCAAAGCGTCACCGCCGCCCCCACCGATTTTTCCAAACCGCATAGGTTTGAATCCCGCCCTGCTGGCGCCGCCACGGTCCCGGCTCGCACCGATGCCTTTGCTTTCAAACAACCCTCAGCCAATCTCAGCAAAGAAGATGGCCTCACCTTCCGCATGGGTGAAGCGATGTTTGACAAACTCTGGGTCTCCTCCCCCAGCTCCACCCTGGCCTCCGACGGCCTCGGCCCGCTGTACAACGCGCGCAACTGCCTTGGCTGCCACCAACGTGCCGGACGCGGCCACGCACCGGACAGCCCTGAGGATGACGCGCTATCGCTGGCGATCAAGCTGGCCATCCCCGGCCAACAAGGGGACCAAATTCACCAAATCGAAGATTTCCTCGCAACACGTCCTGAGCCGACCTACGGCAGCCAAATCCAGGATTTCAGCCTGCCCGGCCACCCCGCCGAAGCTCGCATTGAAGTCACCTTCGAAGACTTCGACGTCGTGTTGTCCGGCGGCGAGACCGCGACACTGCGACGCCCATCTTATGCCCTGCAAGACCTCGGCTATGGAACGCTACACGCGGACGTGATGCTCAGCCCCCGCGTTGCGCCGCAAATGATCGGCCTCGGCCTTCTAGATGCCATCCCCGCTGATGACATCCTTGCAAACGCCGATCCCGACGACGCAAACGGCGATGGCATCTCCGGGCGCCCCAACATCACATGGTCGGTTGAATACCAACGCCCCATGCTGGGCCGCTTTGGCCTCAAGGCGGGTGCCCCCACCCTGCGCCAACAATCCGCCGCGGCCTTTGCGGCAGATATCGGTATCTCCACTCCCCTGTTTGAAGCGGGCCACGGCGACTGCACCACCGCGCAGGTCGACTGCATTAACAGCCCCCATGGCGACGGTGATGTGCGGGTGTTTGAGGTTGATGAGATCGGCCTCGACCTAGTGACCTTCTACAGCGCCAACCTCGCCGTACCCGCCCGCCGCGACGTGGATGATCCAGAAGTGTTGCGCGGCAAAAAAGTCTTTCACACCACCGGCTGCGCCTCCTGCCACACGCCGTCCTTTGTGACCCACCGGCTCCAAGACCAGCCCGCCCAAAGCTTTCAGCTGATCTGGCCCTACACCGATATGCTGTTGCACGACATGGGACCGGATCTGGCTGACAACCGCCCCGAAGGGCGCGCGACGGGACAAGAGTGGCGCACACCACCGCTCTGGGGCATTGGCCTCACCGGTCAGGTGTCCGGCCACACGCAATTGCTGCACGACGGCCGCGCCCGCAATATCCTCGAAGCCATCCTCTGGCATGGCGGCGAAGCGCAGCCTATGAGAGACACCGTGATCACCATGCCACCCGAAGACCGTGCCACCCTCATCCGATTTATCGAAAGCCTCTGACCATGCGCCTGCTTGCCCTGACCACCTCCCTCCTGCTTGCGCATCCCGCCTGGGCGCTGGATCCCGCTGCGCTGGTGGACACAGCAATCGACAACCACATCTTACCCGGCTTCACCGCCTTGTCAGAGGCCACCGGCGCGCTCAAAAACACCGCAGCAGAAGACTGCGCCAACAACTCCGCCGCCCTGCGCGCCGCCTATCACGAGGGCTTTAACGCTTGGATGGCCGTCAGCCACCTGCGCTTTGGCCCCACCGAAGAGGAAGAGCGGGCTTTCTCCCTCGCCTTCTGGCCTGACACCAAGGGCTTTACCCCCAAAGCGCTCTCCAAACTCATCTCCACCGAAGACCCCGCCGTATTGGACGCGGAGGCTTTTGCGGAGGTCTCTATCGCCGCGCATGGCTTTTTTGCTCTGGAGTTCCTGCTCTATGATGAGCGCATCCAAACCCTCGGAAGTGACGCCTATCGCTGCACGCTGATCCAAGCCGTCACCAAAGACATTGACCGCAATGCCAATGCCATTCTGGCGGATTGGCAAAACGGCTACGCCGATCTCATGCGCACCCCGTCAAAAGAGGGCCGTTACACCACTGATCTCGCGGCTGTGGCCGAGCTGTTCAAAACGCTCGACACCGGCCTGCAATTTAACGAAGAGGCCCGCCTCGGGCGCCCGCTAGGCACCTTTGACAAACCCCGCCCCCTGCGCGCCGAAGCTCGCAGATCGGAACGCAGCCTGCAAAACATCACAGTGTCTCTCGCCTCTTTGGAGCAACTTGCGCATATCCTCGCCACACAAACACCGACCCCGGCCAAATCGCTCAACGGCGCATTTTCTCTGGCCTTGGGACACGCAACAGAGTTGGAAGATGACCCAGCCTTTGCCGGCGTTGCCAACATTCAGGGCCGCCTGCGTGTCGAAATCCTACAGCAATACATCGGCAACATCCGCAGCTTTGTCCTGTTAGAACTTGGCCCAGCCCTCGATGTCACCGCTGGCTTCAACGCGCTGGACGGCGACTGATGGTCACCCGCCGCCGCATGCTCGCAGGCCTCGCCGCCACAAGCCTTCTGCCCAGCGCGGGCTGGAGCAGCGTCGGCACACCCGACTACCTCTCCGCCGCCCGCGCGCCCAACGGCAGCTACCTGCTCGCAGGCCTCACCACGACCGGTGAGATCACCTTCACCATCCCGTTGCCCGCCCGCGGCCACGCAGCCGCTGCACACCCAGAACGGGCTGAGGCGGTTGCTTTCGCCCGCCGTCCCGGCAGCTTTGCTTTGGTGATGGACTGCCGCGACGGTACAGTCCTGACAACGCTCACCACCCCGGAAGGCCGCCACTTCTACGGCCACGGCGCGTTTTCCACTGACGGCAGCACGCTCTTCACGTCCGAGAATGACTTTGAAGCGGGGGAAGGCATCATCGGCCTCTGGGATGTCACCCAAAACTACACCCGTATCGGGGAATTCTCTTCCGGCGGCGTCGGCCCGCATGATCTCAAAATCATGCCAGACGGCCAATCACTTGTCGTTGCCAACGGCGGCATCGAGACCCACCCCGACATGGGCCGCAGCAAGCTCAACATCCCGGTGATGCAACCTAATCTCAGCTATGTTAGCTTGGCGGGAGAAGTCCTGGAACAGGTCGAACTGCCCGCCGCGCTGCACAAAAACTCAATCCGTCATTTGGCTGTGCGCACTGACGGGCTCGTTGCCTTCGCCATGCAATGGCAAGGCAGCAAATCCGTCGCTCCACCCCTGCTTGGCCTGCACCGACGCGGCACTGAGGCGGAACTCCTCACCGCGCCCCCGACAGCACAGCAACAACTGCAAGGCTACGCCGGCAGCGTGGCCCTCTCAAACGACGGTCGCCTCGTCGCCATCACCTCGCCGCGCGGTAATGTCCTGCATGTCTTTGACACCGAGACTGCCCAGCCCAGCGCGATCCTTTCGGCAAAAGATGTCTGTGGCATTGGCCCGGCATCAGACGGGTTTCTCTTCACCACCGGCACGGGCATCATCGGCACACTGCAAAGCGACACCGCGCAGCACGCCTTGCAGTGGGACAATCACCTGATCGCGATTACACCGCAAACCTAGGTCACATCTCAGACCAGCGGTTTGTTCTCGGACAGAAACAGATCCATCACCACCGGAATCGCCTTGAACTCCAAGGCCCGCCCCTCCGGCCGCTTCTGCAACGGTTTGGTCACCCATTCTGTCCACCGCAACCAGCGACACCAACGCTGCGCCAAAGGCCAAATCGCCGGATCCGCAGCACCGCGATAAGCCTCCACAGCCTCCCGCAAACTGCCCCGCATCTGTGGCGAATGTGCCGCCACATTAAACGCAAACACCACCAAATCCCGCGCCTGCCCGACCGGCGTGTTGTTGGCATGCTTGTAACGCTCAAAATCCAAAAGCAGCATCTGCCCGTCCACATGACACATGTCTTTAGGACTGGGCCGCCCATGGGCAAACCCCAACTTATGGAAACCAGCCAACATCTCACTGGCGTCCAAAAGCATCTGATCCCGCCTTGCCGCGTCCGTTTCATGGTTCAGCAAGTGACGCAAATCGCGGCCACAATCCGGCAACACCAAAAAATCAGCCCCTTCAGCCATCAATCTCGGCACTGGCGCGTTTGCTGCGTTCATCTCCTGATACGCGAGCCGCTCCCGCTCAAACGCTTTGCGCGGATCACCTTTCTGCAAGCGGTAGCGCAGCTCCAGTTGCTCCACCCGCTTGATCCAGAACACCTGCCCTTCAATCTCGATCCGCTGCACACGCGGCCCATCTTTACGCGCTTCGGTCTCAAGCGTCGCACGCAGCGCATCACTCACGGTTTGGGGGGCTTTGTTATCCATGGCCGATACTTAGGATGTCGCGCCTGCGCCGTAAAGCCACGCGGCCCAAGCAACCCCATGCCACATTAACAACAATCCCGTGCGAAACATTGAAACACGCCACACAAAGCCGTAAGTGCTTGTCATCAGAGACATAGAGGCACCCATGGCAAATTTCCTGTATCAAAACGACCTGCCTGACGACCTGGACCTTGGTCCGGTTGTCGCGATTGACTGCGAAACCATGGGGCTGAACCCCCACCGCGACCGGTTGTGTGTTGTGCAAATGTCTGGTGGCGACGGCAACGCGCACCTCGTACAGGTGGCAAAAGGCCAAACCGAGGCGCCCAATCTTTGCAAAATGCTCGAAGACCCAAATGTGTTGAAACTCTTCCACTTTGGCCGTTTTGACATTGCTGCAATGTATCACGCCTTTGGCGCCCTCACTGCGCCGGTCTACTGCACCAAAATTGCCTCCAAACTGGTGCGCACGTACACTGATCGCCACGGCCTGAAAAACCTGCTGCAGGAATTGCTGAGCGTCGACGTCTCCAAACAGCAGCAAATGAGCGATTGGGGCGCAAAAACCCTGACCGAGGCACAGCTCGACTACGCTGCTTCCGACGTGCTCTATCTGCATGGCCTACGCGAGAAGCTGAACGAACGCCTTGCCCGCGAAGGCCGGACCGAAGTGGCGCAGGCCTGCTTTGATTTCCTGCCCACCCGCGCCAAACTTGATCTGGCCGGCTGGCCGGAACAGGACATCTTTTCGCACTAACGGAGCCGCCCCATGACGGATGCCGACAAGCAGACATTTCTGGACACCGCCCGCCGCGTGATCTCCATTGAGACCGCCGCCCTAACGGCCTTGGGCGAGGGGCTGGGCGTGGAGTTTGGCGAGGCGGTTGCGCTGCTTTTGTCCGCCAAAGGCCGGGTGATCATCTCCGGCATGGGCAAATCCGGCCACATCGCCCGCAAAATTGCCGCCACCTTTGCCTCCACCGGCACCCCGGCGCATTTTGTGCATCCCGCGGAAGCCAGCCACGGTGACCTTGGCATGATGGCGCAGGGCGACGTTGCACTGGTGCTCTCCAACTCCGGCGAAACTCCGGAGCTGGCCGATCTCGTGGCCTATACACGTCGCTTCAACATCCCGCTGATTGGCGTCGCCAGCCGCGCGGAAAGCACCTTGATCAAACAAAGCGACGTGGGTCTGATCCTGCCCAAAGCCGAAGAAGCCTGCGGCACTGGTGTGGTGCCCACCACAACCACCACCATGACGCTCGCGCTTGGCGATGCCCTTGCTGTGGCGCTCATGGAACACCGCCGGTTCACGCCGGAAAACTTCCGCGAGTTCCATCCGGGCGGCAAACTGGGAGCGCAGCTTTCCCGCGTGCGCGATTTGATGCATGTTGGCGAAGCACTGCCCCTGATCAACGCACAAACCCCGATGAGCGACGCGTTGCTGGAAATCAGCCAAAAAGGCTTTGGCGTTGTTGGCGTCACCAATGACAGCGGCGCGCTCCTCGGCATTGTCACCGACGGGGACTTGCGCCGCCACATGGACGGCCTGCTGGACCGAACCGCCATCGAGGTCATGACCGCCGATCCGCAAACCATCGCGCCGGGCGCCTTGGCCGAAGAGGCGGTAGCAATCATGAACCAACGCAAGATCACCTGTCTGTTTGTGATTGACCCCAATGGCGCAGGCACCCCCGAGGGCCTCTTGCACATCCACGACTGCCTGCGCGCTGGGCTCGGCTAAACCGGTGGTACGCCGGCTCACATATTCCAACTTGGTGGCCTGGCTGAAGGTGCTTCTGCCCCTGACCGCGCTTGGCATCCTGTCAACGCTGTTTCTGATTTCCCACGAAGTGGATCTGGAAAGCGCGATCCCCTTTGCAGACGTGGAACTTGAAAAACGCCTGCGCGATCGTCAAATCACCGCACCGTATATCTCCGGAAAAACCAACGACGGCCATCACATCACGCTGACCTCCGCCACCGCGCACCCGGATATCGACGACCCGTCCCGCATCATCGCTGATCAAGTTGGCGCCTTGATCAGCACCACAGAGGGCACCGAAATCACCGTGCGCGCTGAAGCCGGAGAAATGAGCAGCACGTTCAACGAAGTCGAGCTGGCTGGGGAGGTCGAAGTGGTCACCTCCGCGGGCTACACCATCACCACCGACAGCATGTTGTTTGGCCTGGAAGACGCCCGCGCCGAAACCGCCGGCAGCATCACCGCAGAAAGTGCCTTGGGCACACTTGAGGCAGGCCGCATGGCTCTGCGCCCCTCTGGGGAAAACAATGAAATTTATTTGTTTTTCACAAAAGGTGTGCGACTGGTATACACGCCCCAAAATGAGACGAGGTGACCCTGTGAAATTGATCCGTGCTTTGGCAATCTCCCTTCTGGCGGTGACTCCCGTCGCAGGGATGGCACAGGGGTTTCAGGTTGGCTTTGGCCAGATGCAACAGGACACCGGCCTGCCCGTGGAAGTCACGGCAGAGGCCCTTTCTGTAAACCAATCAGATGGCAGCGCTGTTTTTGAAGGCAAAGTGGACGTGTCCCAGGGCGACATGCGTATGACGGCCGACAAGGTCAATGTGCACTACAATCAGGATACCCAGGCCATTGCGCGCCTTGTGGCCGAAGGCAATGTGCTGCTGGTGCAGGGCCCCGATGCAGCAGAAGCCAATCAAGCGATCTACAGCATCGACGATGGCACCGTAGAGATGACCGGCAACGTCACTGTGGTGCAGTCCAAAACCACGATCACCGCTGATAAAATGCGCCTCAATCTCACCGACAACACCGCGCAGATGACCGGCAACGTTAAAACAGTTCTGAAGTCTCAGTAACCATGGCCAAACCCGATCTCTCCGTCACCCAAGGCAGCTCTGGCTTGCAAGTGCAAAGCCTGCGCAAGGCGTATCGCAAACGTGTTGTGATCCGTGATTTTTCGATGGAGTTGAACCGTGGCGAGGTTGTGGCCTTGCTTGGCCCCAACGGCTCCGGCAAAACCACCACCTTCTACGCTGTGGCCGGTCTTCTGGTGCCGGAAGGGGGGCGCGTCTCCATCGATGGGCGCGACGTGACCACCCTGCCCATGTATCGCCGCGCCAAACTTGGCATTGGCTACCTGCCGCAGGAAATGTCGATTTTTCGGGGTCTCTCTGTAGAAGACAACATCACCGCAATCCTCGACATCACGCACAAAGACCGCCACAAGCGCCGCGAGCGCCTCGAGGAACTGCTCAGCGAGTTCTCCATCGAGCACCTGCGCCGAGCACCTGCGCTGGCCCTGTCTGGTGGCGAACGCCGTCGCGTGGAAATTGCCCGCTGCCTCGCAGCGGATCCAAAATACTTGTTGCTCGACGAGCCGTTTGCCGGTGTGGACCCTATCTCTGTCGGGGACATCCGCCATCTGGTGGCCGACCTCAAAAAACGGGGCATCGGTGTATTGATCACCGACCACAATGTACGTGAGACTCTTGAGATTGTGGACCGCGCCTACATCCTGCACGACGGCAAGGTGCTTATGTCCGGCACGCCGGACGAGGTGGTCGAAAACGAAAACGTGCGCCGTGTCTACTTGGGCGAGAACTTCCGTATCTCCTGACCCTCTCGCGGAAATCCGCATAATCTTGCGCTCGATCATTGACTCTTTCCCGTCGGCCTACTCAAATGGATTCATGACATTTGATCGACCCCCCGCAGTGACCGTGGTGGCCTTCGTAAAAAGGCCTGGTCTTTCGCAAGGGTTGGCAATGTCGATTTCCAGCATTCGGACCTAACTGATAACGGGCAGCTCAAGCCCGTGGTCCGACATGTCATCGAAAAGGAGACAGGATGCGCTATCAGATTACCGGAAAACACATCGACGTTGGTGATGCTCTGCAAACTCACGTGAAAACGGAGTTGGGCAGCGTGCTCGAGAAATATGCGGGCCGACCCACCGACGCGACGATCACGTTCTCCAAACACGCGCACGAATATGTCTGCGAGGCCACTGTGCATCTGTCCACTGGACTGACCGCACAGGCCAAAGCACATGAAACTGAAATCTACGCCGCTTTTGACAGTTGTGCGGAAAAAATGGACAAACAACTGCGTCGGTACAAGCGCCGACTGAAGGATCACCACAAGGAACGTCAGGACCCGGTTGAACTTTTCGGCGCTTCCTCGTATATCCTCGCGCCTGAAGCTGAAGAACATGAAGCCGAGCCTGAGCTGCAGCCAGTCATCGTCGCAGAGATGGAAACCAAGATCCCATCCTTGAGCGTTGGCGAAGCCGTAATGCAGATGGAACTTGCGGGATCGCCGGTGCTGGTCTTCAAGAACGAAGGTAAAGACGGATTGAACGTGGTCTATCGCCGTGAGGACGGCAATATTGGCTGGATCGATCCGCAAGCATAAGTGAGTAAGCGCATCAAAGCGCGCTCCGGAGATACAGGCCCTATGGACCTTTCTACGATCCTCAAGCCTGAGGCGGTACGTGTTGTCACAGCCGCCTCAAGCAAAAAGCGTTTGTTGCAAGAATTTGGCGACCTCGCGGAGTCGGCCTACGGGCTGACAGCGCCGGCTGTTGTCGAAGCTCTCATTGAACGCGAAACTCTTGGCCCCACTGGCGTGGGTCACGGGGTTGCCCTGCCGCACGCCCGTTTCGAAGGGCTACAAAGCGTTGTCGGCGCCTTTATCCTTTTGGAAAAGCCGGTTGATTTCAACGCGGTGGACCGCCAGCCCATCGACATCGCCTTTGCGCTGTTTGCGCCGGAAGAAGCAGGCGTTGAACATCTGAAAGCTCTGGCAAAGGTCTCTCGGCACCTGCGTGAGGCCTCGATCTGCGCCAAGCTGCGCGCCAATCCGGACGCAACAACGTTGTTCACGATCCTAACGGAAAGCGACAATGTCCAGGCTGCCTAAGCCAGCCCAAAAATCGAGAGTTTACCACGCGCCGCAGCCCTGCTGACGGCGCGTTTTTTTTACTTCCAGCTCTCAAACCCAAACGCAATATAGTCGCGCTTGTAGATGTCCTTACAGAGCTTCTCGATCTCTGCGTCATAAATCTCTTCGAGCGACACCGGATGCCCGGGGTCAACAACTTCAGGATCAGGCGCGTCCACGCGCCCAACCTGCATCGCCAGCGCCGGCAAATAGCTCATCATCTCGTCTTCACGCACAATCATATCTGGCAAGGCCAAGTCACCGAATCCCTGCATGGCCGTGGCCTGGCTCACCCAATGCGCATCCTGCCTCAGGCTGGTTTGCCCCGCCAGATTCGCCTTTACGAACCCTAGGAACGCCACAAATCCGGCGCGGTGCTCCTCTGCAGTATACCCCGCGCCTGGTGGGTCTTTTGGCAAAGGCATCTTGTAGACACGCCGCAGCGTTTTTCGGATCTGCTTATAAACGCCCTGATCGGCCGCTAGAATGCACTCACAAAACGCCGCATGAACCCGCGCCACCGGATGGCGAACCACCGTAAAGCTTCGGTGCCCTTTGTGGGTTTTCTTCCACTGACGCAGGCTTTTCTGACTAAAATTTCGGATCAATCCATCGTCCGCAACCCGGTCCAGTTGAGCCATCCATTGCGTCACTGTCGCCTGTGGTCCAGACCGCATCGGCAGGTACAACAATGGCGCCGCTGCACAGGCCACATAGCTTGGCACCGTCGCCCCGCGTCGCGGTTCAAAGTTCGGCGTGCGATTGAGGTTGAACCTGTCCAAATCAGCCAGCGCCAGCGTCACTTCGCCAAAATTGGACACTTTTTCCGACAATGGGCTTGGGTTCTGCCGCTTGAGCTTCTGATTGAGCGCTTCAAGCTCTTCCTCATGCCCTAGGAAGCGCGCCAGACCATTCATCACCTGAATGTCCTGTAAGTCCTCATAGGCCACATAAAACGCCGTCTGTCCGCTCAATTGCAGCGCCCGCATCAACGACACCTGAAAGTCCTGCAGCTCTTCCACATGGCGTCGGAATTCAAGCCCGTCAAATTTGACTGTGCTGTCACGCCGGCGACGCACGTCGGTCAATTTCCACTGGCCGGTTTCCTGGGCAATTTTCCAACTCACGTAGCTGTCCAAAGGGTTGCGCGTCAGCACAATCTTGGCACAGCGCGGATCCTCCAACATCGTATTGAGGACACGGGGTTCATGATCGTGGAAATATCGAAACCCAGACAACACCTCATTCGATTTCACAGCATCAATCATGACCTGCGGATCATCGGTCCGTTGCTCAAGCGTCACCCCAAGGCTGTCATCCTTGTTGGGGTACCCAATAAAGTGAGGATTGAACACTTCGCCCAAACAACTCAGCCCCTCAAACTCATTGATATTGGCTTCAAGAAAGTTGGATCCGGTCCGCATTTCGGCAAAGACCACAAAGTAATCAAAGGGGCTGGTCATAATATTTACTGCACCAAATAGGGTTTCCGTGGCGGCTTCTTCTGATCCGCCTCACCTTGAGATACTGGGAAATCTCCCATCAGGTAAGGGTGCATGCCTTGGTTTTTCAGGTTTTGCAGGAACTGACCAAAACCGGTCAAATCCGTCATTGTCGGCGCCTCAGCTAAGCGGCGGGCCTTTTCCGGGCCAATCTCGTCAATAATGGTCTGCAACGGCTCCATGGGGGCTTCGATGAACTCTGCCAAAGTCCAAATACGCACCCGCGCCTTGGCATAGGGGCTGCGCAACGCAAACAACTGGTCATTTTCCAGTTTCTGAAGCCGCGCGGCCTCTTTGCGAATATCCGCAAAGTTCAGGTTCGACTTGAACAACGGGATCGCCCACGCACCGCTGATCACCGACACCTGCGCGTTGGGGTCTTTGGCAAAGAACCACACCGGTGCCCCTTCGTCACGCGGCCCCACCTGAAAACACTGGCGCTCACCACGTGTGTTCCAGATCAAGCTGGTCAAAAAGGCAATCGAGTTGTAATCGCGGTTTTTTGGCGCGTCACTCAACGCCCCATTGATCACTTTCTGCCCCCCATCAAACTCAGCACCTTCTGGCGCAAACAAATGCCCATGCACCCGTGCACCTGTCGCGCGCGCCAACCACGGCTCAAAGTCCTCAAAAAGCTGCGTGAACCCCTGAAAAACGGAATATCGCCCAAAGGTCATGCCGTTTTCCCAACCTTCATTTGGAAACCGGCTTTGCATATAGAGGCCCGTGCGCCCTTTGGTCCGGCGCTCCACCGCTTTGGCAAAAATCCGGTCGATCTTGGCCGGATTGGGCTCGCTCATCTTGATCGCCCCCTCGGGGCTGCGCAAAAATCCGTTGTAAAGCTTGTTGGCACGTGGCCAGATCTTACGGGCCACAAAACAATCTGAGCGCCGCAAGAGCTGCAAATGATCGTCGTAAAAAATATGCGGCTTACCTTGGAAATCGAATTTCGAAAGCGTCAGAGACCGGCTTTCGATATTGCTCGAATACAGCCGTGACAGGGTTTGGAAATAGCTCTCATCCGGGATCCACACCCGCTTGAAATACTTGTCAAACGTGTCGCGATCCGGATCCTGCAAAATCGCAGATAACGTCTGGCGTGTCAGACACCACCACTGGCTGCCCATATGTGGCACAACCCCGTTTGGAATCTTGCGCTTCACCCGCAAAAACCGCTGAATATCCACCCATTTGTCAAACAGGAAGCGGTGCTTCTTCCAGGAAAACGGGAAGTGCAGCGTAAACCGTTCCGCATCCAAGCCGCCCACGGTCCAGGGCACATCCGCCGTGGTCGCACTCTCGATAAAATCCGTACGTGGCCGCGCCGCCAAATAGTCTTTGAGCTCCTGCACCGGCCGCAATGGCAAGCAGGATCCAGACGACAGGTAGATGTGGCGCACCTCCGGGAACTCTGCCAGCATGGTCTCCCCTGCGGCTTGGCTGGCCGCGACCAACCCCCAATTGCCCCACTCACATTTGTGCCGCTTGCAAAACCGCACATCCGGCACGTCTTCCAACGCTTTGACAAACTTCTTGTGGACCTTCGGCTTCACTGAGGCATCCACATGGATCACCACCGGACAGCCATATTTGGTCCAATGCCGCGCCACTTGCTCCGCCCGGTCAAACGCGGTGTGCACCAACATGAGAATGCCCACACTCATGCCCAGTTCCCCTTGGACATGAGCCCCAGAATCTCAAGCTGGCGCCAATTGATGTATTTCTCGCTCCATTTACACCACAACTCCGGCGCATCCCGCAGCCGCTCGGCATATGCCTTGTATTCCACACTGGCGGAGTAGTGCTGATTGCGCTCCAGCTCCTCTTCCGCCTTGGCGGTAAACGTATCAAGGAACTTCGCATGAAGCAGAAGGCCGGAAGCCTTCTCCCCGCCCCATTCGTCATAAACCTGGTTCAAACCACGCGGCAGCAGCATATGGGTCGAGCTGGCATAACAATAGCGCCGGTTCCATTTCACCAACGGAATTTTGTTTAGCGCAGGCGCCAATTCCGGTTCATTTGGAAAGAACACCCGCGACCGGGGCCCACCTTGAATCCAAAGGTTCCCGTACTGCGGGTTCTTGGTCATTGTGTAATTGCCCGCATCAAACCAGCAGGCAATCTCCATAGGGTCTTGCCCCGCCTGATACGGCTGCTCGGTGATTGGTCCACGCGGATACATATCCAGCAACATCGCGCTGAACGACTTGATCGAACTCGCATCCAGCCAATCGGTCAACGCCCGAATCGGACGCGTGTCACAGAACGGGTAGATAAAGAACTCATCGGGGTCCACGGTCAGGCACCAATGATTGTGCCCATAGCGAAACTGCAACCAGTTGAGCCAATCCACGCCAAATTTGGATTTCTTATAGCTCTTGCGGGTGTGCCAGACAGACACATCCGGCTGCTCCATCAGATACTCCAGCGAACCGTCATCGCTGTCGTTGTCCACAATGAGAAAGTGGTTGATACCCTTATTACGGTAGTAATCGAGAAAATACGGCAGCCGGACATGCTCGTTGCGCAGAGTGGAAAATGCCAACAAGTCCGACGACTTGATCTGCGCCGTGCGGTCCACCATGCTGCGCAATTCACGCCGCTTACGGATGGCGCGCGCAAGGCGATGCCGGCGTCTGATCCGAAGCCGATATGATTGCAGCGCGCTCACCCCTGTCTCAACCTTTCCTATTCTCTGAAGGTCCGACCACAGGATCTATCACGTGACCCTTAAGACCGTGTTGAAATGCCCCTCCCAGGTAGGGGGAGAAAAGCACGCTTCTGGTCCCGATCCGGACTCCTGTGCCACCGCCTGTGCTGTCGCCAGAGACCTGATTATTGTTTCCCATAGATAAACATCTGAAACGCTTGCGTAAATGGGATAATCCCCAAGAATTTCCCGTAAAACGGGGAGGGTATTTGCCACCACTGGCCGCCCCATCGCCGCTGCTTCCACCGGTGGTAGGCCAAACCCCTCCGCAAAACTTGGAAACAGAACCCCTGCCGCTCCGGTAACAAGATCACGCAACGCAGCGTCATCTAAATCGTTAAATTCCAACAGAAACCTGTCTCTCAACGGTGTTGATTCGAGACGCTCCAGAACGTCCCGACTTTCCCATCCACGACGCCCTGCAATCACCAGACGCGGGATATCCGATGCGGGCCACCGCTCAGCAAGGCCTTCCCAAAGATCCAACAAGAAGCCGATATTTTTGCGCGGCTCGATTGTGCCCACATGCAAGAAATAGGGCGCTTCAATCTTTGGATCGGCGTCATTGTTCTCGTTTTCGAAAAAATCGAGCTCCACCCCAAGGTGCGCAACCTCAACGGGAGGCACGGACCCCAAGGGCGACATATGGCGAGCAATGTCACTGCCCGACACATGTGAATTGGTCAGGATCAAATCCGCATAACTGGCACAGCGCTTCAAAATGGCCGCCAGCTTTTGGACAGATTGCGGCGTCTGATACTGCGGGTGGTCCAGCGGGATGGTGTCATGCAAAAAAACGGTGATCTTGCCGCCCTTAATGCTCTTCACCGCCTGTGCCACACGGGTTGTAAATGTGGTCTGATCGACATTGATGTAAACGCAGCCCTCGGGCAAATGCCGCCGTAGAATGCGCGCCAACACCCTCGGGCGCGCCCGCGCTATCGCCACCTGTCGCGCCAGCGTGTCCGGCACCCGCCGCGGACTGTCTGCACGGTGCCGCATCCGGGACACAAAATCCGGTGCCGGCCACCCCCGCCGCCCCTCAATGGCGTCCAGACAAACCTGCATGCCATCCCGATCCAGCAGCACATACCCCAGCCCGGTGCGCACCAAACCAAAGCACGGTACACCATCCGCCAAAAGCGCACGCAAATACGCCAGACACACTCGGTCCACGCCAGACGGCCGCCGCCCCGAAAGGGCCAGCACCCGTGTCATTTCCAGAAGTCGAGCGGGAGGATTACTTGTCGTAATACCCGGTCTGATGCCATCTCCATGCATCGGCAATCATCAGGTCCATTTTGGAGCGTTTCGGCTCCCACCCTAGCTCTTTCTCGGCCCGTGTCGAGCCGGAGACCAGCTTTGTGCAATCCCCTGCACGGCGTGGACCCTCATTGTATGGCACTTCGCGATTGGTCACCGCACGCGACTGGTCAATCACCTCACGCACGGAAAATCCGGTGCCGGTGCCCAGATTGAACACGCGACTGCCATGCCCATCCAAAAGACGCTTCAACCCAAGCACATGGGCATCCACAAGATCGCAGACATGCACGTAGTCACGAATGCAGGTGCCATCGGGCGTGTCGTAATCGGTGCCAAAAATGGTCAGCGCATCGCGTTTTCCGTCAATCGCATCCAACATAAGCGGGATCAAATGGGTTTCCGGCTGGTGGAACTCGCCAACCTCGGCATCCGGATCCGCCCCCGCCACATTGAAGTACCGGAAGATCACGGAATGCAGCCCATACGCCGCATCAAAGTCACGCAACATGTCCTCAATGGCCCGCTTGGACGCGCCATAAGCATTGATCGGCAATTGCTCGACACTCTCGTCCAAGGTCACGTTGTCGTGGTCACCATAGGTCGCACAGGTGGAGGAAAACACAAAGTTGCGCACGCCGGCATCCACCGTCGCTTCAATCAGATTCAGCGAGCCCTGCACATTGTTGCGCCAGTACTTGCCCGGCTCCTTCATGCTTTCGCCAACCTGGGACAATGCTGCAAAATGCATCACCGCAACCGGTTCATATTTGGCAAACATCGCATCCAGTTGCCCACGGTCAAGCAAGTCCCCTTGCTCAAACGGGCCAAACTTCACCGCATCTTCCCATCCGGTCACGAGGTTGTCGAAAGTAACAGGAATAAAACCTGCATTGGCCAATGCTTTACAGGCGTGCGAGCCAATATAGCCCGCGCCGCCAGTGACGATTATGTGGTTCACAATCGTAGTCCTTTCAGGGAGTCTTATTCCGCCGCGCGACGCGCCACCACCAGCTCTTCAAGATACTGGGACAACTCATCACGCAGATCGTCTCGCTCTAGTGCAAAGGCCACAGTCGCCTGCAAGAAGCCCGCTTTGGAACCACAGTCGTAACGGCGTCCCTGGAAGCGATAGCCAAACAC
Organism: uncultured Shimia sp.; assembly: GCF_947493595.1. Classification (GTDB taxonomy): domain Bacteria; phylum Pseudomonadota; class Alphaproteobacteria; order Rhodobacterales; family Rhodobacteraceae; genus Shimia. Next base: position 430,056 of record NZ_CANLRL010000002.1, on the reverse strand, counting down.
ATTTTCACCTTTGGCAATCTCGGTGGCAATCGCATCGGTCAGCTGGATCTCACCGCCCGCGCCTTCACCCTGTCCTTTGAGGTTGGTGAAGATGTCCGGCGTCAAAATATAACGGCCAATCACCGCCAGATTGGACGGCTCGGTCCCTGGTGCAGGTTTCTCCACCATGCCCTTAACAGAAACCATCGCCCCCATGTCTTCTTTCACATCCAGCACGCCATAGGAGGAGGCTTTTGCCGGCGGCACTTCCATCGCCGCAACCATGCAGCCACCGGTTTCCTGATAAGCATCCACCATCTGCTTGAGACAGGAAGTTTCACCGGCAATCACATCATCCGGCAGGATCACAGCAAATGGCTCATCCGCCACCAAACGGCTGGCACAGGCCACCGCATGTCCAAGCCCCATGGCTTTGTGCTGACGAATATAAGCAATTGCACCACTTTCCATATTGGTGGCTTCCACAGCCTCCAACAGCTCGGTCTTGCCTTTTTCGCGTAGGGTTTGCTCCAATTGGGGCGCACAGTCGAAATAGTCCTCAAGCGCACCTTTGCCGCGCGAGGTTACAAAGATGAATTCCGTGATTCCCGCCTCACGCGCTTCGTCAATCGCATATTGGATCAGCGGACGATCCACCAATGTCATGATTTCCTTGGGTACTGATTTTGTCGCCGGCAAAAACCGGGTCCCCATGCCCGCTACAGGAAAAATGGCCTTGGTAACTTTACGCTGCATTAGTCGCTCTCTCTGGTCACTGTGCTGTGGCGTCACATAGTTGGACACCAACCTACAAACTATCGATTAAGTGATGAAAATTCTGTTTCAAATTACTTTTGGCGATAACACGATTTTGCGTCCATTTCTACACAAACAAAGCAAGCCGTTCGTGTCTTGCCAACGTCGCCTTTCTAACGTGCGGTTTTTACAACCGCATTAGTTAAATGCGTTCGATATCGCAAACATCGAACCCAACAAAGCAATCACCGCCTGGGCTGGCTTCACCGCCGACTCACTGGCAACCACGATATCTGCCGGCTGCACATGAAAGTTCTTGGCACCAAACAACTCGTCTGCCTTGGTCAGATCAAACCGGAAAATCACGTGCTGCGACGATGGACCTGTCCCATCTTGACGGACGGCGGACTCCGGATACTGACGCAACACAAATAGCCCCTGCGGGTTGGCGCGGGCGTCATTCAAGCCCCCCAACAAAGACACCGCCTCAAGCGCGGTAATGTGCTCCTGGTGGAAATAGACCAGCTCTTCCTTGGTGGTAGAACCTACCGCTATAAAATAGCGCTCTTCTTCCTCAACAATCAGTTGATCGCCACCGCGCATAATAACGTTCTTGGCTGGATCTTTCAGCAGGCTATCCAGTGGGATTTCGTAAGACTTTCCTTGACGCTGCAACCGCACCAGCGGATTTTTTATGCTTTCACTCACTCCACCGGACTGCGCAACTACCGACAGGATAGAAACATTGCGATCCGAAAGCGGCAACCGGCTGGGCGACGCCACACCAGTGACGACATCCACCGAATTGGCCGGTCCGGGCGTAACATCAATCTGAACCTGAGCGGACGGTGCAATCGGTGTCATCTGCCCCTGAATTTTTTCACGTGCCTGATACGGCGTTAGCCCGGCCACCATAATATCATTCACGTATGGCACAAAAATCGTGCCTGCTTCCGTGACCTCCACTGGCCGTAGTGGCACGGACCGGTCCGCCGGACCAAGCAACAGCGAGTTTTCCTGATTGTCCCAAACCGTCAGCGTGACCCGATCGCCGGTCTGGATGACCCGGCTTTTCGGCCCCGGCGCGCGGGCAAACCAATGGTAATGGCCGTGCCAGCCGGTCTCAGGCCACTTACCGATCTGGGTGACATTTTTTCGGGAAACTTCTGTGACCTGGATATCTTCGGGCACCGCAGACTCGCCGACGAGTTCAGACGCGATAGGGCCACCACGCGGTAGCGAGCACGCAGCAATGGAAAGCATGGCCAGCGCCAATACTGCCTTCAAACTCAAGTGCCCCATAACTTGCCTCATAAAATTTTCCACTCTTTTAGAACCGGTTTCCGCACAAAAACAAGCACCGATTGTTAACTTTTACCAAGACTGTGTCCCGTCTGACTCCGTGACGTGTCGGTGAAGGTACCAACGCTTCCTCTTGTGCAAGAGGCCAATATGCCTCCAATTTGGGCACGCTCATCAAAGGATCGGCAGTTATTAACAAAAGCACTAGAAACCAATTCAAATTTTTCAAAACCTGTAATATAAGCAATCTGTGTTTGCCCCAAAGCAGCGCAACCAGACGACCCACGACAAATACTCTCCGGGAAGAACTCCCACATTTTTGAGCGAAGTCTCAAGACGTATTTTTAGACGATCTTATTTGACCCGATTTGTGAGCAAACATTATGCTTTTCAAAGTCCTATCCAATCTGACGCATTTTCAGAAAGCGTGCGTGCTTTTGCTCGTCGACTTGTCAGCCGCTGCGCTCGCGCTCTGTTTGGCCTTTTCCAACACCACCGAATCGACTTCCTGGACCACCGTTGCCTGGTACCTTCCGATTGTGCTCGCTCTTAGCGCCATTACCTTGCACGGCCTTGGCCTAAACCGTGTAAAATTAAACACTTTTGGCATGGACGAAGTTGCCAAGGTGGTGGTGGTTGCCGTCGTTGTATCCGGCATTGGATACGGTGTGACCAAAGTCTTTGGCCCGTCGTATTTCACTGTCGAAACTATGGTAGAATTTGGCGCATTGTTTGCCTTTCTCTCGGTTGGCAGCCGCTTTCTCATGCTGCGCATCGTCGAGCGGATCTACGCCTCCCAAATGCCGCGCAAACAGGTGCTCATCTATGGCGCGGGGCAAACCGGTCAGCAAATGGCCGCCGCCCTGCAAACCGATGACGAGTTCAAAGCCTTTGGATTTGTTGACGACGATCCAGGCCTCTTAAAGCTCACCATTTTAGGCCTGAAAGTGCACTCACCAAAGCGCATCGCCTCTATCGTGCGGCGCAACCGAATTGACCGTGTTGTGCTCGCCATGCCCTCCGCCAACCAAGCTGTACGGCTACGGATTGGCAAACGCCTGTCTGGGTTGAACTGCGAAGTGCTGGCCCTGCCCTCCTTTGCCGACATTGTTTTGCGCGGCGAAGAAGTCACCGCTGCGGCGCCTATTAAGCTCGACAGCCTGCTTGGGCGTGATGCTGTGGAAAATGAGCTGCCCCAGACCGAAGGCACTTATCGCGACCATCGGATCCTCGTGACAGGCGCCGGTGGGTCCATTGGCGGCGAACTCTGTCGGCAAATTGCCCGATGCCGCCCCAAAGAATTGGTCCTGGTCGATCACAGCGAGTTTGCGCTTTATAAAGTTGCCAGTGAGCTGAAACAGGAAAACCCAGGTCTTCGCATGACTGCCGTTTTGGGCAGCATCGAACACCCGGAACTGATGCGTGAAATCTTAATCAAGCATCAGATCGAGGTGGTGTTCCACGCCGCGGCTTACAAGCACGTGAACCTGGTCGAAGCCAACGCCTTTGAAGGCGTGCGCAACAACGTGATTGGCACCCGTGTGTTGGCCGAAGAGGCGCGTCTGGCACGCGTGGATCGTTTCATCTTGGTCTCCACTGACAAAGCTGTGCGCCCGTCGTCGATGATGGGCAGCACCAAACGCATGGCGGAACTTGTCATCCAGGATCTCGCCAAACGGTCTGAGCACACCAAATTTTCCATGGTGCGCTTTGGCAATGTTCTGGGCTCTTCCGGCTCGGTGATCCCGTTGTTCCAGCAACAAATCCGCGATCTCGGACCAGTGACAGTGACCCATCCAGAGGTCACCCGTTACTTCATGACCATCGACGAAGCCGTGCGATTGGTTCTGCTGGCGGGCAGCTTCTCCCGCGGCGGCGATGTGTTTGTCTTGGACATGGGTGAGCCGGTGTCGATCTATGAAATGGCCCGCAAGATGATTGAGGCCGCAGGCCATTCCATTCGCGATGAAGACAACCCCGGCGGCGACATCGCAATCAGCTTCACGGGGCTGCAAACCGGCGAGAAAATGCACGAAGAGCTGCTCATCGGCAGCGACATGTTGACCACGCCACACCCCAAGATCATGCGGGCGCAGGAAAAAATGCTTTCTGAGCTGCAAGTTGCTAGCGCGCTGCAAGATCTCCGACGCGCCATCGAGGCCCGCGACCTCCCCCTGCTGACCGCGACCCTGCAACGCTACGTGGAAAACGAAGAAACCGAAGTTGCGGCACTGACTTCGCCCAAAACTCCGGCCCTCTCTGTTGTGGGTGAATCCTAAGCGCCTTTAAACGCTGTAATACTCGCGATACCACGCCACAAATTTCGCAACGCCCTCTTCCACGGGCGTTTGCGGAATGGTGCCCGTCAACTGCTCCAGCAAACTTGCATCCGCCCAGGTTGCCGGAACATCACCCGGCTGCATGTCCATGAAGTTTTTCTTTGCCTCTTGGCCAAGTGCGGCCTCAATGGCCGCCACATACTTCATCAACTGAACCGGCTGACCATTGCCAATATTGACCACCCGCCATGGTGCCACCGGGCTTAGGCTATCACCTGTGCGCGCCACGTCGCGTGCCTCCGCCGCCTCTGGCACAGCCTCAATCAGGTTCACAATCCCGGTCACCAGATCATCGATGTAGGTGAAGTCCCGGCTCATATCACCGTGGTTATAAATGTCGATCGCGCTGCCTTCCAAAATCGCCTTGGTGAATTTGAACAGCGCCATATCCGGCCGCCCCCAAGGGCCATAAACCGTGAAGAACCGGAACATCGTCGTCGGCAGGTGATAGAGATGCGCATAGGAATGCGCCATGACCTCATTGGCTTTCTTTGTGGCTGCATAAAACGACATCTGATTGTCTGTCTTATGGGTCTCTGCATAAGGCATCTCGGTGTTCGCGCCGTAAGCCGAACTGGTGGACGCCAACAACATATGCTGCGGCGGATAGGCCCGCGCGGCCTCCAGCAACTCAAACGTGCCTACAAGATTGGCCTCCACGTAGGAGCGCGGCGCATCAATCGAGTAGCGCACCCCGGCCTGCGCTGCGAGGTGGATCACCACATCCGGCTTGTGCGCCGCAAACAACCCCATCAACACGCCGTCACCTTCCAGCCGATCTTCCACAGCGGTGAACTGTCCGCTCTGCTTCAGGATCGCATGACGCCGCTCCTTTAAGGTCACATCGTAATAGTCGGTCATCGCGTCCAACCCGACAACCTTCCAGCCCTCCTGCAACAACCGCTCCGCGGTGTGAAAGCCAATGAACCCGGCGGTGCCTGTCACCAGCGCGGTACGTTGTTGATCCTGCGTCATGATCTGCTCCGTTTCTGAGCCTGTTGTTTTGATTGCAATCGTTTGGGAAGCAGTGTCTCCGACAAAAGCCGCTGGGCTGCAACCCGTTGAAATTCTTGCCTCAGGCGCGCGCCGTACCCGCCAATGCGGAACAATGACTGTCGCCGCTCGGACCGACCAAACAGCCCACCGCGTTGCAGCCAAAACCCGGCTGGATCAAACCGCACCGAATGGAACACGCCCGTACGTGAAAAGATGAACACTGAAGGGGATTTCCCGTCCTGAGCCGCCTGCTTGGCCTCGCGCAAAATTGCCTTGCGCCGCCAATAACGGCCAAAAATCACCACCTGCGTGCCGGTCTTTATCTCCAACGGCGCAAAGCCATCCGCCGCCCGCGTCAGTTCCGGTGTCTGGCCCAGCGCTCGCGTCTGCCCGTCCGCGTAGCCTTGATGCAGGCCGCGCATCAATCGCCGCACATCGCCCGGCATGATGTGACCCGCCACCATATGGCGCAACAATCGCCGCCGCTGCCCCTGACAGAATGACGTCCACACCGTATCCCGCTGGCCTTCCGGACAGTGCTTGCGCAGGAACATCGCCTTGCTCGCGCCAATCTCGCTCAGATCCCGCGGCACCCGCGCCGCTGTGCGCTGACGGTTCTCCGCAAAACCGTGATGCACCTCGGCACGCGGCACAATCGCGGTCTTATACCCCGCCGCCGCCAGCCGTAGATTCAGATCGGTTTCATCCAGATAGTAATGAAACGCCGGATCAAATCCGCCCAGTTCTGCCAACACCTCACGCCGAAACGCCATATTGGTGCCTTCGGTCTTGATCGCCCGCTCCGCATTGGGGGTCAGTACCACCGGATCATCACCTGTGACCTCAAGCGGCAAGCCCGCGCCCGTGCCATCCACGCTCTGCGCCTGCCATTGAAAACTGATCCCGTTGCGCCCCCGCACGAAGCCCCCTGCGGCCGCCACCTCAGGCTTGGCAAACGGCGCCGCCAAATGGTGCAGCCAACCGGTTTCCGGTACCGCATCATCATCGATAAACGCCACAACTTCGCCCGCGGCATGGGCAATGCCACGGTTGCGCGCCGCCGAGATATTGGGCGTCTCGTATTCCACCGTTTTGAGCTGATCGCCAAATGGCAAATCCTTGGCCGCCGCCAATCCCGCCGCATCCGCCACCACCACAACTTCAAATGCCGGGTAGCGCAGCTGTGAAATGCCCACCAAAGCACGCTTCAGCGCCTCCGGGCGCCGCCGGCTCACCACCACCACACTGATGGTAGGTTGTCCGGCGGACGGCATCATGCGGTGCCCATCTGCGCCATCATCGCTTCGATACGGGGCACGTCTTCAGGGTTGTTCAGCTCCCAGAACTGCCGCCCTCGTGCCTCTACCTCGACGCAGAGCACCTGCCGCCCTTGTTCCATGAACCGCAACTGCTCCAACCCTTCCAGCTGCTCCAGCGGCCCGGCATCCCAACGCGGATACGCACCCAGCGCCGATGGCCGGTAGGCATAAACCCCAACGTGGTGGAACACCGGCGTTTCGTCCTCATCTGCAAAGGTGGCATCGGTAAACGGCACCACTTCCTTGGAGAAATAGAGCGCGTGGCGATCTTTGGAAAACACCGCTGTGGTGCCGCCAACGCGCCCGGCCTTACGATCTTCCAAAAACCCGTTAAGCGCCCGCCCGTCACAGCGCAACACCGGCGTCGCCACCTCCGCCACCGGATCGCCGCGCAGACCGTCGACCAGATCTTCGACAAACCAGGCCGGTGTCAGCGGCGCATCGCCTTGCAGGTTCACCACAATCTCATAGCCGCCGCCCAAAACGTCAAACGCCTCGGCACAGCGTTCGGTGCCATTGGCGCAGGTGGGCGAAGTCATCACCACCTCTGCGCCAAAGGCTTCGCTTGCTGCCTTGATGCGATCGTCATCCGTCGCCACAACCACACGATCCACGCCTTTCACCGAAATGGCCGCTTCCCAGCTGCGCCGGATCAGGCTTTTGGCCTCTCCCGTTGCGCCTTTGAGTTCCGCCAGCGGCTTGCCGGGATAACGTGTGGACGCATATCGCGCCGGAATGACGATCAAGACAGACATCAGGCTTCTTTCAGCTCCACTTTTGGGGCGTAGGCAATGAAGAACGGGTTGGCAAAATCCTCTTTGCCGTACTTTAGCGGCGTGTGGTCATCAAAGCGCACAACGTCCCCACCAGCGCCCAACAGCACCGCGTGGCCCGCTGCCGTGTCCCACTCCATGGTTCGACCCACACGCGGATAGACATCCGCCTCGCCAGTGGCCACCAGGCAGAACTTCAGCGAAGAGCCCGCGCTCTTCAGGTCTTTGACGTTGTATTTGTTGATGTAATCATCGGTTGCCTGATCGCGGTGCGACTTGGACGCCACTACGTAAAGCGCACTGTTGTCGCTGTCTGCCACATTGATGGCTTTCACATCGCCCACAGTGTCCGGATCAAATGCCCCGGTCTCTTCCACCGCCTGACCATCGGCTTGCGTGAAGAACATCCGCTCCCGCGCTGGTGCATAGACCACGCCGCGCTGCGGCACGCCGTTTTCCACGTAGGCGATATTCACGGTGAAATCACCGCGACGGTGGATGAACTCCTTGGTGCCATCCAGCGGATCAACGATCAGAAATGTTTCGCCTTTCGCTGTGTGGCTCTCCGCCTGCTCTTCCGTCACCAACATCACGTCCGGAAAAGCAGCCCGCAAACCAGCCGAAATCAGCGCATCTGCCGCCTCATCCGCCGCCGTCACCGGGCTGTCGTCGCTCTTGACTTTCACGTCAAAGTCATCCGCCTGATAAATCTTCATAATTTCGGCACCGGCCTCAATGGCCAGTTTACGAATAACCGGAATCAAAGTGTCGTAATTCAATGATCTGCTCCTAAAAGGCATTTGTTGTTTATTTTCGTCGCGCCCCTTATGCTCTTTGCGTAACAGAACGGCAAGATTTCCCTGTCATCCTAAGGGCCCTCCGCAACCGGCACAGGCAATGTTTCAGCAATCCGCACCCAAAACGACCTTCGCGTCGGCGCTCAACATCGCCGAACTGATTTACCACGCCATTGTCCGCAGTGTGCGCAAAAGCCATGGCAACGCGCTGATGTCGATTGTCATGAACATGCTGCAAACCGTGATTTTTGTGATGGCGTTTTTTGTCATGTTCTCCGTGCTTGGCCTGCGCGGTGCCGCCCTGCGCGGAGACTTCCTCATCTACATCATGTCCGGCGTCTTCCTGTTTATGACCCACACCAAAACCATGGGGTCTGTGGTCAACTCCGAAGGCCCATCCTCGCCGATGATGAAACACGCGCCAATGAATACCATCATTGCCATTCTGTCTGCCGCGCTTGGCACACTCTATATTCAGGTTCTGTCTTTGGCCGCGATCCTGTTTGTCTATCACGTGGCCTTCACGCCATTTGATATCGACCAACCTGTTCCGACCTTTGGCATGTTGCTGGTGGCTTGGTTCACCGGTCTGGCCATTGGTACCGTATTTCTTGCACTAAAACCCTGGTTTCCGACTTTTGTGGGCATTGCCAACACCATCTACGCTCGCGCCAATATGATTGCCTCAGGCAAAATGTTTGTCGCAAACACCCTGCCGCCTTTCATGCTGGCGATGTTTGACTGGAATCCGCTGTTCCACTGCATCGACCAAGCCCGAGGCTTTGCGTTCATCAACTATTTCCCACGCAACTCTTCCATCGAGTATCCGATCATTGTTGGCGTGGTGCTGTTGATGGTGGGTCTGATGGGCGAATTCTACACACGCAAACACGCGTCCCTGTCTTGGAGTGCCCGCCGATGATCCGTCTGTTCATCGTTGCCCTGTTGTGGCCAATGTCCGTTTTGGCCGAACCCCTGCCGGCTCTCTACGATGTTGCGGGGGTTGCTGCTGACGATGTTCTCAACGTGCGTGCCGCCCCCACTGGTAGTGCCGAAAAGCTGGGGGAGTTGCTTCCGAATGACAAAGCCATCGAAGTCACTGCCATAAACGCTGCCAAGACTTGGGGCCGCATCAACTTGGGCGAAGTGCCTGGCTGGGTTTCCATGCGCTATATGACACGCCACGAAGACAACCCCGATTTTGCTTTGGCCCATGCTTTGACCTGTTATGGCACGGAGCCATTTTGGCGCGCCGACATCACCCAAGGTCAAGGGGTGACAATCAAGACGCCAGAAACCTCTACAGATTTTCCCGGCGCTGGATTGTTTGTGCAGGCCAATGGAACACCAGGCCACTACGCCATCGGTTTTGGCGAGTCTTCAGCACAAGTGACACGATCAGAGTGCAGCGACGGCATGTCCGATCGGTCGTTTGCATTGCGTGTCGGCCTGTTCCTGCGCCACGATCAAAGCCAAACCTTTTATTCTGGCTGCTGCTCCATCACCATGCACTAATAAGGCGCCCAACGCCTCCCCCTTCACACCGCCTCTGAAACCACGCGCAGTGTGATGTTGATCCGTCCGCCATCCGGCAAAAGTGATGAACTGCCAAATCGGATGCGGTCCACCCCGTGATAGGCCAGCCGTGCCGCCCCGCCCATCACCACCACATCTCCCGAGCTGAGCCAGACCGACTGCGTCTTACCGCCCCGCTCTGTGCCTCCCATGCGAAACAAACCTTCATCCCCGAGGCTCACCGACAGCACCGGAAACGAAAAGTCCCCCTCGTCATTGTCCTGATGCAACCCCATCCGCGCACCCTCGCCGTAGAAATTGATCAGACAACAATCCGGCTGACGCTCCAAATTGGTTATGTTTTGCCACAGGCGGAGCAAGCTCTCAGGGATTGCAGGCCAATCCATACCGTCTGGATGTTGCGCCTCATAGCGATACCCACGCCTGTCGCTGATCCACCCCAACCGCCCCGCGCTGGTCATCTTCACACTCATCTGCTTGCCGCTGCGAGTCACCGGGTGACGCATAGGGGCGGTCCGCACCACAGCCCTCAGATCCGCGACCATCGCCGCCTGCTCTTTGACATTCAACTGCGCTTTGAAGATCTCAAAACCGGCAATTTTTAAGGGTTCGGTCACTTTTCACCGCCTCATATCTAAAATGCAGCATAATTTGTAGCGAATCCGCCACAATCCCCCAATCGAGACGCTTGCAGCACAAATTCATGCTCCCTATATACGCTCCGAAGCGCATACCGGCACACCGTCGGAATGCAACTGGATCGAGGCTTGGATGCCACAACGGGTCCGACCTCGAAAATCGCCTTACGTGAAAGGGATCAAATATGAGCAAAGTTATTGGTATCGATCTCGGTACAACAAACTCCTGCGTAGCCATCATGGATGGTTCCCAGCCAAAAGTGATTGAAAACGCCGAAGGCGCGCGCACCACGCCGTCCATCGTCGCTTTCACCGACGACGAACGTCTCGTCGGCCAGCCGGCCAAGCGCCAGGCTGTCACCAACCCGGAAAACACCGTTTTTGGTGTGAAACGCCTGATCGGCCGTCGTCGCGACGACGCTGCCCTGGCCAAAGATCTGAAGAACATGCCGTTCTCCGTGGTCAACGGCGGCAACGGCGACGCATGGGTCGAAGCCAAGGGTGAGAAATACTCCCCATCGCAACTGTCCGCTTTCATTCTTGGTAAGATGAAAGAAACCGCAGAGTCCTACCTCGGCGAAGACGTGACCCAGGCGGTCATCACCGTACCAGCCTACTTCAACGACGCGCAGCGCCAGGCGACCAAAGACGCCGGTAAAATCGCTGGCCTCGAAGTGCTGCGTATCATCAACGAGCCAACCGCAGCCGCACTGGCCTATGGTCTGGACAAAGAAGACACCCAAACCATCGCGGTTTATGACCTCGGCGGCGGTACCTTCGACGTAACCATCCTGGAAATCGACGACGGCCTGTTTGAAGTGAAGTCCACCAACGGTGACACCTTCCTCGGTGGTGAAGACTTCGACATGCGCATCGTGAACTACCTCGCAGAGCAGTTCAAAAAAGAGCACAACGTCGATCTGACCAAAGACAAGATGGCTCTGCAGCGTCTGAAAGAGGCCGCAGAGAAAGCCAAGATCGAGCTGTCCTCCTCTTCCCAGACCGAGATCAACCAGCCGTTTATCTCCATGGACCCAGCCACAGGCACCCCGCTGCACATGGTCATCAAACTGACCCGTGCAAAGCTGGAAAGCCTGGTGAACGACCTGATCAAAGCCTCTCTGAAGCCTTGTCAGGCCGCTCTGAAAGACGCCGGTCTGTCTGCCAACGAGATCGACGAAGTTGTGCTCGTGGGTGGTATGACCCGCATGCCAAAAGTCATCTCGGAAGTGACCAAATTCTTCGGCAAGGAGCCACACAAAGGTGTGAACCCTGACGAAGTGGTTGCCATGGGCGCCGCCATTCAGGCCGGTGTTCTGCAGGGTGACGTGAAAGACGTGGTTCTGCTGGACGTGACCCCACTGTCCCTGGGTATCGAAACCCTCGGCGGCGTATTCACCCGTCTGATCGACCGCAACACCACGATCCCAACCAAAAAGTCTCAGGTGTTCTCCACCGCCGAAGACAACCAGAACGCCGTGACCATCCGCGTGTTCCAGGGTGAGCGCGAAATGGCTGCGGACAACAAGATCCTCGGCCAGTTCAACCTCGAAGACATCCCGCCTGCCCCACGCGGCATGCCTCAGATCGAAGTGACCTTTGACATCGACGCCAACGGCATCGTGTCCGTGGGCGCAGCTGACAAAGGCACCGGCAAAGAGCAGAAGATCACCATCCAGGCATCTGGTGGCCTGTCTGACGCGGACATCGAAAAGATGGTTCAGGATGCGGAAGACAACGCCGAGGCGGACAAAGAGCGTCGCGAGATGATCGAAGCCCGCAACCAGGCTGAAAGCCTCGTGCACGACACCGAAAAGCAGGTGGCGGAGCATGGCGACAAAGTGGACCCATCCACTGTCGAAGCCATCGAGCTGGCCGTGGCCGCACTGAAAGACGAGCTGGAAAACGAAGACGTCACCGCTGAGAAGCTGAAGTCCGGCATTCAGAACGTCATGGAAGTGGCGATGCGTCTGGGTGAAGCGATCTACAAGAACGCTCAGGAAGAAGCCGGTGAAGAAGCGCCAGACATGGACGCCGGTCCTGCGGCCGACGATGACATCGTTGACGCTGACTTCGAAGACCTGGACGACAACAAGCGCTAATCACAGCGTAACGGACCTGAAAATCGGGCCGGTCCGACTTCCGGATCGGCCCTTTTCAATCCGGCCAAAGGAGTACCCCCATGGCAAAACGTGACTTCTACGAGGTGCTTGGCGTCAGCAAAGGGGCCTCGGCAGACGAAATCAAAAAAGGCTATCGCAAGAAAGCCAAAGAACTACATCCGGACCGTAACAAGGACAATCCGGACGCCGAAGCACAGTTCAAAGAGGCCAATGAGGCCCACGAAATCCTCAAGGACGCAGAGAAAAAAGCGGCCTATGACCGCTTTGGCCACGCCGCCTTTGACGGCAGCATGGGCGGCGGCGGCGGTCAACGCGGCGGTCATCCCGGTGGTGACTTCTCCTCTGCCTTCTCAGACGTGTTTGACGACCTTTTTGGCGACTTCATGGGCGGCGGCGGTCAACGCGGTGGCGGACGCCAACGTGCCTCTCGTGGTGCCGACCTGCGCTACAACCTGCGTGTGACACTCGAAGAGGCTTTTAGCGGCCTGCAAAAGACCATCAACGTGCCCACCTCCGTTGGCTGTGACAGCTGCTCGGGCTCCGGCGCCGAAGGCGGCGCGGAACCGGCCACCTGCCCAACATGCTCCGGCATGGGTAAGGTGCGCGCTCAACAAGGTTTCTTCACGGTGGAGCGCACCTGCCCGACCTGTTCGGGTCTGGGGCAGATCATCAAGAACCCTTGTAAGTCGTGCGGCGGCCAGGGCCGTGTCGAAAAAGACCGCGCCCTGTCTGTGAACATTCCTGCAGGTGTTGAAACCGGCACCCGCATTCGTCTTGCAGGCGAAGGCGAAGCGGGCATGCGTGGCGGCCCCTCTGGCGACCTCTACATCTTCATCGAGGTCAGCCCGCACAAGATCTTTGAGCGCGACGGTGTGAACCTCTACTGCCGCGTGCCGGTATCCATGTCCAGCGCCGCGCTGGGTGGCGACATCGAAGTGCCCACCATCGACGGTGGCCGCTCGCGTGTGAAAATCCCGGCAGGCTCGCAATCCGGCCGTCAGATGCGCCTGCGCTCCAAAGGCATGCCTGCCCTGCGTGGCGGTGGCTCCGGTGACATGATGATCGAACTGGCGGTGGAAACTCCAGTGAACCTGACAAGCCGCCAGAAAGAGCTTCTGCGCGAGTTCGAAGAACTGTCGTCCGACAACAACCCGGAAAGCAGCAGCTTCTTCAGTTCCGTGAAAGGCTTCTGGGACAGCATGAAGGGCTAAATTGCCCATTACCTCTAAAACAAAATCGAGCGCCTCAAGCGAGGCGCTCTTTTTGTTTGTCGCATCTTCTATGTTGGTCGCTTTGTCACAAGAAGACTCACTTCTTCCTATCCAAAACGGCCCTGCTACAGCTCTGAGCGAGCTTCAATTATAATCTGGCTTTCTAATGAAGTATCGGCTGCTTAGGTTTTTCGTGCGCCCGTCTAGCCCTTGGACAGGCATCCAATTTGAGTAGCCATCCATCCAATCCAGAACCTGCCCGACCTGGCCGCTGGTGACCGGATCTCTTGTCACTTCCACGAATGCACTCTTCAGCGTGTAGCCATCTCCGAAGGACTTTGCGATGTCATGCGGGTCTACAAGCGCAATACTGGTTGGATCGTTGACGTCAGTAAACGTCACCAGCGTTGGCAAATCTCCCAATGGTACCTGCCTGGCTTCAAGCCCGACCAAGCCTTCAATCACGCGGTAATACTCTTTTCCGCCAGTCGTTTTTTGCGACAGTAAGTCTCCAAAAGCGCCGTAGATCGGATCGCCATTTATCGGCAACGCAAAGAGAAATTTGCCTTCCCCAAGATCGACAACCGCCGCTTCTCCACCCCACTTCCGGTCTTGGTGTCCCGCGTCGGGCAGTATCTGGGGGTAGAACCAGTGCCGTATCCACACTACCGAACTGCCTTGCCTGTCGCCCTGCGGTGTTTCCACCACCAAAGTCAAACGGCGGCTCCACTCAAAACTGGGATAGGCGATGCGGTAGGCAAACCAACACGCAAAAAAAAATGACGCAAGATCCGACAACAAAAACAACTGGCCACTTCATACCAAAACCCACTCAAACCCGGGAACAAAGGGGCCGCTTCAACCAGCCCCCAGCACCAACCTAACGTTCGTGTACCGCCCATCAATCAAGTGAACGGGCGGCACAGAGAGTTCGATCAATCACTCAACAATCGGCGCCATTGTGAATACCGCGATGTGAATATCCCCCGGTTGCACACCTGGCAGCGTTTGCTGGAAAATCCCCTGCATCGCGCCAACCGCATACATGGCCGACAGCAGCCGGTCGATCAAAAGGCGGAAGTCCGTATCGCCGCGCGCCATCGCCAGCCCGTGCTTCTCCACCGTCAGAAGATTGTTGCTCACCTTGATAGCGTCGCGCTTCGGACTGTTGAGCCACAAGGTTGCCAGAATGGACTGATCGCCAAAATACGCATCGATCTCGCCGTTTTCCATCGCGGTCATGGCCGCGGCGTGGTCGTTAAACCGCACCACCTCGGCAAAGGTTGCGGTTGAGGCCAACGTATTGTTCAGCGCGGTCTCCGTAGTGCTCTCGCGGCGCACCCCAAGTTTCTTTCCCGCCAGATCGGCAAAATTTTCTGATCCAGTGGCTGGCAACATCACCGTGGTGCCATCGGCAAAGGTCGGGATCGAAAAATCCACAATCGCACGGCGGCCCAGCGTGATGGACGACGCGCCACACAACAGGTCAATTTCTCCAGCGGCCACTTTCTCAAACTGGTCCTGCATGCCCACCGGCACAAACTCAACATCAAGGTTGGGAATTTGGAGGGCGGTCAGGATACCCTGCGCCAGCTCTGCACAGACCATCGGCGTGTAGCCAGCAGGGCTGCCGTCTTCGGTCTGAAACGACAGCGGTGCCGCGTCCAACCGGTAGCCAAATTTCAAAGTTCCGGTTTCTTTGATCCGGTCGATGGTCTGCGCCTGCGCGGCACCGGCCAGCAACACACCGGCCAGTAGGGGCATCAAAAATCGTTTCATCATCTATCCTGCCAAACATTCATTTTTGTTGGGAGCACAATCACAGGTTCACAATCACACCACAACCGCGTTTGTGGCTGCAAAGGTTAACGAAATTGGCACCTCCGCAAAACAGTCGCGATACCGACGTGATACCGACGTGCCAAAGCCCCTAATTGCGACTGAGATTAACCTTTGATTTACCTTGTTAGGACAGTGTTAAGACATGTCCAAGGCACGTGACTTTGTCGAAAGGCCGCTCCCGCTTTTTGAAGCGGATGAAGCTCCCATTTTGCCACTGCCATCCGGCAAATTGCCCTCTTATGTCGCCGATCACCGCAAGCGTCTGCGCAGCCGTTTTCTTTCTGGCGGGGCGCAAGCCTTGCCGGATTATGAGCTACTGGAATTGCTTCTCTTCCGCGCCATCCCCCGACAGGATGTGAAACCTCTGGCGCACGAACTTCTTGAAATGTTTGGAGATTTCAACGGCGTCGTGAGCGCTCCTACAGCACGATTGGCTGAGGTCAAAGGGGTCGGCGACGCGGTGATCTGTGAATTAAAAGTGGTTGAAGCCGCTGCCCACCGCCTCGCCCGTACCCGCGTTATGCACCGTCGGGTGCTTTCGGATTGGCAGGCCTTGCTGGACTATTGCCACACCACCATGGCACATCGCGACACGGAACAGTTTAGAGTGTTGTTTTTGGACACAAAAAACACGTTGATTGCGGATGAAGCTCAGGCCCAGGGCACCGTGAATCACGTGCCTGTATATCCTCGCGAAGTCGCCAAACGCGCTCTGGAACTCAACGCCAGTGCCTTGATTTTGGTGCACAATCACCCATCCGGTGACCCAACGCCATCAGAGGCCGACATCACCATGACTCAGCAGATCAACCTGGCCTGCCAGGCCCTATGTCTGACCCTGCATGACCATATTATCATTGGAAAATCTCAGGAACTCAGCTTTCGCAGCCAGGGTTTGTTGTAGGTCACTTGACCCACACCTCCACCCGCCGGTTCACCTGCCGCCCCCAGGCGCTGTCATCACACGCCATCGGCATCGCCTCGCCAAACGCATGCACCTGCAAATCAATCCGCTCCGGGTTCGCGGTTTCCGCCGCCGACAGCACAGCCTCCTTCACCACCTTGGCGCGTTTTTCGGCAATTTGCAGGTTCCCTGTTGCAGGCCCCTCACCGTCCGAAAACCCAACAAAATAAAGGCTTCTCGCATCATACATCCCCGCTTCCAGTGCCCGCGCCAGTTGCTGCACGTTTGAACGTGACTGTGCGTCCAGCTTGGTGGATCCGGTTTGAAACCGGAAAGAAGTCGACAGCCGTTTCATGCCAGACAGAGTGCCCACCATCCCCTGGATCGCCTCCAGCGACACCTCTTTGCCAGAAGACGCAATCGCGTTGGCAAACCGATCTCCTTGGTGATTTATCGAAATCTCTTCCGCCGTCTGATCGACAAACCCCGCGCGCCGAATGACAAGCTGCGCCGAAGGACTCCGCGTGTAGGTCAGGAAGTCCCGCGCCAGCTTGGGAAGCCGCCGCGCCGGAAAATATAGAAACATCGGGGCGTTAAGGGGATAGTCCTCGGTTTTGATCGTCCGCTGCGACGCTGCCAAAGAGTAGCCGCATTGGCCAGTCAACGTCAGGTGTTTGGCATTACCCGTCTCTGCATAAGACGCAATGCCAATCGCAAACGGATCGCGCTCAACAGCACTCACCATCGCTAAGTTCCGCTCGTGACGCACAACCGCTTCGGCCAGGGGCATTTTCGTGGGCTTCATCAACTGATCCTCGGCAGCCTGCGCGAAACCAGATTGCGGCGCCATCAAGTGCAACGTAATCGGTGCGTCTGGCCCACCCAATTCGCTCCAGTTCGAAATTTTTCCTGCAAAAACATAAGCCAACTGATTAAGGGACACCGAGGAAACGGGGTTCCCCGCAGACACCACTGGCACCATACCATCCAAGGCCAACACCCGGCTGCGGTTCGCATCCCCCATATCACCCAAGCCAGCCTCATATCCCAGCTGAGCCTCTCTTGGTCGAATCTCACGCAAAGACATCGCAATGTCCGCTTCATCGGCCAAAAGATCCGCAAACCCCTCATCTGCATTGCTGGCATGAAAATCAAAAGTCGCCAGCCGTTGCTTCGTCTCCGGTTCACTCAGGTGGTATGTGAAACGGTGCACAGACTCACTCTCGCGTGTCACCAGATAGCCTTCACTCAAGGCAAAAGCCTCCAGCAATGCCGGCATCAGCACTTCCGCCATGGTCGAAGATCCAGAGATCGAAACTTCGGCTACATAGTTGATAAGATTGGGACATCCTGGCCCCTCACACCACACACCGGAGCCGTCAACAGTTAGCTCGCCATAGATGGTTTCGACACGATAAAACTCGCCGTCAAACCCAAGCAACGTCCCTGAGATTTCGACTTCGCCATCGTGCGATTTCAAAAACACGTCCTGTGCATGGCCAGAGGACACTCCAACCAAAACAAAAAGTGCGGCGCAAACCGCCGCACGAAACTGCATCATGATGATGTCCTGACCGCCAGCTTAATTTTGCGCAATTGTCAGGTCTTCGACGAGGTTTTTCAACACCAGAAATTCGCCAATTGCCGAGCAGTCCGGCATTTGTAACTCTAGATCATGCTGCCCCTCTACGCGTCCCTGCCGCAAGGTCCAGCTTTGAGCTATTAGACGTTTACCGCAATTGTTTTTGGTCACTTCAGCTTCAACGCTAACCTTAACATCACCAACTTGGGTCGAGAGGCCTGTTGGAAACGTATATATTTCAGCCTGGCCGGAAACTGGCAGCTCCGAATTTCCGAGCGAAACCAAAAAGCCCCCCTTGCCACCAGCCAGAGAGCCAACATCACGCGGTTGCTCTCGCCACACATGACCAGCCTCTCCGTATTGCGCCCCAAACTCCCGTGCGTGAAGTTCCGCGCCTTTGTGGCCACCCCAAGCAATCACCACCCGGTCGTAAAAAGAAAGACTATCCACAACCGTTTTCGTTTGAGCAGTATCGCCGTTTGCAAAAGCCACACTCACATTTGCCTCTTCTTCTAGTGCGGGGATCAAAACCGCCATCGCACCTTCATCTGGCATCAGCATGTGAAAAATCAAATTCGCGTGCTTGAACATAACCACTTCATTGGCATGGCACGGCGCCGAGAGCCGCAAATCGATAAGCGCTCCTGCCGCAGGCTCGGCAGACATGGCAAGCCCACACCCCAAACGAGGTGCGGTCTCTTCTGTTGGCAAAATGGCGACGGGAATATCATCCGCAACAGCGATCAACACTGGCTCCTGCAAAAGCGCCACGCCGTGCCCGTAGTCATTTGGCAGCGATGGCAATGCCATACGGTCAATCCTCTGCGGACCTACAAAGTTGTGAGGAACTGGACCAGGGGCCCTTTCAAAATGACCCTGAGCATTCTCATCGGTAGCCAAAATGGCAGCTTCGGACGTCTGCATTGCAAAACCAATGCACATTGCCACCGCCACAGTGGCAAAGGACATCGCATACCGTCGATAGACATGTTTAAAGGTGGGCATGATTGCTCCCGTGTCTGGATCCTGCTTCCGGGGCAATTTCACAAAGAAAAAGGGCGCCCATAAGGCACCCTTTTGATCTTTGTCTGTCGGATTTTGGCGCTGATTAGGCCAAGCGTCCGTGGCAATGCTTAAACTTTTTACCAGAGCCACATGGACAGTCGGCATTTCTACCAGGATTACCCCAGGTCGATGGATCGCTCTCATCAAACCCCGCCAACGCCTCTCCATTTGGCTCTGAAGACGGTTGCGCCGGCGCGGAACCCGCCTGTGCTTGCGCGATTAGGGCTTGCTGGCGCATCACCATTTCCTGCTGCAACTGTTGCTGCTCTTCCTCGGAGATTGGGCGCACCCGAGACAAAGTTGTTGTCACGTCTTCGCGCAAACTGTCCAACATGCTTTCAAACAGTTGGAACGCTTCGTTTTTGTATTCGTTCAGTGGATCACGCTGTGCATAGCCACGGAACCCCACCACCGAACGCAGGTGTTCCAGTGTCAAAAGGTGCTCGCGCCACTTTGTGTCGATGGTTTGCAGCAGGATTTGCTTTTCAACCATGCGCATAGCTTCCGGACCAAAGTTGGTCGCTTTAGCCGCCATCATCTCGTCTGCGGCGTCCTCCAGGCGTTCGCGAATGCTATCATCATCCACACCTTCTTCTGCCGCCCATTCAATTACAGGCACATCCACACCAAGATGTTCAATAGAAGCTGCGTACAGACCTTCGGTATCCCACTGATCCGCGTAAGTCTTGGGTGGCAAGTGTTGTTCAACCAAGTCGTCAATCACTTCGTGGCGCATATCCTGAACAATCTCAGACAGATCCGCTGCTTCCATAATCTCACGGCGCTGAGAGAAGACCACTTTACGCTGGTCATTCATCACGTCGTCAAACTTCAATAGCTGCTTGCGAATATCAAAGTTTCGACCTTCAACTTTGGCCTGAGCACGCTCAAGTGATTTGTTCACCCACGGGTGCACAATTGCTTCGCCTTCTTTCATACCAAGAGAAGACAGAACTTTATCCAGACGATCAGAGCCGAAAATCCGCATCAGGTCATCTTCCAAGCTCAGGAAGAAGGAAGACCGGCCAGGATCGCCCTGACGACCAGAACGGCCGCGAAGTTGGTTGTCGATTCGGCGGCTTTCATGGCGTTCGGTTGCCAAGACAAACAGGCCACCAGCATCTTTGACAGCTTGCTCATCGTCTTCATGCGCCGCCTCAATCTCCGCACGAATTTTCTCGTGGTCGCCATCGGGGTTGGCGGCGATGGCTTCCAACACTTTGAATTCGACGTTGCCACCAAGTTTAATGTCAGTCCCACGGCCAGCCATGTTGGTAGCAATGGTTACGGCGCCCAACTTACCGGCATCCGCAACAATCTGTGCCTCCTGCTCGTGCTGCCGTGCGTTCAAAACGCTGTGTTTAACACCCGCTTTTTCAAGCATGCCCGACAGGAACTCGGATTTTTCAATTGAAGTCGTACCGACAAGGATCGGCTGGCCCTTTTCGTTGGCCACTTTGATCGTATCAACAATTGCATCAAACTTCTCACGCGCAGTTCGGTACACGGCGTCATCTTCATCCAAGCGCGCCACACCACGGTTGGTTGGAACCTCAACGACACCCAAACCATAAATCTCTTGGAACTCTTCTGCTTCAGTGGCCGCCGTACCGGTCATGCCACCAAGTTTGTCGTAAAGACGGAAGTAGTTTTGGAAAGTCACCTGCGCCAGCGTCACGTTTTCAGGCTGAATGTCACACGCCTCTTTGGCTTCAATTGCCTGATGCAGACCTTCGGACAGACGACGACCAGCCATCATACGGCCCGTAAACTCATCAATCAGAACAACTTGTCCGTCTCGAACAATATAGTCTTTGTCTTTGATAAAAAGCTTATGAGCGCGCAGACCCTGGTTCACGTGATGCACGATGGACGTGCTCTCCGGGTCATAAAGGCTCTGACCTTCCGGCAGCAAACCGCGTGCGTGAAGATGTTCTTCGAGGAATTCGTTGCCATCGTCAGTGAAGGTCACGTTCTTGGATTTTTCGTCAAGCGTATAGTGATCATCCCGCAATTCCGGGATCAGCTTGTCAATCGCGTTGTACATGTCCGAGCGGTCCTGAGACGGCCCGGAGATAATCAGAGGTGTCCGGGCTTCATCGATCAGAATGCTGTCGACCTCATCCACAATTGCGTAGTGATGTTTACGCTGCGACATGTCGGCCAACTCGCCTTTCATGTTGTCGCGCAAGTAGTCAAAGCCCAATTCGTTGTTGGTAGCATAAGTCACGTCGCAGGCGTAAGCCGCGCGCTTTTCGTCCTCTGGCTGCTGAGGATACACAACACCGGTGGTCATGCCCAAAGCGCCAAATACATTGCTCATCCACTCAGCGTCACGCTTGGCCAGGTAGTCGTTCACGGTCACAACATGAACGCCCTTGCCGGTCAAGGCGTTCAGATACGCTGGGAAAGTTGCCACAAGGGTTTTACCCTCGCCAGTCTTCATCTCTGAGATATTGCCCTGATGGAGAAAAATGCCCCCCATCAACTGAACATCAAAAGCCCGTAGCCCCAATGCTCGCTTGGCGGCTTCGCGACAGTTGGCAAAGGCTTCCGGCAAAAGAGTATCCAGGAGCTCACCACCTTTTGCACGATCGGACAACTCTTTGGTTTTGTCCTTGATGCCTTCGTCGGTCAGCTTCTCGAACTCAGCTTCCAACGCATTGATCTTTTCAACGATCGGACGTGTCGCCTTGACCTTACGATCATTAGGCGTGCCAAAAACTTTTTTGGCGATTTTTCCGAAACCGAGCATATAACTTGTCCTTCGTTGACGCTTGTTGCGTGGCTACTTCTTGCTGTCCCGGCTCTGTGCTCCTAGAAACGGGGAAACAGCCTGTTTGCCTTGACCATAAAGCGATGTAAGGGGCGTCAGGAACAGTGTCAACGCCGCCAACCCGCGCGGCACAAGCCAAGGACAAAACGATGTCAAAACACCTCAACTTCTTGCATGCCGGCGTGATCGCATTCTGTGGCGCTTTGCCTGCCGTTGCTCAGGAAACGCCATCGCTTGACACCGTCGTGGCATCTGTAAACGGAGAAGTCATCACGCTTGGCGAAATGATCTCGGTCCGCGCAGGTTTGCCTGAGCAATATCAATCAATTCCAAGTGACGTGCTATTTGGCAGTATCCTAGACCAACTGGTACAACAAACTGCGCTGGCGCAAAGTTTGGGCGATGCCATACCCCAACGGGTCGAGATCGCTTTGAGCAACGAACGTCGCACGCTGCTAGCCGCTGAGGCACTCGAAGCCTTTGTGTTGCAAAACGAATTGAGCGAAGACGAATTGCGCGCTGCTTATGATGACAAATACCAAGGTTTTGTTGGAGAAGACGAATACAACGCGAGCCACATTCTCGTTGCGACAGAGGAAGAAGCGCAGGCGATCCGCAAGGAGCTAACCGACGGCGCCGATTTCGCCGAAACAGCAATGGCCAAATCCACCGGCCCGTCCGGTGCGTCAGGCGGTAGTCTAGGGTGGTTTGGCACCGGGCAAATGGTTAAGCCGTTTGAGGAATCTGTGATGGGCCTTGCAGTAGGAGAAATTTCTCAACCCGTGCAAACACAATTTGGCTGGCACCTGATCCTTCTGAATGACGCTCGCAAATCTCTCGCACCATCGTTTGAAGATGCTCGCTCGGAGATCGAAAATGACGCACAGCGACGCGCGGTGGAAGCCTTTATCGCAACCACAGCCACAGAGGCAGATGTTGACCGCTCAGGCGCCGACGCCGTCGATCCCAACGTGTTGGGGCAAATCCAGTTGCTGAGCCCAAATTCAGGGCAGGATCAGTAAATGGCAAAGATCGAACATATTTCGCCGCTTGCGCCCGAGCACTTTCCTGACCTTCCGGTCATCAAGGGTGCCTCCTTCTCCGCCCTAGAGGCAGGCATTAAATACAGTGGACGCAAAGACGTCATGCTGGCCGTTTTGCAACCTGGTAGCACCATCGCAGGCGTGTTTACCAAGTCTGCAACGCGATCTGCCGCGGTGCTGGATTGTCAGGCCAAGATTGGTTCAGATGAGCCCTCAGGAGCGGCCATTCTGGTCAATGCCGGCAATGCAAATGCCTTTACTGGAAGTAACGGCGAAAGCTCGGTTCGCGCCGTCACGCAGGCTGTTTCCGCTAGCACCGGTTTACCCGAGAGCCGGGTTTTCACCTCCTCAACAGGTGTGATTGGGGAGCCTCTTCCTCACAGCCGGATCACCACCAAATTGGAAGAGTTGCGCGGCGCATTGTCGGAAGACAATATCGAAGATGCTGCAGAGGCCATTCGAACCACTGATACTTTTGCCAAAGGGGCGTGTAAGTCCATCAAGGTCGGGGATAAATCGGTCAACATTGCCGGAATCGCCAAGGGTTCCGGCATGATCGCGCCTGACATGGCAACAATGCTGGTCTATATTTTCACCGACGCCAAGATCAGCCGGGCGGAGCTTCAAACTCTGGTTTCCGAGCTCAATGAAGTCACTTTCAATGCCATCACCGTTGATAGCGATACCTCTACGTCCGACACACTTCTTGTGGCGGCGACAGGTGCCTCAGAAGTGGAGTTGTCCAGCTACTCTGTAGAGTTCAAACATGCGCTTCACGAAGTGATGCGCGATTTGGCCCATCAAGTTGTGCGTGATGGCGAGGGCGCAACAAAGTTTGTCGAAGTCAAAGTAACAGGTGCCCAGACCTCAACCGACGCACGCATCCACGCCTCCGCCATTGCGAATTCCCCGCTCGTCAAAACCGCAATCGCAGGCGAAGACCCAAACTGGGGACGCGTGATAATGGCCATTGGCAAGTCAGGTGCAGCCGCGGATCGCGATCTCTTGAGCATTCGATTTGGCGACCTCTTGGTGGCCGAAAACGGGTGGGTGTCTCCTACTTATAAAGAGGAAGATGGCTCCGACTACATGAAACAACAGAACATTGTTGTGCACGTCGATTTGGGCCTGGGGGACGCTGAAGACACCATGTGGACCTGTGACTTGACCCACGGCTACATCACCATCAATGCGGATTATCGCTCGTGAAAACTGTTTTGGTGGCCGCTGTCGCACTTATCGACGTCGATGGGCGCATCTTGCTCGCTCAAAGACCCGAAGGCAAATCCATGGCTGGACTGTGGGAGTTTCCTGGGGGGAAGATCGAAGCCGGTGAGACCCCCGAGGTGGCTTTGGTACGTGAACTCAAGGAAGAGTTGGGCATCGACACGTGGGAAAGTTGCCTAGCGCCTCTGACCTTTGCATCGCACAGTTACGACGACTTCCACCTACTCATGCCGCTCTTTGCGTGCCGCAAATGGAACGGCATCCCATCTGCACAAGAGGGGCAGACCTTAGCTTGGGTAAAGGCCAAAGATCTGCGCAACTACGAAATGCCACCTGCAGATATTCCGCTGATTCCGATCCTCAGGGATTGGCTCTAAGGGTACAAGATGTGCATCTGGCCGTCTTTTGGGCGACATTTTGTGGCAGTTTGGGAAACCGAAACCTTTCTTAAGGAAAGATTGTGTCCTAATATGAAACCTATGTAACGGGCCATGTGCACGAAATGTTAACCAATTTACTGTTTCTTCGATGTCAATCAAATGGGGATTTTTGACATGCTTAAGACGATCACAGTTGGAAGTTGTGTTTCTATTCAGGGTCAGGTGATCAAAAACCTACCTGATGGCCGGGTTTCGATCCGCGTAGGAGACACGGTGTACTCTGGGAAGCCGATCTCCTAAGAGCCAAGACAATCTAAAGAAAAAGGCCGCCTCTCTCGAAGGCGGCCTTTTTCTTGGCTTGTCGCGCAGACGCTGGATTAATCCAGCGTCCTTGTCACTTCTTCACGTTCGAAGATTTCGATGACGTCACCAGCGCGCACATCGTCATAGTTCTCAAATGCCATACCGCATTCTTGACCAGACTGAACTTCCGCGACTTCATCTTTGAAGCGCTTCAGCGTCTTGAGCGTGCCTTCGTGGATAACCACGTTGTCACGCAGCAGTCGTACACCCGCCGAACGGCGTGCCACGCCTTCGGTGACAATACAGCCAGCCACTTTGCCAACTCCGGTCACCTTGAAGACTTCTTTGATCGCTGCATAGCCAATGAAGTTTTCGCGAATTTCTGCAGACAGCAAGCCAGAAGCCGCCGCTTTCACATCATCCACCAGGTCATAGATCACCGAATAGTAGCGGATCTCAACGCCCTTTTGGTTGGCTGTGTTACGTGCGGACGTGTTTGCCCGAACATTGAAGCCCATGATCGGAGCACCGGACGCTTCGGCCAACCCAACATCGGTTTCTGTAATCGCGCCAACTCCGGAGTGCAGTACCCGCACACGAACTTCGTTGTTGCCGATTTTCTCCATCGCCTGAACGATCGCTTCAGCGGAACCTTGCACGTCAGCCTTAACGAGAATTGGCAGCTCTGCCACATTCTCATCTTCTTTGGCCTTCTGCATCAGCTGCTCAAGCGTTGTGGCTGCACCAGCCGCCGCACGTTTGTCCTTCGCAGCTTGCTCACGGTATTCAGCAATTTCACGCGCTTGCGCTTCGGTCTCTGTGACGTTCAGAACGTCGCCCGCTTCCGGTGTACCATTCAGACCAAGCACCTCTACTGGCACCGATGGACCAGCTTCTTTGACGCGCTCACCTTTGTCGTTAATCAGCGCACGTACTTTACCGTACTGCTCACCGACAACAAAGATATCGCCCTGACGCAATGTGCCTTTCTGAACCAGAACAGTAGCAACTGGACCACGGCCAACATCAAGTTGAGCTTCAATCACCGCACCCTGTGCAGCGCGATCCGGGTTGGCTTTGAGTTCCAGAATCTCCGCCTGCAGCGCGATCGCTTCCAGCAACTGATCCAGACCCTGCCCAGTGTGCGCGGAAACTTCCACGTCTTGCACTTCACCGGACATCGCTTCCACAATCACTTCGTGTTGCAACAGCTCTGCGCGAACCTTGTTCGGATCAGCCGCAGGGCGGTCGATCTTGTTGATTGCCACGATCATTGGCACTTCGGCGGCTTTTGCGTGTGCAATCGCTTCGACAGTTTGCGGCATGACAGAGTCGTCTGCTGCAACAACCAAAACCACAATGTCTGTTACCTGAGCACCGCGAGATCGCATCGACGTAAACGCCGCGTGACCCGGTGTATCGAGGAACGATAGCGTCACATCTTCGTCGGTTTGTACCTGATACGCACCGATGTGCTGTGTGATTCCGCCGGCTTCACCGGACACCACTTTGGCATCCCGGATGGCATCCAGCAGAGAGGTTTTACCGTGATCAACGTGGCCCATGATGGTGATAACAGGAGGACGCGGCTGCATTGCGCCGTCATCGTCTTCCACATCGGAAATCACGTCTTCAACGTCGGCATCGGAAACACGTACAACGTTATGGCCAAATTCCTGAATGATGAGTTCCGCAGTATCTGCATCAAGCGTTTGGTTTTGCGTCACCATCATGCCCATGTTCATCAACGCTTTCACAACGTCAGCAACACGTTCTGCCATACGGTTCGCCAGCTCGGAAACCACGATGGCTTCTGGCAGCTGAACGTCACGAATAACCTTTTCACGTTCAACCTGGCCACCCATGGCTTTTTGACGCGCACGCTCTTGCTTACGCTTCATCGCCGCCATGGAACGGTGACGGTTGTTCTCACCACCAGTTGCCTGGCCCAATGTCAGCTTGCCGGATCGACGTCCGTCATCACGGCCTTTGCCACGACCACGCTGGTCGCGCTCACGGTCAGCCTTGCGCGGTGTTTGCGCTGGCGCAGGTTTGCCAGTTGGCGCCCCACGACCTTGTGGCGCAGAAGAAGGCGCAGGCGCAGCAGCTTCCGCCGCGGCACGCTTGGCAGCAGCATCAGCAGCTTCTTTCTTCTTACGCTCTTCGTCCTCTGCCTTTTTGCGGGCGCGTTCTTCCGCTTCACGCTGCTCGCGTTCTTTGGCCTCAGCCTCCAACCGGCGGCGTTCGCGGGCTTCAGCGCGGGCTTTTTCTTCAGCCTCACGCTTCGCTGCATCCTCGGCTTCGCGCGCTTTGGCGGCCTGAAGCGCCTTCAGGCGGCGTTCCATTTCCGCGTCGGAAATTCCAGACGGACGCCGAGAGGGGTCGCCACCAGCTCTTGGAGATCCGCCACCAGTTTTGGCCGCGCCGGGCTTAGGCACCACAACGCGCTTACGCTTGGTTTCCACCACGACATTTTTCTTACGTCCATGGCTGAAGCTCTGCGTTACATTGCCGGGGCGGTTGCCGCCGCGCAGACCCAAGGTTTTTTTACCGTCGTTATCGCTCATCTGGCTGTCTTGTCCTTCCCGGAGGCCGCTGCCACCGTTTCTTCGCGTACGCCTTTTAATCTTAGGGCTTCCTCTACAACACGTTTTGTGAGTCCGCCAGACGCAAGCGCTCCATGTATCACAGTTTGTCGCCCAAATGCCAAACCCAATTCAGCAGATGAGAGCCAATCTATGTGGTGACCTCCATTTGGAGGCCTTAGTTTCGATTTGCCGCGCTCTGAACCATCGCTGGCCTGCAGCAGGACTTTGGCTTCGCCTTTGACTAACCAGTCCTTTACTTTTTCGTACCCTGTCACCGCCGAGCCGGATTTGCGTGCCAAGCTGATCAACTCAACCGTCCGGCGCCCCAACTGACGGGTCACTTCCTCCACCAAGTCATCAGGCACAATCACCTGCTGTTTGGCAGAACGGGCAAAGACACCCTTTTTGGAAGCCTTTGCCAAAATCTCCGCCGACGCCGTCACCCACATGCCCCGTCCGGGCAACTTGCCAGTGACATCCGGCACAACCTGCGCATCCGGCCCAACGACGAACCGCAATAGCCCTTCTTTTGGCGCCACAGCGCCAGTGACAATGCACTTACGCTCTGGCGTTTCACCCTTTTTGCCGGGACGGCCACCGCGACTCATCTCACGCCCACTGAGGCCTGAGATCAGGCCTCAGCCTCCTCAGATGTGTTTTCGTCATCTTCCGCGGCTTCCGCTTCCAACTCGGCAGGATCAACCCATCCCAAAACGATGCGGGCGGTCATGACCATGTCCTGCGCCTCTTCCAACGTCACGCCAAAGGGCTCAAGCACACCGTCATCTTTGATCCGTTCGCCGCCATCGGTGGTCCAACCACCAGCAAGCTCCCAGTCGGCGCAAGTTGCAAAATCTTCGAGGTTCAACACACCGTCTTTGGCCAACGCTTCAATCATCTGGGGTGTCAGGCCCTCAAAGGCAACCAAGCT
Source organism: uncultured Shimia sp. (assembly GCF_947493595.1). Lineage (GTDB taxonomy): Bacteria > Pseudomonadota > Alphaproteobacteria > Rhodobacterales > Rhodobacteraceae > Shimia. The sequence goes on along the minus strand of NZ_CANLRL010000002.1, from coordinate 401,646 downwards.
ATCCTGAACACCCAGCTCACGGGCAGCATCCAGAGCCGCTTTGTTTTTCGCGTCGATGAAATCACGCGCACGCGCCTGAAGCTCACCTGCGGTGCCTTCGTCTACACCATCAATGACCAGCAGTTCATCAATCTCAACATAAGCAACCTCTTCGAGGTTGGTGAAGCCTTCGGACACCAAAAGCTGAGCAAAGAACTCGTCCAGATCCAGAGTTTCCATAAACAGTTTGGTACGCTCTTCGAACTCTTTCTGACGGCGCTCGGATTCTTCCGCTTCGGTCATGATGTCAATGTCCAGCGCGGTCAGCTGGCTGGCGAGACGCACGTTCTGGCCACGGCGACCAATCGCCAAAGACAGCTGCTCGTCTGGTACAACAACTTCGATTTTGCCGGCTTCTTCGTCCAGAACAACTTTGGATACTTCGGCAGGTTGAAGCGCATTCACAAGGAACGTCGGCTGATCTTCGTTCCATGGGATGATGTCAATTTTCTCGCCTTGCAGCTCGTTCACAACGGCCTGAACGCGGGATCCACGCATACCAACACAAGCACCAACCGGATCGATAGAACCATCGTGTGAGATTACAGCTATCTTGGCGCGAGAACCTGGGTCACGCGCCACCGCTTTGATGTCGATGATGCCATCATAAATTTCAGGCACTTCCATCTTGAACAGCTCGGCCATGAATTCTGGCGCGGTCCGGCTCAAGAAAATCTGGTGGCCACGGGGCTCACGACGCACTTCTTTGATGAAGGCACGCACGCGGTCGCCGGACCGGTAGCTCTCTCGGCCGATTTTGTCGTTGCGACGCAGCACAGCTTCGGCACCACCTACGTCGACAATCACATTGCCAAACTCTTCGCGCTTCACGGCGCCGTTGATGATGGTACCGGCGCGGTCTTTGAAGTCTTCATACTGACGATCACGCTCAGCTTCGCGCACCTTCTGCAGGATCACCTGCTTAGCGGATTGCGCGGCAATGCGGCCCATTTCAACCGGCGGCACTTCTTCGATGAACTGCTGGCCGATTTCCGGGTTTGCCATATACTGCTTGGCCTGCTCGACGGTGAACTCAGCCTGGTAGTTTTCCAGAAGATCGTCTTCAACAACCGTACGCACACGCGTGAAAGTCGCCTTACCGGTTTTGCGGTCAATAGACACACGAATGTCCATTTCGGCGCCGTAACGGCTTTTAGCGGCACGGGCGAGCGATTCTTCCATCGCTTCAACCACGAGACCCGGGTCGATCATTTTCTCCCGAGCAACGGCTTCGGCGGTTTGCAGCAGCTCCAGCTGGTTTGCAGAGGTGATTGCCATGGTATTACTCCTCAGACTCGCCGGGCGCTTGTTCGCCGGTCTCAATGTCGTCAAAATCGTCTTCGTTCAGAATGCCCGCTTCTTTGCGCGCTTTCAGCATTTCCTTAATCAGGTCATCCGTCAGCATCAGCTTGGCATCCGCCAACCAGTCAAAGTTCAGGCCCACCGTGACGGTCTCACCCTGATCTTCGATATTGATCAAAACGTCTTCGCCTTCGATTCCCGCCAAAACACCGCGAAAGCGTTTGCGACCATCAATGAGTTCCGCCGTTTCAATTTTGGCTTCATAGCCCTCGTATGCGTCAAAATCCTTCAAGCGGGTCAAAGGACGGTCCACACCGGGGCTTCCGACTTCAAGTGTGTAGGAATCCGACAACGGATCCTCAACGTCCAACACCGCGCTGACCGCATTGGAGATCTGGGCGCATTCATCCACTTCGATCCCACCGCCAGGGCGCTCCGCCATGATCTGCAAGGTGTGGGATTTTCCGCCCATGAGGCGCAAACGCACCAACTCGAACCCCATGTCTTCAACGACTGGGGCAACAATATCTGCCAGCTTGCGGTCGATCGCCGCTTTGGCAATGAGGTCACTCATAGGCATATTCCAAGCACAAAAAAACGGGCCCGCGGCCCGTCGATCTTTCCCGGTGGAGCGTTCAGGCTAACCCGACCGCGCCGCTGTTGAGAGGGATATACGTCGACAGAGGCGAGTCTGCAAGCCCTCTTGGAAAATATGCCTAAGCTTGCCACCACCGCTCGGCGAAACGCGCGTTGTCGAGCGCGTATTGGGCACCGATGGTTCTAGGGGGGGTGATGGCTTTTGAGGTTGCTTGCAAATGATTGGCAAACGCCGGCACAACAAGACTGCCGTCTTGCTGAACTAGGTGTTGAAGCTCGCCATAGAGACCTTGCCGCTTTTGCGCATCCATTTCAGATCGCGCATCAAACAAAAGCCGCCCCACCCTGCTATCCTGCCAGCCAGCGTAGTTCCAACGCCCTCCCGGCGCTAGATATGTCGACATCGCCCAATCCTCTGTGGCCCTGCCTGCGGAAAAATGCAGCGACGCTTTCGAGTAGCTGTTTGTGACATCTACTTGCAGCCCGACGTGCGCCATCTGCGCGACAAAGGATCCCAACACAGGGGCAAAATCTCGCATCGACTGCGGCGACACCCCAACGGACAACCGATCTGCACCAACGCTTTGCAGGAGCGACCTTGCCTGCTCCGGGTCATGCACCAGCGACGCCTGCACATCAGAAAAATATGGGTTCGCTGGCCCAATTGGCGTATCTGCACCAATCTGACCAAAACCCAGCAGGCTATGTTGTACAATGGCAGGCCGATCCAGGGCGTATTTCACCGCGCGCCGAACAGCCGCTGCCCGTTGCGGATCAAGGTTGCCGCCAACAGCAAAACTGTAGTGCTGATTTCCACTCAGGTTCTGAAGAGACATTCCAGACTGGGCCGTAATCTGATGCGCATGAGCTGGTGCGATCTGCGCCGCGACATCAACGGACCCTTCAAGTAGCGCATTGAGGCGCGCGGAGGGGTCTGTGTCACCGAGAAGGTGAAGCGCCTCAAAGAAACCCGCCTTCGTTCCTTTGTAATGGTTCTGTGCACGGCGCGCACGCAGCCCCTGCCCTGGCAAGAACTCTTCCACCTTATACAGTCCCGTGCCAATTCCGTTTTGCATCGCAAGCTCAACGTAACCGGCCGGATAGATCACCAGATGATAGTCCGATAACAGGTACGGGAAATCTGCATTGGGCGCATTCAACGTGAATTGCACTTGATGTGGCCCGAGTGCCTTCAGCTCGGAAACGTCCCGCAGAAGCGGCTCAACCGGTGATAAACTTTGCCCCATGTGCAAAGCAAAGCTCTCAATCACATCTTGCGCCACAAACGCCTTACCGTTGTGAAACTGCACACCTTCGCGCAAATCAAACGTCCAGATTCGCGCGTCGGCACTGGCCGTCCAGCTTTCCGCCAATTCGCCGCGCAACGCGCCATCTGGCCCAACTTCGGTCAGACAATCAAAAATTGCACCGTGGCAAGCTGCCATCATAAAGAGGCTGTCGTGGGATCGCGTATCCCATGTGTCGCTTGATCGCCCGCCAGGCAATACTGCCCGCAGAGTGCCGCCATTTTTTGGCTTGGCCGCGGCCAAGCCCAAACCTGACGCCGCCAGCACACCTGCTGCGGCACCGGTGGTCAAAAGGCTACGTCTGCTAATGCGTGACAAAGTCAAACTCCGGTAGATCGGGGGTAGATGAGAAAGCCATCTGGCCCCAATGTCCAGCCGTTTTGCTAGATCCGCGCCAAATCATCCATGATGCGCACAAGTTCTGCGCTGATCCCTGGCTCTGACAGAGCATGGCCCGCGTTGCGAATAACCCGCAAGTCAGCCATGTTACCCCAGGCCGACGCCAGATTGTACGCTGCTTTTGGCGGGCAAATCATGTCGTACCGACCTTGCACGATGTATCCGGGAATTTCTTTGAGAACCGCCATATTTGCGAGAATATGACCGTCTTCCCCAAGGAAACCTCGATTGCGGAAGTAGTGATTCTCCAACCGAGAGAACGCGCGCGCATACTCTGCTGGCGCTTCCCCCCCATGGCCATTGGAATACACCGAGGCTAAAGCATTTTCCCAACTCGCCCAAGCGCGTGCAAATTTGATCTCAGTGGCACGGTCACCACAGAACAGGCGGTGATGATAGGCCTCAATCAGGTCACTCCGCTCTTCTTCCGGCACAAGGTCAGAGAACCGCGCCCAAGGTTCAGGCCAGAAATGACCGGCCCCACCACCATAAAACCAATCCAGCTCCGATTGGGTCATCAGGAATACACCACGCAATACAAGACAAACTGTCTGCGTTGGATGGGATTGCGCATACAGAAGCGACAAAGTGGCCCCCCAGCTGCCACCAAAGACGATCCATTCGTCAATCTCCAGCGTATCCCGAATACGTTCCATGTCCGCCACAAGATGCCAGCTGGTGTTGTTTTCCACCTCGGCATGCGGTCTGGAATGTCCACAGCCTCGCTGATCAAAAAGGATCACGCGATACACATTGGGATCAAAATAGCGCCGCATGGCTGGGCTTGACCCACCGCCTGGGCCGCCATGCACCACAACAACCGGCAAACCGCTTGGATTGCCCGACTGTTCGACATAGATGCTGTGCCCATCGCCCACGTCCAGCATCCTCTGGTCAAACGGCTCGACCGGAGGGTAAAGGTAGTGCACTGCGCGCTTTTGGCCCGAGTTTTTGTCCATGTCCTACCTATAATGGTTGCGACGCCCAAATGAGCATGGAGAGTTCAAAATGCAAGCCACCAATACCACGGTAGATCCTGCCGAAGTGGCCAAATTCGAAGCCATGGCCGCCGAATGGTGGGATCCCACCGGTAAGTTTAAGCCGTTACACATGCTCAACCCATGTCGTCTTGACTACATTACGACGCAGATTGCCGCGGAGTTCAATCGCGACTTGACCGAAGCCCAACCTTTTAAAGGGTTGCGCTTGCTCGATATCGGCTGTGGCGGTGGTTTGCTGTCAGAACCGATGGCGCGTCTCGGAGCGGACGTTGTGGGCGCAGATGCTGCGGGTGGCAACCTGCCAGTGGCGCGCATCCACGCTGAACAATCTGGTCTCGACATCGACTATCGCCACACAACCGCAGAAGCGATGGCTGAAGCCGGAGAGCAATTTGACGTCGTCTTGAATATGGAAGTTGTTGAACATGTCGCAGATCCATTGAGCTACATGACTGCTTGTCAACAACTGCTCAAATCCGGCGGCTTGCACATCTGTTCAACAATCAATCGGAATCCCAAGAGCTTTGCGATGGCGATTGTGGGCGCGGAGTACGTCATGCGCTGGCTTCCAAAAGGCACGCACGAATGGAACAAGTTCATCACTCCCGACGAGCTTTTTGGATTGATTGAGCAATCCGGCCTGACACCGGTGGATCGCAAGGGTTTTATTTTCAACCCGATCAGCTGGCAATGGTCCATTTCGGACAAAGATCTGAGCGTCAATTACGTTACGGCCAGCACCAAACCCTGACCATCTACTCTTCAAGCTTTAGACGCAACTCGCGCAAGATCGGGAGCGCTGCGCGCACCCGGTCATCTCCCAAACGGCTGACCATGTCGTTGATGATCGGCTCCATGCTGGCCAGCGCGGCATCGCGGGCCTGTCGGCCTGCGGGGCTTATCGCTACCATTTTGCGGCGTGCATCGTCCCAATCCGGACGGATGTGCACGTACCCTGCGGTTTCCAGCTTGTGCAGCGTGTTGGTCATCGCGCCACGGGTGAGATGGAACGTCTTGGCAAGTTGCGCCGGACTGCGCTCGGCGTTTGAGCGATCCAAGTGATTTAACACAGAGAAATGCGACAGCTCCATGCCTTTGGGCAGAACTTTGGACAAACGGGAGCGCGCAAGCTGATCCACCATCAGAATCTCGCCAAACAGCGTAATCGCCAATCCGCTTTTGTCGTTCATTTAGGGCCCGCTGAAGTCTCGGTCATGTTGTAAGGACGGCACTTGCCTACGGGCCTTCTGAACCAATGTCAGATCAAGATCAACAAGCGTGACTCCCGGCTCCGTACCTGCGTCTGCCAAAACTTCTCCCCAAGGGGCCACAACCATGGAATGCCCATGTGTTTGACGCGATAGACCTTTGGACACTGGATGCTTCCCCGTTTGCGCAGGAGCAATGACAAAACAACCGGTTTCGATGGCGCGTGCGCGCAACAAGGTTTCCCAATGCGCCTTACCGGTGATGTGCGAAAAGGCTGCGGGAACCGTCAGGATGTCTGCACCGGCCTGGGCCAGCGTCCGATGAAGATGACCAAAGCGCACATCATAGCAAATCGACAGGCCCAAGTTACCAAACGGCGTTTGTGCAACAACAGCTTGCTCACCGGGACGATAGCCATCGGATTCCCGATAGGTTTCTTCCGGCGTCACATCCACATCAAACATGTGGATTTTGTCGTAGCGCGCCACGATGTCCCCGGTTGCGGAGATCACAAAGGATCGATTGGCAAAACGCCCGTCCGTATCTTTGGTTTTTAAACCGAGACTTCCGACCAACAGCCAAATACACAGCTCCGCACACAAAGCCTGAAGGCCTGCAAGTGTCGCGTCATCCGCCTCATGGCGAAGCACAGATTCCTGATGGCTGCGACTGGTTGAGAGGCAATTCATCACCTCCGGTAAAAAGGCAATTTCAGCCCCTTGCACCTTGGCTTCGCGCAGCATGGCACTCGCTGTTGCCAGATTCTCTTCAGGCAAATCCGAAGACGTCATTTGAAGCAACGCTGCGCGCATGATCAATTACGCCGCCAACAGGGGATCAAGCTCACCCGCACGCTCAAGTGCATAGAGATCATCACAGCCGCCAACATGTTTGTCGCCAATGAAAATCTGCGGCACGGTGCGCCCACCGTTGGCCCGGGTGATCATTTCCGGCTTGCGGTCCGGGTCTTGCAGAACATCAATTTCAACAAACGTGACGTTTTTCTGGGTCAAAAGCCGTTTGGCGGCGTGGCAAAAACCACAAAGTGGGCTGGTGTAAATCTCGACCGGCTGCATGGCGTGTCCTTATGTCTTCCTGTGTTCCGTTGTCCGGCATTTAGGCATCCTTTGCAACGCGCGCCAGTGTGGCAACACACACTTCTTTGGCATTGGCGGTGAGACAGCCCTGCGTTGCGGCACGCAAAGTGGCACCACTGGTCAAAACATCATCAACAAGCAAAATCTTTGCATCTTGTATGAGGTGCCGTTTTTTCCGATTTGGCTCAATCGCGCCACGCATTTTTTTGGCGCGTTCATCCGCACCAAGCCCTTCTAACCCACCCAGGCCTTTTACACGCACCAAAAGGTCTGGACAGAAGGTGATCTCTGACAAAGTTGCCAATTTCTCCGCCAACATAGCCGCCTGATTGTACCGCCGCTTCAAGAAACGAGCGCGGTGAAGCGGCACCGGCGCAATGATATCCACATCATGCAACAGCGGCCGTGCAGCTTGCCAAAGCCACTTTGCCGCCGGCCGGGCAATATCGGTCCGGTCCCCATGTTTAAACCCTAAGATTAGTTTGCGACCCGCCCCACGATACAACAGCGCAGCACGCCCTTGCTTCCAGGGCGGCGGATCCGCAAGGCAATCATCACACACAACGCGCAACTCAGTTGGCGCAGCAGTAACCGGACGACCACAACAGTCGCACACTGCGCCTCCAATGAACGCTGTTTGCCCCCAACACTCTGCACATAGTCCAAAGTCGCTTTCAACCATGTGTCCACAAGCCACACAGCGTGGCGGGAACAAAAGGTGTATGGCAGTTTGAATCTTTGTCTTCACCTGCCTATTGTCCGCACCATGCAAAATAACCCTCGCCTCACTGATACAAATGCTCTGCGCCGCAACCGCACGCGTGCCAACCGAACCACCGGGATGTTTCTGCAGAGTGCAGCCATCGCCGAAGTTCAGGATCGCCTCAGCATGGTTAACAGGGAGTTTACAGCGCCTGCCATTGTGACCGGGTTTCCTGACGTTTGGGACACTTGCCTTCCAGAAGCAAATTTGGTTCCCGACAGCGATGTCTTAGATCTACAGCCGCAACACCATGACCTTGTGATCCATGGACTGAGCCTACATTGGGCGGATGACCCAGTTGGGCAACTCATTCAATGTCGCCGCGCTTTGAAAGATGATGGTTTTTTTCTTGCGGTGACTTTTGGCGGCAAGACACTGCATGAACTGCGGGCATCCCTGGCACAGGCGGAAGTCGAAATCACCGGAGGATTGTCGCCGCGCGTGACCCCAATGGGTGAAATTCGTGACCTAGGCGCACTTCTGCAGCGCGCCGGCTTCGCACTGCCGGTCGCTGATACGGTGCCGCTGAAAGTGACCTATGAAAGCCCCTGGGCGTTGATGAAAGACCTACGCGCCATGGGCGAAAGCAACGCATTGCAGGATCGCCTTCGCAAACCGACACGCCGTTCCATTTTGGCCCGAGCAAACGAAATCTACGTAGATACGTTTATGGAAAACGGGCGTATTCCGGCGACCTTTGAATTGATCTTTCTCACTGGCTGGGCACCGGATGCCAACCAACCACAGCCGCTGCGCCCCGGCTCAGCCAAGACCCGTCTCGCAGACGCGCTCAGCACGTCTGAAATCAAACTGCCCAAGTGACTCACCTATACGGACCCCAGCACATGACCAAAGCTACATGCCCGGCCCACGCCCCCAAAGACCATCCAAAAGTGGCTCGTGGCAAAACCGGCATTCTCCTTGCCAATCTTGGCACCCCGGATGATTACACCTACTGGCCGATGCGTCGGTATTTGAACGAGTTTTTGTCTGACAAACGCGTGATCGACTATCCGTCCTGGAAATGGCAGCCACTTCTGCAGCTTATCATCCTGACGAAGCGCCCATTCTCAAGCGGCGAAGCCTACGAGTCCATTTGGGACAAGGAACGCGATGAAAGCCCGTTGATGGTGATCACCAAGGATCAGACAGCCAAGATCAAAGCCGCCATGGAGGCCAAACATGGGGACCAAGTCATGGTGGATTTTTGTATGCGCTATGGCAACCCGTCTACCAATTCGAAAGTAAGGAACATGGTGGCAGCAGGCTGCGAGCGGATCCTGTTTTTCCCACTCTATCCGCAATATGCTGGGGCCACATCTGCAACCGCCAACGACCAATTCTTCCGCGCACTAATGGAAGAAAAATGGCAACCGGCGGCGCGCACAGTGCCAGCGTACTTCGATCATCCAAGCTATATCGACGCCTTGGCGAAATCTGTAGAAGAGGCTTATGACTCTGCTGAGAAGCGCCCTGATCTGCTGGTGGTGTCTTACCACGGGATGCCAAAGAGATACCTGCAAGAAGGCGATCCCTATCACTGCCAATGTCAGAAAACCACGCGCCTATTGAAAGAGCGACTGGGTTGGGAAGACACTGATCTGTGCACTACGTTCCAGTCGCAATTTGGCCCGGAAGACTGGCTGCGCCCCTATACGGTTGAAGAAGTTGCCCGCCTTGCCAAAGAAGAAGGCAAAACCAACATTGCAGTTGTTGCGCCTGCCTTTTCGGCGGATTGCATTGAAACGCTGGAAGAGATCAACGAGGAAATCAAGGAAAGCTTCGAAGAAGCTGGCGGCAAAGATTTTCTCTACATTCCTTGCTTGAACTCTGACGCGTCACATATCACTGCACTGTGCCAGATTATTGATGAGAACCTAGGCGGTTGGGTGACTTAACCCAACCGAATTCCCGCCTTCGCCACAGTTCAGAAGGAACCCAGAATAACAAAAAGGCGGGGCAAAACCCCGCCTTTTCGCATGTCAGATCGCTTTGTTGCGACTTAGGCAGACGCTGCAGCCGCGGCCACGATGACCAGCAGCAGAAGCGGAACCCAAACGTCATTGCCAGAGCTACCAGCAGCTTCTTCGATCACAACAGGTTCAACAACCGGATCGGCCATGGAGCCCGCGAATGCGGTGGAAGCAGCAGCAGTCAGAGCAGCAGCGAGAACGAGTTTCTTCATAGTATCCTCCAGAATTCGCTTGCCACCATAACAATGAGGGCGATGACAAGCACCCAAGACTTACCTCGTGAAATGTCTAAACAGCAAAATGTCGGTTTTGCAAACCCAAGATTGCCGATAGCCCCCTACCAAGGTCGAAATGTCGTCAAATTAGCAACACTTGTGTGCCGACTTTTGTCAACGAAAACAATTCGGAGATGTGTTCATTGTACAGACCGATGCACCCATTGGAGGACCGACGTCCAATTTTGCGCGTGTCGTGTGTTCCGTGAATCCGATAGTAGGTCCAACTCAGATAAAGCGCGTGGGTTCCCAAGGGGTTATCAGGGCCAGGGCCAACATAGTCAGGCCATTCCGGATTGCGCTTCTTCATAGACGGCGTTGGGCGCCAGCTTGGCCCGTCGACCTTGCGAACGACCTTGGTGCGACCGCGGCGTGTAAGATCCTCCGTCAGCGGCACCGACGTCGGGTACAGCTTGTAGACGGACTCGTCTTCGGACCAGTAATGCAACGCACGTGATGTAACGTCCACGAGCACCGCGCCGTTCTTCAGGTTGTCAAAGTATGGTGCCCAATCCAGAGAACGGAAGCTCGAAATGTTGCGCACCACAATCTCGTCCAGGTCCCGTTCAACCTCGGTTGTACCCGTTTCAGTTTGTGCGATTGCCGGCGCACTCAGAAATGCGGCGCCACTCGCCAAAAAAGCGCGGCGCCCAATTTTTGCAGACCGATCAACAGACATTTGTTCCTCCAGAACACTCGTAACGTGGATCGGGCAATCATATGGCCGGAATGCCGCAGTCGCAAATCAATCCGGCACGAAAAGAGCAATGTCACGCCGATGTGGGTTTTCATGGCAACTTCGGACGGGTAGGACTCTTCCAATCACTTTTTTGGGACGGGAACACAATGCGCGCAATTGCTCTTTTGCTGGTAGCAGCTCTTGGTTTGGTAAGCTGCGGTGCCGGCGGGTCCAGCACGAAGCAATACAAGATTTCCGGCAGCAGCACGTCAAAAGTACAGTTTCAGGTACTGGACTCCATCAACGCGCTGCGTGCAGCATCCGGCGCCCCGGCAGTGGAACTAAATGCCCAGCTCAATGCGGCAGCAGCAACACACTCGCGCGACATGTCGCTGCAAAACCGTCCTTGGCACTTCGGCTCTGACGGATCGTCCCCGCTGGATCGCGTCGCACGGGTTGGATATTCCGGCACATTGGCAGGCGAAACTATCAGTGAAACATACGAATCAGAGGTCGAAACTCTTGCGGCCTGGATGCAACAAGATGACACGCGGGCCGTTATCCTAGACCCCAAGGCCCAAGACATGGGCTTTGCCTGGTTCCAGGAAGACAGCGGCAAGATTTGGTGGACGCTGGTGATGGGCTCGCGCGAAGCAAACCCGATACAGCTGGCTGATTTTCAGGGATAAATCGAGATAACTGTGCCATTGTTGACCATGGCATAGATTTCACGCATTTCCCGATCAGTAACCGCGATACAGCCTGCGGTCCAATCATCTTTGCCATCGCGATATTTCTTAGGGCGGCCATGAATAAAAATGTCGCCACCAGGGGATTTTCCCAACGAAGCGGCGTGCGCGCGATCGGCATTATTTGGATAAGACACGCCTATTGAAAGATAAAACTGACTGTTGGGATTGCGGCGATCAATGAAGTAGTCGCCTTCCGGGGTCTTTCCGTCACCTTCGACTTGTTTATGCCCAACTGGCTGAAAACCAAGGTGCATGTCGTAAGATTTCAGCACCTTATTATGGTGCATGAGATATATTTTACGCTGCTCCTTAAAGACAGCAACGCGCGTCACTTCCGGACCATTGTACGACATAAACTTGCTGGAACAGCTCGCCAAGCCAAACGCCAAAACCGCAAACACCAAAGCGGAGAACAAACGCATTATTTTGGTCCTTTTTGTACCACTGCCTCTTTTGAAAGGCTCATAACAGATTGCGGCCAATTTGGCCTCTCACGGCTGCGTGATAGCAGCTATTTCCGAACAAACCTTGAAGCAAGTTCTACATGCGACGACCAACGGAATTGGTCGACGGTTTGCACCCAATCAAGGTGGTATCCGGCCTGGACCAAAACCACAGCATCCCTGGCAAATGTCACCGGATTACAAGACACATAAGCGATCTCTTGCAAAGCGGACTTAGCCAATTCCAAGACTTGCGCTTCGGCCCCGGCACGTGGCGGGTCGATCACCGCAAAGTCATAGCAAAGATCTTCTGTCACAATTGGATTTCTGAACAGATCCCGTGTTTCCGAAGACACTTGTTTAAGACCCATAGACTTGCGCCACCCTATATCCAGAGCCTGGATCATGGCCTCCTCGCCTTCGACACCGTGCATCCGGTATTGGGAGGCCAGAGGTAGCGTAAATGTCCCGCAGCCTGCAAATAGGTCGATACCAGAATCTCCCTGCGTGATGGCTTCTTTGACCGCGTGCAAAAGGGCTGCTTCGCCCTGTTGGGTTGCTTGCAGAAAGGCACCAGGCGGGGGTACCACAGACGCAGCGCCAAAGCTCTGCGCTGGCACCGCCCGTGTCGCCACCACTTCGCCATCCCACGTCAGACGCGCCAGCTTGAAACGCTCCACTTCTTGGGCCAGACGGGCCAACAGCGGTCCATCCAAAGGCTTGCCACCAACAACCGCCATGTCCAAGCCAGCGTCCGACAGCGTGACCGTCGCGCTGATTTCGCCTTTGCGAGAGGAGGCTATTTGACAGAGCTGCAAGATGACCTCGCGGGCGGGCAGCAAGTCTGGGTGCAACAGCTGGCAATCCGGGATCTCAACAATCACATCAGAGGCCCGGGCATGAAACCCCACCAAAGCCGCCTTTTTGGTGCGCCGCGCCGAGAACACCGCCCGGCGGCGGGATTTCGGCGGTGAGGTCAAGATCTGGCGCAAGTCAGTTTCCAAACCCTGCGCGGCTAGCGCTTGCCGCACAACTTCGACCTTCCAGTCTGCCAAGAACGCATCAGACGCGTGCTGCAACTGGCAGCCTCCACAGGACTTAAAGTGGCGACACGGGGCTTTCACGCGGTGCTCAGACGGTGTCACAACCCGCATATTTGTCAGGCGCGTTCCGTCAATTTCACCTTCCACAGTTTCACCGGGCAGGGTCAAAGGGGCATAAATCGGTCCGTCGGCAATTCCATCACCGTGCAGGCCCAAACGCTGGATATCTATCTGGCTCATGCCCGTCCCTTAGTGGGGGACGGGCACAAGGTCAAATTTTACTCGGCCGCGTCATCCGCATTCAAAAAACCGCCGGACTGACGCGCCCAGAAACCGGCATAGAGGCCGTTCTGCGCCAAGAGCTCTCCGTGACTGCCCTGCTCCACAATACGCCCCTGATCCAGAACCAGTATGCGGTCCATTTCGGCAATCGTGGACAAGCGGTGCGCAATCGCAATCACGGATTTCCCCGCCATCATGCCATAAAGCGTACGCTGAATGGCGGCTTCAACTTCGCTGTCCAAAGCGCTGGTCGCCTCATCAAGCAGCAGAATCGGTGCGTCTTTCAGGATCACGCGCGCAAGAGTGATACGCTGCCGCTGTCCACCGGAGAGTTTTACACCGCGCTCCCCCACATGCGCATCATATCCTGTACGTCCTTCTGGGTCTTCGAGGTCCAGAATGAAGTCATGTGCTTCTGCTTTCTTTGCCGCCGCGATCATCTGCGCTTCTGAGGCATTCGGATACCCGTATAGCAAATTGTCACGAACAGATCTGTGCAGCAGCGAACTGTCCTGTTGCACCATGCCAATTTTGTCGCGCAGGCTGTCTTGAGTGACCGTCGAAATGTCCTGACCGTCAATCAGAATGCGCCCCTGCTCAGTGTCGTAGAACCTCAAAAGAAGCTTCACCAACGTGGACTTACCTGCCCCAGACCGGCCAATCAGCCCGACCTTTTCACCCGGCGCGATGGTGAGGCTGATGTTGTCCAACCCGCCGCTGTCGCGCCCATAGTGGTGTGACAAGCCATCAAGCTCGATCTTGCCTGAGGTAAACTCCAGCGGTTTGGCGTCTTTGGAATCAACCAAATCAATCGGTTGCGCGATGGTTTCCATACCTTCGGCAACAACTCCCAATTGACGGAAGAAGGAGGTCAGCGCCCACATGATCCAGCCGGTCATGGCGTTCAAGCGCAGGCTCAAGGCGGTGGCCGCAGCCACGACACCCACGCTGGCCAATCCTTGCATCCAAAGCCAGATGGCCCAGCCCACAACGCTCACGATCAACACGCCATTGAGCAACACGAGCATCACATCCATCAACGTGAAAATACGCATTTCCGCCTGAAAGGTTTCACGTGAATATTCAATGGCTTCCTTGGCATACTCCAGCTCGCGCTTGTTGTGCGCAAAAAGCTTCACGGAGTGGATGTTTGTATAGGCATCCACCACACGACCGGTAACTTTGGAACGTGCATCAGAGGCTTTTTGCGAGGCTGGACCAACCCGTTTCACAGTCCATTTTACCAAGAAACCATAGAACACAAGCCAGCCCAGCATCGGCAGCACCAAACGCGGGTCGGCATCGGCCAAAAGGATGGCCGCACCCACCACATAGGCGATGGAGAAGGTGATGGCGTCAAACACCTGAAACACCGCCTCACCCGCTGCAGGCGGGGTCTGCATAATCCGGTTGGCAATGCGGCCGGCGAAGTCATTCTCAAACCAGCCAACCGATTGACGCAAAACATGTTTATGCGCGCGCCAGCGGATCAAAGTGCCGAAGTTTGGCAGCAGTGTGTTGTTGAGCAGAAGCACGTCAAACGCCTGCAATGCAGGGCGTAGGAAGAGGACGAACAGGATGACCAGAATGAACTCAGTGCCGTGATCCGCCCAGACTTGCGCAGGGTCGCCGCTCAACAGGTCCACAATGCGGCCCATGTAGGCGATCAGACCGATCTCCACAGCGGCCACGATGACCGACATTATCGTAGCAAAAACAAAGACTTTGCGGAATGGCCGGGCGTAGTCGCGCATAAAGGGCCACAGCTTTGTGGGGGGCGCATCTACTTCGTCGTAGTCGCAATAAGGGTCAACAAGGGTCTCGAAGAACTTGAACATGAGAATGTCCTGAAAAACAGTGGATTGTGCAAAATGAAGTGACTCGCCATCTCTGGCCGCCACAGCGGTCAGATTGGCTTATGAAAACCAGATCCCGCGATACATCTTGCACTCCTTCTCATGTTTGAGCTGTCGGCATGCTGGCGCAGTGTTGCGTTTGCGTCAACCTAAGATTTACCCGACCTTTGGCACGTCGGTATCGCGTCGGTATTTTGACTGTTTTGCGGAGGTGGGGTTTTGTGGAGCGCCGATTGGGTAAACACAACGCGCGCAAGCTGTTGCGCGGTTTGGCGACGCAACACGCCGATCAGATCAGCCCGACGGTGTCAGGAAAGCGTGTCCAATAGTTCAGCCTTGGTCAGCGCGAAGTTAGAGGCGATCCAACGTGATTCGAGCTCTTTGAGCGCCTTGCCCAGCGCCGCGCCCTGAAACCGGTCAATGAGGTCCGCAGGACGGATTGGGAAGGAGGCCTCAGCACCTGCTCTTGCGGTGACAAGTGTGTCTGGCATCAACAGCGATTCAAACATTGCAGCCCGAAGGAGCAGGATCGAGGTGGCGGCCTCTTCGCCAAAACGATAGCCCAGCGCACCGGCGGTGTCAGAGGACTCAAGGCCGTTGCGCAGCACGTCGCGATGGCGAGCGGCTTTTTTGGACAACCGCAAAGCCTCGGCAACATTGCCGCCACCCAACACCGTCAGACGGCGGATTGGATCAATGGCCACCGTGTGCAATTCTTCCAGATGTACGAGAGGCGCCAGGGCGCGATCATCCGTGCCCGGGAGGATAGCGGTGAGTGCGCCGGTCTGGCGCATGGCCGCCACGGCAGAGGCCGGATCGGGGGCGCCCATGAGTTTTACGGTCTCACTGCCGACGCGTTCGCGCGACAGAGAAGCCAGCCCGTCAATGTTGGCCGCGATGGCGGCAAGCGCTTCGGGGTCCATGCCTTCGGCTGGATCACCGTAATATGCGTGAAACCGGAAGTATCGCAGGATGCGCAGGTAGTCTTCGCGGATGCGGTCTTCGGCGTTGTCGATAAAACGCAGGCGGCGGGCTTTGAGGTCTTTGAGCCCCCCCAGTGGGTCAACCACGGTGCCGTCAGATCGGGCGTAAAGCGCGTTCATGGTGAAGTCACGGCGGCGGGCGTCATCTTCGACATCGTCAGAGAAGGCAACAACCGCGCGGCGGCCATCGGTTTCCACATCATGGCGGAAGGTGGTGATCTCGTGCGGAATGCCATCCGCCACCACGGTGACGGTGCCGTGCTCTATGCCAGTGGGAATGGCGTTGAGACCCGCATTTTTGGCGAGTTCCATTACCCGTTCCGGACGGGCGTCAGTGGAGATATCGATGTCATTCACCGGCGCGCCCAAAAGCGCGTTGCGCACGCAGCCACCTACCAGCAGAGCCTGATGTCCATGTGTCTCTAACATAGCGCAAACCGCTTGAGTCGGGGCGGCCGTCAGCCAATCACCGGAGACCTTCATGCGCCTGACACCTGTTCCGCCAAACCGCGCAGAATGCGGGCAGTGGCTCCCCAGATATAATAGGGGCCAAAGGGCACGGTGAAGTAGTGACGGCGTTGACCTTGCCAGCGGCGGGATTGGATCGAGAATAAGGCCGGATCCGTCACGTGAGACAGTGGCACGGAAAAGACCTCCTCGACCTCACCCGGCTCGGGGATCACGTCAAAAGCGTCTCTAACGTGGCCCAAAACCGGTGTAACCAGAAAGCTGGTGACGGTTTCATGAGTAGGCAAAGTCCCCAGCACTTCGACATTATCCGAAGGCAGGCCAATTTCTTCGCGTGCTTCCCGCAAGGCGGCGGCAACCACATCTGCGTCGCCGTCGTCTTGCTTGCCACCGGGAAAGGAAATCTGACCCGGATGGTGTTTCAGATGGCTGGCGCGCTTGGTCAGAATAACGTGGGGGATGTCTTGTCTGATCTCGATGGGCACAAGCACACCGGCAGGGCGCAGCTCACGGCCCTTGGGCAGAACCACATCTGGGTTGAGATCAAAATCAGAAGAGGCCGCGCTGTCGCGGGACAGCGCGGCCTTGATGGGTTGGAGCAGATCAGGCGCCTTTGGCATCTGTACCCGCAGTCTTGGCCTCAAACCCAACCGTGGTCGGATCGAGATCGTAATGCGCGCCGCAGAACTGGCAATCGGCCGTCACGCGCCCGTTGTCTTTGGTCATGGTGGCAATGTCCTTGGCCGAGTAAATCGACAAAGACTGGCGCACGCGCTCCTCCGAACAGGTACAGCCAAATTTGACCATCTGTGCGTCATAGACACGTGGCGCTTCCTCGTGGAACAAACGCACCAAAAGGTCCGTTGGTGGCACGGAGGGGCCGATCATTTCCAGCTCTTCAACGCTGTCGAGCAGGATATTGGCGCGGTTCCAGTTTTCAGCGTCTTCCTCATTGACCACATCTTTGGCCAAGAGGTAGCCGCTTTCGCCACTGCCGCCTTCGCCAGAGACTTCGGGGCTCGCCTTGGGCATGTGCTGCAACATGATGCCGCCAGCACGCCAATGCTCGCCCACGCCGGGCTCAACGGATTTGCCGAACTTCAACGAGAAGCGGGTGGCCAGCTGTTCGGATTGCGCAAAATACGCCTCAGCCGAGGCTTGCAACGAACCGCCCACAAGACCGGAGATGCCTTGATACGGCTTCATCCCGTCGCCCTGATCGATCAGAACCGCAAAGTAGCCGTTGCCCAGCTGTTCAAACGGGGTGCCATCGGTCAGGCGCTCCTCGTCAAAGCTGGCATAGGCGCGAATACGGGCGGGCTCACCCTCGGCAGTTGGCGCGTAGTAATCGGTCGCAATCATACGCACAGGGCCATTGGTTTGCACCTGAAGCGACAGCTTCCAGCGCAGACTGATGGTCTGGCCGATCAATGCGGTCAGCAGGGCCATTTCAGCCACCAACGCTTCTACCGTTTCCGGATAGGCATGTTGTTTGAGCACGCCGGAGAGCACGCCATCAAGACGGGCCACGCGCCCGCGAATATCAGAGTTGTCCAGCTGGAACGGCAGCACTGTGTCGTCCCAGGCAATGTTGCTTGCAGCTTTCATGGGGTTTCCTTATCGGCCTTCCCTTGCCATACCGCGACTATATAGGGCCAGCAAGAGCAGGAAAAAGGGGTTTCACGCATGATACCACGTTTTGGAACACCGCCGCGCAAAGATGTGCGCTACACAATGCGCCCCGGGGCCTATGCGGTTTTGCTTCAGGGCGACCAAATACTGCTCACCCATCAGGCTGAACCCACGCCGGAATTCCAACTGCCAGGCGGCGGGATTGATCCCGGAGAAAGCCCTGTGGTGGCGTTGATGCGGGAGGTGTTTGAGGAAACCGGGTATCGCATTGCCAAACCGCGACGGCTGGGTGCGTTTCGCCGGTTTACCTTTATGCCAGAGTATGACCTCTGGGCCGAGAAACTCTGTACGATCTATCTGGCAACACCCACCCTGCGGATTGGGCTGCCAAGCGAGCCCGGGCATGCGGCGGTGTGGATGGGTATTGAAGACGCGGTCACGCAGCTGGGCAATGCCGGAGACCGGCATTTTACGGCCCAATTTTTGCGCTAACCTAGGTTAGGTGCCGCGGTATTCCAAAAGAATGCCAGACACATCGTCGGGGAAGCCTTTGCCACCGGAGAACTCATCGAGCTTCCAGACCATGGCTTGCAATGTGTCTTCGAGATCGTGGCCGGCCAGATCGACCATCAACGCCTCAAGACCTTCCTCGCCCAGCAAGCCATTGGCCGTGTCCGGACATTCAGTCACGCCATCAGACAGCAAGAACAGGCGGTCGCCTGTTTTGAGGTCGATGCTGAATTGGGAGAACTCGGCACCTGGGATCAAACCAACCGGCAGCCCCCCAGGACCTTCTTGTTCAATTGACCCATCCGCACGCTGGATCACAGGATGTGGATGACCAGCCTGTGCAAGGATAACGTGTCCTGTGGCAAGATCGACATCGGCGAGCAACATCGTGAAATAGTGCTCGGTTTCCATCTCGTCCAAGATGATTTCATTAAGGCGCGCAACAACTTCGGCGGGCGGCAGGTGAGACGTTGTGCCGTCCTTTTCCACCTGCATCGCCACATTATGTTCCGGTGACGTCGCGGAAAGGTAGCCAGCAAGACGGGCAGTAATCAACGCAGAGCTGATTCCATGCCCCGACACATCGATGGCATACAAACCGATTCGCGTGTCGCTGATTTTATAGTGACCAACCAAATCGCCGCCCACATGGCCGGAGGATTGCAGCAGCAGCGACACCGCGCCGCGATCAAAATCTTTGAACCGTTCGGGTACAAGCGATTGCTGCAACTTCTTGGCGGCAAGCAAGTCATTGTCCAGCGAGTCATACAGGCGCTGAAGTTCATCCAGCGTTTCCGAGATCACTTTGTTCTTGTCGGTGAGCTCGCGCTCCATACGCAGGATCCGCTCCGCCGCAGAGATCCGCGCGCGCAGTTCGTAGCCGTTCACAGGCTTGGTCAAGAAATCATCCGCACCGGCATCAAACCCTTGAGCAACCTCAGTTTTTTCACTCTTAGAGGTCAAAAGAATGAAGTACCCGTAGGTCTCTGCACTCAACTCCCGGAAGGCGCGGCAAAACTCCAGACCGGACATGCCTGGCATCATCCAGTCTGACAAAATCAGATCCGGCAGCTCTTCGCGGCAGATATCAAGGGCCTCCTGACCGGAGGCCGCCTCGATCACGTCATAACCGTCCCGTTTGAGCGACAAGCTCAGAATGCGACGCTGCACGCGGCTGTCATCAACCAGCAACACGCGTTTGATCACACCCATATCGGGCGCATCATTCGTCTCAGCGGATTTTACAGTGTTGGCCGACAAGCTTCCCTGACCTTTGTACAAATTTTGACTTCTTTCGTAACACAACTATGGTCTTGCTACTTAACATGCCGTCAAAAGTAAAAATGAGATAGTTCAAATTTTATCGTGTAGGATTTGTTAACACTTTTCTGTCACTGTCTAGGGGTGAATAATGAGGAAATGCCCATGATTGACTGGGAACGAGTAGAGGAACTGCGCGACGAAATCGGCGCGGAAGACTTTGGTGAAGTGGTGGAACTCTTTCTGGACGAAGTTGAGGAAGTGATTGCGCGCCTTCGTGAAACTCCGGACATTGCCACCCTTGAGGCTGACCTGCACTTTCTTAAGGGCGGCGCGTTAAACCTTGGTTTCCAAACTTTCTCGCAACTGTGCCAAGCTGGCGAAGCGGCGGCCGCCGCAGGCAAAGGTGACACGGTAGACGTGCCCGCAATCCTGGCATCGTTTGAAGAAAGCAAAGGCGTGTTTGCGCAAAAGCTCGCTGCCGCCTGAAAAGCGGCCCCCTGATATGGCCGGAAACGGCGCCGTCAAAAAGTAGACTTTTGAATCACCCAAGGAGTGCCCTGGGCGAATCGTTGTGCATTTTGATGCGCCGTTAGGCTTTTCCAGTACCCATGCGGCCCGCGTTTGGACTTTTGTGGCGCGGGTATCATAAGTCTTAAGCAAATGGCCTGGGCGACCTAGAGCACAAACTGACCCAGCGTCTCGTCATTGGTGATGTCGGTATAGGTCATGCCCGCAGCCTCAATGCGCTCAAACAAGGCATCGAAATTTTCCGGTTTCCGTGTCTCGATGCCTATGAGAACCGAGCCGAAGTTGCGTGCCGATTTTTTGAGGTACTCAAACCGCGCGATGTCATCTTCCGGGCCCAGTGTTTCGAGAAAATCACGCAGAGCGCCCGGACGCTGCGGTATGCGCAGGATGAAGTATTTTTTGACCCCAGAGTAACGCTGCGCGCGTTCTTTGACTTCAGGCAGTCGCTCAAAGTCAAAATTTCCGCCCGAGGTCACACAAACAACGGTTTGGCCTTTGATCTGATCCGCCACATCGACAAGCGCGTCCACGGCCAAGGCACCTGCGGGTTCCAGCACAATGCCCTCGACATTGAGCATCTCCAGCATGGTGGCGCAGATGCGGTCTTCGGGAGCGGCAATCACATCTTCCGGTCTTAGCTCCGCCAGACGGGCAAAAGTTTTGTCGCCAATGCGCGCGACGGCAGCGCCGTCCACAAAGCTATCGACATGCGCCAGAGTGATTGGCGCACCGGCGTCCAGAGCAGCGGCGAGGCTCATGCCGCCTTCCGGCTCTACTAGGGTATAGGTCAACGCATCGGCAAAGTAGCTGTGCACACCAGACGACAAGCCGCCGCCGCCCACGGGTAAAATGATGTGATCCGGAACACGGCCAAGTTGGTCTTCAATTTCGACCGCAACCGACGCCTGCCCCTCAATCACATCTTCGTCGTCAAACGGAGACAAAAAGGCCGCATCAACTTCAGCGCAATAGGTCTGCGCCGCGGCCAGCGTGTCGTCAAAATAATCTCCAACAAGGCGGATTTCGACATTTTCTCCGCCAAACACCTGCGTCTTGAAGATCTTCTGCTGCGGCGTGGTGACCGGCATGAAGATCACGCCCTGAACGTCAAAATGCTTGCACATATAGGCAACACCTTGGGCGTGGTTGCCAGCACTGGCACAGACAAATATCCGCTGTTCTGGATTGTTCGCGCGCACTTTGCGCATGGCATTGAAAGCCCCGCGCAGCTTGTAAGACCGCACAGGCGTGAGGTCTTCGCGCTTGAGCCAGATGTCGGCACCAAAGCGGGCGGAAAGATGGGCATTCAGCTGCAGAGGCGTGGCGGGGAAAACGCTGCGCATGGCGGCTTCGGCAGTGCGGGCACATTTACGAAATTCGCTCATGTGCCCTGAGTGGCCGAAGCTAAAGGTTTTGGCAAGAGGAAGGTCGTCGATCAGTCGATCGAACGGCCTTCGACGTAGTGGCCATAAAACGTGGTCAGAATGCTAACATTCACCAAACCCACCAAGGCCGTGAACACAATGTCCACTGCGGTACCGACGAAGGGTGAAATCCCATAAATGGCTTGCACCAAGTATTGCCCCCCATAACTGACAGCCCATACCGTCAACATAAGAACGAGAATTGCGCCTGTGGCGCCACTGGTGGCACTCCAGGCTTCGCCAAACGTCAATGGTTTGCCAAGCGCAGCGGCCGGCAGAATGGCGACCCAACGATACATCAAAACAGACGTCAGAACAGAAATCACAAACAGAACCGCCAGTGTTCCGGCAATGGAACCGGATCCCATAACAGATGTGCCAATCATCATCAGAGGAATAGCGCAGATTGCGCAAGCTAAGCCGAGCAGGAAGAGTCGTCCGAAATAGGCAAGTATTCGGCCCAAGTGAAATGGCGGGATCAGCCCAGATTGCTGCTCCTCCGCCAAAACAAAGCGATGCCACGCTACGATGCCCCAGCCGATTACAAAAAACACCAACAACATGAGCAGAAAACTGAGACCAATCGATCCGCCGGACGGAGTCCCGGAAATCGTGCCAGTTTCTGAGAAATTCTCTCCGAAAATGTTGGACATGGCTCGGGTCAACCCCACAAGGAGTAACCCGATCAGAACACAAGGCGCCCAGAAAATTCGAATGGCATCCCGCCAGTTTCCGACAACCATGCGCACCGCATGTAAAAACAATTTCCACCCCTGCATGTGAGTACCTCTTAAAGATAGTGTTTTTGTCCAATTTCGCCTGCATGTGACAGATCGCGGGCAATAAAAGCAAGTGCGGCGATCTGCTCGCCTTGCCCACAGGGCCAAAAACCGCTATCGCGCGAACGTTATATGGACGAAGGGAAGAAAAATGTCGGCTCCGAAGAAAGTTGTGCTGGCCTATTCCGGTGGCCTGGATACCTCGATCATCCTGAAGTGGCTGCAAACCGAATATGGCTGTGAGGTGGTGACCTTCACCGCGGACCTGGGTCAGGGCGAAGAGCTTGAACCCGCGCGTGCGAAGGCGGAACTCTTGGGCATCAAGCCTGAAAACATCTACATCGAAGATGTGCGAGAAGAGTTTGTGCGCGACTTTGTCTTCCCAATGTTCCGCGCCAACGCAGTCTATGAAGGTCTGTACCTGCTGGGCACGTCGATTGCGCGTCCGCTGATCTCCAAACGTCTGGTTGAGATTGCCGAAGCGACTGGTGCAGATGCTGTGGCTCACGGCGCAACCGGTAAGGGCAACGATCAGGTGCGCTTTGAACTGGCGGCCTATGCGTTGAACCCCGACATCAAGGTGATAGCCCCTTGGCGGGAATGGGACCTGTCCTCACGCACAAAGCTGCTGGAATTTGCCGAGCAGCACCAGATCCCGGTTGCCAAAGACAAACGTGGCGAGGCGCCGTTCTCGGTGGACGCAAACCTGCTACACACCTCCTCAGAAGGCAAAGTGCTGGAAGATCCAGCGATTGCGGCACCGGATTACGTATACCAGCGCACCGTGCACCCTGAGGACGCGCCAAACGAGCCAGAGTTTATCGAAATCGGCTTTGAAAAAGGTGACCCGGTCAGCATCAACGGCGAGGCGATGAGCCCGGCGACCATCCTGACCAAGCTGAACGAATATGGCGGCAAGCACGGCATTGGCCGTCTGGACCTCGTTGAAGGCCGTTTTGTGGGTATGAAATCCCGTGGCATCTACGAAACCCCAGGCGGCACCGTGCTGCTTGAGGCGCACCGTGGTATCGAGTCCATCACCATGGACCGCGGCGAGATGCACCTGAAAGATGAGCTGATGCCGAAGTATGCAGAGCTAATCTACAACGGTTTCTGGTATTCGCCGGAGCGTGAAATGCTGCAAGCGGCAATCGACAAGAGCCAAGAGCATGTCACCGGCACCGTGCGGGTGAAACTCTACAAAGGCAGCGCCACCACCGTGGGCCGCTGGTCTGACCACTCGCTCTACTCTGAAGAGCACGTGACCTTTGAGGATGACGCGGGTGCCTATGATCAGAAAGACGCGGCAGGCTTTATTCAGCTGCAAGCGCTGCGTTTGAAGCTGATTGCGATGCGCAACAAACGCACAGGCAAGTAAGCCAACACCATTCCGACAGAAGCCCGCCCTTGAGGCGGGCTTTTTTTGTGTCTCCCAACCGTCGATCCGAAAAATTCCTTTGAGATAGGCAGGATGGCGGCTAGCGTTTCCTAAAAGACTTGTGACTTGGGATCGAGCTGCGCCGGGAGGGCGTTGAATGGGGACACTCTTAAACTTTGCGCGCATTTTTGGAGTCTTGCTGCTCAGCGCCGGTTTGGTCTGGGCACAAGAGGAAGAAGTCGAAGACACCACCACACCCAAAGTTGACGACGAAGTCTTTGTTCAAGCTGTGGAAGTGGACGGAGAGCAGCTGTTTGCTGTGCGTGGCTCCACCGCTTTGCCCGCCGAAGAACGCGCTGCTTTGGTGGCAAAACGCATCATCGAAGTCGCAGAGCGCAGCGAGGCGACATCCGTGGTCATGGGCATTGAGCGCGGGGAATTGGGCCAGACCATATTTGCTGATGGGGTCATGGTGAGCGTCACCACACAAGCGGACTCCGATTTTGAACAAATGGAACTGCCGGTGTTGGCCTCTCTGCATGCCGAAGCCATTGAAGCGGCCATTTTAACCTATCGCGCCAACCGAACCGATGAAGCGTTCTCGCAAAGCACGTTGACAGCCCTGGCCTGGTCTGCAGTGTTTGCCTTTTACTGTGGCATTCTATTTTGGCTGCGCCGACGGGTGCCGCGCTTTCTCGCGGGCGTCGTGGAACACCGCACCCGAGGGCTTCAGGAAGCCACGGGCGATATTGTGCAAAGCCAAGCGGTGTCCAACATCGCCAAGTTTTTGATCCGGCTGTTGGTCGACATCACACTGTTCACCGGGTTCTATTACTACCTGTCGTTTGTGTTGCATTCCTTTCCCAACACGCGGCCCATTGCGGCGCTGTTGATCCGCTATGTGACCGATCCGATCATTGGGCTGATGCTGGGCTTTGTGAGCTACCTGCCCAACCTGGTCACCATCCTGATCATCGCCGCCATTGCACGCTGGATGATCAAAGGGGTGTATCTGTTTTTCCAGAGCGTTGAGCAGGGTGTGATCGAACTCAAAACCTTTGAGGATCATTGGGTCTGGCCTACCTACAATCTTATCCGCGGGGCCATTGTCCTGACCGCCGCGGTGATCTGTTTCCCCTATATTCCAGGATCAGATTCCGCAGCCTTCCAAGGGCTGACCATTCTGGTGGGGGTGATGGTCTCTCTTGGCTCAAACTCGGTGATCTCCAACGTATTGGCGGGTTTGTTTGTGCTGTACAAGCGCTCGATGAATGTGGGGGATCGCATTCGGGTCGGCGACCACTATGGTGATGTCATGCAGATCCGGCTGATGGAGACCTATCTACGCTCGGTGAAAAACGAGCTGATCTCCATCCCCAATGCCACGTTGCTGTCTTCGGAGGTGATCAACTATTCCAGCAAGATCGACGGCAAAGGCTTGTTGCTGCACACCACTGTGGGGATTGGGTATGAGGAGCCCCGCAAGAAGGTTGAGGCCATGCTGATTGAAGCAGCGCGGCGCACCAAAGGGCTGAAGAAGTCACCAGAGCCCTTTGTGCTGGTGACCGGCCTTTTGGATTTTGCGACCAACTATCAGATCAACGCATTCACAACACGTGGGTCCTCGTTGCCACTTTTGCTCAGCGATTTGCACAAGAACATCACCGATGTCTTTAATGAAAACGGCGTGCAGATCATGACACCAAATTATGAAACCGACACGCCGGAATTGAAGATTTCCGAAGTCGACTGGAACGAACCCCTGGCGCATGAGACGGCAGCGGAGGCCGCAGCGCCAAAAGCATAAGGTGCCCGTAAAAGGCGTCGCAGGTTGAGCATGAGAAAAGTCACAGGCAGTTTGACACGGCGCAGCATGATGCTGGGGTTACTGTCAGGCTGTGCGATTGCCCCTGTTGGTGAGGACTACGCCCGCCCTGACACCGATGTTGCCAATAGGTTTTTTAAAAAGGGGCCCTCTGGCGCGGTGCGCAAACACGACGCCAAGTGGTGGACCTCATTTAATGATTCACTGCTGAACAAGCTCGTTGGATACGGGCTTGAAAACAACAAAGACATTCAACGCATCGCAGCCCGAATTCAGCAATCTCAGGGCATTTTGGACTCGGCAGGTTTTCCGATTGGCGGCTCCAACCGCGTCAGCGAAGTGAAGCGCAGCGGGGGCGGAGGCAATGAACCAGAAACCACAGGCTTTGTGCGAGCTGAAGCCAAGTGGAAATTGGACCTGTTTGGCAAATTGCAAAGGGAGAAAGAGGCGGCTTTTGCGCGGCTTGAAGCCAGCTATGCCGATTTGGATGTTTGGACGCTTCTGTATGTTGATGAGGTGGTGACCGCCTATCTGGATATGCGCTATGCGCAGGAATTGGCCCGAATTTTGCAACGTGTCTTGGCCAGCCGCGAAGAGACTCTCAAAGCCACCAAGTCACTGGCAGAAGAAGGTGGCGCAACGGAATTGGACGTGGCGCAGGCCAACGCGCTGGTTCTGCGCACAAGTTCCGCAGTGCCAGACGCGCGGATATTGTTCGTGCGCATGGTCAACCGTGTCACTGCCTTGGTCGGCAGCACAGAATTGGCTGAACGGGACGATCTGGATGTGCGGGCGCCACAGCCAAGCCCAAAAACCAGCGTTGTTTCAACAGGCGTGCCGGCAGACCTGCTGCGCAATCGGCCGGATGTGGTCTATGCCGAGAAAAAATTGGCCGAAGCCGTGGCTCTGGTAGGGGTGGCAGAGTCCGACCTGTACCCAAGCCTCGGGCTGACCGGGAACGTCAATGTGTCCGGTGGCAGCTCAGGATTTGATCCGCTGGCGGCCTTCCTGCGCATTGATCTGGACATCCCGTGGTACGACCTGCCGGTGCGGCGCGGCAAAGTGGAAACCGCCAAAGGCCTGGTGGCAGAACGCAAAGCCGCGTGGGAAAAAGAAATCGTGCTGGCCGTGGAGGAGGTCCGCAATTCGCTGTTTGCATTACGTGAAAACACGCGGGCGGTAGAGCTGTCCAAAAAGGCGGTAGAAGCAGCGGCAGAGGTGTTACGTTTGGCGCGCAAGGCTTATGCCTCCGGGCAAGCCTCTTTCCTTCAGGTTTTGGATGCGGAGCGCGCCTTTTTGGACACTGAAAATCAGGCTGCCTTGGATTTGCGCAACAGAGCAGTTGATTTTGTAGATCTGAATGTCGCGCTTGGCGGGAGTTTTAACGGTTCGTTAAGTGGCCCCACGTAACCCTTGCGCCACCGAGGGTTGGCTGCAACCACTTGGGTGAACTGGTTACTTAGGGAAGATCACATGTTGGAACAAATCGCGGCCCAAATGGCCGAGGGGTTAAAAGACCGGACATTTGACGGGACATTGAAATTTGACTGCGGTGATGCCGGGGTTGTGGTGCTGGCAGACAACACGGCCACGCAGGAAGACCGCGAGACCGATTGCACCGTGTCGATCTCTGAGGAGAACCTTGTGAAGCTGCTGGCAGGTGATCTGAAACCCACAACAGCATTGATGCTGGGCAAACTCAAGGTGTCCGGCGACATGGGCACGGCGATGAAGCTGGGCCAGTTGCTGACCTAGGGCTTCATTTGGCCAAAAATATCCTGGGGGAGTCGCCCGCGGCGACGGGGGCAACGCCCCCTGCCCCTTACAATTTGTGCGTTTTCATCTCTTCATAAAGAGGCAACGCCGCTTGCAGGACCGGCTGCAAACTGTCGGGCACCTCTGGCAACGGGCCTTCAGCGCCCGCAAATCCGGTAGAGTCCCAGACAGCACCATACCAATGCGGCGCCCACGCGCCGTCATCTTTGTGGCCACCTTTGGGCCAGGACAGCATGGCCCCATCAAAGCCCAAGCCAATGGCATCACATAGTTTTTCCAACATCTCGCGCGGATTGTCGCGGATGTCGTGGCTGTCGATCACAATTGGCGTTTGGCCCCAGCTTGAGACCAGCTGCATTAGCTCCAGCTGCTGCGGAAAGCCGATGTCGGTGAGCGACGGATTTTCACGTTTGGCGGCGTAAGACGCGATCACGCGGGCGGGGTGACGCAGCAGGAAGACATTGGTGACGTTGCGCATCCAATCCCGTGGCACGCCAGCAATCATGTGTTGCGTCATATGCTTCTGGTAGAAGTGCGGCTTGCTCTCCGGATTGGCTTGCACAAGGCTGGCCGCGACCTTGTTGGGATCCTGATCCTGTGATGCCAAAATCTCCGCCCCCATAGGGTGATCGAGATCGGTCATGGCGAGGTAAGCAGCGTAAAAAGGCTCGTCCACCACGGCACAATCGGCGCGGTTGCCAAAGGCATACATCATCGCGGTTGAGAGGTTGCGGGGGCCGCTCCACATGGCAATTTTCACGGGGCAAACTCCTATCGGTATTGCGTCGGTATCGCGGCTGTATCGCGACAGTGCGAATTTCGGCTTTATGGCAGAGCGTCTTGCGCAACCAGGTCTTTGTAGAGACCGCGAATATGCTTGGTCATCTCACCCATCTCACCGCTGCCAATCGGCCGACCATCAATTTCACTAACCGGGGTCTGTGCGCCAAAGGTGCCCGTCAGGAACGCCTCATCCGCGCCGTAGGCGTCAACCAGCGAGTAATTGCGCTCATAAACTGGAATGCCGTCGGCACGACAGACATCGATCACCTTTTGGCGGGTGATGCCGTTCATGCAGTAATCGCCCGTCGAGGTCCAAACAGCACCTTTGCGCACGATGAAGAAATTGCAGGCGTTGGTGGTGTTCACAAAACCATTGATGTCGAGCATCAGCGCCTCGTCTGCGCCCGCTTTCTCCGCCGCGATGCAGGCGAGAATACAGTTGAGTTTGGAGTGGGAGTTCAGCTTTGGGTCCTGCGTCATCGGCAAGCCGCGAATGTGCGGCACGGTCGCCAGCCGGATTGGGCGCGGGATCGACGGTTTGGAATGTTCCATGATGATGGTGAACGTTGGCCCCTGCTGGCTCAGCGAGGGGTGCTGAAACGGGCGGGTTTTCACACCGCGTGTGACCATCAGGCGGGCGTGGGCATCGGTGGTCATCTCGTTGGCGGCGCGGGTGGCCTCCAAGGCGGCAATCACGCCCGCTTTGTCCATACCGATGTCCAAGTCGATGGCTTTGGCGGCCTCAAACAGGCGGTCCATATGCTCGTCCAGAAACGCCCAGTGACCGTCATAGAGGCGCAATCCTTCCCACACGCCGTCCCCGAGCATAAAGCCGCTGTCATAGACCGACACCATCGCCTCGGCCTTGGGCACAACGCGGCCATTCAGCCAGATCTTGATCTCTTCGTTGCGGGCATCTTCGGCGGCCTGGTGGGTGGTGACGTGGTCAGTCATGGAGCGCTCTCTTTGGCAAAGTCACGGGACGCTATCGTTGTGCCGCGGGGTTTCCAAGCTGAATTTTACATATTGGATACGTTTCATGCGGTTGACAGCAGGTGTCGTGGCGGCACTTTAGAACAGGAAATTGATTTGGAATTTTGACTTTTGACTTCGGCGACACATTTGGGCTCTTCGGCCCCTTCCTCACTGAAAACCCTGTTGGTGCTGGGCAGCACTGGGAAGCTTGGGCGCTTGCTCAAGGCATGCATTGCGGCGTCACCTGACCTGTTGACCGGATGGCAGATCGTTTGGGGCGCGCGACGGGCTGGCGACGGGGTGGACTGGGTTTATCCCAAAGGCCCGCCGCCCAAAGCTGACGCCGTATTGGCACTGTGGGGCGTGGTGCCGGGACAGGGCAATGTGTCTGATAACATCACCCTCGCTCATCAAGCCGTACAGATTGCCAAAGACTGCGACGCGGACCGCGTGTTGCATTGCTCCAGCAGCGCGGTTTACGGCCCCGCGCGGGAGGCGTCAGAAATCACTGCTTTGGCTCCCATAAATGCCTATGGGGTGGCCAAGATTGAGATGGAACAGAGTCTGTTTCAAGGTGTTCCACCTCTCCCCGACAAACCGATATCTTGCGCAATGCGGCTGTCTAATGTGGTTGGGGCTGACAGTCTTTTCCGCGCAATTCAGAGCGGTCAGCCAGTGACGCTGGATGGCTTTGATATTGGCCAAAGTCCAATCCGCAGCTACGCCACGCCCACTGTTGTCTGGCTGGCTGTGAACAGCCTTCTTTCCGTCGACACAATGCCCGACATTGTGAATGTTGCCACCTCCAACCCCGTGGCCATGCACGAGCTGCTCGAAGCCGCTGAGTGCCCGTTTGTGTGGCGCCCAGCTCAAGAAACGGCGCTGGCAGAGGTGTCCATGTCGCTGGCGCGCCTGCGCCGCTTGACGGGGCAGAATCTTGTGGTACCGCCCAAGGACATGATTGCGGAGTGGCGCAAATTGACAGAGGCAGCAGAATGATTGGACAGGGCACCACCTTTGGGCGGCGGATGATGGACCTGGGTTGGGTGCTGTTTCTGCTGTTGATCCTGTGGCCGGTGATGCTGATTGTGGCGGTGATGATCCTGATCCGGGATGGGCGGCCAATCCTGTATGTGTCGGAGCGTATGAAAACACCGACGCAGGGGTTCAATCTCTACAAGTTCCGCACCATGAGAAATGTGGATCGGGACAGCGGTGTGTCCGGTGGCGACAAGGCCCATCGGATCACCAAGACCGGCAAGTTTTTGCGGCGCTATCGGCTGGATGAGTTGCCGCAACTGTTCAATATCCTGAAGGGCGACATCAGTTTTGTTGGGCCACGCCCGCCGCTGCGCCGCTATGTGGAGCGGTTTCCGGCGCTGTATTCGAAGGTGCTCAAAGATCGCCCCGGAGTGACCGGCTTGGCAACTTTAATTTACCACCGGACTGAAGAGCGCCTGTTAGAAGATTGTAAAACGCCGGAGGAGACAGAGGCGGTGTATGAGCGGCGTTGTGTGCCTCGTAAGGCGCGATTGGATTTGCTCTACTCGAAGCGGCGCACTTTGGGATTTGACCAGCGTCTGACTGTGGCCACTGTGTTTCGACGGGTAGCGCCTGTCTATCGCCCCGGTCGCAGCAAGTGGCTTCTGTAACCCGTCTTCACCTTGCTTCACCAAGTTGTGACATCCGGTTTCAAGGGATTGAGCCGGGAGGGAACTTGGGCGCAGGGTGGCGGCAAGAAGGAGTGTCGCTATGACAAGTTTGCAGAACCTGAAGACCGTGGCTTTGTCCGTTTTGATCCTGCTTGGCGGATTGGCCCATGGCCACCGAGCCCATGCGATGGGCACCGATACGCTGGTGGTGGCGGGCGGCTGCTTTTGGTGTGTGGAAAGTGATTTTGAAAGCGTGCCCGGCGTGCGCGGTGTGGTCTCCGGTTACTCTGGCGGGTCGACAAAGAACCCCAGCTACAAGGATGTGACCAAAGGCGGGTCCGGCCATTATGAGGCGGTGAAAATCACCTTTGATCCAGACACGGTAACGCGGGAAACGCTGCTCGATATGTTCTTCCGCTCAGTTGATCCGACCGACGCGGGTGGCCAATTCTGTGACCGTGGTGACAGCTATCGCACAGCGATTTTTGTGGCCAATAAGGTGGAACAGGGTCTTGCAGAGAGCGCCAAAGCCAAGGCGCAGGCGCAGTTGGGGCAGACCATCGTGACGCCCATTCTGCGCGAAGGAAAGTTCTACAAGGCTGAAGCCTATCATCAGGATTACTACAAAGGCTCCAAGATTGTGCTGACCCGTTTTGGTCCTAAGAAACAGAGTGAGGCGTATAAACGCTATCGCAAGGCCTGTGGCCGGGATGCGCGGGTGAAGGCGCTTTGGGGCTCAGACGCGCCGTTTGTAGGACACTGACGGATGGGGCTTTGCCCCCGTCGCCAAATGCGACTCCCCCAGGATATTTTTGGACAGATGAAGACGAGGTCACGCTTAGAAGCGGGCCTCGTCGACTTCTTTGAGGTCCGGGATCACGTCTGCGGTGCCTTGGCGTGTCACCATCAAGGCGCCGGCCCGCATGGCGAGCGCGATGCATTGCTCCATAGGCAGGCCCCGGTCCCGCGCAGCCAAGACGTATCCAGTAAACGTGTCCCCTGCCCCGGTGGTGTCCACGGGGGTGACCGGCATGGCGGGGAAATCGCGTGCGGTGCCGTTGTGCAGCCAGCGCGCGCCATTGGCGCCAAGCGTGATGATGACATCGGCGACGCCCAGCGCCTCTGGCGTTTTGCCGGTGGCCTCTTGCAATTGCGCCGCTTCGACCTCGTTGAGGATCAGGAAATCGAGATAGGGCAGTACAGCGGTGACCGCTGCGGCATCAAACGGCGCTGCGGCATAGGCGATGTAGAGATCGAGACTGCGGGCCATTTTGGCCATTTCCAGCTGACTTAGGGTCTCATTTTGCATCAGGAGCGTGTCGCCTGGGGAGGCTTCGGATAGGGCGCTGGCGATGGTTGGATTTGGGATTTGGAAGTTCGCGCCATTGAGCAGCACAATGCTGTTTTCGCCAGCGTCATCCACATAGATCAGGGCTTGACCCATGGGGGTGTCTGTCAAAGTGGCGATGTGGCGGGTGTCGACGCCAAACTCGGTCATGCGACCGATGGCCCATTTGCCGTCTCCCCCAACCGCTCCGATATGCGCGGTATGCGCGCCGGCTCGTGCGGCTGCAACGCTCATGTTGGCGCCTTTGCCTCCCAACCCGCGTGTCATGCTGGTGGCGGCCAGAGTTTCGCCCGGTCCAGGCAAATGCGGCACGTGATAAAAGTAATCTGCGTTGATGCTGCCGAGGTTGTAGATCGCCATGGGGTTCCGTTCATCTTCTCAATTTTGACCAAGTGATCAATTTTGACGTCGCTTGTCTATGCCCAATCATCTTAAAACACGTTTTGCGCTTTCCGATAGGGGATGGGGTTTGCTATCTGGGGGGAACCAAACCTTGGGGGGTTCCGAGCAGTGAAAGCCGGCAAGTCAGGCGTCACGCCAATGATGGCGCAATATCTGGAAATCAAGGCACAATATCCGGATGCGATATTGTTCTACCGTATGGGCGATTTCTACGAAATGTTCTTTGACGACGCGGTGGCGGCGGCAGAGGCGCTGGATATTGCTCTCACCAAACGAGGCAAACATGACGGCAATGACATTCCGATGTGTGGCGTGCCACATCATGCGGCGGAAGGCTATTTCCTGACGCTCATCCGCAAAGGCTTTCGCGTCGCGGTCTGCGAGCAGCTTGAGAGCCCGGCGGAGGCCAAGAAGCGCGGCTACAAAGCGGTTGTGAAGCGGGATGTGGTGCGCCTGGTGACACCAGGCACCCTGACCGAGGACAGCTTGCTGGACGCACGGCGACACAATTTTCTTGGGGCCTATGCGGTGGTGCGTGACGAGGCGGCATTGGCTTGGGCTGATATCTCCACCGGCGCGCTGCATGTGATGCCCTTAAGCCCGGTGCGTTTGGGGCCGGAGCTGGCACGATTGGCGCCAAGTGAACTGCTTGTTGCCGAGGGCACCGAAACGGATTTGGCAACTGTGGTTGAGGACATGGGTGTGCCGCTGACAGCCGTGTCACGCGGAAGTTTCGACTCTGTTTCAGCTGAAAAGCGGGTGTCAGCGCTGTTCAAAGCGTCCTCTCTGGAAGCTTTTGGTGCCTTTGGCCGTGCCGAAGCTGGCGCATTGGGTGCCATCGTGGATTATCTGGAGCTGACCCAAAAAGGCAAATTGCCGTTGTTGCAACCGCCATTGCGGGAAGCAACGCAGGGCGTGATGCAGATTGATGCAGCCACGCGTCGTAATTTAGAGCTGACCGCCAGCCTGTCTGGCGGGCGGGCTGGGTCGCTTTTGGCCACTATCGACCGCACCGTAACCGCAAGTGGTGCGCGCCTTTTGGAGCAGCGGTTGTCCTCGCCCTCCCTACGTCTTGCCGCCATTCGCGGACGGTTAGACAGCGTGTCTTACATGGCAGAATTTCGCAGTGAGGCTGCGGACCTCCGGGACGCCTTGCGCAAAGTGCCGGATTTGGATCGGGCGCTCTCGCGTCTTTCATTGGACCGGGGCGGCCCCCGGGATCTGGCTGCCGTGCGCAATGGCTTGGGTCAGGCAGGAGAGATTTCAGAGCGCGCTTATGCTGGCGAGTTGCCTGAAGACTTGAAAGCCGCCCAAGATGCGCTGCGCGATCATGATGCGTTGCTCAACCTGCTGGAAGATGCGCTGATCGCAGAGCCCCCATTGCTGGCGCGTGACGGCGGTTTCATCGCGCCGGGCTATGATCCAGAACTGGATGAAAGCCGGGAACTGCGTGACGAAGGGCGTGGCGTGATTGCCAGCATGCAGGCGCAGTACTCTGAACAGACCGGGATTTCAGCACTTAAGATCAAACACAACAATGTGTTGGGCTACTTCATCGAAACCACGGCGAAACATGCAGATGCGATGATGTCGCCGCCACTCAATGAGACATTCATCCACCGTCAAACCACCGCCAATCAGGTGCGCTTCACCACGGTTGAGTTGAGTGAGATGGAAACCAAAATCCTGAACGCCGGAAATCGGGCGCTTGAGATCGAGAAGCGGCTCTATGACAGCCTAAAAAGCGCAATCTTGGCTCAAGCGGGTCAAGTAGCTGCGGCTTCAAAAGCGCTTGCTGAATTTGATTTGGCGGCGGCATTGGCAGAATTGGCTGCCAATGAAAACTGGACCCGCCCCGAGGTGAACGAAAGCCTGGATTTTGCCATCGAAGGCGGGCGGCATCCTGTGGTCGAAGCGGCCTTGCGCAAGTCTGGTGATCCGTTTGTGGCCAATGATTGCAACCTGTCAGGCGGCGATGCCGCGAGCATCTGGCTTTTGACCGGTCCCAACATGGCGGGTAAATCGACCTTTCTGCGCCAGAATGCGCTCATAGCTTTGCTGGCGCAGATGGGCAGCTTTGTGCCCGCAGACAGCGCGCGGATTGGGCTTGTGAGCCAGCTGTTCAGCCGGGTGGGCGCGAGTGATGATCTGGCGCGAGGACGGTCTACCTTTATGGTCGAGATGGTGGAAACGGCCGCCATTCTCAATCAGGCGGACGACCGCGCCTTGGTTATCTTGGATGAAATTGGGCGCGGGACGGCGACATACGATGGCTTGTCGATTGCCTGGGCGACGCTGGAACATTTGCATGATGTGAACAAATCGCGGGCCTTGTTTGCCACCCATTATCACGAGATGACTCAGCTCTCCGGGAAAATGGCTGGCGTGGACAACGCGACCGTGGCGGTGCGGGAGTGGGAAGGCGAAGTGATCTTCTTGCATGAAGTCACCCAAGGCGCAGCCGATCGCAGCTACGGCGTGCAAGTTGCGCAGTTGGCAGGTTTGCCTGCGGCCGTGGTCGATCGCGCCCGCGTGGTTTTGGATGCGCTCGAAAAAGGTGAACGGGAAGGCAAGACGCAGAAGGCGTTGATTGATGATCTGCCATTGTTTGCCGCGGCACCTCCGCCGGTGGCTTCGGCACCAAGTGGGCCATCTCCATTACAAGAAAAACTTGCGGATGTCGCGCCAGATTCGCTTAGCCCGCGTGAGGCTTTAAATCTAATCTACGAATTGAAAGACTTGGCTGAGAGCTGATTTTGGCTGAAATAGAGCCTATTTCTCCATCAAAAGTGCGGCGAGATAAGCCCCGTAGCCGGATTTGCCAAGCATTTCTGCTCGGGTGCGCAGCTCGTCATCGGTGATCCAACCTTTGCTCCAGGCGATTTCTTCCGGGCTGCCAACCTGCTGCCCCTGGCGATCCGACAAAGTGCGCACAAAATTGCCTGCGTCCAGAAGGCTGGCGTGGGTGCCGGTGTCGAGCCAGGCGTATCCACGCCCCATGAGCTCCACCTGTAATGCACCTTCAGTTAGGTAGGTTTCCAACAATGTGGTGATTTCCAGCTCACCGCGCTCCGATGGGGTGACAGTGCGCGCACGTTCAGGCGCTGTGCTGTCCAAGAAGTAGAGACCCGTTACCGCGTAGGGAGATGGCGCCTTAGGGGGCTTTTCGACAATGCGATTGGCCGCGCCGGTCTCATCGAAAGCAACCACGCCGTAGCGTTCCGGATCCGCCACACGGTAGCCAAAAACTGTTCCGCCGGTTGCCCGCGCATCAGCGGTGGCAAGCTGTTCCGGAAGACCGTGACCAAAGAAGATGTTGTCACCCAAAACCATGGCGCTGGGGGCGCCATCCAGGAAGTCTTCGGCCAAAAGATAGGCTTGGGCAAGTCCATCTGGGCTCGGCTGCTCGATGTAGGTGAGGCTGAGGCCCCACTGGCTGCCGTCGCCAAGTGTGCGTTGAAACTGGGCCTGATCCTGCGGGGTGGTGATGACGGCGATCTCACGGATGCCAGCCAACATCAGCACCGACAACGGATAGTAGATCATCGGCTTGTCATAAATCGGCAGAAGCTGTTTTGAGATGCCGATGGTGATTGGATACAGCCGCGAACCGGTGCCACCTGCCAGAATAATGCCTTTGCGTGCCGTCATGTGTCGCCCTGCTCCAATTGCGTGATCACGCGGGTGAGTCCCGCCTGCCAATCCGGAGGTGTAATGCCAAAATCCGACAGAAGCGTGGCGCAATCCAGTCGGGAATTGAGCGGGCGTTTTGCAGGGGTCGGAAAGCCGCTGCTGGGGATATTGGTCACGGTGACCGTTTTGTTGGCCGATTGAAAAGTGGCGCGGGCAAAATCCGCCCAAGTGGTCGAGGGAATGCCCGCGTAGTGATAGGTGCCGGACGGTTTCCCCGCCAAAAGGCCACGCGCCATGGTGAGCAATGTCGCCGCGATGTCGCCTGCAGGCGTTGGTCCACCATGTTGATCCGCCACAATGGAAAGGGCGTCACGGCTCTCACTCAAGCGCAGCATGGATTTTACAAAGTTGGCCCCATGCGCAGAAAACACCCAGCTGGTGCGCAGGATCACATGTTGACCACCTGCGTCGCGTACAGCCTCTTCACCTGCCAATTTGCTGCGGCCGTATTCGTTTATCGGGCCAATTGGATCATTGACCTCATGGGGCGTGTCCCCTGCCCCGGCAAACACATAATCGGTGGAGATATGCAGGAATGGAAGAGCGCGAGCAGCGGCGGCTTTGGCCATGGCACCGGGGGCCGTTGCATTGATAATCTCTGCAATATCAGGCTCTGTTTCGGCCTGATCTACGGCTGTATAAGCCGCTGCATTGATCACGACATCCGCGTCTGTTGACAGGATACGCTCGGCACATTGGGGAGGATTTTGGAGATCTGCTTCAGTGCGGCTCAACGCTTCAATCTGAACTTCTGCACCAGACAAAGCTTGCAATTCCCGTGCCACCTGCCCGGTTTTTCCAAACACCAAAACTTTCATCGTCGCTCCTGTTCGGTTTCCCGCGGCACGCGGTTAAGTGCCTTTTGTTGTGCCGAGGCGATGACCCACCCCGTCACGCGCCTGTAAAGCCTGCCACCACTCAGGATTTTCCAAATACCATTGCACGGTTTTCTCCAAGCCCTCTTGCAGCGTCACAGACGGACGCCAGCCCAGCTCTTCGCGGAGGCGCGTGGGGTCGATGGCATAGCGGTAATCGTGGCCGGGGCGGTCCTGTACATAGGTGATTTGGCTGGAATAGGGTCGATCCGTCGGGCGTAAGCGATCCAGAATTGCGCAGATGTTTTCCACAAGGTCGATATTGCGAGCTTCATTTTCACCGCCGATATTATACGTCCGGCCGTTTTTGCTTTTCTCCAGAACGGTAAGCAATGCGTCAGCGTGGTCTTCGACATAAAGCCAATCACGTACATTCAAGCCTTGCCCGTAGACCGGAATATCTTTGCCTGCCAGCGCGTTCAGGATAACCACAGGGATCAGTTTTTCCGGGAAATGGAATGGGCCATAGTTGTTGGAGCAGTTGGTGATGACAAATGGCAGGTGATAGGTTTCACCCCACGCGCGGACCAAGTGGTCGCTGCTGGCCTTGGAGGCGGCATAGGGCGAATTAGGCGCGTAAGGGCTATCCTCGGTGAACTGCCCGTCGTCCTGCAAGGTGCCATAGACCTCGTCTGTGGAAATGTGGTGAAACCGAAAACTCTGCGGCTTGCTTTTGGATTGCCAATACGTGCGCGCCGCTTCTAACAGTGTGTAGGTGCCCGTCACGTTGGTGTCGATAAACGCACCAGGGCCGTCAATGGACCGGTCGACATGACTTTCCGCCGCCAAATGCATCACCGCGTCAGGCTGATGATCCGTAAAAATTCGCGTCAGAGCATCTGCGTCTCGAATGTCGGCGTGCTCAAAGACGTACAGCGGATTAGCCTCAACCGAGGCGACATTTTCCAGGCAAGCGGCGTAGGTCAGCGCATCAAGATTGACAACGTGATGACCGCGCGCGACCGCCAGACGTACCACCGCGGATCCGATAAAGCCTGCTCCGCCGGTTACAAGGATCTTCATTTTTGATCTTCCCATGAGAAAACAGGCTCTATATCAGCCAAAAGCGGCGCTGAGGCATCTTTGTCGCTGAGTGTGGTCGAAACTGTTTCAACGCCCCAATTGATGCCCAAAGCAGGATCATTGTGAGCTATGGCGCGATCACAATCTGGTGCAAAATAGTCAGTGCACTTGTACACAATTTCAGTGTCAGGCGTACGGGTCACAAAGCCATGGGCAAATCCAACCGGAACCAACAATTGGCAACCATTTTCTGCAGTTAATTCTGCCCCAACCCATTGACCAAAAGTGGGTGACCCAGCCCGAATATCCACAGCCACATCAAACAGTGCCCCCCGACCGCACCGCACCAATTTGGC
Source organism: uncultured Shimia sp. (assembly GCF_947493595.1). Lineage (GTDB taxonomy): Bacteria > Pseudomonadota > Alphaproteobacteria > Rhodobacterales > Rhodobacteraceae > Shimia. Next base: position 362,956 of record NZ_CANLRL010000002.1, on the reverse strand, counting down.
CTGCGCATGTGGAGGGGTTTGATAGTGCAGCCCTCGGATTGTGCCCACTTTGGAGGAAAGAGAATGGTTGTCTTGCACAAAATCTAACTCAAGTCCGTGCTCCGCCATCCGCCGCTTGTTCCAGCTTTCACTAAAGAACCCGCGATCATCGCCGAATCGGTCAGGAGTGAGCAAAAGGACACCGTCCAATTTTGTGGTTTCAATTTTCATGGCCCACGCCCCTAAACCCTTCTGCAATCAATATGTGAGTGCTATCAATCTGTTGGCGACTTGTCACGTCCACAGACTTGTTTGAGGAAGCCGGTTTGACAGCGTGATTGGAAATTGGGATGTGTTCAGCCATATTGGAAAAGGTTCTTTCTTTGCAAAACGTGCAGCATCCAAAGCGGCTATTTGCCGTAGTCGTGACATTTAACCGCCTAGAGAAACTCAAGCAGACAGTTGCCCGCCTGTTGGCAGCGCCTACTCATGACCTTGAAGGCGTGTTGGTTGTGAACAACGCCTCAACAGACGGCACGGATGAGTGGCTTTCGCAGCAGACCGATCCCCGGCTGATTGTGGAAAACATGACAGAAAATCGTGGCGGCGCTGGCGGATTTGAGCATGGAATGCGTCTGGTGACCGAAACATATGATCCCGACTGGCTTGTGGTGATGGACGACGACGGGCGGCCCGCCCCAGGAACTTTTGCCAAATTTCAAGAGATGGACGTGTCCCCGTGGGACGGATTGGCTGCAGCGGTTTACTATCCCCATGGCGAAATTTGTGACATGAACCGGCCCTCCCGCAATCCATTTTGGCATGGAAAAGTGTTCCTGAATACGCTGCTGGGACGTGGTGGGCGAGATGGGTTTCACATCACGCCAGACGACTACCAAGGGCAACCCAAACAGATTGATGTGTCATCATTTGTTGGATTGTTTGTGTCGCGCGCGGCAGTTGCCAAAGTAGGGTATCCAGACGGGCGCCTGTTTGTCTACGGAGAAGACGGGCTTTACACATTGACACTTAGCAAGGCGGGCGGACGAATTGGCTTCATCCCTGACCTCAAGTTTGAGCATGACTGCTCGACTTTTGGCGAAAACGACCTCCGGTTCCGACCGTTGTGGAAAGTCTATTATTACCACCGCAATCTGTTGATGTTGTACCGCGAAGCGGCCGGCCTGTATTTTGCGCCGCTGCTGTTTGTGGTTTTGCCGAAATGGGCCCTCAAAACCCGGCATCACAAAGGGCAGCAGCGGATATTTTTGAAACTGCTGCGGCACGCGGTGGTTGACGGATTGCTGCGCCGGACCTCGGCGTCGCACTCCCAGGTACTAGACTGGTCAAAGGTGACGTCGCCAAGGCCGGATGGTTAACCGTTCAATATCTCCCGATGATATCGGACCAACAGGACGATCCCGAAAAACAATGTGATCAAGCCAAAGACCGCCACATAGACAAGATCCACATTTTCGCCACGGTAGGTTGGGTAAAATCCAGCGCGCATGGATGAAATGGCGTGGGCTACGGGATTGAGCCACAAGAATTTTTGAACTTTGTCCGGGAAGGCATCGATCAAAAAGAAGATACCCGACATCAGGAATAGTGGGCGTGAAAGAATGCTCCAAACCTGCTGCCAGACAGGCAGCATCCCACTAAGCGCGCAGTTTAACACGCCAACCGCCAACCCTATCAAACAGGTCATCCAAACAGCATGTAAGATAGCAACATAATCTAAAACCGCACGTGTGTCTGAAACGACCAGAACGCCAGCGAGTAAACAAATCATCACGATCAAACCTGTTAGCGCGTTCAGCAAAAAGCGCGCCAACACAGCATCCACCCACGTGACAGCCGGATACTTCAACAAAGTGCGGGAAAACCTGAACGACTGCATAACGCTATTGGACAGTGACATATACAGCGAGAATGGCAGCATTCCGCTTGCATAAAACAACAAAAAACTGGTCCCAATTGGCGGCGAACGGATAATTAGAGAGAACCCGATGGTCATGATGATTATCCCGCCAAGCGGTTCAAGAAACGCCCAAACGTACCCTCCTGGAGACCGCCCATACCGAGATCCCATTTCCCGAAGTATCAATGCTGCAACGGAGCGAAACGTACCAAATCGAGCAGACCGTGTTTGCCTGGGTCGCTGTGCAGGCGGAAAGGAGGCGTCGTTAGAAGAGGACATAGATAAGATTCCAATACTAGCGTTTCGGAAATGAAGTATGCTAAATGAGAGCTAGATTTCAATTATGCTTTACAAAGGCACATAATGTCAGATGCATCCCAGGGGCAAGGTGCACCTAAAGCTGTTCAAGATTCTGTTTCCGAAGGTGATATTAACACACCGAAGCAGCAAAAACCCGAAGCGGCCTCCAAACCCGCTTCCGTAGGTGCAGCGCCAGGTAACCCCGAAAAACTAAATCTTGTTGCAAACAATGACGACGAGAAGGGCGGCAGTGCCGCCGCTCAGAAGGTTCAAAAGCCGAGCCAAGGTGGATCTGGCAACGGGCAAGCCACAGACGTAAAAGACAACGCGTCGAAGCAGCAGCCCGACACAAAGAGCGCCGCGGCCACAAACAATACGCCGCAGACTCAGGGCGCCGAGACCGAAAAGTTGCCGGTGCCAAAACCTGCGCCCCCCCCTGCTCAGATTCCAAAGAAGCCAAATGAGCCTCCCAAAGCCAAATCCACCCCCCCCGCAAGGGCCGCCCGTATGAGCACTCGACATTGGGTGATTGTCGCGTCTTTCTTTTTGCTCGTTGTACTGCCGCTAGGCGGCATTACTGGTTACCTATGGGGTGTCGCCAAGGATCAGTATGGCTCTGTCACTGGATTTACTGTGCGCCAGGAAGAGAGCGCTGGTGCTCAGGAAATATTGGGAGGGCTTGCGCAACTGGCAGGCGGCAACAGTTCAGGCGATGGTGAAATTCTGTATCAGTTCATTCTGAGCCAAAGCATGGTGCGCCTGGTTGAAGACAGTGTTGGTCTGCGCGCCCATTTCAGCCAATACTGGGAGGAAGACCCGGTTTTCTCCCTGTGGCCGGATGCAACCATTGAAGATTTGGAATGGTTTTGGTCACGGATTATCCGCGTGTCCCTCGACAGCACGTCAGGACTTATTGATGTGCGGGTGCAAGCGTTTGACCCGGAAACGGCTTACGCAATTTCTTCCAGTATCGTGGCTCACAGCCAAGCCATGATCAATGCTCTGAACGATCAGGCTCGCGATGACGCTATGCGTTATGCACGCGAAGACCTGGAGGCCTCTGTTGAACGCTTGAAACAGGCTCGCGAGGCTCTGACGGCATTTCGAACTCGGACACGGATCGTAGATCCCGCATCAGATCTGCAAGGTCGCATGGGTGTCATGAGCAACCTTCAGCAGCAGCTGGCAGAGGCACTGATCGAACATGACTTGCTCAAAAGCACGACATCTGCAAGTGACCCACGCATCTCGCAAGTGCAACGGCGTATTGCCGCCATTCAAGACCGTATCAAACTGGAACGGGAAGCTTTCGCCACGGAATCCATCGAAACCGGGGCTGGGCAAGAAGACTATCCGGATCTGATTGCGGAATACGAAGGTCTAGTTGTTGACCGGGAGTATGCTGAAGGCACGTATCGCGCGACTTTGGCCGCTGTGGATGTGGCACGGGCAAAAGCGCAGCGCCAAAGCCGCTATCTGGCCACATTTGTTCCACCTACGCTTGCGGAGTCCAGCGAGTATCCAAAGCGGTTCACCATTGTGGCGTTGGCAGCACTTTGCCTGTTGCTCTCGTGGTCGATCTTGACGCTGGTGTACTACTCCATTCGCGATCGAAGCTAAGGTGGCGCTGGACCCATGATCCGAATTGAAAACCTCGTGAAGAGCTTTCGCGTGCGCGGGCACAAGAAGGTTGTGATCAATAACCTCAATATGGAGCTTCCGAGTGGCCGCTCCTTGGCGCTATTGGGACGTAACGGCGCGGGGAAATCCACCCTGCTGCAAATCGTTGCGGGAACCTTGCGACCAGATTCTGGTCGCGTTGTGAGCGATGGTTCGATCTCTTGGCCGGTTGGGTTTGCCGGATCGTTTCACGCCAATCTAACCGGTGTCCAGAACATCCGCTTTGTCGCCAGAGTCTATGGCGTGGACAGCGACGAACTTTGTGATTTCGTGCGTGAATTTTCCGAATTGGGTAATCACTTCTTTATGCCGGTGCGCAGTTATTCCTCGGGAATGAAGGCGCGATTGGCATTTGGTGTCTCCATGGGCATTCACTTTGACACCTACCTGGTGGATGAAGTCACAGCTGTGGGTGATGCTGTGTTTCGCGCCAAAAGCCGCGAACTTTTCCAGGAACGCATGCAAACTTCCAGTGCCATTTTGGTCAGTCACGACATGGGACAAGTGCGAAACTTTTGTGACTCAGGCGTGGTGCTGTCAAATGGGCATCTTCAGTATTTTGAAGACATTCATGAAGCGGTAGAGGCCCATTTAGAAATTATGTCCCGCGGTCGTGCAAAAAAATGAACCGGCCAATGTCTCTGATCGGCGCCATGCTTTTGCATTGCCTCCCGCCGCTTTACCTGCTCATGGTGTAGCTGTTTCAGGCACCCAGTTTACCTAATGAATTGAACATGACCAAAACCATTTACATCCATATAGGCCACTACAAAACCGGCACTACGGCTCTGCAGGTCTTTTTGAACAGCAACAGGCAAACTCTGAGAGAACTCGGAACTTTGTGGAACAAGGGTGTGGATTACCCGGAAGAGTTCTGCGATATGGCCAAACACTCGCAACTGGCTTTTTCGGTTTACCGTGAAGCTGGCGTGCCTTCGCTGCTATACGGGTTTCAAAATGACGTTCCTGCGCGCACACGCTGGAATAACTTCTTTGACTACGTAACCAAAAGCCAATGTCCCTCAGTGCTCATCAGCTCGGAAGAATTTATGCGTATGGGGGCCAATCCAGCTGCCGCCCAAATTTTCACAGACATCATTACCCCAGTCAAAACTGAGTTTAACTTCAAGATTATCGCGTTTTTGCGGCGGCCAGATGCGCATTTGCGGTCATGGTACAATCAACTGGTGAAACTAAGACAACCCGTGCCAGATTTTAACAGCACCGTCTGTGACATCATGGAACCGATCCACTACGACTATGACCTTGCCTTAAAGCCATGGATCGAACTGTTTGGGGAAAAATCCGTCGTCGTGCGCCCCTACAGTGAGGCACTGCGTGAAAACGACGGTCTTTTTAAGGATTTCCTTGGTGTATTGGGTATTCCTTTTGGCGGCAAAAATGCGGGCCGTTGGGATGTGCCTGGCCCCAGGATCAATCTGCGCCTTGAAGAGCGATTTCTGGAACTCACTCGAATCACGCAAAACACTGGCATGAGTGAGGATCTGGCGGACTGGCTGAAGTCATGTATGGCTCAACAGTTAGATGGCCATCGGTCAGATGATACAAAACCGCTGAAGTTTGATGAAGTGATTGAAGCGTCACGTCGCGGCTTAGAGGCAATGAAAGACAACCCAAATACTGCGCCTGTGGCCGACTCTTTTGCGACTCACCCGCCAGTTCCTGATACGCCAGACAGAGTTGAAATGCTAAAATACATTAGTTTTCTAATACAAGATAATGCCAGATTGCGTGATCGGCTTCACAAGGATGTTTACGAGTTAAACACGCGTTTGGCAGACATCGAGAAACGTCTTGCCCCCTCAAAACCGGAGTCGCAGTGAAAATTCTCTACTACAACTGGGTCGACTACCTTGATGCGGAAAGTCGCGGCGGTGGGGTGTCGATATACCAACGCAATGTGATGGCGGAGTTGGGGCAGAAAAAGGATGTAGAAGTCAGCTTTTTGTCAGCAGGGCTCGCCTACGACTTGCCTGCCAGAGAGGTGCGCTGGGAGCCGCTGCGGCACGGCAAAAACCGCAATCAGCCACGTCACTATGAAATCATCAATTCCGGCGTCTTGGCACCGGCGCATCATTGCTTTGGGGATCTGGCACAAGTCGACCACAGCGCAACGCAAGCAGCATTCTTTGATTTTGTCGAAAAGACCGGCCCCTATGACGTGATTCACTTCAACAACATTGAGGGGCTGCCTGTGTCTGCGCTGGCCCTCAAGCGAAAGTGGCCACATACCAAAGTCATCTTCTCTCTGCACAATTACTACCCGTTCTGCCCGCAGGTTAATTTTTGGTACCAAGAAAAAGAAACCTGCAAAGATTTTGCGAACGGGCGCAAATGCGCTGAGTGTGTGACCGGCGGTCATGATGCACATCACATAAAACTGGCAAATGGGCTGTCCTTTCGTCTTAAAAAAGCTGGCTTGGAGCCGGGGAGCCGGGGGTTCGACTTTAGCTTTGTTTGGGTCATGCGACTTGGGCGACGCGCCGTTGGCCTTCAGAAACGTCTGAGGCAGCTTCTCAAACCAAAATCAGCAACGCCGCCAGCTAGGACTAAAGACAGCGCTCCGATTGCAGAGAAGTTTGTCCTCCGGCGGGCGGAAATGGTGAAAACCATCAACCAAAATTGCGATTTGGTTCTGTGTGTGTCGGAGGCAGTGCGGAACATTGCGGTTCAATACGGTTTGGACCAAGAGATCTGCATAACCAGCTACATTGGCACTCAGCAGGCTGCAGCGTTTGAGCGCACGCCGCCGCGCGCGCAGCTGTTGCGCGGCGATGGCACGTTCACTTTGGGGTTTCTCGGCTACATGCGGCGCGACAAAGGCTTCATGTTCCTTCTCGACGCGCTGGAAGCACTGCCAGACGAGCTAGCAAAGCGCGTGCGCTTTACTGCCGCAGCCAGGCAAGGTGACGAGGAAACCATGGCACGGTTAGACAAGCTTGGTAATCGACTTGCGGAGCTGACACATGTGGATGGATATTCCCACGATGATCTGGAGGCACTTTTGGCGGGCATTGATGTTGGAGTGGTTCCAGTGCTTTGGCACGACAACCTACCGCAGGTCGCCATTGAATTGCACAGCCGTCATATCCCGCTGCTGACCGCGGATATGGGGGGAGCGCAGGAACTCGCAAACTGTCCAGAAATGGTGTTTCCGGCGGGAGACGTTCAGGCATTCTGCGCTCGGATCTCCACCATTTTAAAAGGGGAAATCGATATGGACGCCTATTGGCGGTCCGCGCGTGCGCCCACCACAATGGACACGCATATTCATGAGCTGATGACCCATTACGCGCCGGTACAAGCCTCTTAAAGAACCGGCTGGCGACGTAGGTCACTCTGCTTTGGTCTGAGCGCCAAAAATCTTCTGTGCAAAGGACGTCTCCGTCCAATGTGACGACCAGTCAGAATCGTAGATCACACTGCGCCCCTCAGATGCCAGTGCCAAGTATTTCCGGTACTCCTCAGCGTCATTGAAATGCTGACCACGGGCGACCTCTGTTTGCGCTTTACGACGGAAATCCGCGTTGTATTTGAAATGCGCCAAAATCAATTCACGGTCTGCCAAGCGCGCGTCGCCAACATAGTGCAAGCCGGCAGACAAACGCATCCAAGGTTGGTAACGCAACAAGGCCAGTTTTTGCGCCACAAACAGGTTGGGACGTGAACCTGGTATCAGGCGGTGGCGCAGAGCGCTTGTCCACGTAGGCCCATCGGAAAAAGGCCCGAAGGCAGGCAAATTGCGCAGGAATGGCACGCGGTCACAATAGCCAGCCTCATCAAACGGGTTGCCGGTAAATCGCGCATTTTCAAGCGGACCTTTGGGATACATATCAAGCATAAACAATCGGACAGCCTCGGCCTGAGTAAAATCGGGCTCAGCAAGCAAATCCGGCAAGCTTTGGGTTTGGTTTTCTTGCCAAACAAGCAGCTCATCCGCATCAGCAACGATGCTCCATTTATTGACCCGATATTCTGCCAAGAGGGCCTGTTGCCAAGCGACCCCATAGCGCGACAGGCGATAATCCGTATCCACAGAAAAGACGGATACATCTGGCTGTTCTGCGAGGTATTCCAACGTACCGTCATCAGACGCGTTATCCGCAATCAAAAAGGCACCAACGCCCAACTTGCGATAATGATCCAGAAAATGCGGTAGAATGAACATCTCGTTGCGCACACAGGCCACAAGGGCGACCTCTGCGTGACGCGCTTGGTGTAAGCGCGCTTCTGGCGACACCAACTCAAGCGCATTGCTTTGATAGCCCAAACGCACCTTTTGATAGGTTGGCCAAATCTTTTTGGGAGTCAGCTCAAGCTTGGTTAGCCCCGCAACTGCCTCCTGCTGGCCTTCAACCGTGTCCATATGCACAAAATGCACGGGCGCGGTCAAACTGCTGTTAAAGCCATTTTGCCAGGAGGGTACAGGAATGCCGCTGCTATGCATCCGGCGCCGCACGGTTACGGTATAGTCCTCATTCACAACCGAAATCCCACGCAAACCAAGCAAATCGCCCAGCAACTTATCCTCCATAAAGGACACTTGGATGAGATCCTGACCCGCGGACGTTTGCGCCGCGCTCAACGCCGCAGCCATGGCGTTTCGACTGAGAGCGTACCCGGATCCGCCGTCAGCATAAGTGGACGGTTCCGGCGATTTATCGAGTTCCATGCGACCCCGTTGTGTCGTGGATTTTTGCTGGTGCCAAACCCGATCAAGCCCTCCAACCTCCCGTATGAGCTTGCGACCGTAGTAATCAAATTTTCGGTAGCTTAGAGACTGAAAGAACAATGGAGCGTTGAGAAAACAATCATCATCCACTTTCACCATATGCCCAAAATTGGTTTTGGAATGCACCCATTGGATTGTGGCCAGTGTTTTCTGAGGCAGGCCTTCATAGGTGTCCGGCGCATCCAGATGCACCACATCACCTTCCTTGCGACCGTCACCATCGCCAACCACAATCACGTAGGGCACGCCGAGCCCCTCCAACAGGCGCAACCACCCACTGCGCAACGCTGGGATGCGCGTGTTCAGATGGGGCTTACAGGAGAAAACCGTGACAATTGTGTCATACAGAGGGGACCCGCCAAGCCCCTCTTCCAGTGTGTCAGGATAATTTGGTAACTGACTTTCGACTCCGAGTAGCAAATCAACCAATTCCCGTACAATGCCGGGATCACCACCATCATGACGCAGCTTCGCCAGGGCCAATTGGACTGGCGTGCAGTTGGCCAGAGCCAGTTTGCTCTCGCTTTCAAATGTCGCAACCTGATCCCTGATCAGTTGCACAATGCGATCCATAACGGATGATTGTTGGGGGACTTGGCTGAACCCGTTGATCAGCACAATGCGTAGCGCGATCCCCAGGAATTTATCCCGCTTCCTTCCTAACAAGTGGCATCGGTGCATGAGATCATCGAAGCTTTCCAGATCAAGGACCTGGTCTGGTGCCGCAAGCAACGCAGCAATATCTTTTGCCACATCCTGCTGCATTGCCAAAAAGGGCGCTCTGGGCTGATACTTTATCAGACGGGGCAGATGCGCTGAGACCGCTGCGGACAGCCCGCTGTCGACGGATGCACTGTTGGGCGCTGCCATGTAGCGCAAGGCTGGCAGCGCCGGCTCATCAAATACCTCAGACAACGCATCAAGTGTGGGCGCGGCATTCTCAGACAAAGGAAGGCCCGAAGGTCCAAAAATCTCATAGCGCACGCGCGCAACATCTGGAGAGCGCAAGCGTTCGAAGAAGCGCAAAGCGTAATCAGCCTCCTGGGGGTTGCTTTCATGATCGCGCAGGTTAGAGAAATGCTCTTTTGCGCTTGCCAGCTCACAGGATAGGACAGCATTCTCCCGCTGATCCAACAGATCCCAAAACAGGCGCGACAAACCATAGTTGCGCGCCAAAAAGTGATTGAGTTTACGCGCTTGCTTGGTTGATCGAGCCTGGTTGTGAACAGCCAGATCTACGGCAGCCAAAGTCAATTCTCGACAATGTACGCGGTCCCAATAGTCTAAGGCACGATTAGAAATGAACGCCATATAGGCGGCGAGCAGGTCTTGTCGGTGGGCGTCAGACACCTGGTTGGAATGCAAGGCTTGACGCACGACCCACGACAGCGTGGTGGTCACAATCCAATCGTCAAAGGGCTTGGTTAGGGAGGCTAAAGTCTCCACAAGCAATTGCATGTCGCCCTGCATGAACAAGAAAGGCAACACTGCAGAGTCGTGCCAAGGATGCCCGTTCGGGACGTATCGGTCTGTGCCCGCGGCACTCACCAGTGCAAAATAGGTTTCAAAGTCCTGATCTTGGCGCGCGAAAAATTCTCCCAAAGATAAATAGACCGCTTGGCGTGCATTCGAAGACACTACAAGCTGCGCGACAACATCAAGTGGATCCTCCTTGCTGCCCGCCTTGAGGCATTTCGCCAGAACTGCCAACGCACGGTCAATTTCTTGCGTCTCCGGGTCGACCTCCGCCACAAGTGAGTCTGCCGCAGCAGACCGATCCGGTGCGCTAGAGGCATCAGACGGACCTTGAATGTAGTTTTCGAGCCGAAAGAACGCGGCAAGGTCTTGGGCGGTCTCTTGGGCGTCACGACTGAGCATTGAAAAAATACCGGCATTGTGGATGTGCTCCAACGCGGCCAGCACGACAGTTGTGTCTGTGCCGCTTGGATGACGTCGCAACAGGATCTCCACGTGACGGGCGAAGTCTTGACGCGTCAATTGCAACGGTGGGCCAACGGGATCACCCTGTGTTGTTTGCAGTTGGAAACACAGCGCAGCGGATTCGTCTTGCGCCACGTCAATCCACAAGCGGCCCGGCACGGTTACCTGTAATCCGGACCTGTCTGAGACAGTCAAAATAGTGGTCGCCGGGAGTGCGCATTTTGTTTTTAAGTCAATCACTTGATGCGTGTCAGCAGAGCAAGCGGCTTGCAGCACAAGCCTTTCGCCGAGACGGAGGGCGCGGGTGGGAAAAACCGGTACAATTTCCACCGGAGAAATTTTGCCCTTCAAACCGAGAAACGCAATATCCAGAACGCCGGATTTCTGCGAGACACGTCCTAGTGGCACATCAAATTCGCAGAACACTTCACCATCCAGATGAAGCCTGACGTGGCGACCCAAAATGTGGACAGTCACTTCAACCACAGATTTTGGTAAGACAACCGGCCAGCTTCGCTCCTCACCCCAACCGTTGTTGTCGCGGCGGTTAAACACAACACAACTCTCTTTTTGGCGCAGTGAGAAATGAACCGGCACCGAAAGTCGATCGTCAGACAGAAAGTCGAAATTTGCGTAGCCCGCTTTTGTGAAATCGGCAATGCAGGTGAATTGGCTTTCATCTGATGCGGGAAAAACCAGAAGCGTTTGGGTTTGATCCATTGTCCGACGCGCTTTGACGCGGGCATCAAGATCTTTTTGTCGCTCCAGCAAAGATCGGCCCCGTGGGCGCCTGAGCACCAAACGTGCCAGACCAATGGGATCTAGCACCCAATCTGTTCCTTGGAGCTCCGGTAAATCAAGCCCGGCTTCCTGCGGCATAAGTCCGTTTAACTGGAAGCGTGCGGCCTGGACCATTGCCTCTATCAGAAATAACCGTCGCTTGAGGCGAGGTTGTTCCATACGAGACAGCGCTTCTGCACGATAGGCTCGGTCAAAAAGTCGGCGTTGCCATCCCGGTGGCAAATCGCGCTGTACTTGCCCCGGCAAGGCTTTGACAAGAGCGGAGTGTCCTTTTCCCAAGGCGCCCATATCGCCTGTGTCCTGCGGCACCGTGACCCCTGCCCAGCGGTGGTAATGCACATGCCTCGACAGCATGGCTGCCGCCAATTGCAAAGCCCAGCCCGCTCGAGGTGACTGCGTTAAGAACAGGCTCTGTTCCTGCAGGAAGCCACGGTCAAACATGCAGGCTGACAATTCTGGAGCCATCGCAAGAGCGGTGTCCGGCGCCAGCTTGACCATGCCATTTTCCGGCGTACCCGATGGCAAGCTGCGCATGTCCACAAACCCATTGTGATAGTGGATTTCCCCCTCTTCAGATGCGGTCGGGCGCACATGATAGGCCGTCAGTCCCATTTCCGCCTGATGGCGCAGCATGTTGTTGACCCGGTGGACCAACACATAAGGCTCCAACGTCACGCCGGGCCGCAGCACATTCACCAGACGTCCTTTGGCCTCTTGCCACAGCTCTGTGATCGGCCGTTTGGAACAGTCAAACACCCGCAGATTGGGATTTAAATTTAGCACCTCTGACGCGACCGTACTGGAGCGACAGACCAACATGACTTCAAATCCCACCGCAAACTGTTCTGCGAGGCTCTCTAGTGTCACTTGAAGCTCTGACACCGGTTCCGATTGCCAGAGGATACAAAGACTCAACGGCAGCTCATCTGCCATCTCCAAACCCCAGCTTGCTGCGATCTCACTGTGGTCAGATGTTGAAAACAAGAGGCCGTGACCGCTTAGAAAATCACCAGCGGCAGCAGCGAAACGGGCACGCCGTTCTGGATCGTGCAAAACCAAACTGCGTTCACTGATTAAGCGGCTGGCGAGTGTTGAAAATGCGGCTTCAGCGCCAGTATGCGGCCCCTCCATCAAAATGGCACGCAGCCGCCGCAGCACATCAAACTGTTCAAACACGCGCTCGCTGTCAGATGAAGTGATTTGCCCGTCACGTCCACGGGTTTGTAGATAAAGAGGCAGTGACAGATGCTGAATATGGTCGGTACGCGCGGCCAAGCGCTGAAAGAAGCTGTGATCCTCAAACCAGGTGCCTTCGTCAAAGCGCAAGTCACCAATCAGACTGCGGCGATAGAGTTTGTTCCACGCTGATGGAAAGTGGCGGATCACATCAGACCAATTGGAAAAGTCATACCGCTTGGCATCAACCTCCTCTGACGGAACAGGTGCGCCATGAATTGTCGAATGTTCCGACCATGTCCCGTCAGAAAAGCAAGATTTCATCGCGCAGGAAACCCAATCACTTCCACTTTCCTGCAAGACCGCAAAAAGGTGCTCCAAAAACTGGGGTGCAATACAATCATCGCTATCGACAAAAGAAATGACCTCAGCTCGTGCCACTTCCAAACCGGTATTCCGCGCCCCTGACAAGCCGCGGTTCTGCTGCGTAATCACATAAAACCGCGGGTCAGACTCACAGAACCGGGCCGCCAAGTCACCACTGTTGTCGGTGGATCCGTCGTCCACCACAATCACCTCAAAATCTGTCCAGGTTTGACTCTGTATACTTTTCAGGCAAGCCACCACGTGATCACACACGTTAAATACTGGAACGATGACCGAGATGGCCGGCACAGACGCGTCCGACAAGTGCGTTTTGGAATTTGGCATAAAATCAACAAATGTAGTAACGGTATCTATGTTTTTCTTACCTGAGGCGCGGGGTAAAGGGGGCTTTTCCTTTTATTGTCTGAAACCTGTGAATTGGGCGCTGTGGTGTGCTCAGATTTGAAGTCGGGTGTGGTCAGACGAGCTTTCGGCGATTGCGACATGACCATATCTGGTTGCGGTTGCGTCGGGCCATCACTGGCAACACTTGTCTGAATTCCTCACCAATGTTACCTCCGGTGAGTATTTTAAGTTAAGGAAGAGACGCGTGAGCGCCCCATTTATTGTTTGGACAATGCAGCGCACAGGAGGGACCACCCTCGCCGCTTTGCTCGAAGACTTATCAGAGTTTCCAAGTTTTCAACACGAGCCTTTTAATGTGGATCGCGTACTAGGGTGGATCGTAAAGCACTGGCAGGAAAACGGCTCCCCCACAGCAACACGAGAGAACATTCTACACGCTCTCGAGACTAAACCCGTCATCAAGCACTGTTATGAGTTGATCCCAGACGAGTTCAATTTGGCACTGATGGCCAGCGCCACGAAATTGGGGTACCGGCACATCATTTTGGATCGGCGTGACGAACCAAAGCGCATTTTATCTTTGGAATTGGCAAAGCTCACCGGAGCTTGGGGTGGCAATGGCGTGCGAGAGATTTACGACAGTATCCAATCCGGAAAGGTCAAACTGGATGCTATTGATCAGCGGAGCGCAATGCACCAAATGGCTCGCAGCTACAACAGCCGGCGAACCCTTTCCGAACAAATGACGCAAAGCAATGTTTCGCCTTTTGTGGTTTATTTTGAAGATGTTTATTCCGACCCGGAGGCTGGTCGCAAACGCATCTCCGAGCTGTTGAACTTTGTGGGTATCAAGCCAGAGAATTTTGATAACTACGCCAAACAGGTTGATGACGCGCTTTTAACACGCGGGCAAAACTCTGCCAGTATCATGGGCTTGGTACCAAACATCCGAAACGTGCAGGAGGCACTTGAGGATGGACACAAGAAACAAAGCTTTCAGTTTTGATTTGTCGAGTGGGACAGTCAGAAGGCCAGGCAATCCGTCTAGCTGTCACCCGATGTTAGGTTGTTGCAGTCAATTTGTGCGCCTAGAAATAGGCCAACTGACTTGAGTATGAATGGAACCGGGATGAGCATTTTGATTGTTGGCGCGGGATTTTCCGGCGCTGTCATCGGGAGAACACTGGCAGAAGCGGGCCTCAAAGTCACAGTTCTGGACAGCCGCAATCATCTTGGCGGAAATTGTCACACGGAGCGCTGCGAGGACACCGGAGTCATGGTCCACACATACGGACCTCATATCTTTCACACCGACAATCAAAGGGTGTGGGATTATGTGACCGGGTTTGCGGACTTCATGCCCTATCGCAACCAAGTCAAATCAACGGTTGGCGGTGCCGTTTATTCGCTGCCCATCAACCTGCACACAATCAACCAGTTTTTTGGCAAGACCTTTAATCCGGAAGAAGCGCGGACCTTCATTGAGGCTACGCAAGCCGACACCAGCATTTCAGATCCGCAAAGTTTTGAAGAACAGGCACTAAGGTTTGTCGGACCCGCACTTTATGAAGCATTTTTCAAAGGGTACACCGAGAAGCAATGGGGCTGCGCGCCCACTGAACTTCCTGCATCAATCCTCAAGCGACTGCCGCTTCGGTTTAATTACAATGACAATTACTTTTCTCATCGTTTTCAAGGTATTCCAAAGCAGGGATACACACATTTGATTGGCCGTATTCTGGACCACCCCGGAATAGATGTGCATTTAAACACCCCTTATACTTCCATGCATGCTTCCAAGGCGCAGCATGTGTTTTGGTCCGGACCACTGGACGGGTACTTTGGTGAAAAGTTGGGTCGTCTAGGGTATCGAACCTTGGATTTTGAGCGGTTTACTGATGTGGGAGACTGGCAGGGCTGTGCCGTTATGAACTACGGCGACCCCGATGTGCCTTTCACACGTATCACCGAACACAAACATTTTGCCCCCTGGGAGACACATGACTCAACGGTGTGCTATAAAGAATATTCTCGCGCGTGTGAGCCGAATGACATTCCCTACTACCCAATCCGATTGGTCGAGGAAAAATCTCTTTTGACACAATATGAAACCCTGGCGCGATCGGAGGAAGGCGTCACTTTTGTTGGGCGACTTGGCACCTACCGGTACCTCGATATGGATGTGACCATTGCGGAGGCGCTGGACTATTCAGAGAAATTCCTGCGGCAACGCGGCCATGAGTCAAAAGACTGAGTTCGGCAAAGCTATACCGCAGACGCTCTGACCTGATTTCCCGTCCATACCAGAACGCATATCCCAGTTATCGCGAGGCAACCGCGTTCCATTGCCCATGTCACTCCGGCACTCGACAAGAAGTGCCAAGTTCGGCATATGGTAAGGCAACATTGTTTTATCAAGTTTTTGGGACCCAAGTGGCACATCTCATTGAACGACTAACAAGTCAGAGTTTCAATAACCTCCGAAATACCGAGTTGCCCTCGATAGCCGAGAGTGGCGTGCATTTGGTATCAGGCATATATTTCAGTTGGGATACTGAAGAAGGCATTGTCCGGATGCCATTGTTGCAGGCCCCTGAGAGCCTTCTTAAATTTGAGTATGAGGTTGAAACCAAGCCACGTTGGCTAACGCTGAATATCGAGCTGGGAAACGCCAGACTTGAGGCAGGCGCCATTTTGGGCATTGTTGCAAACCTTTCAGGCGGAGCAGGCTCCGAATTGAATATGTTTGTGCGGACCACAAGAGATGATGAGTTCGTGGACACTCAATTTGACGAAGGATTGTTAGGGTCCGACGTCCCGAGTGTTCGCGTAGCAATGCATCAGCTTGCGCAAGACAGTGGCTCAGTTGGGGCCACCGGCTTTCATACCTTGATTATTGAACTACCATTTAAAAAATTCGATTTGGATTTGCGAGAAGTACAAATTTTTGTCCTACCGGCTGCACACGGATTACACCTGTCAGATGAAACATTGGGGCGCTTTTCCTAGGGAATTTTTCTTCGGGAAAGTCAGCCCGCAAACACATAGTTTTTTCCCGGTATCCTCGACGTCTTGAAGAAGGTTGTACTTACATGTTCGGTGGGCAATTATATTTTTTAGCACGGCATAAGACCAATTTCGAAAAGCAAGAAAAGCGGACTAGTTAATGACCTCGACAATCTCAGTGGCAACGCTTGGAAACGCCGAAACTCTGGATGTGTTTTTCGAAAGTTTGGAGACCGGCACATCAGAGTTAAAATTTCTTAGGGCAGCTTCTCTTGCTGACGCTGTTGGATCTAAATCAGACTTACCTGCACTAATTGTAATTCCATCTCCATCCATTGAGTTAAGCTCTGTAATGCGTGGCGGATCCGCGACGCAGCACGCTGTTGAGACATGGAAAACAGAGGCAAGCGCCTTACTCGAAAACATCGGCCACGTGTGGGAACAGGTGCTTCTTATTGATGAAGAAGCCATTTTGAATAAGCCGTCCCTACTTCTGAGCCAAGTGGGCCAGCGATTGGGCGTTGAAATTGATGGGCGGGTATCCGACAAACCTGCCCTAAAAGAGGATCTATTTACAATCTTCGCCCATCATTTGCTGCGCAGTGAGCCATCGATTTCTCAACTTGCTGGTCAGTTGGCATCGATGACTTTGGGCACTGGATGGAACCACGGTCCGGATGCCCAAGGTATCGGTGAGATCTGTTCAGAGCTGGATTCCGACCACCAAAAATCTAAATCTGCGCAAGATGAATTGGCGGCAGTCCGCGAGATGCATCAAGCGTTGGGCAGTTCAAACGAAAGGCTCACAACTGGAATCCGGGAGCTGCGCGAGGAGCTTGCGGAGAACCAAGCTGATCTTGGGCGCTCTGAGGCACGCTGGGCCAAGGCAGAAAAAGAATTGGTGGAGTTGCGGGAAGAAGCCAAGTCAACGCAGAGCGCACTTCAGGACTCCGAAGCGCTTAAAATTGCATTACAACATGACCGCGCGCAAATTCTTCTTAGTTTGAAAGAACTGCAAGACCAAATCAAAGAAGATCAGACCGAAGAAATCTGCCTCAAAAAGGAACAAGTTCGCCTCAAGGCCAAGATAGACGAAATGTCCAATCAATGGCAGCAGGAACATGCAGCTCTCGAGCAAGCTTTGGACCAACACGGGGTGCTTGAAGGTATCTGCGGGCAACTTCGCACCCATGTGGGAGAGCTGCAAAAGCTGATTGATGCCAATCGATCGACCATCAAAAAGCTTGAAAGCGAACTCGAAGCACTGGATCTGCAGCACAAAGAGTTGCTCAACAAAAGCCAGCAAGACCGTGCGGATTTTGAAGACCTGTCCGCCCAGTATTCTCGGTCAGAAAAAACATGTGAGCATTTGCGGGGCAGTGTTCAAGAAATGCGCAACCAGGTCGAGCTGGATGCGATTGAATCCCGACTTGCCAGCCAACGAGAAGAAGCGCTGCAAAGCCGCCTTCAGATCGAAAAAAGAAAGCTGTCGCTGCGGGAGGCAGTGCTTGGTGCTGAAATCCTATCGTTGGGACGCGAGCTTGGCCTGGGGGCAGATGGATTGCCAGATCACGCAAACACGGTAAATGGAGCAGACCAAGTCCTCGGACCAAAAGACGCTAGAATCCAGGAACTGGAGCAGTCTGTTGAAGAAGCGCAGAATGAGCTTAGCCAGATCTACAATTCGAAATCCTGGAAGGCCGTCAGCGCAATGCGGACAGCGCGACATAGCCTGAAACCCAAATGAACTTAGAGACCATTTCACTGACAAGCTCCGTCAAGCCGCGACTATTTATTGATGCACAGCACGGTCTTGCCAATCGTCTTCGAGCCATTGCTTCTGCTTACTCCATTGCGAAACAAGCAGACTATGAGTTGGTGATTGTCTGGCGCCCGGATCATCACTGTGGCTGCCACATGTCTGATCTTTTTGAATATCCCGGCATTGTCATTTCGGACGGTTTTGCGGACTTATATCGTGGCCACGCACACCGGTTTTTCAATTATATGGAAGTAGAAGAAGGCGCCCGGTTTCAGGCCCCCATCTTCATTCAACCCGAATTTGAGAGCGGCGACATCTATGTTCGATCGGCCTACACCCTAAACAGCCCTCTGCGCCGTTTTGACGATGAGCAACGCTTCTTGAAAGGTCTGGTTCCATCCCGTTCTATACTTGAACTAATAGGTCAGGTGGATCATCCGAGCGATGTGTCGGTACATATTCGTATGGCTACAGGCCCTCAATTTGACCATCTGCCACACGAATCTCCGGAAAATTGGCCGGAAGGGCGACACGAGGAACTGATAAAGTGGCGCGCAGACAGCCACTCAAGTCGTTTCTTCAAGCGGATCGACGCGTTGATTGAAGAAAACAATGCCGACACAATCTTTCTCGCGGCGGATTTGGAAGAAACTTATAAGCTCTTTGAAAATCGCTATGGAAAACGCACACGCTATTTGCCTCGAGATCTGTTTGACCGTTCCGATCGTCAACTTCAGTATGCCTTGGCGGATGCCCTGCTGTTGACCAAAACCAAAAGATTTCTTGGTAGCACCGGGAGTTCGTTTTCGGACATCGTAGCCCGCCTCATTGACGGAAAATGCCCGGTCGAACAAAGCGGCGTAGATTTCTGATCCGCCGCCGCCTTCCTTTGCGTATCAACTGCCTCTAGTCGGACTCAAACAGATCTCGAGTAAAGACCTTCTCTGGCACGCTGGCCAATTCTTCGCTTCGACGATTTGCGATAATCACATCTGTCCGCGACTTAAATTCTTCCAGATCAGACACAACCTCCGATCCAAAGAATTCTTTTTCGTCCAAAGTTGGCTCATAGACCAATACCTCAACGCCCTTTGCCTTGATGCGCTTCATGATGCCCTGGACAGCGCTTTGACGGAAGTTGTCTGATCCGGATTTCATCACTAGCCGGTGGATCCCGACACAGCTTGGATTCATCTTCAGAATACTGTCGCCAATAAAGTCTTTACGTGTTTGGTTGGCGTCGACGATGGCCCGGATCAAATTTTGCGGAACTTCCGAGTAGTTCGCCAGAAGCTGCTTGGAGTCTTTTGGCAAGCAATACCCCCCATAGCCAAACGACGGGTTGTTGTAGTGGGTACCAATGCGTGGATCGAGGCCCACACCTTCGATAATTTGGCGAGAGTCCAAGCCGTGACTTAAGGCATAGCTGTCCAGTTCATTGAAATAGGCTACCCGCATCGCAAGATAGGTATTCGCAAACAGTTTGATGGCTTCTGCTTCGGATGAATCCGTGAAAAGAACAGGCACATCAGGTGTGAGCGACGCGGCCTTCAAAAGTGCTGCAAACTCTCCTGCGCGCGCTGAATTCTCACCGACAATAATTCGGGAGGGATACAGGTTGTCGTGCAGAGCTTTGCCTTCTCGCAAGAACTCAGGACTAAACAAAATTCGATCGGTGCCCAGCTTTTCCCGAAGCCCCACCGTATAGCCAACCGGGATCGTTGACTTGATGATAATCACTGCCGTGTCGTTGTGACCCAGAACGGTTTCGATGACCGCCTCTACAGAGGAGGTATCAAAGAAATTTGTCACCGGATCATAATTTGTTGGCGTCGCAACAATTACAAAATCCGCATCTGCAAACGCTTCCTCCGCTGACGTTGTCGCGGACAACTGCAGAGGCTTGGTTGCCAAATATTCTTCCAGGTCCGGATCAACAATTGGACACTTTAGATTGTTGAGCATCGACACACGCGTCGGATCAATATCAAACGCAACAACGGGATTGTTCTGTGCCAGCAGCACTGCGTTGGACAAACCAACATAGCCAATTCCAGCAACGGCAATCTTTACTTCAGACATCAAAACAACTTTCTTAGCGTCTGTTCGAACGTGGATGCCACTTTTGGCACTGCTCATAATTTGGGTGTGAAATCAGCTACGCGCGTAGATGTCTTCATAACGCACGATGTCATCCTCACCGAGGTAGCTCCCGGTTTGAACCTCAATCAGCACCATTGGCACCTTTCCAGGGTTCTCCATCCGGTGAACTGCACCAAGAGGAATATAAACAGATTGGTTTTCAGTGATGAGTTTCACATCCTCGTCGACTGTGACGCGCGCCGTGCCTTCAACAACAATCCAATGTTCCGACCGATGATGGTGGCTTTGCAAGCTGAGCGAAGCCCCAGGATTCACCACAATGCGTTTAACTTGAAAGCGGCCGCCAATGATAAGACTTTCGTACCAGCCCCATGGGCGGTAATCCCGCGGCAACTGAACAGCTTGGCTTGCACCTTTGTCTTTCAACGCGTTGACGGCTTCTTTGACTCGCTGTGCTTGAGATTTGGGTGCCACCAACACCGCATCTGACATTGCCACAACCAACATGTCCTCAAGACCAATGCCAACCACCTGTTGACCACGGGTTTCAGACCGCAACAACGTGTCTTTACAATCAATGGCAGTTGCCTCATCGGAACACACGTTGCCTGTGTCGTCCGGTCCACTTTCCATCCAAACTGCATCCCAGCCGCCAAGGTCCGACCAGCCTGCGCTAAATGGCATCACTGCCAGGTTGTCAGCTTTTTCCATGATCGCATAGTCAATGGAGATGTCTTCAACCAGTGCCCACGCATCCACATCCAAACGGGTGAAACCAAGATCAGCATCCGCCCCTTCAATCGCCGCGGACACAGTCTCGATCAGCTCAGGCGCATGGTCCCGATAAGCTGCCAATATGGCTTTGGCCGTGAACAAGAAGATGCCGGCGTTCCACAGGAAGTTACCCGCAGCCAGCATGTCTTCGGCGCGGCCCTGGTCCGGCTTTTCGATAAACCGCGCCAGGCTTTGTGGCGTGCTGGCAGTGGCATCTGAGCCTGTCGCCAGTTCCAGGTACCCATAGCCAGTCTCTGCACGTGTTGGCGTGATGCCAAACGTCACAAGATCCCCGGCAAGCGCACGGGGGGCTGCCGCTTGAACCGTGGATCGGAAGGACTCAGCATCAGGGATGACGTGGTCCGAAGGCGCCACCAGCATCAACGCCTCAGGATCCTCTTTTTCCAGCCAGAGCGCGGCCGCAAGCACAGCCGGCGCCGTGTTGCGGCCTTCCGGCTCGATCAGAATCCCAGCTGGTGCTTGTTCCACCTGCGCCAGCTGTTCGGTGACGATAAAGCGAAACGGCTCCCCGGTGAGAACCGTTGGCGCGGCAAACCCGTCTCCTGAGAGCCGCTTGGCGGAGGCCTGAAACAGACTCTCTTCGCCCATAAGCTTAGCAAACTGTTTCGGGTAAGATTTGCGCGACAGCGGCCACAGACGTGTGCCTGAACCGCCGCAGAGAAGAATGGGATGAATAAGCGAGGTCATGGTGTATCTTTCTATAAAAACTTATGGCCTTAATTCACGGCGTTGCCTTGAACAGAAAATGTGTGATGCCTCCAATCCGGGCGCCATTATTTACCGTTCCTTTGTCGGGGGCAACCTTAGGCAGCTGCGAAGGCTGAGAAATTGAAATACTGTCAGTCACTTCCGGTTTCACTGAACGACCGGCGACGCGAAAATAATAACAGTGGATATCAAAACAATCGACGACTTCTTCTTGCTTGTCCAAGCATACATTCAAGACGCTTGTTGTAGGTCCCATTGAAACGATTAATCCACAGACTTCTTGAGCTTGAGATAGTTGGAAAGTTACTGTTTCCCCTTCTCGGATTCGCACCATTTCAGTTGAGAACCCGTTTCTGGAAAACATCTGGCGGACTCCACAATCCGACACGACATCCGCGACGGCGTAGCAGTCAAAAATCGGCAATTTCTTTCCAGCAGGAAGCGCTTTTGGTGTATGCACCAGAACCTCTGACAACAAATGATTTAGAGCCTGCGCATATACTGCCTTTCCACTTGCCGTGGGATGAACATTGTCTTTCAGGTTCTCCTTCTGCAAGTCGACAATAACTCTTGGGACTTTGTATCTATCACAAATCTCTTTGTGAACGCGGAACATCCAGTCATTCTGAGGAACAACTCCTGTCTGGGGAAGGTCCAAAAACCCAATGCTGATACCGCGCTCCTGACACACGCCAAGCAAGCTCTCGATGGTCGCAGCGTGATCTGCACGTCTTTCTTTTGTGTCTGGTTGCAAGCGTGATATCGCGGTGGAAATTTCGACGATCAAATGATCGGGCTGCCAACGGTCCAAAAGATCCCGTACCAAATGGCGCGCGTGGTGCGGTTGCAATCCGCCTATACCAGCTTTATCCAACCTCAGATCGGGAAAATTCTTTGCAAATGTTTTTTGCCACTCTTCCACATATCCCGGCGTGTCAGCTGTGACACTAAAACCGTACACCAAACACCTAGATCGCGTATCTTTCAAGGCTTGCATATAGGGCGCGTCTGGCGCTTCTATCGCATTAATAATTGGACCATTTTTTTTCAAATCCTGAAATAGACCAAAGTCATTTTTTGCTGCTGGTCGGAGGATTTTTGCCAGATCATCGCGTTCCGATGCTTCAATGAACGGTACATCAGCTGGCTTGATTTCAGGAAGATTTGGGGCAACAAGCTCAGCGGTTTTGAGGAAGGATAAAAGCTGTGGCAATTGTTCTACCGTACCACAAAACGACAAATTCTTCTTACAGAACTCAAATATGGTATCCTGCTGCTCGGGTACACCCTTGCAACTGGACACAATACCAGATGTTTGTGAACTACGCCCTACGTCAATCTGATTTTGGACTGCCCAGTGGCAAGCTTCAATCAAAGAACGCTCAGAGAACACCTGATATAATGGGTGTTTTGGAGAAGCACATACCTCTAAATAACTACTTACAAACCGATCTACAGGATTTTGCACAACTGTGAACCGATTACACTTTGTTAAAAGGTCTCTGACAGGCGTATGTGCCGCCGAGAAACGTCCCCACAGCACGGACCAGTTTTTGACCGTGACCGTATCCACAAATTTTCCCTGATGTGCCGGATTAAAGTGCACGCATTTGGGACCGAGAAAATCAATTAGCTCCGGTGACAAAAATGAAGACCGTGTCTTTGCAAACTCCAGATACGTAAAACGTGGCTCAGGCCAGTCTGACGAAAATTTTGACTCATGAGACATCTCTCATCCGCCCCTGACCAGCTCAATCTTACGCATAAATTTTTCTGAATGTTTCAACACTGTCTTCCAGCAATAGCACCAGATTGGCAGGCCCATATTTGCGCCACTAGTTCGCAAATCCGCCAGTAGTCCGCACAGCTTCATAGAGTTGCAAATCCTCAGCAACAGCCGGCTCTAGGGCGGTTCGCAAAGCATCACGATCCCCTTTGCGAATATAGGGTGCCTTAATCTTGAGCTTCGCACGACTTTTTGCAGGCAACACGCCTTCTTGCTTCAAAAAATTGAGAAGCTGAATTGGCTTATCCGCACAGGCAACGAAAGAAAAGGCATCAGCCCAAGATTCCAAAGCGGCAGCGGCTGTGGACTGTGCACCGGCCGTCAATGCACTACACTGAGAATTGCGGCCATAGTCCAACCCCTCATCAATGCAATACTGCGCTGCCTCCACAGCCGACATATTACTGTACTTTTCGTACAGTGGATGCGTTCTGACCGTGCGCGCTTCCTGATAAGATGCGTAAAAGCGTTCGATCGGGTTTTGGACAATCGTAAAGAGCTTACAGCCATTCAGAACCTCTCGCACCCCTTGGTCAGCAGCGTTAAACCGCCCAGCAATTAGGGTCCAATGCTTGCTGTCTAGCCGCTCCAGAAAGGCGACTTGATGCGCAGGATTAAAGTGGACATATCCATCACCGGTGACCTTTTCCAGAAACGGCAGGACCGGGTCGTCAGTTGACTTTAATAATTCAAAATACCCGTAGTGATCTATTTTAGACATAATGGCCTCTTGGTTAAAAAATTTTGCCCTCAAGCTCGGTAATCAGATTGTGCACAAAACCAATCATATGTCTCAGCAAGCCCGTTTTTTAAATCCACTTTTGCTTTCCAGCCCATGTCTGCCAAGCGGCCGACATCCATCAATTTTTTCATGGTGCCATCGGGTTTAGAGGGGTCGTTGCTGATTTTTCCGGTAAACCCGGTGACTTTCGCAACCATCTGCGCCAACTCCATAATGGAGACATCGGTGCCCGTGCCCACGTTAATGTGGCTCAACATAGGGTCTGTGTTGGCCTCGTAGGTTTCCTTTGCAAGGTCCAGTACAAACAAGCTGGCCTCTGCCATGTCGTCCACATGCAAGAACTCACGCATCGGTTTGCCCGAGCCCCAGATTACGACCTCGTCAACTCCGTCACGGGCCGCTTCGTGGAAACGACGAATCAAGGCCGGCAACACATGGCTGTTTTCCGGATGGAAGTTGTCACCGGGGCCATAGAGGTTTGTCGGCATCACCGAGCGATAGTCGGTACCGTGTTGGCGGTTGTAGCTTTCACAAAGCTTGATGCCTGCGATTTTTGCGACCGCATAAGGCTCATTTGTGGGCTCCAACGTACCGGTCAACAACGCGTCTTCTTTCATCGGCTGCGGCACAGCTTTGGGGTAAATGCAGGACGATCCCAGCTGCAGCAAGCGCTGCACGCCAGCCTCGAAGGCCTGATGAATGACGTTACATTCAATCATCAGGTTCTCGTAAATGAAGTCCGCAGGATAGGTATTATTGGCATGGATGCCGCCCACTTTGGCGGCTGCCAAAATCACCACGTCCGGCTTTTCAGACTGCATAAATTCCCGCACGGCGATCTGGTTGGTTAAATCCAGCTCTGCATGGGTTTTGGTGAGCACTTCCAGCGCTTCACCGGCCTTTTGCCTGTCCTGAAGGCGGCGCAAAATAGCACCTCCAACCATACCGCGATGACCTGCAAGGTAAATTCTTTGCATGAGAAGGCCTTTCCCTTAGCCGTTTTCAACGGCAACCGGCAGCTCATAGCCGTGCTTTTGAAGCAGGGAGTGACGCTTGGAAACTTTGAGATCCTCAGACACCATCTCAGCGCACATTTCCTGTGTGGTGATCTCAGGAACCCAGCCAAGTTTGGCTTTCGCTTTTGACGGGTCACCCAACAGGGTCTCAACTTCGGCCGGGCGGAAATAGCGCGGGTCAACACGGACAATAACACTGCCAACACTCAACGCTGGCGCATCGTCGCCTTCAATCGCAACAACAGTTGCAACTTCATCCACACCCTCGCCGGAAAACTCCAGTGTGATGCCCAGCTCCGCGGCCGACCAAGTGATGAACTGGCGCACCGAATATTGAACACCGGTGGCAATGACGAAATCTTCTGCGGCTTCTTGTTGCAACATCATCCATTGCATCCGCACATAGTCTTTTGCATGGCCCCAGTCACGCAAGGCATCCATGTTGCCCATGTAGAGACACGGCTCCAAGCCCTGTGCGATGTTGGCCAAACCACGTGTGATTTTGCGGGTTACAAAGGTCTCCCCTCGCCGTGGGCTCTCGTGATTAAACAGAATACCGTTGCAGGCATACATGTTGTATGCCTCGCGATAGTTGACGGTGATCCAGTAGGAATAGAGTTTGGCCACGGCGTAAGGAGACCGCGGATAAAACGGTGTCGTCTCTTTTTGCGGCGTCTCCTGCACCAGGCCATACAGCTCGGATGTGGATGCCTGATAAAAACGCGTCTTCTCTTCCAGCCCTAGAAAACGGATCGCTTCCAGCAGGCGCAATGTGCCCATGCCGTCAACATCCGCAGTGTACTCCGGCGCTTCAAAACTCACGGCAACATGAGATTGTGCACCCAGATTGTATACTTCATCCGGCTCAACTTCACGCATGATGCGTGTTAAATTTGACGTGTCCGTCAGATCGCCGTAGTGCAGCTTGAACATTGCATTGTCGACGTGGGGATCTTGATAGATGTGATCCACCCGAGAGGTATTAAAGGAGGACGC
This sequence comes from uncultured Shimia sp., assembly GCF_947493595.1. GTDB lineage: Bacteria > Pseudomonadota > Alphaproteobacteria > Rhodobacterales > Rhodobacteraceae > Shimia. Next base: position 336,759 of record NZ_CANLRL010000002.1, on the reverse strand, counting down.
ACGGCGCTTAATGCCATGAACTTCATAGCCCTTAGCCAGCAAAAATTCCGCAAGGTAGGAGCCGTCCTGACCCGTTACACCGGTGATTAGCGCTTTCTTAGTCATAAATTCTTTCCATTAAAATGAACCGGGCCGATGGTGTCGACAGAAGACGTTAAACTCACATCTCAAAATCATATCATTGGCTAATAAACTCTGATCGCTGGTTATCAAATGTCCAGTAATCTCGCAAGACAGGAAAAATCTCCGATGCACAGAATTGAGTGGTCACCTATGTCACCACCACCGCCGGTGCATCCGGATCCGGATTGTAATTTAACCTGTCACAAAGCGCATGATAGGATCGGCAGCCCTTCATCAATTGTTCCTTGATAGTGTCTGGCACATCTCGCCTCGAGCGCGCCGTTATGCGGGGGGAAGAGCGACCACTGTCCCCGGACAGCTTGATGGTTGGGAGAAAATCTTGCCAACGAGGCTCGAATGGTAATTCCAGACATTCAGCCATTCGTTTACACTCGACGTCCGGTTCTTGCACAAAATGCTCGTAGTGAAAAATCTGGGGCGCTCGGTAGGAATCCAGAAAGCTCAAGTAGCAATTGGCGTAACCTTCCAAAGTGCCCGTCAAGTTTCTCGCCCAGCCATTGCGCCTGAGTGACATGTAGGAATCCAAAGGGTGACGCACTGACAAAATGGCGCGTGTCTCAAACCGACTGGCAAGCATGCTGCCCATTGTTGGACGTGAGCTCAGATCTGAAAACTCGCAGAAATGGGAATGGGAATGGTCTCTCACGACCAGATTCTCGCCGCGCTGATCCGTGGCTTTGTACAACACTTCTAGTTGCTGCAGGAACATGTCCACAATTGTTTTTTGACTTGGTGGGTTGCGGTTGTTGCGGGCCAAATGGATCAGGTCGCTTGGGGCAAAGCCGGTGGACACTCGGGCATTGGAACTAAAGGGATCAACCTCACTAAGAACCATAGTATTGGGCTGACATGCCAAAGCGCGGGTAATCAAAGTGCCACCAGAGCACGCGAAGTGATGAACCACGCGAAGTGGAGTCACTTGTGTGGTCTTGAGGATCTCGACTTGCCGTTGGCACTGTACCAACAGGCTGCCCAAAGCGACATCGGAGGTCAATTCCGTTCTGCTTTCAGTTGCGTTGACCTCCAGAAGTGAAAGCGTGTCCTCTACAAAGCTAACAAGCTCTACTTTTCCTGTCATGGCTTGGCGTCGCCTTGTGGCTTACTGTCCTCGCCAGGTACAACAGACGTCTTCAAGGCAGGTGGGACTTCAGATTCCCCAGAACCGTTCAGTTGGTGAAGATACCCTGAAGCCGCTGTCAAACGGGCGGTTACCGTCATAAGCAACGTGTCTTGGTTCTTCTTGTCGAGATACAGCGCCTCGTATTTCTCTTGGAGCTTGGTAAAGTCAGAGTGCAGCGCTGCTTGACTTCTAAGCAGAACACCATGCTCCAATTCCTTTTGGTCGAGCTTGGTCTGGAGGGCTTCGATCTCCAACTGGTCAGAGTTTTTTGTGTCTTCTTTCGCGACATCGGAAGACGCTTCTCGCTCACGCAACAACTCGGTCATTTGGTTTATTTTGGACGTAGCTGCCGTCAACTCGGCGCTTTTTTGTTCAAGATCGGTTTCGACTTGAGTTAGGCGTTTTAGGCCTTCGACCCGCGCTGTCTCTTCCGATTTTAACCGCTCTTTTGCCTCGCGCGCTTCCTGTTTTAACGAGTCAACTTGCGTCGAGATCTTAGGCTGTCGCGCAGTCAATTCTGCCAGTCGCGCATCCCGGTGCACGCAAGAGTCTTCAGCGGTCTTTGCTCGGGCTTCCATTTCAGACAACTTGACCTGCAGGCTGGCCACCTTGTCCTGCAGCAATTTGTTTTCTGACCCGACACTTTTATTTGCAGTAGTTCGCGCTCCAACATTGCGCATTCGCTCAATTTCGGCGCGGGCAATATCTCTCTCTGAGGACGCTACCTTAAGTCTGGATTCGCTTTTTTTGCGCGCACGTTCCGACGATGTAAGACGCGCGGCTATTTCAGAAAGCTCCGCGTCGGCGGCCTGAAGTTTTTGGTTCGCATCCTGGAACTGATCAATCAAGCTTCTGCGTTCAAACACATACCGCGACACTCCAAATCCCAAATGCTTATGTTGCCGCAGTTCAAACCCTGCTGATTGCACCAGCATCAAGCAAGTTTCAGCGCTCTCGTCGGTATCAAACAACTTCTCTTGAGACACGCTGAGCGCAACTTGATTGAAACTGTCCAACAGAGACAACGCAATGAGTTGCCGAATAATTTCAAGGTTTTCGCCCATCGCCTCAAGAACAAGCGTGTTACTCCTACCATCAGCCAGTTCAACACGCTGAAAGAGATCTTTGACGCCAAGAACCTCGACAGTCGCGGTGCTTACTTTCCGTATCCCTGGGAAGTAATTAAGCAGCCCATCGCCCTGTCGCAGCCCGTTAAAAGCAGCATTGTTCCAGAAGTGCATAACACCATAAGACGATTTTTGCGTGTTCCCCGCCACCGCTACAGGAATAATGGTCAACCGATCGTCCGTTTTCGCATGAGCGCGCAAACTCTGGCCACACTCCGGATCCGGGTCAACGAGATACACTCGCCGCGTGCCCTCACACAGGTAGCTGGCGAGTTGATCACCGTGGCCCGCACCAATGACGATAATTGTCTCCGGTGCAGAACACTCAACTCCGTTTGTCGTAAAGTCTTCCATCACTAATTTGGTCCCATGTCGGTGAGTGTAGCTATAGCGAATTGGCGCAGCATGGCCAAATATTCCACCACTTGAAGGCGCACAAAAAACTGCAACGTGTCATTTCGCACGCCGTGTCAGCCCTCTAGAGCTTGTCGACCTCACGCAAAACGGCCTCCGCAACACGAACTCTCTCGGCCACAATAGCATCATGGTCTGTAAAGGTTTTCCGCAAGTATCTCGCGGTTTCGATCCAGGCTTCCGCCATTTCCAGATCCGGTGCTACCTCAGATATCATTTTCGCACCCTCATCCGCGGATTTACCAAACGTATTGATCACACATCTGGGTGACACAAGCTTGTGAATGCTGTGATCCTTGTCAGCGAAATAGGTAGGAATTCCTCCCACAACAAACGCATCGACAATTTTCTCGGAGATATAGTCTTTTTGATGCGTATTTTCGAAACTGGACATAACACGGACACGCCCATTCAGGGCTGCTAGCTTATCCAGATGCCAATCTGGCAAATCTTGTCGCGGTTTGTCGCTATGCCAGCCTTTCCCCTCCCGCAACACATTGTCACCGATGGTTTTAGCAGCGATCTCAGACCGATAGCTACTTAAGGTATACACTGCATGTTCAGGCACGTTTTTTGTGTATTTGCTGCCTTCCCGTCTTTCAGCAATAAATGCAGCCGATATGTCAGCGTTTTGCCACCGATCCAGGAGTTCTTTGGGCTTGAGATTGCAGTTTGGGGCAATGAGAAGCCCATAACGCGCCAAAAGATCATCGTTTGTGAGCAAGAAATAGGGGATTTTGTCGAACGCATAAATTTCGGAGTTCGAGTGGTTCAAAAACACGTAATCTACTTCAGCATCACCACATTTTGCCTTGCGGTTTTGTGATGAAAATCCTCCGCTCCATAGACTGTCCCAAAGGGGTTCTTCGGAAACAACCATAAACTTGGTGTCGGGAGAATTTTGGGAAATGGTCTCATAGACTTCAACATTCTCCCTGAAGTCTACATTGTACCCCGTCATAATCACATCTGCGCGCGTTGGATCACTCGCAATCTGAAATTTGCCCTGCACAGCTTGTTGAAATGCCGGATAACTCAATGGTGTGCGGTTTGAATGGTTGCCAAAAAAGCAGATACTTGGCCCAGACGTGGCAACCACACTGGGAGTATACACAGCAGGCGGGTGTTCCTGCGATTCGAAGTGAGATGCCACGCCATGGTAGTGTTGAAGAGTCACGTTGTCCGCGGGCAAAATCTCCTGCGCTAATTCAAGCACCTGCCCCAATACGGTGCCGTCATCTTTGAACTCTTCCAGCAATCCACCACCTTCAAGAAGGAGGTCGGAACTACAAACACGTAACAACAGCTGGGCCTGCCTGTCCGTGATTTTGTCTGACAGGCTCATTGTTTCTGCTAAAGTTTCACGGAAGGCTGCGGAAGGCGTCGTTTCGTCGACGCCCGGTACTTTGGCTTGATGCCCAAGCGTCAGCATGAACTTATGTACGTCGTAGACAAAAGAGTCCGGGCCGTAGAGCAGCCAAAGCTGCGCACAGACTTTGCGCATTGCTTCCAACTTGTGAGTATCTTTCGCGAGTTCTATCAAACGCGCCGGTAGCTCCTTGATAGACTCCCTGTCCTCTTTACAGAATACCACACCAGCCTCCCACAAAGCCGGGTCACCAGGCATCGCGTAAGAGTCGGCCATAATGACAGGAATGCCTCCTGCCCCAAGGGTTTCCCAAAGGCGGATCGAATTCGGCCCGGTGCCGGACGGACACAGGGAGAAAACACTCTTTACCATCGAAATTCTGAATTGCTCCGATGCTGATTTGTCGATCAAATCTGCAGCATTTCCACCCTTTTTCTCAGGTTTGATTTGGTGCTCATAGACCACTTTGTTGTAGTGCCACGTATCTCGCCCGATGATCAGTCCTCTCGGGTGATCCTTCAATTCGTTCAGGATCCATTCGCGGGCTTGCGTCAGGTAATATTGATTTGACTTGGCGCCAATGAATGAGAACAGATACGGTCGCTCCGAAATCGGCAAAATTGTATCCGCTTCCGGAATTTGCACCGGAAACAGCGGAAAAGGATGAATGTCGAACCCAGCAGTGTCCTGATCTACTGTCTCTCTGGTTGTGGCATGCGACCAAAAAATATGACTAATTCCGGCCTGCTCAAACAAGTACAAAAAGTTACGCAGCTTAATATGCTGACAAGTGGTGACCCGCACCGTGCCCTGAGGCAAGCCATCAACAAATTTACGAAACAATGACAAATGAAGTTCAGAATCTTTCGCGTGTGTCTGAATTTTATCAATCAGGTTTGCCCAGGGGTACGCAACATACGTAACTGTCTCCGGGATGCTGCCCACATTCTTCAATTGGGTGAAGGCGTGCTGTTCCGTAATTGCAGGAAACTGCCAATCACGATCATAGGCAGCGATGTTGTTATCAAAGGAGACAAAATCTTCCAACGGCACCTCCTCCACAGCTTCAGGAGATGTTCCGGTTGCAACGATTCTCGGTTGCGCCGAGTTTTTTCTGATATTGGGTTTTGCCTTAAGAATCTGTGACAGGCCACTCGACACCGCCGCGTTGCACCCGCGTTCTAACACTTGCAACACATCTTCACCTTCCAGCTCTTTGACCTGTCGGCAAAGAAATTCGGCATCGGGCTTGGCCAAATCCTCGAGAATTTCCGCTCGCAGAGTTTGAGGGAGAGACTCGTTGATTTCTGACTCAACACTGGCTTCCGTATCGTCATCGTTCAAAGTGCGCGCCGCGAAAGCAACTGGCGACTGTACCAAAGAAGCTTTGGCGGCGAATAGCGACCAAAGCTTCCAGTCTCCCGCCCATTCCATTGATGCAATTTTGTTGTCGGCATCAACCGACTCCCACAACCAGCGCCGGAAGAAGGTTCCAGCCTGTTGTAACCGGGGCCAGTGTATCCCGTCACAAAGGCCGGCTGCCAAAAACGCCTTTGGAACATCAATGGAAACGGATTGATCTGGAACCGGCACTTCATCTTTTAGCACACTTGGAGCGCCACTGATCCAAGACACCTGAGCCGGCGACATTTGCGACGCGATTTTTGCAACAAATGACAAACATCCAGGTTGAAGTATGTCGCCAGGTTGGAGCCATGTTACAAACTGATTTCTAGCCGGAGACATGGCCTCTAAGCCTTGGCACACAGATCGGAATGTACTACTCCCAACGTCCGCGCCAATAGAAATGTCGATACTAACACACTGAAGCGGAAATCCCTTTGAGCTAAGTCGCCGTTTCCACCACTTCAGCCGATCCACAACTTCGGTTTCAGGCGTTCGGCAGTGCACATGAAGCCTGATGGAAAAATTTCCCGTTTGCGTAACGATGCTGAGTATCGAACGGTCAATCGCTTTGATGTCATCGTTACCAGGAATGGTAATAAAAAGCGTTTCTGGCATGATCGGCCCTATGAATTTTCACTAATAATATAATCGCCTATTAAATACCTTGAGGCGCCCTTACCGCTAACTAGCGGCTCGCACGCTGAAGAACAATGGCTTTTCCCAATTCACACCACGTTCAACGGACTTATGATTGATACAAATGTCAAAGCTCCCCGCCACCCATACACGCATCCAACTTTTTGATTTTGCCGTGCTTAGTTGAACATCGTGCAAGGAGTTAGGGTCTTGGGGGAACTCACATGACGCATACCCCAGTCATAGGCACATCAATCTCTATCCCTGTCTGCACTCCAATTTGGCACTGAAATTGGTCCATTTCTCGCATTCTGAACCGGAGTCGGAAACAGGGTGTCGTGCGGCGCGTCAGGGCCATGAGGCAATATAAGCCCTACCTCCAACCGATCAGGTTGCCGCACCACCGCTCCGACAAACCATTCACTGTTAGGGCCCGTAGGCAATACGCTTTCTAACGTTGCCAGACCTGAAAAGTCAAACTCGGTACCATTGACAATCAAAACATCGTCTCGACGCTCCAAAGTCAGTTGTTCGCTGCTGCGCATAGGGGAAAACGATAACTGCATATTCATCTTGAGCACCTCCTTAGAACCAACGGCCGAGCCACATTTTGTTACCGTCGATTTTGGTTGTGACGCCAGCAAACGAGGCCGGCGCCGTTGTTATCGGCAAGTTATTGTTTGTGCAGATCTGAGTACCATCCGCCCACCTTGTATAAGTTCCGTTGGAGTTTTCTCCGCTTTCGACGATCGCACCTGAGGGTGTCCCGTTTACTTGCGAGACTGCGCCAACAATATTGTTGTGGTGCATGACTTCACTCCAAAACAGGGGTTCCCCCGCCCCACCAGAACCACCTTGTGCGCCGATCCAAAAGCGCAAAGCCTGACTGCCAGTGGTTCGAATTGCTAAGGCGGCCAAGCGCTCGGACCCAAGGCCTGGATGGCTACGCATGACCACCATGTTGTGCCCCCACGCGCCTTGCTCGGGGCTATCGATCGGGCCATTTGAAGCGTAGCTGTATAATCCCGGCTTGAGCGCGCGCGACACCAAGGCGCTGGATCCCGTCAAAAGTTGCGCCGCGCCTAGCCCAAATGCGCCAACCGTCAGCAGCTTCCCGTTGCCATCATCAGTGGCGTTGGATTGGACCGCAGCACCTTGTGCTGTGCCGTTGCTTTGATCCAACACCAAAGCCTCCGTCCAATTAACACCGTCCGGGCTCACTTTGATTGAAAAATCATCGCTGGCGGCCGTGCCCATTTCGGCACGACCCGACCAATCTGTTTGAAACAACACACTGGCTGTATCGCCTTCTTCCGCTTTGTTCACTTTGAGCTGATGCCCACTTCCCTCATGGGAAAAAAGTGTCGCTGGTGCAGCCACAGAGAGCCGATTTGTCGGATCAACTCCGGTGTTCACGCCAAGTCCCTGCAGGTTTTCAAGCGCTTCAACAGAAGGAGTTTTCCAGACCTCTCCGTCCCAAAGGCGCATGACCGATGTCATTTTGTCTAAGGCAATCAGGCCCTCTTGCAGAGGCTCGAAAACCCAGTATTCGTCACTCCAAATTGCAAAATGGAATGCCTGCCCTGCCCAAACATCTGTTGGCATAGCACCGAGAGCCCAGATCTGCCCTTCTTCAGGCAGCGCGGGCGGTGTGGTCGCATCGAACCCTTCGACAAGAGTCTGAACCAGTACGTCCAGCTTTTGCAGGGCATCATTGTGGGTAACGTGTTTTTGCGCTTGTGACGGCATGAGATAGGGCAGTCCAAGACGGGAAGAATGTTCTGACATATGGAAACTCCATCAATGAGAGATGGACGCAAGAGTCAGAGACCGGAATTGCCAAGAGGAAAACGCAACAATCGCAGGTGTTGCACACTCAAAAACGACGTCGGTATGCCGTCTGTATCATAACGGTTTTGCGGAGGTGCAAATCCGGCGATTTTTTTGAGCATTCAACATGGCAAAACCCAATCATGGTCGACGGGTGATTGTATAGATCTGGCCCGCTCGAAATGGCCCCTGCAAATAGGTTGTACTGCTGTCCGCCCACGTAACAGATGCCCCCGAAACTTCTGATTTTGAACCGAGACCAAAATGCGCACGCGGCGCATCAAAACTCATGAAGCCGCCGCCCACCTGCAATTCTCGCATCTGATTGCCGCCGCCGGTTTCTATCAAAGTCACTCGTGCGCCGATGCCATCCCGATTGCCAATGTGGTCTTCAAGTCGGAACACCAAGGCAGCCCCCTGCGCGTTATTGCGGAACGCCACCAGCGGTCCGTTGACTGGGTGGGTTATCAAATCGAGATCGCCGTCGTTGTCAAAATCCATCTGAGTGGCGCTGGCCGTCATGAGGTAGTCCTCCAACCCAAAGGGACCGGAGGCCTCGGCAAAGGAGCCGTCACCTTCGTTGTGGAAGAAGAGGTTGGACGGGGACACCTCGTTGGGCACCCATGTGCCGTTCACGATGTAAACATCCTGCCAACCATCCAGATCAAAGTCGGCGACTTTGGTGTCCCAGCTCCAGCCGCCCACGTCGAGACCAAGGGCCTCGGCCTGATCTTCCCAACCCGCGCCTTTGCGGGCCAGCAAGACGTTGGAGCGCAAAATTTGCGGATGGGTCAGAGCAATCTCGTCAGCACTAGGCGTGCGGGTCGGTTGGAAATGCCAGTCACAATAGGCGCGCGGAATAGGTTGGTCGGCGCGGATCAATTCGCAAATCGAAGCGTCGCGTTTTTGAATAGCTAGGTCTTTCACAAGCATCGCCTTGCATTCCACTTGATCGCGGCCCGTCAGCGTTTGGCAGTTTTTGGCATAAGTCGGGTCGAAATTGTTGCCGGACTTGTACCAGGATTTGATCTGCATGTTCTTCACACAGCGGGCTTTGGCCTCCGCGTTCTGGATGCCATCACAGTAGAGCTCCAGCGGCTGCATCTTGAGCGTGTCAGATACGCCAGACGAGCGCCCGGCAATCTGGGCCATGTAGATGTCTGTGCTGCCGTCATTGGCCAAATCCGCAGTTTTAATCGCCATTGTAGTGGTGGTGGTGTGCGGAATCAGCCCCTGTGGCTCAGTCAGCATGGCAAAACCGCCGGTCCCATCGCCACGATAGAAATAGTCAGGGATGTCAAAGTCGTTGCCAACAATCAGGTCGGTGGCGCCGTCGTCGTCAAAGTCAGAGAACAGGATGGAAAGGGTTTCGCCGGGCAGACCTGGCATGTCGGCATAGGTTTCGCCGCTGAGCGCCCCATCGGTGTTGAGGATCAGCCGGTTGCGGCTCTCTTCGCCCGGAATGCGGCGGTACCAGCCTGCCGCCCAGTTACCCAGCGCCACGTCCAAAGTGCCATTAGCATCCACATCCGCCAGTGCCACAGCAAGGGATAGTGGAGTCTGCGGGTTGTTGGGCACGGCTTTGGGGGGCTCGGTGCCAAAACTGCCCTCAACGTTGCGCCACCAGTAGTTGCCTTGCAGGTAGGTGGTGAGGAAGAGGTCCGGCCAGCCGTCGTTGTCTATGTCGGCGAAAACAGCATTAAAAACTGGTGCGGAGACCAGTTCACCCAAAGGGGCGCTGGCAGGGGTAAACACACCCGAGCCGTCATTTGTGTAGAGATACAAGCCCACTTCAGTAGAGGCGATTGCAAGATCAAGATCGCCATCTCGGTCAAAATCGGCACTGGACAGGCTGCGGCCTTCCCAGAAGGGTGGCCACATATCACGAAAAGAGAATTCGACCGGCTTGTCGATTCCAATCGTGTCCGCCTCCATGCGCGTGAATGGCTGATCTGCCATTGGAGATGCTGGCGCCAATGGTGTGCTTGTGACGGTGATTGAAGGGGCCTCCGAGGCGGCGGCAGCCCACATCGGCTGCACCTGGTCTGGTGCCCGACTTTCAAGCAACATCTCCAGAGCCCGGCGGCTTTGCCATTCGTGATAGCCTTGAGCGCCCATGCCCGCCAGAACACCAAGCACGGCGATGGTTGCTGACAACATCCAAGCGGCGCGGACGCCTACGGATTGCACAACAATCAGGCACGAGTAGACCGAGAAGATCCCCAGAGTGAAGAGAAGCCCCATGACATAGCCATGCGCGAGACCGGCGGACAACAGAGCGCCTGTGACAACCACATCGAAGGCTATGGGGACGGGGAGAAACAAGCCCACAATCACAATGACGATCAAGGCCGCAACGCCAAAAGCCAGCCCCGTGATCAGGTCTTGCGGTAACAGCACAGCAACAAGCGCCCCAAGAAATCCAGCCAACAACATCAGCGGCACTGTCATTTTCACGATGTACCAGAGGTTTTTCAGGAAGCCCTGCGCGACGGCCAGAATGGCGGTGCCCAGTGGGTCGGAGGCGGGCTGACCTTGTGACAACTCATCCACGCTCCAGGGCGTGGCCTCTTTTAGGTCTGCGGACGCGATTTCGGTTTGCGGCAACAGGCGGCAAATCAGCGGCACCGCCACAAGGATCACCACCAGACTGAGCGCGATCTTGGCGACAGCCATGTAGAAGGGCAGAAGCGAGAACAGCATTGTCAGGACAACAATGTTTAGCGTTGGGGAGGCAATCATGGCAGACAGCGTGGTTTCCGCGCGCATGCCGGCGGAGTACATGCCACGCGCAATCGGGGCGGCGCAGTTCACACAAACGCCAAGCGGGGTGCCGATGGCCAACCCAAGGAGTGAATTGGCAAAACCACCGCGAAAGCTGCGCTGTTTGAGGTAGCTGGCGGCAGTGAGGAAGGCAGCGGCAAACAAGACGCCAAAAGTCATGCCCTTTTTGTTGGTGTTGATCCAATTGATCGTGGTGTAAAAAATCCGCTCGAGCGTACTCATGTCGACAGTCAACGGAAAGAGCGCCTCAAAGCCCAAAGGGTCTTCCAGCTGGATAGCCCCTGACATCATCGCCTTTTCATCCAGCGCAGGATAACGAGATCCGGTCCAGAAAAGATAAGCCAACACCGCGACAATGAGAGCCGCTAGAAAGAAGCGTTTTTCGTAGGGGGCGACGACCATTTTTTGCATCAAGATTTTCCTACACATCCTTGGTGGTCCGATATAACTTGACGTCTCAGCACAGCCATTTTTTTGGAAAAGCCGGTTGGCCACTTCCAACTTCCCGTTGATCATCATATTGGCAGAGTAAGTAAATGATATCTTCTTCTTTCCAGTTCATTTACGTCCATATACCCAAAACGGCCGGCAACTCTATTCAAACCGCACTGTTGCCCATCAGCGACGACAAGAAACTCGTAGCCAAAGGATTTAGAGGACAAGAGCGGTTCGGGATAGTAGGAAAAGTTACCCCCTCAAAACACGCAACGCTTCAGCAGTACTCAGAGCTACTCTCAGGTCGATTGGACCAGTTCTTGGTAGCGACGTCGGTTCGACACCCATTTGAAAGGTTAGTTTCCTATTATTTTTCACCTCACAGATGGCAAGACAGCGAAACCAGCGGAGATTGGCAAACACCCACTTTTGACGAAGAGAGTTTTCTTGCTTTAGCGCGCGATCTAAAGCCAATGACCTGGTTTTTAGAGATTTCTGGAAGTATTCCGGCCGATGTTTTCTATATCCGTCATGAGTGCGCCAAACGCGACTTTGCGTCGTTTGTAACGAAAATCGGCGCAAACGGTGTTGTGGCAGAGTTGCCGCAGCTCAATCGGAGTCTCGCGTCGCATGACCAATTGTCGCGTATTAAAAAAAGTCGAACCTTAAGGACCGCTACCGAACCATTTTTGCGGAACGACTTACAGGTTCTCGAGTACGATCTTTTTAATTAGCTACGTGACCGGGTTGCCCAAAAAGGCACTTTTTCGCGAGATCGATCAAACGCACCTGCATAAGCTTGAACTTCGTAGTGTGTTGTCTCAACACCACGTATTTTACAAAGCAGGCTGTAAATACTTTGAGTACGATGCTCCTGAAATCTGGGATGATTCTGTGTTTCTGAGGGCGTGTCATCAGAGAACCGATAGTTACTCTCCACAGCGACCTCTGACCAAAGGCGTATCATATCAATATTTTCGCGTGTCTTCTTAACAAAAATTAGCCCACTCCCCATTTGAGCCGTGAGCAAATGTCTCGAATCCGCTTGAAGCCCCAACCGACTGGCCACATCGGCTTTGCACCAATGCGCCTCTACAAACACATTCTGAAATGCTAGCAGTCCACTTGGGCTGTCGTGCACAATTTGAAGGTACTCGTCGAAACGTGACTGTGCATTTGGATTTAATGTGAACCCTGCATCAATATAAATCGCGCAGTCACCAAACTCTAACCGATCCAGAAGATCTAAAAGAATGCGGGGTTTCCAAATGCAAAACCCGTACTTCTTGACTCCAACCATAGCCCGATGATGTTCATCAATAAACCACTTGGGAAGTGTTTGGCCATTATGCACTTCGACACTTGAGAAACGGCCAAACTCCTCGGCCTGTCTTTGCATCACAGGGCCCCTCTTGGAATATTCACCATCGGCAAAGGAAACTAACGACACCTTCATAGTTAAGATTTCTCCGGATTCTGAACCCAAAAAAAGGCCCCAGAATTCTGGGGCCTCATTTTCCTCAAGTCTTTGCTTCAGCCACGCTCTGCTTCGAGGACTTCCAGACGCTTATGGAGTTGCTCGATGTAGATGTGGGCATGCTCTAACTCGTTAAGCATGCGGCCCAATTTATCTGTAAGATCAAAGGCTTCATTTTCGATCGTTGGCCCAACATTGGGCAGGTAACCGTTCTCCCACATCAAAGCGGCACGCTGTTCTATTGGCAGAATTTCATATTCATCGGTAAACACCAAATCACATCCACCACCGCATGTCGTTCCGGTTGTGGTTATTGTTCCAGCCAACGTTAGGTTTCCATTACTGTCCAGCACAAACTCATCTGCAGCTGATCCGCCGTTACTGGAGATCTTAAAGGTGTTATTTAGGTGCTGAAACAGACGCCATTTGTGACTGTCAGTAGAATTTTCCATTACGATAGAATTACCGCCAGCACTAATCAGTTGGAGCATGTTAATATTAGCTCCCGCGCCACCAGTGTCTTCGACCATAAGCTTTGCAGTCCCGTCTGTTTTTCGGACGTGCAAAGTGTGACTTGGGTTATCGGTTTGCACACCCACGCGGCCGTTGCGGATTACCAGGCCATCATCGTTTTCATTACCTGGGAAAATCCGGAAAGACAGGGCGCTGCCACCGTTTACATCCCGAATGAAGAAGTTGGTCTCGTTGCCAGCCATATCCCAAGTGTAAGGCGTGAAGCCAGAAGAGCCATCTTGCTCAAGGCGCAGGGTTGGCGTGTTGCCTTCCACCGCATGCAAGTTCACGACAGGGTTGTTGGTGCCAAAGCCCACATGCCCGGTGTCTTCAACAAAGAGCGCGTTGGTTGGTGTATTTGCCTCAACAGTAAATGGAACTCGTCCATTGGTGACGTCGTCAATCGAGAACTTGTTGGCGCCACCGTTGGAGCTGTCATTGGCGGTCAACTGCCAATCGTTGTTTGGAAAGCTCCCGCTTGTGGATGTATCATCGAACTTCAGCCGGGTATTGTTTTCCTTCATACGAATTGTGTCGAAGCCAAAGCTTTCAGAGCTGACACAGTCAATACCGACACAGGCGCTGCCTTGCACGATCAGATCGGTCGCAAATACCTGCTGTGCATGCGCCGCGCCGGTAATAGCAAAGGCAGCAACGCTTGCGAGTAATGTTGGTGTTTGTTTCATAGCTAGAATCCTGTTCGCTAGGACCAACCGGTTTGAAACCCGCCGGTCACTCCTCCTTGATGTCTTCAGGGGTCACAATGACCCCGCGCTCCACCAAAAAAGTGCCGGTGGAGTAATAGGGCACAGCAACAGAGTCTCGCTGTGCATCGCCACGACCCTGGTTCGTAGCGTTGACAATTTTCTTCTGTTCCTCAGTCGCAGCGCGTAACTCGTACCGGTAGTAACCGTCTTGAATGTCGCGGCCAGATAATTGGAACACAGGTGTACCCGAGGCTGCAAACACCTCGATTGTTTCTCCGTTGGGCGCCATCACCGACAACGTTGCATTGCTCAGCCCAATCCAGTTTTCGAACCACACCGCATTTGAGTTATGTAGTTGTACAGGTTCAGGGGTTGCCGCTACGGCAACCTGAAGAGAAAAACAAAAAAATGCTGCGCCAGTAAGAAATCGTCGCATTAAAACACCAATGCTATCGGTCATGAGGAGAAAGGCAAGGCTCCTAACCCTGCCATCCGAATAGCTTAACGCAAGTTTAAAAAAAATGGAACGTTTTTATGGAATTCCAGACTTTTGACCCACTGAAACGGCAAAAAAGATGGGAAACCAGATTTTCTTAACAGCGCAGTATTGCGATCTCGCAACAGGCCATGGGCTATTGGGCGCGCTTCTGGGCCTCGCTGACTTGCTCAACGGTCATATGGGACGCCAAAAACTCCGCGAGACCGGGATCGCCAGTATGACCAAATCTAACCGCTCGGATCATCCACATTTGCGCGAGAACATAATCTTGCGGCACCCCTTCGCCACGTGCGTATAGCCCTGCAAGATTGATCATTGCAGGGGCCAAACCAGCCTCGGCAGCCGACCTCATGTGTGTGGCGGCTTGGATTTGTGCGGCTGGCGTCCGGTCGGATTGTATCAGAAGCAACCACCCGAGCTGAAATTGCGAAATTGGATCCCCAAGATTGGAGCTCTCCTGAAGCAGCTTTAACCCTGCTTCACTGGTATCGGGTTGGCTCAAACGCGGATCGTAAAAAGGATCCGCAGATCCAGAGGACGCAGTGGAACCGGTTTGGCCAGCCCCTTCGCGATAGAGCTCCGCCGCTCTGGCCTCATCAAGCGGCACTCCAAATCCATTTTCGTACATAACGCCCAAGTTTGTCTTGGCCACTTTCAGCCCCTGCTCACTTGCTGCTGCAAACAATTCCGCTGCCCTCACATAGTCTTGCGTCACGCCTTCGCCGCGCACATACAGCAACCCGAGATTGTTTTGCGCACGCGGATGATTTTCGGAAACGGCAAGTTCATAAAACTGTTTGGCGCGAGCGAGATCCTTGGGCACGCCAGTTCCGTTTTGAAACAAAACACCAAGGCTCACCATGGCCTCCAAATGGCCCTTTTCGGCGGCACGGGCATACATCTGAGCCGCTTGACTCATATCCCCCAGTGCCTCTGGTGCGGTTTCCAAGGCGCTTGCATAGTCAAACACGTGATCCGGGTCGCCAGCCTGAGCGGCCGCTTTCAGCCAAAGTAGACCCGTTGCCGGGTCTGCCGTGCCACCATAGCCAGTGAAGAGGTATTGGCCCCATCGGTTTTGAGCCGCGACATGGCCCTGTTGTGCGGCGCGTCCAAACCATTCTCCAGCGGATGCAAAATTTTGTAGAACGCCTTCTCCAGAATGAAATTGCATACCGAGGTCATACATCTCCTGCGGTGTATACTCCTGACCTGTATCTGAGACTTCCGGTGCCACACCTTCGCCTGTTTGCGCGATCGCCAGAGTGCCCACCGCCGCAGTGCCACAGAACAGCAAGAGCGTGATGAGAGCACCGTGCCATCTCATTGGGACACCCCTTTGGGCAATTGATTGGCCGCGTCCTCAAAAAACCGGCGAGCAATGGTTTGGGCCTGAGCGATTTCTTCTGCGGTCATCAAATCCGTGACTGTGCTCCGCACTTCAGCTGCCTTTGAATGACCTCCAGTGGCGGCAATATTGAGCCAAGCGTGGGCCTGCACATAGTTTTGCGCCCCTCCGTCCCCACGTGTCAGCATTTGGCCCAGACGAAATTGCGCCTCAACATCCCCAGCCTGTGCCGCCAGTTCAAAAAAAGGTACCGCGTCTTCCGGCGTGTTGCCTTGCTCCGTCAGCCAAATGGCCCATGCCGTTTGCGCCGGGCGAATGCCAACGTCCGCCTGTTGCTTCAACCAATCTCGCGCGGCAGTGTCTCCCTCAGCGGCGGCGTCAAACGCCCAAGGCACAACTGTGTGTGGAGCCACCAGGCCGTCAAGCTTGCCATCCCCTGCCAACTGCCCCAACGCAATTCGGGCCGGGGTATACCCCTGATCCAGCGCGGTGCGATACGTGTTCAAAGCAGCTTCCAGGTCGACTGGCCGACCATCCCCGCTTGCAAGCATCCCCGCAATCGCAGCGGTGGCGCGACCATACTCCCTGTTTGAAGCTTGATTGTACCAAGCCCAGGCGTTTTCGGAATCCTTGGCAATGCCATAGCCTCCGCCAAAAGCATCTCCGAGAAGGGTCATGGCCTCCGCGTCGCCACGCTTGGCAGCCGTTGAAAGCCACGTCATTGCCGCAGAGGGGTTCGCGGCGACATCATCTGCTATCAGATAGCGGCGTCCAAGCACGCGTTGCGACTGGACATGCCCAGCCTCCGCAGCTCGTTGTAGCCACACCAATGACTGGCCCCGATCCAACGACACACCACGCCCTTCGTCATAGGCGCGTGCCAGGTTGAACTGTGCGGAGGTGTGGCCATTCTCTGCGGCGAGCGTCAGCCAGTGCACAGCCATGTTCGTGTCTTTTGTAACACCCTCGCCACGTGAATACGCGCGACTGACCGCAAGTTGTGCGTCTTGATGATCCTGCTCGGCTGCGGCTAGAAGCCAATTGAAAGCGGTCTCCAAATTTGCCTCAATCGAGAGGCCGTCTCGGTAAACGAGGCCCAAATAATATTGGGATTCCGCCACCCCACGCGCCGCCGCACTGGAAAACAGCTTAATCGCGCGTTCGGGCTGATAAAGGTCACCATCTTGTGGCGCCGAAAGATACAGACGCGCCAACAAGTTTTCAGCAGCTACAAACTTGTGAGCCGCTGACTTTTCCAACCAAAAAACGGCACCCTCCAAGTCTCGCGGTCCGCCCAGCGCTTCCAGAAGAACCCGACCATAGCGGAATTGGACCAAGGGCTGGTCGGTGTCTTCGACATGCTGGCGCAGGCCTTCGCGCACAAAGACATAGTTTTTTTCCGCCCATGCCGTCTCGATTTCCGCCATTGAGGAGCGTGGAGAAGTTTGCTCCGCTGCTGGCGCCTCGGTTTCGCTGGTAATCGGCTTAAAAGTCGGTGCCTGTTGAGACATTGCTGCGGGCGTCATCAGCGCCAGACCAAACAAGAACGAGGGAAAAACGCGGAGCGGAAATTGCATAGGGTCATCCAGATTTGTGTCTTTGCGGCCAATGGCTCGTCGCGTCCTATACGCCGGCTGTACCCTAGCTACGTGGCACTAATTCAGCAATCCCGTAACACGGCTCAGCCACATCAGTGCCGCTGAGAGGCACAGCGCAGTGCCAAAAGGAATTGCCTGTCTGCCCAGATTTTCACTTCGCCAATGCCGGACCAAACCAAACAGGATCCCTATCGTAGCACCACCAAGCACCAGAGCTGGCAAATCAAATGGTCCAGCAACAGCTCCCAAGCCTGCCATAAGCTTAACGTCACCCAAACCCAGCCCTTCAGCTCCCCGCAACGCGCGATAGCTGATGCGCAGCGCCAAGAAGCCACCGGCGCCCAGGCCAGCACCCAGCAATGCCACCTCAATGCCGGCCCCGCCCACAGCCATTGACCACGCCAAAGCAAGGCCAAACAGAAGCCCAGTTAGGACATTTGGCAATCGCATCCAAAGCAGGTCCGATACCGCCAAGCCGAGAAGGAGCCAGAGAAAAGCTGCCGTGAATAGCATGGTGGGTGTGGAGTCGCTGGTTATGATCGCAAACCCTGCCGCCGCAATTGCTGCGATTTCCAAATAGAGCAACCATGGGGAAAGGCTGCTGCTACAGTGACGACACCGTCCCTTTGCCCAGACAAAGCTTAGAATAGGCACGAGATCAAAGGGCTGCAGCTGCGCCCCGCAAGAGCGGCAGAAAGAGCGACGGGACACCACGTTTTCGCCGCGCGGCAATCGATCAATCAGCACGCCAAGAAAAGATCCAACCGCTGGGCTGACAAGCAAAAGAAACAAAGAGATTGGATCGGTCACAGGCGCGCTCAGATAATTTGGACAGCGCAGTTTTGCGCAGTTTGGAATAATTTGTCCATTGCTTGGCCATAACACACTCGCGTTTGGGGAGAATGGACAAACCGTCCCTGCTGCCTTTACCATGGCCGTCAAATAGAGCGAGCCAGTTTATGTCATCCAATTCTCTCCCAAGCTCCCAACACGCCAAAAACGACGCCGGGTTTTCCCTGCTGGAGTTGATGGTTGTTGTGGTGATCCTATCAGTTTTGGCACTGGTGATTGTGCCACGTGTGATTGACCGTCCGGATCAAGCCCGGGCGGCGCGTGCCCAGGCTGATATCGCCGCGGTTGTGAGTGCGATCAATTTGTACCGGCTCGACAATTTCAGATACCCAACAACGGAACAGGGGTTGGACGCTTTGGTCACACAACCAACCAGTGACCCCGTGCCAACAAATTGGGCCGCCAACGGCTATATGGATCGCCTGCCGATCGACCCTTGGGGGCAGCCGTACCAATATTTATCCCCTGGTGTGCACGGGGATTTTGACGTGTTCAGTTACGGCGCAAATGCAGTTGCCGGCGGCACAGGTGCGGATGCGGATATCGGATCATGGGCCACGCAGTAACCCCAGACCCCTCTGGCGGTTTCTCATTGATCGAGCTTCTGATTGCTGTAGCGGTCATGGCCGTGTTGGCAGTGGGCGCAAGTTTGTCGGTTGGCCGATCTCAAGCGACTGCGCCACAAGATCAGGCTTTGTTTCAGCACACTTTTGACCAATTGAGTGACTTGGCCATCACTAGCGGCCAAAGCCGGGGCATGAAGTTCACCCCCAAAGGCATGCAACTGGCCACAAGCACTGCCCAAGGCTGGAACATTTCTGACCAAGTCCTTCGCTGGCGCGGCCAAGTGGTGGTCACGTCACACCCATCTGCCTCCAATGCACCCGAAATTGTGTTTTTGGCCAACGGCGAGAACACGGTGTTCTCCATAGTTTTTAGCAAAGAAAGCCACATTAGCCGGTGCCTGTCGGATGGGCTGTTGGGGCTGTCATGCCAGTGATTAAGCACCAAAAAGGATCAAAGGAGTCGGGTTTAACTCTGATCGAACTGGCCATTGCAATTGTTGTTCTGGCATTGGGCACCATCGCTGCGACTCGAGCTGCAGATCAATCACGAGTCGCCATTGGCGGAGAAACCCCGCGTTTGCTGGCACGGATTGTGGCGCACAATCGGGTGGAAGAGCGTAAACTTCTTGGAATGTCCGCCTCGTTGCCCGCCACGGTATTGATGGGCGCACAAAATTTTGTGATTGAAGAAGACGTTGCCATCACCGAAGCGGGCTTGGTCCGCATTCGTGTGACAGCACGAGGCCAATCCGGTGAGGGGGCGCAATTGAATGCCTACCTCAAAGGTGGGCGGTGATGCATCGACCACAAAAGGGACCACCAAAAACGCAAAGCGATCTCGGACTTAGTCTGATCGAGCTTGTGGTCGCCTTAGCCCTATTTGCTTTGGTGGCAATCATGGGGGCACAAGGACTCTCCGGCATGTTGCGGCTCCGAGATGGCTTGCAAGATCGCGGTGAGACGTCAGCTGAACTGGTCCAGGCAATAAGCCTCTTGCGACGGGATGTTTCTTCTGCGGTTCCAATGCCTTTCTTTTCTCCCGACGATGGCCCCATTCTGTCAGCACTCACCGAAGACTCGGGAGGGTTTTCCCTTTCCATTGGAGGGCAGCCGACACTGCACTCGGATCGAAAATCGCAACCGATTTTGCATCGTGTAACTTGGCGTTTTCAGCCGAGTTCGGGTCGATTCATACGACAAAGATGGGCGACACTAACTCCGCTCAACACCTCAGCACTTGGTCCAGAAGTCCCGGTGTTGGAGGGTGTCACAGGCATTCGGCTGCGAAGCTATTGGGGGGAACTTGGATGGATCAATGGTCTGCGACCGCCACTACAGGCCATACCAAGCGCGGCCAACCAAGATGAAGACGGCGGCCCGGCGGCCACGGTCTCATTTTCCAGCGTATTGCCAGACGGCGTGGAAATCACGCTGGAGACAAAGGCCCATGGAGACATAGTGCTGTTGGAGTCTTTGAAATGAATGCGCCTTCGGACAATAAAAATGGCTATGTGTTGGTCAATGCGTTGGTGTTGGTGGCTGCGTTGTCCGCTGTGGCCGTTTTTCTTTTGGCGCGGGCGGACGCCGGTCGTAAGCGACTAGATGCAGGACTGACAGCAGCGCAGCTGTCTTTGAACCTGAACGCTTTTGAAGCCTTGGCCAAAACCGTCTTAGAGCGTGATGTTGGCGCCGTTGACCACAACGGAGAAAACTGGGCCAAGCCGGTGATAGACATGCAGCTCACACGGGGCCGAGTGACCGGGAGAATTTCGGATGAACAGGGACTATTTAACCTGAATTGGCTGTCAAACCCAGATCATCACACCGCGCACGACGCCTTTAAAAAGCTGTTATCGCAACGCGGCGTGCCGCAGCAGGTTGGACAACAAATCCACGATTTACTGAGCGCAGATGGCCCTGTGGATCCAGCCGCTTGGAGCAGAAAAACGCCAGCCGAAGAACCTGTCTCCGGCCCCCTATTGATGGTTGACCAGTTGGCGCATCTGCCTGGTATTTCGGAACGACACTTGGCGCGCTTGGCACCGTTTGTGACTGCGCTGCCCGGCGACAGCCCGCTCAACATCAACACAGTTTCGGAAGAAGTGCTGCGCGCCTTTTTGCCAAACATGTCAGCCGCTGCGTACAACCAAGTCTTTCGCGATCGCACAAATCAGCCATTTTCTTCGGTTGACGCATTTTTGGCGGCGGTCGGCGTTCCTGCGCCAGATGCAGACAATCCGGAAGGACCGCCGCCACCTTTGTCGCCAGAACATCTATCGGTAGGGTCACAATGGTTTCGGGCCGAGATATCGGCTTCGCTTGATGACCAATTTGCCCAGCGCAGTATTGTGTTTCAGAGACAAAGCTTACCGGTTGGTGTAACCACCCACTGGAGGATCACGACAAGGCCATGAAACAAAAGCAGGATTGCACTCTATACCAGAGGCCTGCATTTTGCTGACAGGTGAATTTAACAGGAGCGCTGGTGCGACACGTCAGAAAATCGTCCCCCCCAGCACAACATGGAGAGGCGTCCACATTGTTTGCACGGGTTGGTGACGGAATACAATCCGCGCGACATGTCGTATTGGCGCCTGGACATGTGGTTCCGTTAATCCACTTGGACCTCCCAAAGTCGCTACGGGGGCAAGCCCGGGAACAGGTCGCGCGGCGGCAACTCACCGATCGAATGGGGCTGGATGACACAGTGGCGATGAGACCCTGCAATCTTGGTGCCAACGGAGAAGACTGGTCCCAGGTGTTTGTTGCGGATCACACCCATATGGCAGAGTGGCGGAGCTATGACTGCCAGGCAGTGATACCGGACTACCTGTCACTGCCAACGTCAGAAGGGATTTGGACGCTGTCCCAAATCAAGCTGGACGGCTCAACAGCCGTCATGATGCGGTTTGGTCCAAACGATGGTGCCAGCACGTCACTGGAAATGGCTGAAATCGTCTTGTCGCAAGCACTTAGCGCCAGCCCCAATCGCCCCACTGCCGTGCTTTGGCATGGTGAAGCACTGTCGGCCTTTGACAGCTTGATGAGCGCGCATGGAGTGCCTGTTGTACTTGATCCAAACCAGTTGCCTGAGTTGGGCGTTGACCGACCTTCAGTTTTGAAACATGGCGAGTTGGATTGTGATCTGCGCGCAGATCCAATGGCCGCTCGTACGCGGTTGGCGCAGCGGGTTTTGCCGTGGCGGTGGACTGCTTTATCCGCGGCATTGGCCGTCGCGCTATGGAGTGTTGGTCAACTTGTTGCCATTGCGCGCATTGAGGCTCAGACCGACGAAATCACCACACACACCCAAGAAATCGTGAAACAGCACTTTGTACCAACGGGTCCAATTTTGGATGTACGGAGCCAAGTCAGTCGGGTGCTATTGGATCTACAGAATTCCCGAAGGGATGGCGGAGCAACGCTGGATGTCTTGGATTTGACCGCAGAAGTTGGTGCTGTCCTAGACGCCGCGAACGCCGTACCGGAGATGGTCAGCTACACAAAAGGCGATGGGCTTATGATTGTTGTGCGAATGCCAGATTTTGGCAGTGCAGAACGGCTCACTTCAGCGCTGCAATCTGACCATATGACCGCGGATCTGGAGGAAAGCCGGGTCAGCGACGCGCAGGTCGGCGTACGCACAGAGATCCGAATTTTGCCGAAGGAACCATCACCATGAGCGATCGGCTGCTGGAATTTCTTCTTCAACTGACTCGCCGAGAAAAGGTTTTACTGGCCAGTTTGGCAGGCATTGTGGCGCCGCTGGCCTTGGTGTTTGGTCTGCTCATGCCGCTACAAGAACGAAGACAGGCGGCTGAACAGATTCAGCGAGACGCGGTGGCATTGCAACGCTGGGTAACCAGACAAGCCAGAGAGCTCACAATTCTGACGCAAGCCGCACCGCAGCCAGAAATCGGAGACCCGATTGGCTCCGGCGGGATCGAACAAGGGTTAATTGCGGCCCAGCTGCGCAGGTCCGTAACAGTTTTGGACGCGGACGGCGCAGACGGGATCGAACTTCAGTTTGAACGCGTTGATTTCCTGAAACTGGCTTCCTGGCTCAGATCGGCACACCCTGATTGGGGATACGACATTGTTGCCTTCCGTCTTGAGGCAACAGAAGAGCCAGGCGTTGTATCCACCTGGCTCGACCTTCGACCTCTTCAAAGATAAGTCTTTTGCGCTGAATCAGAGACGCTGGAGCCGGGAAGAAATCTTGGCTTGGCGCCCTGCCATTGCACCCAGAGGATCCAAATCTGGATTTGATTTGAGCACCTCTTGTAGCGCAGCATTTGCCGCACTGAGATTTTGCTGACCAGCTGCGGTGTTGCCTTCGGACAGCTGTTTCATGCCCAATTCATGCTGTGCAGTACCTTGAACCGACAAAGCCGCACTGCGCGCCAACCCCGTTTGGCTGGCCGCAAGCGAAGCGGCAATTTTTGCTGCTTGTTCGAAATTGCCAGCCCGCAACTCAGTATGGGCGTACTCAAGTTGAAGCCGCGGAGCGAGAGGGCCTGCTTGTTGCAGCAACTTTTGATAGCTGCGGCGCGCACGGTCGTATTGGCCGCCTTCAAGTGCATTTCTGGCGACAGCATATTGGCTTTCAAAGCTGTTGCGCGACACCATTTCATCGCCGCAACTGCCTACCCCAATAAGCACCAGACCGGCGAGACCGGTTCGGAGAATGGAAGACATGGTTTGTACCTGCTCAAGATTGTCGTTTTTTCTTATTTGTAATAGCTTAGCATAATCGCGGCCCTGCGTCTATCTTGCAGAGGTTTGGCGAGAAGAGAGTGGGTATTTATGCGACTAATCGCTGGGTTCTGCACTTTGGTGTGCTTAGGGGGTGCCGCTTGGGCAGGGTGGCAACTGGCCGAGGAACTGCGTACTGCGCCGGATCCGCTGACGGTAGCAACCGGGGCATCGCAATCTGATGTCGCATCGCCACCATCCCCTGTGCGGCAACCACGCCGATGGACCGCTTTGTTTGGCGAGCGTCAACCTCCAAGCCCGCAGACTGCACCGCCACAACCAGCTGAAGAACCACAACCACCAAAGGCGGCCAAACCGCCTCTGTCCAGTCTCGGCTACACATTGAAAGGCATGGTTCGGGACGGGGCGTCATCGTGGGCCATTGTCGGCCATCCCACAGGAGACCGGCTGTTGCGCGTGGGTGATATGTTGGAACCAAACGTGCGGGTTGCAATCATTGATGCGCAGGGCCTTTGGGTCTCACGAGATGACGGTGATCCTGAACTGATGGCTTTCCCTGAATAGGTTCAGCTGGGATTCACTACCCTGCGACCACCGCTTGCAAATCAAAGATCGGCAGCAACACCGCAAGCACAATTGTAAGCACCAAGGCGCCAACCAGCATCATGAGCAATGGCTCCAGCAGTGCGGCGATGCGTTTGCGTTCCGTTGATAGGCGGTGCTCCACCAAAGCGGCAGCGCGGTCAGTCATGCGGGCCAGA
Source organism: uncultured Shimia sp. (assembly GCF_947493595.1). Lineage (GTDB taxonomy): Bacteria > Pseudomonadota > Alphaproteobacteria > Rhodobacterales > Rhodobacteraceae > Shimia. The sequence continues at coordinate 312,459 of NZ_CANLRL010000002.1, read as the reverse complement.
CGGGCGGAGGCTTCGCCGGCGGCAATTAGTTGGCGGGCGACCGGCGGAAGAAACGACAGCTGAGACAAGGCGGACGACAGGCTTTCGCCTTGCCGCACGGCTGTCGCAACCGCATCACCCTCACTTTGAAACTGCGCAACCACCAGAACATCTTTGGCGTTAACCGCAGCGCTGAGGACGGCATGGCGCGCCCCGAGCACCAACGCCAATGTACGCATGTATTGCACTGAAGCGGAAAGTCGCAGTAGGCGTCCCGTCACAGGCAGGCGCAAAAGCCCCCGGTCTCGAAGATCCCGCAAGACAGGAATATGCGGTGTGACTATCGCCAAGGCGGTAAGCAAGCCCATAAGCACAGCAAGAAGGATTGCGTTGGCCTGTATCCAGTCGCTTATAGAAAGCACGTATTGCGTGAGGGGCGGTAAGGGGCGTCCAGAAAGTTCAAACATGGAGACAATTTCAGGGGCGACGCTGGTCATCAGGATTGCACAAACCAATAATGCCACAGCGGCCACGAAACCAGGGTATATCAGCGCGGTGGCAATATCTGCTTTCTCGGTCCCCAGTTGCTCCAAGTGATCTGCCAGCTCTTGGAACACCGTTGCCAATTCGCCAGCGCCCTCACCCGCCCTTAGCGCAGCAAGGTAGTAAGGGGGAAACCCGGCACCCGTCTCCGCCAATGCATCTGACAAGGTGGCACCTTCCATTAGCGAGGCACGTGCTTGCGCCGCTACTGTATCCAGCACGGTTTGGCTCTCACTTCGTACGGCCTCCAACGCAGCTTCCGCAGTGAGGTCTGCTCCAAGCAATACCGCCATTTGGCGGGTAAACACCGACTGCAGATCTGGGTTCAAACGAGACCGGCGTGACAGGCGCGCGGTGTGTTTGCTGAGCTGTGGTGTTGTCTCATGAACCTCAGACACAAACAAGTCTTGCTGCGCCAACTGTGCAGCAACATCAGCCTCGGTTTCAGCAACAATAGTGCCTGTTTTGCGCCGGCCATTACCGGTGTAGGCGGTATAGGCGTAGGCCTTCACGCTACGTCTCCAACAACGCGCAATGTTTCAGACAGGCTCACATCACCGCCAGAGGCGGCCAGCAGACCCTGACCAATCAGGGTTTCTCCGGCAGAGAGCGACATGGATGCCATTTCGGTTTCGGTTGCCCCACGATCAATCGCCGCACGGAGCGTTTCGCCAATTTCCACCATCTCAAAGACACCCATCCGACCGGCATGACCCGTTCCTAAACAGACTTCACACCCAACAGGATCATAAAGCGTCTCGGGAATTGGCAAACCGTGGCGGGTGAAATGCGATGTTTCTTCACGAGTTGGATCGTGAGCCGCGCAACAGTTTTGGCACAATCTGCGCAGAAGACGTTGCGCAATCACACCGCGCAAAGTGGCGGCTATGAGAAAGTTATCCACACCCAAGTCCCGCAGACGGACAATGGCACCAACAGAGCTATTTGCGTGCAAAGAGGAAAATACCAAATGCCCAGTAAGGGCCGCTTGCGCCGCAGTGGAGGCGGTTTCCGGATCGCGGATTTCGCCAACAAGAATAACGTCTGGGTCTTGGCGCAACGTGGCCCGCAAGCCCGCAGCAAAGGTCATGCCGATGTCTGCGTTGATTTGAGATTGGCTCACGCCAGGCAGATCATATTCAATCGGATCTTCGACGGTGACGATGTTGTGCTCGTCCCGATCCGCCAATTGCAGCAGGGAATAAAGCGTGGTGGTTTTTCCCGCACCAGTTGGACCTGTCGCCAAAATGATGCCATTTGGCAGAGACGCAAGGCGCTGCAACAATGCCTGCTGCGCCTCTGACAAGCCAAGATCCTTGAGTGGCATCAGACCAGCCGAGCGGTCCAGAATACGCAGGACAATGCGCTCGCCATAGTGGCCAGGCAGCGAAGACACCCGCGTGTCGATCATGCGCCCCCCCAAAGACAGCGCAATGCGTCCATCTTGCGGAAGGCGTGTTTCGGAAATATCTAAACCGGCCATGACCTTCAGTCGCGACACAATGCGTTTAACCGGCACGTCGGCACGGTCCATCACTTCCTGCAAAAAGCCGTCGACCCGCATGCGCACGCGAAGGCCGTATTCGTGCGGCTCCACATGCAAATCAGACGCGTGGCCCAGCACAGCTTTGCGCAGCAGCCGATTGACCAGCTGGATCACTGGCGCATCTCCCGGTTCGTCCAGCAGATCTCGCTGACGCGAGGCAAAAGCCGCTTCTTCGAGATCAAAACTCAGCTCGGTGTCGCTTGTCGGATCCGGCCCCGTGTCTGAGCCGTCATAAAGTTTCGCCAGCTGTGTTTCAAACTCTGGCTGCGCCAGCTGGTTGAAAACCACATCAACCAAGCCCACGCGCCTTTGTGCCTCCCTGAGACCCAAAGCAGTTACCGCGGGTCCAGCAAACACCTGAGTGCCCTTGAGTAGCACATGATTGTCACGGGCAAAAGCAAACGGCAGGCGGTTGTTTGTATCACCCATGACACGCTTGCTCCGTCTCTGGTATCACACGTTCGTCTAAGTCAGTTTCCGTTGAACCGCAGGCGGCTCGGAAGCGGTGGAAAATTGCGGCTTTGCGCAAGCGCATCGATAAATCCAGCATCAAAAGGTTGGTTCAAATCCGCCCCATCGTAAGGCAGCAGGCGTTGGTCAGCCCGAGGATAGCCTCCCTCATCCAGCGGCTGAATGGAAGCACTGGTTGCATAAGCTTTATCGGTGAGATTTTTGGTGATGCGACGCGCCTCGGCATCGTTTGACACAACCTGCGGACGGAGCAACACCAGCAAAACACGCTGGTTCTTGGTTGAGTTTTTGCCGCGAAACAACCCGCCGACCACTGGAAGGCTAGAAATGCCGGGCACACGTTGATTGACCGCTCCAGAACCATCCTCAAGCAAACCGCCGAGCATAATCACGTTGCCATCGCGCACCAGAGCAGTGGTTGAGAGCGCGCGACGGGCGGTTATTTCCCCGCCAGACGTCGACGTGGAATTTGTCAGATTGGACACTTCCTGCTTGATCACCATGCGTACGGTGCGGTCCGCGTTGATTTGAGGTGTGACGTTCAGCGTCAAACCGACATCCTGGCGCTCGATGGTTTGGAAGGGGTTTTCCGGATTGGCGCCGTCCCCTGTCGACGTGTAGCTGCCCGTCACAAATGGCACGTTTTGAGCCACAACAATCTCTGCTTCTTGATTGTTGAGCGTTAAAATTGATGGGGTTGATAACAGGCGTGTGGAGTTGACTGAAGCAATGGCCGTGATCAAACCCGCAATGCCGTTTCCAGTGCTCGAATTGTAGGTACTGCCGCCCAGCACACCCGCAGGTCCCAAATCTGGCGCATTGCCATTTGACACTGCAGACACAAGGTTGATCAGGCTTGTGCGTCCCGGGAGGGCAAATTGGACTCCTCCCACCAGCGCATCATTGAGAACGGCGGCAAATTGAACGGAGAGATCCGAAAACCCGTCCACGGTCATCTCAAAAATTACGGCTTCAACAAGAACTTGTGTTGGACGTTGATCCAGATACTTCACGATCCGCACAATCTCGGACATACGGTCTTGCGGCGCAAAGACCAACAATGTGTTGGTCTGAGGTTCTGGCACAATCCGGACGTTTGCCTGTGCAGCATCCCCACTTGCATTGACGGTCCGCAAAACAACATCGGCAATTGCAGCAGCATCGGCGTAGTTCAGAGAGATTGTCCGACTGGTTACACTTTCTCGTTGCGTATCCAGTCGACTGGCCAAAAGCCGTACCCGCTGGCGCATTTCATCGGGACCGGACACCAGAAGCGCGTTGGACCGACGGTCAATGCTGACCGATGCACCATTGGGCACAATCCCCATGGACTGCACCACTTGCATAACATCTCCTGCTTGGGCGTTTTGCAGCTGAATCATCTCGATTGGATCCGTTTGCCGGGGCTGATCCAAACGTTTGATCAAGCGGGTGATACGAGCATGGTTTGCGCCACGGTCCGACAGAATTAGCAAACTGGCGCCTGGCACTGGTGTGATCACTGCTTCTGACGGCAGAAGGGGCCGCACCACCTCAATGACCTCTTGCAACGGCGCGTGGCGCACAGGAATGACCCGTGTTTCATAGCCAGAGGAAACACCGGATGCATCGCCAGACGACAACTCTCTGGCTGTGTTCATTTGAACAATGCGATCGGCGCCAGCGCCTTCGATGACTGTCAGCCGATTAAGTTCCAAAACAGACAGAAAGACCTCATAGAGCTCATCTGCGGTGAGTTGATTGGGCGCCAGGACAGTCACATTGCCCCGCACGGCCGGATCCACAACAAAACTGCGGCCAGTGTTTTCCGAAACGATCTCGACAAAACTGCGCAGATCCGCGTCGCGCAGATCAAGTGACACCTGCGCATTGGCGGCGCCAACCCCAATAGCAAAACACGCAAAAACACTGACAACCGCACCGACCATCGCCGATGCCACAGCCCGACGCGGGCTTAGGCGTGCAAATAGTTTCATGACCTGCTCTCTTGTCACGGGCTGTCACCTGATCCGTTGATCGAACCTAAGCCGCCTTGCCTCTTTGAGGCTTTATAGCGGATGTGGCCACGGATTGCACTCTTTTCCACACAGTTTTCCACAGGCTGTAAGCCGAGTTGTCCTTTAGTGTGACAACATCGCTACGCGTGAATGCTGGCCACCCGGAAATTGTCCTGCATCAGGTAGGTTGTGAACTAACTGATTTCCGCTCAATTTAGGCTGAGCATTGTATTTTCCACAGGCCCCAGGCCGCCACGTGGTGCATCACGCCAACCTCGCCAGACCGAATAGCTGTTTCAATTTGAGCTGGTGTAAGCGCTTCATATGCAAAATCTTCTAAGTCACCTGGGTTGGGCTCTGTGACACGACGGCAATGCGGCGCAACAAAGTAATGCCCGTGGCACACACGTTGATTACCGTGATCCACAAACGAGCCCAAATGCACCAACGTATCGGCTTGCAACCCGGTTTCTTCCAAGAGCTCACGCCGCGCGGCGGCTTCAGGATCCTCTCCTGAATCCACATGCCCAGCCGGAAAACCAAGAACTTCGCGGGCCGGGCCATGTTTGTACTGACGGATCATTTCGACACGCCCATCGTTCAAAAAGGGAATGACAACTGCAAAATCCATCAAACGGATCTGATAGAAGTCATCCACCACATGACCCGGTCTGATCTCCACTTGTTCCTGCTGCACTTCCAAAAAGGGCGGCCGATTGAGTAGACTTTTTGTCGATAGTGTTTTCCAAGTCATGTGAGGATGCCTTTCTGGAAACAAGGTTTCTAAACCATGCAGGCGGTTATTCGTCCACCGATGAAAATCCAACGCGGCCTATGCTGGCATATGCTTGAAATCCAGCCCGCTTGGCATCCCGCACTGAATAGATGTTGCGTAAGTCTGCAAGGCACGGGGTTGTCATTTTGCGAGCAATCTTTTTCAAATTCAAAGCCCGGAACTCATTCCACTCAGTCATGATCACCAAGACATCAGCGTTTTGCGCCGCTTTGTAAGCATCGTCCACCCAGATCACGCCAGGCAAGAGTGCTTCGCCTTCATGGCGCCCTTGCGGATCTGTGACGCACACCTTGGCGCCGCCACCAACCATTGCCGGGATTAGTGTCAAACTTGGCGCATCCCGCATGTCATCTGTGTTTGGCTTAAAGGTCACACCCAATACACCAATGGTTTTACCATTGAAACTGCCACCACACAAATCAAGCACCTTATCGATCATGCGGCGCTTCGTTTCCTCATTCACTTGAATGACAGTTTCTGTGATCTGCATTGGAACCGCGTTGTCCTGACCAATGCGGGCCAAAGCTTTGGTATCCTTAGGGAAGCAGGAGCCACCGTAGCCAGGGCCTGCATGCAGAAACTTGTTCCCGATGCGCCCGTCCATGCCCATGCCTTTAGAAACTTGCTTCACATCCGCACCAACCCGCTCACACAAAGCGGCAATTTCATTGATAAAGGTGATCTTGGTGGCCAAGAAGGCATTGGCGGCGTATTTGATCACCTCCGCGCTTTCCAAATCTGTCGAAACAATTGGAAAATCCCGCAAGTAGAGGGGGCGGTAAATGTCATTCATCACTTCGCCTGCGCGGTCATTATGCACACCAATCACCACTCGGTCTGGCTTCATAAAATCCTCTATGGCGGCGCCTTCTCGCAGGAACTCCGGATTGCTAGCCACATCAAAGTCAAGCTCCGGATTGGCTTTGCGCACCGTTTTCTTGACCTGTCGATTGGTGCCAACGGGCACCGTGGATTTGGTGACAATCACTACATAATCCTGGGCGGTACGGGCAATTTCTTCAGCTGCCGCCATCACATATGTTAAATCTGCATGGCCGTCCCCTCGACGGGTTGGTGTCCCAACGGCGATAAAGACCGCTTGGGCGCCATCCATGGCCTTAGTTAGATCAAGTGTGAAGCTAAGCCGCCCAGCTTCAACGTTTTTTTCCATCAGTGTCTGCAAGCCCGGCTCGTAAATCGGGACTTCGCCGCGCACAAGCTTTTCGATTTTGACGGGGTCCTTATCAACGCAGACAACTTCATGTCCAAAGTCGGAGAAACAGACACCGGAAACCAATCCAACATACCCCGTGCCGATCATCACAATTTTCATTTGTGCCACCCTTTTTTCCCTGCCCGTGGTGGTCCGTTAATGGGCGCGACAGCAAAGCCTGTCAACGAAGCAACACCTGCTCAATTTCCTCAGAAAGGCAGTCCTGTGGATCAATGTCACCAACTGCCGGATGCACCGCCTCCAGACGAACTTCCGCCACTGGACGACCCGCCAGAGGACGACGAACTTGACGATATGCGTGGGATAATTTTGCGCAGGCTCCAGGTGTCCTGACAATGCAGGCAGCTGTAGTCGACACGTTTCAACCCCGTTGAATGGCGCGTTGCGCTTTCTAGGATGGTGCTGTCTGACTCGACTGTCTTGTATCCACACGAGCGGCAGGCGCTATAACGCGAAAACCAGCCTTTATAGGCCTCAATGGTCATGTGGTCACAGCGCATGCATTTCCACACATCATAATCGACGCTTTTGAGCCTCTCTTCAGTGATTTGTCCCGGTTGCAGATGCTGATCATCCCACTCTTCCAACATGCGCTCCATTTTGGAACTGTCGTTGGGACAGATCCGTGGGCGGTGTCGAAGCCAACGGCGGAGAAAGACCCCGCCAGCACCAAGGATTGCAGTGAAAACTCCATATAGCCACCCAGGAATCCTCTCAAAAATACTGGGTTGAACAGGCACGGTTTCCGCAGCAAGCTCGGCAGCTTCCCGTGCCCGGCGATTGCGACCGGTAACCTCGTCAATTACGTCTGAAACCCCCGCGCTGATGCCCTCGGGCATGTCTCTTTCACGAAACCGGGGTAAGATTGTCCTGTCGATGATTAGCTGCATAGGTGTATTGAGTTCGAGGCCATAGCCTGCCCCTACTTCGATGCGAATGACACGATCTGAGACCGCAACCAGCATCAATACGCCGTCGTTTCTAGACGCGTCCCCTACACCCCATGTGTTGAATAATGCCGTAGCGTAGGGTTCAATTTTGCCGTCGTGTCCATAATCTTGCAGACTATTGATGGTAAGGACCGTAAATTCAATGTCGTTGTTGCGATGGACTTCCACCAATTTGGCTCTGATTTCTGCCTCCTGATTAAGCGTCAGGACATCCGCAAAATCGTTCAAAAACCGATCCGCCCGCTCTGGGTAAGTCACTGCCCAGGCGGGTGTCACCGCTATGGAAATCGCAAAAAATACTTTTAGAAAAATGTGCAAAAGAAAAGCTCCCGAAAACTTCGGGAGCTTTGTAGCAAGCATTTTGTCGTCTGTTTAGCCCGGGTTCGAGCTCACGCCCACTTGTGCGGGCCGCAGAAGGCGGTCATGCAACATGAAGCCCTGGGCCGAGACTTGAATGATCTCACCAGATTTGGTGCCTGGGACCGGTGCTTCGAACATGGCTTCATGTACATTTGGATCAAACTTGTCGCCCACCTCAGGCGAAACAACTTCGATGCCGTGTTTGGAGAAGGTTTTCAGCAGCTCACGCATAGTCAGCTCGATGCCTTCGATCAACGCAGCGGAAGCTTCTTTCTGCTCATCGGTGATGGTTTCAACCGCACGTTTCATGTTGTCAAACACGGGCAGCATATCACGCGCCAGTTTAGAGCCGCCGTATTGCTCCGCCTCACGACGGGCTTTGTCGCCACGTTTGCGGGCGTTTTCGGCATCTGCCAACGCACGCATCCAGCGGTCTTTCAGCTCGTCACGTTCGGCGCGCAGCTCATCAATTTCGATGGCCTCGTCATCCAGCTCATCCAAGCTTTGAGCAAATTCTTCGGCCTCGGCATCTGCGATGTCGTCCAGAAACTCGTTTTCTTTCGGCTCAGCCATTTGTCACCTCTAACCGCGGTCGGTGATCAACTTCCCGACCAGCTGTGCCGTGTAATCCACAATCGGCACGATGCGTCCATAGTTCAGGCGCTTGGGTCCAATAACCCCGACAGCACCCACGATCTTACGATCAGCGTTCATATAGGGAGACACCACCAAAGAGGAACCCGAAAGTGAAAAAAGTTTGTTCTCAGAGCCAATAAAAATGCGCACACCGTCGCCCTGCTCCGCCAATTCAAGAAAATCAGCAATGTCTCGTTTACGTTCGAGGTCATCAAACAACGTACGGATGCGCTCGAGATCCTGTTCTTCCTCATCTGTGCCCAGCAGATTCGACCGACCGCGCACAATCAAACGCTCTTGCTGTCCACCCTCATCAGCCCAAAGCGCGAGCCCGTTTTCAACCATGTCAGCCGCCAGGCTGTCGATCTCCTGACGGCGTTTTTTGATCTCTTCCTGAACGGCAGTGCCCAACTCGCTCAAGGTGCGCCCTTCGGCAACCGCATTGAGGAAATTTGCCGCTTCTCGCATTGAGCTGGGTGTTTGGCCAACTGGAGGTGTGAACAGACGGTTTTCCACATGACCATCTGCAAAAACCAGCACCACCAAGGCACGTTCGGCACCAAGGCTGACAAACTCGATATGCTTGATTGGGGCTTCATGTTTTGGGGCCAGTACAAGCGATGCGCCCTGTGTGACTCCCGACAGCGCAGTAGACACGCGATCCAGCATATTGCCCACATCGGCACCTGTGTCGCCAAGCGTCGCGTCAATTTTTTGACGATCCCCTTGGTCAAGATCACCAACTTCCAACAAACCATCCACAAACATGCGCAGGCCTTGCTGTGTTGGAATACGTCCGGCGGAGACGTGCGGGCTATCCAAGAGACCAAGATACTCCAGATCCTGCATCACATTACGGATGGTTGCCGCACTTACCTTTTCAGACAGAGAGCGTGTTAGGGTGCGCGATCCGACCGGATCACCGGTCTCCAAATACCCCTCAACCACGCGGCGGAACACCTCGCGGCTGCGGTCATTCATTTCTTCGAGAATTTTGCTGCTGTCTGTCATTCGCCCGTGCCTTTGTCTCCTTAATAAAATAGCCTCACAGGCAAAGGTCAATCGGGGTTGCGCACAACCTTATCCCGCGGTTATCCCCAGCCCAAACCTAACAAAGGATATTTGCCATGCGCCCTTCCGGCCGTCAGCTTAACGAAATGCGTGAAGTCTCGATTGAAACCAATGTGACCAAACACGCCGAAGGCTCCTGTTTGATCAAAATGGGCGACACCCACGTTTTGTGCACCGCATCTTTGGAAGCGCGCGTGCCACCGTTTATCAAGGGCTCTGGCCTGGGTTGGGTGACCGCAGAATACGGCATGCTGCCGCGTTCCACCTCTTCGCGCATGCGTCGCGAGGCGACTGCGGGCAAGCAAGGTGGTCGCACCGTGGAAATTCAACGCTTGATTGGCCGTTCTCTGCGTGCCGGCGTTGATCGTGTGGCTTTGGGAGAGCGCCAGATCACTGTGGACTGTGACGTGATCCAGGCTGACGGCGGCACACGCTGTGCATCGATCACCGGTGGCTGGGTTGCGCTGCGTTTGGCGGTGAACACGCTAATGAAAGCCGGGGACGTAACAACTGATCCGCTGATTTCTCCTGTGGCTGCTGTGTCTTGCGGCATTTACGCCGGTCAGCCTGTACTCGATCTGGATTACCCGGAAGACAGCGAAGCGGGTGTGGATGGTAACTTCATCATGTTGGCCAATGGTCAGATGATCGAAACACAGATGTCTGCTGAAGGCTCCACCTATTCCCGTGCGCAGATGAATGAACTGCTGGATCTGGCGGAAAAAGGCGTGGCGGAGTTGGTTAAAGCACAACTGGCAGCCTCCGCATGACCCGTAAATTTGAAGGCGACCGCTTATTGGTCGCCACTCACAACGCGGGCAAACTGGCCGAGATCACCGAGATCTTGGCCCCACACGGAGTGTCCGTGGTGGGGGCTGGCGATATGGATCTGCCGGAGCCGGACGAAACCGAAGACACATTTGTCGGCAACGCCCGTATCAAAGCACATGCGGCGGCCAAGGCAACTGGGCTCCCTGCCCTGTCCGATGACAGCGGTATCACCATTGACGCGCTGGACGGCGCGCCAGGTGTTTACACCGCGGATTGGGCGGAGACCGACAATGGCCGCGACTTCATGCGGGCCATGACCCGCGCCAATGACGAAATTACCGCCAAAGGCCCGGGTGCACCGCGTTCTGCGCAGTTCCGCTGCACGCTGGTTTTGGCGTGGCCTGACGGACACGACGAGGTGTTTGAAGGTGTCATGCCTGGAGAGTTGGTTTGGCCGATCCGAGGTAAAGGTGGGTTTGGCTATGACCCTATGTTCATGCCAGACAGCTATGACGTGACCTGCGCCGAGATGCCAAAAGAAGAAAAGAACCAAATCAGCCACCGTGGCCGCGCGCTGCAAGCTTTTGTGGCGGGCTGTTTTGGCTGAGGATTGGCAAAACGGGGGCTTTGGCCTGTATATTCATTGGCCGTTTTGTCAGGCCAAATGCCCCTATTGCGATTTCAACAGTCATGTAAGCCGTGAAATTGATCAACTCCGCTGGCTTAGAGCCTATTTGAGCGAGTTGGATCGGGTCGCTGCAGAAACCTCCGGTCGGGTTTTGAACACCATTTTCTTCGGCGGCGGCACGCCAAGTTTGATGGATCCAGAAGTGGTTGCGGCCATCTTGGAACATGTACGCAAGCTTTGGCCCACATCCAATGACATGGAAATCACGCTGGAAGCGAACCCCGGATCGGTAGAAGCTGGCCGATTTGTCGCCTATCGCGACGGGGGCGTGAACCGGATATCAATGGGCATCCAGGCGCTCAATGACCGAGACCTGCAACGATTGGGGCGAATTCACTCGGTTTCTGAGGCCAAGCAGGCATTTGAAATTGCGCGAAAAACCTTTGATCGCGTGAGTTTTGATCTGATTTACGCGCGCCAAGACCAAACGCTGAATGATTGGCAATCCGAACTGCGCGAAGCGCTTTCCATGGCGATTGACCATCTGTCTCTCTACCAACTGACGGTTGAGCAAGGCACTGCCTTTGGCGACCGATACAATCGTGGCAAACTGCGTGGCCTGCCGGAAGACGATCTCGCGGCAGACATGTATGAAGTCACGCAGGACATCTGCGCCGAAGTCGGGATGCTGCCTTACGAAGTGTCAAATTACGCCGCAATAGGCTCTGAATCACGCCACAACCAAATCTATTGGCGCTATGGGGATTATGCCGGGATTGGCCCTGGAGCCCATGCTCGGTTGACCCTCAACGGCCAGCGGCACGCCATCGAAAACTGGCGAAACCCAACCAAATGGTTGGAAGCGGCGGAGGCCGGCAATGGAGAAAACCTGCGAGAAGCCGTTTCGCAAGAAGGGCAAGCAACTGAATTGTTGCTGATGGGACTAAGATTGAGCGAAGGGGTTGATCTGTCCCGTTATGAAGCGTTGGCGGGAAAACCGCTTGAAGGGACACGTGTCGACACCCTGCAAGACATCGGCATGATTGAAATCAAAAAATCAAGATTGCGCGTCTTGCCGCAAGGGCGGATGGTACTTAACTCGGTTTTGTCAGAACTATTGGTGGACTAAATGCGCGTACTTTGGCTGATCTGTGGACTGACCTGTGTAGCGCTGGCCCTGATTGGCGTTGTCCTCCCCCTCCTTCCAACCGTGCCGTTTCTGCTTCTCGCCGCTTTCTGCTTTGCCCGCTCTTCTGAACGGCTGCACAGCTGGCTTTTATCTCACAAAACCTTTGGCCCCATGATTGAAGACTGGAACAGCAACGGCGCAATTCGACCATCAGCCAAAAAGGCAGCTACGCTGTCCATTGTTGGGGTTTTTGGAATTTCGCTGCTGGTTGGCGTCAAAACCACCGTGATTGTCATTCAAATGGTGGTTTTGAGCGCGGTACTTTTTTTCATCTGGACGCGGCCTAATTCGTAGACGACAAAACTCGGCACAATTCATCCAACTCATCAAGGGTTTGATAAGTAATAGTAATTTTTCCGTTTTCTCCGCCGGAAACGTGATCTACGGAAACTTTCATGCCCAAATTGGCCGAAAGATCGCCTTCTAGCGCGACTGTGTCGGCGTCCTTATGGGTCTTTGGTCGAGATTTTTTATTTTGTTCGACGAGAGAGCCTGTTTTTTTCGCCAGTTTTTCCGTCTGCCGTACCGACAAACCGTCCTTCACCACTTTACGAGCCAACTCAGATGCGTTGTCTGTGGTCACCAGGGCGCGAGCATGACCGGCCGACAGGTGACCTTCACGCAACATAACCTGCACATCATCCGGCAGATTGAGCAGACGCATCAAGTTGGCAATGTGGCTCCGGCTTTTACCAAGCGCCTCAGATACCTTTTCCTGCGTATGGCCAAACTTCTGCATCAGCTGGCGGTAGCCCATTGCCTCTTCGACTGGGTTCAGATCGGCCCGTTGGATGTTTTCGATGATCGCAATTTCGAGCACCTCGGTATCATCATACTCGCGTACAATAACCGGCAGCTCGTGCAGTTGTGCCATTTGGGACGCCCGCCAGCGGCGTTCACCGGCGACAATTTCATAGCGATCGCCAGGCTTCTTGCGCACGATAAGAGGTTGAATCACCCCTTTCTCACGAATGGAGTTTGCAAGATCGTCGAGTTGTTCCGGCGTAAAATCACGCCGTGGCTGATCCGGGTTGGGCTCAATACGCTCAATCGGCACAACAAGATCCGCGCGACGCGGCGCCGCGCCTGCGTCTGGTCGAGATGTATCTTCCGTCACATCCGCCATGAGAGCGCTGAGACCGCGGCCAAGACCACGCTGTTTTTTCTTGTCTGCCATTATGGGCCTCCTTTAAGCGGCGATCTTGAAATTTTTGGCGAGCAGTTCTTTGGCCAATGCGCGATAGGCTTCCGCGCCTTTGGAGGTCGTGTCGTAATCCAGGACAGCCTGTGCAAAAGACGGTGCCTCAGACACCCGGACATTGCGCGGAATTTTGGTTTCAAACACCAGATCACCAAGGTTATCCCGCGCGTCTTGCTCCACCTGTTGCGACAGGTTGTTGCGGGCATCAAACATTGTGAGGACAATACCTTCGATCCGCAGCCCCGCATTTGCAGTTTGGCGCACCTCACGCACAGTCAACATGAGCTGAGACAGGCCTTCCAACGCGAAAAACTCACTTTGCAGCGGAATAAGCACAGAATGCGCTGCAATCATCGCATTTACTGTCAACAGGTTCAGCGATGGCGGGCAGTCAATGAGGATGTAATCCAAGTCATATTTGTCCATTGCCGTCTGGCGCAGGGCGTCATGCAGCAAAAAGCTGCGTTTTTCATTGGACATCAGCTCGATGTCGGCCGAGCTGAGATCTACGGTTGCTGGGACAATCGACATGTTTGACGAATCTGTGGCTTGGATCACATCCTCCAACTCCACATCCCCCGTCAGAAGATCGTATGTGGTGTGGGTGCGGTCCTCAACATCGACACCAAGGCCGGTGGAAGCATTGCCTTGGGGGTCTAGGTCCACCAAAAGCACTTTATGCCCTTCTTCAGCCAGCGCTGCTGCGAGGTTAATTGTCGTTGTGGTTTTGCCCACGCCGCCTTTTTGGTTGGCCACTGCAATGATTTTGGGCCCTTCAGGGCGTGTGGGATCCGACACGATTGAGCTCTCCGATCTTCAGAATGACCGCTTCTGGGTCCGTGATACTTTTTACCACTTCGTAATCAAATGACCACGATTTCTGTGCGGATTGCAGCTCTTTTTGCCAACGGGCTCCTTTTGGAAACACGGCGGTGCCGGTGGTCTGCAAATGACGTTCCGCAAATTCACACAGCAGTGTGAGATCGGCCAAAGCCCGTGCTGACAACACATCCGCTTCCTGCGGCACGGCACGCTCAATGCGTTCGGTCACAACAGACGCTTTCACGCCGGTTTCGCGCAGAACAGTGCGCAAAAACGCGCATTTACGCTGGTCACTCTCGATCAACGTGACCTTTTTCGGAGCTTCCGGCTCTGCGGCCATCAGCGCCACAACCAAGCCTGGGAAGCCGCCGCCACTGCCGATATCCACCCAATGGCCGACATTTTGGGGCGCACAACGTAAAACTTGAATCGAATCCAGGATATGCCGCGACCAGAGGTCGTTGAGCGTGGACTTGGACACCAGGTTGATACGCGGGTTCCATTTCACCAGCAGATCCGCGAGCATTTCAAGGCGAGTCAATGTTTCACGTGAAACGTTCAACTTGGATTCGATATGGTCAGGGCAAGACATTACGCAGACTTCGCCTTTTTTGCCTGGCGCAACTTGGCAAGGAGCAACGTTAAAGCTGCGGGAGTCATCCCATCAATTCGGCCCGCTTGCCCCAAGTTGGACGGACGCACGGCGTTCAACTTTGTTTTTAATTCTGTGCTGAGCCCTTCAATCACATCAAAGTCAAAATCCGACGGAATGATCTGTGTCTCATCCCGGCGCATGGCTTCTACGTCGCGCTTTTGCCGCTCGATGTAATTTGCATACAGCGCATCTCGACCCAGTTGCTCTCGAATTTCCGGTTCAACACCCGCAAACCGATCATCCAACGGGATCAGATCGCTAAATCCGACCTCCGGGAACGCCAGAACTTGAAACGCCGATCTACGATTGCCATCCTGATTCACCGCGATCCCAGCAGCATTGATTTCTTTGGGTGTGAATCCCTTTTCATTCAACAGAGATTTTCCGGCAGTTAGCTTTTCCGATTTTGTCCCAAACGCCGCTTTTCGCGCTTCTCCAATCAATCCAAGATCCAGTCCAATTGGGGTCAGCCGTTGGTCGGCGTTGTCAGCCCGCAAAGACAAACGGAACTCTGCGCGGGAGGTGAACATCCGATAAGGTTCCGTCACACCACGGGTGATCAGATCATCCACCATGACGCCAATATAGCTGTCAGAACGGCTGAAGTGATGTGGATCTTTGCCTTTCGCGGACAACGCTGCGTTTAAGCCCGCAACCAGACCTTGCGCTGCCGCCTCTTCATATCCAGTTGTGCCGTTAATCTGACCGGCCAAATAGAGACCCGGTACGTTTTTTACACCTAACTCTGCATTCAAAGCGCGTGGGTCAACGTAGTCATATTCAATTGCGTAACCAGGCTGCAATATCTCAATATCTTCCAACCCATAAATGGAACGCACATATGCTTCCTGGACATCGACGGGCAGCGAGGTCGAAATCCCGTTGGGATAGACCGTGTCGTCATCCAGTCCTTCGGGTTCCAAAAACACTTGATGTGAGTCTTTGTCAGCAAACCGCACAATCTTGTCTTCAATGGACGGACAATAGCGGGGCCCAACCCCATCGATATGCCCACCATACATCGCTGACCGCGCCAGGTTATCGCGAATGATGTCATGGGTTTTGGCATTTGTATGTGTGATACCGCAGGCAACCTGACGTGCAGATGGTCTCTTATTCAAGAAGGAGAACATCACAGGCTCGTCATCACCGGGTTGGTTGTCCAGCAGATCCCATTTTATGGTTTTGCCATTTAAGCGTGGCGGAGTGCCGGTTTTTAGGCGGCCCAAAGGCAACTCGAAACTATCAATACGTTCTGCAAGCTTTACCGAGGCGTTGTCCCCCATGCGGCCACCGGAATGCGAGACATCGCCAATATGGATGACACCGCGTAGGAATGTCCCAGTGGTCAGAACAACGGCATGCGCGGCGATCTCAGACCCGTCAGCCAAAATGATGCCGCGGACTGCCTGCCCTTCCATGCGAAAATCAATGGCTTCGCCCTCAATCACCGTCAGGTTCTGCGTCCCTTCTATTTCTGCCAGCATCTCGGTGCGGTAGATCTTTCGATCAGATTGCGCACGGGGACCTTGGACTGCTGGACCTTTGCGACGATTGAGCAAGCGGAACTGAATCCCAGCCTTGTCCGCAATACGGCCCATCACGCCATCTAAGGCATCCACTTCGCGCACGAGGTGGCCTTTTCCCAAGCCGCCAATGGCCGGGTTGCAGGACATAACGCCAATGCCGGATTTCTTAAGGGTCACAAGCGCGGTCGACGCGCCCATACGTGCCGAAGCCGCCGCAGCGTCTGTGCCAGCGTGCCCGCCCCCAACAACAATGACGTCAAAATGTTTCACGTGAAACACTCCTCAAATTTGAATCACTTTCCGATACAAAAGCTCGAAAAGATTTCGTCCAGCAGGTTCTCTACATCAACATGGCCAACGATGGAATCAAGGGCGCGAATCGCAGTCCGCAGTTCTTCCGCGCCGATATCATAGTGATCCGGACCCAAAGCGAGAACGGCGCGGGCCGCATCCAAGGATTCCGATGCGCGTTTCATAGCTATACGGTGCCGTTCGCGGGTGGCCACACCGGAACGCCCCGCCTGTTCCGAGAGTTTCTCGGTGATCTCAGCCACAAGTTCAGAAACGCCAAACCCGGTTTTTCCGGAAATTGCATTTTTCGGATCGGAAAGCATGTCCGCCTTGGCAGCACGGATCACATCGTTTGGAAGTGGGGTAAAGTCCGGCTCTTCCTCATCTGTCTTTAGAAACACGCGAAGGTCAGCCGCCTCAGCCCGCTCTCGGGCGCGTTGGATGCCGATGCCTTCGACGTGATCGTCAGTTTCGCGCAGGCCTGCGGTGTCGAGCAAAGTGACTGGTAACCCGTTCAGCTCCATACGCACTTCGATCACATCGCGTGTGGTGCCGGCATATTCCGACGTAATTGCAGCTTCGCGACCAGCCAATGCGTTCAGCAATGTAGATTTGCCAACATTGGGCGCGCCAAGGATGGCAACTTCAAACCCTGTACGGATGCGTTCCGCGGTATCAACACCTGCGATTTCTTTGTCGAGTTCACTACGAACCCCAGAGAGAAGTTCCGTAACCTCCGGCGTGACATCGACAGGCACATCTTCATCGGCAAAGTCGATGGTGGCTTCGATCAAAGCCGCGGCTCGGATCAGATCAGTGCGCCATTTTCCAGCGAGATTTCCGAGATCCCCCGACAGAACACGCAAGGCTTGGCGCCGTTGAGCTTCAGTCTCAGCATCAATCAAATCCGCCAGACCTTCAACCTGCGCCAGATCGAGACAACCGTTTTCCAAAGCGCGGCGGGTGAACTCACCCGATTCCGCCAAACGCAAGCCTTCCATTTCGGAGAGTTCACGCAGGACGGCATTCACCACGGCAGTGGAGCCGTGCAGGTGTAGCTCTAGAACCTCTTCGCCAGTGAAGCTGCTGCCTGCCTCAAAATGAAGTACCAAAGCCTGATCCAGTCGTCGACCTTCCCTGTCTTTCAGCAATTTGAGGGCTGCAAATCGCGGTTTTGGCAGATCACCAAAAAGCGCTCTGCCCGTTTCAATCACGCGTGTTCCGGATACACGAACGACAGCGACCCCCGCTTTACCGGGGGCCGTTGCAAGAGCGAAAATTGTGTCAGCCACATAGGCCATCACAGCATCCTTAGGTGTTCATCGAGTCAAAGAACTCGCCATTGGTTTTGGTTTGCTTGAGCTTGCCAAGCAGGAATTCCACAGCATCGGTGGTGCCCATCGGGTTGAGAATACGGCGTAGGACATAAGTCTTGGCCAAATCGCCTTTGTCGATAAGCAGATCCTCTTTCCGAGTGCCGGATTTGAGAATGTCGATCGCAGGGAAGACACGTTTGTCGGCCACTTTGCGATCCAGAACAATCTCAGAGTTACCGGTGCCTTTGAATTCTTCAAAGATCACCTCGTCCATGCGCGAGCCAGTGTCGATCAGCGCGGTGGAGATAATGGTCAGTGAGCCGCCTTCTTCGATGTTACGCGCCGCACCAAAGAAACGCTTTGGACGTTGCAGCGCATTGGCATCCACACCACCGGTCAAAACTTTACCGGAAGATGGCACCACAGTGTTGAACGCACGGCCAAGTCTTGTGATCGAATCCAAAAGGATCACAACATCTCGTTTATGCTCAACAAGACGTTTGGCCTTTTCGATGACCATTTCAGAGACTGCAACGTGGCGCGTGGCAGGTTCATCAAAGGTCGAGGAAACAACTTCACCTTTCACGTTGCGCTGCATGTCTGTCACTTCTTCAGGACGTTCATCAATCAGCAAAACGATCAGATAACACTCAGGATGATTGGCTTCGATGCTGTGTGCGATGTTCTGCAACAGCACGGTTTTACCCGTCCGAGGTGGCGCAACAATCAAGGAACGCTGGCCTTTACCAATTGGCGCAACAAGGTCGATGATCCGAGCCGACCGATCTTTGATGGTCGGATCTTCGATCTCCATCTTCAAACGCTCATCCGGATACAGCGGTGTAAGGTTATCAAACGCAATTTTGTGTTTGGCTTTCTCTGGCGCCTCAAAATTGATCTGAGACACACCTGTAAGCGCAAAATAGCGTTCTGTGTCACCTGGAGCTGTCATAACCCCGTTCACGGTATCACCGGTACGCAGAGAGTACTTACGGATCATCTCAGGGGAGACGTAGATGTCATCCGGACCTGGCAAGTAGTTCGCCTCTGGAGAGCGCAAAAACCCGAAACCGTCTTGCAACACCTCAAGCACACCATCGCCGGAAATTTCCCATCCATCATCTGCACGTTCGCGCAGAATCTGGAACATCATCTCGCCTTTGCGCATGGTGGAGGCGTTTTCGATCTCCAGCTCTTCGGCCATTGCCAAGAGATCTTTAGGGCTTTTGGCTTTCAACGTGCCAAGAGCAAGCTTTTCTTGTGTCATGAAAATATCCTGTGCTGCCTCACAGTAAGGCAGATCATGTACTCTGTATTTGGAAGACACTTAGCCCGGACGGGCCAGTTGGCGGCAGTTCTACGCCACTTTCTTCGCCTGAGTCAAACGCTTCAGAATTTCACAACGACGGAGACAACAATCAGGACCATCAAAACCGTCGGAACTTCGTTCATCATGCGATACTGGCGACCGGAGAGTTTGTTTTCATCGCGGCCAAATTTCTTCCGCATAATCATCAGCCAATGATCAAACACCGTCATGGAAATCACGCCAAATGCTTTGGTGTAAGGCCAGATTGCAGACCAATCGACCACCCCAGGTATAAACACAAGCGTGAGACCTGCGATCCAGGCCACAATGCTTGCAGGGGCCATGATGTAGCGTTGAAGCTTAAATTCCATGATCTTCAGAGTTTCGTCGAGTTGATCGCCCTTCTCTGCCCGCTCTGCGTGATAGACGAAGAGACGCGGGAGATAAAAAATACCTGCCATCCAGCTGATCACTGCGATGATGTGCAGAGAAAGCACGTAAGGATAAATATCGACGAGAAAGTAACTCATGGTGGTTTGATCCTGATCGAAGCCGGACCCTCTCTATAATAAATAAATATATATAGAAAAGGATGATGATTAAGTAGGGACGTCCAATCCTGTGGATTATTGAGTTTCCCTAGGACTTACCCACATCTGAATGGGCCGCTCTGATCTGTATCAACATCTGGTGAGAAAGTTTAAAGGGTATAATAATTTCAGTGACTTGAGGGAAAAGTGACAGCTGTGTGACTGTGGGTAACTGCGTGGAGAAACCGGTATGCAGGTGATTCCTCCCACAGGCAGAGTTTTCCCCGTCCACCGTGCAGAAAATCGGGGGATTTCCGTGAGACGGGGGTGAGTTTCCCCAGCTTGCAAAACCTCACAGAAGTTTCCAGAAAGGACTCCAAAGAAGTTCCTTCCTTTCTCCACGGATTTATCCACATGACCGCACCCCTGATCCTTGCTTCAGGCTCCGAGATACGGGCTCAGCTCCTATCTAAAGCCAAAGTTGGTTACGAAACCGTTAAGCCACGGGTAGATGAGGAAATGATCAAGCGATCTTTGCAGGCAGAGGGGGCCACACCCCGGGATGTGGCAGACGCTTTGGCGGAGTCTAAAGCGCGAAAGGTGAGTTTGAAACGGCCGGAGGCGCTGGTTTTAGGGTGCGATCAGGTGCTGGATTTTCAGGGCACGATTTTTTCCAAGCCTGCCAGCGTCGATGATGCGCGCAATCAGTTGCTGTTGCTGCGTGGTCAGCGTCACATGTTGTTATCAGCGGCGGTGATCTATCAGAATGGCGAACCGCTTTGGCGTCATGTGGGGGTTGTACGGTTGTTCATGCGGCAATTCAGCAACGACTTTCTTGAGGGCTATCTGGATCGCAACTTTGACAGCATCCGCCATTCGGTTGGCGGGTATAAGTTGGAAGAAGAAGGTGTGCGGCTGTTTGATAAGATCGATGGGGACTATTTTACGGTCCTTGGCATGCCACTTGTAGAAATTCTGTCGTTTCTGACGACACGGGGAGAACTGCCACAATGACATTGCCGTCAATTCCTTTAGCGGGTGTGATCGGGAACCCGATTGCGCACTCAAAATCACCGGTCCTGCATGGGCATTGGCTGAAGACCTATGACATTGCCGGACATTATGTGCCGCTAGAGGTCGAGGCGGACGCCCTCGGCGATGTTTTGAAGGCGATGCCAAAGATGGGGTTTGTCGGCTGCAACGTGACGATCCCGCATAAAGAGCGGGTAATGCAGTTTGTGGACCAGATCACGGATCGCGCAACGCTGATTGGGGCGGTGAACACGCTGATCTTTCTCAATGATGGTAGTATCTTGGGTGACAATACCGATGGGTATGGGTTTATTGAAAACCTGCGTCAAGGCGCGCCGGAATGGGATGCCTCTTCTGGGCCAGCAGTTGTATTGGGTGCCGGTGGCGCCGCGCGGGCAGTTGTGGCGTCGTTGCTCGATGCCGGGGCGCCGGAGATTTTGTTGACCAATCGTACGCGTGTGCGGGCAGATAAGCTTCGTGAAGACTTTGGCGCGCGGGTGAAAGTTGTTGAGTGGGTGCAGGCGGGTAATATTCTGGAAGAAGGCGCTACGTTGGTGAACACTACCTCTCTGGGTATGACCGGTAAATCAGAGTTGCGTGTGCCGATGGATGGGCTGCGTAAGGAAACCGTGGTGACCGATCTGGTTTATACGCCGTTGACCACAAACTTCCTGCGCACAGCCAATGAGATTGGCTGTGTGACCGTGGATGGATTGGGCATGTTGCTGCATCAAGCGGTTCCCGGTTTTGAACGCTGGTTTGGGCGCCGTCCCGCGGTGGATGACGAAACCCGACGCGTGGTTCTGGGATGAGCTTCAAACTTGGCCTGACAGGTTCGATTGGCATGGGCAAATCGACCACGGCGCAGATGTTTGTCGATCTCGGCTGTGCGCTTTGGGATGCGGATGCGGCGGTGCATCGGCTTTATGACATAGGCGGTGCGGCTGTTGCGCCGATGCAGGCAAAGTTTCCGGAAGCCGTGGTCGCCGGCGCTGTGGCGCGCGACAAGCTCAAAGAGGTTATTGGGCGTGACCCTTCGGCGCTCAACTCGATTGAAGAGATTGTGCATCCTTTGGTGGCGCAAGACCGTGCCGCCTTCATTACTTCTGCCAAAGCAGACATTCTGGTTTTTGACATTCCGTTGCTTTTTGAAACCGGCGGAAATGAGGCAATGGATGCGGTTGTATGTGTCTCTATTGCAGCTGAACTGCAGCGAAATCGGGTTTTGGCGCGAGGCACGATGAGCGAGGCGCAGTTTGAGCAGATCCGTGCCAAACAGATGCCAAATGATGAGAAAGTGGCCCGCTCAGATTACGTAGTGACCACAGACACGCTTGACCATGCCCGCCAGCAGGTGGAGAAGATTGTGACCACCATCAGGGGACAGTTGGCCAATGCGTGAAATCGTACTCGATACGGAAACCACAGGGTTTGATCCGTTCTCCGGCGACCGGATTGTCGAAATTGGGGCGTTGGAATTGTACAACCATCTGCCGACTGGTGAGACCTTTCACGTTTATATCAACCCCTTGCGGAATATGCCGGAAGAGGCTTTTGGCGTGCACGGGATTGGGCCGGATTTGCTGGATGTGCCGCGGGATGCACAGCCGGGTGAAGTGACTCTAAAAGACAAGAAGGTCTTTGAGGCGCATGGTCAGGCGTTTTTGGATTTCATTGGCAAAGACAGTAAACTGGTCATTCACAACGCCAAATTTGACATGAAGTTCCTGAACGCGGAACTGAGTTGGATGAACCTGCCGGAGATCCCGATGGATCGCGCGGTGGATACGCTGGCTATGGCGCGTACCAAATTTCCTGGCTCGCCAGCCACGTTGGACGCTTTGTGCCGACGCTATGGGATCGATAACTCCTCACGGACGTTGCACGGCGCGCTTTTGGACTCCGAAATCCTGGCGGAAGTCTATCTTGAGCTGATTGGTGGCCGGCAACCGGATCTGGTTTTGGCTTCCGGAGGTGGTGGAAAAACCAAATCGGTGCAGGTGGACGATTGGCGGCCCACCAAACGCGCGACACCCCTGCCCTCCCGCCTGACCGAAGACGAAGCAACAGCGCATAAAGAGTTTGTTGAAAAGATGGGCGACAACGCCCTTTGGACCAAACTGGGATAGGCTATAAAAAAGGCGCCGCCCACGAGGGCAGCGCCTGAATTTTCGTTAGCGGATCGCTTAGTTTGCGACCGGCTGCTCTTCTGCCTGCTGCTCCTGCGCGCGGCGTGCCAGCTCGGAGCGATACAGAGCCACAAAATCGATGGTTTCCAGGTTCAGTGGCGGGAAGCCACCGTCGCGTGTCACGTCGGAAACGATGCGGCGTACAAACGGGAACAACATCCGTGGGCATTCGATCAGCAGGAACGGGTGCAGCTGGTCTTCTGGCACACCTTCCACGTGGAACACACCGGCGTAGTCCAGTTCCAGAATGAACATTTCAGCGCCGTCTTCTTTGTTCTTGGCGGTGATGTTGAGTTTCATCGCCACTTCAAACTGATGATCGGCGTTGCGCTTTTTGGCATCCAAGTTGACCTGAACCTGAACGTCCGGTTGTGGGTTACCCGCAGAGCCTTTTTGAGCCAAAATGTTTTCGAACGACATGTCGCGTACAAATTGGGTCAGTACGTTCATTTTCAGTTGCGGCGCTTGTGCTGCACCGTTTTCATTTTCCGCCATGGGAGTCTCCAGAATATTCGTTTGCCCTGCTTTAACAGGTCAAATTGGGTGTCTCAATGTTTAGTCCAACCGGATGGTTTATGCGTGGGATTTTTGGCGCTGTCCAGTTGCTGTGCCGCACCGTTTTGGGTGGGATCAACCTCGGAAAACTCACCATCAATCACGTCTGACTCAGCAGGGTGATGTCTGTGGTTCGCCTGGCCGGAATGAAAGGTCGCAGATTGCTGGCTGCCCATCGTGAAGCTTTGCACGCGCACCCGGCTGCGCGCAAAATTGAACATGATTTTCCGAAATGCGGGCGTGAGCAGAGCAAACCCAACTGCGTCCGTGAAAAAGCCAGGTGTCAAAAGCAACACTCCGGCGATGAGGATCATTGCACCATGGGCCAAGGGCTCTGTTGGGTCATTTAGTTCGTTGAAGGATTGTTGCACATTCCCAATGGCCGCGAGCCCCTGAGATCGGACCAAATGCGTGCCTAGGATGGCGGTGAGCAATACAATGGCGAGTGTCGGCCAAAGGCCAATGGCCCCACCAACGCTGATAAACAGGGCAATTTCGATCATGGGGATCGCAACAAAGGCCAACAAGAGCCACATCTTAGCTTTACTCCAATGCTTCTTTTGGCGAGGTGGACTTGACCCCGCCTGTGACTTACATAAGTGCGAGAGAACAGTGTTTCCATGCCCAACATGAGGTTCAAATGAACTCCTCCTTAATTCAACTTCTGGTTCTTGCCGGTATCGCCGTGTTTCTGATCTTGCGCTTGCGCAATGTTTTGGGGACTCGAGAGGGATATGAAGAGCCCCGTCAGGAGGGTGTGACCTCTGCACGTCGCAAGGGCCCAGACCTTGAAGTGATTGAAGGTGGACCGGATCAGGACATTCTCGATCATGCCGAAGAAGGCAGCGTGAACGCGCTTGCACTGGCCAAAATGAAGTCGATTGATCCTCAGTTTGGTGTAAGCGATTTCCTCGGTGGCGCACGTGGTGCCTATGAGATGATCCTGATGGCCTTTGAAAAAGGCGATTTGGCTGAAATCAAAAGTTTCCTCGGTGATGAAGTGTATGAAAGCTTTGCTCAGGTTGTGGAAATGCGCGCCGACAAAGGGTTGACCGTTGAGAGCGAGTTTATCGGCGTGCGCGAAATGTCGCTGCAAGCGGCGCATTTTGACGAGAGCACCAAAGAGGGTGAAATCACCGTGCGCTATGTTGGCGAGCTGACACATGTTGTGCGCGACAACGGCGGTGACATTGTTGAGGGCAGCGAAAGCCAGATTAAGCGCCAAAAGGACGTTTGGACCTTTGCCCGCGCGATGGGATCAAATGATCCAAACTGGCAGCTTGTTGCCACCGGCGAATGATCCGGGCGTTTCGGGCGGCGCTGGCCGCGGTCTTTGTAATGGCCGGAGGGGCTGCCATGTCCGAAACTCATATGAAAATTCTGTCTTTTGAAGACCTTGACGGGTGGGCCGCGGATGATCACGAGGTCGCCCGTCAAGTGTTTCTGAACACCTGTGGTGATTTTGATGCACCGGATTGGCAGACGCTTTGTGCGGCAGCCACCGGGATCGAAGACGCACGGAAGTTTTTTGAGCTGTTGTTTCGGCCGGTGTTGATTGAAGAAGCAGACAAGAGTGCGCTGTTTACAGGGTATTTTGAGCCAGAACTGGACGGATCACTGACGCCAGGTGGGCGGTATCGCTTTCCTGTTTACCGCCTTCCAGCAGAGGCCCGTGATGGAAAATGGATTTCGCGGCGGGAAATTGAAACCACCGGTGCCCTTCAGGGGCGCGGTTTGGAAATTGCCTGGGTGGATGACTCTGTTGAGTTGTTCTTCCTGCAAATTCAGGGGTCTGGACGTATCCGCCTGCCAAATGGATCTTACATCCGTGTGGGTTACGGCGGAGCAAATGGGCATAAGTACCGCTCGATTGGCGCGGAGCTGGTACGGCGTGGCATCTACAACGCCCATCAGGTGAGTGCGCAGGTCATCAAAAATTGGGTGAAACGAAATCCTGTGGATGGTGCAGAATTGCTGCGTCACAACGACAGCTTTGTGTTCTTTCGAGAAGTGAGCCGCGTACCGGCACACAAAGGCCCGTTGGGGGCGATGAACCGGTCGATTACGGCAATGCGGTCTGTGGCGGTGGACCCGAAGTTTATCCCATTGGGGGCACCGGTTTGGGTGGAGAAAGATGGCGATGGACCCTTGCGGCGGTTGATGATCGCGCAGGACACAGGTTCCGCCATCAAAGGTGCGCAGCGCGCAGATATTTTCTTTGGCACCGGGGACGCGGCGGGCAAAGCTGCTGGCACGCTTAAGGACCCGGGGCGCATGGTGGTGTTGCTGCCGATTCAGCGGGCCTATGCGATGTTGCCGGAGTCGGTTCTGTGACACGGCGGAAATTGAGTGAAGACGAAGTCACCCTCTGGCGGAAGGTGGCGGATACAGCTGAGCGATTGCATCCTGAGGCCAGCTCGCACGAGTTGCCAAAGCCCAAGCCAAAGCCACATAAGAAGCCGCGCCCGCATTTGGACCCTGCCCTGTCAAGTTTTGAGGTTGGGTCAAAAGCGCCGGTTGGCCGATCTGGACATGATCTGATGGGGAGCGTGTCAGATCGGGTGGCGCGACAACCGGTTCAGATGGACAAAAAGACCTTTGGTCGGATGAAGCGTGGCAGGCTGAAGCCGGAAGGTAAAATTGACCTGCATGGTATGACTGCGGATCAGGCCCATGGCGCGTTAACCGGATTTATTTTGCACGCACACGGCGAGGGCAAACGTTTGGTTTTGGTCATCACCGGCAAAGGTAAGAGTAAGCGCGATGATGGGCCGATTCCGACGCGTCGGGGTGTGTTGAAACATCAGGTGCCGCAGTGGTTTGCGCTGCCGCCGTTGAAGTCCTGTATTCTTCAGGTGGCTGAGGCGCATATCCGACATGGCGGTACGGGTGCGTATTACGTCTATCTACGGCGCTAAAGATTGACGGGCGCGTGCAAATGGCAAAACCATGATTGCACTTGCGCATGCAAAGCAGACAGCAAAGGCGAAGAGCTGTTGTTCATAGGGCACACCACGGTCAATCAGCCAGCCAGACAGACCCGGGCCAAGTGCTGATCCAAGCACAGCAAAAGCAGCCACGGTGGCTTTGATAGCGCCGAGGTGTTTGGTGCCGAAGAACTCCGACCAGACAGAAGCAGGTAGTGTGGCCTGACCTCCCCCCGCAAGCCCCATCAGGACAACGCCAAGGGCGACCCAGCCAACCGATGGCGCCCAAGCGTGCACAGCAAAGGCGGCCACCAGGGGCAGGAGATAAAGTGGCATCAACCGAGAAGCGCCAAAGCGATCAATGAGCCAGCCAAAAGTCAATGTTGAGAGGCCAAATGCCAAAGTCCCAAGAGGAAACACTGACACCAGAGATAAGTGGGACCAGCCTTTGATCTCTGCAAAATAGGTCTGTTGAAAGAAAAACACCGTGGCAAAGGCAGGGAAAGCCATCATTGCAGGAATGGCGGAAAGAAACACCGGGTGACGGATGGCTTCCCAACGAGTCCAAGAGCGGCCCTCCATGCCAAGTGACGTCGTGCTGTTTGCTGTGTGTTGAGGCTCGCGTTCTTGACGCAACAGTACGTAGATCACCGGTGCCATAAGTAAGCAAACACCAGCTGCAAGCATCCAGATGAGATGCCAGTCTAGCGAACCCTTTAGCCAGACCACAGTGATTGGCATGATGGCCTCTGCAAGCATGAATCCCATGGTGGCAAAGGCCAATGCACGACCACGAGAAACCGCAAACCAGCGGGCCATCGCAACGGCAGAAATATGCGGCAGCATGCCCTGTGCGGTGAACCTGAGGGCAAGGATGACAAAGGGAAGTGCCCAGACCCAAGACAGAAAAGCCAAGGCGACGCAGGCACCGGCAAGGCATATCAACATGATTGGGCCAAGAATGCGCACGCGGACATGATCTGCCAGCGTCCCCGCCCACAGCATAAGGAGTGCTGAGGTGCCGGTGCCAAGCATATAGATTGCCCCCCATAGGCTGTGGGACAGTTCAAAGGAAGCCCGGATGTCAGCGGCAAACGTGCCAATAAAAAAGGTTTGACCAAAGCAGGACAGGAACATCAGCATAGCACCCGGCAAAAGGTAGCGGCCATTTTGCCGAAGAAATGCGCCTGTCGAGATCATGATCCGCCTGACGGGCCGGAGACCTGAATGGCGATTGCCTGATTGGAAACGCGGACTTTTTCCGCTTGTCGCAGAAGGAAATTTGGATCGTCTGGTGCAAGCAATTCATCAAATGTGCGCGCATCACGCAGTAGTGCAATCAACGCAGGGCTTTCGGCAAATGTCATATGGTTGCTGCTGCCATCGGAAAAGCTCGACACGTCAAATACAATCACCGGAAGATCCGCGAGCAAATCGGGGTTGTCTAGCTGGCCCAACCGCTGAGATGATCGGTTTATTCGACTGGAGAGGCGTAGGGCGCTGTCTTCTGTCGATGTCAAAATCACGGTCGAGTCAGGCAGTGAATTTATCGGCTCCAAGTTGCGCAGGAACAAATCAACCGGCATGTCCGGTGAAATCAGTGCCAGCGCATCGATGTTGCGGGCCGTCCAGCCAGGCTCCTTGAGCTCGATCTGCCTCAGCGTTTCAGTGATCAAAAACGTGCCAAGGGAATGTCCAACGAGTAAAAGGCGATCAGATTTGGATTTGGCAAGGGTACGCAGCGTGCGCTCAAGATCATCGCGTGAGAACAAGGCGCTTTCCCGGTCGTGCGCATATCCCAAGGGGCTGCCTGCGCTGGCCCAGGCAAAATTTACCACGGTGCCAGGCATATTAAAATCGGTTTGAAGCTGGGCGATGCGGAACAGGCTGTCTTGGTAGGTATTGTAGAACCCATGCACAAAAACGGTGACTTCGCGATTGCGGCGCGGTTGGTCCGATAAGCTGGAAGACACCCTCTTTGCCAACTCAGGCAGGGAGGCAATTTGAGTTTCTTTTGCGATTACAAAGTGCTTTTGTGGATCCGGGTGGGCATGGAACGTAGGCGCTTCGCCAGCTGAGTGTTTAGGTGGAATAGACACTATTGTGTCCAGGAAAGTCAGCTCAGAATTCCGCGTGTTTGCGAGGTAACCCTGCGCGTTTCGCTGTCGGTTGGTGACAACAAAAATCTGGCGTGTGTTGGCGGAAGACAATGCCTCCGGTTGAACTGGAGCGGTGATACGATCTGCGCAGGCGGACACAAGGCAACACGTGAGTATGATAATAAGGCGGCGCACAAAAAAATCCCGGCAAAACTGAGTTGCCGGGACTATGCCGAGGAACGGAAAGTGCTGCTAGGGGGAAATCAGAGCACGTAGCGGCTTACATCCACGGATTTGGACAGCTCACCCAAGTTTGTTTCCACAAAGGCTGCATCAACCGTGATTTCGTCGCCAGACCGATCCGGCGCAGTGAAGCTCAGTTCCTCAAAGACGCGTTCCATCACCGTGTAAAGGCGACGGGCGCCGATGTTTTCAATCGATTGGTTCACGTCTGCCGCAATTTTGGCCAAGGCAGCGATGCCATCTTCAGTGAAGGTGACAGTGACCTCTTCGGTGCCCATCAGTGCAGTGTATTGACGGGTCAGAGCGTTGTCTGTTTCGGTCAAGATGCGCACGAAGTCTTCTTCGGTCAGGGCGCGCAATTCAACTCGGATTGGCAAGCGGCCTTGCAGTTCGGGCAGAAGATCAGACGGTTTGGCGATGTGGAACGCACCCGACGCGATGAACAAGATGTGGTCGGTTTTTACGGGACCGTGTTTGGTGGAGACAGTGGTGCCTTCGATTAGGGGCAACAAATCACGTTGCACACCCTCGCGGGAGACGTCACCGCCGCGGGCTTCCTGACGGGCGCAGACCTTGTCGATCTCATCCAGGAAGACAATGCCGTTTTGCTCCACAGATTGCAGCGCGGCGGCATTGACGGTTTCGTCGTCCAGAAGTTTGTCAGCTTCGTCAGAAATCAGAATTTCATAGCTCTCAGCTACGGTCATGCGTTTCTTGGTCGTGCGGCCGCCCATGGCTTTGCCAAAGATGTCACCCAGGTTCATCATACCCATTTGGCTGCCCGGTTGGCCGGGAACGTCAAACATGCCGCCCAAAGGATTGGAGCTGTCGGCAACTTCAAGCTCAATCACTGTATCGTCGAGCAGCCCGTCTTTGAGCTTCTTGCGGAACATGTCTCGCGTGCCTTCGCGCGCGTCGGGACCCGCAATGGCCTCAATCACGCGCTCTTCGGCGGCGGCATGGGCCTTGACCTTCACGTCTTCGCGCATGTGCTCGCGGGTTTGGATAATGGCGGCATCGACCAGATCGCGGATGATCTGTTCAACATCACGGCCCACGTAACCCACTTCGGTGAATTTGGTGGCTTCAACCTTGATGAAAGGTGCGCGCGCCAGTTTGGCCAGACGGCGGGAGATCTCGGTTTTGCCAACACCGGTGGGGCCAATCATCAGGATGTTCTTAGGATAGACTTCATCTCGGATGTCATCAGACAGCTGTTTGCGGCGCCAGCGATTGCGCAGGGCCACGGCCACGGCGCGTTTTGCGTCGTTCTGGCCAATGATGAATCGGTCAAGTTCGGAAACAATTTCACGAGGTGTGAGATCAGTCATAACGGTGTCCAATCAGTGAGAGGGCGGCAGGCGGTGTAGCGGCAGGATGCCGGACAATGGCTCAAGAAGGGCCGCGCGGAAGCGGGACCAGAAGGCGCCGAGCACCACCAAGAAGATGCCGAGGAAAAGAATGGTGAAGGCTGCGCCTTCGCCGTCAAAGACGATGCTGGCCAGAGCCACGGTGTAGCCGATGGCAGCGATCAGGAAGGAGCGCCGGTCGATGATGATGGCGATGGCGGCAAAGCCCAGAAGGAAGAGCATAAGTGCCAAATGCGCGCCGTTACCGCCCGCTTCAAGCAACGTAAGTGCCACGGTGTTGATCAAGGCAGGCGCAGCGACGACATGGAGCCAGAAGCCTTGCGCGCTACGGCGGGTGACGCGGTGTGGGTCGGACATGTCAAAATACATGGCGGCAGCAAAGACACTGATACCGACACCCAAAGTGATGAAGGCAAAGGGGCCCCCGGCGGACAACAGGAACAGGTCTTGTGGGCTGGTCGGCGTGCCGGATTGGTTGGCGCCAAGCATGAGCGCGATGCCAAAGACGCCAAGTGCAATTAGCGCCATGGCAAAGGGCACGCGGAAGCGCAGCCAGAAGATCAGTGTTGCCAAAGTGGTGAGCGCCAGCGGCAGTGGCAGGCTGGAGAAGTCTTCCTGAGCCAGCATGAAAGGCTGCGCGAAATAGGCGGTGATGCCAGAGCCTGCGTTGATCGCCCAAAGGATCGACAAGGCAATGGCCGGGGCCACCATCCGGCGGCGGCGGATGAAGTACTCCGCCAGTGCCCAGATCACAGCGCCGGAGATGGCTGTGGTGGTCACAATTTTGGTTTTGTAGTTCACCACTTCGGCGGCCATGGCGATGCCGTTGACCGCAGCCCAGCCGCTGGCGAGGATAAGCAAGCCAACCACAATGAAAATCTCGTTGAAACCTTTGAAAAGTTCAAACGGTTCATCGCCGATGGTGAGGTCTTCGCGTGCGCCGCGCCTGCTATCCGCCAGTGCCGCAAGCGCCGCGGCCTGTTGTTCGTTCAGCAGGCCGGAGCCAACCGCGGCGCGAAGATCATCTTTGTCAATCATGAGGTGGGTCTCTCGTTACGCGAGCACTTTGGCAAACAGTTCGTCTTTCATCATGTCGTCAAACCACTCGGGGTAGCGACGACCTGGCGCGGCAGCAGCGTCCAGAGCAGCCATTTCCGCCTCGCTCAGCGCGATATTGGCGGCGGCGATGCCGGTTTCAAGCTGGCTGAGTTTGGAGGCTCCGATGATAACTGTGTGGTCACGGCGTTTGTTCAGAATCCAGGCTTGGGCGATTTGTGCCGGTGTTGCGTTGTGCACGTCGGCGGCGGATGTCAGCGCGGTGATCGCGGTCTGCGCTTGCTCTTTGGAGACTTGCAGGAAATCTCCTTCGGCCAGACGGCCGTCGCTGTCTTCCAGCTTGTTGAGATCGTATTTTCCCGTCAGCAGACCACCCGCCAGCGGCGACCACGCCATGAGACCGATGCCGAGTTCCGCACCCATGCGTAGGATGTCCATCTCGATGTCGCGACCCACAGCGTTGTAAAGGTATTGCCCGGCCACAAACTGGCTCAAGTTGTTGTCACGCTGAAACTGCACGGCCTGTGCGACCTTCCACGCCGGCCAGTTGGATACACCGATGTGGCGCACCTTTCCGGCTTCGATCACCGTTTGCAGGGTCGACAGGGTTTCTTCCATTGGCGTCGTGAAGTCGGTTTTGTGCAGTACCAGAAGGTCGATCCAATCGGTGTCGAGCCGTTTCAGGCAACCATCTACGGATGAGAGGATGTGTCCACGTGAGAGGCCAGCGTTGGTGATGCGATCGCTTTGGCGAAAACCCAGCTTGGTGCAGATCACCGCGTCGTTGCGCTTGCCCTTGAGGGTTTTGCCAAGGATGTCTTCGGCTTCACCATTGGAATAGCCATCTGCGGCGTCAAAGAAGTTGATGCCCCCATCCAGGGCGGTGTCGACCATGCGCTGGGCATCACTAAGGCCAACTTTGGCAACGCCGGGAATCCAGTCGGAGCCGTGGGTGAAGGTCATGGTGCCAAGCGCCAGACGGGAAACAACCAGACCGGAATTGCCCATGCGGGTGTAGGTCATGTCGCTCATTGTTTGATGGTCTCCACGGTCAGGTTGCCGTTGGTGTAGACGCAAATATCCCCAGCGATACCCATGGCTTTGCGCGCAACCTCTTCGGCAGACAGATCGGTGTCCATCAGCGCGCGCCCTGCGGCCAGCGCGTAGTTGCCACCGGAGCCAATTGCGGTCACGTCATGTTCAGGCTCAAGCACGTCCCCTGCTCCGGTGATCACGAAGATGTCGGCGCCGTCCGACACAATCAGCATGGCTTCGAGCTTTTGCAGGTATTTGTCCGTGCGCCAGTCTTTGGCCAGTTCGACCGAGGCGCGGGCCAGTTGGCCGGGGGTGGCTTCGAGTTTGGCTTCCAAGCGCTCCAGAAGTGTGAAGGCGTCTGCGGTGGAGCCGGCAAACCCTGCGACAATTTCATAGCCGCCGGGGCTCAGGCGACGCACTTTGCGCGCGGTGCCTTTGATCACGGTTTGGCCCAAAGAGACCTGCCCGTCACCGGCAATCACAACTTCGCCGCCCTTTTTCACACCAATGATGGTGGTGCCGTGCCAACCGGGGAATTGATCCTCAGACATCCAAAAGCTCCTTTTGTCCTTTGCCCTATATGAGCCTGCGACCGGAAAGGCACAAGGGTATGGCTTGCGGGCGTGATTGCAAGGGCTTAGCGTCCGGCGCATGAGCAGTGAGACACAGGCCCGCTTTTACATTCCATGGCCGCATCGACAGCGCGCGGAAGCTGGCGAGCACAACTTTATCAATAAAGTGTCGGATGTGGTTCGCTCTGCAGGTATGCAAGTGAGCTATGTTGATCCTGAGGAAGCCGATCCGCGTTTGGGCGGGTATTCGGTGTTCTATATGCGTGATCCTTTTGTGCGCAATTCGGTCACGCTAAGGAAGGCCTATTACTACCCGTTTTGGCACATTGAGCCCACCAACGAGAGATGGCACTGGGAAGTGGCAGAGACCGCTTTTGATCCGTCCAAGATTGATGAGGCAGAAGCACGGAAGTTTTTTCAGGCCTGGCGGCGGCGCTTGTATGAGCCGCTGCTAAAGCAGGTGGAGAAGGGCGATTTTGTCTATGTGCCGCTGCAAGGGAAGCTACTTGAGAAACGCTATTTTCAGCACTGTAACCCAGTCGAGATGGTGGAGCATGTGCTCGCGCAGGAGCAGGACCGAGAGGTTGTAATTACGCTGCATCCTGGTGAGATCTACACCAAGGAAGAGCGGGATACTTTAAACGATATGGTGGTTCAGAACGCGCGATTGTCGTTGCGTGTTGGGGGGATGGAGGAACTTCTCCCCAAATGTGCCTACGTGGTTGCGATGAATTCAAGCGTGGCTTTTGCCGGGTACTTTCTTAAAAAGCCTTGCGTGCTATTTGCTGGGATCGATTTTCAACATATCGCTGCCAATGTGGATCAGCTTGGCATCGAGGGCGCGTTCAAAGCCGTGCAGCGGATGAAACCGCCCTACCCTCAATACCTGTGGTGGTTCCTGCAACAGATGTCGATCAATGCGGGGCGGCCGGAAGCGAAAGACAAAATCAGAGCACGCTTGGCAGGCCTTGGCTGGCCTGTGGACTAAAAAAGGCGCCCCAATGGAGCGCCTCTCGAAATCAGTATTTCGCCCGGATCAAAGGGCGTCTTCGATCCAGCTTTGCAGAGCGGCTTTAGGCGCCGCGCCCGCGCGGTTGGAGATCACTTGTCCGTCTTTGAAGATGAACAGCGCAGGAATGCCGCGCACGCCCAGAGCAGCGGCTGCGCCAGGGTTGCTGTCCACGTCGACTTTGGCAATTTTCACTTTGCCGTCCATTTCGGCAGAGAGCTCTTCGAGCGCTGGGCCGATTTGTTTACAAGGGCCACACCATTCGGCCCAGAAATCCACGACGACAGGAACGTCGGCGTTTTTTACTTCTTCGTCAAAGGTGGCATCGGTGACAGCGACGGTTGCCATTGGGAGGTCTCCTGAAAGAGGGTGCTGGTAAGTCTTGGTTCGAGGGAACCTAGGTTTGCGGGGCGGGGGCGTCAAGATATCCTGTGGCCGCAAGTGAACTTGTCACAAGATCGTGTGGCAGTTCCATCAACTCCGCCTTTGCAGTCCACAAGATTGCCGTGCGGATTGGCAGGTCAAAAATCTGTTCCAAAGCATGGGTATAGGCCCCCATTTGTCTGAGGATGCCGTCCGGTGTGGTTTGCGTAGAGGTTGGAACCGTGGCGTTTGTCTTGAAATCGATGGCCCAGACACAATCATCCTGAATCACCAGGCGGTCGATAATTCCGTGTAATCGATTGGGGCCAAGGTTGGCGGTCACGGGGACTTCTGCCAAAGCAGATGGATCAAATAGCCAGGCGAGCTCTGGTTTGGACAAAGTTTGCGTGGCTTCGGCCAGTAGATCTTCTAATTGCCTGTTCTGCATCTCGAC
Organism: uncultured Shimia sp.; assembly: GCF_947493595.1. Lineage (GTDB taxonomy): Bacteria > Pseudomonadota > Alphaproteobacteria > Rhodobacterales > Rhodobacteraceae > Shimia. The sequence goes on along the minus strand of NZ_CANLRL010000002.1, from coordinate 277,731 downwards.
CAGATCATCTTGCAGAAGAGATTTGGCAATTTCTGACCATTCAGCTTGCGGATGGTTGGGCAAATGCTCGAGCAGCAAGTGGAGCCAAGTGCCGCGTTGCATAGCGGCCTCTTGATCCAAGCCTTGCTCCCCGCCAAGCGCCTTGGCACCGCCCAAATCAGACGGGTTGAGGGCCTGTGGATGTGTTGGTGGTTCAGGCGCGGCGGTTTTAAGGAACACCGGCACATCGACTATGGGAGGGGCATTGGCCTCATCTGATTCAGTGACTGTTCCGGCCCAATTCCCGTGATCCTGGCGCAGACCTTCACCGCCGTCAAACTGACAAGGCATGGCATTGGAGGCGACCATCGCGGCGCGGATGGTGTCATACCAGCTCTTGCCGTCTTTCCCCAAATCTCCGGCCGCTGCCACAATCAGCCATTTTTCAGCACGGGTCATGGCGACGTAAAGCAAGCGCAGCCGTTCAGCGGCTTGTGCCTCCGCCAATGTCTCGCGTGCATAAGTCAAAGGGGCTGGTGCGCTATCGGACGCCATGTTCCAAAGCGCTGTGTCTCCAACGGGCACAATTGGCGCGTCGGTTTTGATCAACCGTTTGCCTGTGTCCGGCATGATAACAATGGGTGCTTCCAGACCCTTTGAACCATGCACTGTCATCACACGGATACGGTTGGTGGCGCTGTCCATCTGGCGTTTGATTTCCAGTTCGTCGGTCTGCATCCATTGCAAGAAGCCGGTGAGGCTGGGCACTGAGGATTTTTCATAGGCCAACGCTTGAGAGAGAAGTGCGTTGATGCCGTCTTCTGCTTCAGCCCCAAGGCGCGCAAGGAAAGCGTGGCGGCCTTTGTGGCGGGTAAGCACGCGTTCGATCAGGTCATAGGGCCGCAAGAAGTCAGTGTTGGCGCGCAGATCGTCCAGCACGGCCATAGTTTTGGGGAACTCGTCGCCCCTGTCGCGTAGTGCCGCCCAAAGGTAGGTTTTGGGGGCGCGGCGATGTGCGAGGTCAAACAGCGCCTGTTCCGACCAGCCAAACAACGGGGACCGCAGGATCGTGGCCAGCGACAGGTCGTCTTCGGGAGTGGCGAGAAAGGACAACAATGCGCCGAGGTCACGCACAGCCATTTCGCCGCCGACTTTCAGGCGGTCGGCACCGGCAATCGGCAAGCCGTGCAGTTTGCACGCGCGGATGATCTCGTGGAACAGGTCAGAGCGACATTGCACCAAAATGAGGAAATCGCCTGGTTCGATTTTGCGTTGCGTGAACTGCCCGTCGGGGCCGCGCTTGTCGGCAATGGTGTCCTGTTTGATCATCCGCGCGATCTGTGCCGCGATGCGATCAGCCAAAATGACCGAGTGATGGGTGTCTCCAAGGCGGTCGACCGGATCAAACCAATCGTCTTTTTCCGCCTTTGCAACGGGCTCGACGACCGGCCAGAGGTCAACGCGGCCCGGCATGTCGTCGTTAAACGCAATGTGGCGATTGCCCGTAGGAAAGCCTGCATCAGCGTGGTTCTCAAAACACTTGTCGACGAGGTTCAGGACCGCAGGGGAAGAGCGGAAGGAGTATTCCAGGCTCAGGTCCTGCAACTGGGTTTCTGTTGCGTGCAATCGCGTGGCAAATTCATCGCGCATACGGTCAAACTCTGCCGGGTCCGCACCTTGAAAGCTGTAGATCGACTGCTTTTTGTCGCCCACCACAAAAATGGTTCGGATGTCGTCACCCCGTGCACCAGAGCCGGAAGTGAATTCTTGCGCCAGACGTTCGATGACTTGCCATTGCACCGGACTGGTGTCTTGGGCTTCATCCACAAGGATGTGGTCAATGCCGCCGTCGAGTCGATAGAGTACCCATTCGGCCACGGCAGGTTCGTTTAGCAGGTTGCGCGCGCGCAGAATGAGGTCGTCAAAGTCGAGCCAGCCGCGATGCTGTTTGGCGGTGTCGTAGCGTTCCAGAAAGCGTGCCGCAAAAGCGTGCAACGCGGCGCTGCGGTCTTGGGCTTGAAGGGCGAGGCGACGCGGTCTTGCAACTTCTACACGCAACATGAGAGGCTTGATGCGTTCCATCAAATCCGCATGATTGGTACGCAGTGCTTTGGTTGGAAATGAGTCTAACTTGGCGCAAAACGGATCTTTTGCACTTTTACCTGTCAGGAAAACGGATTCCAGGATGGGCAGCGCGGATACATCGAAATTAGTGATGGCACTTAGTTTTGTTGCCGCTGTCGCGTCGGTTTTGCCTCCTTTTTGAAGGACGTCGATGAGTGCGTTGACCAGCTCTGCTTCACCGCCTAGGAAAACATCAGACAGCAACGCGTCTTGGTCATAGCCGTCCGGCAATCCGAGCAGATCGCAAAGGTCTGCTGACGATACTGGATGACGCAACCGGTCTGCATGGCGACAGATGTCTGCTGTCAGATCTTCCAACGCGGCACCGGTGAAATGGGTGGCGAGGTCACGCACCAGAATGGCGTCTGGCTCTTCCGCCATCTGCTCCACAATCTCTTCACGCAGTAATGCTGCCGCGCGGTCTTCCATTTCGCTGAATAGCGGCGAGACGCCGGCCTCAAGCGGAAAGCGGCGCAGCATGGAGGCGCAGAAGGAGTGGATGGTTTGGATTTTCAAGCCGCCCGGTGTTTCAATGGCACGGGCAAATAGGGTGCGGGCGTTGCGCAAATCGTCAGCGTTGGATTTTCCGACAACGCCGAGCTCGCCAAGCTCCTCAGACAGTTCGGCATCAGATTTCATCGCCCAGCTGCCAAGACGTTTGAAGAGCCTGTTCTGCATCTCGCTGGCGGCGGCCTTGGTATAGGTCAGACACAGGATGTGTTGAGGTAAAACACCTTCAAGCAAAAGCCGTGCGACACGGTCCGTGAGCACGCGGGTTTTGCCGGAGCCGGCGTTGGCAGAGAGCCAGGTGCTGGCGTCAGGGCGCGCGGCGGTGATCTGGCGACGGGTGGCGTCGTTCATTGGTTGGGTCATGACAGCGCCTCCGGTGTGGGTTCATCGGTGGCATCCCATTCGCCAAAACGTGCCAGTTGGTCGTAGTCGCTTTCGTCGCGCTCTGTGCGCATGGCGCGGCGGGAGGTGAAACCTTTGCCGTTGGCAAGGTAGTGCTCAATCAGGGCGATGAACTCTTCCCAAACCTTTGTGGGCGGCGTTTCCAACAGCGGTGCGGGCTGATCCTTTGGCGTGGTGCCAAGACCGATGTAGATCGCATCGGCAACATCGGAAGGATCAATGTCTGTGAAACCGCCTTGCTCGGCCATGGCGGCCTCCAGCAAAAGTTGTTTGTCGAAGTACGTTTGCTCGTCCTTTGAAGGTGGCGCGCCGGTTTTATAGTCATACAAGATCAGCGCCCCGGTTTCGGTGCGGTCGACACGGTCGGCTTTGGCTGTGAGCCGGAAGCCCAGCTCTGGAATGGTGCCCTCGGCCTGAATTTCGAAGGCCAGAGGTTCACCGCGTGCGCGACGTTTCTCTTCGCCATGTACGATGTGATCTGCAACCCGGTCCAATCTGGCCTGCCACAAGGCGCGCGCGGTGGCCCATGGCACGTTTTGGGCCAGAACAGTCTCTGATATTGTCAGAATTTGATCCCGTGTTACTGGCGATTGATCGGCCACGGATGTCTTGATCAGAGTTTCCAAGATCTCATGCACAATGATGCCGCGCAAAAGCGCGTCGGGCGTGCGCATCAGTGGGTCAAGCGGGCGCAGGCGCAGGACGTGTTTGGCATAGATCGCATAGGGATCACGGATCAGGCGTTTGATCTCGGTGACCGAAAGCTGACGTGGGCGCGCCTCTGGTGGTGGTGTGGGTGAAGGGCGTGGTGCGGCTGGCACCATGGGAACGGTTTCCATAGCGCGTACATACGATAGCCAAGTGTTGCCGCGGGATTTCATGTTTGCAAGCGCCTCTGGCCCTTTTTGATCTGGCAATCCGCTCAGAAGGTTTACCAGACGGTTGACCCAACGAGACGGTACGGTTTCGGCTTCGTCTGAGCGCACGGAGCGGGTGATCCAGACGTCCGGGGCGCCGATGGCTTGTTGAAAATCATGGGCCGACAGGCCGATGCGGCGTTCGGGCAGCAACAGGCCCGCATCATGGCGTAGTTTGCGGTTGAGCCAAGGGTCCGGGCTTGGCGCTTCGGGCCAACTGCCTTCGTTGAGGCCGCCAAGGATCACAAGGTCTGCGCCTTGAACGCGCGCCTCCAAGGTACCCCAGATCAAGATGTTTGGATGGCCAACATCGCGGTCGCGCACTTCTGCGCGAGAGAGAAGGGCGCTAAACAAATCGGCATAGTCTGCCGGTGCGATGGGGCCGACGACCTGTGCGTGATCCTTCACCTCCGCCACAAGTCGAGATGCCGAGCGGCCGGCAGCTTGGTCCCAAAGACCGCCACTGCCTTCGCCTGGGCCATGGGCGATTTTCTCTGACAAGGCGAGGTGGTCGTTTAGAAGCGTAGCCATGTCCATTTGCGTGCGTTCCGCTTCGCAGAAACATGCGGCGACCCAAGCCATCCATGCGGACATCTCTTCGTTGCCCGCAGCGGCCCAGGCCTGAAGTTTTTCTGCTTCCGGATAGGTCACGCCATTGCGGCGCATCCACAACTCCAAGTCACGGGTGAAGCGGAGGTGATCCCCCCGGTTTTCGCCGCTGTGCGTCAACGGGTGTTTGAGCAGCGTTAGAAGGGCTTCGGAGGTTAGTTTCTGGTGTAATAGAGCCGCAGTGTGGCGCAGGAAGCGGCCGGGCGGGGACAGCTGCAAGGGTTGTCCGGCACTGTCGTCTGGCACAATGTCCCAGCGATCCAGCGCCGCTGTTACTTGGCGGGTGAGCATCCGATCTGGCGTGATCAATGCACAGGTCAGCCCTTCGTCGGCGGCCTTGCGCAAACGGGCGGCGATGGTGAGGGCCTCTTCGCGCTGGGTTGTGGCCTCGACCAGCGTGATGTCTTTGGTGGCAGTGGTCAGGTCGCCGAGGTTTGGACCCTCGCTGAGCCATTGATCGGTCACGGGGGCAGGGCGCAAGGCAAGCGACACCAGTTTGTTACGCGCAGCGGATGGCGCAGAGCACTTGTGCCAGAGCTGAACGTCCTGTGGGGTCAGGTCTAGGTCGCTCACCAAAGAGCGAAAGCGGTATTGCGGATGATCTTCGCTTTGCAATCCGTCAGATAGGTGATCCCAGGTTTCAGGCGGCATGTCGAAGTCATAGCCAGGCAAAACCACCGCACCTTGCGAGAGTGTGGCGACCGCTTGCATCAGCACTTGCATGGTACCGCGTGAGCCAGTGGAACCTGCCAGAATGATCGGGTGTTGTGGTGGTGTCTCATCCCAGGATTTTACAATCGCCTCGATTGCACGACGCTGGCGGGCTTCTTGGCCGGGGGTGCTGTCGAGATTTTCCAAGAAATGGCGCGCGATGCCGAAGAAAGATTGCGCACGGGCCCAATGGCCGGATTGGTCACTGACGTCCAAGGCTTCGATGGCGTCCACCGGTACGCCTTCACCTGCCATTTCATCAAACAGGGCGGCAAGGCTGTCCGCGAGATCGTAGACAGAAGCGCGCGCAGCGAGGTCAGGTTGTTGTTCAAGCAGTCGCGTGACAAGCTGAATCAGCTCAAATCGTTGACGGATGGCGGGTGTGGCAGCCGGAAGATGTGCCGTGGCAGCGTTGGCAAATTCACCCAGCAGTTGGATGCGGGGCAGGAGGGTTGCCGGACCTTCGTCAAAGAGGGCGTGCACACGGCGCGCCATCCGGGTAGTGTTCACGATCACGGTGGCTTTGGCGATGGCATCGGGGCGTTGGTCTGCAAAGCGCGCGCGGATGCCTTCGACAAGATAACGTGGGAAATCAGCACCGGGTGGCAGGGCAAATACGCGGGGTGAGGCACTTGGTTTAAACATCGGCGGCGTCCAGCATTTGTTCAGCCAGTGTGATGCCTTCAGGGGAGCCAACGTCACACCATTTTCCCGGATAAGTCAGCCCAAAAAGGCGCCCGTTTTTATGCATCTGGTCCCACAGCAGGTTAAGCGAAAACGCGCTTTCGGCAATATTGTGCAGCCCATCTGTCTTGAGGATCTGAATGCCAGAATACACAACGCCGGGTCCGCGCGAGATTTGCCCGGTTTCACTTAGCACGAAGTCACCTTTGCCTTTGTGGCCAATGGCGTTGTCTTTGGGCAGACAGAGCAAAAGCGCATCCATTTTTTCAGGCTGCCAGGCTTTTAGTAGCATTTGAAATGGGTTCGGTCCGCGCCAGACGGCGTCGGTGTTGCTTGTGAAGACCGGGCCATCCCCAAGAACGGGCAAGGCATTGCGCAGACCGCCACCGGTTTCTAGAATGTCTGGGTGTTCGATAATAACCTGAACCGCTGTGCCTTGCAGATGGTCGACGACTTTTTGGTGATAATAGTGTGCATTCACCACGGTGCGCGTGGGCGATACTGCTTTGGTGAGATCAAGGGTGCGATCCAAGAGCGTTTGGCCGCCAACGTGCAACAGGGGCTTAGGTGTCTCTTGGGTGAGCTCGCCCATCCGAGTGCCAAATCCAGCGGCGAAGAGCATTACGGCGTCGGGATGGTTGCGCATTTGGTTTTCAATTTTTCTATCAGGTCAGGGGTCGGCGCTGGCATGGATTCTGCAAGTATGTCGGCAGGCGCTTTGAGGATCGGATGCTGTAGATTGCGCATCGCCAGATCATAAACTCGTGGGATGAGATCAACATAGTGGGGTTTGCCGTAGTGCATGCACAGGCGGGCAAAAACACCGATGATCCTTAGGTTTCGCTGTGCGCCGAGCAGGGCGTAGGTGAGGTCAAAAGAGTGGGGATCTAAACCAGAAGCCTGCACAAAATGGGCCTTGGTTTTTCGCTCCACCTCAATAGGTACATCCCGGCGGGCGTCCTGCAGGAGGGAGACCAGATCATAGGCTTTGTGACCTATCAAGGCGTCTTGAAAATCCAACAGACCAACTTTGGCCACACCGTCTCGATCCGGCAGCCACAACAGGTTTTCGGCGTGATAGTCTCGTAAAACGAGCGTGTTCGGTGCCTCGAGGTGGTCTGTCAGGACCGGGGAAATGGCTTCGTGGAACGCCGTCCAGGCATGTTGCCAGGGGAGGTCTGCACCAGCGACGTACCAGGAAAACACCGGTTCAACCATCTCTGCCAGCGTCGCAGCATCCATCTGAGGCAATTCCGAAGGTGGAGTGTGCTGATGCAAGGCGGTGAGCACGTCGGCCGCAGCCGCATAGAGCGGGATTTCGGAGCTTGGGTCTTTGGAAATGACTCGAGCAAAAAGATCGTCGCCGAGGTCTTCCAGCAGCAACAAACCTTGGCTGTGGTCCTTGAGGTAGATCTGCGGCGCGGATAATCCTTTGTTGGTCAAAAAACGCGCCATGCTCGCAAATTGGTCTGTGCCGTTGCCGTCCTCATCTGGCGCGTCCATCAACACCGCAGTTGCCCCAGACGCCAGTTTCAATCGCTTGTAGCGGCGGGCGGAGGCATCTCCAGCGAGATCACAAATTTGGGCATTTGCCCATTCGGAGTTTGCCAAGAAGGCATCAATGAGGGCCTCACGCTCACTCATGCCGCAATGCCTTCAAGCTTCTTGGCCCAATTGGAGGAAGGTGCGGACATCGTCAGCACGCGATGCTCCTCTTGCTGAGACAATTCAAACCGCAATGTCAGGGCGTTTTCTGGCGCCAGTTCTGCCAATCTGTCGGGCCACTCAACAAGACAAATCGCGTCCTCGAAGGCATCTGTCAGACCGAGTTCAACCACTTCGTCCGGCGCGGACAAACGGTAGAGATCGGCATGCCAGATTTCAGAGCTTGGTCCGTCATAGACCTGGACCAATGTGAAGGTTGGCGAAGGTACGTCTTCCATTACCGGCAACAATGATTGGATCAAGCTGCGGGCAAAATGGGTTTTGCCGGCGCCAATTGACCCCTCCAGTAACACCACGTCGCCAGGCGAGAGTAGTGTCGCTACCTGAGTTGCGAAAGCTTGGGTTTCGGCCGGGGAATTCAAAGAGATGGTGCGAGAGAAGGCGGTCATGGCGCCACAGTAAAAACGCGGCTCAGGACCTGCAAGCGAGATCGAACATCAGTGCGTCGTTGTCAGTGGCAAACCGACAGGATTGATTTCCTTAAATGTTAGCAAAGTGACGCCGCCGGCCACGGGTGTTACCTCCATCGTCAAAACTTCGCCGGTTATTTTGGTTAAGGATGCGGACCAAGCGCTGCGATCGGAGGTAGACAGAATACGGTTTTTTAATTTGCTCCAAACAGGAGAGGGCCTGCAATCCACTTGCCAGTGTTGGAGAGCATCAAAAAATGTGTATTTGGCAAAGGTGCGATCCGGATCACTTTTCCACATGTCACGGTAGGCTTGATTGCACATATGCAACTGACCGGTTGGGGAAAAGAGGACCAAGGCGCCTTCAACTGTGTCCAGTACGCCGTAAACCTGTTCCAGCTCGCTTCGGAAGCGACGTGTGACAGTGATTTCCGAAGTGATGTCTTCGATCAGGAAGACCAATGCGCCGTCTGGGTGGGGGCGACCGGACACTTTGTAGGTGACTCCGGTAGGCAGCGTCCATGTTTCGCAATACGCGCCAAGTTGTGCCTCTTGTACGATCTGAGAGACTTGCGCGTGCCAGCTTGTTTGGCCGTTTGAAGTTGGGATCACATGGTGTTCCCTCATGTGATCGAAAAAGGCAAAAAGATCACAGCGATTGGACAGAAAATCTGCGGATACTCCGGTTAGCTCGATCAGAGCGGGATTGAACAATACCAGACTCTGGTTTTGGTCAAAAATTGCGAGACCCGTGGACAATTGTGCAAAGGTTTTTGAGAATGTTTGCACAAAGCTACGACGCGCATCTAGTGCAGAAACCTCGGCATCCGCTTCGGTTGCGTAAAACATAATGTCAGGGCCTGCGCGCACCGCCGTAACGTTGAACCAATGGATTTGTGTATTGTCGCGACTTGAGAGTTTGAAGCGCAAAGGCGGGTCACCGGGAGACAGGGTTGTTGTGTCAAACAGGGGCTGAGAGTCACCTGTAAAACCAAGTGACGCACCAAGCGATTTGTAGGCAGTGTTTCTCCACACAATCACGCCCTTTGTGTTGATTTTCCAGATTGGATTGGGCGCTTGAAACATGGCCTGAAAAATGGCGGTGCGGCGCGCCAGGTCGGGTGCGATGTCTTGCTCCAGTGTGACACGGGCCACATCGTTCCATTGATCCAGCGTGACAATTGATGCGTCGTTTGGATTGTTTGATTTCAGAACCGTTACGTCTCTTTTTTGCGAGGCCCCTTGTGCGTATGGAAAATCGGGAAAGCTGGCAGACAGTTTTTGACGAAGTGCTTCCCAGTCGAAACGTTCGGCTGGCACCTCTGAGCATAGTCTGAGCGCTGCGGGATTGGCATCAACCAAGGCCCCTGCGCGAAACAAAAACCGCGCCACCTGAGGTGGCTGAGATGGTGGTTCGACCAATGGGTGCGTCGTTTGCCTGTCAGTTTCTCTTGATTGGTACATCACCACGGCAGCGGCCAGACACAAAAAAAACAAAAGCACAAAAAACAAAGCGCTGAATAAAATCATGGTAGACCTCAAAGTTATTTCGAAACAACGAGGAGTACGTAATTGGGTTACTCAAATAGCTTACTCAAAATTGCATTTTTTTCAACCTAGCACGCGCGCGCGGTTAAGATTTGTGTAATGGATTGTCACCTATTCCAAGCGTCGAGAGGCTCATGGCCGCATCCACTTTTTCACGTGGCCAAATCACTTCGACAACCGCACCGCAGCGGTCTGCGCCTTCGTCATACTCACCTAAAACACTAGATCCATTGGCAAAACTGATCTCGGCCCCTGATCTCTCCAAAAGTGTCTTGGCTATAAATAGCCCAAGCCCCATTCCCTCGTACCCGGGCCGCTTTTTGACGTCTTTTGCTGACTTTCGGTATCGCACAAAAGGGTCGCCAATACGTCCAATTAGGTGAGTTGGATACCCTGGTCCGTCGTCCAAAATGCGCACGGATACCGACTCAGTTGCGCATTCTGTCTCAACCCAAACCGACGTTTTGGAGAAGTCGACAGCATTTTGAATTAGGTTGCGAAGGCCATGGATGATTTCTGGGCGGCGCAAGATTTCCGGTCCGTCCAACAAGTCATAATGGTCAAAAATGATCTCTTTTCCGCGTCCCATGTGGGGTTCGGCGGCCTCCTCTATGACCGTGGACAGCGGCGCCTTGCGCAAGTGAAGGTCGTCTTTTCCGACACGCCCCATGGAGCGTAGGATGTCTCGGCAGCGATCGGCCTGCTGACGGATCAGGGCAGCGTCTTCATGTAAATCCGGATGGTCTTCCAGCTCTTCCATGAGTTCCGCGCTGGTGAGTTTGATGGTGGCCAATGGGGTGCCAAGTTCGTGCGCAGCGGCGGCGACGACGCCGCCGAGGTCGGTCAATTTCTGTTCGCGCGCCAGAGCCATCTGCGTGGCTGCCAAAGCTTCCCCCATGGAGGACATCTCCGACACCACGCGGCGGGAGTAGAGAGAGGAAAAGAACAGAGCAATCACAATGGCCGCCCAGTTCCCAAACAGGAAAACATCCGGCACGCGCAGGATGAAAAAGTTATCGGTACGCAGGGGAATATGAAATTCCAAAAGAACGCTGACCAAGGCGACGGTCAGGCATCCCAAAAACACTGCTGAACGGATGGGGAGCACGGAGGCGGCAATAGAGACAGGTGCGACAACCAGGAAGGAAAAAGGGTTGTGCAGACCTCCGGTGAGAAACAGCAGGAAGCTCAGCTGCAAAACATCAAAGAGCAACATGGCCATGTTCTCTTTTTCGGTAAGCAGCTTGTTTTCTGGAAACACAAAAGTGGCGACCAAGTTGCCAATGATGGCAACCCCAACCGCCATGTAACACAGGCCGTAGTAGAGCTCTAAGTGAAAGCCAAACTGGGCCACCAGCAGCGCAACAATCTGACCGCAGATGGCAATCCAGCGCAGCATGATGAACGTGCGCAGACGAATCCAGTTGCTGCGACGATTTGTATTGAGCAGCTCGCCTGACAAATCCGTCATTTTGAGGCCTTTCCGCTTGTGTCTTTGAGCAACCTTGATAGGTCTCAACGTCATATCCCGCAACTAAACTTGATGAGGTTTGACATGGTTCGGATTGTGGCGGCAGTGGCCGCGTTTGTAGCGATCTTTGCGCTTGCCGGCATGTGGTACGTGAGCCGTGGCAACGGTGGTGGCGATCAGTTTGCACAATGTCGTCAAGGTCAGGTTGCCGGTGGCACCAGTGCGATTGGTGGGCCGTTTGAGTTGGTGAATGGGGCTGGTGAAACGGTGACGGACAAGGACGTATTGACCGAACCGTCGCTGGTCTATTTTGGCTATACTTTCTGCCCGGATGTCTGCCCGCTGGACAACACGCGGAATGCAGAAGCTGTTGATATCCTTGAAGCAGACGGCAAGATTGTGACGCCTGTGTTTATCACCATCGATCCTAAGCGCGACACGCCGGAAGTGATGAGTGATTACGCCGGCTACTTGCATGAACGCATGATTGGTCTGACTGGCACTCCGGAGCAGGTAAAGGCCGCAAGCCAAGCCTATCGCACCTATTACAAAAAGCAGCCTGCGGAAGATGGCGATGAGGAATTTTACCTCGTAGACCACTCCACATTCACCTATCTGACGCTGCCAGAGCACGGGTTTGTTGAGTATTTCCGCCGTGACGTGACACCGGAGAAGATGGCGGAAACCGTGGCCTGCTTTGTGGACAACATGTAGTAGTCGCGGGTCAGTTTGACCCAATAGGCTAGGGACGCTAATACTGGTTCGAACACGCAGCAGGGAACAGGCACATGACGGAAAACGCGCTGTCGGAGATCGGGCCGGACAAATCACTTCTGTTGGTAGATGACGATGAGCCGTTTCTGCGGCGCCTCGCTAAGGCCATGGAAAAACGCGGTTTTGAGGTGGAAACGGCTGGATCCGTTGCGGCGGGGCAAGCCATTGCCACCGCCCGCCCACCGGCCTATGCCGTGGTTGATTTGCGGCTTGGGGATGGCAACGGATTGGATGTTGTCGAAGTCATTCGGGAAAAACGTGCGGACAGCCGAGTTGTTGTTTTGACCGGTTATGGTGCGATTGCCACGGCTGTTGCTGCGGTGAAGATTGGGGCAACCGATTACCTCAGCAAACCGGCAGATGCGACGGATGTGATGAACGCGCTTCTGAGCGGTCCGGATGAGCTGCCACCCCCACCGGAAAATCCGATGAGCGCGGACCGCGTGCGTTGGGAACACATCCAACGGGTGTATGAATTGTGTGATCGCAATGTGAGTGAAACCGCGCGTCGGTTGAACATGCATCGGCGGACGTTGCAGCGGATTCTGGCAAAACGCTCGCCGCGTTAAGAAAGGATCTGACGCCACCAAAAACAACGTCGGTATCACGTCTGTTTCACGGTGGTGGGGTAAAGTGTTAACAAACCCGGCCGAGAAGGCCGGGTTTTCTGTTTTTGGCAACTAGGATGCCTGGCGTAGCTCCGAAGGCGCGGGTGCCTCTGTGAGATCACCTGTGTTGAACTGTTCCATCAACGTCGCAAGCTTGGTGGCATCAGTATGCAGCAGGTGGCCAGCTGCGGTGGATTCCTCGACCATGGCGGCGTTCTTCTGCGTGACATCGTCCAGATGGTGCACGTTGGTGTTGATCTCTTTTAGCCCCGTAGCCTGTTCCACAGATCCGGACGCAATGCCACTGACCAATTTGGAGATTTGATTGACGCGGTCTACAATGTTGTTGAGCGCGGTGCCCGCATCCCCAACCAAATTGACGCCTTGTTGAACGTGGCCTGAACTGTCCACAATCAAAGATTTGATTTCAGTGGCCGCGTCCGCGGAGTTCAGTGCCAAGTGGCGAACTTCGGACGCCACCACCGCAAAGCCGCGCCCGTGTTCACCTGCTCGTGCAGCCTCGACCCCAGCGTTCAAAGCCAAAAGGTTGGTCTGAAACGCGATGTCGTCAATCACACTGATGATCTGCGCGATCTTGGAGGAAGATTTTTCAATTTCCGCCATGGCGGCAATGGCGTTCTGCACAATCACACCACTTGCATTGGCCTCTTCGCTGGCATGCTCCATTGTGGCTTCCACGCTGCGTGCGCCTTCTGCGGAGGATTGCACGGAATTGGTGAGTTCTTCTAAGGCTGCTGCAGTTTCTTCCAGCGTCGCCGCCTGTCGTTCTGTGCGTTGGGACAGGTGATCCGCTGCTTGGCTGATTTCAGAAGCGCCAATTGTCATGTTAGCGGCCGCTTCCAGGACCTCTCCGATGGTGCTTTTTAGGTGATTCAGAGACTGATTAAAGCTGATCCGTAGCGGTTCATACTCCTCGGAAAAGTGATCGTGGATCGCGCAGTCCAAATCGCCGTCTGCAAGGCGTGCCAGGCCCTGATCCAAGTGGGCGACAAAGACTCCTCGATCTTTGACGCGGGCTTCTTCGCTGGCGATGAGGCGGTTTTCGGCCTGTTCCAAAGCGATGCGGGTTTGCTCAAGGGATTGATTGAGGAGGCCGACCTCGTTTTTTGCATTCAAATTTGCGGGCTCGAACTCAAATTCTTTTCTGGCAAGCCTGTCCATGTCTGATTGCAGATCTTTGAATTGAGATGTGAAGGCATAGATCAGTCGGCATCCCACCAGAAGGCTCAACAGCGTGCACAGAGCGCCGGTTGCCAATGTGATCTGGAGTGCAGATTTAGCAGCTGCGGCTTCGATTGTGGCCAGCATGTTCATGTGGTCGGCCACGTGCAATTCCAGGTCTCGCAACGATGAGATCCAGGAGGTGGCGCGTTCAAACCAGTCTTTTGGCGTCATGGGACTAACGGCGCCGTTCGCTCCTGCGTTTAGGATACTGGCGCGTATCTCCGGTAAGCCCGTTGGCGCCAGTCCCGCGCGCACATCGACGTCCGGCAAATGGTGTTTCAGCGAGAGCGCGGCGATATCAAGCAGGCGTGTTTCGGCAGCGCCGGTTTCAGCAAACCACTGGTAGATCGGTCGGGTAAATGTGCCCTGCGCAAAACCCACCGCACCGGCTGCCCGTTGTTGGCCAGCCATTTCTTTGGCGTAGGTCATGTTCACCAAAGCCGCGCTGATTTGGGCCAGTTCGGCGTTGTTTTGATGTAGGAGCGTGCCACTGACGTTTGCAAGAATGTTGGCAATCATTCCGGAATAGTCACCGCCCATTTCTCCCAATGGCAGAGATTTGCCGGTCACACCGCGGCGCAATGTGTCCAGAGGGGCGATGTGCTGGCGCAGGTCAGCTGTGTCATTTGAGATTGCGGCCAGGGCTGTATCTGTTGCGCTTCGGGCCTCAATCAAAGTGGCAGGCAATGTGTGTATTTGTGGGGAGGAGAGGAAGGCGGCAGAAAGGCCACGTTCAACCTGAAGTGTATGCGCCACACGCAGGAGGATTGTGGCGTGCTGTGCAATAGTTTGGGTGGCTTGCGCGTTTTGGCTACGGTGCCAGTCGGCTTGCGTCTTAAGGCCGCCGATGGCCAGCAGAGCCAATAACGGGACGGTCATAATTGCGAGTATTTGTGATCTAAGTGACATCTGTTTCCCCAGATTATTTGGATCGAATCTGAAAGTGCCTGAATGGGTCCTAGGCAGGGTTGGCTGAACAATGTCTTAAAGAGAAAACTGTCGAAGAATTTTGGGCAGGGGCGCATTTACGCCACCGGAAAAAGTGTATTCGGCGCTCATTTTATAAGTCTTTGTTCCAGAAGTAGATTGAGCGGTCGAACAAAATACACTTATTGGGTGCATCTTTTCAGCAAGGAATTCTTCATAAAATTCACGTTTTTGTGAGCGGGCGTGGTTTTGTCGAGAGACCACAAATGAAAAACCCGGCCACAAGGGCCGGGCAGTGGGTTCGTGAGAACCGGAACGCCCTCAGCAACCGAGGACGATTATTCAATGGGTCGGATTTAGGCGGCCTTGTCGGCCAGCATTTCGTCGACAATGGCCACAGCCACGTCAGCTGGGCTGCAATCCATGGTTTTGGCGCGCGCGAAGATACGGTCGAGCGTGTTTTCCACGGCGGCCAGCTTTTCATCCACATACGCGGCACGGTTGTCGATGGCGAGCACCTCGGTGGCGACGTTGATGATGCCACCGGCATTGGCAACAAAGTCAGGTGCATAGAGGATACCGCGCGCATGCAGGCGGGCGCCGTCTTCGCTTGTGGCCAGCTGATTGTTGGCGCCGCCACAGACGGCTGAGACGTTTAATTTGGCGATGCTGTCTGCGTTCAGGAGCGCGCCAATTGCGCAGGGCGCGAGGATGTCGGCCTTTACAGTCAGAATGTCGTTTGGACCAGCGGTTTGGGCGTCATATTTGCTGGCCAGTTCGGCTACACGTTTGGCATTGATGTCAGCCAAGATCAGGTTGGCGCCAGCTTTGTGCAGGAACTCACAAAGGTAGGTGCCAACGTGGCCAAGGCCCTGCACAGCGACGGTGCGGCCCGTGAGATTTGCGCTGCCCAGTTGATGTTTGGCGGTGACTTTGATCGATTCAAAGATGCCACGGGCGGTGATTGGAGAGGGGTCACCAGAGGCATGTGGCCCGTCTGGCAGGCCCGCAACAAATTTGGTTTCCGTGGCCAGCAGGGACATGTCTGCGGGGCTCATGCCCATGTCCTCAGCGGTCCAATACTCACCTTCCAGCGTGTTGATGGCGCGGGCAAAGGTCAGCAGTTGCGCGGAGGTTTTGGCCGAGGCGTCGCCCATGATGACCGCTTTGCCGCCGCCCAGAGGCAGGCCAGCAGCGGCATTTTTGTAGGTCATGCCTTCGGACAGGCGCAGCGCGTCAGTCAGGGCTGCGTCTTCACTGCCATAGGGACGCATGCGCAGGCCGCCGGCAGCAGGGCCCAGTTTGGTCGAATGCACCGCAATAAAACCGGTGAGGCCAATACTGGCGTCATGTACACGCAAAACGGTTTCATGGGTTGGTGTGGCCAAACGGGTGATTTGCATCGGGCGTTTCCTTGTTTTTGATTGCGGCGTCCCAGGCGCGAAGTGGCGGCAAATTGACACAGGATCGACAGAGGTTTTCTCCAAATACACCTATGCGAAAGGGTGATTATTGGGGATACTGTCCCAAATATGGTTAACTTTTGGAGATTTTCCCTATGGATGCCATTGATCGTAGAATCGTTCGGGCCTTGCAACTGGACGGGCGCATGAAGATTGGCGAGCTGGCGGAGCAGGTGGGGCTGTCGGCCACGCCCTGTGCGCGGCGGCTGGAACGGTTGCAGGCGGATGGGGTGATCACCGGCTATGGTGCGCGGGTGGATCCGCGTAAAATTGGCCTGCCGGTTACAATTTTTGTGTCGGTGGAGCTGGAGGCACAGGGGGCTGACGTGATCAAGAACTTTGAGCGGGCAGTGAGCGCGTTTGAGGAGGTCATGGAATGTTATCTCATGACCGGCTCGCGGGATTTCCTGTTGCGGGTGGTGGCAGCGGATCTGGATGCGTTTGACGCGTTCCTGGAACATCGGCTGATGAAGGTGAAAGGCGTGCGCAACATGCGGAGCAACTTTGCTTTGCGGGCGCTGGTGCGGCGAGATGTGTTACCGGCGATGTGAGGGTTAGAGGTCGTAGCGCTTGTGGATTTTCGAGACCTCGGCGCCGTTATCCAAGCGCACGCCATCTTTGCGTTTGTAGTTTTCAAATCCCCGGCTTTGATAATAGGCCAGACCGCCTTCGTTGTCGGCGCGGATTTCAGCATCCATCCATGTGTAGCCCAAAGCACGGGCGGCTTTTACGCTGGCCTCGAACAGTTTGGAGCCAATGCCCAGACCTGTGTGGCCCGCTTTCACAAAGGTACCAATGCCACAGGCTTCGGGCGGCAAGACTCCCCAAGGACCAATCCATTGAAACCCTAGAAGAGTGCCGTCCGCGGCCATGGCAATATGCCATGTGCTGCAGTCTTGATCGGCCATCAACCAGCCTTCCAAGTCGTCGCGAGACATCGGTTTGGTCATCGCAGTGGAGCCCCCAATGGCGATGATTTCATTGAGGAGCTCCGCGGTCTGGCGTAGGTCTACGGCGTTGCCTTTTTGGATAGTGATCTGGGACATGGGATACTCAATATCAGAGACTAAACAGGCTTAAAGCGCTGCGAGAAGGGTTTCTACGCGGGTGGTGTAGTCGGTGCGCACTTCGACAGGCGGGCGCAATCGAATAGACAAACCTTCGGTTATTTTGGGGTCAGGAATGCCAAACAGCTTGTTTGCCTCTGGCACGGAGAACCCTGCGATTTGGGTGGCTTCCATCCAGGCGGAGATTTTGTCGGCTTTCTTGATCTGCGCCTTTAACCGCTTGGGGGTTTCGGCGGGCAATCCAAAGCGGATGTGAATTGCAGCCATCAGACGGTCATCAAGTTTTTCGTAGCTGGGGCCCACGGCGGCTTTCACTGGAGAAATCATGTCGCCAATTACATACTCCGGCGCGTCATGCAGAAGGGCTGTCAGTCGGGTTTTGGGCGTGGCGGATTTGTACATTCGCCCGTAAAGCTCTTCGACCAGCAGGGAGTGTTCAGCCACGGAATAGGCAAAATCGCCACGGGTCTGGCCGTTCCAGCGGGCGACAAAAGCCAGCCCGTGGGCGATGTCTTCGATTTCGATGTCCACGGGGGTGGGGTCCAACAGGTCCAGCCTGCGACCGGACAACATACGCTGCCATGCTCGTGCCAAAGGGGTGCCTCCCGGTTGTGTGAAACCGGTGTACGCCAGCCAAGAGGCGATGCGCAACAGTCAGACGGACAGGGGATGCGCTGGTATCAACCAGCGGCCACACCGGTGGTGATCAACGCATTGGTGATCACAATCAATGTGCCCATCAGCAAGACGGCGGGGATGAAGAAAGCAGACCGAAACATGGCCCTAAGTGGCGGGAAATTCATGACCAAAAACCTAATAAATAAAGGTTTCTTATACCTTGGTTTCGGAAGTCTTAACAGTCAGGGGGAGCTGACCCATTTGCGCCTTGTTTTGCTGCAAAATTAAGCAGCGCCACATTTTGGCCATATTTGAGGCGCAGCCTATATTGTGTCGGGATCACGTGCTGCCACAAAACAACGTGATCAGGCGTGTTTTGTAAAAGCGCACCGCGATACCGACATCACTAGCGAGGGGGGCACGTTTTACATCGGCTTCCTCCCGCGTGTCCCCCTCTCCAACCTCAACGACATTGATCTAACCGGGTCAATCTGCGCGAGAAAGGAGAGCGCTATGTTTAAGAGAGTAGTAGGAGCAGCCTTGCTGTTTGGCATGGCCGCAGCAGCACCGCCGGCGAACGCCGCCAGCTGTGCGGACAGAGACCTGGTGGTGCAGCGTTTGCAGAGCAAATATGCCGAAGCCATGGTCGCAGGTGGGCTGCAAGGCAGCCACGACACAAAGATGACGATGCTTGAGGTGTGGTCATCAGAAACAACCGGGACATTTACGGTGATCATGACCAATGCGCAGGGGGTTTCCTGTATTTTGGCCGCCGGAACGGACTGGTTCCAGCAAGAGGCGGTGCTGCCGCCTGACGGAATTGAGGGCTAAAGCGCCTATGCAGCGCATCGAAACGTTTTTGGTAACGTTGTAGAAAGCCCTTCTGAGTGTTATCTGGTCGCCAAAGCAAACCCGTAAGGAGCTGGGCGCAATGGCGACCGATTACACTGTTAAAGATATTTCCTTGGCTGATTTTGGCCGCAAGGAACTGGACATTGCCGAAACCGAAATGCCAGGCCTGATGGCGCTGCGCGAGGAGTTTGGCGAAAGCAAACCACTCACGGGCGCGCGCATTGTTGGCTCGTTGCACATGACCATTCAGACCGCCTGTCTGATTGAAACGCTGGTGGCACTGGGCGCGGACGTGCGCTGGGCCAGCTGCAACATCTTCTCCACACAGGACCACGCAGCGGCAGCGATTGCGGCTGCAGACATTCCGGTGTTTGCGATCAAAGGCCAGTCTCTGGAAGAGCACTGGGACTATCTGGACAAGTCGTTCATGTTCCCGGAAGGCCCCAACATGATCCTCGATGATGGTGGCGACGCGACATTGTATGTGCTGCTCGGTGCCAAGGCGGAAGCAGGCGAAGACCTTGGCGTGCCGTCTTCCGAGGAAGAAGAAGTCATTCACAAGCAGATTGCCAAGCGTATGGCGGCAAGCCCTGGTTGGTTCACTAAGACACGTGACGCGATCCAGGGTGTATCTGAAGAGACCACCACCGGTGTGCACCGTCTTTATGATCTGGTGAAAAAGGGCGAACTGCCGTTCCCGGCGATCAACGTGAACGACTCTGTGACCAAATCCAAGTTTGACAACAAATACGGCTGCAAAGAGAGCCTCGTTGACGGCA
Source organism: uncultured Shimia sp. (assembly GCF_947493595.1). Lineage (GTDB taxonomy): Bacteria > Pseudomonadota > Alphaproteobacteria > Rhodobacterales > Rhodobacteraceae > Shimia. The sequence continues at coordinate 258,308 of NZ_CANLRL010000002.1, read as the reverse complement.
TCCGCCGCGCGACCGACACCATGATGGCCGGCAAAGTGGCCGTGGTCTGTGGCTATGGCGACGTGGGCAAGGGCTCCGCAGCGTCTTTGCGTGGCGCGGGTGCGCGCGTGAAGGTGACTGAAGTTGACCCGATCTGTGCGCTGCAGGCGGCGATGGACGGCTTTGAAGTGACCACGTTGGAAGATGAGGCGGCGACCGCTGACCTGTTCATCACCACCACCGGCAACAAGGACGTGATCCGCATCGAGCACATGCGCGAGATGAAGGATATGGCGATTGTTGGCAACATCGGCCACTTCGACAATGAAATTCAGGTGGCGAACCTGAAGAACCACAAGTGGACCAACATCAAAGAGCAGGTGGACATGATCGAGATGCCATCCGGCAACCGCATGATCCTGCTGTCTGAAGGCCGTCTCTTGAACCTTGGCAACGCCACCGGTCACCCGTCGTTTGTGATGTCTGCATCCTTCACCAACCAGGTGCTGGCCCAGATCGAGCTGTTCACCAAGGGTGACGCGTATAAGAACGACGTCTACATCTTGCCCAAGCATCTGGATGAGAAAGTGGCGGCGCTGCACCTTGCGAAAGTGGGCGCAAAACTGTCCAAGCTCAGCAAGGAGCAGGCGGACTACATCGGTGTTGGCACCGAAGGCCCGTTCAAGCCGGAGCACTACCGCTATTAAGCTGGATTAGGCACTGATTTTGAGAGCGGCGTCCCGAATTGGGGCGCCGTTTTTTGTTGGGGGTAGGTTTTGGATCAATTGGGCACAAATTGTAGCCAGCCCATTGAACCAGCAATCGCCAGATAGCCACCAAAAAGCACTAAGGCGATCGCCCAATGAAGCACAGTTTTTAGACGCTTGCCCTCTTTCGGGAACCAATTGAATTGACGTAGCCACCCCAAGATTAGGTCCATAAACATCAGCACAAACAGGAAATGGCGAAAAAACAAGTAGATGAAAAGCACGGCAAGAATAATGCCTGCGACAGAGCCACCGGGAATTATTTCCCAGCTGTTACTCTGTGTTGAGGTTGTAAGCGTTGCTTCCAACGATCAGTCTCCCGGTCAAATGTGATTTGCGTTTTGGATCTGTTGCCTTTTGCGGCAATCCCTTTTGGCACGAACGACCTGATCTCGCGACTTTTAATCGTCAGTAGCAAATATTGAGTACCCGTCAATCGTCCCGCCCAGGCTCATTTGGATCGCTGGAGTAAATCGCGATTTTGTTGCCGTCCGGGTCACGCAGGTAGCTGACGTAGAAGTGCGGGCCGTAATCGGCGCGAAAGCCGGGTTGGCCTTCATCCGTGCCACCGGCGTCGAGGGCGGCGGCGTGCAGGCTGCGGACCTGCGCTTGGCTTGTGGCTTCAAAGGCCACCATGGTGCCGTTGCCCACCGAGGCGATTTGCCCGTCAAACGGGGGTTTTATGTAGAAATCGGGCAGTAATGGGCGTTGGCCTTCTGGAACAGAAAGGGCGTAGCTGAGGCCTTCGGGGCCTTCTTTCACGCTGTAGCCCAGGGCAGGCAGGACCGCGGCATAAAAACGTTTGGCGCGGGGGATGTCATTGCTGCCAACACAGACGTAACCGATCATTGGGGGGTGTCCTTTCCAAGCGCTGCCGCTTCCCAGTCTGTTAGGAATTGCATGATCTCCAGACTGTCGGACAGGCGGGGTGAGGGGCGGGAGGCTTCTTTGGCACCCATGGCCAGCGCGCGTTCGACCATTTTTGTTTGATGATAAAAGGCGTCGTGTTTGGTTTCGACCACGATGTCTCGGGCGGGGCCGTCGTAGGGCTGCCAGATCATCCGATTTTCGCCTGCTTCGGGCAGCCATGGGTTGGTGGCGAAGCGCAGCGTGCCTTTGGTGGTCACGATGGTGAACGCATGTGCCATGCCGTGGCCATCTGTGCTGTGCAGGTTGGCAAGCACGCCGTTGTCAAAACGCACAGAAAGGCTGGCGTCTTGCAGGGTGCTGTCTTTGCCGATGTTGCCAAAAGCGGCGATGGATCGGCTGGCAAAGGCCTCTTCTCCGCACATGGTTTGCACCACCAGATGCAAGAGGGAGGCGGGGTAGCAGCCGAGATTGTAGAGCGTGCCGCCGCCGGCGGGGTTGACCATCTGCCAGATGTCGGCGGCGTAGAAGCCGGAGACGGAGCGCAGCTCGCCCACGGAAGGGGCGCGCAGGACGGTGACAAGCTGCTGCATGAAGGGGTGCGCGAGATACATCAGACCTTCGGCAAAGAAGATATTCGCGGCGCGCACGGAGGCGACCAGCGCTTGGGCGTCTTCCATCGTGGTGGTCAGGGACTTCTCGCAGAGCACAGGTTTGCCTGTGGCCATGGCGGCCTCGGTGGCGGCGCGGTGCAGGTGGTTGGGCAGGGCGATGTAGATCACATCCACATCCGGATTGGCGAAGAGCTCGGCTTGATCCGTGGTGGTGTGCGCAACGCAGTATTGTGCGGAAAGGTCGGACAGCGCAGCTTCGTTGCGGCCACAGAGCATCGCAACAGTTGAGTTATCACTGTCGCGGATCGCGCCCAGCATGGCGTGAGAAATGAAGCCGGTTCCAAGGATACCCCAACGCAGCATTGCGTGCCCCTGTGTTGTGAAAATGCGCAGAGGGTCAGCCTAGGCAGCGATTCTTCAAATGACCAGCGGGATCTGTGCTAAGGGGGAACAGGCGCGGTCTTTCCCCTTAATTGACGTCCACGTCAACTGTAGGAAGGGTTTCAAGGACGCCGCGCAGAAGGCAACTTCAAGCGCATTTATCGACAATTGGGAGAATATCAGATGGGCAAACGGGACGAGTTGATCGCGAAATACGCAGACGATCTGAAGAACAAATGTGGCATCGAGCCAGACATGACGCTGTTGGAAAAGGTTACCATCGGCTGTGGTCCGGCGATCTACAATGATGACGCGTCCACTGTAGCTGGCTCCCAGCCAGCGGAACTGGAAACTGTGAAAACCAACTTCCTGATCAAGAAGTTGGGTATGAGCGATGGTCCCGAACTGATGGATGCCATCCACTCTGTGATTGAGACTTACGGCAAGTCTGAGCGTAACAAGTATCGGGCTGTTGTTTACTACATGCTGACCAAACACTTCGGCAAAGAGGCCCACTACGGGTAAAACCACCACTCGCGGTTTGGCGCGTCCGAGGCCTGAGGGTTTCGGGCGCGTTTTCCGTTTGGTTGCCAAAGTGCTTCGGGAACCGCTCGGATTGTAGATACTTGATAATTGAACTGATTGGTTCACTTGGGCTACACATGTCATGTCGGGCTAGGATGGCCGGACCCAAATTTACAGAACGCGTGTGGTGGTATGGGATACACGCGGGGTGCATAGGGGGTCTGGCTGGAGCGGAGACAGGCCCCCTATGTTTTATTTTTCCCAGATTTGATGTGGCGTAGCTCTTGGCGGAGCGGCGCCATTTTGCTTTGACAGGCCAAGGCGTCCTGTTCCGTTAGGCTCAGTCTTGTGTGCCGCTGAGGTTGAGGATGATGTTCCATTCCTCTTCGGTGACCGGTTGCACAGACAGGCGCGAGCTTTTCACCAAGACCATTTCCGCCAGCCTAGGATCGGCTTTGATCATGTCGAGGGACACGGGTTTTTTCACAGGCTTGAGGGCCTTGATGTCGACGCAGTCCCAGCGCTCGTCATCGGTGGTGCTGTCTTGGTGGGCTTCAGCGCAGACTTCGACGATGCCAACAACGGACTTTTCTTTCTGAGAATGGTAGAAAAAGCCGCGGTCGCCCACGGCCATTTCCCGCATGAAGTTGCGCGCCTGGTAATTGCGCACGCCGTCCCATTCCTCGCCCGCGTCCCCTTTGGCAACCTGTTGGTCCCAGCTCCATGTGGAGGGTTCGGATTTGAACAGCCAATAGCGCATCAGCCCAGCACCTTGTTCCAGGGTTTCAGCTCCACTGAGGCAAAAAGGTCGGCGGCCTTGTAGGGGTCGTTTGCGGCCCAGGCTTCGGCCTCACCCATGTCGGCGACGTTTAAGATGATGAGAGAGCCGCACATGTCGCCAGCATCATCCAGAAACGGGCCGGCCATCATGATCTTGTCGCCGGAGCCTTTCAGATAGGCGACATGAGCGTCGCGGTTGGCTTTGCGGATGTCCAGCGCGCCAGGTTTGTCTTTGGCGATCAATGCAACCAGCATGATTATTCCTCCTTGGGTGGTCTTGCGAGCAGCATTTCCATGGCGTCGCGGATTTGCAAGCCCCCATCGAGGATGGCGACGACGGCTTGGGTGATGGGCATGTCAACCTGCATGGCTTTGGCGCGCGCCAGAGACGCACGCGCGGTGGCGTCGCCTTCGACCGTGACCGTGGGGTCATAGGCATCGCTGCGCCCGAGAGAGAGGCCAAAGCTGAAGTTGCGCGATTGTTCGGACGAACATGTCAGGGTGAGGTCGCCAAAACCGGAGAGCCCTGAGAGCGTGTCGGGTTTTGCGCCCAGAGCCTGCGCCATGCGTTTCATTTCGGCATAGCCACGGGTCATGAGAGCGGCGCGGGCACTGTCGCCGAGGCCTGCGCCAATGGCGATGCCGCAGGCGATGGCAATCACGTTTTTGAGTGCGCCTCCCAGTTCTGCGCCCACAGTGTCAGTGGTGCGGTAGATGCGGAGATTGGGCGAGATCAGTCTCTGTTGCAGGGCTTTTCCGGTGTTTTCGTTCGAGACAGCCAAGGTCAGTGCCGTCGGCAATCCTCGGGCGATGTCGGCGGCAAAGCTGGGACCGGTGAGGATGGCAGGCGTGGCGTCCGGCAGCACGTCGCGGATCACAGCGACGGGACCCAATTGCGTGCCAAGTTCGACGCCTTTGCAGCAGGCGATCAGGGTGCGGCTGGTGAGTTCCGGGTGGGTTTCCAAGAGGCCGCGCAGCTTTTGCATGGGCACGGCCAGTAGAACCACGTCGGTGAGCGCATCGGCAAAATCGGCAGTAACAGAGACTGTTTCTGGCAATTCAACGCCTGGCAAGCGTGGATTAGCGCGGGTGGCCTGCATGGTTTTGGCGGCGTCGGCATTGCGGGCCCAGAGGGTCACACTGGTGCCACTGTGGGCAAAAGCCACAGCCAGGGCGGTGCCAAAGGCGCCGGATCCGAGGACGGAGATCATGCTTTGGCTCCTTTTTTACCGCTGCCCAAAAGCGCGGGGGCGGTTTGATCCAGTGGCCAGCGCGGGCGGGCGGAGAGATCCATGCCATCGCGCGCGCCGGTGCGGTAGCGCTCCAGTCCGGCGTAGGCAATCATCGCGGCGTTGTCGGTGCAAAGTGCTAAGGGTGGGGCCGTGAAGGTCACGCCTCTTGTGGCGCAAACAGTCTCTAATTCAGCCCGAATGGCAGTGTTTGCAGCCACACCACCAGCGACGGCCAACAGAGGTTCAGAGGGGTTCGAAGCCAGATAGATGTCCAGCGCGCGGCGGGTTTTCTCGGCCAAGACATCCACAACAGCTGCCTGGAAGCCTGCACACATGCCGGCGCGGTCTTGCACGGGGAGGCCGCCCTTTTCGGCGATGATGGCATCACGCTGACGCAAGAGGGCAGTCTTGAGGCCGGAGAAAGACATGTCGCAACCGGGACGGTCCAGAAGCGGGCGCGGGAAACGGAAGCGTTTGGGGTCGCCTTTTGTGGCTTCAGCTTGCACAGCGGGGCCGCCGGGTTGGGGCAGGCCAAGCAGGCGGGCGGTTTTGTCAAAGGCTTCTCCGGGCGCATCGTCGATAGTGCCGCCGAGGCGGGAGAACTTTTCCGGGCCGTGGGCGATCAGGAACTGGCAATGGCCGCCGGACACCAAGAGCATCAAGTAGGGGAAGGCCACCTGATCGGTGAGGCGCGGGGTCAGGGCGTGACCGGCGAGGTGGTTCACGCCGATGAGCGGAATGTTAAGGCTGGCCGAAAGGCCCTTGGCACACATCACGCCTGAGATCACGCCACCGATGAGGCCGGGTCCAGCGGTGACGGCGATGGCGTCCACATCTTTGAGCGATACGTTGGCCGCTAAGAGCGCTTCCTCAACGCAGAGATCGACCTTTTCGGCATGTGCGCGGGCGGCGATTTCCGGCACCACACCGCCAAACGGCGCGTGCAGGTCGGTTTGGCCATGCACAACAGAGGCGAGGATTTCGGCGTCGCCCACAATGGGTTGGTGCAAGATGGCGGCGGCGGTGTCGTCGCAGCTGCTTTCAATGCCAAGAATGGTGAGCGGGCCGTCCATGTGTCACAGGTCCTTGCCGTTGCGCGGAGGTTTGTTGGCAGGTAACACCAGAGAGCGCCTCAAACAACAGTGGTGGGCCTAATGGCAGATGTGACCCCTTTGATTTTGCTGACCCGGCCTTTGGCCGATGCGGAGGGGTTTGCCACGATGTTGGCGAATATGGGGATCGCCGCAGAGGTGGAGATTTCGCCCATTGTGGAGATTGTTCCAACCGAGGTTCACGTTGACCTGACCGATATAACGGGTGTCATTTTCAGTTCACGCAATGCGGTGGCTGCGGTGGACGGGTACGATCTGCCCGCCTGGTGCGTTGGCGAGGCCACGGCAGCGGCTGCTGGGGCCAAAGGATGGCGCGCGGCGGCGGCGGATGGCGATGCGGACTCGCTTTATGCGCGGGTTTTGGCCGATGCGCCACAGGGGCCGTTGCTGCACATTCGTGGTGAGGTTGCGCGCGGGGATTTGGCCGGGCGTTTGACCAAGGTCGGGATACAAACACGTGAGGTGGTGGTTTATCGCCAGACAGCACATCCGCTGTCGGAGCGTGCAAAAACGGCCCTAATGCGGGAGAATCCAGTGATTGTTCCCTTTTTTTCACCGCGCGCGGCGCGGCAGTTTGCTGAACAAGGGCCGTTTCACGCCCCTCTTCATGTGGTTGTGATGAGTGAGGCTGTACAGGCCGCATTGGGGGAATTGCCTGTGGAAACGGTTGTTTTGGCGGGGAAAAAAGAGGCAAAAGCCATGGCAAATGCGGTGGCGAGACTGTTAGACGCAGGGTGATGCATTGAGACACACGGATTGCTCGCCTAGATTGGTGCTGCATTTGCAAAAAACGGATTCGAAAGGGTGACCTGTGGGAACCACGGATAAATCGGACAAGCCAAGCAAAGATCAGGTTGATCAACAGGATCAGACCGATACGCAAGCCGACGCAGAAAATGTGGTCGAGGACGCGGAGATTGTCGAAGAGATCGCGCCGGACGGTGCATCAGACAACAATGATGCAGACGAGACCAAAGACACTGTGAGGGACGATGAGTCTAATGAGGCTCCCGTAGAGATTGAAGAGCCCATAGATGACGCGGCAGTGGAAGACGATGCAGAAGAGCCCGTAATGGCTGAAGATGAAGCACCTGCGGAAGAGGCGGTTCCTGAGACACCGGCCCCTGCGCCAGCCACACAAGAGCCCGCGCGCAAAGGGGGTTTTGTGCCAATGGTGCTTGGCGGTGTGATTGCGGCCGGAATTGGATTTGGTGGCGCAGTCTATTTTGGCGATCAACTTGGGCTGGGCGCAAATACAGAAGCCGCTCTAAGCGAGATGACTGCCAAGTTTGAGGCGCAAGCCGAGGCGCTTGCGACGCTTCAGGCGGCTCAGGTGACTAACGCGGATTTGGCAAATGCTGCGGAAACCACGGCAAGCGGTGCGGCGGCGGAGTTGGGCACATTGCACTCAGTTCTAACAGCTGAGGTGGCACGCGTGTCAGACGCTGTGGCCACCTTGGAAGCACGGTTGACTGAGATTGAGAAACGTCCGTTGAGCGAAGGTTTGAACGCGGCGGCGATTGCGGCTTATGAGCGTGAAGTGAAGGACCTCAAGGATCTGGTTGCGGCGCAAAAGGCCGAGGCCTCTGAGTTGAAAGACAAAGCGGACTTGTCTGCGAAGGCGGCGCTTGCGCGCTCGTCAGTCACACGGATTGTGGCTGCGTTGGAAAGCGGCGCGCCGTATCGGGCTGCGGTGGTGGATCTGCGGTCCTCCACTGGCGAAGGCGTTGCAGCGGTGCTGGAAGATCACGCGGACAGCGGGGTGATCACTTTGGCGGCGTTGATTGAGAATTACCCGGACGCAGCTCGGGCGGCTTTGGCCAAAGCCCGTGAAGACAAAGTGGACGCAGGCACTGGCAACAAGCTGGGCAATTTCCTGAAGACACAAACTGGTGCGCGCTCGGTTGAGGCGCGGGAAGGCACCGACACGGATGCGGTGTTGAGCCGGGCCGAAGCAGCTGTAAAATCCGGTGATTTGATGGCTGCGCTTGCCGAACTGGATACATTGGCCGAGGGGCCAAAAGCCGCGATGGCAGAGTGGGTTGCGCAAGCACAGACTCGCGCTGCTGCCACTCAAGCCGCCGAAGATCTGGCGCAAACCCTAAACTCCAACTGAGGGTCGTTTCATGCTCTGGTCCCTGATTAAAATTATTGCGTTTGTTGCCATTGTCGCTGGGCTGACCTTTGGCTCGATTTACCTGCTGGAAAGTGAAGGCGGGGTGATGGTCACCGTGGCCGGGGTGGAATACAGCCTTGGGCCGTTTCAGACCGCCTTGGCCTTGATCGCGCTGGTGGCTGCGGTTTGGCTGTTCATCAAGGCGCTGGGCCTTCTGGTGGCGACGCTGAAGTTCCTGAACGGGGATGAAACCGCGATCAGCCGTTATTTTGACCGCAACCGGGAAAAGAAAGGCTATCAGGCGTTGGCCGATAGTGTGACGGCGCTGGCCTCTGGCGAAGGGCGCACGGCGATGGAGAAGGCGCGGCTGGCCGAGAAAAAGCTGCACAAGCCGGAGCTGACCAACCTGATTGTGGCGCAGGCGGCCGAGTTGAGCGGTGACACCAAGAAGGCGGAAGAGACCTACAAGAAGTTGCTGCAGAACGAAGGCACGCGGTTTGTTGGTATTCGCGGGCTGATGAAGCAGAAGCTTGAGGCCGGCAACACGGAAGTGGCGCTGAAGCTGGCAGAAAATGCCTTTGCGCTCAAGCCGCGTCATGTGGAGGTGCAGGACACGCTGCTGCGTCTGCAGACCGAAAGCAAAGATTGGAAAGGCGCGCGCGGGACGCTGAATGCGAAGCTGCGCCATGGCACGCTGCCACGCGACGTGCATCGCCGTCGTGATGCGGTCTTGGCGCTGTCGGAAGCGAAGGAATTGATTGCGGAAGATGCCAGCATTGAGACTCAGGAGCAGGCGATTGAGGCCAACCGATTGTCGCCCGACCTGATCCCGGCGGCGGTAATGGCAGCGCGGGGGTATGTTGGCAAAGGTAAGCCGCGCAATGCGACGCGTCTGATCAAGAAAGCTTGGGATGCGCAGCCGCATCCGGATTTGGCGGCGGCGTTTGCCGAGATCGCGCCGGAGGAAACGCCAGAAGCGCGGATCAAACGGTTTAAAAACCTGACAAAGAACACTGCAAACCACGCCGAGAGCAAGATGCTGATGGCGGAGCTGTATATTGCGGCGGAGGATTTCCCGGAAGCGCGTCGCGCGCTGGGCGATCTGGTGGAAAATGACGCCACCCAACGTTCGCTGACCATCATGGCGGCGATTGAGCGTGGCGAAGGCGCCAATGATGCGGTTGTGAAAGGCTATTTGGCCAAGGCGCTCAGTTCGCCACGGGGCCCGCAGTGGGTTTGTGATACCTGTCACAATATCCATGCGGAGTGGGCGCCAACCTGTGACAACTGCCACAGCTTTGACACGCTGAGCTGGACCGCGCCGCCGGAAACCGAAGGGTTGAGCGAAACCGGCGCGGCGATGCTGCCGCTGATCATTGGGGCATTGGAGGATCACTCCGAGGCTGAGGACGCGGAAGAGGTTGATGTGGTCGAAGGCGAGGCCACGGAAGCTCCTGGGGAGACCGAAGAGACCTCAAAGGAAGCGCTTAAGTCCGCTTAAGGCCCTTGCTTGAGAGACATCAAAACAGCGTCGCCTTTGGGCGGCGCTGTTTTGGTTTTGGCGTCAGCTAAACCGCATTGGATTTACGGGTGAAAGGTCGATGTTGGGCGGTGTGTCGGAGATCAGATCGGCTACCAAGCGCCCGGTTTTGGCCCCGCCGGTGAGGCCCACATGTTGGTGACCAAAAGCGGTGTAGACACCGCTTTGGCCTATCTCACCCACCATGGGTAGGCTGTCTGGAAGGGATGGGCGGAAACCAAGCCATTCTTCGTCAGTTTCCGCGGTCATTGTCGGGAAGACTTCAGCCACGCGGCGGCGCAACAGGGCCAGCGGGGCTTTGGATTTCTTTTCCGACAGATCGCCAAACTCCACAATGCCGGCACAGCGCAGGCCGTGCTGCATGGGGGTGGCGACAAATTTGGCCGAGGCGATCATCATCGGATGGTTGGGGCGGATGGAAGGCTCTTTGAAGGTGATGTGATAGCCGCGCTCGGTTTCGAGCGGCACGGTGAAGCCCAGTTTGCGCATCAAAGGCTTGGACCAGATACCAGAGGACAGCACGGCGCGGTCACAGTCAAACTGGCCTTGATCGGTCATCACAGCGGTGACTTGCCCGCCTGATAGGTCAAAGTCACGCACTTCGGCCTGCACAAAACGACCGCCCATGCCGGTGAACGTGTCCACCAATGATTGCACGTAGCCAGCCGGGTTGAGGATGTAGCCGTGGTCTTTGTTCACCGCGAGGAAGGACGTTTGGGCGTCCAGGATGGGCTCGAGTTCTTGCACGGCGGGGCCTTCGATGACGTCGGGCACAAAGCCCACGCTGGCGCGCAGATCCCATGTGTAGCTGTCCGCTTCAAAGGCGGCGCGGTCTTTGTAGGCGTAGAGGTAATCCGTGTCGGCAATGAAGCGTTCGGCGGCGGTGTCTTTGGCCAAGGCTTTGTGTTGATCCACACTGTCACCAATCAGATCAGCCAGCACATGGGTGAAACGGCGGGCGTCTTTGTCGTTGGCAAAACCGAGGTATTTCAGGAACCACGGGGTTAGGCGCGGCAGGTTGGCCCACTTCAGAAACAGCGGGAAGTTCGGGTTGAGCAGGTAGCCTGGGGCTTTGGTCGCGAGGCCCGGTGTGGCGTTGGGCACCACGGCGCAGCTCGCCAGCAGACAAGCATTGCCAAAGGAGGCGCCCATGCCCGGGCGGCTCTTGTCCAGAAGGGTCACGGAATGTCCGGCACGTCGCAGCCACAGTGCGGTGGACGCGCCCACGATGCCTGCCCCAATCACCACCACATTTTGCGGCATGTTCTGTCCCCCCCATTTGGTATTGGGACAGTGTTGCCAAGCGGCGATCCTCTTTGCAATCAGAGTTCCGCGATCACATTCTTGAGTTGTGCCAGTTTTATAGGTTTGGCCATGTGGGCATTCATGCCGCTGTCCAGACAGGCTTCGCGGTCTTCAGGGGCCGAATGGGCCGTGAGACCAATAATGTGGGTTTGGAAATCGCCGTTTGCATCTTCCAGCCGGCGGATTTCGCGGGTGGCGTCCAGGCCGTTCATCACTGGCATGGAGACATCCATCAGCACCAAATCCGGATGGCAATCGCGGTAGAGTTCCACAGCCTCTTCCCCGTCACTGGCGGAATGGTGGCTGATGCCCAGACGGCTGAGGAAGATTTCTATCAGCTTCCGGTTGGTTTTGTTGTCATCCACAATCAAGATCGTTTTTTCGGAAACCGGCGCCTTCAGTTCGGCTGCAACCGGCTTTCTTTGGGCCCCGTTTGTGGCGCCCGCAACCTCCTCAGACGGTTCGGAATGTGGGGTTCTCGGGCGCTCAAGGGGTGTTTGTAGGGCTTCCAGAAGTTTGGGAGCCTGCACTGGTTTGATGACTTCGCCGTTGGTCAGGTGGGTTTCCTCACCTGAATGGTGGATGGCATCGTTCATCGGGCGCAATGCAACCACACGGGTGGGCGCATCGCCTTTGGCAGCGTGAATGGCACGGAAAAGATCCTGACGATCCATGTCCGGCAGGCCCATCTCAGTCAGAATTAAGTTGTAGGGCGCAGCGGCGTTCTGTGCGTCTCGGATGGCTTCCAGCGCGGCTTTGGCGGTGTCGTAGGTATCCACCTGACCATTCCAGGAGGAGATGACTTCATTCATCACAAATAGTGCTGTTGGTTCGGATTGCAGCACCAAGACCTTCATCTGGTTAAGGTCTGCGTTGTCGGTTGGTTGCGACGGCAGCGGTGTGTCCGATTGGGCCAGAGGCACGTTGAATGTGAAGGTTGTGCCGGTGCCGACAGTGGATTTCACCCAAATGCGGCCGCCCATGAGTTCGACAAACCCTTTGGCAATTGCTAGGCCAAGTCCGGTGCCCTGATGCTTGCGGCTGTAGGAGCCGTCGACCTGGGTGAATTGATCAAACACTGTGGCAAGTTTTTCTTCAGGGATGCCACAGCCAGTGTCACAGACGTCCACCTGCATAAAGGGTTGGCCGTTTTCGTCCTTCAGCGTGGCATTGATCAGCACATAGCCTTCATCGGTGAACTTTAATGCGTTGCCAACAAGGTTGATGATGACCTGCTTAAGGCGGGATTCATCGCCAAGCAGGGATTTTGGTACATCTGGCGCAACCCGGGTGATGAGATCCACCCCCGCTTGACCAGCCTGATAAGACAACATTTGGGCCGTGTTCTCGACCAACTCCAATGGGCGGTAGGCTTCATCTCGCAGAGTCATATGCCCGCTGTCGATCTTGGAAAAGTCCAGAATGTCGTTGATGATATTGAGCAATGTTGTGCCAGACGTATGAATCGAATCCACGAGGCCGAGTTGATTGCTGGAGAGATTCGTATCTGACAGAAGTTCGGTCATGCCGAGCACCCCGTTCATAGGGGTGCGGATTTCATGGCTCATGCGGGCCAGGAATTGCGATTTGGCCCGTTCGGCGGTTTTCGCCTGTTCCGCGACCACCTGAAGCTCTGCGTTTTTGGCGTTCAGATCGTCGGAGGAAATCTCCAGTTTGGTTTGAGTATCTTCCAGAGACTTCACCCAGGCGCGCAGGTTGCCCAGCATCAGGTTGAAGCTGTCGGCGAGGCTTTCGACCTCATCATTGGTCCGGATCACAATAGACTGGTTCAGGTTGCCTTTGGCGGCGCGTTCCGTGGCACTGTTGAGGCGGGCAAGCGGTTCGGTCAGGCGGCGCGAGATCCAAATGGAAAGCAAAATGCCGGTGAGGGTAAAAAACACGCCAAACATCAGGTTGCGGCGCAGCACAAGATTCACTTCTTGGTTGGCGGCGGTGCCGTCCAGATCAAAACGGATAGTGCCGTAGTTCACGTTGCCATAGATCGCCGGGACCGCCACTTGGATGCGGCCTGCGAGATTGCGGATATGGGTGGTTTCGGAGGCGACGGCTTCGTTCACCAGCGGGTCTTCGACCCGGCCCAAGAACAATGCGTTGCCCTCAGAAGAGCCATTGACCAGCAGAAACCCTTCCGGGTCGATGAAGCGCAGGGACAGGATATCCGGTTGGCGCATCAGCTCTTGATAGATGATGTCGAGCTCCGCGGGGCGGCCTTCAAACAGGTAAGGAAGGGTGACTTCTTGAATGAGAATGCCAAGGGAGTCGGACCGCTCGGAAAAACGGGTGTGAACCAGTTCCAACTGCGTGATGGTGTTCAGGTAGATCAAGGTCGAGACAAAGGCCCCGATCATCAGCCCGAAGTACAACGTCATCCGACGTCCCAGACCGTACGTCAGGGATTTTCGCATTTTGAACATGCGGGTATTGGTTTTGTCGTCAGTTGCGGACATGGCTAGTTAATCCCCGCGTCTTCGAGGTCCTGCAGAATCTCGAATATAGGCGCAAAAGTGCGTTTTGATCCCGCAGCAAATTCATCAAATCCCGCACTGTTTTGAAAGCTCTTGAGAACCGCTCGGCCCTCCTCGGCTTTGTTCATGGCTTTGAGCGTGTAGCGCAGTTCTTTCAAAAGCTCTTCGGACAGGCCAGGGCGATGCATCAGCACGCTGCGTGGAAAACGCTCCGAGATCGCCACTACGCGGAATTCATCAGGGCGGGCTTCCATGAGATCAAGGTAGTTCATTTGGTTGGTCGCACCAGCGTCGGCACGCCCGGAAGCCACTGCAAACATGGTGTTTTTGTCATTGTATGTTAAGAAGTATCCAACTTCATCGCCGGTATGAGTGGAGGTCGGGGCCCGCAATTTTTTGATGTGCAGCCCAGCATTGATCAGCATATGGGCCGGGACAATAAAGCCGGAAGAGGAATCATGGTCTTCCAACGCCACGCGTCTGCCTCGCAAATCTTCCAGTGAGGTGATGCCGCTGTCGGTGTGCGTGAAAATCACAGAATAGTAGCTGGCTTGGCCATCTTTCCAATGGCGCAGGAATGGCACCCCACCGGAGAGCTGGGCCACTTTAGCAACCACCATTGGGCTATCGATGAAGATGTCGACTTCTTTTCGGGAGATGGCCTCCGCCATGAGCTGTGTGCTTGGATGAACCACCAGGCGCACCTCGGAGATGCCGTAGTCTTCCAGTTCGTCCTCGAGATAGGTGAGCAGGGGCTTAAAGATGCGCATCTGGCCGCGAATGCCCTCGTTTAAGGTGCCAAGATTCAGAGTCTCTGCCTGCGCCCAGGAGGCGGTTAGCCAGGTCAGGCTGGTGACAAGACAGAGTAAGATCCTTCCAAACATGGGCATCCGAGACGTTTTATGACCTCCTAAAGGCGGTATTAGGAAAGTCTAAACCATCGCTTAATGAATGCTGCGAAGAGCCGGAATTCCGCAAATATGCGGCAATTTTCCAGCAAATTTTTGTAAAAAAGCTTTCCGGCGTCCCTTTGGGGGCCAGTAAAAAACTGTATGATTCGACTTCACAGAGCACCATGCAGCAAGATTGCCGCGAAAAGTCTTTTCACGCCAGATATTTGGCAGGGTAACGCCAATTTCCCGTAATGCGGGAAATTGATCGTTAGTGTGTGTTCGCTTCGATGTGTTTGATTGGGCGATCTCGGTATAGAAGCGACTGCGTGTCAGCAAAAAGATGCACTTTGGCCGGATCAGCGGTCAGAGACACTTGTGAACCTTTCAGGTTGCGGTGGATGCCTTGCAACTTGCCAATCACCGGTTCTGCGCTGCCTTGTGGCTCGAAATACAGCAGGGTCACTTCCCCCAAAGCTTCGGTGATGTTCACCGTGCCGGTGTAGAGTGCGTCCCCATCGGTGGTGATCAGATCTTCGGGGCGTACGCCGATATTGACCTGACGTCCCATGTCCTCCGGCAAGGAAGGCACGGAGGAGGATGCCGTGCCCCCAGCATCCAGCGCAATTGTGGTGATTTCGCCGGTGCCGGTGATCTTGCCGGGGAGAAGGTTCATGGCTGGGGAGCCGATGAATTGGGCAACAAATTCGTTTTCAGGACGCTCATAAAGGTCCAGCGGCGTGCCAACCTGGGCAATACCGCCGCCCGCCAGAACAACGATGCGGGTCGCGAGTGTCATGGCTTCAACTTGATCGTGAGTCACATACACCATGGTGCTGTCAGGCATGCTTTCCTTGAGCTGCGCGATCTCGATGCGGGTCGCCACGCGCAGGGCGGCGTCGAGGTTGGAAAGCGGCTCATCAAACAGGTAGACTTTGGGGTCACGCACAATGGAGCGGCCAATGGCCACTCGCTGACGCTGACCGCCGGAAAGCTCCTTGGGCAAGCGGTCGAGCAGGTTGTGCAGCTGAAGCGTTTTGGCCGCTGTCTCGACCCGCGTGTTGATCTCTTCCGTGCTCATCTTGGCAATTTTGAGCGCAAAGGACATGTTTTCACGCACGGTCAGGTGCGGATAGAGCGCGTAGGATTGGAACACCATGGCAATGCCGCGCTCGGATGGCGGCACGTCGTTGACCACAGTGCCGTCAATTTCCAGCGTGCCGGAGGTGATGTGCTCTAGACCCGCAATCATGCGCAACAAAGTGGATTTGCCGCAACCAGAGGGGCCAACAAAGACCACCAGCTCGCCTTTCTCGATCTCCAGATCAATGTTGGCGAGCACGTTCACCGGGCCGTAGGACTTTGCGACTTCTTTGAGTATGAGATCAGCCATTGCCGTTGTCTCCCGAGTTAGCGCTTTGCGTTACAGCGAAGGCGGCTTGCCACGCGGGTAGGGTCACTTTCGCGCCGTCGCGGCTGATGGTGAAGGGTGCTTTGGGATCGATCGTCCAGGCGCCGGTTGGCAGCTCAAAACTTTGCTCTTCATCCGAGAGGTTGAAGGCGCAAAGGATGCTTTGGCCGTTATGTTCACGCACAAAGCGGATGTGGGTGTCGTCAGCATGCAGCAACTCAAAGATGCCTTTTAGAAGCGGCAGCTGCTCTTTGCGGAAGGCGATCAGACGTCGATAGAAGTTCAGCATGGAGCTGGGGATGTCTTCTTGCGCCTCTACCGACTTTGGCAGGTGTTCGGCGGAGACAGGCAGCCAAGGCTTGCCGTCCGAGAAGCCACCGTTTTGGTTGTCAGATTTCCACACCATCGGGGTGCGGCAGCCGTCGCGGCCTTTGAACTTCGGCCAAAAGCGGATGCCGTAGGGGTCTTGCAGGTCTTCAAAAGCCACATCAGCCTCTGACAGGCCAAGCTCTTCGCCTTGGTAAATGCAGGCAGAGCCTCGCAGGGACATCAGCAAAGCGGCATAGGTGCGCTGGGCGGCGTCGGACAGGTTCCAGCGGGAGCCGTGGCGTTCCACGTCGTGATTGGAATAAGCCCAGCAGCCCCAGCTATCGCTGCCAAAGCTTTCGGCGGTTTGCATGATCTCCGCCACGCGGGTGCCGGTCGGGTGGGCCTGACACAGAAGGGCAAAGTCATAAGCCATATGCAGCTTGTCGCCACCACCAGTGTAGGTTGCTTGAATTTCGCTGCCGCGCTGGCTGTCACCAACCTCACCTACGGTGGTGATGGCGTCATACTCGTTGAGCAGACTGCGCAAGTCTTGCAGGAAGCCAAGGTTCTCTGGCTGGTTCTTGTCGTAAAGGTGTTCCTGATGGTTGTACGGGTTCACCGCAGGCGCGATGTTGTCGTTGCGCTCTTCCAGTGGCAGGGGGGGATTGTCGCGCAATTGCGCGTCGCAGTAGTAGAAGTTCACCGTGTCCAGACGGAAGCCATCGACACCACGATCCAGCCAGAAGCGGGCGACATCAAGCAGTTCCTTGCGCACTTCGGCGTTGTGGAAGTTCAGGTCCGGCTGTTCCGCGAGGAAGTTGTGAAGGTAGTATTGCTGGCGGGATGTGTCCCACTGCCAGGCCGGACCACCAAAGATCGAGAGCCAGTTATTGGGCGGTGTGCCGTCCAGCTTGGGATCCGCCCAGACAAACCAGTCCGCTTTGGCATTGGTGCGGTCCGCGCGGCTTTCGATAAACCAGGGGTGTTGGTCGGAAGTGTGGGACAGAACCAAGTCGATGATGATTTTGATGCCCAACTCGTGGGCCTTGGCAATTAACTGGTCAAAGTCCGCCAATGTACCAAACATCGGATCGACATCGCGGTAATCAGACACGTCATAGCCGAAATCCAACATGGGTGAAGTGAAAAACGGGGACAGCCATATGGCGTCCACGCCAAGCGAAGCCACGTGTGGGAGACGCTGGATGATGCCGGCAAGGTCGCCAATGCCGTCGCCGGTGCTGTCTTGGTAGGAGCGCGGGTAGATCTGATAGATCACCGCACCACGCCACCAATCGGGGTCTGTGATGAGTGCGGAATCATGGGTCATGGTCGGGTCCTGATAAGTCATGGTTATGTCCGATAGTAAGGCCCGTTTGGGCCATGTTAGTGTCTGTTCTTACTTGACGGAGCCGGCCAGAAGACCGCGCACCAGGTAGCGTTGCATCGCAAAGAACACGAGCAGCGGTACTGAGATGGAAACAAAGGCTGCGGTGGCGAGGATTTCCCAATTGCCGCCGCGGGTGCCGAGCAATTCGACAATCTGGTTGGTCATCACCGTGGTGTTGCCTGTGCTGTCGATCAGGAACACCTTGGCGACCAACAGGTCGTTCCAGGTCCAGAGGAATTGGAAGATGGCGAAGGACGCCAGCGCCGGGAAGGACAGCGGCAGGATGATCTTGGTGAAGATCTGAAAGTCGGTGGCCCCGTCAACCTTGGCATTTTCGATGATATCGCGGGGCAGGCCGGACATGTAGTTGCGCAACAAGTAGATCGCGAGCGGCAGGCCAAATCCGGTGTGGGCCAGCCAGACGCCAAGGTAACCTTTGCCGATGCCAATGTTGAGGTGCAGTTTGAGCAACGGGATCAGCGCCAGTTGCAGAGGCACCACCAGAAGGCCAACAATTGCCGCGATCAAGAGCGCACGACCGGGGAACTCCATCCATGCCAGCGCATAAGCGGCGAAGGCGGCAATCACAATTGGGATGATTGTGGCTGGAATAGTGACTGTTAGCGTGTTGAGAAACGCCTTGGTCATGCTGTCGTTGCTGTTGCCGGACAGGAGCACCTGATCATAGTTGGCGAGCGTGAACTCCGGCGGCAGGGTGGCGGTGATGAACACGCGTTGGCCGCGCTTTTTGAGCTCCTTGGTGGTGGTGAAGCGATAGTTGCCAGCGGCGTCCATGGTGAAGGTTTTGCTGTCTTTGGCGAAGGTGGTGGTTTCACCCACAGCAAAGGCATCCACGGCTTTGGAAGACACGCCAAAACGGGTGATCTCTGCGCCCGGCGCCGGGCCTTCCTCTGAGTCCTCAAGCAAGTTGCCTTCGACAACCCAGAGGTCGCCCTCTTGTTTGGCCATGTCCGCGCCGCCGGTGCGCAGCTGAACCACCTGTTCAGACGGGAACAGGGCCTTCCACCAGCCGGAGGCGGAGATTTGATCAGCCGTACGGAAGGAGGAGACGAGTAGGCCTACTGTGGGAAACAACCATAGCAACACCAGTGCCACAACGGACAGGTTCACTGCCCAGGAAAGACCGGATTTGCGTCCTGCGATATTGTCCATGATCTCTCTCCTCAGCGCATTTCTTTGCGGGCCTGCACCACGTTCCAGATCAGAATCGGGGAGACGAGCAGCATGATGATGATGGCGCTGGCGGAGCCGACGCCCCAGTCGTTTGCGCGGAACAATTTGTCGTACATGTAGTTGGCTAGAACCTGGGTTTCCCATTGGCCGTTGGTCATCGCGAAGACGATGTCAAAGACCTTGAGCACAACCAGCGTGATGGTGGTCCAAACCACAACGATGGTGGGCATGATTTGCGGCACTTTGATTTTGAAGAAGATCTGAAACGGGTTGGCGCCATCGACAATCGCGGCCTCGACGGTTTCTTCCGGGATGCCGCGCAGGGCGGCGGAGAGGATCACCATGGCAAAGCCGGTTTGAATCCAGATCAGCACCACCATCAGGAAGAAGTTGTTGTAGAACGGCACCGTGAGCCAGGATTGTGGCTGGCCATTGGGAAGATCTGTGCCGAGCACGTCGAAGATGTTGCGCAGGGCGATTATGGAAATCCAGAGACTAATCAGGCCGGAAATGACGCGTAGAGCTTTCACTACTATGTTGTCGCTGCCAGACAGGATGGGGCGGAGCAGCAGCCAGCCGATGTAAGCGACCAGGGCGGCAAAAACCGCAAGGATCACAACAGGGAGCATTTTGAGGAACAAGAGAGAACCAAAGCCGCCTTCAAACTGCATCCAAATGGCATTGAGGATGCCGATTTGCTCGTTACCTGCGGGGCGGGCGTCATAAACCAGTTTAAAGATCACCGAGGCGCCAACAAATGAGATCGCCATGGGCATAAAGATCAGCGACTTGGCGAAAGCGCCCCATTTGATGCGGTCGGTGAGCTGCGCCGCGAGCAGACCAAAGGCGGTGGACGCCGCTGGCACAACAATCAGCCAGAGCATGTTGTTGCGCATGGCCTCCCAAAACTTGGGTTCGGCAAACATCTGTTGGTAGTTGGCAAGGCCAACAAAGGCGTCGTCTTGTGTGCGGTCGGTCAGGGACAGACGCAAGGTTTCAAACACTGGGTAGCCAAGATAGAGGCCAAGCGCGACAATGGCAGGACCAAGGAAGAGCCAAGGGCGGACCATATTGGCGCGGTTGATGTTGCGTCCCGCGTTGGGGCCGCTTGCCGGAAACAGGACTTTATCTAGAAAAAGGTTGGAGAAGTAGAAATACCCGAGGCATCCGCCCACTCCGATGATGATGGTCACAAGACCCAGCAGTGCTGGTGACATGACGCTCTCCCCCCGAGTTTTGGTTGGCCACCCCGCGCAGAAGTGCGCGAGGCAGCAGTATGTTACGTAAGTGGCTTACTTCAGCGCGTCCCAGCTGTCCTGGATTTCGGTGGCAACAGTTGCCGCGTCTTTGCCGCTGGTGAAGTCAACCATGCCGGTCCAGAAGGAGCCCGCGCCCACACCGCCTGGCATCAGGTCGGAGCCGTCAAAACGAAAGGTGGTTGCGTTCACCAGAATGTCCGCCTGACCACGCAGGGCGTCGTTCAGGTAAGTCTCTGGGTTTACACCTTTGTGTGGTGTCAGGAAGCCGGATTGTGCCGCGAAAACTTCGTGGGCCACTGGCAGTTGGAAGAATTCCATCAGCGCGGAGGTGGCATCAGATGGATCGGTGATCGCCATCAGCGTGCCGCCACCCAGAACCGGGTTGCCGAGGTCTTTGCCTTCGTAAGATGGGAAGTAGAAGAAATCGACGTCTTCGCCAAACTCAATACCTTCTGGGAAGAATGCTGGCACGAAAGACGCCTGGCGGTGCATGTAGCAGTCCAGTGGCGAGTTAAACATGCCTTTTGGGCTGTCGCGGAAGTCCGTGGTGGCCACGGCACCGGCGCCGCCGGAGACTTTGGCATCGTCACCCACAAACCAGCCAAACTCTTCGATCGCAGCAACAACACGCTCGTCGTTGAAGGCGATTTTGTTGGTGGTCCAATCGTCATAAACCTCTGCTGGCTGAGTACGCAGCATGATGTCTTCGACCCAGTCGGTGGCTGGCCAACCGGTGGCAGCGCCGGAACCCAGGCCTACACACCAAGGGGTTTCGCCGTCGGCAACGATTTGCTCGGTCAGGGCGCGCAGGTCTTCCATGGACTCAGGCACTTCGTAGCCCGCGTCTTCGAAGTTCTCTGGCACATACCAGACCAATGACTTCACGTTGACGTTGTAGAAGAAGCCGTAGTGCTGATCTGCGCCAGCTTTGTCAGAATAGGTACCCAGATCAACCCAGCTTTGGCCGGCGCCGTAGTTGTCCACGGTCCAGGCGTTCATCGAAGCTGGCAGCGGGTGAAGCAGGCCACGTGCCGCCAAATCCGAGGCAAGGCCCGGCTGTGGGAATACTGCGATGTTGGGGGCGGCGCCTGCTTCGGCGTCGATCACGATTTGCTGCTCAAAGCTGTCGGAGCCGGTGTAGATTGCTTCGGCGCCAGTGGCGTGGGTGAAATACGCCAAAACAGAGCGGAAGACGTCATCTTCCGGCTGCAGCCAAGGGCCAGCCACTGTCACGGTTTGGCCGGACAGGTCCGGCGCGTTTTCAGCCCATGCATTGTAGCTGTCCCAGCTGAAGGCGCCTTCGCCGGGTGCAAATTTCAGATGGCCATCCGCCATCGCGGAGCTGGCGGTCAGCGCCAGAACGGCTGCGCCTGCGTAAAGAGTCGGTTTCATGAGAGTTCCTCCCAGTTTCATGAACTGGAAACCAATTTACCAAAGCGCTTTGAAAATAGCAATGGGGAAGAAATTGGGCCGCTTGCCACCACGATCCATATGATTTATTAGGGAAAACGGGAGGAGTGCTGCGTGGCGCGTGCAAAAACAACAAAGATGCACGACTCATAAATCAAAGCGCTTTGATAAATGAAAACGAAGTCAATGAACCTAAAAGAGCTTTCGGATTTGCTGGGATTGTCCCAGACAACGGTGAGTCGTGCGCTCAACGGTTATCCGGAAGTGCGCGAATCAACGCGGCAAAAAGTGATGGAAGCGGCGCGGGCGCATAACTACGCGCCAAACACACGGGCCAAAACGCTGGCGACGGGTAAGGCTATGACCATCGGTCATGTTTTGCCGGTGTCCAAGAAGCACGAGATGGTGAACCCGATTTTTGCGGATTTTATTGCCGGGGCCGGAGAGATCTATTCCGACAACGGTTTTGACCTGTTGTTGTCAGTCGTGGATGACGATTCTGAAGAAGCCAGCTACCGCAAACTGGTGTCGCGCGGCGCGGTGGATGGGATCATTGTACACGGTCCCAAAGTGAACGACAGCCGGATAGCGCTGTTGCGGGAGTTGGGCGTACCGTTTGTGGTGCATGGCCGCTCCACTGAGATTGAGGCGGACTATAGCTGGGTGGATGTGAACAACACCCGTGCGTTTCAGCGGGTAACAGAATTTTTGCTGGACTTAGGCCATCGGCGTATTGCGCTGTTGAATGGTCTGGCGGACATGGATTTTGCCACCCGCCGTGGCGCGGGCTATCTCGCGGCGCTTGAGGCGCGTGGGGTTGAGGTTGATCCGGCGTTGATGTTCCATGAGGAAATGACAGAGAACTTTGGGTTTGAAACCGCGCGTCAGTTGTTGGCGCAAGCGGACGCGCCCACAGCCTTTGTTGCTTCCTCGATTATTCCAGCCATTGGTGTACGCCGTGCAATCTCTGACGCGGGGTTGGAAATGGGCAAGGATGTTTCCGTGGTGATCCACGATGACGCGCTCAGCTACTTTAGCAACGATGGGGATGAGCCGGCGTTTACCGCAGTGCGGTCTTCTGTTCGACAAGCGGGGCGCCATGTGGCGCAAGCCTTGATCAACAAGATCGCAACCCCAGGCGCGCCGGTGCATCAGGAAATGTTGGAAGCGGTTCTGGCAGTTGGGCGGTCCACTGGGCAGGCGCCAGCTTTGCGGCAGGCCTTAGAGCAGAAAAAGTAGAGACTAATGCAGCACAAACGGTCCGAATTCCCCAAGGGATTTCAATTTGGCGTGGCCACGTCGAGCTACCAGATTGAAGGCCACCAATTTGGTGGTGCAGGGCGCACCCATTGGGATGATTTTGCCGCCACGCCTGGCAATGTGGTGCGCGCAGAAAACGGCGGGTTGGGCTGTGATCATTACAATCGGCTTGTAGACGACCTCGATCTGATCGCCGGTCTTGGCGTGGATGCCTACCGGTTTTCCACCAGCTGGGCGCGGGTGCTGCCGGAGGGGCGTGGCGCGGTCAACGAGGCGGGTCTCGATTTCTATGACCGGTTGGTGGATGGGTTGTTGGAACGCGGGATCAAACCTGCGGCAACGCTGTATCACTGGGAGATGCCATCTGCGCTGGCCGATCTGGGCGGCTGGCGCAACCGCGATGTGGCGCAGTGGTTTGGCGATTTCACAGAAGTGGTGATGGGGCGGATTGGGGACCGGGTTTGGTCGGTCGCACCGATCAACGAGCCCTGGTGTGTCGGCTGGCTAAGCCATTTTGTTGGGGCCCATGCGCCGGGATTACGGGATATTCGCGCCACGGCGCGGGCGATGCACCATATCATGTTGGCGCATGGTACGGCGATCCAGAGAATGCGTGGCTTGGGTATGAACAACCTCGGTGCGGTGTGTAATTTTGAATGGGCGACCCCGGCCAGTGATGCGCCGGAAGATGTGGCGGCGGCGGCCCGCTATGATGCCATCTATAACCGGTTTTTCCTCGGTGGGATTTTCAAGGGGGAGTACCCCGAACTGGCGCTGGAAGGGCTGGAGCCGCATTTGCCAGCTGGCTGGCAGGATGATTTCTCTGTGATCAGCACACCGGTGGATTGGAGTGGGCTTAATTACTACACGCGAACTCTGGTGCATGATGATGCAAAGGCGCCTTGGCCGCGGTACCGGCAGAGCGTGGGTGACTTGCCAAAAACCTCGATGGGGTGGGAGATCTATCCGGATGCGTTGCGAGCCTTTTTGGTGCGTATGGCACAGGAATACACCGACAGTTTGCCGATTTATGTGACCGAAAATGGCATGTCAGCGCCGGATGAGATTGTGGATGGTGCGGTCGCGGACCCGCACCGGATATCCTATCTCAACAGCCATTTGGCGGCGGCGAAGGATGCGATTGACGCCGGTGTGCCTTTGGCGGGCTATTACGTGTGGTCCTTGATGGACAATTACGAATGGGCGCTGGGCTATGAAAAGCGCTTTGGCCTGATCCACGTGGATTTTGACACGTTTGAGCGCACGCCAAAGCAATCTTATCATGCGTTGGCAGAGGCGCTGCGCAGCTGATCAGGTCGTCAGGCTGTCCAGGGTTTTCCGGAAATTCAAAACCGCTTCGCGATCGGTGGTCTTCTGCGTTTTGGCAAAGCCAAAGTGGTGCAGATGCTCCGCCACTGGAATGGTGGTGCTACAGGAGGCGTGGAAAGACGTGATGCCGGTGTTCTGCGCGAGTTCCGCTAAGTTAGAGAAAGATACGCCGCTGCCCACCATGATTTCGATCCGCCCTTTTGCGGCCGTTTGCATGGCGCGCAGAGTGGCCTGACCATCTACGGCGCGGGGAGCGCCACCGGAGGTCAGAATGCGGTGTATCCCAAGCTCAATGGCCTGTTCCATTGCGGACAGCGGCTCTGGCAAGAGGTCTATGACACGATGCAAAGTGACCTCGAGACCTTCGGCTACGGCAACCAGCTCACGCAGAGTGGCAATGTCTAGCTGATCCCCTTTGGAGGCACCAATCACAACACCCGCCAGACCTGCTTTCTTTACCGCTTCGATGGAGGCGCGCATGGCTTTTTGGTCCGCCGCGTCATAACAAAAATCCCCAGCGCGTGGCCGGATCATGACATGCGAGGGGATAGAGCTTTCTTGCGCAGCGGCAATCAAGCCAGGGCACGGGGTCAACCCGCCGACATCCAAAGCGCTGCAAAGCTCGATGCGATCCACAACACTTGCGCAAGCGGCGTAGCCTGCTGCGGTGTCAATGCAGACCTCAAATGTGAGACTATTGCGCGGCATTTGCGGTCTTTTGGGCCTCAAGCGCTGAGGTCAACGTGGCGGTCACCGTATGATCGTCACCGAGCACCAACACGTCTTCAGTGCGACGATTTTTCAACTGTCCAACCTCCGGCAAGCCGATGCAGGCTGCTGGATTGGAGATGGCCATACGCAGCGCGGTTTCCTCGGAGATGCCAACCTTGTGGATCAAACGCTGCACGCCTTCGGCTTGCGTCACATGCGCCCCAGCAAGGCTACCTTCTTTGTTGATGAGGCGGCCGTTTTTCAGCATCACGCGGTGGCCATAGAGGTCAAAGTGATCTGGTCCGCCTACGGTCGCCATGGAATCCGACACAAGGATCATGCGATCAGCTTGAGGGCGGGCGCGTACTGCCAGTCCGACCATGCTGTCGGCCACATGGTGCCCGTCGCAGATGATGCCGGAATAGACATTTGAATTGATAACCGCGCCCACGGCGCCCGGTTCGCGGCTGGTCATTGGCGACATGGCGTTGAACAGGTGGGTGGCGCAGGTGGCGCCGGCCTCGATGGCTTCGTTGATCTGATCCGCGGTGCCATTGGTATGGCCAATCGAGACTATCGCACCGGTGTCGGCCAGCTTTGCGATGGTCTTCAGAGGTGTTACTTCTGGTGCCAGCGTGATCAGTACCGGAATGTTGATATCGCGCAAGTGAGTTACCACGGCCATGGTGCGATCATCAAACGGACGTACAAAGCCCGCATCATGTGTGCCGCGCCGTTCTTTGGAAATATGCGGGCCTTCGATGTGTAGACCCATCACGCCGGGGAGGCCTTGCGCGGCAATCGCTGCATTGGCGACGTTGTCCAAAACGTCGGCGTTGTCGGTGATCACGGTGGGCAAAAGCGCCACGGTGCCAAACCGCCGATGCGCTTCTGCGATGGTGGCAATGCCGTCCCGTGTCGGGGTTTCGTTCAAGAATACGCCACCGCCGCCGTTGACCTGAAGATCCACATATCCGGGTGTCAGAAGGCCAGAGATCTTGATGGCATCCGCAGGGGCTGGGCCGATTTCCACAACCTGACCACCTTTGACGCGTATGGCGACGCCAGATTGAATGCTGTGACCGTCAAACAGACGGTCCGGGGCGATCCAACAATCGGTCATGGGGATACCTCAAACAAATAGGGTTCCAAAGCCAGTTCGATTTGCGCATCGATCAGGCGTTGGGCGTGGGAGCCAGAAAGCTGTTCGGCGCGTTCCAGCGTGCTTGTGCCAAACGCGGCGCGCACGGAGGCTTCGCTGATGGTGTCCGGCGTATCGGACAAGAGCTGTTGCACAGCAGATTGCGCTTTGGGTTGCGGCCAGTAGTAACGGACACGATCCGCGAGACCAAAATGGCGCTGACGACGCAGGCTTTCGGTGTCGCCGTGGTAATGTCCTTGCCAATACTTTGGATCACTCAACATCAACTCTTCCATCGTGGCGCGCAACACACCGGACGGTTGGCGCAGCGCATCCAGCGCATAGACCGCCTGCCGATAAGCAAAGGTCAGTGCTGGGCCGACCTTTTGGAAGGCAAATCCAAGTTCCGCAAGGCGCACAAAGGTGTAGGGGCGCTGATAGTCGGTGGAGTGTGCTTCTAGGCATACAGTTGGGTGGTCTGCCAGTGCAGCAAGAAAGCCGGGATCGCGGTTGACCGGCAGATGATGCACGTCTGTCGGGCCAAACTCGACGCCGGGCTGTACCACAAGACCGCCAATGGATGGGGCCAGATCTCCAAAGGTGTCGATATGCGCCTTCAGTGTGGCAGCAGCGTCTTGGGCATCAGTTGGCGGGATGTCGTCATCTTCATCCGCACGTGCCCCACCTGGCGGTGGCACTTCGGTGCCAACGACAAACAACAGATTGTCGCTTTCTTCCGCACAGATGCGGGCAAGATCAGCGGAGCGTTCGGCGGTTTGATCGTCGGTCAATTGCGCAGCTTCACCGGCACAACCTTCGGAACAATCGAGATGGATCTTGCCAAACCCGGCTTTCACGTAGTCACGCACCAGAACGCGGGCTTTGTCCATCGCAGCATCTGCAGGCATAGAGCGCCAGGCTTGTGGGCCAAGGTGGTCGCCGCCAAAAATAATACGTTCACGGGCGACATTGGCGCGATCGGCAATGTCATACACAAAACGGATAAAACCCTCAGGCGTGATGCCTGTGTAGCCGCCATCCTGATTGACCTGATTGGAGGTGGATTCGATCACGATCTGGCGGTCCAGACGTTCGGCCAACACCAGCGAGGCGCGCAGCACATCGGGATGGGCGGAGCACACGGAAGGAATCGCCACCGGAGTGCCGGCGCGGTTTTTTTGAATGATGGAACGCAGCGCGTGTGTCATGTGTTGGCCTCCTGCCAAGCGGCATAGGCGGCACCGCGGGCACCGCTGCTGTCACCGCCTTGCGCCAGGGTCAGGCGGGCGGTGGAGAAATCCCCGATTTGGGCTTTTTGTGCGGCAACAGAGAGATCCTGGATCACGCCGTCGATCTGGCTCAGACCACCACCCAATACAATCACATCCGGATCGGCGGTTAGGGTCAGGCTGTGGATCATCTCTGCGGCCAAGGTGCACCACACATCCCAGACCTCGGCCATGTCATCATGGCGCCGGGCAGCGATCTCTGGTGGCGTGACTTTCTGTCCTGTTAGCGTTTCAGCTAGGGCGGCGAGGCCGGGGCCCGCGACATAGGTCTCGATACAGCCCAAACGGCCACAGCCGCAGCGCCGGATTGGTAGGTTGTGACGGGACACAATATGCGCAGGTGCAGAGGTGTGTCCAAACTCACCGCCGGTCAGGGTTGGACCCTGTAACAGAGACTGATTCACCACGATACCGCCGCCAATGCCGGTGCCGAGGATCAGGGACATGACGATGTTCTGACCTTTGCCAGCGCCAAAAACCGCTTCGGACAAGGCCAGTGCGCGACAGTCATTCACGTAGGTGATGTGACGGCCGGCAGCGGCGTTGATGTCTGTTGGCAGTGGTTTGTCCGTGGCAGGCAGATTGGCGGTGAGGGCCAGGCCGGTTTGCGGATTGACCAGACCAGCAGCGCCAATGCCAACCGGTAGTTTTTCACCGGATTCAGCTTCGGCCCAGGCCACCTGGTTGGCCACGGTTTGCACCAGTCCTTCATAGGATTTGGGCGTAGGCTCGCGGTGGCGGGCTACCTCGTTCCACTCTGCATCAAACAGGCGGACCTCACATTTGGTGCCGCCAAGATCGATCCCTGCAACGGTCATCAGTCCACTCCGTGCAGTTTCACACCGGACACAACGCGTGACAGCGTGCCTTGACCGGTGAATGGGTTGTCCACGTTCAGATCCAGGTCCGCTGCCCACTTCACGCCGTCAATTTGCGAAGATGCGATGCACAAGGGTGCGGCCCAAGCGGTGCCAAATGGCATGTCGATGACGATGTCGCCTTTGGGGCCAATGTTGGTCACGCGGGCGTCCGGAAACTGTGCGCGCAGTTCGGTCACAAGGTCAGTATCATAGGCGTTGGTAGGCGCTTGTGGACTGCTGAACACAGTGATCGAAGTCATATCACGTACAAAGGACTTGGGACCGTGGCGGAAACCAAGCGAACTGTCCCAGAGCGCAGGTGTTTGGCCTGCGGTGAGCTCCATAACCTTTAGCGCGGCTTCACGTGCGGCAAAGGCCAACGGGCCGGAGCCGACATAGACCGCGCGATCGGGGCGAGGGGTGCCAAACCGTGGCAACAGATCTTCGAGCTGATCTGCCAGCGCGTTGAAGCGGGCCGGTACGTCACAAGGCTCGTCAAACAGGGCCAAGGCGGTCAGAAGCATCGTAGAGAAGCTGCTGGTCATCGCAAAACCTGCGTCATGGGTGACTTCGGGCAGGTTGATGACTTTGAGCGGACCAGGCGATGTGCGGGTGGCCAGAGCACCATCCGGATTGCAGGTGATGTGCAGCCGTGGAGCATCTGGTGCCAGGGCGTCCAGGGCGTCCAGTGTGCCCAGGCTTTCGGTGGAATTGCCGGAGCGGCCAAAGCTGACCACCAAAGGACGGTTGCCATTCAGGAAAGCCCGAGGGTTGGCGACCAGATCAGTGGAAGGGACCGAGCGGGTGCCCGGCACAGCTGCGGCGATGATGTCGCCAATATATGCGCTTGTACCTGCGCCACAGAACCAAACTTCGTCTGCGTTCTGCGCGGCAATCCAACTGCGCAGGCCTGCTACGTCGAGCGCGTCGCCCCAGGCCCGCCAAACGGCGGGCTGCTGGTGGATTTCGCGCCATGTGGCCCAGGTGTCCAAGGTCGTGCTCATGTTGTCTGGGTCACTTTCGCCAGAGTTTCCGGAGTGTCCGGGTTCAAGCCCATTGCGAGCGCGGTTTCAAGGATGACCGGGTAGATCAGCGCAAGAAGGTAAGCGGCTGCTGCGGCAGGCTTGATCTCGGTGTCGATCAGGTCGGTCACACGAATGCGATGCACGTCACAGCCGACCGCGGTGAAACGGGCTTCGGCTTGATCGAGGCTGTCCTGAATGTCGGCTTGGCCCGTGTCGAGGATCAGCACCATCATCGGGTTGGTCGCCAGTTGCAGTGGACCGTGCAGCACTTCAGAAGCGGAATAAGCTTCGGCGTGCAGGGCGCAGCATTCCTTGAGTTTCAGCGCAACTTCGTGGGCGGCACCAAAGCCGGTGTCACGGCCAATCACATAGAAGTGGCGCGCACGCAGAAACGCGGCACGCAGGGCGGCAGCATCTGGCAGCGCGGAGGGCGCGGCGGCTATGGATTCAGCGGAAGGTTTGGCGTCATACGTAGACTCTAAACCTGCCAAAAGCGCCATGCCGGCGGCCACAGAACCGACTACGGTTTTGGTGGCTGGGACGGCATTTTCCGGACCTGCACCAATTGCGATGGTGGCATCAGCAGCGGCTTCCACCGGGCTGTCAGGGATGTTGGTCAGCGCCAGAACTTTGGCCCCACGAGACGCAGCTCCTTTGGCGCTGCGCACGAGATCTTCGGAGGCGCCGGACTGGCTCACCACCAGCGCGGCGGAGTTGTCCATGGACACACCTTTGCCGATGGAGAACACCGAAGGTGGCAGAGAGGTCACCGGCACGCCAAGTTCCCGCATGAATTCATACGACAGGATGTTTGCAGCGGCGTCAGAGGAGCCACGCGCGATGGTGTAGATCGCCTTTACAGTGTCCAAGTTTGGCAGCGAAACATCCTGTGTTGCGGTTTTGGCAAAGACGTCAATTGCCTCTGCGCTTTCTTTGGCCATCAATGCGCCGTGTACGGTGCTGTTCATTGTCATTCTCGCAATCCAAACTTGTCGAATTCGGCCCAAACAGGGGCCATATTGATCATTTTTCCGTCGATGCGCGCCTCATCCAGCGCCATCGCGACAAGACCCGCTTCCAGCGCGTCAACCACGCCAACCGGTAGAGTCTCTGTTTCGCCTTTCAGGAAGGCGACGATGTCATCCACCATCATGTGGTCCGCGCCGTAGTGGGCCGAGGCCCGAGCGCTGTCCATCTGGGTATAGTCGTGGTCGGCAATCACCGATCCGTCGCGTGCAGTGGCTTTCAGATAGCCGCGCACAAAATCGCCTTCGGCCATGCCCATCGCGCCCATCACACAGAACCGGCGGTGCTCATCCGGCACGTTCAGGTTGGTGTGAAACGACAGGGAGGCGCCGCTCTCGTACTGCAAAATTGCGGTCTGGTAGTCGATGATGTCGCCATCTGAGTGGAACGGGTCATCAATGCTTTGCCAGACGCTTTTCTTGCGGTGCATGATTTCATTTTCGGTATTTGAGGCGGGCGCAAACGCCGGAACAAATGATTTGCGCCCGCCAAAACTCGCGACCTGTGTGGGGCGCGAATTGGTGACCATGTTATAAATGTCGATGTCGTGGCAGCATTTCTCGAGCATGAAGCCGCCGGACCACTGCACCATGCGCCGCCAATCGCGCATGAAGAACGCGCCGTGGTAGGGTGCGATGTGCTCGTTGGCTTCCAGCGAAGTGATGGGGCCAAGCTGATCCAGCACGCGGCGCAGGTCGACCATATGCTGCGAATAGCGCAACACCAGACCAACCATGACGCTGTCGGTGCCGTGCTCCGCAAGGAGCGCAGCCAATTCCATGGTTTCCTCTTTTGTGGTGACCACAGGTTTTTCGGTAAAGATCCGCACGCCGGCCGCAAGGCCGATCTTGATATGCTCCAAATGGAAGCTATTGGGAGAGCCGACAAAGAAGAGATCTGGGGCGGTTTCCGCCAACATGGTCTCTATTGTGTCGAACTGTGGCACCTCGGTGCCAATCATCTCCAGATGTGTGGGTTGTGGGTCATAGAACCCGACAAACTCCACCTCCGGCATGGCCTCCTTCAGAATGGAGAGCACATGCCCGGCCCGAAGGCCTATACCTGCTGTGACAACGCGCATGAGAGGTCCTTACGCCACCAATGCTGGGGCAGATTTACGGCGCAGAACGTTGCCGTTGGATTGGAACACGTGGCAATCTTCCGGCGCCACAGTCAGACGCATGTTCTTGCCTTGCTCAATTGGCGCATCGCCAGAGAGCGATGCGCAGAAACGGGTGCCGTTGCCAATTGTGCCGTAGGTGATCGATACGCCGCCAAGGCGCTCAAGCACGTTAACAGTGATGTCCAGGCCATCTTCGCTCAGAGACACGTGCTCGGGTCGAATGCCAACTTCGACGGTGTCGCCTTTGGATACGCCGGCGGTATCGACAGGCAGGGACATCTTGTGTCCACCATCAAGCTCCACAGTCAATGCGCCAGTGGTTTCGAGTACGGTGGCCGGTACAAAGTTCATGTTGGGTTGACCAATAAAGCCAGCCACAAATTTGGTTGCAGGGTGGTGGTACAGCTCCATCGGAGAGCCAAATTGTTCCACTTTGCCGCCGTTCAACACCACGATACGGTCTGCCATGGTCATGGCTTCAACCTGATCGTGGGTCACATAGACCATGGTGGCGTCGAGCTGGTTGTGCAGTTGGCTCAGTTCCACACGCATGTCGCCACGCAGGGCGGCGTCAAGGTTGGAGAGTGGTTCGTCAAACAGGAAGACTTTTGGGTTGCGCACAATCGAGCGGCCAATGGCCACACGCTGACGCTGACCACCGGATAGCTGGCCCGGCTTCAGGTCGAGTTTTTCTGTGAGTTGCAGGATGTCTGCAGCGCGCTTCACGCGCTCGTCCATTTCGGCTTTTGCCATCTTTTGCACGCGCAATGGGAAGGCAATGTTCTCATAGACGCTCAGGTGCGGATACAGCGCGTAAGACTGGAACACCATGGAGATACCGCGGTCCACAGGGGCTGCGTCGCTGACATCTTCGTCGCCGATATGGATGGAGCCGGAGGTGGATTCTTCGAGGCCGGCAATGATGCGCAGCAAGGTGGATTTGCCGCAGCCGGAGGGGCCTACGAAGACCACAAATTCTTTATCCTCGATTGCCAGGCTGATGTCGTGCAACACCTTGGCCGAACCGAAGGACTTGTTGATAGCATTCAGGTTGAGCGTCGCCATGGGTCTGTCCGTTTGTCTGAGAAGTTTCGTGAGTGGAGGCACCCCGGGCACGCCGCGTAGTCTGGCGCGCCCGGAGCAGGGAGGAACCCTTAGAGGGCGTCGTCGAGCTCTTCAGCTGCGATGGTCACCAGGTTGTCGACAGTGTCGTCTTTCAGGATGATGCCCTGAACCATGTTGGTGAACACAGACTGCAGCGATTTGAAGTCTTCTACGAGCGGCTCTGGGCCACCGGTAGCGATCGATGCAGTGAAGGTCGGCCAGATGCCGTCGTTGTAGTAAGGATCTTCTTTGCCCAGTTTGGTGTAGTCTAGGATCGGTGTCAGACCCCAGCTGCTGTCCAGGTCGTACTGGCTGTCACCGGAGGTGATACGCTGTGCCAGGTCGTGAGCCAGATCTTCGTGACCGGAACCTTTGAACAC
The DNA here is from genome assembly GCF_947493595.1 of uncultured Shimia sp. Classification (GTDB taxonomy): domain Bacteria; phylum Pseudomonadota; class Alphaproteobacteria; order Rhodobacterales; family Rhodobacteraceae; genus Shimia. The sequence continues at coordinate 225,493 of NZ_CANLRL010000002.1, read as the reverse complement.
CACGATGGAGTCGGTGATCAGGATGGAGCCGCTCTCACCGGACGGACCGGCAGGAATTGGTGCAACCAGCTGGTTGATGTCTTCGTTGTGCTGGCCGTGACCCCAAGGACCGGTCACATACATGGCGATCTTGCCGTCGTTGAACAGATCACGCAGCTGGCTGCGCTCCCATGCGGTTGGGCCGTCCTGCGCAACGTCTACGAGCTTGCCGTAGAACTCCAGGGTTTCGCGCGTCTCTTTGCTGTCCAGCATGTTTTTGCCGGTTGCGCCGTCGATCACAGTACCACCGTTGGAGTACAGGTAGTTCAGGAACTGGTGCATGGTGTTGTCGAAGTCTTTGCCGGAGAGGCCAACGCCAGCCACTTCGGTGTTGTCCACAACGCCTTTGGCCATTGCGTACATCTCATCCCAAGTTGCTGGAGCAACACATTCCTGGCCGGATTCTTCAACGATACCACAGTTGATGTAGAGCGCTTTGGTGGAGAACGCGTGTGGGTAGCCCCACTGGGTGCCTTCGATGGTCACGGTGTTCAGAACACCTGGCTGGTAAGGCGCGTCCGCGTCAATGTTTGCCGCAACGATCAGATCGTTGTTGGCCAGCTGACGCAGGGTACGGGACCCCATGTAAGCGATGGAGGGTGGATCACCCGCAGCGGCCAGAGTCAGAGATTTGTCCTGGCATGTGCCCCATGGCACAGCTTCGAGGTTCACGGACACACCGTCGTGGTCTTTCTCAAACTGATCAACAACAGCTTGGTCAGCTTCGCGGACTTCGCCACCACACATGATGAAGTGCAGTTCTGTGTCAGCTGCCAGTGCGCCGCTTGCGGCTCCAGACAGAAGGGCTGCGCCCAATGTGAGTTTCACGAGTTTCATAGTCTTCTCTCCCTTGATTGAACTCATTCTTTAACCGCGCCTGCCGTGAGACCGGCGACGAGGTATTTTTGCAGGAACAGGAAGATGAGCATGACCGGTAGGACACCTACCAAGGCCGCGGCCATCATTTCGTTCCAGGTCACCGACTGGTAGCCGATGAATTCGAACAGACCGGCAGGCAGCGGCTGCAGCTCACGGGTCTGGTTGAATGTGATTGCGAACAGGAACTGCTGGGCATAGGCGCCGATGAAGACGGCAACGCTCACCACGATCAAGCCAGGCACGGCCAGAGGCAGAACAACACGGCGCAGGGTGTACATACGGGATGCCCCGTCGACAAAAGCCGCTTCTTCCAGTTCGCGTGGAATTTTTTCCAGGTAAGAGCGCAGCAGCCAGATACCGGTTGGGATCAGGAAGGCCACGCCGGGCACGATCATCGCCCAGTAGGTGTTCAGCAGGCCCAAGGTGCGCAGGACGCGATACAGCGGGATAAGCAGAACCGCACCGGTAAACATGTTCACCCCCAAGAAGATGCCCAGAGTGATGTTTTTGAATGGGAACTGCAGGCGGGCAAAGGCGTAGGCCGCAGGCACCACAAAGAACATCGTGATCAGGGTCACCGAGGTGGCGATGAAGATCGAGTTGAAGATGTAACGTCCCAGCAGAGGCACGGTCACCCACATGTCCTTATAGGCCTGGAAGCTGAAGTCGTCGGACCAGAACTGATACGGGCTGCGGAACAGGTGCTCCAGAGGGCGCAAGGACGCCATGAACATCTCAAAGAAGGGCAGCAGGATGAAGGTCAGGAAGACAGCAAGGGCTGCGTAAATGCCGACCATTTGCAGTTTGGAATAGCGATCCATCATATCACTTCACCCCGTAGCGTTTGTTGATTTTGTTCAGGAAGAACAAGTAGATGAGCGAGAATGCGGCGAGCAGGACAACGATGATCACGGCCCGTGCGGCACCTTCGCCGAATTTGTAGTTCCCGATCGCAACTTTATAGGTGTCGATGATCAGGGTTGTGGTTGCGCTGCGTGGGCCACCTTCGGTCAAAATCCAGATGATTTCGAAGCTGTTGAAGGTGAAAATCGCGGACAAGAGCGCCATGGAGACAATCACCGGCATGATCTGCGGAATGGTGATGCGGCGGAAGCGATACCAGCGGCCAGCGCCGTCTACCCAAGCGGCCTCATACAGGTCGCGGGACACGCCCTGCATGGCGGCGAGGAAGAAGAGCGTTACCATCGGTGTGCCCACCCAGACGTCAGTGACAACAGCCGAGTAGAAGGCGGAGGATTTATACGCGAGGAATTCAAACGGACCGTCGGTGATGCCCAGTTTCATCATCACGCCAGACAGAACGCCAAAGTAACCATTATAGAGCCACAGCCAGCCGATACAGCCAATTGCCATTGGAATGACCCAGGGCGGCATAACCAGAACCCGGAACAGGGCGCGGCCAGGAACAGCGGCATTCAGAAGCATGGCGCCAATCAGCCCCATCACCAGTTTGATGCCCACGGAGAGGAACATCCAATAAAAGGTGCGGACAACGGTTTGGTGAAACTTGCGGCTGTCAGCCAGGTCTTCGTAGTTTTCCAGACCAACAAATTTCTCACCACCGAGGCCGGCCTCCATAAAGGAGAGACGGATTGTTTCGGCCAGCGGCCAGGCAACAATCACAGCGATGAAAATCATAGCCGGAGCCACAAGCAACCATCCGAAGAGTCCTTCAGACATGGAGCGGCTACGGGCGTCGGCGGCTGGTTGTGATGCCTGTGCGGATAGTTCGGCCATCAATTTCCCCCCTTGGTTTCGAGCGGCGAATCAGTGAGCGAATCACCGCGTTGCAATTATGGTACCTCAAAAAAGCCAAAATGCTACCAATATAATACCAAAAGGGATGTGTGGCAATTTACCGAGTTTTTTCAATTAGATGAAAGATAGTTAATAAAGGGCACTTGCGTAACTTTTTTAGATTGGTACTGTTTTTTAGACCATGTCAGGAAACCAGATGACCATTGCAGACACGATCTTCACGCCAGAGACCTGGTATCGTGCGGGCCGCGGGCCGCGCTACCAGCAGTTGTCCCGGCACATCGCGACAGAGATCCGGACAGGGCGTTTGCAGCCTGGTGATCAATTGCCGCCAGAGCGCGATTTGGCAGAGAAAGCTGACATAAGTCGGGTGACCGTACGCAAGGCTGTGGCGCAGCTTGTGGAAGAAGGTTTGATCGAACAGCGCCGAGGTGCGGGTTCTTTTGTGGCTGAGGGCTCTCCGAGGCTGAAGCAGTCTCTGTCCTCGCTGGTCTCCTTCACCGAAACCATGCAAGCGCGCGGCATGAATGCCACCTCGGAAGTGTTATCACGAGGGCTGTTTTCGCCGAATCCGGATGAAATGGTCACGCTTGGCCTGGCCGCGCATGAAAAAGTGGCGCGTATCAGCCGGTTGCGCAGTGCGGGAGGGGTTCCGATTGCGCTTGAGAGCTCTTCTTTACCACGTGATATCCTGCGTGATCCGGAGTTGGTGCAGGCCTCGCTGTATGCGCTTTTGCGCAAGGACAACAGTGCGCCGACACGCGCGATACAACGGGTGACGGCACTTAATCTGTCACCAACAGATGCTGATCTTATGAAGCTGCCCGAAGGCAGCGCGGTGTTGCAGATTGTGCGGACAGGGTATCTCAATTCCGGCCGTCCAATTGAACTCACACGCGGGCTGTACCGCTCCGATATTTACGACTTTGTTTCCGAACTCAGATTGGACTGACATGCACTACGACAGCCGTATCACGGGCGACACCATCACATGTGTTTTTACACCGGAGCGTAACCTGATCGCCCCGGTTTTTTGTTTCTCCGGCATGGGCCCATTTGAAGCTGTTTCAGGCGGAACAGTGATGAAAACGCTGGGCAGCTATACAGAGATTGCCTTGCCAAATTTGGCGGCGGGTGACGCCTATGAACTGGTGATCCAATATGCTGGTGGCTTTAAGCCGGCCAACCGCGCTTGGTTGCCATTGGGGCCGTATTTGCGGAGCGGAAAAGAGATCATCGCATTGCCCATCCCTGAGTCCGGGTGCCGTCCGCAAGTTTTGCCAGATCTCGGGCCGGTTGAAGGTTTGCCTTTGGTGCCCCAACCACAGAGTTGGGCTGCCTCCGAAGGTGTTTTGGAGACCTCTGGATTCGTCTGTGACAGCTCTGCGTTTGAAAGTGCGGCGGGTTTGGCTACGCGCCGTGGTTGGCCTTTTGTTGGTGAGACAGAGGTCAAAATTGAACACGCAGATTTGTCGGAAGACGCCTATGAGCTGGAGGTGTCCACCGATGGTGTGATCCTGCGTGCCGGCGGCTTTGGTGGCGAGTTCTACGGTGCGATCACCTTGTTGACTTTGCTGCAACACGGATCACTTCCCTGTGGCGTGATCAAAGATGCACCGCGGTTTGCCTGGCGGGGACAGCATTTGGACACCGCCCGTCATTATTATGAGCCGCAGACCATTCTGGACCTGCTCGATCTGATGGCGCTGTTGAAATTCAACCGCTTCCATTGGCATTTTGCCGATGATGAAGCTTTCCGCCTTGAGATCGAGTGTTTTCCAGAGCTTTGGCAGAAAACTGCGCTGTGCGGCGAAGGGCATCTTTTGCCAGCGTTGTTCTCCGGAGCAGTGGAGGCCGGCGGCAGCTATTCCAAGGACACCGCACGCAAAATCATCGCGCATGCCAAGGCGCTCAACATCGAAGTGATGCCAGAGATCGAAGTGCCCGCACATGCGATTGCGCTGACCCATGTGTTCCCCGACTTGCGCGACCCAAGCGACAACGGGGCGGAGGTCAGCGTGCAGGGCTACAAAGGCAACGCGGTGAACCCGGCGATTGCCCGGACTTGGGATGTGCTGGAAGGTATCATGGCCGAAGTAGGCGCGTTGTTCCCGTTCAATCATCTGCATCTGGGCTGTGACGAATTGCCGGAAGGCACCTGGATGGGCAGCCCGTTGGCGCGCGATTTGATGCAGCGTGAAGGTCTGGAAACCACCGACGATTTGCAAGGTTGGATGATGCAGAAGTTGGGCGCAAAGGCAGTGGAAAACGGTCAGCGGCCTTGTGCTTGGGAAGAGGCCGCCAAAGGCTCTAACGGCGGCATTGCCAATGGGGCCATCCTGTTCAGCTGGACCGGCCAAGGGCAAGGTTTGGAAGCGGCCCGCAACGGGTATGACGTGGTGATGAGCCCGGCACAGCACATCTATCTCGATATGGCCCACACCAGTGACAAGGACGATTGGGGGGCCAATTGGGCTGCGTTTGTCTCACTTACGGACACGATCAACTGGGAGCCAGTGCCGGATGCAGACCTCGCAGAGCGCATCATTGGGGTGCAGGGCACTTTTTGGTCTGAGTTCACCACACAGGATGATCAGCTTTGGCCGATGCTGATGCCTCGCATGTTGGGGGTTAGCTCCAAAGCTTGGCAGGTCGAGTGTGTGGGAGCCGACAACCTGATCCGCTTGGCGCGCGTTTACAACGGCCTACCGGGCGCGGAGGCTTGGACTGGATAAAATGGGGAAACTGGTGCCGCTGATAGGACTCGAACCTACGACCCCGTCATTACGAATGACGTGCTCTACCAGCTGAGCTACAGCGGCGCCGACGCGGTGTATAAAAGTGCGCTTTCGTCATGACAAGCCAATTTCAAAGCGCGCGCTTCGGTGCGCGTTTTTTTGTGTCCGGCGGATGGACTAAAAACCGAGGTATTCCGAAGATTTCTGTAAATCAAATATGTTTCGTCAAGACACCTTTAATGTCTTTCCGCCTATTTTGAAGGGACGCTGCAGCGAGGCGCCGTCCCGGCTGGGAGATTTGGGCGCGTGTTACGACGGTTTGGTCACTTTGATTTGAAGAGGGTTTGGTATGCATAGTGATGACGGCGCGCTGCTCTTCGTCGAAAACGTCTCACAGTCCTTTCGCCCGGCCAAAAGTGGCTGGTTTGGATTTACGCCGGAAACCCGGCCAATCGCTCATGTATCTTTGCGTGTCGCGCCGGGTGAAGTGGTGGGCGTTGTTGGAAAACAGGCCGCCGGCAAAAATACATTGTTGCGTACTATTCTCGGTTTGGTGAAGCCTGAAACTGGCCGAGTCACGTTTTTGGATCAAGACATTGCCACCCTGACCAGAGCGGACAAACGCAAGCTGCGGCCCCTGATGCGGCAGGTGACTCCGCAATCGGTTGCTCAACTGGATGTGAGCCAAACACCATCGGCTCTGCTGAGAGAGGCGTTGTTGGAGGCCCAGGTGACCCATTCGGACGCGCAGGAGCTGCGGACAAAAGAGGCATTGCGCCTGGTCGGATTGGATCATGTGGTGGCGCAAAGCGACGTTGAAGACCTGTCCGTGTTTCAGCAGCACCTTGTGGCGATTGCTCATGCGATCGTGACCCGGCCAAGTCTTGTGGTGGTTCAGGACCCGGCGCAAGGGTTGGATGTGTCGGTGCAGGCGCGGCTTCTGGATCTGCTTCTAAAACTGCAGGACGAGCTACAGCTAAGCATGGTGATTTCAAGCACGGATATTGTGATGTTGGGGAGCCTCTGTGACCGGTTGGTTGTGCTGCGCTCCGGCGAGATTGTCGAAGAGGGGCTGGCGCAGCAGTTGTTGGAAGCCCCACAGCATGAGCACACCCAGTTGCTGGTGCAGCAGGCGCGGGACAAAGAGCAGGCAGCTTGATTATTCAGCTGTGAGTTCCTGTCTCCCCTGTGCGGTGAGGTGCCAGACACGCCCGTTCTCAAACAGAGCCGTGGTGACCGCACGATCATAGCCTGCGCCGGTATCCAGATTCACGCGATTGCCAAAATGCTTGGGATGATCAATTGGCGTGTGTCCATGCACCACCAACCAAGGATGTGGGTGCGGATAGGTCAGAAAATCTTCTCTGATCCAGCACAAATCGTCTTCCAATTGATCTGCCAGTGCCACGTCCGGGCGGATGCCTGCGTGTACAAACAATAGCTCCTCGTGTTGCTTGTAATAGGGCAAGTTGGCGAGAAAGTTGACGTGGTCTTTGGGCACCGTGGCGCGTGCGGCGGCATGAATTTTCGACAGGCGTGCTTCGGCATCAAAGTGCAGCCCATAAGACGCAAGAGTATCGCGCCCACCAAGCCGGTCATGCAGCCAAAAGAGATCCGGCCGGAGACGCATGTCCACGCGGGGGGATGGCTCCAAAAAGTAGCGGAACATGCGGTCATGATTGCCGTTCAAAACGCTCCAGTTTCGACCCTGTTCCAGCCCCTTAAGCACAAAATCAATCACGCCTTTGCTGTCAGGTCCACGATCCACTAGGTCGCCAAGAAACACAACTTCTGCATCCGGTCCGCCATCCGCAACGATACGCTCCATAACCGCTTCAAGCTTGTCCAGATGTCCGTGAATATCGCCAATGGCATAAATAGGTTTGGTCATAAAAATTGCCTCAAATTTCTGGGTTACAAAACCAAAAAAACGCCGCCCCCGAAAGGGCGACGCTTGCAAAACTTCGGTGACATGGCCGCTTAAGTGACGTCAAACACCAGAGGTTTGATCTGCCGGAACATATCGGTTTCCGCCAGCTTGGCACGGGCGTCCGCGGGCACAGGTTCGTCGACATACAGAAGTGCGATGGCTTCGCCGCCCACATCGGCACGGCCCAGGGTAAAGTTCGCGATGTTCACGCCGTTTTCACCCAGGGTCTGACCCAGTGTACCGATGATGCCTGGCACGTCCTCGTTGGTGGTGTAGAGCATGTTTTCACCCACTTCGGCGTCGATGTTGATGCCTTTGATCTGGATGAAACGTGGCTTGCCATCAGAGAACACGGTGCCGGCAATGGAGCGTTCGCGTTTGTCAGTCACCACGGTCACTTTGATGTAGCCATCAAAGGTGCCGGACTTGTCCTGGTTGGTGGTGGATATCTGAATGCCACGCTCTTTGGCGACAACTGGCGCGGAGACCATGTTCACGTCCGGGTTGGCCTTCTTCATAATGCCCGCGACCACGGCGCAGTTCAGCGCGGCGAGGTTCATGTCAGAGACTACACCGTCATACAGGATGTTGATGGCTTTGATGGGCTCGTCAGTCATCTGACCGGAGAAAGAGCCGAGATGTTCCGCTAGCTTGATCCATGGGCCCATGACCTTGGCTTCTTCCGCAGTCACGGATGGCATGTTCAGCGCGTTTTCCACGGCGCCGGTCAGCAGGTAGTTGGACATCTGCTCGGCCACTTGCAGCGCCACGTTTTCCTGCGCCTCAGTTGTTGCCGCGCCCAGGTGCGGGGTGCAGACCACGTTTGGCAGGTTGAACAGAGCGTTTTCTTTGGCAGGTTCTTCTTTGAACACGTCAAAAGCTGCGCCCGCGACGTGGCCGGATTTCAGCAGCTCAGCCAGCGCCTCTTCGTCAACCAGACCACCACGGGCACAGTTGACAATGCGCACGCCTTTTTTGGTTTTGGCGAGGTTCTCGGCCGACAGGATGTTGGCGGTCGCGTCTGTGAACGGCACGTGCAAGGTGATGAAGTCGGCACGTGGTAGCAGCTCTTCGAGCTCCACCTTTTCCACACCCATTTTGTCGGCTTTTTCTTCAGAGAGGAAGGGATCGTAGGCGATCACTTTCATCTTCAGGCCACGGGCACGGTCACAGACGATGCCACCGATGTTGCCTGCGCCGATCACGCCGAGGGTTTTGTTGGTCAGCTCGGTGCCCATGAACTTGGACTTTTCCCATTTGCCAGCGTGGGTGGATTCGCTGGCCTCGGGAATTTGACGCGCAACGGCGAACATCATCGCAATCGCGTGCTCGGCGGTGGTGATCATGTTGCCAAACGGCGTGTTCATCACGATCACACCTTTCTTGGAGGCGGCTTCTTTATCAACGTTGTCGGTGCCGATGCCGGCGCGGCCGATGACTTTCAGGTTGTCGGCTTTTTCCAGCAGCTTGGCAGTGGCTTTGGTGGCGGAGCGGATCGCCAGACCGTCATATTGACCAATCACTTCGGCCAGCTTGTCTTTGTCCTTGCCCAGGTCAGGCATGAAGTCGACGTCGATGCCGCGGTCACGGAAAATCTGAACGGCAGTTTCGCTGAGTTTGTCGGATACGAGTACTTTGGGAGCCATGTTGAGCGTCCTTTGATGTCGGGGGCCGGTGGTGGCCTGAATGGGTGTGGTAGGGTCGCGCCTGACCCTGGGTGGGTGCTGAAAGCGCCCTCCCGTGGGGAGGGTCGGGCGCGGCCCGGCGTGGCCGCCGGGCACAATGGTCTTACGCTTGTGCGGCGATCTCGGCCTCAAAGGCCCAAGTCAGCCATGGCAGCATGGCTTCAAGATCCGCAGTCTCAACCGTGCCACCACACCAGATGCGCAGACCAGCTGGCGCGTCGCGGTAGGCACCGATGTCCAGCGCGATGTTTTCGGCTTCCAAACGTTTGGCCACGGCTTTGGCAAAAGCGGCGCCGTCCTGGATGCGGTCATCGGTGAACTTGAGACACACAGAGGTGTTGGAACGCGTTGCGTCATCTTCGGCCAGATTGGCGATCCAGTCGTTGGCGTCGCAGAAATCAAACACGGCTTTGGCGTTGGCGTCGGCGCGGGCGATCAGGCCTTTCAGACCGCCCTCAGAGCGGGCCCAGTTAAGTGCGAAGAGGTAGTCTTCGACGGCCAGCATCGACGGCGTGTTGATGGTCGCGCCGGTGAAGATGCCTTCGATCAGCTTGCCGCCTTTGGTCAGGCGGAAGATTTTTGGCAGGGGCCAAGCAGGCGTGTAGCTTTCAAGACGATCCACCGCACGTGGGCTCAGAACGATCACACCATGCGCCGCTTCACCGCCGAGCACTTTTTGCCAGGAGAAGGTGGTCACATCCAGCTTGTCCCATGGCAGGTCCATGGCGAACGCAGCAGATGTCGCGTCACAGATGGTCAGACCTTCGCGGTCATCCGCGATCCAGTCCGCATTAGGCACGCGCACGCCGGAGGTCGTGCCGTTCCAGGTGAAGACAACGTCGTTGTTTTTGGTGTCTACACCGACCAAATCGACGATCTGACCATAGTCAGCGGTTTTCACCTTGGCATCGATTTTCAACTGTTTCACCACATCAGTGACCCAGCCTGCGCCAAAGCTTTCCCATGCGAGCATTTCAACTTTGCGCGCGCCCAGAAGGGACCAAAGCGCCATTTCGACCGCGCCGGTGTCGGATGCTGGTACGATACCGATGCGGTAATCTGCGGGGATGCCCAGAACGTCGCGGGTGCCTTCGATGGCGTCCTTCAGCTTGGCTTTGCCAACAGCTGCGCGGTGGCTGCGACCCAGAGCGGCGTCGGCCAGTTTTGTGACATCAAATGTAGGGGGTTTGGCACATGGGCCAGAGGAAAAACGCGGGTTGGCCGGCCGCGTAGCCGGTTGCTGAGTAGCCATCAATGCTATCCTTACAGATAAATGCCTCTCGTTGGGGAGAGGTGTCCCACGGACCGAGATAGAAGGGATGCTGCGACTGCACAACAGGGAAAATGTGGGGTTCCGACAGTTTGCGCATCAAAAACGACTCGTTTTGACCACTATCGGAAACACGCAAGCTACTTAGACAGGCATCTGATTGCACCGGTTACAATCCTTTGCTGGCGCAGGGCGGCTTGTCGTGGTCTATGCAGCGTCAACTCATCACGCGCTGACCAACCGAGGACCTTGATGTTTACTGCCACGCTTCTGACTTCACCAACTTCTGCCAATTTGGACCCTGCTCTGGTTGATAACCTGCGCAATGCCTGGGGTGGAGGTGATGCGGTTTGGCTGGCACCGGATGAGGCGGCGGAGTTTAGCGTGCCTGAGATGCCAGACAACCGGTGGGACGTTTGGGCGGACCTGCAGAAGATGGGTGTGGACCTAGTGGTGCTGCCTACCGAGGGGCGCCGCAAGAAGATGCTGTTGGCGGATATGGACAGCACCATGATTGAGCAGGAGTGCATTGACGAGCTGGCTGGCGAGGCGGGTGTCGGTGAGCGCGTGAAAGACATCACCGCGCGCGCGATGAACGGCGAGTTGGATTTTGACGGCGCGCTGACCGAGCGGGTTGGATTGCTCAAAGGTTTGAATGAAAGCGTGATTGGCAAGGTGCTGGCTGAGCGGATCACCTTTATGCCGGGTGGCAAGGCGCTTTTGGCAACCATGAAGGCGCAAGGCGCCTATGCGGCATTGGTATCTGGTGGGTTTACCGCCTTTACCGCCAAAGTGGCGAACGAACTGGGCTTTGATGAGAACCGCGCAAATACGTTGTTGACCGAAGGTGGTAAGCTGACCGGTGACGTGGGGCGGCCAATCTTGGGGCGTGAGGCCAAGGTACAAGCGCTGAAAGAGATTACTGAACGCCTTGGGCTTGCACATGATGACGTGATGGCCGTTGGGGATGGGGCCAATGATCTTGGCATGCTGGGTCTGGCAGGTGCCGGTGTCGCGCTGCATGCCAAACCTTCGGTGGCGGCGGAATGTGACATCCGCATCAACCACGGGGATTTGACCGCGCTGCTCTATATTCAGGGCTACGCCAAATCTGACTTTAAAGGCGTCTGATCTGTGCTGGAATTTGGACTTGAAGGGCTGCTGATCCTTTTGGCAGCAGGGTTTTTTGCGGGGTTTGTGGACGCCATTGCGGGCGGTGGCGGGCTGATCACTTTGCCGGCGCTGATGATTGCCGGTGTGCCACCGGTGGCCGCGCTGGCGACCAACAAGATCCAGGGCATGTTTGGCTCGGGTACAGCGGCGTACTCCTATGCCAAAAGCGGCTTGGTGAATCTGCGGGAACAGCTTTTACCAGCTGGTTTGGCCTTTGCTGCCTCGTTGGCTGGGGCGTTGCTGGTGTCCGTACTGCCCACAGACTGGATTCGTCTGATCCTGCCGGTCCTGTTGATTGGCATCGCGCTGTTCTTTGCCTTTCGCAAAGACCCAGGTGACATAGACAAAACCGCACGCCTGTCGCCGCTGGCCTTTACCTGGACTGCAGTACCCTTTGTTGGGGCCTATGACGGCCTGTTGGGACCGGGTGCGGGCAGCTTTTATATGATCGCCTTTGTGGCGCTTGGCGGCTATGGCATTTTGAAAGCCACAGCCCACACCAAGCTTCTGAACTTCGCCTCCAATGTAGGCGGCTTGGCTGGCTTCATTCTGGTGGCTGAGCCGCTTTGGGCTATTGGGTTGGCGATGGGCGTGATGCAGATGTTTGGCGCTGCGCTGGGGGCCAAGATGGCAATGGCCAAAGGCGCAAGGCTCATCCGTCCGTTGTTGGTTGTGACGTCGATGGTGTTGGCGTTGAAGCTTTTGTGGGACGTGCTGTAAGGCGAAATCCGTTGGTGCATTGTTCACGAGACGGATGTCCTCACAAGCCGTTCTTTGCGACCCAATTTCTGACGAACACACCATAATGGGTTGTTATGAATGGAATTTGCTTATCTTTAGGTTGCAGTTTTGTGCTGTGCATTGTTTGTCTCTGCAGTGCAGAAACATTTACAAATCTTTCATAATAAGCGACACGGGAAGCAATCTTCCTAGCTCTTACAAAGTCATAGTTGAATGAAAACAGTTTCCATATACGCCGCGCCGCTACTGGTCGCTGGGCTCATCACCTTGGCTCAGATGTTTGGGTTGACCTGGGCAGACGCCGGTTTGGCCGTGTTTACCTTCTTGCTGCATGCGCCTTCTTTGGTGCCCGTGCGCACCATTCGACAGAGTGTTGGGGCCAAACTGGGAGCCTTCCCAGAGACGCCGTTTTTTGCCTTTATCTTTCTGGCTTGGGGCGCGGCGGCCATCCTATATGGCTCTGCGGCTTATGCTTTGACCGCCGGGGCCGTGTTTTCTGTGTCGGTAGGGATTCAATTTGGCGTTGTTCGGGCGATTGACCTGATCGTGAAGAAAGTCCGGACCGTTGGTGCGCATAACCCCAACTTTCAAGCCAATCGTCTTATGAACTTGCTGAAACGTATTACGTTTGTGATGCGTGCGGCCACCGCAGGACTCTCTTTTCTGGTTCTCTGGAGCTTTATGGCCGGCGGTGAAGGCGCCATCTGGTGGCTTCCAATTGCGGTCCTGGCCCCAATTCTCTCCGTACTGGCAACCTATGGCAACGGTCAGAACTTGCTGGCCTTTGCCAAGCAGGCTGCGGAAACCGCAGATGAAACCATAGCCGCGGCCTGTGCCGACAATCCGCCGACTTGTGCGATCTACTACTCCTCCGCGAAATCATCGCGGCATCACCAACTGGCACCGACAATTGCACGCCTCAAAGAGGCTGGAGTTGTCACGGCATTGATGAGTCGGGAGCAACATTCCACGGACGCATGTCGGGCGGCCAATCCCGACCATTTGTGGCGGGCTTACACGCTTGATACCTTGGATACCTTCGCGCAGCCTTCTGTGAAAGCGGCCTTGTATCTAAATGATGCTGCCAAGAATACGCATTTCATTCGTTTCAACGAGATGGCGCATATCCTTGTGGCACAGGACGCGCCGTTGTCCAGCCTCAGACGGTTGCGCTCAAACATGGCGGTTTATGATGCCATTGTTGCACCGGATGCGCAGGTGGCCGCGCTTTGGCGTCGGTCCTCTGATCCAGAGGTGGCGTCCCGTGTGGTAGTGGTTGATCCAAATGCGGTTCCTTTGCCGGAGCTCGCGCCAGACAAAGCCACGTATTCGACGCTTGCGCTGTGTTTGGAACCCGGCTCCATGCCGGCCCAGGATATGTATCACAGCGTCGAGGTCCTCCGGTCCATTGTTCGTTGGGTTGAAGCTGATCCTGCCCGGCGTTTGATGGTGTCCTGTCAGGCGGATCCCGATGTGGAAGAGACCCCTGTTGAGGTGGACGCCGCCTATTTGGCGCTGCGCCAGGTTCTGAAGGCAGAAGCGGAGACCTCGGAACAGGTGACGGTTCTGGAGGGGGCGGAGACTCTGGTGCGTTCCACCGGTGATATTCTGATTGGCACCGGCACCGATGATTTGTGGAGCTATGCCCAATCCAAGCGGCCTTTGCTGCTTTTGGGGCCGTGGTCAGAGCGGACCGACGGTCGACAGCTTTGGGGTATTCAAGAAGATGTATTTGCGCAGTTGGATGCCGCCACAAAGGGCGCTCACGTCCCTGCACCTGAAACATTTAAACGTCAAAGATTTAACTCGCTTGCAACGCTTATTGAGGGCGTTTCAGAGACCAAGCAGACAGGAGTCTAACCTGTGATTTTGTTAGTAGTTTTATTGTGCCTAATAGCTTTGATTGAGTTGGCGTGTGTTAAGGTGCATCGCAAATCGGTAATAGATACACGTGTGTCCACATTAAAAAGCACTGACTATTCTGTGCAGCGCCGTTCCAAAATAATGGCAATGGCGCAAGGAGGAGCGGCCGCTTTTGTGTTGGTGCTTGCCGAAGTCCTTAAAATCAGCCCAATCGCTTTGGTTGTTACATTTCTTTTTTATGCGGGCATTCGTGCCGGCACCGCGTTGGAAGATCGTGCCACCGCGAAGGATTCCCGTGCTTTGCGCTTAAGCAAACTCTTTGTGGCCCGGGAAACATCAGATGCACGGTTCGCGTTCTTTTTCTCGGCCCCGCGTCCCCAGGACATTTATCATGTGACGATGTGGCTAGAGGCCCTCAAATCAGTTGGGCACAAATTTCTTGTGGTTGTGCGTGAACAACAGCACCTTTCGGAAGTGCCCGTGTCTCAAGAGTTTGAATGCGTGACATTTGCCGGATTGCCGGTAAGCCAACGTTTGCTGCCGGCCTCCTGTCGCGCAGTTTTTTATGCCAACAACAGTATGTTCAACATCGATGTCATTCGTGGGAACACAACGATGGAGCATGTGCAGTTGTTGCATGGGGATAGTGACAAACCCCCAAGTTTTAGTCCGGTGTCCAAAGCCTACAACAAGTTGTTTGTGGCTGGTCAAATGGCGGTTGAGCGGTATGCCAACAACAATGTTGCCATTGCTCCGGAGCGTTTCAAGATTGTTGGCCGACCTCAAATTGAGCCTCAGGATGTCACTCCGAACAATCGCAAAACTGTTGTGTATATGACCACATGGGCCGGCAACTTTGAGGACTCCAACTTTTCGTCATTCAGTCAGTCGATCAAGATTTTGAAAACTGTTTCTGAGCATGGAGGCGTGGATGAGATCATTTTCAAGCCGCATCCCGTGTCGCAAAAAGACCCGAGCTGGGAGAGCATCCGCACGCAGTTTTTCGATTTGGCACGGACGGCCAAGATACCGATCAAATGGGCTGAACCCGAAGAGAGTCCGTTTGAGCTTTATGCCAAGGCAGATGTTCTGATCTCCGATATTTCCTCGACCATCATTGACTATCTGCACGGTGGCAAACCTTACATTGTGACCAACCCGCAAGGATTTTCGGATGAGGTTCTAAAGAGCTATCCGTCGGTGGATGGTGGTTACATGTGTTTGCAAAATGCTGACAACGTGGCTGATCTGGTCAAGTTGGCATTGGATGAAGACCCGTTGGCTGAGGAACGAGAACGGGTGCGGCAGTTTGCCTTTGGCGATCTGGATCGTCCTCGTGGCGAAGCATTCCGGGAGGCGTGCTGGGAAATTATCAGCAAGCCCGTCAAGTCGATCGAACAAGAGTAAATGCATTTCGCGGGCAGGCGAGCCGGGATCTTTGTAAAGAAGCTTCCTGCGCGGCCTCCACGCCCGAGGAGACCAAACCAACAAAATATGGTACGCTGACCATGCGCGCGGCCCTGCGGGCGGTGCGCATGTTTCAGGACTTTCAAGACAGTTTATTGTTGGAGGGAGACGCACCATGCCCAAATTTATGTTTATCTATCACGGTGGCGGGCGACCGGACACGCCAGAAGAGGGCGAGCAAGTCATGGCGGCCTGGATGAAATGGATGCAAGGCATCGGAGATGACTTGGTCGATGGCGGCAATCCGGCTGGCATGTCCAAGACGGTCACAGTGCACGGTGTGTCCAATGATGGCGGGACCAACCCGGTGTCGGGTTACACTTTGGTCAACGCCGCCGATATGGATGCAGCCTGCGAGATCGCCAAAGGGTGCCCCATACTCGAACATGGAATGGGCACCGTGGAGGTCGCAGAGGCGATGGAGATGTAAGGCGGCCGGCGGGCCGCCTTTTTGATTAGGTCAGCGTGGAGGCGGCGCGCATCACACCTGTCTGCAAGCCATCCCAGTTGCGGATCGGCGCATCGAGGTATTTTTGTGCCTCAGGATGGTTTGGGTCCAGCACACCCAGTTTCACCAGAATAGCCGCCAGGGCGTTTTCCGAGGCGCGGGTGGCGCCGTCGATGATTTTGAGCGCCACACCCAGCTTCTGTTCCGGCAACATGGCGACAAAATATGCCTCCGCACCGGTTTTGATCGCCACAGTGTGTCCCATGGCCCGCATCAGATTGGTGCAGGCGCGGCCTTCGCCTGCCACGTACTCAGGATGCTTTGCCATTGCAGTGCGCAGACGCGCCGCAGCGGTTTCGCGGGTGCCATTGCCTTCGCGCGCCGCTGCGTAAAACGCCATGGCGCGGGCCATGCCTTTGAGCGTGCTGGCGTGGTTGGGGGCGGAGCAGCCGTCAATGCCATAGCCCGCGCTGTCCTCATGGGTCAGTTCTTCATGTGCGGCTAAAACAGCCTTTTGCACCGGATGATCAATGTCAGTGTAAGCGCCACTTGTGCCCAGGTGCTTGGACAGGGTCAGAAAACCGGTGTGCTTGCCGGAGCAGTTGTTGTGCACGCGGCACACGGGGTCGTTACAGCGGATCAGGTCGTCGCGGATGCCAAGGTCACGGGGTTCTTGTGGGCCACAAATCAGGTCGTCATCACTAAACCCCTGCGCAGCCAACCAATCGTTGACCATGTCGTTGTGAATGGCAGAGCCATTGTGTGAGGCGCAGGCCAAGGCCAGATGTTGGTCCGTCAAGCCTGCCGCATCCGCCGCGCCGCTTTCCACCAAAGGCAGTGCCTGTATCATCTTGGAGGAGCTGCGTGGCAGCACAATTGCGTCCGGATCACCCCAGGCATGCACGATATCACCATCGACATTACAGACAACCGCATGGCCGGAATGCATGCTTTCCAGGATGTCTCCCCGCCAGATTTCGGTCATAGGTACGGCTTTGGTCATGATTTCTCTCGCAATTGTTGGCAATTTTGTGCCAACGGGTCTTTCGCGCGGCAACAAACATGGGCTAAACTCTGCGCATCGCGTATAACAATGTCCAGCCCACTTCAAATGGTGCAAAGCCAGCGGGCGGACGACAAGAGGCAATACACAGCTTGGAGGCTGTAAAGAGCATGACATCACGTTTGGTGAAAGCGCTGGCTGTGACCGTGACTGCGGTTTGGGGCGGTATGGTATCGGCACAGGCGACAAGCGAAAATCAGGTCAACGCCATTACTGACTGGAGCGTCTTTGAGCACAAAGACAGCAGCAAGCGGGAATGCTGGGCGGTGAGCACGGCCAAAGAGAGTGTGAACACACGGGGCGGACAGGTTGTTGCGGTGCGCCGCAGTGACATCCTGCTTTTGGTATCGTTTGTGCCAACCTCTGACGTGGCTGGGCAGGTGGGCTTCACGGGCGGCTATCCTTTTGCGGGCGGCTCCACCGTGGATGTGACCATTGATGGCCAAGCTTTTGTGATGATTACGGATGGTGAATGGGCCTGGCCAGCGTCGTCTGGCGATGATGCCAAGATGGTTGCAGCGATGAAGCGAGGCGCAGATGCGACGTTTAACGCCCGCTCTTCTCGTGGGACCAAGACCAGCGATACGTTTTCACTGCGTGGCTTTACCGCCGCTGTGGAAGACGCAGAGAAGCGCTGTAAATAAACGCTTCGAGTCAATCGAAGCAGGGCCTCTGCCAAGGTCCTTAACTGCCTGACATCGCCACCATGGGGGAGGCTGATCGGATCAACCGGTCAGCACGTTAGCCATGGGAGAGCAGACAATGGCACAGGCACAACAGGCAGAAACGCGGATTCCCGCGCAAGACATCACCGATCTGGAACTCAGCTGCGTGGCCCGTGGCACCAAGGTTGCCACCCGTCGCGGCGAAGTTGCCGTAGAGGAGCTTCTTGCAGGAGATGAAGTGGTCAGCCGAGACAAAGGTCTGACACCGATACGTTGGATTGGCCGATTGTCAGCGATCAATGCGTCAATCAAAGTGCCCGCGGGAGCTATGGGACGCCGTGTGCCCGCTCGGGATTGCTGGCTCGCGCCCAATGCCCGTTTGTGGATGCAGGGCGCTGAGTTTGAAGATGCTTTTACCTGCCGCGAAGTGCTTGTCCCTGTCAAAGACCTTGCGGGTTGGCGTGGGATCACAGAAGACCTTGGAAGGCCGTCGGAGTTCTTCCTAGTGTTGTGTGACACCCCAAGTGTGATGATTGTGGATGGTATGCAGGTGGAGATGCGTCATCCCGGCGCGTTGATGTCTTTGTTTGAGCAGGTTCAGGCGGATGAAATGGCCGACCTGTTTCCAGAGCTTCTTGCCATGGATGCCAAATCAGACAAATGGCGCCGCCGCTTGGACAAACATGAGGCGGGCCAAGTGCTTGACGTCAAAAAACGCGCTTGATCGGCGTTAGACCATTTCCGCCGTAGGCAGTAGGGCTTTGCGAAGGTGGCTCGCTTGGACCGTGTAATGTGTCATCGTCATTGCGGATGTGTCCAGAATCGCGACCAGATCCAACAACTCCGGATAGCGTGCCGGGTCGAAGGCTTTGCCGGCCTTCTGGGCGTCCTCCATAGTGGCCCATTCCACCTCGTCTATCCAATCGCCGTCTTGGGTCACAGCAATCCGGCGTCCCAAAAAGCCGGTCTGAGCTTTGGCAAAGCTCTGAGATTTTTCCCAAGCGGCGACAGCCTGTTCCGTGGTGGTGCCGGATTTGAGGCGATAGCGTACAATTTCGATAACGGACATGGGGCTCTCCTGAAGTATTGTTGATGTCCGTGACGGTATTCCACAGGCCCCTGTCAGGTTTTGTCAGTTGGTTTGCCGTTAGCCACAATTTCTGTCGATATTTGCAAAACGCCTTAAATGGTGTATCTGCAGCGCTTGAATTCCCAGATGAGTCCCAGAGCCATGAGTACCTCCGCGCCAATCACGCAGGACGTGATGACCATTCCCCGCAAGCTGCCTGAGGGCGGCAAGATCAACCTCGTTGGGTTGACGCGTGAGCAAATGCGCGATGTGCTCATTGAGAATGGCACCAAAGAGAAGCAAGCCAAGATGCGCGTTGGCCAGATCTGGCAGTGGATCTATCAGTGGGGCGTGCGTGATTTTCACGAGATGACCAACCTGTCCAAATCCTATCGCGCTGAATTGGATGAGGTCTTTGAAATTGCCATACCTGAGGTGATCACCAAGCAGGTGTCTGAGGATGGCACGCGCAAGTACCTGGTGCGTATCGCTGGCGGTCATGAAGTTGAAGTTGTCTATATCCCTGAAGATGGCCGTGGCACGCTGTGTATCTCCAGCCAGGTTGGCTGCACGCTGACCTGTTCGTTCTGCCACACCGGCACTCAAAAGCTGGTTCGTAATCTCACGGCAGCGGAAGTGATCGGCCAAGTCATGATGGCACGCGATGACCTCGAAGAATGGCCAGTGCCCGGCGCGCCGAAGGATGAGACTCGTCTGTTGTCCAACATCGTACTGATGGGCATGGGCGAGCCTCTCTACAACTTTGACAACGTGCGGGATGCTATGAAGATCGCGATGGACCCGGAGGGCATCTCTTTGTCACGCCGTCGGATCACCTTGTCGACCTCTGGCGTGGTGCCGGAGATTGCCCGCACAGCAGAAGAAATTGGCTGTTTGCTGGCAATTTCTTTCCACGCCACAACGGATGATGTGCGCGACGTTCTGGTGCCAATCAACAAGCGTTGGAAAATTGACGAACTGCTGCAGTCATTGGCGGATTACCCAAAGGTCTCCAACTCAGAGCGCATCACATTTGAATATGTGATGCTCGACGGGGTGAATGATTCCGACGAAGACGCGCACCGTTTGATCGACCACATCAAGCGCTACAAAATTCCGGCGAAGATTAACCTGATCCCGTTTAATGAATGGCCGGGCGCGCCGTATAAGCGCAGCTCCAATAACCGCATTCGCGCCTTTGCCAATATCATCTACCAAGCGGGCTATGCCTCCCCGATCCGTAAGACGCGCGGAGAGGACATTATGGCAGCCTGTGGTCAGTTGAAATCAGCCACCGAGCGCGCCCGCAAGTCGCGCAAGCAGATCGAGGCAGAGACGGGGCTGTCCAGCTCTTGAGCGAAGTCTGCTGATAGCGCTATAAAATACAAGATTAATGAATTTTTTACCCTGCTTGCATTGGTGAGCAGGTCCAGCGTATCCAGAACAGGTGAGCAGGGGAGCCAGCAAATGCAGCCAGAATACAAGGCCGTAGCGCGTCAGTCGCTGCTGTTTAGCAGTATGCCGGAAGACGACGCGGAGATGCTGCTGTCGTCGGCGCATATCACAGAATATGACCGCGGCCAGACCATCTTCCTTCAAGGGGAGAAGGCCACGGCGATCTTCATTGTGATCTCTGGCTGGGCCAAGCTTTACCGGATTGCGCCAAGCGGCACCGAGGCGGTTGTGGGCGTGTTCACCCAGGGCCGTAGTTTTGGCGAAGCCCTTGCGTTTCGCGGCGATGTTTACCCTGTGTCCGCCGAGGCTGTGACCTCTCTGAAACTGATGCGGATTGAGGCAGACGACTACCTGCGTCGCATCCGTGAAACTCCTGAGGCGGCAATCTCCCTGTTGGCCTCCACCTTCCGACATTTGCACAGTCTTGTAGGCCAGATTGAAGCGCTAAAAGCGCGGACAAGTGCGCAGCGCGTGGCCGAGTTCTTGTGTGAACTCAGCAATGCAGAGGAAGGGTCCTGCGAGGTGGTCTTGCCTTACGATAAGATCCTGATTGCAGGGCGCTTGGGGATGAAACCTGAGAGCCTCAGTCGTGCTTTTGCGCGCCTCAAATCGGAAGGCGTGCAGATCAAACAGAACCTCGCGAAAATCGAAGACATCGAGCATCTGCGCATCTATTGCGAGGAAGACCCAGCTCAGGCGTGGACGCGCTGAAGCTTTAGAGCGAATCCGCCGCCGTAATGCGCCTGAATGTCCGAAAACTGTATTCTGGCGGCATGATTTTTCAGGCATCAAAATCAACCAAAAGTAGTTTATTGCTCCCTTTGAACATCAATTAGGTGTGTGGAAAATATGCGGAGAAAATAGACGTTTTGTCTCTAAGGCATTGTTTTATTGAGTTTTTTGTAATCATCTCGCATTTTCGTGAGCGCTGTTGACTAATGTCAAGTTGACGCTCGCTTCTTAGGCGCATTGTCCGCTTGCCTCACCAAGCAAACGGAGAGTGATCATGTCACTTGGAACCACCCAAAAAATCCGCAAGTCGCTCGGGATTGGCCTGGCCATGATGCTCGGCAGCGTTGCTGTACCAGCTCTTGCCGAAGCCCCGACGTTGAGCGAAGAGAAATTCGAAGCATCAAAGCAAAAGTATTTCGAACAATGCGCAGGTTGCCACGGCGTATTGCGCAAAGGCGCAACCGGTAAGAGCCTTGAGCCTGTCCTGAAAGTTACAAACGCAGACGGTTCCGTCACTGAGACGGGCACGCTGAAGCTGGGCCAAGAGCGCCTGGAAAAAATCATCGCCTGGGGTACTGAAGGCGGTATGAACAACTTCTCGGACATCATGACCGAAGAAGAAATCAAAGACATGGCGACCTACATCATGATGGATCCGCCCAAGCCGCCAGAAATGTCGCTTGAGCAGATGAAGCAGACTCGCAAAGTGTATGTCGAAGAAGCCGACTACCCAACCGAGCCGCTGCATGGTCGTAACTGGGAAAACTTCTTCGTCGTGATCGAGCGTGACGTGGGTAAAGTGGCTGTGATTGATGGCGACACCAAAGAGGTGCTGACCCACATCCCAACCGGTTACGCTGTGCACGTTCTGAAAGCGTCTGAACACCACGCTCTGGAAGAGCCTGAAAACCCAGGTCGCTTCTGGTACACCATGGGCCGCGACGGCAAGATGACCAAGATCGACCTCTGGCAGACCCCAGACAAGATGTTGGTTTCCGAAGTCAAGATTGCCTACGACGCACGTGACGTGGCCGTTTCCGGCGACGGTAAATACGTGATTGGTGGCGGTTACTGGCCTCCTCACTTTGCCATCGTAGATGCGAAGACCATGGAACCGGTGAAGGTTGTCTCCACACGTGGTACCAACGTTGATGGTGAATACGTAGAAGAAGCCCGTGTGGCCGCGATCTACACCACACCAAACGAGCCAACCTGGATTGTTGCGGTGAAAGAACTCGGCCAACTCTGGCAAGTTGATTACACCGACATGGACAACATGCGGATCGACAAGATCAACTCCGCGAAGTTCCTGCACGATGGCTTCTTTGACCCAACAGGCCGTTACTTCCAGATCGCTGCCAACGCGTCCAACAAAATGGTCGTTGTTGACACCGAAACCCACGAACTGGAAGCGATGATCGACACCGCCGCCCTGCCCCACCCTGGCCCAGGTGCGAACTGGATCGACCCGAACTGTGGTCCGGTAGCGGGTACAACCCACCTTGGTGTTGGTGCTGTGACTGTTTGGGGTAACGACCCAGAGAACTATCCGGATCAGGCTTGGAAAGTCTGCTACGAGACCGAAACCGATGGTGCAGGCCTCTTTATCCGGACACACCCAGAATCTGACTACATCTGGGCTGACCAGACCAAGCACCCTGAGCCTGAGATTCAGCAATCGGTGCAGGTCATCAGCAAAGAGACTGGTGAGATTGTGAAAACCATCCAGATCACCGAAGACGAAGGCTCTGCCGCTGTGCACTTCGAATTCAACCAGGATGGTACCGAGGTCTGGGTCTCCAAATGGAACCTGTCTGACTCGCTGGAACCAAACGGTGAGATCGTGATCTTCGATGCCAAAACACTCGAAGAGATCGGCCGGATCAAAGGGCTGTTTGCCCCAACCGGTAAGTTCAACGTCTACAACCGTTCGAACCACGTGACCTAAGGGTCAGATCGAAAAATCCCAAAGGAGGGGCGGGCCAGGCGCCCGCCCCTCTGTTTTTCGCCGGTCCAATACAAGGACCGACCCACAGCCAAAACGGAGCATGGACATGTCAAAGTCCGATGACCAAGAGCCAAAAGCCCCAATTTGGCGCCGCTATTTTATATGGGGAATGCCTCTTGCAGGTATCCTAGGCGTCTTTGTGGCCGGCATTATCTTCTGGGGTGGTTTCAACACCGCCATGGAAGCCACCAACAGCAAAGAATTCTGCGTCTCCTGTCACGAAATGAATGACTTTGTGTATCAGGAATACCAAGGCACAATCCACGACGTGAACCGCTCCGGTGTCGGCGCGGTTTGTTCGGATTGCCACGTGCCCAAAGACTGGACGCACAAAATTATCCGTAAGATCAAAGCCTCTCGTGAAGTGTGGGGCAAGATCACCGGCACCATCAACACGCGTGAGAAGTTTGAGGCCAAACGTCTGCATCTGGCGATGAACGAATGGGAGCGGATGAAAAAAACCGACTCCATTGAGTGTCGGAACTGCCATGACTTTGAAAGCATGATGCCTGAGTTCCAAAAACCACGGGCGCGGGCGCAGCACTTGAATGCGATGAAAACCGGTCAAACCTGTATTGATTGTCACAAGGGTATTGCCCACTCCGACGCGCGTGATCGTGCAGACGAGGAGTATCTGGAGGTGCTGGAGTCGCCAAACCCAGAGTTTATCCGCGAAGTGCCAGCCGCCTATATGGAAAGCCTTGCACGGGTTGAAGCCAAGGAAGCAGAAGAAGAGGCCGCGAAGAAAGCAGAAACAGCTGCCGCTAAGGAGAAGCTGAAGTCTGCGGTTGCTGCGGCACGTGCGGATGAGCGCGCCAAGGTGGAAGCAGAACTGGCCGCTGCCAATACCGGCGGAGATGCTGCTGCAGCCCCGGCTGCCTCTGGTGACACGGTCGGTGCCAACGTCAATTGGGACGGCGTCGATAGCGCGGATCTGACCCTGTTCTATCCTGGTCAGGCCTCATTTGAGTGGGTGCAAAACGGCAGCACACACGGCGGTGCCCGTCCGCTCACCAAAGGCGGTGATCAATGCACCACCTGTCACGCCAAAGAGCTGGAAACGATCGGGAATAAGATTGTTGCTGGCGGCGGCGGCAAAAAGGACGAGCTTGAACCAACGCCAATTCCAGGCAAGCGCGGCACCATTCCGGCCACGTTGCAAGCGGCGCATGACGGAGAAAACGTCTATTTCCGTCTGCAATGGGAAGAGGCAGGTCACAACCCTGTGCCCTTTGTCGACGGTGGCAAGATGGACCCCGACAACCAGATCAAGGTGGGCATGATGATCACTGGCACCGGCATTGAGCTTGGTGAGCAGGTTGGCTGCTGGGCAACTTGTCACGCAGACAACACCTACATGCCGTTTGATCCGGGCGCCGAAGGTATTGCCGCCAATGCGGATGCCGCTGGTCGTCTGAATGTGAGCGACTCAATCACCAAATACCTGACCGAGAGCCGTACCAAGGTGGAAGTCAAAGGTCGCCGTGGCAAGGCACAGGGTGGCTGGGCCAACCTGAAGGAACAGGGCGAAGTGGATCAGCTGCTGGCAGATGGCACCTTCATGGACCTGATGCGTGTCTATGCAGATGGCACGTCGGAAAATGGCTACCTGCTGGAAAGCCGGACGGTGAACAAAGGTGAGATGGCGGGCGAAGCCAATCTGTCCGCCGATGGCACCTGGACGGTGACGTTCTCCCGACCTCTCGCTGGTGGCGAAGGTGATGTCGCGCTGGAAGCTGGCAAAACCTACACCGTCGGGTTTGCCATCCACGATGACTTCTCTGACGCCCGTTTCCACCATGTTACGCTCAATTTGGGCCTGGCATTGGACAGCGCAGATGCTGACATCAACGTTGTTGGCCAATAACATCCAATGCGGCGGCCAAGAAATTGGCCGCCGTTTTTCCGTTTTAATTGGAAGGAAATCTGATGTTTATGCGGAAAACCGCTCCAATCCTCCCTCTCGTTGCCGCGCTTGGCGCGGCGTCATCTGCGTTTGCGGAGGAGGATACGGCAGCGCTCTGTGCAGAGGCTGAAGAGCGCTATGTCGAGATGTTCGGTGCCCCGTCAGCTGACGCTGAAGGTGTGGTTGTGGTGAAGATGTACAAATACAATTTCTGCCCCGCCGCCATCACAGTGCCGGTTGGCACAACTGTGCGCTGGGCCAATGTCGATAAGCGCACCAGCCACAGCGTAAAAGTGCCAGATGAGCCTGAAAGCGATCGTGCTTTTCCAGAGGAGGTGATCGAGTTCACCTTTTTGACCGAAGGTGATCAGGATTATCTTTGCGGCCCCCATTGGGAGACTCAGAAGATGATTGGAATGGTCACGGTGGTGGCAAAGTAATCATCTGAAAAACCACATTTTCAATTGATGTTTTTGTCAATGAAATAAGGCGTCCCAAAAGTGGGGCGCCTTAGCATATGTCAAGGAATCATCACGCTATTCCCGCCAATTTGCTCTCATAAACCGGCCCAAGCCTCACCCGCTGGCAATGTCTCGTAAGTGCGCATTTTGCGCCGTCTTTGCCTGTGTCGTGTGGTGATTAGCCAGCCACAAGATGACGAGCGAGAGAGATATGACCGGTAAAGTTTACCTGATTGGCGCAGGCCCCGGAGACCCGGAGCTGATGACCGTAAAAGCCATCCGTATGCTGAAAGAGGCGGACGCCGTGGTCTATGATCGGCTTGTCTCTGACGAGATCATTGCCATGGCCAACCCGGACGCCAAGATGATCTTTGTGGGCAAATCCCCCAAATGCCACACAGTTCCCCAAGAGCGCATTAATGAGATCCTTGCGGAAGAAGCGCTCGCAGGCCGCACCGTCGCGCGGCTCAAAGGCGGCGATCCTTTGATCTTTGGCCGTGGGTCTGAAGAAGCGGCACATTTGATCGAACAGGGCATCGAAATTGAATACGCCCCCGGCATCACAGCGGCCCAAGGTGCCGCCAGCGTGACCGGTGTGCCGTTGACCCATCGTGGCCTCGCAACCGGCGTACAATATGTCACCGGCCACCGTCAGGCTGATAATGCGCTGGATCTCGATTGGAAAAAACTGGCTGATCCGGACACGACGTTGGTGGTCTACATGGGCGTCGCCAACATCGGCCAGATTGCTGTTGGTCTCATGACCGAAGGCCTTCCCGGCTCCACCCCTGTTATGGCGATTTCACGTGTCTCTGCGGCGGATGAAAGCCGCATGGTGTCCACGCTCAATCGCGTGGCACAGGACACCCGCGATGCAGGCCTGAAACCGCCAACACTCTTTGTCATTGGTAAGGTTGTCTCGCTTTATGACACTGCTTTGTTGAGCCAGGAAATTGAGGTCGCCGCCCATGCGTAACCTTCTGGCATTGCTGCTCCTTGCAGGCACCGCTGCTGCCGGGGAGCCCACGTTGGACCCGGTCAAGCTGGAGCGGTTTGTACTGCAGGATTGCGGCTCGTGCCATGGGTTGACGCTGAAAGGCGGTCTGGGGCCGGACATCCGGCCTGAGACCATCGAACACTACGACGCCGAGGGGCTTAAGACCGTGATCCTCGACGGTATTCCGGACACTGCGATGCCGCCATGGCGCCCCCTCCTCACGGAGGAAGAAGCCACTTGGATTGCGGACTATTTGTTAAAAGGAAAGACACCATGAAAAGCCTGATTTCCGCTCTGGCTATTGCCGCCGCTCTGGGCACTGCTGCCTTTGCAGAGACCATCGCCACCGGCGATCTGGGTCTCATCATCGAGCGCGCCAACGGATCCGTGCTTCTGGTGGATCAATCCGAGCGCGCCTCTCTGGCCCGGATCGAAGGGCTGGGGGATCTGTCGCACGCCTCGATGGTTTACTCCTCGGATGAACGCTACGCCTATGTCTTTGGGCGTGATGGCGGCTTGACCAAAGTTGACATCGTGGAGCGCAAGATCGCCAACCGCGTGGTGCAGGCCGGCAACTCTATTGGCGGCGCCATTTCGGATGACGGCAAATTGGTTGCCGTGTCCAACTATGAACCCGGCGGTGTGCGTATCTTTGATGCCGACACGCTGGAATTGGTCGCAGACATTCCGACAGACAGCAAAACCATTGGTCTTGTGGACGCACCGGGGCGCCGGTTCGTCTTTACGATGTGGGACACGGGCGAGACCTGGATTGCTGATCTGTCGGGATCCGAGATGCAGATCACCAAAATCCCTGACATGGGGGAAAACCCCTATGACGCGCTGATCACCGGCAACGGGCGCACCTACATCACTGGCCTATTTGGCGAGGATGGCCTGACCGCGCTGGACCTTTGGGAAGACGATCCCAAACCGATCCGCGTGTTGCCAAATTATGGCCGCGGACAGGAAGAAATGCCGGTTTACAAGATGCCACACTTGGAAGGTTGGGCCTTAACAGGGTCTGAATTTGTCCTGCCAGCAGTCGGCCACCACGAGGTTCTCTGGATCGATGCCAACACGCTGGAAGAGACCGCGCGCACAAAAACCTACTCGCAGCCGGTGTTTGCCATGGCGCGGCCGGATGGGCGTCAGGTTTGGGTGAACTTTGCACACCCAATGAACGACACCATTCAGGTGATCGACAGCGTGAGCAAAGAGATCATCCACGAGTTCAAGCCGGGTCCCGCGGTGTTGCACATGGAATTCACTCCACGCGGCCACGAGATTTGGCTGAGTGTGCGCGATGAAAACAAAGTGAAGGTCTACGACACCCACTCCTTCGAGCTGCTGCGCGAGATTGATGCGGACAGCCCCTCGGGTATCTTCTTCACCGCGCGTGCGCACCGGACGGGGCTCTGAGCGATGCAAGACGTTGCTGACATCCTAGATCGCCAGCTGCTGGATGATTGGCAGCGCGATTTTCCAATTGTGTCCAAACCTTTTGCCGAACTGGCGAAGAGCTTGGGTACAAGTGAAGCCGACGTGCTGGAGCGCCTGATCGCGCTGCGCAACGAAGGCCGTATCACCCGCGTGGGTGCCACCTGCGCGCCCAACACGCTCTCCGCCTCCACTTTGGCGGCCGTCGCCGCGCCACAAGGGCGCGTGGAAGAAGTGGCCGCCATCATCAATCAAGAACCGGGCGTCAACCATTCCTATGAGCGGGAAAACCACTGGAACCTCTGGTTTGTGGCAACCGGCTCCGATCGCGACGCGGTGGATGATCTGCTGGACCGCATTGCACAGCGCACCGGCCTGCGGGTGATGGACTTACGCCTGAGACAGCCGTTTAACATTGATCTTGGCTTTAAAATGACCTCCGGCGGCGCCCCCATTTGTCATCCCGCCAAACGCACGGCTGATCCCTCTGCAATTGTTGAGGGTGACAAGGCGCTGATGAATATCTTGTCTATTGGCATGCCGTTGACCGAAGCGCCGTATAAGGTCATCGCGGATCAACTGCATCGCAGTGAGAGCGACGTGATGGAGCGCGTTGCCGCATTGACTGAAGCGGGTATCCTGTCCCGCCTTGGTGTGATTGTACGGCACCGGACTTTGGGTTGGAAATCCAATGCCATGGTGGTCTGGAAGTTGCCTCAGGACCAGGTGAAAGCAGCGGGCAAACAATTGGCCGCGCTGCCAGGCATCACGCTGTGTTATGAGCGTCGCCCGGTGCCGGATGTCTGGCCCTACCGGCTTTATTGCATGATCCACGCGCAATCGCGTGCAGATGCTCTGGCGGTATTGGCCAAAGCCGAAGTGCTTTCAGAGCTGCAAGACGTGGATCACGAAGTCCTCTTCTCCACTCGCTGTTTTCGCCAAAAAGGCGCGGTGATCGACCAAGCCAAAGGGGTGCCCGCATGAGCCAGCTAGATGACATCGACCGTGCGCTGGTAAACGCGCTGCAGGACGATTTACCGCTGACCAACCGGCCATTTCTACCGCTGGCGGAAGAGCTGGGGATCACCGAAGACGAGTTGCTCACCCGCGTAAAATCCATGCGCGAAAGTGGCGTTTTGACCCGCTTTGGTCCCTTCTTTGATGCGGTGCGCATGGGGGGAGCGTTTTGTCTCTGCGCGATGGAAGTGCCGCAGGATCGGTTTGACGAGGTCAACGACCTGGTGAACGCGCACCTTGAAGTGGCCCACAACTATGAGCGCTCCCACAAGCTGAACATGTGGTTTGTGCTTGGCTGTGACACCAAAGCAGGGATTCAGAAAGCTGCTGACAAGATCGAAGGCGAGACTGGCTTGCAGGTCTTCCAGTTCCCCAAACTACAAGAATTTTTCATTGGATTCAGGGTGGCAGCATGAGCATAGACGCAACAGATCGCGCCATTATCGAGGCTCTTCAAGGTGGCCTGCCATTGGTGCCGCAGCCTTATCTTGAGGTGGCACAGAGTCTAAATCTGGAAGAAAGCGAACTCACTGACCGGCTTGCCGCGATGAAAGAAAGTGGCGCCATCCGCCGTATCGCCGCTGCGCCGAACCACTACAAGCTGGGTATGACTGCCAATGGCATGACCGTCTGGGATGTGGATGATGCGGTACTCAATGAAGTGGGCCCAAAGATTGGCGCGTTGTCGTTTGTGACCCACAGTTATGAGCGCCCCCGTGCCCTGCCGGATTGGCCATACAACCTCTTTGCTATGGTGCACGGCTCTTCACGTGAAGAGGTCGAAGAGAAGCGCCAGGAAATTGTCGCCATCCTTGGCGATGCCTTACGCGCTTCCGACACCCTCTATTCCACGCGCATTCTGAAAAAGACCGGCCTCCGGTTGCGCAAGAAAGGAGACTGACCATGTTCCGTCTGACCGAATACATGCATCAGCTCGCCAACCCGACCCCGGTGCGCAAGCGTCGCGGCCCTGGTCCGGTAAAGCCGGTGGTGATCTGGAACCTGACTCGCCGCTGCAATCTGAAATGTCGTCACTGTTACACCGTGTCTGCTGATGTGAATTTTCCCGGCGAGCTGAGCGAGGCACAGGCGTTTGAAACGCTTGAAGACCTCGGCCAATTCCGCGTGCCGGCGATCATCCTGTCCGGCGGTGAACCTCTGGACAGTCCGTATCTCTTCCCTCTGGCCAAGCGGGCACGCAAACTGACCCGTGTGTTGGCGCTCTCGACCAATGGCACCAAGATTCATGGCGAGACAGCGGATCAAGTGGCCGAGATTGGGTTCAACTATGTAGGCATTTCCATTGATGGCATTGGCGAGACCAACGATTGGTTCCGGGGTGTGGATGGGGCGTTTGACGACGCAGTGCGCGGTGTGCGCGAGCTAAAGAAACGCAATGTGCGTGTTGGCCTGCGCTTCTGCCTGACCGAAGGAACCCAACATCATCTGCCGGATCTTCTGAAACTCTGTGACGATGAAGGTGTCGACAAATTCTACCTCTCTCACCTGGTGTATGCTGGCCGTGGCGACAAGAACCGCGGTGAAGATGCGCATCATTTGATGACCCGCAAGGGTATGGATCTGTTGCTGGAGCGCGCCTGGGAATCGGCCAATGGAGGTCGGGAACTCGATATCGTGACCGGCAACAACGATGCTGACGCAGGATACTTCCTGCAATGGGCCAAAGAGCGCTTTTCGGCTGATTTGGTCTCTAATCTACGTGATCATTTGGTGGCCTGGGGCGGAAATTCCTCCGGTCTCGGCGTCGCCAATATCGACTTCTTGGGCAAGGTGCACCCGGACACCTATTGGTCCGACTACACTGTGGGCAATGTGAAAACGACACCGTTTTCCGAGCTTTGGACCGGCGAGGACCAAATGCTGGCCACGTTGCGCACTCGTCCACGCCCACTTGAGGGGCGCTGTGGTGCCTGCCCGATCAAAGACGTCTGCGGCGGCAACACCCGTATTCGCGCACTGCAAGTGACCGGCAACCCCTGGGCCGAAGATCCGGCCTGCTACCTCACAAACCAAGAGATTGGCATCGAAGATGCCGATCGTCTCGAAGTCACCCCCTTCCGAGGAAAAAGCAATGACCCGAAACACCAGTTCTTTTAAAACCGCGCTGCTCGCAACCGTGGTTGCGGGTCTGCCTTTTGTCTCGCAGGCCGACCCAATTGAGGATTACAAAAACCTCTGTGCCGATTGTCACGGTGAAAACCGGCTTGGTGCCCAAGGCCCCGCCCTGATACCGGAAACCCTCAAGCGCATGCGCGGCCCCAAAATCGAGGCTGTGATCCGTGATGGCCGTGTGGCTACCCAGATGCCGGGTTACACCGAAGAGTTGGACGATGCAGCGATAGCAGAGCTTGCCGCCTTTCTAAAAACACCACTGGAGGTGATCCCTCCTTGGGGTGACGCGGAGATCATGGCGAGCCGTGTGATGGACGAAGATTATGCGCCGGTTGATAGTCCCGTCTGGACGTCTGATCCGATGAACATAACCTTGGCGGTGGAAACCGGCGATCACCATGTGTCGGTGCTCGATGGCGACACCTTTGAAGTGCTGGATCGCTTTGAAACACCTTTCGCCGTGCATGGCGGGCCAAAGTTCACACCCGATGGCAAGTTTGTCTTCATCATGTCGCGTGACGGCTGGGTGCAGAAATATGATATCTACGCACTGAAACAGGTTGGCCGCGTACGCGCTGGCTTGAACAGCCGCAATATCGCCATGTCCGGAGATGGTAAATGGCTCGCTGTGGCAAACTACCTGCCCAACACATTGACCATCCTGTCCACCGAAGATCTTTCGGTAGCCGAAGTGCATGATGTTGTGGGCAAAGACGGCACGCCAAGCCGGATTGCCGCTGTCTATCAGGCCCCACCACGGGAAAGCTTTGTTCTGGCGCTGAAAGATGTGCCGGAAATTTGGGAAGTGTCTTATTCCAAATATCCGGACCTGAATATCTTCGCGGGCGGTTTGGCGCATGACTACCGCATCGAAGGCCCAGTGCCGCAAGATACCGACTTCCCGGTGCGCAAGATCAGCACGCCGGATTATATGGACGACTTCTTTTTTGACCAGTCCTACGAATACGTCATGGGCGCGTCCCGCAAAGGCGAGGGTGGTCTGGTGATGGATCTGGTGATTGGCCAGAAGGAGGCTGATCTCGACCTGCCCGGCATGCCGCATCTTGGCTCCGGCATCACTTGGGAGTGGAACGGCACCACGGTGATGGCCACGCCGCACCTCAAAGATGGCATGGTGTCGGTGATCGACATGGAAAGCTGGCAGACCGTGAAGAAGATCAAGACCGAAGGTCCGGGCTTCTTCATGCGCTCGCATAAGAATTCGCCCTACGTCTGGGTCGATGTGTTCTTCGGCCCCAACAAGGACAAAATGCATGTGATCGACAAGCAGACCTTGGAGATCGTGAAAACCCTGCGACCGGAGCCGGATGCCACGGTGGCCCATGTGGAGTTCACCAAAGACGGCAGCCATGCGCTGGTGTCGATCTGGGAGAACGACGGCGCGGTGATTGTTTATGACGCCAAGACGCTCGAAGAGATCAAGCGCCTGCCGATGAACAAGCCTTCCGGCAAATACAACGTCTGGAACAAGATCACCTTCGAAGAAGGCACCAGCCACTAAGCCAGCTCGAAAGGAGCCCGCTATGACACAGTTTGACGCCCTTATTGTCGCGCATGGTCAACCTTCTGCACCGGAGGAGGCAGAGGCTTCACTTGAGACATTTTTGGCTGAGTTAGAGTCTAGAATATCCGGCATATCGATTGGGTCGGCCACCTTGGCCGCGCCTGGAACGCTGGAAGAAAAACTGGCGCAGCTTCGCCCCAACGGCGCGATTTATCCACTGTTCATGACAGATGGATGGTTTGTGAAAACCAACCTCGCCAAGCGCTTGGGCGACGCATCTGTGACCATGATGTCCCCATTTGGCATGACGGAAGGTTTGGCTGCACGCACCGCCGAAGCAATCAAGACCTGTTGTGGGTTTGGCAAAGGCCCGCTTTTGGTGGTGGCACATGGATCTGCCAGTGGGCGCATAGCGCCGGCGCAGGTGCCGCTGGAGTTCACCCGTCAACTCCAAGATGCGCTGGATGGATACCCTGTGCAGCTTGGCTTCATCGAACAAGAACCGCTTCTCACGGATGTGGCGCAGGCCGCGCCAGAGGCGGCCATGTGTTTGCCGTTCTTTGCCATGGAGGGGGAACATGTGCGCAAAGACGTGCGCAAGGCGCTTGATACTGCCGGATTCACTGGAGACTTGCTGCCAAGCATCAGCTATCTGCCAGGGATGCACGAGGTAATATCAGAGTCTATTTTAGCAGAAATTGCCAAGCTTGATGCCAAAAACGCGGCGTAGGATCAGCCGCGTATAAAGCTCAGCATGGCGTCAGGATTGGCGGGCACCGCCTCCGCCAGATCCCCGACAAAGGCGTCAAATCCTGCGCGCGTGGCGTCACCGGCGCCCAATCCAACCAGCACCGGAATGCCCTTTTCCAAAGCATCCGCAATGGCGTGGCGAAATCCGCGGCCTTCGGCCTCTTCAGGGCCAAATTTGTTGAGCAAGAAGGCATCTGCCTTTGCACCGCCGGTTTGATCCACGGCAGCCACGGCTTCGGCTATAGCTTCGGGGTTGAGGCGACAGCCTTGAGACTCTTTGCCCAGCGATTGAGTGATGCGAATGCTGCGCCCGTCTGACAGCACCCGTACATCCATGTCGCAATGATGGCTGCCCTCAGGTTGTGTCTGCAACACTTTCACAATGCCGTTGAGGCGGTATCCCTCCGCCTCCAGTGTGGCTGCGGTTTCAGACATCAAGCGGTCGGTTTCCCCGCGGCCGGGCGCGGAGATATAGCCTATGCGCATCATGGTTTCCCTTTATTAGTCTCTATTGAGCCGCCATGGGCACGCGGGCCACTTCGCATTGGCTCCAGAGTGCCTCCAGCGCTTGCAGCAAGTGGTCGATATCTGCGTCGCTGTGCACCGGCGACGGTGTGATGCGCAGTCGTTCGGTGCCTTTTGGCACGGTTGGGTAGTTGATTGGTTGAATGTACACGCCATAGTCCCGCATTAGCGTGTCGGAGATGAATTTGCATTTCACTGGGTCACCGACCATCACCGGAATGATGTGAGAGGGGTTCGGGATGTGAGGAATGCCCATGGCGTCCAATCCGGCGCGCACTTTTGCAACACGCTCTTTTTGGCTGTCGCGCTCTACATTGGAGGCTTTCAGATGCTGCACCGAAGCCCTCGCGCCGGCAGCCACAGCTGGGGGCAGGGCGGTGGTGAAGATAAATCCACTGGCAAAACTGCGCACAAAGTCACAAAGCTCTGCACTGGCCGCGATATAGCCGCCAACAACGCCGTAGGCTTTGCCCAACGTGCCTTCGATCACGGTCAGGCGATCCATCAGCCCTTCACGTTCAGCAATGCCCCCGCCGCGTGGTCCGTAGAGGCCAACGGCGTGCACTTCATCAAGGTAAGTCATGGCGCCGTATTTATCCGCCAGATCACAAATCTCTTTGATGGGGGCAATGTCGCCGTCCATCGAATACACACTCTCAAACGCAATCAGCTTGGGCGCGTCCGGATCTGCCGCTGCCAGCTTGGCTTCGAGGTCTTCCAGGTCATTGTGTTTCCAGATCACCCGTGCTGCCTTGGAATGGCGAATGCCCTCAATCATCGAGGCGTGGTTCAGGGCGTCGGAAAATACAATGCAGTCCGGAATTTGGCTCGCCAAAGTGCCCAATGCGGCCCAGTTAGAGACATAGCCAGAGGTGAAAAGCAGAGCGGCATCTTTCCCATGCAAATCCGCCAGCTCTGCCTCCAGGAGCACATGCTCATGCGTGGTGCCCGAAATATTACGTGTCCCGCCGGCACCAGCGCCCACGGTATCAAGCGCGGTGTGCATGGCCGCCAAAACACCCGGATTCTGCCCCATGCCAAGGTAGTCGTTAGAGCACCAGATGGTGACTTCGCCGCTGCTGTCGTCACTGGTGTGATTGGCGCGCGGGAAATTACCACGTTTGCGCGCGAGGTCCGCAAACACACGGTAGTTGCCATCGTCCCGCAGAGCATCGAGACGGGTTGTGAAATATGCCTGGTAGTCCATCGGACATCCTCCGGTAGATTCTGGGTTGGCTTATTGAACCGTATCGAACCGCGCTTTCGCATGACCTTTGTCAAGCGTATCCCATTTTGTTTGGGCGCTCACATGTGTCGCATTGAGAAGGTGAAAAGACCAACCGCCTGCTGCCTGGTCAAGAGACAGCGTTCGGCCCCGACATGTATGAAAACTCCATACATCAAGGCGGTTGGCCTGTGGGCGAAACACGCCCGGGCGTGATGCTTGCCGCCTCTGGCCTCACCCAAGAACAGAGGCAACACATTCACTGAGGCCGAATTCAATGGCAGGGACAAGGGGACGCGAATACCCTTGCCGGGTGAACCTGTGCCTGTTGTGACATGGTCAATGCGCCGCGAACTTAACAACGGTCAAGACCCGGCGTTTTTCTCGCCTAAAGCCTTAAAAATATGAAGGAATGATGCTTGTGACATGCAGCTATTTGTCATGGAGTGCGGCGCCCAAGAAAAGCAAAACACCAAACCCGAGGGTGGGTCTGGTGTCTGCTGGGTCGTGGCCTATCCGGGGGAGGGAGGGGCGGCTGAATGGGTCAGCCTAGGGTGGCCACGTCAGGGTCTGGTGTCTGCGTCTTTGTCGGCGGCGTCTTCGGCTTCATCAATCAGCCCGCGAATCCAACGGCCGGATAACCAGGCAAAGGGAATGCCCAAAACAATGCCGCCGTAGATCGCTTGTTTGGTTGAGATCGCCTCAACACCAATGGCCTGCAGCATCAGAAACAGAAAGAACAGGTTCACATAAGCGGCCCCCGCAGCAAACGGGTACATCACCAAGGACACTGCCCATACGGGCCATCTGCCGTCTCTATGCTGCGCCATGATGCTCATTTCTTGCGAAAGACCGATCGTTGCACGGCGTAGAGCGCGAGGACCATGGCAACCACGGCGCCTGCCAGCCAGAGCGTGGCGCCGCCAACCGCGTGGGAATGTCCATCAATGACGGCTTCACGCAGCGGCGTGTGATCGTGGTGGGCGAAGGCGGGTGAGGCCAAGACCCCAGCCAGAATGGCCAGAGGGAACCTGTTCATAAGAAGACTCCTGTTATGTTCTGGGAGCACTTTAGCGACTCGGCAGGGGGCTTTGTTTGACCATGGTCAAGCCGGATCACATTCCAAATGGGAGCGCATAAAGCAGCAGAGCCAGACCAAGAAACCCAATCAGGATCATCGTAAAGCCACGCTTAAATGTAGGCGCGTCGCGCAGGCCAAGATAGTCGGACAGGATGATCCGGGATTTAAGCCCGGCCAGAAATAGCACAGACGTTACGAAGACTGGTCCGGCCTCTGGCAGTACACCGGCAAACACGGTTGTGGCAAAAGACAGGGCGATCAGAAGCAGCCAGGCACGGGTCAGAATTGTGATCATCAGTGCACCAGATAGATAATGGGGAAGAGCAGAATCCAGATCAGATCCACCATGTGCCAAAAAGCGGTGCCCGCCTCCAGATTGCGCGGTGTATGCCAGCGCATCAGCAGGCCAAAGATCACCAATCCCGCCACCACATGTAGCGCGTGAAATCCTGTGAGGAGGTAGTAAAACGTGAAAAAGTCACTGGTCTCAATACCGATGCCCAAACGGGCTTTTTCGGCGTATTCGAGCCACTTTACGACCAAAAACACCACGCCAAAAACAATGGCGCCTGTAAGCCAAAGCCGCATGTGTCGCGCCGAATGTACAGCCCGCGCCGCGCAGTATCCGCTGGTGACCAACACAATGGTGTTGGCGGCTCCAGCTACGCGGTTGAGCTCTGCCTGATCTGCGGCAAAGCCAACCGGGTCCATGGCGCGCATGCCGAGGAAGGCCAAAAGACCTGCGCCAAACACCAAAAGTTCGGACACAATCAGTACCCAGATCATCAAGTCACCGGGCAGCTCGTCTAAAACTGAGGTCTGATCACTCATGCGCCGCCTGTGATCTGGCGGTAGATCTCCGGCAGGGCTGCGGTCAATCGAGTAGGATCTGGCACCACAGAGAAGCCGTCGGTGCCAAATATCCGCTGCACCCAACCTTGGCCCTTTTGATCGACCACAACCCCATGCACCGCATGTCCTCGACGACGGGCCTCGCGCACCGCCATGCGGCTATCCTCAATGCCGTGACGCCCTTCGTAGTGGTCTAGATCATTGGGCTTGCCATCGGTGATTACCAGCAGCAGGCGACGAGAGTTGGGCCGATCGTCCAGCCCTGCTGCCGCGTGCCGAACAGCCGCACCAAGGCGTGTGTAAAACGCCGGGTTCAATCCGCCGATGCGCGCCTCAACTTTGGCGCTCATGGTTTCATCAAACTCTTTGCAGGTCTGCACATAGACCCGGTCACGTTTGAGGGACGAGAAACAGTTGATGGCAAAATCGTCACTACAGGCATTGAGCCCCCAGGCCAAAGCGGTTAGCGCTTCGCGTTCCACCTCGATCACCGAGCGGTCGCCAATGGCGGATTCAGTGGAGCGCGAGATGTCCATCAGCACAGAAATCGCCAGATCCCGGTCCATGACTTTGGCGGCGCGATACACGCGGTCACTAGAGCGACCCGTCGCGCGCAACTCTACTTGGGCGGCAATTGCGGCCTCAAGGTCCAGCTCATCCCCATCAAGCTGACGAGGCAGGATCACCCGCTTGGGGCGCAGCGCCTCAAACTGGCGTTTCACGGCGCGGATACGCCGTTCCGCAGCCGGATCATGTTCCAACGCTTCAACCTCATCCGCCACGCTGGCCAAAACCCGCGCGTGGTTGGGGATGTAAGCCCCTTTTCGGTGGTCCCATTCCGGATACATGTGTTTGCCGGACAATTGCTCCCGCTCGGCATCCTCAGGCGACAGATCTAGGTGAAACTTCAGCCGCGTGGCGGTCTTTTTGGAAATCTGCCCAAGCGCCAATTCGTCCTGATCATCCGCGGCCCGACGGGCGTTGTCTTCGTCGTCATCCTCCACTCGCCGGTTCATGTTGAGACTCTCAACCCAGCTAAAGATGGCTTCAAACTTGTGCAGGATCAGGCTGTCACGCCGTTCAGCAAGGTCACTTTCAGATCGACGCGCGGCCTTTGTGCCTTCAGCCTCGTCTCCCTGTCCCTCGCCTTGTTCTTCGCTTTCAGGCAGACGGTCCACGGCTGCGCGATTTGCCATTGGCCGCAAATCTGGCCACATCGGAATCGACTGAAAAGGACGGTATCCATGCGGTGCCGTGATTTCATCCAGGGATGCTTCGGGTTGGCGGATCAACATGATGAACTCGGCGGCCAGACTGTTTGTCGGCTCCGGGCCACCCAAAAGATGATCAATTGCCGCTTCGAGGGCTCTTTCATATCTGGGGAGCTGTGTGGTTGGTCGTTGTGACCGACACGCGCCAACAAGGGTCTCATAAAACCCACGCAGGCCCGGGCAGTCTTTCAAGGTCTCCTGCGTCATCGCAATGGAGGCTTGCAGCGCGCGCAGATCTGCCCGCAGCGGGTCGTCTTCTTTGACTGGCTCAGGCGCGTGGGCAACCGACGCCACCAGCCAGAAATACAACGCCGCATTGGCCTCGCGGGCTGGGAATTCTGCGATGTGCTCTGGGAGGCGCAACGCCTCACCATCAAAACTTGGGCGGGCTTCGCGCTCACGCCATGTGCCCAACGTCCGGCGCCATGACAGGCGGTGGTTGGATACTTTCAGTGTGGCGGGTTTGATTTCCGCGCCGTGCGAGCCGCCAAGCCCGCGAAAAAAGACACCAAGTCGGCCGGAAACATCTTCCAGCGCCACGGCGGCATCCTCATGGGTGTCGCGGGCGTCCAGTCGGCTGGCAAAGGTATGCCACAGCTTCCCAACGGTCTCTTCTGGTTCAAAAATATCGAATTCATGTTCGGACATGGGGCACCTCGGGTGATTAGGTAACGTCCTGGAAAGAAAAACAGCGACCGACCGTACTGGGTGGCCGGTCGCTGCCGAGGGCGGTTAAGCACTAGAGGGACGCTTAACCGTATATCGCAGTGACCAGATCCATCAGGCCACGTTTGACGTCTTCGTCATCGGTCAGCGGCTCGATCATGGCAGTGCGGATGGCGCGCTCAACGGACATGCCGTCAGCAATCAATGTCGCACAATAGATTACAAGGCGGGTCGACACGCCTTCTTCCAGATCCTGACCCTTCAGGCCGCGCAGCTTGTTGGCCAAACGGACAAGTGCGGTCACACGATCTGTGTCCAAGCCGGTCTCGTGCTCAACAATGTCAATTTCCCGGTCTTGTGCTGGGAAATCAAAATCAATCGACAGGAAACGCTGACGGGTGGACGGCTTCAGAGTCTTCAGGATGTTCTGATAGCCGGGGTTGTAGCTGGCCACGAGCATGAAGCCCGGGGCCGCTTCGATTTCTTCGCCGGTTTTGTCTAACGGCAGGATGCGACGATCATCTGTGAGCGGGTGCAACACAACGGTCACGTCTTTGCGGGCTTCGACAACCTCATCCAGGTAACAGATCGCCCCTTCGCGCACCGCGCGTGTCAAAGGACCATCCACCCAAACAGTTTCTCCACCTTTCAGCAGGTAGCGACCGACAAGGTCCGCCGCAGAAAGGTCGTCGTGGCAGGCAATGGTATAAAGTGGGCGGCCAAGTTTGGCAGCCATATGGGCGACAAAGCGTGTCTTACCGCAACCGGTAGGCCCCTTCAGAAGCAGCGGCAGCCCATGGCGTTCAGCGGCTTCAAAGACATCACATTCATCAGAGACGGGTGAGTAGAAGGGGGCTTTCGCCCCCTCCGTGGTTTTTTCAACAGCAGCCATAATCAGGCTCCTTCACTTTTGGCTTCAGCGCCGCGTGCGATGATCTCTTTACGAGGTGCCAGCTGCGCATAGATGAACAGGATGGCGCCGACCACAACACAGAGACCAGAGCCCCAGCGCATCAGGTAGAACAGGTTGAGACCTTCTTGGATGTCCATGAAGTTTTCGCCCATGACGCGCTGCAGGTGTGTTTGCACAGTGCCCGCAAAGGTCAGAACAAAGGTCATGAACGCCATCCCACCGGTCATCAGCCAGAAGCTCACCATATTGAGTACCTGATTGTAGGGGTCCCGGTTGGTCAGGATTGGGAAGGCGTAGGTGAAGATCGCCAGGTTCACTGCCACATAGGCGCCGTAGAAGGCCAAGTGACCGTGGGCCGCGGTGATCTGTGTGCCGTGGGTGTAGTAGTTCACACCGTGCAGCGTGTGCAGGAAGCCCCAGACACCGGCCCCAAAGAAGGCCACGGTGGCTGCACCCAATGCCCAAAGCAGCGCCGCTTTGTTTGGGTGGTCACGTTTGCCTTTCCACACCATGACAAAGCTGAAGCTCATCATTGCGAAGAACGGGATCACCTCAAGCGAGGAGAAGACGGAGCCAATCCACTGCCAGTAACCGGGCAGACCGATCCAGTAGTAGTGGTGACCTGTACCAAGGATACCAGAGAACAGCGCGGTGGCGACAATGATGTAGAGCCACTTTTCGATGATCTCACGGTCCACACCAGTCAGCTTCAGCAGCAGATAGGCCAGGATCGACGCCATCACCAGTTCCCAAGTACCTTCCACCCATAGGTGAACGATGTACCACCAGAACATTTTGTCCAGTGCCAGGTTGGCAGGGTTATAGAAAGCAAACAGCCACAACAGCGACAGGCCCCAAAGACCCAGAAGCAGCACGTTGGTGATCGCGGTTTTCCGGCCCTGCAACACAGTCATTGTGATGTTGAACAGGAAGATCAGCGCCGCAACCAGAATGCCCAGTTTGACCCAGACAGGTTGCTCGATGAACTCGCGACCTTCTTTGCCCAGCAGCCAGTTGCCTTCAAACAGGTTGAACACATAGGTGACCACAACACCGGCGGTGCCGAGCAGCAGGATGATCAGCTGCAGATAGGCCAGTTTGGGGGAATAGATTTCCCGTTCCGCTTCTTCCGGTACAAGGAAGTAGGCGGCACCAAAGAAGCCCAGCAGCAACCACACAACCAATGAGTTGGTGTGCAGCATCCGGACAATGTTGAACGGCAGCAGCTCGGACAGGAAGTTCGGGCTGACATAAATCCAGCCGGCGATTAACCCGCCGGTGACTTGCACAGCGAAC
The DNA here is from genome assembly GCF_947493595.1 of uncultured Shimia sp. Classification (GTDB taxonomy): domain Bacteria; phylum Pseudomonadota; class Alphaproteobacteria; order Rhodobacterales; family Rhodobacteraceae; genus Shimia. Next base: position 184,431 of record NZ_CANLRL010000002.1, on the reverse strand, counting down.
AGGATCATGGCCGCTAGGAAGTACCAGTAGGCAATTTTTTGAGTTTGATATTTCATCTCTTGTCTCCTCGTCCGGCCTTAGCCCGCCTCGTTGGGCGGCCAACCCTGCGCATCGATCCCGTTCACCCAAATGAAGAAATCAGTCAGGTCACGAAGCTCGTCGTCGCTCAGGTTGAATTGCGGCATCTGACGACGCCCTTCGATGCCGGTTGGTTGGGACTCCATCCAGGCTTTCATGATTTCGAAAGCGGTTTCAGGATCGTCGTCCACGCCCCACCGGGCCATCACATTTTGTAGTTCCGGGGCGAAGTAGGCACCTTCCCCCATCAATGTGTGGCAGTTGATACATGCGTGTTTTTCCCACACATGTTTGCCACGGGCTACGCTGTCCGTCAGTTCGGCATGTGCAGTCGATTTGGTAACAACGTACCGCACCGAATGCGCCGACAAGATCAAAAAGACCACAATGAAGAACAGCGAGCCGCCATAGAACACGTTTCGTGCCATGGTCTTGGTCATGACTTCTCGCATATCGGCCTCCAGCTCAGTTATCCATTTTTGGGCATAGAGCCTTGCTTCGGCCAGACGATTGACAATTGTTAAGGGCACCCTAGATTTCCAAAGTCGGCGTAAGAACCATCGCGGTTTGAGATGGCGGGCTTCTCGTGAAAATCTTTTTGAATTAAATGGTTGTCTTGATTTGTGTACTCAAAAGCGGCATCTGAGATACCTTATTTTCAACGGTCCATTTGAGACAACGTCTGAGCCAAGTTTGCCTCCTATCACCTTGCCATGTGCGGGATTCGGTTTGATAAATTCCTGTGCTGCGGAGCGCATTTGACTGCCGTCACATGGCCATAGATTGTGCCACGGCAATCAGGTTAAGCTGCTGGAGATTTTTATCATGAAAGGCGTATCATGCCCCGTTTTGTACTGTCCGCCGCGGCCCATTTGATTGCCAATGCCGTTGGTTTGATCCTCGCGAATATATTGCTACCCGGCTTCTCAATCGGCTTTCTCGGCGTCGTGATTGTCACGTTGGTGTTTACCGTGGTCTCTGTCGTGCTTTTGCCGATCATCCGCAAAGTATCGGAGAAAAAGCTGCCGGAGCTTCTGGGAGGATTGTCCTTGGTCGTAACTTTTGCCGGCCTGCTGATCACCGAAATGCTGGTCAGTGACTTTACAATCGGCGGCATTGCCAACCTACTGGCGGCCACCCTGATTGTCTGGTTGGGCGCGCTGATTGCAGGGGTGCTTTTGCCTAAGTACCTGTTTCCATCCCTCGCGAAGCCAAAAGCGCTAACTTAAAGTTTGCCTAAAATTTTTCACATTTGAGCGCCAATTGCGCCTCGATCAACGATCAGTTTCCATTCTGTAAACAATCAGAAAGGAACTGACACATGGCACATGCAGACATCGGCGGCGCAATGATCGACGCGCCTGTTCTCGACATTCTGACCCGCGAAAAGAACAATTCTCTGAGCGCGCGGGAATGGAAATTCCGTCTGGCAGGCTACGGCTATGCCATCAAAGATGTGGCGGGCGCACAGGTGGTGACCAAACTGCCCCAAGGTACCGAAATTGGTGTGCTTCCCGCGCACTTCCACTAAGTGGATCTGGTATTTGTAACGATCACTTGAGTTTCTCAAGGCAGCGCCCCGGCTTTGGCCGGGACGCCTTGCATCCCCAAAGCTCTAACGGCCGGGAATTTGATCCCGACGGGAATAATCCTGCCAGTTATTGAGCACGTCCACCGCTTCCTCCGCAGTTTCCACAAACTGGAACAGGTCCAGATCTTCAGCAGAAATTGTGCCCGCGTCGGACAGGGCTTCCCAGTTGATGATTTTCTGCCAGAAGTCTTTGCCAAACAGCAGGAACGGCACCCGCTGCATACGGCCCGTCTGGATCAGCGTCAGCGATTCAAACAGCTCGTCCAAGGTGCCGAAACCTCCCGGGAACACACAGATCGCATTGGCGCGCATCAGGAAGTGCATCTTACGGATCGCAAAATAGTGAAAGTTGAAGCACAGGTCCGGCGTCACATACTCGTTTGGCGCCTGCTCGTGCGGCAGCACAATGTTCAACCCAATCGAACGCCCACCAGCATCCAGCGCACCACGGTTGCCCGCTTCCATCACGCCAGGACCACCACCGGTGACAATCACGTTTTTCTTGCCATCACTGGCCTCGGTCACCAGCTGCGCAAATTTTCGGGTCTCATCGTAAAACCGAGACAGTTCCGCCAGGGTTTCGGTGCGCGCAGTGTCTTTCTTGGATGGCTCCGGAATACGCGCACCACCAAACAGCACCACCGTGCTCTCAATCTCATGTTCGTCCATCGCCAGCTCAGGCTTCAGCAGTTCCAGCTGTAACCGTACCGGGCGCAATTCGGGACGGCACAGGAAATCCTCGTCCGCAAAGGCCAACCGATAAGATGGCGCGCGGGTCTGAGGGGTGTCCGGAACTTGGTTGGCGGTGTGGCGATCAGAGTGGGCATCTGACAGCGGGTGGCGGCGATCATCTTTCATCGTTACTGGTCCTTGCTTGCGCGTTTTTCTTTTGCCTATAGGGTTCGCGGAAACAAAACCAGTGACAGGGATGTGAAAATGGACTGGAGCGCGGAAATCGCAGCGGCGGCAGAGCGGATCAAAGGGCATGTGCTGCGCACCCCGGTGGTGACCGTGGAGAACGGCTTTGGTCTGGATTTTCCGGTGCAGATGAAGCTGGAGCAGATGCAGCACACTGGCACGTTTAAAGCCCGTGGCGCGTTTAACACCTTGCTGTCGTCTGAGGTGCCTGAAGCCGGACTTGTTGCTGCTTCGGGTGGCAACCATGGGGCGGCCGTAGCCTATGCGGCTCACAAATTGGGTCACAAAGCCCGCATCTACGTGCCGGAAATGGCAGGACCTGCCAAAGTGGCTTTGATTCAGGACGCCGGCGCAGACCTCGAAGTGGTGCCGGGGGCTTATGCCGACGCGCTCGACAGAGCGCTGGCGTATGAGGCTGAAACCGGCGCGATGCAGATCCACGCCTATGACGCGCTGGGTACTGTGGGCGGCCAAGGCACCGTGGCGCTGGAATGGGAAGAGCAGGGGCTGGACGCGGACACCGTGATTATCGCTGTAGGTGGCGGCGGGTTAATTGGCGGTTCGATGGGCTGGTTTGATGGCCGCCGGCGGGTGATTGCCGTGGAGCCGGCAACATCTTGCGCGCTCAACGCCGCTCTCAAAGCGGGCGAGCCAGTGGATGTGGAGGTCTCCGGCGTGGCTGCCAACGCGCTGGGCGCCAAGCGCATTGGTCAGATTTGTTTTGACCTCGCGGTCTCCACGGGTGCGGAGTCTGTGCTGGTCACAGATGACGCCATCACCCAAGCGCAGCATGCCTTGTGGCGGGAGCGCCGCCAGCTTGTGGAGCCTGCAGGGGCCACCGCTTTGGCCGCGCTGACATCCGGGGCATACGTGCCCGAACCGGGCGAAAAAGTTGCCGTTTTGGTCTGCGGCGCCAACATTGCGCCGGACCCGTTTGAACAAGCGACATAATGAGCGCGTGACGCCCGCGCTCTATCCCGTTAGAACACCTCAAATTCCAAGACATCCGGAGCCTTAAACATGTCGAATGCCCAACTGGAACAAGCCATCGAAGCCGCGTGGGACGCGCGTGACACCATCACCTCCGCCACCACCGGCGAAACCCGCGACGCGATTGAGTCCACGCTCAACGCTTTGGACAGCGGCAGCCTGCGTGTGGCCGAGAAAATGGAAAACGGCGATTGGCACGTGAACCAATGGGCCAAAAAGGCTGTGCTGCTTGGCTTCCGCATCAAAGACATGGAAATTCAGGATGGCGGCCCCCAGGGCTCCGGCTGGTGGGACAAAGTTGACAGCAAGTTCAAAGGCTGGGGCGAGCAACAGTGGCAAGACGCGGGCTTCCGCGCGGTGCCAAACTGCGTAGTGCGCAAATCGGCCTACGTTGCGCCAAGCGTTGTGCTTATGCCGTCTTTTGTGAACATCGGCGCTTATGTCGATGAAGGCACCATGGTCGACACATGGGCCACCGTTGGCTCCTGCGCACAGATCGGCAAGAACGTGCACCTCTCTGGCGGTGTGGGCATTGGCGGCGTTCTGGAGCCAATGCAGGCTGGTCCAACCATCATCGAAGACAACTGCTTCATTGGCGCACGCTCCGAAGTGGTTGAAGGCTGCATCGTCCGTGAAGGCTCCGTGCTGGGCATGGGCGTGTTCATCGGTCAGTCCACCAAGATTGTGGATCGCGAAACCGGCGAAGTCATGTACGGCGAAGTGCCGCCCTACTCTGTGGTTGTCGCTGGCTCCATGCCATCCAAGAATGGCGTGAACCTCTACTGTGCCGTGATCGTGAAGCGCGTGGACGAGCGCACCCGCTCCAAGACCGGCATCAACGAGCTGCTGCGCGACTAAGACTGCGCGAAGTTAAAAAGACAAAGGCCAGTCCCGGCGGGGCTGGCCTTTTTGTTGGGGTCACCGACGGAACGTGGCACCAAACCAGTGTTCTAACAGGGCATCATAGGTGCCATCTTCGCGCAGTTTCAGAAGCGATTGGTCAATCTGTTCGCGCCATGGGCTGCCGGTTGGAAGTGCAATGCCGTAGTTCTCAGGTCGGTACACCCGCTCGATCAAGCGGGATTCATTACGGCCATCGTTGGTGGCAAAATAGGCAAGGATCGGCCCGTCAAACACCACTGAGTCGATGTCCCCATCCTGAAACGCCGCCAGCACTTCATGGGGCGTATCAAAGTCGCGAAAGCGGATGTCTCGTGTGGTTAAGAACTGGGCAGAGGTGGAGCCGCGCACGGAGCCCACTTTGCGCCCATCCAGATCGTTGATGCTATCCACGGAATCTTGCAACGCATCAACCGTCACCGCCGCGGTGATCGTCGCAACAAAGACCGAGACCACAAATAGGCTGGCCACCACCAGGATTACCGCAAAGAACCGGCCCGGACGTGATTGCGGCATGCGTTCTTCAAAGCCGCCGTTGACTACCAGATTTAAGGCCCACCAAAACGATGGGAACAGCGCGTCTTTGGCAGGTCGATCAAAATACGGCTGATGGCGGCGCTCAAACAGCCACATCAACATGCCGCCGCCAAACAGCATCCCCAAGGCCACCATAATGGCGGTGAGAATTTCACGCGTGAGCAGCCCGCCAATCCGTGCCAGACTGCCGGGTTCGGATGGCAACAGGATCTGAATGCCGCTCTCAAAAATCGGTTGGCTGAAATCCATCACGGTTTCGCGCGAAGCGGTGATCGAGATATTGGCAATAGCACCATCAACTGTGCCCGCTTCCACCGCGCTTAACATGTCGGGGAAGCTATCCTGTGGCGCAAAGGTGATCTCTTTGTCCAGGTCTTCACCAATGGCCCGCATCAGGTCCACGCTGAAGCCGCGCGGCGTATTGTCATCCAGGAAGACAAACGGTGGCCGGTCCACGGTGGCAAAGGTCAACGTCTCCGCCGACTGCGCAGAGGCGGCGGAGACCCATGACAGGAGGGAGGCGATAGAGATGAGGGCTGCGGGGAGGAAGCGCATAGTCAGTACCGAAGTTGCTTGGCTCCCCCTATCGCGCACCGCTTGAGCCGGTCAACCGCGCTCCGAAGTTTACCTAGGGTTATTTGACTCTAATCGGGACTTTTTGACCCTTAAGCCGCAGCCATGAGGGCCTCAGCCTCATATTTGCGAAGCGACACTCGGGCAGATGGCCCAAAGCCATAGCCCATCAATGCGTCCGAATTGGGCATGAGTCGCAGGATTTCATCGCGGGTTTCCGCATCAAAACTGTCGAGTGTTTCCTGCCCCGGATGGTAGCTTTCGCTGTCCAATCCATTGGCCCGCACAATCTCGTGGCGGTCAAACAGGATATGTACATAAGTCACCGGCCCATGGTCTTCGCGCACAGTGATGGTGTCCCCGTTCACCAGGTCTTTGGCCTTCACCAGAACCTCGGATTCGCCAAACAACATCGCCGCCTGGGACGACTTTATCAGGATGCGGTGATTTGGGGAAAACTCCACTGCCTCGTGGTTGCCCAAGGCATCTTTGGCGAGACGGATCGGGGCATCAGAACCTGTGGCCTGACGTGTGGTGGTGCCAATCCACAGCAACGGCTGGAAGCCGTTGTCGCGGGTGAGCACCATATGGCCGGGCATCAGATCTTCGACCTTCATCAACCCGTCTTGGGTGACAATCGCAGTCCCAGCGACAAAACACGGCGCTGTGGTGGTTGTCACCTTCACAAATCCGGTGTCGGTGTTGCCGTCTGAATCCTCGACCTCGTATGTGAAGGCCTCGCTGCCCAAATCGCCGTCGGTCTGGATCGACAATGTGCCGTCGGGGTTGAGCGTGACCACTTCGCCAGTGTTCAGCGTCACGGAATCCCCCGCGCTGACCTCCTGACCGTTGATCTTGGTGATGGTCATCGTAGCGCCATCCGGCGCGGCGTCATTGGCCAGCACGTCTACAGTTTTGGTGGCGTTTGCACCAATTTCATACGCGTCGTCCTGCGCCACCAGCGCACATTGGATAGAGTCGCCGGCGATCAGCAGGTTGGAATCGTATTGATCGTCCCCAGTGTCCGCGATGCCGATTTTGATAGTATTGACCTCGCCCGGAATAACAGGCGCTTTTACGGTGAGCGTGACGGTTAATCCGTCCATCTCGCTGTTCACGGCCTCGCCGTCCGCCGGGTTGTCGACGTAGAGGTTCGCGTTGTCCTCGTTGTTGATGTTGTCGACTGTAATGTCGCCATCGCCAATGGACAGCACGGCCTTCTCGCCGTTGACCCAAATGCCAATCGCGTCGTTATACCCGCCGTCGACATACTCCAGATATTCTTCTGAGGAGAAGACAATCTGCATGGTCAGCGTGTCACCATCCGGGATGAAGCTGGCCTCGAATACCGCCGCATCATAGGTTTCCCCCCCCGCGATTGCGGACAAATCAGAGTCCCCAGCGGTGTCCATTTGGCCGGTTGTGCCGCTGCTGACGTTGACGTCGCCATCCGCGTTGGTGAAATCTTTGGTGTAGCCAGTGGAGAGGATCACGCCGCTATCTGAGGGTGTGGCATCCGGGGCCACGGAATCGCCGTCTGAGTAAACTCCGCTGGACAAATAGTGGCCAGAATAGCTTGCCCCCAGGACCTCGACCCCGGAACCAAACATGGCGTCTGCCATCTGCGTCGCACTGGCGCTGTTATCAATCGGCAGTTCTGATGCGGTTGGCATGGTGGTCCCCTATATACATTCCAAAACTCTAAAAGCGGCGTTTTGCCCTTTTTCAGTTGGGAACCCGGTCGAACGCTTTGGCTAGTCAGACAGATCAATTTGCCCAGACATTGGCGTCGGCCGTGAAATTGCCGAGTGGAGATTCGAAAGTCACCATTTGAAAGAGGGCACGTTCTGCGCGCTAACAGTTTGGAATGCAACCCTTTCCAAAAGATGACTAAACCACCCCAAGACTCTGAAAAAATGAAGAAAATTTTCGCGATTGTCGTAAGTGAAAACCAGTTACTGGCACCGAGTGGTTGACCCTTTGCCGCATGGCGCGCTAAGGCCGGTCTAAGAGAAAGGCACCGTCATGACCCAGGAAAAAAAGAAAAAGAAGACCCGGCAACAGGTGTACACACTGTTGGTGCAGGTTGGGCGCAAAGACGGGGACGGCCTGCCGGATGAAGCCACCGGTGGCGCGCTGATGATCTATGCCAGCGGTGTGGACGAAGCGGAAGCGGTGCGCGAAACGGTTGCGATCTTGAAGCAGGCGGATTTGAACCCGCTTGACGTCACCGGTTATGGCACCGTTGAAGAGCGTGAAGCTCAAGGGCACGAGATTGATGGCCATGAGCGTGGGTTGATGCAGCGTGCATTGGATGAAAACTCTGTGGTCGTTGCGCAGTTGACGCCGTTTTACCACGGCGAAGAATCTGAAGACGCTGCCATCACCGAGCACTGAGATCGATCGGCATTGGTCAAGCCGCGCGCTGGGCCGCCAGTGTGAGCGCGTCAAACTCCCGCAAAACCGGGAAGGCAGTGCGTGCATGTTCTGGCAACAACCGGCGCGGGTATCCTGATAACAAGCTGGCGCTCAGCAAATCCTGCCGTCTGCGCATCCGGCCCACATCCATGCTTTCCACGTAGGTGTCCGCCGCCAAAATGGCTTCGTGATTGGGCAGCAAAAGTTGGCAATAGGTCACCAAGGGTGCATCTCCGCCATGTGTTGCTGCGTTGCCATGTAACAAATGCCCCGCCGGAACCAAGACAAACTCGGAACCAAACATATACTCGACCCGGCTGCCGCCAATCATAAGCCGTTGGGTTGGGCTGGTGACAATATCGCGGCTGAGACCAAAAAAGGGCGCGCGCAGTTTGATCGGGGCAAAATGCCCGGTGGCGGGCACCGTTCTGCGCACATTGGCCAAAACTGGCACCAAATCGCCAGACGGGGTCTGCACCACATCGCCGCGTTTCAGTGTGCCGACTTTGCGATAGCCCTGCGCGGTCATAACCGGCGTTTCTTCGGACAGGCTCGGCATGGGGCCAATGGGTTCAATCCGGTTGGAGAACGCAATAAAGGACAAGTCGCTCGAAAGCACACGTGCCTCATTGTCTTGCGCGCATTCCCGGATTTCCGCCGGGGTCAGCGCCACCGGCCGCACCAATGTGCGGAGAGCCACACGCCACGTGCCGGGTTGCTCCACCGCCAGGCGTCCAACATTGGCAGGCAGATCCCAGGAATAGGTCATACGCAAGACATCCGCACGCCCACCAGTGTCCAGATTGACCGCCACATGGGCCGTACGCCCGCCGCGATTGAGCACAAGCACCACGCCACCGCCGGGCACCGCTTGCAGAGACAAGCGAAAGCCACTGCCGGTTTGGGAGGCCATACCCAAAAGCGTTTGCGGCCGATCGTAAGGGGACACCCGCGTTTCAACAACCAGGCTGCCACGTGGCAGCGGAGTGTCCGAGAGGCGTTGAGGATCGGCAGCTGTCGCAGTTGCCCCGCCGCGCAGGTGGGCCAATCCATTTGGGTCAAACAAAGCGTGTTTTTTGTCCCAAAGTGCAATCCAACTCATGGATCAGGCTCCGCCAAAGGCGATTTGAGTCAGGGTTGCCACCTCAAAGCTGCGCAATCCACGCCGCGCCATTTGACCGTAACCATCCCCGGAGACCGGATCGAGCTCGGGAAAGAGGGCACAGATCTCTGCAACAATTTCTGGCTCAAAGCTGCTCGCGGTCTGCGGCCCAGGCAAGTAGCTTTCTGTCATGAGTTTTTCGGAGAACACAATCTGGTGATCATCAAACAACAGATGCACATATTCAACCTCGCCCCCCGGAACTTGGCGGATGGTTTTGTCATTCACCAGATCGCGCGCCGCGACCAAAACCTCTTCTTCGCCAAACAACAGCTCGGCCCAGGCATTGCGGATCAACACGCGATGCAGTGGGGAGAGCAGCAACTCGCGGTGGTTGCCAAGGGTGTTTTCCAAAATGCGGATCGGCGCCATTGCGCCCGTAGCGGGGACAGTGCGCCGCCCAATCCAGCGCACCGGCTGGGGTCCATTGTCTAAGGTTTCAACCAAGTCACCCACGTTCAGGCACTCAATCGGCACCTCGCCGTGGGGCGTGCGAATAAATGTACCAGCCGTGAAGCAAGGTGCCTGATTGATCTTGATGTAGCCCACATCGGTTGTGCCGTTGCCGTCATCAATGGTGTAGGTCAGGTTGACCTCTTCTTCATCACTGTCGCCTTCAAAAGTGATGGTCCCATCTGCGTTGACGGTGATGATTTGCCCGCTTGGCAATGTGATCGGCACACCAACTGTGACCGGCTGCCCCGAAATATGCGTGATGGTGATGGCATTGCCGGTGTCATTCACATCATTGGCCAGAACGTCGATGGTGCGGGTGCCGTCAATCGGCAATTCCACCTCATCGGTGTTGGCAATCAGCGAAGTCTGCAGTGAGTTTGCAGCAATCAACAGCGAACTGTCGTAGCTGCTGTCAGATACATCTGCCACCACAATGCGGATGTCGTTCATACCTTCGACGATGTCAAACGTCAGGGTCATGGTGATGGTGAACCCATCCATCTCGGTGTTGTAGAGACCCCCTGTGTTGTTCACAAACAGGCTTTCGTTTTCACCGTTGTTGATGTTGCCCGGGTCCACATCCCCATCGCCAATTTCCAGCGGCACATAGCTGCCGTTGATCGAAACTGCGACAAAGTCCTGATAGATCGAGTCGATGTATTCCGGGTATTCTTCTGACGCAAAAACGAATTGCATGGTCATTTGACCAGCTTCATTGGCGATGAAAGATACATCCAAATATGAGGCATCATAGGTATTGGTGCCGGCCACCGCGTTGAATTCGGCGTTGTTGTCCTCACCGTTGGTGTCGGTGGATCGGTTGGTGCGTTGGTTGTGGTTGCCCCAGCGATTGGAGAAATTTCTGGCATGCCCCGTGGACAGGATCACACCTTCGTCGCTTGGGGTCGCACCCGGAGACACACTGTCCCCGTTGGTGTAGATGCCGGAAGAGGAATTCTGCCCATTATAGTCTGCGGACACAATGGTCACGTCATCACCAAAAATGGTTTCCGCCATATCCATGGCAGACGCGCCGGTGTTTACGGGCAATCTGGGCATTTATTCTCGCCTCATGTTTATGAGGCACGCCACACAACAACGCCCACCTGCTCGCAGGGCGCTCATAGGGGTTTCGTCGCATTTCGAGATGCGTTTGTTGGAAACCTTTGGCTGTTTTAGCCGGACTGCTGGTGACCTGCCTCGGTCGAATTATTATTAACGCCAACTAAACAGCATATTTTTCCGCTTGTTAAGGGGTGCCCCACTGCTTTGTGTCCTAAATGTGGCTTTCCGGTCCGACATGGCTGTGCCACAACCCTTTGCGCAAGCTTTTTAGACAAAGGACCCTCGCCATGACCAAGACCGATGCCGCACAGTTGACCGCAGATCTGATCCGCTGTGCCTCTGTGACGCCGGAAGAGGGTGGGGCGCTGGTGTTGCTGGAAAAACGGCTGTCGGACGCCGGGTTTGACTGCACACGCGTGGATCGCGGCGCGGTCAGCAACTTGTTTGCCCGCTGGGGCCGAAAGGGCGACAGCAAGACATTTGGCTTCAATGGCCACACCGATGTGGTGCCTGTCGGTGACGAGGCTGCTTGGACGGTTGATCCCTTTGGTGCAGAAGTGAAAGACGGCATCATGTATGGCCGTGGTGCGACCGATATGAAATCCGGCGTCGCGGCCTTTGCCGCCGCCGCCATCGATTTTGTCTCGAATACACCGCCGGAAGGCGCCATCATCCTCACCATAACCGGAGACGAAGAAGGCGACGCCATCGACGGCACCACCGCGCTTCTGGACTACATGTCCACTGAGCAAGAGCGCATGTCTGTCTGTCTGGTGGGCGAGCCAACTTGCCCCAACGAGATGGGTGAGATGATGAAAATTGGCCGTCGCGGCTCGATGACCGCCTATTTCACGTTTACCGGCAAACAGGGGCACTCTGCTTATCCGCACCGCGCCAACAATCCTCTGCCGGTGATGGCCCGTCTGATGGATCAGTTCTCCTCGGAACCGCTGGACAACGGCACCGATCACTTTGACGCGTCTACCTTGGCCGTTGTCACCATGGACACTGGCAACCCGGCCACCAATGTGATCCCAGCGGAGTGTAAAGCCACGCTCAACATCCGCTTCAACGACTCCCACTCAGGGGCGTCCCTCACAGAGTGGATGCAGGCAAAAGTAGATACTATTTCGGCAGAAACTGGTGTTGCCATCGATATGAAAGTCACCATCTCCGGCGAAAGCTTCATCACCCCTCCAGGCGCGCTATCCGAGCTGGTTGCCGCCTCTGTCGAAGCAGAAACCGGTCGCTGCCCGGAACTCTCCACCTCAGGTGGTACCTCGGACGCTCGGTTTGTGCAGCACCATTGCCCGGTGGTGGAATTTGGCTTGGTGGGCAAAACCATGCACCAGGTGGATGAACAGGTGCCGGTTGCACAAATCCACCAGCTCAAAGACATCTACAGCCGCATTTTGCGAGACTATTTTGCCTAAACACCGCCCCAATCTTGTGGTGATGATCAAGGAACCGCGCCCGGGCCGTGTGAAAACCCGGCTGGGCCGTGACCTTGGAATGACCGCCGCCGCCTGGTGGTTCCGCCACCAATCCGCCGCCCTGCTGCGCCGCCTTGAGGATCCGCGCTGGAACCTGATCCTGGCCGTCGCGCCGGATCACAAAGGCCGTACATCGCGCGTGTGGCCTGCCCACCTGCCGCGTTTTCCGCAAGGCAGTGGCAATCTCGGCGATCGCATGGCACGGCAGTTACATCTGCACCAAGGTCCAACCTGCATTATTGGTGCCGACATTCCCGGCATCCAACCTGCTCACATCGCGCAGGCCTTCAAGGCGCTAGGGGATCATGATGCGGTGTTTGGCCCCGCCCCGGATGGCGGCTACTGGCTGGTTGGATTGAAACACGCCCCAAAACCGGGCCTCTTTACCAATGTACGCTGGTCCACCGAATATGCATTGGCCGACAGCCGTGCCACCTTGCAGGGCGTGCGCATTGCCACCGTCGCCACGCTGGCGGATGTGGACACCGCTGCTGATCTGGCACAGCTCTGAGATTTCTCATTCCCCAAATATCTCGGGGTTGAATTGGGCTGCAGGCCCAGGAAGGGGCTGGCCCCTTCTTTGCGCCCAATTTTCTCCGCGTGACCTCCCCGCATCACCGTGCTAGGGCCAACCCATGCCTATGCCCAGCAAAGAGGAAGTCCTTGAGTGGATTTCCGAGAACCCGACCCTCACCTCCAAACGTGACATCGCCAAAGCTTTTGGCATCAAAGGCGCTGCGCGCATCGACCTGAAGCGCCTGCTCAAGGAGCTGGAGGCAGAAGGTCATCTGCAAAAGCGGAAGAAAACCTACCGCGATCCGGAGAGCCTGCCGCCTGTCACCGTGCTGCAAATCCTTGAGGCAGATGCCGATGGAGATCTTTTTGCCCGTCCACTGGAATGGCATGGGGAAGGCGAAGAGCCCAGAATTCTGGTGCTGCCCCGTGCGTCTGACCCGGCACTCGGCGCGGGTGACCGCATTCTTGGCCGCCTGACCAAACTGGATGAGGGCGATATCCAATATGAAGCCCGCCTGATCCGCCGGATCGGCACCAACCCGCGCCGTGTCTTGGGCATGTTCCGCAAAACCGCCGAGGGCGGCCGCATTCTGCCCATCGACAAAGGTGACGGCAAAGAATGGTCGGTGCCGTCCGATCAAACCCATGGTGCCAAAGATGGCGAGCTGGTCGAGGCCGAGCAATCCGGCCCCAAAGGCCGCCTTGGCTTGCCGCGCGCCCGTGTTGTGGCGCGCATTGGGGATCCAACGGCCCCCAAAGCTGTCAGCTTGATTGCGATCCACCAACATGGCATCCCGGACACTTTCCCCGATGATGTGGTAGCAGAGTCTGATAAGGCGAAACCGGCGCCCTTGGGCAAGCGTGAAGACTTGCGCGAAATGCCGTTTGTCACCATCGATCCGGCGGACGCGCGCGACCATGACGACGCCTGCTGGGCCCACGCGGATGATGATCCAAAAAACAAAGAAGGTCATGTGCTCTGGATCGCGATTGCCGATGTCGCGCACTACGTGCGATCCGACACCGCGCTGGACCGCGAGGCCCGCAAACGCGGCAACTCCAGCTATTTCCCGGACCGAGTGGTGCCGATGTTGCCGGACCGCCTGTCTGGCGACCTGTGCTCCTTGCACGAAGGCGTGCCCCGCGCGGTGCTGGCGTTGCGCATTCAGATTGACAGCAAAGGCAAAAAGCTAGGCCACCGCTTCACCCGCGCCATGATCCGCTCTGTGGCGTCTCTGAACTACGGCGAAGTGCAACAGGCGCAAGATGGCCATCCCAACGAACGCTGTGCGCCCTTGATGGAGGAGATCATCCATCCGCTCTACGCGGCATATCAGGCTCTAACAAAGGCAAAAGCCGAGCGTCAGCCGCTGGCGCTTGACCTGCCGGAACGCAAGATTGAGCTGTCTGACGCTGGCGAAGTCACTTCGGTCAACTTCCGTGACCGCTTTGATGCGCACAAACTCGTTGAAGAGTTCATGGTGCTCTCCAATGTCTGTGCGGCTGAAACCTTGATTGCCAAGAAATCTCCGTTGCTGTTCCGCGTACACGAAGAGCCCAGCCCAGAGAAACTCAATGCCTTGCGGGATACGGCACAGGCTGCAGGTCTGACGCTGGCCAAAGGCCAGGTGCTGCAAACCCGCCACTTGAATCAACTGTTGGATGCCGCTGCTGGCACGGAGCAGGCGGAACTGATCAACATTTCCACCCTGCGCTCGATGACGCAGGCGTATTATGCGCCGTCCAACTTTGGCCACTTCGGTCTCGCACTACGGGCCTATGCCCATTTCACCTCGCCGATCCGGCGCTATGCCGACCTGATCGTGCACCGTGCGTTGATTTCTGCGCACGGCTGGGGCGATGACGGTTTGACGCCCGAGGCCACCGAAGTTCTTGAAAACACGGCCACACATATTTCTGACACCGAGCGTCGCTCCATGCTGGCCGAGCGCGACACAACAGACCGCTACCTTGCCGCTTACATGTCGGAGCGCATCGGCAATGAGTTCACCGGTCGGGTGAGCGGCATCGCTCGCTTTGGCGTGTTTGTGAAACTCGATGAAACCGGCGCCGATGGCCTGATCCCGATGCGGGAACTGGGCCGCGAATATTTTCACTTTGACAGCGAAACCAACACGCTTACCGGCTCTGACACAGGCATCGTGATTGGCCTTGGACAACGTGTAACCGCGCGTCTGACTGAAGCCGCGCCAGTGACAGGCGGCATTGCGCTGGAGCTGATCTCGCTGGATGGCGAGCTGGTCAAACGTGCTGGTCGCGGCGGAAAAGGGCGGGGCCGAGGCGGCCCCACCCGTCGCAAAGCCACCAAGGCAAAGCACAAGGCGGCCAAGACCAAACGCAAGGTCACTCGGCGGCGACGCTAAAAAAACCCTGCATGACTTTGCCAACGTCCGGGTAAATCGCGTCCCGCACGCGCGCCACATAAGGTGCCAATGCGGGTCGCGCCTCGACCGCCTTGCGGAGGTCGGTGGCAACTGGCAGCGTGAGGATCATGTCCAACACCGGCGCCACGGCCGCGTCTGCGGCTGTTGGCGTGTCCCCAAACAGGAATTGTTGCCCGTCCAACTTGGCGTCGATCACCTCAAGGTCGTTGTCAAACCGCGCCTGACGGTCCTCTGGCGAGAACCGCGCAATGCCTTCAGACATCAAACCTGCCCGCACATGACCCCGAGCTTCTTCCGCCGCCTGCTCACGCATCGGCTCCGGCACAGCAGCAAAGAAGATCTCTTTCATCACCGCCCAACATTCGTCATTCAGCCAACGATCATGCACCAACCCAAGCCGCAGGCTCTCTTCCACAGTACGGATCATGGCATGGGTTGCCGCCTTTTCAATCCGGCTCAATCCCGGCATGAAATCTGCCCCTCTAGACTCTAAATAAGCCTGAATGTTGTGGCTGTCCGGGATCAAGGCATCGCCAACCCGTGCCACCGGCACCTTGCCCAATGGCAGCGCTTCAAAATCCTGCACCATTTCTGGCTGCCAATCGACCTTGGCCATTTCCAGCAAGCACATGGCTTTCAGGCAAAACGGGGAATGGGTTGGAAACTGCGCGTCGCCTGGAAATGAGATTAGCTTCATGGGAACTCTCCACTGATTGATTGTGGGGACAGTCCTACAGAAGCCTCTTGTCAGTTTCTGTCAGTAGGGTGCAGTATTGTAAAATTATGAGCCGCACAGACCGCCTTTTCCAACTCATGCAGGCCCTGCGTGATCTGCCGTCCCCCGCCACCGCGCAGGCGCTGGCGCAAGAAACCGGTGTGTCGGAACGCACGATCTACCGGGACATTGACACTCTGCGTGGCCTTGGCGCGGTGATTGACGGTGAAGCTGGCTTTGGTTTTACCCTTGTCGAAGACGCCACCCTGCCGCCATTGGGCTTTGTCCCGGAGGAGATTGAGGCACTGGTCGTTGGTCTCAAAGAAGTCATGGAAGTGGCCGATCCATCACTGGCAAATGCGGCAAAATCGGCTCTAACCAAGCTGAAATCTCGCCTTCCGGAGGCACAGGCCCACCGACTTAAACACGCGGTTCTCACCGCCAAACGCTTTCACAAGCCTCCTGAGATCAGCATCGACGCAGGCGTGTTACGTCAAGCAGCATGGGAAGAGCGCACGGTGGCGTTTGACTATGGCGATGCCAAAGGCCAGCGCACCACCCGCGAAGTTGATCCGCTTGCGATTGTCTTTATGCAGAGCGCCCATTGTTTGATGGCCTATTGTCATTTGCGCAAAGATTTTCGCGCCTTTCGCTTGGACAGAATGATCAACCTTGACGTCACAAACGGCTCTTTCCGCCCTCGCCGCATTCCTATGTTGCGTGAATACAAAGCGCGTCTTGACGCGGAGGAAAAGCAATCGGCAATTCCCCGCGCCTCTGACTGACAGCGCTTTTGCCACTCACATCGGCGCGTTACACTTCTCACAAACAGGCAGGGAAAGTTGTGATGCGGACATTTGGGTTTTGGGTGAGTTTGGTTATTGGTGCTCTCGTCACGTCATCGGCCTCGGCTGGTGCACCGTCATATTCTCTGCGCCCTGTATTGCGCCCCCTGGTCGATGCGCTTGAGGCTCAAAAGCCAGTGGAGGTTGCTGCCTCCACCAAAGGCCTGCAGCGTTGGATCAAGCGTTACAAATCACGCGCGCTTAAGGCCGGGATCAGCGCGGCGGTATTTGATCATGCCTTCCAAGGGGTTCAATACAACGCAGCAATCATCAAGAAGGACCGCAACCAGAACGAGTTCACCAAGACCATCTGGGACTATCTCGACAGCGCCGCCTCCGATGCACGTATCAAGAACGGCAAGGCTGCATTGAGCAAACACAATGCGAAACTTCAGAAGATCGAGAACCGTTACGGCGTCGACAAAGAAGTTGTCGTGGCAATCTGGGGGCTGGAGAGCGCCTATGGCACCTTCAAGGGCAGCACGCCGGTGATCGAAGCGCTGGCCACACTGGCCTATGACGGGCGGCGCGGCGACTTCTTTGAGGAACAACTCACCGCCGCGCTCAGCATTCTTCAAAATGGCGATGTGACCGTTCAGAACATGAAAGGCAGCTGGGCTGGTGCCATGGGCCACACCCAGTTTATGCCGACATCCTTCCAGTCCTATGCGGTGGATTTCACCGGTGATGGAAAACGCGACATCTGGTCTGGCGACCCCACCGATGCGTTGGCCTCCACGGCGGCCTACCTCAAACACTTCGGGTGGAAAAAGAACCAGCCCTGGGGCGTGGAAGTGAAATTGCCCAAAGGTTTTGATTATGCCTCTGCCAACCGTGAGAACCTGAAAAACCCAAGTGAGTGGGCCCGTTTGGGCATCAAGGACATGCGCGGCCGTCCGGTGCCCAACCATGGCAAGGCCTCGATCCTTCTGCCTGCCGGAGCGCAGGGGGCGGCGTTTATGATCTTCAAGAACTTTGACGTGATCGAACACTACAACACGGCAGACGCCTATGTAATCGGCGTCGGGCATCTCGCTGACCGCATTCAGGGTGGCCCAGCCATTCAAGGCAACTGGC
Organism: uncultured Shimia sp.; assembly: GCF_947493595.1. GTDB lineage: Bacteria > Pseudomonadota > Alphaproteobacteria > Rhodobacterales > Rhodobacteraceae > Shimia. The sequence continues at coordinate 166,692 of NZ_CANLRL010000002.1, read as the reverse complement.
CGCGTGGCGATCGCGCGTTGACGTATAAAGAGCGGATTGAGTTGCAAAAGCGCCTGACCAAAGCTGGCTTTGACACCCAGAAGATCGACGGCAAGATTGGTCCACTCACCATCGCCGCCGTGCGGGGCTATCAGCGCTCGGAAGGCATGATCCCGGATGGATATGCGTCTCTAACACTGCTGAAATCACTTCGGTAACGGTATGAAAAAGGCGCGTCCCAATCTGGCGCGCCTTTTGTTATCTCAAAGTTTATTGCTTACTCGCGGCCACTGACCACGATCACCTCTGTGCCCAAGGGAACCTGCTCATATAGCTTCTCAATGTGCCAGTTGGTCATGCGGATACAGCCGTTGGAACTGGGTGTGCCAATCGACTGTGGTGCGGTTGTGCCATGGATGCGGAACAGCGTGTCGCGGCCGTTCTGGTAAAGGTACATGGCACGCGATCCCAGCGGATTGTTTGGCCCGCCCGGCATGCCGTCTTCGTATTTGGCGTAGGCCGGATTGCGCTCGATCATCTCTTGTGTCGGACGCCAACTGGGCCATTCCACCTTTCGGTCAATGGTTGCCCGACCGGAGAAGTTCAAACCTTCTTGCCCAATCGCCACGCCATAACGGATCGCGTTGCGCTCATCTTGCATGTGATACAGGTGATAAGAAGCCAAAACCACAACCAGCTGGCCGGGCTGAAAACCATACTTCTTCTTCACTCGAACTTCTTTGGGTTTCAGGTGCTCCATCAACTCGAAATCACCGCCTTGAGCGGCACGCAGGACCTGGGGGGTGGCCAGAAGGCTGGCACCAGCGGCAAGGAAATGACGTCTATGCATAAGTACTCGTTCCGTTTACGTGCAAATTCTATGCCACAGGCGTGACAGCGGACAAAGTCGGGAGTGCCCGACTTTGTCCATGTTCATCAAAATATGCTGTGAAATCCCTAACGGTGGTTAGCTTGGGGACATGCCCCGCAGCCGTTCCGAGCGACGGCGCAGCAGTTCCACTGTTGCCAGCAGCAGGATTGAGATACCCACCAGAATTGTGGCCACCGCCAGAATGGTTGGGCTGATCTGCTCGCGCAGGCCGGTGAACATCTGCCATGGCAGGGTTTTCTGACCGGCGGACCCGACAAACAGAACCACCACAACCTCGTCAAACGACGTGATGAAGGCAAACAGGCCACCGGAGATCACGCCAGGCAGGATGAGAGGCATCTGCACCCGGAAGAAGGTGGTCACTGGGTTGGCACCCATATTGGCCGCCGCCCGTGTCAGGGAGCGGTCAAAGCCCACCAGCGTTGCAGTTACGGTGATGATCACAAACGGAATGCCAAGCACGGCGTGTGCCAGAACCACTTTCACATAGCCTACAAAGGTTTTGTTCAAGCCAAGCGTTGCTTCAAGCCAATTGCCAATCTGGCTGTAGAAGAAAAACATACCAGTGGCAGAGATGATCAGCGGCACAATCATCGGTGAAATCAGGATCGCCATGATCGCCCGACGTCCCGGAACATGGGCTTGGCTCAGGCCAATTGCGGCCAGAGTGCCAAGGCTTACCGAGATGACGGTCGCAATTGGCGCAATGATCAGGGAGTTTTTGAAGCTCCGTTGCCATTCGTTGTTGGTGAAGAAGTCCTGATAGTGCTTCAGCGAGTAGCCGGCTGGATCAAGCCGCAGCATTTCTGGCGTGAAGGTGAAGAAGTCCTGCGCATTAAAGGACAGCGGCATCACCACAAGCACGGGCGTGATCAGGAAGACAAAAATCGCGCCACAGATCACACGGAAGCTGTAGTGCCAAAGCACCTGACCGGGAGTCAGATAGGGCAAAAGGCGCGCGCGGTAGCGGCCTTCATACAGCCAGTAGGTGAACCAGTGGATGAACCAGCCATAGAGTAAGCCGATGATCGCCGCGGCGATGCCACCAAACAGAAAGCCCAATACGCCAAACAGCGCAATGTTGATCCATTTGGACAGCGGCTCGTTCTTCAGGACGTTGATGTAGACCAAAGCCAACACCACGGCCGTGACTGCGCCAATAAGTACGCCCATCGCGCCAGAGCCGTTGGCGGTGCCAATGAAGAGACCAAAGAAGCCCCCTGCCGCCGCCACTGTCGGCAGCACCAGAGACATGGGTTTGCGGGAAATTGGAGTGAGTGCAGCCATGATTCTTATCCCAATTTCACGTTGTCGATGCCGACGATCTTGTCATAGGCCCAGTAGAGGATCAGCACGACCGCCAGAAGGATGGTGCCCAACGCCGCGGCGAGGCCCCAGTTCAGGGAAGTCGAGATGTGGAAGGCAATTCGGTTGGAGATGAACACCCCTTTGGTGCCCCCGACCAGTTCTGGCGTGATGTAATAACCAATCGCCAGAATGAAGACGAGAATCGACCCCGCGCCAATGCCTGGAACGGACAGCGGGAAGTACACCCGCCAGAAGGCTGTCCAATTGGTTGCGCCCATGGATTTGGCCGCCCGCAGATAAGTCGGTTGGATGGTTTGCATCACCGAATACATTGGCAGGATCATGAACGGCAGCAGGATGTGTGTCATCGCAATGATGGTGCCCAGCTGGTTGTTGATCATCACCAGACGCGCATCATCTGCGACTATGCCGAGCCAGACCAAGACGTCGTTGATCACCCCTTGCTGCTGCAGCATCACTTTCCAGGCTGAGGTCCGCACCAGCAGTGAGGTCCAGAACGGCAGCAAAACCAGAATCATCAGCAGATTGGCTTTCGCAGACGGCAGGTTGGCGAGCAACCACGCCACGGGATAGGCCAGCGCAATACAGGCGGCGGTGATGGCCAAAGACATAATCAGCGTGCGCTTGAACAGCGTTATGTAAATCCGCTCGCTTTCAGGCCGTATTTCAGCGCCATCAGAGCCTTTTTGCATATCTGCGGCGTTCAGGAAGTAGCCGTTGGTGTATTTCGGGCTATAGGTCTGGATCGTGCGCCAGACATTGGGATCACCCCAACCCTTGGCAATCTTGATGAACTTTTCTTTGTATGGCCCGTCGTTCTCCACGTCCCATTTCTTGGCTTTGCGTCCCGCCTTACGGAATAGGGAACTGATGCCTGGGGTTTCGTAGTTCAAACGGCTGCCCACGCGGGTGTGGGTTTTGGCGTTAGACGCCACATAAAGATCCGCGGCCAGCGCGGCATAGACCGCTTCATCGGGCGCTTCGCCAGAGGCGGCATCCCAGTCCTGAAGCGCAATCACAGTGTTTGGAAGCGTATTCGCGACAATGTCATTCTCAACCGAACGGAACAGCATCTGTCCAATCGGGATAATGAAAGTCAGCAATACAAAGGCCAGCAAAGGCGTAATCAAAGCCAGCGCGCGGATTTTCTGCATGCGCAACGCGCGGCTTAAGCTTTTTTTCAACGGCGTGCCGTCGGCCGCAAGCATTGGGCCGGATTGGGTTGAATCGCTCATTGATGGTCCCCGTCAAAGAATTTCCGGATTGCCGTTGTGTCTCGGCGGTTTTTGTCCGGTTGGGTCAGGGAGGCGGGTGCCGCCTCCCTGCAAAGTCATAAGTGGATTACTTGGCCAGCCACGCCTGGAACTTCGCGTCCAGATCGTCACGGTTGTCAGCCCACCACTCGTAGTCATAGATGTGCACGTTGCCAGCGTTTGCTGGATCGGTTGGCATATGTGGTGCCATGTCGATGCCCAGTTCAGCGTGCTTACCCACCAACGGTGCGGAAGACTTACGTGCCGGACCGTAGGAGATGTACTTCGCCTGATCTGCCAGACGCTGGGTGTCGGTTGCGAAGAACAGGTAGTCCAGAGCCGCTTGTTTACGCTCTGGGGACAGGCCCGCTGGGATGATCCAGCCGTCCAGGTCGAAGGACTGCATGTCCCACAGCATACCGATTGGCTGGTTCTGCTCGGCAATTGCAGAGAACAAACGACCGTTGAAGGTCGAACCCATCACAACTTCGCCGTCTGCCAGCAACTGAGGTGTTTCTGCGCCAGCAGTCCACCAAACAACCTGGTCCTTGATGGTGTCCAGCTTGGCCAGCGCCTTGTCTACACCTTCTGGCGTGCCCAGAGTGTCGTAGATGTCTTCTTTTGCAACGCCGTCACAGAACAGAGCCCATTCCATGTTGTCGATTGGGCGTTTCTGCAGGGAGCGCTTGCCAGGATATGCTTCCAGGTCAAACACGTCACAGATTGAAGAAGGTGGTGTGTCGCCAACCATGTCGGTGCGGTAACCGAATGTGGTGGAGTACACGATCTGAGGTACGAAGCAGTCGCTGACGATCAGATCGCCAAAGTCTTCGGAGGCAGAGGTGCCATCAGGCGCAGCGGCCAGAACCGCATCGTGATCCAGCTCCTCGGCCAAACCTTCGTCACACAGACGCATCGCGTCAGACGCCACAACGTCCACAACGTCCCAAGTCACGTTGCCGGCTTCGTTCATCGCGCGGATTTTTGCAACGGCTTCAGCGGAGCTGTCGTCGTTGATGATGGTGATGCCAGTTTTGGCGGTGTAGGGCTCGTGATACGCGAGCTGCTGTGACTTGGAGTAAGCACCACCCCAGGACACGATGGTCAGTTCCTGCGCAATTGCGGCCGGAGCCACCAGAGCAGTCGTGACGGCAAGTGCTGTCATCTTTGTTTTCATTAGAATCACTCCTTGTTGGGTTCTTAAGTCTTGGTGTTTTTGAGCCCGGATCTTACGCCCGGTTTGTACGTGCCAGCCTGATCAGGCATCCAGCGCGCGGCAATCTTCAGGCAACCAGCCGATCTCAATCTGCTGACCAGGTGTCAGACGATCCACGTCAGGCGCGTTCCGGGTTTTGATGATGAACTCATCATTGCCCGCCACTGAAAGCCGTGTGCGGAAGATATCACCCATGTAGATGAACTCTTTCACTTCGGCCTTCAGTGTGTGCGCACCTTCTTGAATACGGTCTTTGTTGTATTCAACACGTTCCGGGCGGATTGACACACGGGTGCGGGCCCCCGGCTTCACACTTTCATGCACTGGCTTGCAGTCGATCAATTCGCCGTCGTCCAGTTCAACAATTGCAATGCCGTTGTTGATCTCTTTGACCACACCTTCGAGCGTGTTGTTCTCTCCGATGAACTGCGCCACAAAGCTGTTTTGCGGGTTTTCATACAGGGTGTCCGGCGGATCCAACTGCTGAATGCGGCCATCGTCAAACACCGCCACACGGTCAGACATGGTCAACGCTTCGGTCTGGTCGTGGGTCACATAGACTGTGGTGATACCAAGGTTATGCGCCAGGTTGGTGATCTCAAACTGCATCTTTTCGCGCAGCTGCTTGTCCAGCGCGCCAAGCGGTTCATCCATCAGAACCAGCTCGGGTTCAAACACCAGAGCGCGCGCCAAGGCGATCCGCTGTTGCTGACCCCCGGAAAGCTGGGCAGGGCGACGGCCGCCAAAGGCACCCATTTCCACCATGTCCAACGCGCGTTTGATTTTCTCTTCGCGCTCGGTTTTGCCCATTTTACGCACTTCCAGTGGGAAGCTCAGATTTTCCGCAATCGTCATATGCGGAAACAATGCGTAATTCTGGAACACCATGCCAATGCCGCGTTTGTGCGGTGGGATGTTGTTGATGGAGGTTCCGCCCAGGCGAATGTCGCCGTGAGTAGCGGTTTCAAAGCCTGCCAACATCATAAGGCAAGTTGTCTTGCCAGAGCCGGATGGGCCCAACATGGTCAGAAACTCGCCTCTCGGCAGGCTTAGGTTCAGATCTTTGACGACGAGGTTCTCACCATCATAGCTCTTTTGCACGCGGTCAAATTCGACAAACGCGTCGTTCGATGCACTATCAGCCAAAAATCGGCTCCCTGTGTTGTCCGTCGGCAGATTTTCTCTGCTCGTCTGTTTCAAGTGTAACCACACCTGAGCTTAAATGCGCAAGCCAGCATTCCGTATGGGAAAGTCTGCCAGCCAATCGGAAGGCCCGACGTCAGTTTGCGACACATTGAAGTCGATTTTCGCCAATTATGATCAAATGGTAAACCCATAAGTCTGCAAAACGTAAAAGTTTTTCCGCCCAAAGTTGCAAAGCCTCCGTTAGAGCGGACAATAAAAAAACCCGGAGCCATGCTCCGGGTTGATCAAATTTGCGCAAAGGTCGGGCTGTTTATTTATACAGCCCTTCGTTTTTGATCTGCTCATAGGTCTGATCCAAGGCGCGAGTCGCCCGCTCGATCAGCACATCAATGTCGTCACGAGTCATCACCAGTGGTGGCGAAATGATCATGCGATCTCCCACATGGCGCATCACCAGATTGTTGCCAAAGCAGTGCTCACGGCATTTGTAACCCACGGTGCCGGCCTCTGCTGCAAACGCGGCGCGGGTTTCTTTGTTTGGCGTCAGAGCAATGGAGCCCATCATGCCGACAATCTTGGCTTCGCCTACCAGCGGATGATCCGCCAGCGCTTCCCATTTTTCTTTCAGGTACGGCGCCACGTCATCGCGCACATGCTCGACAATCTTCTCTTCTTCGAGAATGCGCAGGTTTTCCAAGGCAACGGCACAAGACACAGGGTGACCGGAGTAGGTGTAGCCATGGTTGAACTCGGTCGCGGCCACCACTTCGGCCACTTCGTCACAGACAATGCTACCACCAATTGGCGCGTAACCGGACGACAGGCCTTTGGCGATCGACATGATGTGTGGCTTGATGCCCACGGTCTGGCTGCCAAACCAATTGCCGGTGCGGCCAAAGCCACAGATCACTTCATCCGCAATCAGCAGGATTTCATATTTGTCGCAGATGCGCTGGATTTCCGGCCAATAAGTTTCTGGTGGCACAATCACACCGCCGGCGCCCTGAATCGGCTCCGCAATAAAGGCCGCCACGCGGTCTTCACCCAGCTCCAGAATCGCTTCTTCCAGCTCTTGCGCGCGCTGCAGGCCAAACTCTTCCGGCGATGTATCCCCGCCTTCAGCCCACCAATTTGGCTGGTTGATGTGGTGAATGTCCGGAATTGGCAGGCTGCCCTGCTGGTGCATGGGCACCATACCGCCAAGGCTTGCCCCCGCCACGGTGGAGCCGTGATAGGCATTTTTGCGGCTGATAAAGACTGTCTTTGTGGGCTTGCCTTTTGCGGACCAATAATGCCGCACCAAACGCAGGTTGGTGTCATTCGCCTCAGAACCGGACCCGGCATAAAACACGTGGTTCAGATCACCAGGTGCCAGTTCTGCCAGCTTTGCGGACAAAGCAATAACCGGCACATGAGTGGTTTTGAAGAAGGTGTTATAATAGGGCAGCTCTTTCATCTGTCGCGCCGCCACCTCTGCCAGCTCATCACGGCCATAGCCGATGTTCACACACCACAGACCCGCCATCGCATCGAGAATTTGCGCACCTTCGCTGTCGGTCAACGTCACGCCTTTGGCTTGGGTGATCACCCGCGCGCCGGTGTCGTGAAAATCGTTCTGGGTGGAAAACGGATGCATGTGGTGCGCCACATCCAGCGCCTGGAGCTCCGCAGTGGGCAAGTGATTGGTGATCGCGTTCATGGCAAACCTCGCAACAGAATCAGGGTGGGCAAAACGGCCAAATCACCGCTTCACATCTCTTGTCATGAAAATATGATCAAATTCTGATTAGTCAATCGTGTCGCTAAAAGCAGTGCCATCGAGCAGTGCTTCGCGGATCTGCTCCATGCCCTGAACCACATCTTCGCGCATCGCATCAGCGGTCGCTTGCGCATCTTTGGCCTTCAAAGCGTCCAGTGCGGTCTTGTGATTATCCGGCAGGTTCTGTGTGCCCATACGCCCGCAAACCACCCGCATCGACGGGCCGAATCGCAACCAAACACTGTTGGCCACATCCATCAGAATCGGCGCATTGGCCACCGCATAAAGCTTGGCGTGAAAGGCGAAGTTCTGGCGCAAATAGGCGGAAACATCCCCACGCGTGATGGCCTCGTCAACTTGCGAATCAATCTTTTCCAGCGCCGCAATATCTGTCGCCGTAATCTTCTCAGCCGCATGCTCAGCCAGTCTCGATTCGACGGTTTCTCTTAGGAAAATAAGGTCATCTATGGCATCCACCGTCAGCATCGGCACCACAACACGGCGGTTGCCGCGAAACTCCAGTGCCCCTTCACTGGTCAACCGGCGAATCGCTTCCCGAATTGGGGTCATGCCGGCACCCGTGCGTTCGATCAAACCCTGGATGGTGACCGCCTGACCCGGCGCCAATTCGCCAAAAAGCACGGCATCGCGCAACTGCGCATAAACTTGTTGGTGCACCGGGACGCGAGTCGCGTTTTCGTCGCTGTGATCAAAACCTTGTCCCAATTTCCCAGTGCCTTCCATTTGTGCAATCCAATCCTCAATGCGATGTGTTAGAACGTATAATCATCGGCAAAATGCACAAGCATATTGCCATAACGCAAAAACTTGATCAAATTAATCTCACAGAATGCGACCGGGTCGGAACCTGGCGTCCAACGGGAGAATATCATGAAGACATCCTTCATCGCACTCGCGGCCACAATGGCGATTGGTGCAACTGCTGCCACCGCCGAAGAGGTGCGTGTTTACAACTGGTCTGATTACATCGACGAAGAACTGCTGACCAAGTTTCAGGACGAAACCGGCATCAAGCTGATCTACGACGTGTTTGACAGCAACGACGTATTGGAAACCAAAATGTTGGCTGGCAACTCCGGCTATGATGTGGTTGTGCCCTCCGGCACCTTCCTGCAGCGTCAGATCGCGGCAGGCGCGTTTCAGAAACTGGATAAGGCCAGCCTCAGCAACGCCGGCAACATGTGGGACGTGATCGCCGATCGCACCGCAAGCTACGACCCAGGCAACGAGTACTCCATCAACTACATGTGGGGCACCACCGGCATTGGTGTGAACGTTGGCAAGGTGAAAGAAGTACTGGGCGAAGATGCCCCGATTGGCTCGCTCGCGTTGATCTTTGATCCCGCCAATATGGAAAAACTGGCTTCTTGCGGCGTGCACGTGCTGGACGCGGCGGATGAGATGATCCCGGCGGCCTTGGCGTATTTGGGCGAAAACCCAGACAGCCACGATAAAGACGTAATTGCCAAGACCGAACCACTGTTCACCGCAGTTGCGCCTTACATTCAAAAGTTCCACAGCTCCGAATACATCAATGCACTAGCAAACGGTGACATCTGTGTGGCCGTGGGTTGGTCCGGCGACATTCTACAAGCGCGTGACCGTGCCGCAGAAGCGGAAAACGGTGTTGAAATTGCCTATAACGCTCCTTCTGAGGGCGCGTTGATGTGGTTTGACCAAATGGCCATTCCAGTGGATGCGCCTAACGCTGAAGCTGCGCATAAGTTCCTGAACTTCATCATGGATGCGCAGAACATGGCGGATGCGTCCAACTACGTTTACTACGCAAACGGCAACAAAGCGTCACAGCCTCTGCTGGAAGAAGACGTGATTGGCGATCCGGCGATCTATCCGGACGAAGCCACGCTGGAAAACCTCTACACCACTTCGCCTTACCCTCCAAAGGTACAGCGCGTTGTGACCCGTATGTGGACCAAAATCAAATCTGGCACCTAAGCCTGATTGATCCTGGCTCGCGCACCTGTTGCGCGGGCCACTTTGACTTCTCCAACATTGCCGGAGCCCGCCATGGCGCTTGATGTCTTTGCCCCTTGGGATGATCCCAACGCAAAACCCCTCATTCAATTTCAGAACGTGACCAAACGCTTTGGCGATTTCACGGCGATTGATGACCTGACCGTGGACATTTTTGAGAAGGAGTTTTTTGCCCTTCTCGGTCCCTCCGGCTGTGGCAAAACCACAATGATGCGCATGTTGGCGGGATTTGAAACGCCCACCGAAGGGAAGATCCTGCTTGCGGGGCAGGATATTGGCGCTGTGCCGCCCAACAAGCGCGCTGTGAACATGATGTTCCAGTCTTACGCGCTGTTCCCGCATCTCTCGATCTGGGAAAACATCGCCTTTGGCCTGAAACGGGACAAGATGCCCAAGGATCAGATTGGCGAACGCGTTGAAGAAATGCTGCGCCTGACCCGACTTGAAAAATTTGCCCGCCGCAAACCACACCAGATCTCCGGTGGTCAGCGTCAGCGCGTGGCGCTTGCGCGCTCCTTGGCCAAAGCGCCCAAGTTGTTGTTGCTTGATGAACCGCTGGGCGCACTCGACAAAAAACTGCGCCAAGAGACCCAGTTTGAGCTGATGGACATTCAGGAAACCACCGGCACCACCTTTGTGATTGTGACCCACGATCAGGAAGAAGCGATGACAGTGGCGAGCCGTGTGGCAGTGATGGACCATGGTAAGATCATTCAGGTGTCCACGCCGGATGTGATCTACGAGGCGCCCAACTCCACCTACGTGGCGGACTTCATTGGCGACGTGAACCTGATTTCAGGTAAGGCTGATCCGCAAGGCGACAAGCTGCACATGCATTGGGCCGAAGGTCAGCCTGCCGTGGTGGGATCGCCGCTGGACGGGGCCACAAAAGGTCAGGATGTGCATTACGCCATTCGGCCGGAAAAAGTCTCTATTTCGGCAGAAAAGCCAGAAAATGCCGCCAATGCCATCCAAGGCGAAGTGCACGATATCGCCTACCTTGGCAATATCTCGACCTACCACGTACAACTGCCGGGTGGCCAAATCATCAAGGCGCAATCCGCCAACAACCGCCGGATTTCCCGCCGCGCGTTTACTTGGGAAGACAAAGTATGGCTCAGCTGGACAGACACCGCTGGTGTCTTCTTGGAGCGCTAAGAGATGCGCCGCCTCCTGATCGCCGTTCCCTTTCTCTGGCTGCTGGCCCTCTTCATTGTGCCGTTTGCCATTGTTTTCAAAATTTCCCTATCCGATTTGGCCGTGGCGATTCCGCCATATACGCCAACCCTCGACATTGCCGAGGGCTGGGCTGGGCTCAAAGCCTTCTTTGCGGAGCTCGATTTTGAGAACTACATCTGGCTGACCGAAGATGACCTATATTGGAAAGCCTACCTCTCCAGCTTCAAAATTGCGGTGATATCGACTCTGCTCACGCTGCTGGTTGGCTACCCCATCGCTTATGGTATTGCCCGAGCCCCACAAGAATGGCGCGCCATGCTGTTCATGCTGGTGATCCTGCCGTTTTGGACAAGCTTTCTGATCCGCGTCTATTCCTGGATGGGGATTTTGAGCCAGGAAGGCTACCTCAATCAGGTGCTGCTCTGGATTGGCGTGATCAACGAACCGCTGATCATCCTCAACACCAATATCGCCGTCTACATCGGCATCGTTTACACCTACCTGCCTTTCATGATCCTGCCGATTTATGCGGCTTTGGAAAAGCTCGACATCAGCCTTTTGGAAGCCGCCGAAGACCTCGGATGTTCCCGCTTCTCCGCCTTCTGGTTGGTGACTGTGCCGCTGTCCAAACAAGGCATTATTGCCGGCAGCTTCCTGGTCTTCATCCCGACCATCGGCGAATTTGTGATCCCATCGCTCTTGGGCGGATCGCGTACGCTGATGATTGGTAAAGTGCTCTGGGAGGAGTTCTTCTCCAACCGTGACTGGCCGGTGGCCTCTGCGGTGGCTGTGGTGCTCCTGCTGATCCTGATCATCCCCATCGTGCTCTTCCAGCGCAACGAGCAGAAACAGCGGGAGGCCAACCAATGAGACGCATGACCTGGTTCAACGTCACCTCGCTGACGCTTGGCTTCGCCTTCCTCTATCTGCCCATGCTGATCCTGATTATCTTCAGCTTCAATGAGAGCAAACTTGTCACTGTTTGGGCTGGATTCAGCACAAAATGGTATGGCGAAGTGCTGCGCAACACCGCTTTCCTGGACGCCGCCTGGGTGACCATCAAAGTGGCATTCCTCAGCTCTTGCCTTGCGACTGTTCTGGGCACCATGGCTGCTATCGTCATGGTTCGTGCGGGGCGGTTTCGTGGCCGCACGGTGTTCTCCGGCATGATCTACGCCCCCATGGTGATGCCCGAAGTCATCACCGGCCTCTCCCTGCTCCTGCTGTTCATCAGCCTCGGCATGGACCGTGGCGTGTTTACGATCGTGCTGGCACACACCACTTTTGCGATGTGTTACGTCTCCGTGGTGGTCAGCTCGCGTCTGGTGAGCTTTGATCAAAGCCTCGAGGAAGCCGCACTCGATCTTGGCTGCTCGCCTGTGCAAGCCTTCCGCCTTGTGACCCTGCCGATCATTGCCCCGGCGGTGATCTCCGGCTGGCTTCTTGCCTTCACTCTGTCACTGGACGACTTGGTGATCGCTTCCTTCACATCCGGCCCGTCGGCGACCACCTTGCCGATGAAAATCTGGTCCTCGGTGCGTCTTGGTGTGAGCCCTGAAATCAACGCGCTTTCCACCATCATGATCCTTGTGGTGGCGATTGGGGTGATCACTGCTTCGCTGATCAATAAGCGCAATGTGGTGCGGCAACAGCGTGAGGAAGCGGCGGCAGAAAAGCTGGCATGAGACGTATCTGCGACCCGTTTGCCTACTCGGATGGACCGGTAGAAAGCAGCTTTTGGGCTGAATCAGTGCCTGTTTCGACCCGACCCGCGCTGTCCGACGACCTGATCACCGAGGTCGCCATTATCGGCGCGGGCTTCACCGGCCTCAACACCGCCCTCAAGCTGGCCGAGGCCGGTGTTGACGTCACCGTGCTGGACGCCAAGCAAATTGGCTGGGGGGCCTCTGGGCGTAACGGCGGCTTCTGTTGTCTTGGCGGCGCCAAAGCGTCTTATAAGTCTCTCAAACGGCGCTTTGGCGAGGTTGCGTTATCCGACTATATGTCTACCGAACGCGCCGCTGTGGATCACGTAGAAGACCTATTGGCGCGCTTCCCCTGGGATGTGGACCGGCACAGCGAGGGCGAAACCATGCTGGCGCACAATGCCCGCTCCGCTGCTGGCTTTGCGCAAGACGCCGAAGATCTTGCCACGCTCTACAAGAAGCCAATTGATGTGATTGCCAAAGAAGACCTCGCGGATCGCGGCTTTGGCGGAGGATTTTATGGGGCAATCACAACGCCAATTGGCTTTGCCCTTAATCCGCGCAAATACGTCTCTAACCTAGCCAAATCAGCCGAAAATGCTGGTGCCCAGATCTACGGAGACACACCGGTCTCAGAGACCAAACAGCTGGGTGGTCTCTGGCAACTCACCACGCCGCAAGGCAAAGTCACTGCCAAAAAACTGGTGATCGCCACCAATGGCTATTCCAGCGAGTCCACCCCGCCGTGGCTCGCCGGTCGTTTCCTACCCGCGCAATCTAGCGTGATTGTCACACGTCCGATCTCGCCAGAAGAACAGGCTGACCAAGGCTGGACCTCGCGGCAGATGTCCTATGACAGCCGCAACCTGCTACACTACTTCCGCCTGATGCCGGACAACCGCTTTTTGTTTGGTATGCGCGGCGGGCTCTCAACCTCCAAACGCACGAGCGACCAAATCAAACTGCGCATCCGCCAGCATTTTGAGCGGCTCTTCCCCGCTTGGGCACACATCGAAACGCCGTATTACTGGTCCGGTTTTGTCTGCTACAGCCGCGGTCAGACGCCATTTGCAGGGCGCGCTCCCGGTGTGGAAAATCTCTATGCGGGCTTTGCCTACCATGGCAACGGCGTCGCCATGGGAAGTTACGCAGGCGCTTTGATTGCGCAGGACATTCTGCGGGATGCGACCCTAATACACCCGGAAATCATGCGGGCCACCCCCGGGCGTTTCCCATTCGGCCGCTTTCGCCGCTTGGCGATGTATCCGGGCTATCTCTTCTACGGCCTCAAAGACCTCTGAAGCGCTGTCACTTCCAGCTGCAACCCGTCGGCATAGGCGAGGCGGTCATTCTCAACTTGCCACAGGCAATAAGCCGCCATGCGGGCGTGATAAAACGGCGCCAGCTGGCGGTAGCGCGCAACCACGGCGTCTTGGCCATAGGCGGCTAGAAAATCACGAATATCAGTCTCTAATAACGGAGATTGGCGATAAAGGTGCTGCATCGCCGGGGACAGAAACACTGCGATGTCCTCACAAGGATCGCCGACTGCCGGACATTGCCAATCAATCAGATGCAGCCCGCCCTCACTCTGGATCAAGTTGCCGGGCACAATATCGCTGTGTAACAGCGCGGCCTGCCCACATGGCGGCACCTCTTCTTCGGGCAAGTCGGACAAAAACTGCGGGATCTTTTCACAGCGCCCAACAATCTGAAGCGTCTGCGCAATCAGCGCAGCAGAGCCGTCTGCCACCCGTCGCAGCCCCTTAGGCGCGGTCAGGCCATGCAGCTTGCGCATGAGCGCGGCGACGGATTGCACGCCCTCTTGCCAGGTGCTTCCCGGAACATGCGCATAGATATTGCAAACGCCAAGATCAGTCTCGAATCCTGCCAAAAACGCCGGTGCCAAGCCCGTGGGTTGCAAGTGCTGAAGCAGTTTCGCTTCGGCCTCTGGGTCATTTGGAAACAGCGGATTGCGCGCCGGACCGGCATAGAGCTTCAAAACGATGTCGCCGTGATGGGTGCATACCCCGTGCCACGCCGTATTGGTACGCCCGCCAAACAGCGGATGCCAAGCGTGTGGCACCGCCTGCGTGGGAAACGCATCGGCCAAAGCCGCAATCACGGCATCAGGTGGGGCAGGGGGCAGATAAGTCAGCGCGGCGGTCCTTGAGCAGAGCGCCGCGACGCTAATTCACGTGCCGATTAGAGGCAAGCCTTAGGTGGTTGGCTCACGCAGGGACACAACAGAGTCTGCGGCGAATTCCACGCCACCGGGCGAAATCAGCACCACGCCCTGATCGGTGTTCCGTGCCTCCGTCACACGCGCGTAAATGTCGCCATACACCGTGTCGAGTGTTTCGCCATTGGCGCGGCTTTCAGTCACGAAGGTGTAGTTGCCATTCGGGAACGGTTTGCCGGCATCATCAAGGCCGGACCAGGTCACGGTTTCGGCTTTGGGATCGATGGCATAGCGCTGCATTTCGGCGCCGGATTCATTGCGCACAATCAGTGTGGCCTCCGCCGCCAGCTCATTGGCGTTGGGCACCACTTGTACCGGTTCGCCGGTGAAATGCGCTGGCGCGGTCACCCGGGCCTCCATGCCAACCCAGGTCGCCAGGTTGCCCATGCCCATCGCGCCAAGCTGCGTGCCGAGATTGGTCAAAAGCGTGTTGGTCAGGGTCTGCTGTTCCACGGTCGAGAACTGCGCCAGCTGCGAGGCAAATTCTGTCGAATCGGTTGGGTTCAACGGATCCTGGTTCTGCATCTGCACCGACAGCATGGTCAGAAAGGTCTCGAAATCCGAGGCCAGCGCTGCAGAGCCGTTTGTGGGTTCTTTCGCGGCGGCGGCCGCTGCTGAGGCTTGTGCTGCGCTACTTTGCGGCGCGGCGGATGTTGCGGTAGGGGTCATGTCTCTCTCCTAGACGCGGATATCAAGGCCGCTGCTTACGAGGGTTTGTGGGGCGGCCTGTTGCGCGGCCAATGCGGCGGCATCGGGCAGAATCGGGCCATCACCTTGGCCATTTCCGCCCTGTCCGCCTTGGGCAAATTCACTGCCACCTTGGGCATTCTGGCCGTCACTACCCTGCTGTTCAAAGCTGAAGGAGACGTCCTGATAGCCCATCTCCATGAAGTCTTTGCGTAGCATGTCGATGTGACGGCGCATCAATTCGGTTGTGGCTTGGTTCTCGGCGGCGATGTTCACGGTCATCACGCCGCCGGTCTCGGTCATGGACATACGCACCTTGCCAAGCTCCGGCGGATCCATGGCCAATTCGATCAGGCTTTTGTCTGCCATTTTGAAGGCATCTGCCACCTGGCGCACAACATAGGCCGGGTTGGGCGCACTGTTGCTCAGACGTGCTTGTGACGCGGCTTCCTGGGAGCTCATGATCGAGCGTGAGCTGTTGTTGGTCTCATCTGCTGCGGCAATCACCATATCAACGCTTTGATTGGCCTGAATGTCCGCGGCCTTACCGTTCATCTGCTGCATACCGGCATTGACCTGCTCCATAATGGCGCGGGCTTGCATCTGTTGGGTGGTCGATGTGGTTGGCACCGATGGCGTTTCCAGCTTGGGCGCGGTTGGCTCATCCACAGCCTCTACGCTTTGCTGGATCGTGCCACGACGGCCCGCATCCTGCGCGGCCACCTCTTGCACAACCTGTTGCGGCGCAGCCTGAGAGGTTTGCTGGCTCACCTGGGAGCGCACTTGAACCTTCATGGGGTCCAGACCCTCGCCAACTTCCGCTGCCATCTTGGAGCCCTGGGCATTGGCCATCTGAACCGCCTCGGCGGCTTTCGGCGCGGCCTGCTCCGGCAGAGCAGTTGCTTTCACGTCAGTAGTCTGTGTGGTTTGCGCCGTGGCTTGTTTGGCCACGTCTCCGGCTTGATCCGCCAGCTTCATCAATGCCGCGTTCTCAGTTGTACCTTTGGCAGGTTTCACCTCCGCCACTTTGGCGGTCACTTCGGGCGCATCTTCAACCGCTTCCGCCACTTCCACAGCCGCAAAATCGGCATCCTCAGGCGCATCTGACCCTTTGTCTTGTCCCTCAGATTCGGCCTGCTTGCCGTCCTTGTCTGGCCGTGATTCGGCCTCTTTCGGTGCCGTGTCATCGCTGGTCTGGTCAGTTGTGCGGGTGTCGTTCACGTCTTCAGAAGGACGGTCGTTGTCTTTGTCCGACGCCTCATAAGCCTTGGAAAAGTCATCGCTTTCCTGCTTTGGGTCGGTCGGTTTCTGAGTGGCGCCTGTCTCGGTTGGCGCGGACGGTTGGGTTACAAAGGGCAGATTGAGCATAGCGGTCTCCGGGAATTCTTCCACGCCGACCTCTCTACCTGAGTCTTCCTTACCACTTTCTTTACCGTCCTCGGCCACAACTGAAAAAATCCACGTTTAGACTGTGAGGCAAGAAATGCTCAACACACCTTCCCCTGTGGCGCCCGCCGCGCCCCCCATTCAACCAACGCCCAGCGCCCGCGAAACCGCGCTGCGCGATGCTGCCAAAGAGCTCGAAGCCGGCTTCCTGGCTGAGATGCTCAAATCCGCAGGCCTCGGAAAAACCAGCGAATCTTTTGGCGGTGGCGCTGGCGAGGACCAGTTCTCCTCCTTCCTGGTGCAGGAACAAGCCCGCGCCATGGTGGACGCCGGTGGCATCGGCCTGTCCGAAGCTTTCTTCAACGCCCTAAAGGAGCGCGCCGATGTCTGATGAGACCGTTGAAATCCCGCTGATCGATTCGCTGCAAGAGCTGCTGGCGGACGAACGTGTGGCGCTGATCGAAGGCAAGCTGGATGCGCTGCCTGACCTTTTAACACGCAAAGAAGCGCTGTTTGAGGAACTCACCACCCTGCAAGAGGAAGAGGAGATCGACGCTGACGACCTCGCCCCCCTGCAAGAAGGATTTGCCCGCAACCAGCACCTTCTGGAATCGGCCCAGGCCGGTTTGCAGGCCACACAAGAACGTATGACGACTCTCCGTCGCGTGCGCACCACTTTCGAATCGTATGACAACCGTGGCCAACGCCAAGCCGTTCAATTGGGCGCCGGTCAACGTGTTGAAAAGAGAGCGTAAATCGCGCTCTTCCAAGTTTGTTTAAAATGCCATCGATTGTGCGGTTTGGGTTTAGGGAAACGTTAGCACTTACCACGCCATGTTGATCCCGCATCCCAAGGAGGGTGGCACCGGACACGGACCTGAGCCGACCGGTAGATGTCAGAATGACGTTCAGGAGTGCCTCCCTAAAGAGGCGCAAAATACAACCCGACGCAAAAGCGTCACGACACATAGGAAATGCCATGTCCAGCATTCTGACTAACAACGGCGCAATGGTTGCGCTGCAAACCCTGAAATCCGTAAACTCCAGCCTGTCCGACACGCAAGGACAGATCTCCACTGGTAAAAAAGTTGCCAACGCCAAGCAAAACGCTGCTGTGTGGGCGATTTCCAAGACCATGGAATCTGACGTAAACGGTTTCAAATCGGTGAAAGAGAGCCTTTCGCTGGGTGAATCCACTGTTGCTGTTGCCCGTAACGCAACTGAAACAGTGACCGACCTTCTGGGTCAGGTGAAAGAGCGTATTGTTGCCGCACAGGGCGACAACGTTGATCGGACTAAGCTGCAAGCCGAGGTTTCCGAACTGCGCAACCAGATCAACTCTGTTGTTGGTGCTGCTCAGTTCAACGGTCTGAACCTGGTTGACGGCAACACTGCTTCCACAGATGTTCTGTCTTCCTTGGACCGTGACGCTTCCGGCAACGTGACCGCGTCCACCATCACCGTAAACGGTCAAGACCTTAGCACCGGTGGCTACACTGCCAAGACCGCCTTCGCTGCGGGTACTGACGGCGTTTCTGCCGACAACCTTGACTCGTTCGCCTTCACTGCTGACCCCAATGGTGGTACCAGCGA
This sequence comes from uncultured Shimia sp., assembly GCF_947493595.1. GTDB lineage: Bacteria > Pseudomonadota > Alphaproteobacteria > Rhodobacterales > Rhodobacteraceae > Shimia. Next base: position 148,309 of record NZ_CANLRL010000002.1, on the reverse strand, counting down.
CAACGGGTCGGTCATCATCGACTCCGCGGGTGCAGGCTTCGCCGCAGGTGACAAGATCAACATGCAGTTGGGTGAAACCTCGGTTTCTTACACCATCACTGCTGAAGATCTGGCATCCTCTACCGTTGACTCAGTTATTGCCAACGGTCTGAAGAAGGCAATCGAAGAATCCGGTGCTGACGTAACTGTTGACTATGCAGTTGGTAACCCGGGTCAGCTCGACATCACCAACGACGACGCAACTGACTCCCTCGCAATCTCTGGTCAGTTCCAGAACGCCGGCTCCGGCGGTCTGGCGGCTCTGGCCAACATCAACGTGTCCACTCTGGGCGGTGCCCAGACCGCCTTGGGCGCAATCGAGGGTTTGATCACCACCTCCATCGACGCTGCCGCAGCATTCGGTACCGTTGAATCCCGCATCAGCACTCAGAACGACTTCGTTTCGAAGCTGTCTGACTCCCTGACTTCGGGTATCGGTGGCATGGTTGACGCCGACATGGAAGAAACCTCTGCACGTCTGCAGGCACTTCAGGTTCAGCAACAGCTGGCGACACAGTCGCTGTCTATCGCGAACCAGGCGCCACAGCAGCTGCTGTCGCTCTTCCGTTAATGGACTTAGTTGGGGGCGCTCGAACGGCGCCCCTGACACCTCCATCTTTCTAATTTCTGTCTCGCATATCGGGAGAACTCCGACGTGACACCAAATGCTCTCGCAAAACGTGCCTACGGGCAGGCCGCAGCGCCAACAAAGTCCACAGGCAAGCTAGAATATGACGTGATCGCGCGGGTCACCCACAAGCTGAAACAAGCTGCCATGCAAGGCAAACGTGGTTTCCCTCTTTTAGCCGAAGCCATCCATGAGAACCGCTCCCTTTGGACACTTCTCGCTGTGGATGTAGCCGGTGACGAAAACGGTCTTCCCGAACAGCTTCGGGCCCAGATCTTCTACCTCGCGGAATTCACGGATCATCACAGCGCAAAAGTGCTGGCGGGCGACGCCAATGTGCGGCCCCTACTGGAAGTCAACACCGCGATCCTTCGCGGCCTTCGAAGCGGAGCAGCAGCAGCATGAGCGGCCTGGTTCTAAAATTAAGCCCCAAAGAGCGGGTTCTGGTCAATGGCGCAGTCATCGAGAACGGCGACCGTCGGTCCCGTCTGTCCATCATGACCCCAAATGCCAACATCCTGCGCCTGCGGGATGCCATTCACCCGGAAGAAGCCAATACCCCTGTGCGCCGCGCCTGTTATTCGCTGCAGCTGGTGCTGTCTGGAGACGCAGACGCCGATGAAGTGGAACACACATTGTTGCGCCACATTGAGGATCTGAGTCAGGTCTTCACCGATCACGACAGCCGTCAACAAATCACACTGGCTTCCGAAGCCGTGCTGGCAGGGCGTCATTATCAAGCTCTCAAAGCTTTGCGCACCCTGTTGCCGCGCGAAGACCGTTTGATGGCGGTGGCACGCCAATGAGCTTTCAACCCATCGTCGCAGGAACCGGCCTCGTTGCCTGGAATTTTCTCCAGCGTACGATGGACACGCAGACCAAGGCGTTCGAAAGTTCGCCTGCGATGCAGCGCGACCTCGACTATTTTGAAGAAAACATCAAAAACGTCGAGACCGCCGAGGATCTCACCAGCGACCGCCGGTTGATGCGGATCGCTCTGGGCGCCTATGGCTTGGATGACGATGTCAACAACACCTTCTTCATGAAGAAAATTCTTGAGGAAGGGTCGCAAGCGCCAGATTCTTTGGCCAACAAAATGGCTGACAAGCGGTATCTGGCGTTTGCCAAAGACTTTGGCTTTGGGGACCTCGGCGGCCCTTGGCACAAAACCGACACTTTTGTTGAAAACATCACAGAAGAGTACACAACGCGGCAGTTTGAAATTGCTGTAGGCGAGCAGGACGAAAGCCTGCGCTTGGCGCTCAATGCTGTACGTGAGCTGGAAGAGATTTCCGTAAGCGGCGGCAGTGACAACACCAAGTGGTTTTCTGTGCTCGGCTCCCCACCACTCCGCAATGTAATGGAGCAAACTTTCAATTTGCCGTCTTCTTTTGGTGCGTTGGATCTCGACAAACAGCTCGAGGTGTTCCGTGGCCGTATGGAGAAGTTGACTGGCGACTCCGAGATCAGCCAATTTGTTGGCGAAGATGCACAACAGAAGCTTGTGGACCGCTATCTGATCATGTCTCAGATCAACAATACGCAGGGCATGAGCGGCGGACAGATTGCATTGACCTTGCTGTCCTACTGATCTGAACCACAACATATAGAACCGTCGCAATACAGTCGCGATACCGACGTCATACCGACATGAAAATTCAACAAAAAACGCGCCTCAAAGGGCGCGCTTTTGTCGTTTCGTAAAAGGCTTGTTTACGCCCTCGCCCCCGCGCGGCGTAAAAGCAGCGTAAGCTTTTGAAATGCATTCATAATTGAGGCACTATTACCGTCACCCATATAGGCATCCAGCTCCGGCCAGGCATTGATCGCCACATCCAAAACCGGATCAGACCCCGCCGAATACAGCCCCGCCCGGATCATTGTCGCGCTCTGCTCATACGCGCCTAAAAGCCTGCGAGCCTCTGAAATCGTTGAGTTTTCTTGATCCGTTGCGCAATGCGGCAGGCTTCGCGAAACAGACCGCAGCAGGTCCACCGCCGGGTATCTGCCGCGCTCGGCAATTTTGCGATCGAGCACCACATGTCCGTCCAGCACCCCGCGTAGGATGTCCGCAATCGGTTCGTCCATGTCCGAGCCTGCGACCAAGACACTGAAAACACCGGTAATATCGCCCTGACCGTCCAACCCAGGACCGGCCCGTTCGCACAGCGACATGATCATATGGGAGGTTGATGGCGGATAGCCCCGCAGCGCTGGCATTTCGCCGGATGCAACGGCCACCTCGCGGTGGGCTTCGGCAAAACGCGTGATCGAATCTGCCATAAATATCACATGCTTGCCCGCGTCTCGGAAATGCTCTGCAACACTCATTGCCGCCAAAGCGCACCGCCTGCGCACCAGCGGAGATTGATCCGAGGTAGCTGCGATCACAATCGAGCGTTTTAACCCTTCAGGCCCCAGGACATTTTCCACAAACTCCCTCAGTTCTCTACCCCGTTCCCCAATCAGCGCAATCACGGCAATGTCACCGGTCATGTGTTTGGCGAACTGCCCCATAAGACTGGATTTACCAACGCCAGAACCCGCAAACAAACCAATACGTTGACCTTTCACAATTGGCAGCATGGTGTTGAAAATAGCCATGCCAGTTTCCAATCGTTCACCCAGCGCACGGCGGGCCGCTGGCGGCGGCGGGCTGTTCTTCAAAGGCCGCATTTCCGGCCCTCGCAACAAAGGCTTTCCATCCAGAGGATTGCCATAAGGATCAATGATCCGCCCAATCCAGGCATCTGACGGCGCAATGCCCAGTTGATCGCGCAGCGCCACACGGTCCCCAATCGAGACCCCATCCGGCGCTGCATCGGGCAACATGGTCATATCTTGTGTATGGAGTTGGATCACTTCACCGGCAATTTTTGCCCCGTCATGAAGCGTCACTTCCAGCAAATCTCCGATTCGTGCGACTGCATTGAGCCCGCTCACGCGCAAAAGGTTGCCTTCCACCGCGCAGACTCGTCCTATGTCTTTGATTGGGCGCACTCTTTTGAGCTCTGCGCCAAGGCTTTCTAGCCCTTTAGCGTTCATTTGGATTCTCCAAAGTTCCTTCGAAACCCTTTCTAAAGGAATCAGGGTTAAGTCTTGATTTAAGCCATCGAGGGAGAAACCCCGTGTTCAAGAATTTGAACGTATTTAAAACTGCACACGCCATGGGCCAACACGCCGCTTTACGACAGTCGGTTGTGGCTCAGAATATGGCAAACGCCGATACGCCGGGCTACAAAGCTCGCGACATCACGCCGTTTAAAGAGGTCTACCGCAATGACGGTGGAGCCTCCAGTATGCGTGCCTCCCGCCCTGGTCATCAAGGCCATGGGTTGGAAGCCTCCGCATTGCGCCCGTCTCTCGCCACCGCCGAAGTTGCCCCAAGTGGCAACAGTGTCTCTCTGGAAGAAGAGATGCTGAAGGCGGTTGACGTCAAACGCCAGCACGACCGCTCGCTGGCCATCTACAAATCCTCCCTGTCCGTGCTTCGAACTGCACTTGGACGTTAAGTAAGACAGAAAGTCATGATCAATGAGTGATTTTGGTTCCGCATTAAGCGTCACCTCGTCAGGTTTGCGTGCCCAGGCCGCCCGCCTGCGTCATGTGTCCGAAAACATCGCCAACGCTGACACCCCCGGCTATCAGCGGAAAACCGTGAGCTTTGAGGCTGACACATCAACCCGTGACGGGCAGGTGTCGGTGAGCCCGGTTCAACTGGACCGCAGCGAAGGCACAAAGATCTTTGATCCAAGCCACCCGATGGCGGATGCCAGCGGTAACTATTTGGGCTCCAACGTCGACATGATCATCGAAATCGCTGACGCGCGCGAAGCGCAGCGCAGCTACGAAGCCAACCTCAAGATGTTTGATCAAACCCGCCAGATGTCCTCGTCGCTCATGGAACTCTTGCGCAAATAAATTTAACTAAGGAGACCCAGAATGGATGTCCGTACAGTACTAGCCGCTCAGAATTACACCGCCTCAAAGCCCGCGACAGGGCCGGCTGAAAACGGCCAAGGTGGAAATGCTCTGTTTGGCCTGGCAAAAGATTTTGCCGCCACTCTTCAGGAAAGCGAGCAGGTCTCGATGCAGGCGATGACCGGCAAAGCAGACCCGCACACATTGGTACAGGCGCTCGCCCAGTCCGAACTGGCTGTCGAAACTGCTGTGACCGTGCGCAACAAGGTGGTCGAAGCCTACCAAGAAATCCTGCGTATGCCGGTCTGATGTTTGATCAAGCCATCTTCTTTGACACCCTGCGCCAAGGCCTATGGGTCGCGGTGATGATCTCCATGCCCATTCTGGCCGTGGCGTTGGTCTCGGGTGTGTTGGTTGGCTTGTTTCAGGCGCTGACGTCGATCCAGGAAATGACCCTGACCTTTGTGCCAAAGGTGCTGTGCATCGTTATCGTGTTCTGGGCCACCATGGGTTTCATGAGCCAAACACTGGTGTCGTTTTTTCAATCCACCCTCGTTCCGTTGATTGCTGGAGGCTAATTATGGACAATGCAGGCTACACAACGCTAACCCGTCAGTCCGGTCTTGTCCGTGAGATGAATGTGCTGGCAAACAACATCGCCAACGCGGCCACCACCGGCTATCGCGCAGAGGGCATTGCGTTTTCAGAGTTCATCAAATCAGCTCCAGGCACTGAAAGCATCTCCATGGCCACAGCCAATGTGCAGATGACCTCTCTGGAGCAGGGCGCTTTGAAACAGACAGGCGGAAGCCTGGATTTTGCTGTTGAAGGTCCTGGGTTTTTTATGGTGCAGACTCCTGAGGGAGAGCGCCTGACTCGCGCAGGTGCGTTTTCTCCAAATGAAAACGGCGACCTGGTGAATATGGATGGCCATCTCGTTTTGGACGCAGGCGGCGCGCCGATTTTCATTCCGCCGGATGCCAAAGGCGTGGATGTGTCCTCCGACGGTACTTTTAGCGTGGATGGCAATCCCCTTGGGCAATTGGGTGTCTACCGGCCGGTCAACCCGCTTGATTTGAAGCGGGAAACCGGCGTGTTGTTTGAGGCCCCTGACGGGGTGGAGCCGATTGAAGAGGCCCGCGTTTTGCAAGGCTTTCTTGAAAGCTCAAATGTGAATCCGATCACCCAATTGTCCCGCATGATCGAGGTGCAGCGCGCCTATGAAATGGGACAGACCTTCCTGGAAAATGAACACAACCGCATCCGTGACGCGGTGAAAACCTTCGTCAGATAATTTGTAGAAAGAGGACAGCAGAATGCGTGCCCTGACAATTGCAGCCACCGGTATGAGCGCTCAGCAACTGCGTGTTGAGACGATCTCCAACAACCTCTCCAACATGTCGACCACCGGCTATAACGCCCGTCGCGCAGAGTTTGCGGATTTGCACTATCAGCAAGTTTCCCGCGCCGGTTCGATCAGCGCCTCTGATGGGTCGGTCCTCCCAACTGGCGTCCAGGTTGGCCTCGGTGTGCGTGCCGCAGCGATCAACGTAAACCTTGAGCAAGGCTCGCTGTCTAACACCGGCGGTGATTTGGACGTGGCGATCGAAGGCAAAGGATATCTCGAAGTCACCCTGCCAAACGGCGAAGCGGCCTACACTCGGGACGGTGGTCTGAAGCGCAGTGCCGATGGTTTGATCGTGACTTCGGACGGCTACCCTGTGGCCCCTGAAATCACCATCCCAGAGGACGCCACCAGCATCTCCATCAACGGTGATGGACAAGTGTTTGCGTATTTTGACGATGCCACAGAGGCCGAAGAGCTTGGCCAGTTTACCTTGGCAGGCTTCACCAACGCCAAAGGTCTCGAAGCGCTGGGCGGCAACCTCTTTGCTGAAACCGAAGCGTCCGGCGCGCCCAATGTGACCAATCCAGGTGAAGATGGTCTGGGTACCCTGCGTCAGGGCTATCTGGAAGACAGCTCCGTCGATGCGGTGCGTGAAGTGACTGAACTGATTGAGGCGCAGCGTGGATATGAACTCAACGCCAAAGTCATCACCGCAGCAGACCAGATGATGGCCGCCACGGCACAGGTGCGCTAAAATGAAACGCGCTCTTGCCCTTATCATGACTGTTTTGGCCGCACCGGTTTCTGCGGAAATCGTGGTGGCAACCGAAATCATTCGCGCCAACACCATCATCGAACCTGGTGTTGTTGGCCTCAAAAAAGGCGACGTCCCGGGCGTACATTCCGATTTGGAAGCCGTCATCGGTAAGGAAGCTCGCAAGGCAATCTATCCTGGCCGCCCTGTGCGCAAAGGTGACGTTGGCGAGCCGGCACTGGTTGAACGCAATCAGATTGTCACGCTGATTTACAATGCCAATGGTCTGAACATTGAAACTGAGGGTCGATCGTTGGCCCGTGCGGGGGAGGGTGAGCGCTTGCGTGTCATGAACCTCAGTTCCCGCTCCACCATCTCCGGAACCGTATTGCCAAACGGCAATATCCAGGTCGCCAATTAAAGGAACATCCCAGTGCGTATTCTCTCTACAACACTTCTTCTTGTGGCGCTGGCCGTGTCCGGTTGTGGCCGTACCGATCACATGGGCAAAGCGCCCAGCTTCACCCCAACCACCAACAATCAAGAACACTACGCCATGATGAATCCACCGCTGCCGCAGCAGGCCAGCGTGTCGCGCCGGTCTGACACCGCGTCGCTCTGGAGTGGCAACAAAGCCTCCCTGCTTGGCGACCGACGGGCGGCCAGCCGCGGCGACATCCTGACAGTGGTGATCGAGGTGGATGAAAAAGCCCAGATCAAAAACGAGTCCGAGCGCAATCGCAGCGGTTCTGACAGCCTAAGCTTACCAGCCCTTGCTGGATTGCCGCAGCGTATCAATGAGCGCCTTCCAAACGGGGCCACCACGGACCCTCTGGTTGATATCAGCTCTGACAGCAAAAGCTCTGGCGACGGCTCCGTGAAACGCAGCGAGAAACTGACCCTGCGCGTTGCAGCCACGGTTGTGGACGTGCTGCCAAATGGTGTTTTGGCGATTGAAGGCTCCCAGGAGTTGCGGGTGAACTACGAGCTGCGCGAGTTGCTTGTGTCCGGCTTTGCCCGCTCTGAGGACATCTCGCGCCAGAACGAAATCACCTTCGACAAAATTGCCTCTGCGCGTGTGTCTTACGGCGGTCGTGGCCAGATCACAGACATGCAGCAGCCGCGTTGGGGCCAACAGGTTATGGACGCGGTCCTGCCATATTAATCGGGTAGTCTGATGAAGAAACTTCTCCCAATTATACTTCTCCTTGTTGGCATCGGTGCCGGCGTTGGCGCAGGGCTTGCCCTGCGTCCAGAGCCCGCCCCGGTGGAGCTAACCGAAGGGGCAGAGAGCGCGGATCACGCTGAAAAGTCCGATAAAAAGGACGAAGAAGACGGCCCGCCATCCGGGCGTGAGTATGTCGACTTGGTGGACCAGTTCATTGTTCCGGTTGTGAACGATGATGCGGTTGCTTCGCTCATCCTGATCACGCTCACCATCGAAGTGGAAAGCGGCAACCGGGAAGCCATTTTTGAGGCTGAGCCACGGCTGCGCGGCGCGCTTTTACAGACCATGTTCGATCACGCAAATATCGGTGGCTTTAATGGGGCTTTCACCAACTCCAGCAAACTGGACCGCTTGCGTGAGACTTTCCTGGAAGTGGCGCAAAAGGCCTTCGGAGACGAGATCACCGATGTGTTGATTGTGCAAATCACACGCCAAGACATCGCGTAATCCCACCCTCCCCTTAACAATAAAAAGGCGGCGCATAACGCGCCGCCTTTTTTGTGCTTTGGTGACGAGCAGATCTCACATGCCGCAGCTCAACTTGCCTTCCATAATCGAATCTACCAGCGCCACCGCTCGAATTTGACGGCGTGTCTGCACTTCATGTTCCAAGAGTTTCTCCATAACATCCGCTTTGCCAAAATGCGTTTGCAGATCTTTGTAGGCCATCTCTTTGCGTACCATCACATTGGCCAGTTGGTGGTTCAGAATTTTCCGGTTGCGGCCAATCCAGCTGTTCCAGGCTAAATCACCGCCGGTGATGCGCATCGCGGTGTCGCCGCTGAGCATGTCGCGGCCATTTTTTTCCTGGTCTGCGAGGTCGTCGAGCAATCCGCGCAGCTTATTTTCTTCAGCCTGGATTGCCTGCATGGCCGCTTGCGCCTTTTGGTACCGCGCTTGGGTGATCACATTCAGCTCTTTCAGATCGTCGCTCATACCCGCCCTTTCATACGTTGACGCATGGCGTCGGCAAATCGAATGGCCGCGGCCACAGGCGCATAGTGGTCTGGTGGCACTTCCTGTCCAATTTCCGCAACCGCGTGCAGGGCCCGTGTTGATGGCGGATCCCGATGAATAGGGACTGCATTTTCCTGCGCCACTTCGCGAATTTTGGCAGCAACTTCGTCTACACCTTTGGCCACACACACAGGTGCCGCACCGGGCATACGTGACCATTTCAGCGCCACCGCATAATGGGTCGGGTTGACCATGACCACGTCCGCATCCGGCACATCCGCAAGCATCTGGTTCATGGCAATCTCTTGCCCTTTCTGCCGCCGCTGTTGCTTCATATGCGGATCGCCTTCAGACTCTTTGCTCTCGTCCGTCATTTCTTTGCGGGTCATCATGTTTTTGCGAATGTGCTCGGCGTGCTGCCAGAAGTAGTCGATCACTGCGATGGACGCGGAAACGATGATCACAATCATCAAAAACTCAAGCATCAGGCGACCCAGAAGGGCAGGCACCATAATCGCATCGAGTTGAATGGCGGATGCCATTTCCGCCATGCGTGCCTTCAGGAAAAATCCGAGACACACCGAAAAGATCACCAGCTTGGCAAAGCTTTTGGCAAATTCAAACAAACCGCTGCGGCCAAACTTGTTTTTAGCGTTGGAGATGGGATTTATGCGCGACAGTTTTGGCGCAAGCTTCGACGGCGTCACCAGAAACGCGCGCTGCGCAATCACACTCAGGATCACCGCAATCATCGGTACCACGAACCATGGCGCCACAGACGTTATGGTTTCGATCATGATGCCGCCAAGGGGGGTGGATGGATTGCCTTCAAACACCATTGGCGCCAGCTCATCCGCCTGATCCAGCAACACCATCAAGCCGTTACCTGCGGATTTGATGGTGGCCGCGCCAACGGTCAGAAACGCCAGTGTCAGCCCGAGGTAGCCCGCCGCCACGAAGACATCCATGGATTTGGCGATCTCACCTTTTTTGCGCGCATCATCCAGTTTCTTCTGGGTGGGCTCAAAACTCTTTTCGCTGTCGTCGTCCTGACCGCCGCCGCTCATCTCAGGCCCTCAACCGGGTTGATCATGAACGCCTCCATCGCGCCCCACCACAGAGTGAGTAGCGCCGGTGCCACAAGGAACAAAAGGAACAGGCCGCCCGCTGTGATCAGTGGCGCACCCACAAAGGCCACCATCAACTGCGGCATGGCGCGGTTGATCACACCAAGCATCAGGTTGTAGATCGCAGAAATAATCACAAACGGTGCCGCCAGGCGGAACGCCATGTTGAACGCCTGCGCCATATGCGGCACGCCCCATTCGGTCATGATTTCCCGCGGCGGAAAGGTGCCAGCGGGGAATAACATGTACGATCCGATCAGATAACGCGCGACATAGACGTGCAGCCCCATGGTCACCGCCAACGCGAGACCTGCAATCACCAGCACATTACCAATTGCTGGCAGGGGTTCGCCCGCCGCGCCGCCCAAAAGCTGCGCCAAAGATGTCGATTGACCCGCGATAGTACCTGCGGTCTGCAAGGCAAACACAAACATGCGAATGCCAATGCCCATCAAAAACCCGCTGATGGTTTCCGTCAGTGCATATTGAGCGATCAACGGGAAGGTCGGCTCGGCGCTTTCAAACACCGGCACCGCCGGGGCAACAATCACAGTGAACGCCAGCGCAAGCCCCAGTTTGATGCGGGTCGGCACCGAAGTTTCCCCAAAGGCTGGCAGCAAGGCCACCGCTGTTCCCACCCGCAGAAACACCAAAAAGCCGTGCCAAAGCGCGGCTTCTGTGGTGTTCAGAAGGAAGAGGGCGGTTTCCATCATGCGGCGACAACCCCGACAAGTGCAGGCCGCGCATCCAGTCCAATTTCCTCAAAACTGAGCACCGGATTGGAAATGCCTTTGGCACTGAGTACCGTGCGCAGGAACCGTCTGCGTCGCGTTGATGTGACCAGCGCGGCAAAAATCCCGCTGTTGCCGGCGTCAGACATGCGATCGGCAATCGACTGAGCCAGGGCGTTGAACACGTCTGGCGGAAGCGCCACATCCATGCCGCCCGCATCGCCATCCACCTGGTATGTGGCAAAGGTGTCTTCCCACTCGGGTGCCAACTGTACCAAGGGAATGGTGCCATCGTCCCGTTTCAAATCGGAAATCAGCTGGAAGCCCAGTCGTTGGCGCACATTTTCGCAGATGATTTCCGGCTGCGCACTCACATGACGGGCTTCGGCAATCGATTCCAGAATCAACGGCATGTTGCGGATCGAGACCTGTTCATCCAGCAGCATACGCAAAATGCGATGCAACAGATCCAGCGGTACTTTGTCCGGCACAAACTCATCCATCATACGGCGGTTGGCATCGGCGCGCACCGGATCAGACAGGTTCATCATCTCATCCAGAATGCGGCGCAGCGCCTTGAAGGTCAGCAGGCGGCCAAAGTTGGATTTGATGGTTTCAAGCAAGTGGGTCGCCAGAACCTCGCCAGGGGTCACAATGGTGATCCCCGCCAGCGCGGCTTTTTCCTGCGCTGCGCTGTCGATCCAGCGGGCAGGGGCGCCATAAACAGGTTCGGACACGTCTTCTCCAGACGGCAGCGAATCCGGGCTGTCGCCTGCCAAAGCCAGAACCTTCTCCGGCTCCAACCGATCGCGCACCTGCTCCACGCCCTGAATGCGAATGGTGTAGGTGCCATTTGGCAGTGAAGGTTCGTCAGTCAAACGGATTTCCGGCAGGATCAAACCATAGGTCGACGCCACATGGGTCCGCATATTGGTGATGCGCGCGTCCAAACCTGCGCCCGGATCCAGCACCATGTTCACCAGGTCGGTGGCGAACTCCACATGGATGTCGTCCAGGTCCAGCACGTCGCCAATGGGTTTGTCCCGGGGCAGAACCGGCGCATCGTCTTCTTCAGGTTCCAGGCTGGCTTCCGCTTCGGCCTTTTTGTTTTGATGCAGGTAGTAGGCTGCGAACCCCAACACAGAACCACCTGCCAAGAAGGGCAGGAACGGCAGGCCCGGCACCAGCGCAAACAACACCATCAACACAGCCACGGTGGCAATCGCTGGCGGGTAGTTGCCCAGCTGTTTCAGCAGGGTCAGGTCGGTGGAGCCAGTGGTGCCGCCACGTGCCAAAAGCAGTGCGGAGGCAATCGAGATGATCACAGCTGGGATTTGCGTGACCAGACCATCACCAACAGTCAGGATGGCATAGGTCTCAAAGGCCTGGCCAATGGGCATGCCATGTACGGCCACGCCCATGATCAGGCCCATCACCAGGTTCATCAGCGTGATCAACAGGCCGGCAATCGCGTCACCTTTCACGAACTTTGACGCACCATCCAGCGAGCCAAAGAAGGTGGTTTCCTGTTGTTCGCGTTCCCGGCGGGCTTTGGCTTCGGCGTGGTCAATCGCGCCTGCGGACATGTCGCTGTCAATCGCAAGCTGTTTACCGGGCATCCCATCAAGGGCAAAGCGCGCGCCCACTTCGGCCATACGGGTGGCGCCTTTGTTGATCACCATGAAGTTCACGATGAGCAAAACGCAGAACACCACAAGACCAAGGAAGACGCTGCCGCCCATGACAAAATTGGCAAAGCCCTCAATCACGTCGCCGGCGGCATTCGTGCCGGTGTGACCCTGACCGATGATCAGCTTGGTCGAGGATACATTGAGCGACAATCGCAGCATCAGCGAGGCCAGCAAGATGGTTGGGAAGGCGGAAAAATCCAACGGACGCTCGATAAACAGCGTCACGGTGAAGATCAGGATCGCCAAAGCAAAAGAGGTTGCCAAACCGATGTCCAGCACCCAGGACGGCATCGGCAGGATCATCATGACAATGATCGCCATCAGGGCGAGGGCGAGCAAGATTGTCGGGCTAAAAAGCGCTTTGATGGAAAAAGTCGGGTTCACGAGTTACCCTCCATTGCTCAGCATCGACCGGCCCGATCCGGACCCACGCGGCACAAGAGAGCCCATGGTGCCAGCTGAACTGCCGCGTTGAAGCAGCGGGAAATTGTTTTCGCGGTTCACAGTGGGGATGCGCAGCAACGGCTTAGCTTTCTGGACCGCTTTCGCTGGCATCACCGCCTGATCCGGCGAATGCGCCAGAACGCGTTGCAAACGGGCTTTGTATTTGTCGGCAACTTTTGGGGTGCGGGAATGATAGGCCACGGTCGCGTCATCCCCGTTGTTGGTTTCTGCGCCGTCGGAACTGTCTTGTACAAATGTGGTAAAAACCAAAAGGAGACTTGTCACAAGTCCCAGAAGACCGATTATGACGGTCTTGAGTGAGTCGCCGTAGAATCGCGACATCGCGTTGAAAACGTACTGTTTTTTCATACCGATAGCTTTCTGCCCCAGTTCAAGGCCCAAGCTATCGGCGCATGGTTAACATGTGGTAAGCGTTGTTAAGAAGATGGCTCTGTCACGCTATGCAGGTTGAGCAACTCGCCAAGCACGCCTCGGCTCTCCGCCGCGCCTTCCAGCAACGCCCGATTGCGCGCCAACATGCCATGGGTCACACGGTCTGTGGCTGCGTCGGCTTCACTGCCTTCTTCTGGTGGCAGGAGGTAAGTGGAAGCCCGTCGTAGCACCTCGTTTTCAGAGGCTGTTAAAGAGGCCAAGTCGCCATCCAGCCAAGCTTCGGTTTCCGCGGCACCACGTTCCCCAAGTTCGGCGAGCAAACGTGCCGCACCGGCATGATCCCCGGCCATGGCTTTGGCTCGCGCCCGTAGGCGATCCGCAATCGGCGTTTCCATGCCCATAAGCTCGGCCTCGGCCCGCTTAGGCAGGGCCTCCGCTAGGGCCAATCGCGCATTCAAAAGACGTTTTTCATCGCTTGGGATCACCGTTTGCGCGGCTTGCATCAGGCGTTTGGTTTCGCCAAGGAAGCCCATCTCAAACGTCTTATGGGCCAGTTGCAGCGCGGCCTTGGTCGAAATGCGTCCAGGCGCAGCAAGACGTTCCTGAATGGACCAGGAAATCACCTCAAAATCATCCGCATTTTCCAGAACGGCCATCACCAGTTGACTGCGCACACCCTCGGCGGCTTCTGGCCCGTCGCGGGTTTCGATGTCATTGATGATCTTGAATGCTTCGCCAAATTCATGCTCCAGAATACGCGCAAGCGCATGCGCCCGGCGCAGATCAGGTCCCATTGCCCCGCTTTTGTGTTCCACAGCCAAGGCGCCAACCAGAGACACGGTCTCCGTGGAAGGGGCCTCACCCTGCGCCATATGGGTCTCAATCAGGTCAATCACCGCTTTGGTAGAGATGTCGGTATTTTGCGTTGCTATTTCCGTCAGCGCCTCAGTGGCTTCTTCGGTGTTGCCCAGTTCCGCATTCAGGGTGGCCTCGGCAAAATCGAAATTTACGTCAGGCTTAGGAGACGTGCGTTCAATGCCATTTAGCACCAACATTGCCGCCTCGGTTTGACCTTGTGCCACCAACCGATTGCTCAGCTGTGGACCAAGGTGTTCCCGCAAGTGGCGTGGCATCTTTTGAAGTGCATCCAGTGCCCCGTGAATTGCGCTTTCCCCGACCAGGGTCTCCCCAGAAAGAGCGGCCCACATGGCAGAGTTGCCAGCGCAATGCCCTTGGCTGGCAAAGGACGGGTTGTGCTCCGGCGGCTCGTGTCCATCCATGATATACGCCATCGCGATCAGAATGTTGTTCTCGCCACTTTCCGGGAGCAGGTCCAGGATCTGCAGCGCTTCGGCGCCAAAGCTGTAATGCACGTAGAGCTGCGCTAGTTCACGTAGGGCATCCTTGTTGGTGCGGTCAAATTCGCCCACCACTTCCTGACGCAGACGGCCCAGCTCCTGCACAAACGTGCCTGCGCCACTCCAGTCCGCAATGTTCACAGCCGAATCCGGCAAGCACATGCCTGTGGCCACCTGACCACTCAGCAGGGCGGCAATGTCTCTGCCCACTTCGTCCAGCACGTTGTACGCAACGATGTTCAGGTCTTTTCCAACGGCCGCTTGTGGCGGCACATGGTCCGAGCTGTTGAGCTGTGGCATATGCGATTCAGCGGTTTTCACAGGCTTGCCCACCAACCCGCTGGTGTCTTCCACCTCGGGAGTTTGCGCCTGCAACAGGTTTTGATTGGCCGCACGGTCCACTTGTTTGATCAGATCACCGCGCAAGACCTGCACCTGGGCGCTACGATCCACAAAATTCTCAAGCGCAAGCAAGTCGGAATAGTCGGCTGCGGGCTTTGCTTCTGCCACTTGAACCGGCGTTGGAACCGGGCTTGCCGCTTCAAAAGAGGAGAACCGGAACTGACGCTGCGGCTTTTTCTCAACCGGCACCGCCTCGCCAAACGACAAGGGCACCTGTGGCAGGTCGTCGTTCTGCGCCGGTGGCAGATCGTTACGAATGTCAAAAATCACGTAGCGTTCGTCGTAAGGGATCGAGACCACACGGCAGGCACAGGCCAGTTCCAGCTCCAATTCGCCAGCGGCGTCATTGGCAACGATATTCGCCAAGCGGTCGCGCGGGATTTTGTCAAAGATGGTGCTGGTGCGCAGATTGACGTCATCACCCTCAATTTTGATGGTGTAATACCGCCCGTCGCGCGACACGGTCCAGTCGGTTTCCGCCGATGGCAGCGTCGCCACCAAGCGGGTGAAATCTTCGTGCTCGCCAGACCGGAACAGCACGTCTTGTGCGGCCCCCGCAGAGGCCGCCAATACCATCGGAACAGCAAGCAGAAGCTGTTTCATGCCGCTTCCTTCTTCACTTCGGCCAGCGCCTCTTCCAGCTCCGCAAACTGCGGACGGTTGTGGCCCGGCGTGTTCTGACGCCCAACTTCGATGCAGATGTTTGGCGAGTGGTTGTGCAGATTCGCAATCAGCACCTCGCGGATCAACTGATAGAAATGCGCCTCATCTTCGACCACACCTTTGATTTTGGCGGCAAACGGACCCACCAGACCA
The DNA here is from genome assembly GCF_947493595.1 of uncultured Shimia sp. GTDB lineage: Bacteria > Pseudomonadota > Alphaproteobacteria > Rhodobacterales > Rhodobacteraceae > Shimia. Next base: position 132,472 of record NZ_CANLRL010000002.1, on the reverse strand, counting down.
TAGGCCAGGAAAACCCCAAGGAAGGTGCCCACAAGCGCACCACCGATCATGCCGCCCAGAACCTCTGGGGGTTGGTCGATCGAGCCCATGGTTTTGATAACACCCAAAACCGCTGCAACAATTCCCAGCGCTGGAAGCGCATCCGCGAGCGACTGCAACGCGTGGTTGGGGTGCATTGCGTGGTGGAAATTGGCTTCGATTCGCTTTTCCAAAACCTCTTCCACCTGATGTGGGTCATCATAGTTCATCGACGCAGAGCGCATGGTGTCTGCAATCAGATTGATCGCCTCTTTGTCCGCAGTGATGCGCGGGTACTTCTGGAAAATGTCAGAATCGTCCGGATTCTCGATGTGCTCCTCGATGGCCACAGGGTTTTTCCTGGCCAGTCGTATGAGCTCAAACAGCAAACACAGCAGATCCTTGTAGTCATCCGGCTTCCATTTGGGGCCTTTGAAGACTTTGCCAAGATCTTTCAGCGTGTGCTTCACCACAGAACCGTCATTGGACACCAAAAACGCGCCCACACCGGAGCCGCCAATGATGATCATCTCAAACGGCAGGGCCTTCATAATGGGCCCAAGACTACCACCGGCAAGAACGTATCCGCCCAACACCATGATAAAAACAACAGCGATGCCAATAATGCCTAGCACGGGATCAAACTCCTAGTAGCGTTTCAGTCCGACCATAGGCCGGTGGCGGTTAACAAGTTCTCATTCAGTGGGAGTATTTGCGTTCCGACCGGCCAAAATAACGCTGATTGTATAGGCAGCGTCTGGCGCCATGCCCGCCATGACACCCGCCGCAGATTCCGGCTTCATGCGTCCAATGAAACCAGCGGCAAATTTCGGGTCCATCTCTTCAAACAGGGCGGCAACATCTTTGGGCTTCATGGTCTCATACACTTGAGTGAGGCGCCCCAGATCGTCTTCGGCGGCGGTCTCAGACAACGCAATCAAACTGCGCAGGCGTCCTTCGGCATCCTCCAAGGCGGCCAGCTTGCGTGCCACCTCACCGTCTGCAAGGTTCAGAGCCTGCAGACGATTCTTGATCTCTGCTTCGCGTTGCTCGATGCGTTGTTCACGTTCCTTGAATACAGCCATCAGCTCGCGCAGGTCTTCTGGCGGCTCACAGGTTTCCGGTTTGGTCATACTGGCCAGGGGCGACTCAAAAAGCGGCTCTTCACGCGCCAGGGCTTCGGTGGCGCTGATGCTCACCCGCACGGTGGCTGAGGCAATCAAAAACGTCGCAATCAGAAACAGGCTTCCTTTGGACTGTTTCCGGCGGGCCTTTTTCTTAGCCTTTGGCTTCGCAGCCGAGGCATCCGGCTTGGTCAGCGTCTCAGCCGCCGCTTTGGCGCGGGTTTTCTTGGCATCTTTTTTCATCCCATACGCTCCAGTTAGGCGACGTGGCGTTTAAACATCGGGCCAGCTTCTGGCTCTTTGGTGTCCGCCGCAGGCTGTGGGGCCGCCGGTGCGGCCTCCGCCTGCATTGCGGCCAGGGCCATGGCGGCTTTTTTCTTGGCTTTCTTTTTCGCCTTTTTCTTCGCGCGACGGATCAGCTTGGCTTCCTCGGCTGCAATGGCGTCTGCCTGCATCTGGGCCCAGTTTTCATCTTCGGCGGTTTCGGTCACCGCCTCTGCTTCGGCAACATCCGTTTCGGCTGTCGCCTCTTCAGTCGCTGGCTCGGATTCGGTCTTGGCGTCTTCCGGCTCCGGTGCGGCTTTGGCAAGTTTGGCGTCTTCGATGTCGTGCATGGCCGCCATCATCAGCTCAAGACGTTTAGAAACCCCTTCTGCGCGTTGGGTCAGGGCCTCCAATCTTTCTGTGGATTTTCCAGCTGTGCCTTGCGCGGCTTTCAACGTGCGCGTCATGTCGTCCACTTGGGCTGACAACACGGCCACGGCGCCACCAACGCCGGATTCCAAATCATTAAATTTCGACAGGCGCCGCGCCAGAACAAAACAATAAATGCCTGCCCCAAGGGCACCGGCTACCAACAAGATATCTGCGATCAAGTTCATCTCGACACTCCTCAGTTCAACACGAATTCCATGACCAAAAGGTCGGAAACACGTTCAGGTCCGGTTACAATTTGTACGCGCCGCAGCATTTGCGACCGCAGGGTCACCAGCGCATCCGGCGATTCGATGTCTGATGTGTTGAGCGCGCGCAAATAGCCGTTCAACACATCCACAACCCGCGGCAACACCCGCTCGACTTCTTCCTGATGATCGCTGGGCACTTCCAACTGTGCACGGAACCGCAGATAGTCGGCGCCGCCACTGGACGTGAGAGAAACAATAAGAGGGTCCATGCCGACGTAAACAACGTCGGGTAGAGCTTCGATCTCTTCCGCAGGGGCCGATTCTTCGGCCACCTCAGCAGAATCATCTCCCAAAATCATGCCCGAATAGACGGCGTAGAATCCGCCGCCGCCGCCAGCCAAAGCCAGCACAAGCCCAATGATTAAAGGGAGTTTTGACGCTTTTTTCGGTGCGTCTTCTGTCTCGACAGTTTCGTCAGTCATCACAGGTTCCAAATTCTTTGTCCCTGCAACTTCTCCCACACAGAAACTAACCGATTATTAAGTCTGTTGAGAGAAACAGTTCGTGACGGTCGTGCAGAAAGTGCGATCCCACGGAGAACAGACGTGCAGAATTTTTTGAATATGTGGACAGCAATGGACAATCGGCGAAAGGTGATCGTCGTATTGGCCACGATTGCGGTTTTTGCGACCGTATTGTCATTGGGTCGGGTCGCCACGAAACCAGGAATGGCCCTTCTATATAGTGGTTTGGAAAGCGGTGCCGCCGGCGAAGTCGTAACGGCGCTTGAACAACGTGGTGCAATTTACGAAGTACGTGGCGGCTCGATTTATGTCGCCAACGGCATGCGTGACGAGCTGCGCATGACGCTCGCAAGCGAAGGATTGCCCGCCAATACGACTCAGGGCTACGAGCTTCTTGATTCGCTGTCTGGCTTCGGCACAACCTCGCAAATGTTTGACGCGGCCTACTGGCGCGCCAAAGAAGGAGAGCTGGCCCGCACTATTGTTGTGAGCCCACTGGTCAGCCAGGCGCGGGTGCACATTGCCAACGCGTCTTCCAATCCTTTCCAACGGCACATCAAACCGTCCGCCTCCGTGACGATCACCACGCCCGCTGGGGATTTGCCAACCAAACACGCCCAAGCGTTGCGGTTCCTTGTGGCGTCTGCTGTATCGGGTCTGTCTCCAGAGGATGTCGCCATTATTGATGGCAGCGGTGGCCTGGTTGGTGTGGCAGATGAAACCACCACCAAAGTTGGGGACAACAAGGAAGAAGAAACCCGTTTGGCGGTTCAGCGTATGCTGGAAGCGCGGGTTGGCCCCGGAAATGCGGTGGTTGAGGTCAGCATTGAGACCGTGACCGAAACCGAATCCATCACTGAACGGATTTTTGATCCTGCCAGCCGAGTGGCGATCAGCACAGATACCGAAGAGCGCAGCACTGATTCTCAAAACGCCTCTGGTCAGGTGACTGTGGCCTCCAATCTGCCAGATGGCGACGCGGCTGGCAGCTCCGGCTCCACCAATCAGAATCGGGAAATTCGTGAACGCATCAATTACGAAGTGTCCGAGACCCAACGTGAGGTTCTGCGCCAGCCGGGTGCAGTGAAGCGTATGACCGTTGCGGTTCTGGTCAACGGCACCCAAACGGAAAACGACCTTGGGGAGCCGGTGGTTGAGCCGCGTCCGGACGAAGAGCTTGAGGCCCTGCGCGAACTGGTAGCCTCTGCTGTAGGCTTTAACGAAAATCGCGGTGACGTCATCACCCTGAAATCCATGAACTTCCAGCCGGTTCTACCAATGGGCACCACAGCCGAATCGTCCATGTTCAAAGGTATGGAACTTGATCTGATGTCGATCATTCAAACCGCAGTATTGGCCATTGTGGCTCTGGTTCTGGGTTTGTTTGTGGTGCGTCCCCTATTGGCCGGTGGTGGCAGCCGCGAACTCAACGAGATTGGCGATTCCCCGATGCTGCCTGACTTGGGCGGCGACGACGGTGAGTTTCCTGCCATGGCTCCAATGATGGGCGACATGGGCGGCGCTGACATGGGCTTGCCAATGATGGGTGACATGGGTGGCGATGTCGCCGGCCTGCCAGATCTGGGCGGTGGCCTGCCCGCATTAGGCGGTGACGGCATGTCGCAAACCGATGCCGCAGACCGTCTGCGCGGCCTGATTAGCGACCGCAAAGAAGAAACTGTGGAGATCCTCCGCAACTGGCTCGATGATCGTGAGGAAGCCTGATGTCAATTTCACATCTGTTTGAAGACTTTGGCGGTATCTCCGCCCCGGAGCCGGAACCTGTCGCGGTACAGGAGGAAGGCAACGAAGATGACATGCTCGAATCCTTTGAGCAGGGCTACAAAGCCGGCTGGGATGATGCAATCAGCGCCAAATCCGAGGAGCACGCCAGTGTTTCCGCCGCGCTGGCCGGTCGTCTGAATGATCTGTCTTTCACCTACCATGAGGCGCGAGAAGCGATTCTCGCGGACCTCGCTCCCACGGTGGAGAAAGCCATCATGACTGTCTTGCCAGAACTGGCCCGGCAAGCGGTTGGCGCTTTGGCTGTGGAACAGCTGCACAAAATTGTGCGCGAAAACAGCGAAACACCTGTGGTGCTATCGACGGCACCAGATTGCTACCAACCGGTCATTGATGTGATGCCCGAAGACAAGCAACTGCCTGTTGAGGTGGTGCGCGACGAAAGCCTGGCAGAAGGCCAGGTGCGTTTTGAGTTTGCCCAACGCGAACGCCTGATTGATCTCAGCGAGGTTCTGGAAGCCGTCGCTGGCGCCATGACCGCGTTCACACATGAAACACGCAAGGAGGCCCAGAATGGCTGATCCAACTCTCAAATCCGATTCCGGTAACCCGTTCACCTCCGTTCCGGTGGAGATCACCATCTCCGTTGGTAAGGCGCGTCCGCTGATTGGCGACCTGCTGAACATGAACGAAAACTCTGTGCTTCCGCTCGACAAGCGTGTGGATGATCCGGTTGAGCTTTATGTGGGCGACAAACTCATCGCCCGTGGCGAGCTTGAAGAAATGGACGGCGGACAAGAAGGTCAACTGGCCGTGCGCCTGACCGAAGTGGCAGAGTTCGAAAGCGGGTTGTGATGATCCGCGCGGCTTTTCTTGCCGTCACCTTTTCCACCGTCTTTCTCTTTATGGCAGATCCGGCCGCGGCGCAGGATCTGTCCATTCCGATCACCGAAGACGGCTCGCTGACGGCACGCAGCATTCAAATTTTCCTCCTGATCACGGTCCTAAGTCTCGCGCCGGGGATCGCGATCATGGTCACCTGTTTCCCCTTCATCGTGACGGTGCTTTCGATCCTGCGTCAGGCCATTGGTCTGCAGCAATCGCCGCCCAATATGATGATGGTCTCATTGGCGATGTTCCTGACCTACTACGTCATGGAACCGGTTTTTACCCAGGCCTGGACCACCGGCGTCGAGCCCCTGATGGCGGAATTGATCGACATCGAAACTGCCTTTGAGTTGACCACGGAACCCTTCCGCCAATTCATGGCCGCCCGTCTGGACCCGGACACTTACATCCATCTGGCGTCTTTGCGCCCGGACACGGTCGACACAGCTCCAGGCCCGGACTCGCCGCTGTCGGTTCTGGTGCCCAGCTTCATGTTGTCGGAAATCGCCCGCGCATTTCAGATCGGCTTTCTGATCTTTCTGCCATTCCTGATCATCGACCTCGTGGTCGCCGCTGTGCTGATGTCCATGGGGATGATGATGGTTCCTCCTGCGATTGTGTCTTTGCCGTTTAAACTGTCGTTCTTTGTGATCGCAGACGGCTGGAGCCTGATTGCCGGTAGTCTGGTGCGCAGTTACTTCTAGCACTTCACGCGCCGCTTCCCTTTTGAGGCGGCGCGTGGCACACATCGGATGACTCAATCCGTTAGCGCCATCAGGCGCGGAGTAGCCCCATGAATCTGAAAGCGACCCTGCTGGCCCTGCTGGCCTTTGCCATCTATTCGACCCACGATGTTGTGGTGAAACACCTCGGCGCGACTTTCTCGCCGTTTCAGATCGTGTTTTTCTCCTCACTGTTTAGCTTTCCGCTTATCACTTTGATGCTGGTGCGTGATCCGACGCACGGCAACCTACGCCCCGTGCACCCGTGGTGGGTGGCCCTGCGCTCACTCTGTGTTGTCATCTGCCCCACCGCTGCCTTCTATGCCTTCTCGGTTTTGCCTTTGGCGCAGGTTTATGCGCTGCTGTTCTCCACGCCGCTGCTGGTCACAGTTTTGGCCATTCCCGTCCTGGGCGAAAAAGTGGGCATCTGGCGGATGATGGCGGTTCTGGTGGGGCTTTTGGGGGTGATGATTGTTGTCCGCCCCGGCGCCACCGATTTGAATCTCGGCCACCTTGCCGCTTTGGTGGCGGCAGGCACCGCTGCGTTGCAATCGGTGATCGTGCGCAAAATTGGCCAGGATGAGCGCCGCGTTGTGCTGATGCTCTATCCGCTGCTGATCAGCGTGGCGGCCATGTCTGTGGCCATGGTGTTTGTCTATCACCCGGTTTCCGCGCCCGATTTGGCAGGTTTTGCCATTGTTGCGGTTTTTGGCTTTGTCGCCACCTTGCTCATGGTCTCCGCGTATACCCTCGGCGAGGCGGCTTTGGTTGCCCCCATGCAATATTCGCAAATCATTTGGGCGGTGTTCTTTGGCGTGCTGCTGTTTGACGAAACACCAGATGCACCGACCCTGATAGGCGCGGCGGTGATTGTCGCCAGCGGCCTCTTTATCATCGCCCGCGAAGCCACCGGCGGCACGTCTGAGCAAACCCCGGTCCTGCGCACGCGCTCTCGTGGTCTGTCGCCCGGTAACTTCCGAGTCAGCCAGGCTTTGCGCCGGTCTAATGAGAACAGCACTGTCTGAGGCACGCCGCTTAGTACTGGCGGAGTGCTCTAAAGGAGTGTGACGGCCCACAGGCCGCGCGCGCTCAAGCGTGCTGTTTTGCGGGATCCCAAAAACAACAAAACCCCGCCAATGGCGGGGTTTTGTTTGAAAGTGGTGAGCCGTGAAGGGTTCGAACCTTCGACCTACTGATTAAAAGTCAGTTGCTCTACCAACTGAGCTAACGGCCCACTCTCTGTGTTGGTGCGCGGTTACTAAGCCGACTGACCGAGGGGGTCAAGCCGATTCTCAAGAAAAATTTCGCCATACTGGAAAAGGATGTTCAACGGGCGTATATGCGCCCAATGGATACACGTGTTGAAACCCCTTTGGCGTTCATGAAAATGCATGGGCTGGGCAATGATTTTGTCGTTGTCGATGCCCGCACGCGCGCCTTTGCGCTGAGTAAAAATCAAATAACCGCCATTGCACACCGCCAAAAAGGTGTGGGATTTGATCAGCTTGCGGTGATTTCTCACGGCACAGCCGGTAGCAATGCCGACGCCCATCTGACGTTTTACAACGCAGACGGCTCCACCTCGGCCGCTTGTGGCAACGCCACCCGTTGTATTGCACGGTATCTGATGGATGAGTCGGCGGCTGAGTCGTTAACCCTGACCACAGATCGCGGCACTTTGTTGGCCCGCGAGGCTGGCAAGGGTCTGGTGTCCGTGAACATGGGCCATCCGCAGCTTTTGTGGCGCGAAGTACCCCTTGCCCGCGAAATAGACACTTTGGAACTGCCCATCGATGGCGCGCCAACCGCCACCGGCATGGGCAACCCCCATTGCACCTTCTTTGTGGAGGATGTGGACAGCGTGGATCTCGAAGCCTTCGGGGCCGCGCATGAACACCATCCGCTGTATCCGGAGCGTACCAACGTGCAGGTCGCGCAGATTATTGGCGAAAACCACATCCGCATGCGGGTTTGGGAACGCGGTGTGGGCACAACTCTGGCGTCTGGTTCGTCCAGCTGTGCCACTGCTGTGGCCGCCGCGCGTCGTGGTTTGACGGGTCGAAAGGTCCAGATTGATCTGGATGGCGGCACGCTTTGGATCAATTGGGCCGAAGACGGCGTCTGGATGACCGGCGAGACCGAGCATGTCATGTCCGGCCAATTCACCTCAGCCTTTCTGGAGCGGCACAAATGACTGCCTCCCCGCCAAAATTCACCACACTGGGCTGTCGCCTGAATTCATATGAATCAGAGGCGATGAAAGACATGGCGCAATCCGCCGGTCTTGAGAATGCCGTGATCGTAAACACCTGTGCGGTGACCGCGGAGGCAGTACGCAAAAGCCGTCAGGAAATCCGCCGCCTGCGCCGCGACAATCCGGATGCGCAAATCATTGTCACCGGCTGTGCCGCGCAGGTGGAGCCAGAGACGTTCGCCGCCATGGGCGAAGTCGACAAGGTCATTGGCAACACCGAAAAAATGAACCCCGCCACCTGGCAGGGCATGGCCGCCGACTTCATTGGTGAGACTGAAAAGGTGCAGGTCGACGACATCATGTCGGTGACGGAAACCGCCGGTCACTTGATCGACGGCTTTGGCACCCGCTCACGCGCCTATGTGCAGGTGCAAAACGGCTGTGATCACCGCTGCACCTTCTGCATCATCCCCTATGGCCGGGGCAATTCCCGCTCGGTGCCGGCCGGTGTGGTGGTGGATCAGATCAAGCGGCTGGTGGACAAAGGCTTCAACGAAGTTGTGCTGACCGGCGTGGACCTGACCAGCTGGGGCGCGGATCAGCCGATGCAACCGAAGCTGGGCGATCTGGTCATGCGCATCCTGAAGTTGGTGCCGGACTTGCCGCGTCTGCGGATCAGCTCGATTGACAGCATTGAGGTGGATGAAAACCTGATGCTGGCCATCGCGTCGGAGCCGCGCCTGATGCCACATTTGCATCTGAGCCTGCAGCACGGTGATGATCTGATCCTCAAACGTATGGCCCGCCGCCACCTGCGCGATGATGCCATCCGATTCTGCGAAGAAGCTAAGAAACTGCGCCCAGAAATGACCTTTGGCGCGGACATCATTGCCGGTTTCCCAACCGAGACCGACGCACATTTTGAAAACTCTCTGAAGCTGGTGCAGGAGTGTGATCTCACATGGCTGCATGTCTTCCCTTATTCCAAGCGCGAAGGCACGCCTGCGGCCAAAATCCCCAGTCAGGTGAACGGCAACGTCATCAAAACCCGCGCGGCACAGCTGCGCGAAGCCGGGGCAGCGCAGGTGGAGAAACATCTGGCGGCGCAGCTTGGCAAAACCCATCACATCCTGATGGAAAACCCCAACATGGGCCGCACGGAACAGTTCACCGAAGTCACATTTGATGCACCGCAAGAGGAGGGGGCGATTGTGACCGCATCCATCCTTGATGTGCGTGGACAACAGTTGGTGGCCTAAGTGCTTGGGGGCCAGCCCCCAAACCCCCGGGATATTTCTGGAAAGAGAAAACAAGATGACTGAGTTGCCCGTTCTCTATTCCTTCCGTCGCTGCCCCTACGCGATGCGGGCCCGTTTGGCGGTGGCCGTCTCTGGCGTGGCGGTGGAGCTGCGCGAGGTTCTGTTGCGCGACAAGGCGCCTGCATTTTTGGAGACCTCGCCAAGCGGCACGGTGCCTTGTTTGAAAGTCGAGGACCATGTGATTGACGAAAGTCTCGACGTGATGACTTGGGCGCTGCAGAAAAGTGATCCGGAAGGCTGGCTGAATATGCCGGAACTGGGCCATGAGCTGATTGCCGAGGCGGATGGGCCTTTTAAGGCCGCGCTGGACCACACCAAATATCACACCCGCTATCCGGAGCTGGACCCGGAAGAGTCACGGGCCACCGCCATGGCATTTCTGTCCAAATTGGATCAACAGATCGGAGACAAACTCTGGCTTTTTGGCGACGCGCCCAGCCTGGCCGACATGGCGATCCTGCCATTCGTGCGCCAATTCGCCTTTATCAACAAACCCCGCTTTGATGCGGACGCGGGCTCCAACCTGTCCCGCTGGCTGGAGGCCTTTATTGCATCTGACCGTTTCGCCGCGATCATGCCCAAACTGCCCATGTGGCGTGAAGGTGATGCGTCGTTGCGGTTTGAACGTGCAATAGCGGTTGCCAATCCGTAGTCCCGCCTGCACGATCGCGCCAAAGTAGTGACGAGGCGCATACCATGCATCCCAATCCGGCGTTCCGCAGCACCGCAGAGGAAAAGAACCTGGCTTTCGCCAAGGAGCGAGGCTTTGGCATGCTCGCAATCTCCGCAACCGATGCCGCACCGATGGTAAGCCATGTCCCGTTTCTGTTGGCCGAAGATGGCAAAACTGCAGACCTGCACCTTGTGCGCTCCAATCCCATGGCCCGTTCCGTGAAAAACGCCACCCCGGCGCGATTGGTGGTGAGCGGACCGGACAGCTACGTCTCCCCGGATTGGTACAACGCAGACGATCAGGTCCCGACGTGGAACTACGTCGCCGTACACCTCATCGGGCAGCTGTCCCCCCTGCCACAGGACGACTTGCCTGATCTCCTGGACCGTCTGTCAGCCCATTTTGAAGCCAACCTGCTGCCCAAACCGCCCTGGACCCGCGCCAAGATGAGCGGCGACAGTTTTGAGCGCATGCTGCGTATGATTGTGCCCTATCGTCTCACAATCGAGGACGTGCAGGGCACCTGGAAGCTGGGGCAGAACAAACCCAAAGATGTGCGCCATGCGGCGGCTAATCAAATGGCCGCCTACGGTTTTGGCAGCGAGGCCCGCGAGCTCGCGGCCTTGATGCAATCCCCTTTTGCCGATCCTGATACGGAGTAATTGAGATGTCCAAATTGCAGCTGATCCATTCCCCCGCCTCGCCCTTCGTGCGCAAGGTGCGCGTGACTTTGGCGGAGACCGGCCAGACTGACGATGTGGAGCTAACCCGCGTGCACACCACCGCGCTGAGCACCGCTGACGAAGCCGCCGTAGCGAATCCGTTGGGTAAAATCCCCGCACTGGTGCGCCCAGGTGGTCCGGCAATTTACGACAGCCGCGTGATCTGCCGCTATCTGGTGGCCCGTGCCGGGGCGGATCTCTACCCTGAAGACCGCCTTTGGGATGTGCTGACCTTAGAGGCCACCGCAGACGGCATTCTCGAAGCCGCTGTCTTGATGGTCTACGAAAAACGCCTGCGCCCGGAAGAAATTGTGTTTGACGACTGGCTCACCGCGCAATGGGGCAAAGTCGAAGGCGCACTGGACGCCCTCAATGAACGTTGGATGAGCCACCTGTTTGGACCGCTCGACATGGGGCAAATCGCGGTCGGCTGCGCGCTGGGTTATCTGGATTTCCGCCATGACGCCCGCAACTGGCGCCAGGGACGGGATGGTTTGGCAGGCTGGTACGCAGAGTTTTCTAAACGCGACAGCATGCTCGCCACTGTGCCAAGCGATTGAACAAAAAAGGCCGCGCTTCCGATCTGGAGCGCGGCCCTATTGCGTTTAAAATAGTCTCTATTCCGCCGCAATCGGCGTTTCTGCCTTCTCCACTTTCACGGCTGAGAACTTGAATTCCGGAATTTTCCCGTAAGGATCAAGCGCTGCATTGGTTAGGATATTGGCCGCCGCTTCGACATAGGCAAACGGCAGGAACACGTTGTCCGGCGCCACCGCACGGTCCGCCCGTGCCATCACCGTGACAGTCCCGCGCCGCGTGGTCAGTGCTACATATTCTCCGGCCTCAACTCCCAGTTTGCGCAGGGTCGACGGGTGCAGCGAACAGTTTGCTTCCGGCTCCAGCGCATCCAGCGTGCTGGCGCGGCGTGTCATCGAGCCGGTGTGCCAATGCTCCAGCTGCCGCCCTGTGATCAACACCATCGGATAGTCTTCGTTTTGCTTGTCATCCGGCGGGATCACCGACGCAGGCGTAAACCGCGCACGCTTGTTCTCGCGGGGGAAGCCGTCACCAAACACGATGGGCTGTCCAGGGTCTTCCGGCGACAGCGACGGATAGGTCACCGCCTCGCCTTCCAGACGCTCCCACGTGATGTTGTTGAGCGAGCCCATGTTGAGCTTCATCTCGACAAACACCTCTTTGGGGTGGCTGTAGTCCCAATTCAGTCCCAAACGTTTGGCCAATTCGACCTCGATCCACCAGTCTTCTTTGGCCTCACCCGGCGGTGGGGTCACAGGACGGCCCATCTGCACCTGCCGGTTGGTGTTGGTCACCGTGCCGGATTTTTCGTACCAAGCAGAACTCGGCAGGATCACATCAGCATAGTTGGCAGTTTCTGTAAGGAAAATATCCTGCACCACCAGATGATCCAGCATCGCCAGCGCAGCGCGGGCGTGGTCCACATCCGGGTCCGACATCGCCGGATTTTCACCCAGAATATACATGCCTTTGATATCGCCATCATGGATCGCATGCATGATCTCAACCACCGTGAGGCCTTTTTGTGCGGAGAAATCCTCGCTGTCCCACACCTTGGTGAAGGCAGAGCGCACACCGTCATCCATGACCGACTGATAGTCAGGCAGGAACATCGGGATCAGACCCGCATCAGACGCGCCTTGCACGTTGTTCTGACCGCGCAGTGGGTGCAGACCCGCGCCGGATTTACCAACATTGCCAGTCATCAGTGCCAGGGAAATCAAGCAGCGCGCGTTGTCGGTGCCGTGGATGTGCTGGCTCACACCCATGCCCCAGAAAATCATGCCCGCTTTGCCCTTGGCAAAGGTCCGCGCCGCGTCGCGCAGCAGTTCTGGGTCGATGCCGCAAATCGGCTCCATCGCCTCTGGGCTGAAGTCTTTCAGATGCGCTTTCATCTCCTCCCAGTTCTCAGTGAACTCAGAGATATAAGCTTCGTCATAAAGCTCTTCTTCGACGATCACATGCATGATCGCATTGAGCATGGAGACATCCGCGCCCGGCTTGAACTGCAGCTTGTGGGACGCGTGTTTGCCAAGGCCCACACCCCGTGGGTCACAGACAATCAGCTTCCCGCCACGTTTGGCGAACTGTTTGAAATAGGTCGCCGCCACCGGGTGGTTTTCAATCGGGTTACAGCCAATCGCTATGGCCACATCGGCGTTTTCGATCTCGTTAAAGGTTGCCGTCACCGCACCGGAGCCGACGTTTTCCAACAGGGCCGACACAGACGACGCGTGGCACAGCCGGGTGCAGTGGTCCACGTTGTTGTGGCCAAAGCCCTGACGGATCAGTTTTTGAAACAGATAGGCTTCCTCGTTGGAACACTTCGCAGAGCCGAATCCGGCAACGTTCGTGCCTTTTTCTACCCGCAGCTTGGCCAATCCACCGGCCGCGGCATCCAGCGCCTCGTCCCAGGTCGCTTCGCGGAAGTGCGTCAGCAGATTGCCCGGATCGACGTTCAGGCCTTTCGCGGGCGCATCGTCACGCCGGATCAGCGGTTTGGTCAAACGGTGTGGGTGCTCGATGTAGTCAAAGCCAAAGCGGCCTTTCACGCAGAGCCGGTTTTCATTGGCCGGCCCGCCAATGCCTTCGACGTATTTGATCTTATCGTCTTTGACCTTGAAGCTGATCTGACAGCCGACACCACAGTAAGGGCATACGCTTTTGACTTCGCGGTCATAATCCGCACTGTCGCCCGCGCCGGTTTCGTCCAACACGGCGGCTGGCATCAACGCGCCGGTCGGGCAGGCCTGCACACATTCGCCGCACGCCACACAGGATGAGGCGCCCATGGCATCGTTCTGATCAAACACAATCTTGGCTTCGGCCCCGCGCCCGCTCATGCCGATCACATCGTTGACCTGCACATCGCGGCAGGCCCGCACACAGAGGTTACAGTGGATGCAGGCGTCCAGGTTGACGCTCATCGCCACGTGGCTGGCATCCAACAGCGGCACAGATTCTGGCGCTTTGGTCGGGAATCGAGACTGTTCCACCCCAACTTGCGCCGCCATCTCGGCAAAATGACTGCTGGCGTCATGCTTCACGTCGGGCTGATCCGCGGCCAAAAGCTCGATAACCATCTCCCGCGCTTTTACCGCCCGCTCGGACTGGGTGTGCACCACCATGCCTTCAGTAGCCGGGCGAATGCACGAAGCTGCCAAGGTGCGCTCGCCTTCCACCTCAACCACACAGGCGCGGCAATTGCCGTCCGGGCGATAGCTTTTGGCTGGTTTGTGGCACAGATGCGGGATCACAAACCCTTGGCCGTTGGCAGCATCCCAGATGCTGGTGCCTTCGGGTACAGTCACGTCCTTTCCATCAAGGGAAAAGGTCACGGTGTTGGATTGGCTGGCGTCAAGCATGGCGACCTCGCTCTTTATCGGTGTTGGTCAATCAGGATGGTGTTGCCATCCGGATCTTGCAGCATCAGGCTCGCAGGCCCCTCAGAGGCCTCATCCGCCTCGCTCATCAACTCAAGGCCTTTGTCCTTAAGTTGTTTTTGCAGGTCCCGCACATCGGTGAAGCTGTCGGTGTTCTGCGCGCTTTGATCCCAGCCGGGATTGAACGTCAGGATGTTGTCCTCAAACATGCCCTGAAACAGGCCAATCACATGCTCGCCGTTTTTCAGAATGCACCAGTTCTCGGTGGGCTGGCCGCCCATCATCTCAAAGCCCAGTTTTTCATAGAAGGCTTGGCTCGCGGCCAAATCTTTGACCGCCAAACTCACCGAGAACGCACCCAAATCCATGCTCGCCATCCTAAATCTCCTCGCTGAAATGCTTCATAACAAGGCGGATCGGATTGGGCGCAGCTTGCCCAAGGCCACAAATGCTGGCGTCACTCATCACCTGACACAGGTCTTCTAGCAGGGGCTGATCCCAACTGTCCGCTTGCATCAGTTTAACAGCTTTTTCACAGCCCGTGCGGCACGGCGTGCATTGGCCACAGCTCTCATCTTCGAAGAACTTCAGCATGTTTAGGGCCGCATCCCGCGCGCTGTCCTGATCTGACAGCACCACCACAGCAGCAGATCCAATAAAGGTGCCAAGCGGTTGTAAGGTGTCAAAATCCAGAGGCACATCCGACATTGAGGCGGGCAATAGGCCAGAGGAAGGCCCACCCGGCTGGAATGCTTTGAATGTGTGGCCATCCAGCATGCCACCGGAGGCTTCGATGATGTCCAAAATGGTCGAGCCCGCTGGCAGTTCATAAACGCCCGGCGCTTTCACGCGGCCAGACACAGAATAGCTGCGCAGGCCGGTGCGGCCATTGAGTTCAACAGAGGACATTGCTTCTGCGCCCTCGCGTACAATTCGGGCAACCCAATAGAGCGTTTCGACGTTGTGCACCAATGTGGGGCGGTTGAAGATTCCCACCTGCGCCACAAACGGTGGGCGGTGACGGGGCAATCCGCGCTTGCCTTCGATCGACTCAATCATCGCGCTTTCTTCACCGCAGATATAGGCCCCTGCGCCGCGGCGCAGATCAATGAACCCCGGTGCCACAAGTCCAGCCGCTTCCAGCTTGGCAATCTCTCGAGTCAAAATTAATCGGACCGCCGGATATTCGTCGCGCAGATAGATAAAGCAGGTCTCCGCTTCCACGGCCCAGGCTGCAATCAACATGCCTTCAAGGAACAGATGCGGGCGGCGCTCTAAGTAGAAGCGGTCTTTAAATGTACCCGGCTCGCCCTCGTCGCCGTTCACCGCAAGGTAACGTGGCCCGGCGTTTGCGCGAACAAAGCCCCACTTCTTGCCCGATGGGAAACCCGCGCCGCCAAGCCCGCGCAGTCCGCTGGCCAGCACCTGCTCCTGCACCGTTTCCCAATCACCGCCATCGCGAATCTTGCTCAACTCCGCATAGCCACCTTTGGCCTGATAGGCCGCGAAGTCTTCATACTCAGGAATGCGCGTGTGGGTGTCACCCGCGGCAATCGCTGCTTCGACTTTTTCCACCGTGGCGTGGTCGATGTGATTGTGGCCCAACTCCAATGTGGGGGCGGTGTCACAACGCCCCATGCAAGGCGCGCGCAGCACCCGCACTTCGGAAGGGTCCATGCCATCTTTTAAGGCTTTGTGCAGCTGTTCGGCTCCGGCCAGCTCGCAAGACAGCGAATCACATACCCGGATGGTCAGGGCAGGGGGCGGTGCCTCGTCTTCTGCAACCAAATCAAAGTGGGCATAAAAGGTGGCCACTTCATAGATTTCAGCCTGACCAAGGCGCATTTCCTCCGCCAACGCGCGGATGTGCGCGGCGGACAAATGCCCGTAAGCATCCTGAATCAGATGTAAAAACTCGATCAATAGGTCGCGCCGTCTGGGCATCTCTCCCAAAAGCGTCTGCACCTCCGCCAAAGCAACATCATCGACCTGCCGCCCCTTGGGCGTGCGTCGTGATTTGCCTGTGCCTTTTTTCTTCCAAACACCTTTGGACTCGTCCAGCGGTACCATGGTCACCTCCCTGCCAGATGGCTCAGGGTGGCATCACGCAAACTGATAATCAATCAGGTAAAACTTAAGCTGCAATCAATTTTGCTTATGTACTGTTCAGGTTGAGCGACCGACGCAGAGCTTCAACCGTGGACAAACCTGGATCGCGGTGTGGGGAGATCAGGCTCACGTCTTTTTGCACCACTGGGTCCGTCAATGGCAGCGCAACGGTGCCCGCCATTTTTCCGAGGCTATTGGCCAGGCCTTCGGGAATGACCGTCGCGGCCATCCCATTGGCTGCCATTAACATTGAGGAGGTGAACTCCCCGGTTTCCGCCACCACCGTGGGCACCACGCCAATGTCGCGAAACACCAAATCAAGGATGCGTCGGTTCTGCATGCCCGGCTCCAGCAGGCTTAAGGGCAATTGTGCGGCTTCTTCCCAGCTGGCGGTGCCACTCCCACGTGGCGCAAGCTCTTTGGGGGACAGCAGCAGGTAGGCCTCATCATAAAGGTGTTCCACGCGCATCATCTCTGGCGACACGCCCTCGCCATAGGTGATCCCAGCGTCAAACACGCCGTTCTCCAATCCTTGCTGGATGGCCAAGGATGAGGCCGCTTGAACCCGCACAACAATACCCGGATGGGCGGTGCGTAGTTTCTGCACAGTATTGGCGGCAAACCCAACAGCAGTTGGCACCACGCCAATCGCAAGTTTCCCGGTGACTTCTCCCCCGGCGGAGCGGAAGTCTTCTTCCAGCAGCTTCACACTGTCCATGATCTTGCGGGCATGACGGACCAGCGCCTCGCCTTCCGGGGTGAACCCCAAAAATCGGTTGCCCCGTTTCACAATCGCTGCATCCAGCCGTTCTTCCATCTTGCGAATGCGCATGCTGAACGCAGGTTGGGACACACCACAATCTTCTGCGGCGCGGGCAAAATGCCCGTGTCGGGCCAATGAGGACAGAAATTCGAGGTCTTTCAGGCTGATCACAGGACCGCTCCACTAAGCTGTGACGCAAGCTCTAGCGGCTTTGCCCTTCCCGCGCCAGACCGCGACCGCGCCCACGATTCGAACGGAACACCTGAGTTTGCTTAACCGCAGAGTAAGAATATTGCGGCCAACCGCCGGAAAAACTGTGTCATCAAGCGCGACAAGGGGACGCGACAGCACAAGATAAGCGAATGTTCGCTGGACGGGTTGCAACACCTTCGTTAAATAGCGGCGGAGAGAGGCTGCGGGTAACTGCGGCCCGAACCGATATGGGCCGCTTGTCGGCTGAAAAATGGAGGAACCTCGTGTCCCACGCAGAAGATCACGAAGGCACCCGGAGAGACTTTCTCTACTACGCCACCGCTGGCGCAGGTGCCGTGGCTACTGGTGCTGCCGTCTGGCCGCTGGTCAATCAGATGAACCCCTCCGCCGATGTGCGCGCGCTCTCTTCGATTCGCGTTGATACATCCGGCATTGAGCCAGGTACGCAGTTGACCGTGAAATGGCTTGGTAAGCCGGTGTTTATTCGCCGCCGCACCCAAACCGAGATCGACGACGCTCGTGCGGTCAACATGGACGACCTGTCCATCGACCAAGGCTCCCAAAACGCCAACAAACCCGGCACCGATGCAGCGGATGAAAACCGCGCAATGGACGAAGCTGGCGAATGGCTGGTGATGATGGGTGTGTGTACCCACCTCGGTTGTGTGCCTCTGGGCGACGGCGCTGGTGACTTTGGTGGCTGGTTCTGCCCATGCCACGGCTCGCACTACGACACCTCCGGCCGCATCCGCAAAGGTCCGGCTCCTGAAAACCTCCACGTTCCTGTTGCCCGCTTTGAGGGCAGCGAACTGGTCCTCGGATAAGGAGACGCGCGTATGTCTGGTATCCCACACGATCACTACGAGCCCAAGACAAAGGGCGAAAAATGGGTTGAGAGCCGCCTGCCGATTATCGGTCTGCTGTACAACACCCTGATGATTCCAACGCCAAAAAACCTGAACTGGTGGTGGATTTGGGGCATCGTTCTGGCGTTCTGCCTGGTGCTGCAAATTGTCACCGGCATTGTTCTGGTGATGCACTACACCCCGCACGTTGATCTGGCGTTTGCCTCCGTTGAGCACATCATGCGCAACGTGAACGGCGGTCACATGATCCGCTACATCCACATGAACGGCGCCTCGCTGTTCTTCTTTGCGGTCTACATCCACATCTTCCGTGGCCTCTACTACGGCTCTTATAAAGCCCCACGTGAGATCACATGGATTGTTGGCATGATCATTTACCTTCTGATGATGGCAGCCGGCTTCATGGGCTACGTTCTGCCTTGGGGTCAGATGTCTTTCTGGGGTGCCACCGTGATCACCGGCCTGTTTGGCGCGATCCCGTTCATCGGCGAAGCGATCCAGACTTGGCTGCTCGGCGGACCTGCTGTGGACAACGCCACACTGAACCGCTTCTTCTCGCTGCACTATCTGGTGCCGTTTGTGATTGCCGCTCTGGTGGTTGTGCACATCTGGGCCTTCCACACCACAGGCAACAACAACCCAACCGGTGTTGATGTGCGCAAAGGCTCCAAAGAAGAAGTCAAAAAAGACACCCTGCCATTCTGGCCTTACTTCGTGATCAAAGATCTCGTGGGTCTGGCAATTGTTCTGACCATCTTCTTCGCGATCGTAGGCTTTATGCCGAACTACCTGGGTCACCCGGACAACTATCTCGAAGCCAACCCGCTGGCGACACCTGCACACATCGTGCCTGAATGGTACTTCCTGCCGTTCTACGCGATCCTGCGTGCCTTCACTGCCGACGTTTGGGTTGTGATGGGCGCCAGCTGGATCACCGGTGGCATCATCGACGCCAAGTTCTTTGGTGTTCTGGCGATGTTTGGTGCGATCATTGCGATGGCTCTGGTGCCATGGCTCGATACCTCCCGCGTGCGCTCCGGTCGTTACCGTCCGATGTTCAAGTGGTGGTACGCCCTTCTGGTTGTCGACTTCATCGTTCTGATGTGGGCCGGCGCAATGCCAGCAGAGCCGCCATACTCCACCATCTCCCTGATTGGTGCGACCTACTGGTTCGCTTACTTCTTCGTGATTCTGCCGATTCTCGGTGTGATCGAAAAGCCGACAACACCGCCGGCCACCATCGAAGAAGACTTCAACGCCCACTACGGCAAACCTGCTGAATAAGAGGAACCAGGATTATGCTTAAGAAACTTAGCATTGCTGCTTTGGCCGCCCTGTCCTTCTCGGCAGGTGGCGCGATGGCTGCAGGTGGCGCAGGCCACGTCGAAGACATCGACTTCTCCTTTGAAGGTCCGTTTGGCAAATTTGACCAGAACCAGCTGCAACGTGGCCTTCAGGTCTACACCGAGGTTTGCTCGGCGTGTCACGGCCTGAAGTACGTGCCGCTGCGCACTCTGGCTGATGAAGGTGGTCCACACCTGCCGGAAGACCAGGTGCGTGCCTATGCCGCGCAGTTCGACATCTTCGACCCAGAGCTGGACGACGATCGCCCACGGGCACCAACCGACCACTTCCCTGAGAGCGGTCTGGCAGAAGCGCCTGACCTCAGCTTGATGGCCAAAGCACGCGCAGGCTTCCACGGCCCGCAGGGCACCGGCATCAACCAGCTGGTCAAAGGCATGGGTGGCGCAGAGTACATCTACTCTCTCCTGACCGGTTACACCGGTGAAGAGAAAGAAGAAGCTGGCACCACGTTCTACGAAAACACCGCCTTCCCGGGTGGTTGGATTGCCATGGCACCACCGCTGTACGGTGAGGATGTGGAGTACGCCGATGGCCATTCCAACTCCCTGCACCACGTAGCAGAGGATACGGCCGCCTTCCTGATGTGGACAGCTGAGCCAAAAATGATGGCCCGTCAGCGCGCAGGCCTGACCGCGGTTCTGTTCCTGTCCTTGCTCAGTGTGTTGCTCTACCTGACCAACAAGAAGCTCTGGGCGCCAATCAAAGGCAAAAAGCTCAACCTCTGATGAGCTGACAGAGATCTAAATTTTCGCGCCTCGCCGGGTCACCCTGGCGGGGCGCTCTCATTTTTTGCTTTGGAAAACCATAGAATCGGGCGCACACTGGATCAGGCGACGGGACTCACAGGACCGGAGGCTCTAGATGTTTCGATTTTTCATAGCACTCATTCCTCTGCTTTTTACGAGCAGCAGCCCTCTTTGGGCCAACCCTATTACGCTTACTGACTCCGATGACTGGCGCATTCGTGCCACGCTTGGACTGTTTGCCGCAGCCAAAACCAACGGTGATGTGACTGTGGCTGGCAACACCGCTGCATTAGATATGAACTTGCGTGACGCGCTGGAGCATCTCGACTTCACCACAACCGGCCGGTTTGAGGCGTGGCACGGGCGACTCGGATTGATTGCCGAGGGGCACTACATCGGCCTCAGTGAAACGGCCTCAATCTCTGCGGGCCCGGGCGCGGGCCGCTTTGCGGAAGTGAAATCCACGCAAAGCTGGCTTGGCTTGCTTGTGGGGTATCGCGCTGTCAGCGGTGACTTGGGCAATGGTCGCCCCTTCGCCTTCGATGTGCAGGGCGGTGCACGCTACAATCGCCTCACGCAAAGCGTGGTGGGCCCTGGCGGGCTAGTGGATGTTGGTGGCACTGAACGCTGGTGGGAGCCTGTGGTGGGCGCGCGTTATGCCTGGGAGATAGCCGACAGCTGGACAGGCGCCGTCGCGGTGGATGCTAGCGGCTTTGGTGCCAACGGCAATGATCTTGCTTGGAGCGCCAATCTCGCCATTTCCAAACAATTCAATGAGCGGTCCTCGGTGGTGTTTGGTTGGCGCCATTACGACATCAATTTTGAAACCACCCGGTCAGACGGCACCTTTGGGGCTGATTTCTATTCAAGCGGCCCCTTCATTGCCTACGCCTACACATTCAAATGAAGCTGCTTTCCCAACGGCCAAACATAAAAAAGCCGCCCAAGGGCGGCTTCTTCTTTGCTGTGATGTAAGTCTTGCGACTTAGCCCTGACGTGCTTTGAAGCGACGCTGGGTCTTATTGATCACGTAAACGCGGCCCTTGCGGCGCACGATCCGGCAATCGCGGTGCCGGTTCTTGAGCGAGCGGAGCGAGTTCTTGACCTTCATGGGCCTTCTCCTCATTTCGCGGCGCTGCGGTGCGCCTGGGGTTACGGGACCTCTCAAATGAGAGGCGATGAATTCATGGTGGGCGATACTGGGATCGAACCAGTGACCCCTTCGATGTCAACGAAGTGCTCTACCGCTGAGCTAATCGCCCTTTGACACCAGCTTGGATCAATCACCCCCTAACAAAAGGGGGCGCGGAAAACCCGCGCCAGTGGCGGTCTCTATAAAAGGAGTCGCAGGGGGGATCAAGGGCTTTTGGCGCAGTAATTTTTGAGGCTATAGTTTGAGGGAACAGGAGAGAAGATGGAAACTCCCGCCTACCGCATTTTTGAACCTCAAACCGTGCAGACATCGGTGGTTTTTGCCTCGCCGCACAGCGGGTGTGACTATCCGGAGTGGTTTATTCGGCGGTCCTTGCTCAATGCGCACACGATTCGCTCCTCAGAAGACGCTTTCGTGGACCAACTCTTCGCAGAGGCACCGAATTTTGGCGCACCGTTTCTTGTGGCACAGGCGCCCAGAGCATTGTTGGATCTAAACCGCGCGGCCGAAGAACTGGACCCTGCGCTGATCCAAGGCGTACGCAAAGTTGGCCACAACCCGCGTGTCGCCTCCGGCCTTGGGGTGATTCCCCGCGTGGTGGCAAACGGCCGGGCGATTTATCACGGCAAAATGACCCGCGCGGAAGCAGAGGACCGCATCGAGACCTATTGGCGCCCGTACCACAGCGCGCTTCAAAACCTGCTCGAAACAGCCAGACAAGACTTTGGCGAAGCCATCTTGATTGATTGTCACTCCATGCCGCGTGAGGCCGTGCAGGGTGCCACGCGCCGCGGTACGCCGCGGCCCGAAATTGTGCTAGGCGATCGTTTTGGGGCTGCCGCTGATGTAGAGCTGGTCGATCAGATCGAAGCGGCCTTTGTGAAAGCAGGTTTTGTTGTCTCCCGGAACACCCCTTTTGCCGGCGCTTATGTCACGCAGCACTATGGTCGGCCTCTGAGAGCACAACACGCCATTCAGATCGAAATTGACCGGTCCCTCTATATGGATGAGACCACGATCCAGCCCCATTCTGACTACGAGAGTTTCCGCGAACGCCTGACACAGGTGGTGGCCCAAATTGCCCAATTGGGCAAACCGGAGGTCAACAGCCTGGCGGCCGAATGACACCGCGCCGTTGACCTTGCCGGTGTGCTTGGTAAGGCTCTAGGCAAAGACGAGGAGACCCAAATGGCCAACGCTTTGATTGTGATTGATGTCCAGAATGATTTTTGCCCCGGTGGTGCACTTGCCGTGCCCAAAGGCGATCAAATTGTGCCGGGTATCAATGCGCTGATGCAGGACTTTGACACGGTTGTTCTGACCCAAGACTGGCATCCGGCAGGCCACTCATCGTTTGCCAGCAGCCATGATGGGAAATCTCCCTATGAGCTGATCGACATGCCTTACGGACCCCAGGTGCTTTGGCCAGACCACTGTGTGCAAGGCAGTGCAGGGTCCGACCTGCACGCCGACCTCAATCTATCCCGCGCCAATGTCATCATCCGCAAGGGCACCAACCCAGCCATCGACAGTTACTCCGCCTTTTTTGAAAACGACCAGAAGACCCCCACCGGGTTGGAGGGCTACCTGAAAACCCTGGATGTCACCGAGATCACAATGGTTGGGCTGGCCACCGATTTTTGTGTCCAGTTTTCGGCGCTGGATGCAGCCCGTTTGGGTTTTCACGTGACGGTCCGCCAAGACCTGTGTCGCGCCATTGATCTGGATGGCTCCCTCACCGCTGCTGAAAATGCCATGGACACAGCAGGAATTTCTCGCATTTGAGAGAAAAAATTCTTGGTTTGTTAACCAAATACCGGTCATTTACCCGTTGTTAGTTGTCTGAGAAGATTGGGAAATGGCTGCGGAAATTCACGAGCTTAACCGGGCCCTGGAGGCTTTTGATCGGCGCAACACGCCGGCTGGCTTGTTGGTGCGCTATGCCCGTGGCCGGTTGCGGTATTTCTACAGCCGCCAAGTGCTCGTGCTATTTGGGGCTATGGTCCTGGCCTATTCTGCGTCGCTCCAAATTGCCGGGCTGGCTGTTTTGGTTGCGGCCAGTGGGGATGTAATCGACAGCTACGTACTGCATGGAATAACCAAGAATTTACAGCGTGGTGAGACCGTTAAGGACCTCCAGCGCAAAACAACACTTACGGCTTTTGCTCAGGCGTTTGGTCTATCAGCCTTTGTCGCGATCTTGTGGTTGGCAACCCCACGCGAGGCCGCTCTTCTGCTGTGTTTGGCCTATTTAGGGTCCGCCTCCGTGAATGCCATTATGGCGCTATCGTACCACCGCGTGGCAGCCTTCACACGCTTGTCCGTATACGGAGCCTCAACCGTACTGTTATTTGTGGCAGATTTTTATATGCTGCAGAACCACCGTGAACAGGTGTTCTACAATTTGGTTGGGACGTTGATGGTCGCCTACACCATGCTGCCATTTGTCAGCTATGTCACAACCGGCCGCCAGCGGGACTTGCGACAACAGCGCCGCCAGATTGAACAGGGGCTGGAACTGGCTAGAGCCAACGCTTCTTTGCTGGCGCGCCAGCGCGAAGGCCGTTTCCTGGGCTCGATTGCCGAAAATGCCGTCGACAGCATCATCATGCTGGACGCGGATGCCAACACACTTTGGGTCAACCCGGCCTTCACCCGCAAAACCGGCTATAAGCTGTCCGAGGTGGTGGGCAAACACCCCGCCGACTACCTGCACGGCCCCCGGTCTGACCCCGCGATTCTGAAGCGGTTTACACAGGCCATCAAAGACGGCGTAGCCGCCAGCGGCGAAAACGTGAACTACACCAAAGTTGGCGCACCGTTCTGGGTTGAAACCAATCTCTCGCCCGTGTTTGACGAACATGGCAACCTCGAAATGGTCATCTCGGTTGACCGTGACGTGACACTTAAGAACCAGCGCGAAAACGAACTGGCCGAAGCCAAACGGGCCGCGGAGCAGGGGGAGCGCGCCAAAACCGCCTTCCTTGCGACCATGAGCCATGAAATCCGCACGCCGATGAACGGAATCATTGGCATGTCAGAACTTCTTACAGATGCTAAGCTCGGCGCCGAAGAGACGCTTTATGTGCAAACCATCCGCCATTCCTCTGAGGCGCTGCTGACCATCATCAACGATATTCTCGACTTCTCAAAACTTCAGGATGGGCATCTCAAAATCAGCTCCGTTGCCTTTGAGTTGCAGCCTTGTTTGGATGAAGTCATGAACCTGATGCGTCCACAAGCGGCGGCAAAAGGCATTCCGCTTGGGATTGAAATCGCCGATAACCTCCCCCGAACGGTCTGGGGCGATGACGGGCGCCTGCGGCAAATATTGGTGAATGTGATTGGCAATGCCATCAAATTTACAGAAACCGGTGACGTGACTGTGCATGTCGGCACTGTCAAAGAAGGCCCGGACCATGGTCTTGAGATTTCGGTCGCGGATACGGGTATCGGCATCGCTCCGGATCGGATTGAGCATGTGTTTGATCAATTTGCTCAGGCTGACGCCGCCACGACCCGGCGCTTTGGCGGCACGGGATTGGGGCTCGCCATTTCCCGCCAGCTGGCCCGGATGATGGGGGGAGATGTCACCGCAACCAGCGCAGTGAATGTTGGCTCCTGTTTTGTCATTCAAGTGGATTTTCCAGCCGTCAACCTCCCGGCCAAGCGGCTTGCGGACCCGGATGTTTTGCCGGACGAGATGGTGTTTTCTGGCGCAACTGTGCTTTTGGCGGAAGACAATCGCACCAACCGTTTCCTTGTGCAGAAACTTCTGAAGGATTTGCCATTGACCTTAATCACCGCCGTGAACGGCGAAGAGGCGGTGGAAATGGTCAAGGCGCATCAGCCACAGGTGGTGCTTATGGATATGTCGATGCCGGTCATGGATGGGCTTGATGCAACCCGCTTCATTCGCAATCAAATGACGATCCAACCGCATATCATTGCTCTGACGGCCAACGCTTACCGCAGCGACCGTCAGGCGTGTTTGGAGGCGGGCATGAATGGGTTTCTGCCCAAACCGGTGCGGCGTGCGGAGCTGCTGAAAGCCATTGCTCATGGACTAGAAAGCCGCACCAACACCGCTCGTATTGGCTGACATCCCCATAAGGGCTTTCAGGCCTTTGATTTTCTGGGTATTAACAGCCAAACGAGACTGTGAGGGCCAGAATTATGGTCGATATCGCCACGCGCGTCTGGAACCACAAATGGAAGATTGACCCGATTGTTCGGTCACTCATCGACAACGACTTTTATAAGTTGCTGATGTGCCAGTCGATTTTCCGCAATCGCCCTGACGCGCATGTCACCTTTAGCCTGATTAACCGGTCTTCCAACATCCGCCTGGCGGAGTTGATCGACGAAGGGGAGCTGCGCGAACAGCTCGACCATATCCAATCGTTGTCCCTGAGCCGTGGCGAAAGCACCTTCCTGCGCGGCAACACGTTTTATGGCAAACGCCAAATGTTCCGTCCGGACTTTATGGAGTGGTTCGAAAACATGCGTCTGCCGGATTACCATCTGGAAAAGCGCGACGGCCAGTATGAGTTGACCTTTGAAGGTAAATGGCACGAGGTCATGCTGTGGGAAATCCCGGCTTTGGCGGTGCTGATGGAGCTACGTGGCCGTGCCGTGTTGCACGACATGCGCAGGTTTGAGCTGCAAGTGCTCTATGCGCGCGCCATGACTAAACTCTGGGAAAAAATCGACCACCTGCGCACCTTGCCGGACCTGCGGATTGCGGATTTTGGCACCCGCCGCCGTCATTCCTATCTGTGGCAAGACTGGTGTGTGCAAGCCATGGTCGAGGGTTTGGGTGACAAGTTTGTCGGCACCTCCAACTGCCTGATTGCGATGAAACGCGATCTGGAAGCGATTGGCACCAATGCACATGAGCTGCCAATGGTGTTCTCGGCACTGGCGGAAAACGACGAGGAGTTGCGTCAAGCACCCTACAAAGTGCTCGCAGATTGGCATGACGAACACGAGGGTAACCTGCGCATCATCCTGCCGGACACCTATGGCACCGAAGGCTTTTTGAAAGGCGCGCCGGATTGGCTTGCGGGCTGGACCGGCATCCGCATCGACAGTGGTGATCCCGCCAAAGGCGCGGAAACCGCCATTCGCTGGTGGAAAGACCGTGGCGAAGACCCCACCAAGAAGCTGGTGATTTTCTCTGATGGTCTGGACACCGACAAAATTGCCGAATTACACATGCAATTTGCTGGCCGCGTACGCGTGTCCTTTGGCTGGGGCACCTTGCTGACCAACGACTTCCGCGGTTTGACCCAAGACGACGGTCTGGCGCCGTTCTCCATGGTCTGCAAAGCCATCAAGGCCAACGGCAAACCGACGGTGAAGCTATCGGACAACCCCAACAAAGCCATGGGTCCCGCCAGCGAGATTGAGCGTTACAAACGCGTGTTTGGCGTGGGCCAGCAGGACGAAATGGAAGTGATCGTCTAAGTCGCTTCCATCAGAAATTTCTGCACCATAGCCACCGTGCTTGGAGCTTGCAAAATGCGGGTGTGCCCCAGGCCCTCGGTGATCTCAAATTGCGCCCCTTCCCAGGCTTTGGCCACTTGGTTGCCTTCTGCCAACGGTACCTGCTGATCTTCACGATCATGCAGGATCAATGCGTCTTGATCCAGAACTGACGCATTGAGCGGCGTGCGAAATTCATCAAACGCCCGCCCATATTGCGCCTCGATCTGCGCTTGCGCCCGCCCGGAAACCTTCTCTGTGGCCCCCAACATGCGCCCTGCCTGCGCCAAATACGTGCCCGGATAGGCCGGCGGCGCAATCAGTACCGCGCGCTTGGCCGCCATGCCTCGCCGCAAGGCCGTTGCCATGGCCGCGCCGCCCATGGAATGGCCAACCACCGTATCAAGCGGTCCCTCATGTGTGGCAAACATCTCCAGCGCATCGACAAAATCCGGCAGGGCGGCGTTGCGCTTTGGCGATTGCCCATGTCCCGGTGCATCAAACCCCACCACTTCATAACCAGCGGCCACCAAGGGCTCCGCCAAGCCGCTCAACTGGCTGACACGCCCGCCAAACCCATGCATCAAAAGCACTTTGGGATGCGGCCCATTGCGCTCCGGCACCCATCGGTACACTGACAAAAACCCCAAGGCGCCAAACCGCCGCCGTGTGTAGCGCGCCTGTGTCATGGCATGGCGCTCCCAATGGCGCACAGAAGGGCGGGGAGGGGTGGTGAACAGATCGGCCAACCGTGCGGCTGCCTTGTCTGGCGACGTGCGGGACATCACCCACATCTGACTGCGCAGTGCCGACAACATCGCCAGCTTTTTGATCTGCGGCAGCTTGCGCCGCCGCCGCACAATGGAAGGAACACTGCTGTCGGTCATCACTCTCTCCTGCGCCAAACGTATCTAGGTTCCAAAATGGAACTCACATGAAGAGTAATAGGTTCTAAATCAGAACTGAGTCAAGTTCTGTTTTGGAACCTATTGGGAAAATCTGCGGGAGATGCTATGTGAGACGCATGAAATGGACTGATCTCCCCAACGAAGGCTGCTCTGTGGCCCGCACCATGTCTGTGCTCGGTGACCGCTGGACGCTGCTCATCCTGCGCGACACCCTGTTTGGCATCCGCCGTTTTGATGACATTCAGAAACGCCTAAAGATCACGCGCCACGTGTTGTCGGATCGTCTCAAGCGCTTGGAATCCCACGGCCTTCTGGAGCGCAAACCCTATCAGGAGCGCCCCGTACGATATGAATATCATCCTACTCAAGCCGCCAGAGATTTTGTGCCGGTCATGCAAGCCATGACAGCTTGGGCGCAAACGCATCTGCCCACGGAGAAGCCGGAACCTTATCGATTCCTTGATCGCGAAACCCGCCAACCCACAGACCCCAAGGTGATCGACGCCAACACCGGCGCCGAAATCACCTCAAAGTCCATTTGGGTCGAAACCACCCGCCGCTAGGCCAGATAGCGCGTGGCCATTGCGATGGCCCGCTCGGCATAGTCCCGCACTGCTGGATGATCATCGGCATAGCGCCCAATGACCCAGCCACAAGACGCCATCGCCCGCATCACGGTAAACGCCAGCAGCAGCTGCTCTGCATGCTCAGGCAAGGCCCGCACCGTCGCATAGCCGCGTAGCAAACCTGCCCCCAAGGCCGTCTCATTGGCCTGATCCCAATTCTGCGACATGGCCACGCCCAGCTCATACATGCGGAACCCAAACACACCGTCGTCAAAGTCGATCAGCCGTGTTTGCCCATCCTGTACCAGCACATTCTCCCGCAACGCATCCGCATGGATCAGGCCAAAATCGCCCCCCGCTTCGGCATGCGCGCCTATCTCGGACCGCAGCTTTTCGCGGCACGCCAACAACAGCGCTGCTTCATCTTCAGCCAGGCTGGCGTTCTCCCAAAACCGCCCCCAGGACGGCACGTCGCCCAGCAGAGCGTCCAGATCCAAAACCTCGCGCTCAAACGCCTCAGGCCGCTGCATCGCATCGCTGGCCACATGCAACCGCGCCAGTTCCGCCCCAAGAGCCTCATGCAGCCGTTCTTGTTCTGCGGCCTCCATGGCCAGCTGCACACCACCTTCGCCCAATGGCGCGCCGTCCAGCCAGGTCACCAGCGAGGCAACACGCTCCCCACCTGTCGCCAACACATCGCCAGCCAAAGTACGGATTGGCTGCGGCACCACCATACCGGCTTCCACCAATGCTTCGGACCACCACAGTTCCGAGCGGATTGCATCGTCACTCTGATATCCCGGCCGGTGCAGCCGCAACGCCGCGCGCTGCCCATCCGGCCCTGCCGCTTCCAAGACAATGTTCTCGCGGTTCTTGATCAACCGGGGTGTCATTTCCACACCCCATGCCTTTAACGCCTCTTGCGCAGCTACTATGGCCTCTTGATTGTTCATAGCACCGCCTCAAACGCCGCGTTCATAATCTCCACCAACAGATCGGCATTGCCGCGATCAAACGCACAGGGTGGGCGGATTTTAAGCGTGTTGTCGTAGCGCCCCTCGCTGTGCAGCAGCACGCCACGGTCGCGCATCTCGTCAATCATCGCCGTGCAAACCTCTGTGGCCGGTTTCCCGTCGCGCCACAGTTCTACGCCAAAGAACAGGCCGGAGCCGCGCACATCGGCAATCACGTCATAGCGCGCCTGCAGCTCTTTCAATTGCGCCACCGCATAGGCACCCACATCCGCCGCGCTCGCTACAAGTCCTTCGTCTTCAATCACGTTCAGCACCGCATGCGCCGCCGCGGCACTCACCGGGTTACCACCAAACGTGTTGAAGTATTTGAAGCCTTCCTGAAATGCAGTCAGGATCTCCGGACGTGTGATCGTCGCCGCCACCGGATGCCCGTTGGCCATCGGTTTGCCCAGCGTGACGATGTCCGGCGCAAAGCCAAGTTTCTGGTGCCCCCACCAGTGGCTGCCAATCCGGCCAAATCCCGGCTGCACCTCATCGGCAATCACAATGCCGCCCGCGGCCTTCACGGCGGCCACAGCCTCATCCAAGAAGCCTTCTTCCAAGGTCGGGAAACCCTCGTTGGCGAAATACGGGCAGATAATCAGCGCCGACAGCCCGTGTTCAGACCCCTCAAGCTCGGCAATCGCCGCCTTTACCGCTGCAGTGAAGGCTGCTTTCTGACCTTCGCGTGTGCCGCCAACCGGCTGCATATTGTCCGGAGCGGGCACGCGTTTCACATGATCTTTAAAGCCGCCAATTGGTTCCTTGGAGCTGTTGAGCTGGCTCACCGCCGAGGTGTTGCCGTGATAGGTGTTGTCCGTGGTGATCACGCCGGTGTTGCCGATCATCGCCTGCGCCATGCGCAGCGCCACATCGTTGGCTTCCGATCCGGAGCAGACCATCACCATGCTGGTCAGGTCATGGTCGAACTTTGCGGTCAGCGCATCGCCATATTTCAGAATCCCGTCATGCACATATCGTGTGTGGGTGTTCAATGTGGCGGCTTGCGTCGCAATCGCGTCGACCACACGCGGGTGACAATGCCCGACATGTGGCACGTTGTTGTAACAATCCAGATATTTGCGGCCGTCCGTATCCCACAACCAGACCCCTTCGCCACGCGCCAAATGCACGGGCTCTTTGTAAAAGGTGGTGACATGTGGCCCCAACAACCGTTTTCGCCGCGCCAAAATATCCGACATGGCTTGCTCCCTCAATTTGCTCCCGCGCCATTACTGCGCCCGAAGCCCTGAGGCTGCAACCCCGCAATCACTCGTCGCGAGAGACTTTGCCACGCATCGCCTTTACGTCACCACGCACCTTCTTCGCTTTGAGGCGCCGTTGCTGGCTGCCATAGGTGGGCTTCGTCTTGATACGTCGTTTAGGGGCCACCAAGGATTTGCGGATCAGCTCCGCCAGTCGATCCCGCGCAATGTCGCGGTTGCGCGCTTGGCTGCGGGTTTCATCACACTGAATGATGATCGCTCCGTCTTTGGTCCAGCGCCGTCCTGCCAGCCGTTTAAGGCGCGTCTTTACCGGGGCCGAAAGGGCTGGAGAACGCTCCGCCTCAAACCGCAGTTCCACGGCGGTTGCGACCTTGTTCACATTCTGCCCGCCAGGCCCGCTGGCGCGCATGAACTGCTCGGTCAGCTCCCAGTCTTCAATTGTGATGTCGTCGCTGATCCGCAGCATGGCTCTCTCCGCGTTGCGCGGACTGTTTGGTAAGATTTACGTTTTGGTATGCGCCGGAAATTCGCACCTCCGCAATACAGTCGTTAAACCGACGTGATACCGACGTGGTTTTTGGGTGACTTTGACCGGTTAACTCGGCAGCAAAAAGGGCTGCTTCCCGCGTTGGAAACAGCCCTTCGAGATGATTGGAGGTGCATCGGTTAGGATCACACCAATTCGGACTTTACGTCAGCCAAGGGCTGCCTCAGCTGCGCTCCCCCCAAACTGTTCCGACCTCGTTCTCCATAGCTTCTCTAGACAATGGGCACCTCCCTTCAATTTGTTTCGCGTATCCTTAGCCTGCCACAGGTTGGGGATAAGTCAAACAAAATCATGTGGTGCGCGCGGTCAAAGACCCCACGATCATGCGGAACGGCACAAGCGCAAGCAGCGCGAGCGAAAGTTTTACGCACCAATCGGCAAAGCCCAGGCTCACCCAAAGCGGCACCACTGGACCAGCGCCCAGAAGCGGCAGCATTTCGCCCGCCCAGCTCACATCGTTGCTTGGTTCGATGACCGAGAGTGCGCCGCTGAAAGCAACAGTGAAGAAAATCGCCGTATCCACAGAGGAGCCGATCAGGGTCGAGGCCAACGGTGCCCGCCACCACGCGCCCTCGCGCAGCCGATCAAAGATAGCAACATCAAGCAGTTGCGCTGTCAGGAAGGCGAGTCCGGAGCCGATTGCAATACGCAATGTCACGGCAGGATAGGTGAAGCCGTCGCCTTGCAACATGATCTTGGTACCAATGAAGGAGCAGATCACACCCACGATGAAACCGGAAAAAACCACTTTGCGTGCGGCAGGCGCACCATAAACGCGGTTCATAACGTCGGTCACAAGAAAGGCGAGAGGATAGGTAAACGCCCCCCAGGTCAGCCACTGACCAAAGAGGAATTGCACAAGAATATTGGAGGCTACAACAATAGCAGCCATGGCAATAATGCCAGGAAGATAGGTCGTTTTCATTTGTCTGAGCCCGTTTTGTCAAGGTAGCGGCGACTTGGCCCCGCGACCGCCGCGGGACGGGGCGCTCCTACCGTGCGTTGTTTGGCAAATCAAGCTTTATTGAGGGATCACATATTCCACGATCTCGGTGCGCTGGATCAAACGAAAGTTATCGTCCGAGATCATGGTGAGCCGAATGCGCCCTAACTCATCGCGCCAGACGGCCAATCCCTCGAGGTTGTCGTGAATGCCTATGCCTTTGCGCAACAACAGCTTTTCATCACTGGCCACGGTGCCTTCCACAGCGAAACTGCGCACCCGAACCCGAAAGCCCAGACCATTGAACCCCCGTTCCAGAAGGTACAATCGCCCGTCCGGCCCAAAATCTGCGCCAACAGGCTGAAACTGTTTCTCGCGCGGCAAGGTAAAGGCTTTCTCCCATTGGCCTTTCTTCAAAGTGAAGACTTGCGCGATGGTCTCATCGCTGATCGGTTGCTCGGGAATCGCAAAAATCTTGCCCCAATTGTTGATCGCCAAAGCTTCAAAGCCGCCGTTCACTTTCATTTGGTTGAAGGTTTTGCGCCAAGGCATGCCCTGTGCCTTCGCCCCTGGTTGGGAAAATCGGTTTAGGCGGTGTTTGCCTTCAAAGGACACCACAAGCTTACCGTCTTTCTGGAGCACCAACCCTTCGCTGTCGCGCAATCCTGCCTTTTGGGGAAAAGTGCCCTTGGTGTCCAACACCCGAAAGGATTCGACGCCCACAACACTGGAAACAGCACCATCTTTGCGGCGCAATGTGCCGGTCACAAACATCCCACGATCGGAGATCGCCACCATCTCGCGTCCGTTGTCAGACAGCTCGATGCCAGAAAACCCGCCAAACCACCCGTCGTGCAAGCGCCATATGTAGGTCGAAACATGCTCTGCTAGATCATCGGACGCGCCGCTATTACTGCGGCTCGCCAACACTCCAACACTGAGCACACACGCCGCTACGGCGATTGCAAAACTGCGACGCATTGTTGTGGAAGGTCCGTCATTTGAAGTTCACGTCGCGGCTTTGGCTTCGGCGCATTGGGATCTGGTGGAGGCGGGAACAGTATGTCCTGTACCCATTGCCGTGCGTCGTCACAGCCATCACCGGCGGGGGGTGGATCTTGGTTTACACAGCTCATGTCACCACTTGGGCAGTTTAAGCGTACGTGAAAATGGTAGTGATGCCCCCACCAAGGCCGGATTTTGCGTAGCCACGCGCGATTGCCTTTTTCGTCGTCACACATTTGGACCTTGGCGCCAGGAAAAACAAAAATCCGTGCCACTCTAGGATCACTTGCTGCGGCTTTTAGGATCTCGTGGTGCTGTTTGGTCCAATTGCTGTTCACATATGCGCCCCGTTCGCGCCGCATGGAAATCGACGAAATGCTCTCGCGCTCCGCAGCTGTCAGGTTGAGCCGGTTCGCGGGCAGCATCCAAATATCAATATCCAGTCCCAGCTGGTGGGAGCGGTGTCCGGTCAGCATCGGACCACCGCGCGGCTGGCTGATGTCCCCAACATAGAGCCCGTTCCAGCCAGGCTGTGTCGCAGCTTTGGCCGACAGGTCTTGGATATAAGAGATGGTCTCTGGGTGGCCCCAGTTTCGATTGCGCGACAGGCGCATGGCTTGCCAAGTTGGGCCGGTCTCAGGCAGCATATCGCCCCCTGCGAGGCAGCCCTTGGAATAGCCTCCAAAAGGCGCACTGTTTTGTTGTGAGGCGACAGGTTTGGCGCCAAAAAGCTGCTTGGCCTGCACGCCCTGCATACTCACAGGCACCTGCTGCTGAGTCGATACCGCAACCGTGCGCTCTGGTGCTTCGTTCTTACACGCGGCAAGCCCGATCAGGGCCAGTACAGTTAAGAAGCGGTAGCCCATGTGTCGCTGTCTCCCTTTGGGTTGACCCAGCGTAGCAGGATCAGACCCAATAGGAAAAGAGCGATCAGCGGTGTCACGCCAATCTGTTGACTGCCGGACATGAGCGTCACCACCCCAATCATAAAGGGCGCGATGAAGGAGGTTGCTTTGCCGGCTAGCGCATAAAGTCCAAAGGATTCAGCGGTTTTGCCCGGCAGCGCTTGCCGCACCATCATAGAGCGGCTCGCCGATTGAATCACGCCACCCGCAGCCCCAATCAATGCACCGAGTACATAAAAAATCACGTCGGGCAGTTTGGAGGTTTCTTCAACTGCAATGCCAAACACGCTCTCGCGGCAAACAAAAACGATGGCAATGGCCACACCACACAGCACAAAAATACAGAAGGTGATAACCGGCTTGGGACCCATTTTTGCATCCGCCCGCCCGCCAATCCAGGCAAAGATTGCACCGGAAATGATGGCTAAAATGCCAAAAATGCCCACATCCACCACCGACCAATTCAACACGCCCGCGGCGTAGATGCCGCCAAAGGTATACATCCCGTTCAGTGCGTCGCGGTAGAACATCGAACTGCCCAAATAGGCAAAAAGAGACGGGGTTTGTGGCAGATTTCGAATGGTGCCCCACACTTCTTTGAGCGCGCTGGCTGTGGCCCCTTTTGGCGGCTTGGTTGGCTTTGGATCCCGTACCCAGAGGAAAAACGGGATCATGAACACTGCGTACCACAATGCCGTCAGCGGGCCGACAAACCGCGTGCCTTCTCGCTGGCTCGCGTCGAGGCCAAAGGCAGGATCCAGACCAATCATGGTTTTGCCACTGTCAGCGTCTTCGGCAAACAACGCCAGCATCAGTACAAGCGTGACAAGTCCACCAACATAGCCAAACGCCCAGCCGTTGCCAGAAATGCGCCCCACTTCCTCAGTGGAACCAAGTTCCGGCAGCATTGAGTTGGTAAAGATCGTCGCAAATTCCATTCCGATAAGGCCAACGGCGAACAAAAACAGGGTCTTGTGCAAATCAAAGCTGCCGGGGGCCGCAAACCAAAGTCCAAAGGCGCCGACGACATACATTGCCGAAAACAGCCAAATCCAGCGCAGCCGGTTGCCAGAGTTATCCGCCATGGCGCCCAGCACAGGGGCGAGGATGGCAATGACAATGCCGGCCGCTGCAACACCAAATCCCCAAGCCGCTTGCGCTTCGGCACCATCGCCCATCAAATCTTTGATGTAAGGCGCAAAAATGAAGGTGATTAATAGTGTATTGTAAGGCTGGCTCGCCCAATCAAAGAAGAACCAACCCCAAATGCGCTTGCGCGCTGAAACGTCTGACATCCGCATCCCCCCGGACTTTGATTTACACTTAGACGGGATGTCACAACCTTAGCAAGTTAATCCTGCATCGGGGGCCACGGTCTGGTGGTTTCTGCGGCAATCCAATTGGCCACCCATTCTGGCGCGACCGGAGAGGTTTCTTCTCGCCCCATGCCCGCCAGAACACGATCCGGCGTTACAATGCCAGAGTGATCCGTTACCGCCGCACGGTAGAGCGCGTGGTTGGCACATTCGCCGTTTTGTTTCCACATGGACTGCTCCAGGTAGATAAAGCGGTCATCCCAAAACACCGCCCGGCTGCGCATTTCCACTTTCTCAAACGTGCGGATGCGGCGGCGATAGCGCACCGTCGCCCCCGCCATGGTCATGCTCCATTTTTCCTGACGTAACACAGCCACCAAGCCGATACGTTGCGCCAGCGGGATGCGCCCCAAGTCAAACAGGGTCAGCGTGCGCCCGTTGTTCAACTCCATCCACAGGTCAATATCGGACGGCCAACACCGATGTGCAGACACATGTGTGCCGGTCAATGGCAGCGGGGCTGCGTTGCGGAATTTGATCAACTCTTTGACCATGCGCATGATGGGATACATGAAGGTCTCCTTTGGCCGTCCTTCAATGCGCTCTGCAACACATCGTCAACCGAGATTCCAGCGCAGACTTGTGCTTTGACGCAACGGTGCTTAACTGTGCCTCAATCGGAGCAAAGGAGCCTCTCATGATGGCAATTTATGGCCCACTGCGGCTGATCTTGGATATCGCCTTCTTCTTTATGCTGGCACATATCATCATGAGCTGGTTGATCAATTTTCAGGTTCTGAACCTGCGCCAACCTCTGGTCTCGCAAATATGGACCGGGCTGAACCGCCTGCTTGAGCCGATCTACGAACCTGTGCGCCGTGTGATGCCGGATACCCGCCCCTTGGATCTTGCGCCGTTGGTGGTGTTTGTCGTCATCATCTCTTTGCGTGATTACATTCTGCCAGCGGTTCTTCTCGGCTAACCTGCGCCTTCGGGCTTGAGGCTGCCGCCCGCCTATGGGACAGTCGCGCGCAACGCAGAGTGTCCCAACAAAAGGTGAGAAATGCAGGCCGCAACCACGGTTCTGAGCGATGTTTTTGGCTTTGACGCCTTCCGCCCGGGACAAGAAGAGATTGTGGACGCTGTCACTCGCGGTGACAATGTGCTGGCGATCATGCCAACCGGCGGGGGCAAGTCGTTGTGCTATCAATTGCCTGCGCTTGTGCGGGGCGGTGTTACGGTTGTGATCTCGCCTTTGATTGCGTTGATGCGCGATCAAGTGCGGGCATTGCGCGAGGCAGGGGTGGAAGCAGGCGCGCTGACCTCTGGCAATACCGAAGAAGAAACCGCGCAGGTTTGGGATGCGCTTGATGCGGGCCGTCTTAAGCTCCTTTATATTGCGCCTGAGCGGCTTGCCTCTGGCGCGTCGCTGGGCATGTTGCGCCAGATTGGCGTTGGTCTCATTGCGGTGGATGAAGCGCATTGTGTGAGCCAGTGGGGCCATGATTTCCGGCCGGATTACCTGCGCATTGGCGAATTGCAGCGAGCCTTGGACGTTCCGATTGCAGCCTTTACCGCCACAGCTGATGCCGAAACCCGCGATGAAATTGTCGCGCGTCTGTTTGGTGGCGCAGCGCCGCAAACTTTCCTGCACGGGTTTGACCGACCCAATTTGCATCTGGCCTTTGCGGCCAAGGACAATCCTCGAAAGCAAATTTTACAGTTTGCTGCTGCCCGAAAGGGGCAATCCGGGATTGTCTACTGCGGCACCCGTGCCAAAACGGAAACACTGGCAAAAGCTCTCCGCGAAGAGGGCCATCTGTCGTTGCATTACCATGGTGGCATGGATCCACAGGAACGCCGTGATACCGAAGTTCGATTCCAGCGCGAAGATGGATTGATTGTGGTGGCAACTGTGGCCTTTGGCATGGGGGTTGATAAACCTGACATCCGCTGGGTGGCACATGCCGATTTGCCCAAGTCGATCGAGGCTTATTATCAAGAGATCGGTCGCGCAGGTCGCGATGGCGCGCCCGCGGAAACGCTGACCTTGTTTGGCCCAGATGACATTCGTCTGCGGCGGTCGCAGATTGACGAAGGTTTGGCACCACCTGAACGCCGTGCTGCTGACCATGCACGTCTCAATGCGCTTCTGGGGTTGGCGGAGGCCTTGGAGTGTCGTCGCCGCAACCTGTTGCAATACTTCGGGGAAACTGAGGTCAACTGCGGGAAGTGCGATCTTTGCGATACGCCACCCGAGGTGTTTGATGGCACCGTAGCTGTGCGTAAAGCGCTGTCTGCCATTTTGCGCACCGGTGAATGGTTTGGGACCGGTCACCTGATCGACATTCTGCTGGGTAATGACACCGACAAAATCCGCGAGCGAGGCCATGACGTTTTACCGACTTATGGTGTCGGCACAGAATACGATAAACGCCAATGGCAAGCGGTCTTCCGGCAGATGATGGGCCATGATCTTGTGCGCCCCAATCCGGAACGCCATGGCGCTCTGACCATGACGGATCGGGCAAGGCCAGTGTTGCGGGACGAAGAAACTGTGCAGCTGCGCAGAGACACCATTCGCACCACCTCGCGCAGGCCCGCTGCAAAGACTTTGGTGAGCGAAGAAAACGCCCCCCTGATGTCCGCACTCAAAGCCAAACGCCGCGCGTTGGCAGAAGCTGCCAAGGTTCCCGCATACGTGATTTTCCCGGATCGCACCTTGGCGGAAATGGCGGAGGTGCGACCTTCCAATTTGGACGACATGGCGCGGGTGAGTGGCGTTGGCGCTAAAAAACTGGCCAACTATGGTGACGCCTTTCTGGAAGTGATCAATGGGGAAGCAGAACAGATGCACCCCAGCCGTCGCAAGATCGCGGGCCGGCAGGACGCCAGCCTTTATGATTTATTGCTGGAAGCCCAATCCAAACTGCTGCGGGGGCCGGAAGGA
The DNA here is from genome assembly GCF_947493595.1 of uncultured Shimia sp. Classification (GTDB taxonomy): domain Bacteria; phylum Pseudomonadota; class Alphaproteobacteria; order Rhodobacterales; family Rhodobacteraceae; genus Shimia. Next base: position 94,140 of record NZ_CANLRL010000002.1, on the reverse strand, counting down.
ATTGACAAACCAATGAGCTGTTCGGCAGGCCTTTTGGCAAAAGTTGCCAGCACCAAACCCCGCGACGCCCAAGCGATGGAACGGCTGTTGGGGGACCGTCGTGCAGACCGGTTTGGTGAGGCGTTTCTGGACGTCTTAAGAGATGCCACTTAGACAGATCCAAAATATGAGGAACACCCGATGCTTGTAGTGATCTCACCTGCAAAACGTTTGAACTGGGATCCCGTTGAGGGGCCAACAACGGAACCCGAGTTTCAGGAAGACGCTGTGCGCCTGGCCAAAACCGCTCGCAACCTCACGTTGGCAGAGCTGCGCAAGTTGATGGACCTCAGTGCGGATTTGGCAAAGCTGAACCGTGATCGGTTCAAGGCGTTTGAGGCAATGCCTTCGGGTGAACTGACTCGCCCGGCAGTGCATGCCTTTGCTGGAGACACTTATGTCGGCTTGGACGCGGCAAGTCTCGAAGCGGATGAGATGCTTTGGGCGCAGGATCATCTTCGTATTTTGTCCGGGCTTTATGGCGTGTTGCGCCCGCTTGACGCGATGCAGCCGTATCGTCTTGAAATGGGCAGTCGCCTGAAGACACGTCGCGGCAAATCTCTCTACGACTATTGGCGCCAGGCGCCGGCCAAAGCGTTGCGCGCGCAAGCGGAAGAGATTCAGTCAGACACTTTGGTCAACTGTGCTAGTCAGGAGTATTTTGGCGCGGTCGATCTGAAGGCGCTCAAACTGCGCGTCATCACGCCGGTGTTTATGGAAGAGCGCAATGGCGAGGCTAAGATTGTCTCTTTCTTTGCCAAAAAAGCCCGCGGCAGCATGGCGCGTTACATCATTCACAACCGACTGAACGATGCCGAAGGCCTCAAAGAGTTTGACTATGGCGGATACCGATATCAGCCAGAGATGTCAGACGGAGACCGCTGGGTTTTCCTGCGCGATTATCCTGAGGCCTGAAGCGGTAGCTCTTCGGGTTGCGGGAACGGGTCAACTGTGTCGCCGGTATAGATTTCTGCGATCACCTTGAAGATTTCCTTCTTGCGCAGTGGCTTGGTGAGATACCTGTCCAACCCGTGCGACAAGATGTGCTCCTCATCTCCCTCATTGGCCAGAGCGGTCAGCGCAACAATTGGCACATGCCCCTTGGTGATCATTTCCAGGTCGCGAATTTTCTGAGTGGCCTCAGTGCCATCCATACGTGGCATGGAAATGTCCATAAAAATAAGGTCCGGTGCATAGGACTGGAATTTCTCGACAGCTTCGACGCCGTCATGGGCAAATTCCAGTTCGATATCCAAAGGCTTGAGCAGTTTTTCAAGCACTAAGCGATTTGTCTTGTTGTCTTCTGCCGACAGCACACGCATGCGCCGTTTTGTCGGTTTGCGTCTTTGAGATGCGCCCGCATTGGCGGCTTTCGCAATCCCGAGGTTTAACTCTGCACGTGAGCCCGGCTTCTGGAGGATCGCCTTCACAAGCGAGTCTTTCTCCATACCAGCAAAAACCTTCAAATCGCTGGTAAGCGCCAGGATTGGCGTGCTGATTTCCATCTTTTGCATCTCTGCGCCTAGGTCGCGGGCATTGATCCCGGAAGGCGTGTGATCCGCGAGGATCAAATCTACATGTGGCGCTAATAACAGCACCTGCGTTTGGTCGGTGCAGATAGTGACCGTGGCCCCCATTTGCTCCAGCTGTTTGTGCAGCAGGTCGCTGTTTACTTCCATATCCGAGGCCACAAGCACATGCTGAACCGTGTCCGGCAGCGGGATGGGAAGCTGCTCACAATCCTCCTCGATGGGCATAGAGAGTCGGAAGCCAAAAGACGTGCCCTCTGCAATCACGGAATCCACCCAGATTTCTCCAGACATCAGCCCAACAAGCTGTTTGGTGAGCGCAAGTCCAAGGCCGGTACCTTCAAATTCACGGTTCTGGCTGGTATCAACCTGATTAAACTCGCCAAAAATATGCTCCAGTTTTTCTTCAGGAATGCCGATGCCGGTGTCCTGAACTGTCACGTGTATCACCGCTTCAGAGCCGTCATTGGTGATCACACCGACCACTTGCACCTGGACATGCCCGTGATGTGTAAACTTGACGCCGTTTCCTATCAGATGTGTCAAAATTTGCCGCATCCGTCCGATGTCGCCAACAAACTTTGTTGGTAGGAACAGATCGTAGTCCACCAAGAGCTCCACGCCTTTTTCTCGGGCAGAGACCTGATGCAAGGTCATAACTTCATGGATGCAGCGCTCTAAATCAAACGGTTCTGTACGCAGCCCAACATTCTCAGCCCCAAGTTTAGAATAATCGAGCACGTCGTTGATGATCGAAAGCAATGCCTCGCCGGAGTTCTTGATGGTGGAGGCGAACAGCCGTTGTTCTTCACTTAAAGAGGTGTCCATCAGCAAGCTGGCCATGCCAACAACCCCATTCATCGGGGTGCGGAGCTCGTGACTCATATTGGCCAAAAAGGCGGACTTTGCTTGGCTTGCCGCCTCTGCTTCCTGACGGGCGTGTTGAAGCTCTGCTTCCTTGCGCACGGAATCAGTGATGTTGAGTGCAAGGCTGGCGCGATCCTCGCCTTGGTCTCGCTGATCAATCAGCTTCAAGAACTCTTCGTTCCACAAGCGCACGATCACCGGCTCTGGCTCATCTTCGTGCCACCGCTGCTCCATCATGTTGCACCAGTCATCGGGAGAGGTGTCTTCCAACACAAACAATCCCTCATGGGCGGCAAATTCCATGATTTCTTGGTAACTGATGCCAGGTTTGACGTGGTCAGCGCCCTCAAAGATGGCCAAATAAGCAGGGTTGGCGGCAATCATCTTGCCTTGGGCATCGAAAAAGGCAAACCCGTCGCGGATTGTCGCTATGGAATGCCAAAGCCGTCGTTCGGCTTGATCGGCGCGTTCTTTGGCGGTTTCCAAATCATGGCGCACTTTTTTGTTTTCGTTGACAACGGTTTCATACTCGGCGCGTGTTTCGACGATCTCATTGGACAGTTGCGCAGCATGTTTGCCCAGCTTGCGGTTGGCTGCATAAAGCTCGCGCTTTTTCAGCTCCAGCAAGCGTTCGGCTGCCAAACGTGCCCGTCTTTCGTCCGCAAGTTTTTGCGCCAGCGACATACGCCGATCCCTAAATCGTCCAATCCGTTGTTGGTCGTTCTCTCAAATGTCCATGAATATCTGCTTAATCGGATAGGCTGCATTTGCGGAATTTCTTATCGTTGCCAAGTCCGTGGCCCCCATGGCACCATTGCGGCATTGATTGATGGAGAAGCCTAATGTTTCGCATTTTTGTGGCTGCAATTTTGACTGTTTGTTCTGGTTTGGCGCATGCCGAAGACTCATTTGTGCCCGATCGCCGTATCGTCGTGAGCCGCGACGTAGATTTCTACGGGTCGGATCTGCAAAATCTGTTTGATACGACTTACGATGCTTGCATTGGGGCCTGTTTGGCCGATCAGGATTGTGTGGCTTTCACCTTCAATCAAAAGTCCAACGCCTGCTTCCCGAAATCAGCGATTAGCGAGCGGCAGCCTTATGAAGGCGCGTTGTCTGCGGAAGTGTTTGAAACGCCTCGCGGAACGCATTTCTTGGCTGGTGGGCGCGCAGAAGATCTGACTTTTTTGAGAAAGTCGGACTTTGACCGCGCCAAAGATTTGGCTGCCAATATCGGGCGGCATCATGCAGGTGGCCCCTGGACTGTGCAGGCAATGCTCGATGCGGCGCAGGAGCGCCGAGCCGATGGCAACAATCTGAGCGCTATGCGTTGGACCGGCGGCGCCTTGGCAAAATCGGACCGAAGCGACCTGTGGCACGAATATGCGCGCCTGAACGCTGACCTGAAAAGCGACAAGTCTTCAGAGTCCCGTACCTATCGTGAGCGCGCCTTCCTTGGCAGCATCAACGCCTACCTACGGGCAGAAGATCGCGCCGAACGCGTGAATGCCCTGATCTTGATGGCCGACCAATTGGAAGAGCAAGATCGGGGTAAAGCGGTGCTGCGTAGCTTGCGGCTTGCCGAGTCGATCCAACCGCGAACCGATGTGGCGCAGCGTTTGGACGCAGCCATTGGCAAATACGGGTTCCGAGTGTCTGAGCACGTTGTAGACAGTGATCTGGAAGAGCCGCGTTTCTGCGCCGAGTTCAATGAGCCTTTGGTCAAGGTTGGTCAGGACTACGCGCCATTTGTAAAACTGCCCAATGCGCAAATGGCTCTGAGTGTTGAGGAGCGCCGCATTTGTGTCGAAGGCCTCACACATGGACAACGCCTAGAAGTGACTTTCCGCGAAGGCCTGCCTGCGCAAAGTGGCGAAACGCTGATCAAAGATATCACGCTTAACGCCTATGTGCGTGACCGCAGCCCAAGTGTGGCCTTCGGAGGGCGGGCTTACGTTTTGCCGCGCAGCCAAGACGCGGGCCTGCCAATTGAAACCGTTAACCTGGATGAGGTTGAGCTGACCCTGCAGCGCGTGAATGACCGCAACATTCTACGTGCCATTCAGGACAGCTACTTTGGTCAACCTCTAAGCTATTGGCAGGTGGATGCCTTTGCCCGCGATGTGGCAGAAACCATCTGGACCGGGACCGGTGAGGTTCAAAATACCTTGAACAAGACCGTGACAACCCGTCTTCCGATGGCGGATTTGGTCGCAGGCCAGCCAGCTGGTGTCTATGCACTGACCGCGGATCTCCCAGGTGCCGACAAATACGATGAAACCTCCGCGACACAGTGGTTCTTACTGTCGGATATTGGCCTGACAAGTCTGAACGGCACCGATGGTTTGCATGCTTTTGTGCGCCGCCTGTCCGATGCCACGGCCATGGATCAGGCCAAGGTGTCGCTGATTTCTCGGGCCAATCGCGTTTTGGGCACTGTTACAAGTGATGCAGAGGGATACGCGCGCTTTGATGCGGGTTTAACGCGTGGCACCGGCGCACAGGCGCCTGCGTTGTTGCTGGTGGAAGCCGGTGAGGATTTCACGTTTTTGTCGCTAACGGACCCTGCTTTTGATTTGTCGGATCGGGGTGTGGAGGGCCGTCCAGCAGCCCCTCCAATTGACCTCTTTGTGGCAACGGATCGGGGTGCTTACCGCGCAGGCGAGACCATTCATGTGACCGCATTGGCACGCGATCCGGTCGCCGAAGCCCTGCCATCGCTCCCCGTAACCGCCATTCTGACCCGTCCGGATGGTGTGGAATACAGCCGCGCGGTGTCCACTACAGGTGTGGCCGGTGGTCATGTGTTTGACATGCCGCTTGGCACGACTGTTCCACGTGGCCGCTGGACGTTAGAGTTCAAATCCGACCTAGAGGCGCCCGCTTTGGCTACGGCAAAGGTGCTGGTCGAGGACTTCCTGCCTGAACGTATCGACTTTGAGATGACACCGCCAAGCGGACCTTTGACCGAGGACGACCCAGCCCCCCTCAAACTTGAAGCGCGGTATTTGTTTGGGGCGCCTGCGGCAGATTTGAGTGTCGAAGGACAGCTCACCCTGCGGTCACAGTCTGAGATCGAAGGGTATGAAGGTTACCGCTTTGGACGCTATGACCAGCCTTTTTATGGTCAAACGGAGTATTTCTTTGGCGATGTGACGGATGCCGACGGTCGCGCGGACATATTCCTGCCCCTGCCATCGCAAGAAGCCGCCGGTCGCGCGCTGTCCGCGGACATCACAATTCGGGTGCTTGAAGGCTCTGGCCGTCCAGTGGAGCGCCGTTTGTCCCATCCGGTGGCCGCACAAACCGCGCTGATTGGGATCAAACCACGATTTGACGAAGACGTTGTTCCGGAAGGTGGCACGGCGCGATTTGAATTGTTGGCCTTGGCGTCCGACCTGTCTCGTGCACAGATGCCGGTGCAGTGGACTGTCAACCGTGTGGAAACGCGCTATCAATGGTACCAATTGGGCGGCAGTTGGGAGTGGGAACCGACCACCCGCCGTACGGCCGTGGCCAGTGGATCTGCAACACTCGGTGACACGGTTGTGGAAGTCGGTGCACGGGTGGATTGGGGTCGCTACGAGATTGTGGTGGAACAGGACGGCGGCGATTTTGTCTCCAGCGCCGTTGAATTCTACGCGGGTTGGTACGCACCTGTAGATGCAACTGAAACCCCAGACACGCTGGAGCTGTCGTTGGACAAGGACATGTTCCGCAGTGGCGACACCGCGCAGCTACGCTTGGTTCCGCGTTTTGCAGGTACGGCCCTGGTCTCTGTGATGTCTAATCGGTTGATATCCATGCAGGCCGTGGAGGTCAGTGAAGGCGAGAACCTGATCCCGTTAACTGTCACGGATGAATGGGGGGCGGGCGCTTATGTGACAGCTTCCGTGATCCGACCGTCCGACCTGCCTGCTGGTAAGAACCCGGCGCGGGCGCTGGGGCTCAGCTACGCAAAAGTGGATCCGGGTGCCAAGCAGCTGTCGGTTGACCTCATTGCGCCGGCGCAAATCGCACCTAGAGGACCGCTTGATGTTTCTCTTAAAGTTGAAGGCGTCGCAGAGGGCGAAACAGCTTTTGTGACCTTGGCAGCTGTGGACGTGGGTATCCTCAATTTGACAAACTTTGAGAGTCCCGATCCATCTGGGCATTATTTTGGTCAGCGTCGATTGGGTATGGAAATCCGTGATATTTATGGACGCCTGATCAATGGCATGACCGGTTCCATGGGGGCGCTGCGGTCTGGTGGCGATGCCAATGCAGGGTCCAAGTTTGACTCGCCGCCACCCACTGAAGAGCTTGTGGCCTACTTTCAAGGCCCCATCGAAGTCGGCGCCGATGGCATGGCGCAGGTTCAGTTTGACATGCCGCAGTTCAATGGCGCTGTGCGATTGATGGCCGTGGCGTGGTCGGCGACCGGTGTCGGGCAGGCGGAGCTAGAGGTTTTGGTGCGTGATCCGGTTGTGGTGACCGCCAGCTTGCCAAGGTTCCTTGCACCGGGTGACGAAAGCCGGCTGCTTCTGGAGTTTGTGCATGCAGAAGGTCCCTCTGGGCGTATGGGGTTGGATGTAGTTACGGAGAGTGGCGTCAGTTTGCAGTCCAACAGCGTGCCTTCGGGATTATCGTTGAAACAATTGGGAAGTGCGCGCCTTTCGGTGCCGCTTGTGGCAAAGGAGATTGGCGATCACGTGATTGACGTGGCGTTGACGACAGCAGATGGCAAGGTGCTCACAAAAACGCTAACGCTGCCTGTGCGTGACAATGACCCGGAAGTGAGTGAGTCCCGGCAGGTTGTTTTGGCAGCCGGAGAGGCGTTGACGCTGGGGTCAGATTTGTTTGCAGACTTGCGACCGGGTACAGCCGAAACGTTTTTGTCTTCTGGCGCGTTGGCGCGATTTGATGCGCCAGGATTGATGCGGGCGCTAGACCGTTATCCCTATGGCTGTACTGAGCAAGTTGCCTCGCAAACCTTGCCTTTGTTGTACTTCGAGGACGTCGCGGATGCGCTTGGATTGGTGGCGAGTGATACGCTGAGCACACGTATCGCAGATGCGATTGAGTTGGTGCTCACTCGTCAGTCCAGCAACGGTGCATTTGGATTGTGGCAACCCTCCTCCGGTGATTTCTGGTTGGATGCCTACGTGAGTGACTTCCTGTCCCGCGCCAAATCGCAAGGGCACGCTGTGCCGGACGTGGCTTTCACGCAAGCGATGAATAACTTGCGCAACCGAGTGAACTATGCGCCGGACTTTGACAATGGTGGCGAAGATCTCGCCTATGCGTTGATGGTTCTGGCACGTGAAGGCGCCGCCAATATGGGCGACTTGCGTTACTACGCTGATGTGAAGGCAAAGGCGTTTGCAACGCCTTTGGCGGCGGCGCAGCTTGGTGCGGCCCTTGCGTCTTATGGAGATCAGACACGGGCAGACTTTATGTTCCAGCAAGCCGCCCGATTGATCGAAGGACAGGCGCAAACCAACGAGAGCCCCTTGTGGCGTGTAGACTACGGCACCAACCTACGTGATGCGGTTGGTGCGTTGACGTTGGCAGTTGAAGCTGGAAGCGCGGCCTTGGATCGAGGGGCGCTGTTGTCGCGTGTCACTGCTCCAGAGCGAGATTTGTCTACCCAGGAATCCGTGTGGTCCTTAATGGCAGCACATGCATTGATCGAGGATGCAGGCTCCAACACCTTGAGCATGGATGGTGTCGCATTGGATGGACCGTTGCTGCAGCGTTTGTCCGACACCGATCTGCTCTCAGATGTTGTGCTGAAGAATGAAGGGGATAATCCGCAGGCGGTTACAGTGACTAGAGTCGGCGTGCCGACTTATCCTGTCCAACGCGGAGGCTATGGGTATCAGATTTCCCGTCAGTATTTCACAATGGAAGGCAATGAGGTTTCGGGGACGGATGTGGCGTCTGGCGACCGGTTTGTCACGGTGTTAACCGTCACGCCGTCAAGCAAAGTGGGTGCGCGATTGATGGTCAACGATCCGTTGCCAGCCGGGTTTGAGATCGACAATCCCAACCTTTTGGTCAGTGGCGATGTGCGCGCGTTAGAGTGGTTGAAACCAACCTACGCAGAGCACAGTGAGTTCCGCTCAGATCGGTTCCTAGCGGCGGTGGATTGGCAATCAGATCAACCGTTTAGGTTGGCCTATGTCGTGCGAGCGGTGTCCCCAGGGGTGTATCATCACCCGGCGGCTTCGGTGGAAGACATGTATCGACCGCAGTATCGCGCCAACACAGATGCAGCGCGCCTGATTGTGACCGAGTAACATGCGATTTGCGCCATTTGTCCTTGTTGCTGCGCTGCTTTTGGCAGCGGCAGTGCGAGATGGCGTGGATCGCTGGGTTGCTGAAACCGTTTTGCCCAATCTGATCACGGATACGTCGGTGCAAGTGGTTGATCGCGATGGAAAACTGCTCAGAGCCTACACCGTTGAAGACGGCCTTTGGCGCATGGGCAGTTGGTTGGATGCCGTCGATCCGAGTTACATCAAGATGCTGGTGGCTTTTGAGGATCGGCGGTTCTGGTCGCATGCCGGTGTCGATTCTTTCGCCGTGTTGCGGGCTTTCGGTCAAGCCGTTTGGAACCGGGAGGTTGTTTCTGGTGGATCGACTCTCACTATGCAAGTTGCGCGGTTGCTTGAGGATTCTGGTACGGGTGCCTGGCACGGCAAGCTTCGTCAGGTGCGGGTGGCCTTGGCGTTGGAAAAACATCTCTCCAAGCAAGAGATTCTTGAACTTTATCTGTCCCATGCACCCTTTGGCGGAAACCTCGAAGGGGTCCGCGCGGCGACTTTGGCATGGTTTGGTAAAGAGCCCCAACGGCTGACCCCAGCGCAGGCCGCGTTATTGGTGGCTTTGCCGCAAAGTCCCAATGGACGGCGACCTGATCGGCACCCCGAAGAGGCGGCCGAGGCGCGGGATCGGGTGCTGCAACGTGCTGTTGTAGCAGGTGTTTTGTCCGAGGACGCAGCCTCCACAGCGATGCTGACACCGGTGCCAAATCAGCGGCGGGATTTCCCGAGCATCGCGCCGCATATGGCGGATCGGGCTGTGGCGGCGCGACCGGAAGCGGTGGCGCATCAGGTCACTTTGTCTCGGGACTTGCAGATGTCGCTGGAAGGGCTTGCTGCAAAAGCCTTGCGCGGATTGGAAGACCGAGTGTCCATCGCTTTTGTGGTGGCTGATCACCACAGCGGGGAGATCCTCGCGTCTGTGGGGTCTGCGGGGTTTTCCGGGGGTGATCACCGGCAGGGATTTGTTGATATGACGCTGGCCAAACGCTCGCCGGGGTCCACGCTTAAGCCATTGGTCTACGGCCTTTCTTTTGATCAAGGGTTGGTCCATCCGGAGACGCTCATCAGCGACACGCCAATACGATTTGGCACTTATGCGCCGCAGAATTTTGATGGGCGGTTTCGAGGTGAATTGCGCGTGAGGGAGGCTTTGGCGCAGTCGTTGAATCTGCCTGTGGTTTTACTGACGGATGAGATTGGACCCGCCAATTTGATGGCTGCCATGCGCAAGGCTGGTACGACGCCTGAGGTGCCCGGTGGGGTGGCGGGATTGGCTGTTGCGTTGGGTGGTGTGGGGCTGTCACTTGAAGAGTTGGTGCAGTTGTATGCGGTGATTCCTCAGGGCGGACTGGCGCAGGATTTGCGCTGGCGAATAGGGGGAGAAACTTCACAAAAGCAACGGGTTATGAGCCGGTCAGCGGCTTGGCATTTGGGCGATATTCTTTCCGGGATATCGCCGCCAAATGGGGTGCCGCGCAATGGCTTAGCCTATAAAACCGGGACGTCTTACGGGCATCGCGATACTTGGGCGATTGGGTTTGATGGTCAGCATGTGGCCGGGGTCTGGATTGGGCGGCCGGATGGGACGCCTGTGCCGGGAGCCTTTGGGGCAGAGGTGGCCGCGCCGGTACTGTTTGAGGTGTTTCAGCGCATCGCGCCGGAGCTTGCGCCGTTAGGACCCCCGCCGCCGGAGACTTTGATTGTCAGCACAGGCCAACTGCCTGAACCGCTTCGGAAATTTCGTGGTCGTAATGCGCTTTTTGAAAAGCCTGAGGACGCGCTGGCAGTGGCCTTCCCGCCCGACGGGGCGACCTTGGAAGGCGGAAACAGCGAGGTCAATTTGAAAGTCAAAAACGGTGCCTTACCCTTCACCGTGTTGGCCAATGGCGCGCCTGTTGTGCGGCAAAGTCGGATGCGGGAGATGGTGGTGCCGCTGACCGGCAAAGGCAGCGCAACGGTGACGGTGATTGACGCCAAAGGTGCATCAGACCGAGTCACGTTTTGGGTCGATTAACCACTGGTTTTGCACGTCGGTTTTGCGTCGGTATCACGACTGTTTTGCGGAGGTGCGCCATTTGACAGGGCCAAAGGCGTTAACCTTTGGCCCCACGCACTGTTTGGATGACGCTATCAGATGCGCTCAATCGCAATGGCGATGCCCTGACCGCCACCGATGCACATGGTGATGAGACCTTTGGAACCGCCGGTGCGGTCCAGGTCATACATGGCTTTCACGGTGATGATCGCGCCGGTCGCGCCAACCGGGTGGCCGAGCGCAATCGCGCCGCCGTTTGGGTTCACTTTGACGGGATCAAGACCAAGACCTTTGTTCACGGCAATGGCTTGCGCGGCGAAAGCTTCGTTGGACTCAATCACGTCAAAGTCGGTGATCGAAAGACCGGTTTTGGCAAGCAGGTTTTCCACCGCCGGGACGGGACCAATGCCCATGACCTCCGGACGCACTCCAGCGTGGGCATAACCCAGCACGCGGAACCGAGGTGTCAGGCCCGCTTTCTCAGCGGCTTCGGCACGGGCCAAAACAATTGCGCCAGCACCGTCGTTGATGCCAGAGGCGTTGCCAGCAGTGACACGGCCGTCTTTCTTGAAGACAGCGCGCAGTTTGCCAAGACTTTCCATAGTGGAGGCGGTTGGGTGTTCATCGCGCGCAAAAGGCACCATGTCGCGTTTCACTTTGACATCAATTGGCACAATCTGATCGTCAAAATATCCGGCCTCGATGGCGGCGGCTGCGCGTTGCTGAGAGGCAAGGGCAAAGGCATCCATGTCTTCGCGAGTGACATCGTTTTCATCAGCGACGTTTTCGGCGGTGATACCCATATGTCCGGTGCCAAACGGGCAGTTCAGCGCACCAAGCATCATGTCGAGGGTTTTCACGTCACCCATTTTCTGGCCCCAGCGCTGGGACTGCATGATGTAGGGGCTGCGCGACATGTTTTCCGCACCGCCTGCGATGGCAAAGTCCGCGTCCCCCAGCATCAGAGATTGAGTGGCGGATACAATAGCCTGTGCACCGGAGCCGCAAAGGCGGTTCACGTTCATGGCTGGGGTGGTGTCCGGGATACCCGCCTGCATCGCCGCGACGCGGGATAGGTACATGTCGCGTGGTTCGGTGTTGATCACATGGCCAAAGACCACGTGGCCAATTTGACCACCTTCCACGCCCGCGCTTTCCATGGCCGCCTTGGTGACGGTGGCGCCCAGATCAATGGGGGCGGTGTTGGCAAGGGATCCGCCAAAGGTGCCAATGGCGGTACGCGCGCCGCCGAGAATTACGATGTCCGACATCTGTCGTCTCCTCATGAAATCGTGTTGGCCACAGTATGCAGTCGCAGCATCTGCGAGTCAGGTGGAACGGTGCGTCACAGTTTCAGCGCCCGTAGTCTTACGGAGGTGTGTTTCGCGGTTTGATTGACAAAAGGTGGCAGATTCCCGCATTTGGGGGCATGAGTGACGATCTGCCTATCTTGGAACTTTTGCCCGCGCGGTTGCGGGAGGCCCGCCGTGCGCAGGGGCTATCGCTGGACGCGGTGGCGAAACTCTCTGGTGTAAGTCGGTCGATGGTGAGCCAGATCGAGCGCGGCGAAAGCAGCCCCACAATTGCCACTCTGTGGAACCTGACGCGGGCGTTGCAGGTGGATTTTGCGGGGCTATTGGATGCGGATGCCGGCGACAAGGTGGATGTGTTGCGCGCGTCCGATGTGCCGCGGTTTGACAATATGGGACATCTCTGTCTCATTCGGATTCTGTCGCCACCCGAAGATGTTGGGGGGCATGAGGTCTACGACATCACTTTTGAGGCGGGCGGCAGCCTGAAAAGCGCGCCGCATACCCGAGGGGCGACTGAGCAGCTGACCGTGCTGTCCGGTGCCGTGTCGGTGACAAGTGGCTCGGCGGCGCAGGCGTTGGCTGAGGGTGACACCGCGCGTTATGCAGCGGATGTTGCCCATGCGATTGAAGCGACAGAGCCCGCGCGGGTGTTTTTGATTGTGAAGAACGCATAAGCGGCGATTTTGCTTGTTCAATCGCTTAACGTGTCCATCGCTTTCGAAATGCCAAGATAATTTCGACTACGATCCAGATTGTTAGTGCCGGCACGATCCACATTAGAGCAAAGATCACCTGGTACCCCACCGAGAAAAGCCCGTAGACCGACGGTCCAATGTCTAAGCCCAAAATCATACAGGGTTGGGGGCCTGCTGCGGAAATTGTGCACCCCATTCCGGTAACAAAGGCCGCGACAGCAATCTCCAAAATAATGATGATGGCGGGCCAAAACACGCAAAGAGCAATAATCACGCGACGGTTCATACGGGACCTACTTAGATGGATGCAGCGTTAGCTTAGTCCATTGACTGCACCGAACCAATAGCTGCGCCTTGGCCGGCAGCGTGCTGCCAATTTCATGTTATGATGGGTTAGGGGGTTTTCAAATAGTGGATTTTTGTCCGTTATAGTGCATTTCCCTCTTTCCGGATGTAAATCCGTTATGATAGATGATCGTCCATCATTATGGAGAACCCCCATGTCTGACGCTTTCTTGACCGACATTCGCGACACGCTCACCACCATTGAGGCCGAGGGGCTGATGAAGACAGAGCGTATGATTACGTCGCCGCAAGGTGGCGAAATTCAGGTGGGGGAGCGGGAGGTCATCAACCTCTGCGCAAACAACTATCTTGGGCTGGCGGACAATCCGGCGCTGATTGCGGCGGCAAAGGAGGCGATGGACCCGCGTGGGTTTGGTATGGCCTCGGTGCGGTTTATCTGTGGGACGCAGGACATTCACCGCGAACTGGAGCAGAAGCTGGCCAGCTTTTTGGGCAAAGAGGATTCGATCCTGTTTGCCGCTTGTTTTGATGCCAATGGCGGGTTGTTTGAGCCGCTGTTGACCAAGGAAGACGCGATTGTGTCGGACAGTCTGAACCACGCGTCGATCATTGATGGCATCCGCCTGTGTAAGGCCAAGCGCTATCGTTATGCCAACAATGATATGGCGGATTTGGAAGCGATGTTGCAGCACGCGCGCAACGAGGGTGCGCGGCATATTATGATTGCCACGGACGGCGTGTTTTCGATGGACGGCTATCTGGCGAACTTGCCGGAGATCACGCGATTGGCCAAGAAATACGACGCGGTGGTAATGGTCGATGACTGTCACGCCACCGGGTTTATGGGGCCTAATGGGGCCGGCACACCAGATCACTTTGGCGTGGACGTGGATATCCTGACCGGCACTTTGGGTAAGGCGCTGGGCGGGGCGATTGGCGGCTATATCGCCGGGCCGCAGCCGGTGATTGACCTGCTGCGTCAACGAGCGCGGCCCTATCTGTTTTCCAACTCTTTGCCGCCCAGCATTGTGGCGGCCGGATTGGAAGCGATCCGCTTGGTGGAAGAGGGGGCAGAGGACCGGGCCCGATTGCGGGAGAATGCGCAGTATTGGCGGGCCGGGCTGGAAAAGCTGGGCTTTGACATCCTACCGGGCGAGCATCCGATTATTCCGGTGATGCTGGGTGAGGCGACACTGGCGCAGGAGATGGCGGCGAAGCTGTTTGAGGAAGGGGTCTATGTGTCCGGCTTCTTCTTCCCGGTGGTGCCACGCGGGCAAGCGAGGATTCGCACGCAGATGAATGCGGCTCTGACGCGGGATGAGTTGGACCGGGCGCTGGCGGCTTTTGGTAAGGTGGGCAAGGCGCTGGGAATTGTCTCATGAGCAAACCAAACACCATGACTGCGCTGGAGAAATCCAAGCCTGAGGAGGGGCTGTGGATGGTACAGGCGCCGGTGCCGGAGATTGGACCAGATGAGGTGCTGATCAAGGTCAACAAGACCGGGATTTGTGGCACGGATATCCACATCTGGAACTGGGATGACTGGGCCAGTGCGACGGTGCCGGTGCCTATGATCACGGGCCATGAGTTTGCCGGTGAGATTGTTGAGATGGGCCGCAATGTCGAGGGGCTTGAGATTGGTCAGCGCTGTTCCGGTGAGGGGCATATCATCGGCCATGAAAGCCGTCAGGCGCGGGCAGGGAAGTTTCACCTCGATCCGGGCACGCGTGGCATTGGGGTGAACGTACAGGGGGCGTTCGCGCAGTATTTGCGCCTGCCGGCGTTCAATGTTGTGCCCTTGCCGGATGATATTCCTGATGAGATTGGCGCCATTTTGGACCCGCTGGGCAATGCGGTACACACGGCGCTGAGCTTTGATTTGTTAGGCGAGGACGTGCTGATCACCGGCGCGGGGCCGATTGGCATCATGGCCGCGGCGGTGGTGAAACATGCGGGCGCGCGGCATGTGGTGATCACCGATATCAACCCAGACCGGCTGGCGTTGGCAGAGCACGTGGTGCCCAATGCGCGGGCGGTGAATGTGGCCACCGAAGACCTGAACGACGTGATGCATGAGCTTGGCCTGAAAGAGGGCTTTGATGTGGGGCTGGAGATGAGCGGCTCGCAAATGGCGCTGGATCAGATGGTCGAAGCGCTGGTGATGGGGGGTAAGATTGCATTGCTGGGCATTCCACCGGGCAAGTCGCCGGTGGATTGGAGCCGCATTGTGTTCAAAGCCATCACCATCAAAGGCGTCTATGGGCGCGAGATGTTTGAAACGTGGTACAAGATGATTGCGATGTTGCAGAACGGCTTGGATGTCAGCCGGGTGATCACGCATCAGATGCCTGTTGGGGATTTTAAGGCAGGGTTTGCGGCGATGAAAAGTGGCAAGTCGGGCAAAGTTGTGCTGGATTGGACCAGCTGAGGGAGCGTTGCCCCCGGCCCATCGGTGATGGGCCTCCCCCAGGATATTTGGGAACTGTGAAAGCTAAGGCGGCTGTCTTCGGGTAGTCAGCCGTCTCGGCGTTTGTCCAGAAAGGCGCGGATTTCTTCGAGCAGCGGCAGAGCTTCGGCGATGCGCTCTGGCGGGAAATGCTCCGCCACATCCATCATGTCCGGGCCAAGTGCGGCGATGGCGTCTTCGCGAAATTGCCGGCCAGCCTCTGTCAGCATGACGCATTTGGAGCGCGCGTCCTTGGGGTTGGGCTCCAGCGTCACCAATCCGGCTTTGCTGAGGCCGGACAGAGTGTGGGTTAGGGAGGTTTTGGGCACTTGGAGTGCGGTGGCGATGTCCATTGGCGTGCGTCCGTCGCCCAGTCGTGTCAGGTGATTGAGCACGGTGAAATGGGACACCAGAAACCCGTCCGGCAGACGGGTTTCAAACAGGCGGCTTGAGAGCTGATTGATGATCCCCACTTCATTGAAGAAGCGAAACAAAGTTGGGACTGTCTGCTCAGGTTTGGGCAAGTTTTGCCTCCAATGGCCAGCGTGGACTTGGCGCCACCCGGGGACCGTATCCGATACGTCCCAGCATTTGAACCGTTCCGCCGTTTGGCGCAAGCCGGTTGTGAATGGTGTGATAGGCACTGTCCATTTCCGGGTACTCTTGCAGCACTTGGCTCAGCGGTTGCAGGCCAAGGCCAAGGGCGGTTGTGGCCAGGTTGACCCGTACCCAGTTTTGACCGGCGATGATTTGGTCCACTCGCGTGTTGGTTTCCGTCGCCAGCCAGATATGTCCCATGGCGGTGTCGGTGTTGGCAAAGACCGCATCCAAACCAGCCTTATAAGCCGTCGAGGAAGTGTCGGTTGCGGTTTCGCGGGTGAACATGCCGGTGAGATGCAGCGATTCAAACAAGGGGCCGGAAAAGTCGATGCCGTCGGGGTTGGCGTTGACCTCTCGATGGCCGATGCGGAACAGATCCACACTTTCCTGATAGGTGTTTGGCGTTTCAACCTCGATCTGGAGCGCGGTATGGGTCAGCTCCCGCAACTCTGCGATGTCTTCAGCATCCACGGATCCGCCAAACTGGACGCCAGGGTCAATTGACTCGGAGAGCTGTGCCAATGCGGATGGATCAACAACACGGGTGGTGTCAAACGGCTCTTTGTTGGAACGTCGGGCCATCACATGGTGGAACAATGGATCGGGTTTTTGGCTGGCATCTTTGGTGAAAACCGCGTGGGCAATGGGGCGGGCGTCCAGGTGGGAGTCGTCTTGACCTTCGGGGAAGAGTGTCAGGTCAACCCGATAGCCTTCTTGTGCAGCGGCGATGCGCATGACCTCAAGGAAGCACCCCAGACCAATGGTGATTTGGCGATTCAGCGGATCGGTTTCCGGCAGCATTTTTTCCAGATCGGCAAAAAGGGTGACTTGGTTGTCTTTGGAGAGATCCACCATCCAGGGCTGTCGGTTATGTGGATTTGGGGCCAGAAGCGCAAAGGACAGCGCCTTTTTTCGGGGGTCTGCATAGGTGCCAGCCAGGGCCCAAGGCGCAATGGCCTGATTGGGGCGGCGGGTGACCGTAAATCCAGTGGCGGCAGCTGCCGTGATGACGCCGCCACCAATCAGGGCGAGCGTTTTTCGACGGGTGATATTCATGGGGTGACCTCCATTTGTGCGATATCGTACTAAATAGTGCGATGTCGCACCAAGTCAAGCGCGGGCGAGCCCAAACTGCATTGGGTGTATTATTTAACAAGCGTACTGTTGAATCTTGATGCTTGTGTTCCCATTTAGGGACTGAGGATAGAGGACGCGGTCCCGCCTCCGAGAGGCTAAAGAAAAGGCGCTCGTCACCGCTCCGATAAAGGAGACTCCCACATGCTCATTGCCTTTTATGTCATCCTTGTCATCGCGCTACCTGCAGCCATCGGGGCGCAGTTGGTGATGAAGAATATCAACCGCAAAGACCCTGTTGGCGGTTTTATGTTGTTGTTGCTGGCGGCTGTGCCAGCGCTTGCCTATGGGCTGTATGTTCCGGAAGGCCTCATTTTGGACTTCCGATTTGATTTGGGTGGGCCTGGTGCCTACGGGCTGGGTGTGATGATTGGTGCCGTGATTGGCGCGATTCAGCGCTGGGCACCGCAACGCGCCTAAGGGGCTCGCTGGACTGGCGTATTCGTGGTAGCACAGCCCTGCGTTTCAGGAGGCAGGGCATGGGCGTGATCCGGCAAGCAAGACAGGCTGACCAAGAGCGACTGTATGAGGTGGTAGTGCAAACCGGTAAAGCCGGGAATGATGCAACGCCTCTGTATCAAGACCCCAACATGCTTGGACATATTTACACGGCGCCTTATGTGGTTTTGGCGCCGGAATTGGCGTTTGTGGTGGAGATAGACGGGCAGGTTGAGGGCTATGTCTGTGGGGTGGCGGACAGCCGCGTGTTTGAGGCGCAGCTTGAGGTCAAGTGGTGGCCTGCGTTGCAGGAGCGGTATCCGGCGCCGGATGAGGCGCGGCGGAAGCGGTGGACCGAAGATGAGCGGCGGGCGGATTGGATACACAATCCTTTGCCAACACCAGACTATGTGGTCACGCCGCATCCGGCGCATTTGCATATGAACTTGATGCCGAAGGCACGTGGCAGCGGGCTGGGGCGGCGGCTGTTTGACACCTGGCTGACTGCAGCAAAGGCGCAAAGCGTGGGGCCGGTTCATATCGGCGCTGACCCGAAGAACGATGGTGGCATCGCCTTTTGGCGGGCGATGGGGTTTGAGCGGTTGCGGCAGCCCGATGGGCGATTTTCGGAGACCTCTGTGTGGATGGGGCGGCCATAGGCGTTGTGTCACTCAGTATTGGGATCCAATATACATTTGCCAATGTTTCATGGGGAAAGACGAAGGACTTGTTTGCGCTGGCCGCTCCCCCTAGGGTGCATGTCGCAAAGTGAATAGATGTTCACCGCGCCAATAAAGCCAGCCAACGGGACACCGAGCCACATGCGCGAGAAGATTTTAGACGCCACCGCAGCGATGCTGGTGGCACATGGCACACAAGCGTCGATGAGCAAAATTGCCAAGCAGGCGGGCGTTGCGACCGGCTCGCTCTATAATCATTTCGAAAACAAAGATGTGCTGATCCGTGCGGTGTATGAAGAGCTTGGCGTGATCGTTGAAAAGGCTCTGGTGGCCGGGGACGATCCGGACCAACCGGCGCAGGAGCGGCTCAAGGCGTTTATTGATCGGCAAATTGATTTTGTCTGGTTTAATGAAAACAACGCGGACTTGCATGAATATCTGTCCAACGTCCCGTTGTTGCCGCGCGAAGAGGTGCTCGACAGTTTCAAACGGACGTCCGACTTCATTGCGGAGCTGCTGCGTCAGCTGCAGGGTGAGGGTTGGGTGATCCCTGGGGATGTTGGGCTGTTTGGCGGCTTCATTGGCGGCGGCATTCGCAACACGTTGAAGTGGCAACGCTCACTTGGGGTGACGCTGACGCCGGAAATGCGGGCGCAGGTGCACCACCTTTGTCTGCATGGGCTGCGCAAAGACACCTAAGGCGCGTCAGTAATCGCGCTGGAAAAAGATGCCGATGCCAGTGTCGTCATCTGAGCCAACCTTGCCTTTCACAGTCAGGTTGTCGTTTACATCCAAGTTCAAGCTGATCGAGCTTTGCCCTTTGCTGTCCACGCCCACTTCTGTGTAGACGTTTTCATTGATGTATTTACCCGCGCGCAGGCCCGGTGTGCCGGATTCGTCAAAGGTCAGCCCCAGATCGTCCAAACCGGAGTTTTCGCCCAAACGCGGACCTTGCGGACCGGCGCCGGAAAGCTGCGCCAATGCGGCCGCCAGCTGTGCGGCTTGCAGGGCGGAGATGCTGGAGAGGTCGCGGCCGAACAGCAGTTGGGAGAGCACCTCGTCCTCAGGCAGGTCCGGGTCGCTTTCCAGAATAATTTTGGGGTCATCCAAGCGGCCGTCCAAAATCACGTAGACGGTGGCGTCTGGTTGGTCGGAAATCGCCACCACCCGCATGGTTGGGACCAGGTCCCCCAACATGGAAATGCGGCCCTCGTCCAGCTCGAAGTTTTTCGCCAGGAAAGATAGACGACCGCGGATCAGATCAATTTCGCCATTGGGGCGGATGTCATTGGTGGTGCCGCCAATTTTCATGCCGCCGTGAAAGTCTGCGTTCAGGCCCAAGCCACGCACCGCGATGCGTTCGGTTGTTTGAATGTTCACGTCCAGGCCAAACGGCGGAGCGGAGGAGCCGCCTTTTTCCTTGGCGATGAGGCCCGCACGATTACGGGTAAGGCGCACTTTGGATGGCTCGTTGATGTGGCGAATGTCGGGGATCGGCCCCGCGCCTGCGAGGCCAACCGGCGTGACGTGAATGTCGGTTTTGCCGAGCACGATGTTGCCAGCGATATTTCCGCCGCCCGTGAGTGGGCCGGAGAGCGTGATGGTGCCATCCACCTCGGTTTTCAGAAGTTGGCCCTGTTGGATGATGATGTCCGTTAAAGTCACCGGTAGATTGGCAGAGAAAGGCGGCGCGAGGGCCACGTTGCCGTTCACGCCAATCTGGCCACCGCCGGAGAACTGCGTGGTGATGTTGAGGTTTGCGGCACGACCGTTGAGGCCAACGGTGCCGCGAATGTCTTCAAACGCCACCCTCAAATCCGGGATGACGAACCGCGCGCCACCCAAGGTGACTGACCCGGTGACCGCCTCTGGTCCGAGCGCACCCTTGAGGCGCAGATCGTAGTTTGCGATGCCTTGAATGGAGTTGGGCTGCAAAAAGACATTGGCTGCGGCGAGCGGTACGGTGCCGGCAACGGAGATGTCATTGCCGTTGCCGGCAGGGTCGATCAGACCTTGGCCGGCGCCCTTGGTGTCAAATGGGCCGGTTCCCTTGAAATCTACTTTCCAACCGTTTGGTGCCTGCTCTGCGGAGGCTTGAATGCGGGCCTTGCCAGGCAGTTCGGGCACAAACACTTGGACTTGCCCCACCTCCAGATCGATCTCCGCTGCGCCATTGCCGGATTGCGGCAGGGTGGCACGGATGGTGGCAGTTGTTTGCGCTGGGGCGGTAGCGGAGAGGTCAAACGCCCAATCTGCGCCGGTCTGCACAGCGCGGCCTTTGGCGGTGGCGGGGCCGGTGACGCCGTCGAGCAACAGAGCCACCTCGTTGAGCGCCGCCTCAAAGGTGAGGTCGCTGTTCTGACTTGCAAGCGTGCCTGCACCGGAGGCAGAAAGTTGCGGTGTTTTGACCTCCGCCTCGCGTAGTGTGATGCCGGTTTCGTCGCGTTTTGCGGAGACAGACATAGTGCTTTGGCCTGCAAGTAGAGCGTCAGCGCGCGGATCGGCAATCGCGAGATCTTGTCCCGTGGCGCTCAGTGTTAGGTCAAACCCTTGGGAGATCGGCAGCACCGCGCCCTTGAGTTGCGCAGACAGCGCGCCACTGAGGTCACGTTGCGCAAAGGGAGAGAACAGAGAGACGGAGTCGACAGTCAGCGTGGCGTCGGTGTCGATGGTCAGGTCCTGACCGCTGCCGCTCACGTGTACGGTGCCGTTTGATCCAAGACTGTTGGTGCGCAGGCTGTAGTTAGACAAGGTCAGGCCTGCGTCTTTTTCCCACAGGACGTCGCCTTGGAAGCCGCCGTTTGAGCCAACCACAGCCGCGAGGTCGGGATCGGATAACGCCAATCCGCGCATGCCCATTTGTAGTTGGGCCTCAACGCGCGGGATGGGTGTTTCTTGCAATGTGCCTTCGCCAAAGAGCGCCACCCGCGCCATCGTAAGCGTGTCGGTTTTGAGGTCGTCCACTGTACCGCTTAGCGTCCAGCGGTCGCCTTCCGCGTGGTTGAATTTTGCGGCCAGTTCGGCGCTTTGCACATAATTCTTTGGGCCTTTGAGCGGTAGCAACACGGGTTTACCGGTCTCGTCACGCAATTGGATGTCGAGATCAAAGCTGTCCGGCAACCCGTTTGCGTCAATTGCCATCTCGCCGTTCAGGTTTAATGAGCGGGAGCTGAGCAGGAGCTGTTGCAGGGTGATACGTCCGTCCCCGAAGCGGCGCAGCAGGGTGCTGAAGCCGATGTTTTCACCAAGGAAATCTTTGTAGTCTGGCGCAAACAGCGGCGCCATGTTGCCACCAAGATCAGCGCGGACCACTTGGGTTGCGGCGTCTTCCGCACTTGCGCCGGGTTCGGTGGCCAGCTCGACGGAGCCTGCGAGACGCTGTTCGCCGTCGCTGGTCAGTAGGATGTCGGCGATAAAATCATCTAGGGAGCCGTCACCCAACACGGTGAGTGCCATGGGCGGTTCGCCGGGGATTTTGGCTTTGGTGACCAAGAGCCCGCCTGCGTCTTCGTGTACTTGCAAATCCACGCGCAGGTTTCGGGTTTCGTTCGAGTAGGCCCCGTCCAAGGCAAAACGGGCCGCTGGGCCCTCCAGACGCGCGGCAGAAAGCAACGCTTCGCCGTTGCCGCCCTCAAGGATCAGGCGCGCGGTGAGGGAGAGATTAAGCTCTTCCCCCAAAAAGCTTTCCCCCAGCGTGATGCGGTCGGCTTTGAGCGATTGAATGTTGATGCTGACCGGCAATTCCGGCAGCGAAAACGGGGTGGCTTCAGCAGTGGGCGGAGCGGATGGATTGGGCGCAGGGGTGCGGGCGAGGATGATTTCGTTGGCGCTGAGTTCATTGACGTTGATGTTGCCGCGTAACACGGCGAGCCGGTTCCAATTGAGCGTCATGCCGCGCATGGTCAGCCAGGTGCCATCGGCGTCTGACATGCGAATCTCTTCGACCGTGGCGTTGGAGCTGATCGCGCCTTTGAGGCCAATGACCTCCACCGTGCGGCCTTCGCCGGACAGTGCATCCTCCAGAAAGTTGGTCAGCATGCCTTTATCTTCGTCACTGGCCTCTTGCTGTTCCGCGTCTTGGGCAGAAAGCGTCAGGGGCCAGATCAGGCAGAGGAGAAGCGCAAGATACCGCATCAGTAAGCGTGTCCAATCCCGATGTAGAGTTGCAGGCCGTCACCGGTGTCGCCTTCTACAGGCGCGGCGAGGTCAAGGCGCAGCGGGCCAAATCCGGTGTTGTAACGCACACCCAGACCGGCACCGGAGTGCCATTTTCCGTCGCCGCTGAAGTCCGATTTTTCACCGACAAAGCCGGCGTCATAGAAGGCCACGGCAGAGAAGTGGTTGTTGATTTTTACCCGCATCTCGCCCGACAGGCCCAAGAAGGACAGGCCGCCGCTGTCGATGCCATTTACGGTCACGAAGTTGGACTGATACGGCTGACCACGGACGGTGCCGCCGCCGCCGGAGTAAAACAGCAAGTCAGGTGGGGTGTTACGTATGGATGGCCCCAAGATGGTACCAAATTGCAAACGGCCCGCGGCGATCACGCCATTGTCGGCTCCAAAGCCACGATAACCCCGCAGATCGCCTTTGAGGTAAAGGGCGCTGTCCGCTTCGGCGTAGCCATAATAGGGGAAGGCATTGCCTTCGATGTAGTAACCGCGCGTCGGGTTGGCGATGTTGTCACGCCGGTCCATTTTTGTGGTCACCGGCACGCCAATCAGATGCAGTTGGCGTTTGCCGTAGTTGTCGTCCACGTCAGAGAAGTAGAGCCCCAAACCGGCAGTGGTCTCAAACCGATCAGAATGGATGGTTTTCACACCTACGCCCAAGGACAGGCTGCGCAGCCAGTAGAGGTCTTCGTCTTCTTGCTTGAGTTCGGCGCCCAGTGTCAGCGCGGTGTTGGCGCCAAAAGTCGCCGGACGGGAGTAGCGCGTGCCAAGGATGTAGTTCACGCCGCTGTTCTGCGCACCGAGATTTTCGATGGAGAAATCAAAGCGTAGGTTCTCCGCTCCGCCATTGAGATTGCGGTGCATCCAATAGGCCGAGAGGCTGAGACCATCACGGCTTTCCAGTTCCGCACCAAACCCAATCCGGCGCGGTGGGTTGTCCACCAGCGCAAGTTCCATATCCAACGAGCCGTCCGGGTTGGATTCATCAGCCTCGCGCAGGTCGATGGTGCGGAAGGTTTCTGTGCGACGTAAGCGCGAGGTGACTTGTGCCACAGTTGTTGGGCTGAAGGTTTCGCCTTCCGGCAGGTCGGCAATTTCGCGCACCCGTTCGGGGCGCACGTTGGATTGATCCTCATACACCAACTTGCCAAAGGTCAGTTTGGGGCCGGGATCCATGGTCAGATCGACGTCCAGCGTGGCCTTGCGGTGATCGGCGGTGATGCTCTGGTCGCTGACTTTGGCCTTGGCGTGGCCTTCATCACGCCACCCGTCAACTCCAGCGCGGGCCGCGTCCGTGATTGCGGGCAGGCTTGCGGGTTGGCGTGGCGCGAAGCTTTCTGGCAACTCTGTGGCGGGCACGATTGGGGCAATCCGGGTATTGCCAAACTGAAAGCTGGGGCCGGGGTCAATTTTATAAACCACCTGGCCAATCGAGGATTTTGCCGCAAAAGGTGAAATATTGTGGGCTTCCTGCCCATCCACGCGGATGGACACCGAAGGGCTGAAATGACCAAGCGAATATAGGGTGCTGACCAAGCGGCGGTAGTCTGATTGTGCGGCGGCGATGATGTCTTGTGGAGCAGAGCTGCCTTCTTCTTTGGCCGTCGATGTCAGGGTTGCAGCCAGCAATCGCGCCTGCAGGTCTTCGTCGCCGTTTGACGTGGTCAATTGAATGTCAAACGCCTGTGCCGGCATCGCCAACCCGATGCACAGCGTTGTGACCAAAAGCGTGGTTTTCCCCGAAAATGGGACCCATCGTGCGCCTGTCTGCAAAGCATCCCCCATGCGCGCCAAAAACTCTTCAAAATGCTTGGGCAACAGGCAGTTTGTTGCCCCTTTCGGGCAGATTAGACCAAGCGTGACTCCGTGACCATACAGCATTCACATACTTCGCGCTTGATCGGTGAAGGGACGCTATGCAAAGGCGGCACCACCGCGTAAGACTGAAGCACATTGTCTTGAGAATTCTTATGCATAGGCTGCAACAGTCTCTTCCCGTCGTCTTTGTACGAAGCCTGCTGTTTTATGGGTTGGCCAGTCTCGCACTGATGCCGTTTCTGATAGTGTGGCCGTTCAAACGGGCGTCGCGTCAGGCAGTGCGTGGGCTTGCGGATGGCTACTTGTCGGTTCTGCGCTGGTTGTTGCGGACGGTGTGTGGCATCGACTATCGCTTGGACGGGGCGGAGCACCTACCCGACGGGCCTTTGCTGATTGCATCTCAGCATGAGAGCACCTGGGAGACGTTATTTTTCCACGCCCTGTTTGACTACCCGGTGATGTTCGCCAAGAAGCCGATTTTTTCTTACCCGGTGTTTGGTCCTGTGGCACGGGCCTTGGGGCATATTCCGGTGGAAACCGGCGGGGACGCGATGCGGGCGGGGTTTCGTGCCGGCGTAGCGGCGATCAAAGACGGGCGGCGGTTGGCGATTTTTCCCAGCGGCACGCGCCGTTTGGAGCATTCCGAGCCGCAAGCCGGGGTGGGGGTGCTCTACCAGCTGGCCGGTGTGCCTGCGGTGCCGGTGCGGTTGACCTCTGGCGCGGTTTGGCCGCGCGGCAGCTGGCTCAAATATCCGGGGGTGATTGAGGTGCAGGTCGGGCCGGTTATTGAGGCCGGTTTGGACCGGCGGGATTTTATGCAAATTTTGAGTGCATATTTGGCAGATTAGACAGGCCTTGTCCTGTTGGAAAATCCCTAAAATTTCTCATGTATTCCATATGTTAAGGCGGGGGTAAGAGCTGCCGTATAGGTGTCGTGTCAGGGTGAGAAAAAGGTGACGGCGATGGCTGATAATTCCAACGTCGCTCCGGTGATCATAAAACGTAAGAAGGTCATCGCAGGCGACGGACACCACGGTGGGGCGTGGAAAATTGCATACGCGGATTTTGTGACCGCCATGATGGCATTCTTTTTGCTGATGTGGCTGATCAACGCGACTACAGAACAGCAACGGCTGGGGATTGCTGAATTCTTCAGCCCAACGGTGCCATTGAACAAAGTGTCCGGTGGCGGCAATGCCATGTTTGGCGGGGACAGCGTGCAGGAACATAACATCCTGTCGCAAAACGGCGTGGGTGGCTTGCCAACGGCATTGAAAGACAACCCGGATCCGGTTGAGTTCGAACAGCCAGGTAGCAAAGGCGAGGATGCTGACTTCGAGAAAGTCGAAGACATGCTGATTGGCGGTGGTGGCGAGAGCCTGTTGGCCGACAATGTGCTGAAACATGTTGTGACACGCTTGACCGACGAAGGTCTGGTGATCGAGATCTTTGATTCCGAAGAGGAGCGATTGTTTAAGCCCAAAAGCGCGGTGCCGATGCCCATTTTGGTGGATTTGGCCAAGGTTCTTGCGGAAGTGTCCAATATGGTGAGCAACCAGGTGGCGGTGGAAGGTCATGTGCGCACCAGCGTGATCACGGTGCGGGAGAACCCGAGTTGGCAACTGTCATCGATTCGCGCAAATGAACTTCGAAAGCTGATGGAAACCTATGGTTTGGAGACTGAACGGGTGGCGCGGGTGACCGGCCATGCAGACCGCGAACCGGTGTCCAATGTGCCGCGGGACCTGCGGAACAACAGGATTGAGATCATTCTGTTGCGATCGGATCGCTGAAGCTAAAAGGAAATATGGTACGCCGTTAGGCCGCTGTTAATTCCGATTGTCGTAACCAAGCAGACGACGACCGAATTGATACAGCAGAAAGGCGTACCATGTCGATTTCCTCTTCGCTTAATGCCGGTGTGGCCGGGCTCAATGCCAATGCCACCCGACTGGCGTCCATTTCAGACAACATCGCGAACTCTGCGACCTACGGTTACCGTCGGGTTGAGACTGATTTCCAGTCTATGGTGACCGGTGCCGGTGGCGGCAAGTATTCCGCTGGCGGTGTGCAAGCGACTTCGCGTCGCCTGATTGACGAAGGTGGTTCGCTCACCCCAACCACCAATCCAACCGACCTCGCGGTGCGTGGTCGTGGTTTCTTACCTGTTGCGGCGGGTACGGCTATCAAGGCAGGTGACACCAGCCCGCAAATGATGCTGGCCACCACGGGGTCTTTCCGTCCGGATGAGGATGGCTATCTTGTGACTGAGGCAGGGCTGGCGCTGATGGGGTGGCCCGCGGCAGCGGATGGATCCATTCCGAACTATCCACGCGACACCGATACCGGCCTGAGCCCGATTCGTTTGCTGACATCTCAGCTGGTTGGCTCTCCCACGACCAATGTTGATCTGGGTGTAAACCTGCCGGCGACCTCCACCGTGGCCGGTGCCGCAGGTTCTGTAGAAACGTTAAGTATCGAGTACTATGGCAACCTGGGCCAGGCCGAGACACTGAACATTGAGTTTACGCCAACCGTTCCAGGGGCAGGCGCGTCCAATGAGTGGAACATGGTGATCCGTGATTCTGCCTCAGGTGGCGCGATCATTGGTGACTACACCATGACGTTTGACGACGGGCGCACCACCGGTGGTCTGTTGCAGGCCGTGGTGTCCAACCCTCCCGGCGGCGCGTATGATCCGCTGACAGGTAGCGCGATCCTGAACGTCTCTGGCGGCCCCATGGAGCTGAACATCGGCATGATCGGGGCCGAAGGGGGCATGAGCCAGCTTGGTGATTCCTATGCGCCATTGAAAATCGACAAAGACGGCGCACCGGTGGGGTCCATGACCTCCGTTGAAGTTGACAACAACGGCTTTGTACATGCCTATTTCGACACCGGGATCACCCGCACCATCGCGCAGATTCCGTTGGTGGATGTTCCAAACCCGAACGGCTTGGATATCTCTTTGGACTTCCAGACCTACGTGCCGTCCAATGAAAGTGGTCCCTACTTCATGTGGGATGCGGGCACCGGCCCATCTGGTGAACTTCTGTCTTATGTCCGTGAGGAATCGGCCACCGATGTGGCGGGCGAATTGACCGACATGATCCAGACCCAACGCGCTTACAGCACCAACGCCAAGGTCATCCAGACCGTGGACGAAATGCTGCAAGAAACCACCAATATCAAACGCTAAGTAACCGCGCCGAGGCCGTTGTCGGCCGGAAAGGATAAGACATGAGTATATCGAGCGCTCTGTCAAACGCATTGACCGGATTGACGGCCACGGCGCGTCGGGCAGAGGTGGTGTCTTCCAATATCTCCAACGCCATGACCGAAGGCTACGGGCGGCGGACTCTCAATCAGTCTGCCGCACTGTATGGCTATTCAGCGGGTGTGAAGATTGAAGGCACTTCTCGCCATGTGAACCCTGTGACCATTGCAGAGCGCCGCCTTGCTGACGCTGGCAATGCATTGGCAACGGGAACAAATGCGTTCTACAACCGTATGGAAAGCCTTGTTGGGACACCCGAAGATCCGACCAGCTTGTCCGGCGTGATGGCGACCTTTGAAAGCTCTCTGGCAATGGCCACAGGTGCGCCAGACAGTGATGTCCGTCTAAAAAACGTGTCGCAGGACGCCGAACGCATCGCGCTTGCCTTTAATGAAGCGTCTGATGGCGTCCAAAAAATGCGCACTGAGGCCGACTCCAAAATCGGCAGCATGATCGACAGCCTCAATGGATTGCTGAAGCAGACCGAGGAGGTCAACCGCAAGATTTCTCTAGCGATCAACCAGGGACAAGAAACCGCGGCGCTGGAAGATCAGCGTCAAGTTCTGATCGACAAAGTTGGCGAGTTGGTTCCTGTGCGCATGTCTCCACGCGATCGCGGCGGCGTGGCGCTCTATACGACCAACGGTGCAGTTCTTTTGGACGGTAAAGCCGCGACAATTGAGTTTACCGAAGTCGGTACGGTTGAGCCGCATATGACAGAGGCCAATGGCCTTTTGGGCGGGGTCACCATCAACGGCTATCCCATGCGGATCGACAGCGACAAAGGCGCGTTGTCTGGCGGCGCCATCGGCGCGCAGTTTGCCATTCGCGACGAATTTGGCGTGCAGGCGCAGGCGGATCTGGATGCTGCAGCGCGTAATTTGGTGGAACGCTACCAAGATCCAACCATGGACCCAACTTTGGCACCAGGAGATGCCGGGTTGTTCACCGATGCAGGATTGGCCTTTACCGCCGCCAACGAAGTTGGTCTGGCTGGGCGGTTGGAGTTGAACAATCTCGTGGATATCGACGGAGCCGGTGAAACGTGGCGTTTGCGCGATGGTCTGGGGGCTGCAGCACCCGGTGATGCCGGTGATGCAACCCATTTGAACCGCATGCTGGATGCGATGCAGGTTCAGGTTGTTCCCGTGTCCGGTGGCTACGGCTCCAAGGCCGTTTCAATGAGTGAGTTGAGCGGCAAGTTTTTGTCCAGCGTGGCTGGCGCGCGGGTGCAAAGCGACAACGACGTGGCTTTTGCTTCGGCGCGATTGGTGTCGCTGGAAGAGATGGAGCTCATTGACGGTGTGGACACTGATCAGGAGCTGCAAATGCTGATGCTGGTTGAGCAGTCTTACGCGGCGAACGCAAAGCTCATCCAGGCGGTAGATGAAATGATGCAAGAACTGTTGAGGATCGGATGACCATTACATCAATAGGTGACATGGCGCAGCACATGATGAATGCGCGCCGGACCGTGGCGGTTAAGCAGGACCTGAACAGACTTGCTTACGAACTTGCCTCCGGTCGAAAAGCTGATCCTTCGGCGGCTCTGCGAGGCGACTTCAATATGCTGGCTGGCGTGGAACGTCAGCTCACCGTTCTGGAGGGCTATGATACAGCCACCAAAGATGCGTCGCTGTTTCTAGAAACGGCCCAAATGACGCTGGACCAGGTGCATTCCGTCACTGGCGATTTGGGACGGGACTTGTTGTCTGCGTCGGAGTCCGGTTTGTCTGCTGCCGTCGACAGTGTGGCTCGTAGTGCGCGCAACGATTTCGACGCGGTTGTGAGTGCCTTGAACGGTCGGGTCGCAGACCGGACAATCTTTGGTGGTACGGCAACAGACGGCGCCGCGTTGATTGATTCCGACGCGATGATGACGCAGCTTTCAGCGGCTGTTGCAGGCGCCTTGACGATCAATGACATTGTCACAGCTGTAGATGACTATTTTATGACTCCAGGTGGTGGATTTGAAACCAATGCGTATCTGGGATCGCTTAACGATCTCGCGCCGATGCGTTTAAATGATAATCAGTCAGCAGACTTCAATGTTCGCGCAGACAGCACTGAGCTACGTGAAGCAATGCGGGATTCTGCGCTCGCGGCGTTGGCCCTTGATCCAGGGCTTAATCTGGACCTCACAGATAAGAAGAACCTAATGGCGCGCGCCGGCGAACGTCTATTGACCGGACAGGACAACCTGACCCGCGTCCGCGCAGACATCGGATTTAATCAGGAACGTGTTGAGAATGCGATGGCGGAGAATTCGCTGTCACGGAGCTCAATGCTGATGACGCAGACGGACCTATTGTCTGCAGACCAAACCGAAGTGGCTGGCAAATTGCAGGCCGTGCAGGTGCAACTTGAGATGGTCTATACGATCACCTCGCGTCTCTCCCAACTCACGTTGGCAAATTATGTAAGGTGAATGATCTCATGGGCTTAGCAAGAATGCTACTGCTCCTCGTACTGATGCCAGTCATGGCAGCAGCAGCGCCGATCCGGATCAAAGATCTGGTAGAATTTGACGGTGTACGAGGCAATGATCTGGTTGGCTACGGTTTGGTGGTTGGCCTGAACGGAACCGGTGACGGGCTGCGGAATGCGCCGTTTACCGAAGAAATTATGGGCAATATTCTTGAACGCCTTGGTGTGAATATCACCGGCGAGAATATGCGTCCCAAAAATGTGGCGGCGGTGTTTGTGACCGCAACACTCCCGCCCTTTGCCCGTGCAGGCGGCACGGTGGATGTGACCATTTCGGCGATTGGCGATGCCAAGAGCCTTTTGGGCGGCACATTGGTGATGACACCGATGAATGCGGCCGATGGTGAGATCTACGCAGTTGCCCAGGGCACAGTGATCGCAGGGGGCGTGTCTGCCGAAGGCGAGGCCGGTGGCGTCGTCAAGGGTGTGCCAACGTCGGGTGTGATCCCTTCTGGTGCCCGCATTGAGAGAGAGATCGACTTCGATTTTTCCACGCTGACCAACATGCGTCTGGCGTTGCGGGAACCGGATTTCACCACAGCCAACCGGATTGAGGAAGCCATCAACCGCAGTTATGGTCGCCGTGTGGCGCTGATGCTGGATGCGGGCACCGTTCAGGTGGACATTGACCGCACCAATCAGGCCTCTCCGGCACATGCTTTGAGCCAGATTGAGAACATCTCGGTGGAGCCCGAACGCAAGGCCCGTGTGGTGGTTGATCAACGCTCCGGCACAATTGTGATGGGCGACGATGTCCGAATATCTCGGGTGGCGGTGTCGCAAGGTGGTTTGACCCTGAGGGTTCAGGAAACCCCGCTGGTGGTGCAGCCCAACCCGTTTGCTAGTGGCGAAACCGTGGTGGTGCCGCGCACCGAGGCGGGCATTGAAGAGGACGAGGGCATTGGCCTGGCGGAGGTGCCGATGGGCACTTCGTTGAGTGAAGTCATCGAAGGTCTGAATGCACTGGGCGTGGCTCCACGTGACATGATCGACATCCTCAAGAGCATCAAAGCGGCCGGAGCCCTGCATGCAGAGTTCATAGTGCGCTAAGCCCGTTAAACAGACAGGCGCGAGAGGCGGTATGTTAGGGCATGCCGCCTTTTTGCTGTTTGGCGATCTTTGGGAGGAGCACGGCACCGTCGCATAGCAACCGGATGGGGCGCAGCAGATGCAAGAAATAAGGTGCGGTGTTTGTGTACGGCGGGCGCTGAGGAGGGGTATTTCCACATCAGGTGCAAGGCTCTCAGTGCCCTGAAGGCGCGCTTGGAGTGGGAGCTCTAGGAATGGCGCGAGGCCCGCGCGCAGCCCATTGGCTGCGCTTCAGCGGTGTTGTGTGTAAGTCAAAGTGAGCGTGTTGCGCTAAGCTTGGAGTGCGGTCTGCACCGCAGAAGTTGGCGCATTTTGGCGTGCCACGTGGCGCTGCAGGCACGTGACCAAATCCGCACGGCGGATTGGTTTGGTGAGGAAATCATCCATGCCCGCAGCCAGACAGGCGCGTTTTTCATTTTCAAAAGCATTGGCGGTGAGCGCCACAATATGTGGTTGGATCACGTCGCTGGCACGGATGGCTTCGGTGGCCTCAATGCCGCTCATCTTGGGCATCGACATATCCATAAAGATCAGATCTGGCGGTGTTTCCAGCGTGGCGTCCACCGCCTCAAACCCGTCCTCGGCAAAGCGCAGGGTGATCGGCAGTTTTTCCAACAACTTTGCTATCAACACGCGGTTGGTTTTGTTGTCTTCCGCGACCAAGACGTTGAGACCGGTCAAATCAATTGCGTCATAGTCTGTCGCCAATGGCGTCTTGACGTCATCTGGCAATGCGCCGTGCGGTGGCAGCTCCACCGGCAAGCTGACAAGGAAGCGCGATCCCTGTCCGTATACAGAGGTCACGGAGATTTCCCCGCCCATGCGTTCGGTCAGGATGCGGCAAATGCTGAGGCCCAGACCCGTGCCGCCAAATCGACGCGTGGTTGAGGTTTCGGCTTGTGTAAATTCCTCAAATATCGCGCTCAGCTTGTCTTCGGGGATACCAATACCGGTGTCTTCCACCGAAAAGTTCAAGGTCATCGGGGTCATCGAGTCCGTGGCCTCGACACCGTCCATCCAGACCTTGACGTCGATCTTGCCAAATTCGGTGAATTTGGTGGCGTTGCCAATGATATTGGTTGCGATTTGGCGGACACGGACATCGTCGGCAAACAAATGTTTCGGCACATCTTCTGCAACGGTCAGATTTAATCCAAGGCCCTTGTTGTAAGCACTGGGTTCCAACAGCCGCAGGGTTTCTTCAAAACAGGTGCGCGTATCAAAGGTGTTGTTGGTGATCTGCAGCTTGCCTGCGTCCAGTTTGGACAGGTCCAAAATATCGTTGATGATGGTCAGCAGGCTGCGGGAGGAGCCAATAATGGTCTGTGTATAGTCCGCCTGTTCCGGGGATTGTTCGGTTTCCGACAGCAGATCTGCCATGCCGATGATGCCGGTCATCGGGGTGCGAATTTCGTGGCTCATGTTGGCGAGGAAGTCGGTCTTTGTCCGGGCTGCATCTTCGGCGGCCTTGCGGGCCTTGCGCATGCTCATGGCATGCTCCTTGGTGGCGGTGATGTCACGCGCAATGGTCACGTAAAAATCGACCGCGTCATCGGCGTTTTTGACAGACAGCATCTGCATTTCACCCCACCGCTCACGCCCGTCTGCAATTTTGTGACGCACTTCGATTTTGGCATCGTTGTCACCGCGTATGGCTTTGGCGACTTTCTGCGCGATATCGGTGTCCGCATTTGTGAGCTGCGCAAGCAGGCTGGTGGGTTTGCCAATGATGTCTTTGGCGGGGATGCCGGTCAGGGTGGTGAACGCCTCGTTGACCCATTCGATTTCGTGTTTCGGATTGGAGAGGATCACCGCATCATTGGTTTTGCGGGCCACCATAGACAAACGCTGCAATTCATTGCGGTGCTTGCTCAAGGCGTCATTGGCGGCGGTCAGGCTTTCCTGGCTGTTTTGCAGGGCTTCTGTTTTGCGGAAATTGTCGACGCCGGATTTGACAAAGGAAAAGCACATGTAGCCCATGCTGATGACCACCATCAACTCGGGCACATTGAGATGCGGCATGGCCATTTCGCCACCAAAACGGATGGCTTGAAGCACAAGAAGGAATAGCGGCGTGAACACAAACAGGCCCATTTTGAAGATGGCGAGCTTGGGGATGGTTGGCAGGATCAAGGCGCCGTTGACAATGCCCATGCCAAGCACACCGGCGACGCCCATAATGGAGGCGTCTTTGCCGACAACCACGACATAAAGTGTCGTGGCAAGGAACATGCAGATGGACTGGAATGCGCCGCTTGTTATGGCCGCGCGCGTCAAAAGAATCTGGCTTTCCCCAGCGCGTAAGCGCGCGGGAATTCGGCGCAACACCCACATATCGACAGCTTCGCCAAAAATCAGCATGGCGGTTGCACAGCTGCCAAATACCGGGCCGGTGGCCAAAATCACCATGAGTGCGCCCAGGCAATAGATCACGGCCCGTTGTTTAAAGGCGCGCACACGTTCGGAGGCATACTGGGCCAACAGGCTGCGCTGACGTGCCGCCACCTTTGCTGTGTGCCGCAATTGTTGTCCCGGGTCTGCCACCATAGTTCACGCACCACTTAATCTTTCGTGGGGTAGAGATAGCGTGACAGTGTTAATTTAATCACTCGGATGGCTGCGTAACGCTCTGACTTCTAATAAAATTTTTGCGATTTTTCTGTGATCGCTGTGTCTTGGCAAAGCCGGCAGGTTCCTGAGAAACAAGGTGAATTGATGTAAGTGACTTGTCGGTTATTTGTGTCAGCGCCCCTTGTTTGTTCACAAAGCTTCTGTATTTGGATATTTCATAAACTGAAGTAACTCAGGGATTCGCGCGTGCCCGACGACTTATTCTCCAACACCGATCTGCCGGATGAATTTTTGGCGATCATTGGTGTCTTTGCTCTGTTCAACCAGATTGAGGCAGAGCTTGAGGACATCAATCTTGATCCACCTCTGTCTAAAATGGAGCGGCGGATACTGGTGTTTATGGATCGACCCAAGCGCATGGGGGTGTTGGCGGAAGATACCTTTTGTATTCCGTCCGCAATCACGCCCGTGGCGGACGCGCTGGAAACGCGTGGTCTGGTTCAGCGCACCCGCGATCCCAAAGACCGGCGGGCGCTGGTGTTGGAGCTGACCCCCCGTGGCGTGGAGGCGCGGGCCTGTTTGATGGACGGGGTGAAACTGAGGTTCCGTGAAATATCCGGTATGAGTGTCGAAGAAATCTCCCAATTTGCCAAGTTGGCCGTGAAAGCCATGCCCGGTGCCGTTGCGGCTGGGCGTTTGGAGGAAAAAGAATGCTGAAACAGTTTGGAAAACTATGCGCCACGGTGGCGCTGCTCTCTATGACAGGCGCCGCGGCGACGCTTGCTCAGGATGTGTTGAAACCGGTGAAACTCATGGTGGTGAGCGAAGCGCCGGTGCCGTTTGAACGGCAGTTTTTTGGTCAAGTGAAAGCGCGCCAATCGGTGGATCTGGCGTTTCAGGTGGGCGGTCAGATTGTGGATTTTCCGGTGACCGAAGGTCTGAACATCGGCGAAGGGGACGTGATTGCGCGGCTGGATCTGGAGATCTTTGAACTGCAACTCAATCAGGCGATTTTGCAGAAAGAACAAGCAGATCGCACGGTAGAACGCCTCAACAAACTGCGCGGCAACACCGTGAGTCAGGTGACGTTGGACGATGCAGAAACGCAGGCGTCATTGGCGCAGATCGCGGTGAAAAATGCGGAATGGTCGCTGCGCCATGCGACGTTGAAAGCGCCGTTTGATGCCTTGGTGTCTAGCCGCAATGTGGAACTGTTCACCACTGTGAGCGCTGGTAGCCCGGTGGTGCGTATTCACGATCTAAGCGAATTGCGCATTGAAGTGGATGTGCCGGAGATCCTGTTCCAGCGGGCAGGCAACGAGCAGAACGTGACGATCAAGGCGCGCTTTCCCGGTAATGACGAAGAGTTTGATCTGCAAATTCGTGAGTTTGACGCGGAGACCAGCAGTGTTGGGCAGACCTTCCGCATCACCTTTGGCATGACGCCGCCGGAGGGCAAGGTGATCCTGCCAGGGTCGTCGGTGACGGTGACTGTGACCGCAGCAGAGCCATCCACCGGCATTATCGTGCCCCCTACAGCCATTGTTGTGGATGACAGCGGCGCAACCGGCGTGATGCGGTTTGACCCAAAAGGTGGCGACGAAGGCAAAGTGACTTGGGTGGCGGTGCAAAGTGAACCTGCCACGGCAGGTATGGTGCAAATCAATGCGGGGCTGAGTGACGGCGACGAGATTGTGCTCACCGGTGGCGGCGCCTTGACCAACGGCCAAGCAGTGCGCCGCTTTGTCGGCTTTGGCAACTGAGGGCGCGGGTGATGGTCAATATTGCACGCGGATCCATTGATCGACCGATCTATACATGGATGATCATGCTGATCTTCCTGATAGGCGGCGGCATTAGTTTTCTGAACTTGGGGCGGCTGGAGGATCCGGCCTTCACCATCAAACAGGCGGTTGTGGTTACCCAATACCCCGGGGCCACATCGGAGCAGGTGGCGGTCGAGGTGTCTGAACCTTTGGAATCCGCCATCCAGAAAATGGAAGAGGTGGATTACATCACCTCGATCAACCAGCCCGGTGTGTCGCAGATCGATGTACACATCAAATCGACTTATGACGGCACCGAGCTACCGGAGGTTTGGACACGTCTGCGGGCCAAGGTGGCGGATGCCGGACGGCATTTGCCCAATGGAGTCCAAACACCTTTGGTGAATGACAGCTTTGGTGATGTGTTTGGCATTTTCCTCGGCGTGACCGCCGAGGGATTTTCGGATGCGGAAAAGCACGAGCTGGCGACCTTCTTGCGACGCGAGTTACTCACCGTGGATGGTGTGGCAGATGTGGACATTCAGGGTCTGCCAGAAGAGGCGATTTTTGTAGAGCCGGACCTGGCGTTGTCGGTCAACCAGAACATTTCGCTCAACGCCATTGCGGGCGCCATTGCCAATGCTGATGCGGTGAATGCCGCCGGGACGGTGACCACAGGTGCCGCGCGCACACGCATCATGCGGCCAGATGGCTCAGACACAGTGTCTGAGATTGCCGGTCTGTCATTGGGGCAAGACGGCAAGGTTGTGAACCTTGTGGACACCAGCCGCGTGTTCCGCGACCGGGTCGACAATCCGCGTCAGATCATTCGCTACAACGGCGAAGAGGCCTTCACCTTGGGCGTGGCGGGCATTGCCACGGAAAACATTGTGGTGGTTGGCAAACGCGTGGACGAAAAGCTGGCGCAGATGGCGGGGGATATTCCTGCCGGTGTGGAACTGCATCCGATCTATCAACAGCACGTGGTGGTGGAGAAAGCCTCCAACGACTTCCTTGTAAACCTCGCCATGTCGGTGGCCATTGTTGTGGCGGTGCTGGCGATCTTCATGGGCTGGCGTGCGGCCGTGGTGGTGGGGGTGACCCTGTTCCTGACGGTTGTGGGAACCTTCCTGTTCATGGGGTTCT
The DNA here is from genome assembly GCF_947493595.1 of uncultured Shimia sp. Classification (GTDB taxonomy): domain Bacteria; phylum Pseudomonadota; class Alphaproteobacteria; order Rhodobacterales; family Rhodobacteraceae; genus Shimia. The sequence goes on along the minus strand of NZ_CANLRL010000002.1, from coordinate 57,424 downwards.
TCTCGATCGAGATGGAACGGATTTCGCTGGGCGCGCTGATCATTGCGATGGGCATGTTGGTGGACAACGCGATTGTGGTTGCTGAGGGTATGCAGATCTCCATGTTGCAGGGCAAAAACAGCCGCGAAGCCGCGGATGAAGCGTCCGGCAAAACCCAGATTCCGCTGCTTGGTGCGACGATTATTGGCATCATGGCATTTGCTGGCATTGGCCTGAGCCCCGATGCAACAGGGGAATTCCTGTTCTCGCTGTTTGCGGTGATTGGCATTTCGCTTTTGCTAAGCTGGGTGCTGGCACTGACCGTGACTCCGATGCTGGGTCACTACCTGTTTAAGCAAGGCACAGGCGGTGAAAGTGATGCCTATGGCGGGCTGATTTTCCGCATGTATGGGGCAAGTCTGCGGCTGGCGCTAAAGATGCGGTGGTTGGTGATTGTTGGTCTGATCGCCGTGACGGCGGTGTGCTATGCGGGTTTTGGCCTGATGAAGCAGCAGTTCTTCCCGGACAGCAACACGCCGCTGTTTTTTGTGCACTATAAGCTGCCGCAGGGCACGCCAATTGCAACCACGTCAGCGCAGATGGAGCTGCTTGAAGACTGGCTTGATGAGCGCGACGATGTGGTGAGCTACGCCACTTTTGTCGGGCAGGGCGCGACGCGGTTTATGCTGACCTATGAGTCTGAGAAGGCAAACCCGAGCTATGGCCATATCATTGTGCGGGCAGAGAACTTGGAGGCCATTCCACCGCTGCAAAAGGACCTAGAGACCTTTGGCGCGGGTGCCCTGCCTGAAGGCGAGTTCCGCACCAAACGTCTGGTCTTTGGCCCCGGTGGGGGGGATCCGATTCAGGTGCGATTCTCTGGCAGTGATCCGGTGGTGTTGCGCCAATTGGCGACACAGGCGGCGCAGGTTTTGACCGAAACCACCGACAACATCACCAGCGTGCGCACCAACTGGCGGGAACAGGAATTGGTGATTAAGCCAATCTACGCCACCGAGCGGGCACAGACCGCTGGTGTGGATCGCGAAGACATCGCCGATATGTTCCAGTTTTCAACAGACGGTCTGACAACAGGTCAGTTCCGCGAAAACGAGCGGTTGATTCCGATCATTCTGCGGCGTCAGCCAGACGGGGCCTTTGGGCTGGTTGATCAGGTGGTCTATTCCACAACCTCCAACAGCTTTGTGCCGGTGGAGCAGATGGTCGATGGCTTTGTGCATGAGACGCAAAACACGCTTCTGCACCGCCGCGACCGCGTGGCGACCATCACAGTTGGCGCGGATATCCGCTCTGGCCTGACAGCCGCGCAGGTGCAGACGGAGGTCACGGCGGCGATTGAGGGCATGCACATTCCGGTTGGCTACAAGATGGAATGGGGCGGTGAGTTGGAGAACAGCTCGGAGGCACAGGAAAGCCTTGGAAAACAGTTGCCTATGAGCTTGCTCATCATGGTGCTGATTTCGGTTCTGTTGTTCAACGCCATCCGCCAACCGATCATCATCTGGCTGTTGGTGCCAATGTCGGTGAACGGTGTGGTGATTGGCCTTCTGGGCACGGATATGCCGTTTACCTTCACCGCCTTGCTCGGCCTGCTGAGCCTGTCGGGCATGTTGATCAAAAACGGCATTGTGCTGGTCGAAGAGATCGACTTTGTGCGCGAGGAAGGCCTGCCGATGCGGGAGGCGATTGTGAAAGCCAGCGTGTCGCGTCTGCGGCCTGTGATGCTGGCGGCGGTCACAACCATCCTTGGCATGGCACCACTTTTGACCGATGCGTTCTTTGTGTCGATGGCGATCACCATCATGGGCGGTTTGGCCTTTGCCACCGTGCTGACTCTGATCGCCGCGCCGGTGTTCTACCTGGTGTTCTTTGGCAAAGAAGAACGGCGGGAGAAGAAAGCGGCGGCTGCGGCGGTGCCCGCCTAACACGTCACATCACCACAATTGAGAGGCCGCCCTGTTTGGGCGGCCTTTTGTTTTTTGCGCTAAGCTGGCATAGGGGCGGTCCCGGCCCGCAAGTGGGCATAGGCACAAGACAAAGATATGTTGCGCAACGGTTTGACAGTGAAAGCAAAGCAGAGACAGGAGGCACGCTGTGTTCCTGCCTGATGCGCCTTTGCCGGATGGTCTGTTCCGTTTCATTGCGCTGGATGTGGAGACTGCCAACCGTGATGCGGCTTCGATTAGTCAGATTGGTCTGGCTTGCGTACGTCGCGATGGCGGGATTGAGACCTTTTCCACCTACATCAACCCGGATCAGGACTTTGCGTCGTTCAACACCGAGCTGACTGGCATTGATGCACGTACGGTGCGGGAAGCGCCCACGTTTGCGCATGCGTGGCCAAAGATGTTGCCACTATTGTCACGCAATTTGATGGTGCAACACAGCAGTTTTGATCAGAAAGCCATCACGGCGGCCTGTCGCGCGGCGGGGCTCAATGGGCCAAAGATGGAATGGGCGGACAGTGTAAAAATCGCGCGCAAAGCCTGGCCGGAGTTTCGCGGCAATGGTGGACATGGGCTTGGCCATTTAAAAAAGGCGCTGGGACTGGAGTTCCATCACCACGACGCAGGCGAAGATGCGCGGGCGGCAGCTGAAGTTGTGCTGTTGGCTGAGGAACGGTTGAAATGCCCCATCGAAGACATCACCGGTAAGATCAAACACCTGCAGCTGACGTTTGAGTTTTGAGACTTCAATGTCTTAAGGTGCAGATAACCCCATACTCTCAATGCTTTGGATAAGATTGTCGGCGTGACGCAAGGCTGTGGCGGTGGTGGTGACCATTGCGGGCAAGACCATCCATTCCAGTGACCACGCGCTACCGGAGCGTTCCTGTTCGTGGACTAGGGCGTGGTGCATGGCGGGAAGTTGTGTGGCGTTGTAGCGCGCCAAGGTGACCAGCAACTCGGCCCGCACCGGGTTCTGTTTGTGCGGCATGGCAGAGCTGGTGCCGCCGCCGCAGAACTTCACCTCGTCCACGCCTTGTTGTGCCATCAGAGCCAAGTCCTGCCCCATCTTGCCCAAGCTGCCGGTGACCATTGAGAGCCAATTGACGTAGTCGGTCAGCCTCTCACGCGTGGCGTGCCAGGCGCGGTCCGGATTGGAGAGGGTGAGATTTTTGGCCAGCGAAGCGGCGACGGCATCGCCGTGTGGTGCAAGGCTGGCGCGATTGCCAACCGGGCCGCCAAATTGAAGGGTTTCGACTTGCGGGCGCAGCGTTTTTAGGCGGGTTTTGTGACGCGCAAGCGGGCTGCGCCAAGTGGCAATGCGGTCTGACACCGAGATAGGCAAAGCGGCCTGCATGCGGGTGCGGCCCATCATGGTGGCGTTGCCCCATGTGTCCGTGAGCGCGTCGAGCGCTGTCAGCAGGCCTGCGATCTGCGCCTCAAACCGCGCATTTGCGTCGCGCAGGATCAGCGAGACCGCCGTGTCGATCAGGTCCTGACTGGTGGCACCGGTGTGGATGGCTGGGAGCGCGGAAGGTCGCGTGTGGGCTTTGAGTTGGCGCACAAACTCCGGCACGGGCAGGCCGTCCTGGACTACGCTTTCGGCGATCCTCGCGAGGTCCGGTTGGAAGCTATTGATGTCTTCCACCGCCTCCGCCACGATTGTGTGGTCGACCACACCAGCCTCAGCGAGTGCTTTGGCCAAAGCCCGCTCAAACTGGATAAACCCGTCGATAAACCGCGCGGTGTCCCAAAGCGTCTCGCTCTCTGGATCCGAGAACAGCGGGCCAAACAGGTGAGACGCGTGGGTGAGCGGGTTCATGACAGGGACCGATCAGGTTACGGCACGCAGGCCAAGGATTTCACGCGCTTGCGCTGGCGTGGCGACGGGCCGCTCGTATTTCTCGCACAGTTCTGCGGCGCGTGCGATCAGGGCGGCGTTGGAGGGTGCCAGCGTGTTGCGGTCCAGACGTACGTTGTCTTCCAATCCGGCCCGGGTGTGGCCACCTGCGGCAATCGCCCATTCGTTTACGGTGATTTGCGCCGCGCCAATGCCCGCCGCACACCATTCGGCATTGGGCGCACGTTCCTGCATGATCTTCACGTAGAACTCAAACACTTCGCGATCCACCGGCATGGCGTTTTTCACACCCATGACAAACTGCACGTAGAGTTGGCCATAGAGCGTGCCCGTCTCATGATGACGGATGGCTTGCAGGATATGGCTCAGGTCAAAAGCCTCGATTTCTGGTGTGATTTCATACGTCTGCATCTCGCTGGAGAGCCAGGAGATCAGCTCCGGCGGGTTTTCATAGACCCGCGTGGGGAAGTTGTTGGAGCCGACAGAGAGCGATGCCATATCCGGGCGCAAAGGCAACATGCCGCCACGCGCCTGACCTGCTCCAGAGCGTCCGCCGGTGGAGAATTGGATGATCACGCCGGGGCAGTGTTTTTCCAGCCCTTCTTTGAGCAGGGCAAACCTCTCCGGATCGCTGGACGGCGTTTCATCGTCGTTGCGCACATGGGCGTGGATGATCGACGCGCCTGCCTCCACGGCGGCGTGGCTGCTTTCGATCTGCTCAGTGACCGTTGTCGGCACAGCAGGATTGTCCGCTTTGGTGGGCACGGAGCCAGTGATGGCGCAGCACAGGATGCAGGGTTTGCTCATGGTGATCTCGTTTGAATGGCCACGTTCAAAAAACGCGGGCGAAAGTCAGATGTCAAAGAAGACGGTTTCATTGTCGCCCTGAAGCGTGATGTCAAATCGGTAATCGGGGGAGCCGTCGCGCATCTCACGTTTGGCAATCAATGTGGCGCGGCGGTTTTCCCATTCGATGACGTTGAGCACAGGGTCAGTGGCGTTGGCCTCCGCCTCGTCATCAAAATAGAGCCGTGTGTTCAGGCCCACATTGATGCCGCGTGCCACAATCCAGAGCGAAATATGTGGCGCCATCAGTTGTCCGTTGCGGCCCATGACCGGCCCCGGTTTGATGGTGTCAAAACCCCATTCGCCGGTGTCAAAATCGGTGATCACGCGGCCCCAGCCTTTGAAGCCTTCTTCGGTCTCGCCCGCCTGTTCTGGATGTGGGTAAATGCCCTCGGCATTGGCCTGCCAAGTCTCCAGCATCACGTCTTTTACCGGACTGCCGGTGCCGTCGATCACCAGACCTTCGATGCGAATACGCTCACCTTTGGCGTTGGGGCCGGCGATGTCCCAGCCAAGTTCGCGCGCGTAGATGTCAAACCCCGCCGCGCCGGGGGCGAGGCCAATGTGCACGTATGGCCCAGCCGTTTGGGAGGGGGTTTCTTTGAGGTAGTCGAGCTTCTGCACCATGCTCAATTGCCCTCCATGCGGTTTTCAAACAGGGTGGAGCGCCGACCACGCAGCACGATGTCAAATTTGTAGGCAATGCTGTCCAGCGGCACGGAGGCGTTCATATCAAGCGCGGCAATCAGCTGACCCCGTGCGGCCTGATCTGGGATGGTGTTCACAATCGGGCATTTCGCGATCAGCGGGTCGCCCTCAAAGTAGAGCTGCGTGATCAGGCGTTGGGCAAAGCTGGTGCCAAAGACGGAGACGTGAATATGCGCTGGCCGCCAGTTATTGACCCAATTGCGCCAGGGGTAGGCGCCGGGTTTTACGGTGCGGAAATAGTAGTAGCCGTTTTCGTCCGTTATGGTGCGCCCGCAGCCGCCAAAGTTGGGATCAATTGGGGCCAGATAGGCGTCTTTCTTGTGGCGATAGCGGCCCCCAGCGTTGGCCTGCCAAATCTCCACCAAGGTGTTGGGCACAGGGCGGGCGTTTTCATCCAGCACGCGGCCGTGCACAATGATGCGCTCGCCAATCGCGCTTTCGCCCGGTTTGGCGTAGTTGTGGATCAGGTCGCGGTCCATAGCGGTTACGTCATCATGGCCAAAGCGTGGGCCGGTGATCTCGCTGACGGTTTGCTCCAGACTGATCAGGGCGTTTTGCGGGGACCGCGCCACGGAGGTTTTGTAGTCCTGCGAAAACGCAGGCGGGTGCCACTCCCGGTCACGCTGATAAAATTCCGCGGGTTTGCTCATCGTGTTGCTCCTCCCCTGCGCGCCTAGAATGCGCGATCAGCCCATCTCTGCAAAGGTCTGTTTTGCCAGTTTGATGGCGTGGTTGGCTTTGGGCACACCACAGTAAATCGCGACGTGCTGAAACACTTCCATCACGTCTTCCTGACTGGCCCCGGTGTTGGCGGTGGCGCGGATGTGCATCGGGATTTCGTCAAAGTTGCCAGTGGCCGCGAGCAAGGCCAGGGTCAGCATGGAGCGTTCCCGCAGGCTGATGGCGTCACTGGCCCAAACCGTGCCCCAGGCACCTTCGGTGATGAGGGTTTGGAATGGCGCGTCCAGCGCGGTTTTGTTGGCCTCTGCCCGATCGACATGGGCGTCACCCAAAACCTTGCGGCGGACCTCCATGCCGGTGGCGAATTTGTCAGACATAGTGTGTCTCCTTTGTCTGGCCCATCAGTAGGGCAGGCCCACATAGTTTTGGGCAAACACTTTTTGCGCGGCGTCGTTGCTGCGCAGGAAGTCGATCTCGGCGCGTTGCATCTTCAGATCAAACTCGGACTGATCCGGATAGCGGTGCAGCAGATTGGTGGTGGACCAGCTGAACCGCTCGGCCTTCCAGATGCGTGCCAGCGCCTTTTCGGAATAGGCGTCGATGCCAGCGGTGTCCTTGTCCTGATAGACCTGCACGAGGCCGTGGTAGAGGTAATAGATGTCAGAGGCAGCGGTGTTCAGACCCTTCGCGCCGGTGGGCGGCACGATATGGGCCGCATCACCACAAAGAAACAAACGGCCCCAGCGCATCGGTTCGGTCACAAAGCTGCGCAGCGGCGCGATAGATTTCTCAATGGATGGGCCGGTCACCAGGGCCTCTGCGTGGCGGCTCGGAATGCGGCGTTTGAGTTCGCTCCAGAAAGCGCTGTCGCTCCAATCGTCGGGCGAGTCGCTCAGCGCGCATTGGATGTAGTAGCGGCTGAGGTTGGCGTTGCGCATGGAGCAGAGGGCAAAGCCGCGCTCTGACCAGCTGTAGATCAATTCGTCATGCACGGGGGGCGTTTCGGACAGCACGCCAAGCCAGCCAAAGGGATACACCTTTTCATATTCACGGCGCACGGACGTGGGAATGGTCTGGCGACTGACGCCGTGGAAGCCATCACAGCCAGCGATGTAGTCACAGTCGATCCGGTGTGCGGTGCCGTCCACATGATAGATCACATAAGGCGCGTCACTTTTGGCGTCGTGGATCACCACATCCTCGACATTGAACACCAGATTGCCGCCCTCGGCTTCGCGCGCGTCATAGAGATCGCGGGTCAGTTCGGTCTGGCCGTAGACCATAACGTCTTTGCCGGTGTGTGCGTGAAAGGAGATACTAAACTCTTCTTCGCCATAGGCAATCACCGTGCCGTTGTGCGTAAAGCCTTCGGCATCCATGCGTGCGCCAACACCGGCCTCGCGCATCAAGTCGACAAAGCCGGTTTCCAATATGCCTGCGCGGATTCGGCCGAGCACGTAGTCGCGCGTCTTTCGCTCAAGTACGATGCTGTCGATGCCCTTGCGGTGCAGCAGTTGTGACAACAAAAGTCCCGACGGCCCGCCGCCGATTATGCAAACCTGAGTGCGCATGAGGTTCCTCCTGTTGGCAGTTTGACTTTGTAAAAGTGAAAAGTAAAATGAGCGTTTGTTGGATTTAGTTGCTAAAAATGGGCATCAACTATGATCGATCGGCGCATCAAATTCCGTCACATCCAGTGCTTTGCCGAGATTGTCCGGCACAGCAGTCTGAAGTCAGCGGCGCAGCATCTGCATCTGACACAACCGGCGATTTCCAAAACACTGAAGGAGCTTGAGGAGGTTGTCGGGTCGGATCTGCTGGTGCGCAATCGCGGCGGGGTCAGCCTGACCAAACAGGGTGAAGTGTTTTTGCACTTTGCCCAGATGAGTCTGGCGGCTTTGCAACAGGGGCTGAATGGCGTGGCGCAAATGGCAAATACGGGTAAAGTCAGCCTGGCGGTTGGGGCCTTGCCAAGTGTGGCGGCGCGGTTGATGCCGGAGGTGGTGCAAGCTTTTACCGAGCTGGCACCGGATGTGACGTTGCATATTCATGATGGACCACATGGCTATTTGATCGAGGAGTTGCGCCAAGGGCGGCTCGACGTGGTGATCGGGCGCATGGGAGCGCCAGATGTGATGAAAGGTATTGCCTTCACGCAGCTTTATGACGAGCATGTCGAGTTTGTGGTGCGCAAAGGGCATCCGCTGCTCGACCAGCCCAACATCCACCATCTTGGCGACTGGCCGGTGATTTTCCCGCCAGAAGCTTCGGCCATCCGCCCACTGGTGGAGCGTGCTTTGGTGGCACAAGGTGTCGGAGAGATCGCGACCAAAGTGGAAAGTGTGTCGGGTGCCTTTGGACGGAACTATGCGCTCTCCAATGACGCGGTCTGGATCATCTCCAATGGGGTGGTGGCCAAAGAGCTGGAAAGCGGGGCACTGGTGCGGCTGCCGTTTGACACATCCCTGACCAAAGGCCCGGTGGGGTTGATGACGCGCACAGAGGGGCAGTTTTCTGCGGCGGAGTCCCTATTTCGGCGGGTTTTGGCAGATGTGGCGGAGCGGATTGCCTAGACAGCGGCCAGTCAATGCAAGGTCAGGCGCTTTTTCGCCTGTGCTGCTTTGAAATCGGCGAAATTTACCTCCATATTAGCTGGGAAAACAAAAAACGAATGAGGTGCTTTCATGAAACTTATTTTGATCCCGGCGATGGTTGGTAGTCTGGCTGTTCTGTCCGCTTGCGCGGGTGGTGTGACGGAGAAAGATGTTGGCTGCGCGGGCGCAACCGTGGTTGGTGCCGTGGTTGGGGGTGCCTTGGGCAACCAGCTGGGCGGCGGCTCGGGTAAAGATATCCTGACAGCCGGTGGCGCTGTGGCTGGTGGTGCAGTCGCAAACAACGCGGCAGGCTGCTAAGCGCGTCTGAAGCAGACGAGAGATAGAAAAAAGGCTGGCGCTCATTACAGAGTGCCAGCCTTTTTCTGTTTGCGTGCCAACTTAGAAGTCGAGATTTTCCACGCTCAGCGCGTTTTTCTGAATGAACTCGCGGCGCGGTTCCACCACGTCACCCATCAGCTTGGTGAAGAGGTCATCCGCTTCGGCGATGTCCTCGACCTTCACTTGCAGCAAGGTGCGGGCATCCGGATCCAGCGTGGTTTCCCAAAGCTGATCCGGGTTCATTTCACCCAAGCCCTTGTACCGCTGCAGCGTCAGGCCTTTTTCACCCTCTGCCAGAATGGCGTTCAGGAGGTCCAGCGGGCCGTTGATGATCTGGCTGCGGTCTTTGCGCACCAGTGTTGCGGAGGTGTCGTAGACCTCTTGCAGGCTCTCGGTGAAGCTTCCGGACTTGCGGGCCTCGCCGGACCGCAGCATTGGGCCGTCCAGTGTGCGCACCTCTTCGACACCGCGCAGGATACGGGCCAGTTTGATGCCGTGATCCTGAGTGATACGGCCGGTCCAGCCCCGCTCATATTCGAGTGCAATCAGGTCCAGACGGGCGGCAACCTTGTCGGCCACGCCTTGCAGGTCTGCGTCCACCGCGCCGGGGACAAAGGCGCCCGCGATGGCGGCCTGTTCCAGAATGTGGCGGGGGTAATGGGTTGGGAAGGCGTCCAGCACCTGCTTGAGCTGACGGGCCTCGGTGACAACGCGCGCAAGATCTTGGCCGGTCATCTCTGCACCAGTGCCAAGGCGCAGCACAGCACCTTCGATGCCCTGGTTCACCAGGTAATCGTCCAGTGCCGCCTGGTCTTTCAGATAGACCTCGGACTTGCCCCGCGCCACTTTGTAAAGTGGAGGCTGTGCAATGTAGAGGTGCCCTTTTTCGATCAGCTCTGGCATCTGGCGGTAGAAGAAGGTCAGCAACAGCGTACGAATGTGCGCACCGTCGACATCCGCGTCGGTCATGATCACCACCTTGTGGTAGCGCAGTTTGTCGACGTTAAATTCATCACGGCCAATGCCGGTGCCAAGCGCCATCACCAAGTTGCCAATTTCCTGGCTGCCCAGCATCCGGTCAAAGCGTGCGCGCTCCACGTTCAGGATTTTACCCCGTAGTGGCAGGATGGCCTGGGTTTTCCGGTCCCGCCCAGTTTGAGCTGAGCCACCAGCGGAGTCACCCTCCACCAGGAAGACTTCGGTTTTGGACGGGTCTTTCTCAGAGCAGTCTTTGAGCTTGCCTGCGAGGAAGTTCACATCCATCGCAGTTTTGCGGCGGGTCAATTCGCGCGCCTTGCGGGCTGCTTCGCGGGCGTGGGCTGCTTCCAAAATCTTGGAGACAATCATCTTGGCTGTTTGCGGGTTTTCGCCAAACCACTCTGCCAGTTTTTCCCCCAGCAGGCCTTCAACCGCGGGACGTACCTCGGAACTCACCAGCTTGTCTTTGGTCTGCGAGCTGAACTTCGGGTCCGGCACTTTGACAGACAGCACACAGGTCAAACCTTCGCGCGCATCATCGCCGGTGAAGGTGATCTTTTCCTTTTTGGCGATGCCGCTTTCCTGCGCGTATTTCTGCAAGGTGCGGGTCAGCGCCCCACGGAAACCGGCAATGTGCGTGCCGCCATCGCGCTGTGGGATGTTGTTGGTGAAGGGCAGCACATTCTCGTGGTAGCTGTCATTCCACCACATCGCGACCTCAACGCCAATCTCGTCACGTTCCCCTTTCACATAGACCGGCGCCTCCATCAAAGGCGTCTTGTGACGGTCGATGTATTTCACAAACTCGTTCACACCACCGTCGTAGTAGAGCTCGGTCTTCAGTGGCTCAGCCGGGCGCTCGTCTTCCAGGATGATGCGCACACCGGAGTTCAGGAAGGCCAGCTCGCGCAGGCGTTTCTCGAGTGTTTCAAAGGAATACTCGATGTTGGAAAATGTATCCGTGGAGGCCATGAAGCGCACTTCGGTGCCGGTTGCGTCACCGCAATCCGCCACTTCGCGCAAATGCTCGGTGCAATCGCCATGTTCAAACTTGGCGTAGTGCTCTTTGCCGTTGCGCCAGATGCGCAACTCCAGCCAGACAGACAGGGCGTTCACAACCGACACGCCCACACCGTGCAGACCGCCGGAGACCTTGTAGGAGTTGCTGTCAAACTTACCACCGGCGTGCAGCTGGGTCATGATGACCTCGGCGGCGGACACGCCTTCTTCCGGGTGAATATCCACCGGAATGCCGCGGCCGTTGTCATACACCGAAACCGAACTGTCGGCGTGAATTTTCACCTTCACGTGGTCGGCGTGGTTGGCCAGCGCCTCGTCGATGCCGTTGTCCACAACCTCATACACCATGTGGTGCAGGCCGGAGCCATCATCGGTGTCCCCGATATACATGCCCGGACGCTTGCGCACCGCTTCCAAGCCTTTGAGAACTTTAATGGAATCCGCGCCATATTGCTCGGTATTTTGCGCGTTGTCAGACATACATGTCGCCCTTTTTCATTTGCGAATTTTATATCGGGTTTGGGGGCGGTTGTCACGCAAATGACAAGGATTTTTGTGAAACGATCAGGTTGAGTTAAGCCTTTGAGGACAGGTTGGAAATCCCGGCCTCATCGGTCACTTCCACATATTGTGCGCGATCCCCAAGCGCGTCAAACAGCCCGGCCTCTGTGCCGGTCATCCAGGCCTGTGCCCCAAGGGCGCAGATCTCGTCATAGAGCGCCGCACGTCGGCCTGGATCAAGATGCGCGGCAACCTCATCCAGCAGCAGGATGGGGGCGGCACCAATGTCGTCTTTGAGAGCGCGGGCGTTGGCCAAAATCAGCGATACCAACAGCGCCTTTTGCTCCCCGGTGGAGCAGTCTTTGGCGGGCACGCCCTTCTCGCGGTAGGTGCCAATCATGTCGGTGCGATGTGGTCCCACCAGAGTGCGTCCGGCGGCAATGTCTCGGAACCGGCTCTCGGCCAGCGCCTCCAACAGATCAGCCTCGGTCCGCGGCATCGCGCCGTCTGATTGGATCAACTCCAGTTCAGCCACCGGAAATGCGGTTTGCGCCGCCGCCTGGGCATCCAGCAGCCGTTCGACGCTGGCTTCGCGTGCCTGATGCAGCCGCGCGCCCGCTTCCGCCATTTGGCGTTCCAGCGCGACATACCAATGGGCATCGCTGATCTGTTCTTTCAACAGCCGATTGCGCTCCCGCATTGCCTTTTCATAGGCAAGGCTGGCCTCGGCATGTTCCGGATAGAAGCTGAGCGTCATGCGGTCGAGAAACCGCCGTCGCCCCTCCGCGCCTTCGATCCACAGACGGTCCATTGCGGGGATCAGCCACAACACCCGGCAAATCCGTCCCAGCTGGGTCTGTGGCGCAGCTTTGCTGTCGATCTGCACCTGTCGCGCGGCACCGTTTTCTGACCGCACATCAATTTCGTAGGTTTGATTGGTCGCTTGCAGGAGCCCGGAGAGTTTCCAGCCAATGGCTTCCGGTCGGCGGGTCATCTCTTCGGCACTGGCGCGGCGAATGCCACGGCCCGGTGAAAGCAGCGACACCGCCTCAAGGATGTTGGTCTTGCCCGCGCCATTGGGGCCAAACAAGGCCACAGGACGCGCATCACAGGTGAGCGCGCCCTTTTTGTGGGATCGAAAATGAGACAGGCTCAGGGATTTCAGAAACAGCTCAGACACGGGCCCGGCATTCACTTTCACCAAATATCCCCGCCGGAGGCATCCGCGTCAGCGGATCAAACCCGCATTGGCATGACAACGTAGACCGCGGAAGTGTCGCCACCTTCACGCATCAAGGTCGGGTCGCCAGCGGAGTTGAACATAAACACGGCGTTTTCGCGGTCCACCTGGCTTGCGATTTCCAGCAGGTATTTGGCGTTAAAGCCAATTTCAAGGCGCTCGTCGTTGTAAGCCACAACCAGCTCTTCTTCGGCAGCGCCGCTGTCCGGTGAGTTCACCGACAACACCAGACGGTCTTCATCCAGCTGCAATTTCACTGCGCGAGAGCGTTCCGAGGAAACCGTGGCCACACGGTCCACCGCTTTGGCAAACTCAGAGGCGTCCACTTCCAGCTTACGGGTGTTTCCCTGTGGAATCACCCGGGTGTAGTCTGGGAAAGTGCCGTCGATCACCTTGGAGGTCAGGGTGATATGGGGGGTGGCAAAGCGCACTTTGGTTTCGCTGACTGACACGGCGATTTCCATATCGTCATCGTCCAGCAATTTGCGCAGCTCGCCCACGGTTTTGCGCGGCACAATCACACCGGGCATGTCCGTTGCACTGTCCGGCAGGTCGGTGTCGATGCGCGCCAGACGGTGTCCGTCGGTGGCCACCGCGCGCAGCACTTTGCCGTCTTCGCCATCGGACACATGCAAGTAGACGCCATTCAGGTAGTAACGGGTCTCTTCGGTGGAGATGGCAAACTTGGCTTTGTCAAACAGGCGACGCAGGGCGGGTGCTGACGCCGAGAAGTTGGACGAATATTCTGAGGAGGCCATCACCGGGAAGTCTTCACGCGGCAGGGTGGCCAGCGAGAAGTTGGAGCGGCCGGCTTCCACCGTTAGGCGGCCAGCGGCGCTGTCGTCTGTCAGGGTGACCAGGGCTCCATCTGGCAGTTTGCGCACAATCTCATGCAGGGTGGTGGCAGCTACGGTTGTGGCACCGGCGCGTTCCACCATGGCGTTGGCTTTGTCCACCACTTCGATGTCCAGGTCCGTGGCGCGGAATTGCACGGTGTCGCCTTCGGCTTCGATCAGCACGTTGGCAAGGATTGGAATGGTGTTGCGGCGTTCCACAACAGACTGCGCTTGGCTCACTGCTTTCAGCAGCACGGCGCGTTCAATACTGATTTTCATCCCATCAACCTCCGATTACCGGGACAGGCACCTTATCGAGGTGGTCACACGGTACAAGTCTTTTCCTAGGTTTGTCTGTGAAGTCGCAAGGAGCGTCAAGCGCCAAGCGACCAAAAGAAAACACCGCGCCCAGTGGACGCGGCGTTTTGGTCACGTTTGCGGTCAAAAAGCTTAGGCTTCGAGGGTGCGACGCAGCAATTCGAGGTCTTCGGCGATCTGCCCGTCAGAATTACGCAGCTCTTCAATGCGGCGCACACCATGCATGACCGTGGTGTGGTCACGTCCGCCAAATCGGCGCCCGATTTCCGGCAAAGACCGTGAGGTCAGCTGTTTGCAGAGGTACATCGCGACCTGACGCGGACGGGCAAAGGTGCGCACGCGCTTGGGGCCAATCATGTCAGACAGGCGGATGTTGTAGTGCTCTGCCACCTTGCGCTGGATCTCTTCGACGGAGACTTTGCGTTCAGAGGCGCGCAGCACGTCGGACAGGCAGTCCTGCGTCAATTCCATGGTGATTTCACGCCCAACCAGCGATGCGAAAGCAAACAGGCGGGTCAACGCACCTTCAAGCACGCGCACGTTGGTGGAGATGCGGTGAGCCAGGAATTCCAACACACCATCCTGAAGTTGCAGCTCAGGATACTGCTCGCGGTAAGTGTCTACCTTGTTTTGTAGAATGCCAAGCCGCAGTTCGTAATCGGTTGGGTGCAGGTCTACCACCAGACCACATTGCAGACGGCTCTTGATGCGGTCTTCGAGATCTTTGATTTCGCCTGGCGCACGGTCGGCCGAAATGATGATTTGTTTGTTTTGGTCCACCAGCGCGTTGAAGGTGTGGAAGAACTCTTCCTGAGTGCTGTCTTTGCCGGCGATGAATTGGACGTCGTCCACCATCAGCACATCGACGGAGCGGAACAGCTCTTTGAAGTCCATCATCTTGCGGTCGCGCAGGGCTTGCACAAAGCGGTACATGAATTGTTCGGCAGAAAGATACAAGACATTCAGGTCGGGGCGCTGCGCCTGAAGCTCCCAGGCAATGGCGTGCATCAAGTGGGTTTTACCAAGGCCCACGCCGCCATACAGAAACAGCGGGTTGAAGGTCACTGGGCCACCTTCGCCCACACGGCGCGCGGCGGCATTCGCCAACTCGTTTGGTTTGCCGACAACAAAGCTGTCAAAGGTGAAACGTGCATCCAGCGGCGCGCCGGTCATGCCCGCATCATTGCTTTCTGTCGCAGCGGCCACGGCAGGTGCGGCGGCGGCGCTGACTTTTTTCACGCTGGCCGCAGGTGCGGGGCGGTGGGCGGAAGTCTTGGTCGCCACTTTGAACTGCATGCGCTGCACGTCGGCGCCGTTTTGGTTCATCTGATGCAAAATCAGGTCGCCATAATTTTGCGACACGTAATTGCCGATAAAATTGGTCGGCACATGAAAGGTGGCGACGCCATCTTTCAGCTCTGAAAAATTGACAGGCTCAATCCAGGTTTTGAAGTTATTTTGACCCACAGTTTTGAGTAGGTCTTGTCGGATGGTGCCCCATGTGTCGTCAGTCATCTGTCCCCGTTTTCCTTCACACGTCTTAGTCGCCGGACTGTGCCCGGTCTCTGCCTTTGTCCCGCGATCCATATCTGCCTCGGTGCCGAAAACGGCCAAAACACCAAGCAATAAGCGACCCTTCCGGAGGTCCCTATTCTCCGGTCGCAAAAGCTATCTGTGCGCAGATGCGCAGTTTTGTGGAACAGGTGAACACCCCGGACACAACCACCACCGCGCTCCCAAAAACGCGGTCTGTCTAGTCACCCAGTATGGCCAAGCCACCGTATGTCGGCGTCTGTTCCCCCCAAGGCGAAATGAATCGCTGAGTGAACCTAGCAAGCAGGTGCCAAAGCGGGCAACTGAACTTCGATCTTGACTCAGGCATTCCCCAAAAAGAATCTATCCACAGGCATGTAAGTCTTTGTATTAAAGTGATTTTATTATTATTTTTGATCCATTCTAAGGCGAGGCTTACACAGGGATATCCCCCAGTGATGTGAATTGGAAAATGGCTTGGACTCGGCTCTGAAACCCCGATTTTGTCTGGCTTTAACTGTGGGGGGCCACATATGGTTGTTGCGTCGCTGCCACAGGTGTTTGCTGAGCCGCGTGTCAGAAAAAAGGAATCGCTCACAGGCTTTGCTCGACTCACCTGCGCGATTTTGACCGCCCTGTTTGATCTGCTCTGCACGGGATCAGATCCGACCCTTGCCTGCGGCGCGGGGGGCGTGCATTAACAGGCCGATGGCAAAGCAACTTGATTATCATACCATCCGGGAGATCTTCACCCGGTTTGAGGCCGCCGAAGCCGAACCGGTGGGAGAGCTGGATCACGTCAACGTCTATACGTTGGTGGTGGCCGTGGCCCTGTCGGCGCAGGCGACGGATGTGGGCGTGAACCGCGCCACCAAAGAGCTGTTCAAAATCGCGGATACCCCGCAGAAGATGTTGGATCTGGGCGAGGAGGCGGTGATTGACCACATCAAGACCATCGGCCTCTATCGCAACAAAGCCAAAAACGTGATCAAGCTCAGCCGCATCCTTGTGGATGACTACGGCGGTGAAGTGCCCAACTCCCGCGCAGCGCTGGAAAGCCTGCCGGGTGTGGGGCGCAAGACTGCCAATGTGGTGCTTAACATGTGGTGGCGTTATCCGGCGCAGGCCGTGGACACGCATATCTTCCGGTTTGGCAACCGCTCAGGCGTTTGCCCCGGCAAAGATGTGGTGGCGGTAGAACGCGCCATCGAAGACCAAATTCCCGTGGATTTCCAACTCCACGCCCATCACTGGATGATCCTGCACGGCCGCTATGTGTGCAAAGCACGCAAACCCCTGTGTGGCACCTGTCTCATCCGCGATCTCTGCCTATTTGAGGACAAAAACCTATGACCCAATACCAAGTGGTTGGCATCGGCAACGCTGTTGTGGACGTGATCAGCCAATCTGACGACAGTTTTCTGGACCTGATGGGCATTCAGAAAGGCATCATGCAGCTGGTTGAGAAAGAACGCGGCGAAATGCTTTATGCCGGTATGACCAACCGCAAACAGGCGCCGGGCGGCTCGGTGGCCAACACATTGGCCGGCCTTGGTGCGCTTGGGTTGTCGACCGGCTTTATCGGACGCGTGAGCAACGATGCGCTGGGACAGTTTTATGCCAATGAAATGCAGGCCGACGGCACTGACTTTGTGAATCCGCTGGTGGACGGTGACGAGCTGCCCACGTCGCGTTCGATGATCTTTGTCTCCCCGGATGGCGAGCGGTCGATGAACACCTATCTGGGCATCTCGTCTGAAGTGGGTCCGGACGATGTCTCCGATGGCGTCGCCGGCAAGGCGCAGCTGCTTTTCCTTGAAGGTTACCTCTATGACAAACCCAAAGGCAAAGCCGCCTTTGAGCGGGCTGCAAAGCTCTGCCAGGAGGGCGGCGGCAAAGCAGGCATTGCCCTGTCTGACCCTTTCTGCGTCGAACGTCACCGCGACGATTTCCGCCGCTTGGTGAAAGAACTCGATTTTGTGATTGGCAATGAACACGAGTGGCAATCGCTCTATCAAACCGATCTGAGCGCCGCGCTTGAGCAGGCCGCGCAGGACTGTGGCATGGTGGTGTGCACCCGCTCAGGTCACGACGTGGTGCTGCTTTCCGGTGATGAAGAGGCCACAGTGCCCGTTAATGAAATTGTGCCGGTGGATGCCACTGGCGCTGGCGATCAATTTGCCTGTGGGTTCCTCTACGGTGTGGCCACTGGCCAGTCACTGGAAGTGTCGGGAAAAATGGGCTGCATCGCTGCGGCGGAAGTGATCAGCCACTATGGTGCACGGCCTGAAACGGACATCAAAGCGCTGTTTCAGAAAGCTGGGCTGATAGGCTGACGCACTTGCACCACGACCTGTGTTGGAGGCACCCGTGGGAGCCTCCGGCGGGGATATTTGTCGACCATGAATGAGTGTCTTGGGAGCGCTCCGCTCGCCACGCCGGTCGACACTGCGCGATGCTTACGTCTTGAGCGGAGCGCCATTCACAGTCACGGCCATCGGCTTCCCAGCCTGTACCGCTTAGGTAGAATACCCTCTGGGTGGTTAATTTGCCGTTAACCACCATTCACTGTCCGTAAGTATCCCCGGGTGAATTGGGCCTGTGGCCCAAGAGGGGCTGGCCCCTGCTATCGCAACGACGCCAGCGCCATTTCCGCCAGTTGCGCGCTGAGATCACGTATAAAGCTGTCTGGCTCGTCTGCGCGCGGGTGATACCAAAACACTGGGGCGTTGATCAGAAGCAGCAGAGACTGCAGGGCGATGGAAGTGTTTTGCGCGCGGAAGCTGCCGTCTTGCATGCCTGTTTGCAGTACATCTCGAAACAGGGTTTCGTATGCCTTTCGCTCTAGTTGGATTTGCGCAAACAGTTCGCGCTCCAAGGCTGTGGTCGATTTCTGCTGCACGCCGACATAGGACTGAATGATCACCTTGTGGTAGGGCAGCGTGCGCAGGACCTCGGGAATATGGGTCAGGATCATCTGCCGTAAGTTCTCTTCTGGAGCGGCGTCCGGGGTGATCACCGGCGGCACTCTTTGCAGCACAAAATCTGCCGCGCGCAGGCAGACTTCGGCCAGGAGCACGCCTTTGGAGGGGAAGTGGTGGTAAATCCGTCCCTTCGTGGACCCAAGCTGGCGTGCAACGTCGTCGATAGAAGCGGTGTCCGCTCCCAACCGCATAAACACCTCGGCAGCGGCGTCCAGAATCTCGGCTTTTGAGGCACTCATCGCTGTCAATTTGGTGTCCGCCATGGGGCCTCACAGGATCCGATTAACGCAACGTCGCGCAGTTCGCCTCCGTTGACAGCATACTCAGTAGTATGTTTGCCTCACAGGTGCAATCTCCGACCCAATGGGCGGAGGCCTTGGGAGGGGCGTTTGCATGGAGATCGACACATTCCGCAGCGAAACCCGCGCGTGGCTGGAGGCCAATTGCCCTGCGGACATGCGCACGCCAATGGGCGAGGATGACATCTGTTGGGGCGGGCGCAAGTTTGTGTTTCGCTCGCCTGCGCAAAAGCAGTGGTTGGAGGTCATGGCCGCCAAGGGTTGGACGGTGCCAGCCTGGCCCAAAGCCTACGGCGGTGGCGGTCTGAGTGGGGATGAGCAAAAGGTCCTGACCGAGGAGATGCAGCGCATCAATGCGCGGCCGCCCCTACAAAGCTTTGGCATCTGGATGCTGGGGCCGGCCTTGTTGCAGTTCGGCTCTGAAGAACAGAAGCGCCACTACCTGCCCCAAATTGCACGCGGTGAAATCCGCTGGTGTCAGGGATACTCTGAGCCCGGCGCAGGCTCCGATCTGGCGGGGTTGCAGACCAAGGGCGTGGATACTGGAGACCACTTTGAGGTCACAGGGCAGAAAATTTGGACCTCTTATGCCGACAAGGCCGATTGGATTTTCTGCCTTGTACGAACGGAGCCGGATGAGAAGAAACACACCGGGATTTCTTTCCTGCTTTTTGACATGGATAGCGCGGGCGTTTCGACCAAACCCATCAAGCTGATTTCTGGTGCCTCGCCATTTTGCGAGACCTTCTTTGATGCTGTGAAAGTGCCCAAAGATCAGATTGTGGGCGCACGCGGGCAAGGCTGGACCATCGCCAAATACTTGCTGACCCATGAGCGGGAAATGATTGGCGCGGCGGACTCGGCGCTTTTTGCCAAGTCGGACATCGCGGCGGATGCGATGTCTGCGATTGGTTTGGATGACACCGGTCGGTTGGATGATCCCATGCTGCGCGCGGAGCTGGGACAGTTTCTGGTAGATGAAATCTGTTTTGACACACATCTGGACATGACTGGCACCTACATGCGCGCAGGACATGAATTGGGCGCGCGGTCGGCTGAACTCAAGTACCTCGGGACGGAGTTGAATAAACGCCGCCAAAGTCTGCGTGTGGCGGCAGGCGGTAGTGACGATCTGGTCTGGGAGGGCGCGGCCAATGATGCGGGGCAGGCGGCCAAAGACTGGCTGCGCTCCAAGGCCAATAGCATCGAAGGCGGCACATCTGAGGTGATGTTGTCGATCCTGTCCAAAGCCGTTTTGAAATTGCCGGGGTAGATGCGCATGGAACTCTTGAGCGAAGACCAACAGCTGATTGCCGACTCTGCGGCGGGGTTTTTGCGCGATGGGCATGGCATTGCCGCGTTCCGCGCGTTGAGAGAGGCAGGCGAAGATGCCAACAGCGCGATTCTGGGTGAACTGGCCGAGATGGGCTGGATGGGGATTGTGCTCCCAGAGGCCCTCGGAGGCGTTGGACTCGGTTACCGTGCAGCGGGTCTAATTGTCGAAGAACTGGGGCGTCATTTGACGGTCAGCCCGTTTGTGTCTTCGGCTATCTTAGCCGGCACCGCGCTGGCTTCGGCTGGTGGCGACATGGCCCAAAACTGGGCGCCTAGAATTGCCACCGGTGACGCCGTGGTTGCGCTGGCGATGGATGAAGCGGTCAAACACCGTCCCGAACGTATTGCCACGACAGTTTCAGGCGCGTCTGGTGCATTGACGCTAACTGGCCGCAAAACATTCGTGGTCGATGGCGGGATTGCGGATCGTTTGATCGTGACCGCCAAGCGCGGGGATGACCTATGTTTGGTGCTGTGTGATCCCCAAGCGGCAGGCGTTTCGCGTACGCCGCAAGTGATGCTGGACCATCGCAACGCGGCCACTGTGATCTTTGAAGATGTAGCAATTGCTGAGGCTGATATTCTTGCGCAGGGGGCTACTGCAGAAGACGTCTTGGCAAAGACACTGGCGGCGGGCCGCGCGATTGCGGCGGCGGAGCAGCTCGGAGTCGCCAAGGCAGCGGCTGAGCAGACCTATGACTATCTGCGCACCCGCAAGCAGTTTGGCGTTTTGATTGGACAGTTTCAGTCGCTGCAACACCGGACGGCAGATCTTTATTGCGAATTGGCGCAGGTTTCCTCGTTGATTGCGTCGGCGTTGAACGCGTTGGATGAAGGCAGTGCTGAGGTCGAAACCTTGACCCGTGCAGCCAAGGCCAAGATGGCGCGGGTTGGGCGGCAGGCCACGGAAGAGGGCGTGCAGATGCATGGCGGCATTGGCATGACCGATGAGATGGATCTTGGCCTGTTCATGAAACGCGACCGCGCATTGACCGAGTTTTTGGGTGATGCGGGCTATCACACTGAGTGGATTTTGCGGCAGCGCGGCATCTAGTCAGGGTTGAATGGATTTAACGTACGACAGCGTATGGAAAAGGAAAGGTGACGTAACGGAGCTTTGCGCAAGCGGGGGAATGGAGACTTGACGCAAAAGACTTCGCTCCGAAGACTGAGCATAGAAAAAGCCGGTCCTAACCGGCACGGGAGGATACTTTGGAAGTTGTGCAACTGCTCGTCAGCGGGCTTGCGAATGGCTGTGTCTACGGCTTGATCGCGCTTGGCTTCGTGCTGATCTACAAGGCGACCGAACAGGTGAATTTCGCCCAGGGCGATTTCATGATGCTCGGCGCCTTTGTGTGTTTGGGGCTGACAAACGCCCACTATGTGGGGTTGCCGTTCTGGGTTGCTGCACCTTTGTCGATCGCCATTATGGCGGTGCTGGGCTATTTGCTCGACTTCTTTGTGCTGCGCCACTTGTTTGGCCAAAGTCAGACGGCGGTGGTGATCCTCACCATCGCATTGGGCTTTGTCATCCGCTTTGTGGCCGGTGTGATCTGGAGCCATGAGCCGCAAACGCTGGAAAGCCCACTGGCGATTGGCGACTTCAACATCGGTGGTGTGGTGTTGGGCATGGCGGACATTGCGGTGATTGTTGTGACCGTGTTGCTCACCTACTTCCTCTATCAGTTCTTCCAGCGCACTAAGCTTGGTTTGGCGATGCAGGCTGCAAGTCAGAACCAGATGGCAGCTTACTTCATGGGCATTCCGGTAAAACGCGTGCAGGGCATGATCTGGGGGCTCTCCGGGGCTGTCGCGGCGGTGGCGGGTATTCTTTTTGCCTCGAAAGGCGCAATTGACCCCAACGCAGGACTTCTGGGCATCAAGGCTTTTGCCGCGGCTGTGATCGGCGGGTTTGGCTCTTTGCCCGGTGCGCTGATGGGCGGGCTGATTGTTGGCGTGATCGAACCTTTTGCCTCTCGCTACTTCCCGGCAGGCTATAGCCAGATCGCACCCTACACGCTGCTGCTGTTTGTGTTGGTGTTCCGCCCGCATGGCCTGTTCTCGCAGGTCCGGATCAAGAAGGTCTGAGCGATGCGGATACATTTCAAAACCTCCTACGAACACGACATCCGGCTCTTTCCCGACTGGTGGAGCTTCTTTGTCTATGCAACGCTTATTGTGATCGCGGTGGCCCTACCGTGGCTAATGGATGACTTCTTCCTCGGTGAAGTCACCAACGTTCTGATCTGGGCCATCGCGGGCCTAGGCCTAATGCTTTTGACCGGACAAACCGGCCAGGCCAGCCTTGGCCACGCGGCCTTTTTGGCGCTGGGTTGCTATTCCTGCATCATCTTCATGGAGCAGGGCTGGCCCTTCCTGATTGCCTTTCCGGCGGCAGGCATCCTGACCGGTGTGGTGGGCACCATCATCGCAATCCCCGCGATCCGCCTGCACGGTATCTACCTCGCCATTGCGACCATCGCGCTGTCCATTCTAGCCGACGACATCATTGTGCTGATGGAGCCGATCACCGATGGCGTGTCGGGCAAGTTTGCTCCGATGATCACTATCTTTGGCATTGAGATCGAGCGCTGGACCACGCCGGATCGTTTCTATTGGCTGGTGTTGGCCGTCACGATTCTCTGCACGCTTGCCTATCGCAACCTGCTGCGCTCGCCCTTGGGGCGGGCCATGGCGGCGGTGCGAGACAGTGAAGTTTCAGCCACCGCCATGGGGGTGCATATCGCGCGCACCAAAGCGGCGGCTTTTGGCATCTCCTGTGCGATCACCGGTTTGGCAGGCGCGCTCATGGGTTTTTATGCTGGTGCGTTCAACAACGAGACCTTCTCCATCGTGATCTCCATCACCCTTCTGATGATGATTGTGATTGGCGGTCTGGGTTCGATCCACGGGGCATTTTTTGGCGCGGTGGTGGTGGCCTTCCTGCCGCAGTTCCTGTCGATGACCAAAGACCTGATCGGCGGCGGCTCCGTGGCCATTCCGGGTCTGGAAACCGGCGTCTTTGGTATGATCCTGATCCTCTTCATCCTGTTTGAGCCGATGGGTATCTACGGCCGTTGGATGAAAATCCGCATCTGGTTTGAGCTCTTCCCCTTTGCGCGCAAAGACATGTTCAAGCGCCAGAAGAGCTACCTGAAGACGGAGCGTTTGAGATGAGCAATCTGCTGGAAATCAACAACGCGACGCTCAAGTTTGGTGGCGTGGTTGCGGTGAATGATCTGACGTTTTCGGTTGAGGAAGGCGAGGTCTACGCCATCGTCGGCCCCAACGGCGCGGGGAAATCGACGGTCTTCAATCTGATCTCGCGGTTTTATAATCCCTACGCCGGCTCGATCACCTTTGACGGCCATAACCTTTTGGATCGCAACGCGGATTCCGTGGCCGATCTTGGCATCGCACGTACCTTTCAAAATATCGAGCTGTTTGACCATGCCACAGTGTTGCAGAACCTGCTGGTCGGACGGCATCGCCATCGCACTACGAACTTGGTGCAGGAGATGTTGTTCACGCCCAAAGTGCGGCAGGAAGAAAAACGTCATCGGGAGGCTGTTGAAGAGGTCATCGATTTTCTCGACCTTCAGCCCTACCGCGACAAGATGATCGCCGGGCTGCCTTATGGGGTGCGCAAGGTGGTGGAACTGGGCCGTGCGCTGGCGTCTGGGCCGCGGCTTTTGCTGTTGGATGAACCGGCTTCCGGTCTGTCCGTTGAGGAAACGCAGGACATGCGCTGGTGGATTGATGACATCCGCAAACAGATGGGCATCACCGTTTTGATGGTGGAGCACGACATGGGGCTGGTCTCGGGCGTGTCCGACCGTGTTCTGGCGCTGGCCGATGGGGCCAAGCTGGCCGAAGGCACACCGCAGCAGGTGCAATCTGATCCGGCGGTGATTGAGGCCTACCTTGGCGCGGGGGCAGCGTGATGGGCGAAACAGTGCTTGATATCAAGAACATAGAGAGCTTCTACGGCCCAATCATGGCTATTCGCGGCGTGTCGTTGAAGGTGGAAAAAGGCCAGGTGGTGACCGTGCTGGGCGCCAATGGCGCGGGCAAGTCGACTCTGCTCAAAACCATCTCCGGCATCATGGACCCTGAAAAGGGCCAGGTGGTGTTTGAGGGCCGGGAAATCCAAGGCATGGAGCCGCACAAAGTGGTGGGCCAAGGCATCGTGCATGTGCCCGAAGGTCGCGAGGTGTTTCCGCTTCTGACGGTGGGTGAAAACCTCTCGCTGGGGGCATATACCCGCAGCGACAAGGCGGAGATCGAGAAAGACCGGCAGATGGTCTTTGATTATTTCCCCATCCTTGCCGAACGGCGTCACCAAGAGGCCGGCACCTTGTCTGGTGGGCAACAACAGATGCTCGCCATTGGGCGCGGTCTGATGCTGCGGCCCAAAATCATGTTGTTGGATGAGCCATCGCTCGGCCTGTCGCCTCTGTTGGTTCAGGAGATTTTTGCGATCCTCAAACGCCTGAACAAAGACGAAGGTGTGACCATGATGCTGGTAGAGCAAAACGCTAAAGTGGCATTGGACCTCGCTGATGTAGGTTATGTGATGGAAGTTGGCCGGATCGTGATGGACGACACCGCCGAGCGCCTGATGGAAAGCGAGGACATCAAAGCCTTTTACCTCGGGCATCAGGAGACCGGCGCGCGCGGTGAGCGACGCTGGAAACGCAAGAAAACGTGGCGATAAGGGGAGGCAGGATCATGAACATTCAAAGCACAACCCAGCCGCCTGAGCAGATTGAAATCAACGGCGTGATTGTCTCTGCGACGCCGGGGCAGAAACCTGCGCTGGTGGACGGTTGTGATACGGTTGTGGGCCTGTTTCAAAAACGGTGTGAGCAGCTGCGCGACCGCACTGCGCACCGTGAAAAAGACCTGGGCATTTGGCAAAGCTATTCCTGGGCCGACTACTGGAACCACGCCAAATGGATTGGCCTTGGCCTGCGCGCCTTGGGGCTGGAACGGGGGGAAGTGGTCTCGATTCTCGCGGAAGACCGCAAGGAATGGCTCTATGCAGACATGGGCATCCAATGTGTCGGCGGCATTGCTTCTGGCGTTTACACCACCGATAGCGCCAGTCAGTTGGAGTACCTGCTACGCGACAGCGGCAGTCGCTTTCTGTTTGTGGAAAACGATGAGCAGCTCGACAAATTTCTGGAGATCGAGGACCAGGCCAGCCATGTGGTGAAGGTCATCATCTTGGACCAAGACGGCCTGCATGACCTGCGCCATGACAAATGTGTGTTTCTCGATGAGCTTTATGAAACCGGGCGTGCCTATGAGGCCGAAAACCACGGGGTCTTTGAAGAAGAAATTAAAAAGGCCAAGCCAGAAGACACTGGCCTGCTGATTTACACCTCCGGCACCACCGGCATGCCCAAAGGCGCAATGCTGTCTCAGGAAAACGTGATTGCCGCCTGTGTGTCCGGCGCTCATGCGTTGCCAACCATGGACAAGGATGAACAGCTCTGTTTCTTGCCGCTCTGCCATATCCTAGAACGCAACGTGTCCGCCTATTTCCCGATCGCGGGCAAATCCACGGTGAATTTTGCCGAAAGCACAGAGACGGTTTTTGACAACCTGCAAGAAATCTCGCCCGCGCATTTCACCGCCGTGCCGCGGGTGTGGGAGAAGATCTACTCCCGCGTGCTGGTGTTGGCGCAGGAAGCCACGCCGATTGGGCGGTTGTGTTTCAACCTCGCGGTCAAGGCGGGGCTCAAGCGGGCGGACTACCTGTTGGAACGCAAACCTGTGCCTACAGGTGTGCAGCTCAATTACGCGCTCTGGGATTTCCTTGTGTTGCGCAACCTGCGCCGAATGTTGGGTATGGACAAAATGCGCCGGGGCGGCACAGGCGCGGCCCCGATCAGCCCGGAATTGATCCGCTGGTATTGGGCGATTGGTGTGCAGCTTCTCGAAGGCTACGGCATGACCGAAAACGCCGGGCTCGCCTCAATCAACCTGCCGGACGACAACAAGCTGGGCAGCGTGGGCAAAGCCGTGCCGGGCTTTCAGGTGCGCATTGCAGAGGACGGCGAAATTCAGACCTTTGGGTTGAACAACTTCCAAGGCTACTGGCGCAATAATGAGAAAACGGCGGAGACCTTCACCGAGGATGGTTGGCTGCGCACCGGTGACGTGGGCAAGCTGGACGAAGACGGTTTTGTCACCATCACCGGGCGTCTCAAGGACATCATCATCACCGCTGGCGGTAAAAACATCACCCCGGCGGAGATCGAAAGCCGTCTGAAATTCAGCCACTATATTTCTGATGCGGTGGTGATTGGGGACGCACGCAAATATCTGACCTGCCTGATTATGATCGATCAGGAAAATGTGGAGAAATACGCCCAGGACCGCAAAGTGCCGTTCTCGGATTTTGCCTCGCTCTGTGCCGCTCAAGATGTGGTGGACCTTATCAAAGGTGAGGTGGACGATGTGAACAAGGAGTTCGCGCGGGTGGAACAGATCAAGGAATTCCGCCTGATCAACGTCTTGCTGACGGCGGAGGATGAAGAATTAACCGCGACCATGAAGCTCAAGCGCAGCTTTGTGGAGAAGAAACACGCGGGACTCATAGAGGAAATGTACTAAGCTCAAAATCATGTGGCCCCAGACCACACTTCAAACGGGAGGAAACTATGAAGAAACTGACGACTGCAATGGCAGTTGGCGCGGCGGCGCTGGCTTCCCAGGTCGCTGCGGACACGCA
The DNA here is from genome assembly GCF_947493595.1 of uncultured Shimia sp. Lineage (GTDB taxonomy): Bacteria > Pseudomonadota > Alphaproteobacteria > Rhodobacterales > Rhodobacteraceae > Shimia. Next base: position 30,663 of record NZ_CANLRL010000002.1, on the reverse strand, counting down.
AGGCGTGAGCGATGGCGAGGTGGTGATTGGGTCCGTAAACGATCTGTCCGGCATCTTTGCTGCGGTGGGCGTTCCGGCGGTCAACGGCGCCAACATGCGCTTTGACGAGGTGAATGCCGCCGGAGGAGTGCACGGGCGTCAGATCCGGTTTGTTGTGGAGGACAACGGCTACCAGATCCCGCGCGCGATGCAGGGCTACAACAAGCTTCTGAACCGCGACAAAGCCTTTGCCATGCTTTTGTCTTTGGGCACGCCTATGAACGTGGCAGGCTTCAAACTGCTCGATCCCAAAGGCATTCCAAATGTCGGCCCGCTCTCGGCAGCGCGGCAGATGCTGCAGGAGCCGATGGACAATAAATTCATTGGGTTCTCAAGCTACTACGACCAAGTGCAGGTTGGCGCGAAATACCTTGCGGAAGAGTTTGAGGCCAAAAACCTCTGCACCATGTATATCCCGTCTGACTTTGGCAAAGAGATTGCCGAGTCCACCAAAGACCTTGCGGAGAGCATGGGCCTGACCATGGCCAGCGAAACCACACACAAGCCGGATGAGTTGGATTTTGTTGGCTCTCTTGGCAAACACAAAGCCGCCGGGTGTGATGTGATCACCATGGCGCTTGGCGTGCGTCAGGGTATCACCGTGGTGGGCTCCGCCAAGAAACTGGGCTGGACCGATGTGAAATTCCTCAACACCTCCGCAGGCTTCTTGGAGCCGGTGGCGATGGTGCCGGGCGGTGTGACCGATGGTTTGTATGCCGCATCCGGCTGGCAGGATCTTTATGCACGGGCAGCGGATCCGGTGCCGGGTAAGTTCATTGCCGATTACAAAGCCAAGTTTGATCAGCCTGCGTCCGGTTTTGCCATGCTGGGTTACTCCGCAGCGGACACGCTGGTGCGTGCCTTGGAGGCCGCCGGTCCTGAGCTGACCCACGAAGGCTTCATCGCCGCCATGGAGACGCTGGACTATATGGACGAGCTCACCGGCTCGCAGACCACCTATGGTGCTGACGACCACCGCGGCGCGGATGACGTGGTGATTTCTGTGGTGGAAAACGGCGGTTGGAAGACGGTTGCTGTGAAGTAAGGCGTCTGTCAGCAAGATAAAAAGGCTCCCGGAGGTTTTCGGGAGCCTTTTTGCATGTCAGCTTTTGCCCACATGGCCAAAGCTTTACATAGCCAGGGCGCACATTTACGGTGAGTGGACGAAGAACCAATTCGCTACCTGTACGTGAATTTTGGCTTCAAGGTTTTCCATTCAGAAAAAGCTGTATGCCTTTCCCGTCATCGACATACTCGGCTTCTATGACGGTAAGGTTCTTACTGCCGCGGCCTTTTCTGACACGCCCTGCTAAGTCAAAGTGGGTAGCATACCGTCCTTCGAAGAAGCCCTCAAAGTCGCCTGCTCTCAGCAACAGGTATTGATACGGGTTGGAAAACTCCGCCAAAGCAAAGAACCATTCTTCGTTCAACGTCAAATTTGCGTCATCCGCTAAGACAGGCTTGGGCTTTCCGAGAATTCTTGTATCGTGATGTTGCCATTCTTCTGGTGCGTTTTGGCTTGCTGCAAGGATCCTATCAGCCTCATTGCGTCTCCAGACAACCACCCTGCGGCTATTAAGCAAAAGGATCTCTACGTCACCAGGACTGAATGCGTCAACTTGGATAATTGGTCGGCTCGCTGCCTGCTGAGCAACGACATCAGCTGTGGGTAAACCCGTCCGCGTTAATAGGAAAAGTCCCAAAAAAAGCGAGAACATTACTGCTGTCGCAGTCAGGATATATAGTGCATTTGGACGTCGCATACTGACAGAATGGATAGTTCAATTCGACTTGTGCGCAAAGCCGAATTAGGCGGCACAGCCCGAATAGTCCTACGGGTGCATTAACTTCAACAAGGGCAAAGCGGTCAGACAAACCTCGCGAGCCATCCGTCACACTGGGCGCGAAGCTCACCTTCAGTTTGTGGCAGGGGCGTCCAGTTTTCTGAGCATACAGAAAAATTCCCCGCAGCCGATGGTCTGGTCTGCGGGGAAGGCGGGAGTGAACTTGTTCTTGCACAGTCCCCATAAAGACCGCGCGCCTGTCCCTAAAAAGTCCGCGGCCCTTCCGTGAGTGGATGTGCCCGCGCCACACAGGTTGGAAGGAGGATTCAACCTGGGCGCTCTGGCGACCACCTATCCACAGACATACCTTATTTTGCGGCATTTGGCTACATATTGTGTCGATTTTGCAGCTGCTGTGTAAATACAGCGGGTTACTGCCAGGTCACATCACCCAAAAAGATATAGCCTGCGCCGTAGATGGTTTTGATAAGACGCGGGTTTTTTGGATCTTCCTTGAGCTTGGTGCGTAGGCGGGAAATCCGCACATCCATGGCCCGGTCAAAGCTTTCGCCAGCCGCGCCCCCCAAAGACTCCTGCATCTGCGCGCGGCTGATCAAGCGTTTGGGGCTGTCTAAGAACAGCCGAAGGACTTCGCCTTCCGCATGGCTGAAGGTGGTTTCAGCACCATTTTCATCCACCAGCACGTAGCGGTCAAAAAAGGCGGTCCAGCCGTTGAACACGGCGGTGTTGGCGGCCACCGGCGCGACGGTTTTTTCTTTGCGTAGCCGCGCGCGAACGCGTGCCACCACTTCGGTCGGGTCAAACGGCTTGATGATGTAGTCATCCGCGCCCAGCTCCAGCCCGGTGATCCGGTCCTGCACTTGCGCGCGGCCCGAAATGATGATCACCGCCGCGCCCAGCTCCAACGCCAGGCGATGCACCAGCGACAAGCCGTCTTTGTCCGGCAATCCTAGGTCCACGAGACAGACATCCGGCGTGGTGGATTTGAGCGCCGCTTCAAATTCGGTAGCGCGGGAAAACGCCATGGTGCGAAAGCCCGCGTCTTCCAAAGCGTCCGCCAAAATCATGCGGATTTCCGGTTCATCGTCCAGGATGGTGACAAGCGGGGCGGTCATGGCGGGGCTCACTTCGGATGCAGAAACTGGTCAAGCTGCGCAGCGGTAAAGGGCTTGGGCAGCACCGGCGCACGCGCGGCGCCTTCGATATAGAGATCATGGCTCTGGGGCAAGCTGGTCATCAGATAGGTCGGCACGCGGTCGCGCCCCAATTCGCGGATCAGGTCCACGCCGGTGGCGTCGCCCTCCAGTGAAATATCAGACAGCACCAGTGTGATATCCGGCACCTGATCCAGCAACACGCGAGCTTCGTCGACGCTGGCGGCCTCGATCACCGTGTGCTTCATGTCGGTCAGCATATCGCGGATCAGCCCGCGCAGGTCCGGGTTGTCCTCGACCAGCAGTGCCAAGCCGGGGGTGGAATCCTGTACCGCACGCCGCAGCGGCAAGCGCAGCACCACCTGCCCTCCGGTCTCGGTGTTGGTCACTTTGATGTCGCCACCCACCAGCTTGGTCATGTCATAGACCATCGCCAAACCCAGGCCGGAGCCATCTGCGCCTTTGGTGGTAAAGAACGGATCAAGCGCATGTTCCAGCGCCGCGTCTGAGAACCCCGGACCGGTGTCACGTACAGTGAACTGCACCCAGGTGTTCTGCATCAGCTCGGCGATCAACAGGATGGTGCCGCCCTGACCGCAGGCATGGGCCGCGTTCAACAACAGGTTCACCAGCGAGTCGTGTAACATCGCCGGATCGAGCAACACCGCGCCGTCTGGAATGCTGTTCTCAATGATCAGCGCAACCTCTTCCCCAACCGTCGGCTGCGCCAAGGTTTCCAGCTCGGACAGGAAGCTGGTCATGTCTGTTGGCGCCAGTTTGGGGACCCGAGGCCCGGTTACATTGGCGAGGTTGTCCAGCAATGTACCGCCGCGCCGTGCTGCACCCAAGGTCGCTTCGATCAATGCGCTGGCGTCTTCAGGCAGGTTCATTTTTTGCAGCCGACTTTGTGTGCCTAAAATAATCGTCAGCAGGTTGGAAAAATCATGTGCCAGGCCGCTGGTCATCTGTGCGGCAATTTCCCGGCGCCGGGTTTGCTGCAAAGCCACTCGGGCTTGGGTTTCTTCGGTCACGTCCATCGACAACACGTAGACGCCACGGGCAGCGCCCTCGTTGTCATCTGGTGTAAATGCCGCGCGAATGCGCCGTGTGCTGGGGTGTTCGTTAAACTCAAACACCGACGGTTCGCCTCTGAAGGCCTTGTCCATATGTGGCTTGATATGGCTGTAGGCGTCGTCCCCCAAGGCTTCACTGGCGTGCATACCGACAATGTCTGACGGACGCCCCGGGATCACCGCACTCAGGCGGCGGTTCGAATAGGTGTAAAGCCGATCTGGTCCCACGTGCGCGATATGAGCCGGCATCATTTCTGCTGTCAGCCGCATCCGTGCCTCGCTGTCCATCAGCTGGCGCTTCACTTCTTCCAGTGTCTGTACCGTGGCCTCCAACTCGCGGTTGGTGGCGGACAGTTCCTCGGCGTATTGCAGCAACTGATCCGACAGCTCCTCAGAACGGGAGCGCAGCAACGCCTCTTGTCGTTTGGTGGAGGTGATATCGGTGTAGACCGCCACCCAGCCGCCTTCGGGCAGGGGCGAGCCTTCGACAGAGACCCAGCGGCCGTCTGCCCGTTTGCGCTCAAAGTAATGCGCTTCAAAATTTAAGGCACGGTCGACGCGCTCTTTGATGAAGGCCTCTTTGTCTTCATCACGTACATCGCCATATTCGCCGTTCTCAATCAGAAAGCGGATGGTTTCTGAAAACGGTGCCCCCGGTTGGGACAGCACGCGCGGAATGGAAAACATTTCGCGAAAGCGGGCATTGGCCACCACCAGTTTCAGATCGCTGTCGTAAATCGACATCGCCTGTTTGATCAGGTTCAGACCGGCAACGGTCATGGCCTGGGTGGCTGCGGCTCGCTCCATCTCGGCTCTCCTTCTACACTATCGCTAACACCCAATTTGGGGGTGCGGAAAGGGCGAATTGCAGCTTGTTACAATTCGTAAGGATTGGGAAAACTTTAAGAAAAAGTTGACCAACAGGGTGAAACACGCACCACTAGAGGTGGAGAATCGCTTGCGCGATTTTGGCCCGTTCCGGCGGGCTTAAGGGAGGAAGAGAATTTGGCACAGTCGTCACAGGCGACCGGGGGACTCGCGTCCATTCCGGCGCTGTTGCAGCGGAACGCCGCCCAGTTTGCAGACAAAGATGCATACCGGGAGAAAGAGTTCGGGATCTGGCAGACCTGGACTTGGGCAATGACCGAGAAAGAGATCGAAGCGCTGGCGCTTGGTCTGATCAATCTGGGTGTAAAAGAAGGTGACTTTGTCGCCATTATCGGGCGCAACCGCCCGTATTTCTATTGGTCGATGGTTGCCGCCCAATCCGTGGGTGCGGTTCCGGTACCGGTCTACAACGACAGTGCCGCCGAAGAGATGGAATACATCCTGGGCCACTGTGGCGCGAAATACGCCATTGTTGAGGATCAGGAACAGGTCGATAAGATCATTGAGATCCAGGACAAGCTGCACACCTTTGAGCACATGGTCTACATCGACCCACGCGGGTTGCGGAAATATGACCACCGTCAGCTGCACGAGTTCAGCCACATTCAGGCCCAAGGCCGCGCAGCACATGATGAATTGATTGGTGAGCTGAAAGAACGTCGTGAGAAGCTCGACTATGACAGCACCTGTGTCATGCTCTACACTTCCGGCACCACCGGCAAACCCAAAGGTGTGGTGCTCTCCAACCGTAACGTGATCGAAAGCGCCAAGAACTCGTCCGAGTTTGACAGCCTGACAGGGGACGAAGAAATTCTGTCTTACCTGCCGATGGCTTGGGTTGGCGATTTTATCTTCTCTGTGGGTCAAGCCTACTGGTGTGGGTTCTGCGTGAACTGCCCGGAATCGGCGGAAACCATGATGACCGACCTGCGCGAAATTGGGCCAACATACTATTTCGCGCCACCGCGGATTTTTGAAACATCGCTGACCAATGTGATGATCCGCATGGAAGACAGCGGTGATCTGAAATACGCGCTGTTCCATCACTTCATGGACTTCGCCAAAACCACTGGTGAGAAATACGGCATGCCCAAGCGCAGCTTGGCCAAGCCAGACATGAAGCGCCGCGTGAAAAATGCCTTCCGCTATGCGATGGGTATTGGCTTTGCGATGGAAACCATCGTGGAAAACGGCATCCGCATGGCCTTCACCAAGCTGCGTTACGGCAGCAAGGCACGCGAGCACTTCAAGGCCAAAGATCCAATTCTGCTGAACCTCTATCGTGGCAACCTGCGGGATTACTTCAAGTACCGCATGGGCAACGTGTTGGTGTACGGTCCGTTAAAAGACACGCTTGGTTTTGGCCGTGTGCGTGTGGGCTACACCGCTGGTGAAGCGATTGGTCCGGAAATCTTCGAATTCTACCGGTCTTTGGGCATCAACCTGAAGCAGCTCTACGGTCAGACCGAAGCCACCGTCTTCATCACGGCGCAGCCGGATGGCGAAGTGCGCGCGGACACTGTGGGTGTGCCAAGCCCGGACGTGGAAATCAAAATTGCCGACAATGGCGAGATTTTCTACCGCAGCCCAGGCACGTTTGTGGAGTATTACAACAACCCGGAAAGCACCGCCTCCACCAAGGATGCGGAAGGTTGGGTGGCAACTGGCGACGCGGGCTTCTTTGAAGAGAAAAGCGGCCACCTGCGCATCATCGACCGCGCCAAGGACGTTGGCAAAATGGCCGATGGTTCCATGTTTGCGCCAAAGTATGTTGAGAACAAACTGAAGTTCTACCCGGACATCCTTGAGGCCGTGCTGTTTGGCAATGGCAAGGACCGTTGTGTGGCTTTCATCAACATCGACCTGACGGCGGTGGGCAACTGGGCGGAACGCAACAACATCGCCTATGCCTCGTATCAGGAACTGGCCGGTCACCCGAAGGTGCTCGACAGCATTCAAGGGCACGTTGAGGCCGTCAACCGTTCTGTGGCGGATGACCCGATGCTGGCAGGTTGCCAGATCCATCGCTTCCTGGTTCTGCACAAAGAACTGGATGCGGATGATGGCGAAATGACCCGGACCCGAAAGGTGCGCCGTGTGATTGTGGCGGACAAGTTCAAGGATCTTGTGGATGGTCTCTATGACGGCTCCACCAGCGTCTCGACCAATACCGAAGTGACCTATGAGGACGGCCGCAAAGGTTCGATCAGTGCAACGCTTGAGTTGCGCGACGCCAAAGTTGCGCCCATGGCCAGCAAGATAGCAGCGGAATGAATGACATGAGCAACGACAGCTACGTCACAGAAGACGGCCGCACCATTGGCCCGACTGTGATGGAAATGAAAAACATCACGCTGCGCTTTGGTGGTGTGAAAGCGATCACCGACATCAGCTTTGACATCCGCGAAGGCGAGATCCGCGCGATCATTGGTCCAAACGGCGCGGGTAAATCCTCGATGCTGAACGTGATCTCCGGCTTCTACGTGCCGCAGGAAGGTGAAGTTTGGTACAAAGGCGCCAAGCGTCCGCCGATGAAGCCGTATCAGGTGGCGGAACAGGGCATCGCCCGGACCTTCCAGAACATCGCGCTGTTTGAAGGCATGACCGTTTTGGACAACGTCATGACCGGCCGCCTGCGCCAGATGAAAGCCAACATGTTTGAGCAAGCCATCTGGAAAGGCAAAGCCGAGCGCGAAGAGGTTGAGAACCGCGAGAAAGTTGAGAGAATTATCGACTTCCTTGAGATTCAAGCGATCCGCAAAACCCCGGTTGGCCGTCTGCCGTATGGCTTGAAGAAACGTGTTGAACTGGCGCGCGCCTTGGCGGCGGAACCTTCTATCCTGCTTCTGGATGAACCCATGGCGGGCATGAACGTTGAGGAAAAAGAGGACATGTCCCGCTTTATCCTCGACATGAATGACGAGTTTGGCACCACCATCGCGCTGATTGAGCACGACATGGGCGTGGTGATGGACCTCTCTGATCGGGTTGTGGTGATGGACTACGGCAAAAAGATCGGCGACGGCACCCCAGACGAAGTGCGCAACAACCAAGACGTCATCGACGCCTATCTGGGGGTGGCACATGACTAAGCCCCTCTTTGATCTGAAAGCTAAAATCGGAGGCGTGAGCGATGCCTGAACAACTCGTATTTGCGATGGAGGTCTTCACCAACGGCCTCATGTCCGGGGTGCTCTATGCGCTCGTGGCGCTGGGCTTCGTGCTGATCTACAAAGCCTCCGGCATCTTCAACTTTGCTCAGGGTGTGATGGCGCTGTTTGCCGCGATGACTCTTGTGGGCATTCAGAACGGCCAAGTGCCGTTTGCCCACCTGATCAACGCGATCTTCGGCACCCATGTGCACACCTTTGGGTGGAACATTTCCTCGGCCTTTGCGCTGATCCTCACCGTGGGTGTGATGATCCTGCTGGCCTGGGCCGTGCAACGCTTTGTGTTCCGTCATTTGGTGGGGCAGGAGCCAATCATTCTCTTCATGGCCACCATTGGTCTGGCTTATTTCCTCGAAGGGTTTGCGGACCTGATGTGGAACTCGGAGATCAAAACGCTGACCTTCTGTCTGCCGGGCGAGCTGTGCCTGCCACAGGGCATGAACCTGGCGATTGACGATGCCGCCTACAACGCCTGGGGCGTGGGTTTCTTCATCGACAACCTCGACATCACCGCAACTTTGGTTGCCATCGTTTTGGTGATCGCGCTGGTCGCATTTAGCCAATACACCAAACAGGGCCGTGCCATGCGCGCTGTGGCGGATGACCACCAAGCGGCGCTGTCTGTGGGCATCTCCCTGAACTTCATCTGGGTTCTGGTCTGGTCTCTTGCAGGTTTTGTGGCACTGGTCGCAGGCATCATGTGGGGCGCCAAATCGGGCGTGCAGTTCTCGCTGTCCCTGATCGCGCTGAAAGCTCTGCCGGTTCTGATGCTGGGTGGCTTTACCTCGATCCCGGGCGCCATTGTCGGCGGTCTGATCATTGGTGTCGGTGAGAAGATGTTCGAATATTGCTTTGGCATCGGTCAGTGTTTTGGCGGCGTGATCAACCTTGGTGGCGCAACCGAGAACTGGTTTGCCTATGTGCTTGCCCTCGTCTTCCTCGTCTTCCGGCCCCAAGGCCTGTTTGGCGAAAAGATTATCGAGCGGGTCTGATTACATGTCCAAGCTGATCGCCCTCTTAAACGTCATCGCCTGGTCCGGCTTCTGGGTCTTTGGATACCTCGCCTTCACCGGTGATGTCTCCCGCCCGGAAGAATTGACCACGGCCGCCCTGGTGGCAGCGTTTGGTGGTCTGCTTGGGATCTGGACCTTCTTCCGGCTGGCCCGCGACGCGGAAACCTCCGGCTATGCAAAACCTCGGAACCGGGCGGACCGGTCCCACCTTGAAAAAGAATACAACGAGGAGACCGCCTGATGTTCTATCGTGAAGCTGGCGATTTCAAAAAGACCTACTCGGCTGACAACCAGACGTTCCCGATCAAGATTGACCGCGTGGGATACTACCTTGCTCTGGTTGTGGCCTTTCTGGTGATCCCGTTTGTGATCAATGATTACTGGGCCAACGCCATTCTGCTGCCGTTCCTGATCTACTCGATTGCGGCCATCGGCCTGAACATTCTTGTGGGCTACTGTGGTCAGGTGTCGCTTGGCACCGGCGGTTTCATGGCCGTGGGCGCTTATGCCTGTTACAAACTGATGACCTCCTTTCCGGAGGTGAACATCTTCTTCCACGTGATCCTGTCTGGCGGCATCACCGGACTGGTCTGTGTTCTCTTTGGCTTGCCAAGCTTGCGCATCAAAGGCTTCTATCTCGCGGTGGCAACACTAGCGGCGCAGTTCTTCCTGGTGTGGCTCTTCAACCGGGTGCCGTGGTTCTACAACTACTCCGCCTCCGGTCAGATCAACGCGCCAGAGCGCATGGTCTTTGGCATTCCGGTGACCGGTCCAAACACTGAATCCTGGGCAACATACTTGTTCTGCCTTGTGTTCCTTGTGCTCAGCGCCCTCATCGCGCGCAACCTGACACGCGGCATGGCTGGCCGGAAATGGATGGCCATTCGCGACATGGACATTGCGGCTGAAATCATTGGTGTGAACCCGCTGAAAGCCAAGATCTCCGCTTTTGCTGTGTCGGGCTTCTTTGTTGGCATCTCCGGCGCGCTGTTCTTTGCGCTCTATCTAGGCGCGGTAGAAGTTGGCGAGGCCTTTGGCATCACCAAATCATTCCTCGTGCTCTTCATGATCATCATTGGTGGTCTGGGCTCCATCTTCGGCTCCTTCGCAGGCGCGGCCTTCCTGGTGCTGCTGCCGGTGGTGTTGAAAGTGGTTGGCGTGGACATGCTCGGCTGGCCCACTGACATCGTGGCGCATTTGCAGCTTGTGATTGTTGGCGGCCTGATCATCATGTTCCTGATCCTGGAACCACACGGCCTTGCCCAACTCTGGCGCGTGGCGAAACAGAAACTGCGGTTGTGGCCCTTCCCGCACTAAGGCGGGGCCAGAGCCAACCATTCCGGGGCGGGGAGGCCCCGGCAATCAACATCGGACTAACCATGGGAGGAAAACCCCGATGAAAACTAAATTTGCAACGATGGCCGTAGCGGCCGTAATGGCAGCAGCCCCAGCAATGGCGGACCTTGTGTTCCCATCCCTGAGCTACCGCACCGGCCCTTACGCAGCAGGCGGCATCCCGTTTGCAGACGGCTATGCCGACTATTTCACCCTGCTCAACGAGCGTGATGGCGGCATCGGCGGCGTTCCAACCCGCCTGCTGGAATGTGAAACCGGCTACAACACCGAAAAAGGTGTGGAATGCTACGAATCCACTAAAGGCGAAGGCGCGCTGGTATATCAACCGCTGTCCACTGGCATCACCTATCAGCTGATCCCAAAAACCACCGCTGACAACATCCCAATGCACACCATGGGTTACGGTCGTACTTCTGCTGCAAACGGCAAAGTGTTCAGCCACACCTTCAACTACCCAGGCACATACTGGAACGGTGCGTCCGGTGCGGTGAACTACCTGCTGGCTGAAAACGGCGGCGACCTGAAAGGCCACAAAATTGCGCTGGTCTATCACAACTCTGCTTACGGCAAAGAGCCAATCCGCACGCTCGAAGAGCTGCAGAAGAAGCACGGTTTTGAACTGAGCCTGATGCCTGTTGACCACCCTGGTCAGGAGCAGAAGTCTCAGTGGCTGCAGATCCGTCGTGAGAAGCCAGACACCGTTCTGATGTGGGGCTGGGGTGTGATGAACCAGGTTGCCATTCAGGAAGCTGCCAACATCCGCTTCCCAATGGAAAACTTCATCGGCATCTGGTGGTCCGGTGCGGAGCATGACGTTCTGTCCGCAGGCGCCAAAGCCAACGGCTACAAAGCGCTGACCTTCCACAATGTGGGCCGCGACTTCCCAATCTTTGACGACATCCAGAAACACGTTGTGGATACTGGCAAAGCAGCGGGCGCAGGCGATCAGATCGGCAACGTTCTCTACAACCGTGGCATGTATGCAGCGATGCTCGCAGCTGAAGCGGCCAAAACCGCTCAGGAAATCCACGGCGTAGCGGACATCAACGCCGGCCAGATGCGTGACGGTATGGAAGCTCTGTCCATCACCGAAGAGAAGATGGCCGCGCTGGGTATGCCAAACTTTGGTCCTTCCTTTGACGTGTCCTGTGAAAACCACGGTGGCCCAGGCCTCGTTGGTGTGACCCAGTGGGATGCGGACAGCCAGACTTGGTCCCTGATCTCTGACTTTGCAGAAACCGACCAGGAAGTGATCGGCGCGCTGATCGCGGAAGATTCCAACGCATATGCGTCTGAAAACAACATCGAAATGGGCTGTAAGTAAGCCTGTTTGAAACCTTTGTCCCGGCCGGGCGCACCGGCCGGGACACCCTAGAACGTGAGATGAAAGACAACGCACATGCTTGACGCTGGTCGCACCCAAGAGACCCTTCTGGAGGTCAACAACATCGAGGTGATCTACAACCACGTGATCCTCGTGCTCAAAGGCGTGAGCCTTGCGGTTCCCAAAGGCGGTATCACCGCATTGCTGGGCGGCAACGGCGCAGGCAAAACCACCACGCTGAAGGCCATCTCCAACCTGCTGCACTCTGAGCGCGGCGAGGTGACCAAAGGCTCCATCACATATCGTGGCGAGCCCATTGCGGAATTGGACCCGGCGTCGCTGGTGAAAAAGGGCGTGATCCAGGTGATGGAAGGTCGTCACTGTTTTGAACACCTGACCGTTGAGGAAAACCTGCTGACCGGGGCCTATACCCGCAGCGGTGGCGATGTCGCCGCTGACCTCGAAATGGTCTACAACTACTTCCCGCGTCTCAAAGAACGTCGCAAATCTCAGGCGGGCTATACTTCTGGTGGTGAGCAACAGATGGTTGCCATCGGTCGCGCGCTGATGAGTAAACCGGAGTGCATTCTGCTTGATGAACCCTCCATGGGTCTGGCGCCACAACTGGTCGAAGAGATCTTCAACATCGTGAAAGATCTGAACGAAAAAGAAGGCAACACCTTCCTGCTCGCCGAACAGAACACCAACGTCGCCCTGCGCTTTGCGCATTACGGCTACATTCTGGAAAGCGGCCGTGTGGTGATGGATGGCCCGGCCGATGAGCTGCGCGAAAACCCTGACGTAAAAGAATTCTACCTCGGTATGAGCGACGACGGGCGGAAATCCTTCCGTGATGTGCGCTCTTATCGCCGTCGTAAGCGTTGGCTGAGCTAAAACGCCGCAAATTTTCGGCGCGCAGATCGGCGCGCCACCCCGCCCAAACCTATCGGGCAGACATACCCCACCGCGCCCCCCAAATTGGCGGGCGCATAGGAAGACTTTGGCCGCTTGATACGGCTTTGGACCACAAAGGATGGCATCACATGAGCCGCTTTTTTGACGATTTGGAAACCCGCAGCGCCGATCAGCGCGCCGCTGATCTGGCCGCTTCTTTGCCGGCACAGATCGCACGGGCCAAACAATTACCAGGTTTTGCGGCCTCTCTGGCAGACACTGCTCCGGCCAAGGTGACCTCGGTGGACGACCTTGCCAATCTGCCGGTCCTACGCAAATCCGAACTGGGTGCGGCGCAGAAGGCCAGCGGCCCGCTTGGTGGCTTTGCCGATCTCAGCAATCCCAACATTGCGCATGTGTTCCAATCCCCTGGCCCGATCTATGAACCCGGTGGCAACACCTCGGATTGGTTCCGCTTTGGCCGCGTGCTGCACGCGGTAGGCATTGGCGCGAATGACATCGTGCACAACTGCTTTAGCTACCATCTGACCCCGGCGGGCATGATGTTTGAAAGCGGCGCGCGCGCCGTGGGCGCCAAGGTGCTGCCAGCGGGTGTTGGCCAGACCGAAATGCAAGTCCGCGCGGCGGCTGACATTGGCACCACCGCCTACGCGGGCACGCCGGACTACCTCAAAATCATCCTCGATAAGGCCGAGGAGATGGGTGAGAAACTCAAGATCACCAAAGCCACCGTAGGCGGCGGCGCGTTGTTCCCAAGCTTGCGTCAGGAATACGCCGATCGCGGCATCACCTGTCTGCAGGGCTACGGCACGGCCGATCTTGGCTCCATCGCTTATGAATCTGAAGCGATGGAAGGCATGATCATCGACGAAGGTGTGATTGTGGAAATTGTCACCCCCGGCACGGGCACTCCGGTAGCCCCCGGCGAGGTGGGCGAAGTGGTTGTGACCACACTCAATCCAGACTACCCGCTTATCCGTTTTGCCACTGGCGACCTCTCCGCCATCCTCCCTGGGCAAAGCCCGTGCGGGCGGACCAACATGCGTATCAAAGGTTGGATGGGCCGTGCCGATCAAACCGCCAAGATCAAAGGCATGTTTGTCCGCCCCGAGCAGGTGGCAGCGCTTGTGGCGAAACACGACGAGGTCACCAAGGCCCGCGTGATTGCCACCCGCGCAGGTGAGATGGATGTGATGACCGTCCAAATCGAAAGCCCCGGCGGCGATGAGGCCGCATACGGTGCCTCCGTGGCGGACGCGCTGAAACTCAAAGGCAAGATTGAGATCGTCGCGCCGGGCAGCCTGCCCAAAGACGGCATCGTGATCGAAGATCAGCGCAAATACGACTAACCCCTCTTCCCCTGAGCCCGGCGCCAGCATTGGCGCTTCGGCTAGGCCCGTCGCTTGCGGCGGGCTTTTTCTTTTGGGGTGAGTGAAATTTTTTAGTCCAGGTGGTCGAAAAAGATTGAAGCAGCCCCAAGGTCTACCTAAGTGTAGCGGGTCATCTTTTGGAATGGAGCCAAAACCATGAAAATCAGTTGGGATCTGCCGCAAAAACGCAAAGGGATTGCTGGGGTGATCGATGGGCTGATTGGTCCAGGCGCAACCCCCGCAGAAAAGGCGCTCCAGTTGTATCTGCCCTTTGGATTTGGTGCCATCGTGTTGCTCGCCGGTTTGGTGTTGGACTTCGGATGGTCAGTGGCGCAGTTCGTGGTGATCGCAGTGTTGGCGGTCGATATGATGGGTGGGGTGATCACCAACGCAACTTCCACGGCCAAGAGATGGTTTTTCCGCGAAGGCCAAGGGATCAAACAGCATCTTGGTTTCGTGGCGATGCACGTTGCGCAAACCGCATTGTTTGGATGGGCGTTTATGGATCTGGATTTGCTTTGGATTGGCAGTGTGTTTGTGGTGCTGTTTGGGTTCAGCGCCGCAATCTTGACCATGCCGCTGTACCTTCAGCGGCCAATAGCGAGCTTCCTGTTTGTGGTAGCGATGTTCTTATCGCTTTATCTTTTTGAAACGCCGCAGGAAGTGCAGTGGTTCCTGCCCATGCTCTACTACAAAATTCTAATTAGCCACGTACTTCGAGAAGAGCCTTATCAGCCAGACTAGATGTCGTTGATTTGACCACTTAAATACCCAATCAACAGACGCCCCATCATGCGCTCCATCGTCTCTTGTGCTGCCTCCTCGCCGACAATCTCCGCCACCACCGCATGGTGGGTTGTCATTGACAGTTGCATTGCCTCATCTTGGGCGATCTCTGCCGCCGATTTGCCGCGTAGGTAGTCAAACAACAATGCCATTTCACTGCCAAAATCCGATGCCATAGCCTCGGTTAACGCTTGTAACTTGACCTCCTGTGAGGCGCCGCCAATCTGCGGAACAGCTACAGATTTCATCACCTCTTTTGTGCAGGCCAGAAACAGGGCCTCTTTTGTGGGGAAGTAGTGGTAGAGCGCCGATTTGGACACGCCCAGATGGGTGGCCACTTTGCGCATGCTCACGCCCCCATAGCCATGTTCGGAAAAATAGGAAGCTGCGCGCAGCGCTAAATCGACGCGGTGGGCATCATGATCTACAATCTTCGGCATTTATTTCGTCCATTTGGTCTAAAAACTATTTGACACGTCTCCCTACTGAGGTCTAGGAGGAAATTGTTTTCGTCCAGATGGTCTAAAAAGATGTTCCCAACGCGCACTCCACCTCTCTTCCGCCTCGAAGTCGTGCTGGCCTGTGCTGTGTCGGTTGGCATCCTCTGTAAGATCGAGGACGGGTGTCGCGCGTTTGGATGTCTGTTTTGAAAGGTCCCTCAATGTCATCTTCCGCAACCACCGGTGGGGTCGACCGCGCCCATGATCGCTCCTTCGTACCCAAGCTGATCTTTGCCGCCCTGCACGGCAGTATTGTCGGCCTCTGCCTTTGGTTGGCTTTTGCGCTGGAGTGGGCAGACACAGCCCGCGCCAAACTATTGGCCGCTTGCGTGGTGCTCTATTTCCTGAGGCACATGATCACGCTGTTTGTCCTGCTCAAACGCAAGGTGGACCTCTTGGAAGCCCTCGGACTGTCCGCTTTTATGGCCTTGTTTGAAATTGGTTTCCTGCTGCTGGGGGCAGGTATATTCAGGGACACAGCGGTGCCCTTTGGCGGCATGGACATGTTGGCGATGGGACTGATTGCCCTTGGCTCCTACCTCAACACCAGCTCCGAACTGCAACGCTTGATCTGGAAGAAACGCCCCGAGAGCAAAGGCCGCTGCTACACCGGTGGATTGTTCAAACATTCCATGCACATCAACTACTTCGGCGACATGGTGCTGTTCACCGGTTGGGCTTTGCTCACAACCTCCTGGCTTGCCTTTGTAATCCCGCTGTTCATGACCGTTGGCTTCGTCTTCTTTCACATTCCGGGTTTGGACGCCTATCTGTCCCAACGCTACGGCGCGGAGTTTGATGCTTATGCTACGAAAACCGCAAAACTGATCCCCTTTGTCTACTAAGCCTCTCGCAAACCGCCCGCCATGCACTATCTTGGCGGGAACACGATAGGTGAGGACCCGCCATGGACGCACAAACCATCAAAACCCGCGAGATGCGCGCGCTTTCCATCGCCATGGCCGGCAGCCTGTTTATGGGCGGGGCAGGGGTGCTGGCCGCGATTATGTCCAACTCCACCGCCATCATGATGGATGGTCTGTTCTCACTGATCGCCTTCACCTCGGCCTTCATTGGCCGCAAGATCAGCCAGAATGTGGACGCCGCCCCGGACCGTTTCCGTCCGCTGGGCTATGCGGCAGATGAGGCGGTGTTTGTCACCTTCCGCTCGCTGTCATTGATTGGCCTGATCCTCTTTGCCTGCGGATCGGCGGTGATGAACATCCTCAACTACATTCAAGGTCAGGCGATCCCAACGCTGAACTATGAGCCTATGCTGATCTACTTTTTAGTGATCAGCGCCACCTGTTTTGGCCTCTGGGCCCTGCACCGTCACACCTATAAGAAAACCGGCGAGGTCAGCGAAATTCTCAAGCTGGAAAGCAAAGCCGCCGCCATCGACGGCTTCATGACGGTTGCCACAGCCTTGGGCCTCGGCATGATCTATGTCTTTGGGGATGGCGTTCTGGCCCCCATTGCGCCGATTGGCGACAGCATTGTGGTCTTCTTCCTCTGTCTGGTCGCTGTGCGTCAGGTTCTGCGCGATTTGGGGGGCGGCATGGGCGAATTGCTTGGCGTCACGGCGCAGCCGGAGATCATCGCCAAAGCGCGCCGCGCTTTGCGGGCTTCGGTGGCAGACCTGCCAGGTGACTTTGTTGATATGTCGGTGGTGAAGCTTGGCCGCACTTACACCGTCAGTGTCTATTACAACCCAAAACAGGCGATCACACCGGAGCAGGTCGATAACCTCAACCTCACCATGATTGCCGATGTGCGCAAGGTGCTGCCCGGTGCCGACGTGCTGTTGTGTATCTCGCAATACCCCCGCCGCTGGCCAGAAGGCATGGGCTAGCGCATGGCCCGCCCTTTGAGGATCGCGTCTGAGCCAAAGCGCTCGCGAATGGCATCGGTGGCGCGCTCCGCCTTGGCGCGTTGCTCTGCCTGAGGGTCAAGCAAATCGCCTGACAAATCTGCCTGTGTCGCCGACACCAGATCGGCCAGACCAACGCCAATCAACCGGTATGGCCCTTCATCCCCCACCTGATCAAACAGTCCTCGTGCGGTGCGATACAGCGTGTCCGCCATCTGCGTCGCATCACGCAGGCTCACCCGCCGGCTTATCGACGAGAAGTTCGCCCGCTTCAACTTCAACGTCACCACACGCCCGGCCAAATCTTTGGCCTTGGCGCGGTCGCTGACCTTTTCAGACAACCGCCACAAATGCCCGTCCAGAATGTCCGCGCTGGCGGTGTCTTCAAAAAACGTGGTCTCGTTGCTGATGCTTTTCATCGGCGCATGTGCGGACACTTTGCGCCGGTCCTGTCCCCGCGCCAGATGCCACAACCGATACCCAGTGTTGCCAAACCGCGCTATCAGGTCTTCTTGGTCCCAGCGCAACAGGTCGGTGAACGTGCGAATGCCCGCCCGCTCCAAATTCTCCTGTGCCACCGGCCCAATGCCCCAGATCATCCGCACGGGTTTATCGCGGAGAAAATCATCCGTTTCCGCCTTGCCAATCACCGAAAACCCGCGCGGCTTGTCCAGATCGCTGGCGACCTTGGCTAGGAACTTATTGTGGGACAGCCCCACTGAACCTGTCACGCCCAACTCATCTTTCATGCGCTTTGTAAGTCGTGCCAGCATCACCGCTGGCGGTGCGCCATGCAGCTTGGCGGTGCCGGTCATGTCCAAAAACGCTTCGTCCAGCGACAAAGGTTCAATCACAGGCGTCATCTCATCCATCATCTTGCGGATCGCGCGGCTGACCTCGACATAAACTTCCATACGCGGCTTGATCACCACCGCATCGGGGCAAAGCTTCAGCGCTTGAAACATCGGCATGGCAGAGCGCACCCCGCGAATACGCGCCACATAACAGGCCGTGGACACGACCCCGCGTTTGCCGCCGCCAATAATCACCGGCTTGTCGATCAACTCCGGGTTATCGCGTTTCTCGACACTTGCATAAAACGCATCACAATCCATATGCGCGATAGACAGCTCAAACAGCTCAGGATGAGAGGTCACACGCAGGCTGCCACAATGTGGACACCTTTTTGTGGTTTCCAATTCGTTAAGACAATCGCGGCATACTGCTGGCATTGGTTTACTTCTTGTGGAGATGGCAATGACTATAGCATTCCCAAATTTCCCTGACAGGGCTTATCGCGGCTCCAAGCTGATTGTGTTTGTCGGAGACAAGCTGGTGTCGGTGCTGCGTGATGACATCCCCACCATTCCTTGGCCGGATTACTGGGATTTTCCCGGTGGCGGGCGCGAAGGCGATGAGGCCGCGCTGACCTGTGCGTTGCGTGAGACCGAAGAAGAGATTGGCCTGACCCTGTCAGAACATGACGTGATCTGGGCCCGCCGCTATCAGCGGCAAGATCACTTTACGTGGTTCTTTGCGGCGCAACTGCCGGCGGAGATGGAACAGCACATTGTGCTAGGTGATGAGGGTCAGCGCATCAAACTGATGTCGCCGCGTGAGTATCTCACCCACGCGAAAGGCATCCCGCATTTCCAGACACGTCTCGCCGATTTTCTCGCCGATACACATCCGGAAAACCCAAACAACTTCATGCTGCCGATGGCGGCCTGCGCTTAAAGCGTCGCCAGTTCGCTCACAATCGCCTGTGCCGCTTGGCGCGGATCTTCCGCAGTCCAAACTGGGCGGCCCACTACAATGTGGTCTGCGCCGTCTTTGATTGCGCTCGCTGGAGTTGCCACCCGTTTCTGGTCCCCCAGCGCAGCGCCGGTTGGACGCACGCCTGGCGTCACAATCAAGCGGCCCTCGGCTTCGGGAAGCGCCCGGATCATGGCCGCCTCTTGAGGGGAGGCAATCACACCGTCCGCACCGGCTTCAAACGCTTTGCCCGCGCGCTCGGTCACCAGATCAGGGATGGCCCCGTCTTTGATCAGACAGTTGTCCAGATCGCCGCGATCCAGTGAGGTCAGCACGGTCACACCCAGAATTTTCAGATTGCTGCCCGCCGCGCCTTCTTTGGCCGCTGCCACCACGTGGGGGTCGCCATGCACGGTCAGGAAATCCAGATCAAACTGCGCCAGGCCACGCACCGCAGCCTCAACGGTGGCGCCAATATCAAACAGCTTCATATCCAGAAAAATACGCTTGCCCTGTTCCTGCTTCAGCTCATTGGCCAGAGCCAATCCGCCGCCGGTCAGCATACCCAGGCCAATTTTGTAGAAACTCACCGCATCACCAATCTGTCCCACAAGCTCTTGGCCGTGCAGGATGTTAGGGACGTCGAGGGCTACAATCAGACGGTCATCAGCGGTCATGGCGGTATCTCCGGGCTATCTAGGGGCAAAGCAAACGTCTGCCTTCTAGCGCCGTGCGCCCAGTGCCGCAAGGCTTAGCGGTTGCCGTAGATCCACTCCATGTCCGGCTTTTCGGTGCAATAGTAATGCACCCAGATGAAAACATGCTGAAACGCGGCCACGACCAAGGCGTTCCAACTGTTGCACAGCAGCGCAATACCCCAAAGCCCCAAAAAGATCGGTCCGTACATGGCGTTGGAGGTGTATTTGAAAATGCCATCTGTGACCAACGGCAGGGCGGCAATCTCTTCGCGGAAATGATCGCCCCCCACCGCGCGGCGAATGGTGAAATGGGTCAGCACCGAATGCATGCCGTAAATCGCCACGGACACAAAGATCAGCCCCAGACCAATATTGAGCCACTGTGGCGTTCCAATGGGCACATCGTCCGCCAACCCCGTGATCAGGATTGTGATCGGTCGTGCCGCCAAAAGCGGCAGAAAAATCCGTGTCCAAACGGCAAGATCGGCGTCTCCGTGCAGGCGCGTGACCAGATTGCGGTGTAATTCTACGCGAAAGATAAACGCCACAATCACTTGATGCAGGATTGCGAGGCCGATGCTGGTAACCGCCCAGGTCTGCGCCGTGAGGCCCAAAAACCTCTGTCCGTCAGGTGAGGGCATCACCACCGCCGTGGCGCCGAGCCACAAAAACACAATCAGCCCCAAATGTTGGGGCTGACCTTCAAGCATGTCACGCCATGTGGAGCGCATGCGGATTTCTTCTAATCTGGCCATACAGACAGTCTGTCCAAAGACCGCCTTGCTGTCCAGTTAACCCTCGCTGGGGTAGACACCCGGCGCAAAGGACAGCTCTTCGCGGCCTGCGCGGATTTCCGGCATCCGGCTCAGCTGACGCAGCGCTTCTTTGATCAACGCCAAACGCCCCGCGCCTTTAGGGCGCGCTTCTTCCGCAGGGACGGCGCAAAGCAGGCGCACGTCGCGGGAGGCATCGCTGAGGCTGACCACAGCGGACAACTCGCCCAAGGTTTGACGGTAAGTTGGGTTTGAAATCTGAATCTCGGTCACATGCATGGTGCGGCCCTTTCTTGTCTGCTCTTTGGAGCACTGTGATTCCGAAATAGGGCGAAATTTGTCTCAAATTAGGGGAATTTTCGCACCATTTTCGCACTGACCTGAGCAACCCTTCAAAAGCACTCGATTTTCCAGCCGTGACATCTTGATTCATTTCGCGCTGTTGCCCACATCATGCTTGAGGCCCACAATCGAGGCGTGCCGCAAAGCGGGCGCCACATCTGAACCGGGCGCTTACAAGAAGGAGAGATAGCCATGGACTTGAGCAAGTTCACGGAACGGTCCCGCGGTTTCATTCAGGCTGCGCAGACCATTGCGATGCGGGAAAATCACCAGCGCTTGGTGCCCGAACACATTCTAAAAGCTTTGATGGACGATGATCAGGGGCTGGCGGCCAATCTGATCACCCGTGCTGGTGGCGCGCCACAAATGGTGCGCGAAGCAGTGGATACAGCGGTCAGTAAGCTGCCGCAGGTATCTGGCGACACCGGCCAACCCTACATGGACAATAAAACTGCCAAAGTGCTGGCAGAGGCCGAAGCGCTTGCCAAAAAGGCGGGCGACAGCTTTGTGCCGGTGGAGCGTATCCTAATGGCGCTGGTGATGGTGAAATCCAAAGCCAAAGACGCGCTGGACGGCGGCAATGTGACCGCGCAGTCGCTGAACGCTGCGATCAATGACATCCGCAAAGGCCGCACTGCTGACAGTGCGTCGGCGGAGGATGGCTATGAGGCGTTGAAGAAATACGCCCAGGACCTGACCGAACGCGCCAGCGAAGGCAAGATTGACCCGATCATTGGCCGGGACGATGAAATCCGCCGCGCCATGCAGGTTCTGAGCCGTCGCACCAAAAACAACCCTGTTTTGATCGGGGAGCCGGGCGTTGGTAAAACCGCAATTGCCGAAGGCATGGCGCTGCGCATCGTGAACGGCGACGTGCCGGAAAGCCTGCGCAACAAGAAGCTTCTGGCGCTCGACATGGGCGCGCTGATCGCGGGCGCCAAATACCGAGGTGAGTTTGAGGAGCGTCTGAAGGCGGTCCTGACTGAAGTCACGGAGGCGGCCGGCGAAATCATCCTCTTTATTGACGAAATGCACACGCTTGTCGGTGCGGGTAAATCTGAAGGTGCGATGGATGCGGCCAACCTGATCAAGCCTGCGCTCGCCCGCGGCGAGCTGCACTGTATCGGTGCGACCACGCTGGATGAGTACCGCAAATACGTGGAAAAAGACGCGGCCCTGGCCCGTCGCTTCCAGCCTGTTGTGGTGGAAGAGCCCACTGTGGAGGACACCATTTCCATCCTGCGCGGCATCAAGGAAAAGTATGAGCTGCACCACGGTGTGCGCATCTCCGATGCGGCGCTGGTTGCGGCCTCCACTTTGAGTCACCGCTACATCACCGACCGTTTCCTGCCGGACAAAGCCATTGACCTCGTCGACGAGGCTGCCTCCCGCCTGCGCATGGAAGTGGACAGCAAACCCGAAGAACTCGACGCTCTTGATCGTCAGATCCTGCAATTGCAGATCGAGGAAGAGGCGCTGAAGCTTGAGGATGATGCGGCCTCAAAGGACCGTCTGGAAACCTTGCAAAAAGACCTTGCGGACCTGCAAGACCGCTCCGCTGAGATGACCGCCAAATGGCAAGCGGGTCGGGATAAGATGGCCGGTGCGCGTGACATCAAAGAAGCGCTCGATCAGGCCCGCGCAGACCTCGACATCGCCAAGCGCGAAGGCAACCTCGCCCGCGCGGGGGAGCTGGCCTATGGCGTGATCCCGGATCTGGAGAAGAAGCTCGAAGAGGCGGAAAGCGCCGAAGGCGAAGTGACGGTTGAAGAGGCTGTGCGCCCGGAGCAGATCGCACAAGTGGTTGAGCGTTGGACCGGTATCCCGACCTCCAAAATGCTCGAAGGCGAACGCGAAAAACTTCTGCGCATGGAGGATGACCTGCACCGCCGCGTGATTGGCCAGCACTCCGCCGTGACCGCGCTTTCCAACGCGGTGCGCCGTGCCCGTGCGGGCTTGAACGATGAAAACCGCCCACTGGGCAGCTTCCTCTTCTTGGGGCCAACCGGTGTAGGGAAAACTGAGCTGACCAAAGCTGTGGCCGAGTTCCTGTTTGATGACGACAACGCCATGGTGCGCATCGACATGTCCGAGTTCATGGAGAAACACGCGGTTGCCCGTCTGATCGGCGCGCCTCCCGGCTATGTCGGCTATGACGAAGGTGGTGTTCTGACCGAGGCCGTACGCCGTCGCCCCTATCAGGTGGTGCTGTTTGACGAGGTCGAAAAGGCCCATCCGGATGTCTTCAACGTGCTCTTGCAGGTGCTCGACGATGGTGTGCTGACCGATGGCCAGGGCCGCACGGTGGACTTTAAGCAAACGCTGATCATCCTGACGTCCAACCTCGGCGCGCAGGCGCTCAGCCAACTGCCAGACGGCGCGGACGCTTCTGACGCGCGTCGTGACGTGATGGACGCCGTACGCGCCCATTTCCGGCCGGAGTTCCTCAACCGTCTGGACGAGACCATCATCTTTGACCGTCTGGGGCGGCAGGACATGGACGGCATCGTCGACATCCAACTTGCGCGCCTCAAAAAGCGCCTTGCTGGTCGCAAGATTGGCCTTGAGCTGGACGCAGGTGCCAAGCAGTGGCTGGCGGACGAAGGCTACGACCCGGTCTTTGGTGCACGGCCTCTGAAGCGTGTGATGCAACGGGCCTTGCAAAACCCGCTGGCCGAAGCTTTGCTGGCTGGCGATATCAAAGACGGCGACACCGTGCCGGTCTCAGCTGGCGCTGAAGGCCTGCTGATCGGCGACCGTGTTGGCAGCAGCGAAAATCCAAAACCGGATGATGCCGTCGTGCATTAAGCCGTCTCATAGCACTAAGAGGGCGGAGAAAATCTCCGCCCTTTCAAGTTCCTGAATGAGTAAAAATTGGCCTTGGCTCAGTATATTAATACTTGAAGCGCAAGCCCACGCCGATGCCCTTGTCAAATGTGCGGTCTTTGCCCAGCCCAACCAACACATCCCCATAAAGGGCCACGCCGTCACTGAGATTTTTGCCCAGCTGCACCTCTGCCGAGGCTGGCCATGTCTCGTTTTCCCAATTGTAGGGAAGCTTTAGATCGGCCTTGATCCACCATGTGTCAGCAAAAGGTTGTAATGCAATCAGGCGCGCGGAGGTTTGGCTTATATCTGTGCTGCCATTGTAGGACGCAAAGTGCTGAACCAGCGGAATTAGTGTTAGGCCGGTGTTCAAATTGGCCAAAGCGACCCCTGCGAAAGGTGCCAATTGATCTGCGCCGGGGCCAATTCCGGTGCCCGCTTCACCGAGGTCATAGATCCACTCCAGTCCCACCGCCGTGCGCATCCCCCAAGTTTCATTGAGCTTTCTCTCGCTTGGAAAGTAAATCGCTTTGACGCCAACTTTTTCAAAGCTGGTTTCGCGGGATCCTGACGCGTTTGTTGAATTGTAGTGCAATTCATATTTCAGTTTTAGATCAGGGCGCAGCATGTAGGCGCCGTCAACGTAGGCATCCTGTTTGTCTGCTCCCTTGCCCAGGTCAAGAGATTTGAATCGCAGGTCTGTGTTGTTGACAGCTGCAAGTGGATTAGACGCGTTTTCTTGGGCAGTCAGACTTTGGCAGCAAAAGAGCATCAAAGCCAGCACACCTAGCCGGTTCGTCCGAAGTGTCGCATTCCGTGCTGTCATGGAGCCACCTGAAATCTGGAAGAGTTGGTTGGGACGCCTGTGTTTAATGTTTGCTAGCCTGCCACTCTGGGTCTTGCAAAGTAAAGGATGTATGTGAAGGAACAGCCATCGAGAACGGGTGACACCCCATTTGTTTACGAAGTCTCACAACGGCGATAGCCAAAAACTCGAGTGGGCGTTTTCAGGAAAACCTCGCTACAGGCGGCCTTTCGTTGCCATCGGAGAAAATCGCCGCCCTCTTTGTAGGTGGCACCATGGCTGGCGTGCGGTCTCATGGAACGCTTTGCTGGCGGTATTTACTCCCTCGAAGATGTGCCTGCGCCTAAGCCTGCACCGGATGTGTATCTGCATGCTGCCAAACTGGCCAATACCGCACCGGCGCGATGTGTCGTGGTCGAGGACAACCCGTCAGGAGCCAAAGCTGGAAAAGCCGCTGGCACGCGCACATTTGGCTATGTCGCTGATACCGATCCGATCCGCCTTGCGCCAATCTGTGACGCCTTGTTTGACGACATGGCCAAGCTCCCGAAATTGTTGCACCTCCCTCATGCAGCTGTTGCCCATTCGTGACTTGCCCTTCTCACTTGGACGCTCCACTTTAAGCCCAACGCGCCAGAAGGGAGCCAGTCATGGAAAGCACAATGGAAACAGCCTTTGATGTGGTGGAGTTCCTTGGTCTGACGTTTGTGCTGATCTTTGCGCTCTTGGTGGTGGTCGCCTGTGTTCTCTTTGTCATCGACCGCAGACAGACCGAAGATGCCATCCGGCGCAACTATCCGGTCATTGGCCGCTTCCGCCACATTTTCTCGGAACTGGGCGAGTTCTTTCGTCAGTACTTCTTCGCCATGGACCGTGAGGAGCTGCCGTTCAACCGCGCCCAACGCGAATGGGTTGGCCGGGCAGGGGCGGGCAAATCCAACACCATTGCTTTTGGTTCCACCCGCAATCTCAATGTGCCGGGCACACCAATTTTTGTGAATGACCCGTTCCCGCCGCTGGACGACGAATATGCCAAATCTGAGCCGCTGTTGATTGGCCCCACCACTCGCACACCCTATCTGGCACCCTCGTTTTTCAACATCTCCGGCATGAGCTACGGCGCCTTGTCCAAACCGGCAGTGCAGGCACTTAGCCATGGCGCGGCGCAGGCGGGTGTGTGGCTCAACACGGGTGAGGGTGGCGTCAGCCCGTTCCACTACGAGGGCGGCTGTGATCTGGTTTACCAAATTGGCACCGCCAAATTTGGCGTGCGCAATGCAGAGGGTGGGCTGGATGATGACAAACTACGTGAAATTGCCAGCCATGACAGTATCCGCATGTTCGAGGTGAAAATGGCCCAAGGGGCCAAGCCCGGCAAAGGCGGCATCCTTCCGGGTGAAAAAGTCACCGAAGAGATTGCCAATATCCGCGGGCTTCAGGTGGGTCAGGATGGCATCTCTCCCAACCGTCACCGCGAGATCGACAACTTTGACCACCTCTTGGACTTCCTCGCCCATATCCGCGGTGTCACCGGCAAACCCGTGGGCATCAAAACCGTGGTTGGCGCAGAAAGCACCATGCGTGAACTGTTTGAAACCATCTCGCGCCGTGGTGCTGACATGGCCCCGGATTTTATCACCATTGACGGCGGCGAAGGTGGCACCGGCGCGGCGCCCATGCCGCTCATGGACTTGGTGGGCATGCCTGTGCGTGAGGCGCTGCCTCTGGTCGCAGATCTGCGTGACGAGTTTGAACTGCACAACCGGATCCGTCTGATTGCCTCAGGTAAGCTGGTCAATCCCGGCGACATCGCTTGGGCACTTGCCGCTGGAGCAGACTTCGTGGTTTCCGCCCGTGGCTTCATGTTTGCGCTGGGCTGCATCCAGGCGCTCAAATGCAACAAAAACACCTGCCCCACCGGCATCACCACCCACGATCCGCGTTTCCAAAAAGGCCTGGTTGTGGACCGCAAAGCTCCCCGCGTGGCGCGTTATGCCCAGGCGCTGGTGAAAGAGGTCGAGGTCATCGCCCACTCCGTCGGCGTGTCCGAGCCCCGTAAACTTCGCCGCCGCCACGTGCGCCTCGTCCAACCCAATGGCCGCTCCGTGCCGATGAACGAAGTCTTCCCCCGCCCCGGCGCGATGTAACGTCTTTTCTTCATTTGGCCAAAAATATCCCGGGGGTGTGGGGGCTGGCCCCCACGCCTCCCCCCCCACGCGGGCCAAACGTTACAATCGCCGCACACCATCGTGAGCCCCTGTGTGTGGCGTCACGTATCACACCTGCGCTATCACGATCTCAACGCAATAGGAGAGACCCCACATGGCGCACCGCTGGACCAATGACCTCACAAATGACGACGTGACCCCGAAGTCCGCCTATCTGAACCGCCGCCAGGTCATGGCCGGCATGGCCGGTCTCGGCCTCGCAGCCCTTGCGCCCAAAGCACAGGCCGCCACCGATCTCACCCCGACCGATTTTGACGTCATCACGCAGTACAATAACTTCTATGAGTTCGGCACCGGAAAGGAAGACCCCGCCAAACACGCCCACCGCCTGACCACCAAGCCTTGGAGCATCAAGATCGACGGTCTGGTCGACCGCCCCGGCGACTACGCGCTTGGCGACATCCTCTCCAAAATGACCATTGAGGAGCGCATCTACCGCTTCCGCTGTGTCGAGGCCTGGTCGATGGTGGTGCCGTGGAACGGTTTTGAACTGAAAGACCTCTTGGACCTCGCGGGCGTGCAATCCTCCGCTAAATATGTAGCCTTTGAAACGCTTTACCGCCCAAAGGAGATGATCGGCCAAAACTCGCCTTTCCTGGATTGGCCCTATGTCGAAGGCCTGCGCCTGGACGAAGCCAACCACCCGCTCACCCTGATGGCAACAGGCATCTACGGCAAAGACGTGCCCAAACAAAACGGCGCGCCGATCCGTCTGGTGGTGCCATGGAAATACGGCTTCAAGTCGATCAAATCCATCGTGCGCATCACGCTGACGGACAAAGAGCCGCCCACCAGCTGGAACAAATCCATCCCCGGTGAATACGGTTTCTATTCCAACGTGAACCCGGAGGTGGACCACCCCCGCTGGTCACAGGCTTCTGAGCGCCCGATTGGCGGCGGCTTCTTTGCCAAACGCATCCCAACCTTGAAGTTCAATGGCTATGAGAAAGAGGTCGCCGGCCTTTACGACGGCATGGACCTGCGCAAAAACTACTAAGACCATGCGCGCAGCCATCCTCACCTCCACTCTGACTTGCCCAACCTGTGGACATGTTCAGGCATTTGAGATGCCCACCGATGCCTGTCAGTACTTTTTGGAGTGTCGGGGCTGCAGCGTGGTGTTGCGCCCCAAGGCCGGGGATTGTTGCGTCTTTTGTTCCTATGGCGATGTGCCCTGCCCGCCGATCCAACAGGGCGAAAACTGCTGCAAAGGCTGACGATGATCGACACCGTAAACACCCTCGTGCGCAAAACGCCCAACTGGCTGCTCTATCTGATCGGGGCAGCCTATCCGGTTTGGTTACTTTACGCGGGCTTTACCGGCGGCTTGGGTGTGGACCCTGTGAAAGCCATGGAGCACGCGCTGGGCAAAGTTGGCCTTCAGGTGCTGATCGCGGTCCTTCTGGTCACTCCCTTGCGTCGGTTCACCAAGCTCAACTTTCTGAGCTGGCGCCGGGCGCTGGGCGTGATTTCTTTCTTCTACATCCTGCTTCACTTCCTGGTCTGGATGGTTCTGGACGTGCAGATACTCTCGCAAGTCTGGGCAGACATCGTCAAACGCCCCTACATCATTGTCGGCATGATCTCCTTGGTAATCCTGCTGCCTTTAGCGATCACTTCAAACAACCTGTCGATCCGTAAGCTTGGCCCGCGCTGGCGTAAGTTACACAAGCTGACCTATCTCGCCGTCGCGCTGGGCGGTGTGCACTACATCATGCAGACCAAAGGTTTTGAATATGAGCCTTACATCTACCTTGGTGTGGTGATCGGCCTGATTGCGTTCCGCAAATTGCCCAAAAAACGCGCCGCGCAACCGGCCAAACGTCAGGTCGCCTAGAGGTCAGGTGGCCGAGAGGGCTGTGTCCTCAATCATTGCGACAGCCTAGCCCAACCCCAAGGTCACAATGGGCGCGCAATCGCTTGGTGTCTTCGCGGGTCCATCCCTCCGGTGCGGTGACCTCGGCCCAAGGCGAAATATAATCGCGGGCATAATAGGCGTGGCCATGGCCGGGAGGTGCGCCAAACGACAGCGCCATATCAAGCGCCAATTGAAACTGGGTTACAATGGGAATGAACACCAGGTGCCGCGAGACATCCTCCGCCGGAGGATCGTTCATCCACGGCGGCGCTCGCCAAAGAGAGCGCGGTTCATAAAACACAATCGGATCGCTGGAATACTGCAAAAAGGCAATCCGCATTTGCCCCCACGCGCGCGGCGCGTCAGAGGCATCATGAACATGGTTGGCATAACGCACCAGCGAGCCTCGCCCGACCTCTGGCAGAACCCAAGGGCTGTCCGCGTTGCGTGCCATCTGAATGCTATGCCAGAATCGCGAGGGGAAAGGTGGGCCGGCCCAAAACGCCCCATTGATCGGATCATCCAGCAGGCGGAACAGGTTGGTGGCATACATCGAAGACCACGCCCCAAGGCTGAGCCCATGGGCATACAGACGAGGGCGGCTGTC
This sequence comes from uncultured Shimia sp., assembly GCF_947493595.1. Lineage (GTDB taxonomy): Bacteria > Pseudomonadota > Alphaproteobacteria > Rhodobacterales > Rhodobacteraceae > Shimia. Next base: position 1,508 of record NZ_CANLRL010000002.1, on the reverse strand, counting down.
CTTTGGCAAACCCGACCAATAGTCGTGCACCACTTCCAAAAGCGCTGTGGCCTGATCCAACCCGGTACGGGTTTCCAGGATCAGCGCCAGAGGCGACTGCAAATAGGAATACTGCACACTCACCGTGGCGATGTTGCCGTTGTGCATATACTCCACCGGATCATGAGACCCCGGATCCATCCAGCCGGTGCCGGTTGGGCTGGTGACAATGAGAACGTCTCGCTCAAAGGCGTCGACGCGGATCAATTCCGCCAAGGCCAATTCCGCACGCTCCCGCGGGGTCTCGCCATTTGCCCGCCCCACGTAAACGCGCAGTGGCTCTTTTGCGGGTTTGCCGGTGAAGTTGGAGATCGCCTTGGCATCCGGCCCACTCAAAACAAAGTCTCGTCCCGGCTGTCCCATTGCGGCCCAATCGATCAGCGAGACTGTTGACCCAGATTGATAATCAAAGGGGGGCAGGGGCGGGGCCACGTCAAACAACTCCTGCGCGGTCTCGTAACTCTGATCCAGTGACGCCACGACCCGATCAAAAATCCCGTCGCGCGTCACCACAAACAGAATGGCTGCCACCGTGAGCACCCCCAGGACGTTGGCCCGGCGCGGTGGCATGATCCGATAAAAACGGGCCCGCACCCAATGGAACAGCATCGCCACAAAAGCCCCGACTGCATAAAGCGACAGAAAGGTGAGTGTGGTCAGCGTCGTCAGCTTTAGCAGGTGGCGCCCCTCCACAACGTCCATGCCCATTTTGCCGCGCAGTTCGTTTTGCCATTCCAGACTGTAGATCAGGATCCAGAGGGTCAGCGCGACCACGCAAAGGGAGAGCACCCCGTCAAAGGCTTTGCCAAGCCGTCCTGTTAGGCGCGGCAAATCGGCGGCTTGCCAGGTCAGGCTCACGGACTGCCCTAGCAAATACCCAATTGCAATGAGCAGCCCCCCAAGGATGCCCTGTTCGGTGGCGCCCCGTGGGATGAGTGAGGGTGTCATGGAGGCGGCAAAGAACGACAGCCCAAGCAGGAAGCTGCGAAGTGAGAAGTGGAAGATCAATCGGCGCAGCCAGGTCAAAGTGTGTTCCTTTGGGTCGGGGTTCGTGGGCAGACTAATGGCTCTGTGGTCAAACAAAAGCCTCTTAAGGGGGAGGAGAGGTCAAATTGACTGATCGCCTTACGCCAGCCTCCAGGTGCCTTCCCCCCACCGCCCGCAGCCTTCACCTTTCCGAAAGGTCCTTGTTTCTTCCGTATTTCCGCACCTCCGTAATACAGTTGCGATACCGACGTATTACCGACGTGGATTTGGGCGCTTGTTTGGGTGTTGCGGTGTGAGTCTTTGGTGAGTCTGGTCTGAGTCTGTGGATAAGTAGTGTTGTGGGTGATTTGTTTACTGTGATTGTGTGTTTGTCTTGTTTTTGGTTGCGGGGGTGTTCTGTTTAGGGTGTTGATATTGTTGAGTTTTGTAGAAAGTTGGCGTGTTTTTGCAGAAAGTTGAAAAAAGCGCTTGCGGCTGGGTTG
>NZ_CANLRL010000001.1 GCF_947493595.1 uncultured Shimia sp. | reverse complement strand
CTCAGTGGTTACGATGAGCCAGAAACACTCCCTTATCAAATCGCCCTATTTGGACCCATTAGCGCTGACGTCAGACACATTCTACCCCACACTTACGTTGCATCATGTTGCAACGGTCTGCTGCAGTTTACGGAGCAAGCCTGTCGCAATCCGCAACAGAAAAAGGTCAGAAGTACAACTTGCAACAAGTTGCAATAAGAAACAGGTTCCCTCCTTGGGCACCACATATCCGCAATGAAATTCTACCTCAGAAAACGTTACCGACGCGGCTGTTCTCCAGGTCTTCTGTCACATTTTTTGTGATCAACGCGCAAAATTGCTGGCAAACGGCGCACAGGCCCCCTAGCACTATGAACCAACTGGGAAGATACCTTGATATGGGCGTCTTAAAGGGCAGGGGGAGAGGCAATATGCACAGGGCAATCAGGGCCATTGCGCAGAGCACAGCGATTCTTGGCGGTTTGGTACTCACCGCGCTTATCGTATTGACATGTGTTAGCATTTTAGGGCGAACAATCAGTACCTTGGCGCATGCGCCGTTTCTGGAAACAACGGTGCAGGGCTTTGCTACTTGGTTGCAGCAATCCGGTGTAGGCTCTGTGAACGGCGACTTTGAGTTACTTGAAGCAGGGGTGGCTTTTGCCATCTTTGCGTTTTTGCCCATTTGTCAGCTACACGGCGCGCATGCCACAGTCGATGTCTTCACAAATTTTCTGCCACAACGTATCAACCGCTACCTGATCGCATTTTGGGAATGTGTTTTGGCGGCGGTGATTGTGTTGATCACCTGGCGCTTGTTTGCAGGGTTGCAAAGCAAATACGCCTATGGGGAAACCACCTTTTTGTTGCAGTTCCCGGTGTGGTGGGCCTATGCCGCAAGTTTCGCCGCGGCCATAGTGGCTTCGGTTGTGGCTGTGTACTGTGCAATAATGCGCGTATCCAGCGCACTCACGGGGCGCGGTTCCACCCATGCAATTGGGGGGAGCACACAATGACAAACTTGGAACTTGGCTACCTGTCGTTTCCTGTTCTGCTGGTAATGATTTTCCTGCGTGCGCCTATTGGGCTTGCGATGATGCTTTGCGGATTGGGCGGTCTCTATATGGTGACCGGCAACCCCAACATGTTCCTGGCAAAACTAAAGTCGGAAACCTACACAACGTTCTCAAGCTATTCGCTGACCATCATTCCGATGTTCCTGCTGATGGGGCAGTTTGCAACCCAGTCGGGCATGTCTAAAGCGCTGTTTAAGGCCGCAGAGAGCTGGCTTGGCCACAAAAAGGGCGGCGTGGCCATGGCGTCTGTGGGGGCATGTGCCGGTTTTGGTGCGATTTGCGGCTCTTCGCTCGCCACCGCAGCCACAATGAGCCGCGTGGCTCTGCCAGAGATGCGCCGGTACGGATATTCCGGCGGATTCTCGACGGCCACTTTGGCGGCCGGCGGCACCTTGGGCATTCTGATTCCGCCGTCTGTAATCTTGGTGATCTACGCCATCTTAACCGAGCAGAACATTGCCAAGCTGTTTCTGGCAGCGTTTATCCCCGGTATTCTCGCCGCGCTTGGGTACATGCTGACCATCTCGATCTATGTGCGCCTTTACCCGGACTCCGCAGGCACACGCCCAGCTGTGCCTCTGTCCGAAAGGTATCGCGCGTTGCTTGACGTTTGGCCGGTCCTATTGGTGTTTGGCGCTGTGGTGGGCGGTATCTATTTTGGCTGGTTCACCCCAACCGAAGGCGCAGCTGTTGGTGCTGCGGGCACCGGTTTGATCGCGTTGGTCAAAGGCAACCTCACATGGTCGATCTTGAAGGATTGCATCATATCCACGGCCACAAGCACCGCGATGATCTTTTTCATCGTACTAGGTGCTGGCATCTACAATGGCTTTCTCGCGCTCAGCCAGGTGCCACAGGAGCTGTCCAACTGGGTGATTGGCCTCGGCCTTGGACCTTGGATGGTGCTGTGCCTGATCCTGGCTTTCTACCTTGTGTTCGGGTGTCTGATGGATAGCCTCAGCATGATCCTTTTGACCGTGCCAATCTTCTTTCCTGTGATCCTCGGATTAGACTTTGGCATGAGTGCAGAGCATGTGGCGATCTGGTTTGGTATTCTTGTGCTGATTGTGGTGGAGGTTGGGTTGATCACGCCGCCGGTGGGTATGAACCTCTTCATCATCAACGCCATGGATCGCAGCACCCCGATGGTAGAGACCTATCGCGCGGTGATCTGGTTTGTGGGGTCTGACATAGTCCGGGTCATCTTGCTGGTGGCCTTCCCGGCCATCACTTTGTTCCTGCTTCCGGGGTAGCGGACAAGAAAAGGGCGGCCGAAATGGCCGCCCTCTCTAACTCTGGTCAGGTTATTTCTTACTGACGCGTCCGCGTTTTTTGCGGATTTCGGCAATCTTCTTACGTTCCCACTCTTCACCAAAGCTCTCGATGTGCTCCTGCGCAATTTGCAGCGCGCCGAGGCCTTTGCGGTTGCGGAAGTAGAAGTCGACGCCCAGATCGGCCAGCTCTTCCATATGGCGGATCAGAACCACCGGCTTCAGATCGTCGTCTTCGGCAATCATATGCGCGACGGTTTCGCCCAGACCTGTGCGCCAATTGATATCCGCGCCTCGATCAATCAGAAGATTGATCAGTGCCATGCGGCGGGTCTGTGCTTGGCCGGCCAAATGTAGCGGATTGCGTTCGTCGACATTACGCGCGTCCATATTGGCGCCTTGCTTACACAGCTCATCTGCGGTGTCTTTTTTCTCCGCAATGATCGCAAGGTGCAGCGGTGTGTTTTTGTTCGGGTCAACCACATCAATTTTGGCCCCCAATTTGATCAGCGCGCGAATATTGCTGGCATGGCCAGACTCCGCTGCCGCATGCAGTGGCGTGCGCCCATGGCTGTCAACAGCGTTGGGATCAGCGCCCATGCCAACCAAGGCCTTGATTGCTTTTGTACCTTCAGACCGGCTTGAACCGGCAGCGAGGTGCAGCGGTGTAACGCCTTGCTTATCTTGCGCAACTGGGCTCAACCCCATGTCATACAGCGCGGTGATACCGGGCATGTTTTTGGCTTCTGCCGCAGAGTGCATCGCAGTTCGACCACGGTCATCTTCGGCCTCAATTTCGGCCCCAAGCAGCGTCAGAACTTCGAATTTCTTCTGTGCCAGCGGAGATCGTGCCGCGTAGTGGAATGCGCCTTCACCAATCTCGGATGTAGCGTTAACGTCGACGCCTTCCTCAATTACCTTTTCAAAAATCCCGAAGTCGGAACAGCGTGCGGAGGAGTGGATCAAGCCTTCGCCAAAGCGGTTGAGGGTCTTGGTGTTGGCGCCAAGCTGCGACAGGGTGGCAAAGGACACACGGCCCAAGGCTTCCATCGAACTGTTGATTGGTGTTTCGCCTTGTTTGTTTTCGGCTTCAAGATTGGCACCAAACTCATGCAGTTTTTGGATGGCCTCCACATGGCCGAACTTGGCAGCGAAATGCAGCGGTGTTTCATCAAATTCGTTCTTGCTGTCCACGTTGACATCGCGTTCCAGCAGTGTTTGCAACACTTCCATGCGCCCCCACCGCGCGGCGTCGTGCAGCAAGCTGGCTCCGTATTTGCGGTGTTTGGTCAGATCGGCTCCCAGTGTTTCCAATGCCCGGAATGCGGCCGGATTGTCCGCGTTGATGGTCAGGAAGATTGGTGTCTCGCCCCGGGCGTTCAACGCTTCCAGGTCCGCTCCAAGGGTGTGCAACTTGCGCATCGCGACCAGCTGACTTGCAGCCGAAGCAGCATGCAAGGCGGTGTTGCCCTTGGAATCCTGATCCTCAAGGCCAATGCCGTTGCCAATCAATCGTTCAAATAGGCGGACATCTCCTGCTGCTGCAGCCTTGTGCAAAATTGTACCGCCATCCTTGCGGCGCGCAGCCGGATCGGCCCCCAGTTCGACCAACGTGTCGAACATGCGCCCTCCATCGTTGCTTGACGCATAGAAAATTGGAGTTTCGCCGCGGTTGTCTTGTGCATTCAAGTCCGCACCTTGCGAAATTAGCGCTTTCAAGGTCTCATAGTTCGAGGCCTCCACAGCGACATGCAGCGGAGTACGGCCGCTGTCGCCTGGGTCGGATACATCCAGACCGAAACGTGTTAGCTTCTTGATGACATCGACAGAACCCAATCGCGCTGCCACGTGCATCGGGCCCCATTTTTGCGGGCTTTGTAAGATAAAGTTGAAGCCAAAGCCCACCAGTCGGTCGAGTTTTGCGTCCGGGGTATGGGCTTGAACGGCACCTTCCAGTGCCTGAAAGAAAATCGCGTGGGAACGGTCTTCGCGTTTTAGGGCTGCCTCAATGACGCAAGCCATGGTGTCAATTGATCCATAGCGCGCCGCCCAGGTGACGGCAGAGGCGTCTGCGGAAAGATTCAGATCAATGCGCGCGCCGTTGTCGAGTAAAAAACGGAAGATCTTTGGCTCTTGTAGAGTGGCAGCAAACAGCAACGGGCTGGTGCCAAAGGCGCCTTGAAAGTTTACGCCGCTGCCCACTTTGGCATTTTCACGTACCGCGTCAAAATCACCGGCGACCACAGACAGCATAAGGTCGGAGATATCGCCGTCTTTCATCAGCCCCGCAATCGGGCCGGCCTGAACGTCGGTTGGTGCCGCATCTATCAACGCAAAGAGATCTTCTGCGGAGGCGGCTTTTACTAGTTGATCCAATTTTCAGCTCCCACTGGTTGGTCCATATCGAGTAGCGAGAAGAAGTTGAGAGACTCTGAAAATTGACTCTTCGATGTATAAAATGCGGGTAATCGCGGCAGGGAGATCGCGGTTTCAGGTGAGATTGCGACCAAAGGCCAATTGGCAAAGCCTATGTTTTCCTAGGTGGTATGGCAGGGGAGATCTATAGTTTTGCCAGTTCGGGGAGGAACACATATGGCTCAAGACACAAAGAAGAAAAGTTCGACGGTTGCTCTGTTGGCTGCTTTTGCGGTTCTGCTGATCACGATATTGGGATTTGGCTGGAACGTGTTTCTGTCGGCGGTGCTCGCTGCAGCGGCATTTTTTGTCGTGGTTCAATTTGGTCGAACAACTGTCTCTGAGGTTACCGAGCCGGTGCGCAGTGCAACCGCGCATCAGGTGACACCAGTTGCAGAAACGCCCGACCCTGCTGAGGCGGCGGTGCCGCCCGCCGCAACAGAAACAGCGTCCGTGGCATCCGAGGCCGCATCAAGGGCCGGTCAGGTCAAACTAGGCACTCTTTTGCCAGGCGAGCGCGAGTTGGCCGAGCGGCGCGGTGGTTGGCGCTACGAAGCCTAGACTTCTTTGCGGTTAGGTGGTTGAGTTTGCGCTGATTTTGCCTGTCCGCAGGCTGGCTTTGAGATGAGATCATGATCCGCTTCTACGCTCGTATTTTGCGGGCCACCGGGAAGGTGCAAATCCTTTTGGTGGCCCTGTCGCTTGTTGTGGCCGCTTTGGCGGCGGTGCCGCTTCAGTTCCAGAAAGACATCATCAACAGCCTTGGGCCGGACCTTGAAGTGCAGACGTTACTCTGGATGTGTGGTGGTTATTTGGCGGTGATTGTGGTCACCAACATCTTCAAATTTATTCTGAACTATCGCAGCAACCTTTTAGGGGAAGCCACAATCCGGCGAATACGTGCTGCGGTTTACGAAGCGCGCCACGATACGTCACACGACCTGGCGATCCAAAAACAATCAACCGGCACAATTGCGACGATCATTTCCGCGGAATCGGAAGAAGTCGGACGCTTTGTGGGACAAGCTTTGGCCAACCCGGTCGTGCAGTTAGGCACTTTGGTGTCCGTTGTGTCTTTTGTTGCCGCAACTCAACCCTACCTTGGCGGTTTTCTGGTGGCTGTGGTGGTGCCTCAGGCTTTAATTGTGCTCCTTTTGCAGGAGCGGGTGAACAAACGCGTAAAGGAACGCACAATTGTGCTGCGCCACGCTGCCGGAACATTGTCCGAAGAGAACTTGGCTGAAATGAAAGCAGCGCAACAGGCGGTGCTTGATGATTTTGACAAAATTTTTGAAACCCGACGCGGCATTTTTCGACTGAAGCTCTCGATGAAGTTCCTGATGAATATTCTCAGCGGCATTGGACTTGTTGGTATTTTGGTGATTGGTGGCTTTCTGATGATGGAAGGCCGTTCGGACATCGGAACGGTTGTCGCATCTATTTCGGCCTTGGAAAAAATCAATGGGCCTTGGCGGCTTCTTTTGAATTTTTATAAAGAACTCAGTTCTGTACGGGTCAAATTTGATCTAATTGTGGGCGAAGGCCTAAGCGCCAAATCCGCTCAGAAATCTTAGGCCAATAATCACTATCACAAAACAAAAGGCGCCGAATACGGCGCCTTTGATAATTCTGAACTGGCGGTGGGACAGCCACCAGAAAAGGGGATGTTTACCGGCCCCATTGACGCACGGGACCACAGTCCATGTGCACAAAGTTGGACCCGGAGTAGCGGCCCACGCCACCGGCACGACATGCCGCTGCGGCCTTGGCCATCTGGTGTACCGAGCGCGAACCCAGTCGCAGGTCGGCAGCCTGACCCTTCATATGCAGAGAGTTTTTGGCCACACCGCGAGAGCGGGAGCGCAGCATCGCGTTGGTTTTTGGGCTGCGGTAACCAGAAAGTAACATGTAGGGTTCATTCACATCCATAAGGTTGTGCGCCGCTGCCATGATATCAACTGTACGGATGTCGATGTTGATCACATCATTGGTGCGCCAGTCCCGCATAAATGCGTTGATTTCTTTCACCGCGTCTTTGATGTATTTGCCCTCGACCCAATAGATGGTGTCGATGCGTTCACCGGTCCGACCGGAGTACATCTTCAATCGGCGAATGTCGCCTCCACCGCGCAGAAAGCCTGCGGCCTTGGAGTAGGTTGGGGCCGCCACAAGTGCGGTTGCTGCAAACGCGCCCAATAGGCCGCGCCGTGTCATGCTCAAAGAGCAGTCTTTTGGTTCATTCATGTTTCAGCGCCTGTCCCGTCGCTTACCTGCCACCGCGATGTTACGCGGGCGTATGTTCATCTTCATCCCCTCAGATGTGCGGATTTTATGCCACATAGGGAATATTCAACCAAGAGTTCTTTTCTGCCTTGACCAAGCCTGGCGCCATATTTCGGCGAAACTTTGCTTAATTGATGGAGAAGTGTGTTCCATCTGGTCCCGACATCATCTGGGTAACACGGCAACAGTTGAATAAAGGTTTATTCAGTTTGCGAACTTGTGATTGGACAGGTGAGACTATACTCAGCCACCTTACAGGACGGCTTTTTACTTTGGGAATGTAACATGGTTCACAGGATGCTAACGCGCGGAATTCTCGGTTCTTTTTTCGCCTCGATTTTTGCGGTTTTAGTGCTTTCAGGCGCCGCGCAAGCTTTTCCGGCTTTTAAGCAGGCTGTTGCAGAAGCTGCGGCGCGAGATGCGGATGTGGCTGCGTTTTATCGGGAATCAGCCTATGAACCGGTGTGGACAGGGGAGGGTGATTCCTTCGTTGCGCGCCGAAAAGCCCTGATTGCTGCCCTCGGTCGAGTAGAGGGTCATGCACTTCCCGCAGAGCGGTACAACCCGGATCAACTGGTTGCGCAGATGGCTGGCGCGCGCAGCGTGCGCGACCTTGGTATGGTTGAGGTGGCCCTGACCAAAGCCTATTTGAAATATGCCCGTGACATCAATTCCGGCATGCTGGTGCCGTCCCGCGTAGACAACGGCATCGTGCGCGAAATTCAGCGCCGTGACCGCACCGAGCTGATGCACAGCTTTGCCTCTGCCGAAGACCCCAAGGCTTTCCTTCGGTCACTGGCACCACAGACACAGGAATACACCCGCCTGATGAAAGAGAAGCTGCGCTTGCAGCGACTGATCTCCAATGGCGGCTGGGGCGCAACTGTGCCGGTTGCCAAACTCGAACCGGGGCATACGGGAAATGCTGTGGTTGCACTGCGCGATCGTTTGATGCGCATGGGCTTTATGCCGCGCTCCGCGACCGCGCAATATGACCGTGACTTGGAAAAAGCCGTGCAGGCGTTTCAAATTGCGCACGGTTTGGAGAGTGACGGCGTTGCCGGCAAAGGCACCATCAGCGAAATCAACGTGTCCGCAGAAGAGCGTCTGAAGTCGATCATGGTGGCCATGGAGCGTGAGCGTTGGCTGACTCGTGAAATCGTAGGACGTGAGATCCTTGTCAATTTGACCGATTTCACCGCCAAAGTGATTGACGACGGCAAACTGACCTTCCGCACTCGGTCTGTGATTGGCAAAAATCAGTCAGACCGCCGCAGCCCAGAGTTCTCTGACACCATGACCCATATGGTGATCAACCCAACCTGGAATGTGCCGCGTTCGATCGCGACCAAAGAATACCTGCCGATGCTAAAGCGGAACCCAAATGCGGTGAGCTATCTGCGTCTGGTGAACAGCCGTGGTCAGACCGTGAACCGGGGATCTGTGGATTTTTCCCAATTCACCACCCGCAACTTCCCGTTTGATATGAAGCAGGCACCAGGCAACCGCAATGCGTTGGGGCTGGTGAAGTTTATGTTCCCGAACAAACACAACATCTACCTGCATGACACGCCACAAAAGGCTTTGTTCACCCGTGAAGTACGCGCCTACAGCCACGGCTGTATTCGCCTACAGCAGCCGTTTGATTTTGCTTACACACTTCTGGAACCACAGGAGAGTGCCCCCAAAAGTTTCTTCCACAATACTCTGGACACAGGCCGCGAAACCCGTGTGGATCTAGATCAGCCAATTCCGGTGCATATCATCTATCGCACGGCCTATACCGAAGCCAAAGGTCCAGTGCAGTATCGTCGGGATGTCTATGGGCGCGACGCCAAAATCTGGAATGCACTGGCCAACGAAGGGGTGGTGTTGACGTCCCATCAGGGATAAAACGCCTCCAATATCACTTCGGAGGTTCGTGCATGGCGTTCACTGTTCAGGACATTGCTGCGGCAATTGACGCGGAGGCGCACGGCAACACCGATTTGATTGTAGAACGTGTTTCAGAGCCAGCATCAGCTGGCCCTGACGACCTTGCGCTTCTGACCAATCCCAAGTTTGCAGACGGCCTCGCCAAAGGCCAAGCGCGTGTCGCGTTGCTTTGGGATGGTGCCGATTGGCAAAGCATGGGGTTGGAGGCGGCGATCACCGCTAAGCGCGGCCGCTATGCCATGTCTGGCCTGTCGCGCATGATGGACCCGGGACAACACTTCCCGAAAGGCATTCATCCATCCGCATTGATCGATGAAACTGCCACGGTTGCGGCAGATGTAACCATCGCGCCTTACGCCGTGATCGGGCCTCGTGCCACGATTGGCGCGGGCACGGTGGTTGGCCCGTTTTGCCACATTGGCGCGGATAGCAGCATTGGCGAAAACGGATGTCTGCGCGATCACGTGTCTATTGGTGCGCGTGTGACCATTGGCGATCGGTTCTGGTGCCAACCTGGTGCGCGTATCGGAGCTGATGGCATGTCCTTTGTCACGCCGGAAGCAAGTGGTGTAGAAAAAGCCCGCGCCTCACTTGGGGATCAAGGCGACGTCAACGAACAGGCCTGGGCCCGCATCCATTCTTTGGGCGCGGTCACGATTGGTGACGATGTGGAAATTGGCGCCAACACCTGTATCGACTACGGCACGGTACGTGACACGCGGATTGGCAACGGCTGCAAAATCGACAACCTCGTGCACATTGCCCACAACGTGGTGGTCGGAAACGATTGCCTGTTTGCAGGGCAGGTCGGCATCGCAGGCTCTACCGTGATCGGCCACAATGTTGTGTTTGGCGGTCAGTGTGGCGTCACGGACAACACCACCATTGGCGACAACGTGATCGCAGGTGGTGCCACCAAGATGATGAACAAAGTGCCCGCTGGTCAGGTTGTGCTAGGCTCCCCCGCCGTCAAGATGGACACAAATCTGGAAATGTATAAAGCCTTGCGTCGTTTGCCACGTTTGGCCAAGCAATTTGCGGATCTTCAAAAAACCGTTTCAAAACTGGGTTCAAAGACGTAAAACGCCTCCCTAAATCGAGCGCGTTGTCTATCAAAGGATGAGACTATGAGTGTCAAAGACCGGGTTATTGCAATCGTCGCAGAACAAGCGGTGCTGGAACCTTCCGATGTGACCCTGGAGAACACGTTGGAAGATTTGGGAATTGACAGCCTCGGCTTGGTGGAAAGCATTTTTGCCATTGAGGAAGAGTTCGACATTACAATTCCCTTTAATGCCAATGAGCCTGAAAAGAGTGATTTTGATATCTCTTCCGTGGCCACCATCATTGCCGGAATTGAAACGCTGGTGGATGGCACACCAGCCGCGTAGCACATACTCAGCAAGTCAGTAGGGCAGGGTCAATGAAACGGGTCGTCATCACAGGCGCAGGAACTATCAATGCCTTGGGGCACGATGTGCCGCAAACGCTTGCCGCTATGAAAGAAGGCCACTGTGGCATCGGTCCCCTTGAAATGCGCGATGTGGATCGGCTAGCAGTCCAGATTGGCGCGCAGGTCAGAGATTTTGCCTCCGACACCATATTCAATCGCCAGCAATTGGCGCTTTATGATCGGTTCACCCAATTTGCGCTGATCGCCGCCCGTGAGGCTCTGGCTCAATCCGGTCTCAAATTTTCCGGTGCCCTGTCTGCAAAATCCGGTGTTGTTTTGGGCAACTCCGGTGGCGGCATGCAGACGTTGGATGAAAATTACCGCACTGTTTATGAGGACGGGAAAAACCGTGTGCATCCTTTTGTGGTGCCCAAGCTGATGAACAATGCAGCCGCCAGTCACATCAGCATGGAATTCAATCTCAAAGGGCCAAGCTTCACCGTGGCGTCGGCCTGTGCCAGTTCAAATCACGCCATGGCGCAAGCGTTTCAGATGGTGCGCTCGGGCATGGCACCAGTGATGATCACAGGCGGAACTGAATCCATGTTATGCTTTGGCGGTGTGAAGGCTTGGGAAGGCCTGCGGGTCATGTCAAAGGACGCATGTCGTCCGTTTTCCGCGACCCGTAACGGGATGGTGCAGGGCGAGGGCGCAGGTGTGTTTGTCTTCGAAGAGATGGACCACGCCAAAGCTCGCGGTGCTGAGATACTGGCTGAGGTCATTGGGTTTGCCATGACCTCAGATGCCGCAGATATCGTGATGCCATCGCGCCAGGGGGCATCTCGTGCCATCGCCGGCGCGCTTCAGGACGCAGGGGTCAATCGCGAAGAGGTGGGTTACATCAATGCGCATGGCACTGGGACTGCTGCTAATGACAAAACCGAATGCAGCGCTGTGGCGGATGTTTTTGGACCACATGCGGACACCTTGATGATGTCTTCAACCAAATCGATGCACGGGCATTTGATTGGCGGTACTGGCGCCGTGGAATTGCTGGCCTGCATCATGGCTTTGCGCGACGGGGTGATTGCGCCGACCATTGGCTATGAGGAGCCGGATCCGGAATGCGCTTTGGACGTGGTGCCCAATGAAGCGCGTGAGGCCTCAGTTGATGTCGTGCTGTCCAATGCCTTTGCCTTTGGGGGTTTGAATGCCGTTTTGGCATTGCGCAGCGTTTAGCACGTCAGTTCCGCAATGAAGAAGCCGCCGACTACAAAGACGGCGGCAGTCAGATTTTCACGGAATGGTTGCTTCACTGACCGTTGTTAACGGCTTTGTCAAAAGCCTTGGTGAAGCCAGTAAGCGACATATTCACATTCACGGATTGTGTGGGCGCCAGCGCGGGGACAATGCTGAGAACCGCCTTGTTGCCGTTCTTAAAATTGGTGATGTCCTCGGCGCTCAAGCCAATGCGCGCGATACATCCAAGCTGATTGCAAAATGCAAACGGGTAGCGGCGCGTGGTTTTGCCATCCACGGACATGGTTAGCTGGGCGGTCAAAAGGGTTTCCAGTGGGACAATCACAGTCGCGCCCGCCACGGCTTCGCCCTCCGCAACCGGCAGTGAGAAAAGCGTAACCTCTGAAACGGGGTTACCTGTGTCATCGCGCATAAGTTGATATAGCCGGCAAGGGCGCGGCTCCGGTCCTGTGGTCGCGCACTGAAGATCCCAGTCCCCGATGATTTCGGAGGATACGTTTTCTTCCAGTTGCGCCGGGGACTGCGGCTGCGCTGCTTCACTTACCGCTTCGCCCATGGCCAATGAGCCGTCCGCGAGAGAGGGGACACCTTGCGCCAAAGTAGGGCTGGCCATCATGGTCAACGAAATGGCTGTCGCAAAGAAAGTGAAGTTCCGCATGTCTGTCTCAGTCCTTTGGATTTGGTAACGATCGCTTAGCATGGCCTAGCAGACTTGTCAGGATTGGCTTTCCTAAAAGCCGGTGCATTCCAGCAAAAACTTGCTGATTTTGATTTATGCAAAAGTGGCCATGGTACAAATTTAGGCCGAAAATCACGGGGTATTGCTGACAAAGAAAAAGGGCCCACAAAGGCCCTTTTTCAAATTTTTCACTCCCCGTCGGACTGGCCGACTTATTTATTGCCGAAACGCTACGAAGAATTGGACCTTTGGTCAACCGGAAAAATCGAAGTTTCCGCGCTGATTTTGCTCAAAAAAAAGGCCGCACATAATGTGCGGCCAGTCTCAACAGGGAGGAGTTCCGTTCCAAACCCGATTGGGCTGTTCCAGAACAGTTACGAAACTGCCATATAAAGGTTAACAATATATGTGGCGTGCGATTTTGAGCGTTATAAATAAGGGATCTGAAGGGTAAGCGACTGATGGATGGTAAGATTTTTCTTGGTGGCGGTGGTGCGGATTATGCGGAAAAGCAGGGTTTGACGCTCAAATATGCCAACCGACACGGCTTGATCGCCGGTGCAACCGGCACCGGCAAAACTGTCACGCTGCAGATTCTCGCAGAGGGTTTTTCCGCTGCTGGAGTTCCGGTGTTTTTGTCTGACGTGAAAGGAGACCTTTCGGGACTGGCGGCTGCGGGCTCGGCGGATTTCAAACTTCACGATGCCTTTATGTCGCGTGCAGATAAGATTGGGTTTGACGATTTTGGCTATGCGGCTTTTCCCGTCACCTTTTGGGATCTGTATGGCGATCAAGGCCACCCCGTACGCACGACCGTTGCAGAGATGGGGCCTCTGTTGCTGGCGCGCCTCCTGGAGCTTAGCGAGGCACAGGAAGGCATCCTCAACATCACTTTCCGCCTGGCGGACGAACAAGGCATGCCTTTGCTGGATCTCAAAGACCTGCAGGCGTTGTTGGTTTGGGTTGGTGAGAACCGCGCCGAGTTGGCTCTGCGATACGGCAACATCTCTGTGAACTCTATTGGTGCGATCCAACGCCGCCTGCTGGTACTGGAAAACCAAGGCGCGTCCAAACTCTTTGGTGAGCCGGCGCTGGAACTTGAGGATCTGATGCGCACCGCACCAGATGGTCGCGGCCAGATCAACATCCTGGCGGCGGACAAGCTTATGGGCGCGCCGCGGCTCTATGCGACGTTCCTGTTGTGGCTCCTCTCAGAGTTGTTCGAGAGCCTGCCGGAAGTTGGAGATCCAGACAAACCAAAATTGGTGTTTTTCTTCGATGAGGCGCATCTGTTGTTTGACGGCGCGCCCAAGGCGCTGGTCGACAAGGTTGAACAGGTCGCCCGCCTGATCCGCTCCAAAGGGGTGGGCGTCTACTTCGTCACACAAAATCCGGATGACATCCCCGAAGACATCCTCGGCCAGCTTGGTAATCGCGTGCAGCATGCCTTGCGCGCCTTTACGGCACGGGACAAAAAGGCCCTGCGTCTGGCGGCAGAGACTTACCGTCCCAATCCGCGTTTTGTCACCGAGGAGGCCATTCGTGAAGTTGGAGTCGGGGAGGCCGTCACGTCAATGCTGATGAAAAAGGGCGTGCCGGGTGTTGTCGAGCGTACCTTGATTCGCCCTCCATCCTCGCAACTTGGACCGCTGTCTCCAACCGCGCGAAAAGCGGTCTTGGCCGCCTCAGCTTTGGCGAACAAATACACCACGCCAGTGGACCGCCGATCTGCCTACGAAATTCTCACCAATCGCGCAAAGGCCGCGGCGCAAGAGGCGGAAAAGCTGGAAGCACGCGAAGAAGACATGGCGCCTATGGAGCGTGAATTCACCGCTGCACGCCGCTATTCCGGCTCCCGCGTGCGCAGGTCCTCGGCCAGAACACTCAGGGTGCGTGCCGATGACACCTTTGGTGAGGCAATGACCAAAATGGTGATGAAAGAACTATCGGGCACAACCGGCCGACGTATCGTACGTGGCGTGTTGGGGGGACTGTTCAAGGGGCGGTGATCCGACTATTCAGCGCCCCAAAATATCCTCGCCGAAGGCAAAAGGCGCCCCACTGGGGCGCCTTTCTTTTTACTTCTCCGGGATCAATCCGCGTGGGCTGAACCTCAGCACCAGGAGCAAGATCACCCCCATGGTCAACAGTCGCATATGCGCGGCGCTGTCGATAAGGTGTTTCTTCAACCCGCTTCCTTCTGGCATGCCTGCGGTGATGACTTCCATCAGCCAGAGTCCCATTGGCTCCACCTGGACCCAAAGGAACCAGATCAGGAAACCACCTAGAACAGCGCCAAGGTTGTTTCCGGAGCCTCCCACAATGACCATCACCCAGATCAGGAAGGTGTAGCGCAGGGGTTGGTAGGTTCCTGGCGTCAACTGCCCGTCCAAGGTGGTCATCATCGCACCCGCAATGCCGCAGACCGCAGACCCAAGCACAAAGATTTGCAAGTGACGGTTGGTCACATCTTTGCCCATGGCTTCTGCTGCAACTTCATTGTCGCGAATGGCACGCATCATCCGGCCCCACGGGCTCTTCAGAGCCAATTGCGCCATGACAAAGATGATCACCAAGACAATGGCAAACAGGACTGAGTAGTTGAGCTTCACAAACAGCGAACTTGCGGTCGCCGGGTCAAGCCCAAGCCCCTCTGCGCGGTTCACAAAGCTGGAAGTGTTTTGCAAATCGATTTCGTAAGGCACTGGACGTTCCAGACCCACGACGTTCTTCACCCCACGGGCCAGCCAGTCTTCGTTTTTCATCACCGCGATGATGATCTCGGCAATACCCAGTGTCGCAATGGCAAGGTAGTCGGAGCGCAGACCAAGCGCGGTCTTGCCAATCAACCAAGCCACACCCGCTGCCAGCAAACCCCCCATGGGCCAAGCCAGAAGAACAGGCAGATTCAGGCCTCCTAGGTTGCCTTGCAGCGCCGGATTGATCGCTTCCACAGCGGCCACACCTGGATCGAAAATGCCGCGATACAGGAAGAAACCCACAACCAAAATGGCAATGGTCGCGATGTTGCGGGCACGACCGGCAGCCATACGCTGGCGCACCATCACGGTGCCAACAATAGTTCCAGCACCGGCCAGCAAGGCAATCACGATCCGCCAGCCGCCAGCGCTCCATGCGCCTTCAACCGGGGCCGCAGAGGTCAGCACGACAGCCAGACCACCAAGGGCCACAAAGCCCATGACACCAACGTTAAACAGCCCGGCAAAGCCCCACTGCAGGTTCACCCCCAATGCCATGATGGCGGAGATCAAACCCATGTTTAGAATAAGCAAGGCGACGTTCCAGCTCTGCATAGTGCCAGTCAGTGCAATCATCGCAAAGACCAACCCAAAGAGAGCGGCAGTTCTTGTTGTATCGCTCATACCGATTTCCCCTTAAACAGGCCGGTTGGCTTAAACAGCAGGACCACAATCAGGATCACAAAGCTGACGGCAAATTTGTAGTCTGTGCTCAAAAGCTGCACGAGGCTGGACGGTTCCAGACTCTCTGGCAGCATGTATTTCAGCACTTTCTTCCAAGCGTAGGTGATGGTGACCTCGGAAAACGCGATCACAAATCCACCGGCAATGGCACCCAACGGGCTGCCAAGACCGCCAACAATCGCCGAGGCAAAAATAGGCAGCAGAAGTTGGAAGTAGACAAAGGGTTTGAACGATTTATCGAGGCCGTAAAGCACACCGGCGGTGGTCGCCAAAGCGGCCACGATCAGCCATGTGTACATCACCACCCGTTCCGGGTTGATGCCCGACAGCAACGCCAAATCTTCGTTGTCCGAATAGGCGCGCATCGACTTACCCGTGCGGGTGCGATTCAGGAACCAGAACAGCAACGCCACACAGATCACAGCCACCACAACGGTGATCCCTTGTGTCGTTTTGATTGCCAGACCTTCTTTAAGGCCGGTCATTGCTTTGAACTCGCGCACCGAGATGATGAACCGCTCGCCATCGGCAAAGCGTTGATCGTTTGGTCCAATGATAAAGCGCACCAGACCGTTCATGATGAACATCACGCCCATCGACACGATCACCAGGATCACCGGTTTGGCTTTTTGTTCGCGGTAGAAGCGATAGACCACCCGATCCGTGAACAAGACCAATGCCATCGTGCCCAATATCGCAAAGGGCAGGGCAAGCAGTGCTGTTGGCAACGGGCCAAAGCTGACGCCCATCGACTGCAACAGCCATGTGATTAACACGGCAAGCATCGCGCCAAACGCCATGGTGTCGCCATGGGCAAAGTTGCTAAACCGCAGGATGCCGTAGATCAGGGTAACCCCCAGAGCGCCAAGCGCAAGCTGGCTGCCATAGGCAATCGCGGGGATGATGACGAAGTTAGAAAGCGCCACAAGGGCGTTGAGAAAGTCCATGTGCCTCAGCCCCCCAAGAACGATTTGCGGACTTCTTCATCCGCGAGCAGGTCTTTGCCAGTGCCGGTAAAGGCGTTGCGGCCTTGCACCAGCACATAGCCTTTGTCGGCGATCTCCAAAGCCTGACGGGCGTTTTGCTCGACCATCAGGATCGGGATGCCCGTGCGGCTCACTTCGATGATCCGGTCAAACAGCTCGTCCATCACGATGGGCGACACACCTGCAGTTGGTTCATCGAGCATCAGCACCTTTGGCTGCGTCATCAACGCGCGGCCCACGGCCACCTGTTGACGCTGACCGCCAGACAGTTCGCCCGCAGGTTGGTTGCGTTTGTCTTTCAGGATTGGAAAGAGGCCATAGACCTGCTCCATGGTGTCGAGAAAGTCATCTTTGCGGATGAACGCGCCCATCTCGAGGTTTTCTTCCACCGTCATCGAGGTGAAAATGTTGTTCACCTGCGGCACAAACCCCATGCCCTTGGCAACTCGAGCTTGCGGCGAGAGGCTTGTGATGTCCTCGCCATCCAGCCGCACCGAGCCTTGGCGCAGGTTCAACATACCAAACACCGCTTTCATGCCTGTCGATTTGCCAGCCCCGTTTGGGCCAACAATCACGGCAATCTCACCCGGATTCACCGCAATGGTACAGTCATGCAAAATGTCCGGCCCATCTTTGCCGTAGCCACCGGTCATGCTGTCGCCGACCAGAAAGGCGTCTGTTGTGTTCATTTCTTTGCCGGTCCCCACGGCGGGCGTCATTTCGCTTCCGCCTTTGGGGTTGGCTATCGTGGCGTCTTTGTTGCCGCGATCGTCCTGATACGGGTTTCCCGTCATCATTCACTCCCCGCTGAAATCGCATTTTGGGATCGATTTTTGCACCTCCGCGATACAGTCGCGATACAGACGCAATACCGACGTGCCGTTTTGGCCCTTATGCGTTCAGCTGTTCCTTGTTTTTGAGCCCGGTGCCGAGGTAGGCCTCGATCACCTGTTCGTTGGCTTTGATCTCATCCAAAGTGCCTTCTGCGAGCACTTTGCCTTCGGCCATACAGATCACCGGATCACACAGGCGCCCAATGAAATCCATGTCATGCTCGATCACCACAAACGTGTAATTTCGCTCTTTGTTCAGACGGATAATCGCATCACCAATGGTGTTGAGCAGAGTGCGGTTTACGCCAGCGCCAACTTCATCAAGGAACACGATTTTGGCATCCACCATCATGGTGCGCCCCAGTTCCAGAAGCTTTTTCTGACCACCGGAAATTTGACCAGCCTTGTGATCCGCAAGGTGTTCAACCGTAAGGAATTCAAGCACTTCGTCTGCTTTCGCCCGCAGTGCACGTTCCTCATCAGCAATCCGTTTGCGACCAAACCACGTGTTCCAAAGCGTCTCACCGGACTGTGCGCCAGGCACCATCATCAGGTTCTCACGACAGCTCATCGAGCTGAACTCATGTGCGATCTGAAACGTTCGCAACAGGCCCTTGTGAAAGAGCTCATGTGGCGGCAGGCCAGTGATGTCTTCACCATCCATGGTCACCCGTCCGGAGGTTGGTTGTAAAACTCCGGCGATCACATTGAAAAGAGTGGTTTTTCCGGCCCCATTTGGTCCGATAAGTCCGGTGATTGACCCCGGTTCGATTTTCAGGTTCGCCCCATCGACGGCGCGAAACCCCCCAAAATGTTTGTGAACGTCTTCTACGACGATCATAGCATTTCCCCCATGCGCAGTTCGTGCCGCGCCTTATATATTGAAAAACAGCCCGGACAAGCCGGGCTGTTTTGGGTCTCAAATCAACAAGTGATTAGCGGTACTTAGCCGTGGCGATCTTGCCACCGTCGATAACGATTTGGCGGTAGTTGCCTGCCGACTCACCCGAACCGATCAGCTCAACTGCTGTCGCACCAACGTAGTCGATTTCACCACCACCAGCGAGGATATCAAGCGCTTTGCCCAACTCGCCAGGGAAGATTTGCTCACCGGGTGCGTTGGCCACGTCCATGATTTTCTCTTTGTAGGCCGCGGGATCGCTGGATCCAGCTGCTTGCATCGCCAGCAAGATTAGAGCAGCCGCATCATAGCTTTCCGGTGTGAATGGGGAAGTTGCGTCAAACGCTCCACCGACCAATTCGCTAAATTTCGCAGCACCAGGGCTATCGGTGCCTGGGTGCTGGCCAGTGGAACCTTCGATTTCGTCACCGAAGTTCTCCTGCAACTTGTCGGAGATCATGCCATCTGGGAAGTGGAAAGTGTCAAACGCACCAGAGTCGATTGCCGCGCGCACGATGCCGGATCCGCCTTGATCAACGTATCCTGCTACAACTAGACGATCGCCACCAGCAGACGCCAGCGCGCCAACTTCAGCAGAATAGTCCGCTTTGCCATCTTCGTGTGCTGCGTTGATGGTAACAGAGCCTCCGGCCGCTTCAAACGCCGCTTGGAAGCTGTCTGCCAGACCTTTGCCGTAGTCGTTGTTGGTGTAGGTCACTGCAACTTCTTTGATGCCTTCTTCCATCAGCACTTCGGTCATCACAACACCCTGGCGGGCGTCAGACGGTGCGGTGCGGAAGAACAGGCCGTTGTCTTCGTTGTTGGTGTGGCTCAGGCCAGGAGAGGTCGCGGATGGGGACACCATAACAACACCGTTTGCAACGGCGACGTTGTTCAGGATGGCGCCGGTCACACCGGAGCAGTCAGCGCCCATGATGCCTTTCACGCCTTCCGACGTGATCAAACGCTCTGCTGCTGCGGATGCAGCTGCGGCGTCAACACATGTGGAGTCCGCGCGGACCGAAGCAACCGTGGAGCCGCCAAGCAGTTTGCCGCTGTCGGAGACTTCTTTCATCGCCAGTTCTGCACCGTCAGCCATGGATGGTGTCAAAGATTCAATTGGACCGGTAAAGCCGAGGATCACACCCAGCTTGATTTCTTCTGCGGATGCGGCGCCAGCCAGCAATGCGCCAGCGGCGGATGCCAAGAGCAGCTTTTTCATTTTGGAAACTCCCTATTGGTTTTTTTGTTGTTCCGAGGCTGAGCCTATGCGGGGAGATTTCAAAAGAAAAGAGGTCGATGACTGATTTTTGATCATCTCATTCACATCGAATGTGTGAATATGAGAACAGGATTATTCTCAATAATTGGAAGGGACATTATGCGCTGCGGAATTCGATCTATTTCTTTGTTTTTACTTGTATCTTTCGCGACGGTTGCTGTGTCTTCGGAGCTTGAAACATCCCAAGGCAAGTTTCACATTTCTGCGGTTGTTGAACGCTTAAAGGAGCCTTGGGCCTTTGCCTTTCTACCCCGTGGCGAAATATTGATCACAGAAAAACGCGGTAAGCTTTTACATGTTACCGCTAGCGGTATGAGGTCCACGGTCAAAGGCCTCCCACCGATTCACGTTCAGGGTCAGGGCGGCTTACTTGACGTGATCGTGGCCAATGACTTTGAGAGATCACGAACCGTATTTCTGTCTTATGTCATCAAGCAAAAAGGCGGTGCGGGTACGGCTGTGATGCGCGCGCGGCTATCAGAGGACGGCAAGCGTCTTTCTGACCAAAGGAAAATTTTTGAGATGGCTGTTGGGAGTTCGGGAGGACGACATTTCGGCAGCCGGATTGTGCAAGCCAGTGACGGAATGCTCTATGTCACGATTGGCGAGCGCGGGGACCGTCCTGCGGCGCAGTCCCTTGAAAGACATGAGGGATCGGTTGTCCGATTTTCGCCAGATGGGGCGATTCCTGCCAGCAATCCATTTTATGCAACTGACGGTACGCAAAAGGAAATTTGGAGCTACGGGCACCGCAATCCTCAAGGTTTGGCACTGGATCTGACTGGGAAACTTTGGGCGGTGGAACATGGGGCAAAGGGCGGGGATGAGCTCAATCTGATCCAAAAGGGAGCAAACTATGGCTGGCCGGTGATATCTTACGGAACACATTATTCAGGGTTCAAGATTGGGGAGGGCACCGCCAAATCAGGCATGCGGCAACCGGAATATTATTGGGATCCGTCAATCGCGCCCTCTGGATTGATGATCTATTCGGGCAAGCTTTGGCCAAAATGGAAAGGCGATTTCTTTACTGGTAGCTTGAAGTTTGACTACATTAGCCGACTTTCTGGCGCAGCACCAAGAGAAGTCGAGCAGCTCAAAGGCCCAAGTACAAAACGAGTTCGAGATATTCGCGAGGGGCCTGGCGGTGGTATTTGGTTTCTATCTGAAGACAAAGGAACGCTTTACCGAATGACACCGGCTAGGTAGGTTGAAACGACGCAAATCGTTTCAATTTCCTGTGGATTCACGATGATCAAAAATAGTCTTCTTTCCGCCGCCTTTGTTTTGGCGGCGTCTGCGTCGGTAGAGGCGCAGACCAATCTGCGGACCCAATTCAATCAGGCGCTGGCCTTGTTCAATGAATTGGTCATGAATAAGGAAATTGGTGAAGCGATCGACATGATCCAGCCCGACGTAGTTCTGAGCGACGCAGAAAAAGCGGAATACAATGCGGCATTGAGCGAGGCTTTTCCTGATCCGTTTATTGGGTCAGCTACGGTGCAGTCCGCAACTCTAAAAAGCGGGTTTCGCCAAGAGATGTTGGCCTATTGGACCGAGAGCGGCGACTACCTGTACCTCTATATGGTGATGCACACACAAGGCGCCCAACAACAGGTGATCCACGTAGAGCATAGCACCACGTTTTCCAAGTTCATTTCCCGTTTCTAAGCTAGATTGACAGGCGTGAGCTCTGACTTCCCCGCTCACGGTACGGCGTGGTTTCGTAGTGTGCGCGATAACATTTTGAGAAGTGGCTGGGGGAGGCAAAACCGCAGGCCAAAGCCACATTGATCACGCTCATATCTGTTTGCATCAACAGGTTACGTGCCTTTTGTAGGCGTAGTTCCATATAGTAACGCTTGGGTGAGCGGTTCAAATAACGACGAAACAGCCGCTCCAATTGGCGGGTCGACATACCGACTTCTTTGGCAAGCAACGAGGGGCTGATGGGTTCTTCGATGTTGGCTTCCATCATTTGGATGACCATCGACAGTTTTGGATGGCGCACGCCAATGCGGGTTGGAACAGACAGACGTTGCGTGTCTTGGTCGGTCCGGATGGAGCTGTAGATTTGTTGGTCCGCAACCCAATTGGCAACGTCTTCGCCCAAATCTTGCGCGATCAGTTTCAAGAAGAGATCTATCGAAGACGTACCACCCGCAGTGGTCATGCGGTTAGTGTCGATGGTGAAGACTGATTTTGACAACTCTACTTCATCAAACTCCTCGGCAAAGCTGTCCTGATTCTCCCAATGGATCGTGGCGCGTTTTCCGTCCAATAATCCAGCCTTGGCCATGCAAAACGAGGCTGTACACAAACCTATGACTGGCGGCCCCTTGCGCGCTTCGCGACGAAGCCAGTTGAGCAGTTTTTTGGTTGTGGCTTGCTGAATGTTGGTGCCGCCGCACAATACAATTGTGTCGTCCCTGCGGAGATCCGTCAGGTCGTCGTCGAGCTTAAAAGTTGTGTTCGTGGAACAGCTTACCGTGTCGCCACCTTCGCCAACCAAAATCCAAGAGTAGTGTTCGCCGCCTATTTGCCGATTGGCCAAGCGCAGACAATCAATAGCGGAGGCAAAGGACAGCAAGGTAAACTTGTCCAAAAGCACAAAAACAAAGCGACGAGATTTTGCGTCGATTTCACCAGAAGCGAGTGCCGAAGTCATTGACATCGTTTCCTTTTCTAAGAGGGAGTGCGCACATTGAATTGCGGCGAGTTGACCGATTAAACGAAACATTCACCAAACGCGTCAAGGCCCGATATTTCATCTATGGCGCCGGGACAAGAGCTTTTGTATAAGGCCTCATTAACTTGTCTAATTGGAGTAAAGACAATGGCTGACTGGCAAAAATCTGACTGGCGCAATAAGCCCCGGGTTCAGATGCCTGATTATCTGGATGATGCCGAGCTGAAGGCTGTGGAAGCCAAGCTTGCAAGTTATCCGCCATTGGTCTTTGCCGGCGAAGCGCGCCGCCTCAAAGCTCAGCTTGGTGCCGCTTCTCGCGGCGAGGCCTTTTTGTTGCAAGGTGGAGATTGTGCAGAGAGCTTTGAACAGTTCAGCGCAGATGGCATTCGCGACACGTTCAAAGTTATGCTGCAGATGGCGATGGTTCTGACCTATGGCGCCAAAGTACCTGTTGTGAAAGTTGGCCGTATGGCTGGCCAATTTGCAAAGCCGCGTTCTGCCCCCACAGAATCTGTAGATGGTGTGGAACTGCCAAGCTACCGCGGTGACATCATTAACGAGCTGGCATTTACATCAGACGCGCGAATTCCCAACCCAAACAAGATGTTGCAGGCCTATACTCAAGCTGCGGCGACTTTGAACCTGCTGCGTGCTTTTTCCACTGGCGGCTATGCTGATGTGCACCAGGTGCATTCTTGGACGCTTGGCTTCACCGAAGGCGAGAAGGCCACCAAGTACCGCGATATGGCCAACCGTATCAGCGACACTTTGGACTTCATGAAGGCGGCGGGGGTGACATCTGAGCGGTTGCATTCGCTGCAAACCGTTGACTTCTACACCAGTCATGAATCGTTGCTTCTGGAATATGAAGAGGCGCTGACACGTCTGGATTCGACTTCCGGTAAGTGGCTCGCAGGCTCCGGTCACATGATCTGGATTGGCGACCGCACCCGTCAACCTGACGGCGCCCATGTTGAGTTCGCCCGTGGAGTTCAGAACCCAATTGGTCTGAAGTGTGGTCCGACCACCACTGCGGATGACCTCAAGGTCTTGATGGAAAAACTGAATCCTGAAAACGAAGCGGGCCGTCTTACCCTGATTGCTCGCTTTGGTGCTGGCAGCGTTGGTGATCACTTGCCGCGTCTGATCAAAGCAGTTCAGGAAGAAGGGGCCAATGTACTTTGGACCTGTGATCCAATGCACGGCAACACCATCAAGTCTGCCACTGGTTACAAGACCCGCCCGTTTGACAGTGTTTTGCGCGAGGTGCGTGAATTCTTTGGGGTGCACAAAGCGGAAGGCACTATTCCGGGGGGCGTACACTTTGAGATGACCGGTCAGGATGTCACTGAGTGCACCGGCGGCGTTCGCGCGGTGACCGAAGAAGATCTGTCGGCGCGCTATCACACAGCCTGTGATCCACGTTTGAATGCGAGCCAGTCTCTGGAGCTTGCATTCTTGGTGGCAGAGGAGCTGTCTGATCGGGATCAAGCGAAAGCGGCTGCAGCGGTCTAAACCGCTTCAAACGCAAGCAAATAGGGGCCGCGCAATTGCGCGGCTCTTTTTTGTTGGGAAAAGCAAAAATACCGCAAATTGCCTCTTGCATCCCCCCAACAGATGAAGCTAAACACCGCTCCACAGAGAGACGGTCAGCTGACCAACGCTCTGATGCGGAGAGGTGGCCGAGTGGTCGAAGGCGCACGCCTGGAAAGTGTGTAGGCGGGAAACCGTCTCCAGGGTTCGAATCCCTGTCTCTCCGCCACAAACACTCATCGGAAAACAGTATTCCTGATCAACGGCTTAAGTGCGCGGTATTGATAAGATGTCTCGGCCGACCGAAGTCAGCCCTTTTGTACGATGAATTCCAGATGGCCGTCGGATTCTGCCATGCTGACAAAGGTATGACCAGTTTCGTTACAAAAGTGCGGCACGTCGACGATGGCCGCGGGGTCATCAGCCAGCAGGCGCACCTTTGCACCGGTTTCCAAGGGTTCCATACGCTTGCGCAAGCGCAAAACGGGCAGGGGGCACAAGAGGCCAATTGCATCAATTTCCAAATCCATAGGTTGGACATAAGTGGGATGTAACATTGTGTCCACAGGGATGTGACCACCTGTACCCGTGACCTTCTTTGGGAGTTGGTCTAAGGGTGGGGCATGTTTGGAATAGATATCATCGACGCGGGACTTCTGCCCGCGATGTTTGTGGCGCTGGCGGCGGGTATGATCTCGTTTCTCAGCCCCTGTGTGCTGCCGATTGTGCCACCCTATCTGGCCTATATGAGCGGGGTCAGCATGTCGGAACTCACGACTGAGCAAGAGGCGCGGCGCAAGGCGATTGTCGCGGCCCTGTTTTTTGTGATGGGCCTATCGACGGTGTTTCTTTTTCTCGGATTCACGGCATCAGTGTTTGGGGCGTTTTTCCTACAAAATCAGGACCTTTTCAGTAAAATTGCTGGCGGTGTGGTGATCATCTTTGGTCTACATTTTCTCAACGTGTTCCGTATTCCGTTTCTGGATCGTGAAGCCCGGATTGAGACAGGGGAGACAGGTGGATCGGCCTTTGGCGCTTATGTGTTGGGGCTTGCGTTTGCTTTTGGCTGGACACCTTGCATTGGGCCACAGCTGGGCGCGATTCTGTCGCTTGCTGCCGGTGAGGCTTCCATTGCGCGTGGCACCGTTCTGTTGGGGGTGTACGCGGCGGGTTTAGGCATTCCGTTTTTGTTGGCTGCGATTTTCCTTAATCGCGCCATGGGAGTCATGAACAAGCTCAAACGCCACATGGGCACCATCGAGAAGGTTATGGGCGGATTGCTATTGCTTGTCGGTGTGATGCTGGTGACAGGGGCGTTCTCGACCTTCTCTTATTGGCTGCTGGAAACCTTTCCTGTGCTTGCAACCCTCGGATAAGGCTTAATTTTGCCAAAGTGAGCGGTTACAGTTGTCTGCAAAGGAGAGGCAGGCGATGGCAGAGCCCCAGCACAGGCAGGTAAAGACGCGCCGGGTATTCTATATCCCTGGCTATGATCCGATTCACCCACGGCGCTATCGGGAGCTGTACCGCAAGGAAGGCGCGGCGCAGGCCGCGATTTCCGACTATGACATTGCTCTGTCGCCCCAAACGTCCAAGGGCGGGCCCTATGGATGGCGCGTGACCGGCCAAATCGAGGGACTTGAGGCACACTGCGACGTCGAGGTGTTGGTATGGTCCGACATCGTGCGCGAAAGCATGGAGCAGGGCATTGTGTCGACCTACGGGCAGCTTCTAAAGACGGCCTGGACCTATATTAGCTCTGGCGCATTGTGGCGGTTGATGCAGCTGCGCAAAGGGCCTGTGATTGCGGCGCTTTATCCGGTGGTGTTTTTGCTGGTTCAGTTGCTTCTGGCCCTGATGGTAGCCTGGGGCATTGGCAAAGTGCTGGCGATTCTGCTGCCAGAGTGGACGGCGGTGTTTGGTCTGATAGTGGTTTTGCCAATTCTACAATGGTTTCAAAAGCATGACGGTAAGTTCTTTGCCTATTACCTGATGCATGATTACGCATATTCGGCTTCCACCAAAGGCGCCAATTCGCCTGAATTGGAAGCGCGGATGGGCGAGTTTGCAGATCGCATCGCCGATGCATTGCTGTCAGAGTGTGACGAAGTTCTGGTGGTCGGTCATTCCAGCGGTGCGCATTTGGCGGTGTCAGTGTTGGCGGATTTGATCCGGGATGGACGCGTGCCGAGTGCTGGTCCGGCTCTTGGTTTTCTGTCGTTGGGGCAGGTTGTGCCGATGGTGAGTTTCCTGCCCAAGGCGGATCGGTTGCGGGCGGATTTGGCGTTTCTGTGCCAGCGAGAAGAGTTGACCTGGGTGGATGTGACGGCGCCAGGGGATGGCTGTGCCTTTGCGCTGTGTGATCCGGTGTCTGTGTCAGGCGTTGCGCCGGAAGAGGGCAAGCGGTGGCCTTTGGTGTTTTCCGCTGCCTTCACGCAAACGCTGTCTGAGGCGCGGTGGGCGGAGTTGCGGTGGCGGTTTTTTCGGCTGCATTTTCAATATCTTTGCGCATTTGACCGGCCCGGAGACTATGATTATTTCCGCATTACGGCAGGACCAAAAACACTGGCGGAGCGGTATGAGGAGCGCAAAGCGTCTGGCTCCCGCATAGAGAAGCCAGTCAATAAGTTTACCTCGGTGGCTTCATGATTCCTCCAAAACCAACGCCGCGGCCAGAAAAAGTCACGCTGCGGCAGTATGTGAAGCTCTTTCGCAAAGACCTTTTGTCGGCCCAACCTGCGAAACTGTACCGCGCTTGGATGGCGGAGTTTCGCACGCCGTTCTTTCGCTCCTATATGATCAACCAGCCTTCGTTAATAAAAACTGTTTTGAAGGAACGGCCGGATGATTTCCCAAAATCTCAAAGGGTTAGTGAAGGTCTAAAACCGCTTTTGGGGGAATCGGTGTTCTTGACCAATGGGGAAACTTGGAAGCGACAGCGGCGGATTATTGATCCGGCTTTTGAGGGCGGGCGGCTGCGCGATACGTTTCCGGCGATGTGGGCCGCAAGCGAATCCGCGGTGGCGCGCCTGAATGCGCATGTTGGACAAGTTGTTGAGATTGAAGAGGAAACCAGTCACGCGGCGGCGGATGTGATCTTCCGTACCTTGTTCTCGATCCCGATTGAGCATGAGGTTGCGGGCAAGGTGTTTGACGAATTCCGTACCTACCAGCGCAGTGCGCCCATCGTGAACTTGGGAGCGTTTTTGCCGTTACCGCGTTGGTTTCCAAGGTTTTTTCGGAAAGACACCAAGCGAACGGCAGCCAGTATTCGCGGATTGATCACGCAGCTTACCGAGGAGCGGATGGTGGCGATTGAGTCGGGAACTGCGCCGGACGACTTGGCCACTAAGATCATGACAACGGTAGATCCAGTCGATGGAAAAACGTTTGATACCAATGAGATGGTTGACCAGGTGGCGATCTTTTTCCTGGCTGGGCATGAAACCAGCGCGTCGGCCTTGGCCTGGACGTTGTACCTCTGTGCGTTGTTTCCGGAGTGGCAGGAGAAAATCGCCGAGGAAGCAGCAGATTTGAAAGAGGAATTTGGCTCGGTCAGCAAAATGAAGATCAGTCGCGATGTGTTCCGTGAGGCGCTGCGCCTGTATCCGCCGGTGCCTATGATGGTGCGAGAGACAACCTGTCCAGAACACTTTCGAGATCGCGAAATTGCCGAAGGATCTCAGGTGGTTATCTCCCCATGGCATTTGCATCGTCAGGAACGGTTGTGGGACAATCCGGACGGATTTGACCCAACACGGTGGCAAACGGACAACGGCAAACAGTGCATGCGAGAGGCCTATGTTCCGTTTTCAGCAGGCAGTCGTGTTTGCACCGGCGCTGGCTTTGCCATGGTGGAGGGGGTGCTGATGTTGTCGATGATCTTGAAGCATTTCCGGATCACGCCGGAGGGTGATGCACCAGTGCCAATTGCCCATCTGACAGTGCGGTCGCGGGACGGCATTAAGCTTCGAATCGAGCGGCGAAACTGACGTCGGTATAGCGTCTGTATCGCGACTGTTTTGCGGAGGTGCAAATTCCCGGAAATGGACCTGTTAACGAACAGGGCGCCCGAAGGCGCCCTGTGTTGCGTTTAGTCTTGATGCCACCAGACACTTGGCAGCCATTCAACCCCGTCGCCGTAGATTGGTAGGTTGTCTTTGGAGTAGTGCATCTCTTTCTGGTGGGCGATGCGACCCACGGCATATTTCCACACTGGAATCACGTAACGGCCAGAGGTCAGCACGCGGTCGAGCGCCTTGGTCGCGGCGACAAAGTCGTCTTGCGATGTGGAGGTCAGCATCTCGTTGATCATGGCGTCGATGGCGGGAGATTTTACACCCATCAAATTGCGCGAGCCGGTTTGATCGGCCGCAGCGGACCCCCAGTAGAGATTCTGCTCGTTGCCAGGAGAGAGCGACAGGGCGCGGCGGTAGTTGGTGATGTCGAAGTCAAAGGCGGCAGTACGTTCGGTGTATTGCGGGCCGTCCACCTGGGTTACGGTCAATTCCACACCAAGACCTTCGAGGGCTTTTGAGTAGATGTCGACGATGGCTTTGTTTTCGGAATCGCCCTGCTTGAGCAGGATTTCCAGTGTGAGCACATCGCCGTCAGCGTTCTGCAACTTGCCGTCCACCACGGAGTAACCCGCGTCCTCCATCAGGGCCATGGCTTTGCGCAGGTTGGCGCGGTTGCGGATGGAGCCGTCAGATTTTGGCAAGGAATAGCCTGCCAGCGCTTCCGGGGGCAGCTGGTCGGCAAAGGGTTGCAGGAATTCCGCCACGCGCCCTTGGGCCGGGCCTTCGTCCATGCCCAAAAGGGAGCCGGAGAAGAAAGACGTGATGCGCGGTTGGCGGGAGCCGGTCATCGTGTCGTTGATGAATTCGAAGTTGAAGACATGCATCAGCGCGTCGCGCACGCGGATGTCATCCAGTGGCGCCTTGCGGGTGTTCATCACCAACCCTGTGATGCCGGAAGGTTTTTGGTGAGGGATTTCCGATTTCACAATGTCGCCGGATTGAGCGAGCGGGAAATCATAGTTAGCAGCCCATTTCTCAGCGTTGAATTCGCGGGTGAAGGAGATCTCTCCTGCTTTGAAGGCCTCAAACATGACATCGCCATCGCCAAAGAAGTCAATTTTGATCTCGTCAAAGTTGTGGGTGCCTTTGCGAAACGGTAGGTCCTTGCCCCAGTAGTCTTCGTCGCGCGATAGGGTGACAAAGCGGCCTGCTTCAAAGTCGGAGACCACATAGGGCGCGGTTCCAAGCGGGACGTCTTGAAGGGTGATGTCTTCAAAGGATTTGCCGTCAAACTGCGCCTTTTGCAGGATGGGGCGCAGGCCGGCGATCAGGGCCAACTCGCGGTCTTCGGTGTTGAAAGTGATGCGCACGGATCGCTCGCCCGTGGCTTCGATGCTGCCCACTTTGCCCCAAAATCCGCGGTAGCGGGGATGGCCAACTGTGCCGAGGGTTTCATAAGACCAGATCACGTCTTCGACGGTCACCGGGCTGCCATCAGAGAATCGGGCTTCTTTACGCAGGGTGAATTCCACCCAGGAACGGTCCTCTGGCGTCTCAATCGATTCGGCTAGAAGCCCGTATAGGGCGAATGGTTCATCCCAGTTGCGCCCCATGAGGGACTCATACCCGAAAAACCTGAGTTGCCACGGCACGGTGCCTTTCCGGACAAAAGGGTTAAGAGAATCAAAACTGCCACCGTTGCCAGTGACAACGCGTCCTCCTTTGGGGGCATCGGGGTTGGCGTAGGGCAGTGACACAAAATCATGTGGCAGAGCGGGATCACCATACATAGCGATGCCATGCTGGGGCTCTGCGAAGGTTTGCGTGCCGGCCAGTGTTAGCGCCAGCGCCGTGGCGGCACTGGTGACTTTGGGGAAACGTATTGGTGTCATTGCCTGAACAATCCTGTTGGTTCGTTTTTTGCTTACCCAAAAAGTAGCGGGGTATTGGTGGCTTATCAAACTTTTAGCTTGGAGACCGGCGCACTAACGCTTATAAAGGGATCACTGCTCGATAGGTTTCTTGCCTGTATGAAACCTGCCTCAATAACTTTACGCCCGCTTCGCGCGGGCGTTTTTTTTGGCCTTTTGGCAGGCTTACGTAAGATTACGGTAAGAGCGGATTTCCCTTATTTTGCGAGTGCAGCATGGTATGCTGCGCGCAACCGAGATGAGAGGACAAGACAGATGACAATGCAGGGCAAGACGGCAATTGTGACGGGCAGCAATTCGGGAATCGGTCTGGGCGTGGCGCGGGAATTGGCGCGGGCTGGAGCGGATGTTGTGCTGAATTCTTTTACCAACCGAGACGAAGATCATGCGCTGGCGGCCGAGATTGCGGCGGAGTTCGGCGTAAAAGCACGATACATCGCGGCGGATATGTCCAAGGGGGACCAATGTCGCCAGCTGATCGAGGATGCAGGTGGCTGTGATGTGCTGGTGAACAACGCTGGCATTCAACACGTGGCGCCGATTGATGAGTTCCCTGTAGAGAAGTGGGACGCCATCATTGCGATAAATATGAACTCTGCGTTTCACACCACAGCGGCTGCGCTGCCACATATGCGCAAACGCGGCTGGGGCCGGGTGATCAACATTGCCAGTGCGCATGGTTTGACAGCGTCGCCGTTTAAGTCGGCGTATGTTGCGGCCAAGCATGGTGTGGTGGGCATGACCAAGACTGTTGCGTTGGAAACGGCGGAAGAGCCGATCACCTGTAATGCGATTTGCCCGGGCTATGTGCTGACGCCGCTGGTGGAGGCGCAGATCCCGGACACCATGGAGAAATACAACATGGGTCGCGACGAGGTGATCAAGAAGGTGATGCTGGAGCGTCAACCTAGCCGCGAGTTTGCAACGGTAGAGCACCTGGGCGGCACGGTGTGCTTTTTGGCGTCTGATGCGGCGGCGCAGATCACCGGCACCACCATCAGCGTGGATGGCGGCTGGACCGCATTGTAAAGGGAAGCGGCCTCATGAAGCGTATCAATCTGGCATTGCAGGGTGGCGGCGCGCATGGGGCTTTCACCTGGGGCGTTTTGGACGTTCTGTTGCAGGACGAAGATATCGAGATTGCCGGGATCACCGGCACCTCGGCTTGCGCGATGAATGGCGCGGCATTGAAGGCCGGTTTGTTGCAAGGCGGGCGTGAGGGCGCGCGGGCCAATCTCGACTGGTTCTGGCAGCAGATGGGCGCGGCGCAGGTGCCGGGTATGGACGCCTGGTTTGCGGCGGTGCCGCCTGGGCTGGTCAGCCGAGCGATGGAATACAGCTGGCCGTTTATGGCGGCGGATATGATGCAGCGGTTGACCTCGCCTTACGCCATGGGGCCGCTTTACGAGCATCCGCTGCGCGACATTGTCGATCAGTTCAGCTTTGATCAAGTCTGCGCCGAGGACGGGCCGAAGCTGTTTGTCTGTGCCACAAACGTGCGGTCCGGCAAAGCGCGGGTGTTTGAAGGGCGCGAGATCAGCACCGATGCGCTGTTGGCGTCTGCCTGTCTGCCAACCATGTTTAAGGCGGTGAATGTGTTTGATCAGACCACCGGCAAGACCGAAGCGTATTGGGATGGTGGTTACACCGGAAATCCATCATTATGGCCGCTGTACCGACAGGACCTGCCAGAAGATGTGGTGATTGTGAATATCAACCCGTTGCAGCGGGAGACTTTGCCGGTGACACCGCAGCAGATCAGCAACCGGATCAATGAGATCAGTTTTAATGCATCGCTGTTGAGTGAACTGCGCGCCGTTGCATTTGTGCAAAAGCTGATTGCGCAAGGTGCGTTGAGTCGTGAAGAAAAGCGGGAGGTGAAGGTGCATATGATTGCGGATGACGCGCTGATGAACCGCTTGTCGGTCGCCACCAAGAGCTGGCCTGTGACCTCGGTTCTGCTTCATTTGAAAGAAGCGGGGCAGACGGCGGCCAAGAGTTTTCTTAGCGCGCATAAGGCCGATTTGAACGCGCGTGGTACCGTGGATTTGGCGGAGATGTATGGGTAGCTGCCGGAGCCTGCCTTGCGGGACGCACGGTTTTAGGCGCTGCGCTCCGGTTAGAGGGGCGCTGCCCCTGTCCCATCAGCGATGGGACCACCCCGGGACATTTTGGGTCAAATGAAGCGAGCGTCACTCTTCCGGTGGCTGGGATGGGTCTTTGGGGTTTGGGTAAACCAGACCTGCGGAAATCACCAATTTGGCGGCGTCTTCAACAGACATTTCCAACTCGATGATGTCGTCGGTTGGGAAAAATAGCAGAAAGCCGGAGGTTGGGTTGGGCGTTGTTGGCACAAACACCCCGACAAGCGGACTGGTGGTCGGAGCGGAGCCGGCAACTTCGCCTTTGGCGGTGGTGGAGATGAATCCAATCGCCCAGATGCCACGGCGCGGGTATTCGATCAGGCAGGCTTTTTCGAAGCTGCGCTCGGTTTGGGCAAAAACGGTTTCCGCGATTTGTTTTACACCGGAGTAGATCGAACGGACCACCGGCATGCGGGACACAAGATTTTCTGCAAAGCGCAGCAAGGAGCGCCCCATCAGGCCTTTGGCAATCCAGCCCACAAGGATGGTGAAGATCAGGAAGATGATCATACCAACGCCGCGCAGGTTGATGCCGATGTATTTTTCCGGCTGGATTGTGGAGGGGATCAACGGCAGGACAAAACCGTCCACCCAGCCGACAAAGGTCCAGACCAGCCAAATGGTCATCGCGATGGGCAAAATGACAACAATGCCTGTCAGAAAGCTGGACCGCAGGCGGGCAAAGAAGCCGGATTTATGCGGTGGGTCGTTTTCGTCAAAAGGTGTCGTCATGAGGGGTCCTAGGGTCAGCCTGATATTTAGTTAGGCATTTGTGTGTGGCGCTGCAATGACGATTGTTTGGGGGCCACATTTTGCGGCTGTCACGACGTGTCACAACGCCGTGGCAGCCTGTTATTTTCGCAAGATTGAGGCTTAAGCCTTGAGTGCGGCGGCGATGTCTGCGGCCAGTCGCGCGTTGTTGCGCACCAGCGCGATGTTGGCGACCAGAGATTTTCCGTCTGTGAGCTCAAAGATGCGTGCCAAAAGGAAAGGCGTGACGTCTTTGCCTGAAACGCCTTGGTCCTCGGCCTCTTGCGTGGCTTGGGCAATCACCGGAGCCAGTTCCGACGCCGGAATTTCGTCAGCGGTCGGGATTGGATTGGCAACCAACTGACCGCCCGGTAAGGCCATCGCGCCGCGGGTTTTATGGGCCGCGGCGATGTCTGCGGCACAGTCCATGCGCAGAGGAGTGGTGAGATCTGACGTGGCGGACCAGAAGGCTGGGAAACTGTCTTGGCCATAGGTGATGACCGGCACGCCGTTGGTTTCGAGCACTTCCAGGGTTTTGGGCACGTCGAGAATGGCTTTGGCACCTGCCGCCACAACGGTGACCGGGGTGTGGGCCAGTTCGGTGAGGTCGGCGGAGATGTCAAAACTGTCTTCCGCGCCTTTGTGCACGCCGCCAATGCCGCCGGTGGCAAAGACGTCGATGCCCGCCAGATGGGCCGCGATCATGGTGGCGGCCACGGTGGTGGCGCCGGTGCGGCCCTGTGCCATGATCACAGGCATGTCTGCGCGGGAGACTTTGGCGACGTTTTTGGCCTGGGCGAGCTCTTCCAGCTGCGCTTCGGTCAGGCCGGCATGCAATGTGCCGTTCAGCACAGCCATGGTTGCTGGCACGGCGCCCTTTGCACGAATGTCGGCTTCGACCTGCTTCGCGACCTCAAGGTTTTGCGGATATGGCATGCCGTGGGTGATGATGGTGCTTTCCAGCGCCACAATCGGCGTGCCGTTTTTCTTGGCGTCTTCCACTTCGGGGGAAAGGACCAGGTCAAGGGAAATGAGGCTCATGTGGCGTGTTCTCCGGAAACATATTTTGCGGCTGCCGTCAAAGCGCGGTCGAGCGCCTCTTCACGGGAGCAGTTTTGCGATTCAGCCACGATGTGCGCGGCCATAAAAGTGTCACCGGCGCCGGTGACACGGGTCACCAGGACGGCAGGTGGTTGTTGGGTGATCACGCCGTCAGCGGTGCCGTCAGAGGCGTCATTGCCGCCATCGGTTACCAGGGCACGGGCGGCGCCGCGTTCCAATAGGGCTGCGGCAGCCTCTTTTGACGATGTGAATTCGGTTTTGCAGAGATAGCCTGCTTCCTCGAGGTTGACATAGAGCACGGCGCGAGAGTGCATCAGGAAGGGCATCAGACGTTCGGCTTTGCCCGGAGAGGCCGGAGCAACGCGCAGGTCAGCCGAGGAAAAGAGGGGGCTGCGGGCGATTTGATCCAGCAGACGCTGTGTCAGGTTGCCATCAAGCGCAATCAAACCAGTGTAGGGGCTGGTTTCGTTACCCAATGTCCCATCCTCAAGCGGGCTGAGGATTTTGTCACCCGCCGCTTCCAAGCTGTGGGCATCTGCGATGGCGGCGATCAGACCGTTCTTGCCTTCAACCGCCATATAGGTGTCGGTGGGCAGATCAGCGGACCGATAGACGTAATCCATGATCGCGCCCATCTCAGTGCAGGCGGTCATCAATTCGTCACCTTCCACATCCTGACCAATGGCCGAGAGAGCGGCGGGGCGCAGGCCAAAGCGCGCCAATGTCATGGCGATGTTCCAGGCCACACCGCCGGGCAGGCGGGAGATGCGGCCCGGCACGTCGGAGCCCTGGCGCATATGGCTTGGCGCGCGGCCGATGATGTCCCAAAGAACGGAGCCGATGCAGAGGATGTCTGGCTGTGTGGATGCCTGTGTGGTCATGGAGGCCCCTTACTTACGCGGTGAAAGCGCCGTGCAGCTCTTTGAGCTTGGCCGCAGGATCATCGCTGCGCCAGATTTCTTCACCGATGCCGAAGAAATCAGTGAAAGGCGAGAGCTTTGCAATAATGTCTGTGTCCAATGCCCCTTCGGCCACAACGGGCACCTCGATCATAGTGGACCACCATTCAAACAGGTCTTTTTCCGCGAGAGTTCCATCGCCAAGTGTGGTGCTGCCAACCGGGCCAAAGGCCACATAGTCCGCACCGTTTTCGCCAGCGGACATGCCCTCGTGGGAAGAGGCGCCGCAGAAGGCACCAACAATAGCGTCTTGTCCCAATTCCTTGCGGGTTTTGGCCACGGAGCGCGCGGCGTCGGTGAGATGCACGCCGTCGAGGCCCAAACGCTCAGACAATTGCACGTGTTCGTCGATCACAATCGCCACATCGCGGGCGTGCGCAACTTCGCGCAGCGCATCAGCGGCGCGGGACAGCCGGTCTTCATCTTTGGTCGCAAGCGCCATGCGCACACAGGCGATGTCGGCGGTATCCAGCACCGAGGCCAGTTGATCGGGGAAGCGGGAGAGTTCGATTTCCGGCGGGGTGATCAGATAGATCTGCGGCAGCTCTGTGTCGGACATGCTCGGGCTCCAGATGGTCTTTGTGCGAGTTTTTGGATCGCGTCGCTATAGCGCGGATTTTACCGCTTGGCTATCAGGAGTTGGCTATTTGGGCGGAAGACTTTGCGCGTTGGTTAAAGCCAGCGCGATCACTTGTGCACGCAGGTCATCATCGCCCAGAAGGTCTTCAGAGAGATCCACCATGCCGCCCATCTTTCGGCCGGTGAATGAGAGCGGGGCAACGCCGTCTATTTGCAGGGCTTCTGCTTCGCGGGATTTGCCAACTCGAGCCATGCCGCCGCCCTTGTGTACGCCGCACACCATATTGCCGTGATGTAGGAAACACAGGCCGCCAAACATCTTCTTTTCACTGATGCCTTCGATGTCTTGCAAATCTTCACGCATCAGCGTGGCGTGTCCTTCGTCATAAGCCATTTTGTTTCCTCCGGTGCTGTGCTTGGAGATTCTATGCCTCCGGCGGGGATATTTATAGCCAAATGAAGCGGGGCGGCTTGTTTTGTTTGGGGGGCGGAGGTATCAGCGAGCGGATTTTTAGGAGAGAGCCATGACCAGTGCC
This sequence comes from uncultured Shimia sp., assembly GCF_947493595.1. Taxonomy (GTDB): domain Bacteria; phylum Pseudomonadota; class Alphaproteobacteria; order Rhodobacterales; family Rhodobacteraceae; genus Shimia. The sequence continues at coordinate 1,096,050 of NZ_CANLRL010000001.1, read as the reverse complement.
ACACCGCAGCCCGCTTTTGTGCTTGTGCGCCCTCAGATGGGGGAAAACATCGGCGGTGCCGCGCGGGCGATGTTGAACTTTGGTTTGGACAAGATGCGGGTTGTTGCCCCGCGTGACGGTTGGCCCAATGAGCGCGCGGTGGCCATGGCGTCAGGCGCAGGGCGGGTGCTGGATGGCGCCTTATTGACCGAAACCACGGAACAGGCGCTGGAAGATTGTCATTATGTGTTTGCCACCACGGCGCGCGCGCGCGGGCTGACCAAACCGGTGGTGACGCCGGAGACAGCGATGAAGCAAGCCGCTGAGATGATTGCACGTGGGGAGAAAGTGGCGGTGTTGTTTGGGCCGGAGCGGGCCGGGCTTGAGAATGAGGACATCGCGCGGGCCAATGCGATCATCAATGTGCCGGTTAATCCAGAGTATGCCTCGCTGAATTTGGCGCAATGTGTGTTGCTGACAGCTTATGAGTGGCGTCGCCAAAGCGCAGATATTGTGCACGAGCGGGTGGATTTGGCCAAAACCGACTGGGCCAGCAATGCCGATATCGACGCGCTGGGGCGGCATTATGAAGAGCGGCTTGAAGAGGCCAACTTCTTTTTCCCCGAGGAAAAAGCGGAAAACATGAAGGTCAATCTGCGCAATATGTGGAGCCGGATGCGGCTCACCCGGGCGGATGTACAGATGTTGCATGGTGTGATGCGGCAGATGGTACGGTGGAAAGAAAAAGGGCAATAAGTGCCATTTGCCGTACGGCTGAACAAACATTCAAAACGTATCTGAGAGTGGTTGAAGCTTCGGCGTGGCCCCACTAGGCTCGCGCCAAGATTTGGAGACAGCGATGAGCCAGAAGCGCAGCATTTTTGAAGAGGTCAGCGAAGACGGACCCAAAGAAGCCCCCAGTGCGGTGGGTGTGATCGACAGCGGCGCCAAAGGCGCGCGGCGTGGCATTCGAATCTGGCTGATGATCTTGTTTGCACTGGTCTTTGTGATGATTGCCGTGGGGGGGCTGACTCGCCTGACCGACAGTGGGTTGTCGATCACAGAGTGGCGCCCCGTGACTGGAGCGATCCCGCCGATGAGCGAAGCAGATTGGCAGGGTGAGTTCGACAAATACAAGCAGATTGACCAGTGGGCGATCGACAACAACTGGATGACCCTGGCGGACTTTAAACACATCTATTGGTGGGAATGGGGACACCGCCAGCTTGGCCGCGTGATTGGTCTTGTCTGGGCGCTTGGCTTTGCAGGTTTTGCCCTTGCGCGGCAAATTCCAACCGGGTGGACTGGTCGACTGTTTCTGATTGGCACGCTTGGCGGGTTACAAGGCGCTGTGGGCTGGTGGATGGTTGCCAGTGGCGTGACCTCTGGTGAGGGTGTGACCACGGTGGCGAGCTACCGTTTGGCGACCCATCTGGGGCTGGCTTTTGTGATCCTTGGGTTCATCACATGGTACATTCTGTTGCTTGGGCGCAGCGAGCGCGACCTGATGCAGGCTCGGCGTGGCAAAGAGGCCAAGCTGTTTGGCATGTCCACGGGCCTGTTGCACATGACAGGTGTTCAGATTCTGCTGGGCGCTTTGGTGGCCGGAATTGATGCGGGCCGCAGCTTTACCGATTGGCCAATGATGGGTGGGAACCTGTTTCCGGCAGATGCGTTGTATATGGAGCCGCTTTGGCGGAACTTCTTTGAGAATCCAGGGCTTGTGCAGTTCACGCACCGGATCTGGGGTTATCTCTTGCTGATTTTTGCCATTGCGGTGTGGCGGCGTGGGCAAGGCTCCGCGCATGGGCACACGCGGTTTGCGTTTAATGCTGCCTTCGCTGCAATTGCGGTGCAGATTGCGGTTGGCATCGCCACAGTGCTTTACGCGGCACAGGTGCATATTGCGATTACGCACCAAGCCATTGCTGTTGTGGTCTGGGTCCTGATCCTGCGGGCGCGGTTCCTGAGCCACTATCCGATTGCAACCTCGGTGCGTGACGCATCCTGAGAGAAGGAAAACAAGAATGTCTGCATATGAGCAGTTGATGGGGTTTACCCATACCACACAGGCGTTGGGCGAAGTAGCAGGACGTTTGGGCTGGGACCAAGAGGCGATTATGCCGGTTGGTGCCGCGCCACAGCGGGCCGAAGAGATGGCGGCGATGGAAAGTGTGCTACACGCGCGCAGAATTGATCCCAAGGTTGGTGAGTGGCTTGCCGCGATTGATGAGGCACAGCTGGACGAGGTCGGCCGGGCGCAGGTGCGCCATATCCGCAAGTCGTTTGAGCGGACCTCCAAGGTGCCTGCGGATCTGGCGGCGGAAATTGCCAAGGTGACCAGTCAAGCGCAGGGTATCTGGGCGCAGGCGCGCTCGGATGAAGATGTGGCCGGGTTTTTGCCAACTCTGGAAGAGGTGGTGAACCTAAAGCGGCAGGAAGGGCAGGCGCTGGCCGCTGGTGGTGATGTCTATGACGCCATGGTGGATGACTATGAGCCGGAGATGACCGCTGAAGAAATCGCAGCGATGTTTGACGCGATGCGGCCCCGGTTGGTGGCATTGCGGGCGGCCGTTTTGGCCGCTGAGGCACCGCAGAAGCTGTCTGGCCACTTTTCTTCGGATAAGCAGATGGCGCTGACAGCCAAGCTGGCGGCAAGCTTTGGCTATGACTTTGACCATGGGCGCATTGATTGTGTCACGCATCCGTTCTGCTCGGGCTCTGGTAAAGATGTGCGCATCACCACGCGCACCAGCGAAAGTGATCCTTTCAACTGCTTCTATTCCACGATCCACGAAGTTGGCCACGCGGCTTATGAGCAAGGCATTGATGATGCGTATCTTTTGACTCCTCTTGGGCGCGGCGTGTCGATGGGTGTGCACGAGAGCCAGAGCCGGATTTATGAGAACCAGATGGGCCGCTCGCGCGCCTATACCGGTTGGCTTTTTGAGCAGATGAAAGCGGAGTTTGGTGATTTTGGCATCGACAATGCAGAAGCGTTTTATGGTACGGTGAACCGAGTGAACGATGGCTATATCCGGACTGAGGCTGATGAAGTGCAATATAACCTGCACATCATGCTGCGCTTTGATCTGGAGCGGGCCTTGATGCTGGGCGATCTGGCAGTCGGCGATCTGGAAGCGGCGTGGAATGACCGCTTCAAGGCTGACTTTGGCTATGCGGTGGACAAGCCGTCTAATGGCGTGTTGCAGGACGTTCATTGGTCGGTCGGGTTGTTTGGCTACTTTCCGACCTATTCTCTGGGCAATGTTTACGCAGGATGTTTGAACGACGCGATGCGGGCAGCAGTACCAAACCTGGATACGCAACTGGCGCAGGGCGACACCTCGGCGGCAACGGGTTGGTTGCGGGAAAATCTGCAGCAGCATGGCGGGTTACGCAAACCGGCGGACACGATTGTGCATGCGACCGGCAAGGACCCAAGCGGCGACCCATTGCTGGATTATCTGGAAGCCAAGTTTGGTGACATCTACAAGCTGTAGCGCTTGCGGGATTTGAAAGAGAAAAGGGACGCTTCTGCGTCCCTTTTGTTTGGATATTTATGGCAAGAAGAAACCGGGCACCGTGTCACTTAGGCGCGCAATTGGCCGCGCGACCATCGGGCGTTTTGGCGATTTTCAGCGTGCGGTTTTCCAGCGTCAGATAGCGCACGGCCTCTGCGCTCTGCAGGTGGATGTCTCCGGTGTCGGTCAAGACGTATGCGTCTTGCGAAGCCCGTTCTCCTGCTCGAAATTCGTAAGGAAATGCTTTAGCATCCGTTGGCACATCATTGAAAATCATGTCAAATTTCATTTCACCGAGATCGCAGGTGTAATGTATGCCACTCAGTGCGGCGTGGGCGGATTCCGCGTTCAATTGTGTTGCTCCAGCCAGAGCAAAATGGGGCGCGGAGCCAAGAATTAGCGTAAAGAGGATGGCGGGTGTTTTCATCACAGTCTCCGGATTTTGTGCAATTCCAAGATGTGGATTGGAATAGCTGAAAGGGCCGGTGACGTGTTTGTCTTTGATCAAGTGCGCGGTTCCGAGGAGGCAATAAGTCTCCTCGGACTACGGATATGCTCTATTTAACAGCCAAGTTCTTTTTCGGTCACTTTAATGGCGTTAAGGATGGTTGTGTCGACTTCCGACAGGCTCGGCGACTTGGTGAAACAGCCGTCGTTTCCAAAGGTGGATATGCCCCGGTCTGACCCAAAGCAGTAGCCGTTTTCATGGAAAATCCGATTGCGCATGTACCAGAGATCATCGCACGTTAAAGGGTCAGACTCCGCTTCGTCGGTCAATGCCGTCTCTGCAGGCTCCTCAATCCTGTCAGAGATCCGCGGCAAATCACTGAGCGGGCGACCCAAAGCAAACAACATAAGCGCCGGGTATGTGTGCAGTTGGTTCTCTTCGTCTTGACTTAAGGCACTCCAATAGGCGTAGGGGGAGGAAAGGTAGGCCTCTTCTGGATCTGAAAAGTCGCCACGTGGGTGTTGATACCCTATGCGGACCTCGATTGGCTCGGAACCGCGTGCGTCCCATACCGATTGAGCACTGCCAAAATTGGCGGTTTCCCCAATTGGAATAGAGGTGGGCAGGCGCACCACACAATCTTCCGCGCCATAGGGGCCTAAGGTGCGATAACCGCGTCGGAAACCGTAGATAACGCCGTTTCGTTGCTCCATGTCGAGCGAGGACGTGTAGACCGGGCTGTCTTCCGACTGGTTCTCGTGGGCCTCAAGCGCGAGAATTTGAGCGAATTCGTTGTAGAGGTCCGCAATAGAGGCCAAGGGGTGAGGCTTCCAAGTCGGTGCAAAAGCCCAGCTGAAGGCGCCGTCGTCCATGAGGAAGACATTGTCACATATGGTATCGATCAGGCCGGCGCGCAGGTCGACGTCAAAGCTGATTCCCATGACCGCAACATTTGCAAAGATGGCATCGCCGACCGTGTCGACATAATACATGTCATGTGGAGGGGTTTCGATGCTACGCGCATATAGGTAAGGGGTCAGGTAGGGGGTGTTTGCGTCATCAACCTTTTGCGAAAAGGCAAATAGGTGGGATGAGTCCCGGATGGCTTCGTCATATACGGCTGCGACTTCTTCAGCATCATAGGTTTCGCCGTCGTTTGGCAAAACAATCCGAGGGGCGTGTACGCCAAGGCGCGCAGTAGGCGAAATGGCCCGCATTGCGATGGTTTCGTAGCTTTCTCCCTCAAACGTATGTGCGCCCGACAAAAACAAGTTGGAGCAAGCCGAGGCACAGAGGTCGCCGTCTGCGACATAAGTCTGCAGGTCGGCAAAAACCTCGCGCAGGAAATCTACGATGACGAGGGACTCATATAGGTTGCCGCCGGGGCTGTTGAGGCAGAGCGTCGCACCACCAGGGAGGCTGTTGCTGAAGTATTCGCCGTCATAGCGGTACAAGGCATGGAACTTTTGCAGATCTCCTCGCTGGACAGGACCTTCATACAGCACCGTGCAATTGGCGTATTTCCCTGTGAGCGTCTGGGCGTGAATGGCGCCGCCAAATTCGGCGTCGATGTCGGACTGTAGCTCTCTTGTGTTCAGCGTAAGTGTGGCAGCAAAAGCACCGGAGCAGGTGAGGCAAAGCGCGGTGCCGAAGACGAGAGCGGGGCCGGAAAAAAGCTTGGTCATTTGGACGCCGTTGTGAGTTTCGTTGGTCGAAGAAGGTCACACAAAGAATTGCCTGGCAACAAAAAATTTGGCGTCAAACAGAAGCGGCCCCACGCAATTGCGCGAGACCGACTCTTTTGGAGGAACGCGAGAGAAGATTACTCCTCGGTGCCGGCCTCATCTTCATCCTGCTCGGCGATCCAGGCCACAGAGACCACCTCTTCGCCCTTACCAGTGTTGAACACTTTCACGCCGCCAGCGGAGCGGGAGCGGAAGGAGATGCCATCCACAGGTACGCGGATCGATTGGCCTTTAGAGGTGGCCAACATGATCTGGTCGCCCAATTCCACCGGGAAGGAGGCCACCAAGGCGCCGCCACGCATGGCTTTGTCCATCGCTGCCACACCTTGGCCGCCACGGCCACGGACGGGGTAGTCGTGGCTGGAGCTGAGCTTGCCTGCGCCACCGGATGTAATGGTGAGGATCAGGTTCTCGGCAGCAGACATTTCTGCATAACGCTCTTGGCTGAGCTCGCCTGCTGGCGCTTCTTCTTCGTCGCCACCGTCATCAGACAAACCGGCCACGGCGCGGCGCATTTTGAGATAAGCAGCACGCTCTTCGCTTTCGGCGCGGAAGTGGCGGATCACTGACATGGAGACCACTTCGTCGTCGCCGTTGAGGCGAATGCCACGCACACCTACAGAGGAGCGCGAGTTGAATACACGCACTTCGGTGGTGGGGAAGCGGATCGCACGACCGGAGTTGGTCACCAGCATCACATCGTCTTCTTCAGTACAGATCCGGGCGTTGATCAGCTTTGTATCAGCGTTGTCGTCCTCAAACTTCATCGCGATCTTGCCGTTGGACTTCACATTGGTGAAGTCTGACAAGCGGTTGCGACGCACAGAACCCGCGGAGGTGGCAAACATGATTTGCAGATCGTCCCATTCGTCTTCGGGGCGGTCCACGGGCATGATGGCTGCAATCGACACGCCTGTCGGAATCGGAAGAATGTTGACAATCGCTTTGCCTTTGGCGGTGCGACCACCCAGCGGCAAGCGCCAGGTCTTCAGCTTGTAGGCCATGCCATCGGTGGTGAAGAACAAGAGCTGCGTGTGGGTGTTGGCCACAAAGAGGGTGGTGACCACATCCTCTTCTTTGGTTTGCATACCCGAGATACCCTTGCCGCCGCGTTTTTGGGCGCGGAAGTCGGCCAGTGGTGTGCGTTTGATGTAGCCACCGGACGTCACGGTCACCACCATGTCCTCACGCTCGATCAGGTCTTCGTCGTCCATGTCACCGGACCAGTCGACAATCTCGGTGCGACGGTCCACCGCGAAGTTCTCACGCACTTCACGCAACTCGTCGCCAATGATGCCCATAATGCGTTCACGTGACCCCAAAATCTCCAGGTATTCCTTAATCTTACGGGCCAGTTCTTCAAGTTCGTCTGTGACCTCTTTCACACCAATCTGTGTCAGGCGCTGCAGGCGCAATTCGAGGATCGCACGGGCCTGTGTTTCGGACAGGTTATAGGTTCCGTCCTCATTCATGGTGTGGGTCGGATCGTCGATCAGTTTGATGTAATCGGCAATGCTGCCGGCAGGCCAGCGGCGGGTCATCAGCTTTTCGCGGGCTTCAGCAGCGTCTGCAGAGGCGCGGATGGTGGCAACCACTTCGTCCACGTTGGTCACAGCGACCGCCAAGCCACACAAAATGTGGCTGCGCTCACGCGCTTTGCGTAGCAAATAGGCCGTGCGGCGGGCCACCACTTCCTCGCGGAAGTCGATGAAGGAGGTCAGGAAGCGACGCAGGGTGAGCTGCTCCGGACGACCACCGTTCAGGGCCAGCATGTTGCAGCCAAAATAGGTTTGCATCGGCGTGAAGCGGAACAGTTGGTTCAACACCACTTCGGCAGTGGCGTCACGTTTGAGTTCCACCACAACGCGCACGCCGTCCCGGTCAGATTCATCCTGAACGTGGGCGATGCCTTCGATGCGCTTGTCACGTGCGGCTTCGGCGATCTTTTCGATCATCGCGGCCTTGTTCACCTGATAGGGAATCTCATCAATAACAATGGCATAGCGGTCTTTTCGGATCTCTTCGACACGGGTCTTGGAGCGGATCACAACACTGCCACGGCCTTCGAGATAGGCTTTGCGTGCACCGGACCGACCCAGCATGATGCCACCGGTTGGGAAATCGGGGCCGGGCACGTAGTCGATCAGCTGTTCAGAGGTGAGATCGGGATCTTCGATCAGGGCCAAAGTGGCGTCGATGACCTCGCCTAGATTGTGTGGCGGAATGTTGGTTGCCATACCCACAGCAATACCGCCCGCACCGTTGACAAGCATGTTAGGAAAACGTGCGGGGAGAACGGTTGGTTCCTGGTCCTTGCCGTCGTAGTTGTCCTGAAAATCAACGGTTTCTTTGTCGATATCCGCCAGCAAGGCTGCGGCGGGTTTGTCCATGCGAACTTCGGTGTAACGCATGGCCGCCGGGTTGTCGCCGTCCATGGAACCAAAGTTACCCTGACCGTCCAGCAAAGGCAGAGACATAGAAAAGTCCTGCGCCATACGAACCAAAGCGTCATAGATCGCGGAGTCGCCGTGCGGGTGGTATTTACCCATCACATCGCCAACCGGACGGGCCGATTTGCGGTAAGACTTTTCGTGGCTGTTGCCGGTCTCATGCATCGCATAAAGAATGCGACGGTGCACCGGTTTCAGGCCGTCACGCAGGTCCGGGATGGCACGGCTGACGATCACGCTCATGGCGTAGTCGAGATAGCTGGCGCGCATTTCCTCTTCGATGGTCACAGAAGGACCGTCGTGGATCATACGCTCGTGCGTGGATTTTTCTTCATTTTCAGGGGTTTCCGGCGTATCGCTCAAGTCCCAGTCTCGCTTCTGATTGGCGGTCCATATGTTGTTGAAACGCTTATATCAGAGGCATCATATAGGGTGCAATGGTGGTGTGAGCAATGTGGGGTAATTCGCGTTGAAGATTGGGTAAAGTGCTGATTTGGATGGGAAAACGCGGCCTGAGTGGCGAAGGTTTGCCCATGAGCAGGAAAGCGCTGCCGAGTGGTGCTGATCTGTGGTTTACTTCAATCAGAAAAATAGCGTGTTCAAGGAGGCAAAATTGCGGGTGAACTTGAAGGCATTTGTGGTGGGCGCTTTGGTCGCGGGGTCAGCCGGTCCTGCTGTAGCGCAGGGGCTTTGGGACAAGATTAAAAAGGGTGCTGAGAATACTGGTGAAGCAATTGGTCAGGGTGTCGAGGCCACGGGCGAAGCCATTGGAAAGGGCGCCACTGCGGTGGGCAATACCGTTGAGAAAGGCGTGAATGGTGTTGGAGAAGCGATTTCCTCTACAGATGAATTGCTGTCCAATGAGGAAACACCAGAGGCAACGCGAGCGCGATTGGACGCCATGTCCGGCGATATAATGGCAGTGCTGCTAGCACAGAACCCGCAAGCGGATGCGTTTTACCAAAAAAGTGCGGGCTATGCCGCGTTTGACAGTCGCAAGGTGACCATCTTTCCAGTGACCACCGGCTACGGTCGCGGAGTGGCGGTGGCAAAGGACACCGGTGCGCGCACCTATATGAATATGGGCACCGGAGGTCTGGGTGCGAGTTTGGGCATTGGCGGATTTGCCACGCAGTTTGTGATCTTGTTCGAAACACAGACAGATTTCCAGCGGTTTGTGATGAATGGCTATGACGCAACCGCGGGCGGTGGCGCGCAGGTTGGGGATGACAAAAGCGCAGATGAGGTGCGGTTCACGCAGGGCCAGTCTGTTTTTATCCTCGATAAGGAGCGCTGGCGGGTGAATGGCAGTTTGGAGGGCACCAGATATTGGCGCTCTCCAGAATTGAACTGAGGCGCGGTTACGCCGAGCAGGATGCGCCGCCCAAGACGCAGAATTTGGCGCAGTGTGGGTGGTTCAGTTGCACCGGCTTTTCGGCCTCTTCCAAAGTGGTGCCGAGGTCAAACTGTGGATCGTAGGGCAGGAGTGTGCAGGCGATCACGGATGGGGATTTGGCGCCTTTGTGTTTCACCACCATGCGAGAGCTGGCGCACATCACCTCGTTGGGAGATTTGTTCAAAATACCCCAGCAGTCTGTGGTGATTTCCGGCACCTCAATTTGCTCGTCCATTTCCGGAAAAAGCACGGTTTTTCCGGGGTTTGCGGCGTCGATCTTAAAGTTTTCCTTGGCGTACAGCTCAGCGTATCCGGCGCGGGATGTCGTGTCGGTCTCATCCCACATTGTGCGACCTGCGACGGCCATTTGAATGTTGTTGTCGCGCAGCCAGCGCATGCCATCCAGGGTGCGCTCAAACGTGCCTTTGCCGCGCTCTTTGTCGTGCATTTCAGCGGACCAGTGATCTACGGAAATACGGAGCGTCAGTTTTCCCGGGAAATCCTGTTCCAGTTGCAGGAGGCCCGCGCGGACGCGTTTGCGCTGCATCGGTTGCATGGCGTTGGTGAGGATCAGAACGTCATAGCCGCGCTCAAGCGCGCGGCGGGCCATGTCATTCATTTCCGGGTTCATAAAGGGTTCGCCGCCGGTAAATGCAATTTCGCGCACTTTCCATTCGCGGACGTCCAACTGGTCGAGGTAGTCGGAGACTTCGTCAGCCGTCAGATAAACCAGTGCGTCATTGGTGGGCGAGGACAGGATGTAGCAGTTTTCACATTCGATGTTGCAGAGTGTACCGGTGTTGAACCAGAGCGTTTGTGGATCGGTGAGGGCCACATGGGCGCGGGTGTCGCCTTTGGCGGTAACGTAGGGATCGTTGAACTTCCCAATATTTGCGTGATCTTTCATGTGCCTGCCATGTCTTGTGGTCTGTCGGTACTAGTCAAACACATAATGGCAAGTAAAGCGGCGACACGGTATTTGACACAGTTGTGATGTTTGGTTGCGGTGTTAGAGTGACGGTGTTATGACGGCGTTAGCGCTAACGATTTTCCGGTGAAATCCGGACAGCCAAGAAGGAAAGAAGCCCCATGGTTTCTCGCATCATTCCCGTGGAAACATTTGATCTTGTGGTCTTTGGTGGGACCGGGGACTTGGCGCGGCGCAAGATTTTGCCTGCATTGTTTAAGCGGTATTGCTCCGGGCAGATGCCCGAAGGCAGTCAAGTGATTGGCGCGGCCCGAAGTGCTCTGACAGAAGCGGAATACCGTGTTTCTGTTGCTGAGGCGCTGCGTGAGTTCGCCGGAGAAGCTGCTCAGGACGCTGCGGCAGTTTCAGGGTTCTGTGATCATTTGCATTATGTTGCTGTGGATGCCCGTGGGGAGGGTGGCTGGGCCGAATTGGCCGCTTTGCTCAACGAAGGGTCCGTCCGGGCTTTCTATTTTTCGGTTGGGCCTCGAGTCTATTCGGATTTGGCCAAGGGGTTGAAGCGCCACGGGTTGACCGAAGCGGACACCCGCATTGTGGTGGAAAAGCCGTTTGGCCATGATCTTGAGACGGCGCAGAAGCTGAACCAGGAGTTGGCGCAGTATTTTGACGAGAGCCAGATTTACCGGATTGACCACTATCTTGGCAAAGAGACCGTGCAGAACCTGATGGCGGTGCGCTTTGGTAATATGCTGTTTGAGCCGCTGTGGAACGCGCAATACATCGACCACATTCAGATCACCGTTGCGGAGAGCGTGGGTGTGGCTGGTCGTGGCGAGTATTATGAGCGCTCCGGTGCGATGCGCGATATGGTGCAGAACCATTTGATGCAGTTGCTGTGTCTGATTGCGATGGAGCCGCCGTCTCAGTTTGAGCCAGATGCGGTGCGCGATGAGAAGCTGAAGGTGATCCGGGCGCTGGATACGGTTGCGCCGCACCATATTGTGCGTGGACAGTATACCGCTGCGGATGGGGCGGATAGCTATCGTGAAGATGTGGACAATCCGCGCTCCAAAACCGAGAGTTTTGTGGCCTTAAAATGTCAAGTGAACAACTGGAGGTGGGCAGGGACGCCGTTTTATCTGCGCACCGGCAAGCGGTTGTCGGAACGTGACAGTGAAATCACCGTGATGTTCAAAGACACACCACATTCGATTTTTGGGGATGAGGCTGGACGGCATCGAAATGAGTTGAATATTCAGTTGCAACCCAATGAAGGCATTACATTAAAAGTGACAATCAAGGAGCCGGGTCCAGGAGGGATGCGGCTTGTGGATGTGCCTTTGGACATGAGCTTCGCCGAAGCTTTGGGGCCAAAAGGGCAAAGTGCGGCGGATGCTTATGAGCGGCTGATCATGGATGTGATCCGTGGCAACCAAACACTGTTTATGCGCGATGATGAGGTGGAGGCGGCCTGGGCCTGGACCGACCCGATCATTCGCGGCTGGGAAGCGCGGGGCGATGTGCCAAAGCCTTATGATGCGTTTTCCTTTGGGCCGGATGATGCGGCTTTGATGATGCGCCGGGACGGGCGAAATTGGAGAGGATTGGGCAAATGAACTTCAACACCTACCCCGATGCGGAGATGATGGCGATGGATGTCGCCAGCGTGCTGGCGGATGATCTGGCGGAGGCGCTGCACAATAAGGACCGCGTGGTTTTGGCTGTGCCTGGCGGGACCACACCGGGGCCGATTTTTGATGCGTTGAGCGCGGTGGATTTGGATTGGGACCGCGTGGATGTGATCCTGACGGACGAGCGCTGGGTGCCGGAGGATCACGAGCGGTCCAATTCGGCGCTTGTGAAATCACGTTTGTTGACCAATCGGGCCATGGCGGCGCGGTACTTGCCGCTCTATGCGCCCGCGGATGCACCCGAAAAGGTGCTGGCCGAATTGGAAACCACGATTTTAGGCGCGCTGCCGGTGGATGTGGCTTTGTTGGGTATGGGCGCGGATATGCATACGGCGTCGCTGTTCCCTGGTGCGGACGGGCTGAACGCTGCCTTGGCTTCTGATGCGCCGGTGTTGGTGCCCATCCGACGCGAGGATTTGCCGGATGTGCGGATCACGCTGTCTGCGCGGGTGTTGGATGCGGCGGTGCGCAAGCATATTCTGATCAAAGGTGCGGACAAACGTGACGCTTTGCAGGCCGCGCAGAAACTGTCAAAAGAAGAAGCGCCGATCAAATCTATTTCCAGCGGCGCAGAAGTGCATTGGACGGAGTGATTGGGTATGTGGACTGAATTGGACGGGCTGCGCGCGAGCGCGGCATCGCGTCAGATTTCGGCGCTGTTTGACGCAGATGAAGGCCGGGCGCAGGCGTTTTGCCTGAAGACGGACGGGCTATTGTTTGACTACAGCAAGACCTCGATTGACGGCGCGGCCAAGGCGGCTCTCATCCGTCTGGCGGAGGCTGCGGGTGTGGCGGCCAAACGGACCGCGATGTTTGCGGGTGAGAGGATCAACGTCACCGAAGATCGCGCGGTATTGCACACCGCTTTGCGCAATCTCGGAGATGATCCTCTGTTCGTAGATGGGCAGGATGTGCTGCCAGAGGTGCGAGAAACACGTGTGCGGATGGCTAAGCTGGCCAGCGCCATACGTGACGGAAGTTTCCCGGGCAACGGCAAGCGTATTACGGATGTGGTGAATATCGGTATTGGTGGCTCTGACCTTGGACCACTGATGGCGGTCATGGCGCTAGAACCCTATGGGGATGGGCCAAAGTGCCACTTTATCTCCAACGTCGATGGCGCGGACGCGACCGATACGCTTGCGGGACTTGATCCGGAAAGCACGTTGGTGATTGTCGCCTCCAAGACTTTTACCACGCAAGAAACCTTGATGAATGCGCGCACGGTGATGGATTGGGCCGGTGGCCCAGATGCGCTGGAGCGGTTTGTAGCGATTTCTTCGGCCGTGGATCGCTGTGCGTTGTTTGGTATTCCGGCGGAGCGGGTGTTTGGTTTTGAGGATTGGGTTGGTGGACGCTACTCGGTCTGGGGACCCATTGGCTTTTCGCTGATGTTGGCCATTGGGCCAAAGGCGTTTGAGAGCTTCCTTGAAGGGGCTCAGGCGATGGACCATCACTTCTGTGATGCGCCGTTTGAGGAAAACTTGCCGGTGCTTTTGGCATTGGTGGGGATTTGGAACCAACAGGTCTGTGGTCATGCCACGCGCGCCGTGCTGCCTTATGAGCAACGGCTGGCGCGGTTGCCTGCGTATTTGCAGCAGCTTGAAATGGAGAGCAACGGCAAAGGCGTGGCGTTGGATGGCGCGCGTTTGGATCGTGTGGCGGGGCCGGTGGTGTGGGGCGAGCCTGGCACCAATGGGCAGCACGCATTTTATCAGTTGATCCACCAAGGGCAGCAAGTTGTCCCGTGTGAGTTCATGGTGGGGGCTGAGGGGCATGAGCCAGCCTTGGGCGAACATCATCGGGCTTTGGTGGCCAATTGTCTGGCGCAGTCGGAAGCCTTGCTAAAGGGCCGGACAGAGGCGGAAGCACGGGCGCAGCTAGAAGAAAAGGGAGTATCCGGCGCTAAACTGGATCAGTTGGCCAAACACCGTGTGTTTGAAGGCAATCGTCCGTCGACCACCTTGGTTTATCCGCGCCTAACGCCGTATGTTCTGGGCCAGATTGTAGCGATGTATGAGCATCGTGTGTTTGTCGAAGGGGTGATCTACGGCATCAACTCTTACGACCAATGGGGTGTGGAGCTTGGCAAAGAGCTGGCCAATGGTCTGGTGCCTGCGATGGAAGGCAAAGGAGCACCGGACGGGTCAAGCGCGTCCACCGTGGCTTTGCTGGATCATATTCTGAGCATGCGCGATTAGGTGCATTTGACAGAAATGCTGACAGCGCCGCGTTTCAATGGAACGCGGCGTTTTGCGTTAGGTGTCGCGGTTAAGTAATTGATTTTATGGAGCGGGTAACGGGAATCGAACCCGTAACAAGAGCTTGGGAAGCTCGTGTGATACCTTTTCACCATACCCGCAGCACGCCTGTTGGTAGGACAGCGCTGCGGGAGGGTCAAGCGGGATTTGCTTAGCTTCGGCGCCGGCGTCGGCGACCACCACTTGCGGCATCTCCACCACCTGTGTTGAAGCTTACTTCAGGCAAATCAACCACGCCACGCAGGATCGGGAACGGGTCGGCAGAATTGGGTAGAGCAGAAGCATTCACAAAATGCTCCTGGAAGCGCGGTTCCACGGCGGTTTCGATTTTCTCAATCTTGCGCACGAGGGTTTCGATTTCGCTGCGGGCGTCTTTGTTCAAAAGCGCGATGCGGGCGCCAGTGCCTGCGGCGTTGCCAGCAGAGGTGACTTTGTCGAGCGGGCAGTCGGGGATCATACCCAAAACCATGGCATGTTTGGCAGAGATATGCGCGCCAAAGGCGCCTGCGAGCACGACACGGTCGACTTGATCCACGCCACGTTTGTCCATCAGCAGACGCGCGCCGGAGTAGAGCGCGGCTTTGGCCATCTGGATGGCGCGGATGTCGGCATTGGTGACGGTGATGGGTTTTTGGTCGGCGTCACCTTCCCACAGCGTGTAGGAGTTGGTACGCCCGTCCGCAAAGCAGCGGGATGTACCGGTTTGTTCAGCAGATCCAATCAGGCCAGAGGCATCGACGATGCCCGCGAGGCGCATCTCTGCAATGACTTCGATGATGCCGGAGCCGCAGATGCCGGTGATGCCGGTTGCAGCGATGGCCGTAGAGAAATCGTCGTCATCCGACCACAGCTCACAGCCGATCACGCGGAAGCGCGGCTCTTTGGTGGCGGGATCGATTTCCACTCGCTCAATGGCACCGGGGGCGGCGCGTTGGCCTGCGCTGATCTGTGCGCCTTCAAAGGCGGGGCCGGTAGGGGAAGAGCAGGCGAGCACGCCATTTTTGTCGCCCAGCAGGATTTCGGCGTTGGTGCCCACGTCGACCACCAGCGCGAGGTCTTCGGATTTGTCGGGAGCTTCGGAGAGTGCCACCCCCGCGGCGTCTGCGCCCACGTGACCGGCGATGCAGGGCAGAAGATAGGCGCGGGTGCCGGGGGCTATGGTGAGGCCGAGTTCAGAGGCGGGCAGGGAGAGCGCGTCTGAGGTGGCAATGGCAAAAGGAGCCTGACCCAGCTCAAACGGGTCTATGCCAAGGAACAAGTGGTGCATCACCGGGTTCATCACAAACACTGCGTCGAGGATTTGCGTCGGCGCGATGTCGGCGTCTTTGGCAATGTCCGTGACCAGTTGGTTGAGACCGTTGCGTACCGCTTCGGTCATTTCCAGATCGCCGCCTTTGTTCATCATCGCGTAGCTGACGCGGCTCATCAGGTCTTCGCCAAATCGGATTTGCGGGTTCATCAGGCCGGAAGAAGCAACCACTTCGCCGCTGGTCAGATCACAGAGGTGGCCCGCGATGGTGGTGGAGCCGAGATCGACGGCGAGGCCGTAGACTGGGTCCTCAAAATAGCCTGGCCAGAGGGCGATCAGACGGGGCAGGGCGCCGGTGTGGTCTTGATGAATAGCGGCGGTGACAGTCCAATTTCCTTTGCGCAGGATTGGTTGCAGCGGACGTAGAAGGTGGGTGTCTACCGAGATTTCTGCATGGCCAGTTGCGGCCTTTAGCGCAGTCAGTAGGCGCTCAAGGTCGCCGGACGGCTTGTGCATGTCGGGTTCTTCGACTTCGACGTAGGTGAGATGCACGGTGGGGTTCAGCGTGATGTCGCGCACCTCGGCCCGTTTGCGCACCACCTGTTTGTGCACCTGGCTCTCTGGTGGCACGTCGATCACAATGTCTCCTTGCACGGTGGCCTGACAACCAAGGCGGCGGCCTTTGGTCAGGCCGCGTTTGTCGTCGTAGCGTTGCTCTACCGCGTTCCAGTCGGACAATGCATCTTCAGAAACGGTCACGCCGTGTTTGGGAAACTCGCCATAAGACGGGGTGATCTGGCATTTGGAGCAGACGCCACGGCCGCCGCACACACTGTCCAGATCAACACCCAACTGGCGGGCAGCAGTCAAAACCGGCGTGCCGACAGGAAAGTGGCCGCGTTTGCCGGAAGGGGTGAAGATCACTAATGGGTCGCTGCTCATCGAGAAGGCCTTAAGTCTGTTCGCTTGGCTGGCAGCATAGCTGCCGAAATTTGCCGAAAAAGGCAAGGAGCGGCATGGGGTGGTCTATGGGCGTCACCGAGGTGGCTAAAAGTTGACCGTTGGGTCAGAAAATGGGCGTAGGGCAGATGTGACCAAAGTATTTGGCTCGGGAAGGTGTTAGAAGCAGCAAATGGCGGCGATTAGGGGTTTTCGACAGATCAAGGCCATGCGATAGGGACGTGCCAAATGAAGCCCCGCAAAAGGAGATTTGCGATGGAGATTCGTGAGGCACTCACCTTCGATGATGTTCTACTGGTTCCGGCTGCGTCGGTTGTTTTGCCGTCTACGGCAGACACGCGCACGAAGGTCACAAAATCCATCGATCTCAACATTCCGCTGCTGAGTTCGGCGATGGACACGGTCACCGAAAGCCGCATGGCGATTGCCATGGCGCAGGCTGGCGGCATGGGGGTGATCCACAAGAACCTCGACGCGGACCAACAGGCACGGGAAGTGCGTCGGGTGAAGCGGTTTGAAAGTGGCATCGTTTATAACCCAGTGACATTGACGCCAAACCAAACGCTGGCGGATGCCAAGGCGCTGATCGAACGCTATCGGTTCACGGGTTTCCCGGTGGTGGATGAGCAGGGACGCGTGGTTGGCATTGTGACCAACCGTGACATGCGGTTTGCCCAGTCTGATGACACGCCAGTGCATGCCATGATGACCACAAATGATCTGGCCATGTTGCAAGAGCCTGCGGATTTGGAAGAGGCCAAGAGCCTGATGCGGGCGCGGCGCATTGAGAAGCTGTTGGTACATGATGGCACTGGCAAGTTGACCGGCTTGTTGACGTTGAAAGACACCGAGCAAGCGGTTCTGAACCCCACAGCCTGTAAAGATGATCTGGGTCGACTGCGTGTCGCGGCTGCCTCCTCTGTTGGCGACAGCGGGTTTGCCCGTTCCGAGATGCTGATTGATGCCGGTGTGGACATTGTGGTGATCGACACAGCGCACGGGCACTCCCAAGGGGTGATCGACGCTGTGAAACGCGTGAAAAACCTGTCCAGCGCAGTGCAGGTGATCGCGGGCAACGTAGCCACCGGCGACGCCACTAAAGCGCTGATTGATGCGGGTGCAGATGCGGTGAAGGTGGGTATCGGACCCGGTTCGATCTGTACCACACGCATGGTGGCAGGCGTGGGCGTGCCACAGTTGACCGCAATTGATGACTGCGCCACTGCAGCCGGTGACGTGCCGGTGATTGCAGACGGTGGCATCAAATTCTCTGGTGACTTTGCCAAGGCGATTGCGGCGGGCGCGTCCTGCGCCATGGTTGGTTCGATGATTGCGGGCACCGATGAAAGCCCAGGCGAAGTGATCTTGTACCAAGGCCGTTCGTTCAAATCCTACCGTGGCATGGGCTCGCTTGGTGCGATGGCACGAGGATCTGCGGATCGCTATTTCCAGAAGGATGCGGCCAGCGACAAGCTGGTGCCGGAAGGCATTGAGGGGCAGGTGCCATACAAGGGTCCAGCGGGAACCGTAGTGCATCAGCTGGTGGGCGGTCTGCGCGCAGCCATGGGCTATACTGGCAACGCCACTGTCGCCGAGATGCGCAAGAACTGTAAGTTTGTGAAAATCACCGGTGCAGGCCTGAAAGAAAGTCACGTGCATGACGTGCAGATCACACGTGAGGCACCGAACTACCGGATTGGCTGATAGCCCTTGGCGCAAGGTTGGTTTCAAAAATGAGAAAGGGCTGAACCTTTGCAGGTTCAGCCCTTTCTATTTGGCTTTTGGGTCGGTTTAGAAGTCAGTCCATGTTTCTTCAGCGGCGTTGCCGTTTGAGCTGAAGCTTGGGGCCGCTGGTTGCGGCGCTGCTGGTTTTGCCTTTGGTTTTTGCGTGTCAGCTTTCTTATCTTCTTGCCAATCGGTCGCGGTCACTTCGGCTGGTGCCTGTTGTTTGTTGGCTTTGGTTTTATTGCCCAGTTTGAAATGGCCAACCATATTGGCCAGGCCAACGGCGTCCGATTTCAGCAAATGTGTGGCCGCCGTTGATTCTTCGACCATGGCGGCGTTTTTCTGTGTCACCTGATCCAGCTGCATCACGCCAGCATTGATCTCTGCCAAGCTTTGGGATTGCTCAGTGGCGCCATCAGCAATGGCGGAAACCATGCCGGAGATGTGTACGACACGTTCTACGATCAAGCTCAGCGCATCGCCGGTTTGACCGACAAGGTTCACACCGCGATCCACCTGTTCGGACGATTTGTCGATGAGTGCCTTAATCTCGTTGGCCGCTTCGGACGAGCTATGCGCCAGTTTACGGACCTCAGAAGCCACAACCGCAAAGCCACGGCCAGCGTCGCCAGCACGGGCGGCTTCCACGCCTGCGTTCAGCGCAAGCAGATTGGTCTGGAAGGCGATGTCGTCGATCACCGAGATAATCTGAGAAATGTGGGTCGAGCTCTGCTCGATCTCGGTCATGGCGGAGACGGCATTGCGCACCACTTCGCCACTTTCTTCAGCTTCAGTCTTGGCGGTCTGCATGGTGCCTTCAACGTCGCGTGCGCCGTCTGCTGCCGCTTTAACCGAACGTGTCAGGTCATCCAGCGCTGCTGCTGTTTCTTCCAAGGTTGCCGCCTGGCTCTCCGTGCGTTTGGACAGATCATCAGACGCCTGGCTGATTTCGGTGGCGCCGTTGTGAATGGACTGGGAGGACTCAACCACGTCGGTCACCGTACGGCTGAGGTTGGTGATGGAGGCGTTGAAATCCTCGCGTAGTTTTTCATATTCCTCAGGGAACACAGCGGTGATGTTTGACGTCAGATCGCCACCGGAAAGGTCAGAAAGGTGATCAGACAGCGTTTCCACCACTTCGGATTGAACGGCGGCGGCTTCTTTCTGACTGGCTTCCAGTTCACGTTGACGCAGTAGAGCTGCGCGGAACACATCCAGAGTGCGCGCCATGTCGCCCAATTCGTTCTGAGTTTGCGTGAAGGGAATATCCGCCTCTGTGTCGCCCTCGGCGAGGTCGGCCATGCGTCCGCGCAGGGTGCCCATTGGACCGGTCACGCTGCGGGTGATGAAGTACGCCACCAGTGACAGAACAACAAGAATGCCGCCCAGGATCGTCAAAGCCTTGTTGCGGATTTTGGCCATCTCTGCCTCGATATCGGACAGGTAAGCGCCCGTGCCTACAATCCAGTTCCAAGGCTCAAAGTGAATGGCAAAACCAATTTTGGCTTCTTGCAGATCGCTGTCTGGTTTCTGGAAGTGATAGATCAGAGTACCGCTGCCATTCTCCATGGCAACCTTTCGCATTTCCTGAAAGATTTTGACACCGTTGGGATCTTCCAGGCCGGCTTGGTTGTGGCCGATCCACTGGGGGCGGTGCGGGTGCGCGGTCATGATGTAGTCGGTGTCGAAGGCAAACATGTAGCCATTGTCACCATAAGACAGTGCCTCGAGCTGTTCCCGACCCAAGGCGTGGGCCTCTTCAGGGCTGTATTTCCCCTCCTGTACACCTTGGTCCAGCTTAGATAGCAAGCTGGTTGCGGTTTCGGTGAGCTCAAGGAGTTTGGTGTTGTACATGGTTTCCACAGTATTGCGCATGTGGTTTTGCAGCAAAAGGGTGAGAACAATGGCAAGAGCCAAGGCCACAACGGCAATGGCACTGATCCGTGTGGACAGTCTGGTTAGAATAGCTGGCATGGCTTCAACTCTCGAAGTTGTTGGCTGGTTACCGCTCGAGGTACAGATGCCAGGCTTAATGAAGACTTATGAGAGGCCTTATTTGTAGGGCGATAGCGTATTTTGCAATCTAGGAAGGAATGTTGATGGGAGTATTTCTTGCCTACGTTGATGGGTGCCTGTTTTTTAGGCAGCACCTGTCTGCTTGCGATATGGGAGAGGCCTGATGTAGAGCAGGAACGGTTGAACTTGATGTGGTCAACGGTTCACGCACTACCGCGTAAGGAATAGGACAAGCATATGACGCCAGCAGCGCGTGTACAAGCCGCAATTGAAATTCTGGATCAGATCCTAGACGGTGCCCCAGCTGAAAAAGCGCTGACAGGATGGGCCCGTCGCAGCCGATTTGCAGGCTCCAAGGACCGTGCCGCAGTGCGCGATCATGTGTTTGATGCCTTGCGTTGCAGGGAGTCTGCGGCGTTTGTTGGTGGTGGCCTGCATGGACGCGGCTTGATGATCGGCATCCTGCGTCAGGATGGCGCGGACTTAGATGATTTGTTCAGCGGCAATGGATACGGTCCAACCCCACTGACCGATCAGGATGACATAACACCTGCCGGGTCGGGGCCGTTGGATTTGCCAGAGTGGCTGCATGAACCAATGCGGGCCAGCCTGGGCGCGGCATTTGAGGCAACTCACAACGCGCTCCGAGGCAGAGCGCCAGTTATCCTGCGGGTCAACCTTGGAAAAGCCACAGTGGCGGCGGCGCAGAAGCTGTTGGCGCAGGACGGCATTATGGTCCGCCCGATGGATTTGGTGGACACGGCTTTGGAAGTGACCGAAGGCGCACGGCGCGTTAAAAACAACGCGGCTTACCTCACTGGCCTGGTCGAACTTCAGGATGCCTCCAGTCAGGCATTGGTTGCGGCACTTACGATTGATAACAGCATGAAAGTGTTGGACTATTGCGCAGGGGGTGGCGGCAAGACCCTGGCAATGGCCGGCCGTGCGGATGCGTACTATTTTGCGCATGATGCGTTGCCGCAGCGGATGGCAGATCTCCCGGCTCGGGCGAAGCGCGCCGGGGTGAATGTGCAGATTGTAGAAGAGCCACAGGCGTGCGCACCTTATGACATTGTGTTGTGTGATGTGCCGTGTTCTGGAAGTGGCACTTGGCGGCGCGCGCCGGATGCAAAGTGGCGGTTTACGCCTGCGGATTTGGCACAGTTGGAAATGACACAATCGGAAATTTTGGAGCAAGCGAAGACGTATGTGGCGCCGGACGGCGTGCTTGTCTATGCCACGTGTTCGGTTCTGGATGCGGAAAATACCGAGCAAATCGACCGGTTTTTGCAGAACAATCCGTCCTGGGAGCGCAGCTGGGACCGGCAGTTCCTGCTTTCGGAGGGGGGCGACGGGTTCTTCGGGGCAATTTTGCGAAAAAAATAGCGGACTTACGCTTTTTCTTCTGTCTTCGTTAATGCGTGTTTAAGATAATTTGATGCATATTAACGAAGACGTAAAAGAATAGGTGCAGACGTGTCCAATTCGACAGAGGCCAAAGGGCCTGCTCCCCGCCATTTGGGTGACACTCCTCATCATGCCGGAATCCTGGCCTTGGCCGCGTTGGTCATGGTGGTGACGGCTGTTCTTTTGCAGGCTGGTCCGATGCGGGCTGCGATGGTTTTTGCCAGCGGTCTTCTTGGTTTAGGCGCAGCGGTGAGCTTGATGGTGTCCTTGCGCCGCAAGGCGGCGCAAATGCGGGCTGTATCGCTTTTGCGGCGGATGTTTGAAGATGCCTCCGATTTGACATTTGTTTCCAACCCCGAAGGTCAAATCATCTACGCCAATCAGGCTGCGATGGAGACCGGTATGGGCGCGCGCGACACAATGGTCGACGCTCTGTCGGATCAAATGTTGGACGCCGAAGGAAAAGTGCGTGACATGATTGCCAGCTGCCTTTCTGATGGCCGATGTGAGGAAGAACTATCACTTCGCGAAACCATGATGCGACTCACGGTCAAGGCGCTGGAATTTGGTGTGCTGTTGTGGAGCATCCAGCGAACCAGCCCGGTCGCGGACGCACAACATTCCGGCGGCGCGCCGCGGTTGCCGATGCTAACCGTTGGGCGCTCCGGTACTGTCCTGTTTATGAATCCGGCAGCGCGACATTTATTGGGAGAGCGCAAAAAAACCATCGCGGACGTGTTTGGCCCAGATGTCCAGGATCTGCGCAGTGCTACAGTTGTGCACACATCAAACGGGGAACAGCAGTGTTTGGTGGCCGAATTTGAGGCCACGGCCGGGCGTCGCGAAATCTATCTGCTGCCCACCGAAGTGCCTGTGATGCGGGACGGGGCGGTACAGTTTGATGAACTGCCGGTTGCGCTTTTGAAGGTTAACCCTGCGGGTGATGTGCTTCTGGCTAACCGTGCAGCCCGTTCGCTGGTGAATATGGAGATATCGTCCAAGTCCTTTATTGGTGATTTGATGGAAGGGTTGGGGCGGTCGATTGTGGACTGGCTGATGGAGGCCGCTCAGGGTAAGGCGGTCAATCAATCCGAGTTTTTGCGTTTAAAGCGCGACGACAAGGAAGTGATTGTGCAGGTCAGTTTGAACCGTGTGGTGGAAGGTGGCGAGACCTCCTTGATTGCGGTTTTGAGCGATGCAACCGAACTCAAGTCGTTGGAAGCCCAGTTCGTGCAAAGCCAAAAGATGCAGGCAATTGGCCAATTGGCAGGTGGCGTGGCGCATGATTTCAACAACCTTTTGACTGCGATTTCAGGGCATTGCGACCTGTTGCTACTGCGTCATGATCAAGGTGATGCGGATTATGCGGACCTCATTCAGATCAACCAAAACGCCAACCGGGCCGCCGCGTTGGTTGGGCAGTTGCTGGCGTTTTCCCGTAAGCAAAACCTGCGTCCCGAGGTGCTGGACCTGCGCAATACTTTGGCGGATTTGACCCACCTTTTGAACCGGTTGGTGGGAGAACGTGTTGCATTGACGTTGAACAATGATCCGGTGTTGCCGGCCATCCGCGCCGATAAACGGCAATTGGAACAGGTGCTTATGAACCTGGTGGTGAATGCGCGGGATGCCATGCCTGACGGTGGTGAAATTCGTGTGACCACTGAAAGTGTTGAGCTGGATGCACCGCTGGAGCGGGATCGCGTGATTGTTCCAGTTGGCAACTATGTGTCCGTGACCGTAGCGGATCAAGGCATCGGCATCGCGCAAGACAAGCTGCAAAAGGTCTTTGAGCCGTTTTTCACCACCAAGAAAACTGGCGAAGGCACTGGTCTTGGTTTGAGTACTGCCTACGGTATCGTGAAACAAACAGGCGGCTACATCTTTGTGGACAGTAGCGAAGGGGTCGGCACCACTTTTACGCTGATGTTCCCAGCACATGGTGCTGCTGCCGAACAAGTTGCGGCGCCGGAGCTTGGAAAGCGTCCGGACTTACCGGAAGTGCAGCATAGCGGCGTTGTGCTGCTGGTGGAAGATGAGGCGCCCGTGCGGTCTTTTGCGACCCGGGCGCTAAAGATGCGCGGGTTCACTGTGCTTGAGGCGGCTTCAGGAGAAGAGGCGCTTGACGTGTTGGATGCGGATCATCCCCAAATAGACGTATTTGTCAGCGATGTGATTATGCCAGGGATGGACGGGCCAAGCTGGGTGCGTCTGGCCCGTGAAAATTATCCTAACGTGCCGGTCATTTTTGTATCCGGCTATGCCGAGGACAGTTTCTCCGATGATCAGGCGCGAATTGAAAACTCCAGCTTTCTTCCCAAGCCTTTTTCACTCAGCGACCTAACCGAAGCTGTCCATGCCAGGATTTCCAGCGCCTAGGTCAGGCTTTCGTAAAGCTCGAACTCTGCCGCGCATTTTTTGCGCAGCTTCTGCATGGTTGCTTCTGGTAGGTCCAACGGAATTTCGGGAGAACTGTTTCGACGTTCCAGGTGGATTTTTTGCGCAAGGCGGTCTTCAAGAAAGGACAGTAAGCGCGGCTGATCCTCGTAGCGGAATAGGTGGTCGACCTTGACCCCATTGGGACGTGGTTCAAGAAATTTCGCCTGGCTGCCGACATTGGCGTAAGCCGCTTTCTTGTCACCCTTCATATACTCCTGCACAAACTCTTCAAAGCTTACATCATGGGTGGAGTTTGAATGGCCGCGCATGAAGTCTCGGCGGCGGTAACGATACCAACTGGCAAGCCAGCTCACAGGTTCACGCATGACGGCCAGCAACTCAAGGTCATCGGTTTTGCAAGCACGTTCAAACATCGGCCGGAAAAAGCGGTTGTAGCGATACACCGGCGCGTGTTTGAGTTCCGGTGGATTGGAAATCACCATGTCTGCTGAGGGTGCCAAAGCCTCTTCAATGGCTGTTGTGCCGGTCTTGGGAACAGACAGGAACACAAGTTTTTGTTTCCAGAAAACAATCATTTGCGCGGCCTTGAGTGATTTAGTGACAAGTTTCCCTCACCTTGTAAACCAGTTCTTAACCAAAGGGGACGGAAAATGTTCCTATTCTTTTCTCTTGATTTGTTCTCCTTTTGATCTCATAAGAATCAGGAACAAGAGGTGAACACAGGCAGTGATTGCCGCCCGCGTGCGGGTGTGGAATAAGGAACCAAGCAAATGGCAACGGCAGATCTTTTGACAATGACCTCCAAGAAATCCTCATCCCCCGACAAACAAAAGGCGCTGGACAGCGCGCTGGCGCAGATTGAGCGTCAGTTTGGCAAGGGCTCTATTATGAAACTGGGCGCAGACAATCCTGCGCAGGAAATCGAAGCGACCTCGACCGGCTCATTGAGTTTGGACATCGCGCTGGGGATTGGTGGCCTGCCCAAAGGGCGGATCATTGAAATCTACGGCCCGGAGAGCTCGGGTAAAACCACGCTGACTCTGCATTGCATCGCAGAAGAACAGAAAAAGGGTGGCGTGTGTGCCTTCGTCGATGCGGAACACGCGCTCGACCCGCAGTATGCCAAGAAACTTGGTGTGAACCTTGACGAGTTGCTGATCTCACAGCCGGACACTGGCGAACAGGCGTTGGAAATCACCGACACGCTGGTGCGCTCCGGGGCGGTGAACATGGTTGTGGTCGATTCGGTTGCGGCGTTGACGCCAAAATCCGAACTCGAAGGCGACATGGGCGACAGCAACGTGGGCGTGCAGGCCCGCCTGATGAGTCAAGCGATGCGTAAGCTGACCGGCTCGATTGCGCGCTCCAACTGCATGGTGATTTTTATCAACCAGATCCGGATGAAGATTGGCGTGATGTTTGGCTCACCAGAAACCACAACCGGTGGTAATGCGCTGAAATTCTACAGCTCCGTGCGCCTGGACATTCGCCGCATTGGTGCGGTGAAGGATCGCGACGAAATTGTGGGCAACGCGACCCGTGTAAAAGTTGTGAAAAACAAAGTTGCGCCGCCTTTCAAGCAAGTTGAGTTTGACATCATGTATGGCGAAGGCATCTCGAAGATGGGCGAATTGCTTGATTTGGGCGTGAAGGCTGGAGTTGTTGAGAAATCCGGCAGTTGGTTCAGCTACGGCGATGAGCGGATTGGTCAAGGGCGTGCAAATGCCACGACGTTCTTGAAAGAGAACAATCGAATGGCGCTGGAGATCGAAGATAAAATCCGGGCTGCCCATGGTTTGGACTTTGACATGCCACCGGGTGATGAAGAGCTGTTGGAAGATTGACCCCGTCTTCTGAAGAATTGATGCGGGCTTTGCCGCATGTCATGGCCGCTCCCAAAGACGGGGCGGCCATTTCGCATTTGTGTTTACGGCCTGGACGAAATGAGCGGCGATTTGTGGATGAGATCCCGCTGACCAAAGCACATGGCATTCCGGGGGAACGGTGGAAGACACAGCCCTGGTTGCGCACTGAAGACGGTGCCCCCCATCCGGGCATTCAAGTGTGTATCATTCCAAAGCGTGTGTTGGACCTGGTGTGGTCGACAGATGCGGAGGTTTTGCACCCCGGAGACACTTTTGCAGCCGACATTGATACCTCGGAAGCGAACTTACCAAGCGGTCAGTTGGTGGCGGTTGGCTCTGCAATGTTGCGTGTTTCCGATGTTTTCAACGATGCCTGTGTGAAGTGGAAGGCGCGCTATGGGTCCGATGCGTATGATTGGATACGTGCCCCAGAACATCGAGCGCAAAGGTTGCGCGGGATTTTGTGCAGTGTGGAACGGGATGGGTTGATCGGCTCGGGTGATGTCTTGCACAAGGCTTGACCTTTTGAGGGTTGGTAAGAGGAGGCATTTTGCCTTTGACACACTAGGTTAAGCCTATTGTCATGTGGACAGGCGGGCGTGGGGGTTATACACCCGCTTCGATACCGAAACCCACGTTAAGAGATCTGCCCATGGCCAGCCTAAACGACATCCGGTCGACTTTTCTGAATTACTTTGCCAAACAAGGCCATGAGATTGTGGAGTCCAGCCCGCTGGTTCCCCGCAATGATCCAACTCTGATGTTTGTGAACTCCGGCATGGTGCAGTTCAAAAACCTATTCACCGGCGTTGAGAAACGCGACTATCAGCGTGCAACCACGTCGCAAAAATGTGTGCGTGCTGGCGGTAAGCACAATGACTTGGACAACGTGGGCTATACGGCGCGCCACCATACGTTCTTTGAAATGCTCGGCAACTTCTCCTTTGGTAACTACTTCAAAGAAGAGGCCATTCCGTTTGCGTGGAACTTGATTACCAAAGAGTTTGGGATAGATCCTAAGCGGCTTTATGTGACGGTCTACCACACCGACGATGAAGCCTATGATATCTGGAAGAAAATTGGTGTTCCGGAAGATCGGATCATCCGCATCGCGACGTCAGATAACTTCTGGCAGATGGGGCCAACCGGTCCCTGTGGTCCGTGCACCGAGATTTTCTACGATCACGGCGAACACATTTGGGGTGGCCCTCCCGGCTCGCCTGAAGAAGATGGCGACCGTTTCATTGAGATTTGGAACGTTGTTTTCATGCAGAATGAGCAGTTTGAAGACGGCTCGATGAAAGCATTGGACATGCAGTCGATCGACACCGGCATGGGGTTGGAGCGCATTGGCGCTTTGTTGCAGGGCAGCCATGACAACTACGACACCGATCTGTTCAAGGCGCTGATTGAATCCTCGGCTCATGTGACCTCGACCGATCCCTATGGGGACCAGAATGTGCATCACCGGGTGATTGCTGATCACTTGCGCTCCACGTCGTTCCTGATGGCCGATGGCGTGATGCCATCCAATGATGGGCGTGGATATGTATTGCGTCGGATCATGCGCCGTGCCATGCGCCACGCGCATCTGTTGGGGGCTAAGGATCCTGTTATGCATCAATTGGTGCCGTCTCTGGTGCAGCAAATGGGGCAAGCGTACCCTGAGCTGGGACAGGCACAGGCGTTGATCGAAGAAACGCTGAAGCAGGAAGAGACCAAGTTTAAGCAGACTTTGGACCGAGGTCTGAAGTTGTTGGACGATGAGCTCGATGGTTTGGCAGAGGGCGCACCGCTGGATGGCGCCGCGGCTTTCAAACTGTATGACACCTATGGGTTCCCGCTGGATCTGACACAGGATGCACTGCGTGAAAAAGGCCGTGAGGTGGACACCGATGGGTTTGACGCAGCCATGGCAGAACAGAAAGCCAAGGCGCGCGCTGCCCACAAAGGGTCTGGAGATACAGCAGAAAACGCTGTTTGGTTTGATGTCGCGGACGAAGGTGGCGCGTCGGAATTCCTTGGTTATGACACCGAGACTGCTGAAGGTCAGGTGCAAGCGATCATGAAAGATGGCGTGCTTGTCGACACCTTGGCGGAAGGTGAAGAAGGCTGGCTAGTGATGAACCAAACGCCTTTCTACGCTGAGAGCGGTGGTCAAGTTGCGGACCATGGTTTGGTTGAACGATTGGAAAGCCGCGATGAGCTGGCGCATGTGACCGAGGTGCAGAAGTTTGCCGACGGTAAGCTGGTGGCACATTTGGCAAAAATGGCGCGTGGCAAAATTTCCAAAGGTGATCCGGTTGCGATGATTGTTGACCATGGACGCCGTACTTCGATCCGTGCCAACCACTCTGCAACACACTTGCTGCATGAAGCCCTGCGCGAGGCGTTAGGGGATCACGTAGCACAGCGCGGCTCGCTCAATGCAGATGATCGCCTGCGGTTTGATTTCAGCCACAACAAAGCGCTGAGCCCTGAGGAGCTCACTCAGGTTGGTTTGGATGTGAATGCGTACATCCGTCAGAACACACCGGTGGAAACCCGCGTGATGACGCCGGATGATGCGCGTGAGATTGGTGCACAGGCGTTGTTTGGTGAGAAATACGGCGACGAAGTGCGCGTTGTTTCCATGGGGCGTGCCAATACCGGCAAGGGTCACAACGGCGACACTTATTCCATTGAACTCTGCGGTGGTACGCATGTTAAGCAGACCGGTGACATCGGTGTGTTTGTGCTGTTGTCAGACAGCGCATCCTCGGCTGGTGTGCGACGGATCGAAGCGTTGACTGGTGAGGTGGCATTTGAACACCTCGCACGCGAAGCCAAACGTGTTGCCGAAGTGGCCGGGACATTGAAGGCGCAGCCTGCAGACATTCTGGACCGTGTAAAAGCGCTTTTGGATGAGCGTAAAGCACTGCAGAATGAAGTGGCGACGTTGCGGCGTGAGTTGGCGATGTCTGGCGGAGCCGGGCAGGGGGCTGGTCCAGAGGCGAAAGAGATCAACGGTGTGAAGTTCTTTGCGCAGGTGCTCTCTGGTGTGTCTGGCAAAGACCTGCCGCCATTGATCGATGAGCACAAAGCCCGCTTGGAAAGTGGTGCGGTTCTGTTGGTGGCGGATACCGGCGGTAAGGTTGCTGTGGCAGCCGGTGTGACCGATGATCTGAAAGGCGAGCTGAGCGCCGTGGACCTGGTCCGCGCGGCGGTTGGCCCAATGGGCGGCAAGGGTGGCGGAGGCCGGCCTGACATGGCTCAAGGTGGTGCCAAAGATGCATCCAAGGCAGACGAGGCGTTTGCCGCAGCTGAAGCGGTGATCGCGGGCTGACCATTTGGTCAAAATCTTCTTGGCCTGTCCGGCAATTCACGTAGAGTGGCGGGCAGGACAAATGGATTGGAGAGCCAAATGGGCGCACTTTGGATTGCACATGTGACCGTGACTGACGCGGACGCTTACGGAAAATACGCTGAGCTGGCTGGCCCCGCGATTGCCAAACACGGCGGCGAGTTTATCGCACGTGGGGGGAAATTTGTGCAGCTGGAAGGCAAGGAGCGGCCACGCAACGTAGTGGCGCGCTTCCCGGATGTGGACACAGCGGTGGCTTGTTATCACAGTTCTGAATATCAGGAGGCGCTGAACCACGCACGCGGAGCAAGTGAGCGTGAATTGATGGTGGTGGAGACCAGTGAATAAGCTCATTTGGGCGTCATTCTTTGGGCTATGGACATCGTCTGTAGCCCTAGCTGATGTGGTCCAGGACATTCCGATAGATAAGATTGCGGGGCCAACAACGCAAAATTTACCGGTAGATGGAATTTGGCTCAGGGGGCAAATCTATGATGCGCCCGCTTTTGGTGCTGGGATTGCCATTGGTACGGAGTTGGTGCGCGTTGACGGAGACCTTGCCGTCATAAGAAAGCCCGGTGGTTTGCTGGCGATTAACGCTACAGTTTCAACAAGACCAGGATTAACAGCACGGCTTCCCTCCACAGATTGGAGAGACCACGATTTAACGCCACATCCTCTTTCGGTGTGGCTCAGGGAGCCAGCGTGTCAAGTCGGCGTGGAATTCTGGGCAGAGGAGCCTTTGCGGGAAACACAAAAAGGGATTTCTGTCACTTTCCAGTTGATCGACAAAGACGGCAGCATTCTTGGAGAGCGAGAATACGAACGTTTTGTTGGCATGTCGCGCGTTGGTTTTGATGTAACAGAGTCGGGAGCTGATATTAAGGCCATCCAGATTTTGCCTGAAACCAACACCGGGATTGCCGTCATTTCGGTCAGGGCCCGGACTTGCAGTCTTCTTTTGGGCTAACCTGACAAAAAAACCGCTGGGACAGGGCCTGCCTGGTCGGATAGGTGAATTAGGTCGCTCTTTTTAGTTGTACGGACCTTGCCACATGACGTGAAAGGGAGGATGTCCTTCGAGGTTTCGGGTGATTGGGTAAAAATTCCAATTCGGGTAGGAAAATCACGCTTTTATCCTCGGATTGCATCGCATATATGTGCACTTAAACACGTATCCTGTTTCTTTTGGTCAGGATATGGGAGCCAGGAGAAAACTCATATGTGTCGTTGGGCCGCTTATGTTGGGGAACCATGTTTCCTTGAGGATGTTGTAACACGGCCAGATCACTCGTTGATCCAGCAAAGCATGCAAGCGACTGAATGTAAGACGCAGACCAACGGGGATGGCGTTGGGTTGGCGTGGTATGGCAACCGGCCGGAGCCGGGACTGTATCGAGACATTTTGCCAGCTTGGTCGGATCCAAACCTGAAATCCATTACGGCGCAGGTGGAATCCGGTTTGTTTTTGGCGCATGTGCGGGCCTCAACCGGAACGGCCACCAGTCGCAACAATTGCCATCCGTTTGCGGTGGGGCGCTGGTCTTTCATGCACAACGGCCAAGTTGGTGGGTTTGAGACCTTTCGGCGGCGCGCGGACATGTTGATCCCAGACGAGTTGTATCCTGAGCGTAAGGGCGCGACGGACAGCGAAGTCTTGTTTTTGTTGGGTCTTATGGAAGGCATGGATGAACATCCTAAGGAATCGCTTCAGATTGCAGTTGGCATTCTTGAGCGCATGAGCCGGGAACGGGGCACAACACCGTATATGAGACTGGCCGCAGCGTTCAGCGATGGCGAGACGCTTTATGCGGTTCGCTATGCGTCAGATGACCGGGCGCCCACGGTGTATCATCGCGCCAGTGACAGTCGCAGTGGCCGTGCGGTGGTGAGTGAGCCGTTGGTGGAAGCGGAAGAGGGCTGGGAAGAAATCCCTGCCGGATCGTTCTGCCGGTTCCATAAAGACGGAAGTTACGAGATTGAGCCGTTCCGGCCCCTCAGTTGACCTGTCACACTAGGAAGAACTTGACCGCCCAAAACAGGAAGATCGCGTGCAGGATGGGAAAGATCCAGATCACGAGATAGCTGTCGATCTTTCGGGCAAGATCTTCGCGGCCTGATGTTTTTAGGCGGCGCAGCGCGATGTTTACAAGCACGATGGAGCCGGTAATCAGGAACATGCCGACCAGCAGCGAGTCCATGAAGGTGAGATAGCCAAGTTTGGGCAGCATGGTGGAGATCGCGAAGTTGAAGGCGACAAACACCAGGAGGTTGGCGGAGGCCATGTCGATGCGGCGACGGTATTCTTCGAGGAAAAACGTGGCCCAGCTGACAAAGAGGATGATCAGCAGCGGCAGCAGGATGCGCAACACATAGTATTGCACGTGGCGTTTGCCCTCAAATCGCAGAGCGACCATAGTTGTGTCCGCACCGCCGATACCTTCGACAGAGCGGCGTTCCAGCGAGGCATCCGAGAGAATCCACTCCTCTTCGCCCAACAGATCTCCCATGCCGCTTTGCTCTTCCAAAGGATAGAATTCGACATAGTTGAGCGGTAACATTGATGAGACTTCCACGTAAAACTCTTGTGTATCAAAAGGATATCGCTTGAAGTTGAAGTGTGGTGCCTGAAGTGTGGCGGTGAAACGCTCAGCGTAGGTCGCCACTCCGGTGTCGCTAAGAAGTACAGAGACTTGCTGGGAAAAGCGGCGGCCTTGCTGGTTACGCAAGATAAAATAAGGCGGCTGGGATCCTGCCTCGTCCAAAAGGCTGCGGAAGGCGGCGTTGCTGAAGGTTTTCACGTCACCGCCATGTGCGGCAGCGTCAAAGGCAAATTCCGGATAGTCGGCCCTAAGAAACAGGGTGCCGACCACGCCAAAGTTCTCAGATTGCTGATCGACAAACGTGATCTGGTCGATGGTGATGCCAACGCCAATTTGTTGCGGGTCGGTGCGTTTGTTGAGAGAGGCGGTGCCAGAGAAGTTAAAGCCGCCGGTCTGTGCGCAAAGGGGGGCGCCAAAAGCTAGGAAAAAACAGGCAGAGAGAAGAGAGAGAACACGTGTGAACATGAGATTGGGAGCAGTTTCCTAATGGTATTGCCCAAACTTCAAACAGTTTCGCTATTCACTCAAGGGGAATGTCAAAGAAAAACGCCGGGGCAGAACCCCGGCGTTTTGTTTTACCTTAGCCAATCTGCTTGGCCATGCGTTTGCGCTCATGCGGGTCGAGGTAGCGTTTACGCAGGCGCACGTTGTTTGGTGTCACCTCAACAAGCTCATCGTCGTTGATGTAGGCAATGGCTTCTTCCAGAGACAAGGTCATTGGTGTGGTCAGGCGAACTGCTTCGTCGGTGCCGGAGGCCCGTACGTTGGTGAGTTTTTTACCTTTCAGCGGGTTCACTTCGAGGTCGTTCTCACGGCTGTGTTCGCCAATGATCATGCCAGTGTAGACATCGGCCTGTGCGCCAATCATCATTTTGCCGCGGTCTTCAAGGTTCCACAGGGCAAAGGCCACGGAGGAGCCATTTTCCATGGAGATCAGTACGCCAGCACGACGGCCAGCGATAGCGCCTTTGTAGGGAGCCCAGCCGTGGAACACGCGGTTCAGAACGCCGGTGCCGCGGGTGTCGGTCAGGAACTCACCGTGATACCCAATCAGGCCACGGGAGGGCACGTGCGCGATGATGCGGGTCTTTCCTGCGCCAGCAGGGCGCATTTCAACCAGTTCGCCTTTGCGGGAACCTGTCAGCTTTTCAATCACGGCGCCAGAGTATTCGTCATCCACGTCAATGGTGGCTTCTTCGATTGGCTCAACTTTTTGGCCGTTTTCTTCGCGCATGATCACTTGCGGACGGGAGATCGACAGCTCAAAGCCTTCGCGGCGCATGTTCTCGATCAGAACGCCCATTTGCAGTTCGCCACGACCGGAAACCTCAAAGGCTTCGCCGCCCGGCGTGTCCGCGATTTTGATCGCTACGTTGGACTCTGCCTCTTTCATCAAACGGTCACGAATGACGCGGGATTGAACCTTTTTACCGTCACGACCAGCAAGCGGGCTGTCGTTGATGCCGAAGGTCACGGTGATGGTTGGCGGATCGATTGGTTGTGCTTCCAGAGGCTCTTCGACGGCGAGCGCGCAGATGGTGTCAGCCACGGTGGCTTTGGTCATGCCTGCAATGGACACGATGTCACCGGCTTGTGCTTCTTCGATGTCTTGCTGCGCGAGGCCACGGAAAGCCTGGATTTTTGTCACTCGGAACTGTTCGATTTTTTGGCCGATGCGGGTCAAAGCCTGAACAGTTGCACCCACTTTCAGGGTGCCCGACTCAACACGACCGGTCAGGATACGACCAACAAATGGGTCGGAACCCAAAGTGGTTGCCAGCATGCGGAAGTCGTCGTCTTGTTTGTGAACCTGCTTTGGCTCAGGCACGTGGTTCACAATCAGGTTGAACAACGCGTGCAGATCTTGGCGAGGACCGTCGAGCTCTGCGTCTGCCCAGCCATTGCGGCCAGAGGCATACATGTGTGGAAATTCGAGTTGGTCGTCGTTGGCATCCAGGGATGCAAAGAGGTCAAAACACTCGTCCAAGGCGCGGTCAGGTTCGGCATCCGGCTTGTCAACTTTGTTCAGAACCACAATTGGGCGCAGACCCAAAGCCAACGCTTTGGAGGTCACAAATTTGGTCTGTGGCATCGGGCCTTCGGCCGCGTCCACCAAGAGAACCACACCGTCAACCATCGACAGGATACGCTCCACTTCGCCACCAAAGTCGGCGTGGCCCGGGGTGTCCACGATGTTGATACGGGTGCCTTTCCACTCAACGCTGGTTGGCTTGGCAAAGATCGTGATGCCGCGCTCACGCTCCAGCGCGTCGCTGTCCATGGCGCGCTCGGCCACTTCCTGGTTTTCCCGGAATGCACCCGACTGTTTCAGCAGCTCATCCACCAAAGTGGTTTTGCCGTGGTCAACGTGGGCGATGATGGCGATATTGCGAAGATCCATAAGGGCAGCCTTTCCTGTTCGCGCTCGCCCTAACGTGGGTTTCCCCAAAAGGCCACCCCTTTAATGTCAGTTAGTGAACGGCAGTCTTAGAAAACAGGTTTATAACAAGAATTCCGGCAACAATCAGCCCCATTCCCAAAATTGCCGCCAAATCGAGTTTCTGGCCAAACGCAAAATAGGCGATGATGGAAATGGAGATGATGCCAAGGCCAGACCAGACGGCGTAGGTGATGCCGACCGGTAAGTAGCGCAGGGTTTGGGCCATCATGTAGAAGGCGAGGCCATAACCGATCACCACAATGATTGAGGGGATTGGTTTGGTAAATTGTTGGCTGGCTTGCAGAGCAGCGGTGCCGATGGTTTCAAACACAACGGCGACCAGAAGGATAAGATAGGCTTTGGGCATGCGCGTCCCTTGGGGGTTAGCGCGCGATGTAACGATCGCGACGGTGATTTGTTGCGATCATGATATTGGTAACGGCTGCGCCGATCAGCGAGAAGATCACCGCGTTGAGGTCAAAAAACGACACCGCCAAACCAAAGACAAAAACGTCGAAGCCAAGTTGGACCCAACCGGCCTTGATGCCTTTGGCGTCTTGCAGCCACACGGCCACAATGCCAACGCCGCCCAAAGTGGCGCCATGGCGGAAGAGGACGATCAGACCTGCGCCAGCAGTCACACCCGCGAGTACAGCGCCTACAAGTGGGTGCACCGTGGCAATTTCGAAAACTTGCGGGAGCAAGAAGGTCCAAAGCGTCAGAAGGCCCACGGCTGCAAAGGTCTTTAGCGTGAAGAACCAGCCCATGCGCAGGTAAGCGATGACATAGAATGGCAAGTTCAGGACAAAGAAGAGTGCGCCAAACGTGAGGCCTGTCGCCTTGGCTGCGACCAATGACAGGCCGGCAATCTGCCCTGTGAACAGATCAACCGCCTGTAAAAACTGCACCGAAAGGGCCACCAGAAGGGTGCCGACAATCAGCCCCTGGAAATCATCAAAAGGGCTGTGTTTTTCAGGACTTGGGGATTCAATAAAGCTTACCATGGCACCGGATTTGCCGCAGCGCAGCGCGGCTGTCTAGGGGGTGCGGCGCAAGGCCGCTATGCAGCTAGGGTCTACCGGTCGTGGGTAAAGGGCATCCTAAGGCGCAGTGGTGCGCCTTAGGGCATTTTGTCTCAGAGATTAGCCTGCGAGTGCTTTGTTGAGGTTTTCGTCGATTTTTTCGAGGAAGCCCATTGTGGTCATCCAACCCTGATCGGGCCCAACCAGCAATGCGAGGTCTTTGGTCATAAAGCCACTTTCTACGGTCTCAATGATCACGCGCTCCAGGGTTTCGGCAAAGGCGCGTAGGGCAATGTTGTTGTCCAGTTTTGCGCGGTGCTTCAGGCCACCGGTCCAAGCGTAGATCGAGGCGATCGAGTTGGTTGAGGTGGCTTCGCCTTTCTGGTGCTGGCGGTAGTGGCGTGTCACGGTGCCGTGGGCAGCCTCGGCTTCTACAATCTTTCCATCTGGCGTCATCAGCTGTGATGTCATCAGGCCTAGCGAGCCAAAGCCTTGTGCTACGGTGTCGGATTGTACGTCACCGTCGTAGTTCTTGCAGGCCCAGACAAATTTACCGTTCCACTTCATGGCGCAGGCGACCATGTCGTCAATCAAACGGTGCTCGTACCAGATTCCAGCGGCTTTGAATTTCTCTTCGAACTCTTCTTCATAGACCTTTTGAAACAGGTCTTTGAAGCGGCCGTCGTAGGCTTTCAGGATGGTGTTTTTGGTGGATAGGTATACCGGCCAGCCGAGGTTCAGGCCGTAGTTCAGCGAGGCGCGGGCAAAATCAATGATCGAGCTGTCGAGGTTGTACATCGCCTGATAGACCCCAGCGGACGGGGCGTCATAGACCTCTTTCTCAATCACGGTGCCGTCTTCGCCGACAAACTTCATGGTCAGCTTGCCTGCGCCCGGGAATGTGAAATCGGTGGCTTTATACTGGTCACCAAAGGCATGACGGCCCACGACAATTGGAGAGGTCCAGCCCGGCACAAGCCGCGGAACGTTGCGACAGATGATTGGCTGACGGAAGACCACACCACCAAGGATGTTGCGGATGGTGCCATTGGGCGAGCGCCACATTTTTTTGAGGCCAAACTCCTCAACACGTTGCTCGTCCGGGGTGATGGTGGCACATTTGATTGCAACACCGACCTCTTTGGTTTTTTCGGCGGCGTCGATGGTGATCTGGTCCTCGGTCCGGTCCCGCTCTTCGATGCCCAGATCGTAGTACAGAAGGTCAAGGTCCAAGTATGGCAGCATCAGTTTGTCTTTGATGAACTGCCAAATGATGCGTGTCATTTCATCGCCATCCATCTCGACGATGGGATTTTCCACTTTGATCTTGGTCATGGGGGTCTCCTGTGAACCGAGTCGTATTTGGCGCCTGTCCTAAGCGATTTCGTGCACATTGGAAAGGCTTTGTATGCGATTGTATACAGTTTGGTTTGGGCGCGAATTATTGTTGCGCGAAACGTAGCATGACAATTGTTTTTGACAAAGTGTCGCGGGTTCTCGACCCCTGCGTGTGATCCGGCTAGGGTCACGTTAAACGGGTGTTGGAGTGTGGCTGTGAAGCAGGCGATGGCAGAAGTGGTGCGGTGTTTTGAGGTGGCCTGGCGTTTGCGCTGGCCGATTATTCAATCGCATCTGGTGTTCAATATCTTGCTGGCTTCAGCTTTTGCGCCGCTGATGGCGGCCACGGTGCATCTGGCGCTGACGTTTTCTGGTAAACCCGCGTTGGCAGATTTTGATATCGCGTTGTTCTTGTTGTCGCCTGTTGGATTTGTGGCGGGTTTGTTGATTGCCGGGATGGCGTTGGTGCTGCTGACCCTGGATGTGTCTTTCATGATGGCTGTGGCGTTGCGGGACAGGCAAGGCAAGTCGCATGGACTGCTGGACGGTGTGGCGATGGTTCTGCCGAGGGCGCCTGCGGTACTCGGGTTGGCGGTGCAATTTTGTTTGCGGCTGTTGGTAATGTGCCTGCCGTTTCTTGCGGTGTGTGGCATGGCTTTTTCCCGTTGGATGACGGCGTACGACATCAACTATTATCTGAGCTTTCATCCGCCGGAATTTGTAAAGACCGTGGTGGTGTGCGCGGTCATGCTTGTGTTTATGGTCGGGCTGGTGCTGTGGCGCACCTTGGGCTGGGTGCTGGCCTTGCCGCTGGTCGTGTTTGATGGCCAAAGGGCAGGGGCGGCACTGCGAGAGAGCCAAGTGCGTATGGCGGGGCGTCGTATGACGTTTCTCCTGCGTTTGGCAATTTGGGGCGCATTGGGCGCTGTCATCGGCGGTGCAGTGCTGTTTGTGGTGGGTGCGATCATTCAATTTGGGCTGTATTTTGTGCCTTTTGGCCTCAAGGGGCTGGCTGCGTTTCTTTTGCTATCTGTTGGCTTATGGGCCGCGTTGAACCTTGTGCTGACATCCTTGACGACGGGAGCCTTGGCGGTGGCGTTTATGGGGTTTGCAGCTTGGCCGGAGGCCGGTGAGAAGCGCGAAGTTCCTAAAGGGGTGCTGAGCGGTGTTGTTGCGGTAGCAGCGCTGGTGACCGCGCTGGGTGGGTTTGGTGTCGCGGAAGTGCTGAAGGTGGATCAAGACCGACCAGTAGCGGTGATTGCGCATCGTGGCGCTTCGGGGGCGGCCCCAGAAAACACCATGGCGGCGGTGACACGTGCCGTGGAAGATCAGGCGGACTGGGTCGAGATTGACGTTCAAGAAACCGCCGATGGCGCGGTGGTTGTGGTGCATGACAGCGACTTTATGAAAGTCGCGGGCAACTCTAAGAAAATTTGGGATGCGACTTTGGCGGATCTGGAACAAATCGACATTGGCAGTTGGTTTGATCCGGCGTTTGCGGCAGAGCGCACAGCAACACTAGAAGAGGTGTTGTTGGCCACAAAAGACAAATCCGGGGTGGTGATCGAGTTGAAATACTACGGCCATGACGAGGACTTGGAACAGCGGGTGATCGACATTGTGGAAGCCACGGACATGGCCAGACAGGTGAAGATCATGTCACTGAAGGCGGATGCAGTGGCTAAGATGCGTAAGCTACGACCCGAATGGAATGTAGGGCTTCTGGCCTCGGCTTCCCTCGGAAATATGTGGGATCTGGACGTGGATTTCCTGGCGGTGAATAGCGCCACCATGTCGCGACAGTTGGTGCGTGGCTCGCAGGATGTTGGCAAAGAAGTTTACGTGTGGACCGTGAACGATGCGCTGTCGATGTCGGGCATGTTGTCGTATGGCGTTGATGGCTTGATCACGGACGAGCCTGTGCTTGCGCGGCAAGTGTTGGCGGACCGTAAAACTTTGAGCGGTGTTGAGCGCCTGGTGCTAGGGTTGGCGGGGCGCATTGGTTTGGATGTGCCGCATCGAGGTGGTGATGAGATCTAGTAGATTCGCCCAGGTCTGTGTGACCTTAGTTGTTTTAAGTGAACCGGTTATAGGGCAAAGCTCAACCTCTGATGCGGGTTTATCTGCTAAGGTGGAAATCTGGCGGCACAGCCGTTTACAGGCTTTGCGCGAAGCGGAGTCGACGGCGTTGGCACCTTTTACCACCGACGGCTGTTCGGGCGGCATGTCAGCGGCCTGGGGGGCGATGGCGCGCACATTTCCGTGGTTTGCCCGAGTGTTTGCACATGAGGCGCCCTGGCATGGGTGTTGTGTGACCCATGATCGGGCCTATCACTTGGGTGGCGAAAACCCTGAGGCGCAAGCCGGGTTTCAAGCGCGCTTAAAAGCTGACAAGGCGTTACGGCAATGTGTGCGGGGTGTGGCGGACGGTCAGGCGGACGAACTTGCGAAGCAGTATGATGCCACGCCGGAGGATGTCACGGCCGCGATCAATTTTGTCGCGGATCGGATGTTTGATGCTGTGCGGGTTGGCGGATTGCCGTGTTCAGGTTTGCCATGGCGTTGGGGCTACGGCTGGCCTCAGTGTTTCTGAATTAGACGTTTTCGGAAAACCATTTGGCAATACGGGCTTTGAGGTGGTCCCAGATTGCGGGCGCGCCTTTTGCAACCTTCCAGCCAACGCGATCTTCGAGCTGTTTGCGCGTGACGTTGTATTCTGGCCAGGTGCCGCCATTGGTTTCTAGGTTGCCGATCACCGGCTGCACCCGATCGATGCTCTTTGCAAAAACGGCATCATCGCTTTCTGCTGCTTCAAATTCGTCCCAAAGCGCGCGCAGTTCTGTGGCTTGATCCGTTGGTAAAAGGCCAAAGATGCGATCTGCTGCGGCACTTTCGGCGGCTTCCATGGCGGAAATATCGTGATCGCCATGGATCGGGCTGTCGCCAACATCAATTTCCACCAAATCATGGATCAGCAACATGCGGATTACCCGATCAATGTTGATGTCTGTGTTGGCATGTTCGGACAGGATGAGCGCGTAAAGCGCAATGTGCCAGCTGTGGCTGCCGCTGTCTTCTTTGCGGTGACCGTCTAGTACGTTTGTGGCACGATAGACGGATTTGAGTTTATCGGCTTCGGTCAAAAAGGCGATTTGCGCGGTGAGACGATCACTCATTCGGCAGAGTCCGC
Source organism: uncultured Shimia sp. (assembly GCF_947493595.1). Classification (GTDB taxonomy): domain Bacteria; phylum Pseudomonadota; class Alphaproteobacteria; order Rhodobacterales; family Rhodobacteraceae; genus Shimia. Next base: position 1,056,070 of record NZ_CANLRL010000001.1, on the reverse strand, counting down.
CTTGGCAGCTGCCGCGCGCGCAGCCTTCACTTTGTTGATGAGAAAGGCGCGGCCTTTCTCTTCGGACATGCGCATTCGGACCTCTGTGAGAAAGGCCTCCTCGAGCGATTGAGAGGACGCGCCGAGCACCTCACTTACCTCCATAAAGAGACGCTCATCACCCAGCTCTTTTTGGGCTTTGATGGTGTCTTCGGCAAGTTTGGCAGCCAGCGCATCCAAAGTGCTCATCAGCGGCTGTTCTCTGTCAGGCGACGTTTCACATAATCGGTGACATTGCCTGTCATCTGATCCATGTATTCGTCGGTCTCAAAGAAGTGACCTGCGCCATCAATTTCCGTGTGGGTGATGGTGATGCCCTTTTGCTCATGCAGTTTGTTGACAAGCGAGTGGGTTTCCGCCGGTGGGGCGACACGATCGGCGGTGCCGTTCAGGATCAGGCCAGAACTCGGGCAAGGCGCCAGGAAGGAGAAGTCATACATGTTGGCGGGTGGGGCAATCGAGATAAAGCCGGTGATCTCTGGCCGACGCATCAGCAGTTGCATGCCAATCCACGCGCCGAACGAGAACCCAGCCACCCAGCAGTGCTTGGAGTTGGTGTTCATCGACTGTAGATAGTCCAGCGCTGACGCGGCATCGGACAGCTCACCAACACCTTGATCATACTCACCCTGTGACCGACCAACACCGCGGAAATTGAACCGAAGCACAGTGAAGCCCATGTTGTAGAAGGCATAGTGCAGGTTGTAGACAACCTTGTTGTTCATTGTGCCGCCAAACTGCGGGTGGGGATGCAAGACAATCGCGATGGGCGCGTCTTTTTCTTTTTGTGGGTGGTAGCGGCCTTCGAGGCGGCCTTCTGGTCCCGGAAAAATCACCTCAGGCATATTTGTCGCTTTTCTCCCTTAAAAGGTATGAACGAATTCTTGACGAATTTGCTCTGCCACCTTAGAACGCTTCTAAATAGTTGAACGGCCAGAATGCCGTTCGGGTTCTAGCGACTTAAGCACATGGGCGGCTGAGGTCAATCAATTCGAGGGGGTGCTCTATGAAACTGTCGACAAAAGGCCGCTACGCCGTGGTTGCTTTGGCAGATATTGCGCTCCAGCCGCCAGAAGATCTTGTGAGTTTGAGTGAAATCTCCAAGCGGCAGAGCATTTCGCTGCCTTATTTGGAGCAGCTGTTCGTAAAGCTGCGGCGTGCAGAACTAGTTGTATCGGTGCGTGGGCCGGGTGGTGGTTACCGGTTGGCCCGCCCAAAATCCGAGATTCGGGTGGCTGATGTTCTGGCAGCGGTAGATGAAACCGTGTCGGCGCTGCACACAGGGGCAGGGGCCAGCGGTGGTTCCAGCGGGTCGCGTGCCCAATCCATGGCCAACCGCCTTTGGGAAGGGTTGTCGGCACACGTCTATGTGTTCCTGCACCAGACCCGTTTGTCCGATATTGTGGAGAACGACTTGGCGCCATGCCCGGCTGTACCTACCTTGTTTTCTGTTGTGGACGAAGTGGCGGATGAAAAGGCCTGATGCGCGCCTATTTGGATCATAATGCAACAACCTTGCTGCGGGCTGAGGCCCGTGAAGCAATGATTGCGGCGATGGATGTCTATGGCAATCCTTCCTCCGTGCATTCGGAGGGGCGGAAGGCAAAGGCAATCCTAGAGCGCGCGCGTGGCGATATCGCGACCGCTTTCGGGGCCGATGGCGCAGATGTGATCTTTACCAGCAGTGCCACGGAATCTGCCGCGCTTGCTTTGTCCGGGCGCAAATTGCGTGCCGCGAATGTCGAACATGATGCGGTCAACGCGTGGACGCAGAATGACTTGCACGTGGATGCGCAAGGTTCAGTGACCATTGACGACCCGGCTAACAGCTGCGTGCAATTGGCAAATTCTGAGACCGGCGTGATGCAGGCTTTGCCGGAAGGTGTTGCGGTTAGCGATATGACCCAGGCTTTTGGAAAGTTGCCGGTGGCGTTCAACTGGACCGGCGTACAGATGGCGCTGATCTCGGCACATAAACTTGGCGGACCAAAAGGTATTGGGGCCTTGGTGGTAAAACGCGGCACTGATGTGCCAGCACAGCTTTTGGGCGGCGGTCAGGAAATGGGGCGTCGTGCTGGCACCGAAAACGTGATTGGGGCCGCTGGATTTGCGGCTGCGGCGAAGGCCGCCGCGCAAGACTTGGCTGACGGCGTTTGGGATCGGGTTGCACATTTGCGCGATATGCTTGAAGAGAGGCTGTCCGCGGACGCACCCAAAGCCATCATCGTTGGCAAAGGGACCAAGCGGCTTCCCAACACAACGGCAGTTGCGGTGCCGGGCTGGAAGGGCGAGACGCAGGTCATGCAGATGGACCTGGCCGGTTTTGCTATTTCGGCCGGGTCAGCATGCTCTTCGGGCAAGGTGCGCGCCAGCAAGGTGCTGACCGCGATGGGATATGATGAGATGACGGCTGCAAGCGCCATACGGGTGAGCTTGGGGCCTCAAACGAGCGAACAGGACGTCATGGGCTTTGCCGATAAGTGGCTGACCCAGATGAACAAACACCGCGCGTGAGCGCAAAACGAAGACAGGAGACGCACATGGCGGCAATTGATCAGACCCAAGTCAAAGAAGGTGTTGACCAGGAAACCGTGGATGCCGTGCGCGAAGTTGGCGGCAAATATAAATATGGTTGGGAAACCGAAATTGAGATGGAATATGCCCCCAAAGGGCTGACCGAGGACATAGTCCGTCTGATTTCGGAGAAAAACGAAGAGCCGGAATGGATGACCGAATGGCGGCTGGAGGCGTATAAGCGCTGGCTGACCAAGGAGGAGCCGGATTGGGCGATGCTGGACTATCCGGAAGTGGATTTTCAGGATCAGTACTACTATGCGCGTCCAAAGAGCATGGAAGAGAAACCGAAGTCTTTGGATGAGGTGGACCCAAAGCTGCTGGCGACCTACGAAAAGCTCGGTATCCCGCTGAAAGAACAGATGATTTTGGCTGGCGTCGAAGGCGCGGAGAACGCACCGGCGGAAGGCCGCAAAGTTGCTGTTGATGCGGTGTTTGATTCCGTGTCGGTGGGCACCACGTTCCAGAAAGAGCTGAAAGAGGCAGGCGTGATCTTCTGCTCGATCTCTGAAGCGATCCGCGAACATCCTGAGCTGGTGAAGAAGTACCTCGGCTCGGTAGTGCCTGTGTCAGATAACTTCTACGCCACACTGAACAGCGCTGTTTTCTCGGATGGGTCCTTTGTCTACGTGCCGCCTGGTGTGCGCTGCCCTATGGAACTGTCGACCTACTTCCGTATCAACGCGGAAAATACTGGCCAGTTTGAGCGTACATTGATCATTGCGGACAAAGGCTCCTACGTATCCTACCTTGAAGGCTGTACCGCGCCGCAGCGTGACACGTCTCAGCTGCACGCGGCTGTGGTGGAAATTGTGATCGAAGAAGATGCGGAAGTGAAATACTCCACTGTTCAGAACTGGTATCCGGGTGATGAGAACGGCAAAGGCGGTATCTACAACTTTGTGACCAAGCGGGCCGATTGCCGAGGTGACCGTGCCAAGATCATGTGGACACAAGTGGAAACCGGTTCTGCCGTGACCTGGAAGTATCCGTCCTGCATTCTGCGTGGCGATGACGCACAAGGTGAGTTCTACTCAATTGCGATCACCAACAATCACCAGCAGGCTGATACCGGCACAAAGATGATCCACTTGGGCAAAAATACCAAGTCGCGGATTGTCTCCAAAGGTATCAGTGCAGGTGTGGCGCAAAACACATACCGTGGTCAGGTGTCCATGCACCCGAAAGCCAAAAATAGCCGGAATTACACCCAGTGTGACAGCTTGCTGATTGGCGACAAGTGTGGGGCGCATACAGTGCCGTACATCGAGGTGAAGAACAACTCTTCCCGTGTGGAGCACGAGGCGACGACGTCCAAGGTGGACGATGAGCAGATGTTCTATTGCCGTCAGCGCGGCATGGATGAGGAAGAGGCTGTGGCGCTGATTGTGAACGGCTTTGCCAAGGAAGTTTTACAGGCGCTGCCAATGGAATTTGCCATGGAAGCACAACAGCTTGTGGCTATTTCACTGGAGGGGTCCGTTGGCTAACCACCGTTCTACATTGCGCGAAAAACTGGTTGCGGTTTTGCCTTTTGTCATGCCGGCGATTGGTGGGATGTTTGGGGTGATCTACCTCAACACCGCCGACGGATTTCCAATCCCGTTCTTGTGGGTTGGGATCGGCATTTTAGGCGGTTGGCTGGCTGGACGTGTTTTGGTGCGGGTGTTGGACAGGTAAGCAGAGATGGAAACCATCCAAGCATTGATGCAGCAATCCGCAGGCGTGGGCGCAGGGATCGCGTTTGGGTCTGCTGTGGGCTTCGGCCTACGCAAGAAACGGTTGGGGCACACGGACGGGCTGATATCGGGCTCAGTCTTTGTGACCTCAGCGATTTGCGGGATTGTTGCTATGGCTGTGATGATGGCGATCACCTACGTGGGAGGTCTTTGAGATGATAGTGACGACAACGCCTTCAATCGAAGGCCATCAGATAACTACGTATCACGGCATTGTCGTGGGGGAAGCAATCATGGGGGCAAATGTCGTGCGGGACATCTTTGCCTCCATCACGGACATCGTTGGCGGTCGGTCCGGCGCCTATGAAACCAAACTGCAGGATGCACGCGAAACCGCTCTCGCCGAGTTGGAACAGCGCGCCGCCGCCAAAGGGGCCAACGCTGTGGTTGGCGTTGATCTGGATTACGAAGTTGTGGGTGACACGATGCTGATGGTTTCGGCCAGCGGCACGGCGGTCACCGTGAAATAAGACAAGAAATGACCGGGTGCTTCGGCATCCCGTGGAAACGCGAAGGAAGATGAACATGTTGGAAATCAAAGGCCTGAAGGTCAAACTTGAAGAAGAAGACAAGCAGATTCTCAAAGGTGTGGATCTGAAAGTGGAAGCGGGCAAAGTGCACGCGATCATGGGGCCAAACGGCTCGGGTAAATCCACCCTGTCTTATGTGCTGTCCGGCAAAGACGGCTACGAAGTGACCGATGGTGAAGCCACTTTGGCGGGCGAAGATCTGCTGGAACTGGAAGCAGAAGAGCGTGCCGCGATGGGTCTGTTTCTGGCGTTCCAATACCCAGTGGAGATTCCTGGGGTTGGCAACATGACCTTCCTGCGCACTGCAGTAAATGCTCAGCGCAAAGCACGAGGCGAAGAAGAGCTGTCTGCAGCGGACTTCCTGAAAGAAATCCGTGCCAAGGCCAAAACTCTAAAGATTGATGCTGAGATGTTGAAGCGTCCGGTGAACGTTGGCTTCTCCGGTGGTGAGAAAAAGCGTAACGAGATCCTGCAGATGGCGATGCTGGAGCCAAAGATGTGTATCCTGGACGAAACCGACTCCGGTCTCGATGTGGACGCCATGAAGCTGGTGTCTGAAGGCGTGAACGCGTTGCGTGATGAAGGCCGTGGTTTCCTTGTCATCACCCACTACCAGCGTCTTCTGGATCACATCAAACCTGACGTTGTGCACATCATGGCGGATGGCCGCATCATCAAAACTGGCGGTCCCGAACTGGCACTGGAAGTTGAGAAAAACGGCTATGCAGACATCTTGGCGGAGATGGCATAATGGCAGCTTTGGCAAAGAAGCAAGAGGCCGCGGCGGCACGACTGGACGGGATGACCCTGCCAGCGGGTGGCCAGTGGGCCACCGAGGCGCGCGAGGCGGCGTTAGGGCGCCTGCGCGAGATGGGGCTGCCGGAGCGTCGGGATGAGTACTGGAAGTTCACCCGCCCGGACACGCTGACTCTGGCTGAGGCGCCTTCCGCTGCGGTCTTTGAGACCGGTGAAGCGCCGTTGTTTGATAGCTTTGATCGTATCAAGGTGGTCTTTGTGGATGGCGTTTTTGACGCGGATCAGTCTGATGATTTGGCCGGTGAAGCTCTGAGCATCGAGCGTCTGGTGGATGTTGCCGAAAAAGACATTCATTGGGCCAAAGACCTCTATGGTCAGTTAGAAATCAACGGTCAGACGCCGGTTGAGCGGCCACTGGCAGCTTTGAACACCGCATTTGCCACCGATGGCGTGGTGATCCACGTAACGGGCAAAGTTGAGAAGCCTGTGAACCTTGTTTACCAACATAAGTCTGAAACCTCAGACGCAATTTTGCACCATGTGATCAAGCTCGATGCGGGTGCGGAAGTGACGGTTTTGGAAAACGGTCCAGCGGCGGCGCGTTTCAACAAATCCATGGAAGTGGATGTGGCGGACGGTGCAGCCTTTCATCATGTGCGGGCGCAAGGCCGGGATCATGAACGTCGCGCGGTGACGCATTTGTTTGGCCGTCTGGGCACCGAAAGTGTGTTCAAGAGTTTTACTCTGACTGTGAACGGTCGCCTGACACGCAACGAAGCGGTGCTTGAGTTGACCGGTGATGATGCAATTGCGCATGTGGCTGGTGCCTGTATGGGCGATGGCGATTTCCATCACGATGACACAGTTTTTGTGACCCATGATGCGGTGAACTGTGAAAGCCGTCAGGTTTTCAAAAAAGTTCTGCGCAATGGTGCAACAGGTGTTTTCCAGGGGAAAATCTTGGTCAAAGCGGGCGCGCAGAAAACGGATGGCTATCAGATCAGCCAATCGCTGCTTCTGGATGGTGACAGCCAGTTCCTCGCCAAGCCGGAGTTGGAAATTTACGCGGATGACGTTGCTTGTTCGCATGGCTCCACCTCTGGTGCAATTGACGAAGACGCGTTGTTCTACCTGCGGGCGCGCGGTGTGCCAAAAGACATCGCAACCGACCTTATGGTGATGTCCTTTGTCGCGGAGGCTGTCGAAGAGATCGAAAGCGAAGCGCTGCGTGACGAGATCAACGGGCGCTTGGAGTCCTGGTTGGAGCGTCGACGCGGCTGATGTCTGTGACGAGTGATATGATGGCCAGCTACCGCTCTCCAAGAGCGGTGGTGCGCCGCCGTTTGGCGATGGGCGAGCGAGAAGACCGCGCCTTTGCGATCCTGATGGCTGCTTGCTGCGTGATCTTTGTGTCGCGCTGGCCTGCATTGGCTCGAGAGGCACATTTGACTGGCACAGAATTGAACCCTTTGTTGGGGGCCAACCTTTTTGCGTTGATGTTTGTGTTGCCGTTGATTGCGGTGTCTCTGGCCTTTGTCACACATCTGATCCTGCGGGCATTTGGCCGCAAACAATCCAGCTTTGGTACGCGCTTTGCGTTGTTCTGGGCGATGCTGGCGACCGGGCCGCTGTATCTTTTGGTTGGTTTGGTCGAAGGCTTTATCGGTGAAGGCGCCGCGTTGACGATTGTGGGCGCGCTCTGGTTTGTCGCCTTTTTGTGGATTTGGGTCTCCGGTTTGGTGGAAGCGGGTAGGGCGTCCGCATGAGAGAGCAACTGACCGCTCTGTTTTGGTTGACTGTGCGCGATCCGGGCGAGGCAGCGGTGGCGCTGATGAGCCGTCCAGTTCCACGCAACGTAGGCTGGATGATCCTTACCCTAGGTATTGTTCTCAACGCGTTGACGCATTTTGCAACACTGACCCTGTTTCCGGCCCCTGCGGAATTGAATGTTCCCTTTCTGACGGCGCCTTTCCTATACACGACCATATTGGGCAGCGGCCTGGTGCTGCTTGTTTTCTCCTTCTATTGGGGGGGGCGGGCGATTGGCGGGCGAGGGCGCTTTGATGATGTCCTGTTGGCGATTGGATGGCTGCAATACATGCGTTTTGCGGTTCAGTTGGCATCGCTGGTATTGATGCTTGCCATGCCCGGTCTCGCGCTGATTTTTGTGATGGGCGCAGGGTTGTATTCAATCTGGGTCGTTTTAAATTTCATCAATGTTATCCATGGGTTTAACAGCCTTGGGAAGGCCGTGATGCTGGTGTTGATCACCATGTTGGGCATGACTGTTGGGATGACGATGCTTTTGTCGCTGGGTGCAGCGACCGCTATTGGAATGTCTTAAAATGTATGACGTCACTAAAATCCGCGCAGATTTTCCGATCTTGGGCCGTGAGGTGAATGGCAAACCGTTGGTCTATTTGGACAATGGTGCGTCTTCGCAGAAACCACAGGTGGTGATTGATGCCATCACACAGGCGTATTCGATGGAATATGCAAATGTGCACCGTGGCTTGCACTATCTCTCCAATCTGGCGACCGACAAATACGAAGCGGTGCGCGGCAAGATTGCCAAATTTCTGAATGCCGCCAGTGAAGATGAGATTGTTCTGAACTCGGGTACCACCGAAGGCATTAATATGGTGGCTTATGGTTGGGCCATGCCGCGTTTGAAAGCCGGCGATGAGATTATTCTCTCGGTGATGGAGCACCATGCCAACATCGTTCCGTGGCATTTCTTGCGTGAACGGCAGGGCGTTGTTCTCAAATGGGTGGATGTGGACAGCACGGGCGCGCTGGACCCTCAGGCGGTGATCGATGCGATTGGGCCAAAAACCAAGCTGGTGGCGGTGACACAGTGTTCTAATGTTCTGGGCACTATGGTCGACGTCAAGGCGATCACTGAAGGCGCACATGCCAAAGGCGTGCCAGTCCTTGTGGACGGCTCCCAAGGCTCGGTGCATGCGCCGGTCGACGTTCAGGACATTGGCTGTGATTTCTACGCCATAACTGGCCACAAGCTTTATGGGCCGTCCGGGTCCGGTGCAATCTACTGCAAAATGGACCGCATGAAAGAGATGCGGCCCTTTATTGGCGGTGGTGACATGATCAAAGAGGTATCCAAAGAGGCTGTGATCTACAACGATCCCCCCATGAAGTTTGAAGCTGGCACGCCAGGTATTGTGCAGACCATTGGCTTTGGCGTGGCGCTGGATTACCTGATGGATCTGGGTATGGAGAATGTCGCAGCCCATGAAGCGAAGTTGCGAGATTACACCGCGCAAAAACTGGCCGGTTTGAATTGGCTTCAAGTGCAGGGCGTCACCGCGGACAAAGCGGCGATCTTCAGCTTCACTTTGGATGGCGCTGCGCACGCACATGACATCTCCACGATCCTCGATAAAAAGGGTGTCGCTGTGCGGGCCGGGCACCACTGTGCGGGGCCTTTGATGGAGCATCTTGGCGTGTCGGCAACCTGTCGCGCCAGCTTTGGTCTGTATAACACCACTGATGAGGCCGACACGCTCATCGACGCGCTGGAATTGGCGCACGAACTCTTTGGTTAGACGTTCATTTTGCGATTGCGGGGCGTAGCCACACTGGCTATACCCCGACCTTAGGCACCTGTAGCTCAGCTGGATAGAGCGCTGCCCTCCGAAGGCAGAGGCCAGAGGTTCGAATCCTCTCAGGTGCGCCACCTTTCTTAACAATTAGACGTTGATCACCACTGAAGAGATTCGGTTTCTGGTGTGAATTGTGGCGGGAACCGGCCGGATTTATGGTGGGATTTTGCCGCCTTGTGGCGGAGGGAAGGCGCCATTATGGCAACATTTGGGCATGCCAAAACTGCATAAAAACTGGCAAATATGGCCATTTTTTGAGATTTGGGCCGTCTCGCAGGTGAACCCTCTGTTTTTCAAGGGTTTAAGCCAAGTTTAGCGAAGCAAATACAATTTGAAATGAAGCTGTCGGGTATTGTCAGTTTCCCGTTTGGGACTCGTAAGCCCTGCCGATCTACCACTGAGGGTGGGATTTTTAACGGCTCAGGGGTGGGCCAAAGGTGGGAACGAGCAGATGTGTCTCAAACATACGAGCTTCATCAAGACCAAAACGCATAGATCGGTCGCTATGCACTCAGAAGGGTGTGCGAGGGCGCGGCGAAAGCAATTTCGGTTCGTGACCAAGTAACGATTTCTGAGGACAGTTAGATGCCTATTACCATTACTGTGGATCGCAGTAGTGCACCGATAGAGGTGCGCCCGGATATGTTTGGTGTGAACCTGTTGACCAGCACAAATGAGGTCAACGGGGTCCCAAATGATCAATACATAGATGCCGTCAATTTGGTGGGCGCAACCCGTTTGCGCTATCCCGCCGGGCGAGCGGCCAACGAGCAAATAACTGAACTGGACCGCAGCGAAAGCGGGTTTAATCAAATCCGTGAAGATGTGCGCAATTACCTTGACTGGGTGAAAGCCAATGACGCGCGCACCACGCTTGTGGTCCCAGCACTGGCGGATGCGCACACCAACCAGCAAGATATTCGGGATTGGGCCGAGTTGGTGCTGGAGTATATGGGTGACCAGGTAGATCTGATTGCTGGCTATGAAATCGGCAACGAGTTCTGGCAAACCATCGATGAGGTCGAATACGGCGAATACGCTGCAGATATTGCCAACGCGTTGCGCGGGGCCACAGTCAACGGATATCAACCCGAAGTCTGGGTGCAGACGGCCAATGCTGCCGGCGGCGCGTCCAACTATAAGGGTGGAAGTTTTGGCTCGATCAGCGATGCAGATGCCATTTCTGCCATGCAGCACTGGGACGAAGATCATCGTCCCAGCGACTGGAGCGACTCGCAAACAGCTGAGCAATACTACAAAAGCCTCAATGGGTATGAAAAACGGGTGGTGAAAGGCAACCTCGAGCTGCTGGAGCAGCTTGATGCGGATCACAACATTGCCAATGGTTTTCAGACCAACAGTGCGTCCGCTGCGATCGACGGCATCGTCGCGCATTACTACTTTGACAAAGAAGTGGAAGGCTATGATCAGAGTGACTCATTGACCCGCTCTGAGAACAAATACCTGGATCTGCGCTTTTCCACTTGGGAAGCGATGTTGCCGCAGGATTTGTCCATTCAGATGACAGAATGGAACGTGGAAACCGGACATTGGCATTGGCTGGGTCTCAAGGCAGCGGGTGTTGTGGTCGAGCAGTTCCAAAACATGATCGAAATGGGCGTAGACGGTGCAGATTTCTGGACAGTGCGCCACAATACGTCGACGGCCATAGCGGGCGGTAATGCGGACCAAGGAGCGGTGAGCTTAACACCTGCAGGGGTAATGCTGCAGTTGATGGCGGAAAGCCTCAATCCGGATGATGGCGCGATGTACGCGCTTAAAACTGACGGCTTTGACGAGACCAAGCTGGAAGTGAACGCCTATTCCAACGGCTATACAAGTGTGGTTTACGTAACGTCGCATACGGAGACCTTCAACAAGTCCTTCTCATTGGATTTATCTGCCCTGGTTGGGTCTGATGTTGAATCCTGGAGCGGCCGCGTTGTTGGTATTGATACCAGCACATCGGATGGATTTAGCGACAATGCCGCCTATGATGAACATGGCAATTTGGTTCAACGACTTGGCAAACGGACCATCGACAATGCTGAACGCGCTGATTTGATCGAAGTCCTGGGCGCCGCCTATGATGACAGCCTAATCAAGTCCAGTTCTGGGAGCTGGAAAACCTACCTGCCCAAGCCTGAGGACATTTTTGTGCGGCCGGGCGTGGGCAACCCAACGTCTCTTGATGACTTTTACTTCGCCACTGAGTCCGACGTAGCCGGGTCGTTGACCAATCTGTCTCAAGCTCAATTGGGCAGTAGCGCAAGCGACATCAGTTTTCGTCTGAACCCTTATGAAGTAATCGAAATCACCCTGGAGCATTCCAATGTTCTGTCAGGCAACAGTTCTGCAAATGTGATGCGGGGCGGTCATGGCGTAGACGACTTTAACGGCAGCGGTGGAGATGACTACCTGCGTGGCTACGACGGAATGGATATTCTCGTCGGAGGCACTGGCCACGATTCCGTTTATGGCGATACCGGCAATGACCGCTTGGAAGGCAAAGCTGGGAACGACCGTCTTTACGGTGGGTCGGGAGACGACAAACTGGTTGGCGGTGACGGGAATGATTACATCCGTGACGACAGTGGAAAAGATGATTTTTTTGGCGGCGACGGTATCGATACCGCGTCCTACTGGGGCCATAAGTCAGGCGTCAACGTGAACCTAAAAACCGGTGTGAACTCCAGTGGCGACACATACAACAGCATTGAAAACCTATATGGCTCCAACATCGCAAATGACACGCTTTATGGCGATGACAGTGACAACTTGCTGTTTGGCGCCGGCGATGATGATCGGCTGTACGGCTACAAAGGGGATGACACCTTAAAAGGCGGTGACGGTGACGATTACCTCCGCGACGAGTCCGGTCGGGATCTGTTTATTGGTGGCGACGGTGAGGATACGGTGTCCTACTGGGGGCATAAATCCGGGATGACCGCAAACCTGAGCACAGGCGCAAACTCTGGCGGCGACAGTTACGACAGCATTGAGCACTTGCTGGGCTCCAACATCGCGAATGATGTGTTTTACGGCAACTCCGATGGCAATCATCTCGACGGCGCAGGTGGAGATGACCGGCTTTACGGCTATTCCGGCAATGACTTTCTAGAGGGCAGCGCAGGGACAGATCGTCTGTACGGCGGGTCAGGCAATGATACGATCGAGGGTGGTGACGGAGATGACTATCTGCGTGATGACGCTGGTCGGGATGTGTTTAATGGTGGCGCGGGAACCGATACAGCGTCCTATTGGGGGCACACCTCTGGGGTTTCGGTAAACCTGTTGACCGGTGCCAACACCAGCGGTGACAGTTACCACAGCATCGAAAACCTTCTGGGTTCAAACAAGGCGAACGACACCCTGATAGGTGACCACGGCAACAATCGTCTTGATGCAGCGGCAGGTGATGATGTTCTGTTTGGCAATGGCGGGGCAGATTACCTGGACGGCCGCAGTGGCGATGACAGTCTGAGCGGCGATGATGGCGATGACCGCCTATATGGTGGCTCGGGAACTGATACGCTGCGTGGTGGAGAGGGTGACGACTATTTGCGCGATGAATCCGGGCGGGACATCTTTGACGGAGGTTCCGGTCAGGATACGGCGTCTTACTGGGGGCATTCTGCAGGCGTGACAGTCAATCTTCAAACCGGAGAAAACAGCAGTGCGGACACATACATCAGTATTGAACACCTGTGGGGGTCTAACAAAGCGGACGACCATCTGACAGGTGACGGGCAGGCAAATTACATACGCGGCGCAGCCGGAGATGACACGCTGAACGGTGGCGGGGGCAATGATACCTTGCGCGGCGACAGCGGTGACGATGTCATGACCGGTGGTGATGGTAGTGACCTATTCCTGTTCCACAACAGTTTTGGTCAAGACGTGGTCACCGACTTTGATTTGGTTGAAGACGTGTTGGGCTTTGCTTCCGTGGGCGCTTTCTCCAGCTTTTCCGACGTCATCAACAATCACGCCACGCAGGTTGGTTCGGATGTGGTGATTTCTGCCACTGGCAGCCACGAAATCACGCTTGAAGATATCATCCTTGGAGATCTGACAGCGCACCATTTTGACTTCTAAGGCGAAGAAAAGACTGCTTGGGCGGTCTTTATTTTGAGCGAGACAGTCGCCATGCCTGCCAGGCTTCAGGTGTGTCCAGATCGGTCAGGGCGTGACGTTCCGGTAGTGGTACCAAACGCACGAAATCTGCATGACGTTTCAGGACCGAGCGCGCGCCTACATCGCCGGACAGAGCGCGTAGTTCTCCAAACAGGTTCCTGGGGAACAGAACCGGGTGGCCTGGTTGGCTGTTTGCTGCGGTGGCGCGCAAAACTGCGTTCGGGAGGGTTTCGTGCGCTGCGATCATCGCGCGCAAGTCTTGCTCTGAGAGCTCCGGCATATCTGCGGGAATCACCATAACTCCGCTGACATGTTTAGGCATTTGTGCAATGCCAGCACGTAGAGAATGGGCCATGCCGTCAATTGCATCAGGCACGACAACTTGTTGGCAATGCATGCCTGAAAGCACAGAACGTCGCGCCTCATCAACGTCTCGCAAACACACCAAAACAGTATCGCAGACAGCACAAGCATGGCCTGCGAGCTTGCGCAGCAGAGGAACCCCAGCAACGTCTTCGAGAAGCTTGTCGCCGCCCCGCATGCGTGAAGATGCGCCAGCTGCTAGAAGCAAAATGGCCAAATTGCCTGCCGTGGAGCGATGGTCTGTCATGTGGCGACTTTGACGTAGGCCTGATTGATTGGCTAGCCCCTCATTCTCGCTCCGTCCGCATCAAATAAAGGCTCAGACAATAGCCGGGCAGGGTGCTTCCTTCCAAGTATCTCGATTTCTACCTCAAGGTCGTCTGTGATGTGGTTAGTAGGCACAAAACCAATGGCAACAGACGTTTTTGCGTTGTGTGCATAGCCACCCGACGTACAAAACCCCACTACCTCGCCATTAAGCCAGATCGGTTCATAAGCCTGCACGTCGGCATCGTCGACTTCCATGGCAAAGGCGCAGAGTTTTCGGTCTGGCCCGGTCTCTTTGTCTTTTTCCGCAGCGGCGCGGCCGATGAACTCCTCAGGCTTATTGAACGCGATAAACCGATCGAGACCGGTTTCGGCGGCTGTGTAGTCTGGGGAGTATTCCGACAGCCATGACCCAAAAAACTTTTCTAACCGCAATGACATCATCGCACGCATGCCAAAGGGGCGCATGCCCAGAGGCTCACCCGCTTCCCAAAGCGTTTGCCATAACGCGCGCTGCGCCATGGGATCGCAGTAGATTTCAAAGCCAAGGTCGCCAGTATAACTCACCCTCTGCACCAAGCAGTCGACCATACCAACCGTCAAGGGGCGCACGTCCATGAAGGCCATGTCGGAAATGTCGTCTCTTGTGCAGGCCTGCAAAACGTCACGAGCCTTGGGGCCGGCAACCTGGAAGCCTGTCAGACGGTCGGACACGTTTTTGACCAGCACACCGTCCATTTCATTCTGCTCAAACCAACGCATGTGATAGGCCTGCGCGCCATAAGACGCGGTGAGTTGGAACGCGGTCTCAGACAGGCAAGAAACCGTGAAGTCGCCAATCAATTTGCCTTTGTGTGACAACATCGGGGTGAGGCTTAGGCGACCTTGCTTTGGTATGCGTCCCGCCATGATGCGGTTGAGCCAAGCTCGGGCATTAGGGCCGGTGACCATGTATTTGCCAAAATTATGCACTTCGTTGATGCCCACGGCGCCCCGTACTGCCGCGACTTCGCGCGCAGTGGCGGCAAAGGCGTTGGAACGGCGGAAGGACGGAGTCTCGTAACGCGGCTCGTCGCCTTGCGCAAAATAGTTGACCACTTCGAGGCCAAATTGCTGTCCCCAGACCGCGCCCATTTTGTCAAAAACGTCATACATAGGCGTCTGGCGGAAAGGTCGTGCGGCGGGCAGCTCTTCGTTTGGATACGAAACGGAAAAGCGCGTTTGGTAGTTTTCGATAACTTTGGGGCGGGTGTAGCCCGGCGTGATCCAGTCTCCAAAGCGGGCGCAGTCCATGGCAAAGGTGTCGCGCTCGGTTTCGCCTCCGACCATCCACTGGGCCAGCATCAAACCGACACCCCCGCCTTGGGAGAAGCCTGCCATGACGGCACATGCTGACCAATAGTTGCGCATGCCGGGCACCGGTCCAACAAGAGGATTGCCATCGGGGGCAAAGGTGAAGGGGCCGTGGATCACGGATTTTACGCCTGCCGTTGCCAGCGCCGGAAAGCGCTTGTAGGCAAACTCGATGGAGGCTTCGATCTTGTCAAAGTCATCGGGCAGCAGTTCATGGCCAAAATCCCACGGCGTACCATCTACGCCCCATGGGCGACAGGGTTGCTCATAAAACCCAATACACAGCCCGCGCCCTTCTTGCCGGAAGTAGCTCTCGCCAGCCGGATCCATTACATGTGGGTGTTCTTTGCCGTCTTGCATCATTTCAATAATCAGCGGCACGTCTTCGGTGACGATGTATTGGTGCTCCATTGGGTGTAGCGGGAAATAAACACCGGCCATTGCGCCCACCTCTCGCGCCCAAAGACCGGCGGCGTTCACAACGTGCTCGGCGTGAATGGTGCCCTTATCCGTGACCACATCCCAGGTGCCGTCTGGACGCTGGTTTGTTGCGGTGACCTTGGTGTGGGTTTTGATTGTTGCGCCACCCAGTCGTGCTGCCTTGGCGTAGGCGTGTGTGGTACCGGAGGGATCAAGATGGCCATCCAGCGGGTCGTAAAGAGCGCCGATGATGCCATCGGTGTTGGTGGCGGGAGCAAAGGTTTTGATCTCATCCGGCGTGAGAATATTGGTATCGAGCCCCATGAACCGATGTTTGGCCCGCTCCGCGAGCAACATGTCAAAGCGCTCCTGATTGTCGGCAAGCGTGACCCCGCCAACATGGTGCAACCCGCAGGACATGCCAGTGATCTCTTCCAACTCTTTGTAGAGGTTGATTGTGTAGCCCTGCAGTGCTGCCATGTTGGTATCGCCGTTTAGGGTGTGAAACCCGCCGGCAGCATGCCACGTGGAGCCAGAGGTGAGCTCGGAGCGCTCGATCAACAAGACGTCAGACCAGCCAAGTTTGGTCAGGTGGTACAGAACAGAGCAGCCAACAACGCCGCCTCCGATCACAGCTACGCGGGTCGTCGTGGTCATGGATGCCTCCTGTGTTCCCTGACTTCCATGAAATCGGGGGCATCGGGCGGCTGGCATGCTCAAACGCGACACAAATTGTCGCAAACAAAGGTTAGAGTCGTGGGTGTGGACCGCTTTTGCTCCAGGGCTTACTTTTTGAGCGGCACGCCATAGAGCTCAAGGCGGTGGCCTTTGAGTTGGAAGCCAAGCTTTTCGGCGATCTTTTCTTGTAAAGCCTCGATTTCCGGATCGACAAATTCGATCACTTCACCTGAGCTGATGTCGATGAGGTGATCATGATGCTCGCGTTCGGCATCTTCGTAGCGGGCACGGCCGTCGCCAAACTCCAGCTTGTCGAGAATTCCCGCTTCTTCAAAAAGTTTCACGGTGCGGTAGACGGTTGCAAGGGAGATGCCTGAATCGCGTGCCGAGGCGCGGGCGTAGAGCTCTTCAACATCTGGGTGGTCGGTGCTTTCTTGCAGAACAGTTGCAATGATCCGGCGCTGCTCCGTCATCCGCAACCCTTTGGATTCGCAGCGTTCAAAAATGGTGTCGCCCATGCCGTACCTGACCTGACTTGTGGTGCTGATTTGGCTTTCCTGTCTATCGAATGCCGTCGCGGGTTTCCACTGCTTTTGCGCAGCCCGCGACAAGAAAGACGAAAGCTCAGCCAAGCAACAAATTGCCCTGCATTACCCGGCGTGCTTGGCCGGCTACGGTGATGCCACTGTCACTTGTTGAAACCATGATTTGGCTAGGTCGACCCATCTCCACGCCTTGGTGGATGGTAAGATCAAGATCTTGGCCCTCTAACCGCGTTAGCAGGGCCGCAGTGGTCGCACTGGCGCTGCCCGTGGCCGGATCTTCGGGGATATTGTCCAACGGTGCAAACATACGGGCATATAAAGTGCCACCGTCTCGGGCGTAAACAAACTGGGCAAAATCCAAACCGGACGGATAGCGGGCGTTGCCTTTGCGGATGGCGGCGATGTCCGGCGTGGATTTGGCCAAGATATCGCGACTTTTGACTTCGGTGATTGTGAAGGCCAAGCCCAATGACGCCATAACCGGAGGGTGCACATGAAAATGCAGGTCACTTGTGTTGATGCTAAGCGCTTCAGCCACCAAAGCCGGATCGGGGTCGCAGAGAATTTCCAGAAGTTGCGTGGTCTTAAATGATGCGCTTGCGCCGTCAGAGTGACAGTTCATCGGCCCCACGCCGAGTTCCAGAACCATATTTTGTGGCGCACCTTCCTCCGACAGCGCACAGGCCGTTCCAATCACCGGATGCCCTGCAAAGGGGATTTCCATGGTGGGGGTGAAAATGCGAACCTTCGCGGTATTGGCCTTGCCTTCGGCGGGATAGACAAAAGTTGTTTCAGAGAAATTGAATTCTCGCGCAATATTTTGCAGATCTGTTTCAGCGAGTTCGGTTGCGTCAGGTATGACAGCTAATTGGTTGCCCCCAAAGGTTTCTTTGGTAAAGACGTCATAGACAAAATACGGTGTCATAGGGGCGACCCCTCATGGTGCGTCAGCGTTGTTTAGCTGCTGTGGTTCAGTTCAAGCCAGATTGGCAGGTGATCTGATGCGACATGGGCGGGAATGCGAGTCAGCACCCCGTGATCGCGCACTTCAATCCCCTTACTATATGCGAAGCCGTCAAGCCCGGCGATGGGACGTGGCGCAGGAAAGGTGCGACCCGTAGCAAGAAAGTCAAACCCAGGGGTCACTGCGTCAAGGGCTGCCTTGGAGCCCCATTCGTTAAAATCACCGGCGATGAGTGTTGGCATGTCTGGCAAACGCCGCACAGCGCGTGCGACGGCGCCCAATTGCAAAAGGCGATAACGTCGGATCAGGCCAAGGTGCACGCCGATAACCCGAATGTCGCCTACTGGGGTGCGCAGATCCGCGCGTATGGCACCACGTGGCTCTAGTCCTGGTAAGTCCAGTCCGGAGGTATCCAGAACTTCGATGTTAGGACGCACCAACATGGCATTCCCGTGGAACCCAAGCGAACCTTTGGGCTGGCCGAAGTCTATGTGGTGAAACCCTTTTTTCCTCACGAGGTCATGCGGCAAGGCCGCAGGTCTTGGTGGCAGACGCTTGTCAGCTTCCTGTAGAACCACCACATCCGCTTTCAAGGCGCGGATCACCACCATGCTGCGCGTTGGACGACGTTGCAGGTCAACGCCGACGCATTTTTGCAGGTTGTAACTGGCAATGCGCAACATTGAGGCCATCCGGAAAGCAAGCGTCTAAAGAAGTATGTCTTTGATAATAATCTGTTTTGTGCTGATGTTAAGTGCCGCAGAAGGTTTGCGTCACTTTTTCTTCCGCCGTCGGTGGTGTGGTGAGATCCCCATGCTCTGCAATTGTGTCAAATGGCTTTTCCAACGCGGTGTTGAGGCCGTGAAATAGGGTAAAATCACCAGAAACCGCTTGTGAGATCATGGCTTCAATTTGGTGATTGCGCGGGATGATATATGGGTTGGCCTGACGCATGACGTTTTGCGGATCGATTGTCTGTTGCGCTGTCCGCGCAGCCCATTTTTCATGCCATGCGGCATAATCTTTATGGGGTGTAAGTTCGGTCTCAGGGACTGAGGAATCCGTCAAATGGCGGAAGGAATTGGTAAAGTCAGCTTTCAGATCAGTCATGATTGCCAAAAGTTGGGTGATCAACGCTTCGTCTGAATCGCTGGTGTCGGAAAGGCCAAGTTTGGCGGCAAAATGATCTTGCCAGTGGTGTCGGAGAATGCCTGGCATCTCGTTGATGATATGGGTGAATTCTTCCACTGCTTTGTCTGAGTTGTTTTCGAGAGGAAGAAGTGAGGTGGCCAGTTGCGCCATGTTCCAGGCGATGATTTGCGGTTGGTTGCCATAGGCATAGCGGCCGTGGCGGTCGATGGAGGAAAACACTTGTCCGGGGTGGAACGCGTCCATGAAGGCGCAGGGGCCATAGTCAATGGTCTCGCCGGAAATGGTGCAATTGTCGGTGTTCATGACCCCGTGAATGAAGCCAACCGACATCCATTTGGCAACGAGGAGGGCTTGGCTTTTGACAACCTCTTTTAGGAAAGCTGCCGGAGTGTCGGCCTCTGGGTAGTGTCGTGCGCAGGCATACTCCATAAGGGTTTGTAAACCCTCGGTATCTTGACGTGCAGCTAGTGCCTGAAACGTGCCCACGCGGAGGTGGCTTGCGGCCACGCGTGTGAGAACTGCGCCGGGCAAGGGGCGGTCGCGCATGATTTCTTCTCCGGTCTGGACTGCCGCCAAAGCGCGGGTGGTTGGGATGCCAAGCGCGTGCATCGCTTCGGACACCACATATTCGCGCAACACAGGACCAAGCCAGGCGCGGCCGTCGCCGCGGCGGGCGTAAGGTGTGGGGCCAGAGCCTTTGAGTTGGATGTCGTAGCCATTTGATTCCCCAAGCAAAACCGCGCGGCCGTCACCCAGTTGCGGGTTCCAGTTGCCAAATTGATGACCGGCGTAAAGCTGGGCAATGGGGGCCGCGCCTTTGGGAAGGCTAGTCCCGGAAAACACCTGCGCCAATTCCTGTGCGTCGTCTGTGCCAGTTACGCCAAGCATATCAGCCAAGGGCTGATTGAAAGCCAGCAGCTTAGGATCGCGAACAGGATAGGGTTTTTGACGTGAAAACAGCCGGTTGGGCAAGTTCACATAGGTGTTTTTAAAGGGGATATGCAGCGTCATGGATGTAGCATATCGGGCTTTTGAGAGAATGCCACTGTTGGCGGCTCCCAAGGCCGCGATTGTTTGCGCGGCTTTGGGTCGTTTGTCAGGGAGAGGCGGCCTT
The DNA here is from genome assembly GCF_947493595.1 of uncultured Shimia sp. GTDB lineage: Bacteria > Pseudomonadota > Alphaproteobacteria > Rhodobacterales > Rhodobacteraceae > Shimia. Next base: position 1,035,816 of record NZ_CANLRL010000001.1, on the reverse strand, counting down.
AAAGGCGGCTAAGACGCTCTGCCAAAAGGGAAAAGAATCCGTCAGCATCGAGGTCACCCATAAACATCGCATTGGGTTTACGATCAGTTACATGCCACCAATCCGCGACGGTCATGCCCATGGTCAACTCAGACTGAGTTTCGATCTCCACGTTGATGTGGCGGCCAGAGAACAGCTCTGGTTGGATCAGATATGCCGTGACGCAAGGGTCATGCAGTGGTGCACCGTCCGAACCGTACTTCTCTTTGTCAAATCTCTCAAAGAAATCAGTCATTTCCGCCACCGCTACGCCCACCTTGGAGCCGATGTTACGGAAGGCGTCGTTGCGCGGTGTGGTGACAAGCGCCTTGTGCGTGACATCCAGCGGCATTACTACAATTGGAACGCCGGATTTGAACACAATATCAGCGGCTTGCGGATCAACGTAGATGTTGAATTCGGCAGCGGGTGTGATGTTGCCAACCTCAAAGTAGGCGCCGCCCATCAACACAATTTCCTGAACCTTTTCAATGATATCAGGGGCTTTTTCAAAAGCGGTTCCGATGTTTGTCAGAGGGCCAAGTGGGCAAAGGGTAACGGTACCGGTCTCATGGGTGCGCAGCGTGTCGATGATGAAGTCAACAGCGTGCTGATCTTCAATCTGTATAACAGGGTCTGGAAGCACCGGTCCATTGAGGCCAGTTTTACCGTGTACGTGCTCAGCGGTGACCAGTTCCCGGCCCATAGGGCGGTCGCAACCTTCGTAGACCTTGGTCTCCGGTTTGCCAGCTAACTCACAGACAATACGCGCATTTTTAGAGGTTAGAGCCAAAGGCACATTGCCCGCCACGGCGGTTATACCAAGCACGTCGATCTCTTCTGGGCTGGCCAATGCTAAGAGAATGGCGACCGCGTCGTCCTGGCCTGGATCTGTGTCGATGATGATCTTGCGCGCGCTCATGATGTGCCCTCGTAGCTGGTGGAAGCCGCACCCTGTCAAGGCGCGAGGGGCTTGTCTAGCATGGATGACATCAGGTGTGCAAAAAATTTACCAAATGGTCCAAAAGTGGTCAAAACCCGCGTCGGTAATGCGTCTGTATTGCGACTGTTTTGCGGAGGTGCAAATTTGTGTGTCGCGCTGCCGTTGCACGATTGTGTTAACCCGCCGTGCGTTGGCCGTTTTGTGGTTGCACCGGCTTTACATCCCAGAAATTCTGCGACGAATGCGAAAGTGGAAGGAAAACGACGGGTGGGGATGACAACTCAAACCACGCTGACTCGGGATTTGGTGCTGGTTGGTGGCGGGCATGCGCACGCTTTGATGTTGCGGATGTGGGGCATGAAGCCGGTCCAGGGCGTTCAGGTTACGCTGATCAATCCAGGGCCAACCGCGCCTTATTCCGGTATGTTACCGGGGCATATTGCCGGGCACTACACACGCGATGACCTTGAAATTGACCTTGTGAAGCTGGCGCGTTTTGCAGGGGCACGGGTTATTTTTGGAGCGGCGAGCAGGATTGATGCGAAGCGTAAGATGATCAACGTACCGGGGCGCGGGGAGATTGCCTATGATGTGGCGTCGCTGGATGTGGGGCTACATGCGCGCGCGTCACATATTCCGGGATTCTCTGAGTTTGGCGTTGGGGCAAAGCCGTTGGATGCCTTTGCGGATCGGTGGAGCCGATATGTACAGTTGGTTCAAGATGGGGGGCGATCCGGGCAAGCCTCTGTGATCGGCGGAGGCATGGCTGGCTGTGAACTTGCGCTTGCGATGGCGCATCGCCTGCAAGGTTCTGGCAAACGAGATTGCGTGACGTTGATTGAAGCCAATACCAAGCTGGCCAGTGGCACGCCTGGCGCGGATCGGATTTTGCGTGAAGAGATGCTGCGGATGGGCGTTTCGGTTGTGAGCGCGGTTGAGGTGGAGGCGATCACTGCTGAGGCGGTTTTGCTCAAAGGGCGATCGCCGGTGGCCTCTGAGTTCACAGTGGGCGCGGCAGGTGGCTTTGCCCATGAGTGGCTTGCGACAGCGGACTTGCCACACGATCATGATGGCTTTGTAAGGGTGGATGACCGGCTGATGGTACCGGAGCAGCAGGGTCTGTTTGCCGTAGGGGATTGCGCAGCGTTGACCGCCAGTCCACGCCCCAAAGCAGGCGTGTTTGCGGTGCGCGCAGCACCGGTGCTGTATCACAATATTTGTGCCGCGCTCACGGGGGCTGAGATGACGCGGTTTCGGCCTCAATCAGATTATCTCAAGCTGATGTCGTTAGGTGATAAGGCGGCGATTGCGGCAAAGTGGGGGCGCTGTCTGTCGTCCCCAAAGGCGCGATTGTGGAGGTGGAAAGATCATATTGATCAGACCTTTATGAAGAAGCTTTCAGAACTTCCAGAGATGAAAACACCAGAGCCAGCCGGGCCAGTGGCGCTTGGGGTGCAGAACGAACAAGTGCTGTGTGGCGGCTGTGGCGCCAAAGTGGCGCCGGGCCAGTTGAGTGTGGCCCTGGCGGAAATGCCGCCTGTGCAGCGAGATGATGTAGTTCAGGGCGCAGGCGATGATGCGGCCGTACTCGACATAGGCGGGCAAAAACAGGTGCTGAGCGTGGATCATTTGCGTGGCTTTGTGGCGGATCATGGCTTGATGGGTCGGATTGCGGCGGTGCATGCGCTTGGGGATGTCTGGGCGATGGGGGCTGCGCCGCAATCTGCGTTGGTGTCGGTGACTTTGCCGCGCATGACGCCTGAGCTGCAGGCGCGGGCAATGCGCGAGGTTTTAGACGGCATTGGCTCAGTGGTGCGTGGCGCTGGTGCGGAGATTGTTGGCGGACATTCGAGCATGGGTGCGGAGCTGAGCATTGGGTTGACGGTCACGGGCTTGCTGGAGGGAGATGCGATCACTTTGGCTGGGGCAAAGGCTGGGGATGCACTGATCCTGACGCGACCGATTGGGTCCGGCACGCTTTTGGCAGCGGAGATGCAGGGCAAAGCGGATGGCCGTGATGTGGCGGCGTTGTACGGTGTTTTGGCGCAGCCTCAGGGAGACGGGGCGGAGATTTTGAAGGGCGCACATGCGATGACGGATGTGACCGGTTTTGGACTGGCGGGACATTTGATGATGATGTGTCGCGCGTCTGGGGGGGCTGCTGAGGTCACTTTGGCGGATGTGCCATTCTATTCGGGGGCGGAAGCGTTGGCCGCGGAGGGTCACCGCAGCACAATTTTTGAGGACAACAAGGCAGCGGCGCCGGTGTTTGGGCCGGACAGCGCCAAGGCGGCGTTGCTGCATGATCCTCAGACCTCAGGTGGTTTTTTGGCGGCGGTTGCGGCGCAGTCCGCAGAGGCTTTGATTGCGCGGTTGCGCGCAGCAGGCCACGGCGCGGCAGTGATTGGTGAGATTTGTACCGGCGAACCGTCGATCACTCTGCGCTGATCAGCTTGGCAGCCGTGGCGGCGAGTGTTTTGTCGCGGAGATCCGGCAGGGCCATTTCCTCGGCAACCGGTGCTTGGGTGCGGGAGATTCGTGTGTAACGTGGATCATAATGGGTTTCGATCAAGCCTCGGGTGAGCTGTGCGAAGTCTTTTGCACTGGCCAGAGCTTTCCATTGGGTCACTTTCTCGTGGCCGTGATAGCGGGTGAGCATGTCCAGCACTGTGTGCAATTTGGTCTCGTCCGCGCGCATGTCCGGATAGGCGGAGATCAGGTGATCGACGCGGGCCTCTAGTGGTGCTGTAAGGCGCAGGTTAGGAGCAGCGATCATGGACTGCCACAGAACTGGTGGGATGATCAGGCGGCCGATTTTCGAGCTTTCGGCTTCGACATAGACCGGGCGATTGGGTTGTAATTTGGCGAGGCCCGAGGCGAGGCGACTCTCGAAGGCTTTTTGGCTGGGCTGCATGTCTCCCATTGGGCCAAAGAGGCTGCCGCGGTGCTCGGCCATGGCTTCCAGATCCAGCGTCTGTGCGCCTTGGTGCGCGAGGTGGTCCAGAAGGCGGGTTTTGGCGGTGCCGGTGCCGCCGTCGATCACCACAACCGGGCAAGGCATGGTGCCGTCGTAGAGGGCTTTGGAGACAAGGCGGCGGTAAGCCTGGTAGCCGCCCTCAATGGTGTCGGCGCGCCACCCAATTTGTTTCAGGATGATTGCCACGGAACCAGAGCGTTGGCCGCCGCGCCAGCAGTAGACTAAGGGTTTGTAGCTGCCTTCTTTCTCAGACAGAGGGCCTTCGAGGTGCGCGGCGACGTTGCGCGCCACAATGGCTGCGCCGATTTTGCGGGCTTTAAACGGGTCTTCTTGCACATAGATGGTGCCAACACGCGCGCGCTCGTCGTTGGACATGGCTGGAAGGTTGATCGCGCCGGGGACGTGATCGAGGGCAAATTCTGCCGGGGAGCGCACATCGATGATCTGATCAAACGGCAGCGTGGCGAGGTCAGAAAGTTGGGTCAGTTTTAGCGGCATAGGAAGATCCTAGTGAGGTCCTCCTGTGCATAGAGACAAAGGCCACGGCGCGCCAGAGGACGGGCCGCGGCCAATAGGCGCTTAGTAAGCCACCATGGTCAGCAGTTCGTATTCCGCGACCATTTCATCATCTTGGTTGGAGGCGGTGACGTGCCAGCGGACTTCGCCGTATTCCTCGTTGCGCTTGGTCTTCTTTTTGACCGTCAGGCGCACTTTCAGGCTGTCGCCCGCCACAACCGGCTTCATGAAGCGCAGGGTGTCCAGACCGGTGTTGGCCAAAACAGGACCTTCGTTGGGCTCTACAAACAGGCCGGCGGCGAAGGACAGGAGCAGATAACCATGGGCGACGCGACCAGGGAAAAACGGGTTTCGCGCGGCGGCATCTTCGTCCATGTGGGCATAGAAGGTGTCGCCGGTGAAGTTAGCGAAGTGCTCGATGTCCTCAAGCGTGATCTCACGTGGTTTGGTGTAGAGCGTTTCGCCCACGGCCAACTCCCCAAAACGGCGGGTGAACGGGTGTGCACCTGCGTCGATTTCCTTGGCACCGGGGACCCATTGCTGGCCGATGCCGGTGAGGATGTCAGGGCTGCCTTGGATGGCGGTGCGCTGCATGTAGTGTTTCACGGCACGCACGCCGCCGAGTTCTTCGCCGCCACCTGCGCGGCCTGGGCCGCCATGCACCATGTGGGGCAGGGGCGAGCCGTGGCCGGTGCTTTCGCCCATGCTGTCGCGGTTGTTGAAATAGAGCCGTCCGTGGAAGGCGCCTGCGCCCATGGCAACTTCGCGGGCAACCTCTGCGTCATGGGTGATAACGGAGGCCACAAGGGAGCCTTGACCTTTGTTGGCGAGCGCGATGGCATGGTCGAGATCGCGGTAGCCCATGAGGGTCGAGACCGGACCAAAGGCCTCGGAGGCGTGCACGTGTTCTGCGGTATCAGGTGATGCGCAGTGGAACAGCATTGGTGGAACAAAGGCGCCTTTTTCCGCGTCCGCGCCTTCGACTTGGAAATTGTCTGGATCGCCAAAGACACGGTCTGCCTCGGTGCCCAGCAAAGCGGCTTTTTCGAGCACGTCCCGTTTTTGACCTGCGGAGACCAGCGCGCCCATGCGGGTGGTTTCCAAACGAGGATCACCAATTACGATTTTGGACAGGCGGGCGGAGAGGGCGTCGATGACGGCTTCAGTCACGGCCTCAGGCGCGATGATGCGGCGAATGGCGGTGCATTTCTGACCCGCCTTGGTGGTCATTTCTCGAGACACTTCTTTGATGAAGAGGTCAAATTCAGGTGTTCCGGGCGCGGCATCCGGGCCAAGGATAGACGCGTTCAGGCTGTCTGCCTCGGAAGTGAAGCGCACAGAGTTGCCCAAAATCAATGGGTTGGATCGCAGCTTTAAGGCTGTGTTGGCGGAGCCGGTGAAGGCCACCGCGTCTTGGCAGGTCAAATGGTCGAGCATATCGCCGAGGCCACCAGATACGAGCTGAACCGCGCCGTCGGGCAGGATGCCGCTGTCGGCCATGATACGCACGCAAAGCTCGGTGACGTAACAGGTGGAGGTAGCCGGTTTCACAATCGTTGGCACGCCAGCGAGCAGGGTAGGTGCGAGCTTTTCCAACATCCCCCAAACTGGGAAGTTGAAGGCGTTGATGTGCACTGCGACGCCTTGGATTGGCGTGCAGATGTGCTGCCCCATGAAGGAGCCGTTGCGGGAGAGCTGCTCCAACTCGCCATCGACATAGATGGTGCTGTCGGGCATCTCGCGGCGGCCTTTAGAGGCGAACACCAGCATGGTGCCAATACCCCCGTCGATGTCGATTTGGTGGTCAGCTTGGGTTGCGCCGGTGTTGAAGGAGAGCTCATACATCGCCTTGCGGTGCTCACGCAGGTGCAGGGCGAGGGCTTTGAGCATGCGGGCGCGGTCATGGAAGGTCATCTTGCGCAACGCCGGGCCGCCCACGTTGCGGGCGTAGTTCAACATGGCTTGCACATCGAGGGCATCGTTGCCAGCGGTGGCAATGACGTCGCCTGTGATTGCAGAGGCGATGTTGCGCGCACCGGCACCGGGCGCGATCCATTGACCTGCCGCAAAGCTTGAAACGTTTTGGATGGACATGGCTCTCTCCCCGATATGTCTCCGTGAATCATTTATTGACCAACCGTTCGGTTTATGCAAGCTGGAGGTTGAGGAGATTGTGTTGGGAGGCACAGATGACGCCAAAAGAGCGGGCCGAGAAAAGCGCGGCAGCTATGTGGTCAACGGACCGGGCAAGCCAACACATGGGCATGCAGATTGTAGACGTGGACGCGGGGCAAGCGACGCTCACTATGAGAGTGAAGCCGGAGCACTGTAATGGCATTGGGATTTGTCACGGCGGGTTCACCTTTACGCTGGCTGACAGCGCGTTTGCCTTTGCCTGCAACAGCCGCAATCAGGTAACCGTGGCGCAGCACAACAACATATCGTACATCGCGCCGGGGCGTGAGGGGGATGTGCTCACCGCGGTGGCACGGGAGGTCAGTCTAACTGGGCGTAGCGGAATTTACGATGTGACCGTGTCCAATCAGGACGGTCAGGTGATTGCCGAATTTCGTGGCGCCTCGCGCGCCATCAAAGGTCACCTGTTTGAAGAATAGTCGACGTTGGGGAGGACGTTATGAAAGATTTGTCACCACGCAAGGAAGAGCTGGAACCCATTGAAATCGCGTCGATTGATGAAATCCGCGCGGTGCAACTGGAGCGGCTGAAGTGGTCGTTGACTCACGCCTACACCAACGTGCCTATGTACAAGCAGCGCTTTGACGCGGCGGGGGTGCATCCGGATGATTTGCAAAGCTTGGCTGATCTGGCGAAGTTCCCGTTTTCATACAAAAATGATCTGCGCGACAATTACCCCTTTGGGCTTTTGGCGGTGCCACGTCAGCAGATTGCGCGGCTGCACGCGTCGTCTGGTACAACAGGCAAGCCCACGGTGGTAGGTTACACCAAAGGTGACATCGACAATTGGGCGGACTTAATGGCGCGCAGCCTGCGGGCGTCAGGGCTTCGGGCCGGAGATTTGGTGCACAACGCCTATGGCTACGGGCTATTCACCGGTGGTTTGGGCGCGCATTACGGCATTGAACGTCTTGGGGCGACAGTGGTGCCAATGAGTGGCGGGCAAACCGAAAAACAAGTTGGGTTGATCACTGACTTCAAACCGGACGGTATCATGGTCACGCCGAGTTACATGCTCAACATTTTGGAGCAGTATCACAAGCTTGGCATGGATCCGCGCGAGAGTTCTTTGTCTGTCGGTGTGTTTGGAGCCGAGCCTTGGACCGATGCGATGCGAAAGGAGGTTGAGGCCGCTTTTGATATGCATGCCGTCGACATTTATGGGCTTTCGGAAATCATGGGGCCGGGGGTGGCCAATGAATGTGTGGAGACCAAAGACGGGCCAGTGATCTGGGAAGACCATTTCTACCCCGAGATCATCAATCCAGAGACCGGCGAGATCTGTGAGGATGGCGAGTTGGGCGAGTTGGTATTCACCACATTGACCAAAGAAGGCCTGCCGATGATCCGTTACCGCACACGGGATTTGACACGGCTTTTGCCTGGCACTGCGCGGTCGATGCGGCGGATGGAGAAAATCACGGGGCGCTCTGATGACATGATTATCCTGCGCGGGGTGAATGTGTTCCCGTCCCAAGTCGAAGAGCAGGTGCTTGCGACCGGGGGGCTAGCGCCACATTACCAGATCGAACTGTATAAATCAGGTCGCATGGATGCGATGCGGGTGTTTGTTGAGGCCACGCCAAACGCGGCGGACAACCTATCCAAAACTGCCTCGGCGCGTATGTTGACCAAACATATCAAGGACATGATTGGCGTGTCTGTAGAGGTGATTGTGGGCGACCCCGGCGACGTGGAACGCAGCCAAGGGAAGGCAAAACGCGTCGTGGACAACCGAGGCGCCGGATAATGGCGCGTACAATTGCCAAAGATCATGAACAGAAACGGGTTCATATTCTGAAGTCAGCAGCCCGCGTGTTTGCTGAGCAAGGGTACGATCGGGCGTCAATGTCGGTGTTGGCCAAGGAGTGCGGGATCTCTAAGGCCAACATCTATCACTATTACGACAGTAAAGACGCGCTATTGTTTGATGTGTTGGACACTTATCTGAAGGTGCTTCGAGATCGTATTTGTGATCTTGATTTGAGTGACTTGGATGTCAAAGCTCAACTGCGTACCGTGGTGCGGGAAATCCTTCTGGCCTATCAAGGGGCAGATAATGAGCACCGCGTGCAAAGCACAAGCATGCGCGCCTTGCCAGCGGAGCAGCAGCAAGTGTTGCGTGGCTATCAGCGGGACTTGGTCAACCGGGTGAGTGAGGTGGTTGCCGCCAGTGCAGAGGGGGTGTTTGAGGATGATCCCTTGCGCTTGCGCGAGACCACAATGTCTGTCTTTGGCATGCTCAACTGGTATTATATGTGGCAGCATGGTGCAGACAGTGAAGCGCGGGAGCGCTATGCGGATTTGGCGACTGACTTGGTGCTGGGAGGTGTACGGGGGCTTGCCAAGGGGCGCTGATCACCTTCAGATTGTTTTTGGACCATATGGCTAATTTGTGTTAAAACCTGCCCATTATAGTTGTTTCTTGTTAAGGGTAGAGTTTTGAAAAAACATTTTTCGGGCGCGTTGCTTGCGGCAATTATGGTCAGTCGCAGCGCGGCGCAGGCGGATCCGTCTTTCGGGTTTGGTCTGACGTATGTCTTTGGCGGTGATTGGGCCGTGGGCGTGCGTGTGTTCCATGATGATGAGCCAGAGAGTGCCGTTCTGGCTTTGGGTTTTGACTATAAATTTGGCTCTCAAACGTTCCGCCCCACAATTGGGGCCGCCTATCTGGACGAAGATTTCTACATCGATTTAAGTCTTGGCTATGACACGCGTTTGCAAGCTCTGGATTATGGCATTGGCGTCGGCGCAGCATTTGAAACCGAGAAGCCGGTGGCGTCTGGTGGCGGCGCGACAACAACGGGCGGTGACACTGCATCAACGACGACAGGCACGGACACCGGAGGTGGGGACACGGGCGCAGGCAGCACCGATACGGGCGGCGACACGGGCGGTGACGGTGGCGATGGTGGAACCGACACAGGCGGCGCGGATACGGGAGGTGATGGCGGCGACGCTGGAGCGGGCGACGGAGATACAGACACCGGCGGCACCGGAGATGGCGGTACAGGAGGTGGCGACACCGGTGATGGCAAATCAGGCTGCGGCAGCGCAACCGACTCTGACGTGGTTTTTGCCTCCTTGGATTGCTAGGAAGCTGGCCTGGCGGCTCAATTGAGTGACCGCTGGCGCGTTTTCACAATCCGGTGCGTGTGTTTTTGACACATTGGCGCCTCCGGTTGTTCCATGTTACTTTCCCGGCAACTAATTGCGGTGGGAGAGAAATTCATGAAACGAGTTATGGTAGCTGGTGTTCTTGGGGGCGCATTGCTTTGCAGTACCGTGGCGCAGGCGGACCCGTCATTTGGCCTGGGACTGACCTACACTTTTGGCGGTGACTGGGGTGTCGGTGTGCGCGTGTTTCACGACGACGAGCCGGAAAGCGCGGTTTTGGCGATTGGCGCAGATTATAAGTTTGGCTCGCAATCCTTCCGGCCAACCGTGGGTGCCGCCTATTTGGATGAGGATTTTTATCTCGACTTTAGCTTGGGTTATGACACGCGATACCAAGCTCTTGACTACGGTGTTGGCGTGGGTGCCGCGTTTGAAACGCAGCCAAAGCCCTGAGTTGGCCATTGAGGCTAAAAATGTGAAAAGGGCGCCTTGCGAGCGCCCTTTTGTTTTTTACTGGTCGTAGTCGACAACCACCTTGTCGGTGACCGGATACGATTGGCAACTGAGGATGAAGCCTTTCTCGACCTCGTAGTCTTCCAGCGCATGGTTGGCGACCATTTCTACTTCCCCTTCGATCACTCGGCATTTGCACGTGGAGCAAACACCAGCTTTGCAGGCATATGGCGCGTCCAAGGTGTTGGCGCGAGCGGCGTCAAGGATGGAGGTGTCCCGGTCCATTTCGATGGTCTGGGTGGCACCGTCCAGAGTGATTTGTGCGGTAACCGCTTTACCGGCATCTGTGGCGCTGACCGCTTTGCGTTTGGCGCGGCCAGGTTGGCCAGACGCAAAGAGCTCAAATTTGATCTGCTCTTCAGAAAGCCCGTGATCCTTGAGCGCCTTGGCAATGCCCAGCATCATTGGCTCCGGGCCACAGATAAAGGCGGTGTCCACGGAGTTGATGTCAATCCAGCCGGTTTGGAACAGTTGCGCGCATTTTTCCTCTGACACCAATCCGGTGAAGAGGTCGATTTCCTGTGCGTCGGTTTCCAGCACATGGATCACGTTGAAACGGCCCATATACTGGTTTTTCAGATCCTCCAGCTCCTCACGGAACATAATCGTGGTCACACCTTTGTTGGCGTAGATCAGCGTGAAGGAGGACTGCGGTTCGTGCGCCAGCGTGGTTTTGATCAGCGATAGAACTGGCGTGATGCCCGAGCCGCCCGCAAACCCGAGATAGGTTCTGTCTGCAGTCTCATCGAGTTCGGTGAAAAAACCACCCATCGGGGGCATAGCTTGCACCGTGTCACCGACCTTCAGTTCGGTATTCGCCCAGGTGGAGAAAGCCCCGCCGTCGACGTGCTTGATGCCGACCTGTAGGATGCCGTCGTCTTTGCCCGCGCAGATCGAGTAGCTGCGGCGCAGTTCTTCGCCGTCAAAATCGCGCTTGAAGGTCAGGTATTGGCCTTGGGTGAAGTCAAACTCCGCCGCTGCACCGTTTACTGGGGCAAGGGTGACCACCACGGCGTCGCGGATGGTTTTACGGATGTTGGTGACCTCAAGGTCGTGAAAGCGCGCGGATTGGGCCATTGGGGTCTCTCCTCAGATGCACTTGAAATAGTCAAAAGGTTCTAGGCAGGCGGTGCAGCGCCATTGGGCCTTGCAGGGGGTGGAGCCAAATTGGCTCATTTTTTCGACGTGTTGACTGCCGCATTGTGGGCACTTGTCGGGGCCGCCGGCGGGCTGAGGTGGGGCGATGCCATAGGCCTCCAACTTGTCGCGGCCGGATTGGGTCATCCAATCGGTGGTCCAGGCCGGGCTGAGCTTGCGGCGCAGCTCCAGCTTCTCGACACCATGGCCGCGAAGGGCGGTTTCGATGTCGAGGTTGATGATGCTCGTCGCCGGGCAGCCGGAGTAGGTTGGCGTGACGGTCACGATCAGTGTGTCATCTACGTAAGCCACGTCCCGAATGATGCCGAGGTCGGTGAGGGAAATCACCGGGATCTCGGGATCAGGCACCGCGTGCAACCAGTCCCAGACCTGCGCCACGTCGGGCAGTGTGGGCTCAGCAGTGATATGTTCGCGGTCGCTTACCACGTTGCGCCTGGGTAAGCGCGCTGCAGCCACTGCATTTGGGTCAGCAGGTGGCCGAGATGCTCGGTGTGGGTTTTGCCGTTGCGACCACCTTTGTGGGCAAAGTCGCTGTCTGGAATGGTCAGCGTGGCCTCGGACAGAACCTTGCCAATCAGCGCATCGTACTCTTCTCGCAGGCTGGCAGGATCAGGCGCCACGCCAGCCGCTGCCATAGCAGCGTCTACGTCATCAGAGGCAAACATCTCGCCGACATAGGGCCACAGACGGTCCAGTGCGGCCTGCATGCGCTTGTGGCTTTCCTCGGTGCCATCACCCAGGCCGACCACAGTTTCGGCGGAACGCTCGACATGGTAGGCGGCTTCCTTGCTGGCCTTTTCTGCAATCTCTGCAATGGCTTGGTCGGAAGACTTCATTAAGCGCGGCAGCAGGATCGACTGATAAGCGTCAAACAGGAATTGGCGCATCAGGGTTTGCCCAAAGTCGCCATTTGGCAGCTCCAAGAGCAACAAGTTTCGGAAATCCCAGGCGTCGCGCAGGAAGGCGATGTCGTCGGCGGTTTTGCCGTCGTCCATCACCTCAGCCGCATAGCCAAGCCAGAGCTGGGTCTGGCCAATCAGGTCCAGTGCGGTGTTAGCAAGCGCAATGTCTTCTTCCAGCACGGGCGCATGACCGCACCATTCCGAGACGCGGTGGCCCAAAATGAGGGTGTTATCGCCCATGCGCAGCAGGAATTGCGTGAGCATCTCCTTGTCAACATTGGCCATCACATGTGCCCCACTTCGTCAGGGATGTCGAAGAAGGTCGGGTGACGATAGATCTTGCTCTCGGACGGCTCATACAGCGGGCCTTTTTCCGACGGGCTTGACGCGGAGATGTTGTTGGCTTCCACAACCCAGATCGACACACCTTCGTTGCGACGGGTGTAGACGTCACGGGCGTTTTTGATCGCCATTTCCGCATCCGGCGCGTGCAGGCTACCGACGTGACGGTGGCTCAGGCCGTGTTGGCCGCGAATGAAGATTTCCCAGAGGGGCCATTCTTTGCTCATGATCTAAGTCCTTATTCTGCGGCAGTTTTTGCGGCGCGTTTTTTCTCTGCATGGGCCATCAGACCGTCACGCACCCAGGCGCCATCGTCCCAAGCTTTGTTGCGGGCTTCGAGGCGATCGACGTTACAAGGGCCGTTGCCTTTGAGCACGTCAAAGAACTCGGACCAGTCTGGGTCGGAATAGTCGTAGCCGCCTTTTTTCTCGTTCCATGTCAGGTTTTCATCCGGAATGGTCAGGCCGAGGTATTCGGCTTGTGGCACGGTTTGGTCGACGAATTTTTGGCGCAACTCGTCGTTGGTGTTCATCTTGATCTTCCACGCCATGTTTTGGGTGGAGTGCACCGAATCTGCATCAGATGGACCAAACATCATGAGGCTTGGATACCACAGGCGGTTCAGGGCATCTTGTGCCATTTTCTTTTGCGCCTCAGTGCCTTGCGCCATCTTCATCATGATGTCGTAGCCTTGGCGCTGGTGAAAGCTCTCTTCCTTGCAGATGCGGATCATCGCGCGGGAGTAGGGGCCATAGGAGGTCCGTTGCAGCGGCACCTGGTTCATGATCGCTGCGCCATCCACAAGCCAGCCGACCGCGCCGATGTCGGCCCAGTTCAGCGTTGCGTAGTTGAAGATGGAGGAATACTTCATCTTGCCGGACAGGAGTTGTTCGGTCAGATCGTCGCGGCTTACACCCAGCGTTTCGGCGGCCGCGTAGAGATAGAGGCCGTGGCCTGCTTCGTCCTGAACTTTGGCGAGCAAGATCATTTTGCGCTCCAGTGTCGGGGCGCGGGTGATCCAGTTGCCTTCCGGCAGTTGACCAACAATTTCGCTGTGCGCGTGCTGGCCGATCTGACGGATCAGGGTTTTGCGGTAGCCTTCGGGCATCCAGTCACGCGGCTCGACTTTGATGTCGTCGTCGATCCTGGCCTGAAATTCCTTGAGCTTCTCCGGATCGTCCGTCGTGGCCTCGGATTTGATCATCTGTGCATACATGACTGGGTTCCTCCTCAGGCTGTGGGGTGCCTTAGACCCGTTCGAGAATGATGGCGGTGCCTTGGCCCACGCCAACACACATGGTGCAGAGCGCGTAGCGGCCGCCGGTGCGTTTGAGTTGATACGCGGCGGACATCACGATGCGTGCGCCGGACATGCCGAGCGGGTGGCCCAGAGCAATGGCACCGCCTTGGGCATTCACATGGGGTGCATCGTCCGCGACGCCAAGTTCCCTCAAGGATGCGAGGCCCTGTGCGGCAAAGGCTTCGTTCAATTCTATCACATCCATCTGTTCGATGGTGAGCCCAGTGCGGGCGAGCACTTTGCGGGTCGCGGGGACCGGGCCAATGCCCATCACGCGTGGTTCGACACCAGCAGCGGCCATGCCCACAATGCGTGCCATTGGAGTCAGCCCGTTTTTGGCGGCTGCGGCTTCGGTGGCCATTAGAATGGCGGCAGCGCCATCGTTCACGCCAGAGGCGTTGCCTGCGGTGACCGAAAGGTCAGGGCCGTTCACGCCACGCAGATTGGCAAGTTTGTCCGCACCGGTGCCGGGGCGAGGGTGTTCGTCGGTGTCGACAACAAGGTCATCACCTTTGCGCTGTGGAATGGTGACTGGCGTGATTTCATCAGCAAAATATCCGGCCTCATGAGCGGCGGCCCAGCGCGCTTGCGAGCGGGCGGCGAAGGCGTCTTGATCTGCGCGGTTGATGTTGTAATCGGCGGCGACGTTGTCTGCGGTTTGTGGCATGCTGTCGATGCCATACATCGCTTTCATCTTTTTGTTCACAAAGCGCCAGCCAATTGTGGTGTCAAAGACTTCATTGGCGCGGGAGAAGGCGGTTGTTGCCTTGGGCATCACGAAAGGTGCGCGCGACATGCTTTCGACACCGCCTGCGATGGCAACGTCATAGTCGCCAGCGCGCAAGCCACGGGAGGCCATGCCCACCGCGTCCATTCCAGAGGCACAGAGGCGGTTGATGGTGGTGCCGGGCACATCGGTTGGGAGACCCGCAAGTAAGGCCGCCATACGGGCCACGTTGCGATTGTCTTCGCCAGCTTGGTTTGCAGAGCCGTAGATCACATCATCCAAAGAAGCCCAGTCCACCTGTGGGTTGCGCTCCACAAGTGCAGCAATAGGCAAGGCAGCAAGGTCGTCGGTGCGAACCGAAGAGAGCGCGCCACCGTAGCGGCCAATAGGTGTGCGGGTCGCGTCGCAGATGAAAGCTTCGGTCATAGTGTCTCCGTGGCAGTGGTTCCGGTCCTGTTCGCATTAGCCGACCGTATGGTTGGGATATCGTGAAGTGTGATTCGAGGCAAATAAAATGTTACCGTTTGTGCTATTTGAGCAGATCGGCGTAACATGAATCCTTGTTTTTCGATGATCTTTGCCGGTTGGGGTTTTGATGCCGTGGCGTTCAAGCTCCGGTCACGTTTGATCCTTAGTCAGTGCCTAAGGGGAGAGCCTCGCGGTGCGCGGTGAGGTGGAATGCGGTCCCGCAATTTCAAGCGAGAAAGGCGTTTCTGTCAAAAGATGACCCAGAGAAACACATTTCAAAAAATGTATGTGTTTTGAGCGACATCCACCTTTTGCACGGCAATTGAGCAGAAGGCTGACCGGGCAAGATACGGTCAAATGCAAGGCTTTGACCAAAATCAATTACGGGTCATGATCTATGTCAAAGTAGGTTTGTTTATTTCCAGACAAAGTGCCCGAGCAAACAGGATCATTGATATAAGAGTTGGCGTGTACGTGACTTCTAAAACGACACATATGCCTGAACGACGTGCCTTCTTACGGGGCCGCTTTCACGACGAAGAGATTTTGCGGCCTCCTGGGGCGCTTGAGCTCGCGTCTTTTGTAGAAACCTGTACTCGTTGCGGTGATTGCGCCGCTGAATGTCCTCGAGCGATTATCACGGCGGATGCCGACGGTTTCCCCATGGTGGACGTCAATGCGCGTGGCTGTACCTTCTGTGGTGCCTGTGCTGAAGCCTGTTCGCCTGCTGCCATTCAGCCGGCACAGGAGTGGATCTATCGCGCGGGTGTTTCTGACAGTTGTTTGTCCGTGCAGGGCGTTACCTGCCGAGCCTGTGAAGATCATTGTGATGAGAGCGCAATCCGGTTCCGTTTGATGACGGGCGGACGGTCTGCGCCTCAAATCGATCCCGAAATATGTACCGGATGTGGCGCTTGTGTTTCGCCTTGCCCGTCTAACGCAATCACCGTTGAGCGCCCAGCGTCTCAGCATAACGCCAGCATGCCAACAGCCAGCGAGATCAACGTATGTACAATATCTGCGGATGCCTAGTCCACGCGATGCCTGAAAAAACGCCGGACGTAGTCTCGGCGATTGATGCGACCGAAGGGTGTGAAGTGCACGCCCAAGAAGACGGACGCATTGTGGTGACCGTGGAAGACACAGACACGCAACGCGCGTCCGAAATCATCATGGGCATGCACCAGATCCCCGGCGTGATCACCGTCACGCTTACCTATCATCATTTTGAACCGAGCGGCGCAGATGCAGCCGCATCCACAGCGCTCTAAGGAGGACCAGCCATGACATTGCCAACGTCCCGTCGCACATTTTTGAAATCGACCGCCGCAGCCGCCACGGCTTCGGCAGCCGGCATCACCTTGCCAAAAGAAGCAGAGGCCCAGGTAGGCACACCCGACATTCGTTGGGACAAAGCGCCTTGCCGGTTCTGCGGTACAGGCTGCTCCGTTCTTGTCGGCACCAAAGATGGACGTGTGGTAGCCACACAAGGCGACCCCAAAGCACCAGTGAACCGCGGTCTGAACTGTATTAAGGGCTACTTCCTGTCCAAGATCATGTACGGTGAAGACCGTCTGACCACGCCGTTGCTGCGCAAAACCAATGGTCAGTACGACAAAGAAGGCGAATTCACCCCTGTGACCTGGGAAGAAGCCTTCGACGTCATGGCCGAAAAGTTCAAAGGCGCGCTCAAGGAAAAAGGCCCTACCGGCATTGGCATGTTTGGATCTGGTCAGTGGACCGTTTGGGAAGGCTATGCCGCTGCCAAACTGATGAAGGCGGGTTTCCTGTCCAACAACATTGATCCAAACGCGCGTCACTGTATGGCGTCTGCGGTTGTGGGCTTTATGCGGGCCTTTGGGATCGATGAGCCAATGGGCTGTTACGACGACTTTGAGCACGCCGACACCTTTGTGCTCTGGGGCTCTAACATGGCGGAGATGCACCCAATCCTGTGGTCCCGTCTGACTGACACCCGTCTGACCAAACCTGGCGCACAGGTGCATGTGCTGTCGACCTTTGAACATCGCTCGTTTGAGCTGGCCGACAACGGCATGATCTTCACGCCGCAAACCGACCTTGCGATCCTGAACTACATCGCCAACTACATCATCGAAAATGATGCGGTGAACTGGGATTTCGTAAATGAGAAGGTGAACTTCACCAAAGCTGTCACAGACATCGGCTATGGCTTGCGTGATGAGCATCCGCTGCAGCAGGCCGCTGAAAACCCAAACAACGGCAAACTCGAGAAGATCGATTTTGAAGCGTACAAAGAGTATGTCTCTGAATACACGCTTGAGAAGACCAGCGAGATTTCCGGCGTGCCGGAAAATGCGCTGCTGCGTCTGGCACAACAGTATGCTGATCCAGACCGCAAGGTGATGTCGCTCTGGACCATGGGTTTCAATCAGCACACCCGTGGATCTTGGGTGAACGGTCTGATGTACAACGTACACCTGCTGACAGGCAAAATCTCTGAGCCAGGCAACTCGCCGTTCTCGCTCACAGGTCAACCGTCTGCCTGTGGTACCGCGCGTGAAGTGGGCACCTTTGCACACCGTCTGCCAGCAGACATGGTTGTTGCTAATGATGAGCACCGCGCAATTTCTGAGAAGAAATGGAAGCTACCTGCTGGTATCCTGAACGCCAAAGTTGGCTCCCACGCGGTGAAACAAAACCGTGATCTGAAAGACGGCAAAATCAACGCCTACTGGGTGCAGTGTAACAACAACATGCAAGCCGCGCCGAATATCAACGAAGAAGGCTTCCCGGGCTATCGCAACCCAGACAACTTCATTGTTGTGTCGGATCCGTATCCCACTGTGACCACCATGGCGGCGGATCTGATCCTGCCAACCGCGATGTGGGTGGAAAAAGAGGGTGCCTACGGTAATGCGGAACGCCGGACTCAGTTCTGGCGCCAGCAAGTGGATGCGCCAGGTGATGCCAAGTCAGACGTGTGGCAGCTGATGGAATTCTCCAAACGCTTCACCACCAACGAAGTGTGGCCTGCCGAAATTCTGGATGCCAACCCGGAATACAAAGACAAGACTTTGTTTGAAGTCCTGTTTGCCAACGGCCAGGTCGACAAATACGGTCTGGACGAGCTTCAGGAAGGCTTTGCCAACGATGAATCCGAACACTTCGGCTTCTATGTGCAAAAAGGTCTGTTTGAGGAATACGCGTCCTTTGGGCGTGGCAAAGCCCACGATCTCGCGGACTTTGAAGTGTATCACAAAGCCCGTGGTCTGCGCTGGCCTGTGGTGGACGGCAAGGAAACCCTCTATCGCTTCCGTGAGGGCTATGACCCCTACGTGAAAGAAGGCGAGGGCGTGAAGTTCTATGGCAAGCCGGACGGTCGGGCAAACATCATCTTTGCCCCTTATGAGCCGCCAGCGGAAAGCCCGGATGAGGACTTCAATCTGTGGCTGGTCACCGGTCGTGTGCTGGAACACTGGCACTCTGGCTCCATGACTCGTCGTGTACCTGAGCTGCACCGCTCGTATCCTTACGCACAGGTGTTTATGCATCCGGAAGACGCCAAGGAGCGTGGTCTGCGCCGCGGTCAGGAGATCACCATCTCCACCCGTCGTGGTGACATGCAGAGCCGGGTCGAAACCCGCGGGCGCAACAAAATGCCAAAAGGTGTGGTGTTTGTGCCGTGGTTTGATGAAGGCCAGCTGATTAACAAGCTGACTTTGGACGCCACTTGCCCGCTCTCCAAAGAGACCGACTTCAAAAAATGTGCCTGTAAGGTTGAGCGCGCGTAAGCGCTCAATCCCTCAGGTATCTGAAAGCTAGAGCCATGTCCGCCACGTCGACACAGCCAAAGAATCCAGCCCGCCGCCGCTTCCTTCAGGATGCGGCGCGCGGAACGGCAGGCTGTGCGGTAGCGGGCATGACATTGGCCTGGTTTGTGCAAGACGCACGGGCTTTGCCAGATCGGGCCATTCGCCCACCCGGCGCGTTGCCGGAAGATGATTTTTTGGCCGCGTGTATTCGCTGTGGTCTTTGTGTGCGGGATTGCCCCTATGACACACTGGTTCTTGCGGAACTGGGAGTGGATGGCGCGGCGACCGGCACGCCGTTTTTCACCGCACGGGATGTCCCGTGTGAGATGTGTGAAGACATTCCCTGTGTTGCGGCTTGCCCGACAGGGGCGTTGGATAAAGAGCTGACCGATATTGACGACAGCCGCATGGGGCTGGCGGTTTTGATTGATCAGGAAAACTGCCTCAATGCGCTCGGCTTGCGTTGCGACGTCTGTTACCGCGTCTGTCCGGTTATTGACGAAGCGATCACGCTCGAGAGGCGGCACAATGAGCGCTCCGGGCACCATGCGATCTTTATGCCGGTTGTGCATTCGGATCACTGTACCGGTTGTGGCAAATGTGAGAAATCCTGCGTCTTGCCCGGTGAGGCGGCCATCAAAGTTCTGCCCATTCGTGTGGCGCAGGCTGATCAGGCAGAGCACTACAAACGCAGCTGGGAAGAGAACACACCGCTGGTGGATGAGATCATCGATCTGCCAGACCGTTTGCCTGGCACGGGCACAGATAATCTTGTTGCCCCAGGTGGTTTTGAGCCATCCTTCAAGTTGCCAAAAGGCGCAACAACGGGAGGTGTTGGTCAATGAGTGACAATGCAACACTGCCTGTTGGAGCTGAAGCTGTCCGCGATAAAGGGTATTGGCTGGCATACCGGTTTTTGATCCTGCGTCGTCTCAGTCAGGCATTTTTCCTGAGCCTGTTCCTGCTGGGCCCTTGGTTTGGCATTTGGTGGGTGAAAGGCAATCTCAGCGGGTCTCTGACTTTTGACATTTTGCCGCTGACCGATCCGTTCATCGCGCTTCAAGGCATTGTGGCGGGGCACTGGCCAGAGATGACCGCGCTCATTGGTGCGCTCATTGTCGGGGCTGTTTACGCGCTCATTGGTGGCCGGCTCTATTGCAGCTGGGTCTGCCCGATCAATCCGGTCACAGACGCGGCCAGCTGGCTGCACCGCAAACTTGATCTGCCCAAAGGCTGGCAGCCCAAACGAGGTACGAAGTACTTCATGCTGGCCATGGTTCTGGGTGTGAGTGTGGTCACCGGTACTGTGGCGTGGGAGTTTGTGAACCCCATTTCCATGCTGCATCGCGGACTGATCTTTGGCGCCGGTTTTGCCTGGGCGTTGGTGATTGGCGTGTTTCTTTTCGACCTGGTTCTGGCCCGACGCGGCTGGTGCGGTCATTTATGCCCGGTTGGTGCCTTTTATGGTCTGCTGGGCAACAAATCCCTGTTGCGGGTCACAGCGCAAAAGCGCGCGGCTTGCGATGATTGTATGGACTGCTTTGCGGTCTGTCCGGAAATGCAGGTGATTACCCCTGCGCTGCGCGGCAAGGAGGCGGACACCCCGCTGATCCTGTCGCCGGATTGCACAAATTGTGGCCGTTGCATCGATGTATGCGCGGTCGACGTTTTCCACTTTACCCATCGTTTTGACGAGACGCCCGCGCCGGGGCGTGTCCGAGACCGAACCAACCCAGCGCCAAAGGTCGGCAAAGCCGCCTGAGAAGCTAAGGAGAAAGAAAGATGAAAAAACATCCCCTCATCAGCGCCCTGACGGCAGCAGCCATTGTTCTTGGCAGCGGGTTCGCTGTCGCGGATCAGGCCGGGAAAGTAAAATCTCTGCGCAACGATCCAATTGACGCAACCAACCGGTTGGACGATGTGCTGCATCAGCAATCCGGCCGTGTGGCGCGCAACTATCGTCAACAGCCGCCGCTGATCCCACACACTGTGGATCAGTATCAGATTGATCTGAGCGCCAACCAATGTCTGGCCTGTCACGACTGGACCAAAGCAGGCGAACGTGGTGCACCCACTCTGTCGATGACCCACTATCAGGGCCGCGAAGGTGAGCAACTGGACGAAGTGGCCGGCACCCGGTGGTTCTGTAACCAATGCCACGTGCCACAGGCCAATGCACCTGCGTTGGTCGAAAACGAATTTGAACCGTCCAACTAACGTCGGAAAAGGGGAAGGTAGCCATGTCTGATCAAGGCAACAACACCGGCAAGAAGCCGGGCTTTATACGCCGCACCTGGTCCACTTTGTGGTCGCCGACGTCGGCCTTTTCGCTGGGCGCCTTGCTGTTTGGCGGGTTCTTGGCCGGTATTCTGTTTTGGGGTGGATTTCACTGGTCACTTGAACTGACCAACACTGAAGAGTTCTGTGTGTCCTGCCACGAGATGGAGCGTAACTACGAAGAATACACAGAGACGGTGCACTACAATAACCGCTCCGGTGTGCGCGCGACTTGCCCTGATTGCCACGTGCCAAAACAGTGGCAGCACAAAATCAAGGCAAAAATCCTTGCGTCTAAAGACCTCTATCACACTGTGATGGGCACCATCGACACAGAGGAAAAATACGAGGAACATCGTCTGTCGATGGCGTCTGCCTCTTGGAAAAAAATGAAGAAAAGCGACAGCCGGGAATGCCGCAACTGTCACAAGTTTACCTATATGGATTTCACCCAGCAGGAGAACCGCGCAGCGGCACAACACCAGCTGGCGTTGGATGAAGGCAAAACCTGTATCGATTGCCACCAGGGCATCGCGCACCGTCTGCCTGCAGATTATCTGAAAGCCTATGAGGATGTGACTGCGGAGTTGGAAGGCGAGATTGTGGTGCCAGATAATCCTGGTCAGGACGTCGCCACCGCGGGAAGTGAGATCAAAGGGTATCTGGCCTCTAACTGATCCGCACTTGGTTGCAGTAAGAATTTAGAGGAGCGCTTCATCTGAGGCGCTCTTTTTGGTTGTGTATACGAAAAGCGCCGGTGCTCAATTGAGCAACCGGCGCTGGCCTTGTGTCCGTGAGTGGTCTGACTTGGGTGCAGACCGGCGCGTCACGTCAAGGCATAACGATTGGCGCCGACAACCAACTCCAACAGGGGAAGGAGGAGGGAGAGAGTGAAGTTGGTTGTAGTGGTCACACCGCCCAAGGGAGGGAGGAAGGCGGTGCGGGTCTTCCGGAGGAGGTCTGCGGCGTTGTCCCCAGGCCGTGTCGTCCTCTGTGATAGTGATATGGGAAAGGGGTAAACAAATCCTTTTGGAGTTTCGGAAATACCTTTGCGAATTTACGCCAAATTTTCGAGAATGACTGATGCGCCCTTATCGTGCTTGACCTTGCACAGACGTTTGGCCGACAAAAGTGCAGGAGAGGCGGGCACTTATGAGATATCTGGTTAACAGCTTGCGTGCCACCGTGGTGCGGTTCAATGGCAAAAACGGGTTTATGCGCAGCTCACATTTGACGCTGTCTTTTGTGTTTGCACTGTTTCCTTTCTGTCTGTTTGCGCTGTCCCTGGCAGGTGCGTTGAGTCCCCAGGCGCAGGTAGATGACATCATAGACTTTGCCATTGGTGCATGGCCCGACGCAATTGCAGGTCCAATCGAGCGTGAATTGCGCGCGGTGTTGCAGGCAGGCAGTTCGACGCTGACGCTTGGCGCAGTGTTGGCGATTGTGTTTGCTTCCAATGGCGTGGATGCGATCCGCGTTGTGATCACCGACGCCTACCGAGAAACCGACCCTCGACCTTTTTGGAAGGTGCGCGGGTTGGCGATCCTGTTTGTTTTGGCTGGCAGCGCCTTATTCACGGCGGCGGGTGTGGTCAGCGTGGTGGTGCCTGTTGTGTTGCATTTCTTCGAGGACCTTGTGCCCTGGTTGGATCAATCGATCCTAAGCAATGAGCAATTTCGGCAAGGCGTGATTTTTGCGGTCACAACCTTCTTTCTGTTTGCATGCCACAAATGGTTGCCAGGGGTGCCCCACAAAACGGGGAGTCTTTGGCCAGGCATCGTGCTGTGCCTTGTCTTGTGGTTTCTTGCCTCCAAAGTATTCACCATCTACATCAGCAGTTTTTCGACCTATTCGGTGACCTATGCTGGGTTGGCTGGCATCATGTCTGCGCTGGTTTACCTTTACCTGATGTCTGCCATTTTTGTATTTGGCGCTGAGTTTAATGGCCAATTGATGGATGAAGCCCGCCGCCGGGGTGCCCCCGTATAACTACGATCTACGGTACGTCACTCTTGTCGGCGTTTGGGTGATGACTAAGGTCCGCCGCGGGGAAGAGGAGAATTGACATGGTAGAGACCATCGGTGCGTTGTTTGAGGCGCGTGCGAAGGCGTTTTCAGAACACAGTTTTTTGCAAGTGCCTGCGAACGAAGCGCGAGGGTACCATCCGGATGGCTATCAGTGCACCTATGGCGAGGCAGCGCAGGCCGTCGCCGCAATGGAAGCACAGCTTGCTGAGGCCGGGTATGGGCATGGGCATCGAATTGCCGTGTTGCTGGAAAACCGGCCGGAGATGTTGCTGATCAAATTGGCGCTAGCAAAGCGTGGCATCAGTTGGGTTCCGGTGAACCCGGATTACCGACCTGCGGAGGTGGCATACCTGCTGCAGGACAGTGCAGCCGATTTGGCTCTGGTTACTCCTGAGCTGGCTGACCTCATGGCTGCGGGTATTGCTGAGAGTGGCCTGAAGGTGGCTACCGTGGAATTGACGGAAACCTTGCTGAATTTGCCAAAATGCGCACGTCCCGCGCCGTCTGACCAATCGGTAAGTGGTGCTACAGAGGCCAGTCTGATCTATACCTCCGGCACCACTGGGCGTCCAAAAGGTTGCATCATGAGCCACGCTTATGAGGTTGAGATGGGGCAGTGGTATGCCTCACGTGGCGGCTTGATTGAGTTTGAGACTGGGGTGACCAAGGTTTATTGCCCTTTGCCACTGTTCCATGTGAACGCGGCGATCCTGCTGTTTATGGCAGTTATCGAGACCGGCAGCACGCATATCATTCCAGAGCGGTTCCGGGCCAGTGCCTGGTGGCGGGAGTTGGCGGAAACCGGCGCCACCGCCGCGCATTACCTCGGCATTATCATTCCGGCCTTGATGAACCGAGACCCCGAGGAGTGGGAACAAAAACATCAGGTTAAGTGGGCTGTTGGGGCAGGGGTCGAGCCGACTTTGCACCGCCCGTTTGAGGAGCGCTTTGGATTTCCGCTTATCGAAGTCTGGGGCATGACAGAAATGTGCCGGATGTTGGCGGACTGTCACGAGCCACGCCGCATAGACACGCGTGCGATGGGCCGTCCGCAAGCAGGGCTGGATGTGCGGGTTGTCGATGAGAATGATATGGAAGTACCACGCGGAACGCCGGGCGAAATGACTTTGCGTTATGGCGCTGACACACCGAGGCGGGGTGCGTTTTCAGGCTATCTGAACTTGCCGGAGACCACCGAAGAAGCGTGGCGCAGTGGGTGGTTTCACACCGGTGACACAGTGGTCATGGATGAGACAAACATGGTCACCTTTGTCGATCGCAAGAAAAACATCATCCGACGGTCAGGCGAGAATATTGCAGCAGCAGAAATCGAGGCCTGTTTGCAGGATCATCCGGCGGTGGACCGGGTTGCTGTAGTGGCCGTTGAAGACGCTATGCGTGATGAAGAGGTTATGGCCTGTGTTCAAGCGCTCGGTGATGCGGATGACGCGTTGGCGCAAGAGTTGTTTGACTGGTGTTTCGCGCGATTGGCTTACTATAAGGCACCTGGCTGGATCCGGTTCATGGCGGATATTCCTGTGACCGGGACACAGAAAATCCAGAAACACAGCCTGTTTGGTGACGGCGGATCAGAGACGGATAGCGCCTATGATTTTCGGTCCAAGAAGAAACGTGGCTAGGGTTTTAGCAGATGATCTTGAAGGAGCCGGTTGTGCACAAAATGATATAGTCACGGTCGGTTTCAAGAAGATGCCAACCCCGCTTTCGCACGGCAAGTTCCAGTGCAGCACGGCCGCATTCCGCCTCAACGTCCTGAATGCGACGGCGCACTGCGCCGGCTTCTCCGGATTTGAACGAAGAAAATACCTGATCCAGCCAATTTTGGCCGGTGGTCGTATGTGACAAAGTGGCCTGCATTTCACCACTTTGGCGGGAAACTGGTGAATCTAGGGTTAACCGTTCCGATAAAGTTGCGCGTTTTTGTGCTGCCCTGATTTTCTAATTTGGCAAAGGAGCGGCCTTTACGGTTGGTAAGTGTGTGCCCTCGTACCTTTTTGTCAGCCATCACTTACTCCGCGTCCAAGAAGGCTTTAAGCTGTGTAGCCACCGCTTTTTGACGTGCAGCTTTCAATGCTTCATCGTCTTCAGTGCGAAGGAATGCGGACAGCGCGTCTTGTGAAATCAGCAGATATTGAGCGCTGCCAATTACCGCGTAGAGTCCCAACAACAACTCCATGTCAGTGGCGGCTTTCTTGGCGGGGACAGAGCGGGCCAAATCCAACAGTGCTTTGAGGTACGGTTTTAGCGGCGCAACCCCGGTCTCTCTCGAGCTGTCCAACAGATTGCGCAAAACCAGACGGGCATCTGCCGTGTTGCCGGTCTCTCCACTGAGAAGATCTTGAAAATGCAGGATTAGGCGCAATTTGGGTGACACGTCCGGTGTGTCATTTAGCGATGCCAAGAGCCGGTCCGTGAGGGTTTCAAGCACCGTGTTATAAAGGGCGTCCTTGGTGCCAAAGTGGTGCAGCAGCGCTTGTTTGGTGACACCTGCGGTTTTTGCAAGGTTGGCCAGGCTCAGTCCGTGGTAGCCGTGGGTGGCAAATTCCTCAGTTGCAAGCGCGATGTAGCGGGTGCGGGCGGGGGACGGCTGAGACATGTTTTGGTCCTGCGTAGCTCGGTGTCTTGGGGTCAGCTTACCAGATGGTAGGAGCTTGCCAATTGGTAAGTCTTGTTTACTGCGAAAGTGCTGACCAAACGGTAAACAACCTGACGGAGCTTGCGGACAAAGAAAAAGGGCGGGGAAACCCCGCCCTGTGTGCATTTGCGATGTGGGAGGTTTAGGCGCGGCGTCGGCGGCCACCACCGCGACGTCCACGTCCACCACCTTCTCCTTCTGTGGCTGGTGGTTTATTGAACCGGATCCACTCAGCGCCACCTTCATCGTTGTTGGTCAGGAAGTTGGCGGCGCGGATGGCCTCCATTTCCTTGCCTGCACGGGCTTTGGTGGAGCCAAGTCCAAACATCTGGCAGAAAGCTTCATCATCCATGCCTTCTGGCAGGATAACGCCCGCAGCTTCAACTTCAGCCTTCTTCTCGGCCAGCTTTTTGGGACCAACAGGAAGCGCGATCGGGTTCATAATTGCGCTGGTCATGCCGGTGGCCATCGCCATTGGCAGGAAAGCGTTGTTGATGCCGTGACGGTTTGGCAAGCCAAACGAAATGTTGGACGCGCCACAGGTGGTGTTCACGCCCAACTCGTTGCGCAGGCGGTTGTTGAGTTCAAACACCTGCAAGCCTGCGGTGCCCATGGCGCCGATCGGCATCACCAGAGGGTCGACCACAATGTCATGTGCCGGGATGCCAAAGTCGGCGGCACGTTCCACAATCTTTTTCGCTACGGCAAAGCGGACTTCTGGGTCTTCGGAGATGCCGGTGTCGTCGTTGGAAATCGCCACAACTGGCACGTTGTACTTCTTCACCAGTGGCAGAACAATTTCCAGACGCTCTTCTTCGCCAGTCACGGAGTTCAGCAGCGGTCGACCTTTGGCCACTTCCAAACCGGCTTCCAGCGCACCAGGAACGGAACTGTCGATGCAAAGCGGGCAGTCGGTGACTTCCTGCACTTTTTGCACGAGTTGGCGCATCAGGTCCGGCTCAACAAAGTTGTTGTCCGCATAACGCGGGTCTTCGGCCATTTTGTTGGAGAAGACTGCGCCAGAGTTGATGTCGAGAACGGTGGCGCCAGCCGCAACCTGTGCCAGCGCGTCAGCCTGTACGCGGGAAAAATCGCCCGCTTCCAGCTCTGCGTTCAGAATTTTGCGGCCCGTTGGGTTGATGCGTTCACCAATCACGGTGAACGGTTGATCAAAACCCATGATCGCGGTTTTTGTTTGTGATTCTATAACGGTACGGGTCATGATTAATCCTGTTAGACTTTGACTGGCTGTGCGGTTGCACCGCCGTTATTGATGGCCCAGTTGGCGTTGATCTTAATGCCGCCAAGCGGGAAGAAATGCACCGAGTCAATGTTGAACTCAGGGTTTGCTGCTTTGTGATTGGCCAGTTGAGTTAGAACCTCTGTCGGCTCATACGGCAGCAGCAGTTTGGACACATCCATAGCGCGTTTTTGCAGAACCTTAAGCGACGGCCCAACACCACATGCGATGGCAAATTTGATAAGAGTCTGGAGCTTGGCAGGACCGGCGATACCAATATGGATTGGGATGTCGATGCCGGCGGATTTTACGCCATTGGCCCAGTCGATGATTGGTGCGGCTTCAAATGCAAACTGGGTTGCGATGGCCATTTTTGCGTCAGACCGCTGCGAGAAGTCCTGTTTCCACTGTAGTGCAGCGTCGACATTAGCGGATCCGCCGGCGGGATCGATGTCTTTGTTGCCTTCTGGGTGGCCCGCAACGTGCAGGCGCTCAAAACCGGCTTTGTCAAACAATCCAGTTTCAAGGAGCTGCATGGAATCTGTGAAGTCGCCATGTGGTTCGGAAACGCCACCGGCCAGCATCAGGCCTTGTTTCACATCCGCCTCGCCCTGATACATGGCGATCCAGTTTTCCAGAGTGGCTTTGTCTTTGATGATGCGGGCAGGGAAATGCGGCATCACGTCGTAACCCTCGGCCGTAATGCGACGAGCGGTGTCGACCATGTCCTCAATTGGGGTGCCCTCGATATGGGCGATGTAGACACGCGTGCCTGCGGGCAAAAGCGTGCGGAAGTCTTCCACCTTTGCCGCCGTACGGGGCATGACCTCTATGGAATAGCCCTGCAGAAAGGCCTCCATTTCCGGGGATGCGGTTTTGACCTCCTCGGTCTTGCGCTTAAAGTTCAACAAAGCCATTGCGGCCTCCCAAAAAGAGGGGCGTGTCACGCCCAGCCTTCATTGTTGATCATCGCCTTGATGCGGTCCTGATCAAACTCTGCCTCCAGCCGGGCCACCTCATTTTCGAGGATGGCCTGCGGCTCTCCCTCCACCAAATAGGGATCCCCTTTGCGCCATTCTGCCAGATAGGCGTCTGTGTCGGACGCGCCCACCTTCATTGCCGCACGGTCGATGGCCTGTTCAAAGCGTTCGGCCAAAGGTTTTTTTGCGCCGCGGCGCCCTTTGCCCACAATCACTTGAGCAGGAATATCGCGCCAGTAGACAATGGTGACATCAGGCATTGGGGTGATTCCTCCGGTATCGGTCCTTCATTCCTAGGGCAGGGGCTGGGACCGCTTTGGCTCATTTTCGACAATAGGGCAGCGTAACGCGACCTTGGGGTTTGTTGTGGTCGCTTTGTAACGAGAGGCAGCCCTGCTTGGCTATGGGGGACGCCGTGAATTCTTTGCATGAAGAAGATGAGCAGCAGCGGTGCCGACTTGTGCGTGATTGACTGCGAAACGGGATTGCGCGGGGCAAGGGGACACACTACGTTGAAGGCAACACGAAATGGAGGGCGTAACGATGGCGCCCAAGCGTCCCAAAGGTGCGGGCGCATTCCCTAAACCGGTTGAGAGCCCCGCGCCGAAACCGCCTGATCCCAGCTCGCTCTATGCGGCGCTGGATCTAGGCACGAACAGTTGTCGCATGTTGATTGCCCAACCTAAGGGCAGTCAAATTCATGTGGTGGACAGCTTTAGCAAGTCTGTCCAGTTGGGCTCCGGGCTGGAAAGCACGGGACGGTTGTCGCGTGGGTCCATGCGGCGCACCATTCAAGCCATGCGCATCTGTCAGCAGAAACTGAAGCGTCACAAAGTCAAAAGCATGCGGCTTGTGGCGACCGAAGCCTGCCGACGTGCAAAAAATGCACGTGAGTTTGTGCGGCAGGTGAAGCGGGAAACCGGCCTTCAATTGGAGATCATTCAACCCGAAGAAGAAGCGCGTTTGGCGGTGATTTCCTGCGCGCCCTTGGTGAGCACCAAGACGGAACAGCTGTTGGTGGTGGATATTGGCGGCGGCTCCACAGAGTTGGTATGGATGGACCTGACCTCGGTGCCTCCAATCGAGCGCGCGCGGGCCATTATGCGCCTGCGTAGTGGGTTTCACTCTGTCGACAGCCCGTTTCCTGCCGCCAAGGTGGTGGACTGGATTTCTGTGCCTTTAGGTGTGGCCACGTTGCGCGATCAGTTTCGCGATGTCGAAGATGACTCGGCACGGTTTGCCTTGATGAGCTGGTTCTTTGAGGAAAACCTCAGCGAGTTTGCCCCGTACAAAGATGCGCCGCCGAGTGAGGGTTTCCAAATTATCGGGACCAGTGGCACGGTGACCACCGTGGCCGCCAGCCATCTTGGGCTGCGCCGCTATGACCGCACCAAGGTTGATGGGCTGCGCATGACCAGCGAGCAGATCGACAAGGTCATTCGTGGCTATCTCGACTTAGGTCCAAAAGGGCGGCGTGCGGACCCGCGCATTGGGCAAGACCGGCAGGCCTTGATCATGAGTGGTTCTGCAATTTTGCAGGCACTGCTGCGGTGTTGGCCGACAGATCGGCTCTCAGTTGCAGATCGCGGCCTGCGTGAAGGGCTGCTTTATGCGCAGATGAGTGCGGACGGTGTGCTCGAGGATGGACCGTTTTAAAGCGGTTTCCCTTGTGACTCTGACAAAAATGACTAGAAGGCGTTGTTTCAACGCAATGTGGTGACGGAAATGGCCAAGAAACCTACCGGTAAAAATACTTCGGGACGTGGACAGCGGGATTTGACCATCAAGGTAAAGTCCGCGCGGGGGCGTAAACTGTCGTCCACTCGGTGGCTGCAACGTCAATTGAACGACCCCTATGTGGCACGCGCCAAAGCCGAGGGCTATCGAGGACGTGCGGCTTTCAAAATAATGGAGCTGGATGACAAGTTCCGCTTTTTGGTGCCAGGAGCGCGGGTTGTTGATCTCGGCTGCGCGCCAGGGGGCTGGCTTCAAGTGGCAGTGCCGCGCATCAATGCTTTGGGAGAAAAGTCTGGTAAGAAGGTTGGCACCCTTCTCGGCATCGACTTGCAGGAAGTGGAGGCCGTTGCCGGGGCTGATATCCATCAGCTTGATTTTATGGATGAAGGTGCGGACGATCAGGTCAAAGAGTGGCTCGGCGGCAAAGCAGACGTTGTGATGAGCGATATGGCAGCATCAAGCTCGGGCCACAAGCAGACCGACCACTTGAAAATTATGTCGCTGTGTGAAACCGCAGCCTATTTTGCCTTTGATGTGCTGGAGGAGGGCGGCACCTTTGTCGCCAAGGTTCTGGCAGGTGGTGCCGAAGGCGAACTTCAGAAGCTGTTGAAACAGAAGTTTACCAAGGTAGCCAACGTGAAACCGCCGAGCAGTCGCTCTGACAGCTCGGAGAAGTTCGTGGTTGCCACAGGTTTTCGCGGCTAAGGTTTAGCTGGCGCGGCGCAGCGAATTGGAGGCGGATTTCAGCATCTGATCCGGGTTGAATTCGAACTCAACTTCCAGCGCTTCGGGACGTTTGGCTTGAACCTTTCGCTTGGGCGCCACACGAACCGCTTCAGCTGGTTTTTTCATACTCGCGAGATTTTGTTGGCGGATCAATTCCCACAAACGGGCGTGACGGGAAGGCTCTGCGGCCACAGCTTGAGGCGCATGATACATTGGATGTCTCCTAGGCAGCTATAGAGTGGCCGGGAAGGTGCAGATGGCCACAAGTTAGCTATGCAGGCGGCTTGTGGTTAAAGTGGCACGCAAATGTGGAGATTTTGGGGAAGCGTTTTTCAGTTTCCTCGGGCTCGGTCCTCTGTTGTGTCGTTCCCCGCATCGCGCCATCTGTTGTGTGTCCACATCCACTGACCTGGATGCTTGCGGATCTGGGCCTCTAAACTGTCGTTGAGAGCCTGGGTCATCTCTTGCACATTGGTGTGGGGAATAGGCGCTTCGGTCTCGATGACATAACTTCCGTCAGGCTGCCTGACCCCGTAGCACGGCACCAAATCAACTTTGTACTTGAGTGCCAGCTCGGCGGCAGATTCCGCGGTGCGGGCTGGCTTCCCCATAAACTGGTATAGCGGCGCATCATTGATACGCTGGTCATGCACAATGCCGACAAATCCACCATCTCGCAAATGTCGCAACATGTTGGCCATGCCACGACGCCCTCGTTCAAACAGGGGTTCTCCAAAATCGGCCATCGCTGCGACGTAGTGTTCATTAAAATAGGGATTGGACATGCGTTTGTAGAGGCCACCTATTGGCACGCCCCGCGCCAGAAAAGATGCCCGGACCGCGAGGTAATTGCCGAAATGGCCGGTCACCATCAAAGCACCTTTGCCGTCCTTATGGGCTTGCTCAAGAACCGCATTGCCCGGGCCCAAAATCGGTGCGTTTGAAATGCTTTCTTGAAACTCGGAGCCCGAATAGGTCTCCATCAACATCCGCCCCATCGAATTGGCAACTTGATGTACAATGTCTTCTCGCTGTTGATCCGACAGCTCTGGCATAATCATTAAAAGGTTTTCTCGAATGCGGCGGCGATTGCCAGACAACGGCGCAACCAGATGATCAGCCAACCAGCCTGCCACATTCATGCGCGTGTCGTAAGGCACTGAGCGCATAACAGAGAGAAAGGCGCGAATAACGGTGTCGCTGATCTTGTGCCCCAAACGTTTTTTGGAAGTATCCATGTGCCTATTGGTCTCTCGAGTTCGAGGTCTATGCGTTGAGAATTACTTATGTTTTACGAGGATTGCGTGCAAGGGACTTGGTCAGAATGAGATTGAACCAATGAGGAGCACGTCGTAACAGAGGGTGGCATCCTAAGGCCACATGCCATGGGCGTGGGCCGCCAAAGCAAAGGTTCGACTATGACATCAGCGGCGGAATGGCAGTTGGTACTAATCCTCTGGGGCACAAAATACGGGCCGTCGGAAGTTTGCCAATTGATAGAAACAGTTGAAAAATATGCTCAGCGACCTTTTCGAACTGTTTTGATCACAGATCGCCAGAGAGACGGATTGCCGGCAGGCGTCCTGCAGCGCGCGTTTCCTGAGTTCTTTGTGCAAGAGGAGATGCGCACCAGCGGGTGCCAGGCGAAGTTGGCAATGTTTGAGGATGGTGTTGTCCCGCAAGATTTGCCGGCGGTCTATATCGACATTGATACTGTGGTTTTTGGCGATATGTCTAAGTTTTTGGACGTTGCTCGTTCAGAGAAAGCCGTAGTTTTGTTTCAGAGCGCGTTGCTCCCGATTGGCGCTTTGGGGCGTTGGATTTGGCGGCGAACTAACAAAAAGAAATATGCCCGGGGAAACTCTTCAATTGTCGTTTTTCAACCGCGCGAATGTGGCTATATCGCGGAGCAGTTTCGGGCTCTCCATGCGCAACACGGGATGACCGGGTTCCGCCCGATGATTGCTGATGAGCGGTTTATGAGTTGGTCCGCGCAAGAAAACCTGCAGGCCATTCCTAAATCAATGGCAGTGAAGTTTCCGACTGAGTTTATGCTGCCTTGGGCCTGGTTGACTCACTTGCGCGCGTCCCTTCCATGGGTGAGGAGACGCTGGAATGGGCTTTTGGCTGTCACGCTGCCAGGGGTCGACGTGAAAGGTCAGGAATTGCTGCAGATGCCCGAGGGTGGTGGATTTGTAGACCGGAAGGGCCGGCGGTTGATCTGGTCGGAAAAGGCCATAGGGCCAATGAAGCAAAAACTAACACATTACTACGAAGCGCTGTCTGCGCGTGAGGAAGAGAGCAAGTCATGATCCTTGGACATATCGGAGCGCGCAAAGGCTCCAAAGGCGTACCGGGCAAGAATTTCCGCATGATCCAAGGGAAACCTTTGATCGACTGGTCTCTGGATATGTTGTTTTCGCATTCACAGATCGACGCGGTGGTGGTTTCGACCGACGATGAAGAAGTCTACGCTCATGCCGTCGAAAAAGGGGCGTTGGAGATTGGCTTGCGCCCGGCGGAATTGGCCACGGACACCGCTCCCAAATGGGGTGTTTGGCAACATGCTTTGGCGGCAAGTGAGCAGGCGCTCGGACAAGACGTAACAGCCTTTCTGGACCTAGATTGTACAAACCCACTCCGCGTGCCAGAGGATATCACAGGCGCGTTGACTTTGTTTGAAACCGAAAAACCCGATATGGTGATGAGCGTATGTGAGGCGCGTAAAAACCCCTATTTTAATTTGGTGGAGCCGGACGAAAACGGTGCACTACAAGTGTGCAAAACCTTGCCGGGGGGCGTTTGGGCGCGTCAGGCCGCACCGAGAGTTTTTGAGCATGTCGGGTGTGTTTATGTGGTGGATCCGGACTATCTGCGCAGCGCCAAGACGATCTATGAGGGCCGGGTGCTGCCGTTTGAAATCCCGTCCATTCGCGGTTTTGATATTGACGAGCCGCATGACTTTGGTTTGGTGCAATATTTGCTAGGTGAGTTGAACGCCGGACGGCTTTAAACCTTAGGTTTTGCCGTTGCGAGCGCTTTTGGGAGCGCTTGCAACAGTTTTTGCGTGCCGCCTGCGTGGGCATCAAAAAACGCGTCAATAGAGTGCTCAGAAGGCGCGAAGCCTCCAGAAAGTGCTGTTGCCAACGCTGCGGCATCGGGTTTCGCACAAGCCACCCCAGCCGCGTTGGCTTCTTCAAATGGGTACTCGATGGTCCAGGTCTCAGGTCCTGTGATCACAGGTTTTTTCAAGGCCAAAGGCTCGATGATGTTGTGCGCTCCTGCAGGCACAAACCCACCACCCACCACGGATTTGTCAGCCATCGACAGGTAAAAATACATCTCGCCCAAACTATCCCCAAAGAAGATGTCAGGCTGTGTGGTTGGCGCCTCGAGCTCTTGAAGAGCTTTTGTTGAAATTGGAGCGGGCAGGGTTATTGAGCGGCGCAGAACATCAAACCCTTCAGTTTCCAACATGTCGTGAATGTCATCAAACCGTTCCGGCCGGCGCGGCACATAGACAAACAGCGGTTTGGGTCCTGCGTCGGCCAGCATCTGCCTCATGGTCTCCACATACAGAGCATCTTCGCCTTCTACGGTAGAGCCAAAAGTAACCACGGGGCGATCGTTGGCGCCAATCCACTTTCGAGCAGCTGGCCCAGCTTCCGTCAAATGTGACGGAACCGGTTGGTCAAAGCGCAACTCACCTGTCACGTGGATATTTGGTACGTTTACGGCGGCAAAGCGTTTGGCTTGAAGGTCGGACTTCACAAATGCCCCGGCAAACTGTGCCATAACGGCAGGGCGCAGGCCGAAGGATTTCTGATCTTTTACAATGGATTTGGAAGGGTATTGCGCGTTGCACATGAAGAGGGGCACACCCGCGCGCTTACTAGCCATGACCATGCGCGGCCAGATTTCAATCTCCATGACCAAGCCAAACTTCGGGGAAAACGCTTTGAAGAAATTGCGAAACGCCCAAGTGGTTTCAAATGGCACCCAGACGGTTTGGAGCTGACCATCGGCAATGGCGTCTGCAAAAACCGCTTGGGTTTCGCGCCGCCCCGCTGGAGTGAACTGAGTCACCACCACCTTTTCGCCCTGGTCCAAAATGGCCTGGATCAGCGGAACAGAACTGCGCAATTCTCCAAGAGAGACTGCGTGAATCCAAACCGAGCTCTGCATCGTGGTTTTGTAGCGTCCAAAACGCTCGGACATGTGCTGGTGATACAGCGGGTCCTTGCGCCCTCTACGGTACAAATAGATCAATGCGAGGGGCAGGAAAAGATGCCAAATCACCGACCAAAATACAAGAAAGGTACGTAATTTCAGGGGCATGTGGGTCGTTCCTGATTTGGAATTCTTGTGGGTGCGGTCTGTTCAGAATGGCCAGTCTAGGCAAGATCGTGAAAGGCCTTCTGCAACCCTTGCCCCCAGAAGTCGTCGTTCTTAAGGGTGTCTACAAAACGCTCCGCGGCCCGCCCTTCGCCAAATCCTGTGTGCGGTGTATGGCGGTGGTTCCACTCTTTGGTCAAGAAGGCTTCTATTGTTGCCCGATCATCTGCAGCACATCTGAACACCGAGGCAGATTGCGCTCGGTTGGTTTGGCGGGTGCCAATATCCAAGGATGGCAATCCCAAAAACGGTGCTTCGCGCACACCAGCTGAAGAGTTTCCAATCATGCAGGCCGCGTTTTTCATCAGTTCAGAGAAATGATTGAAGCGCATGGACGGAAATTGCCGGAACCGCTCCGACGGCAGCTTATCCAAAACCGCAAAAATGTCTTCGGACCCGGGGTCATTATTGGGTGCGATCACAACGAAATTTTTGCCTGAGTCGTCCAGTGCGTCAAACAAAGCTTGAGCCTGCGTGCCCATGGTGGTCTGTTCCGACGTGACCGGATGAAAGGTCACCAGCCCAAAGTCATCAAAGGCGATATCATAGCGGTCTTTAACGTCGTCCAAGGTCACGCCGGACGGACCTGCGTGGAAATCCAACTCCGGTGAGCCAATCACATGAATGGCGCCTTCAGGTTCACCCATCGCCATGGCGCGTCGCTTGGCGTCCTCGGAGCTGACAAAGTGGTGACTGGCCAATTTGGTGTTACAGTGGCGATAGATTTCATCAATGGTGCCAGAGACTTCGCCACCTTCAATGTGGGCGCAAGGGATATAGTTTGTCGCTGCTACAAGCGCACCTGCAAGTGCCTCGATGCGATCGCCATGTACCACAACCAGATCCGGTCGAGTTTCTGTCACATAGTCAGAGAAGCCAGTCACGGTTTTGGCGAGGACGATGTCCTGCGGATCACCCGGACGTTGGTTCAGAAATTCGTGTTTGGTCACGCCCGGCATGCGATGCACTTCTATTTTTGTACGCCCGTAACGCTCCAGCATGTGCATGCCTGTGATAAAAAAGGAGACATCAAAGCCCGCATCACGAGCGGCTTTCGCCAAGGGCTCCAGCTTGCCGAAGTCCGCGCGTGTGCCAGTAAGAAAGAGGAGGCTCGTGGCTTGGTCGGTAGGGTCGGACATCGGCAGCTCCAAGGACCGTGAGTGTTGTGGGTTGCACCCAAATCACATCACTTTTTGATACGTTTCCAAGAATTTAAACGCGCGGTATAGGGAAAACAAGAGACGGTGGAACACGCCAGTCCGCTGGACTTTCAGCGTGACCAAAGCTAGGTGTGAGCCAAATGTAAAACCATGTCTTTGTGTGCCAATATCTTTTGGAAAGGCCGAAAAATGGAACGTGTCATTCTGACTATGAAGTGGGGCTCCTTGTACTCTGCGGAATACGTTAATGTGCTTTTCAATGCTGCGAAGGCCAATATGGACGGCGACTTTACTTTTGTGTGCTTGACCGATGACGTGGAAGGTATTGATCCGGGAGTTGTAACACATCCAATCCCTGAGGTTGGCCTGCCTCAATCTGCGTGGAAGGCGGGGGCTTGGCCAAAACTGACCGTATTTTCAAGAGACCTGAATGGTTTGAAGGGCAGAGCGCTCTTTATTGATCTGGATACCGTCATTTCGGGTGATCTGTCAGAGATGTTTGACTTCCCTGGCGCGTTTGTTTGCTTGGACTCCCGACCCTGGCGATACGACTCTGGTCCTGCTCGGACCGGTACTGGGATTTTTGCATTTGATATTGGAGAGATTGGTGCTGTTGTTGACCACTTTGTCTCCAAAATGGATGAAATGCTGTCTGACTATGACAACGAGCAGGATTTCCTACATGGAGAATTCGCAACCTTAGGCTTTGGCGAAATTGAATATTGGCCAACTGACTGGTTACAAAGTTTCAAGTACCACCTCCGCCGCCCATTGCTGGTTGACCGAATTCTGCATCCCAAGGCGCCGACGGCAAAAATTCTCTGCTTTCACGGGCGGCCGCGGCCAATCGATCTGATTGACCCGCCGAGCGGCAACTGGGACAAGTTCCCACATTACGGCAAAGGACAGGTGCCTTGGATGGTGGATTATTGGACCCGGTTTGGTGGTTCACTAAAAGGCTGACAGATAACATGACACGACTTGTTCTATCGCTCACAACTATTCCACCCCGGTTTCCAATTGTAGGCGAAAACCTGTCTCATCTTCTTGAGCAAACCGCGGAGATTGAGTCCATAAACCTCTATGTTGCTCGAAAATACAAACGGTTCGAGTATGAAATGTCGGAGCTTCCGGAGGTGCCGGATAGTGTAAACTTGCGGGTTATCGATGAGGACTTGGGACCGGCAACAAAAGTTCTGCCGGCTGCTCAAGAGTATAAGGGGCAAGATGTCCAAATTTTGTTCTGTGACGACGACAAGCTTTATGACGTGAATTGGGCGCAGCGCTATGTTGATGCGTCAAAAAAACACCCTAATTGCTGTATCTGCGAAGAAGGAGGTCATTTGGATGCGCCGCACTATGCCAATGACGGGTGGCAAGGCGCTAAAGCCCCGCGAGCTGGGTTTATTGAAAAGGACCTCACATACCGTTTGAAGCGTGCTGCCAGCTTGGGACAATGGAAGCCATCAAAAGCCAATCGGCCGGGATATGTTGATATTCTCGAGGGCTGGGGAGGAGTCTTGGTGAAGCCCGATTTTTTTGACGAGGCTTGCTATAATATTCCCGACGTTCTTTGGACCGTGGATGATGTTTGGCTATCCGGATGTCTGGAACGCAAAGGGATTCCGATTTGGCTAAATACGGAGAAAAAAATTCGCTCGCTTGGGCACAAAAATGAAGTGAAAGATGCAGCTTTGCGTAATCTTATCTACAGTGGCCACGACCGCATTGCAGCAAATCGAGCATGTATTGAGTACTTCAGAGAAGCCCACGGTATCTGGGGCGGCAAGGTCGTTTCGAAGTAATGCTAACTGTTTCTGTCCAATTGTTTTTTTGATCCAGGAAGCATGCCTACCTTGAGCAGCCAATAGGCTCGTTTAACATAATTTACGATTTTCAACCGGTAATAAGGGAGCCGTTTACTCCAATGGGGTTTGTGTACTTTCTCAAATCCAACACCCGTGATGGTCGAGACCCCGCCGTCGTCCGGATGACTGGCAAAGGGTTCTAGGCCAAGTGCCCGGTAGTCATATTTATCAAAGCGGTTCATTTCGTGATCCAGCGGCCGTGTTTGTGGCCAGATCTGATCACAGAGTGTTCTTGCTGCGTATCTGTTTAGCAGATAGGCAGCATTGCCCGTGAAGGGCCCAACATAGGCATTTAAAGTGTATTTCCCCAACTTACCTTGAGGAATTGGAAGTTTGGCGCGAATGGCGTTGAACCGCAGCAAATCCCAATGCTGATGTGCGGCAAGCCCGGTTTCTAGTGCCTCAAGAAAATCATCGTGGAACACGACGTCGTCTTCAAAAATGAGCGCAAACTGTTTGTCGGACGCCAAAAATTGTTCCCAAACCGCTTTGTGACTCGCATAAACGCCAACGTGACCAGGAATTATCGGCTGCCCAGTGTTTTTGAGATAGGCTTGAGCGTCTACATTTGAAGCAAGCTCTTCAGCACGCTCTTTTCCATTAATCGCTTCATAAACTTGCGCGGTCAGTCCCAATGTCGCCAACTGTGATTGCATTTTAGCGAGTCGATCGGAATCCTTGGGCAAATTGATCAGCCAGATTCCTAGGTTATCGGGGGACTTGCTCAAGAAATATCTTCCCACTTCAGTTGCGTGTTGCGGGTGACTGAGCGGGTGAGGGTCTTGCCGACTACCTTGTCAAACTCATAGCCGGGGATTTCGCCGGAGCCGGGACGACGAGCCCAGATGTCTTGTTCTCCAATGACGTGACCCGCTGGCAAATCTTTATCCGCCACCACGGACGCGCGGGCAAAAGCATAAACCGGCTCTTCCGCCTCGGTGCGTTGTTTCGGATTGTTGGCTGCAATCCAGATCTCGCGGGAGCGCTCAATGATGTGGCGCAGTTCGGAAGGGTCCATCGAGTTGATGATGTCGGGTCCCTGACGGTACCGGGTATCGGTGTAGTGACGCTCCAGAATACAAGCCCCCAATGCCACAGACGCCAGCGCCATGTCTGGCCCAATGGAGTGGTCAGAGAAGCCAACAACTGCGTGTGGAAAAGCCTCTTTCAGGTCAGACACACCGCGCAGTGATACGATCTCAGGTGGCGATGGGTAAAGGTTGGTGCATTCCAGCAGTGCGTATTCAATGCCAGCTTCTTCCAGGATCGCCACAGAGCGGCGCATGGTGTCGATGGTCTGCATTCCTGTGGACATGATCACAGGTTTTCCAAACGATGCGATGTGGCGGATAAGCGGCAGGTTATCTGCCTCTCCAGAGCCAATTTTGAACGCCGGAACACCTGCTTCGGCAAGAAAGTCCGCCGCGCGCCGGGAGAATGGCGTGGAGATGAAGATCATTCCCAGCTCCTCGGTGTAGCGCTTCAATTCCAGTTCGTCCTCGGCGGATAGCGCACATTGCTCCATCACTTCCCAGATCGACACATCGGCATTGGGAGGAAATATCTCTTTGGCCTCATCCGTCATTTCGTCGTCAACAAAATGGGTCTGGTGCTTGACCATCTCACAACCCGACAGGGCCGCAAGGCGTACCATTTCTTTGGCTACGGCGAGATCGCCGCCGTGGTTGATGCCAATTTCGGCGATCACAAGGGGAGGGTGGTTGGGGCCAATTTCGCGATTGCCGATGCGCATGACTCGTCCTTTTTGTCGGTCGCCTGTTATTGCACGACAGCTATCCGTTCCAGTTCAGGCTGTAAAGTTGCGCACGCAAGGATATGCCGGAGGATCAGGCCGCTGATTTGACCAAGTTGCAGCCTGCGGTCTTGGCAGCGTAAAGAGCATCATCCGCTTCCTGCATCGCCACTTTACAGTCGCTGTCTGGCCCCAAGTGACCAATGCCGATGCTGACGGTGACGGGGATTTTGCTGATCGAAGTACGAATTGGGGTGCGTGCCACAGTGGCGCGCATGCGCTCGGCCACATGCAGTGCGTCTTTTGGCGTGGTGTCTGGCAGCAGCACGATAAATTCCTCACACCCAAAGCGCGCGACAAGGTCATCTCGGCGCGTGTTATTGATTAAGCGATGTGCAGTTTCCCGCAGCACAATGTCCCCGACATAATGTCCATGTGAGTCGTTGATGTCGCGAAACTGGTCAATGTCGATCAGCAGGATGGTGGATGACGTTTCCCCGTCAAGGCTTTGTAACTTATCGAAAAAATATTGTCTCGTCACGGTCGAGGTCAGTGCGTCGTGATCCACGGCGTGCTGCAGTTTTTGCGACATCCGATGCAATCTCATCATCATGCGCCCTGACAGAAGAGATACAAAAGGCGTAACAATTGCAGGAACAGCCATTGCGACAATTGCATTGCGCAGGCTTGGAGCGAAGCCAAGTGCAGTGAAAGACAGCACCAAGCTCAGCACAACAGCCACCACAGTCCACCCGAAGGCAAAAAAGGCAAGATGGGCGCGGGTGCGGATCATCACAGACTCACGGAAACAAGAAGGTCCTATCCGGCTTACCTGCTCAGGGCTAAAAATCCTTTA
Source organism: uncultured Shimia sp. (assembly GCF_947493595.1). Taxonomy (GTDB): domain Bacteria; phylum Pseudomonadota; class Alphaproteobacteria; order Rhodobacterales; family Rhodobacteraceae; genus Shimia. Next base: position 995,169 of record NZ_CANLRL010000001.1, on the reverse strand, counting down.
AGAAGAAGGGGAGTAAGAGCGCCCCAGAACCAAATCCGCGCGCAATCCGCCAAGTCGTTCACTTTGCCCCAATCGAAGGATTCCGCCATGGGCCCGGGCCACATCCGCGGCGATGGACAAGCCAAGTCCAACGCCCATACCTTTGTTTTGATTGCGCCCCGGTTCCAGCCGCGCAAAAGGCTTGAGCGCCTCCTCCCGTTGTTCTGGCGAAATGCCGGGCCCGTCGTCTTCAACGCGCACACGCAAATAGCGATCAGTTATCTGAACGGACACTTCGGCGCGATTGGCGTAGCGCACCGCATTTCCAACCAGATTTTCGATTGCCCGCCGAACAGTCACAGGACGCAGCGACACCATTCCGTGGCCATCAAGCTCGTGAATGGTCACATCGTCCCCTGATCGGGCAAAATCCTTAACTACATTTTCTACAAATGCGACCGCATCCACCTGTTCGCTGTCGTCTTCATATGCGCCACGGGCAAAACTCAAGAAGGCATCAAGCATGCGCTGCATGTCTTCTATGTCGCGCTCTAAAGGTTCGCGGTCCTCGTCATCCAGCAGCGATACTCCCAATTTAAAACGGGTCAAAGGTGTGCGCAGGTCGTGGCTGACGCCCGACAGGAGCAACGTACGCTGTTCAATTTGCCGCTCAATGCGCGCGCGCATGTCCAGAAACGCGCTCCCGGCCGCGCGCACTTCTACCGCGCCACCTGGCGAATACGGCACATTTTGCCCCCGTCCAAAGGCTTCAGACGCCGCAGCCAGGCGCTTGATGGGGCGCAGTTGGTTGCGCAAATAAAGGTAAGCGACAAACGTCAGGAGCGCGCCAAAAAACACCATATTCACAAAGAGTTGATGGGAGTTTGAGGCCGATACGCGACGTCGGTCGAACCGGATGACAAGATTGCCTTCAGGGCGCTGCAAATGCAGGTGGACTTGGCCTTTTTCCGCCAGTTCAACAGCTGTCACTCCGGGCAAGAATCTGCGAAATTCGCGGGAAATAATGAAGGCAGAGAAATCATACCAAATGCGCGTGTCTTTGACTCGGATTTCGTCAATATAGTCGATATCCATATCAAGCACATTCAACACAACGGGCAGGGCCTCCGGCACCTCGTCCTGGTTGTCGACGCCTTCCAGTACCAATAACACTTCACGGGTCACCGCGTGGGTCATTTGCTCGGTGACGCCTTCAAAATGCCGGGTGATCAGGCCAAAAGACACAACCAGTTGCAGCAGCACAACCGGCACCACAAGGATCAACGCGGCGCGGCCATAAAGGCTGCGTGGCATATAGCGTTTGAGCCACTTAAAAAACATGCGTACACCTTGCCGTAAGACCACTCCCAGAGAGGAAGACCATGGACGCGCAGATGTTGGCTTTCAACCCCGAACCGGGCGTTGCCGTCGAGCTTGAGCCAAGGGTGCGACGCATTCTGGCACCCAATCCCTCGCCAATGACTTTTCGTGGCACCAACACGTATCTCGTTGGCACGGTTGATCTGGCGGTGATTGATCCCGGCCCGGACAGCGCGCCACATTTGGAGGCGATCTTGGCGGCCATAAAGCCAGGGCAGTCTATCACGCATATATGTGTCACGCATGCCCATCTCGATCATTCACCGCTGGCCGCGGCGCTGTCAGCTAAAACCGGCGCGCCAATTCTGGCCTTTGGTGGGCCGGACGCAGGACGCAGCGTAGTTATGCAGAAATTGGCCGAGACCGGACTGGCAGGAGGCGGGGAGGGCGTGGATGTCAATTTTGCTCCAGACATTTTGATGGCTGACGGTGATCTCATCGATGGCACGGATTGGACGCTCGAGGTGATTCATACGCCAGGCCATTTTGGCAACCATATTGCTTTTGCTTTTTCGGATATGTGTTTTGTGGGCGATCATGTAATGGGCTGGGCCAGTTCGTTGGTTTCGCCACCCGATGGTGATCTGACTGATTTCATGGCCTCATGCGAAAAGCTACGTGCGCGGCCCTGGCGGGTGTTCCATGCGGGCCACGGAGCGCCCATTGAGAACCCAGCAAAGCGGCTGGATTGGCTGATGGCACACCGCAAGTCTCGCGAGGCCGAGATTCTGTTGACACTCAAGCGGGGGCCGGCAACTGCCAAAGCCCTTGCGGCTTTGATTTACAAGGATACGCCAGCGGCACTGCTCCCGGCAGCCACGCGTAACGTCTTTGCGCACCTCGTTGATTTGCAAGGAAAAAGCCAAGTTTCGTCATCTGGGGATCTACGCGCAGAGGCGGTTTTCGAACTTCTGTAAATTTTTTTTGCGGAAATTCAAAAAACTTTGAAAAAGCCTCTGGACGTCCCTGAAAACCAAAGTTATACCCCGCCACATCCTCAGAGACACACTCTGAAAGATACAAAATGTTCCGGCGTAGCTCAGCGGTAGAGCAGTTGACTGTTAATCAATTGGTCGTAGGTTCGATCCCTACCGCCGGAGCCATAAAAAGCCACTAAGCGTAACTGCTTAGTGGCTTTTTTGCTTTGTGACGATCAGTTTGGATCGCGGTGTATTGTAGGCTCAAGTTCAATGTTGTGTTGGCGAGAAATGTGCTGCCTAATGAGGAGAAAGGCTCCCTATAGGCATCGCACTTCAGCAGGACGATCTGCCAAATTGAAGTAACTTTGCTGGCTTTTGGGCAGGCAGGCACTGCCTTGGAAAGGCTTGATTTTCAACTGCAACAGGGGGCAAGTTCTAAGGGATCACGACCCTGATTGTCGCTATTTAGAGAACCGATATGGCCCTTTTAAAAGAACCATTTTTTCACTTTGCTGTTTTTGGAGTCGCCATTTTTGGTTGGTTTTTCGTGCAGCAACCTGAGCAGATAGATGCTCCAGAAGCGAACGAAATTGTTGTATCTGAGCAGGTGTTTTCCGCTCTCGCTTCTCGGTTTCACGCGCAGATGCAACGTGGCCCGAGCTCTGATGAGGCACAGGCGTTGCTGGATCAGTATGTGCGCAGCGAAGTATTGGTGCGCGAAGCCCGTGCTCTTGGCCTGGACAATGGTGACGGCGTGGTGCGCAATCGGTTGGTGCAAAAAATGGCGTTTCTCATGACGTCTGCTGCGCAGTCTGCGGTTCCCGAGGATGCGGTGTTGGAACAGCACCTGCGGGAACACGCCTCTAAATTTCAAACACCGGCTTTGGTCAGTTTCGAGCAAATCGGATTGCCAGAGGACACCCTGGATGTTGATGTTTTTCTGGCCTCCTTGAATGCAGGCGAGGCGCCGCCGCAAGATACGATACCGTCTATGTTGCAACCTGTGGTGAATAACGCGGGGATCAACCAGGTGGATGGCAGTTTTGGCCGAGGTGTCTTTGCACAGTTGGAACGGGCCCCAATTGGTCAGTGGTCAGGGCCGATACAGTCTGGTTTCGGGGTGCATGTGGTTTTGGTGCATGAATACATCCCCGCTCAAACACCGTCTCTGGAGGACATTCGAGATCTGGTGTTGGCCGACTGGCGCAGTGCACTTGCTGACGATTTGCGGGCGGCGCAGGAAGCCACACTTTTGGAGGCCTACAATGTGTCTCGCCCCAACGCGGACACGTTGCAGAGCTGGATCGGCCAATGAGTTGGCTTCGCTACCTATTGTTCTCTGTCTGTCTCCTGGTGTTTTCCCAGCAAGGCGATGCGCATGAACTCGATCCTGGGTACCTGGACATTCGAGAGACGGAGGCGGGGGTCTTTTCGGTGTTTTGGCGCAAGCCGGATGTGCGCAACGTGCCGATGGACATTCATGTGCAACTTCCTACTTCATGTACACCCAGCACCGGGCCGGTCCCTGTGTCCGACGGTGCCGCCTGGCATTCTCAGTGGACGGCACTGTGTCCAGCTGGGTTACAGGGGGAGGTCATAGAAATTGTCGGTTTAAGTCGGCAGAACACGGATGTTCTAGTACGGTTTCAACCCGTTGAAGGGGCACCTTCCACATCCCGGTTAACGGCAACACAACCGCAATTCGCAATTCCAATATCCCAGAGTCACCTGCAAGTTGGCTGGACTTACGCGGTGCTTGGGTTCGAACACATCTTGGAAGGCTGGGATCACCTTCTGTTTGTCTTTGCGTTGGTTTTGTTGATCCGAAGCAAAGGCCGATTGGTTGGCGCGATCACGGCATTCACGGTAGCCCACAGTATAACACTGGCACTTGCTGCTTTGGGGCATGTGTCAATTCCCGGCCCTCCGGTTGAGGCGATCATTGCGCTCTCGGTGGTGTTTTTGGCGATTGAAATTTTAAAACGGGACGACATGCATTTGCGGCTGTCAGAACGTGCGCCTTGGGTGGTCGCCTTTTGTTTTGGCCTGCTCCACGGATTGGGATTTGCCGGCGCCTTGCAGGATATCGGGTTGCCTGACGTCGACATTGCGCTGGCTTTGCTGACCTTCAATCTGGGGGTGGAGGCTGGCCAATTGGTATTTGTCGCTGTGATTTTGTTCCTCAACTTTGGCTTGAAAACGCTTCTGAAAACCATGAATCTTCTGTCTTACCAATTGGTCAGCCGAGCCAATGCGGTTGCTGGCTACACGATTGGTGGCATAGCTACTTTTTGGCTTGCGGAACGGATTTATGGTTTTTGATCACCTGAGCGACGTGCGCGCAAAGTCAGTTGGTTGGTTGGCTCTGATTGGGATTTGTTTTGGTACCGTGGCCATGCCTTGCGCATTTCATGGGTACGCGCCCAAACCCACGCTGGTCGAGCGCCTTATATGGGCGGACAACGTGGTTTTGGCGCGGCCGTCCGAGACCACGCCGTTCTCGTTCACCATCACCGATCAACTCCGCGGTGAGGCATTCGCTGGTACGCTGCCCTTTCTTGTGGATAGCACCACGCGGAGACTGTTACGCGTAAAACCGCAAGCGCGTGTATTGTTTGCTAGGGAGCCGGAAACCGAGGAGTGGCACCGTCTGATTACTGTTGATAAGGCAATTGAGCCCTTGGTGCAGGGCATCTGGGAAGCATTGCCGGATTGGCAAAACGATCCCGGTGCGCGCGCGACCTTCTTTGCCGATCTATTGCATCACGCAGACAGGCGTGCGCGTGAGCTTGCTCTAAGAGAATTGGATTTGGCGGATTACGCCACGTTGCAAGCGCTGGACTTTGAGGTTGATGCAAACAGTTTGCGGGCCCAGCTTGATGTAACAAGTCAAATGGACTTACGTGCAATCCGGATCCTTCTCTTGGGGTTTTCCGAGTGGACACAGGAGTTAAGTGGTTTTCTAAAATCAAGGGTCACGCAAGGCGTTGCTCACGAGAGTGATATGCTGGGCGCATATGTATTGAGTTTGGTCGAATTGGACGGAGAGCGCGGCCTGCGTTGGCTGGCAGAGAGCCATTTGTCCGGTTCCAATCACACTTATAGCACCCACAGCGCCCTAGTGCAGGCATTGGCCATGCATTTTCAGGCCGGCGACGCAGATCTCCGCAAGGCAATTGAAGACGTTCTGACCGCACGTGTGCTGTTTGATCCGGAGTTGGCTTATGTTGTGTCCCTGCAGTTTTCTGCCATCGCGGCGAACGCTGGTCTGGACGTGCCCGAAAGTGGCCTTGACGAAGATCCCTCATTGGAGGCCCTCAAAGCGATGGAGATCAGCCGATTGATACCAGTGCAGGGATAGTGGCGGAGAGACAGGGATTCGAACCCTGGGTGGGCTTGCACCCACAACGGTTTTCGAGACCGCCCCGTTCGACCACTCCGGCACCTCTCCGTCCGATAGACCGTGGTCTGTGTGAGGGCGTCGTTTAATCGGGATTGTGATGTGGCGCAAGTGGGATTTGTATTGTTTTGTGCAACAAATGATTTAGCTTGACGGCATGCAAAAGACTTCTGCCCGCGTGGCCCCGTTTGATACTCTCAAAAATCAGTTGTTCCTGTTGGGATTGTCGGCTCTGACCAGCTTGTTTGTGCTGGTTTCATTGGCACAAGCGGCCGATCGGGACCATGTGCAAGCGTTCTTGAAGGTCACTGGTTTTGACGTGGCGATTGACTCGATCGCCTTGTCCGCAACTTCCGCACCAGATTTGCTGGGTATGAACCAAGGTGATTTTGGAGCGCAATGGACCGCCGTTGCTGAGGATGTGTTTGACACTGAAATGATGCAGGGCCGGGCACTCGACATATTGGAGGCCACGCTTGACGATGACTTGTTGGCACATGCCGCAGCATTCTATGCCTCCGATCTCGGCCAGCGCCTGGTGGAGGTCGAAAATGACAGCCATATGGCGGATGATGAGGAAAAGGACTTGGTCGGTAACGCCATGTTGGCCGAGCTACAGGCCAAAGACGATCCGCGCATTGATCTGTTCCGCCGCATGAGTGTGGCGATTGACCCAAATGACATAGGTCCGCAGGCGATGACCGAAATTCAGGTCCGTTTCATCCTGGCAGCGTCTTATGCCGGGGTGATTGACCTGCGCACCGATGAAGACGGGCTGCGCGCACTGTTGAACGAGAACGCGGAGGAGATGGCCGACGCGATCGAGACGTCTTCGCTGGCCAATGCAGCATATACCTACCGCGACTTCTCACTAGAGGAATTGGTCAAATACACCGAAGCCCTTGAGCACCCCGACATGATGACTGTGTATGAGCTGATGAATGCCGTGCATTTTGAAGTCATGTCCAACCGCTTTGAAGCATTGGCGCTGCGTATGGGCGACATCCAGCCGGTTCAGGACCTATAAGCCCTTTAAAAACGGCTTGACTTGAACAGTTTTCCACAGGATAAGCCCCCATCTGGCGTGAAGTATGCACTTTGCGCCTGATTTTTTGTAACACAGCCCATACCAGGGCGCGCTGTTTGAGGTGGCATTAGCCAAAAACGCCAACGCTTTCGGGCTGCGGGACCAAAGGACGCGATAAGATCGAAGGAATAGGACATGTTCGCAGTCCTGAAGACCGGCGGCAAACAGTATAAAGTACAGGCAGGCGACGTCCTGCGTGTCGAAAAACTGGCTGCAGACGCTGGCGAAAAGATTCAATTCAACGACGTGCTGATGGTTGGCGGTGACACCACCGTTGTTGGCGCGCCTTTCGTTGAAGGTGCCGCTGTACAAGCCGACGTGATCGATCAGATCAAAGGCGAAAAGCTGATCAAATTTGTGAAGCGTCGTCGTAAGCACAGCTCCAAGCGCACCGTGGGCCACCGTCAGAAACTGACTCTGGTTCGCATCACCGACATTCTGGCCACTGGCGCAGACAAATCTGGCGTTAAAGCTGCCATCGGTTCGGGTTCCGTATCCGCACCTGCAGCCGCAGCTCCGGCGAAACCTGCCAAAGCAGCCAAGAAAGCCGAAGCACCTGCCGCAGCCGCTGCTGACGATCTGACCGCCATCACTGGTGTTGGTCCGGCCGCAGCCAAAAAGCTGGCAGACGCAGGCATCACCTCTTACGCACAGCTGGCAGCAGTTGACGTAGAGAGCTTTGATGCGGTTAAAGTGAAGCCTGAGTGGGTTGCGCAAGCAGCCGAACTGGCGAAGTAAGCGAAGTATAGGAGAGCAACGATATGGCACATAAAAAAGCTGGTGGTAGTTCCCGTAACGGTCGCGACTCCGCGGGTCGTCGTCTTGGCGTGAAAAAATACGGTGGCGAGAACGTCATTCCAGGCAACATCATCTTGCGTCAGCGCGGCACAAAGATGTGGCCGGGCGAAGGCGTTGGCATGGGCAAAGATCACACCATCTTTGCAACTGTTGACGGCAACGTGAAATTCCACAAAGGCCTGAAAGGCCGCACCTTTATTTCGGTTCTGCCAGTGGCGGAGGCCGCAGAGTAAGCCGACCTTAAGGTTATGAAACATTTAGGGGGCCGGCTGACACAGCCGGCCCTTTTTCCTTTTTGAGATTTGGGACACGCCATGAGCGTCGCCGTGATCAGTTTTAGCATCTTTGCCGCAAGTCAGGTGGGCACACCTGGTCCTGCGAACATGGCGCTATTGGCTACTGGTGCGCGGTTTGGCTTCACGGCTGCGCTGCCTTTTGTGGCGGGCGTGGCTTTGGGCAAGCAGTTGATCATCTGGCCGATTGGGTTTGGCCTGATGGAGCTGGCCGAGGCGGTTCCGGAGGTCTTTGCAGCCCTCAAATGGATCAGCGCCGCCTATATTTGCTGGCTCGCGTGGAAAGTCTCCAATTTGCGGCTGTCTCCCGACAGTGGCGAGAATGAGCAGCCGCCCGGTTTTGCGGCCGGATTGCTGGTGCATCCGCTGAATCCCAAGGCCTGGGCGATGATCGTTGCGGGGTTCACAAATTTTGTCACGCCCGCGACACCTGCCTTGCAAGCGACGGCAACCATCGCTTTCTGCCTATTGGCGGCACAGGCGGTTTTTCATCCGATCTGGACCTATGCCGGGGACCGGATCGCCCGCACTGTGGCTGGCAAGCCCGCGGAAATATATTTGATGCGCACTTTGGCCGCTTTGACGGTGGCCTCGGTGCTCTATGTGGTTCTTTGAGGAGGAGACCGCGATGAAATTGGACACCATCGTCAATCAGCCTGTTATTGTAGCAGAGCGTTTCGTTTTGCGCCCCCTGCGCCGTTCAGATCAAGGTCTGATCGAGATGCACACTGCGGACCGGGAACTTGCGCGACTGACCGCATCTATTCCTCACCCATTGCCGCCGGGCTATATCGAAGCCTTCATCAACCGCGCGCAGTCTGACGGTCGTGCGCAGGACGTATGGGCATTCGACGGCAGCGCGGATGGCCAACCTGAAGTTATGGGCCTGATCGGTTTGACCCGCGTGGACGAAGGTCAGGTTGAGATTGCCTATTGGATTGGTAAAGCCTTCCGTAACACGGGGCTGGCCTCAGAAGCGGTCCGCGCTATGATTGCGGCCAACCCACTCAACAGCACGACGATCTTTGCCTCGGTGTTTCAGGACAACCCGGCCTCGGCCCGAGTGCTGACCAATTGCGGGTTTCAATACCTTGGTGACGCTGAAAGCTTCTCTCTGGCGCGAGATGCCACCGTGCCAACCTGGACATATAGTTTGAAACTGGATTGAGCCTTGCCGCCTGGCAAGGTATGAGCGCAACACGCGCCGCAAAAGGACCAATGACATGAAATTCCTCGACCTTGCCAAAGTCTACATCCGCTCAGGCGGCGGTGGGGGCGGTTGTGTCTCTTTCCGGCGCGAGAAATATATCGAATATGGTGGGCCCGATGGTGGCGACGGCGGCAACGGTGGATATGTTTGGGCCGAAGCGGTTGAGGGTTTGAACACTCTGATCGATTTCCGCTACCAGCAGCACTTTTTTGCCAAGTCCGGCCAACCGGGAATGGGCAATCAGCGCACTGGCAAGACCGGTGACGACATCATCTTGCGAGTGCCTGTGGGAACCGAGATCCTGGACGAGGATCAGGAAACCGTGATCGCCGATCTGACCGAAGTGGGACAGCGTGTGCTGCTTGCCAAAGGCGGCAACGGTGGTTTCGGTAACCTGCACTTCAAGTCTTCAACCAACCAGGCCCCACGCCGCGCCAATCCCGGTCAGCCGGGTGTGGAACGTACCATCTGGCTGCGTCTCAAGCTGATTGCGGATGTGGGCTTGTTGGGTCTGCCCAACGCGGGCAAATCCACCTTCCTTGCGGCCACGTCCAACGCGCGGCCCAAGATCGCGGATTACCCGTTCACAACCTTGCATCCAAATCTGGGTGTGGTTGGTGTTGACGGTGTGGAGTTTGTCGTCGCGGACATTCCCGGCTTGATCGAAGGTGCCAGTGAGGGCAGGGGGCTTGGCGACCTTTTCTTGGGGCACGTCGAGCGCTGCGCTGTTCTGCTGCATCTGGTGGACGGCACTTCCGGCACTTTGCTGGAAGACTACAAAACCATTGTGCAGGAAATCACCAACTACGCGGACATCTTGGCAGACAAGCCCCGTGTGACAGTGCTGAACAAGATTGACAGTCTGGACGCTGAAGAGCGCGCATTCCTCAAGGAAGAGCTGGAAGCCGTTGTTGGCGGCGACGTCCTTTTGATGTCCGGTGCCAGCCATGAGGGCACCACAGAGGTGTTGCGGGCGCTGCGAGCGCAGATTGATGATGATCGGCTGCGCCAGAAAATCGAAGAAGCCGCAGACTCGGATGAGGAAGAGGCGCCGTGGCGACCCTAAGAGACACAAAAAGGGTTGTGATCAAAATCGGGTCGGCGCTACTGGTTGACCGGACCAGAGGGTTGTTGAAAGCAGACTGGCTAAAAGCACTGGCGGAAGATGTTGCCATGCTGAAAGCCCGTGGTACGGACGTGGTGTTGGTCTCTTCTGGTTCCATTGCCTTGGGCCGTCGTGCGCTAAATCTGCCCAATGCTGACCTGTCGCTGGATCAATCCCAAGCGGCGGCGGCCGTTGGCCAAATCCGTTTGGCTCGCGCCTATGAAGAAGCGCTTGCGCCGTATCAGATCACCACGGCCCAAGTGCTTGTGACGTTAGAAGACAGCGCGAACCGGCGGAGATACCTCAATTCGCGTGCCACGCTGGATCAGTTGCTAACGCTGGGCGTGGTGCCTATCGTGAACGAGAATGACACCGTTGCCACCGACGAAATTCGCTATGGTGACAACGACCGCCTGGCCGCCCAGATTGCGCTGACCACAGGCGCAGACAGTTTGGTTCTGCTGTCGGATGTGGACGGGTTTTACTCCGACAATCCCATGACCAACCCCAACGCCCTACGGTTTGAGGTGGTTGAAGAGATTACGCCTGAAATCGAAGCCATGGCTGGTGAGGGGGTGTCTGGCCTCTCCAAAGGCGGCATGATCACCAAGCTCATGGCCGCCAAAACCGCCACTGTGGGCGGCTGCAACATGGCCATCACAGAAGGCTCAACCCTGCGGCCAATTCAGGCGCTGGAAGATGGTGCCAACGCGACATGGTTCCTGGCGCAAGGCACGCCACAACTGGCCCGCAAGCGCTGGATCACCTCGATGAAACCCCAAGGGGCTTTGGTGGTGGATGCCGGTGCTGCCAACGCTTTGACGTCCGGCAAGAGCCTGCTGCCGGCCGGGGTGACCAATGTGAACGGCGATTTTAGCCGCGGCGACCCGATTGAAATCCACGACAGTACCGGCCATCGTTTGGGGCAGGGTCTGGCGGCTTATTCTTCTCACGAGGCCGACAAAATCAAAGGCCGCCACAGTCGGGATATCGAAGATTTGCTCGGATACCCCGGCCGGGCAGCTCTCATCCACCGGGATGATCTGGCGCTTTAGATTTCATTTGACCTTAAATATCCTCGCCGAAGGCGAAATTTACCACCCCTAGCAAAGGACCGACCCGATGAAAGACATCGCAGACATCCCCGCCCTGATGGCCCAGATTGGCGACAACGCCAAAGCGGCAAGCGCGGAGCTGGCCTTTGCTCCGCCGGAAACCAAACGCGCCGCGCTGGAGGCTGCTGCCGAAGCCGTTTGGTCTCGCCGTTCCGAGATCATTGAGGCCAATAAAAAAGACCTCGTCTTTGGCCGCGACAAAGGCCTGTCGGATGCCATGATGGACCGCCTGATGCTGGACGAAGACCGCATTCAGGGCATTGTCACCGGCCTGCGCGCGGTTGCTGCACAAGATGATCCTGTTGGTGAAGTACTTACCGAATGGGACATGCCTTCAGGTATCAACATCCGGCGTGTGCGCACGCCTTTGGGGGTCGTGGGCGTGATCTATGAAAGCCGTCCCAATGTGACCGCAGACGCCGGTGCGCTTTGCTTGAAGTCCGGCAATGCGGTAATCCTGCGCGGCGGCTCAGAGAGCTTTCACAGTTCCGGTGCGATCCACGCGTGCTTGGTCGACGGGTTGAAGTCTGTGGGGCTGCCAGAGGCCGCCATCCAGTTGGTGCCCACCCGCGACCGTGCGGCGGTTCAGGAACTATTGACGATGATTGATACCGTGGATGTGATTGTGCCACGCGGCGGCAAAGGTCTTGTTGGGCTTGTGCAACGCGAAGCCCGTGTGCCGGTTTTTGCACATCTGGAAGGCATTGTGCACATCTATATCGACAAAGATGCAGACCCACAGAAAACCCTCGACGTGGTGCTCAATGCCAAAACCCGCCGAACCGGTATTTGTGGTGCGGCGGAATGTCTTTTGATCCATCAGGATATTGTTGACGGTCTGGGCACTGAGGTGCTCACCCTTCTGGCGCAAGCTGGCGTTATGCTGCACAGCGATGCAGCGCTTCCGGTTATCGAAGGTCGCACCACCGCGGCCACGGAAGAGGATTGGGGCAAAGAATACCTCGACATGGACATCGCGGCAAAAGTTGTTGCGGACGTGGATGCCGCCATTGCGCACATCCGCCAGTATGGCTCCAATCACACGGACTGCATTTTGACCGAAGATGACGCCACAGCCGCGCGCTTCTTTGAGCGGCTGGACAGTGCCATTTTGATGCGCAATGCCTCCACCCAGTTTGCTGACGGTGGTGAATTTGGCATGGGTGCGGAGATCGGCATTGCCACCGGTAAAATGCACGCCCGTGGCCCCGTAGGGGCCGCGCAGTTGACCAGCTTCAAATATCTGGTCGAAGGCGACGGCACGACGCGCGCCTAAGACAAGCCTTCCTATGAGAAAGGGCGCCTCATTGGGCGCCCTTTTTTTGTGTAGGTTTGTTTAGAATGTCACTTCCACGCTGACATCAGTGACCTGCACCGCCAAAGTCCGATCCAGCAACGCTGCACCTTGAGGCAATAGGCCAAATTGCACTTTGGCAGGCACAAGGTCAGCCGGGATCTCACCTTTGCCAATTGGGTCCCAAAGATCGGTATCCGCACGCAATTTTTCGCTTTCCGCTAGCAAAAGCCATTGGTCGCCTTCTTTGGTCACAGTAACGGTGCCGCCAAAAGGCATCGAGGTGTCAAAACACATCATTGCCAAAAACGCGAGACGCAGTTCTGAACGGGACACCGCGCCCTCAACTTCCCAATAAGTCGACACACGAGAGCTGGGGGCAAGCCCTTGGATAATGGATTGAATTTCGGCTTCACCAACCATCTGCGCATCACTTGGCTGGCCAAAGGCCACACGAAACAAGCGGATGCGCGCGTTGGCATTGTTCACACTGTCGGAGATCATCTCCATCTCTGGGCCTTTTGCATCGCCCGTCAGCCCGATCAATTCCAACCCGTTGCCAATCGCGCCAACCGGGCTGATCAAGTCGTGGCAAATTCGCGACCCTACCAATGCTGCGAAATCCGTATTATGTGACATGCAACTTTCCTTTACTGCATGAGCGCCTGATGAGCGATCCAAATTCTGACCTTAACGCCTTCCTCGAACCAGGTATGTTGGTAACCCACCCCGCGCAACCCGATTGGGGGCTTGGGCAGGTACAATCCAACATTCACGGCAAAATAACCGTGAACTTTCGAGAGGCCGGCAAGGTTGTGATCGATGGATCACGAGTTCTGTTGATGCCTGCCACAGAGACGTAATTAGGTTAACAAATAGTGCACGAGCATCGGAAATCGTCAACAGATCAGTTGCTTGGCAATTGGTTGATTTTCGCCGGTGTGCCGCCTAAAACGCCTGCAAACAAAGAGGTCTTCGGTTTGGCATGAGCGCGCATAGCCCGAAATTTAAGGTTAAGCTTGCTGCAAATGCAGAAGAGCTCCAGGCGGCCCAACGCCTAAGGTATCGCGTGTTTGTAGAAGAATTGGGCGGTTCCGGTCCACTTGTGGACCACGAAGCACGCCTGGAAATGGATCAGTTCGATCCGCATTTCGACCATCTCCTTTTGATCGATTCCGCTCTGGACGTTCCCCCCAGGGACCAGGTCGTTGGTGTCTACCGCGTGCTACGTGACGATGCGGCGGCCAAGATCGGTCGGTTTTATTCAGAAGATGAGTACGACCTGACTGTGTTGAAGGAGTCCGGGCGAAAGCTTCTCGAACTGGGCCGGTCATGTTTGCACGAAGACTATCGTGGCGGTGCAGCGATGTTCCACCTATGGAATGCCCTTGCCAGCTATGTTGCGGATCATGAGATTGAGATATTGTTTGGTGTTGCCAGTTTCCATGGGACCGATGTGAACGCTCTGGGCCAGTCTTTATCACTTTTGCACAACCGCCATCTTGCACCGACGGACATCCGACCCTCTGCGCAACCCAATGTGTTTCAATCGATGGATCTGATCCCGGAGGATCAAATCGACCGCCGTGCCGCCATGTTGGCGGTCCCCCCATTGATCAAAGCTTATCTGCGATTGGGCGGTTTTGTGGGCGAGGGCGCCTATCTTGACCATGCCTTTAACACCACCGACGTCTGTTTGATCCTCGATACCGCGCGCATGAATGACAAAAATCGCGCGCTTTATTCCAAGGACCGTACACTGTGAGTGTTTGGGAAAGTGAAGAGGGCTATCCTGAGCCCCTAAAACTGAGCCTTTGCGGTGTCCTGCGCTTGATTTTGCGTGGTCTTCCATTGGCCGTATTGGTGTTTGGATGTCTTTTGCTTTTGCTTTTCATCCGCCTGATCGAAAAGCCCTTTTTTGGCCTGCGACGCCCTTGGACGCCTTACATTACGCAATTTGTTTGTCGCAATGCCTTTCGCCTGATGGGCATTCGCTTTGCTGTACAAGGCACACCGATCCGCGATCGTGGTGCGGTTGTGGCCAATCACTCCTCTTGGCTGGACATCTTTTCGCTGAATGCAGCGCAGCAAGTCTACTTTGTTTCCAAGGCCGAAGTGGCAAGCTGGCCTGGCATCGGTTGGCTTGCCAAAGCCACCGGCACCGTGTTTATCCGCCGCGACCGGCGCGAGGCCCGCGCACAGAAACAGATCTTCGAAGATCGACTTCTGGCGGGTCACCAATTGCTGTTCTTTCCCGAAGGCACAAGCAGCGACAGCCTTCGAGTTTTACCGTTCAAAACAACGCTTTTTGAGGCGTTCTTTGATCCGCGCCTTAAGGACTTCATGTTGATCCAACCGGTCACGGTGCATTATCAGGCGCCCAAAGGGGCCGAAGCGCGATTTTATGGGTGGTGGGGCGATATGGACTTCGCGCCGCATCTTTTGTCCACATTGGCTGCTCCGCGCCAAGGGCGCATTGACGTGATCTACCATCCGCCATTGAAAGTGGCTGACTTCACCAATCGCAAGGCGCTGGCGAAATCGGCAGAGGATCAAATCCGCACGACATTGAGAGAGCGCTTTGAATAATCGGCGCTGCCCAGCATTTTATGGGCAACACCCCCTTGCGTACGACCAAATCCTGCTGTAAACGCGCGCCATTCAAACCCGCAGGCGGGGTTTGGGTCGGGCAGGGGAGACATCCCTGTCAATCCGCCGGTTGGAGCATCCGCTCTCACTTCTCCCCGCCAAGGCGTAAACCGGAAAAGGAAATACAACATGGCTCTTCCTGAGTTCTCCATGCGTCAGCTGCTTGAAGCTGGTGTTCACTTTGGTCACCAAACACAGCGCTGGAACCCACGCATGGGTCCGTTCATCTACGGCTCCCGCAACGGCATCCACATCATGGACCTGACCCAGACTGTTCCAATGCTGGACGCAGCTCTGAACGCCGTGCGTGACACCGTTGCAAAAGGCGGCCGCGTTCTTTTTGTTGGTACCAAGCGTCAGGCCGCAGCGCCAATCGCAGACGCCGCAGAGAAATCCGCGCAGTACTACATGAACCACCGCTGGCTCGGCGGCACGCTGACCAACTGGAAGACCGTTTCCCAGTCCATCAACCGTCTGAAAGAGATTGATGAGAAGCTGGCAACCGGTGCCGAAGGCCTGACCAAGAAAGAGCGTCTGGGCATCGAACGTGACCAGGAGAAGCTGCAAGCCTCTCTCGGCGGTATCCGTGACATGGGCGGCGTTCCTGACCTGCTGTTCGTCATCGACGTGAAAAAAGAAGCACTGGCCATTGCCGAAGCCAACAAGCTGGGTATTCCAGTTGTGGCGATCGTTGACACCAACTGCTCCCCAGATGGTGTTGACTACATCATCCCAGGCAACGACGACGCATCCCGCGCGATCTCCCTGTACTGTGATCTGGCCTCCCGCGCTGCGCTGGACGGCATGACCGCACAGCTGGGCGCCGCTGGCGTAGATCTGGGCGAATTCGAAGCACCGGTTGAAGAAGCCGTTGCTGAAGAAGCTGCCGCAGACGCGTAAGCGTTACACATTTGACATGGGGGCAGGGTAGACCCGCCCCCAACATTCCCAATTCTGACGAGGAGAGCCAAAGATGGCGATCACAGCAGCAATGGTTAAAGAACTGCGCGAGATGACCGGCGCAGGCATGATGGACGCGAAGAAAGCGTTGACCGAAACCAACGGTGACCAGGAAGCAGCAATCGATTGGCTGCGCACCAAAGGTCTGGCGAAAGCGGCCAAAAAATCCGGCCGCACCGCAGCCGAAGGCCTGGTGGCCGTAAAGGTTGAAGGTGGCAAAGGTGTTGCCGTTGAGGTGAACTCTGAAACCGACTTTGTCGGCAAAAACGCTGACTTCCAGGCGATGGTATCTTCCATTGCTGGTGCCGCGGTGAACGTTTCTGACGTTGACGCGCTGAAAGCTGCGGATCTGGGCGGTAAATCCGTTGAAGAAACCGTAACTGAAGCGGTTGCAACCATCGGTGAAAACATGTCCGTACGTCGCATGGCGTCCGTTGAAGGCGACGTTGTGACATCCTACGTGCACAACCCAGCAACCGACGGCATGGGCAAAATCGGTGTTCTCGTGGCGCTGAAAGGCGGCGACGAAGCATTTGGTAAGCAGGTTGCCATGCACATCGCAGCGGCCAACCCACAGGCTCTGGGCGAAGATGACCTGGACCCAGCGGTAGTTGAAAAAGAGAAAAACGTTCAGATCGAGATCGCACGTGAATCCGGCAAGCCGGAGCAGGTGATCGAGAAGATGATCGTAGGCCGCATGAAGAAATTCATGGCCGAAGTCACTCTGCTGGGCCAGAACTTCGTGATCAACCCAGACCTGACCGTTGCAGCTGCTGCTAAAGAAGCTGGCGCTGAGATCGTTGGCTACGTCCGCATGGAAGTGGGCGAAGGCATCGAGAAGAAAGAAGAAGACTTCGCAGCGGAAGTGGCCAAAGCCGCTCAGGGCTAAGCTCACCTGCAAAAGTTTTTGAGAAGGCCGCTCCATTTCGGGGCGGCCTTTTTGTTGAGCAAGGACTGGGGCCAATTGATGGTCGCCTACGGTTGAGGTCTCAATAGGACGATAAAGGCGACATCCGTCGCCATATTTGTTGTGTCGAATGTTGTGAGGCCTCTTGTGGGAGCAGCTTTCGAAAGCTGCCACATTTGAGCCTGTGCCAAGGCCTTTAAGCCGTCAATGCGGTTCGCGGAAACACGTTCATCTCAAGATCGTGTATCGCAATGAATTAGGCAATTGATAATGCAAAAGAAAACGGCGCCACCAGGAGATGACGCCGTTCCTTTTCTCCGGTCTCCAAAACATGGGGATGGGGAGACCACCGAAAAATGTCAGATCCTGGTCAAAATAAACCGATCACTGACACCGGGTTGATTACCGGTCAACCTCGAGAGCTTCGATATTGCGAAGGTCAAAGCCGATATGTTCCAAAGGCCAAAGCCACCACTCACGGAACGATGTCATTTTGACATTCTGACACTTAACCAACAAGTCAGGATTACCATACTAGTGACGCTATTATGCGTCAGTTGTGCGCTTCGAGCAAGTAAATTTGCTTAAGGAAAGACGCCTTGAGTAGCGCTTGCGCCGTTGTCTCTACATTCATCGCATCCCGAGCCAGACGCAAATGCTTCTCAACGGTTGCCGGCGTCCGGCCAATCAGCAGCGCAATATCTTGGATTGTCTTGCCGTCTCCAACCCACTCCAAGACCTCTCTCTGACGCTTGGTCAGCTCTCTTTCGGGGTTCGTATAGGGCAGGGACTGGATCTTCAAATGAGCGACATTGTTGATCAACGTAAGCTCTCGACCTCGTTTTTCCCACAGAGCATCAAGAGCTTCCTGAGTTACGCCTGCGCGGGCACCAAGAGAAATGGCGCCTTTGGTGCGGGACGAAACCGTCGGGAAACTGACTGTATAGCCGGCTTCCAACCCGTAGTCCTGATTGAATTCAAAAACTTCACGCTGTTTCTCGGTTAGCTGGTCGGCATCATATGCTTCACGCGCCAGCCGCCAACTTTGGGCACCGGTGTTTTCCAGAGTCCATTTCATCATGGGGCCGTTGAAATACAACCCGCCGCCAATGAACCGGTCAAGGTAGGCGCGCTCGTAGGTCGACAGAATAAAGAAATCGGCTACGTCACCAAGAGACATGCCACTGCGATAGTTTGTGTATCCGTAAATGATCTTGTCGAAACCAAAGGTTTCAAGCTTGGCACAGTGCAGTTCCCAAAGTGCCTCTAGGCTTGTTTGGTCCATCACTTCTTCGATGTAGCCGATCGTTTCGTTCATCTTGACCTTCTTTTACGCATAACACAGAGCTGCTCAGCAAGCGGAGGCAGATCCAGAACAATACTTCGTTTTGGGGTTTCCTAACGTACAGCTCATCCCCATGAACTTGACCAAGAGGTTAGCTTAAACACGTGTGAGATGTCTATAGCGGTAAGCGTTGTCTTTATCCGGTAGGAGCTCGGCGAACACAGCTGATTTGATTGGTCTAAAGCGTCGAAATTACTGAGTTTTCGGGGGATTTTGGGTGGACGTGAAAACTGGATTCCTGCATCGGCGTTAATGGAAGGCCTAGTATCTCGTCAGGGTTGTTCTGCGTACGACTAAAGTCGGTGATTTGAAAAATCGATACGCAACATAATACTTATTATGCGTTATACCAATATCCCAAATGAGGCGTGCAAAAAGAAAATCGCACGCCTACGTTTTTAACTGTCTAGGTGAATGTAAGCGCAGCAAAAAAGGTCGCCTTCTTAAAGGCTTGCACGACAGGCTTCATATTAGGAACAGTCACCCCAGCGCGTAGCCAGCGCCACGCACCGTCCGCAACGGATCATCGCCGCCATGCACGCAAAGCGCTTTTCGCAAGCGTCCTATGTGAACATCAACGGTTCGACTGTCGACATAGATATCCCGCCCCCACACGCGATCCAACAGTTGCTCCCGGCTCCACACGCGGCCTGGCTTCTCCATGAAGGTTGCCAATAAACGGAACTCTGTTGGGCCCAACCGCAGCGCCTCTTCGTTGCGGGTCACCCGATGTGTTTCGGCGTCGAGGATAATGTCCTCATAGGTGAGCGTTTGCCCCACGGAAGACGGCCGTACACGACGCAATTGGTTGCGTACCCGTGCCATCAACTCCATCACGGAGTATGGCTTTACTACATAGTCGTCTGCGCCGGTTTCCAGACCACGCACACGGTCCACTTCCTCAGACCTGGCTGACAACATAATCACCGGAATGCTGCGGGTTTCAGTCCGAGTTTTTAAGCGTCGGCAGATCTCGATTCCGGATGTTCCGGGCAACATCCAGTCCAGCACAATGATGTCCGGTTGGACTTCCTGAACCATCATCAGTGCGGTATCGCCATCTGCAGCAGATTCCACATCAAAGCCTTCAGCCTGTAAGTTGTAGCTGAGAACCTCCCGCTGTGCGGGTTCGTCTTCAACTATGAGAACGGTGGGATGATCTTTTGCCATCGTCTTTATCCTCTTAAGGGGGTTTTACGCGTCAAGCCGTGTGGCTTTGGGACGCGCGTCTTCCGGCATGCTGCCGGTCACCAGATAGACCACCTGTTCGGCAATCGCAGTGACATGATCTCCCATGCGTTCGGTGTTTTTTGCCATAAAATGCAAATGCATACAGGGTGTTATGTAGCGCGGATCTTCCATCATGAAAGTCAAGAATTCGCGGAACAAAGCGTTGTACATTTGGTCGACGCCTTCGTCTCGTTCCAGCACATCCCGCGCCAAATCCACGTCGCGCTGGATAAAGGCGTCCAGGACGTCTTTCAGCATCAGTTGCACTTCATGGGCCATGCGTTTGAGCGATGCATGTGCGCCTTCAACTTGCTCCATATGCACCAGAACGGAGGTCCGCTTGGCCATGTTTTTCGCATAGTCACCAATGCGTTCCAGGTTTCCGGCAATCTTCATCACCGACAGCACTACCCGCAGATCCACCGCCGCAGGTGCCCGCAACGCAATCAAATTGGCACAGCGTTCGTTGATTAACTCTTCCAGCGCATCAATGGCTTTGTCCGCCGCCCTCACCTGCTCCGCAAGCTCTTGATCTCGGGCCACCATGGCGTTGGCCGCCTCGCCAATTGCGGCTTCCACAAGACCACCCATTTTCATCACATGGGCCTGAATGCCTTCCAGATCCCGGTCAAAGGCGGACACAATATGTTGGTCGTTCATGGTCTCTCTCCTTAGCCGATCCGGCCGGTGATGTAGCTTTCGGTGCGCTCATCTTTGGGGTTTGTGAAAATCTGCGAGGTGTCACCGTATTCCACCAAATTGCCAAGGTGGAAGAAGGCTGTCTTTTGGCTGACACGGGCCGCTTGCTGCATCGAGTGGGTCACAATCACCACTGAATACTGATCACGCAGCTCGTCGATCAGCTCCTCGACTTGTGCTGTGGCAATCGGGTCCAGCGCCGAACATGGCTCATCCATCAGCAGCACTTCAGGCTCGGTCGCTACGGCCCGCGCGATGCACAGACGTTGCTGTTGCCCTCCCGACAGGCCGGTGCCTGGCGCGTGTAAACGGTCTTTCACTTCGTTCCAGATCGCACCACGACGCAGGGATTTTTCAACGATCTCATCTAGATCGGCTTTGTTCTTTGCCAAGCCATGGATGCGTGGCCCGTATGCGATGTTGTCATAAATCGACTTGGGGAATGGGTTTGGCTTCTGAAAGACCATCCCCACCTTGGCACGCAGCTGTACCGGATCAACCCGTTTGTCATAGATGTCTTCGCCATCAATTTTAATGTCACCTTCTACGCGGCATACATCAATTGTGTCGTTCATCCGGTTGATACAGCGTAAGAAAGTCGACTTTCCGCAACCCGACGGACCAATGAAAGCGGTCACGGATTTGGCATCAATATCCACGTTCACGTCTTTGATCGCGTGGGTGTCGCCATAGTAAACCTGCACATTGCGGGCGGAAATTTTTGTTTCGGTCTGGTTCACGTCGGTCCCCAGTTTTTCAGTGTCATACATGAGAGAGTTCCTTCGCTTACCAACGGCGTTCAAACCGGCGGCGCAGGAGTACTGCAAGAGTGTTCATTGAGATGAGGAAGATCAAGAGAATGATGATCCCACCCCAGGCGCGTTCATAAAAGGCCGGGTCCGCCCGTTTGGCCCATTCGTAAATCTGGGCTGGCATGGCGGAGTTTGGCGACAGCAGGCCTTCGCCCACAGTCTCCGGCATGTTGGATGCGATGAAGCCAATCATCCCGATCAATAGCAGTGGCGCGGTTTCCCCAAGCGCTTGCGCGAGGCCAATGATGGTTCCGGTCAGGATGCCAGGTGCGGCCAGTGGCAACACGTGATGGAACACCGCCTGCATTTTGGAGGCCCCTACCCCCAGCGCCGCATCGCGGATGCTTGGCGGCACCGCTTTCAGTGCGGCGCGGGTCGAGATGATGATGGTAGGCAAGGTCATCAGGGTTAGCACCAAACCACCCACCAGAGGCGCGGATTGCGGCAGGTGCATGTAGTTGATGAAAACCGCCAGACCCAGAATACCAAAGACAATCGACGGCACCGCCGCGAGGTTGGAGATGTTCACCTCGATGATATCGGTGATCCAGTTCTTGGGCGCAAATTCCTCAAGATAGATCGAGGCCGCGACACCAATTGGCAAAGCCAACGCCAACACCACAAGCATCATGAACAAAGAACCCATCATAGCGACGCCAATGCCGGCGGCCTCCGGGCGCTGATCGGACGCATCAGCGCCAATGATGAAATCAATGTTGAAGGTCTTTTTGAGCGCGCCCGCCTCAATCAACTGATCCACAAAATCGAGCTGCGCCGGCGTGATGTTCTTGTCATTGGCAATGCTGTCCCGCGTCACACGCCCCTTCATGTAGCCGTCCACACGGCTATTGGCGAGGAAGCGGAACTCGATGGTCTGACCAATCTGATCTGGATTGGCGATCACATAGTTGCGCAGCTGGCTTGCCGCCGATTTTGAAAGGATCTTTGCCATTGTCTTGGATTTAAGATCGGTCTCAATCCCATGGATCTCCACGGTTTTCTCAAACGCGGTTTTGATCAGCGGAGCGTAGCCAAAGGTAGTGACCTTCTTAATCTTCTCCAGATCACGTTCGCCAGACTTGTCCAGCTTGCTCTCCAGCAGCTCTACTTCCATGGTCACAAAGGTCTGCGTAAACGCACCGGTGCCTTTGGACAGGATGGTGGTGAGCAGCGTCACCAGCATCAGTAGGCCAATGCCAATCGCAATCATGCCATAGAGCTTAAAGCGGTTTTCCGCAGCATTGCGGCGTTTGGTGCGTGCATCCAGCGTGTGCAGCGAACTTATGGGCGTAACGGCGCCTGTGTTTTGCGTCGTGTCGGTCATTCGTATTGCTCCCGATATTTGCGCACGATGTAGAGCGCCAGCACATTGAGGCCGAGGGTCAGAACAAAGAGGGAGAGGCCAAGGGCAAAGGCCACCAGCGTTTCCGGGCTCGCAAAGTCACCGTCTCCGGTTAATTGGCTCACAATCCGGGTGGTGATTGTGGTCATGCTTTCAAACGGGTTGGCCGAAAACTTGGCAATCGCCCCTGCCCCCATCACCACAATCATGGTCTCGCCAATTGCGCGCGAGGCAGCCAACAGGATGGCACCCACGATGCCAGGCAAAGCCGCAGGGATCACAACCTGACGGATGGTTTCGCTGGGGGTCGCGCCAAGGCCAAGTGAGCCGTCGCGCATCGTCTGTGGCACCGCGTTGATGATGTCGTCTGACAGCGAGCTGACAAAGGGAATGAGCATGATGCCCATCACAATGCCGGCCGTCAAAACAGAGGTGGCCCCGCTCATCCAGCCCAGGCCTAGAGAACCGCTTTGGCCAAACATATTCACCAGCAAAGGCCCCACTGTCAGCAGCGCAAACAGACCGTAAACAATGGTTGGGATCCCAGCAAGAATTTCCAATAGAGGCTTGGCGATAGCGCGTGTCTTTGGCCCGGCGTATTCAGAGAGATAAATCGCCGCAAATAGTCCAATTGGCACCGCCACCAAAAGTGCGATGAAAGAGATGTAAAGCGTGCCCCACAACAGTGGCAGGATCGAAAGCTCACTGTCGCCGCGGAAGTTTGGCGCCCAGGTGGTGCCAAAGAAGAAGTCGCGCCAGTTGTGCAGGCCGAAGAAGTTGATGGTCTCAAACAGCATCGACAGCACAATGCCCACGGTGGTCAAGATCGCCAGCGAGGCCGCCGCCATCAATAGCGCCAGCACCGCACGTTCCACCACATTGCGGGCACGATAGTCAGGCTTGGTTTTGCTGAAGGAAATGCCAAAGCCAATCCCGGCCAGCGCCAAAACAATCAAAGTACGCAACGTGTTGCCGGTCACTGCGGCGCTGCGATAGGACTTCGCTGCCGCCAGAACCTCGGGGCGCACATCTTGTCCTAGGGCCACGCCCAACTCTCCCAAACGTGCGCGCACATCCACAACGGTGGCGTCCATGGCCTCGACTTCTGCCAAACTCATTGCGCCGCCCGAAATCGCGGTGTTCAGCCCGTCCGCCACGCGGCGCACATCGGACATCACCAGGTTCAGGTTGGAGCCTTCCGGGATCATCTCCGGCGCAATCATGCCGGACACCGACCGCTCAATCAGCGTCGGCTGCGCCAACAGCCATACCAGCAACACCGCGATCGCGGGCACAGCCACGCTCAAGGCGACATTGGTGCCGTAGTAGATCGGCAAGCTGTGCAGAGCGCGGATATCGCCCCCCGCCAATTTCAAAACACGTATCCGTCCAATAAAATACCCCGCCGCTGCGAGGGCAAGGACCAATAGGACAAGCCAGGAAAGTGGCATTTGTGGGCGCCTTTGTTCAGGGAAAAACCGGGCGGCACGAACCGTCGCGCCGCCCGATCAAGGGAGTGATTACATGTTGGAGCCGAGCACGGCTTCGTCTGCAACTGCGTTCTGGGTATCGGCCAGCTCTGGGTCGGACACGAGGCCGTATTCCGCCAGAGGACCGTCTTCACCCGCGATCTCGTCCGCGATAAAGAATTCCGCGTATTCTTTCAGGCCTGGGATCACGCCGATGTGCGCTTTCTTCACGTAGAAGTACAGCGGACGAGACACTGGGTACTCACCGGTTGCGATGCTCTCGGTGGATGGCACGATGCCCGACATGGTCGCAACCTGCAGCTTGTCGGTGTTGTTCTCATAGAACGCCAGACCAAAGACGCCGATGCCGTCTTTGTTGCTTTCGATGCGGGCCAGGGTCTCGGTGTAGTCGCCGTCAATGTCCACAGACACACCGTCGGTGCGCAGGGAAATACAGGCTTTTTCAGCCGCCTTGTGCTTGGCTTTGTCGGTGTCACCTTCGGCCGCCGCCAGCAGCACGTCAAACGCGCCAGTGGCTTCACAGCCCGCCAGGATCACTTTGTCTTCAAACACCTCACGGGTGCCGTGCTTGGTGCCCGGGATGAAGGCTTGCAGCGCTTGCGCCGGGAAGTTCGCGTTCACATCGGCCCAGGTTTTGTTTGGGTTGGCAACCATCTGGCCGTCCACGAGGATTTCGTTGGACAGTGCCAGGAACCAGTCGCTTGGAGTGTATTCAAAACCGTTGCCGTTGATGTCGGAGGCAAACACGATGCCATCATAACCGATGCGCACTTCGATGATGTCGGTTACACCGGCTTCCGCACAGGCTTTGATCTCTTTGTCTTTGATCTTGCGCGACGCGTTGGCCACGTCGATGGTGTTTTCGCCAACACCTTCACAGAACCGCTTCAGACCAGCAGAGGACCCACCGGATTCAACAACCGGAGTTGGGAAGTCAAAGTTTTCACCAAAGGCTTCCGCTACGATGGACGCGTAGGGCAGAACGGTGGAAGAACCGGCGACCTGTACTTGGTCACGCGCGGCGGCAGAAGTGGCGGCAACGGCCGCGATGGCCAGAGCAGAGGCAGTCAGTTTGACGGACATAAGTGTAACTCCATTTGATCCAGACTGTTCGTCGACAGTCTCGAGCGACGATCTAAAGTGCCTGGTCAAAGCTTTTGTGACGCGTATGTAACAGCCGTGTGACAAATCCCGCTTTTTGTGACGTTCCAGTAAAAAGACACCTTAGGTGGCGGGGAGTACCACGCTGAAAACACTGCCTTTTCCTAAAGTGCTCTCGATCTTCAAACGGCCGCGATGGCGATTGATGATGTGTTTCACAATGGCGAGGCCAAGCCCCGTGCCGCCCATTTCCCGCGATCTGTGGGAATCGATTCTATAAAACCGCTCGGTGAGTCGTGCGATGTGAATGCCGTCGATGCCGGGGCCGTTGTCTTTTACCGAGACCATCCATCCCGTGCCGCGCAAGCCTGCTTGCGACTGCACCTGTGTGAGACTGATCTCTACCTGCGTGCCCTGCCCCCCATATTTCAGCGCGTTCTCCACGAGATTGGTGATGACTTGTAAAAGCTGGTCCGGATCGCCCGGCACCACCACGGGAGCAGTCGCATCCTGGTAAGTCACGGTGCTCTGGTTGCTCTCCGCCAAAGGAGACAGGTTGCGGATCACCGCACGAATGATCTGGTCCAGATCGATCGGATCGGTGGGCCGCATGCGTGACACCTCTTCCACACGGCTCAAGGACAGCAAGTCTCCGACCAAACGGTTCATCCGGCTGGCTTCTTCGGACATGATGCCCAAGAAGCGCTCGGTCGCCGCACCGTCGCCCCGCGCAGGTCCTTGCAGAGTTTCCACGAAACCCAGGATCGCCGTCAGGGGCGTGCGCAGCTCATGGCTGACATTGGCGACAAAATCCCGCCGCATCTGATCGAGCTGTTGGACCTCGGTGACATCCTGAAAACAGATCATCACCCCTTTGGTACGCATGCTCGACGCCACCAGTCTTCCACCAGACGCTGCCACCAAGTCTACCGGTGACACTGTGACGTCAAAGCGGTGCTCCTGCGGCCCATCGCTGTGCGCGTAAATCGCGCGATGGCTTTTGCCATCATTCAAGCAGGCATCCACGGCGCTGTTCAGGCTCGGTTGGCGGAACACCAAAATCAGCGGCCGGTCATCATCCGCGTGGGGGTTGAGCTTCACCGCCGCCTCGTTGCCAGCCAGTATGCGGGCCTCCGCGTCAACCAGCACTGCCGGCAGCGGCACTGCCTCTAGGTAGCTCTTGTAAAAATCATGCGGCATGGCCCCGCTCCCGTCCGTTCCGTCCAGCGCTGCCCTGCAAGGGGCACATCAACCCCACGGCTCAAACCGTTTTACCGTAACAGTTTTATGACAGAACGTCGGTGTCAGGGCAAAATCTGCCGTCAAACCTCGCGCAGCCCCGTTTTGAAGCGTTTGGCATTTTCCTGGTAGTGCTTTGCCGACATCGCCAGACCGGTGATACCTGCTTCATCCAGTTGACGCACCACTTTACCCGGCGCGCCCATCACCAGACTGCCATCTGGGATTCCCTTGCCTTCGGTGATCAACGCCCCTGCCCCGATCAGGCAGTTCTTGCCAATCTTCGCGCCATTGAGCACCGTGGCACCCATGCCAATCAGGCTATTGTCACCAATGGTGCAGCCATGCAGCATCGCCTTATGGCCAATTGTGCAGTTCTTACCAATCGTCAAGGGATAACCAGGATCGGTGTGCATCACGGTGTTTTCCTGCACGTTGGAGCCTGCGCCCACTGTGATAGTCTCATTATCCCCGCGCAACGTGCTGCCAAACCAGACCGAGGTGTCCGCTTCTAGCACCACATTGCCAATCACATTGGCATCCGGCGCCACCCAGCTGCTGTCGTCCTGCTTTGGTGCAACACCGTCCAATTCGTACATCGGCATTAAGACATCTCCTGAAATTCACTCTGCAGCCCATTTACATGGCCTTGCAGCGCCGGTTGCTGCTCGCGGCGCATACGCTCTGCTGCGATAATGGTTTTCAACTGTGCCTCTGTGGCATCAAGATCATCATTCACAAGCACATAGTCATAGGAATGCCAGTGGCTGATCTCGTCCCAGCTTTTCTGCATCCGCTTATCAATCACATCATCGCTGTCCTGCGCGCGGCTCACCAAGCGGCGGTGCAGCTCTTTGATCGACGGCGGCAATATGAAGATCGAGAGCGCGTGTTTGCCCAAATCGGAGTTGCGGATCTGCGCCTCACCTTGCCAGTCCACGTCAAACAGCACGTCATTGCCGCTTTCAATGGTTTCACGCACTGGCCCCGCTGGGGAGCCATAAAAGTTGCCAAACACGTGGGCGTGTTCCAGCATCTCACCGTCCGCCACCTGCGCTTTAAAATCATCTTCAGACAGGAAGTAATACTCACGGCCGTGTTCCTCGCCGGAGCGCGGTGACCGCGTGGTTGCGGAAATCGAGAAACTCAACCCGGAATCCCATTCCATCAACCGCCGCGCGAGCGTTGATTTCCCCGCGCCAGAGGGTGAAGACAGGATGATGAGCAGGCCACGTCGCTGAGTCATGTGATTATTCCACGTTTTGAACTTGCTCTCTCATCTGGTCGATCACGGCCTTGAGGTCCAGCCCAATCCGCGTCAAATCCACCGACTGTGCCTTGGAGCACAGTGTATTGGCCTCGCGGTTGAACTCCTGCATCAGGAAATCAAGTTTCCGGCCAACCGGGCTACCTTTTGCAATCAACTCGCGCGCGGCAGTGACATGGGCCCGCAACCGATCCAACTCCTCCATCACATCCGCTTTTACCGCCAGCATGGCCAATTCTTGCGCCACGCGGCCCTCGTCAACGCCGTCAGCGTTCTCCAAAACCCGTGCGAGATTGGACTTCAGCGTGTCCGCCACCTCTTCGCGGCGCGCTTCAGCTGCCTCGGCGGCTTGTTGCGTCAGGTCAGACACCTGCTCCAATTGGTCACTCATCACCGCTTCCAATGCAGCGCCTTCCGTGACGCGCATCTCTTTAAAACTGGTCAACAGTTCCGGTATTTGTGCGGTGATCGCCGCCAACAGCGCCTTGCTGTCGGTTTCATCAACTGCTTGCTCCATCACCCCGCGTTGCGACAACAGATCACTGGCTTTGGATGGAGCCAGAGAAATGCCTTTGTCCATGGCCCGCTCTTCCACCGCCTGAAGTGCGGAAAGTACTGCCTCAACCTGCGCCAGATTCACCGCCACGGCGCCGGTGTCGTCATCTCGGTTGACCCGCAGCGACAGGTTCACCGAGCCGCGCGCCATACCTTTGGACAAAGCGCCACGCACCGCAGGTTCCAGCCCCTCAATCCAATCTGGCACACGCAGGCGCAAATCCAGCCCTTTGGCGTTTACGCTCCGCAGATCCCAGGTCCAGCTGTGTCCTTGCCCTTCACCTTTAAGGCTTGCGTATCCGGTCATCGACTCCAGCACGGGACGTCCTCCTGTAATTTCAGTTGCGTAACAGCTAAATCCATTCCGGCACGAAGAGCAATGTTAACGGCGCAACCGGTTAACCATTGAAATCATTTTTTATCGCAAATCCGCTAAAATGTGAGATAACTGATTTACAAGTTGTTTACGACTTTGAGCAAACGGCAACAGAAACCGGCTCGAAGGTGCGGGTGTGGGTACAAAGTTCAGACGTAGAGTTTTTTCCTTGGGGGGAAGAGCATGAGAATTTTTGGTGACGGAAAATCCAGCGCGGCAAAGGTGCACAGCATCGCCGTGATGCAGGATGTAAAAGCTTACTGGGACGGCCTGCGCGACGGGCACCCGGTGCCCTATCGCAGCGACGTGGACCCACGCCAAATTCAGAAAGTGCTCAAGCACGCGTTCATTCTGGAACGTATCGCACCGGGTATGGCGCGCCTGCGGGTCTCCTGCAACACGCTCACCGATGTGATGGGCATGGACATGCGCGGCATGCCCATGTCCGCGCTGATCAACGAAGCGTCTCGGGACAGCTTTGGTCAGGCGCTGGAAAAAGTCTTTGCCGCACCAGCAATTGGCCGTCTGGAAATGAGCACCACCCGTGGTTTCCGCCGCAATGGTCTCAATGCCGAAATGATGTTGCTGCCACTGCGGTCTGACAGCGGCGAAGTGAACCGTATTCTAGGCGCCATCACTGTGGACGGCGATTTGGGCCGTGCACCACAGCGGTTTGATCTGGAAGGCAGCTTCCTGCGCCGGATCGACATGCCAAACACCAGCATTCTTTCTGACATCGTGGCGGCACCACAACCTCAGAAAGTCGAAATTACCACGCCGGCTGGGATCAAGCCAGCGCAGGAGCACGCCAAAACACCGGCCGCGCCGCGCCTTGCCCCAACGCGGCACCCGCATCTGCGGGTGGTTGTGTCAGACGACTAGAAGAACTCTGGTCTCACAAAGAAGGCGGGGTCTACTGGACATGGCACCCCGCCTTTTTTTGTGTCTGCATGTCAGGCAAAGGAAAAGCCGCAGCATTCTGGCCTGCGGCTTTTCTTTTTCAACCCAATGGAGAAACGGCTTCAGGCGTCCAGGTGCAAATACACCCGCCGGTTTTGTTTGCCTTTTTTCTCGATCTTGCCAATCCGCACGCGACCAATCTCGCCCGTGCTGGCCACATGTGTGCCGCCACAGGGTTGCAAATCGACTTGTTCGTCCGTTGAGCCAATCCGTACCAACCGGACCTTTCCCGCACCTTTGGGCGGGGCCACGGACATGGTTTTGACCAACCCCGGATTGGCCGCCAGTTCCGCATCCGTAATCCAGTCTTCAGTCACTGCAAGATCCCGGTCAATCAAGGCATTTAACCTGTCATTCAGTGCCTGCTTGTCTTCCGGTGCCTCTGGCATATCAAAATCCAACCGGCCTTTCTCGGCACCAATCGATCCGCCGGTCACAGGCAACGGAATTGCCACCGACAACAAATGCAGCGCCGTATGCACCCGCATGTGCCGGTGCCGCCGTCCCCAATCGAGCACCTGTTTTACGTCGGTGCCAATTGGCGGCAGTTCTTCCGGTGCCGACGGCACCAATGCGATTTCGCCATCCAAGGTTTTTACCGTGGTTGCGATTTCTGTGCTGTGGCCATCCCACTCCAAATGCCCGCTGTCGCCCGGTTGCCCGCCGCTGGTGGCGTAAAACAGCGGAGCGTCCAACAGGATACCGCCCTCTGGCGTATGCCCAATCACCACGCCAATCGCCTCTTTCAGATAGGCGTCTTCCAAAAACAACAGTTTGTTCATCGGCCGTCTCCGTCCCCATCTCCGTCTGAACCATCCCCGTCTCCGGAATCCGGATCCATTGGCGTGGCGTCTACTGGCGTAAAACTTGGTTTGGGCGGTACTTTGGGGCTCTTGGCGTCGGGCGTTTCTCCGCGCAAAGCCTCCGGATTACGCAACCACAGATCACGTTGGGCAAAGGGTATTTCGATGCCCTCTTCCACAAACCGTCGCGCGATTTCGTGGTTCAGATCACTTTTCACGGTCAACATCCAGTTCACATCCCGCAAAATCGCCCGGATTTCAAAATCCAGCGAGTCTGCGCCAAATCCTTGAAACACCACCGCCGGGGCCGGATTTGCCAGCACCATCGGGTGCCCCTCCGCTATCTCGCGCAGAATTCCCTCTACCCAGCGTGTATCCGTTCCATAAGCCACGCCAACCGGCACAATCACCCGCCCCACTGTGTTGCCGCGCGTGTAGTTGGTGACCGAACTGGATATCAGATCACTGTTGGGGATCACCACATCCGTGCGGTCAAAAGTTTCAATCCGCGTGGACCGCACGGAAATGTCACGCACATAGCCCATCTGGCCGTTCACATCGATCCAGTCGCCCTCACTTACAGGGCGCTCAATCAACAGAATGATTCCGCTGACAAAATTCGACACGATATTTTGCAGGCCAAAACCAATACCAACAGACAGCGCACCGGCAAACAGCGCAATATTGCCCAGGTTGATCCCCGCCACTGTCAGGGCAATCAGCGCCGCGAGAAAAATCCCGATATACCCGGCGCCAGAAACCACCGCTGTCTGTCCGCCAGCATCCAAGCTGGTTTTGGGCAGGATGTTGTCTCGCAGGAAACTCTGCGACAGTCGGGTCACCGCATGGCCAAAGGCATAGACCACAATTAGCAGCAGGATGTTCTCGGGCGACAAGATCAAGTCCCCAAACTGCAAACCATCCGCGATGTTGCGCCAGATTTGTTTGAGATCCGAAACCTGCGCACCCCATGACATCAGGAAAATTGGCAGCGACAGGATTACAATGCCAATCCCGGCCAACACTGCTGCCAATGGGCTGTCATCGTCGTCGCGGCCGTTCAAAGCGGAGAAAATCTTCTGAATGACCCGTTGCGCCACCAGTAAGAAAGCAACCAAAAACACGGTGCGCGTGCTTGAGAACACCAAATAGCTGGCCCCGCGCGTCAATCCGATGGTGGCCAGCACGCTGCCAACCAAAGACACCAGAACCGTGTAACGACCAAGCAATGACACCAGTTGACCAATAGCGGTCAACGGTCCGTCTTCCTCGGCGCGCATCGATCCCGCATGACGGGTTACAAGCCGTCCCAGGCGGCCGAGATAAAACGCGGCGGTGACAGTGATGACAAAGAACACCACCGACTCAGTGCCCCGTGTCCAGCTTTCATAGCGGGCCAATTCGACAAACAGGGAGCTGAACGCCAACGTGGCCCCAAGCACGGTGCTGGCCCGGCGTCCCTTACGCTTTTCCCCATCTGTTAGGTTGACCAGCAGCAAAGGCCGCTCGTTGCGTGAAAACACCCGTTCACCCAGCCAGCGCGCGCTCAACAACTCAAAGGTCATCAGCGGCAAAATCGAAAGCACAACATCGCCGCGCAGCCCGGGCAAGTCGGTGGCGTAAACCGCCTTGGAGAATGCAAGAACACCCAGCATAGGCAAGATGACCTGCCCATAAGACAGCAGGAAAACAGCTATCCAGCGTCCCGCGGACAAATGTTGGCGATCACGGATCATGCTTTGCAGTGCCTGATCCGTCCAACGCATGCCACGGGTCAGCAGTACAACTGCAATCGCAAGGAAAAACACCATGCGGGGCAAGGATGAGCGAAGCTCATTGCGCTGTTTTTCATGAACCCAGCCGGTCTGGAACTCTAGCGCAATCAGCCGAAAGGACTCACTTAGTTCTCTGATAGCTGGCGCCCACAACTCCGGTTTTAGCGGAAACGGCCCAGACTCAAGCAAGATTTGGGTCTGCCGCTCTCGAAGCAGCGCGTCGATGGATCGGATAAGCTCTTCCGCCTCGGTCAGCGCCAATTCAGCTCGCCGCACAGGGGCTTTGGCCTCAGATAACGACAGCTCCAGCTGCCGCCGTTCCTCGGCCACATCCTCAGCTTCGCCACCTTCTGGCACCGGCCCCAGCCGCTCCAACTGCGCCTCAAGCGTGGTTACGGAAATGCGTGAGCGTGAACTTTCGTTTGAAAAATCCTCACTCCATAGCAACAGCTGACCGCGCAGCGTGTCCATGGCCGCCTCAGACGCGCGATCATTGTCGATGGCCTCGGCGGCGCGGTCCGCAACCCGCCGCCATTCACCATAGTCCGGTGGCAATGTGCCCTGTGCCCAAACGGCGGTCACCCAAACGGTCAGAACCGTGACCGCAACACTCAGAAACTTGGCCAGTGGGCGCATTATAGGACCGCCTTATACGTCTTCGAACACACCCGGAATGCTGCTCGGGCCTTTGTTGCCCAGCCATGCCGGCGTTGGCAGGCCTTTTTCCTTGAGGAATTCTGGGTTGAACAATTTGGACTGATAGCGGGTGCCATAGTCACAGAGAATGGTCACAATCGTGTGGCCCGGACCCATCTCCTTGGCCATGCGCACTGCGCCCGCCACGTTCACGCCAGAAGACCCACCAAGGCACAGCCCTTCGTTTTCAAGAAGATCAAACACATAAGGCAGCGCCTCTTCGTCCGAAATCTGGTAGCTCATGTCCGGCGTAAAGCCTTCGAGGTTCGCCGTGATGCGCCCTTGGCCAATGCCTTCGGTGATTGAGCCGCCTTCAGATTTCAACTCACCGTTGATGTAAAAGCTGTACAGCGCCGCGCCCATCGGGTCCGCCAGGCCAATTTTCACGCCTTTTGGCTGCAATGCCTCGGCGACGCCAGCCAACGTACCCCCAGACCCAACAGCACAGGTAAAGCCATCCACTTTGCCCCCGGTCTGTTCCCAAATCTCCGGGCCTGTCGTCTCCACGTGGCTCTGACGGTTGGCCACATTGTCAAACTGGTTGGCCCAGATTGCGCCGTTTGGCTCGGTCTTGGCCAACTCAGCGGCCAAACGGCCAGAGTAGCGCACATAGTTGTTGGGATTTTTGTAAGGCGCCGCAGGCACCTGCACCAGTTCCGCGCCCGCCAGACGCAACATGTCTTTCTTTTCCTGCGATTGAGTCTCAGGGATCACAATCACGGTTTTGAAGCCCATGGATGCACCCACCAGCGCCAGACCAATGCCTGTGTTGCCGGCTGTGCCCTCGACAATGGTGCCGCCAGGCTTCAGCTCACCGCGCGCAATGGCGTCTTTGATGATATACAGCGCGGCGCGGTCTTTTACAGATTGTCCGGGGTTCATGAACTCCGCTTTGCCAAAAATCTCACACCCGGTTTCGTCGCTGACTTTGTTCAGGCGGATCAAAGGGGTGTTGCCAATCGCTTGGGCCAGATCACGGGCGATATGCATGTTGCGCGGTCCTTTATAGATGTCTGAAATCCTGTGTAGGCAAGGCGCGGGGCAAACTCAAGCGGTCCCGCGCAGCCTGTCGCGATGTCGCGCCAACCATAGCGCAGCCAACACCAATGGCGCATTCACCACTTGTTTGTTGTCCACCATCTGCATCAACTCTTCAAAACTGTATAGATAAGAACAAATGTCCTCCGCTTCATGTGCCAGTCCAGATACCCCGACCACTTCATCAGAAAGGTCAGCCAAGCCCAGGTAAATGTTGTAAAATTCGGTACTGCATCCCGGCGAGGCATAGCAATTCGCCACCTCGTGCAGAGCGGTCAAACCAAGCCCTGCTTCCTCTTGAGCTTCACGCCTTGCGCAGGCTTCGGGATGCTCATCCGCATCCAACCGTCCAGCGATTGGCTCAAGCTGCCAAGGCAAATCATCGCCACGCGCAAACGGGCCAGGACGAAACTGTTCGATCAACAAAACGCGATCCCGCACCGGATCATATGGCAGCACAATCACGGCATCCGTGGCCACAAAGACCGCACGTTTGACCATGTCACTGCGCGCCCCGTCGTAGCGGCGGAAGGTCAGGTCATACTCTTCCATCGTGAAAAAATTGGCGTATGGCCGCGTCAAAGTAACGTCACTGACATCTGCGCCTGTCATGCCACTTGGGCTCACGGCATCGTTGCGCCGTCGCGCTTGCATTTTGGCGGTGGCCCGCGCCTTGATCATGGGCAACATTCGATCCACCTCGGCGCGGCTCCGGTGTCCAAAGTAGGTCATCTCTTCGACCGCTCTGAGAACAGTCACTTCGCCAAACCTTTGCGCCCAGCCGTCAAGCGACCATTCCCCGTCTGGCACCCAGCCTGCGTTGTCGCTTTTGAACACCTGCGCCGGACAGGTTTGCCCCGCCACTTCTACGGAAACATCCGTCAAATCATAATCGTAACTGCCTTCATAAAACCGGAGCCGCTCAACGCCATCATCACTCAAGCCACCAATAAACAGGCCAAATGCCCGGCTGTCCGAAGGTTTTAGAATGGGGAAATCCTGGCCCTGCACGGCAAAAACAGAATGGTCCACCAACTCCGCAGGTCTCAGATCCAACGCGCTCGCGGGTTGGCCAAGCACAGCCTCAAGCAGTGGCACGTGTCGCAACGTGCCGTACACAAAAACATTTGTCATGGTTTATCCCCAGCGGCGTGCCGCAAAATTTGTAAAAAAGCCGCTCACAATTGCGCCCAACGCAAGTGTGATCAATATATTTGGATGCAGCAGGTACAACCCATACTCCATGGCAACGGTGACCGCTCGTTCCATCGCTTCTACCGGTTCGTCCAAACGCCGCCGCATCGCGAGCCGAAACATCTCGATCAAGCCAAACAACACCAAAGCCCAAAACACCAGGGCTGCGACGCCGACAATCCCCAGTTCCAGAGAGCCACTGCGCCCGGCCCTTCGCCCCATCACGCGCCAGCCCACTAGCAAACCAACCGCGGCGCTGATTAAAGTCATATGGCCAAAGTTCGAACCTTCCGGCATCTGCGGTTTCACAAACTCCGCCACAAGCCCACCGATAACGGCAAGGCAGAGCGCAGCGACTAACTTATTAGATGTGATCATGTACTGG
This sequence comes from uncultured Shimia sp., assembly GCF_947493595.1. GTDB lineage: Bacteria > Pseudomonadota > Alphaproteobacteria > Rhodobacterales > Rhodobacteraceae > Shimia. Next base: position 959,765 of record NZ_CANLRL010000001.1, on the reverse strand, counting down.
GCTTAGAAATCGTGATTTGCGTCACGTTACAGCTTCCACTGCGAAACGCCGCAGCGCAAGAGGTCAGATAAAAATTCCACATGCGGCGGAAGCGCTCATCAAAGCCCATACGCGAGATCCGGTCCCAATGGGCGTTAAACGTGCCATGCCACCGACGCAAAGTTTGACTGTAACTCTGGCCAAACTCAATTGATCCCGCCACAACCAAACCCGCTTTTGTGACCTCTTCACGCAGGGCGGATGGGCTGGGCAACATGCCGCCTGGAAAAATGTATTTCTGTATAAAATCAACACCTTTTCGGTAGCTTTGAAACCGTTCTTCAGTCAAGGTGATAACTTGCAGCGTCGCCTTCGCACCTGGTTTGAGCCGGTCACGTACGGCATCAAAATACACCGGCCAGTATTTTTCTCCAACCGCTTCGAACATTTCAATGCTGGCGATCCCATCGTAGGTGGCGGTTTCATCTCGGTAATCCTGTAGCTTGAAGGTGACGAGATTGGAAATTCCTGCCCTTTCAATACGCTCTCTTGCGAACTTCAACTGCTCTTCGGAAATGGTCAGCCCGGTAACTCTCAGCCCGCGTTCCTTGGCGGCGTATTCTGCAAAGCCGCCCCATCCGCAGCCGATCTCTAGCACATGATCGCCCGGTTTCACCTCCATCTGATCCACCATACTGGCGTATTTTGCCGTTTGGGCGTCTTCCATGCTTTCCCGGCCAGTTTCAAATATGGCCGAGGAATAGGTCATCGTCTCATCCAACCAAAGGCCATAAAACTCGTTGCCCAAGTCATAGTGATAGCTAATGTTTTTCTTGGCCTGCATCTTTGTGTTGGTGTTCATCCAGTGCCGCAATCTCTCAAATGCGCGGACAAAAAACATACCGGGAAACGCGTCATACAGGGCATCATTGTCATGGCGCAGAAAATCACAAAACGCCTGTAAATCCGGGGTGCTCCACCAGCCTTCCAAATAGGCTTCGCAAAATCCCAATTCGCCCTCGCGCATCAATCGCGCAAAAGTGTCATCGTTGTGTACATGCATTTCGCATTCCGGCCCAGGCTCCGGCCCCAGCGCATGAAACTTGCGCCCGTCCTGCAAGACAAAATCTATGCGACCATGTTTGATTTGTAGCGCGGTCTCAAACACCGCAGCAAAGTAGCGCGGCAAGTTTTCTTCACCCTTGGTCGATGTCAGGTACATATAGCCCCCCCTCTTCCTTGTGTGCTCCAAATGCTAGGCGACATCAGCGCCTTACGGCAAGTTTTAATTGTAGTGGGAGAGCCGCATTGTGGCGAGAGGTGGTCAGCCTTGATCAACAGGCAGCAAGATTACAGAGCAGTTGATCCGGCGGTAGATAGGTGCACCCTGCCGCAGGATCGGACGCATCCCCCGCGCCACGCAGTCCCGCGACAAGGCTCTCAGCGCCGGCGACAAACACGATTTGCCATGGCTCCGAGGCTTATAAATATGGGGATGGCACCTCACCCCAGCAAGAAGAAGCCACAAGTCGTTTTCCGGATTTGCCGCAAGAATGGCCAGCCGCAAGCTATGCCGCAAACACTCCGTGAGATGCGGAGTGCTTGATGTCGTTTGACTCAAAGCCCCGCCTGGTGAAATCTTTCAAACACTTACGACGGGCCTGAGCCCAGAGTTACAGCACCGCGTCGAGCGCCGAAATCAATTTCTGTACTTCCTGCTGGCTGGTGTAATGCACAAAACTCACCCTCAAAACACCGTGAACGGTATCAACATTCATGCCCTCCAGCGCGCGATTGGCGTAGAAATCGCCTCCGCCAGCCATCACACCGTGGCTGGCCAGTTGTGCAGCCAGCGCCTCACCTGGCGCATTGGCCACCAAGGCCACCGTCGGCGCCCGTTTGGCCGCGTCTGTCGGCCCAATCAGCCGCACCGAGTTCTTGGAAGCAGCGTAGTCCAACAACGGCTGCAACAGCTTTTCTTCATGATCCCGCATCAGGTCATGCACCGCTGCGCCGGTGGCCACAGGCGTTTCACCCATAATCCCGTGATGCGCCGCCAAAGCCTCGATGTAGTCCACCATGCCCGCGCTGGCCGCGACCTGCGCATGGTCCGGTCCTGCCGGCGTGAACCGCTTATACAGGCTGTCGCCGTTGAAATAGTGCCCCTGATTGGGCAGCATGGTCCCGATATTGCGCCGGATCACCATGATGCCCTGATGCGGGCCATAGGTCTTATAGGCCGAGAACAGATAGATATCCGCCCCCATACCGCCAACATCCGGCAGCCCATGCGGGGCATAGCTCACGCCATCGACGCAAACAAACGCCCCGGCCGCATGAGCCAGCGCGGTGATCTTGGCCACCGGATTGATCTCGCCAACGACGTTGGAACAATGCGGGAAACACACCAGGCGCACCCGGTCATCGAGCAGTTCCATCAGCTTTTCAGGATCAAGATGCCCGGTTTCCGGATCAATCTTCCATTCGCGGATCTCAATGCCGTCCTCAGCCAACCGCCGCCACGGGCCAGAGTTGGCCTCATGATCCTGATTGGTAACAATGATCGCATCCCCCGGGTCCATCCACTGACGAAAGGCCTGTGCCAGAACATAGGTATTCTGTGTGGTTGACGGCCCGAATGAGACCTCATCCGTCTCCACGCCCATGAGCGCCGCCAAACGGGCACGCGCTTCGTCCATCTCGGCCCCGCCAAGCTCGGATGCTCGGTAAGGCGCATAGGGCTGCACCTTGCGCTCGCGGTAAAACCGCGTCAGCCGGTCAATCACCTGTGCCGAGGTATAGCTGCCACCCGCATTCTCAAAAAACGCTTGTCTCTCAAGCGATTGTTCTGAAAACGCCGGAAACTGGCTGCGCACAAAATCTACATCAAGCATCGGATACCTCCCCTGAATTGACATGCACCAAACCGCCGTTTCCCGGCAGGGTCAAGCCGGGAAACAGGTACAAAACGCGGTGTTTATGCCAGCGCCGCGCGGATTTTGTCTGCCTGCACTTTGAGCACGGCGAAATCCGCCATCGTGCCCGGCGGGCGCAGCTTCACACCGTCGTGGCGCGGCAAAACGTGGTAATGCAGGTGAAACACCTCCTGGCCACCCGCCGCCTCATTAAACTGCTGCACAGTCACACCTTCCGCATCAAAGGCCTGCATCACCGCATGGCCCATCGTCTGGACAGTCTTCAAGCAAGCGGTCAGCTGCTCCGGTGTGGCGTCCAGCATGTTGCGGCACGGCGTCTTTGGAATGATCAGACAATGCCCGTCTGCACGTGGCATAATGTCCATAAACACATAGGTGTCGTCATCCTCATAAAGCTTCTCGCTCGGGATTTCACCCCTCAGGATTTTTGCAAATATATTGTCGTTGTCATAGCTCATGGCGCGCCACCTCCTTCAAACATGCAAAAGGCGGGCAAGTTGCCTCACCCGCCTGTTTCACTGTGTTTTCGCGCTGTTAGGCGTTCACGTCAACCACAACGCGGCCCTGTATCTGACCTTGCAGAATATCTGCGCCCAATTGCGGCAGATCGGACAGGGTTGCTGGTTTAACCATCGCTTCCAGCTTGTCCATCGGCAGGTCTTTGGCAATCCGCTCCCAGGCGCGCAGGCGATTGTCATACGGCTGCATCACGGAGTCGATGCCCAAGAGGTTCACACCGCGCAGCAGGAACGGAATCACGGTGGCAGGAAGCGCCGCCCCACCGGCCAGACCGACGGCAGCCACGGACGCCCCATACTTCATCTGACCCAGCACCCGCGCCAACATCGCGCCACCCACGGCATCCACACATCCGGACCAAGTCTCGCTCTCCAGAGGCCGCTTCACGGTCTCATTGAGATCTTCCCGCGCCACGATCTGCGTCGCGCCGAGCGATTTGATGTAGTCGCCACTCTCCGGACGTCCCGTCACACCGGCGACCTCATAGCCAAGGTTTGCCAGGATCGCGACTGCCACAGAGCCCACGCCCCCGGCGGCACCAGTCACCAGAACCGGACCATTGCCGGGCTTCAATCCATGATCTTCCAACGCCATCACCGACAGCATCGACGTGAAACCTGCAGTACCCACCGCCATGGCTTGTTGCGGTGTCAGCCCCTCTGGCAGCGGCACCAGCCAATCGGCCTTCACCCGCGCCTTTTGACCATAGCCGCCCCAATGCGCCTCGCCTACGCGCCAACCGGTTAGCACCACTTTGTCGCCCGGCTTGTAGCGATCATCGTCGGACGCCTCGACGGTGCCGGCAAAATCAATGCCCGGCACATGCGGATACTTGCGCACCAGCCCGCCGCCCTTGGCCGACAGGCACAGCCCGTCTTTGTAGTTCACCGTGGAATACTCCACCGCCACCGTGACCTCTGCATTGGGTAGGTCGTCCAGCGTCAGATCTTTGATCGACGCGCTTGCCAGACCTTCGTCGTTTTGGTCCATCACCAGTGCTTTGAACATCTCATTTCTCCTCTCGCGCCAGACCGCCGCCCAGCATTCACAGTCCCAAAAATATCCTCGCCGAAGGCCTCCGCCTCCGGCCTCATCCGCTATTGCCAGAAGGCCTCAAAAACCGTCGCAGGCCGCACCCCATCCGGTGTCACCACATCCACCTCGGTGCCTGACTTCCAATGGGTCATCCGCACCATGCCGATCGCCACATTTGTGGTGAAATCAGGCGACCAAGCGGCGCTGCTCACATTGCCCACGTGGTCGTCGCCATCCATGATCGGCCAAAGCTGATCACAGGGCGGCACCGCAGCGCCATGAATTTCAATGGGCCGGATTTGTCGCACCGGGCCTTCCTGCGCCACGCGCAACAGAGCATCCCTGCCCACACAGCCAATCGCGGTATTGGTGTTACAAAACCGCCCAAGGCCACATTCGTGTGGCGTGTTGTCATCGGTCATATCGTTGCCGTAGCTGAGCAGTCCGCCTTCGATACGTTCAATCAGGTTTGGACAGCCGGCATGTACATCCAGATCCTTGCCCGCCTCCATAAGGGCATTCCAAAGCGGCATACCGATGTCGCCGCCCTCTACGTAGATTTCAAATCCACCCTGTTTGGAATAGCCAGACCGTGCCACCACAAGACTACGCCCCTGAAACTCAAACCAGCCAAAGCGGAAGAACCGCACGTCGCGCACTTTCTCGCCAAACACCCGCGCCATCAGATCGTCCGCCTTAGGACCCTGCACGGCCAGCGGGCTGACGTCTGGTTCATCCACCAGCACATCCAGTCGATAGCCATAAGCGATGCCTTTGACCCACAACAGCAAATCGCTGTCGGCAATCGAAATCCACCACCGGTCCTCGGCCAGTTTCACCGCCACCGGATCGTTCAACATGCCGCCGGTCTCATCCACGATGGGCACGTAATAGCACTGCCCCGGCAACATGCCGCGCAGATCCCGCGGCGTCAGCATCTGCATCAGCTTGCTTGCATCCGGCCCGCGCACTTCCACTTGGCGCTCGACTGCGACATCCCAAACCTGCACAGCGGTTTTGAGGTGGCGATAATCCTCTTCCACAGAACGAAACACCGTCGGCAGCAACATGCGGTTGTAGACCGTGTAAGCTTTCACACCGGCCGCTTCGACACCGTCCGAAAATGGCGTCCGGCGCAGTCGCCGTGACGGGGAAATCAGAGCCATGAAACCTCCTCAGGCATCAAAACCAAATCCGTGTCTTCTGTGTTGCGACCAAAGCCGGTCAGCATGGCATGCACTTGGCCGCGGTGGTGGGTCTGGTGGTTGAACAAATGCACCACACACAGCGCCATCGGCTTGTGCATGTCTTTGTTCAGCATCTGCGCATGCCAGCTCAAATCACCACTTAAGCTTTCGGCGGTAACACTGTCTGCCCACTGTAAAATTCTCTGATCCATGCGTGTGCGCTCCTGCGCCCAGATCGCAAAATTCGGGCACAGTTCGGCATGTTCAGTCGCCGGCTTGGACGGCCCATCCCTGCCGTCCAAGCGGCTCATCCACAGAGCATCGCCCCAGAGGATGTGATTGATCGTCGCCATGACCGAGTCAAAAAACGCACCACGATCAGCCCGCAATTCTGCCTCGGTCAGGGTTTCACACGCCACCCGCATCTGACTGTTCTGCCAGGCGTTATACTTGGCCATCATCTGGCAGTATTCGGGCGTGATCATCGACATTGGCCTTACCGAGGTCCGTGCCAGTCGATCTGGCAGATTTCAGCAGAGCGTCCGCCAAAGTCCCAGACCCGGCCAAAGGCACGCACGCGGCCCTTGGAGGCTGTCGCCACCGTGATATCCGGCCCCATCCAGTATTTGGTATTGGAGATCACAATCTCCTCATCCTTGTTTTTGCCTTCAACCGGATAGACCACACCCTCGATCTTCTTGCCGACGGTGATGTGACGGGTTTTGCCATCCTCGGACGTGTCATAAGACACAGGCTGACGCTCTACGCCAATGATCTCGCCCACCAGAACCTGGAACAGACCAGTGGTGCCTTTGGCTTTGCCACTGAAAATGTCCACCAGCGCGTTGTATGCCTCTGGGCTGGCGCGATCATCAATGAACAGCGCCACTTTCCAGTTACCGCGGCTCATCATGCCCGGGATCTCGATCAACAGACCGATGTTCAAACCCGAAAGATCCACGTCGCCGTATTGACCCTCGTCAATCCGCACACCGCCCCAGGTCTGACAATGGCCCTCTGTGGGCGGATGCAGACCCAGGCTCACCACACAGGGGCAGAACACTGTACAGTTACAGTTCAGGATCAGCTCGCCCTTAATGGTCCACGGAATGGTGCCCAACCCGGATTTCATCGCCTCTGGATGGCGGTTGTCGATCTTGGCCGGCGCCGTAATGTTGTCCGATGCCATGGTGTGTTCCTCCTTAAGTATTCCTCACAGGGCATGCGCCGCCACATAGGCCGCGCTACACAACAGCACGAGCCCCAGCGGCTTTGTCACCCAACGCCCGACGTCGGGCAGTTTCTCAAAAATCATGATTAGCGTGGCCAGCCCCATGAAGGCGATGTTCATCACGCCGCCCACAAAGGCCAAAAGCATCAACGCCCAGCAACAACCCAAACAGGTCAGTCCAAGGCGCAGCCCATTTTTCCAAGGCCCCTCGTTCCAATGTTGCATAAAAAACGTCATTGGCATGCGGCACTTGGACAGGCAGGCTTCTTTCATAGGGGAGAACTGGTACAGCCCGGCCACCATCAGCAAGAAGGCCGAGAAAAACGCCGACCGGCTATCGCCCAATGCGCCCAGCAGTCCCGCTTGAAACAACACCATCTGCAGCGCCGCGGCCAGTATGGAAAAACCGATCCAAACCGCGAGATAGCCGCCCACCAGCGCGGAAAACTTTGTGCCAGGTGCTTGGCGCGCCAGATCATCATAGGTGGCAAAGGCGGGCAAAGCCGTCGGTGCCATCATCGCCGCAGACATCACAATCCACATCAGCAAAACGCGGGCAAAGCCGCTGGCATCTGGTGTAATCGTGCAAAGGCTAACCCAGAAGTCCGCGCCGTAAATCGCATTGAGTTCCCGCATCTCCGCCGGAATGGCCATCAGAAACAGAATAGCCCACGCAGCCAGAATGCCGCCAAACAGCGCCAACCAATGAAAACCCGATATAGAACGAATGCGATCCGCGATCATCCCGGCACTCCTCCTCTTGCCACGACTCACAACTTGCTGTCTAAAATGTCAGACAATTAAACGCGCAGCAAACACTAAATGTCAGACAATTGAAAATAGACCCCAAAAACAAAGCCGACCTCTCCGCGCAAATCGCCAAAGCCATCCGCGATGCGATCATTTCCGGTGACATGAACGTCGACGAACGCCTGCCCTCGGAATCCGAGTTGGCGGATCAATTCGATGTGTCTCGATCCACAGTACGCGAGGCGCTCAAACGTCTGGCGGCGCAAAACCTGATCCGCACCCAACGTGGGGCCACCGGCGGGGCCTTTGTTCGACGCTTGTCTTATGACGAAGCCTACGCTCAACATATCACCACCAGCACATTGTTGCTGTCGATGAACGCGGTGGATTTTGAAACCGCCTGCGAAGCCCGTTTTGCGCTGGAACGCGCCTGCGCCCCATTGTCGGCCAAACGCCGCACACCGGATCACCTTGCCACCATGCGCGCGGAGATTCACCGTCAGGCCCAGCCGGGACTCTCTGACGAACGCTTCTGTGACAGCGACGTGGCCTTTCACCGCGCTTTGGTGGATGGCGCCGGAAATCCGGTGCTGTCTTATCAATTGGCAGGTGCAGTTGAAGCCATGCAGCCGCTGATGAACATGATCACCTTCACCCAACGCAATCGCGACGTAATCATTGGCCTGCACACCCGCATAGCCGACGCCTTGGAGATGCAAAACAGTGCCGACGCTGACGAAGCGCTTGCGGAACTCACTGCTTACACGCTCACGCTTGGTGAAGAAGCGATGGAGGCCCGTGCTCGGCGGTAACCCAAACTATCGCCTTGCACCTTTTCCCTAATCTGAGTTTTCTTCGCCTAAAACGGCCGCAAAGCCGAGCAACAGGAGAGACTCATGCGCCCGACCGACTATCTGCGCACCCTTGCGGGTGAAGACTGGACAGCAGCGACCACGCACCCGTTTTGTTCCGAACTGGCAAAGGGCACGTTGCCGCTGAGCAAAATGCGCTGGTATCTGGCGCAGGACTACCAGTTTGTCGGCAACTTCGTGCGCCTGCTCGCAAGCGCCATCGCACACGCGCCGACATTAGCAGACTCGGTCCCAGCAGCACAGTTCCTCGCTTTGGTCACCGGCCCGGAAAACACCTACTTCCTGCGCTCCTTTGAGGCGCTTGAGGTGAGTGAGGCAGAGCAAAATGCGCCGCCTGCTCCGCCAACCGAAGGGTTCAACGCCCTTATGGCCGAAGCCGCCGCCTCCGGTCGCTATGAATTGATGCTGGCGGTACTGGTTGTCGCGGAATGGGTCTATCTGAGCTGGGCTACCCCGGTGAACCCACCCAAAGACGACCTGCCGTTCTATTTTGCTGAATGGATCACCCTGCATGCGGGGGACGGCTTTGAAGGCGTGGTTGAGTACCTGCGTAGCCAATTAGACGCCGCGTGGCCAACTCTGACCGCCGAGGCACAGAATAAGGTCGAGGCGCTCTTCCTGCGGGCCGTAAAACTGGAGCGGGATTTTTGGGACGCGTCTTACGCCGAACATAGCTAACGCAGCTTAACTTTTGAGGACGCAACGCACGGTCCGGTAACCTCAACCGGGCCGTTACATACCCCACCTCCGCAAAACAGTCGTGATACAGATGTGTTACCGACGCGCCAAAATTTGATTAACGCCGCTTGCACCTCCCCTGCAACAGGCTTATCTATTGGGTGTTCCTTCGGGGACTATGGACATAAACGCGCTTGTAATAAACGGATCGGACCCGGGGGCGGTACCCGGCGTCTCCACCAAACATCCTTCATTTGAGGATCATGGGGACGAAATAGGATCGACGGACGTCTAAAGAAGTTAGCTTTGTTTCGGCTGTCTGCCACCGTTATCGGCGAAACTTGTACAATTGCAAATGACAATCGTGCTCCGGCAATGGCAGTTGCAGCGTAAGCTGTAAATGTCGCCGAAACTAACTCCTTAGGTTTAGCGACCTAAGGCGGGGTCCGCAGGAACCTGGCAACAGAATCCTGCACATTCCCACCCAAAATTCTTAAATTAACCGAGTCGCGCCTTGGGTGTGGAAGGCGTTAATTTTTCAACGAAAAATGGTTAATTTGAGACTTGGCATTAATACTTCGGGGTCACAATTGCTTTATTTGTTAAAAATCGCAATTTCGCCACGTTTTGACCTTTCTTTTTAACCTTTCACTTACTCTTTGGACCGTAGCGTCTGCTTTGGGGATACAACTGGAAGGCACTCAAAATGTCTGTAGATAAACAGCAAGTAATCGAAGATTGGTTCCGGCGTGTTTGGGTAGAAGCCGATATGGACGCCATCGACGAGATGTTCCGTCCTGATAGTAAAGCTGAAGGTGTTCTGCCTGGCTTTGATGTGGGGCCGGATGATTTCCGCGAAATGGCGAGCATGTATTTGGCGCTGGTCGAGGATCCAATCGTCTGCGTCGAAAAGGTCATGGTGGACGGTGATTGGGCCGCAGCACTCTGGACCATGAGCATTCTAAACCCGGTCAGCGGCGATCGCATCACCGGCTTTGGTCAACTCTTTGTGCGCTTTGAAGGCGCGATCATGGTTGAAGCCTATAACAACTTTGATTTGGTTGCCTTTTTCGAAAAAATGGGCTTCCTGCCAGAGCAAACTATGGCCATGTGTCTAACGGGGCAAAAGGTCGCTTAAGTCCGTCAAAAACACCTTGCATTCGGGGTATTGTGCGCTAGCCATAGTGCCATGACGCAAATGCCCTCATACACCGACATGCTGCGCGTCTTCGGACGCATAGGCCTCCTGTCTTTTGGTGGACCTGCAGCGCAAATTGGGTTGATGCACCAAGAGTTGGTCGACCGCACGGGATGGCTGAAAGAGAAAGAATTTCTCGGCGCCCTCTCTTTTTGTATGCTTCTACCTGGCCCCGAAGCCATGCAGCTCGCCACCTTCTGTGGCTGGAAGCTGCGCGGCACGTTAGGTGGCGTCATCGCTGGCAGCTTGTTTGTGCTGCCCGGCGCCGCGTTGATCTTCTTTTTGGTTGCAGGATACGCCGCTTATGGTGACCTTCCACTTGTGGCATCTGCCTTTCTTGGCGTGAAAGCTGCTGTGGTGGCAATCATCGTGCAAGCCTTATTAGGTTTGTCGCGCAAGGTGCTGACAAATAGGATAAATGCGGTAGTCTCAATGGCAAGTTTTGCCGCATTGTATTCAGCGATCTTACCTTTTCCTGTCGTCATTGTCCTGTCTGCGGCATTGGGATTTGTACTGTCCCGACAAACCGAAACTTCAGACATAGACGCAAGTAGCAACCGCGTCCAAAACCCATGGAGACAAACGGTGACCGCCGTCGCTGTTTGGGGGGGTCTCTGGCTTGTGCCCGTGGTCTTTGCTGTCTCCGCAGGTGGGTTCCTGAAAGACATTGCGCTGTTCTTTTCACAACTGGCCGTGGTCACCTTCGGCGGCGCTTACGCCGTGCTGGCTTATATGGTGCAAGCGGTGGTGCAGGACTTCGGCTGGCTCACCACTGACCAAATGATGGACGCGCTTGGCTTGGCGGAAACCACACCCGGTCCCTTGATCCTTGTCACCCAGTTTGTCGCCTCTCTGGCTGGCCAACTGCAAGGCGGTGCCAGCTTGGCGCTCGTCGCTGGTTCACTCGCACTATGGTGCACCTTCATTCCTTGCTTCCTCTGGATTTTTGCTGGAGCACCTCACGTTTCTCGGATCTTGTCAAATCCACGCCTAAGCTCAGCGCTCTCCCTGATTTCTGCAGCTGTATTGGGCGTCATCGCCAATCTGAGCCTTTGGTTCACACTCAACCTTCTGTTTGCCCAAACCACACAAAGCCCTTTCGGCACCCTGCCCGTCCTGACCAGCTTTGATCCAATCGCAGGTGCACTGACCGCCGCGGCAATCTTTGCTATGTTGAAACTGCGCTTGCCACTTCTTGGGGTGCTAGCGCTCTCAGCCATCGCCTCGATGACATTTGGTCTGCTTTAGGCCAACTTTTTGCACTGGATCATCTTTCGTTTCCCGCGCAATGGTCTATTGTAAAAACAACAGACTATCGGAGCACTGACATGTCCGGGACCATCGACTACGGAAATCTTATGCATCGCGCGATGCGTAGCCTGATTCAGACGGTTTTGACCGATGTTCAAGCAACCGGTCTGCCCGGTGAGCATCACTTCTTCATCACTTTTGATACTCAGCATCCAGATGTGGAAATCGCCGAGTGGCTCGCAGATCGCTATCCTGGTGAAATGACAGTGGTCATGCAGCACTGGTACGACAATCTGACCGTCACCGACGAAGGATTTGCTGTCACGCTCAATTTTGGAGACGCGCCGGAGCCGCTTTATATTCCTTACAATTCCATCAAAACCTTCGTGGATCCCTCAGTGGAATTTGGCCTGAGGTTTGAAACCCAGGACGAGGAAGAAGAAGACGACGTTCTTGATGAGCTGCCTGAGGAAATCAATCTCGAAGAAATTGTTGAAGAACCACGTAAGGACGCCGAAGTGGTTTCTCTGGACAGCTTCCGTAAGTGATCCCCTCAGCCATACGGGCCTCAATTGGGTCAAAACGCTCCTGGACGTTAAACCTCCGTATCAATGGCGGATTTACCGCGCCTTGTTAGCGGTATCCCACGGTATACAGTATTGCACTTTGCCCCACTTCCGTTATGACACTCCTGACATTTTATTCCGGAGGTCGTCATGGCAGATACCCGTACTGAAACCGACAGCTTTGGCCCACTAGAGGTCCCTTCTGACAAGTACTGGGGTGCGCAGACCCAGCGTTCGATCATGAACTTCCCAATTGGTTGGGAAAAACAGCCAGTGGCGATTGTTCGTGCGCTTGGCGTGATCAAGCAGGCTTGTGCAATGCAGAACAAAGCCACCGGTAAGATGGACGCCAAAATCGCCGACGCAGTGATTCAAGCAGCGTCCGAAGTGGTTGCCGGTAAATTTGATGACAACTTCCCACTGGTGGTCTGGCAGACCGGGTCTGGAACACAGTCCAACATGAATTCCAACGAGGTGATTGCTAACCGCGCAATTGAAATTCTCGGCGGCGTGATTGGCTCCAAAGACCCTGTGCATCCAAACGATCACTGCAACATGGGTCAGTCCTCTAACGACACCTTCCCAACCGCGATGCACATCGGTGCTGCAATGACCGTACGTGATGTTCTGCTACCGGGCCTGAATAAGCTCGCAGAAGGCCTGGAAGCGAAGTCCGAAGAGTTCAAAGACATCATCAAGATTGGCCGGACCCACACCCAAGACGCCACGCCCCTGACATTGGGCCAAGAATTTGGCGGCTATGCCCATCAGATCCGCCAAGGCATCGCCCGTGTAGAGGCCGCTCTACCTGGCATTTATGAACTGGCCCAAGGCGGCACCGCCGTAGGCACCGGCCTGAACACACAACCCGGTTGGGGCGAAGCTGTGGCGGGACATATGGCCGACATCACCGGCCTGCCCTTCGTGACGGCACCAAACAAATTCGAAGCACTGGCAGCACATGATGCCATGGTCTTTATGTCCGGCGCTTTGGCCACTGTGGCGGGTGCGATGTACAAGATTGCCAACGATATCCGCTTCTTAGGGTCCGGGCCACGTTCCGGTCTTGGTGAGTTGATCCTGCCGGAAAACGAGCCTGGCTCCTCGATCATGCCAGGCAAGGTAAACCCAACCCAGGCCGAAGCCATGACTCAGGTAGCCGCCCACGTCATGGGCAACAACGCTGCCATGACCTTTGCCGGCTCTCAAGGTCACTTCGAGCTGAACGTCTACAACCCGATGATGTCCTACAACCTGCTGCAATCCATGCAGCTTCTGGGCGACGTAGCCGACAGCTTCACCGAGCGTATGCTCAACGGCATCAAAGCCAACGAGCCACGCATCGACAAGCTGATGAAAGAAAGCCTGATGCTGGTCACCGCGCTGGCCCCAACCATTGGCTATGACAACGCCACAAAGGTTGCCAAGACCGCGCACAAAAACGGCACCACGCTGAAAGAAGAAGCCATCGCGCTTGGCTTTGTCGACGAGGCAACTTTCGACGCTGTGGTGCGGCCGGAACAGATGATTGGTCCAAAGGCGTAATCACAGCCCTCAACAGATTGAAAAGGCGGCTCAATATGGGTCGCCTTTTTCTTTTTTCGACGGAAAAATGACGACCAACCGTTTGAAAATTGATAACGGCAGCCCTAGGTACAACCCATGAAAAAACAGAGTATCCGTCCCCTACACCTTATTCTCATCCTGATTTTGGGTGGGGTATCTCTAGCCACAACACCTGTGTTTGCCATGGTGATTGATGAGATCACGACCTGTGAGTTCGATTCCGCCGGGCAGTGATGTAACTCATGCTGGGCAAGTCCTTGGGATAACGATAGTCTCCCACTATGACCGTTGTGAATCTCAATAAGTTCCGCAAAGCCAAAGCCCGCGCCACCAAACAAATGCAAGCAGATGAAAACGCTGTGAAGTTTGGCCGCACCAAAGCTCAGAAAAAGTTAGAGTCTTCGCAAGCGGATAAGGCGCGCCAGGATCTTGATGGAAAAGAGCGCAAATGAGCCGCCCTATCAAGCGATCATTGACCTTGCGTGGTCACCGCACCAGCGTGTCCTTGGAGGATGACTTTTGGCGGGCATTTCGCGATATCGCGGATGAAAAAAACATCCCTATCAATGCATTAGCCGCTCAAATTGATGCTGATCGTGATCTGGAAGCAGGGCTCGCCACAGCCATTCGGCTTTATGTCCTGGCCTATTTTCGCACCCGATCTTCATTTGACCCCTAAATATCCCCGCCGGAGGCAATGCCCGGTAGGGCGTGTTAGGCCGCTTCGGATGCCACCAAGCGAATCCGCTCAATCATTGCCCGCAACCCGTTTGAGCGCTGAGACGACAGGTGCTCATTTAGCCCGAGACGCTCGAGTTCCGCCCGCGCATCAACCGCCCCAACCTCTGCGAGGCTCAGCCCATTGTAAAGCTTGCGCAAAACCGCAATCAAACCACTCACAATCATCGCGTCACTTGCACCGTCGAAGGTCAATACGCCGCCTTCAATTGTTGGGTGGAGCCAGACCTGACTGGCGCAACCGTCCACTTTGGTCGCCGGGACCCGAAGCGCCTCGTCCAGCACAGGCATGTCTTTGCCCTGCTCAATCACATAGCGATACCGATCTTCCCAATCTTCGATGAACTCAAAGTCCTCAACAATGTCTTCAAAGGCCTGGGCTGCCATGGTGGATCACTCCTGTTACGTGAACTGCGGTTTCTCACTTATGTCGCGCAATCACAAAGGTCCACCCCCGGGAGGACAACATCATCTGGTGCTTTTCAAGGCGAAACGAATAGGTTAACCCATGGGACAAAGAATGAGGCCTATCAATGCGCATCCCTGTCTTACTGTTGTTGACATCGACATTGGCTTTGTCGGCCTGTCAATCCCGATGGAACCCCTCCAACTGGTGGGGCAAAGATCAGCCAAGTCAGGTGCAGACGGACACCAATGCGTTGATTCCGGAAAAGACTGAGGACGGGCGGTCGTTTTTTCAAAGTCAGGAAACCGCTGAATACAGGGGGCTCCCGATCAACAGGGTCACGTCAGTCGACATTCACAAAGTGACAGAAGGCCGTTTGATCATGGCGGTGGGCGTTTCCTCTGTGCACGGGACGTCGGATATCCGTCTCGTTGTGCCAAGCGAAAATGCCCTGAACGGTGGTGTCTTGACGTTGAATTTGATGGGGCGTCCGCCGGTTGAACCCATCATTGGCGGCTCAGACCAATCCCGCGAAGTGACGACTGCCGTGGTGCTGACCGAGCAGGAAATGGCGGGCGTGCGGACAATTCGCGTAAAAGCCTTAACCAACAGCTTGGACCGTCGCGCCCGGTGAGGGGGCGCATCCCCAATCAAATTTTGTGAGACAAAAGGCGGTTTTGGTAGGCCCGGCAGGACTTGAACCCGCAACCAAAGCGTTATGAGCGCTCTGCTCTAACCAATTGAGCTACAGGCCCGCCGAGTGCTTGGTTATGAAATGCCGCCAGTGCCGTCAAGCGGTCAGTTTGCCTTCCACCACTTTGAATTCAGCTTGCCGGCGCAGATCCACCAATTTGGAGACGAAAGCATTGATCACCAAATCAATTTTTGATCCGGGAATTGTTTTGGTCGGCGAAATTGCAAAGACGTCTTTGCTCGGTGCCTGATAGTCAGGCAACACCACTTCATAAGTGCCGTCATCCAGTTCATTTTGGATCAGCATGCGCGCAGCCCGGGTATACCCCATGCCTGACCGAACCGCGCCAAGAATGATCTCTGGATCATCAGCTGTAAAACCAACGCGAATAGGGGCCTGATACGTCAGACCCTCTTTTTGCACTTCAAAGAAGCCGGCGGTTTTGTCTTCATGGTGTTGAATAAACTTCAACCGCTTCATTTCGTCTGGGGTTTTCGGACGCCCCTGCTTGTCCAGGTAACTTGGCGTTGCAAAAAACACGGTTTCCAAAGACGCAATCTTGCGCCCGTATCCAGATGTCTCGCCCAAACGACCGGCGCGAATGGCGAGGTCAAATCCCTCGCGCACCACATCGACCAGCCGGTCTTCCATCCGCAACACAATATCAAGATCTGGATGCGCCTTGCCCAACTCGATTAACACGGGCCCAAACACAATGCGCCCAAGGAAGTTGCCCGTGTTAATTCGAACGGTACCCGAAACATCGCTTTCCAAGGCCTCAAGTTCAGCTTGCATAAGCTCATAACGCTCCAGGAGTTTCTGAGCGTGTTCCTGCAACAAGACCCCTGCCCGCGTGGCTGAAACCCCTTGCGGCGACCGGTGCAACAGTTGTTGACCAATGTGGGCTTCCAACTGTCTGATTTGTTGACTGACGGCAGATTGCGAAATGCCGCGATGCTGCCCTGCGCCCGAGAGGCTCCCTTCGGTGAGAGCGCTTACAAAGGTCTCCATCAACCCTAGTCGGTCCATCCTATAAGCACTCCTTATGCCCCATATCATCATCACATTGGTACAATCCAATAAATATCAAGCCTAGGTACCGCTTACCAGCATGCGCTGGATAAAAATTGCTTCAGGGATATTGGAGACCCTTATGTCGATGAACCGCAGAACCTTCCTTTTCACCGCCGCCGCAACCCCAGCCATGGCCGCAGCCCCGATGTCCGTTTTGGCGTCATCCCCCAGCACCAGAACATTTCAAGGCACGTACCGTTTTTCGGTGGGGGACGCGATGGTGACCGCACTTCTGGATGGCTACCTTGATGCGGCACCGCAAATGATCCCTGGCTTTGATGAAGCCACAATTTTACCCGCTTTGGAGAAAGCCCAACAAAAACTATACCCCGGTGGTGTGCGCATTCCCGTCAATGCCTTCCTGGTGGAACTCAACGGTCAGCGCATTCTGATCGATGCGGGCACCTCGTCCTTTTTGGGAGAGACGCTTGGTGATTTGACCAAAGCGCTCGCTGCTATCAATGTACCAGCTGACTCCATTGATATGATTGCGCTCACCCATATTCACCCGGATCATTCCGGCGGCTTGATTGATGCCAATGGAGTCGCTGTTTTTGCAAATGCGCAGATTGCCGTAGGGCAAACCGAATACGGGTTCTGGCATGACGACGCGATCATGGCGAGTGTGCCAGAAAGCTCCCGTGGCTTCTTCCAGATTGCCCGCAACACAGTCGCGCCTTACGCGGATCGTTTGATCATGCACAACGGTGAACAGGAGGTTCTGCCAGGCCTCACAAGTTTGCCCCTGCCCGGTCACACCCCAGGTCATGCCGGATACCTGCTGCAATCTGGCGGTGAACAGCTCCTGTTTTGGGGGGATTTGGTGCACATGACAGCGCTACAGTTCGACAACCCTAACCTAACCATTGCCTTTGACACCGACGCCAAGCAAACGGTTGAAACCCGCCTAGGCATGTTTGATCGGGCGGTTGCCGACAATCTGCTTGTCACTGGCGCGCACCTCGACTTCCCAGGCCTCGGCAAAGTGCGCAAATCGGGCGACAGCTACGTGTACCAGCCCGCTCCATGGCAATACGGCGCCTAAGGACACAGATGCACCGCCTGTTGACGCAGGCGGTGCATTCCCCTGTTCCAATCGCCGAGCCAATGCAGTAAGGACCACGCCAAGCATCGGATTGTAAGGACATACCCCATGAGCGACGGCAAAAACGGCATCACCTACGCAGATGCAGGCGTGGACATTGACGCAGGCAACGCCTTGGTAGAGCGCATCAAACCCGCCGCCAAACGTACAAAACGCTCCGGCGTGATGGCAGGCCTTGGTGGCTTTGGCGCATTGTTTGATCTGAAAGACGCAGGCTACACAGATCCAATCCTCGTTGGCGCGACCGATGGCGTGGGCACCAAGCTGCGCATCGCAATTGACACCGGTAATGTAGACGGCGTGGGCATCGATCTTGTTGCCATGTGCGTGAACGATCTGGTTTGCCAGGGTGCGGAACCCCTGTTTTTTCTCGACTACTTTGCGACCGGCAAACTGGAAACAGAAACCGCCGCCCGCATTATCGAAGGCATCGCGGAGGGCTGTGTTCAATCCGGCTGCGCACTGATCGGCGGTGAAACCGCAGAAATGCCTGGCATGTATGAAGCAGGTGACTTTGACCTGGCTGGCTTCTCCGTCGGCGCCATGGAACGCGGTGCGGACCTGCCTGCTGGCGTTAAAGAAGGTGACGTGCTTTTGGGTCTTGCCTCCAACGGCGTACACTCCAACGGCTACAGCCTTGTGCGCAAACTGGTAGAGGTTTCTGGCCTCAAGTGGGACGACGCCTGCCCATGGGACGAGAGCCAAACTCTCGGCGCGGCCCTTTTGGCCCCAACCCGCCTTTATGTAAAACAGTGTCTCGCGGCAGTGCGCGCGGATGGTGTACATGCGCTGGCCCACATCACTGGCGGAGGCCTGACCGAGAACCTGCCACGCGTTCTGCCTGAAGGTCTGGCAGGCAACATCGACCTCAACGCTTGGGACTTGCCACCGGTCTTTCAATGGCTGGCCAAAACCGGGGGCATGGAAGAGGCCGAACTGCTCAAAACCTTCAACTGCGGTGTTGGCATGATCCTGTCTGTTGAAGCCGACAAAGCTGAGGCGCTGACTGCTCTGCTGAAGGAGCAAGGTGAGACAGTATACACCCTTGGCACTGTTCAAGTCGGTGAAGGCGTGTCCTACACAGGCTCCCTCCTGTGAAAAAACGCGTCGCGATCTTCATTTCTGGCGGCGGCTCCAACATGGTCCGCCTCCTCGAAGACATGGCTGAGCCAGGTCATGCAGCGGAACCTGTTTTGGTGCTGGCCAACAGCGCCGATGCAGGCGGATTGGCCAAAGCTGAAGCGATGGGCGTGAAGGCCGTCGCCGTAGATCACCGCCCATT
The DNA here is from genome assembly GCF_947493595.1 of uncultured Shimia sp. GTDB lineage: Bacteria > Pseudomonadota > Alphaproteobacteria > Rhodobacterales > Rhodobacteraceae > Shimia. The sequence continues at coordinate 940,698 of NZ_CANLRL010000001.1, read as the reverse complement.
CAAAGGTGACCGCCCGGCGTTTGAGGCGGCTTTGCAGGCCGAACTGGATCAGGTTCAACCCGATATTCTCTGTCTTGCTGGTTTCATGCGCGTGCTGACCGAAGGCTTTGTGGCACCGTGGGAAGGCCGGATGCTAAACATCCACCCTTCTCTTCTGCCTAAGTATAAAGGTCTGCACACCCATGCCCGCGCACTTGAGGCCGGTGACTACGAGCATGGCTGCACCGTGCACCTTGTCACTCCAGCTTTGGACGATGGCCCAATCCTTGGCCAGGCCCGCATAGCGGTCGAACCAAGCGACACGCCAGACACGCTTGCGTCACGCGTCCTGGTGCAAGAGCACAAGCTCTACCCGGCGGTTCTGCGCCAATTTGCGGCAGGAAATACCACACCCATCACTCTTTAAGAGTGGATCAATTGCTTTCCTCTACGTTTGTGCGTAGTGCTGTTATCCACAGCCTTATAGAACACACCAAGAAGACACGCTGCATATGAAAACCCTCACGACGACCGAAGAGCTCGCGCACTTTTGTGAAATGGCGCGCAAAGAGCCTTATGTGACCATCGACACGGAATTCCTACGCGAGCGTACCTATTATTCCAAACTTTGTTTGGTTCAGATGGCAATGCCAGGTGAAGGCAATGACAACGCGGTCTTGGTGGATCCTCTGGTCGAAGGCTTGTCGCTGGAACCGATGTATGAGCTGTTTCGCGACACCAATGTTGTGAAAGTGTTTCATGCCGCGCGTCAGGATCTGGAGATCTTCTTTGTCGAGGCTGGCGTTTTTCCGGATCCGCTTTTTGACACGCAAGTTGCTGCCATGGTCTGTGGTTTTGGTGAACAAGCAGGCTATGAGACCTTGGTGCGTAAGATTGCCAAGCAAAGCCTTGATAAAAGTTCCCGTTTTACCGACTGGTCCCGCCGTCCTCTGACCGATGCGCAGAAAACCTATGCCATTGGTGACGTGACACATCTGCGCAAAATCTATGAGTTCTTGTCCGCGAAACTGGCCGAAACCAAACGCGCGCATTGGGTCGAAGAAGAGCTGCAAATGCTCACCCGCCCCGAAACCTATATCATAGATCCAGAGAACGCGTGGAAGCGTGTGAAAACCCGCACCACCTCGCCGAAGTTTCTCGCCATCGTTCGCGAACTGGCCAAGTTCCGAGAATCTCACGCGCAAAGCCGCAACATCCCACGCAACCGCGTGTTCAAAGATGATGCATTGGTTGAACTGGCTTCCACCAAACCCGCCAATATGAACGATCTTAGCCGGTCCCGCTTGCTTCTGCGCGAAGCCCGCAAAGGCGAAATTGCCGACGGCATTCTGGCTGCGATCAAGGCCGGCAAAGAGTGCCCTCAGGATGACATGCCTCGTCTCCCCAAACGGGATGACAAACAGCAAGTCAACCCAGCGCTCGCTGACTTGCTACGCGTGCTGTTGAAAGCCAAGACCGAGAGCTCCAGTGTTGCACCCAAATTGATCGCCTCTTCCGCAGATCTGGACACCCTTGCGTCCGGTGGCCGCGACGTCCAAGCCCTACACGGGTGGCGACACGAGGTATTTGGTCAAGACGCCCTACGTCTTTGCGAAGGCAAAGTCGCTTTGGCTGCCAAAGGCAACAACATCAAAATCGTTTCGCTGTAACCGCGGCACTCTGGACCACCGCGTTACTCCTTCGACTTCATCGATTTGACGACGGCTTTGGCAATCCCGGCGGCCACGCTTGGCGCGATCCCTCCCAATGGGTTGGCGGCCATCTTTTTAACGGCGTCCACGGCGGCTTTGGCTTCGTCTGCAGCCTGACGCACCTCAGCTTCCAAATCTTCAATTGCCATGTCGCGCACTTCGCTCACCGCGGCTATGTCCTCTTCAACGCCTGATTTGGACGACGCCAAAGACACACACAGCCCCGCAAGGGCAAAGTTGACTATGCCAACAATCAACGCCGCTGCTGCTGGCGTCATGACCTCTTCCAATGCAAAGAATCCGGCAACATTCAGCATCACCAAGCCAATACCTGCTACCACCAGCGCCATCACCATCAATCCGGTTTGACGGCGCAACACCGCGAGGTGCCGATGGGCGATCAAGCGTTCTGAACGCAGAATAATAGAAATATTTCTCGAAATTCGGTTGCTCATCATTCCGCTCCTATTTTGCCCGGCCAATCAAATAGCCCACCGCAAATGCGCCTAAAGCAAACATCATTGGCTGTTTGTGCGGAAGCTCCTCAAGGTCTGAAAGGATTTCTCCGATATCCGTCTCCCAATCCGTTTGAGCCGCGACCCTATGGATGCCCTCTTCTTGAAGACCTTCTTCGGTGGGCGGCGCGGCTTCTTCAGCACGTGACTTTTCACGAATGTCTCGCGCCGCCAACTCCGCTCGTAGACGCGCCAGTTCCGCTTCCAATTCGGCTTTTGTTGCCATCCTGCTGTCCAATCTCTCAACGTCGCGTTGCAAAACCTCAATGGAGGTTGGCGAAGCACAGGTTGAAAATGTCATCAAATCATTTCAAATCACATACGTACAACAAAGCCACTAACGCGAAGCAGGTGCAATAAAAACAACCCTCACCTTGGAGCGATCTTGGTCGTCATCTTGGAGCATTCATCATGGGCATTTCGTAAGCATCTGACTTTGAAGCGAAATCAGACACATGAGATCAAAGTGGGAACCGTTGAAAGCCCCAGAAATCCAAGCAAGCTTTTTTCAAGTCTTAACCGATCCGCACAAAAAGGCCTCATTTCCGGCATCAGTTTCCCACGGTAATTCGTAAAAACATCCCTATAGCCGCCGGCCATATCCATAATTGGGAAAGGGAAGTGTGCTGGCATGACATCATAGGAGGCACACCATGTCACAGTCCAAAAAAGACCAGCCACGTCAGTCGGAAAAGCAATCAAAGCCGGCGCCAAGCAACACGCCAATCTTCAGCGATTGGGCCATGATCTAGCCGCACCTCTGATCACAACAAAATGCTGAGGGCACCGCTTGCCCCTGCTTGACCGCGCGGTCTAATGTGCCGCCATGTCAGAGCCAATTTCCAGCATTCGCAACTTGGGCCCCGCCTATGAAGAGGCCTGCGCCCGCGCCGGTATCCATACCGCGGAAGAAGTCCGCACACTGGGCGCCGATGAAACGTACGCACGTCTGTTAAAGACCGGCACAAAACCCCATTTCATTGGCTACTATGTGCTTGTGATGGGCTTGCAAGGCCGTCCTTGGAACGATTGCAAGGGCAAAGAGAAAGACGCCCTGCGCAAACGCTTTGATGCACTCAAATCCAGCTCTCATGACAAAGGCCGCTCTGATCTTGAGGCGGCATTGAACATGATTGGCGTGATCGAAAAACGCAAAGCCTGACCTACAGCTTTCTCATTCTCAAAATATCTTGGGGAGTGTGAGGGGCTGGCCCCTCATTGCCAACCACAAAAAAACGCGAGAGGTTGCCCTCCCGCGTTTAAATGTCGTTCTCGGTAAAACCGGTTGGCTTATCCTACCAGTTCCAGACCGGAGAAGAAGTATGCGATTTCAACCGCTGCGGTTTCTGGAGCGTCAGAACCGTGTACGGAGTTTTCGCCAACGGATTCTGCAAACTCGGCGCGGATGGTGCCGGCTGCTGCGTCTGCTGGGTTGGTTGCGCCCATAACTTCGCGGTTTTTCGCGATTGCGCCTTCACCTTCCAGAACCTGTGCAACGATTGGCGCAGACGCCATGAATTCGCACAGTTCGTCGTAGAATGGACGCTCAGCGTGCACAGCGTAGAACACGCCAGCTTGCGCTTTGGTCAGGTGGATGCGCTTTTGCGCAACAACGCGCAGGCCAGCTTCTTCAAACTTGGCGTTGATCGCGCCAGTCAGGTTGCGGCGTGTGGCATCAGGTTTGATGATCGAGAAGGTGCGTTCCAGAGCCATGTCTGTATCTCCATAAAGTGAGGGCCAGACACCACGTCCAGCCGAAATTCGAATTGGCGCTGCGATACCACGCGTTGGCGCGGTTGAAAAGCGGTGATTGACGCCGCTGCAATAGTGCGCCAAACCCGCCCCATGCTAAAGATTTCAGACATCTCCTATTCCGTTGAAGGCCGCCCTCTGTTTGAAGAGGCTTCCGCCACCATTCCCACCGGCCACAAAGTGGGTTTGATTGGCCGAAACGGGGCTGGTAAAACCACCCTTTTCCGCCTGATCCGCGGAGAGCTGTCGCTTGAAGGGGGCAGCATCACCCTGCCCAACCGTGCCCGCATTGGTGGTGTCGCGCAGGAGGTGCCCTCAAACGAGGTCTCGCTAATCAACACGGTTTTGGCAGCCGACACAGAGCGCGCTTCATTGCTCGCAGAGGCCGAGACAGCAACCGACTCAGGTCGGATTGCTGAAATTCAAACCCGTCTAAGTGATATCGACGCCTGGAGTGCCGAAGCGCGGGCTGCCTCGATCCTTAAAGGCTTGGGCTTTGACCACGAAGATCAACAACAACCCTGCTCCGCTTATTCCGGCGGCTGGCGAATGCGCGTGGCTCTTGCTGCGGTGCTGTTCTCGCAGCCCGACTACCTGCTGCTTGACGAACCCACCAACTACCTCGATCTCGAGGGGGCGTTGTGGCTGGAGAATTATCTGGTCAAATACCCGCACACGGTGCTGATTATCTCCCACGACCGGGAATTGCTTAACCGCTCCGTTGGCGCGATCCTGCATTTGGACGAGCGTAAGCTGGCCTACTACACCGGCACCTACGATCAGTTTGCCAAACAACGCGCAGAACAACGCGCGGTGCAGGCGGCAGCGGCCAAGAAACAACAGGCGCAGCGCGAACACCTGCAAGCCTTTGTTGACCGCTTCAAGGCCAAAGCCTCCAAGGCAAAGCAGGCACAAAGCCGCGTAAAAATGCTGGAGAAAATGACGCCCATTACTGCGCCGGAAGACGCAGCACGTGTGGTCTTCACCTTCCCCACGCCAGAAGAGCTCTCTCCGCCAATCATTGCCATCGAAGGTGGCTCCACCGGCTACGACGACACGGTAGTTCTGAAAAACCTGAACCTACGCATCGATCAGGACGACCGCATCGCGCTGTTGGGCAAAAACGGTCAGGGTAAATCCACTTTGGCCAAATTGCTGTCCAGCCGTCTGGCACCGATGGGTGGCAAATTCACCACCTCTAACAAGCTGCGCATTGGCTTCTTTGCGCAGCACCAGGTGGATGAACTCTACGTGGACGAAACGCCAATCCAACATTTAATGCGCGAGCGTCCCGCTGAAGGCCAGGCCCGTCTGCGTGCCCGTCTCGCAGGCTTTGGCCTTGGCGCTGCCCAAGCTGAAACCGAAGTCGGCCGCCTGTCAGGTGGGCAAAAGGCACGTTTGTCGCTTTTGCTGGCCACTTTGGACGCGCCACACCTTCTGATCCTCGATGAACCGACCAACCACTTGGACATCGAGAGCCGCGAAGCTCTGGTTGAGGCGCTCACCGCGTATACCGGTGCGGTCATTCTAGTCAGTCACGACATGCACTTGCTGACGTTGGTTGCGGACCGTCTGTGGTTGGTAAAAGACGGCACTGTGAAGCCTTATGAAGAAGACCTGCAGGCCTACCGCAAGCTTTTGCTGACCTCCGACAAGCCTGCCGGATCCAAGTCAAAGTCCAAACCAAAACCTGCCGTCAAAAAAGCCAGCCGCGACGATGTCCTTGCTTTGCGCTCTGAGGTGAGAAAATCGGAGCAACGTGTTGCGAAGATCAACGACATGGCTGAAAAATTGGCCAAGAAGCTCGCAGACCCAACGCTCTACGAAGACGAAAAACTTGGCGAAATGGAAGTCTGGCAAAAGAAATACGCCGAAGTCCGTGATGCGCAAGACCGCGCCGAAGATCTTTGGATGAAGGCGCTGGAAAAGCTGGAAAAAGCCGAGGGCTGAGCGTAGCGTTTGGCCTACTAACGACTGGAGAGCTTACATCATGGACAGCGCCGCCTTCATCACGGCTTTTGTGACGCTATTTGTGATCATCGATCCAATTGGGCTGTTCCCAATCTTCATCTCGCTCACTCAGGGCGTGCCGGCCAACGAACGGCGCAAGATCGCAATCCGCGCCTGTGTGACCGCCTTTGTGATCTTGGCCGTGTTTGGCTTTCTGGGCGAGGCCGTTCTGGGCGGCATCGGCATCTCTATGCCAGCCTTCCGGATTGCCGGTGGTATTCTGCTGTTTGTGACCGCCTTTGATATGCTGTTTGAACGGCGCACCAAACGCCGTGAGGATCAGGCCGAGGGCGCTGAGGAAGATTATCCCGATCCCTCGATTTTCCCTCTGTCCATCCCCCTGCTCGCGGGACCCGGCGCCATCACGTCGGTGATCTTGCTGGCCGGTCAGGGCTCAGGAGTGCAAGCCACTCTGGCTGTGCTCGGCGTTGCCCTTTTGGTGTTGGCGATTGTGTTTTGTCTGTTCCTGACCTCCGGTTTCTTTGAGCGTTTGCTTGGGCGCACTGGAATTACTGTGATTACACGCCTCCTTGGGATGTTGCTGGCCGCGCTTTCCGTCCAGTTCATTTTGGATGGTCTCAAAGACTTCGGGTTCGCAGGCTGAACACATGGAACAAATCTCCTTTGGTAACCTTGCCTACCTGCTGCTCTTGCTGGTGATGGTGCTTATCTGGACCATAGGATCAGGCCGTATCAATCTGGGCCAAACCCTGCGCTACGGCGCCATCTGGGCGCTGATCTTTTTGGGAGCCATTGCGGTTGTCGGCATGTGGGAAGACATCCGTAGCACAGTAAAACCCACACAAGTGGTTTTGGCGGATGAAGGCCGCGTTGAAATCCCTCGCAGCAATGATGGCCACTACTACGCCATTTTGTCAGTCAACGGCGCTGAGGTTCTCTTTGTGGTGGATACAGGCGCAACCGACGTGGTGTTGACTCAAGCGGATGCCCACCGCGCCGGATTGGATCCGGAGAACTTGCCGTATTTTGGCCGTGCAATGACCGCCAACGGTGAAGTGCGCATTGCGCCGGTACGATTGGACGAAGTTGCGCTTGGTGGTCACGTGGATCGCAATGTGCGCGCCAGCGTGAACGAAGGTGAGATGAGCCAATCTTTGCTTGGCATGACCTATCTACAGCTGTTTGATCAGATCACAATCACTGGCAGCAAACTGATACTGACACGTTAGCATCGCGGCCTAACCGCCTTCAGATTCAGCCTTTTTCTGCCAATTTCCGGTCTCTTCTGACCAGTACTGCGCCGCACACCCCGCGTCCGTCAACGCCTTCCACTGTCCCCGTGCATGCTGCACCGCTTCTGGGTCGTGTCCGTCGAACAAGATACACACGCGTTCAACCGCGTTGACTTCCTCAGCACTGACGTCTGCGCCATCTACGGACATCACGCAGGCTGCACCATTGGGATTGTCATGGAATGTGGTGAGCAGAACCGGCTGCATCGCATCATGCGGACCACCAGCCAAGCCATGGGCCAGGAAACTCACGTCTCCCAGCATCCACAGTTTTTGATCAAGCCATTCCATGCGGCCTGGTTCACGCCCGCGCACGGCAATCTTCCACCCGGCCCCGCGCGCCTTTTCCAATAGACGCGGCAGGGTGACCTCCATGGAATTCTGGGTCAGATGGTAGAAATATGCGGCGCCCAAGGCTTAACCCTCAAACTTATCCGCAACCAAGCGGCTGAGAGCGCTGACGCCCCAACCAGTCGCCCCGGCCGGTGCCAGCGCGGTCTCGGACTTCACGCTGGCAACACCTGCGATGTCGAGGTGAATCCACGGCAATCCGTCTTGCACAAAGCGCTGCAAAAATTCCGCTGCGGTGATCGATCCCGCCGGACGGCCACCCACGTTTTTCACATCGGAAATCCGCGACTTCAGCTGCTTGGCATACCCCTTCCCCAGTGGCATCCGCCAAGCACCCTCGCCTTCCGCCTCAGCGGCTTTCAGGAACCCGTTGCACAGCGCGTCATCGTTGGAAAACACACCCGCATTCTCATGGCCCAAACCAATGATAATTGCGCCTGTCAGTGTGGCCAAATCGATCATTGCCGCTGGCTTAAAACGCTCTTGCGCATAGTGCATCACATCACACAAAACCAAACGACCTTCCGCATCGGTGTTGATCACTTCGATGGTGTCACCTTTCATCGACGTCACCACATCGCCGGGACGGGTCGCACGGCCCGACGGCATGTTTTCCACCAAACCAACAAGACCGACCACATTGGCCTTCGCTTTGCGCAGTGCCAGAGCCTTCATGGCACCGGCCACAACGCCGGCACCCCCCATGTCCATAGTCATCTCTTCCATGCCGGCGGCTGGCTTCAATGAAATCCCACCGGTGTCAAACACCACACCTTTGCCGACCAAGGCCAATGGCGCGGCATCTTTTTCGCCGCCGTTCCACTGCATCACCGCCACTTTGGACGGGCTGTCGGAGCCTTCCCCAACGGACAGCAACGCCCCCATGCCAAGCTCCTTGAGCTTATCTTCTTCCAGAACCTCAACCTCAAGACCGATATCTTTGAGCGCCACCAAGCGGTTGGCAAACTCGGTTGTGGTCAGCACATTGGCTGGTTCATTGATCAGATCGCGGGTGAAGAAAGCGCCCTCTGCCACAGCTAACAGCGGAGCTGCGGCCTCTTCAACTTCCTCTGGTTTGCTGACCATCATAGTAACCGCACGCGCGTCCTCTTTGGCGTCCGCTGTTTTGTGGTCGTCAAAGCCGTAGTCACGCATCGCAATGCCATAGGCGACATGCGCGGCTTTTGGATTGGTGCCTGCGAGCACGGTCAACGCCGCATTTCCACGCGCTTTGCCAAGGCCAGCGCCCGCCTTACGGGCGTCCTCAACAGAGCACCGACGCGGCAACACCACCACATCGACCGCTTCGGCGGCCACACCTGCAGGAAACGACAGGGTAAACACGGTCCCTAGGCTTGCATCTTCAGCCTTACTTTCCCGAACGCGTTCAACCGCTCCGCGCGTCAAGCGGTTCAAACGGCGTGCGCCTTGATCCAAATTGCCTTCCGCAGGCACAAAGACCGCAATGCGCCCTTCTACTGTGCCAATTTCATCCAGTTGGGTTTCTTCAAAAGAAATCGTCACAGGGCGCATTACAAACCTCCAAAATCGCGTTTTGAAACACCTAACGCGCGCCTTCTCGCTTGACCAGTGCACTTCGCCAGATAGCAGTTTCACCACCCCAACAATTCGCCTAAAGTGCCGCTCAACAATAAGGTTCGGGGGATTCTTAGCAGGTGAGCAGATTCGACAGATATATCCTGTCGCAGTTCCTGACTCTGTTCGGTTTTTTTGCGCTGATCCTTGTGTCTGTCTATTGGGTCAATCGCGCGGTTTCGCTGTTTGATCAGCTGATTGCCAGCGGCCAAAATGTCTCCGTCTTTCTGGAATTGTCGGTCTTAACGCTGCCCAACGTCATCCGTTTGGTGCTGCCCATCGCGGTGTTTGCAGGAACCGTCTACGTAACCAACCGCCTGTCCTCTGAAAGTGAGTTGACCGTGATGCAGGCCACCGGATTCAGTCCCTGGCGGCTGGCCCGGCCTGTGGCGATCTTTGGTGCGATCACAGCATTGATGTTGTCCGCGCTCACACATTTCCTGGTTCCGACCAGCAATTCGGAACTGAGCAAACGACAGAAAGAAATAACCGAAAACGTAACGGCTCGTCTTTTGACCGATGGCACCTTTCTGCACCCGGCAGACGGCGTCACGTTTTACATCCGCGAGATCACCCCCAATGGGGTCCTAAAAGATGTCTTTTTGGCCGACCATCGCACCAAAGGCCGTACCACCTCCTACACCGCATCAGACGCCTATTTGGTGCAAGATGAGACTGGCCCCAAACTGGTTATGGTGGACGGCCTGGCGCAATTGCATCGCCAAGACACGGACACGCTGATGACCACCAACTTCGCGGACTTCTCCTACGATATCAGCTCTCTTATTGATCCGGAGACAGCGCCTCGTGTATCCGCCAGTCATTTCCCAACCTGGGAAATCATTGGAAACATCGACGCAATTGCAGAGCAAACCGGTGAAAGTATTGGCGGCATAACCGAAGATCTTCATGACCGCTTTGCCATGCCTTTGTCTACGATCAGTTTTGCCCTGATTGGCTTTGCTATGTTGCTTGCAGGTGGGTTTAGCCGCTTTGGTGTGTGGCGACAGATCATTGCTGCCTTTGTCATTCTGGTCATCCTGGAGGCGATGAAAAATGCGATTGCTGATCCGGTGCGCTCCACCCCCGAACTTTGGCCTCTGATGTATGTTCCCAGCACCCTCGGATTTGTGATTGCGGGCATCCTGCTCTATCTCTCGGCCAACCCAATTCGGTGGCGACGGAGGGTGACGCAATGACAGTTCACATCTACTTTGCGCGCAAATTCCTCTGGATATTCCTAGGCATCTGCACTGTTTTCTTTGTGCTCACCGTGCTGGTTGATATGATGGAGCAGCTTCGCCGCTATGATGTGGATACCGTTGGCTTTGGCAGAGTCTTGAACCTGACACTGCTCCGCACACCAGAGAGCCTCTATCAACTGATGCCTCTAATTGTGATCCTCGCCACAATCGCACTGTTCATAAATCTCTCCCGCAGTTCCGAACTGGTTGTCGTGCGCGCCGCCGGGCGTTCCGGCATTGTTTCGGTGCTCTCGCCCACCACTGTCTCCCTGATCATCGGCTTGTTGTCCGTGACCACGCTGAACCCCATCGTGGCTGCCACTTCTGTCCAATATGAACTGCAAAGCGACATGTTGAAATCCGGCGGACGCAGCGCATTATCCCTGTCCGATGAAGGTATTTGGTTACGCCAAGGCGGCGACTCTGGGCATGCGGTGATCCACGCTGGTGGAACCAACACCGATGCGTCCGTTTTCCGCGACATTACAATCGTGACGTACGGCCAAGAAGACGGGCCGCAAAAGCGGATCGAAGCAGACTCCGCTCGCTTGGTCGAAGGCGGTTGGGAGCTTTCCAACGTGCGCACATGGTTGCTAAATGCCGCCCTGAGTGAAGGTTCTGATCCAATTCGCGAAGATACAGTCACCTTTCCCAGCACGCTCACGGCCGACCGTATCCGGGAACGGTTCGGCACCCCCGCTTCCATTTCAATCTGGAAACTGCCCTCTTTCATCGCCGAACTCAATGATGCAGGGTTTTCCGCGCGCCGCCATCAGGTCTGGTTGCAAATGGAACTGGCACAGCCGCTTTTCTTAATGGCCATGGTGCTTGTGGCTTCTGCCTTCACAATGCGTCATACGCGCTTTGGCAATACCGGCATCGCAGTTCTGACATCTGTACTAATTGGATTTAGCCTGCACTTCATACGCAATTTCGCACAGATCCTTGGAGAAAACGGTCAAATTCCGGTGATGCTTGCGGCCTGGGCCCCGCCAATCGCAAGTGTGCTGTTGGCTCTTGGGTTGCTGTTGCATATGGAGGACGGATGACGATCTCTCCGCGCTTCCTCTGTCCATTTCTGGCCGCAACGGCTTTTACATTGGGACACCCTCTTGAAGTCATCGCCCAATCAGCAAGGCCAGACAGCGCCACGCAACAATCCACGCAAAAGGAACCACAAAACGTGGTACTGGTCGCGAACTCTGTCAACCTGACAGCGGACGGTTTGCTGATTGCCCGCGGCAATGTCGAAGCCTTGTCTGAAGATGTGCGTTTGATTGCCAAGCAAATCACGTACAACAACAAGACCGGTGAAATTGCTCTGGTTGGTCCCATCCGCATCACTCAAGGCGAAGTCATCTCGGTGGTGGCCGATGCCGCCGAGCTGGACGCCGATTTGCGCAATGGCCTCATTCACAGCGCTCGCGTGGTGATGGCTGATCAGGTGCAACTGGCCGCCGCACGCATGACACGGGTTGAAGGCCGCTACAGTGTGCTTGACAAAACCACGGTAAGCTCCTGCCATGTCTGCGAAACCGGAGAACCACCATTGTGGCGTATCCGCGCCCGGCGTGTGGTGCACGACCAGGTGGAAAAACAGCTCTACTTTGATCACGCCAGTGTTCTGGTGCGCGACGTGCCGGTGTTCTACTTCCCGCATTTGCGCATGCCCGACCCCACGTTGGACCGCGCACAAGGCTTCCTGATCCCAGAGTTCAACCACTCCAGTCTGCTGAGTTACGGTGTGAAAGTGCCTTACTTCATACCTTGGGGCACAGATCGAGATCTTGTTCTATCGCCCTATCTGTCTTCAAAAACCCGCACCATGGAGTTCCGTTACCGGCAGGCCTTTGAACGTGGTGGCATTCAGCTCGAAGGCGCCATCACAGACGATGACATCCGCACCGACATCATCCGCGGTTATGTCTTTGCCGAAGGCCTTTTCCAGCTTGGACAAGACTACAAGCTGACATTTGACCTCAAGGCTGTGTCAGATGACACCTACCTGACAGACTACGACTATTCCGACGACGACCGCCTCAACAGCGACATCACCATCGCACGCGCCAGCCGGACAGAAAATACGCGTTTTGCCGCCTACCATTACCAAACGCTGCGCGAAGACGAAGACAACGATGAAATTCCGTTCCTCGTGCTCAAAGCAGAGACCGAAAGACGGTATCTCAATATGTGGGGCGGAGAGCTGCGCACCAACGTCGAAGCACATGGTCATCAACGGCGCTCGACCAAAGACGGAGACCCAGGGCGAGATGTCGGACGCGCCAACGCAAACGTGCAATGGCTGGGTGACTGGACCTTGGGCAACGGACTGCGCACTGGTGTGACCGGCGCGCTTGCCTTTGATGCCTATCGCTCTGAAAACGACAGTTCTGTCAGCACCTTTGACAGCGGATTGGCACCGTCTGTCGCAGCCTACCTGCGCTATCCAATGGTCAAGTCTGGTCAGGACGGCGCGACATACATTCTGGAGCCACTGGCGCAGGCCGCATGGACCGGTGGCGACACCCTCGACATTGCCAACGACGAAAGCACCCATGTGGAGTTTGACGAAGGCAACCTATTAGCCTTGTCCCGTTTCCCGTCTTATGACCGCCGCGAGCGTGGTTGGTCCACGGCCGTTGGTGTGAACTGGTCGCGTGTCAGCGCTGCGGGATGGCGGGGAAATTTGACGTTCGGGCAAATTTTTAGACAGGACGCACAGCCAGACTTCACCCAAAGTTCGGGCTTGTCTGGTACGTCTTCCGACGTACTCGTCGCCGGTCAGCTGAGCAACCAAAGTGGTCTTCTGTTCACCGGCCGCGCACTACTTGATACCAAAGGTGACCTAGATAAAGTCGGCGCGCGTCTGGGTTGGTCCAACGATCGGTTGTGGCTCGATGCGAGTTACATCTGGCTGCAAAAAGATCTCGCTGAATCCCGCGACAAAGACATTTCTGAAATGAAGTTCGACGGCAGCTACCGGATCAACCGCCATTGGACCGGCATGATGGATTGGCAATTTGACGCGGTCAGCGGAGAAACGTCAGAGGCCGGTCTGGGTTTGGAATACCGCAACGAATGTCTCCGCGTTGAGCTTTCTCTCTCGCGCCGTTTTTCGACATCCTCTACCGTACAATCAAGCACCAAGGTGGGTTTCAACGTGGCCCTGCTTGGATTTTCGGTCAATTCAAACGATAAGAGCTACGACCGCAAATGCGGCTGACCTACAGGAAGACGACGACACCATGATGCCACGCACGATGATCCGCACCGCATTTCGCGCCTTAGCCAGCACAACAGCCGCCTGTGCAATGATGGGATTTGCCGCTCTGCCCGCTTCGGCCCAAAACGCCTTTGGTCCTGCCATTGCCGTGAATGACTCTGTGGTCACTCATTTTGAGATTGAACAACGCGCCCGTCTCCTGGTTATCATGAGTGCGCCTGGAGACCCCTTGGACCTTGCGCGTGAACAGTTGATTGAGGATCGGCTCAAACTGCAAGCGGCGGGACAAGCAGGGATTGCCGCTTCGGAGGAAGGTGTAACCGCAGGCCTGGAAAACTTCGCCAAACGCGTGAACATGAAGGCAGAAGACATGCTCAAGGCCCTGGCGAATGAGGGCATCGCCGAGGAATCACTGCGCGACTTTATTATTTCCCAGATTGCCTGGGGCGGCGTGGTGCAGTCCCGATTTGGAGCAAACGCGGAGGTCAGTGAAGCAGAAATTGACCGTGCGATTGCGCAAAGCAGCGGACAAGGTGGCGTGCGGGTTTTATTGTCCGAAATCATCATCCCGGTTACCCCTCAAACCCGCGGCCAAGTGGACAGCCTCGCGGCGCAAATCTCGGAGCTTAAAAGTTTCTCTGAGTTTGAATCCGCTGCCCGCATTTATTCTGCGTCAGGAACCAAGGATCAAGGTGGCCACGTTGACTGGATGAATGTCACCAACCTTCCGGCGCCTTTGCGACCGGTTGTGACCTCCTTGCGCAAAGGCGAAGTGTCGCCACCTCTACAATTGCCAAATGCTGTGGCACTTTTTCAATTGCGCGGAATCGCTGAAACAGGCCGCCGCGCACCCCGCTACTCTGCCGTCGACTACGCAAAGTTTTACATTCCAGGCGGCCGCACTGAAGAGGCTCTTACAGAAGCGGCAAAAGTGCGTGCTTCGGTTGACAAATGTGACGACCTTTTTGGTGTTGGCTTTGGACTTCCGGCGGAGCGTCTGTTCAGAGAAACACAAAAGCCTAACGAAATACCCCGGGATGTTGCCATAGAACTGGCCAAACTGGACGACAATGAAATCTCGACCAACCTGACCACCGCTGATGGCCAAAACCTGATTGTACTCATGCTCTGTGGCCGCACAGCTGAGATCAACGATTCCGACCTCTCTCGCGAAGATGTGGCGCAGTCCCTGCGCAACCTGCGTCTTGAAAGCTACGCCAACAGCTACCTTAGCCAGTTGCGCGCACAGGCACGGATTATTGAAAAATGAGCCTTGCGCCCATTGCAATGACCTGTGGGGAACCGGCCGGTGTTGGCTTGGAAATTGCTGAAAAAGCATGGGCCGTGCTGAAAGATGAGCTGTCCTTCTTTTTGATTGCAGACCCGCGACACCTGCCCGCCACTGTGCCTCATAAACTGCTGCAATCACCGCTGGAGTCCAGCGCAGTAATGGCAAACGCGCTCCCCGTTTTACCACACCCTTTTGCCGCGGACCGTACACCAGGTGCCGCACAGCCAGACAACGCAGAAGGGGTAATCGACGTAATCGCCCACGCCGCGGATCTTGCCATGAGTGGTGAGGCCTGTGCGGTGTGTACGTTGCCGATCCACAAAAAGGCTCTTAAGGACGGCGCGGATTTTCCTTACCCGGGGCACACTGAGTACCTTGCGGATCTTGGCGGCGTAGACAACGTTGTCATGATGCTCGCTTCTGACATGTTGCGCGTCGTGCCGACCACGATCCACATTCCCCTCGCGGACGTACCTTCCACGCTCACACCAGAATTGCTGGAAGAGACCATCCGGATAACCGCCAAGGGGCTTCAGACGCAGTTTGGCATTCCAACCCCTCGTATTGCGGTGGCTGGTCTGAACCCACACGCAGGTGAAGGCGGTGCCATGGGTCAGGAAGACGCCGCCGTGATTGCACCTATCCTCGACAAACTACGCCGAGCGGGGTTTGATCTCACCGGTCCGCTACCTGCCGACACCATGTTCCACGCCGCCGCCCGCTCCCGCTATGACGTGGCTATCTGCGCCTACCACGACCAAGCCCTGATACCGATCAAAACGCTGGACTTTGACGGCGGCGTCAACGTCACCCTCGGCCTGCCGTTTATCCGCACGTCGCCCGACCACGGCACCGCTTTTGACATCGCAGGCACCGGACAGGCCAACCCGTCGAGCACAATCGCAGCTCTGCGCATGGCGCACCGCATGGTACAATCCGCTTGACCCTTCATTTGGCCGGAAATATCCCCGCCGGAGGCACCCACCCGCGGCAGAGCCGCCAGAACCAAGGCATATCCCATGAGCGCAATTGATGACCTTCCTCCGCTGCGTCAGGTGATTGAGACCCATGGTCTTTCTGCACGCAAATCTTTGGGGCAGAACTTTCTGCTGGATCTCAACCTAACTGCAAAAATTGCGCGTCGCGCAGGCGAACTGACGGATTGCGATGTCCTTGAAATTGGCCCCGGCCCCGGTGGCCTAACTCGGGGGTTGTTGGCAGAAGGGGCCCGCAAGGTCCTTGCCATTGAAAAAGATGACCGCTGCATGCCTGCGCTGGCGGAAATCGCAGCCGCCTATCCCGGCCAACTTGAGGTGATCAATGGCGACGCTTTGGAAGTGGATCCGCTAAGTCATCTCACACCGCCCATCCGCGTGGCCGCCAACCTGCCGTACAATGTCGGAACCGAACTGCTGGTGCGCTGGCTGACCCCCAAGGAATGGCCGCCGTTCTGGCAAAGCCTGACATTGATGTTTCAGCGTGAAGTTGCGGAACGTATCACGGCGCAGCCAGGCTCCAAAGCCTACGGCCGCCTCGCGCTCCTGTCGCAATGGCGGGCTAATGCCAATATCGTCATGTCCTTGCCGCCGGGTGCATTTTCACCGCCCCCCAAAGTGCATTCCGCGGTGGTGCATCTCACAGCCCTGCCAGAGCCGCGCTACCCCGCAGACGCCGCCACCCTGTCGCGGATCGTTGCTGCCGCCTTCAATCAGCGCCGCAAAATGCTTCGATCTGCACTCAAAGGGCAAGCCCCAGACATCGAGGACCGTTTGATTGCGGCGGGTATCAAACCGACAGATCGCGCTGAGGTGGTGGGTCTCGAACAGTTCTGCGCCCTCGCGCGTCTGATGGAAAAAAGCTGAGTCTCCTGAGCCTGTTTCGTGACTTCAAACCACTGCCGGGAATTCTGCAGAAGATCCTCTGTGGTCGCCTGATGTCCACAAGGCACGCTGCGCACCGCCTGCCCAACGACTTCACGAGCCTAGACCACTCCGACGTGTGCACCGCCCGTTACTGTGCCTCCTTTGGGATCATGTTTGGCCAGCATCAGTTTTTGGGCGCCGCAACTTGGTGTTTTTCGCCAAATATCAAGACTAAAATCGACAAATATATCACGAAAAATTAGTGCGATAGAACTTGAAGTTAATGTAAGTCCAGCATCTTCTCAGCGGTACAAACTGTTTCCCTCGACACCTGTGGCGTTGTATGAAATCGAAAGTGAGCATTGGTTTGTCCGGTACCACATTCCGACGGAAACCGAGATTGACAATTAGCCTCCGTCCTTTGCCTGCGCTGAAAATTGGTTGCACAGCTGGTTTGACTGGCTAACAAGTGCTCGGGCGCGTCGCTGAGATCACTTGATGGTATTGCTGAGACTGAGTTCCCCAAACGTGATCACCTGCCCTTGAAGCGTAAGCATGCCGCCCCAAACCCCGTGCGCTGCGCCAAGACCTTCCGCAAAATCTCTTCCACGTCCCAAAGCTGTGGCCACATCGGCATCCGACAAACTGGGCACCGCAACCGTCACCGACCTGTGGCCTAGATCGCTGTCTAAATTTTGGCTCTCGGCTGGCGCCCGCGTAATCGAGCCATCGTCCGGTAGATCCACCGCATTACCTACCAATGTGGCGGCCACGTCGGCTAGGGCTGCGGAACTGGCCAAAACAGTCACCGCGTCTGCAATGCCAAATGAAAGGCTGCGCCCGCGCCAGCCAGACGTTGCGATGCCTCTGATCTCGCTGGCACCATGCAGCGTGGCGCGCCCGACCCCGCCCCCCACATCAGCGGTCAATGTCTCATAAGTCCCCAGAACCAGCGCGATGTCACCGCCGTTGTTCACATAGGCCTTCTGCACTTTGGGAGTTTCAGCGATGACGCTTGCGATTTCATCTGCCACAGCCCCCGCCACTGCCGCCATTGGCGTCACAAACTCCGGCAAATGTCGCACGACGGCGTTCTGCATGGCCGCGGCAATCGCCCCCTTAAACCTCGCCTGCACCACTGCAGGCCGTCGCAATTCGGGAAGCTCTTCAACCAATTCCTCTAGGATTGACTGAAACCGAAACGCCGCTCGTTGATACGCCTGCGCCTTTCCCGAACCCCAAATTTCGACAATTAAATCAATGGGGCCATGGTGCATATGCAAACGCTTACCGTCTGGTAACCAACTGATTTGCGCACCACTTTTCATGGCTTCTTAAGGTTGGTGGGCACCACATGCGTGCTGCGGACATACGCGCCACCTTCGTTTAAAATCTGGGGAAGTTTTCGGACCTGATCCACGTGCCCGCCCAATTCCTGATACCTCTCCATAGGCACGGTGAACTCCAATGGGGCCACCACCGCCGGCGTAGGCACCATACCAAACGCCCCATCTGGCATTTTGGTCACATCCGCCATGAGCGTGATCCCACCGCCCGGCCAAACATAGGCCGGCGCGCCGCCAACCGTCACCTTGGCTTCATTCGCCTGTACTGCCTGTGTCAGCTTCACCGGGTTTTGGGTCACGCCGGACCGCAGCGACCCACCGGCGCCGCCCATGAACATAACGGTGCAAAGCGCAGGCTCACAGTTTTCCGCAATCAAAGCCACCGACGGCTCCAATGTTGCCGGCAGAGGGCGTTTCTGCGGAACCAGATCGGCATCGAGCTCATAAAATGCGGCGTGTTCCCCCGTTGTGCTCACCATCAAAAGCGACAAACCTTCCCGCGCGCCTTTTTCCGGCCGCCAGGGACCAAGGATACTCAAAGGGTCCTCAATATCGGTGCCCCCCCAACCAAGCCCTGGCTTTGCCACCTGAAAGTAACGGCCGGGCGTACTGCGTCGCCCTTTGATGCGTATGCCACTGTCTGGCCAATCAATCACTTTTCCGGCCTGATGTTCGCTCACCACACCAGTGATGTGATCATCGACGACAACAACTTCGTCGACCAAGCCCTTCCATTGGCTAGCAAACATTCCGATGGTGGCCGACCCGCATCCGACGCGCATTCGCGTCTCTTTCTGACCGTCTACAATCGGTGCTGCGCCAGCCTGCACCACAACTTCGGCTCCGCCCTCAACGTCTAAAACCACCGGCGCGCGGTTCAAGAGTTGTAACAACACGTCGCAGGTCACACGACCTTCGGATTTGCTACCACCGGTCAGGTGATCCACACCGCCCAGGCTCATCATCTGACTGCCATATTCGCTGGTCACCATCAGCCCCACGGCCTCACCCTGCGCGCGTACAACGGCGCCTTCCGCCCCCAGGTGCCGATCCGTGTCGATCTTCACCTTCACGCCGCAGTAGGAAAAAATGGCCTCGGTCACGACCGTGACAAAATCAACACCCTCAATCTCCCGGCTCACCAGGAATGGCGCGGGCTTAAAATCAGGATAGGTTGTGCCGGCCCCAACAGCGGTGACAAACAGATCATCCGTGGACAATCCGTCATGCCAATCGCGCCCTAAAAACGGACGTACTTCGGTCCCAGCCTCGATCGCCCGATCCAAGATCGTCAGAGGGTCGCAGCGGACAATCTCTCCGTTGATATTGGCATACCGGTCGCAAGCGCCAATACGCCCCTCCGCAATAAAACACATCACCGGACAAGCGTCACATCGGATTTTTTCCTCGCGTTGTCTCGGTGCACGGCTCATGTCTTTGTTGCCCTAATCGCTGCCAAAACCCGGTCGGGACGGGCTGGTAATTGTGTCAACGCAGCCCCCGTCGCATGCCGTATCGCGTTCAAAATTGCAGGCGCTGTTGGGATCAAGACATGTTCCCCCAACCCTTTGGCCCCCAACGGCCCCTCCGGATCAGGCACTTCGATCAGATGTGAGACAATCTCCGGAACATCGCCAATGGTTGGGATCAGATAATCATGCAGGTTTTCGGTTTTGCCCGGATGAAACTCCTCCATCAACGCCATGCCAATCCCCTGTGCGATCCCGCCCTCAATCTGGCCTTCCGCCAACAAGGGATTGATAACCTGCCCCACATCATGCGCTGCTGTGATCTTGAGCACCTTCACGGTCCCCAGCACTTGATCGACCTCAACCTCTACCAGCTGCGCGCCATAACCGTACACCGCATAGGGGGCACCCTGACCGTTTTCATCCAATGCTTGCGTGGGCGGATCATACGTCTCCTCTGCCCAGAGCACATAGCCAAACACATCGTCTGGCAGATCTCGCAACGAAATATCCCGCCGCGCCACCCCTTGCGTCAGCGTCAGCACCGCCCCTGACAAGGTTATGGCTGCCTCGTCCCCCATATTGCCCAATTGAAGAATTCGTGCCCGTAGCGCCTTCGCGGCCAGCACAGCCGCCTTGCCACTGACAACAGTCTGCCGGCTGGCCGAAGTCTTTCCACAATCCGGTGTTAGCGCAGTGTCCGCGTCAATCAGCGTGATTTGATGCACCGGCACGCCAAGCGCATCTGCGGCCATTTGGGGGATCACTGTATTGGCCCCCTGACCGATGTCCATCGCACCTTGATGAAGACAAATCTGTCCCTTCGCTGTGATCCCGATCCGCATTGTCGAAGGGTTTGGCAGGGCGGTATTTCCGCAACCGTACCAACAACTTGCGACTCCCACACCGCGTACCTTTCCGTTGGATTTGACGTTCTCCGCAGCCGCCTCAATCAACGCGGCGTCCCAGCGCGGCTGTAACGCGCTGAGGCAGGCACCAATGCCGACCCCCTCAAGTTTCTGACCACAAACCGTGGGCACGCCGTCTGACAGCGCGTTGAGCCGACGAAATGCCAGGCGGTCCATGCCCACCTGCTCCGCCAATTGATCCAGCAATTGTTCCTGCAAGGCCGCTGCCTGCGGCACCCCAAACCCGCGAAAAGCGCCTGCCACTGGCCCGTTGGTGTGGATCGCGCGCGCTTTGGCGACATAGTTTGGCACCACATAAGGACCGCTGGCATGCACCGGCACGCGTACAGCCACGGTTGGCCCCCAGCTGGCATAGGCACCGGTATCAAAGTCACCTTCAAACATCATCCCAACCAGGCGGCCATCCGCATCCGCGCCTATTTTGGCATGCATATCAGCAGGGTGTCGTTTGGTGCTCGCCGCCATGCTTTCGGCTCGCGTGTAGATCAGGACACTGGGCTGACCGGTCAGTAACGTAACCAGACCAAGCAATGGCTGAACCGTCAAATCCAGCTTTGCACCAAACCCACCACCAGTGGCCGCAGGCCGAATGCGCACTTTGTTTTCCGACAATCCAAGCACCCGGGCCATGCTATGCTGATCCAACACCGGCGCTTGGGTGCAAGCGCGAATGTTGAGGACTTCTCCTTCCATCCAGGCGGCGCCAGCTTCTGGTTCAATATAGGCGTGCTCCACATGGCCTGTCTGCAGAACACCTTCGGCAACATGTACCGCACTGGCAAGTGCGCCTTCCGCGTCCCCTTGCCTAACAAAACCAGCAATCAACTGATTTCCTGCGCGGTCATGGTGCACGTGCTCTGCATCAGGCTTCACTGCGCTTCGAACATCCAGCATCGGCGTCTTCACATCCCAGGTCACGGGAAATGTGCTCAATGCCAACGCTTCCACAATGTCTTTGGGTCCTGCTACCAGAGCCACGGCCTCGCCCGCCATACGCACGGTTTCAGCGGCAAGCACGGGTTGATCTGCAAATCTCTCAATAACACCGAAACAATTCACGCCTGGGATGTGCTTGGCTGTAAAGACCTGCACACCATTTTCCGCAGCCCAGCCCTCTACCTCACCAAACTCAAACCGCGCAGCTGGGTACGGGCTACGCACCACACGCACACACAGAGCATCTTCGGGTACAACATCTGCCCCAAAAAGCTCGTGCCCCATAACCTTGGCCGCGCCATCCAGTCGTTCTACACGAGCGCCCACGGACGCGCCTGCCTCAGGCTCCGGGCCTGCGCCGCTTCCAGCAGCATCCAAAACCGCATCGATGATTTTGGTGTATCCCGTGCAGCGGCACAAAACGCCAGCCAGTGCCGCTTCAACAGTGTCCCGATCAGGGCTGCATTCCCGCCGCAGCAAAGCTTCCGCAGCCATGATCATGCCCGGTGAGCAAATCCCGCACTGCGCCGCACCATGACGCATAAAGGCCCGCTGCAAAGGGTTAGGCCCGGCAGCGCCCAACCCTTCAATGGTTTCAACCTGACGGTCTGCCACCTGTGCGACCGGCGTTAGGCATGCGCAAACAGCTTCGCCGTCCAGCAACACAGTACACGCCCCACAGTCGCCTGCGTCACAGCACACCTTAGTGCCGCGTAAGTGGAGATCCTCTCGTAAGACGCGGGACAACCGCCGCCCATGTGGAACGTCTAAGGTCTGCGAAACACCATTGAGGTCAAAGGAAATCATCGATACGCCTCCAACACATCAACGATCCCACGCTGAACAAGCTCCAAAGCCGCAACACTGCGGTAGCCTGCTTCGCCCCGTACATCCGAGATGGGTGACAGGGCATCTTCCAAATGCGCCACACTGACCAATTGGTCAGCCTGATCGACACGAGTTCCAACCAAAGCGCGTTCCAATTTGGATGCACGTATTGCGACCGGCCCACAGGCACCAATGGCCACCGCCACGTCCCGAATGATCTCGTCTTGCACGTCAAGGCGCACCGCAACCATGGCAATGGAAATCACTAAATGTTTGCGTGCGCCCAACTTTAGGAATCGGCTGCAGCCCAACACACTCGCGTCAGGCACCAAAACCGCGCTTAGCAGTTCATTGTCGCGCCTCACTGTGGCTCTCGGCCCAGACACAAAGTCAGCCAGGTCGATAATCCGGATCCCCTGCTCCGATGCCAATTCGACCTGAGCGTTGAGCGCCAACAACGGGGGCATCCCGTCTGCCGCTGGCGACGCATTGCAGAGGTTACCAGCCACCGTGCCCGCGTTTTGAACTTGCAGACCGCCTATCTCACGCGCGGCTTGTTGGAGCATGCAAAACGCCGGGGGCAGCTTGGTACAAACAACATCGCGCCAGGTTGTCGTGGCGCCGATGCGCCACCCTAGGCCAGTTTTCGTGATCCCGCGCAGCTCATCAATTGCCGTAACGTCCAATACGTCGCCCGGCAATTCCTGCGCGCCGGTGCTAGCAAAAACATCCGTACACCCAGCCACTGGCTGCGCGCCGGTTGTCGCCAATACAGCGAGCGCATCTTTCAACTTGCCGGGGCGATGATAAATCCCCATGGTGACCTCTCAAATCGTCAGGGCGCGCACAAAAACTTGTGTGTATACCAATGGATTTTGCGGCAGCTTTTACACGTCTGTCAACAAATCGCACATTGGCGCCCGCAACAAGGCTTCCTGAGATGACCTCTGAAACCCCAAAACTCACCCCATCAGCGGCCGCAGATGCTTATGCGTTGGACGACCAGGTTGGTTTCTTGATGCGCCGCGCCAACCAACGACATTTGTCCATTTTCGCGGATGCCATCTCTGATTTAACCCCCACCCAATTTGCCGCGCTTGCCAAACTCTGCGAACTTGGCGCAGTGTCGCAAAACGCCTTGGGCCGCGCCACCGCCATGGACGGCGCCACGATCAAAGGTGTGGTCGACCGCCTGCGCGCCAAAGACCTCGTGGCCAGTTCCCCGGATCCGACAGACCAACGCCGCATCTTACTCAAACCAACCGCGCAAGGATGGGATCTTTTCGAAGCTGTTGCGCCCGCAGCCCATCAAATCACCCGAGACACGCTTGCGCCCTTGAACGAAGCAGAACAAACGATCTTCCTTTTGCTGTTGCAAAAACTCACCTGATCACTCGGATTCAACGAGATTTTTGCACCTCCACAATACAGTCGGGATACAGACGCAATACCGACGTGATTTTCACGGCTTCAAACCCCAAGATGTGAGGCCAGTTTTTGCGGGTAAGTTGCCATCTCAGATCGCGTCAATGTGCCCCTGATCTGACCATTTTCCAGAAGCGCCACGTGATCTGCCAGTTCAACAATCGCGTCCAACCGCTGCTCCACCAACACAACCGCAATGCCTTGGTCTCGCATTCGGATAGTCGCGTCCCGAATAGCCGTGATCATAGATGGTTGTAGACCTTCCGTTGGCTCGTCAAGCAACAGCACCTTAGGGCGGAGGCACATCGCACGACCCATCGCCAACATTTGCTGCTCACCTCCACTTAAGGTGTTGGCACGCTGCCGAAATCTCTCCGCAAGCCTGGGGAAAATCGAAAGGACTTCCTCCACGACAAGCCGGTCCTTACCGTTTGTCAATCGACCGACATCGAGGTTTTCTGCAACCGTCAATCCGCCAAACAAACGTCTCCCTTGCGGCACATAACCAATGCCGTGGCGTGGCACAAAGTGGGCTGGCAATGATGACAAAACAGTCCCTTCCAACGTGACGTTTCCGGCCATCAACGGCAACAATCCCATGATCGCCTTTACCGTGGTTGTTTTGCCAGCGCCATTGCGTCCGACCAAGCATAAGATTTCCCCTGCCTGCGCTTCAAAGGAAACCTCTCTCAACACCTGCGCTCGCCCATAGCCCGCGGACACTCCTTCAAGCCGCAGCATCGCCGCCTCCAAGATAAGCCACCTGCACTGTTTCGCTTGCCTTGACCTCTTTCGGTGTTCCCTCAAAAATCACCCTACCGGAATCCAAAACCGTCACAAAATCAGCCACTTGCATGACGACGTCCATATTATGTTCAATCAAAAACACGGTGGTGCCTCCACGCAATTTGGCGATCAGATTCAAAAAATCTGCCACCTCGCCGCCTGCCAAACCCTGCGTCGGTTCGTCCAAGATCAGCAATTTTGGTGCCTGCGCGAGGCCCATTGCAATCTCCAACAAGCGTTGGTGACCATAACTCAGATCTCCGGCACTCTCTGCCTGTCGCGAACCCAATCCAACTTCATCCAATGCGCTGCGAACTGCCTGTTCGACCGCCTTAGCAGCCGTCAGTTTCCGCCGTGCGGCGAGAGCTACGTTTTCCCACACACTCAGGTTTGGAAATATGGATGTGATTTGAAAGGTATAGCCGACACCGGCCGCAATGCGTTTATGTGAGGGCCAGCTGGTGACCTCGCGCCCGTCAAAGGTGATACTGCCCGACGACGGAGTGACACGGCCTGACAACATCCCGACCAACGTGGTTTTGCCGGCGCCATTTGGCCCAATCAAGGCGCGAACTTGTCCGTGCGGAACATCGAGGCATACATTGTCAACTGCACTCAAGCCATTGAAGTTTTTGGTCAGGCCTCGGGCGGATAAGATATTCATGGAAGCCACCGTATAGCCCGACGACGCAACTCGCCCATTAACCCCTGCGGCGCAAACAGCGTTAAAAAAACCAAAACCACACCGGCAATTAGCATGTACGCAGTGGTGATACCGGAACTGAGGTCAATTAGGTAAAACATAAACAGCGTTCCCACCAAAGGCCCAAGCACGGTCCCCGCGCCGCCTAACAAGACCCAAAGTAGCGGCAAAATTGAATATTGGACCGAAGCAAACGAGGCGCCGACATAACCAAACAACACGCCATACGCAGCACCGGACAGCGCGGCCAGAGACGCTGATAATCCAATCGCTGCCAGCTTAAAACGATCCACGTTATACCCAAGCATCCGGGCGCGTTCTTCGTTTTCGCGAATGGCAATGAGTACTTTGCCAAAGCGTGATTTGACCACTGTCAGGCACATTAATAAGGCTGCGCTAAACACTATAAATGCAGCAAAATATCGAACTGATGGGTCGGACAGGTCCCATCCACTAATGTTTCGATCTGCCAGCGCAATAACAAATCCCTCGTCCCCTCTGGTGTATTGTCCAAAATACAGAATTGTAAGGTATCCGGCTTGCGCGAACATCAGTGTGACGATCATAAACGCAACACCTTCAGTGCGTAGCGCCAAAGCGCCGATCACGATACCGACAAGGGTGCCAAAGAGAACACCAACCGCCAAGGCGACGCCAGCGCTCACGCCAAACTGTGATATTGCCAGCCCTGTGCCGTACAGTCCTGCAGCGAAGAACAACGCGTGACCAAGGCTTAACAACCCGGTGTAGCCAAACAACAAATTGTAACCCATCGCATAGCTGGCCAGCACCATGACCCGTGCAAGATTGCCGTGATGATAGGCAGGCAACACATACTGCAAGGCAAGCAATCCAAGCAGCACTCCGCCGTGCAAAAGCAGAGATTTCCGCATGTCTGCAGTCATGTGTCACGCGCTCCAAACAGACCCTGAGGCCGGAACACCAAAACAAGCGCCACCAGAAGTGTTGCTAGAATTTTTGCAAGTGTTGGAGAAAAGAAAACCGAAATAACTCCGTCAGATAGACCGATAAGCAATGCCGCCAAGATCGTGCCAGGAAAACTTCCCAATCCGCCGATGATGACCACAATGAAACTCAGCAAAAGCGGATCATGCCCCATGAGATAATGCGCTTGCTGGATTGGCACGATCAAAACCGCTGCCAGCGCTGCCATGGCTGCCCCCAGGCCAAATACCAAAGCGTAAACCCGTTCCACTGGGATACCGAAGGCCAAAGCCATATCGCGATCCTGTTCGGTGGCCCGCATCAATAGCCCCAGTTTGGACCGTGTCATCAAAACCCAAAGACCAACCAACACCAAAGCAGCCGCGCCGATCACCGCAAGTTTGTAGCTAGTGATGGACAACCCCCAGGGCCAATACAGACTGATCTCCCCATCAACAAACTCAATCCATGGCAGGGCCAAACGCGTGTTAAACGGCGGCACCACAGGTCGCGCATCCGGGCCGTAGGTCATCAATGTAACCTGCTGAAAAATATACAAAATACCGATTGTCGCAACGATGGTACGTTCTGGATCATAGTTGATCCGTTTCAGGACGGTCATGTCCGTCACGACGGCCAAGAACCCCACCAAAACAGGCACAACAATCAGCGCAACAGCAAAACCAAAAGCCGCTGAACCACCCAACATATTAGTCACCCACCAGGCCAAAACTGCACCTAGCATAAAAAACTCGCCATGCGCGACATTCACCACCCGCATGACACCAAACACCAGCGCCAAGCCAGAAGCAGTCAATGCCAAGACCGCCGCCGTGACCGCGCCCTCCAAGGTCGCGAGCATCAAATAAGGTCCGAAATCCATCTACACCCTCGCCTCAAAAATGGACGCGGCTTGAGAACCGCGCCCAAGTTCACTCTCAAAGCGCCTGCGTGGTATAATCCGCCTCGTCAGGATAGAACGTGTCTTCAATCGACGTGGTGTGCACCAAGAGCAGTTTTCCATCCACCACCTTGGTGATGTACTGATGGCCAAACACCTGGTGGGTTTTGCCGTTGAAGATTTTCGCCCCCTGCGGATGCGCATTGGAATGCGGCATGTCGGTCATCGCTTCCACCGCCTCTATCAATGCAGCACGGTCCTGCGGCCCGCGATATCCGGCGCTCTCCATCCCGGCTTTCACAACGTGCAAAGTCTCCCAGCATCCAAACATGTGCGCATAGGTCGACACGTCTTTTGGATCACTCACCGAGGCACCGTTGGCATCCACCCCAACCCGTTCCCGGAAAAACGCGTCATACTCCGACTGATCTTCTTGCGCATAGCGCGGATTGCCCTCCCAGAAGTAGGTCCCATCAAGGAACTCAAGTCCCGGGCTGCCAATGTCCACCGCTTCCAAGCTGTCGATGAAGCCAAACATCTCAGGACGTTGCGGTCCAAAGAACTCGCCCAGTTCCTTCACAAAGGTCAGCACAGCGGGTCCGACCATGACGTGGTAAATCACCTCTGTGTCGCGCGGGATTTTTGGGAAATACTTTGTGAAGGACGTTTCAGTTGGCGGGATCGCAATGTGCTCCAGAACCTCACCGCCTTGCGCCTCAATCGCTGCAGTGAAGTAATCTCGGTGGTCATGCCCAAACGCAAAATCCGGGAAGATCATCGTGACTTTTTTACCTAGATTGTCCGCGACAAACGGCGCCATTGCCTGTACCTGGCTCTTCACGTCCGTAATGCCCGGCTGCAACGTGTAGCGATTCAGCATCCCGCTCGCCACGTGGTGGCCTTCGGACACCACAAAATACGGCAGCTTTAATTCTCCAGCACGCGGCGCGGAGCCGATCACAACATGAGAGAACAGAGTGCCAAACCCAATGTCACAATTGTGCTGCGTGGCAAATTTTTCCACCACTTCAGCCCCACGTTTGGGGTCAGTTCCATCGTCTTCGGCCACAATCTTCAGCGGACGTCCATTGATGCCGCCTTGCTCGTTGATCAGAGCCGCCGCTGCGGAAGTTGTGCGATCATACCACCGCCCATAGGCCGCGCCGATGCCGGTCCGGTGCACTTGAAAACCCACTTTGATTGGCTCGGACGTTTGTGCGCCTGCATATCGCGCCCAAAGAGGCATGGCAGCTGCGGCCCCACCGCCAAGCGCCAAAGTCTTGAGCGCATCACGGCGTGTCGGCTGCGTGCCTGTTACTGGTACGGCCTTGGATTTGGTCATCACTTTACCCCCTGTGTTCACATGGTCTGTGACCGAAAATTCCGTTACTCTTCACAGCTGTTAGAGTGCGAATGAATGACGGTTCTGTCTAGAGGGCGCGTGTTGTGTCAGAAGCCGCGCGGTGATGCAAGCAGCCATAGGCCAAAAAAGGTGTAGCAAATCATAAAGATAGCGAGAGGCACCTGAGACAGTAACGCTGTGCGCGCGGATCCGAAGTGCCGGACAGCCACCGCGTGCGCAAGCAAAACCGCCACAATATGACCAATCACAACCCCGCCTGCCTGGCACAACCAAAGCACGCGAACGCTGTCCTGCGTGTTAAAGAATCCGGTCGTCACATAGATCTGACCCAAGCCAAGAAAATCCTGCCCGCGTGACCAAGGATCGGTCAATGCGATCCGTACGTATTGCGCCTCAACCAAAAAGCTCGTGAAGTAGTGGGCAAAATGATACCCGAGCGCGATTGGCAAAACCGTGGGCGCAAACAGGCAAAACGCAGTTGCAAGGCTTACGTGTGTGACCCGCCCGAGCCTCAGCCCCAACCAAAGTGTCGCTGCAAAGATCGCAACCAGCAGCACGTTACTTGCCATCAACCCGACCAGTGTCTGCCAGATAACGGCTGAGCGACCGGGAAACTCCAGCGGGTTCAAGCCAAGCTGTGCCAACCACCAAAAGGTTTCGTTCACGCCATCAAAACTACCGCTGCCCAGTACCAAAAGGCACAACAGCGCCAACCCCGGCGACACTACGCGGCGTCGGACAGTTTGCCAGCCCCAAAAGCCAAAAGCGCGGCCCTGCGCAGATCGGCCAAACGGCGCCAAACGCGCATAAAGCTGCATCACCATCCCTATGCCCTCGGCCCTCAAGGCCCAACGATGGCCAAAGAGCAGATTGCCAATCAGATGCAACAGCCAATACGCGGCCACAGCCCGAGCCAAACGCGCAGGATCAGAAGGCGCAATGTCCGCAAGCAAAAAGGCGACAAACCCTAAAAAGGACACCACGCCAAGGCTGTGACCAATTTTCGGAGATAACCGAAACTGTGACTGACGCCCCATCAGGGACTGCAAAACCCAAACCGGCCCAGTCCACGGATTTATCCAACGCCAAAGGTCCACGACAAAACCCTGCACAAATACAAGCCCAACCCACCAAACGGTCCAGATTGTCAGGGGCAATGGATTGGCCAATGGATCTCGGGACCCGTTTAACCCTACATAAACCAGCCACATCAGGACCGCAGCGGACACAAGGCTTGTCGCCCTGGGCAGCCCGTTCGGTCGACTGCGCCAAAGCCTTAGGGGGGTGAAAATCCGCACCGCGGCGCTGCTTGGCAAAAACGCCATAAAAGCTACCGTCAATGCCACCGCAAAAACACCCGAGGCGATGTAGAAATCTGTCGGCAAGAGCAGCACGAAACCGCCCTCAGAGGTATGGGCCTGAGCGGGGTCGGAAACCATTATAACACCAGCAAACGTGGGTCCAAAAGCAAGGCACCGGCGCTTGAAAGTGGTTGCTGAGTGGGACATCGTGACGATCATGCGGCGACTATAGCGACGGGTTTATGAGATGAAAGTGCGAAAGATCGTGGGGATTCTGGCCCTGTTTGGCTTGATCGCCGGGCTCGGTTGGGTTGCTTTGAAACCAAAACCTGAGGCCCAAATTTTGTTGTCCAACGCGACCGCGGCACCGCTCGCGTCACAGCCGAATCAGCTCGCCGTATTTGTCACGATGGAGAATGTCGGGCCACCTGACCAACTGATGTCTGCCAGTGCCACAGACGCGCAAGATGCGAGGTTCAGCGAAAATCATGGGCCGCTCGCTCTGCCTTCGGAGTCCCGTGCCTCTCTGGCCGCAGACGGGGTTTTTCTGACTCTGGATGGCATTGATGGAGACTTGAAAGACGGGCGGACTTTCCCTATTTCATTGATGTTTGAAAAGGCTGGCACGGTCACGACACGCGCCCGTCTGGTAGCCCCCAAAGTTTCCGGGAAAGCGGCAGATCTGGGTCTCTTTGGCATCGGTGACATTTGCCAGGTCGGCGACGGAGAGCCGGCGCCACGCATTGCGATCTCCGCTGAAGAAACCGAAGGCGGCTGGAAGATTGGCGTTCTCTCCGACGACTTCGAATTCACACCAAACCTTGTGGATGGGCCTCACGTTCCGGGCACTGGCCACGGCCACATCTATCTCAACGGTTTGAAACTCGGCAGGCTCTATAGCTCGACAACAAGAATTGGGCACTTACCTCCCGGTCAGCACGAGATTCGTGTCACATTGTCGACCAACGACCATCGCGCCTACGTAATCGGCGACAAACCGGTAACGGCTTCGATTCGAATTCTCAGCGATTGACAGGTAAATATCCCTGCCTCCATCATTTGCATGCAAATAAATTTGCTTGGAGGAGCGTAGGTGACCGACTCACAGAACTTGCACACTGGCACGGTTGTTGGCGTCGATGTCGGCGGCACCTTCACGGATCTCGTTGCCATAAGCCCATCCGGCCTGTGTATCGCAAAAGTGCCCAGCACGTTACACGATCAGTCCAAAGGCGTGATGTCCGCGCTTGAAGCAGCTGAATGCGAAATCGCGGCGCTTGACCTCATTGTGCACGGCACCACCACCACCACCAACGCGGTTCTTGAGCGCAAGCTGGCCAAAACCGGGCTTATCACAACCACAGGATTTCGGGACATTTTGGAACTGGGTCGCCGCACCCGACCTCAGGCCTACGGTATGTTTGGCGAATTTACGCCCCTCATTCCTCGCGATCTGCGCCTTGAGGTGCCAGAGCGTATGGACTGCGATGGCAATGTGCTCACTCCATTGGATATCGATGCCGTCACCAATGCGGCCAAGGTCTTGCTGGATCGTGGGTGTGAAGCTGTTGTCGTGCATTTTTTGCACGCCTACGCAAACCCTTCTCATGAACGTGAAGCTGTCCAAGCACTGTGCAAGGTCTGGCCCAACACATACATAACCGCCGGCCATGCATTGCTGTCGGAAAATCGAGAATATGAACGCGGGGTCACCGCAGCGGTGAATGCATCTGTCCAGCCGGTCCTCACCAAGTATGTCCACCGCTTGACCAAAGCGCTGACGGAACAAGGATATGCCAAAGACTTACTTATTATGAATGGCAACGGCGGTATGGTGCAGGCCCAGAACGTCTCTCCGGAGGCAGCCAAAACCGTGATGTCGGGCCCTGCTTCCGGGGTTATGGCTGCAGCCTTCACAGGACGCGCAGCACAAGAGCCTCATCTCATCACCTACGATATGGGCGGCACGTCAACGGATGTGGCCCTGATCCGCGACGCCACGCCTTCGGTCTCAAATGAAATTGAGGTGGAATACGGTATGCCAATCCATGTGCCCATGGTGGATGTGCGCACCGTCGGTGCGGGCGGCGGGTCCATCGCAAAAATCAACTCCGGCGGACTGCTGGAGGTAGGTCCAGAGAGCGCGGGCGCAAAGCCCGGCCCAATCTGCTTCGGGCACGGCGGCAAACAGCCAACCATCTCAGACGCAAACTTTCTGCTTGGGCGTCTCCGCCTTGCAAATCTCTCACCTGAGGAACAGAGCGCCCGATCCCGCGACGTGCGCCGCGCCTTTACCGAGCATCTCGCATCGCACCTAAAGTGCTCCGCCGTCGAAGCTGCTTCTGCGGTTGTTCAGGTAGCCAACACCAAAATGGCGGGGGCAATCCGGATGGTGTCATTGTCCTTGGGAGCCGATCCTCGGGATTATGCTCTTTTTGCTTTTGGCGGCGCAGGCCCCTTGCATGCCGCTTCCTTGGCCAAGGAGCTGGACATCCCCCGTGTCATAATCCCGGCCCGCCCCGGACTGACCAATGCTTTGGGCTGCGTGGTTGCCGACCTGCGCCATGACTTTGTGCGCACTATCAACGCGCCTTTGAGCACGCTGTCTCAATCCAAACTTACCACAGTCTTTGAAGAGCTGATCCAGAAAGGCAAAACCTTGATCGAGCGGGAAACTGTTCCGCTGGAGAGCGTAGAGACCCACCTGTCTCTCGACATGCAATTTGTCGGGCAAACCCACCTTCTCCCCGTGCCAATAACGGATGTGAGGCTGTCCATTGACGACCTTCAAACCCTTTTTGAACAAGTGTACTTTCAGCGGTTTCAGGTGAAGCTGAATGAAATGCCTGCCTCTGTGGTGAACGTAAACTGTTCCGTTGTTGGTCGTCGCCCGCCGTTGGATCTGTCTCTTCTTTCGAGCAGAACTTCACGCGCGCCAACGCTTGAGGCTGCACGAAAACAGTCGAGACAAGTCTTTTTTGGCAATACATGGATAGAGACACCAGTTTACTCTCGAGACGCTCTTCCATCTGATGCGACACTCACTGGCCCGGCAATCATAGAACAGATGGACACCACAATTGTGGTTCCACCGGGGGTTAGACTTGCATCAGATGTGGTTGGCAATCTAGTCCTGTATATCGGAGCGAATGTATGACGCTGGACCCTGTCACACTCACCGTCATTCAAGCTGGTTTGCAGCAAGTTTGCGATGAAATGGACCTCGCCTTTTCGCGAGCTGCCTTTTCTCCGGTCATCGCTGAGGCCAATGATCGCTCTGATGGGATTTACGCCGCCACCGATGGCGCTTTGATTGCCCAGGGGGCCGCGGGCTTGCCCGTGTTTGTCGGTACAATGCAGCACTCCACACGCGTTCTGATTGAGATGATCTCCGCTGGTGACGTGGCAGCCCCGGTTCCAGGCGACATTTATGTCGTCAATGACCCCTATCTTGGCGGTACGCATTTGATGGATGTGCGCTTTGCGAAACCGTTCTACCGGGATGGAGAAATCTTCTGCTGGCTGTCCAATACCGGCCATTGGCCGGACACCGGTGGGGCTGTGCCGGGCGGTTTTTCTGCCTCCGCAACGGCGGTGGAACAGGAAGGCCTGCGCTTACCGCCCGTCAAGCTCTTCAAGCAAGGTGTAATGGACAAAGAGATTTTTGCAATCATCCAGTCCAACATCCGGATTGCCGACCAGCGTATCGGAGATGTGCAAGCCCAAGCTGGCGCCCTACGCGTTGGCGAAACCCGCCTGACCGCATTGCTTGACCGATATGGCGATTCTACAGTTTCAGATGCCATAGACCAGCTGAATCAGCGTGCGGATGACCAAATGCGCAGCAGGCTTCAGAACATCCCCAAAGGCACCTACACTTCCACGGCATTTATCGACAGCGATGGTGTGGTCAACGCACCTCTCACAATCGCGCTCTCTGTCACCAAATCTAATGAAGGGCTGACCTTCGACTTTAAGGACAGCAGCCCGCCGTGCCTTGGTCCCATGAACTCAGTGAGAGCCACAACGCACAGCGCAGTCTACCTCGCCATGAGACACATTTTCCCGGACGTGCCTATGAATGCCGGAGCCTTTGCGCCTTTTAACATCATAGGTATCGAAGACACGTTTCTGGATGCCAAATATCCGCGTCCGGTTTCTGGCTGCGCGGCGGAGGTCTCGCAACGTATCGCCGAAGCTGTTTTTGCTGCGCTCGTGCAAGCCATCCCAGAAAAAGTCACGGCCGCGCCTGCGGGGACCAGCGGTAACTTTGCTCTTGGTGGTTTTGATCCCGAGCGCAATCGCAACTACGTTATGTATCAAATTTCAGGCGGCGGTTACGGCGGCAACGCACGGCACGACGGTCTGTCAAACGGCTGCTCAACCATCGGCATCTCCAAAGCCCCGCCAATCGAAATCATGGAACAGGCTTACCCCGTGCTTTACCGCCACTACGCCTTACACAAAGGATCCGGTGGCGCAGGCGTACATCGTGGTGGATTTGGTCTAGACTATGAGGTCGAATTGCGTCGCGGTGAGGCCAAGGCCAGCTTTGTCATGGACCACGGACGCTTTGGCCCGCAAGGCGCGCGCGACGGCAGTGATGGAGAGGTCAACAAGGTCGCCGTGTATCGCGACGGCGCGCCATACACGCCCGAACACTTGTCAAAAGAACAGGATATTTTGCTAAAAGTCGGCGACCGGGTCCGCGTGCAAACCCCCGGCGGAGGCGGTTATGGCGACCCGCTGGAGCGCGACCCTCAACTGGTTGTCGAAGACGTTCGCCTGGAACGGTACTCGCCGCAACAGGCAAAGACCCTGTTTGGCGTGGCAATCGCTTCATCCTTCGAGGTGGACAGCGCTGCAACAATCGTACTCAGAAAAGAAAAGCGCACCACAGCCAAGTGACGCGCTTCAATTTCACAATATTACAGCCTGACAAATATCAGAAAAACGCCTGCAGCCCTGTCTGGGCACGCCCTAGGATCAGCGCGTGAACGTCATGTGTGCCTTCATAGGTGTTCACCGTTTCCAGGTTCACCATGTGACGGATTACACCAAACTCCAGGCTGATGCCGTTACCGCCGTGCATGTCGCGCGACAGTCGGGCAATATCCAGCGCCTTGCCACAGTTGTTGCGCTTGATGATCGACACCATCTCTGGAGCGGCCTTCGCCTCATCCATCAAACGGCCAACCCGCAGCGCCGCCTGAAGACCCAGTGAAATCTCGGTCTGCATGTTGGCCAGCTTCAGCTGGAACAACTGCGTTTGCGCCAGTGGCTTGCCAAATTGCTTACGATCGAGACCGTACTGACGTGCCGCGTGCCAACAGTATTCCGCAGCTCCCATCGCACCCCATGCAATGCCATAGCGCGCACGGTTCAGACAGCCAAACGGACCTTTCAACCCTTCCACATTTGGCAGCAGTGCGTCTTCAGACACCTCCACATTGTCGAGTACAATCTCACCGGTGATCGACGCCCGGAGCGAAGCCTTGTGCGCAATTTTTGGCGCTGACAGCCCCTTGGTTCCTTTTTCCAATACAAAGCCACGGATCTTGCCGCCATGCGCGTCCGACTTGGCCCAAACCACAAACACATCTGCGATTGGCGAGTTGGAAATCCACATTTTTGCACCGTTCAGCACATAACCGCCGTCCACTTTCTTAGCGGTGGTCTTCATGCTGCCCGGATCAGAACCGGCATCCGGTTCGGTCAGACCAAAGCAGCCAATCCATTCACCAGACGCCAGCTTGGGCAGGTATTTTTTGCGCTGTTCTTCAGAGCCATAAGCGTAGATAGGATACATCACCAGAGAGCTCTGCACCGACATCATCGAACGATAGCCGCTGTCCACACGCTCCACTTCGCGCGCCACCAGACCGTAGGTCACGTAGCCAGCACCAATACCGCCGTATTCTTCTGGGATGGTGGTGCCCAACAGCCCCATCTCGCCCATCTCGGCAAAAATCGCCGGATCGGTCTCTTCCTGCTCAAACGCCGCGGTTACACGTGGCGCCAGCTTTTCCTCACAATAAGCGCGTGCGGCATCCCGGATCATACGCTCATCTTCTTCCAGCTGGCTTTCGATCAGAAACGGGTCTTCCCAGTTGAACGAACCCAATTCCGGTTTGGACTGTGGTGCCAGATCCTTGGCCATGGTCTCTCCTTCCGTCCGCCTCACATAGAGGCGCAAAACATCAATTTCCGTTGCCGCCTAAAATGTCCGACCCTGCTTCAACGTCAAGGCAACCCGCATCAAACGCCGCTACGTCGCGAAAACTTTCTTGTCTTCTATTGCGCAGAATATTGAGCATTGCTAGACCCAATTGATCAAAGTTTCGTTGCGTCCTGTGGACACAGTGTATCACATCAACAGGCTCAACACGGAGGACCCGATGAGCGATCCGTTTGACGTGGGAGACCGCCTTAAAAAACTACGCCTGTCTGCGGGATTGAGCCAGCGCCAACTGGCGCAATACGCTGGCGTGCCGCATGGGCAGATCTCCATGATCGAAACCAACCGCTCCAGCCCTTCAGTGGCCAGTTTGCGCAAGATATTGGGCGGCATGGGCATGTCGATGGCCGAATTTTTTGAACCGGAAACCCATGCGCCGGGTCAGGTTTTTTTTGGTCCAGAGGCTCTCTCTGACCTTACGTCACAACTGGGCACTGAGGCTTCGAAACTCACCCTCAAACAGGTAGGCAATGCCAAAGACCACGGCTTGCAGATCCTTCGCGAACACTACGCTCCAGGGGCTGACACCGGTGAAACCATGCTATCCCACCCCGCAAACGAGGGCGGCATTGTACTCTCTGGCGAAATCGAAGTGACCGTGGGCAGCCAAACCCAAATCCTGCGGGCCGGGGACAGCTATCTGTTTGACAGTCGCCAGCCCCACCGTTTCCGCAATATCTCTGACACTCCGGCCGAGGTGGTTTCCGCCTGCACGCCGCCCTATCTCTGAAGGCTTCCCATGACCCCACTCAAAGGTCTCAAAGTTGTAGAACTCGCCCGCATTCTGGCCGGCCCCTGGATTGGCCAATCCTTGGCTGACCTTGGTGCTGAGGTCATCAAGGTGGAAGCCCCTCAAGGTGACGACACCCGAACCTGGGGTCCGCCCTTTATCGAACGCGACGGTGACAAAACCGCCGCATATTTCTACGCCGCCAATCGCGGCAAGACCTCCGTGGTCGCGGATTTCCGAACTGAGAAAGGCCGCGCCCAAGTACTAGAGCTGATCAAAGACGCCGATATTCTGATTGAGAACTTCAAAGTTGGCGGTTTGAAGAAATTCGGCTTGGATTACGACACACTGTCCAAACTCAATCCGCGCCTGATCTACTGCTCGATCACTGGCTTTGGCCAAACTGGCCCATATGCCTCCCGCGCTGGCTATGATTTCCTGTTGCAAGGCATGTCCGGACTGATGTCGATCACCGGAGAGCCGGAGCGACAGCCCCAGAAGGTCGGTGTTGCCGTCACGGATGTTGTCACCGGTCTCTATGGCACCATCGGCATTCTCGCAGCCGTCGAGCAACGCCACACCACGGGGCGCGGACAGCATATCGACATGTCCCTGTTGGATTGCGCCACGGCAATGCTGGCCAATCAGGCGATGAACTACCTCGCCACCGGAGACAGCCCTAACCGCAAAGGGAATGCGCACCCCAACATCGCGCCTTACCAAGTGGTCCCCACATCCGACGGTCACATCATCATCGCCGTTGGCAACGATGGTCAGTTCCAACGCCTTTGCGGTGTGCTGTCGCGCGGCGATTTGGGTAACGCCCGGAACTATGCAACCAACCAATTGCGTGTCGCCAATCGCGATGCCCTCACTGAGCAGATTGAATTGGAAACCAGCAAATGGTCTTCGGCAGAACTCCTGGCTGCGCTAGAAGCCGCCACCGTTCCCGCTGGACCAATCAACTCGATTGAACAAGCGCTGACCGATCCTCAAATCGCGGCGCGTGGCATGGTGGTGGAGGCCGAAGGTGTGCGCGGACTGCGTGGCCCCTGGGTGTTTTCCGACGCGGACCTGTCCACAGACCGCACCGCGCCGGTATTGCCAAAATCAAAACCTTAGACGCCAAGGTAGCGGTCAGTTTCTTCCGGCCCCAAAGCGTCAAAATCGCCAGCCCAGACCGTGCGCCCTTTCTCAAGGATCACCGCACGGTCAGCCACCTGCCCCAATTCTTTCAGGGATTTGTCGATGGCAATAATCGCCATGCCGGTTTCGGCTTTGAGCTTGGCAACCGCCTCCCAAATCTCCTGACGGATCACCGGAGCCAAACCTTCAGTGGCCTCATCCAGAATAAGCAACTTCGGATTGGTCATCAGCGCCCGGCCAATCGCCAACATCTGTTGCTCCCCGCCAGACAGCGAAGCAGCGGACTGATCCCGCCGCTCTTCCAGGCGTGGGAACAAACGGCACACTGCCGCAAAGTCCCATGCCCCTTTGCGGGCCGCCGCAATCAGGTTCTCGTACACCGACAGATTTGCAAAACACCGGCGCCCTTCGGGCACAAGCCCAATACCCAATCGCGCAGCCTTATAAGACGGCAAACCGCCAATATCCCGTCCGCTAAACTGGACGGCACCACCTGAGTTCTTCAGCATCCGGCACATGACTTTTACAGTGGTGGTCTTGCCCATGCCATTGCGCCCCATCAGGGCTAGAACTTCACCTTCGCCAACGCTCAACGACACATCAAACAGCGCCTGACTAGGGCCGTAGAACGCCGCGACATTTTTTAGCTCGATCAAACTCATGCTGGCACCTCATCACCCAGATAGGCCCGCCGGATTTCCGGGTTCACTTTGATTTCCTCTGGCGTGCCGGTGGCAATCACCTCGCCATAAACCAGCACGCTGATCCGATCCGCCAGCGCAAAAACCGCGTCCATGTCGTGCTCAATCAACAAAATGGGCGCTTCCTTGCGCAGCTCAGTCAAAAGCCCGATCATCTGCTGCGCACCTTCAAGCCCAAGCCCCGCCATGGGTTCATCCATCAGGAAGGCTTTCGGCTTCAACGTCAGTGCAACCGCCACCTCCAGTTGCCGCCGTTGTCCATGGCTCAAATCCGCCGTGCGTGTTGCTGCGAATTCAGCCAAACCAACCTGCGCCAAAGCCGCCTTGGCCGTCGACACAAGCTGCGTATCTTTCATCACCGGCTTGAAAAACGACATCACATTGCCACGCTGCCCCAACGCGCCAAGCACCGCATTTTGCAAAACTGTGTGCTCCATGGCCAGCGACGAGATCTGAAACGTCCGTCCAAGCCCTTTGCGCGCGCGCTCCGCCGGACCAACGCCGGTCAGATCCTCATCCATCAGCCGCACTGTGCCGCTGTCAGAGGCCAAATGTCCTGTGATTTGCTGGATCAACGTCGACTTCCCGGCCCCATTCGGACCGATCAGCGCGTGGATTTCCCCTTTGCGCAAATCCAGCGACACATCATTGGTGGCCTTCAAGGCGCCAAAACTTTTGAAAAGCCGCTCTGTGTTCAACACCACATCAGTCATGGGCTTTCTCCCGACCTGCAAGGGCCCCAATCACGCCACCTTTTGCAAAAAGCACGATACCAAGCAGTAGCGCTCCCAGGTACACGTGCCAAAACTCAGACAACCCGCCCAGCGTATGTTCCAGAAGGATAAAAATTATCGCGCCAATCACCGGCCCAAACAGCCGTCCAACGCCGCCAATGATGATGAAGATGATGATCTCCCCCGACATCTGCCAGCTTAGCATTGTAGGGCTGACAAAGCGGTTGAGGTCTGCAAACAGTGCTCCTGCCAGACCGGTCACCGCGCCGGAAATCACAAAAGCCACCAACCGCAGATGGTAAGGCTTCATGCCAACCGATAACACGCGTGTTTCGTTTTGCCGCGCCGCACTCAGCGCCAGCCCAAATGCCGATTTGTGGATCGCATTCATCAGTAACAGCGCCAGACACAGGATCGCAAAACACAGGCCGAAGAACTGCATCGGCACCAGCGTGTTCAGCCCTGGAAACTCATTGCGCACATAGATCGACAGGCCATCCTCACCGCCGTAAGCTGGCCAACTGATCGCGAAGTAGTAGATCATCTGCCCAAAGGCCAAAGTGATCATGATGAAATAAACGCCCGAAGTCCGCAGGCTCAACGCCCCAATCGCAAGTGCGGCCAAGGCGCTTGTCACCATCGCCACCAGCCAGATCACCGGCATCGACTTTGTGCCTTCAATCAGAAACGGCACTTCCATGATTGGCGTATAGGCCTGCGCATGGCTCGCCAAAATGCCCATCGCATAGCCGCCAATACCAAAGAACGCCGCATGTCCCAGGCTGACTAGCCCGCCAGTCCCCAACGCGAGGTTCAATCCCACGCCTGCCAGCGCGAAAATCGCTGCGCGTGTCGCAAGCGTGATGATAAACGGCTCATCCGCCATCAACGCCCAAAGCGGCACCCCAAGCAAAACCGCCAGCGCGGCCACATTGATCCAGGTTTCTCGTGTCATCTCACGCCACCCCATATAGTCCGCGGGGGCGGAACACCAAAACGCCCGCCATCAGGATGTAAATCAGCATCGACGCCAGCGCCGATCCGACAGAGACCGCTGCCGATGGCTCCAAAAACAACCCAAAAACCTGGGGCAACAAAACACGGCCCATCGTGTCGGTGAACCCAACCAAAAGCGCACCAACAAAAGCGCCTTTGATCGAACCAATGCCGCCAATCACAATCACGACAAACGCCAAAATCAGCACCGGTTCGCCCATGCCCACTTGCACCGATTGGATCGCCCCAACCAAGGCCCCGGCGAAACCTGCCAAAGCAGCACCAAGCGCAAAGACAAAGGTATAAAGCTTGGCAATATCCACGCCCAAAGCTGCAATCATTTCCCGATCTGCCTCGCCGGCACGGATACGAATTCCGACCCGAGTGCGGTTGATCAGGCCAAACATGCCCACGGCCACCAAGAGGCCAATCACAATAATTGACAGTCGGTAAGCCGGGTATTCGATCCCGCCCGGCAAGGTAACCGGCCCCGCCAACAAAGGTGGCACGTCTAGGAACAATGGGAACGAGCCAAACAGCCAGCGTGTGCCCTCGGAAAAGATCAGGATCAACGCAAAAGTCGCCAACACCTGATCCAAATGGTCGCGGTCGTACAAGCGCCGAATAATGGTCAGCTCAATCAGCGCCCCGGCCAGTGCCGCCGCCGCCAAAGACGCCATTAAGGCCAGTACAAATGATCCGGTTGCCGCTGCCACAGCCGCCGCGGCAAAGGCCCCGATCATATACAGCGACCCATGCGCCAAATTAATAAGCCCCATGACGCCAAAGACCAACGTCAGGCCCGCGCTCATCAAGAACAGCATCACGCCGAACTGAAGCCCGTTCAGCATCTGCTCTATGAATAGTAGTGTTGTCATTGCCCTCATCCAGCGCCACAGAGGCACACCTCCGCCAATAAATTGACGCAGAAAATTCAGTTTATTCAGGATATTGAAGATCGAACATCATGCCCCCACCCCGCCAAGGCGCATGGAAATGGGAAGGCCAGAAAGCCTTCCCAAAGTCACTTACATTTTGCAGTCGCCGGCATAGGCGTCCGAGTGGTTGGACAGACCAGTCGCAATAATCTTGTTGGTGTACACGTCACCTTCCTTGATCACCTCACGCACATAGATGTCCTGCACCGGGTGGTGGTTGTCACCAAAGGCAAACTCACCGCGCACCGAGTCAAAATCCGCCGCTTTTAGCGCTGCGCGGAACGCATCTGCATCCGCAATATCCGCTTTGCCCATTGCCGAGATCAGCAAGTTGGCGGTATCAAACCCTTGGCTCGCATAAAGCGACGGCAAACGGCCGTATTCGGCTTGGAACGAGTCCACAAATGCTGCGTTTGTCGCGTTATCAATGTCCTTGTTCCACTGGCTGGTGTTCTTCACACCCATCGCCGCATCACCAACAGCTTGCAAAATGCCTTGGTCGAAGCTGAACGCTGGACCAACCAACGGAAGATCCACGCCGCTCGCCGCATATTGTTTCAGGAACGAAATGCCCATGCCACCTGGCAGGAAGAAATACACGCTATCCGCACCGGAGGCCCGGATCTGCGCAATTTCAGCCGCATAGTCCGTTTGTCCAAGCTTTGTGTAAAGCTCACCTGACAAGGCACCTTCAAAGAAGCGCTTGTATCCAGTTAAAGCGTCCTTGCCGGCAGGATAGTTAGGCGCCAAAATAAAGCTGTTCTTCAAACCGGTGTCGTTGGCGTATGCCCCCGCCGCTTCGTGCAGGTTGTCGTTCTGCCACGCCACGTTGAAGTAGTTCGGATGACAGCCCTTGCCCGCGAGTGGTGACGGTCCTGCATTTGGCGACAGGTAGAATTTACCCTGAGCGGTCGCGGCTGGCACAACAGCCATCGCGAGGTTGGACCAGATGATGCCCGTCAGCACGTCCACCTTTTCGGATTGGATCATCTTGTCAGCTAGCTGTACCGCGATGTCCGGTTTGCGCTGGTCATCCTCAATCACCACCTCCAGATCGTCGCGGCCAGCCTGCTGCACTGCCAGCATAAAGCCATCGCGTACGTCGATGCCAAGGCCAGCACCGCCACCCGACAATGTGGTGATCATTCCTACTTTCACATCAGCCTGCGCTGTTGCGCCTACCAATGCCATCGCCGCAGCCAATGCCGCACTCCGCAACTTCATTTTGTCGCTCCCTGGTTTTTTGTTTTTACAAGATGAACTTTGGGCGCTCAAAGGCCAGTCCGTCAATAACCTGGGAAATTTTTTTTTAAGCTTAAAATATCTTCAAGCCTAAAAGGTATTTTTTCGTACCTTTACAGCACCTTATTCAGCAATTTTCAAGCTTAGCTTTTACCCATCATTAGGGTGGCTCTCACCATCAATATACTTATACAAGAAAACTAGCCGCTCTACACACTTCGACACACTGAACCGCATCCAACAAAAAACGCCGGGGAAATCCCCGGCGTTTAGATCCATTAACCGCGCGACCACCAGCCGCGTCGTTTTGGTTTAGGCGGAGCCGCGGGTTCTTCGGGAACCGTGGCCTCCGGAGCAACAGCTACTTCCAATGGCGATTCTACTGCCTCTGGTGCACCGCTGGTTTCTGCTTCCACAATCGGCGCTTCAACAGGCTCCGGAGCCTCAACAGCAGTGTCAGCCACCGGAACCACTTCCGATGTATCAACAGCTTCAGACTCGTCCGTTACGTCGACAGGCGTAACTTGTTCAACTTCTGCTTCAGCCACTTCCACCGGCTGCGCTTCGGCCGGTGTCTCGGTGCTGACCTCTTCCGAGGTCACCTCTTCCACTGTGGCATCTTCGCTTACGGCTTCAGATTTCTTGCCACGTGACCGGCTACGACGGCTACGGCTGCGTTTTTTCGGTTTCTCTTCACCATCAGAAGCCTCTTCCGCTGGTGTCTCAGACCCAGTCTCAGATGCCTCAGCACCCTCCGACGCCTCCGTGTCAGTGTCGCTCTCGGTCTTGGCTTCTCCGTCAGCGTTGTCTTCACCTTCACCGTTGCCGCGACGACGGCGCCGACGACGACGGCGTTTCTTCGGCTTCTCTTCGCTCGTATCTTCTGCTGGCTTTTCTTCCACCGCAGCTTCTTCAGAGATCACTTCCGCGTCTTCCACGTCAGCGTCGTCAATCGCATCCATGATAGAGATATCGCCGGAAACCACTGGTGCTTCAACTTTTGGCACGGCACGTGTTGCGGTCTTGAACTTCTCAATTGTGAAGTCCGGAGACACCAAGTGAGGATCGGCTTCGATGCGTACGGACAAGCCATAACGTGCTTCGATCTGTGCCACATGTTCGCGCTTCTGGTTCATCAGATAGTTCACGATGGCGACCGGCGCTTTAACCAGTACTTCACGGGTACGACCACGTGTGCCTTCTTCCTCAATCTGGCGCAGGATAGACAGTGCCAGATTGTCATCAGAGCGGATCAATCCAGTGCCGTGGCAATGCGCGCAGGGCTGCGTCGTGGCTTCGATCATACCCGGACGCAAGCGCTGACGGCTCATTTCCATCAGGCCAAACCCAGAAATCCGGCCCACCTGTATGCGGGCGCGATCCGTCTTCAGCTTGTCTTTCATCCGTTTTTCAACAGCGCTGTTGTTCTTGCGCTCATCCATATCGATGAAATCAATCACGATCAGACCAGCCAAATCACGCAGACGCAACTGACGCGCCACTTCTTCAGCCGCTTCAAGGTTGGTCTTCAACGCAGTCTCTTCAATCGAGCCTTCCTTCGTAGCCCGACCGGAGTTCACATCAATCGCCACCAGCGCTTCCGTCACGCCAATCACGATATAGCCGCCGGACTTCAGCTGAACCGTTGGGTTGAACATGCCGGACAGGTAGCTTTCCACCTGATAACGGGCAAACAACGGCAATGTGTCCTGATAGCGTTTCACGTTTTTGGCGTGGGACGGCATGATCATTTTCATGAAGTCCTTGGCAATGCGGTATCCGCGCTCGCCTTCGACCAAAACTTCGTCGATCTCACGCGAATACAGGTCACGGATCGAACGCTTGATCAGATCACCTTCTTCGTAGATCTTCGCAGGCGCAATAGATTTCAGCGTCAACTCGCGGATTTGCTCCCACAAACGCTGAAGGTATTCATAATCCCGTTTGATCTCGGATTTGGTGCGCTTGGCACCTGCCGTGCGCACAATCAAACCCGCGCCCTGTGGCACGTCGATCTCGCCAGCGATTTCTTTGAGCTTCTTGCGATC
Source organism: uncultured Shimia sp. (assembly GCF_947493595.1). GTDB lineage: Bacteria > Pseudomonadota > Alphaproteobacteria > Rhodobacterales > Rhodobacteraceae > Shimia. The sequence continues at coordinate 896,205 of NZ_CANLRL010000001.1, read as the reverse complement.
CGCTGCATTGGTGATCTTGCGCGAAATGCCACCGCCACGCGCGGTATTAGGCATCAATACGCAATAACGTCCGGCCAAAGACAGGTAAGTTGTCAGCGCCGCACCTTTGTTGCCACGCTCTTCTTTCACCACCTGCACCAGCATGACCTGGCGCACCTTGATCACTTCTTGGATTTTGTAACGACGGGCACGCGGCTTTCGCGGTGGGCGAATTTCCTCACTGTCGTCTTCGTCCGCTACCGATTCAATGCTCTCGTCCTTTTCGGACGCATCGGAGCGTTTTCCACGGCGGCGCGACCGGCGACGATTGGACTTTTTACCATTCTCGTCGTCATCAGACGACGTGTCAGATTCGCTGTCGTCTTCAGGACTGCTCGCGTCTGAACCTTCGGATGTCTCGATTGATGCATCCGCTTCTACGGCATTGTCGGACGGTGCGGCATCTTCCGTTACAGCGCTTTCAACTGGCGCATCGGCAGCTTCAGCAACCACCTCTGTTTCGGTGCTTGGTGCATCGTCAGCGGAGCCGTCAACTTGGTCTTCTGAAGTCGCTTCCTCCGAAGCTGCCACATCTGCCTCACCCACATCCGCAGGCGCGGCCTCTTCTACCACATCTTCCTCGGCCACAGGGGCGGCGCCTTCAGCTACCGCCTCTTCCCCAGACTTCTCGTCTTCGGAAACAACACTGGTCTCGGTTTCGGTTTCTTCACCGGTTTCCGGGTCTTTGCTGACAACAGCGTCTTCGCCTTCAGTGTTGGCTGCGATGGTTTTGGGACCCTCGTCCTTGCCGTCAGTGTCCTCGGCGCTTGTATCCGTTTCAGCAGCGTCTTGCGCAGGCTCTTCGACCGCTTCAACGGCCTCAACCTCAACAACAGGCGCTTGATCCGCCGCGCTGTCCGCCGAAACTTCTTCGGTTTCAGCTGCAGTGTCTTCCGCATCCGCGACGTCAGTCGCAGGCTCCTCGGCCTCGACGGCTTCCGCTTCGCCAGGCTCTTCTACCGGTGTCTCTTCTACCAGCTCCATTGGCGACAGACCTTCGTCTTGATCACCACCAGCATCTTCCACCAAATCAATGGTTTCCATACCAGAGATCTCAGCAGCAGCTGTTTCAGAGACGGCCTCTGCTGTGTCCGCATCCGCGGCCTCAGATGCAACCTGATCCTCTGTCTTCTTCTTACGGGACCGAGATCGGCGAGACCGGGATTTTGGCTTTTCCTCTTCCTCGTCGCGAGCCTTCAAAGACTCTGCATAGGCACGCTCTTCTTCCAGAAGCGCCTCACGATCCGCAACTGGGATCTGATAGTAATCCGGGTGGATTTCTGAGAACGCAAGGAAACCATGACGGTTTCCGCCATAGTCAACAAAGGCCGCCTGAAGCGACGGCTCAACCCGTGTTACTTTTGCGAGATAAATGTTGCCGGCAAGCTGCCGTTTGTTTTCAGATTCAAAGTCGAACTCCTCAACCTTGTTTCCGTCCACCACCACAACGCGGGTCTCTTCCGCGTGGGTGGCATCGATGAGCATTTTCTTAGCCATGTTATCCGTTTGCACCCGCGTAAGCGCCGCGCCCCTCCCGGGGGATCGGGTCGGTGAACTTTTTGGGGGTGTCTTGTCTGAGCGAGGGGATGCGCGCCGCCGACAGGGCCGCTTGCGGCCCCTGCTCGGTCTCTCAAATCAATCGCGCGCTTCATCGCGTTTCTTCTCCGACGCGGCATTCGGTGGTCCCGAGCCTGCGCCTGTTACATGCCCTCCGCCATGGCGGTGCGGGCGTCTCTACTGGTTCATTCTCATGAACCCAATCGGTCTGAGCATCCCGCCCGGCCCTCTGCCCCTCGGGGTCCTGTGGGCCAACTGAAACGCAATACTCAGCGAAACTCATACGGTGCGCAAAGCCTGCGCCATCCGTTCCCCCACATAAAACCACTCCTGTGGAAAACACAATGGGGAATCGTCTGACGGATACGTGGGTTAGGTTAACGCATCCTCAAAAAGCCCAATCTGCACAGCACCATGGCGCAAATCACGGGCAACAATCTGACCCAGATCCGGCAACGGCGTATTTGGCGGCCGCAGGTCTGGAATTTGCACCGTCAAACACCCGGCTCGTACAGCTGCGGTGGTCCCAAAATCACTGTCTTCAAACGCCACACAGTGTGCAGGATCTACGCCCAAACGACGTGCACCTTCTAAATACGGTTCAGGATCAGGTTTATTGGCGGAAACTTCGTTGCCCGTGCACACTGTTTCAAAGAACGACAGGATACCAGCCTTCTCCAAGTGATGCTGCGCGGCGGGACCATGGGTGGAGGTCACCACCGCCATGGGCACATTAGCATTTTGTATGGCCTGAAGCACCTCCTCCGCATGCGGCTTTGTCGGCACGCCACTTGCAACATTTTTTTGATGCAGCAAACGCCAGCGCTGATCAAACTCCGCGACATTTGTTTGTTGAGGCAAAAAATCATGTAACCGTGCGGTGGTTACCTTGCTTGATGTCCCCACCAAGCCGCCAAAAAACGCTTTCGCCTCTTCAGCTGCAATCCCCAGGTCATCGGTCAGCGTCAAAAACGCCTTCAGAAACATGCGCTCCGTGTCCAGAAGCAAACCATCCATATCAAACAGATATGCAGCCGGTGTCTTCAACAATGCCATCACAAGGTACTCCACAAATTTCCGTTAGCGCCAACGTCGCCGCACCCTGCCACCAAACAAAAAACGCCACAAGCCCTCCAAGAGCTCGTGGCGTTCACAAAATCTATCGGTCAGAAATCAGAGATAATCAGCCCGCTGTAGGCCATATTTGGCCATCTTCTCGTTCAATGTCCGCCGCGGCAAGCACAACTCTTCCATAACACCTGCGATGGACCCGCGATGGCGCCGCATGGTGTTGTCAATCAGCATACGCTCAAAGGCTTCCACATATTCTTTCAGCGGTTTGCCTTCTGTAGTCACCACAGGCTGCATCTCTTCGTGATCGCTCATCAGCAACGATGCAATGGTGCCTTCACTGCGGCGGCTTTGCAAAACGGCACGTTCTGCCAGATTGATAAGCTGACGCACGTTGCCTGGCCACGGAGCCTGCAACAACTGCGCAGCCTCTTGCGCACTCACCTTTGGCGCGTCACAGCCGTACTCTTCGCTAAACTGCTCAGACAATCGCGTAAACAGCGTAAGTATGTCTTCACCCCGTTGGCGCAGCGGCGGAACCGTGATCCGCAATGCAGCCAAGCGATAAAACAAGTCAGAGCGCAGCGCATCTTCGCAGGTGCGGTCCTGCTCTTGCATGTTGGAAATCGCAACTATGCGGGTTTCCGCCGGCGTGCCTTGCTCGTTGATCACGTTCAGCAGCTTGGCTTGCAGCGCGTCGCTCAAGCTCTCGATGTCCTCGAGTACCAAGGTCCCTCCGCGCGCTTCTTCAACGGCGGGCAACTGTGTGTCTTCGGGGTTCATTGGCCCAAACAGCCGTTTGGCCAGCGCCTCTTCTTCAAAGGCACCACAGCTCACCAAAACAAACTTCTTGCCCGCGCGGCTGCCCACTGCGTGCAACGCATGCGCCACCAACGTCTTGCCGGTGCCGGTTTCCCCATCAATCAGCACATGCCCATCAGCCTGCCCGAGATCAAGAATGTCTTCCTTGAGACGCGCCATCACTGGGCTCGCGCCAATCAGCTTGTTCATAATCTGATCGCCATCAGACAGCTCACGCCGCAGCGCCCGCGCATCCAAGGTCAAACGCCGCGCATTGGTGGCCTTCTTGGCCAGTTGTGTCATGCGATCCGGGTTAAACGGCTTCTCCAAGAAATCAAACGCACCGACGCGCATCGCTTCCACCGCCATGGGCACGTCTCCATGACCCGTGATCATGATCACTGGCAGCGAACTGTCCGCACCCATCAGCTTTTTGAGGAACTGCATCCCGTCCATACCCGGCATTTTGATATCGGAGATCACAATCCCCGGATATTCCGCGCCAAGCGCCTTCAGCGCATCCTCGGCGCTGGGAAATGTTTCTGTGTCATAGCCCGACAGTGCCAGCCATTGGCTGATCGACTGCCGCATGTCCTGCTCGTCATCAACGATTGCGATCTTCATGCTTTGTGCCACGAATTTACTCCGCTGCTTCAATATCTTCATTCAAGATAGGCAGTTGAACTTCAAATACAGCCCCCTGCCCATCGCCATTGCGTGCTGTTAGCCGTCCACCAAGGTCACTGACGATGCCAGAACTGATCGCCAACCCCAAACCGACGCCCTCACCGGGCTGTTTTGTGGTGAAAAACGGTTCAAAAAGGTTGTTCAAATCCTCAATGCCGGGACCGTTGTCGCGCACTGTCAAAGTGGCTGTTTCCCCTGCTGCCAAAAGAATTTCGATCTCCGGATCGGCCACAGATTCCGTGGCATCCAAGGCATTACGCAGCAGGTTGATCATCACTTGCTCAATCCGCACCCGATCGCCCATCACCCGCACCGGATCCGTCGGCACAATCTTGCTTATACGCACCTGACGTTGGCGCAATTGCGGCTCCATCATCGACAAAGCGGACGCGACAGCATCTCCCATATCGACCACATGGAACTCATCGCCGCCTTTTCGGGCGTAAGATTTGAGTTGCTTGGTAATCGCGCCCATCCGCTCAATCAGGTCATCAATCCGCTGAAACGAGGTCAACGCCTCATCCGGCCGATTGCGCTTCACCAAAAGCTGCGCTCCGGCAAGATAAGTTTTCATCGCCGCCAGCGGCTGGTTCAGTTCATGGCTCACCGCTGCCGACATTTCGCCCAATGCCGCCAATTTGGAACTCTGCGCCAGGCTTTGTTCCGCCACTTCAAGGCTCTGCTGCATCCGTTCCCGCTCGGCGATTTCCCGCTGAAGCCGTAGGTTCAACCCCCGCAATTCCACGCTTTCTCGCTGAAACAACGCCATGCGCAACGCACTTTTGCGCCCAAGAACGTAGAATCCCAACGCTAACAGGATCGCAAACCCCATGATTTCCAGCGCCAGAACAGCGTTCACCTTTTCCCGCACACCAGCGTAGCTGGTGAAACTTGTCATCTGCCAGCCCCGGAACGGGATCCGCGCGCCCATGCGCATTACCGCTTCCCCGCGCAAATACGCATCCGCAGGATCTTGCGCCCAATCTGCTGTCACTTTGATGGCACGTTCAATTGCACCCAAAGCTGGCTGACGTGCCAATGCCTCTGCTTCGGTCAACCCACGCCACCGAGGCTCACTGCTGAGAATGATCGTGCCTTCGCTATTGGCCACCAGAACCGCATCTGAAATCCCGGCCCAGGCCCGCTCGAACTTGTGCAAATCCACTTCAACCGCGATCACACCAAGCGTGGCACCGCCACTTTCCAACCGTCTGGAGTAAATGAACCGATAGGCTCCGGTCTCGTCTCTGGCCGTCGTAAAAAGTGTAACATTGGACCGTAACGCATTGATAAAAAACTCTTGTTCCCGATACATCGTACCAAGACGCGTGCGATCTGTTGCCGCCACGGTGCGCCCGGTCTCGTCCAGCAGCAGCAACGACGCAGCGCCAATTTCATCAACGAAGCTGATCAACCGGGCTGTGGAGCTGGAGAAATCTTGAGAATTCAACGCCCCGATCAACTCAGGGTCTTTGGCCAGCAGTTGAGGCACAATGGCGTTGCGCCGCAACTCGCTTAACAGGTTGCCGGAATAGAGCGCCAACCGAAGCTCCGCCCGATTGCGCGTATTGGCCGTAAATCGATCTGTCAGGAAACTGTTGGTGACCCAGATCGTCACCCCTGCAACCACAACCAACAAGGCCAAGGTCACGCGCGCCCGCCAGCTAGTAGTCGCCGGGCGCAGTTTTTCAGAGGTGTCAGAAGCGTTTTGCGTCATACAAGAACAGTACGCTTACGCGCCGACACCCTCAAGTCACGCTGTGGCAAACTGGTCCATCAACGCGCGGAACATTGCCACCCCGTCTGTGCCACCATGGCCAGTATCCGCCGCCCGCTCGGGGTGCGGCATCATGCCAAGCACACGGCGGTTCTTGCTGACAACACCCGCGATGTCCGCAACGGAGCCGTTTGGATTGTCGGTATAGGTGAACGCAATCCGGTCTTCGTCGCGCAGCTGAGCCAGTTTTTCATCCGTAACAAAGTAGTTGCCGTCGTGGTGCGCGATTGGCACGTTCACAACATCGCCCTTGCTGTAACCAGCAGTGAAAGCTGTCTCTGCACTGGCCACTTCAAGACCAACTGTACGACAGATGTACTTCAGCCCGGCATTGCGGCGCAGCGCGCCCGGCAGCAAACCGGTTTCGGTCAGGATCTGAAAGCCGTTGCAGACACCCAGCGCGTAGCCGCCACGTTCGGCATGCTTGATAAGTGACTGACAAATCGGAGAGTTTGCTGCAATCGCTCCGCAACGCAGGTAATCGCCAAAGCTGAACCCACCTGGAACACCAACCATATCGATGCCTTCCGGCAGCGCCGTATCTTTGTGCCACACCATGGTGACATCTGCTCCGGCCTGCTCAAAGGCCACCGCAAGATCGCGGTCACAGTTGGAACCCGGAAAAACAATGACCGCAGCTTTCATCAGCCCATCTCCACCCAGTAGCTTTCGATCACCGTGTTGGCGAGCAGCTTCTCGCACATCTCGGTCACAGTCGCCTCGGTGGAACCTTCCGCAAGATCCAGCTCAATCACTTTGCCCTGACGTACACCTTCAACACCATCAAAACCAAGACTGCCAAGCGCGTGACGCACGGCCTCACCTTGTGGGTCCAGAACGCCGTTCTTCAGCATGACATATACGCGGGCTTTCATTTGGTCTCTCTCCAATTAGGCATGTGGCGGGATTGTCCCGCTTTTCTTACCAAAAATCGTCTTTCCAACCGCGCCCAAAATAGGGCGCAGATGGCTTAGGTCAGGATCAGCTTACAAGCGTCGGCTTGGGGCCGGTGCCTTTGGGCAGCACACCAAGGCGGCGCGCCACTTCTGCATAGGCATCGGTCAGGCTGCCAAGATCACGGCGGAACACGTCTTTGTCGAGCTTGCGTCCGGTTTCAATGTCCCAGAGACGGCAGCTGTCAGGGCTGATCTCATCCGCCAAAACCAAGCGCTGGAAGTCGCCTTCGTACACCCGGCCAATCTCGATCTTGAAGTCGATCAAGCGGATGCCAACACCAAACATCACGCCGCTCAGCCAGTCATTCACGCGCAACGCAAGACCCAGAATATCGTCCATGTCTTGCTGGCTGGCCCAGCCAAACGCGGCGATATGTTCTTCGGACACCAGCGGATCACCCAAGCTGTCATCTTTGTAGCAGTACTCCACAATCGGGCGCGGCAGCTGTGTGCCTTCTTCAATGCCCAAACGCTTGCTCATGGAACCCGCCGCAAAATTGCGCACAATCACTTCCAAAGGAATGATCTCACAGTTGCGCACCAACTGCTCGCGCATATTCAGACGCTTGAGAAAGTGGGTTGGCACCCCTACCTGTGTCAGGCCGGTCATGAAATATTCGCTCAAGCGGTTGTTCAACACACCTTTGCCATCAATCACGTCTTTCTTTTCCGCGTTGAACGCTGTGGCGTCGTCTTTGAAGTATTGCACAATGGTGCCCGGCTCAGGGCCCTCAAACAGAATCTTGGCTTTGCCTTCATAGATTTTTTTGCCGCGGGCCATGGCTACATTCCTTCTCTTCCGGGATGAGTCCCGAATTTGTTCGCCCTCTTAATGGATGGATAGCATTGTCGCAAGCGCACGGCTTACTCTTGCGACAGGCCATTTGGATGATCATATTATAATTGTGACATCCTATGATTATGGAGGAGTTCATAAATGAACGCATTTGACGACCGCGAAGCCGCCTTTGAGGCCAAATTTGCCCATGACGAAGAGATGAAGTTCAAGGCAGAGGCCCGAGCCAACAAAAAGCTGGGGCTTTGGGCTGCTGATTTGTTGGGCAAGTCCGGCGCTGAGGCCGAAGACTACGCCAAAACCGTGATCGCTGCAGATTTTGAAGAAGCTGGTCATGACGATGTGATCCGCAAGGTTGTCGGCGATTTGGGCGACAAGGCGGATGAGCAAACCATCCGCGCAAAGCGCCGCGAAGGCCTCGCCGCCGCAAAAGAAGAGTTGGCCACCGAGGCCTGATCCGTTCTCAAAACCCTAAAATTTATAGCGCGCGGGCTGCATCCCGCGCGTTTTTTTAGCTCCAATTGTCTTTGTTAAGGCGGCCGAAACCACGCATCCGATAGCGATTTGGGTCACTTGGGACAGGTAACGATTTGGGGCGGGAACCTTGAAGAAATCAAAGTTAAAGATTGCGCAGACCTGTCTGCGCCGGATTTGGCCGTTTGCCTTTGGCGCCGTTTGCCTATGGCTACTTTCTGAGCAGGTTGACGATGTAGACTATGGTGCGCTTTGGGCCTCCGTGCTCTCCGCCTCTGCTTGGCAGTGGGGCCTTGCCCTAACCTTTTCCGCCCTCAGTTTTTTGGCCGTCTCGCGGTATGATGTGATTGCGCAGCGGCATTTTCAGATGCACCGCAGCACCTCAGAAGCCATGTCCGTTGGCGCAACGTCTATTGGTCTGGGTCAAACCTTAGGCGCCGGCGCCGTTGTTGGCACGTTTGTACGCTGGCGCATGATGCCGGATCTGTCGCTTAAAGACGCAGCCCGCATCACAGCTTTTGTCACCGTAACCTTTTTGGCAGCGATGGCCGTAACCATCGCCATCGCCGCATTGGTCCTGCCCACGCCGCATGTGCCGTCTTTCCTCCCACCGGCCATTCTGGCCGTCGCTTTCCTGGTGGTGGTGCTGGCCTTTGTTTTCCCGGTCTTGCCCCGCCAGGGCAGTCGTCTCAGCCTACCAACCCTGCCCGCCATGGCCGCGCTTCTGACATTGTGCTTGATCGACACGATCTTCGCCGCTCTGGCGCTCTACGTCCTGCTGCCACCCGAATTGACGCTCAGTTTTGCCGTCTTGCTGCCAGTCTTCCTTATTGCTCTGGGCGCAGCCATTTTCTCTGGCACGCCCGGTGGTGTTGGTCCTTTCGAGTTGACCCTCTTGGCGATGCTGCCGCACCAACCCGAAGCCGCGCTGCTGGCGGGTGTCCTAGCGTTCCGAGCCATCTACTACGCGCTGCCTGCGCTCTTGGCTGGCTTGGTGTTCCTGCGTCACCTCACAAAACCACGCCCGGCCCGTACGCCTCGCCAACACCGCGCCTATGAAGCGTACGACAACGCGCCCCTATCTTCCGTCAGCCGAGCCGAACTGGGTGTGATCCGTCAAAACGGCGGCGCGCTCCTGTCCTGTGACGCGGGACGCTACGGAGCCGTGCGTATTGGCCAGACCCTGGTAGCCCTGTTTGACCCCATCGAGGGTGACGCCCACGCCATGGCCCGCCCACTCAAACACGCCGCTCGCGCGCAAAACCGCATTGCCTGCAAATACAAAATCTCGGCCCGCCAGGCCGTGAAAACCCGCAAAGCTGGCTGGGCAGTGGTGCATATCTCTGACGAAGCTGTGCTGGCGCCGGCCAAACACACAACCTCCGGCTCCACCTATCGCCAATTGCGCCGCAAACTACGCAACGCCGAAAAAGCGGGCGTACGCGTCTCTCAGCCAGGCGCGCACCAACTGCCACTGGGCGACATGGCAAAAGTCTCTTCTGCCTGGGAGGCCAAACACGGTATTCCCAAAGGTTTGACCATGGGCCGGTTTGAGGACTTTTACGTCGGCTGTCAGACAGTCTTCCTCGCGTTCAAAGACGACCAGCTTGTCGGTTTTGTCAGTTTCCACGCCACTGCCCATGAATGGTGTCTCGACCTGATGCGCGTGCTGCCTGACTCGCCAGACGGCACCATGCACCAATTGGTACAAAGCGCCATCGAAGCGGCTGCCAATGCCGACGTGCCACGGTTCTCTCTGGCCGCGGCACCAGTCCTGCCCGAAGGAAAAACTGCGCTGGAACGAAAAATCCGTGGCTACCACTTCAAACACGCCGGCGGCGCAGGCCTGCGTCAGTTCAAAGCCTGTTTCGCGCCCCGTTGGGAACCACTCTTCATGGCGGCCCCCGGTCCGGCACAGCTCAGCTTGGCCGCGCTTGATCTGACTCGCGCGGTGAACCTGCGCAGCGCTCCGGCAACCCCGATTGCGTGCCAACAAACCGCGCAGCCGGACGCGTACCTGTCCTCCACCTCATAATGGTCTTGCATCAAATTAAGTTGTGCCCCGGCCCTGCCCGTGGCACATCGCTGCGCAACTGACACGCGGTTCCCCGCGCCTTAAGGAGTCTCTGATGACCAACGCCCTCTCCAAGCTTTTGGAAACCCGTGACTGGCTTATGGCCGACGGCGCCACCGGCACCAACCTGTTCAACATGGGCCTCAGCTCCGGCGACGCGCCAGAACTCTGGAACGCCGATGAGCCCCAGAACATCAAAAAACTCTACAGCCTCGCTGTCGACAATGGTTCTGACATCTTCCTGACCAACTCTTTTGGCGGTAACGCATCCCGCCTGAAACTGCACGACGCCCAAGACCGCGTGCGCGAGCTGAACCGCCTCGCTGCCGAAATCGGCCGCGACGTCGCAGACGCTGCTGGGCGGCCTGTGATCGTGGCGGGATCTGTTGGCCCAACCGGCGACATCATGGAACCTGTCGGCTCCCTGTCCCACGCCGACGCCGTAGAAATGTTCCACGAACAGGCTGAAGGTCTGAAAGAAGGCGGCGCTGACGTTCTCTGGCTGGAAACCATCTCTGCGCCAGAAGAATACAAAGCCGCCGCCGAAGCCTTTGCTCTTGCCGATATGCCTTGGGTGGGCACCATGAGCTTTGACACCGCTGGCCGTACCATGATGGGCATGACCTCCGCGGATATGGTGCAAATGGTTGGTGCCCTGCCGAACACACCCCTAGGGTTTGGCGCCAATTGCGGCACTGGAGCGCCCGATCTACTGCGCACCGTGTTGGGCTTCTCCGCTCAAGGCACCGAGACGCCCATTGTGGCCAAAGGCAACGCTGGCATTCCCAAATACGTAGACGGGCACATCCACTATGATGGCACGCCGGAGCTTATGGCAGACTATGCCGTGATGGCACGCGATTGTGGCGCCACGATTATCGGCGGCTGCTGCGGCACTATGCCAAACCACCTCAAAGCCATGCGCGAAGCGCTGGAAACCCGGCCTCGCGGCGAGCGTCCAAGCCTTGAATTGATCGCCGAGAACCTGGGCGGCTTTTCCTCCGCGAGCGACGGCACCGGTGACGACGCCGAAGCGCCGGCCCGCGAACGTCGCGGCCGCCGCCGTCGCAGCTAATCAACAGCAGATTACACGTCAAAAGCCCGGATTTAGTCCGGGCTTTTTGTTTAAGTGTGGTTCCAGTCGTCAGGATTGTCCGAGTTGTTGGGTGAGAGCCCAAGAATGTCCCCTTTGGTGGAACATCCCAGGCCCAACACAGTGCGGTTGGCATAGCCAAAATAGGCCGACACCTGATTGATTTCCAAAATCTCACCATCGCTGAACCCGGCATCCCGCAGCTGAACAATCAGTTTTTCGCTTAGTCCAGCTGCATCACGCGTCAATTGTCGGGCATATTCCATGGCGATCTTCTGCTTATGATCAAGCGGTGCACTCTCAATGTCACGCGTTTCAATCGCCCTGCGAATACCATCCGCCCGCGCATCATCTGCCAGCAACCGTTTCAAGCCGGCAAAATGATGCTCCACACAGTAATCACACTCATTGAGCGAACTGACCCAAACCCCCAAAGTTTCCAAAAACCACTTGGGCATCGTGTTGCCACTGTGATGCAATACATATTTGTAGATCGCCATATGCCCCTCCATCGTGTGGGGCCGCAGGCTGTGCATCATCATGATGTTGTCGACGTTGTTGTCAGGGCCTTTCACCCGATCATAGAGCATCTTCAATTTTCCGTCGGCGTCGTCGTAGGCGACCGTATCGATCCAGGGCATCGCAAAGTCCTTTGAAAGCGAAACACGTCCAGACACAAACGTGCCCCAACCTGTCAAAAAGAAATGCGCCCACCATGCATCGATAACAAAGCAACTATCAAGAAGAAGAACGGGACAGCACGACACGCCTCAAGTCAAAGGAACGCCAAAGACGTTGTTGGCACTCAACAATACCTTGCCCGCTTGATCCGGCTCCTGGCCGAGGCCTGTTCAAATTTACGATACCGCCCGCCGGAATACCGCGCGCAATCCAACGCATGCCCGGCCGCAATCACTGCCGCGCCAATGTCCTGCCCATCCGCATAACACACGCCGATGTAACGATCATAGGACCGCTCTCCGGTCAAATCACAGGACACCTGTTTGCCGCGCAAATAATTCACCGTCCAACGCTTGGCGTCTTTTCCCGCGCGGGTCTTGAGTTCCGGCGCATCAACCCCTTGGAACCGCACTGGCGTGCCGTTCAAAACAATCGTGTCCGCATCGCGCACTTGCACATCCGCCCAAACAGGCGTGGCCGCCAAAATGGCAAACGCAATTAGTCTTTTCATTTTTGGTCGTCAGTCTGTCGTGAGTGAGTGGTAGGTCCGCCCTATCACGTGATCAGACCCGAGTCACATCGCCACCACGACCCGGAAAACCATAGGCAGCCGACCGCCTATGGCTATGTCTTGTCGGAAGAAACCCCGATCAAAAGTTGTGCTTCTCGCGCAGCGCCGCCACAGTGTCGCCATTTGCTGCCAACCACGTGTCAAACGCCGCGACCACATCCGGGCGCGCACTTGTCGAGAGGTGATAATTTGACACCGAATGCGGCAGGCTTTCATCAAACACCAACGCATCTTCATCTTTCCCAAGTTCACGCAAAACCCGCCGCACGACGTCTTGGTTTGCATAAGCGCCGTCGATGCGTCCAACCAACGCCTGACGGACCATGCCGATAAAATTTGCGTTTTCCGCCAAGTCCACGTCACCCGCGTTGATCCGGTCCAGCCAAGAGTACGGCGTGAAACCGAGAACTGTGCCAAGTCTATCCACGTCTTCCACAGGACGTCCAACTTGGTCAGGCAGCACCATCACTCCATCGACCGCTTCCGCGACAACTTCCGAATACACCATGCCTTGACCGTCTTTGAACTCGACTGACCAATAGGCGTTGTCCGGATATTTCAGATCCACATCCCCGGTCACCACTGCCTGCATCAGCCGCGTGATCGGCAGCGCTTTAAACTCGATCTCAAACCCTTCATCTGCCGCAAACGCCGACAATAGATCCGCCCCAAATCCTGAGTAATTTGTGCCGTCCCAATTGTAGTGCGGCAGGTATTCAATATTTTCCACGCCCACAACCAGGCGCTCGGCGCTGGCCGTGCCGGCCACACAAGCCACTGCGAGGCTTGCAACTGCTATCAAGTGCTTCATAGTCTATCTCCAATGGAAATTTGTTCAGACCCGCACCTTCGGGCGCAGAAACTTTCCAATGTGTTGACTTCACCAAAAGCTGAAACTGTTTCAGAAAAGCGCCAATTGTCCGTCGCGCTCAAACGGCACCTCAAACAAGTCACACCGCAGCGCAGGCATATCTTTGTCCAGCCCATATCGCACCCGCGCTTTTTCCACCCGCTGGGCAATCATCTCCGCATAGATGCCCTCGCCGCGCATGCGTTTGTTGAACTCCGCGTGGTACAGCTCCCCGCCATGCATCTCCCGCATCCGCGCCAAAACCTTTGCCGCTCGCCCCGGATACTCCGCCTGTAGCCATTCCTCAAAAAGCGGCGCCACTTCCATTGGCAGGCGCAGCATAATCCATGCCATCCCAGTTGCGCCGGCGTTTGCGGCAGATTTTAAAAGTGCCTCAACCTCATGGTCGGTCAAGCCAGGCACCACTGGCGCCAACATCACCCGTACTGGAATGCCCGCCTCCGTTAAGCGTCGGATTGTCTCCAACCGGCGGTTCGGCAACGGACAGCGCGGCTCCATTGCACGCGACAACGCCCCATCCATAGTGGTCAACGAGATTCCCACCTGCGCCAATCCCCGCGCCGCCATATCGCTCAAAATATCGATGTCGCGCTCCACCAAGGTGCCTTTGGTGGTGATCGCCACCGGATGGTTGAACCGTTGCAAAACCTCCAACACAGACCGCATCACACGGTATCGGCGCTCAATTGGTTGATAGGGATCGGTATTGGTGCCAATCGCCAATAGGCTTGGGGTATACCCCCTGCGTCGCAGCTCTTTCTCCAAAACCTCCGCAGCTTTGGGACGCGCCACCAGTTTGCTTTCAAAATCCAACCCCGGCGACAGGCCCAAATAGGCGTGAGTTGGCCGCGCAAAACAATAAGTGCAGCCATGCTCACATCCTCGATATGGGTTCAACGACCGATCAAACGGAATGTCCGGAGAGGTGTTTCGCGTGATAACCGAGCGCGGCCGCTCTTCGCTCACCTCAGTGGCAAAACCCGCGCGCTCTTCTGGTATCTCCCAGCCATCGTGCACCTCTTCACGTTGGACATCGTAGCGGCTTGCCGCATTGCTCTGTGCGCCGCGCGCACGCCGCCGAGTAGCATCAATAGTGGGCTGTTTGAGATCCGACATCCGTCCAAATTAGAACAAACAAAGAACACATGCAACAAACCCCATGATCTGGATGAGAAACTTTCATCGCATTCATGTTTTTTGCCCTACACGTCGCACGCGGCTTTGGCTATGTCGCTATTCAGACAGTTTGCCCGCTGAAAAAGTTTGAAAGCTGGGGTATAACGAACAGCAACCGGTGCCCATTTTGGGCCCCCGCCAGGGTATTGGAATACGCGCATGTCAGAAGAAGACGACATCATCCTGTCCGAACTCAATGACGAGGAACTTGTCCAACAGATGTTTGACGACCTCTACGACGGTCTCAAGGAAGAGATCGAAGAGGCTGTGAACATCTTGCTGGAACGGGGTTGGGAACCCTACCGCATCCTGACCGAAGCTCTTGTGGGCGGCATGACCATTGTGGGCGCCGACTTCCGCGACGGCATATTGTTTGTGCCAGAAGTGCTTTTGGCCGCTGGCGCAATGAAAGGCGGCATGGCCATCCTGAAGCCTCTGCTTGCTGAAACCGGCGCACCGCGCATGGGCTCCATGGTGATTGGCACCGTTAAAGGTGACATTCACGACATCGGTAAAAACCTCGTCTCCATGATGATGGAGGGCGCAGGCTTCGAAGTGGTTGATCTTGGCATCAACAACGCCGTCGAAAGCTACATGGAAGCGCTTGAAGAGCACAAGCCAGACATCCTGGGCATGTCCGCACTTCTGACCACCACCATGCCGTATATGAAGGTTGTGATCGACACACTGGTCGCACAGGGTCAACGCGACGACTATATTGTCCTGGTTGGCGGCGCGCCGCTGAACGAAGAATTTGGCAAGGCCATTGGTGCTGACGCCTACTGCCGCGACGCCGCTGTGGCCGTAGAAACCGCCAAAGAATGGGTCGCCCGTAAACACAATCAAATGAGCGCCTAATCAGGCCCTCTCCTCTTGCTCACTCCCCGAGCAATTTGATCCGGCCCGCCCTTCACAGGCGGGCCGTTTTTGTTCAAGGTACCGCTATGTCCGGACTGTATTCCACCGATCTCGCCCGCATTCACGCCGAAGGCTTCAACGACACCTTTGACGAGGCACATGACTGGCTCGCCGCGCAAATCCTGCACGGACCAGTCAACGCCCATCTTTTTGATATCGGCTGCGGGGACGGCACCTGGCTATCCGTGGCTGAAGACCGTGGCGTCATGGGCGAAGGCGTCGACCTTTCCCCTGCCTTTGTGGAAATCGCCCAAGCGCGAGGTCTTCTTGTGAAACAAGGCAACGCTGCAGATATCCGCATCCCCAAGGGCACCACAGCCATCACCTGCCTGGGCGAGGTGTTGAGCTATATAGACTCCACCACCAAACGCGACACGCTCCTGCCCGTGGCCCGCGCCGCATTTGTCGCCCTGCCCTCTGGCGGATTGCTGTTTGCCGACCTGATCGGCCCTAGCTGTCTGCCACATGCCCGGCGCAACACCGGAGCAGATTGGCAGATGCGCATCGAGGTCACTGTCGAGCGAGATCGTCTCACCCGTCGCATCGAAACGCAGGTTGACGACCGGTTTGACACGGTGATCCATCAGCAGTCCCGCCGTCACCCCAACAGTACCAAACGTGCGCTCGAAGCCATGGGCTGGCATTGCGAAATTCTCGACAGCTACGGCCCGGCCGGGCTTTTGCCAGGCCGCTTTGCTATTAAGCTGACCAAGCCATGACCCAGCTCCCTGATGACACCACCCTCGCTCAGTCCGGCTTAGCCCCCACAGGCACATCCGGCCGCATTCTGCTGCTCGCCTGTGGCGCGCTCGCCCGTGAAATCCTCGACCTGATCAAACTCAACAACTGGTCCCACATGGACCTCACTTGCCTACCAGCGATCTTCCACATCCAACCGGAAAAAATTGCACCCGCCGTGCGTCAGGCGGTGGCCAAACACCGCGATACCTATGACGATATTTTTGTCGTCTACGCCGATTGCGGCACCGGTGGCCAATTGCAACAGACCTGCGATGAATTGGGCGTTCAGATGGTCGCAGGCCCGCATTGCTACAGCTTTTTTGAAGGCAACGACCGCTTCGCAGAAATATCAGAAGACGAATTCACCGCCTTCTATCTGACCGACTTCCTCGTCCGGCAATTTGACGCCTTTATCATCAAACCCATGGGCCTCGACCGCCATCCCGAGTTACGCGACATGTACTTTGGCAACTACGAGAAACTGATCTACCAAGCGCAAACCGACGACCCGGCCCTCACCGAAAAAGCCAAAGCCTGCGCGGATCGTCTAGGCTTGGCCTTTGAGCGACGTTTCACTGGATATGGCGACATGGCCAAGGCTCTGAAAGCCCTCTAAAAAGAAAGGCGCCCCAAACCGGAGCGCCTTTAAATATCTCTTACGACAATCGCCGCGTTGGCTTGGGATCGTCTGTTTCAACAGATGTCTTCTCGCGTCTGTTCTTCTCAAGCAGAGTCTCAAACGCATCAAATATGCGGTTCATGTGCTTGCTTTTGTAGGGAAAAACCTCTTCATCATCCATGTCATGCACGATCAGCGCGTTGTCGGCCTCAAACACCACCAGATTGCCTTCCGGGTCTTCGGCGCAATCCACGCCAAAATAATCCAGATCAATTGCTTGGGTCAGCGCCCCAAAACCACTTTCGTGACGGTTGGCAAATGTGCTGTCAAAACTGTCCATCCACGCGGCCTCTTCAGCCCGTTTCTCGGCAAATTCTTCCATGCGGGCGTTCAAGTACCAAAGATCCCACTGGTCCGCGATTGCCATGTGACAGGGAAAGGGCTGACCATCGACAAAAATCACCCGATACTTGCGATAAAAGCCGTCTTCTTTCGTGGCATAAGGGATGAACTCGGAAACATAGAATGTTGCCTCGGCACGTTCCGCCAAATAGGCCGCAAGCGCGGCTTGGCTTTCAATCAGCACCAGACCTTCGCCCGCATGACTGCCCACTGGCCGCACAACATAGGGGTAGTCGCCAAACACTGCCAAGCGCTCCTCGCCCGCATCGCCTTGCAGCTCCACACGCTCAAAGCGTTGCGTTTTGGGAAGTGTCAGCCCGCCCCTGCCGGCAAACAGTTTTTCGAGCGTGTCACGCTCCAAATCCACCTGACCAACCGGTAAGTTCACCACTTTGGTGCCAGCCGCCTCAGTCAACGCCCGAACCTTGGCTTGGAAAGCCACGGCTTTTACACTGTCCGCTGGGGCGGCACAAAACGCCACATCGTGTGCGGGCAGTTCAATTTGCGCGTCACTATCTACGTTCAAATAATAAGTGAGGATCTCCACATCCGCGTCCTGCAACAGGAACTCGATGGGTGTATTACCGCCAATATGGCTTGGCTCCGCAAAAACCAGCAGCTTGGTGCGCGCGCCGTCACTCTTCTTCGTGCTAAAAATCTGCTGCCGCTTGAGCGCTTCTTCCTGCCAAGCCAATCCTGCTGCGCGGTTGCCCTGCAACTGATCAATCACCGACAAGTCCATAAAGATGCCATCCGCATCTTTTCCTGTGAACACTTTGCTCAGCAATTCAGTTCGCAGAGGCTGAAGATCAACGCCGTCAAACGCCATCTTTGTCAGGCTCGCAAGCCCGATTCTTTCTTGAGGTTCCATTCTGGCTCCAAATGTAAGTGCCTCTCTGGAATGCCCAATCGTTGTTAAAAATACGTGCAATCAATCATTACAATTTTCGCTATCTGCAAAAACTGCGGCTTTTGGTGAAAATTGATCGAAAACACCTTCCCACACAGGTGTTTATGCCAGTGATGTCACCCACAGAATTGTTGCGTCATCCGCACTTACGGAAACCACATTGTGGCCCATGGATCCGTCATAATAGGCGCTGTCTCCGCGACGCATTTCCACTGGCTCATAAAATTCGGTGTAAAGCATGACCACACCGGTCAACACGTAAAGGAACTCTTCGCCGTCGTGGCGCACCCACCCGTCAAACTCTTCCATGGACCGTGCCCGCACCCGTGCCCGATACGGCAGCATGGCTTTCTTGCGCAGCCCTTCGGCCAACAACTCATGTTCATACGTGGTGGTGACTTGGCGCGTGCCCTCTCCGGACTTCACCAACGCCATACGGCCGTTGACCTGATCTTTGATTGGCGCGGTAAACAACTGCGGCACCGAGATTTCCAATCCCACCGCCAGTTTTTTCACCGCATCATAGGTGGGAGACATCTGGCCATTTTCAATTTTGGACAGGGTTGATCGCGCCAGTCCAGCCTGGCTGGCCGCTTGCTCCAGCGTCCACTTACGGGCTTTGCGCAATTCGCGCACCCGTTCGCCAAGGTCCAGCGGTTCGACGTGATCGTGGCCGCCGTTTTCACGCGCAATCTTGATCAACGATTTTGGGTCTTTTGAACTCATGCCGCGCTTTTATCCTGCACACGCCGTGGCTGGCAACCGCCTCATGCCTCTTGAACCCCAAGCCTTTGCCGCATACCAAAAATACATGAGCTCAGTCTTTGACCAAGGTCCCCCGCCACCCTGCCCTCCGTCTTTCAACATGGCCGCCCATGTGCTGCGCCATGCGGACCGATTGGCGGATAAAGAGGCGCTATGTATCTTATCTTCTGAAACGAGAGAAAGCTGGACTTTCGGCGCCCTGAAGTCTGCCATCCTTGGCACAGGAACCGGTCTTTTGCGGTCCGGTCTTACCCCCGGTGACCGCGTCTTGATGCGCCTTGGCAATACGGTGGAGTTCCCAATTGCCTATCTGGCTTGCATCGCCGTTGGTTTGATCCCCGTTCCTACGTCCTCTGAACTTACCGAAGCCGAAGTCACAAAGATGGCGGAGACTCTTTCTCCAGCGGCAATTTTGCATGACCCTGAGGTTGCAACAACTTCAAAAATGCAAGACAACACTCTGACAACAAAACATCTTCTTGAACTTCACGCCCTCCCCCCTGCCGATTTTGACTTTGGCGACCCCAACCGCCCCGCCTACATCATCTATACGTCAGGCACCTCCGGTGTTCCTCGCGCCGTGGTACACGCCCATCGCGCCATCTGGGCACGGCAAATGATGTTTGAGGGCTGGTATGACTTGCACGAAAATGACCGCCTGCTACATGCTGGGGCCTTCAACTGGACCTTCACGTTGGGCACTGGCCTGATGGACCCCTGGACCACAGGCGCCACCGCGCTGATCCCGGCGCCAAACACCGCGCCTCAAGACCTGCCACAACGCCTACGGGAGAGTCACGCAACCCTGTTTGCCGCCGCGCCGGGAGTGTACCGCAAAATCCTCGCAACATGTGACAATCCGGCGCTGCCAGATCTGCGCCACGGTCTCTGTGCCGGCGAAAAGCTCTCCGAAACTTTACGCGCCAAATGGAATGCAGCCACCGGCAGCAAACTCTACGAAGCTTTTGGAATGTCCGAATGCTCAACCTTCCTTTCGGCCAGCCCGGCTCACCCTGCGCCAAAAGGCACTTTGGGTCGGCCCCAAACCGGCCGTAATATCGCAATCTTGGACAACACTGGCCCGGTTCCTCATGACACCCCTGGCACCATCGCCGTACACAAATCAGACCCCGGTTTGATGATCGGCTACCTCAATGCCCCAGAAGACACCGCTGCACGGTTTCAGGGCGATTGGTTTCTCACGGGCGATCTTGGCCAAATGGACACCGAGGGCCACATCACCTACCTCGGCCGCGCAGACGATATGATGAACGCCGGTGGCTTTCGTGTTTCGCCACTTGAGGTCGAGGCCGCACTCCTGCCATTTCCGGAGATCAGCGCCATCGCAGTGACCGATGTAGAGATCAAAGCCGACACACGCATCATCGCGGCCTTCTATACGTCTGATCACGATCTTGTGGAGGACGCGCTGAAAGCCTTTGCGGAGACCCATCTTGCGCGTTACAAGCAGCCTCGGCTTTACAAACGCCTGCCGGCGTTGCCCTCCAACGCCAATGGCAAACTCAACCGCCGCGCGCTGCGCGATACCTACAAGGCATCCACATGATCAAACTCGACATCATTTCCGACCCGATCTGCCCGTGGTGCCTGATTGGCAAAACCCGGCTAATGAAAGCGCTGGAAGCCGAAGGCGATCATCCTTTTGTCATTGAGTGGCACCCGTTTCAGCTCAACCCGGATATGCCTTCAGAAGGCATGGACCGCCGCGAATATCTGGAAACCAAATTTGGCGGCAAAGACAACGCTGTGAAGGTCTATGCGGAGATCGAGAAACACGCGCGCGACGAAGGTTTGGAGATCAACTTCGCCGCAATCAAACGCACCCCCAATACGATAAACGCTCACCGCTTGATCCATTGGGCGGGCATCGAGAAAAAGCAAAACGCTGTGGTGGATGCCCTGTTTGCCGCCTATTTTAAAGACGGCCGTGACATTGGGGAAATCGACGTTCTGGCGGATATCGCAGACAGTGCAGGTATGGACGCCGCCGTAGTGCGCAAACTTCTGGACTCCGATGCCGACGTTGAAGACATCCAAAAACGCGATGCGCATAGCCGGGAAATGGGTGTGAACTCGGTGCCAACCTTCATTGTTGCCAACCAACATGCAGTGCCCGGCGCACAACCCGCCGAACTTTGGCGCCGTGTGATGGCTGACGTAAAGGCGCAAAACGCCGCTGAGTGAGTCCTGAACCAGCGTTCATTCTTCACTTGTGAACCACAACGCCCCACGCTAACCTAGTTAGGTCGGCCCGCCATTCTGCGGCCTGACCACTCAAGCACGATCACCCAACTGGTGTAGGCCAGAGTTTGAACAGCGCCGCTTTTGCGTGCTGTCTTCTTGCCTGCATGAGCTTTTTTGACGGAGCATGTCATGACCAAAGACAATCTGCCGATGACGCAGGTCGAATTCATTGCCCTGTGCGCGATGATGTTTGCCACCATTGCGTTTTCGATCGACGCCATGCTCCCGGCCTTACCGCAAATCGCCGCTGAACTCAGCCCGGGCAGCCACAACACCGAAACCTTGATTGTCATGTCCTTTGTTCTGGGCATGGGCATCGGCACGTTTTTCACCGGACCGCTGTCGGATCGCTTTGGCCGTAAGCCTGTACTGATCTCTGGCGCGGTGATTTACACCCTCTGTGCTTTCATTGGCTACCTAAGCCAAACCCTGGAATGGCTGCTCTTTGCCCGCTTGTTCCAGGGTATGGGTGCGGCAGGCCCGCGCGTGGTCACCCTCGCCATTGTGCGCGATCTGTTCTCAGGCCGCGAAATGGCCCGCATCATGTCGTTTGTCATGATGGTTTTTATTATTGTGCCGGCCGCCGCGCCGTTGCTGGGGCAATTTATCATCGACGTCTCGTCCTGGCGCGGCATCTTTGTCGCCTTCATGGTGTTCTCCATGATGTCTGTACTCTGGGTCGGCATCCGCCTGCCAGAACCCTTGCCCGTGGAGAGCCGTCGCCCCTTCAGCATCGGCAAACTCATGTCAGGACTGCGCGAAATGTGGGGCATTCCTTCTGTACGCACGTCTATTCTGGTGCAATCTCTGATTATGGGCAGCCTCTTCGGACTCATCGGCTCCGTGCAACTTGTGTATGATCAAACCTATGACCGCGCCGCCGAGTTCCCCTACTGGTTTGCAGGCATCGCGCTGGCTTCCGGCACTGCGAGCCTGCTGAATGCCAAGCTTGTGGTGACCCTCGGCATGCGCTTCCTGGTCACCGTTGCGATTGCCGGAAAAGCCATCTGTGCTGCGGGCATGCTGGTCTTTGTGTTGACACCGGATCTGAATGTTCAGTTCTACGCCTTTGCGCTGTGGCAACTGACTGTGTTCTTTTCCATCGGCTTGACGATCGGTAACCTCAACGCCATGGCAATGGAACCACTCGGCCATATGGCTGGCACCGCTGCCTCCGTGATGGGCGCGCTGTCCACCATCTTTGGCGTGATCCTGGCCGCCCCGATTGGCCTCGCTTTTGACGGCACGCCTTTCCCACTGGTGCTTTCCGTTGGTGTGCTTGCCATCATCGGCTTCCTGCTCATGCTGCACATGCGCCGCATCGAAGCCCGTGCAGCGGTCGCATAAAGCCGCTTGAACATCCGCTGGCTGTGCGGGACACTCCTTGCATGGCCAGCACCTTGATCCGCCGAAATCGAAATTTCCGACTTCTCTTTGCCTCCGGCGCCCTAACCAATCTGGGCGACGGCCTCGTGATGTTGGCCATCCCATGGCTCGCTACATTGCTGACGCGCGACCCAGTCGCCATCGCTGCTGTCGCTGCTGCCGGACGTCTGCCATGGTTGTTCTTTGCGCTGCCAGCAGGCGTGGTCGCGGATCAGGTGGACCGCCGCAAACTCATCGCGCGGGCTGACCTTCTACGTGCCACCCTAGTGGGCGCCATCTTATGGCTGGCGCTCAGCGCACCTGGCCCAGGCGCCATCTGGCTGCTCACCGCCCTCACCTTCGTACTGGGCGCCGCCGAGGTCCTGCGCGACAACGCGGCCCAAACCATCCTACCGGACATCGTCACCCCTTCGGACCTCGAGGCCGCCAATGGCCAAATGTGGAGCGTTGAACAGTTAACCGGCCAATTCATTGGGCCGCCACTTGCAGGCTTCTTAATCGCCTCCAGCATCGCGCTGCCGTTTGGATTGGACATAGCAGCTCTGGTTCTCGCCGCCGGAATGGTCTGGATGATCAGCCTCTCCCCCCGCTCCAAAGTGCAACAAGATTTCTATGGCGCTCTCAAGGAAGGCATCGCCTTCATGCGCAGTGATCCACTTCTGCTGCGCCTCGCCGTTGTGCTCGGCTGCGCGAACTTCATCGCCATGGGCACGATGACTGTTCAAGTGCTCTTTGCCCAAGACGTGCTGTCACTCTCAGCCACGCAATACGGCTTCCTGCTCTCGATCGCCGCCCTTGGCGCCATCACTGGCAGTCTCACCGCGCCCAAACTGGTGCAAAAATTTGGCACGCAGCCCTGCCTCTATGCCTCCATCGCCATTTGGGGCATCGGCTATGGCACCATCAGCCTCAGCACCTCAGCTCCGCCGATGGCAACAGCCCTGTTCTCCGTCATGGCCGCTGCGATGCTGTGGAATGTGATCACCGTCTCATGGCGTCAACGTCGCATTCCAACGGAACTTCTGGGCCGCGTAAACAGCATCTACCGTTTCTTTGGCTGGGGCAGCATGCCCCTGGGCGCCCTGGCAGCGGGCGCATTGGTGACGCTTCTGGAACCCTCTCTCGGCCGTGAACTCGCCCTGCGCGCACCATTCCTAACCGCAGCTGCCCTCTGCTTCTGCCTGCTGCTTTACGCCATTGCGCGCCTGCGTTTGGACTGACCCAAAGCTTCATTTGGCCCAAAGTATCCCGGGGGTTTTGGGGGTAGCGCCCCCAAGCCAATGGCAGCAAAATTGCACCTCCGCAAAACAGCCGCGATACAGACGCAATACCGACGCGCTATTTGGCGGTTTTTGCCTTCTTGCGTTTCTTCTCGTCGACAACTTTCTGCGCCAGATCCCGAGCAATCGCAAACGCGCCTTTGATCTTGTCTGAGGATTTCTTCCAATCCCGACGCACAACAATTTTGTTGTCCTTGACCTTGGCGAGCCCTTTCTGATCCTGAATGAACTCGACCAAACCCTGCGGCGAAGCAAACTTATCATTGTGGAACTGAATTGTCGCGCCTTTGGGCCCACCATCCAGTTTGGCAATGCCAGCCTTCTTGCACATCTCCTTGATCCGCACGATCAGAAGCAAAGTATTGACCTC
The DNA here is from genome assembly GCF_947493595.1 of uncultured Shimia sp. Classification (GTDB taxonomy): domain Bacteria; phylum Pseudomonadota; class Alphaproteobacteria; order Rhodobacterales; family Rhodobacteraceae; genus Shimia. Next base: position 871,925 of record NZ_CANLRL010000001.1, on the reverse strand, counting down.
TTTGGGTAATTTCCCAAACCGGTCAATCAGTTCAGCGGCAAAACCTTCCAGCTCTACCTTGCCCTGCAACCCGCTCAGACGACGATAAAGACCAAGCCGCACATCCAGATCAGGTACATAGGTATCTGGGATCAGAACAGGCACGCCAAGGTTGATCTGAGGCGCCCATTGGTCATCGCCTTCCGACAACCCTTCCAGCTCGCCCGTCTTGATCTTGGCAATCGCGTCTTCCAGCATCGACTGGTAAAGCTCATAACCCACATCGCGCATCTGACCTGACTGCTCTTCACCCAGCAGGTTGCCAGCGCCACGAATATCAAGATCTTGAGAAGCAAGGGTAAATCCAGCTCCCAGCGTGTCCAAAGACCCCAAAACCCGCAGCCGTTTTTCCGCGGCTTGTGTCAACTTGGCCCGCGGCTTGGTGGTCATATAAGCATAGGCCCGCGTCTTGGAGCGCCCAACCCGTCCCCGGATTTGATAGAGCTGTGCCAGACCAAACATATCCGCGCGATGCACAATCATTGTGTTCGCGGTTGGAATATCCAAACCACTTTCCACAATAGTGGTCGCCAGCAAAACATCATACTTGCCGTCGTAAAACGCGTTCATACGGTCATCGAGTTCGCCCGCCGCCATTTGCCCACTCGCCGTGACAAAGCTGACTTCCGGCACATGGTCGCGCAAAAACTCTTCAATTTCAGGCAAGTCGCTGATCCGCGGCACAACGTAGAAACTCTGCCCCCCGCGATAGTGCTCCCGCAACAAGGCTTCACGCACAGTAACCGCATCAAAAGAACTCACATAGGTACGGATTGCCAAGCGATCCACCGGCGGCGTGCCAATGATCGACAAGTCGCGCACGCCCGACAAGCTCAACTGCAGGGTCCGTGGGATCGGTGTCGCAGTCAGCGTCAGCACATGCACATCACTGCGCATCTGCTTGAGCCGCTCTTTATGGGCCACACCAAAGTGCTGTTCCTCATCAATGATCAGCAAACCAAGGTCTTTAAACCGGATGCTCTTGGCCAAAAGCGCATGCGTGCCCACCACAATATCAACGGTCCCGCGCGCGATACCCTCGCGGGTTTTTTCCGCTTCCTTGGCTGAAACAAACCGCGACAAAGCTCTGACTTCCAAGGGAAACCCTCGGAACCGCTCCGCAAACCCTTTGGCGTGTTGTCGCGCCAACAAGGTGGTCGGCGCCACCACGGCCACTTGTTGCCCAGACATCGCCGCCACAAAAGCCGCGCGCATAGCAACTTCGGTTTTACCAAAGCCCACATCACCACAAACAAGCCGATCCATAGGCCGTCCAGACGCCAGATCGCCGATCACATCCCCAATCGCGCTCAACTGATCTTCGGTTTCCTGATACGGGAACCGGGCAGAGAATTCTTCCCAAGCATGGTGTTGTGCCTCAAGCACCGGCGCCCTGCGCAATTCTCGCTCCGCCGCCACGCGGATCAACTTGTCCGCCATCTCGCGGATGCGCTCTTTCAGCTTGGCTTTCTTGGCCTGCCATGCGCCGCCACCAAGGCGATCCAACAGCCCCTCATCGTGGCCGTATTTTGACAACAGCTCAATGTTCTCAACCGGCAGATACAGCTTTGCACTTTCCGCATATTCCAGCGCGATGGTCTCATGCGCAGCCCCTGCCGCGGTGACCACTTCCAGCCCCAGATACCGCCCGACACCGTGGTCGACATGCACCACCAGGTCACCTGGACTCAGTGATTGGGTCTCGGTCAGGAAATTTTCGGCCCGCTTCTTTTTGCGTGGAGCCCGGATCAGACGATCGCCTAACACGTCCTGCTCGGAAATCACCGTCATGGACGGTGTTTCAAACCCATGTTCCAGCGCCAGTACAGCCAGGTAAAGACCGGTTTTCCGGATGTTTTTTGCGTCTTTGATGTGAATGGTTTCGGCCAGACCTTCGTCTTCGATCAGCCCACTCAAACGCTCCCGCGCGCCCTCGGAGTAGCTCGCCACAACCACCGGCCCATCCGCCTGTTTTTTGCGGATGTGCTCCGCCAGAGCCCCAAAAAGACTGACCGCTTCTTGCTGACGCTCAGGAGAGAAATTGCGACCAATACGCCCACCAGCATCAATCACACCGGGGCCAGACGCTTGCGGTAACGGCGAGAAATGCAGCACCCGCCGCCCTTTGATCGCGTCACTCCAGGCCGCGTCATCCAAATACAAAAGCTCCGCTGGCACCGGTTTATACACCGTGTCCATACGGGCTTTTTGTGCCATGGCATGTTGGCGGGTTTCATATTGATCCGCCACGCTGTCCCAACGTGAAAGGCGCGCCGCATCTGATTGATCATCCACAGATATCACCGCGTCTGGCAGATAATCAAACAGGGTTTCCAGTGTCTCGTGGAAGAACGGCAGCCAGTGTTCCACCCCCTGATGTTTACGCCCTGCACTGATCGCTTCATACAATGGATCATCCGTGCCAGCGGCACCAAACTCGATGCGGTAATTCTGCCGAAACCGCGTGATTGCCGGATCATCCAGGATGACCTCGCTGACGGGCGCAAGCTCGATCATGTCGAGCGTTTCAGTGGTCCGCTGCGTCGCCGGATCAAACCGCCGCACGCCATCCAAAACGTCACCAAAGAAATCCAGCCGTACCGGGCCACTGTCACCCGGTGGAAAGATATCAATGATCCCGCCTCGGATTGCGTAATCCCCCGGCTCCATCACGGTTGGTGCCTGCGTGAATCCCATGCGTACCAAAAACTGGCGCAGCGCCTCTTCGTCCACCCTCTGGTCGACCTGTGCCCGAAACGCCGCCTCTTTCAACACCTGACGCGCGGGCACCCGCTGAGTGGCCGCATTGAGTGTGGTCAACAGTACAAAACGGCTGGGCATGTCATGCACCAAACCGGCCAAGGTCGCCATACGTGTCGCGGAAATGTCGGCATTCGGGGACACGCGGTCATAAGGCAGACAATCCCACCCCGGAAACACAATCACCGGCATGTCGGGTTGGAAAAATTCCAGCGCCGCCCGTGTGGCCGCCATGCGCTTATCGTCACGCGCAACATGCACCACCGGGCCATTGCTTTTGGCCACCTCATTCAGGATCAGCTGAGCGTCAAAGCCTTCAGGAGCCCCACCCACGGAGATGTGCTGCGCGTCTTTCATCGGATTAACCGTCCAATTTTATAGTGTTACTGGGGTGGCCTCACCCAAGAGGAGAGATTTGGAAGTTCTGAAACATACCCCAAAGCGAGGTCACAAAAATTGAAATCATCCCGATAAACTGCACCCAAAACCGGTGCCGCGCCAACCGCTTTCTGAGATCAGCGGATGAGGGGGCATCTGCCCGAATACGCCGAGCCAGCCGGACACTCAGCAAACTGACAATGCTCATGGGAAACATCAGCAGGAACACCGCCTGTGCAAATTCCACATTGTACCCGAAACCGACGCCCGCCAAACCTGTCAGTGCAAAACAACCGCCCCCGATCAGGAAAAGGCCGGACACATCCGCAATGTGCAGCAAACGGTTGCAATTGATCCGCACCAAATCCTGAAGGTCAATCTCCGCCTGACCGCCGTTGCGCTTCGCCCGCAGTACAGAATCCCACGGCACCCCCAACACCCAATGGCTGGCCGTTGACCAGAAAACCGCAAGCGCAATCCAGAACCAGAGGTTGCTGAAGCTGCGCATATCGATGAGTTCAAAAATAGTTTGGCTCAGGTCCAAAGTCTTCACTGCCCTTTAGAATTTTAACTCACATACCGCGCCCCTGCGGCAATTCCTAGCCTTGAGGTGTGGTAAAATCCGTGGCACCTCTGATGTTGCAAATTTACGGAGCTCCCAATGACCCACACGCCTGCGCCATTCCCAACCTCGCGCCTGCGCCGCACCCGCCAATCTGCTGCTGTGCGCGGCCTAGTGCGTCAGAACACGCTGACCGTGGATGACCTCATCTGGCCCGTATTTGTGCGCGATGGCGAAGGGGTGGAAGAGCCAATTCCCTCCATGCCTGGTGTATACCGCCGCTCCGTGGACAAGATCGTCGAGGCTGCACGCGAGGCCGCTGACCTTGGTATTCCGGTAATCTGCCTCTTTCCCTACACGGATCCTTCGCTGAAAACCGAGGATTGTGCAGAGGCCTGGAATCCGGACAACCTCTCCAACCGCGCGACCCGCGCAATCAAGGAGGCAGTGCCGGAGATTGCGGTGATGACCGACGTCGCGCTGGACCCATACAACATCAATGGGCATGACGGCTTTGTGGTGGATGGCGAAATTGTCAATGACGCCACTGTGGACGCCCTGGTCAAACAAGCGCTGTCGCAAGCTGAGGCTGGCGCAGACATCATTGGTCCATCGGACATGATGGACAATCGCATTGGCGCCATCCGCAACGCCCTTGAGGCCAACGGCTTCCAAAATGTGATGCTGATGAGCTACGCCGCCAAATACGCCAGCGCCTTTTATGGTCCTTTCCGGGACGCTGTTGGCGCGTCCGGCGCCCTCAAAGGCGACAAAACAACCTATCAAATGGACCCTGCCAATGCTGACGAGGCCCTGCGTCTTGTTGCGCGTGACCTCTCAGAAGGGGCCGACATGGTCATGGTCAAACCGGGCATGCCCTACTTGGACATTTGCCGAGACGTGAAAAACGAATTTGGCGTACCAACCTTTGCCTATCAGGTGTCAGGTGAATACGCGATGATCACCGGCGCCGCGCAAAACGGTTGGATCGACGGTGACAAAGCCATGCTCGAAAGCCTGATGGCCTTCAAACGCGCTGGATGCGACGGCATCCTGACCTACTTTGCACCAGCCGTGGCCCGGAAGTTGGCGGAAAAGTGAACCCAAAGGTACACAAAATATAGGGAAACGGCGCAGTTTTCGTGACATCGAACTCTGCGCCGACTATACTATTGCCAAACCGGATCAAAAAACCGGTGGTATGAGCAGAACAACACAAATGGGCAAAAGACCATGAGCAATTTGACACGGCGCGGCTTTGCGCTGACCGGACTGGCCGCGGCAGGATTGACCGCTGCCTGCGGTAACGGTGTAGGCTCCAACGCCTCAAGCGAAATAGACGCGCGCGCGGACACCACATTAGATTACCTTTTTACCGAGTACCCTAACACGTTGGACCTGAAGGCCAAATCAACCGGCATGCTGGTCATGCCATTGATCACCGAAGCCGGGTTTGGCTTTGGCGGCGGTTACGGACGCGGTGCCCTGCGCATTGATGATGTAACCGTGGATTACTACTCCGCCACCAAAGGCAGCGTTGGATTGCAACTTGGCGCACAGCAGCACGCCCATGTGTTGTTTTTCATGACCGATGGCGCGCTTTCCGAATTCCGCAGCTCCAACGGCTGGGCTGCAGGTGCCGGTGTTCAATATGTGGTTGCCAACGAAGGCGCCAATATCTCGGCGGAAACAACCAACCTCTTGGCCCCGGTGATTGCTGTGATCTTTGGACAAGCAGGCTTGAAAATCGGCGCCACGCTGGAAGGCATCAAATACACCCGCATCATCCCATAAGCCGCTGACGTTTTGGGAATGCGGGAGCTCACGGAAATCCCTTATGTCGAGCGCTCCGGCCACACCCTGGCGCTCGATCTGTTTCTGCCGGACGACAAATCACCAACTGGTCTGATGCTCTTTGTCCATGGCGGTGGCTTTCTTAAAGGCGACCGCAGAGGTCCGCCGGCTGAAAGGCTTGCACGTAAATTGACCGATCTTGGTGTGGCGATGGCGTCGATCAGTTATCGCCTAGGCGCGGAGGACACGGACCTATCGGTGCCAATCCGCCGGCAAGTCTACGCCAACCGCCGCCGCACCAAAGGCTGCGGCCTCACACTGCAACACAACTTGATGGGTCCTCGGTTCGAAGCCGCACGGATGGACGCCGGCGCGGCCATTGCGTTTCTCAGGAGCCCGAAATCGCCGCAAAACTTCGGCGATCTGAACATTGGTCTTATCGGCATCTCAGCGGGTGGCATGGTTGGCCTGTCTTTGGCCTTTCCCGATGACAACCTGCAAAAATTTGAAAAACCAGCCTGCGTCATCGCTCTGGGTGCCACATTGCAGAACCCTTGGGCGCTATCAAAAAACGCGCCGCCTTGCCTCATGCTACACAGTTGCGAAGACCGCATTGTGCCCACGCGAAACTGCGACATCCTTGCACCGCTCATCGCGCGGGCCAATGCCCCGATCGACATCCAGATCTGCACAAGGAAAGGTCACAACGCACCGGTGCACGCGTTGTTTACTGACGACGCCCCGGATGGGACGCCGTATTGGGACAAGGCGCAAAACCTGATGCGCCGGTCGGGCGTGCTTAACCCATCGCGCGCAGGCGTTTGATCAGGCTGGATGTATCCCAGCGCCCGCCACCCTGCTTTTGCACATCTTTGTAAAACTGATCCACCAATGCGGTCACTGGCAGGCTCGCGCCCACTTCATCCGCTGTCGACAGGCAAATCCCTAGATCTTTGCGCATCCAGTCCACGGCAAATCCGTGCTCAAACTCGTCGTCGATCATGGTTTCATAGCGGTTCTGCATCTGCCAGCTACCAGCTGCGCCACCGGCAATCACGTCCACCACGGCACGGCCATCCAACCCAGCCTTTTCGGCAAAATGGAGCCCTTCAGACAGACCTTGCACCAGACCGGCAATACAAATCTGATTCACCATCTTAGTCAATTGTCCCGCACCGCTCTCGCCCAAACGCTTGATCGACCGTCCATACGCCTGCATCACCGACTCAGCCGCATCATAGCTGGCTTGATCACCGCCACACATGATCGACAGCACGCCATTTTCCGCCCCAGCCTGCCCGCCAGACACAGGCGCGTCCACAAAGGCGATGCCTTGCGCTTTGCCCGCGTCATACAGTTCTGCCGTCACCTTGGCCGACACCGTGGTGTGATCGACAAAAATCGTATCTGCCGCCATGCCGTCAAACGCGCCATCTTCGCCAACACAGACCTGCCGCAGGTCATCATCGTTACCAACGCAGCACATCACAAAATCCGCACCCTGAACGGCCTCTTTTGGCGTTACACCAAACGCCCCGCCGTGCTCTTTCGCCCAAGCTTCCGCCTTGGCAGTTGTGCGATTAAAAACAGTCACTTCGTGACCAGCCTTCACCAAGTGGCCAGCCATCGGATAGCCCATTACACCCAGACCCAAAAAGGCAACTTTTGCCATCGTCTTTTCCCCAACTGTCTATTGTCGTAATACTTGTCTCGCCTGCGCAAGCAGAAGGCAAGAACAAACAAGGGCAGCCCTATGACCACATTCTTTCAATGGCTTTTGCGGATCGCGAGCGGCCTGGTGATTCTATGTGTGCTTGGTGTCGCGCTGATCTACTTCCTCGCCTCGCGCAGTCTGCCAACCTACGACAAATCTCTCTCTGTCGCAGGCATCACAGAGCCCGTCGAAATCGTGCGCAACAATGCCAACGTGCCACACATCTTTGGCCAATCTGACGAGGATGTCTTCTTTGGTCTTGGCTATGCCCACGCGCAGGACCGCCTGTGGCAAATGCTGACCATGCGCCGCACGGTTCAGGGCCGCCTGTCCGAAGTCTTTGGTCCCCGAACGGTAGACATCGACAAAGTGATGCGCCGCCTTGATTTGGCCAGTGCCGCACGCCAATCCGTACATGTACAAGACGATGAAACTCTCGCTGCGTTGAAGGCTTACGCACGCGGCGTCAACGCCCGCATCACTGAGGTCAACACCGAGGCCTTGGGGCGCGGCGCTCCGGAGCTGTTCCTGTTCAAACAGAGCTTTGCCCCCTGGCAGCCGTCTGATTCCATCGCCTTGCAAAAACTCATGGCGCTTCAGCTCACCGGCCATATGCAATTCGAAGTGCTGCGTGCGCGCACCTCACTTGCGTTGCCGGATCAGGCCCGCCTTGTCGACATCTTGCCAGACGCCCCCGGCACCGGCGTTGCCGCGCTGCCTGAATATGCCAGCCTTGTGCCCAACACGCCAAAGTTTGCCAAAAGCGCGCCACTGCCGGAGCACCCACTCTCTCCATTTGCACTGCCAAGCCTGTCCGGCGCGTCCAACGCCTGGGCCGCTGCACCAAACCGCAGCGCCTCAGGAGGCACCCTTCTGGCCAACGATCCACACCTTGGTCTGTCGGCGCCGGCCATATGGTACCTTGCGCGTTTAGAACTCTCTTCCGGCGGCGTGATTGGCGCCACAATCCCCGGCATTCCTGTGGTTTTGGCAGGCCGCAGCAACGATCTCGGCTGGGGTGTCACAGCGGCCTACGTCGACGATCAGGACATCATGATCGAAGAGCTGGATCCGTCCAATTCGGAAAACTACCGCACACCAACCGGTTTCAAACCATTTGCCACCCGTAAATCCATCATTACCATCAAGGACAGCGAACCCATCACCCTGACGTTGCGCTGGACCGACAACGGCCCCGTCCTGCCAGGATCCGATTTCAACCTGAACACAATCACACCTCCAGGCCATGTCGCAGCCTTAAACTGGACAGCGCTCAGCCCACGTGACACATCAACAAGTGCCTTGATGGCGCTGATGTTTGCGCGCTCGATCGAAGACGGCATGGACGCCACAAAAGGCCATGTCGCTCCGGGTCTCACACTGACACTCGCGGATCGCGAAAACATCGGCATGAAGTTGATCGGTGCTCTGCCCAAACGGGATGCCAGACACCAAAGTCAGGGCCGCCTTCCCGCCCTCGGTTGGCGTGTGGAGAACCGCTGGCAAGGCACGCTGGATACCGCCGCCAATCCGTCCTTCATCGAGCCGGTTGGTGGCATCGTCGGCAACACCAACAACAAACTTGTCGAACGCCCCTTCCCCGCGCATATCTCCCACGTTTGGGGCGACAGCCAGCGCATCCAACGCTGGACCCGTCTGATGCAATCGCGCCGTGTGCACACTCGGGATAGCTTCATCGAAGCGCAGCTGGATACCGTCAGCTTTTCCGCCCGCGCCCTGCTCCCGCTGATTGGCGCAGACCTCTGGTTCACCGGCGAAGCTGCGCCCGAAGGCTCCCGCGAACGTCAACGCCAACGCGCTTTGACACTGCTGTCCGAATGGAATGGTGAAATGAATGAGCACATGCCGGAGCCGCTTATCTACGCCGCCTGGACCCGCGCCCTGCAAGACCGTCTGATCCGTGATGATCTTGGTCCGCTGGCAGATGAATTCACCCATGCGGAGCCGCTCTTCATCGAACGTGTTTTCCGCAACGTTGGCGGCGCGGCAGCGTGGTGTGACGTACGCCAAAGTGCGCCCAAGGAAACTTGCGCAGACATGGCCCGTTTGGCGCTGGACGACGCGCTTATCGCGATTGAAGAGCGCTACGGTCAGCAACTCGAAGCCCTACGCTGGGGCGATGTGCACCAAGCCACCCACGACCACCAAGTTCTTGGCAAAGTGCCAGTGCTACGCTTCTTTGTGAACATCCGCCAATCCACGTCCGGCGGCGACAACACACTTCAACGTGGCAAAACGGCGGGCGCCGGTGCCAACCCATTCCTGAATGTACACGCCGCCGGCTATCGAGGCGTCTATGATTTTGCTGATCCGGACAGCTCGGTGTTCATCATCTCCACCGGCCAATCTGGTCACTTCCTGTCGCGCTATTATGACGACATGGCCCAACTATGGCGTCGTGGTGAATACATTCCAATGTCTCTGGATGAAGAACTGGCGCGCGCCGCCGCGGTGGGTGTCACCACATTGCAGCCGCGCGCGCAGTAATGGTTTATAGGCCCTCGAACTGGGCCCGCTGCTTTGGTGTCCAGTGAACGGTGAGCTCAAACCCGTCTTCGGTTTGCTGCTCACCTTCGACAACACCTTCTTTGAACAACCAGGCCCGGCCTTTGCCATCGGCAAACGACAGTTTCAAAACCTCACGGGTTTTGTCACCAGCCAACGCCTGAGCAATGGCCGCAAACATCTCGTCCAACCCTTGGCCACTCACCGCAGACACAGCAAAGATCGCACCCTCACGGTCGGCTTTGGCCACCACGGCGTCGCGATCATCGGCACTGAGCAGGTCGATCTTGTTCCAAACTTCGATCTGCGGCGTGTCCTCGCTGAGGCCAAGCGTCTCAAGAATGGTGGTCACATCTTCGGCCTGATGCTGGCTCTCCGGGTGTGCAATATCGCGCACATGCAGAACCAGGTCCGCAGCAAGCACCTCTTCAAGAGTTGCGCGAAACGCCGCCACCAATTGCGTGGGCAAATCGCTGATGAAGCCCACTGTGTCAGACAAGATCACTTCGGGCCCGTTGTTCGGCAATTCCACCGCCCGCATGGTTGGGTCCAGCGTGGCAAACAACATGTCCTTTGCCATCACATCCGCACCGGTCACACGATTGAAGAGCGTGGATTTCCCCGCGTTGGTATACCCCACAAGCGCGACAATCGGGAACGGCACTTTGGCCCGCGCCTTTCGATGCAGCTCACGGGTTTTCACCACTTTGGACAACTGCCGCCGCAGCCGCACCAGATGGTCATCAATCGCTCGTCTGTCAGCCTCAATCTGGGTTTCACCGGGGCCACCCACAAACCCAAGACCACCACGCTGGCGTTCCAAGTGTGTCCAGGCCCGCACCAGTCGTGTGCGTTGGTAAGACAGCGCCGCCATCTCCACCTGCAAAACACCTTCGCGCGTACGTGCACGATCCGAGAAGATCTCAAGGATCAACCCGGTCCGGTCCAGAAGTTTGACTTTCCATTCTTTCTCAAGGTTGCGCTGCTGCACCGGTGTCACCGGCCCGTCAATCAGGACCAGATCCACTTCGTTGGCTTTGAACAGCGCCTTCAGCTCTTCAATCTTGCCAGTACCAAAAAGCGTGCCCGGCTGCGCCCGTGGCAAGCGCACGACGTTAGAGCCAACCACGTCCAGCTCCGGCAAAGCGTCCGCAAGTGCAATGGCCTCTTCCAATGCGAAAGAGGCCTCACGCCGGACATCGGCGCCGTAAATATCGGGATGCAGGACCCAAGCGCGGGTCACCTGCGTGTCATGCTCCATCAAGAGGCGTCTTCACCCTCGTAAAGAGAAATCGGCTGGGCCGGCATGATTGTGGAGATTGCGTGTTTGTAGACCAACTGGCTCTGACCATCGCGGCGCAACAACACACAAAAATTGTCAAACCAGGTGATCACACCCTGCAATTTTACGCCATTGATCAGAAAAATAGTCACCGGAACTTTGGTTTTCCGGACGTGATTTAAAAATGCATCTTGGAGATTCTGTCGATCCGAAGCCATGTCGCGCTTGCCTTTGTTCTTGTTTATGCATCGGGTAGTCGTGCGCAGGGAGTATGGAACGTGGATTCGTGACTTACCAGCCTAAATTGTTAAGTTTTTGGTTCGGCCCCACGTAAACCGCATCATTTCTGCCACAAATCGGGCGATATCAATGCGATGATGGCCAGTGCCTCCAGTCGTCCAAAGGTCATAGCTGCACATAAAATGAGCTTTTCCGCGACCCCAAGCGACGAAATCGCAATTGGGAACTCACCGGCAATTTGGGTCAGCGGCCCCGCTGTGGTCAGCGCCGAAATGGCCAATATGGCCGCCTCTTGAAAATCGTTCCCAAGCAGGGCCAGTGCAATCGTCACCGCCGCAATCGACAGCGCAAACAGCATGAAAAACACCCAGGCAATCACCGCGCCTTTGCGCCGAATTTGCCGCGCACCTGTGCGGCGGCGGCCAAGCACCACATTCGGATGCACCAGCCGCTCCATTTCCCCAAGTCCCTGCACGTAAAGCGCATAGACCCGCAGTAGCTTCACGCCACCGGCAGTTGTGGCCACTCCGCCACCTACCATCGCCAACGCCATCAGGATCAGGCCCGGCGCGGACAGTCCGCTCCATTCACGTGCCACTTCCCATTCGCCACTCTGAAAACCAGTGGTGGTCAGGAAACTCATCACCGTGAACATCCCGCCCCACGCCGCTTTCAAAGCTGCCGCCGGGTCTTGTAACGCGTTGTCTTCAAACGCGCCCACCCAATGGCGCATGAACAGCGCCGTCGGCACAACCGCAACAATCAAAAAGCCCAACCGTAATTCCGGATCTTCCCAGAGATTATTACGCCGTACAGCCCCCGTATCCGAACTGAACGTGCCGCGTGAAAGGGCAAACAAAAGAAACAGGAAAATCACCATCTCTCCGGGCACGCCGCTGACACTGGATCCAACGCCGCCCACTGCGGAAATACCGCTGGTCGACATGGTTGCCATCGCGTGCATGGTGGCCACAAACGGACTTTCGCCAAGTACAATCAGCATCACAGCCAAAGCAAACGTCAGCCCAACGTAGATCGGCACCAACGCCTGCGCTGCTTTGCTCCAGCGTTTCATCGGATGGGCACGCTGCATATGCCCCAGGCTTGCGCTCGCCTGCCCTGGCTCCCCGACTGCTGTCACTTCAAACCCACCAAGGCTAAGCGGGGCAAACACTGCCGCTGCGGCCAGCCACATCAACAACCCGCCAAGCCAGCCCACCATGCCACGCCACAAATGTAGCGGATCCACCAACATGCTGGCGGGCTCGTAAATGGTCATGCCTGTGGTGGTCAGGCTGCTGACCATCTCAAAATACACGTCCAGAAACGGCACTACATCGAGCGCTTCATACATCGGCCAGGCCAGCACAGCGGGCAATAAGGTAATGGCAAAAAACAACGCCTTGAGATTGTCAGACGTCCGCGCTTGGCGCTTGGTGCCCTGGATTGCAATCGCAATCAGCACGCAGGCAAACAGGACCAAAATGCCGCCGTAAAAAAACATCCGAGCGACAAAATGCTGATCCTGTTGGGTGGCCAGCGCCGCCGGCACAAACATCAAAAAGCCGGAAAACAGCGTCATCTGCACCAGCAGGGGAATTTGTGACAGGCTCAGCTTCATGGCTTAGAAAAAGTCGATGGAAACTTGCAGCAACCGCTCCACTTCGGGCACGTCTGCGGTCAGGGAAAACAGCACAATCACGTCGCCTTCATCGATGCGCGTGCCACCTTTGGGTTTCACCACCTCAGTACCTTTCAGAATGGCACCGATCAGCACGCCTTCCGGGAAATCAATGTCACGCACCATTTGCCCTGCAATCGGGGACGTCGACAGTACCTCAGCCTCGATGATTTCCGCTTCGGTGTCTCCCACAGAATAGACGTCTTTCACCCGACCATGTCGAATATGACGTAGGATCGAACTCACCGTGGTGGCGCGCGGATTGATAAACGCATCAATCTCCAGCGGCGTCATCAGGGGCGCCAAAGTTGGATCGTTGATCAAAGAAATCGCCAATGGACACCCTGCGGATTTCGACCGCACAGAGGCCAGCATATTGGTTTTATCGTCATCGGTCACAGCCAACACAGCATCCGCCCGATCCACGCCGGCTTCCGCCAATAGCGCCACATCCATGCCGTCGCCGTTCAAAACAATGGTCCGTTCCAGCGCTTCCGCCGCGCGTTCCGCCACTTTCCGGTCCCGTTCGATGATCTTGGTGCGCACCCGTGAGGCGCTGGCTTCGAGTCGTTGGGCCACCATCAACCCGACGTTTCCGCCGCCCACAATCACGGCGCGATCCTGTTTTTTCTGCTGTTTGCCAAACACTTCCATGGTCCGGTTGACGTCTTCTGCAAGTGTGAAGACATAGATGTCATCCCCCACAAACAGCTGGTCCCCCGGCTCCGGCGCTATCAATGATCCCTTGCGCCGCACGCCAACCACCACTGCACTCAATGTCGAAAACAGGTCAGTCAGCTGGCGCAGTGGCGTGTTCACCACCGGACAATCCTCGTCCAGTGTCAGGCCCAGCATTTGAACCTTGCCACCCAGGAACGTCTCTGCGTCAAAAGCCTTAGGCGTCGCCAAACGCTTCAGCGCCGCATCCGCCACTTCGCGTTCAGGCGAAATCACCACGTCAATTGGCATATGATCCCGTCGGTACAGGTCAGAATACAGCACATCCAAATAAGACTGGCTGCGCAGACGGGCAATCTTGCGCGGCACCGAAAACACCGAATGCGCCACCTGACACGTCACCATATTGACCTCGTCAGAATAGGTCGCGGCAATAACCATGTCTGCGTCCCGCGCGCCTGCGCGATCCAACACATCCGGATAGCTTGCAAACCCCGCAATGCCTTGAACATCCAGCGTATCCGTGGCGCGCCGCACCAGCTCGGGGTTGTTGTCAACAACGGTAACGTCGTTGTTTTCACCGGACAAATGGCGGGCAATTTGCCACCCAACCTGACCGGCCCCACAGATAATGACCTTCATGTGCTTCCCTCTTGGGTTTCGGCTCTCAGCCATGCCAGAAGGGGGAAGGCAGGTCAATTGTTACCATTGACCCCCGCCTCCATACCGGATTTGATTGGCTTAAGTTTCAAGCATTTGCGTCAAAGGTGAGTCTCATGCGGACAGCGGCCCTTTTTGCCATTTTAGGCCTTTCCCTAGCGGCATGTAGCCCAACTTCCTATTCCGGATTTGCCAAACCGGGCGTGTCGCGCGAAACCGCATCGCGCGATGACACCTCCTGTTCGGTGGAAGCCAACCGCCTCTTTCCCTCCGCAACATTCACCACCACAGTCTACGGCGGCTATCACGGCGGGTATGGCGGCTACGTTGGCGGGTATTGGGGCGGCTACCCCGGATATTACGGCGGCAACCACATCCAGACCCGCGACGTAAACGCTGGCATGCGCGCCGAACACCGTCGCGACTGCATGTCCCTCAAAGGGTATACCGCCGTGACCCATCCGGTATGTACCGAAGCGCAATTGGCCGGTCGACAGTTTACCCCCGTCAAAGGTGCGCCCAAACCAGCCACCAACCTCTGCGCCATCCGGGCACAAAGCGGCGGCGTCGCCCTAGTGGATCTCAACAAACCGGTGTGAGCCGACCTTGCCAAGGAAACATGTCATGAAACACCCTTTGCTCACCGGATGTCTGCTGTTGGCCCTGTCTGGCTGCACAGAATTCTCCACCATGTATCAGCCTGGCAAAACCAAAACCGAGCGCAACGTGGATCAGGCGCAATGCAACCGCCTTGCGTCCGACAGATACCCCCCGCGAATCGTCACTGACTGGTGGCCGATTTACGCAGCTGACGGCCGGGTGATTGGCCAGCGACCTGAAAGCTACGATATCAACGAAGGGCCACGCTATACTGCCGCCCGCAAATGTATGGAAGAACGCGGTTATGCCCGCGTGACCATTCCCTATTGCAAAGACGAACAGATTGCCGGTCGCTCTTACGCGCCCATCACCGTTGCCCCACATCTCAGCCCCAACATCTGCGGCCTGCGTACGGACAACGGTCGTGTGATTATCGACTTAAGCAAACCGCTCTAAAGACCTGAAAAGCCGGGATTACCCGGCTTCACGCGCCTCCTCTTCCTCAGCGGTGACATGCGCCACACGCGTGCCTGCCTTGTTGGAGGTCACAACGCCCAGCGACTTCAGTTTGCGGTGCAACGCACTGCGCTCCATACCAACAAAACTGGCGGTGCGGCTGATATTGCCACCAAACCGGTTAATTTGGGTCAGTAGATATTCCCGCTCAAATGCCTCACGTGCCTCACGCAATGGCAAGGTTGCCAGCGCACCGGACAGCACCACACGGCCCTCTTCCGCAGGGGCATCGGTCTCACCAGGCAGCTCGCGACACTCAATCGGCCCCTGCCCATCGCCCAAAATCAGAACCCGCTCAATCAGGTTCTTCAGCTGCCGCACGTTGCCCGGCCACACCATGGTTTGCATCAGTGCCGCCGCATCCACACTCAACTCGCGTAGTGGCAGACCTTGTCCATCATGCAGTTGTGCAAGGAAATACGCCGCAAGCTCGGGAATATCCTCGCGCCGCTCTTCCAAAGATGGCACTGCAATCGGCACGACATTTAGCCGGTGATACAGTTCCTCACGGAACACACCCGCATCAATCGCCTGCTTCAGGTTGCGGTTCGTCGAGGAAATCACCCGCAGATCAACCCGAACCTTCTTGGCGCCGCCCACGCGTGTGAACTGTTGATCCACCAAAACGCGCAGAATTTTACTCTGCGCTGCCAATGGCATATCCGCCACTTCGTCAAAATAGATCACACCGCCATTGGCCTGTTCCAACAGGCCGGTCTCAACGCCCCGTTCCGCGCTTTCGCGGCCAAACAAGATATCTTCAACCCGATCCGGATCCATGCCCGCGCAGGATACGGTCACAAACGGCGCACCTGCCCGATTGGAATTGGCGTGAATGTAGCGCGCCGCCACGTCTTTCCCGACGCCCGCGGGGCCAGTCAACATCACCCGTCCATTGGAACGGGTCACTTTGTCCAATTGAGAAATCATCCCGCGGAAGGCCGCACTTTCTCCAATCAGCTCTGTAGGCTTGCTGTCCTGACGCTTCAACTCGGTGTTTTCGCGGCGCAAGCGGCTGGTTTCCATCGCCCGCTTGATCACCACCAGCAGCTGATCGATGTTGAACGGCTTCTCGATGAAGTCGTAGGCACCCTGCTTGATCGCCGCGACCGCAATCTCGATGTTCCCATGCCCTGAAATGATCACCACCGGCACTTCTGGGTAATCATTTTTCACGGCTTTCAGGATGTCGATGCCATCCATATTGCTGTCTTTGAGCCAAATATCGAGGATCATAAGCGCCGGTTGCGCACTGGTGACCTCAGCCATCGCATCATCAGAGTTTCCCGCAAGGCGTGTGGTGTAGCCTTCGTCCTTCAAAATATCGGAAACCAACTCCCGGATATCGCGTTCGTCATCTACGATCAGAATGTCACTCATAATACTCGCTCGCTCTCTTTGGGCTCCACGTCAGCTGCAGACTGCTGAGACAGCGGCAGCCGAATTTCGGCCATCGCTCCTGCGTGGGAATTGTTGTCAAACACCGGCGCATCCAGCAGCGCGAGCTGCCCGCCGTGTTCTTCGATGATCTTTTTCACAATCGGGAGACCAAGACCCGTGCCCTTGTCTCGCGTGGTGACATAGGGCTCGAACAATCGCGCTCGGTCCTCCGGCAAACCAATGCCATTGTCCGCGATGCGCACAACAGCTTCACCGGCCTCCTGGATCAAGCTCACATGTACCTCAGGAACATACCCATCAGACGCGCCTTTTTCTTGCAAAGATTCAGTGGCTTCTCCGGCGTTCTTGATAAGATTTGTCAACGCTTGAGAGATCATTGTCGCGTCCAAATCCGCAGCCAGTGGCCCGTCACAAATGTCGCGCTGAAACCGCACATCCGGCTGACCAGATTCCTGTAACAACACAGCTCCCGACACCAGTTCCACCACCTCAACCGCCTTCCGAACCGGCTCCGGCATCCGAGCAAATTTGGAAAACTCATCCACGATCCGGCGCAGGTCGTTGGTCTGCCGTACAATGACCTCTGTCATCTGCTCAAGCTGATCGCTCTCTTCCCCCACCTTGCTGGCAAATTTGCGCCGAATACGCTCTGCGCTCAGCTGAATGGGTGTCAGCGGGTTCTTGATCTCATGCGCGATCCGCCGGGCCACATCTCCCCAGGCCGCCATGCGCTGCGCCGTCACAAGGTCGGTCACATCATCAAACGCCACCACATAACCTTCCAGCGAGCCATCATCCCGTCGCCGCGTGGCCATGCGCACCAGCAGGTTCTCCAACCGTCCCGACCGGCTGACCTTCACCTCTTCCTGCGCCACCTCTTTGCCGCTGGATTTCAGCCCCTCAAACAACGGCCCAAATTCGGGCACCGCCAAGGAAAGTGGCATCTCCTGTCGATCTTCATCCCACTCCAGCAGCCGCTGCGCCGACCGGTTCACAAAGGCAACCTTGCCATCACTGTCCAGACCAACAACACCGGACGTGACCGAACTCAACACCGAATCAAACATGCGTCGACGACGATCAATCTGTCGTGTGTTGTCCAGCAACGTCTCTCGCTGGGCCTTCAACTGTCGCGTCATTTGGTTGAAGTAGCGGCTCAACATGGCGATTTCATCATCCCCATCTTCTTCCACCACGCGCACATCCAGATCACCGGCTCCAACCCGCTGCGCGGCCCCCGTCAGGCGCCCAACAGGTCGCGACAAACGTTCCGCAAACCACATCCCCATCCAGATCGCCGCCAACACAAGGATCAGCGCAAACCCAAGATAGATCATGCCAAATTCAAACAGTCGCTGCCCGCGTTCGCTTTCTAGCTGCGAGTACAAACGCGCACTGGCCTGTGTGTCATCCAGAAGCTGGAAGATTTCGGCGTCAACCTCGCGACTGATGTAAAGAAACCGGTCCAGAAACGCATCCAGCCGCACCAAAGCCCGCATCTCATTATTATCAAGGTCTCGAATGATGACCGAGCCATCATCTATCGCCACCTGCATGTCCGCCTCAGAAGGCTTCTCATAATCAAACAGGTATGACCGCTCGCCGCGCGCCTGAATCTCTCCGGCACTATCGATCACAAAAGCTTCTTTCAAACCACGCTGAATTTGCACCTGACCCGAAGCCAGCAACACCCGCACTTCGCCTGCATCAAGTCCAAAACTGCGGCGCTTACTCTCGTTCAAAAAATCCGCAAGCAGGCCAGCATCTTCTTCCAACCCCTGAATGTGCTCGGCTTCATAGGCCTGCGCTGCTGACAACGAATTGCCCACCACCTGACGCACACGTTCGCTAAACCAGCCCTCAAGGCCAATGTTCAGCGTCAATCCGGCAAACACTGCCACCGTCACCGCTGGCACCAAAGCCAAAAGCGCAAACGCACCGGTCAGGCGCAGGTGCAGCCGCGACCCAACCGATTTGGCCCGGCGCGAAGCGATCGCACGCATCACGTTTTGCAGCACCAGCGTCGCCACCACGAGCACGTAGACCAAATCAGCCAAGAGAATCGAACGAAGGCCGTTGGACGAGGCGCCCAAATCAAACGGGCCAAGCACTAAGAAGGTCGCAAGCGCCAGCACAGGCCCAAGCACCACCAACCCCAAAGTTGCGGCATTCTGGACACGCCTTTGCCTACGCAAGCGCTGAAAACGCGCCCAATGATTGGTTGCTGTCCGGCTAGACACCCGACTTCCTCAATTGATTTGGTACCGCTTTCGCGGCCCACCGCCATATTCAGTGGCACGTTCTAAGTCCCGACTCTTTTTCTCAGAGTGCGACCCGCGCGCCACGCTTATGTGGCCTTTTTACATCAATTTGCGGCGGCGTGTCACGTGAATATCCAAATCAGTGATTTTTTTACGAAGCGTATTTCGGTTGATCCCTAACAAATCAGCACATTTCGCCTGATTTCCTCCGGTTGCATCCAGCGCAATTTCAATCAGCGGAAGCTCAATCTCACGTAGAATCCGCGCATAGAGCCCTGCCGGCGGCAGCATGTTGCCATGCAGATCAAAATACCGGCGTAGGTGCCGCGCCACGGAGGCGGACAATTTTTCACTGTCATCCCCGCCTAGAAGCGGACCGGCCTGAGGTTGCGCCCCCAGCATCAGCTCGGCTTCACCACGCGAGACTTCTTCTGCCTGTGCTGTCAACACCAACCGCCGCACGGCGTTTTCCAACTGCCGCACATTGCCCGGCCAGCTATAGGCCCGAAACAGCTCCATCGCCTCTTCCGAGAACACTCGCATCGGCGCGCCGTCCCGTTCTGCGCGATTCAGGAAGTGCTCCACCAATAGCGGGATGTCATCGACCCGCTCACGCAATGCTGGCACATGGATCGCCGCGCCGTTCAAACGATAATAGAGATCCTGGCGCACGGTGCCGCTGTCCATCGCCGCGTTCAAATTCACCTGACTGGTGGCCATAAACCGGGGGCTGTGCTCCCCGGGCGTGTCCATCATGCGCACGATGCGGGCCTGAACCTCATCCTCGATGTCGCCAATTTCATCCACCAGAATGGTGCCGCCCTTGGCCTTGGCCAAAACCTTTGCGGGCCCTTCCAAGTCACTTAAGTCAGCCGCATTCACCACCACAAAAGGCAAGTTCCTGCGGTCAGAAAAATCGTGAATTTCTTTGGCAATCAAGGATTTACCCGTGCCACTTTCGCCAGAAATCAACACGGGCAAATCTGTGTTCATCACCCGCGCCACCAAGCGGTACAATGCCTGCATCGCGGCAGTACGCCCCACAAGCGGCAGCTCGTCCGGCCGCTCCTCATCCGCCACTGGCGCCGTCGGCGCACGCCGTTTTTGTTCCAGGGCCTTACCGGTTCGCTTCATCAAATCTGGCAGGTCAAACGGCTTGGGCAGGTAATCATATGCCTCCGCTTCCGCCGCTTGAATCGCTGTCATAATGGTGTTCTGCGCCGAAATCACAATCACCGGCAGCCCCGGACGGTCCTCGGAAATCTTCGGCAGCATCTCCAATCCATTGCCGTCTGGCATCATCACATCGGTGATCACCACATCACCTTTGCCCTCCCCAACCCAACGCATCAGCGTGGTCAGCGAGGAGGTGGCGTGCACCTTGCACCCCGCCCGCGTGAGAGCCTGCGTCAATACCGTGCGGATCGTGCGATCATCATCTGCAACCAGAACCGTGCCATCCATTACTGACTCTCCTCAAATGCTTTCAGAGTTTCTTTGCTTGCCCGCGGCAGCGAGAGTTTGAAAACCGTGCGCCCTGGCACCGAATCCACCGTGATCATGCCACCATGATCCGAGACAATTTTACTGACCAACGCGAGCCCCAACCCGGTGCCGTTTTCCCGCCCGGACACAAAGGGATCAAACACGTCGCCCTTGAGGTCATCGGGCAATCCCGGCCCGTCATCAATGATCTCAATTTGCAACGGCAAAGGCTGCCCGGTGCCGTCCGCCCGGCGCAACCGGAAGCTATGTTCGTAGTAGGTGTGAATGCGAATTGTTCCTGATTTTCCAGCCACTTCACTGGCATTCTTCAGCAGATTCAGAACCACTTGCAGTAGCTGATCCGCATCCCCTTCGGCGGGCGGCAGCGACGGATCGTAGTCCTCGATGATCTGCATATGCGCACCATAGCTGACCAAGGCGGAGCGCCGCGCGCGGTCCAACACATCGTGAATGTTCACCGGTTTGCGCTGGGGCAGCGACAGATTGCCAAACTGCTCCACCTGCTCCAGCAGTTTCACAATTCGGCGGCTCTCCTCTACAATCAGATCCGTCAGCTCCAGGTCCTCAGAACTCAGGTTCATTGACAAGAGCTGTGCCGCACCGGTGATGCCAGCCAGGGGGTTCTTGATCTCATGCGCCAGCATCTCTGCCATGCCAATCGCTGACTTGGCAGAGGATTTCACTGAATGGCTACGAGTCATCCGCCCGGCCAGTTCCCGGCTTGAAATCAGAAACAACATTTCATCTGCCGCATCCGCCAGCGGTGCTATCTGCAGGTTACATTGCACCGGCGGCCCGTCACCAGTGCCGACGTCCGCATCATTCACAAACAGCGGCGTGCCATGTTCGCGCGCCCGATGAAAGGCGTCCTCCAAAGGCGCATCAATCATCACCTTGTCCCAGATCGGCTGCCCAACCATGGACTTTGCCGAGGCATTCAGAAACGTCTCCGCCGCTGGATTGATGCGCAGGATCACATCCGCTTTATCCACCACCAACGCGGGCACCGGCAGACTGTTCCAAAACGGGGTCTCTGCACTCATGCCGCCTCTCCTTTGTTTGGAGTTGGATCAGGCGACAGCAAGGCCTCGGCCAACAACGCCATTACTTCGTCTGTGTCCCGACTGGTCTGCACGCGACGGCGCAATGCGGCGTCGGTGCCGACATGATCCATGTACCACCCGAGATGTTTTCGAGCGACGCGCAGACCAAGATCCACGCCATAAAAGGACAACATCGCCTCATAATGCCCCTGCACCATCTCAACCAAGGCCTGCCCTGTTGGCGCCTCCGGTGCATCGCCCCCAAAAAGCTCTGCAGCCATCTGCGCAAGCAACCAGGGCTGGCCTTGTGCGCCACGCCCCACCATGACGCCATCCGCGCCAGAGGCCGCCAGCGCCGCCTTGGCCGTGGGCACATCCACAATGTCGCCATTGGCAATCACCGGAATATTCACGACGTCTTTCACGCCTTTGATGGCCGCCCAATCCGCCGCACCTTTGTAAAACTGGCATCGCGTGCGCCCATGAATGGTCAACATCTGAACCCCGGCGTTTTCCGCCCGTTGCGCCAGCTCGGGCGCATTCAACATATTGTCGTCCCACCCCAGTCGCGTCTTGAGCGTCACAGGAATATCCACGGCGCCCACCACAGCCTCGATTAACGTCAGCGCATGATCCAGGTTCTTCATCAGCGCCGAGCCACTGGCTCCGGCCCCACTGGCGCTGGTCACCTTTTTCGCCGGACAGCCCATGTTGATGTCAATCAGCGTGGCCCCATTGGCCTCAACTTGCCGCGCCGCTTCCGCCATCCAATGCGCTTCACGCCCAGCCAACTGCACAGACGTGGTCGCCTCACCAAATCCCAGTTCCGCGCGCTCACGGACACCAGGTTTGGCCTGCACCATTTCCTGACTTGCCACCATCTCGCTCACCACCA
Organism: uncultured Shimia sp.; assembly: GCF_947493595.1. Classification (GTDB taxonomy): domain Bacteria; phylum Pseudomonadota; class Alphaproteobacteria; order Rhodobacterales; family Rhodobacteraceae; genus Shimia. The sequence continues at coordinate 849,389 of NZ_CANLRL010000001.1, read as the reverse complement.
GACCAGCCCCAAAGCTGCCAACCAAATCCCGGAACGGGCGATCAGTGATTCCGGCCAGCGGCGCCAGAAAAACAGGGGGTGTCAGAGTGAGATTTGCGACTTGAATGGTCACGTGCGGTATCCTTGTGCGTTGCATTCGGCGTATCTGTCCTCTTGGTCAAATTCAATCAAACCGCCGGGAATTTTGGTCATTAATGTAGCAGATTTTCGCGCATGCACAAAATTTAAGCAGACCTCAAGGGTCAATTGCCACTTCGACACGCAAGTTCTACACAGACCCCATGACAAATTCTGCATTCAAGACCGCCGCCGTAATTGTTGCGGCTGGCCGAGGCACCCGCGCCGGCGCAGGTCTACCCAAACAATGGCGCCCCTTGGCAGGCCAGCGTGTGGCAGATCATGCCATTGCCGCCTTTGTGACGCACCCGCGCGTTGATCACGTATTGGCCGTGGTGCATCCAGACGACACCGCCCACACAGACACATTGCCCATTCCAACGGTCAACGGCGGTGCCAGCCGCGATGCCTCCGTTCTGGCCGGCTTAAACGCGCTGGACGGCCAAGGGTTCAGCCACGTTCTGATCCATGATGTGGCACGCGCGGGCATCGATGCCACCACCATAGACGCGGTGATCGACGCGCTCCAAACGGGCGCAGATGGCGCGGCCCCGGCTCTTCCCGTCACCGATGCACTCTGGCGTGGTCAAAACGGCTTCGTCACAGGCACACAAAACCGCGATGGTCTTTTTCGCGCCCAAACCCCGCAAGGCTTTGCCTTTGACGCCATCCTTGCCGCACACCGTGCTCATCCGGGCAATGCTGCAGACGACGTAGAGGTCGCCCGCGCCGCAGGGCTTGACGTAACCATCGTGGCAGGCAATGAGCGCAACCTAAAGATCACCACTCCAGACGATTTTGCCCGTCTGGAACAGCACCTGCAAAACGACCAAAGAGGCCCCATGGATATCAGACTTGGCAATGGCTACGACGTGCACGCCTTTGAAGAGGGCGACCACGTTATCCTCTGCGGCGTCAAAATCCCGCACAGCAAAGCCCTCAAAGGCCACTCGGACGCTGATGTCGGCATGCACGCCGTCACCGACGCGATCTATGGCGCCATGGCTGAAGGCGACATAGGCCGCCATTTCCCGCCAACCGAGGCGGAATGGAAAGACATGGACAGCGCCGTGTTCCTCAAACACGCCGTGGAGCTGGCCGCCTCCAAAGGCTTCACCATTTCCAACGTCGATTGCACGCTGATCTGCGAACGCCCCAAAGTTGGCCCACACGCCGCCGCCATGATGGCCCGTATGGGCGAGATCATGGGGCTGGCCACTGACCGCGTCTCGATTAAAGCCACCACAAGTGAAAAACTCGGCTTTACAGGCCGCGAAGAAGGGATTGCCGCCATAGCAACGGCAACATTGGTGAAACCATGATCCGCATGATCACAACATTCTTTGGCGTCGGCCGCCTGCCCGTCGCCCCCGGCACCTGGGGCTCTCTGGTCGCGCTGATCATCGGCTGGGCTGCCGCGCATTTTGTCGGCGTTTGGTTCTTGGCCATCCTGACCGCCTTGTCCATTGTTATCGGCATGTGGGCCTGCATTCAGGATCTGGCCGACCGCCCCACAGAGGACCCCTCCGAAATTGTGATCGACGAGGTGGCTGGCATGTGGATCGCGCTGCTGTTCCCCGCCGTGGCTTTTGCGATGCGCGACATGTCCATGGTTTGGCCTGGCCCTATTGCGGCCTTCCTGTTCTTTCGCCTGTTTGACATCAAGAAGCCTTGGTTGGTGGGCAAAGCGGATCAACGCCACGACCCCATCGGCGTCATGCTGGATGACATCTGGGCCGGTCTATTTGCGGGCATCGCCACGCTGGCCGCCGCCGCGCTCTACCATATCGTGCTGATCTGATGGTGGACGTCGCCAAACTCCTGCAAGCCTGCCGCGATGCCAACCTGCGCATCGCCACAGCCGAAAGCTGCACCGCTGGCATGGTGGCCGCAGCCCTCACCGACGTCGCAGGCAGCTCGGACGTCTTTGAACGCGGGTTTGTCACCTACACCAACCGCGCCAAAACAGAGATGCTGGGCGTGCGCGAAGCCACATTGGCCGCCGTTGGGGCCGTCAGCGAAGAGGTCGCGCGTGAAATGGCGCTGGGCGCGCTGGTGAACTCAGACGCCCAATTGACCGTGTCCATCACCGGCATCGCCGGTCCGGGCGGCTCTGAGTTCAAACCGGAGGGCCGTGTCTGTTTTGGCATCGCCACGCAAACCGGCTGCACCACAGAAACCGTCGAGTTCGGCGCTCTGGGCCGCTCTGAAGTCCGCGAAGCGGCGCGGAATCACGCTTTGGCGCTGCTTTTTAAGGCCGCTTGCGCAAAGTGATGCCCATTTAGGCGGCGACCCGCGTTTTTCGCCTATTTTTTACGCAACTCACAAAACGCCCTGATTTAAGGCGCTTTGAGGCCACGTGAGCCTTTGTTCTGTGCAGGTTTTCCGCTCTTAGACAGGAAAACCACCACTCATGGGACAAAGAGGATAGAAATATGAACGGAGCGGACACCGCATGGATCATCGTGGCAACAGCCCTGGTCCTGTTCATGACATTGCCGGGTTTGGCGTTGTTTTACGGCGGCCTTGTGCGCGCCCGCAACGTGCTCAGCGTCTTTATGCAAACCTATGCCATTGCCTGTTTGATGAGCGTTTTGTGGCTCGTCTTTGGCTACACAATCGCTTTTGGCAATGACGGCGGCGCCACCTCTGTTTGGGGCGGTCTCGGCAAAATGTTCCTCTCCGGCGTCACCACCGACAGCCTCTCCGGCACCCTGCCCGAGGTGCTGTTCTTTGCCTTCCAGATGACCTTTGCAATCATCACCCCGGCGCTGATTGTTGGTGCCTATGTGGAGCGTATCGGCTTTGGCTTTGTGCTGCTGTTCTCCGGCCTCTGGATGCTGCTCTGCTACGCACCAGTTGTGCACTGGATCTGGGGCGGCGGCATGATGTCGGACGGCGGCATCTTTGGCGAGATTGGCGTGCGTGACTTCGCAGGAGGTATTGTGGTGCACGAAACCGCGGGCCTCGCAGCTCTGGTGATTGCCGTGATGCTCGGCGCCCGCCGCCACCGCACCACGCCGCCGCACGCGCCTTGGATGGTGATGATCGGCGCGGCCATGCTTTGGGTCGGCTGGTTTGGCTTCAATGGCGGCTCTCAGCTGGCCGCAGACGGCGGTGCCGCCATGGCCCTGACCGTGACCCATATCTCCGCCGCCACAGCCTCCCTCACTTGGGCTCTGTGGGAGCGCATCAAATACGGCAAAGCCTCTCTTGTGGGCCTGGTCACAGGCACCATCGCCGGTCTTGCTTCGATCACACCTGCCTCCGGTTTTGTCGGTCCAGTTGAAGCTCTCGTGATTGGCGCGATCGCTGGCATCCTCTGTCAGGAAGCGGTGAATCTGGTGCGCAACAAAGTCAAAATCGACGACACATTGGATGTGTTTGCAGTGCACGGCGTTGGCGGCATCTTCGGCACCATTATGATCGCTGTCTTCGGTCAGGGCACATGGACCGCTCAGCTGGGCGCACTGGCCATCGTCGGTATCTTCACAGTGGTTGTGACTTACGTGCTGGTCAAACTCGTCAGCCTGATCACCCCACTGCGCGTGGATGAAGAAACCGAAGTCAACGGCCTTGACCTCGCGGTCCACGGTGAACGCGCCTACGACATCGCCTCGTAACGAATTCTCGAAATCACTCCGGAACTGGGCGGCCAAACGTGGCCGCCCTTTTTTTATGCGACAGGCGCCAGCAGATAAACGTCTTCCGTCCCCAACCCGCGAATTTTTGGTGGGCTGGTGATCGGGTCGCTCTGCAGCAATCTGCGCATCACATCCCCCCCATAAAACTGATCCACCATATCCGCAGGCACTGAAAACGGTGGCCCCTGCATCTGGCTTTGGTCGTAATCAAAAGTCACAAGCAAGGTCGGCACCTGCGGGCAAAGGTGCGTTAAATGATCTACGTAGGCCTGACGCTGCTCCGGCGCGATGGCCACCAAAGCCGCCCGATCAAACACCGCCGCAACCTCTGGCACCTGCGCTGCCGTCAAGGCAAAGAAGTCCCCACAAAACAACGTGAGATCTCCCGCCGCGTACCGCCGTAGATCCCCGTTTTGCGTGACTTCCGCACTGCGGCCCAATCTCTCAAACACTTCCTGCACAGCCGCTTCATGGAACTCGATGCCAATCACCGGATGCTCCTGCGCCAGAAGCCAATCAATATCAAGCGACTTGCCACACAACGGCACAAACACTGCGGCCCCTTTGGGCACGGCCAGCGCTTCGAAATGCGCAATCAAGCGCGCATTGGGCGCCGGTTCGTGAAACCCAATTTTCTGGTTCTGCCACCTGTCTTGCCAAAATGCTTCTTCCATGGACGCCTCCTGCACGGCTGATGCCTTGTGGTAATACACCTTCAAGCTCACTTCGGGTCCAGCCTATGAACGTAAAAACTTGGATACTCGAGACGTGGCCGACACCCCCTGGCCTGCCGCCCCGCGTCCACCTAACGCCATGATGAAATCCCTGAATTGATCCAATCAACCGAAAAAACACGCACTACGGTAGCGACGCGATCCAACCGCCCGCGACGGGATCAGTTGTAAAGATTCTTTGCGCGTGTCTCAAACGCCGCCACAATCCGGTGCATGGCTTCATTGAACACAAGACCAATCGCCTTTTGCAAAAGGATGTTCTTGAACTCAAAGTCCACAAAGAACTTCACCTCGACGCCACCATCCACATCGGCAAAGTCCCATGTGGATTTCATGTATTTGAACGGCCCATCCAGGTACTCGGTATCGATGTGTTTCACCTCAGGATACAGCACAACCCGGCTGCCAAACCGCTCGCGAAACACTTTGAACGAAATCACCAGATCCGCCAGCATCTCGTCTCCGGCCCCGATATCAGTTTGCACCGGTGTAACCGAGCGAATGCGCGCGGCCGCACACCATGGCAAAAACTTTGGGTAAGACGCCACATCCGCCACCAGATCATACATCTGTTGGGCGGTATATGGCAGCGTGCGGGTCTCAGAATGCGTCGGCATGTCGTCTCATTTTGGCGTGACAGCGCACGGCGACCTCGCTATGCACAGTTCTGGTGGCGCACATAGCGGCGCAAGATAGAGAAAATCAAGAGGGTCTCATGTCAGAGCGTCCATATGTCATCGATCAAATGATCTCGGCCAAATCCATCGCGGCGCGGATCGAAGACCTCTCCAGCGAAATTCAGGCCGAATATGACGGCACGGATAAACTGATTGTGGTCGGCCTGCTACGTGGTTCCTTTGTGTTCATCGCGGATTTGGTGCGTGAATTGGACCTGCCGGTCGAAGTGGATTTTCTGGAAGCGTCGTCCTATGGCAATGCCATGGAAAGCAGCCGTGAAGTACGTATTTTCAAAGACTTGCGTGGCGAAATTGAAGGGCGCGACGTGCTGGTTGTGGAAGATATTGTTGACACCGGCCACACCCTGACCCACGTGCTGCACCTGCTGAAAGCCCGCAACCCCGCCAAGATCAAAACCATCGCCCTGCTGGACAAACCGTCCCGCCGCGAGGCCGACATTGCCGCGGATTGGATCGGCTTTTCCATCCCGGATGAATTTGTCGTGGGCTACGGCATCGACTACGCCCAACGCAACCGCAACCTGCCCTTCATCGGCAAGGTGCGCTTTGTTGAAGACAGCTAACCCCTCGCACACAGCAGGGCCTTAACCAGCCCTGCGCCCCACCTCAAAGGCGCCAAATGAACCTCCGCCACCTCCTGCGCATGAGCAAATGGTCTCGCAACCCGCCTTCGGAGAAGCGCGTCAAACTTGTGCTCGGCGTGGTGGCTGCCTGTGTTGTTCTGGTCTTGATTGAGAAATTTATTGGCTGGCCGGAGATGCTCACCCTGGAGCCGCGCCCACGCAATCCGGTGAAGTTTTAAGCCAAGGGTTCGCCCTACCCTCGACGGGTCGGTAAGAGACGGCGACACCTCTGTTACCGCTTTGCGCCGCCAAAAAACGCACCTCCGCAAAACAGCCGCGATACAGACAAAAAACCGACGTTGTAAAACGTCGATTTCTTTGTGTCTTAATCCTGCGTGCGGTGCAGCTCAGTTGATGGTGTCAAACGTCGCTGAGACCGGCGCTATTGCCACTGTCCCGGCCCGATCCTGCAGCGCCCAAAGCAACAGTGCCGAAATCGCCACATCGCGCAACCGCCCAACCATCACAACGCCCTGTTCTTGACCGGCTTTAAAGGCAGCACCATCCAGAAACCGGCGCATCACAGCGGCGGTTTGGCCTTTATCATCGAAGTCACGGAACACGGTGGCAGAGGGCACTCCTTCTTTGGCAGCCAGCTTCTGAGCGGTATTCAACCCATTGGCAAACATCAACAAACCATGGCCACTGCCCAGCAATGCCTGCGTCACCTGATCGCTGATTTCTTTGCTGCCCTGCAACCCATCTTCCAGGCCTTCCATCACGCCAACAAAGGCGTCGGACACCGACAAATGTGCCTGCAATGCCTGCTCCACATCGCTCGCCGTTGCGTCCGTTGGCATGTCCACCATCGCCAGAACTTCAAAACCGCGCGCCCGGTAATCCTTTGTCTTTGCAGCCACATCCGGGTCCAGCGTGTTCACAGCAATACTCAGTGGATAAGGGAAGCTCTCCAGCGCCTCCATATCAAAGGTCGCTTCCCCTGTGTCCACAAGAACAATCGCCATCACTGGCTTTTCTTCTGCATTTTCAAACTGTTCGGCGTTGTATTCCACCGGCCGCGTCGCCTGCGTCTCGCCGCTGTCTTCTTCGTCGGCACCCACGGTTGGCAATCGCGTTGAGGTGCGTTGCTCAAAGGTTTCATTCAGATCCGTGGCAGGTTTCAGCAAGCTCTCCTCAGCCGCTGCTTCCTCAACCATATCTTCTTCCGCAGCTTCCGCCTTTGGCGTGATGTCTTCTTCCGCATCCTCAATTGGCGCCACATCCGTCACCAAGCTTTCAGCGTCACCAGTTTCCGCGCCATTCTCAGAAGGCGTTGGGAACACTTCATTTTCCACCACAACCGGGGCTTCAGGCTGCGGTGGATTTGTCGAAATTGACAACTCCGAATCCGGCACAGGTGCTGCTGGTGTCTCAGCCTGTGGGTTTGGCAGAACCGGTGTCTCCACATTCACCGCCACCGCACCATCGGTTGCCGGCGCAACAGGCACAGCCAATGCCGCTGTTTCGGTTCCAGTTTCAGGCTTTGGTGCTGAATCAGTGCTGCCAACTGGCGGCGCATCACTGCTGTCCGCTGCCGGTGTCACTGCGGCCGTTGCCTCTTCAACCGCAGCGTCCGCTTGCGACTCGGTCCCAACCGCGCCGCTGTCCGTGATAACCTCATCTGTGGCTTTTGGCGTATCCGTCTTGGTCTGTGGCTTCACCGTTGCAGGCAAAGGTGACAACAGCGACGTCGCTGACAAAACGCCTCCCACCAGGATCGCGCCCCAAAACACACCTGACATTAATCCGCGAAACATGACTGCCTGCCTCTCTTTTACGTCCATTTTATGGGGCGACCTGCTCCTGCCCCTCTTGACCCTCTGCGCCAAGCCTGAACATGTATACCGCGAGCAGGCCCTCTGCCTCCACCCCTTTTGCATCTTTAGGGAAAGAACCGACAAAATGCTGCTTCTGATCGATAACTACGACAGTTTCACCTACAACCTTGTGCACTACCTGGGCGAAATGGGCGCCGATGTGCAGGTCTGGCGAAACGACGCGTTGACCGTTCAGGACGCCATGGGCATGAACCCGTCGGGCATCCTTCTGTCCCCCGGTCCCTGTGACCCGTCTCAGGCCGGCATCTGCCTGGCGTTGACGGCGGCCGCAGCCGAAACCCGCACACCTCTGATGGGCGTGTGCTTGGGGCACCAAACCATCGGTCAACACTTCGGCGGCGATGTTGTGCGCTGTCACGAGATTGTTCACGGCAAAATGGGCACCATGAAACACACTGGCAAAGGTCTCTTTGCCGGTCTGCCAAGCCCGTTTGAAGCCACACGTTACCACTCCCTTGTGGTGGACCGCGCAACACTGCCGGACTGTCTGGAAATCACCGCTGAACTGGACGATGGCACCATCATGGGGCTGCAACACAAAGAACTGCCCATCCACGGCGTGCAATTCCACCCGGAATCCATCGCGTCTGAGCACGGCCACGCCCTGCTCAAAAATTTTCTGGACATGATGCCCGCCAAAGAGGATGCCGCCGCATGACTGCCGACATTAAATTCCTGATCGGCGCTGCGGCTGATCGTCCATTGACGCGCGCTGAGGCCGAAGACGCCTTTACACTCTTGTTTGAAGGTGAAGCCACGCCCAGCCAAATGGGCGGTCTGTTGATGGCTCTACGCACCCGTGGCGAAACCGTGGATGAATATGCAGCCGCGGCAGCGGTCATGCGCTCCAAATGCCACGCAGTGAAAGCACCTGACGGCGCCATTGACATCGTCGGAACCGGCGGCGACGGCAAGCACACGCTCAACATCTCCACCGCCACCGCTTTTGTGACGGCTGGTGCGGGCGTGCCGGTTGCCAAACACGGCAACCGCAATCTGAGCTCCAAGTCTGGCACAGCTGACGTACAAACCCAGATGGGCATCAACGTCATGGTTGGCCCGGATGTGGTTGAGAAAGCATTGGAAACCTGTGGCATAGCTTTCATGATGGCGCCCATGCATCATCCGGCGATTGCCCATGTGATGCCGACCCGCGCCGAGCTTGGAACCCGCACCATTTTCAACATCCTTGGCCCGCTGACCAACCCGGCGGGCGTGAAACGCCAATTGACAGGCGCCTTCACCCGCGATCTGATCCGCCCTATGGCTGAAACCCTTGGTCAATTGGGCAGCGAACGCGCTTGGCTGGTGCATGGATCCGATGGCACCGACGAGTTGACCATCACCGGCGTGAGCTGGGTCTCAGCTCTGGAAAGTGACGGCACCGTCAAAGACGTGGAGCTGCACCCCGAGGACGCAGGCCTTCCTGTGCATCCGTTTGAGGACATCGTCGGCGGCACACCCGAAGACAATGCCAACGCCTTCCGTGCACTGCTTGATGGGGCGCAAAGCGCTTACCGCGATGCCGTCTTGCTCAATTCTGCCGCCGCATTAGTCGTTGCAGATGCAGCAAGCGACCTGCGCGAAGGTGTTGAAAAGGCCCGCGAAAGCATCGACTCCGGTGCTGCCAAAGGCAAAGTGGCCGCATTGGCCAAAGTCACCTCTGCGGCATGAGCACAGCCCATCCGCCCTACCACTGGGCGCATCTGCCGTTCTTCACGGACTGCTGGCCAGACATCGACGCACAAATCCAAAACGACCCGCGGGAGATTCTTCCTCCCGCGGTTCAACGCTTTGCCGCACTTGAAGCCGTGGCACCACAGGACGTGCGCGTTGTCATTCTGGGTCAGGACCCATACCCAACGCCCGGCCACGCCCATGGCCTGTCTTTCTCAGTAGAACCAGACGTAAGTCCCCTGCCTCGATCATTAAATAATATTTACAAAGAGTTGCAGGAAGATCTTGGTGCAACCCTACAAAGCGGCGACCTACGCTTCTGGGCGGAACAAGGCGTGCTCCTGCTCAACACCGTGCTCTCGGTGCCAGCGGGCGACGCCAACGGCCATAAAGCCCTCGGCTGGCAAACCCTGGCACACCAGGTTCTGGCCGACATCTCCGCCCGCCGTCCTACGGCTTTTGTCCTGTGGGGAAAACAGGCTCAAGCCCTTGCACCTCACATCACATCGCCTAAAGATGGCGGCCAACATCTGATGATTGAGACGGCACACCCATCGCCGCTTTCCGCGCGTCGCGGATTTTTCGGCTCCCGCCCGTTTTCAACCATCAACACATGGCTCGCCGACCAAGGCGACACACCGATAAACTGGACTGACGCATGACCGAGACCGTTCTGGACAAAATCAAAGCTTACAAGCTGGAAGAAGTGGCTGCCGACAAGGCTGCCAAACCTCTGGAGGCGGTTGAAGCCGAGGCGCGCGAAGCCAGCCCAACCCGCGGCTTTTCCGACGCGCTGCACAAGGCCGCCCGCGAAGGCTACGGCCTGATCGCCGAGGTCAAAAAAGCCTCGCCTTCCAAAGGCCTCATCCGCGAAGACTTCAACCCGCCGGAACTGGCCAAAGCCTATGAAGAAGGCGGCGCAACTTGCCTGTCCGTGTTGACAGACACGCCTAGCTTTCAGGGCCAAAAATCCTTCCTGACCGAAGCCCGCAACGCCACCAGCCTGCCCGCGCTGCGCAAAGACTTCATGTATGACACCTATCAGGTGGCCGAAGCCCGCGCGCTTGGGGCCGACTGCATCCTGATCATTCTAGCCTCCGTAAGCGACGCGCAGGCGCAGGAACTCGAAGAAGCGGCCTTTAGCTGGAACATGGACGTGCTGCTGGAGGTGCATGACCGCGAGGAACTGGAACGCGCAAGCCAACTCAAATCCCCACTCATGGGCATCAACAACCGCAATCTCAAAACCTTTGAGACCACGCTCGACACCACCCGCACCCTGTCCAAGCTGGTGCCGGAGGACCGTCTGATTGTCTGTGAAAGCGGCTTGAACACACCTGCTGAGTTGGCCGACATGGCCCGCTACGGCGCCCGCACCTTCCTGATTGGTGAAAGCCTGATGCGGCAGGACGACGTGGCCACCGCCACCCGTACACTGCTCGCCAATCCTCTGAATGCCATGGGGGGCATGTGATGAGCGACACCCACGCGTCTGGCCTGACCCATTTTAACACCAAGGGCGACGCCCATATGGTGGATGTCTCTGAAAAGGCAGTCACGTCTCGTGTCGCCACCGCCGAAGGTTGGATCAAAATGGCCCCGGCCACCTTTGACATTATCAACGAAGGCCGCGCCAAAAAAGGTGACGTGCTGGGCGTGGCACGCCTTGCCGGTATCATGGGCGCTAAGAAATGCGCCGACCTGATCCCGCTATGTCACCCACTGCCAATTACCAAAGTGACTGTTGAATTGACACCAGACGCCACACTTCCCGGTGTGCGTGTTGAGGCCACGGTAAAAACCACTGGTCAAACCGGTGTCGAAATGGAAGCCCTCACCGCCGTCAATGTCGCCGCGCTGACAGTCTATGACATGTCCAAAGCAATCGACAAAGCCATGGAAATCGGCGGCATCCGCGTGATCCTCAAAGACGGCGGTAAATCAGGGCGTTACGAAGCAAAATGATCTCGGTTGCTGACGCGCTCACACATCTCTTAGCACTCACCAAACAGCTGCCAGTGGAAACCGTCCCGCTGGCTCAAGCCAATGGGCGCACTCTGGCAGAGCCGGTCAGTGCAAACCGCGATCAGCCTCCGTTTTCCGCCTCCGCAATGGATGGCTATGCCATCGTTTCCGAGGGTACTGCGCCCGGAAAATCCTATGACGTGATTGGCGAAGCCGCCGCCGGACACGCCTTTGACGGCACCGTCGCGGCAGGCCAAGCTGTACGTATCTTCACCGGCGCGCCGGTGCCAGAAGGCGCAGACCGCGTGATCATCCAGGAAGATGTGACCCGCGATGGCAATGTAATCACGCTGTCAAGCAACCTCGACAAAGGGTTTCATATCAGGCCCTTGGGAGGCGACTTCAAAGTAGGTCAAACCATCGCGGCCCCTCGAGTTCTACGCCCGTCGGACGTCGCCCTGATGGCCTCCATGAACATCGCCGAGGTCCCTGTGACACGCCGCCCCAAAGTGGCGATCCTGTCTACCGGCGATGAGTTGGTCATGCCCGGTGAAACACCCGGCCCCGAACAAATCATCGCCTCCAACAGCTTTGGCCTACAGGCCATGCTGCGCGACGCAGGCTGCGAGGCCCGCCTGTTGCCGATCGCGCGGGACAACCGCGTCTCGCTGGAAGCCGCTTTTGATCTGATCGACGATGCGGACCTGCTGATCACCATTGGCGGCGCTTCTGTGGGAGACCACGATCTTGTGGGCGATGTGGCGCAAGATCTGGGCATGCAGCGCAGCTTCTACAAAATTGCCATGCGCCCTGGCAAACCGCTTATGGCCGGGACTTTGGCGAATGGCGCTATGATGATTGGCCTGCCCGGCAACCCCGTGTCTGCTATGGTCTGTGGCCAAGTCTTTGTTTTGCCAGTGATCCGCGCCATGCTGGGTCTCGGCGAAACGCCCACACCGCGCCTTCCGGCCACCTTAGCGACGCCCATGCCCCCAAACGGGCCGCGTGAGCACTACATGCGCGCCCGTGTAGAGCACGGAAAACTCTCACTTTTTGACAATCAAGACAGCTCTCTGCTGTCAATACTGTCAGACGCCAACGCGCTTCTGGTTGTGCCGCCAAATGCACCAGAACGGCCCGCAGGCACCGCCGTGGAGTACATCCCAATCTAGTTGCAACACTTAGTTGCCATACCACATCACGGCATCTGTTTCCGCTATGTTCTATAAAAGTTTTGACACAAAACAAGAACATGCGTAGAACGAGGGGAAGACACACTCTATTTAGGGGTCCTCGAGCATGCTGACCAAAAAGCAACTAGACCTGCTGGAATTCATTCACACCCGTCTGCAAAAAGACGGGGTGCCACCCAGCTTTGACGAAATGAAAGACGCGCTGGATTTGCGGTCGAAATCAGGCATCCACCGCCTGATCACCGCATTGGAAGAACGCGGTTTTATCCGCCGCCTCGCCCACCGCGCCCGCGCGATTGAGATTGTGAAACTACCCGAAAGCATGGGCGGCGCGCCGTCCGCGCCAACGGCGGGCTTCAATCCAAAAGTGATCGACGGTCCACATCCGTCGCCTGCACAAGCCGCCAATGTCACGCCAGACGAGGTGCAACTCTTCGCACGTGAGTTGCCCGTCATGGGCAAAATCGCCGCGGGTGTCCCGATCGAAGCGATCAGCCATGTTGACCACCATGTTGCAGTGCCCGGCCAGATGCTGTCAGTGGGTCAAAACCACTACGCGCTTGAAGTCAAAGGCGATTCCATGATCGACGCCGGCATCAACAACGGCGATGTGGTGATCCTCTCGGAAACCACCACAGCGGACAATGGCGACATCGTGGTGGCGCTGGTGGAAGATCAGGAAGCCACCCTGAAAAAGTTCCACCACAATGGCACATCAATTGCGCTTGAGGCCGCCAACCCAGCTTATGAGACCCGCGTTTACCCCGAAGACAAGGTCAAAGTGCAGGGTAAATTGGTCGGGCTGATCCGTACCTACTAATCGCGCGTCTCAGCATCATTCCACAACCGACGGCCCGCCACCTCGCGGGCCGTTTTGCGAGAGGTGGACGCCTCCTCAAATTGCAGTGCCACAGCCCCAAGCGCCTCTAGGTCTTCTATGTCGAAGGTTTGACACGGCAACTGCCCATCAAAACCCGTTGAAAACACAACAATATCTCCAGGTACGCAGCCCTCAAACAGCGCCTTGCCGGTTTTTCCCTGCACATGGATCAACCGACCACCTCCGGCCAAGTCGATAAACGGCACACGACTTTCCCCTCCGGGCCACAGGCTCGCTGCCGCAGGCTGATCGCGCTGACTGCCGTCATTCTCTAACCAGTTCTCTGCAACAAATCCCTGTCCTTTGGCTTTGGACAGAGCGCGCCCTTGCGGCGTCATTACTCCGACCAAACCACCGGTGTCTGAGATTAGAACATCAGGCCGGACTGCCACGCTCCACAGCCAGAACCCAGCGACAATCGTGGCAATTCCACCAAGTCGTGCAGGGCCCTGCCATAAAAGCAACCACAGCCCTCCAAAAGCAATCAATGGCAGCACCCAAACGCCACCGCTGGGCACCGTACCACGTGCGCCCTCCAGACCGCTGACAAACTTCGCCACGGTCACAATCCACCGCAACCCTTGCTCCATGACCCACAGTGGAATCGCCTCAAGACCCAAAGGCGCCAAAACCGCGGCAATCACAGCCGATGGCACCACCAAAACGCCCATGACGGGCACAGACAGCACGTTGGCCAACAAGCCGTAATGCGCCACATGGTTGAAATGCATTGCTGCAAACGGCGCGGTCGCCAGCCCTGCCACCAGCGAAGACACCACCACGGCAGACACCGGGCGCAGCCATTTTGGCCCCATTTGCCATTGCCTATCCCGCAACCAGCCAAACACGCCGACCAGCGCTGCTGTGGCTGCAAAAGACATCTGAAACCCCGGCCCCATCAGCGCCTCGGGCTGCAACACCAACACAACAGTTGCCGCCACAGCCACCGCCCGCACCGTCAACGCGCGCCGATCCAACAGCACCGCCACAAGCACCACCAAGGTCATAACATACGCCCGTTCTGTGGACACCGCCCCACCGGACAGCATCAAATACCCGGTGGCCGCCAAGAGCGACGCACAAGCGGCAATTTTCTTTCCATCGACCCGCAGCGCGACCGTTGGCGCCAACGCGATACAGAACCGCACGGCGCCAAAAACAAACCCCGCCAACAACCCCATGTGCAGGCCTGAAATCGCCAGCAAATGCGCGAGATTGGCGCCCCTCAGCGACTCTGTAACGGTCTCAGAGATCCCGCTACGGTCACCGGTGGTCACCGCGGCGGCAAACCCGGCCACATCCGGGGCCATGCGAGTTTGAATGGCAGCGGACAACCGCATGCGAAACCCATAAATCCCGCCGCTGTTCTCTTGCGGTGCCAATGCCAGCACCGGGACACGGGTATAGCCCACCGCCCCGATTTGCTTGAACCAGGCGTGGCGCTGGAAATCAAACCCGCCAGGCTCAACCGGGCCAGACGGTGGCGACAAATGTCCAGTAGTACCAATCAATTTACCTGCTGTTGGCGTGGTGCCGACGTGGTCTCCATGCAGCGATACCCGCACTCGTTTGGGTGTGTTCTCTGGTGTTACCCGGCTCAACCGGACATCTTCCAATGTCAGCCGCATAGCATCGGACGCAGATCGATCAATCGCAACAATCCGCCCTTCAATCGCGCCATAGTATCGAAACTCCAAAACCGGCCCCGACACGCGATGGGCCCGGGCGCCAGCGATAACCACTCCGGCCAGAACAAGTGCAACAAGCCAAAAGCACGCCGCGACATCAGCCTCCTGACCGATCGTCAACCACACAAACCCCAAGGAAATCAGCCCGATCCCAACCAACACCGCAACAGCAGGTTCTACCGGCAGCGCAAAATAAATCCCGATCCCCACCCCCAAACACACCGGCACCCAGCAAAACAGATGCCCGCGTTGGTTCAGAAGAGATGCCCGCAATAATGTGACGACGCGCAAGCCTTGTCCTCTCTTACCCGTGTCGCTAGACAGTGCCTCAACGCTAGAACCCCAATGGTTACTGAAAGGTTAAGCCCGCTATGACAGGCCAGGTCGTCACCCGTTTTGCCCCATCGCCCACCGGTTATCTGCACATCGGCGGCGCACGTACGGCGCTGTTCAACTGGCTTTATGCCCGTGGTCGCGGCGGTAAATTTCTGCTGCGTATCGAAGACACCGACCGTGAACGCTCCACACCAGAAGCCACCACAGCCATTTTGCAAGGCTTGAATTGGCTGGGTTTGGACCACGATGGTGAGGTTGTCAGCCAGTTTGAAGGTGCCAAACGGCATGCCGAGGTCGCGCTTCAGCTCTTGGACGAAGGCAAAGCCTACAAGTGTTTTGCCACCCAAGACGAAATTGCCGCCTTCCGTGATGAGGCCCGCGCCGCTGGCAAATCAACCCATTACCGCAGCCCTTGGCGCGACGCCGATGCCGCTACCCATCCAGACGCGCCCTATGTGATCCGTATTAAAGCCCCACGCGAGGGCAGCACAGTGATCCGCGATCAGGTGCAGGGCGATGTGACCATCCGCAACGAGCAGCTGGATGACATGATCCTGTTACGCTCCGATGGCACACCGGTCTACATGTTGGCAGTTGTTGTAGATGACCACGACATGGGCGTGACCCATGTGATCCGCGGGGATGATCACCTCAACAATGCCGCACGTCAGATGATGATTTATGAGGCCATGGGCTGGGACCTGCCTGTCTACGCACATATTCCGCTGATCCATGGCGCCGACGGCAAAAAGCTCTCCAAACGTCACGGCGCACTTGGGGCGCAGGAATACCAAGCCATGGGCTACCCTGCCGCTGGAATGCGCAACTACCTCGCGCGCCTCGGCTGGAGCCATGGTGATGACGAGTTTTTCACCGACGCGCAGGCTAAAGACTGGTTTGATCTGGATGGCATTGGCAAAAGTCCGGCCCGCTTTGACACCAAGAAACTGGAGAACATCTGTGGACAACACAACGCCGTGAGCGACGATGCTGCATTGCTGCAAGAGATTGTGAGCTATCTTGAAGCCGCGGACCAGCCGGCGTTGAGTGAGCCGCAAACCGTATTACTACGGGATGCGCTGTATTGCCTCAAAGATCGCGCGAAGACCTTCCCCGATCTCCTTGAAAAGGCTCACTTTGCTTTGACTTCACGACCAATTGAGGTCGAAGCCAAAGCCGCGAAAAATCTCGATTCAGTATCCCGTGGTATACTGAATGATTTGACGCCGCAGCTGCAAAATGCTAGCTGGACGCGTGAAGGGCTTGAGGCTGTAACGAGCAGCTACTGTGAAGCCAATGAAATCAAGTTTGGCAAGATGGCGGGCCCGCTTCGGGCGGCGCTGGCTGGCCGGGCTGCGACCCCAAGCGTCTTTGACATGATGCTTGTGCTGGGACGCGAGGAATCTCTCGCGCGTCTGACTGACGCCGCCAAAGATGACGTGACGGAATAAAGCCTGTTTACCGGGCCTTAAGACGTCGCAGACACAACGCGCCGGGGCGATCCGCGTCCCCGGCTTTTTAGGAAGGAAAACTGCCATGTCCGAGGCCCCAAAAACCGCCACGCTTACGATTGACGGCAAAAACTACGACTTGCCGATCCACTCGCCAACGACGGGCCCGGATGTGCTCGACATCCGCAAACTCTATGGTCAGGCTGGTGTGTTCACCTATGATCCAGGTTTCACCTCCACCGCCTCCTGTGAATCCACCATCACCTATATTGACGGTGAAGAAGGCATCCTGACCCACCGCGGCTACCCTATTGGTGAGCTGGCTGGTCAGTCCCACTATCTCGAAGTCTGCTACCTCCTGCTGTACGGCGCCCTGCCAAACGCAGCTGAACTGGAAGAATTCGAAACCACCATCACCCGCCACACCATGCTGCATGAGCAGATGGTCAACTTCTTCCGCGGCTTCCGCCGTGACGCACACCCGATGGCGATTATGGTGGGTGTGGTTGGCGCCATGTCCGCGTTCTACCACGACTCCACAGACATCTCCGATCCTCGTCAGCGTGAAGTCGCGTCCCACCGCCTGATCGCGAAGATGCCAACCATCGCGGCAATGGCCTACAAATACACCATCGGTCAGCCGTTCATCTCCCCACGCAATGATCTGGACTACGCCTCCAACTTCCTGCGCATGTGCTTTGCCGTGCCTGCTGAAGACTACGAAGTGAACCCGATCCTGTCCCGCGCCATGGACCGTATCTTCACGCTGCACGCCGATCACGAGCAGAACGCGTCGACCTCCACAGTGCGCCTGGCGTCCTCTTCCGGTGCCAACCCGTTTGCCTGTATCGCGGCCGGCATCGCCTGCCTTTGGGGCCCCGCCCACGGTGGTGCAAACCAGGCATGCCTGGAGATGCTGAAGGAAATCGGCTCCGTAGACCGTATCCCGGAATTCATCGAGCGCGCTAAAGACAAGAACGATCCGTTCCGTCTGATGGGCTTTGGCCACCGTGTTTACAAAAACATGGACCCCCGTGCGACCGTGATGAAACAGTCCGCCGACGAAGTGCTGGAGTTGCTGGGTGTTGACGACAACCCGCTGCTGCAAGTGGCGTCTGAACTGGAGCGCATCGCGCTAAGCGACCCATACTTCAAAGAGAAGAAGCTGTTCCCGAACGTGGACTTCTACTCCGGCATCATCCTCGAGGCGATGGGCTTCCCAACCTCGATGTTCACGCCAATCTTTGCGCTGTCGCGCACCGTTGGCTGGATTTCCCAGTGGAAAGAACAGCTCTCCGATCCAGCGCATAAAATCGGCCGCCCGCGTCAGCTGTACCTTGGCGAAGACGTGCGTTCCTACACCGATATCGAAAACCGCTAAATCAAGCGTTTCTGACATATTCAAATGCGCCGGAGCTTTCTCCGGCGCATTTTTTTGCCTGAACAAATTCATCTCAAAATTGTCTCAATTTCTATTCCACCCGCCCAACTTCAAACACGTTTAGCGTGCAAACATACATCCGAATTTCGACGAATTGGACGGTTTGGACCAACGCCACGTGACAGCATTTTCTGCGGGACGTGTTTGCCTCTCCCAGACGGCATTACAGGCCTCACCTCCAATATTTTTGTTTTGGCGAATGTGTTTGACACCACAATTTGGAGATGAGTGATGTGAATTTTGGGTCTTTTGTTTATGGGCCTCGCGGCCAGTAGTTTTTCCGGTGGTGGCGACGTCTCCGACGACGAAAGCACCCCAACCGGTTTTGCCAATGACACCCAGCCGGTGGACGATACAACCACCACCGACATCATTTCCGAGGACGGCGGCATCGGCATTCTGCTTGAGGGCGGCGACTCCAACAACGATTTGACAGGCACCCCCGGCCCCGACCTTCTGGATGGCAAGGATGGCAATGACACCCTGCGCGGTCAGGATGGCAATGACGGCCTCTACGGCAGCGAAGGGGACGACGTGCTCTTTGGCGGCGCGGGCGACGACTACATGACCGGCGGCGAAGGTGACGACGCGGTTTATGGCGACAGTGGCAGCGACACGCTCTACGGCTACACCGGCGAAGACACCCTCGAAGGCGGCAGCGGTGACGACTGGATTTACGGTGCGGACGTGACAAACCGCGACCCGGAAGTTGCTGACAGCTATCTAGACCGGAAGCCCGAAACGGAATTTGAAATTCAGGACCCAACGGAGCCGGAAGAGACTGACACGCTCATTGGTGGCACTGGCAACGACAATCTTTTCCTCGGCGCATACGACACCGGCACTGGAGGCGAAGGTAACGACAGCTTCCACATCGGTCATTGGGTAGAAGAGAACGCGCCGTTTATCACCGACTTTGATCCTGACGAGGACGTGGTTTCCCTTATCTTGCCAGGTGACGAGCCATTCCCGTCGATCACGGTTGAGCGCGTTGGCGATGAAACCCATGTTTTGGCGAACGACGTGATCATGGCCCGCATTGCCGGCGCTGCCGACGGTTTCGAAGCCTCAGATGTTACATTTGTATTAGGGTGACCCCGTCTGCACTTCCCCTTTTTTAGGTCGTTCGAACCACATCCGTCAAACGACTCACCTTGAACATACAACCGCGCCCAACGGAACCCGGGCGTGGTTTTGCCTTCCATCGAAGCCCCATGGGAAACAATAAACAGCGCCGCCGGTGATTGAGCGCAATCCAGCTCAAATGCCCTTCAAATTATTGACACGCATAACGTGTTTAAGCCAAGTTCTCCGCAACACGGCATAGGAGCCGATGGGAATGTGTAGAACACGCGCATTTTTTACACCTGACGGGCGACAAAAAGCCCAGACCAGGGGGATTTCCCGCAAGGCACATCCCACCATTCGACACAAATTCCATACACGCATAGGCATTGTGCGTGATGAGGAGACACCAGATGCTATTTTTAGGTTTGTTGCTTGCAGGCATGGGCCTCGCCGCCTTCGCAGATTTCGGCGGCTCTGATGGCTCCGAGGACGGCGACAACGACGTCACCTCCCAGCCTATCTCACGGGCCGGCGAAGAAGGATTGCTCCTGGAAGGCAGCGACAATTCGGACGATATTCGCGGCACGGATGGCCCAGACATCCTTGCGGGGGAAGAAGGCGACGATCACCTTCAAGGGCAATCTGGCGTAGACTACATCCTTGGCGGAGCCGGGGACGACACGTTGATGGGGCAAGCCGGAAACGACAGCCTTTTTGGCAGCGACGGGGACGACGAACTGCATGGCGGCGCAGGCAGCGACACACTTCTAGGTGCCGGCGGCAACGACTCGCTCTATGGGGGCGGCGGCGATGACGAGTTGGTTGGCGCAAACATTCACAACCGGGATATGGAAGTTGCAGACCGCTACACGCCGGATGATCCAAGCGGCCCGCTTGTTTTCGAAGCCCCGTCGGAAGACGAGGCCAACTTATTGGATGGCGGCGCGGGCGATGACTGCCTGCTTATGGGCGAAGGTGACACCGCAGTCGGAGGCGCAGGCAGCGACCACTTTGAGGTCGGCCACTGGGTTGAAGACGAAGACAACGTCCCGCTCGTGACCGACTTTAACGAAACTGAGGACACGCTTTGGGTTTACTATCCCGAAGGTGAGGACCCACCAAGCATCACCACCGAAAGTCAGGACGGCAATACGCTTGTTTATTCCAATGGCAAGCTTGTGGCCCGGGTCGCAGGAGAAGTTGGCCCGTACTTTACAGAAGAAGTCCGAACCTGTGAGTTTTCCGCAGGGGCGGACGAAGGTGATACCCAGATTCAAATTCTCAATGGCGTCGAAACCACGGTGCAATATGCCGACGCAAATGGAGACACATTGAGCGGTGGGAATGGTGTCGACATTCTGGTCGGCAGCGACAACGTCGACTCGCTGCGAGGCAGCGGCGGCAACGACATCATTCACAGCTTCTCCGGCGATGATTTCATCAGCGGTGGCGATGGCGATGACTTCCTCGTTGGCAGCCATGGCATCGACACCATCAAAGGCAACGACGGCAACGACTTTATCGATGGCACCGCTCTGTTCGACTCAAGCAAATTCCTGGACGCGCTGGATGACCCTGAGGCCTATCGAGGTAATATTCCGCTCGAATTTGGCGTAGCGCCCGTCTCCGAAGACGGCGACGTCATCAAAGGCGGCCGTGGCGACGACACCATCCGCGTGGGGTCTGATGACACTGTGTCAGGCAATGAAGGCAGCGACACCTTCCAGTCCGCAGGCTGGATCACGCCGGGCAGCCCGGCTATTATCACTGACTTTGATCCGTCCGAGGACGTACTGAGCTACCAACACTACCGTCAGGGTGAGGAAGACCCGGTGATTGAGATCCGCGACACCGACGACGGCCATACAGAACTGGTGGTTGATGGTCAGGCAATGGTGGTGTTGCGCGACGCGGCCGGAACGATCACCCTCGACGACGTGGTGTTGTCTGGCGTCTAAGTCCCCTTAACGCGCCGCTTGCGCCACATGCACAGCTAGACTATCAACGGCGTCATGGGTCCGCAGTTCACCCAGGCGCCGCCGGTCACACTGACTTTGCTAAACCTGCGAGACATTTTCGACAGCATGCTTTTGCACGTGCCGTCGACAAGGGCGGCCATCGACCCCGGTTCCGGGATGCACGACATCAAAAGGATGCCCTCATGTCTAAAGACGTGATCCCTCTCTATGTGGCCGACGTTTCGGCTTTCACCAAAACCCTGCGCAAATCTCTGTCGGATCAAGACAATCTGCCCGGCCACGCCGCCATGATGGCGCTGGTCGCCAAGGCGGCGGGGTTTCAGAACCACCAACACCTGAAGGCGACCAAACCAGCAGAGGATTCCGCGTTGGACGAATTGGCCCTCAAACGCGCCCTGCGGGTGTTTGACGACACCGGGCGCATGTTCCGTTGGCCGAAATGGACCAAGGTGCAAGGCCTGTGTCTCTGGTCGTTCTGGGCCCGTATGCCCGCGCATCAGGACATGTCAGAGAAAGAGGTCAACGAGATCCTGAAATCCGGTCTCAGTTTTGACGACCACGTTCTGCTGCGCCGCTCGCTGATTGATCACAAACTCTGCGAGCGCACCATCGATGGGCGCGTCTATCGCCGCATAGAACAAAGGCCAACGCCGGAAGCGCTGGCCCTCATGAAACGGCTCAAAGAACGATAAAGCGCTTAGCGCCCCTCGTATTTCGCGGGGCGCTTTTCCAAAAACGCCACAACGCCTTCCTGGAAATCACGAGTCTTTCCCAGCTTGCCCTGGCGCTTGGCTTCCTGTTCCATCTGCGTGGTCCAGTCGTTGCCATAGCTTTCCTGAATGGCCTTTTTGATCTGCTTGTAAGCCAGCGTCGGACCGCTCGCGAGATGCGCCGCGCGCTTTTTCACTGTGGCCTCATAGGCGTCATCCGCCACCGCCTCCCAAATCATGCCCCAGTCATCAGCCTGACGCGCGCTGATCTTATCCGCAAACAGCGCCGCCCCCATGGCTTTGGCCGCACCCATGGCTTTGGGCAGCTCATAGGTCCCACCTGCGTCCGGCATCAGACCAATGCGCGAAAACGCCTGCATGAAATACGCGCTCTCTTTGGCAATCACCACATCGGCGGCCAGCGCAAGGTTGGCCCCCGCCCCGGCTGCTGCGCCATTTACCGCGCTGATTGTTGGAATCGGACATTCACGAATGGCGCGGATCATCGGCATGTATTCGTCGCGCAATGTACGCTCCAAATCCATGCTGGCCGCGCTCGAGCTGTCGCCCAGATCCTGTCCGGAACAAAACGCCTTGCCAGCCCCCGTCAAAACCAGCACCCGTGCCTCTGACCCAGCTGCGGTCACCGCATCAGCCACCTCTGCGCGCATCTGCTGTGTCATCGCGTTAAGCGTGTCCGGCAGGTTCAACGTCACTGTGGCCACACCATCGGTCACATCATATGTAATTGTTTGATAATCCATAGGGTCCCTCTCCGCGTCCTGCCCCGTCATCGCATCCCAACGCTTGTGCTCCAAGCGGGACCCGACGTCATTCCTTGAGGATTTCCTGAAGCCGCGCTTCTTCCTCGTCGCTCAACTTACGTTCCGTTGGCGTGCGGGCTGTGGAACGGCGCCGTGTGTAACCAAACCCAACGATCAGCGCGATCAGCAACATCGCCGGTCCGGCCCCATACAGCACCATATTGGTGCCACTGGTGCGCGGTCGCAGCAAGACGTATTCGCCATAGCGGTCGACCACAAAATCAACCACCTCTTCGTTGCTGTCGCCTTCGGTCAGACGCTCGCGCACCAGAACGCGCAAGTCCTTGGCCAGCTGCGCGTTGCTGTCGTCAATGCTTTCATTGCGACACACAAGGCAACGTAAGTCTTTAGAAATTTCCCGTGCCCGCTCTTCAAGCACCGGATCATCCAGAATCTCATCCGGTTGCACTGCCACACTTGGCCCTGTCAGCATCAGCGCGACAAAAATTGCCGCGCCCCATGTTTTCAGCGTTGTCATCATGTCTCTCACTCCGCTGGCACACCACCCGCTGGCGCCTTACGCGCCCCGGCCGCCACGCGATAGCGACGGTCGGTCAGGCTCAGCAGCCCTCCAAGTGACATAAGGAAGGACCCAAACCAAATCCAGTTGGTCAGCGGTTTAATATAGGTTCGCACTGTATAGGCCCCGCCCGGCTGCTCATCGCCAAGCGCCAGATACACATCGCGCAGGATACGATAGTCAATCGCCGCCTCAGTGGTTGGCATCGCCGCCACCGGATACACGCGTTTTTCGGGATGCAACATGGTCACGTCTTGGCCGTCTTTACGCACACGGATGTCTGCCATGGTGGTCAAATAGTTTGGCCCCTCGGTCTCCCGCACACCTTCAAGCGTGATTTCATACGCCCCAACCATATACGGCTGCCCAAGCTGTGCCACGCGAATGTCCTCTTGCTCCCAGGCCATCAAGCCCGCGATGCCAAAAATGGTCACACCAAAGCCCGCATGCGCCACAGCCTTGCCCCAGTCCGCCCGTGGCAATCGAGACAAGCGTGCAATCCGATCACCTAGTGCGCCACGACCGGTGCGCGACATCAGGTCAATAACGGCCCCCATCAGCAACCATGCGCCAAGGAACAAGCCCACAGGACCCAGCAGGGAGCGGCCGCCCTGAATGGTCCATGCCAGACCACCAAGCGCAATCGCCAAGACAAAGGCAGGCACCAGAGGTTTCACCACTTTGCCAAGCTTTGCCCGTTTCCACGGCAACATTGCCCCAACCGGCAGGATCAAACCAAGGAGCACCATAAATGGGGTAAAGGCCATGTTGAAGAACGGCGCGCCAACACTGAGTTTACGCTCAAAGAACATCTCACTGACCAATGGCCAAATGGTGCCAATGAACACCACAAAACAGGCCACCGCGAGCAGGATGTTGTTGAGCACCAGCGCGCTCTCGCGGCTGACCACGCCAAACACGCCTTTGGCTTCCATCTCACTGGCCCGCGCCGCAAACAAGGTCAGCGCACCACCGGTAAAAAACACCAAAATGCCAAGGATAAACACGCCCCGTTCCGGGTCATTGGCAAAAGCGTGCACCGAGGTGATCACACCGGAGCGCACAATGAACGTCCCAATCAGCGAGAAGCTAAACGCCATAATCGCCAGCAGAATGGTCCAGCTTTTGAGGCTTTCCCGCTTCTCCACCACAATCGCGGAGTGCAGCAAGGCTGCTGCTAGAAGCCAAGGCATAAAGGACGCGTTCTCCACCGGATCCCAGAACCAGAAACCGCCCCAACCAAGCTCGTAATAGGCCCACCAAGATCCAAGCGCGATGCCAATGGTCAGAAACACCCACGCCGCCAATGTCCAAGGCCGCACCCAACGGCCCCAGGCCGCATCCACACGCCCTTCGATCAGCGCCGCAATCGCAAAGGAGAAGGCCATCGAAAGCCCAACGTAGCCGAGGTACAAAAACGGCGGGTGCAATGCGAGCCCGACGTCCTGCAACAACGGATTCAGATCGCGGCCATCAAACGGCACCGCATCCATCCGCTCAAACGGGTTGGAAGTAAACAGGATGAAGGCGAAAAACGCCACAGCCACTGCACCTTGGATCGCAAGTGCGCGTGATCGGATACCTGGCGGTAAATTGCCGCCAAACCAGGCCAAGCACGCGCCAAACAGTGTCAGGATCAACACCCACAACAGCATGGACCCTTCGTGATTGCCCCAGACGCCGCTGACCTTATAAATCATTGGCTTCAAAGTGTGCGAGTTGCCGGTCACCAAGGACACCGAGAAGTCCGAGGTCACAAAAGCGTAGGTCAGCGCTGCAAAGCTGAACGATGTGAACAGGAACTGCAGCCCTGCGGCCGGTTCCGCCACAGCCATCCAGCCGGGCCAACGCATTTGCGCGCCTACAAGTGGGACAATTGCCTGCACCATTGCGGTGACGGCGGCGAGGATCAGGGCAAAGTGGCCAAGTTCTACTATCATAGCCCCTATATACGCCGACGCGCAGGCGGGGCCAATGCAAATCGGCCCCACCAGATGATCACTTTGTCGCGCCCCCACTGGAATGTTTGCGCCACTCCGCAAGCACCGGATTCTCGCCCCCTTCCATAGGAGATCGCGCCTCCGACCGAATAGGCCCTTCCAGGGCCACAAGCGTGTCGACCACCTCGGAAACCCGCGTCAAGCTATCCGACATAGAGCGCTGAAATTCCTGCCCTTTTGCCTGATGGCGCGCGCCAAAGTAAAAGCTCACCACCACGCCAAGAAGCCACCACAACGGCTCCGGCACCAAGGCAATGCCACTCATGCGCGCCGCAAACCAAACCGGATCCACCATGGCGCTCACAAACAGCGCCAAACAGCCCAAGGCCATGGCCGGACGCGGCAAGCGATTCACCGCATCCATCACCCGATCAAACCGCCCCCGATCCTGCGCACGAAACTCCGCCGCATGACCTTGCATGGCCGCGATTTGCACATCCTGAGCCCGCTGTGCCGCCCCTTCTGCGTTTTCACGAAACACCTCAGCGGTCTCTTTGAGCACATTGCGCCCACCGCCAAAAACAAAGGAAAGAACCCACTCGATCACCCCCATGACGCCACCCGTTTCTCAAATTCCTGCTGCGTCAGGTGATAGCGCGGCGAGATAAACTCCTCCGCCCGTTTGATCCAACCGCCTTTTTTTCCGGCGCGGGAGCGCGCATACTTGCGCGACTTGGGTCTCAGGTCCGCCAGCCGGAAATAGTAGTTCCGCCGCGCCACGCCATAGGCATCTGCCAAATGATCGGGCGCCATACCTGCTGCCACGTTGCTGGCGGCTATGGTCTGTGGCCCGATCTTGCCATCCACAACAACTTGTTGCCCCATTTGCCCCAATAGGCGTTGCAGAATTTTCACAGCATTGCTGCCTGCGTTGACGTACATGTCAAACACCGACGCCTGCAAAACTTCCGGCAACCGATCCAACTTTGGCCTTTCAAAATAGTGCCGCAGATAGATCGCCTCCGCATCCTCTGGCGTCAGCCGCTTCACATCCGCCACATCCACATCGCCGTCATGATCTTTGTCCAGCCCCAACCGCCGCGCCGTAGCCAATGTCACCCCTAAATTGGTCGCCCCGCCCGGATCATCCGGATCATTCACAAACCCGCCTTCCCGCGCCACGATCTCTTTGGCAATTTGACGAACATCCAACATCTCAACCTCCTATGTGCCTCCACACACAGGCTGCCGCCCCTTCCGTTAAACCGTCGCCACCCCAACGCACGATGCCCGTTGCGCCAAAGAAAAACCCCGCAGACTTCGCAGCCCACGGGGTCAAATTCATCATCGGTGCAATGCCTTAACTCTCTGGCTCCGGCTCCACATAAACGCCCTGCTCTTTCAGCGCGTCCACCACCTCTTTGGGCATATAAGTCTCATCGTGTTTCGCCAGAATTTCTGACGCCACAAACACACCTTCAATGTACTTGCCGGTGCCGATCATGCCTTCGTTTTCTTTGAACAGATCCGGCAACACGCCGGTAAAGGTCACCGGAATGGAGGCCCCGCCATCGGTCACAGAGAACCGCACAGTCTCACCGTCACCGCGCACCAATGTGCCCTCTTCGACCAGCCCGCCAATCCGGAAGGTTTCAGAGGCCGCTGGCGGCTCCTCCGCCACCTGTGTGGGGGACCGGAAATAGTTGATCCCGTCTTGCATGGCCCAGCCAATCAGACCGGTGGAAATGATCAGGGCTACGAAGGTCAGGATGATCACCTGAACCCGGCGTTGCTTCTTGAGGCTCTTCATTTTTCCTCTCCAGCGCTTGCGCGCAAATTACGGGAAACAAGGCGCCAGCATCAGGCCAGCAGTCTCTTCTTCTCCCAACATCAGGTTGGCGTTCTGCAACGCCTGGCCGCTGGAACCCTTGGTCAGGTTGTCCAACGCCGCAATTACAATGGCCCGCCCGTCGATCCGGTCGCCGGTCACGCCGATATGGCAGAAGTTGGAGCCGCGTACGTGCCGCGTGCTCGGCGCTTCGTCAAAAGGTAGCACCTCTATGAAAGGTTCCTCAGCATAGGCTTTTGCCAACGTGGCATGGATCACCTCTGCGTCACCCTGCACATACACGGTTGCCAGAATGCCCCGGTTGGCTGGCACCAGATGCGGGGTGAATTGCACTTTCACCTCGCGTCCCGCCACTTTGGAGAATTCCTGATCGAACTCGCCCAGATGCCGGTGTGTGCCGCCAATCGCATAGGCATGATTGCCTTCGCTCAGCTCCGCGTGCAGGAGGTTCTCTTTCAAGGACCGCCCTGCGCCGGACACTGCACATTTCAGATCCAGAATGATTTGATCAAGGTCAATCACATCCGCTTCAATCAGCGGTTTGAGCGCAAAAAGTCCGGTCGCCGCGTTACAGCCGGTTCCCGCCACAACCCGTGCGGTCTTGATGTCTTCGCGATAAAACTCGGTCAGGCCATACACAGCCTCTTTCTGTATCTCGAGCGCGTCATGCTGCCCGCCATACCACTTGGCGTATTCCTCAGGATCGCGCAGCCGGAAATCCGCGCTCAAATCGACCACCTTAACATCGGACGGCAAAGCTTTGATAACTTTCTGAGAAGTGGCGTGCGGCAATGCGCAGAAGCACAGATCCACATTGGCAAAATCAATCTCTTCAATCTTGCACAACGCTGGCAGAGTCAGGTGGCGCAGATGCGGGAAAACAGCCGCCATCTCCAAACCCGCCTTACGATCTGCGGACAAGGCAACGATTTCCATGCTGGGATGGGTGGCGATCAAACGCACAAGCTCTGCTCCGGTGTAGCCGCTGGCGCCAAGAATTGCGATTTTATGGGTCATGTTGTCGACCTCTTCCCTTCTTTTGGCCGCAGAATTCGCGCGACCACCCCCGTCACTTGCGGGGTAAATAGTGAATTATGATGAGAATTGCGAGAGCCTGCGCCCCCTCGCCGCAGTTTACGCGGCTTGGAAAGTGATTTGTCGTCGCAAAAACTGGGTCGCGCGATCACTCACTTTGCGAGGATCACCCGTGGTCAGGAACAAATTGTCTGTGCCTTGCCCAATCATTTTGGGGTGCCGCTCCAAATAGTCTGCCAACGAATCTGCAACCAGATTGGCCTGACTATACACATTTACATCCGCGCCCAAAGCGTTCTGAAAGGTGTCATGCATGATGGGATAGTGTGTGCAGCCCAGTATGGCCGCCTGCGGCTCTGGCATCTTACGCTTGAGCGCATCCACGTGAGAGCGCACCAGCGCCTCAGCCAGGATCATGTCGCCATCTTCAATGGCGTCCACTACGCCGCCGCAGGCCTGCGCCTCGACGTCTACACCGATCGCGCGAAATGCCAACTCGCGCTGAAACGCGCGGCTTGCCACTGTCGCCGGTGTCGCAAAAAGCGCCACATGTTTGACCTCTACCTCACGCGGCGGCGAGTTGTCGCCCCAGCTGCGCTCGGTCATCGCCTCAATGAGGGGCACAAACACCCCCAACACGCGCTTGTCTTTCGGAATCCAGCTTTCCTGCATCCGCCGCAACGCCGCCGCACTGGCCGTGTTGCACGCCAGGATGATCAGGTCACACCCTGCGTCCCACATCCGCTCAACAGCAGCGGTGGTCAGGTTGTAAACATCATCAGCATCGCGCACGCCGTAGGGTGCATGGGCATTGTCGCCAAAATACACCAACGGCACATCCGGCAAGCGCTTGCTCACCGCATCATAAACCGTCAGGCCACCCAAACCACTGTCAAAGAGTCCAACTGCCACGACACACCTCAATTACCTGTTTGCAGCCTTCTGGCCGTCAAGCTTATGTTTTTCTTCAAACTCAAAGCCGTATCCCATTTTACGGATCGGCTTTGGAGACAAGGAATAGGTGCGTTCCCGCAGGAAGTCCATGAGCTCCCAGGTGTCACTGGCGCGGCTTTGGATCGCATCCTGCTCAACAGGCTCGCCAATCACCACACGCACCGGTGTGTCCACGCGCTTTTTGAATTCGCGGATCAGGAACCCCATGCGCAGCGTGTAATGCAGATGGCTTGCCACCTGGAACAAACGGCTTGTCTGCCCGTCGAAGAACACTGGCACCACCGCCGCTTCGGATTTGGCAATCATCCGCGCTGTAAACCCGCGCCAATACGGATCAAACGGACGCCCAAACGGTTTGTCCGCAGTCGACACCGTGCCGCCTGGGAAAATGCCTATCGCACCGCCCTGGTTGAGGTAATCCAATGAGACTTTTCGGGTCCGCAGGTTCAGCTTTACCGCTTCTCGGTCTTCATCAAAACTTACCGGCAGGATCACCTTTTCCATGTCCTGCGCTTTGCGGAACACCTGATGCGCCATAAGGCGGAAATCGCCGCGCGTCTTGCTCAGCATATAGCCCATCATCAACCCATCCAAAATCCCGTAAGGATGGTTGGCAATCATCACCACCGGCCCGGTTTTGGGGATGTTGTTAAGCGATCCGCCAATCACATCCAGGGTCAACCCATAGCGTTCGCGCATGACTTCCCAGAAGTCTCGCCCAGCAGCCACTTCGTCTTCATAGCCCGCAGCCCGCCTGATCAGTTTCAGCCGGCCAGTGGAGTTTTCCAGCATTCGGATCATCGCTTTGCCGCTGCGTGTTTCGGCCGCATAGGCGTAGCTGATGTCACGGGCATTGTGGATCGCGTAGGTCATAGAAGCTCTCGAGTCGTAGAAACACGGCGTTCATATGACAGATTTACGAAGGAATTTTAACCCCCTTCCGTAGCGTCAAGCTATCGCATCTCAAATCCAAAAACCTGCCCAAAACAGGCAGGCTTTCTTGTTTTCCCATTTAGAAACCGGGGGGCTTATTCGGCTGCTGCCTGCACCGTATCCCCGTGCCGCAACGCTGCGAGCAACTCTTCCCGTCGCTTTGCAGCTTTGGCTTCATTTTTCACCTTCACAGGGCCAAAGCCTTTGATCTGCAACGGCAATTCCGCCAACGCAACCGCCGCGTCCGAAGCTTCCGCCCCATGATCGGCAATCACCTGCGCCATATCCGCCTCAAATTGCGCAATCAGCGCCCGCTCCATTTTGCGCTCCGGATGGCGTGCAAACGGATCAAGCGGGGTTCCGCGCAACCCTTTCAACTTGGCCAAAACCGGGAACAGACGCATCATGCCCTTGCCGTACTCCGTTTTCAACGGACGCCCGTTTGGCCCCTCTTTGGCAAGCAGCGGCGGCGACAGATGTACCTTCATGTCGAAATTGCCCTCAAAGACCTCTTCGGCCTTCGCCCGCGTCTCCAGGTGCAGCCGCGCCACCTCATATTCATCCTTATAAGCCAACAGCTTATGGTACCCCAAGGCCACAGCCTTTTTTAACCGGGCATCCGTCACCCTGTTCACCAGTTTAAGGTATTTCTTGGCCAGCCCTTGGCCCTGATACTTCACCAGATGCTCCGCACGGAAAGTGATCTTCTCGTCCAGCGTCTTGGGCAACTGCACCAATTTTGGCGCCAACATGTTTGCCGCCTGCTCCGGGTACAGCACCGCCCAACGGCCAATCTCAAACGCGCGCAAGTTTTTCTCGACCGCAGCGCCATTAAGCTCAATCGCGCTGACAATCGCTTCATGGCTGATTGGGATAAGCCCTTTTTGCCAGCCCGCACCAAACACCATCATGTTGGAAAAAATCGCATCCCCCATCACCACACGCGCCAACTCGGACGCATCAAACAATGCCAGTTTCTCACGCAACCGCGCTTGCAAGGAAATTTCCAAACGCCCTGTTGGCAGTTTGAATTCGGTGTCCTGCGTAAAATTGCCGGTGATGATTTCATGGCTGTTCACCACAGCCCCGGTCCGGCCTTCCGATGTCAGCCCCAAGGTCTTCGCCCCGGCACTCACCACCAGATCGCCCCCAATCAACGCATCACACTCACCTGTGGCCACGCGCACCGCGCTGATCGCCTCTGGCGTCTCGGCCACACGGCAATGGATATGCACCGCGCCACCTTTCTGTGCGAGACCAGCCATCTCCATCATGCCGGCCGCTTTGCCGTCAATCTGCGCCGCCTGAGACAGGATCGCACCAATGGTCACAACACCAGTACCGCCGACACCAGTGATCACCACGTTATGCGTGCCCTCAATTGGTTTGATCTCAGGCATCGCCATGGGCGGCAATTCCAACGCCGCCGTCGCACCCTTGCGGATTTTCGCGCCTTCCACGGTCACAAAGCTGGGACAGAAGCCATTCAAGCAACTGAAATCCTTGTTACAGCTCGACTGGTTGATCTTGCGCTTGCGCCCCAGTTCGGTCTCTGCTGGTTCAATCGAGATACAGTTGGACTGCACCCCACAGTCGCCACAACCTTCACAGATATCCGTATTGATAAACACCCGACGATCCGGATCAGGAAACTGCCCGCGCTTGCGCCGGCGGCGCTTCTCACTGGCACAAGTTTGCACGTAAACAATGCAGCTTACACCACTGATTTCGCGAAATTTCTTCTCAACACTCATCAACTCCGAACGTTCGTGGAACGTGATGCCAGAGGGGAACACGGACTGATCCACATCCTCTTTCTCGTCATAGACCACCGCCACATGTTGCACGCCCATCGCACGAACCTCACCGGCAATCTTTTGCGGGCTCAAGCCCCCATCATTGGCCTGCCCACCGGTCATCGCCACCGCGTCATTGAACAGGATTTTGTAGGTGATGTTTGTTTCCGCCGCCAAAGCTGCGCGAATGGCCTGCACCCCGGAGTGGTTGTAGGTGCCATCGCCCAGGTTCTGGAACACGTGTTTGGTCTTGCTAAACGGCGCCTCACCAATCCAGTTCGCG
This sequence comes from uncultured Shimia sp., assembly GCF_947493595.1. GTDB lineage: Bacteria > Pseudomonadota > Alphaproteobacteria > Rhodobacterales > Rhodobacteraceae > Shimia. Next base: position 817,213 of record NZ_CANLRL010000001.1, on the reverse strand, counting down.
CCCTCGCCGCCCATATGGGTAAAGCCGGTGGTCTCGCGATCCATCCACTGCACCATATAGTGGCAGCCAATCCCGGCATAGGCCCGGCTGCCCTCCGGCACTTTGGTGGAGGTGTTATGCGGACAGCCAGAACAGAACCACGGCGTGCGCACGGCAATATCCTCGGCATTGTCCGCCCGCTGCGCCTCTTTCAAGGTGTTCATCCCGGCCTTCACCGCATCGGTGCCGCGGCCTTCTTCAATCAAGATGTCACCAAGCTTCTCGGCAATCATAATCGGGTCCAGCGCACCGCGAGTTGGGAACAACTCCTCGCGCCCCAAGCTGCCATATCCACCTTTGTACCAGCCATAGACTCGCCGCCCGCGCCGGTCATCAAAGATCGCCTCTTTGATCTGCACCTCGATAAGCTTGCGCTTCTCTTCAACCACCACAATCAGGTCAAGCCCCTCGGCCCATTCGCTGAAAGATGTCATATCCAGCGGGAAGGTCTGCCCGACCTTATAGGTGGTGATGCCAAGCCGCTCCGCCTCGCCCTCATCAATGCCCAGCAGGTCCATCGCATGCACCAGATCCAGCCAGTTTTTGCCAGCCGCCACAAAGCCAATCTTGGCCCCCGGCTTGCCCCACACCCGCTTGTCCATCTTATTCGCGCGGGAGAACGCCTCTGCCGCAAAGCGTTTGTGGTCAATCATCCGCGCTTCCTGCGCGTGTGGTGTATCGTGCAGGCGAATGTTCAGCCCACCTTCCGGCATATCAAACTCCGGCGTCACAAACTCCAACCGATGCGGATCGCCATTCACCACCGCGGTGGCTTCAATGGTGTCCTTCATGGTTTTTAGGCCAACCCAAACGCCAGCAAACCGGCTCAGCGCCAGACCATAAAGCCCATAGTCCATAACCTCCTGCACACCCGCAGGTGACACCACAGGCATATAGGCATCCACCAAAGCCCATTCGGACTGGTGCAACACTGTGGAGCTTTCTCCGGTGTGGTCGTCGCCCATCGCCATCAGCACACCGCCATTGGGGCTGGTGCCCGCCATATTGGCGTGGCGCATCACATCGCCGGTCCGATCAACACCCGGCCCTTTGCCGTACCAAAGACCAAAGACGCCATCAAACTTGCCCTCGCCGCGCAGTTCCGCCTGCTGACTGCCCCACAGCTGCGTCGCCGCAAGGTCTTCGTTTAGTCCGGTTTGAAACAACACATCATGCGCGGTGAGCTCTTTCTCCGCGCGCATCATCTGACTGTCCACGGCGCCCAGAGGTGAACCGCGATACCCGGTCACATAGCCAGCGGTATTAAGCCCAGCCTTGGTGTCGCGCGCCTTCTGCATCAACATCAGCCGCACCAAAGCCTGTGTGCCATTCAGCATCACATTGTCTTTGGTCAGGTCCAATCGGTCATTCAGTGACACCTTCTGGATACTCATCTTGCGCTCCCCTCGCTGGACGGTCATTCCTATATAATCTCATTATTAGGTCACAATATCTGACCTAAGCAATGATTTTTTTTGAACACCCGTTTCTTTAAGCCGCGCGCTCTGATCACAAAACACCGCAAGATTACGGTGTAGGCAATTGACCCGAAAAGAAAAAGCGGCGCCAAAGACACCGCATTTCGCACACCACAGATGGCAGACATTCAAGATGCCGTTACGTCCCGACCACTTTGGCCAACGCAACCGGCACCGTGGGCAATTCCTCCCACTTTCCGTCCAAAAACTCTACAACCTCCGCCGCAGGCACTGCTTTTTCAAACAAAAAGCCCTGTGCACGTTGGCACTGTAGATAACTGACATAAGCCAAATCTTCGACCGTCTCGATGCCTTCCGCGGTCACTTCCAAATGTAGTCCTTGGGCCAATGACACGATACCTGCGACAATTTTTTGGCATTCTGGGTTGTTGGAAATGTCCGTCACAAAACTTCGGTCAATCTTCAACCGATCAAACGACAGGTTCTGCAAAGCCGCCAAACTCGAATACCCGGTGCCAAAATCATCCAGCGCAATCGCCACGCCAATGGCCTTCAACTCCTCCAGCTTGGCCCGCGCAACACCAAAATCGTCGATCACCGAACTTTCAGTGACTTCCACGATCAGGCGCTCCGGCGGAAATCCCGTGCCCTCCAACACCATACGGATCGACGGCACCAGATTGGGATCCCTGAATTGCACCCCCGACACATTGAATGACAACGTCAAAGGCCGCGCCCAATCCTTGGCCGCCACACAGGCCTGTCGCAACACACTGAGTCCCAATGTGCCAATCTGTCCGCTGTCTTCGGCAATCTCGATAAACACCCCTGGCGGAATAGACCCGCGCTCCGGATGAATCCACCGCGCCAGAATCTCCACACCGCTCACGCGGTTCTCGTCAATGTCCACAATGGGCTGAAACCACGGCACCACCTGCTCATGCGCAATCGCATCACGCAAGTCCGCCGCAATCGCCTCGCGGTCCATCGCTTGCCGATCCAGATCCGCATCATACCAGGTGAACCGTCCACGCCCCTGGGTTTTGGCCATGCCCATGGCTTTGTCCGCCCGGCGCATCACTTCTGAAATGTCATCCCCGTGCCGCAGTGCCACCAACCCAACCGACGCACCAATAAACACCGCTGTATCGCCAAAATAGAACGGCTGCGCAATTTCGTGCACCAAACGTTGCGCCGCGCGCTCAGCCTGTACCGCATTGACCTTTGCACTGAGCAAAACCGCATACTCGTCCCCGCCAAGCCGTGCCACTGTGCCCCCCGCGCCAGCCTCAAGTTTCAACCGCTCGGCCACTTCCTGCAAGGTGGCATCCCCCACCTCATGCCCATGCAAACTGTTCACCGGGTTGAACTTATCCAAGTCCATCAATGCAATGTAACGCGGCGCATCGTCCGAAATCTGCGACCGCGCCAGCCCGCCCGCAACTTCCTTAAATGCGCGCCGATTCAGCACGCCGGTCAGCGGGTCGTGACGTGCATTGGCCGCAGCACTCTTACGCATCGCTTCCCGTTCCCGCGCCATGCGCCGCAAATGACTGGCCTGGAAAAGAACGGAGAACAGCAACGCCACAGTGAGCAATGTCACCAACAACGCCAGCTCATCCAACTCCCAATCCTCATGGGCGCGACTGTATTCATAGAAGGCTTCAAAAACTTCATATTCGCCGAGGATGGGAAACAAGACGAGCGCCGTCAGGAAGATCCCGCCATGCACAAGATGGTGCCAGTGGAGCTTTGCCTTGAGCCGAGATAGTACCTTCATGAAGTGCCTCGTCTATTGATAAAACACTGTTTTCAAACGATTCCTAATCAAAGATTAACAAGTCAGTAACCACAATTTAGTTTTTGACGCGAAATAAAGAAGGTAAATGAAAAAGCATCTCCAAGCGCCCGCAATCATTGCCGAAGCTCTGCAATCAACCCAAGTACCACCTATGCCAAATTCTTCGGCATTTCGCCCAATAGATAGGCCACCCTGTCAATTCGGGTAGCCATCTCCGCAAAGTCATGTTTTTTCGTCAAAACTTTGCTTTCCCTCTCCACTCTACACGCGTATGACCGCGCCTCCAAGCCTCCCCACGGTAAGTTTTTCTTTGACTGAGAACTAACCGCATGACACAAAACAAAAAAATGGAGCTACCATGGATTGGGACAAACTCAGGATCTTTCACGCGGTTGCCGACGCGGGCAGCCTGACCCACGCCGGAGACGTGTTGCACCTGTCTCAGTCCGCTGTCTCGCGCCAAATCCGCGCGCTTGAGGAAAGCCTGAACACCACCCTGTTCCACCGCCACGCCCGCGGCTTGATCCTGACGGAGCAAGGCGAGCTGCTGTTTGACGCCACCACGGCGATGAACAAACGTCTGGACGCCGCATCCGCCCGCATTCGTGACAGCGAGGAAGAAGTGTTTGGCGAGCTGCGCGTCACCACCACCATCGGCTTTGGCACACTCTGGCTGGCGCCGCGTCTGGCAAAACTCTACGAGCAATACCCGGACCTCAACATCGACCTGATGCTCGAGGAAAAGGTGCTCGACCTGCCCATGCGCGAGGCGGACGTGGCCATCCGCATGAAAGAGCCCAGCCAGGCAGACCTCATCCGCAAACGTTTGATGAGCGTGCGCATGCGGCTGTACGCCTCCCAGAGTTACCTAGAAACTCACGGTGAACCACAAACTCTAAAAGACCTCACAGAGCACCGCCTCATCTGCCAAAACGTCACCTCTGAACAGGTTGGCGCGGGCGCCAGCTTTGTCACCAGCCTGTTGGCCAATGACATTACCAAGATGCTCTATGTGAACAATTACTTTGGTGTACTTCAGGCCGTCAGCCATGATCTTGGCATCGGCGTCTTGCCCGACTACCTGATGCAGGATTTCCCGGATCTGGTGCGCGTCGGCACGGAAATTGAATCCGCCGAAGTCCCAGTATATCTGGCTTTCCCTGAGGAATTGCGCCAATCCAAGCGCATTGCCGCCTTCCGGGACTTTGTGCAGGAAGAGATCATTCTGCACCGCAAGCAATTGCGAGAAAAAGACATTTCCTAAGCTATGCAATCCACGCATAGCGGGCATGCTGCGCCTGCGACACAATATCTCTTGAAGGTTCACAAACTGACTACTAATTCATCTCGTGAAGGCGATGATTGCTTATACGCTCATCATCTTCACCTCCCTGTTGGACTAAGGCCGAGCTTATAGCTCGGCCCTTTTTTTTTGCCATTTCACAATCTGAAATCAACAACGTCGCCTTTCCAAGTCAGGCGAACACACCTTGACCTACTCACGTAAAAGTCTTCTCCTATGGTTAATCATTTTTTTGACCGTAGAGTTCCTTATGAGACATATCGTTTCGAGCATTCTTCTGACGCTGTCATTATGCGTCGCTGCAATGACCACGGCGCAGGCCCAGGGCCTGCCCACCACAACTGCCACCGGATCCACTGAGACCGCAGCCCCTGAAATCAACCCCGAGGAAATGACCACCGAGGCGATCAACGCCATGGTCGCACGCATGTCGGACGACGAAGTCCGCGCCGTGCTACTGGATCGTCTTGATGCAGTGGCCGCTGCGCAGACAGAGCAGGAAGCACCTAAGTCTATGGTAGAGCGCGCGACCAACCTATGGCACGCTTTCTCCCAACCGCTGCTGGGCGCTGTTCGCAAACTACCGGCACTAATACCTGCGCAAGTTCAAGCGTTCAAAACGTTTGTCGAAACCCACGGTGGTATTGGCGGAGTGCTAACCCTCTTGGGGCTTACAGCATTGTTGCTCGCAGTTGGTCTTGGCGTCGAATATGCGGTGCGCACCTGGCTCATCAAAGTGCGCAACCCGGAGGCTGCACAGGGTGACACCACGCTGCGCGAAGCTGTTGTCTTCCTGCTTAAGCGCTTCCTGCGAGAAATCTTTGGCTTGGTGATCTTCTATATCACGGTACGTGCCCTTGGCCGTACTGTTCTGGATGCCCAACAGGTCACTTTTGTTGCGCCGTTTATCGGATACATGATTTGGATGCCGCGCATCGCCGCTGCCTTCTCCCGTTTCCTTTTGGCGCCCAATCGACCAGACCTTCGCCTTGTCAGCATCAGTGATCAATGGGCAGCCTTCCTTCACCGACATATCATCGGCATTGTGGTCCTTGGCGGCGCAACCATCTTTGTGGTCAAGTTCAATGAAATAAACGGCGTTGCCCCGGGCACAACCCGCATCGGCTTCTGGCTGGACTCTCTGGTCTATGTCTACATTTCTTATGTTGCCTGGACCGCCCGTGAGGGTCTCAGCGACATGATGCGCGGCGACGATCCTGACCGCACCGAGTTTGATGAATCCGTGGCACGCTGGTATCCTTACTTCGCCATGGGTGTGGCTGGTGCCACTTGGGTTCTGGTGTCCACTCTGATTGGCCTGGGCAAAGTACAGCTCCTGGTGGGTGGCGCACATTACACCACCATGTTCTGGCTGCTGATTGCCCCGGTGATCGACACCGGCATCCGCGGCTTGGTGCGCCATGTTGTGCCCCCGATGCAAGGCGAAGGCAGCATTGCGCAGGCCGCCTATATTGCCACCAAACGCAGCTACGTGCGGATTGGCCGAGTGATCGCCATGGGCATTGTGTTGGTGATCATCACCCGCACATGGAACGTCTCTCTTGGCAGCCTGTTGCAAGAAGGCGCGGGCATTGGCGACAACCTGTTCAGCTTCGCCATGACAGCCATTGTAGGCTATGTGGTGTATGAGGCCATGAGCCTCTACATCAACCGTCGCCTCGCGGCTGAGATGACCGCGCTGGGCATGACCCAAGAAGACGCCGGCGGCGACGAAATGGGCGGCGGCGGCGGCTCTCGCCTGTCCACCGTCCTGCCTCTGGCTCTGGTCACGGCCCAAGGCGCGATCATCGTGGTCTTCACTCTCTTGGCCATCGGCAACCTCGGCGTCGACATCACGCCATTGTTGGCTGGTGCTGGTATCGCTGGTTTGGCGATTGGTTTTGGCGCGCAGAAACTGGTCACCGATGTGGTCTCCGGTGTGTTCTTCCTGGTGGATGACGCCTTCCGCGTCGGCGAATATGTCGAGATCGAAGGCACCATGGGCGCGGTCGAGAAAATCTCGATCCGCTCGATGCAGCTGCGCCACCACCGCGGCCCGGTCCACACCATCCCCTATGGCGAAATCCCCAAGCTCACCAACTATTCCCGCGACTGGGTGATCATGAAGCTCAAGTTCACCGTGCCGTTTGACACCAATCCAAACCAGGTGAAAAAGATCTTCAAGAAGATCGGTCAGGAGATGCTGCAAGAAGAGCTCTACAAGGACGACTTCCTGCAGCCGTTCAAATCGCAAGGTGTGTTTGACTTTGACGATGTGGGCATGATCATCCGCGGCAAGTTCATGGCCAAACCGGGCAAGCAGTTTATGATCCGCAAAGAGATCTACAACCGCGTGAAAGCCGAGTTCAACGCCGCTGGTATCGACTTTGCCCGCCGCGAAGTGCGCGTGGCCCTGCCGGAAGGTGCCAAGGATCTGCCAGAGAAAGATCAGGCCGCCCTCACCGCCGCCGCCGCAGCCGCCGCGCAACAACAAGAAGAGCAAGCCGCCGCCGCGCCCTCCAAAGGGCCGGATTGATCCGGCTTACAAAGGACACACAATGACGGCACATTTTGCCACAACACTCAAAGCAGCCGCCCGGATCCTTCCGGGCGCTGCGCTTGCGATCTTGCTGTCGTGCTCCACCGTACAGGCTGACCCGTTTGCCAATGATATGATGAATGGCTCACTCGACGACGCCCGTACCCAGGATACCCCCCTGGGGTTTGGCAATGGCTCAGTGGTGGTTGCGCCGGTGCCATTCAAGAACGTGCTGATTGGTGCTGGACTGGTGCTTGGCGGCGGCTATCTTTTTAACATTGATGAAGGCAGCGACACCTCCATCCTTGGCCTTGGCGTGATGCGATCCGACAACGGCACCAACGCCTATGGGTTTGGCGGTAAATTTGTCTGGGATGAAAACCGCTGGCAGGTCAGCGCCAGCCTGGGCCAGGCGGAAGGCTTTTATGATCTCTTTGTTGGCGGCACCCCGGTGCCAGTGCGCCAAACCGGCGACGTCGCCAACCTCAGCGTGTTGCGCGGCCTCAATTCCGACCTGCTGTTTGGCGGCTCCCTGCGCTATCTGGACACCACCCTGGGCTACAACAGCTCCGGCACGGGCCTGCCGCCCCTGCCCGAAGGCCACCTCGAAGTGGGAACCGTCAGCCTTCTGGCCAAATGGGACACCCGCGACGACGATTTCTCTGCCCGCAACGGCCACCTTCTCGACGGCGCGTTGACCTACGGCCAAATCTTGAACTCCAGCGGCCGCGATTACAGCAAAGCGGTGCTGACCTACAACCACTACCTGCCAATTGGCGATCAAAACAGCATTGCGACCCGCTTTGCAGGCTGCGCCAGCAGCGAAGACACCCCGTTTTTTGACCAATGTTCTCTGGGCGGCACCGACGGCTTCCGCGGCTTCAGCCCAACCGAGTTTCTCGACGACGCACTGCTTTCAGCACAGGCCGAATACCGCCACCAGCTCAGCAGCCGCTTCTCCGGTGTGGCTTTTGCAGGTTTTGGCAACACCGGCAGCAGTTTCGGCCGCATCGGCGACTCCGATGTCCGCTACGCCGGCGGTCTGGGCCTGCGTTTCCAACTGTCGAAAAAGTTCAAAGCCGTCTTCTCTGTGGACATGTCATACAACGACCGCAAAGAAGACCTGCTCTATATCTACGTCGGCCAACGCTTCTGACCGAGGTGCCTCACACCCGCACTTCATTTGACCCAAAATATCCCGGGGGCTTGGGGGCTGGCCCCCAGGAACTCCCCCTACAACAGACGGCTTTTTGTGCCATTTCCCCCCTCCCGTCAGATTAAGCCTGCCTTAAGCCTTCCCCTTTTGCCCTCCCTGCCCTAAAAGCCCCCCAAATGCTGTTTATTTGGGGACTCTCGCGACATGCAGGAACCGGCCATCACCACCGATCTCATCGAAGCTCATGGACTGAAGCCTGACGAATACAACCTGATCCTGGAGATCATTGGCCGCGAGCCAACCTTCACAGAGCTGGGCATCTTCTCCGCGATGTGGAACGAGCACTGCTCGTACAAATCTTCCAAAAAGTGGCTGCGTACCCTGCCCACCGAAGGCCCACAGGTAATCTGTGGTCCAGGCGAAAATGCTGGAATCGTCGACATTGGCGATGGCGATGCCGTTGTTTTCAAAATGGAAAGCCACAACCACCCGTCCTACATTGAACCCTACCAAGGCGCCGCGACCGGCGTTGGCGGCATTTTGCGGGATGTCTTCACCATGGGTGCGCGCCCTGTGGCCGCGATGAACTCCCTGTCCTTTGGTGAGCCTGACCACCACAAGACAACACAGCTGGTGAATGGCGTTGTCGAAGGCGTCGGCGGCTACGGCAACTGCTTTGGCGTACCAACCGTGGGCGGCGAAGTCCGCTTCCACCCGGCCTATAACGGCAACTGCCTCGTGAACGCCTTTGCCGCAGGCCTCGCAAAAACCGACAGCATCTTCTACTCCGCCGCCTCAGGCATCGGCATGCCTGTTGTGTATCTCGGCGCGAAAACCGGCCGTGACGGCGTCGGCGGCGCCACCATGGCATCGGCGGAATTTGACGACACCATCGAAGAAAAACGCCCGACCGTTCAAGTTGGCGACCCCTTCACCGAAAAACGCCTGATGGAAGCGACGCTGGAGCTGATGCAGACCGGCGCTGTGATCTCCATTCAGGACATGGGCGCAGCCGGTCTGACCTGTTCCGCGGTGGAAATGGGTGACAAAGGCAAGCTGGGTGTGAAGCTCAACCTTGAGGACGTGCCACAGCGTGAAGCCAACATGACAGCTTATGAAATGATGCTGTCTGAGTCCCAGGAACGCATGCTGATGGTTCTGAACCCGGAGCTTGAGGCTGAGGCCCGCGCGGTCTTCACCAAATGGGATCTCGACTTTGCCATCGTAGGTGAAACCATCGCCGAAGACCGCTTCCTGATCCTGCACAACGGCGAGGTCAAAGCGGACCTGCCTCTGTCCCCGCTGTCTGGCCGCGCGCCAGAATACGACCGCCCGTGGGTGGAAACCCCAGCGGCGGAAGAATTGGCAGACGTGCCCCAGATTGACGCGATTGACGGCCTCAAAGGCCTGATCACCTCGCCAAACTACGCCGGCAAGCAATGGGTCTATGAGCAATATGACACCACCGTGATGGGCGATACCGCCCAGCGTCCCGGCATGGGCTCCGGCGTGATCCGCGTACACGGCACCGACAAAAAGCTGGCCTTCACCTCTGATGTGACCCCGCGCTATGTAAAAGCCAACCCCAAAGAGGGTGGCAAACAGGCTGTTGCCGAAGCCTTCCGCAACCTCTCTGCTGTTGGTGCTAAGCCATTGGCCACAACAGACAACCTGAACTTCGGCAACCCCGAAAAGCCTGAAATCATGGGTCAGTTTGTCGGCGCGATCAAAGGCATCGGTGAAGCCGTTGCCGCTCTGGACATGCCCATCGTGTCCGGCAACGTGTCGCTATACAACGAGACCGACGGCTCTGCCATTCTGCCAACTCCAACCATTGGCGCTGTGGGCCTGATTGCAGCTGGCGAAGAGCCGATCTTGGGCGAAGCACGTGACGGCCACGTGGCCCTGCTGATTGGGGACACCACCGGCCACCTTGGCCAATCCGCCCTGCTGGCAGAGGTCTTCAACCGCGAAGACGGCGACGCACCACACGTGAACCTCGATGAAGAACGCAAAAACGGCGAGTTCATTCGCAACAACCGCGACTGGATCAAAGCCTGCACCGACCTCGCAGACGGCGGTCTGGCTCTGGCGGCCTTCGAAATGGCCGAAGCGGCTGGCGTCGGTGTTCAGATCGATGTGGATGACACCCCAACCCTGTTTGGCGAAGATCAGGCCCGTTATCTGGTGGCCTGTAACTTCGATCAGGCTGAGGCGTTGATGATCAACGCTCAAAAGGCTGGTGTTTCAATCGCTTCCATCGGGAAGTTCACCGGTGACAGCGTCAAGTTTGGAAGCTCCGAGGCCTCTCTGGAGGAACTCTCTGCCACGTTCCGCAGCAGCTTTGCCGCGGCTGTTGCCTAATCCATGAAAGCCAACGCGCCGATCTTCTACATCCTGTCGCAGATCGGCGTGTTTTGCATTGTCTACACGCTGCTTCTAGCGTCGCATCGGACATCTTTTGCGATCGATTTCTGTGCGCTGGACTACGCCAACAAGACCATCCTCAATTTGGCAAAAGTCACGCTGTTTGTCGCGCTGATCCACGCCCCCGGCATCGTCATCGCACACCGGTTTGCAGAAATATCCTGGCCGGTTGCCACACTGCCGTTGATCTGCGCCTTGAGCTTTGTCTTTGCGCATTACGCCAATGACATCCTCCTTGAAGCTAGCAATCTATTCCACTGTGAAACAGGTTTCGACAAATCCGATATGCGCTCGATTTTTCGCCCCACTTGGACACATCAAGCCTTGTCTTGGGCGGCAATTGCTGTCGCTTATATTTGGGGCTTTAGCTCCTTGTTTGTGCTCTACAAAACTTCCAAGGTGCCTTCAGACCTCTATGAAGACTGACGCAGGCCCTTTGCCATGACATTGCCCGTCACCTTGCCGACCCTGAGCGATGACTGCAGCCAATGCGCCGCACTCTGCTGTGTTGCTTACCCTTTTGACGCTAACGAAGACTTCGCCCTGCTCAAACGCGCCGACACGCCCTGCCCCAACCTTTCCGACAGCTGCCTCAATTGTGCGATCCACGACGATCTCCTGCCCAAAGGTTTTGGCGGCTGCGTCGCCTACCAATGCGCCGGGGCCGGCCAACGCGTGACGCAAGAGCTGTTTGATGGCGAAACCTGGCGTGATGATCCGGATCTTCTGGAGCATATGACCTACGCCCTACGCGTCCTACGGCCCATCCACGAAGCCCTGTTGCTCCTGCAGGAAGCCAGCCACCTGCCCATCCCAGAGAGCTCCAAGCGTCAGGGTAAGTTCCTGATTGCCGCCCTTTCCCCGCCAGACCCGAAGTCAGTGCATGATTTTGAAGACCCCGAGGTACAGGACGCCCTCGCCGACGTGCCCGCCTACCTGCAATCACTTGCGACCTTCCTCTAAATCGCCTTGCAGAGCCGCAGCGGGCCACTTACATTTTTGAGCAACGACACAAAGGAATAGCTCACAATGCCAATGACCGCTCACGAAATCGAGGAACTCCTGCGCGAGACCTTCCCGGACGCCGACATTCAGGTTGGCGGCACCGACGGCGTGCATATGTCCGCGATGGTGATTGACGAAAGCTTCCGCGGCAAAAACCGCGTGCAGCAACAACGCGCCGTCTACGCCGCGCTCAAAGGCAAAATGGACGGCTCTACTGGTGAGCTACATGCCCTTGCGCTGACCACCAAGGCGCCTGAGTAGTGCCATCAGTCACCACCATTGTTGTTGGGATACTGGTTCTGGTGGTGGGCGCGGCCTGTGCTGAAGCCTTTATTAAGCGGAACAAACGCTCCAGCTTGAGTAAAATCAAACCGAAGTCTAGCGAAGTGCGGCATCACCCACTGGACAACGACAGTATGGACGCCATCATCGCCAAAAACCGGCGACTGGAAGAACGCAATGGTAAGCGCTGAGTGGACGGCCCTCTTGGAACGATGGCCGTATGGGCGCTGCTAAAACTAATTGATCTTGCCTATATGGTGGCCATCACCATATGTGAGGTCCGAAAACTGATGAAATATGGGCCTAGGTTCTGGCGCGTCGAACGGCAGCTACGATACCGCGCTTGGAAACGGAGAAAGACATGACCGACGTTAAAGACCGCATTGACGAGATTGTAAAAGCCAACGACATGGTGCTGTTCATGAAAGGCACCAAGGACATGCCGCAGTGTGGCTTCTCCTCCCGCGTGGCAGGCGTTCTGAACTACATGGCGGTAGATTACGCCGACGTGAACGTGCTGGCGGATGAGGAAATCCGTCAGGGCATCAAGGATTACTCCGACTGGCCCACCATCCCACAGCTCTACGTCAAAGGTGAGTTTGTTGGCGGCTGTGACATCATCACCGAAATGACCCTATCCGGCGAACTCGACACGCTGTTCACCGACAACGGCGTGGCATTTGACAAAGACGCGGCCGACAAAATCCGCGAAGCCAACGCCTAAGCTTCACATCATATCCAACTGAAAAGCCCCGCCAAATTGACGGGGCTTTTTTACTTTCAAACGGAGCGGAAATTAGCCCGCCGCCTTCTCTTCCACCAGATCCGCGAGACTTTCCGCACGCGCCGCCATCTCAGCCAGCGTCTGCGTCACTTCCTCAGGAATGGTCGGCACTTCCACCTTTTCAGGCGCGGCCTTTGGCGTCTCATGCAGTGCCTGAATTTCTTTGTCCCGCGCGGCAATCTTGGCTTCCGCATCGCGCAGCTGATCTTCCAACCCAGCGGTCTTGTCAGCCAACATCAACCCCGACATCAACAACATACGCGCCTCGGGAATGCGACCGGCTTGCCCAACAAGCACCCGTGCCTGTTCATCCACCATTTGCGCCGCCGCCCGCAGAAAGTGCTGTTCACCTTCCTGACAGGCCACTTCAAAAACGCGACCGCCAATTTCAATCTGTACTTCAGGCATCAGGCGTCTCCCGTTTCTTTGCTGTCTTCAACCGATGCGGCGGTCTCATCTGAAACGGCCTCAACCGCTTCGCTGTCTTCTGATGAATCGTCGTCAAGAGCGGCACTCGCCATGCCATGCACCAAAGGACGCAGCTCCGCCAGGATCACGGCTGTTTCCGCGCTCTCGGCTTCGCGCAAGGCGCTCAACGTATCAAGATCGGCTTTCAAGGCTTCGTTCACAGCAGACGGATCCACCATGCCCTCTTTCTCAACTTGCTCGCGCAGCACCTGATTGGCAGAGCGTTCCCGCCGCGCCATCTGCCGCAACCGGCGCAGACGTTTGCCCAACTCGCCAAGCATCACGCGATTTTCTTCCACCGCCGCAGCCAACGCACCATCTTCCGCTGGCGCCGGGTCCGCGGTCTCATCTGCAGAACTGCCAGCAATCTCGGCCGCCTCTTCCGCCGCATCTGCTGCGGCTGCCGCTGCGGTTTCCGCCGCTTCCGCCCGTGCTTCTGCCGCCAACAAAGACGCAGAGGTTTCCTCCGCTTTGCCTTCTGCGGTTTTCAAGGCGTCTTCCGCCTCACTCTGAGCGGCCTGCGCTGCACCCAACTCTTCTTCAAGCTCGGTCTGCCGCGCAGTCAAAGCCCGCACACGTTCTTCCATTTGCGCCGTCACCAGCGCCTCGTTTTCCAATGCCCGACGCAATGCCTGTACGTCTTCACCCTCTTCGGGCTCAGCAACCACAGCCTGCATGCCGTCAACGCCGCGCGCTATGCGTTCAAGCGCCGCCGTCAGCCTGCTTTCCAGTTCGCTGATGTCGCTCATATGCCTCGTCCTTTCCGGTCCGGTTCTTAGTGACCCGCGTTCTTAAGCGCGCCTGTCCTTCTTAACGAATCAAAGAACGACGCTCAATGGTCTGATATTAGCCGTTGAAATTGCAAATTGCGCCCCCTATCCGACAGATTGCCTTGTGTCGTAACCCGCTCATTTTTACCGCTAACACGCCTGCCAGCTTGCTATTGAGCGCGAAACTGCTAGTAACCGGTCAACACAACCCCTTAACCGAAGGAGCGCATCCGTGGATATCGCCGCACTGCGTGAAAAAAACCCAGAACACTGGATGAAAGCCACCGCCATTCGCGCCCTGACGCTGGATGCGGTTGCCGCTGCAAACTCCGGTCACTCCGGTATGCCCATGGGCATGGCCGACGTGGCCACCGTGCTGTTTGAAAAGCACATGAAATTTGACGTGGCTGCGCCAAGCTGGCCGGACCGCGACCGTTTCATCCTGTCCGCCGGCCACGGCTCCATGCTGATCTACTCCCTGCTCTATCTCATGGGCGACAAGCAGGTCACCCACGAGCAGGTGAAAAACTTCCGCCAATCCGGCGCATTGACCGCAGGCCATCCGGAAAACTTCCTGTTGGATGCTGTGGAAACCACCACCGGTCCATTGGGTCAAGGCATCGCCAACGCCGTGGGTTTTGCCATGGCCGAGGAAATCCAGCGCGCACAATATGGCCGCAAGCTGGTGGATCACAAAACCTATGTGATTGCAGGCGACGGCTGCCTGATGGAAGGCATCTCCCAAGAGGCCATCGGCCTGGCCGGTCGCCATTCGCTTGGCAACCTGATTGTCTTCTGGGACAACAACAACATCACCATCGATGGCACCGTAGAGCTGTCTGACCGCACCGATCAGGTCAAGCGCTTCAAAGCATCCGGCTGGCACGTACAGGAAATCGACGGCCACGATCCGGAAGCGATCGACGCCGCCATCGAAGCTGCCAAGAAAACCAAGAAACCTTCGATGATCGCGTGCAAAACGCACATCGCGATTGGTCACGCGGCACAGGACACGTCCAAAGGCCACGGCGCGCTGACCGATGCGGATCAGATGAAAGCTGCCAAAGAAGGCTACGGCTGGACCTCCGCGCCGTTCGAAGTGCCCGCTGACGTCAAATCCCAGTGGGAAGCCATTGGCTCCCGTGGCGCCGCAGATCGCGAAGCTTGGGAAGGTCGCTTCTCCGAAGCTTCCAAGCAGAAACAGGACCGCTTCAACCGCGCCTACGCGCTAGAGGCCCCTAACAAGCTGTCGGCAACTGTCAAAGCGCTGAAAAAGCAGATTTCCGAAAACCTGCCAACTGTGGCCACCCGGAAGTCTTCCGAAATGGCGCTGGCTGCGATCAACCCGATCATGCCGGAAACCGTGGGTGGCTCTGCTGACCTGACCGGCTCCAACAACACGTTGACCGCTGATCTGGGTGTGTTTGACACCGACAATCGCAAAGGTCGTTACGTCTATTGGGGCATCCGTGAGCACGGCATGGCCGCGGCGATGAACGGCATGGCGCTGCACGGCGGTATCCGCCCCTATGGCGGCACCTTCTTCTGCTTCACCGATTACGCACGCCCCTCCATGCGTCTGGCCGCGTTGAGCAAAATCCCAACCGTGTTTGTCATGACCCATGACTCCATCGGCGTGGGTGAAGACGGCCCAACCCACCAGCCGGTTGAGCATCTGGCAATCTGTCGCGCAACACCAAACACCTATGTGTTCCGTCCGGCTGATTCCGTGGAAACCGCCGAGGCTTGGGAAATTGCCCTGACCTCCAAGGACACCCCATCGGTGATGGCGCTGACCCGTCAAAACCTGCCTACCCTGCGCACAGAGCACAAGCTGAAGAACCTCACCGCCCAAGGCGGCTACGTTCTGGCCGAAGCCGAAGGCAAACGTCAGGCCATCCTGATCGCCACCGGCTCCGAGGTCTCCACCGCCATGGAAGCCAAGAAACTGCTTGAGGCCGAAGGCATCGGCACCCGCGTGGTCTCCATGCCGTGTATGGAGCTGTTTGCTGCTCAGGACGAAGACTACCGCCGCAAAGTGCTGCCAGCTGGCGCCGCTGTGCGTGTTGGCGTTGAGGCGGCCGTGCGCAATGGCGGCTGGGATCAATGGCTGCTGGGCGAACGCGCCCGTCCAGGCAAATCTGACTTTGTTGGCATGGACGGCTTCGGTGCCTCCGCTCCAGCGGGTGAGTTGTTTGAGAAATTCGGTATCACCGCGACAAACGTGGCCCAGAAGGTCAAAGACCTGCTGTAAGCTCGACGTATATCCAATTGAAAAGGCGCTTCATTTTGAGGCGCCTTTTTTTGTTACCACGCGCAGACGTGCATTTGGTTGCCTTCGCCAAGGAGCGCGCAGCACCAGCAGAAAACGGGTGGCGCCCTTACCCCTTAAGAAAGAAGCAGTAACCTTTCATTAACCATAAGGGCACAAGCTTGCACCGCGGCACAGGCTGGGAAGCCGATGGCCGCGCAAGGAGAAACCTCATCGGGGTTCCTTCAGGGGGTGGCCCGTGCCGCCCCCGTTTTCTTCTTGCCAGAAGTATCCCGGGGGTCTGGGGGCTGGCCCCCAGCTTGACCACCGTCTTGAGCCTCACCCCCAGTGCAGTCCACGCATGTCATCTCTACGCCGACACCACTGCCCCCGTACCTACCCCAATTCCCCCCTATCTTTACCCGCCGTAAGTCTCTATCAGCCATCCGACGCCCCGCCACACAGGACCCGCCATGCTCGCCACCCTTCTAAAGCGCTGCCTCTTGGTCCTCACCGGCCCGTTTATCTTCCTGTTTGTGGCCTTCATCCCCACCGTCTGCGGCAAACGCCCCGGCTTTCGCGGCTGGTTCTGGCGCACCGTGTCGCGCTGCTGCTCCTGGCTATTGTGGTTCCTCGACGTGAAAGTCGAAATCTCCGACGCCGCGATTGAAGCCCTGCGCACTGACAGCAACTCCATCATCGCTGTAAACCACCGCAGCCACCTTGATGGCTTCTCCATGCTGCACGTGATCCCGGACGAGAAATGGGTCACCTTCGGCGCCAAGAAAGAACTCTGCGAAGCCGCCCTCCTCAAACGCGGCTTTGAAGGCGCAGGTCTCCTGAAAATCGACCGCCAAAAGGGCCGCGACGCGCTCTCATCCCTGACAGACGCCATAGCTGCGATGCCAGTACGCCGCTCGCCCATCCTGTTTGTCGAAGGCACCCGTTCCACCAAACCGGGCCTGGCCCCGTTCAAAGCTGGCGCCGTGCTGATCGCGCAACAAACCGGCCGCGCTGTACGCCCCTTTGTCATCAGCCACTCCGACACGCTCCTGCCACGTGGCAAGTTCTTCCCGTTCAAGGGCACCATCCACATCGACGTACTCGACCAGATGCGCTTTGACGCCGAGGAAAACACCGACGTCGCCGTTGCCCGTCTTCGCGCAGCCATGGCCACGGCCTACGACGCGCAAACCGGCGAAGTCACGGAACACCCCTAACCACCCGCAACTCAAAACCACTCTTGGCACCGAGACACTCGCATTAACCTTGGAACAGGCGTACAACTTTGCGCATGGATACTGAGTTTGAGCATTTTCTCACAGATATTTCCCACGCCTTTACGGGGAACGACCTCGAGCAATGGCGCGCGCGCCTGATCTTGCCGTTTTCATTGATCACAAAGCTCAAGCCGATTGTGCTCAGAACCGAAGATGCCGTAGCGCACAACTTCCAGCAATATCGACTTGCCGTGGAAATGATGAACATGGACCTTATCGACCGCGTCCCAATCACTTTGGAAGAATGCCCAGACGGCACCTGGCTTGGAACCTTTCGAACCCGCATGCTCAGCGGCCCAAACCTCGCAACTGCGCCCTACACGTCCACGGCCTTGTTACACAACATAGACGGACGCTTCCGCATGTCCTCCATGCTCAACGCCAGAGGCCACCAAGATTGGACTGGCGTTGATGAAGCGTAATTCCGTTCCGTTGTAATCACAGGTTCATGGGCGCATCAAATCAACCGCCGCAGCCGCGGCCCGGTTTCCAAAAAACCTTGTCCTTCGTAAAACGCCAAAGTTCGATGCCATTGCGGCTGCGTTGGCGCGCCAACTTCCAACCGCTTCCAGCCCCGCGCAACACCTTCCGCCTGCGCGGCCGACAGCAAATCCGCCGCCACGCCCTGCGACCGGTAGGCCGGCGTCACATAGAGCTCGGAAATCTCGCCAAACACGCCTCCGGCATAAATCGCAGCGCACTCATGTAAGGAGATCACCCCCACCGGTGTCGTGTCCCGATAGGCCACAAAGGCGGTGATCGTCCCGCGCCGCAATAGCGCCTCTGCCGTGGCAGACATACCCTCACGGTCTATGTCTTCGCTGCCGGTCAGCTCTTTCAACAGTGCGTAGACAAACTCCGCCACCACGCTCGCATCTTCCTGCGCCGCCTTTTTTACCACCAACACCATAACTCAAACTCTCACCTGCTAAAATTTGATCAAATCAAATCCACCCTGGTGAGGAAGTCAATTGAATTCAGGCAAACCCTAGGAATGGAATCATTTCGCAGAGGTGTGATCTCGTATTTTCAAAAATGCCTCTTCAGCGACATCCACTCGCAAATCAAACAAAGTATGTTGATCGACGATGTCATCCGCCTCCACGCCTAGGAGATGAAGAACATCCTGCAATTCGCTGGCCGTCAGCCTCAAATAGTCCGGATGTTCGCCTGACAGAGCATTACCCAGTCTGCCTACAACACTGGAAGCTCGCGTTCTTGCACGTTTTGCAATCTTAAGCCGCACATCCAAGAAAGCCACAAGTTCTTGCTGAACACGTGGCGCAAGTGTCATGCGCGCGTCAAAAGCGGAAAGCGTGGAGGCAAAGTCGATGAAGCGCATATGACGCTCCGGGTGGACGGACCGCGTTCCAATCCATCTTGAATACCAGGGACGCACCTCCCGGATCACCGGCAGCGCTCCATCAACGCGCATTTAATGCGCCGCCTTCTTGCCGCTCACCGCGCCCCAGATCGGCGCAATCACCTTGGTTGCCACCGGGATCAGTGCCGCCCCCAGTACTAGACCAAACACGCCATCCAGCGCCGCTTTGGTGGTCCATTCGACAAAGCCCTCATAGGCCGCGGGCACCATGTGGCCCGCCGCATAGGCGAGGTCGTGAATGTGGTGACCCAGCCAGCCAAAGCCCAATTCTTCCATACCGTGGATCACGATCGAACCACCCACCCAAAGCATTGCCGCCGTGCCGACAATGGTCAGCAGCTTCATGAAATAGGGCATCCCACGCACCAGCCAACGGCCCAGGGTGCGGGTCAGTGACAAGCGACCACCGGCATACATTGCCAAGCCAACATCATCCATTTTCACAATCAGCGCCACAGAGCCATAAACCGCCACGGTGATGCCCACGCCAGCCACTGCCAAAGTAGCCGCTTCCATCCAAAAGTTGCTCTCCGGAATGCCCGACAAAATGATGGTCATAATCTCTGCGGACAGGATGAAGTCTGTTTTGATCGCCCCGGCTGCCTTTTTCTCTTCCAGATGCGCCGGATCGTCGCTCTCCACATCCTCACTGCCGTGATGATCGTCATGCGGCAGGTAGGCGTGCAGCACCTTCTCAGCGCCTTCAAAACACAGATACGCCCCGCCAATCATCAACAGTGGCGAAATCAACCAGGGTGCAAAGTTGGCCAACAGCAAAGCCACCGGCAACAGAATGAGCAGCTTGTTCTTGATCGAGCCTTTAGCGATTTTCCAGATAATCGGCAGTTCACGCTTGGCTTCAAACCCATGCAGGTATTTTGGCGTCACCGCCGCGTCGTCGATCACTGCGCCCGCCGCCTTGGCGCTCGCTTTGGCCGCGCCCGCCGCCACATCGTCAATCGAAGCCGCCGCCACTTTGGCTATCGAGGCCACATCATCCAACAACGCCAGCAAACCACCTGCCATCTTACGCACTCCTTTTGCCCCTTAGGTGGGGCTGTCTGTCCTGTTGGCTCTTCATGCCCCACCCCGACAGATTTGCAAAGAGCCGTTGCGCCACAAGACGTTGCAGCGTGCGGCGCGGTCACACTTGGATACGCCAATACGGACCGTTCAAAAACAGTCGCGATACCGACAGAATACCGACGCGATTTGGGGCCTGGTTTTTTGTGTTAACGCGACTGCATAAGGTCAGGCTTTGCCCAACCGCTCCAGCAGTGCGGCGTTCACCGCAGGTGTCACAAATTGCGACACATCTCCATCCAGCCGTGCGATCTCTTTGACAAGCTTTGACGCAATCGCCTGATGTTTCAGATCCGCCATCAGGAACACGGTCTCAATGCTGCTATCCAATGCCCGGTTCATGCCAACCATTTGATATTCATACTCAAAGTCGGTCACAGCGCGCAGCCCGCGCACAATGATCTGTGCGCCCACTTCTTTGGCACAATCAATCAGCAGGTTCTCAAACGGATGCGCAAAGATCTCTGTGCCGGTCTCTTTGGACAGCTTGGCACATTCACCCTCAATCATCGCCACCCGCTCTTCCAGGTCAAACATCGGGCCCTTGTCGCGATTGATCGCCACACCAATCACCAACCGATCGACCAAAACGGCCGCTCGGCGGATAATATCTATATGTCCCAATGTGATAGGGTCAAACGTGCCTGGATAAAGTGCGGTGCGCATGTAAGCCTCCCGTGGTCCTGTGCGCACGCAACATTATTGCGCAGCCATTTGCAAGGGTTCTTTAAGACATAGGTAGTTCTGCGGACAGAGAACGTCGCGACACGGGCTTAATGCCCCATGATCATGCCTTCCAGCGCATCCTTCTCCATTGCCACTTCCGACAGCCGCGCTTTCACCGCATCACCCAGTGAAATAAGGCCCACCAGCGCATCACCCTCTACAACTGGCATGTGTCGAAACCGCCCTTTGGTCATCTTTTCAAGCACAGATACCGCATCATCGTTGCGACCACAGGTCACAAGCTCCGTGGTCATGTAATCGTCAACCTTGTCAGACATGCACCCCACGCCACGCTTGGCCAACTCACGTACAATGTCCCGCTCCGAAAGAATACCGGACAGAGACTCTCCATCGGGCGAAACGATGACAGTCCCAATTCCGTTTTCGGCAAGGATCTTTGCCGCCTCCTCCACCAAGGTTCCCGGTTTCACAGTCAGCACTCCTTCAGAGCCTTTGGACTTGAGAATTTGGTGTACGAGCATGGCGACCTCCGCTTTGAACTTGTTTAGGCGCTCCCTAAAGATCAGCGTTGCCGTATCCTAAGCACTTGTCAAGTTTGACCTTCTAGGTGGGCCACCTCTTGCCGCATACCTTCACACAGGGCTTCTGAGAACCGGTTGAGCCGCTCTAACCGCCGGTCATCAGCATGCCGGATCAGATAGAAACTGCGGGTCAGGCTAACCTCATTTTCCAAAACCTTGGTGACACCGCGCCCCCAGGGAATGGCAAAGTCATGCACCACGCCAATGCCCGCACCGCTGCGCACCCAGTTGAATTGCACCGAGGCTGAGTTGGAGGCCAAACGCACCCGGTCAATGCCAATTTCACTGAGGTAATCCAGCTCTTTATCAAAGATCATGTCCGGGATGTAGCCGGTAACAAGGTGGTCCTTGAGATCATCCACGCAAGTGATCTGAGGCCGCTTGCGCAGGTACCATTTGGCCGCCGCCAGATGCAGTTTGTAGTCGGTAATCTTTTGAACCGTCAAACGTCCAGCGGTCGGCGCACTCACCGCAACCACCAAATCTGCCTCCCGACGAGACAGACTCACCACGCGTGGCAAAGCCACGATTTGAATTTCCAGATCCGGGTTGGCCTCGGCAATCCGCCCACAGACCGCCGGCAGTAGATAATTTGCCACTCCATCTGGCGCGCCAATGCGAATTTGCCCTGACAAGCCAGCGCTTTGCCCCACCATTTCCTCAGTGGCTTCCTGCAGGCTTTGCTCCACCCGCAACGCATGCCCCATCAGCCTCTGACCCGCGTCCGTCAAGGCATACCCCGTTGGCGATTTGACAAATAACGGCGATTCAAACGCTGTTTCCAACCGCGCAACCCGCCGCCCCACTGTCGCAGGATCCACCTGCAAGCGCCGCCCCGCCGCAGACAGGCTCTCTTCCCGCGCCACCGCCAAAAACACCCGCAGGTCATCCCAATGCGCCGCCATGCTGCCCCCATTCATTTTTGCAAAGCCGTTTTGAACAGTTGCCTCTTTTCCGTTGATTTTTGCAAGCCTATTCTTTTGCTCAAATGTCATAGGAGGATGCCATGCAAGAGTTGACTCATTTCATCAACGGCGAACACGTCAAAGGGACGTCCGGCCGTTTTGCCGATGTCTACAACCCAGCCACCGGTGAGGTTCAGGCCAAAGTGCCTCTGGCCAACAAGGCTGAGATGGACATCGCCGTCGCTGCCGCTCAGGCTGCTCAGCCTGCTTGGGCCGCCGTGAACCCACAGCGTCGCGCCCGCGTGCTGATGAAGTTTGTTGACCTGCTGAACCGCGACATGGACAAGCTGGCTGAGGCACTGAGCCGCGAGCACGGCAAGACTTTCCCGGATGCCAAAGGCGACATCCAGCGCGGCCTGGAAGTGGCAGAATACTGCATCGCCGCACCGCAAATGTTGAAAGGTGAATACACCGACGCAGCCGGCCCCGGCATCGATATCTACTCCATGCGCCAGGCGCTTGGCGTGACCGCGGGTATCACACCATTCAACTTCCCAGCGATGATCCCAATGTGGATGTTTGCACCTGCCATCGCATGCGGCAACGCCTTCATCCTGAAGCCATCTGAGCGTGACCCATCCGTGCCGCTGATGCTGGCCGAACTGCTTGAAGAAGCTGGCCTGCCAAAGGGCATCATTCAGGTTGTGAACGGCGACAAAGAGGCCGTGGACGCGATCCTTTATGATCCGATCATCCAGTCCGTTGGCTTTGTGGGCTCTACGCCTATTGCCGAATACATCTACGGCACTGGTTGTGCCCAAGGTAAGCGCGTTCAGTGCTTCGGTGGTGCGAAAAACCACATGATCATCATGCCGGATGCAGATCTGGATCAGGCCGCAGACGCGTTGGTTGGCGCAGGCTACGGCGCTGCTGGCGAACGCTGCATGGCGATCTCCGTGGCTGTGCCTGTAGGCGAAGAAACCGCTGATAAGCTGCGTGACAAGCTGATCCCACGCATCGAAAAGCTGAAAATCGCGCCATACACCGCGGGCGACGATGTGGACTACGGTCCAGTTGTGACCAAAGCCGCTCAGGAAAACATCCTGCGCCTGGTGCAAACCGGTGTCGACCAAGGTGCAGATCTTGTTGTTGATGGCCGCGACTTCAGCCTTCAAGGCTACGAAGAGGGCTTCTTTGTTGGTCCGCACCTGTTTGATAACGTCACCAAAGACATGGACATCTACAAAACCGAGATCTTCGGTCCGGTTCTGTCCATGGTGCGTGCCCAGTCTTACGAAGAAGCGCTGGGTCTGGCGATGGATCACGAATACGGCAACGGCACCGCGATCTACACTCGCGATGGCGATACCGCCCGTGACTTTGCCAACCGCGTCAACGTCGGCATGGTTGGCGTGAACGTGCCAATCCCTGTGCCACTGGCCTATCACACCTTTGGCGGTTGGAAAAAATCTGCCTTTGGCGATTTGAACCAGCATGGTCCGGACTCGTTCAAGTTCTACACACGCACCAAAACCGTGACCTCCCGCTGGCCTTCGGGCATCAAAGAAGGCGGCGAGTTCCACTTCAAACAGATGGATTGATCCAGACCCGTTTCTGTGATCATTTGCATACAAACGGGCGGCTCCGGGCCGCCCGTTTTTTTAGGTAAAAGGAGCGTGTAAACTTGTCAGTGAGTTTTCGGATCATCCCCACCATCGGCTTGGTCTATGTCCGCTACGACGGCCACGCCAATATGACCGACACGTTGCAAGCCTTTACCGCCTATGCTCAACACCCGGATTTCCAACCGGGCCAAAAACAGTTTGTCGACCTCAGCGCCCTAACTGGCTGGGATGAAGACTACCTTGAACTTATGAAGGCGCAGGCCAAAAAGGCGGAGGCGTTTACCGGCAACAATGCCGAGACGTTGATCATCTACTTCGCGCCAAGCGACATCGGCAAAAAACTGGCGCGCCTGGCCTTGCGCAGCTGGGAGCCTTTTCCGTCAGTTGTGCCCATCCTGCAGGAGAACGAAATCGAGGCGCTCGCCATTCTTGGCCTGCCTCAATCCAGCCTCGACCAACTTCTCAGCACAGCAGATTAGAGCACAACGTCACATCACGACTGGCGGCAGTTGAGCAAATTTCCACAGGCCCGCTAAAGTTTGATCCAATTTCCGCCTATTTTTGCCCGCCAAAACCACCGCTCTTGTTAGCGAGTTAAATCGACCTTAAAGCCTGTGCCTCACAAATTTTCCTACAGAAAACCAGATGAGACACAGGCCCATGCACCTCAAAATTGCACGTGCGATACTTCACGCCGTCACGGTTGTGATGACCTGTGTTTTCCTGTCAGAAACACTGATCACCACTGCCCAGGCCCATAGCGGACCGGGGCCAGAGCGCGACTTTTCGTCGTTTCCATTTGACACTCAAGAGAAAGCTCAATTGCGCGGCGACTGGTGGTTCCAGTTCGGATCTCGCCTGACACCCCAAGAGGCGGTAGAGGCCGCCGTGTCCAATGAACTGGGCACCTTGCACGTGCCTGATGATTGGCAAGAGGCTGGCATTGCCAGCGAGACAAATCCACATGCCCACGGCACCGGCACCTATGTGATAAACCTCACACTGCCATATTCACGATCCACGCCCTTGGCGATCGCCTTCCCGCGGGTCGCTGACGCTTATGAGGTGTTCTGGGTGCCTGCCAACAACCTCGCACATGCAGAACGTATTGGCGGCAACGGTGCAATGACCGGACCAATCCGCGCGTCCCTGATTGAACAAAGCTATGCACTGAACCAAATTGGCGAAGGCTATATCGTTGTTCAAGTCCGCAAAGAGTTGCAAAGCTATGGCGGCATTTTACGCACGCCGTTCATCTCTGATGCGGCCTTCCTCCAAAGAGACGCTCACCTGGATCGCCTGATTGAAGGTGCCATCATTGGCATCACTCTGCTGGTCACAGCTCTGAATCTGTTTCTTTTTGTGGTGTACCGCAAAGACCCCGCCACCCTGCTGCTTGCTTTGGTGTCTTTTGCTTTCCTGCTGCGCTCGGTCATCCTGGCTGGTACGCTAGAAATGGTGTTTGGCCCCGAAGTTCGCGCCCTGCGAGTCCGGATTGAATACGCAGACATTTTATTGATCGCTTGGGCTGGCTACGCCTTACAGCAGGCTTTGGTCTGGCGCCGCCTGTCCGATCTTGGTGGACCTTTGGTGACCGGTGTATTGGCCATGCTTGGCGGCGCCATCGTGCTCACGGCCCCATTGCCGTTTGTCACCGAGCAATTGTTTGTCATCCAGTTGTACTGCGTGGCGATTTTTGGCCTGATCCTCTGGACCAGCGCCCGCGCCATTATCAAACGCGTGCCTGACGCCTGGTTTTTCACTTTGGGATGGTTTGTGCCACTGCTCGCTGGCGTCAATGACATCATCGTCTCCAACACTTATCACGGCGTGTACCTCGCCACCCATGCCTTTGTCTTGTTTATCTGCGCCTACAGCGTAAAAGTGGGCCGCAGGGTCACCAGCGCGGTAACCCGCGCCGAGGTGTTGGATCAGGAGCGCTCAAACCTGCAACAACTACACAAGAACGCCCTGGACACTGCCAGCCGCGACCACCTCACCGGCCTGCTCAATCGTCAGGCGTTTGACAACGAACTCTCCCTGGCATGGCGTGAAAAAGACTATTCCGATCAGGGTATCTCCCTGGTGATTTTTGACATCGACCACTTCAAGATTGTGAACGACACCTATGGCCATCCAGCGGGAGATGATGTCCTGCGTGCTGTTGCTGATCTAATGCAAGTGGCCAATTTGCGCCGCGCTGATCGCGTTTGTCGCTATGGCGGCGAAGAATTTGTCATGATCCTGCCCGACACCACCTGCGACAATGCCCAAGTGGTGGCAGAACGTATACGCAATCGCATTTCTGCCTTGACCGCAGAATGCACCGGCAATGTCAGCCTGCGCGTCACCGCCAGTTTTGGCATCGCCTGCGCAGAACCAAATTCGGATTTAGACCCCGAAGAGTTGCTGCTGCGCGCCGACGAGGCGCTCTACCATGCAAAGTCCACGGGTCGAAACCGCTCAGTCACCTATGCGCAAATGACCGAAGAAGGCCCTGCGCCGGCATCGAATGACTTCAAAGCCGCCAGCTAAAAACAGACCTACACCGACAAAACTGCAAAATCACTCTGCATAATCGCTGCGTGATAGCGCTATTTTTGCGCCATTCGCACTTTGCAATCTTGATGCAAGGATGGTAATTTAACACATGTTCAATTCGCGGAGGGGAGGCTGCGGATCGGCGCTTTAGCCCCCTGCCCCTCATCTGCACCCGCTTTGGCTCGGCCCCGCCGACGCCGCGATCTTGAAGGATGAGACATGGATTTTGCACTGAGTGAAGAACAGACCCTGATCTTTGATATGGCCAAAGGTTTTGGCGAAGAAAATATCGCACCTCACGCCCAGAATTGGGAATCCGAAGGCTCTATCCCCAAAGAGCTCTGGCCACAATTGGCGGAACTGGGACTGGGCGGCATCTATGTATCCGAGGAATACGGCGGCTCTGGCCTGTCCCGCTTGGACGCTACGCTGGTGTTTGAGGCCCTCGCCATGGCCTGCCCGTCCGTTGGCTCCTTCCTGTCAATCCACAACATGTGTGGTGGCATGATCGACAAATTTGGCTCTGAGGAAACCAAGCAGAAGTGGCTGCCGGACCTTTGCTCTATGACAAAAGTCTTTTCCTACTGCCTGACCGAGCCAGGCTCAGGCTCAGACGCGGCGGCTCTGAAAACTCGGGCCGAACGCACCAACGACGGGTACGTGCTCAATGGCACCAAAGCCTTCATCTCAGGTGGATCCTACTCCGACGCCTATGTCTGTATGGTGCGCACTGGAGAAGACGGCCCCAAAGGCATTTCCACTGTAGTGGTCGAAGACGGCGCGCAGGGCCTGTCCTTTGGCGCGTTGGAAAAGAAAATGGGCTGGCTCAGCCAACCCACCTCACAAGTCCAGTTTGACGACTGCAAAGTGCCGGCCGACAACCTGATTGGCGAAGAAGGCAAAGGTTTCAGCTACGCCATGGCAGGTCTGGACGGTGGTCGCCTGAACATCTCCGCCGGCGCACTTGGCGGCGCACAGAAGGCGTTGGATCTGACCGTGCAATACATGTCCGAACGCAAAGCTTTTGGAAAATCCATCAACCAATTCCAAGCGCTGCAATTCCGCCTCGCGGAGTATGAAACCAAACTGCAAGCCGCCCGCACCTTCCTGCGCCAGGCCGCATGGAAACTCGACAACGGCGACCACGACGCCACTAAATTCTGCGCCATGGCCAAGCTTATGGTCACCGACGTCGCCTTTGATGTTGCCAACGGCTGCTTGCAGCTGCACGGCGGCTATGGCTACCTCGCGGACTACGGCATCGAGAAAATTGTCCGCGACCTGCGTGTGCACCAGATCCTCGAAGGCACCAATGAAATCATGCGCCTGATCATCTCCCGCCAGATGATTTCCGCCTAACCACGACCGGGCCGCCCTACAGGAGCGGCCCTTTTTCAAAGACGGAGCGCCCCGCGTGTCTGACATCTCCTTTCGCAAAGCTGGTCAAACCGGCCGCATCACCTTCACCCGTCCCAAAGCGCTCAACGCCATGTCCTATGACATGTGCATCGCCATCGAAGACGCGCTCGACGTCTGGGCCACGGATGACGAAGTCAAAATGATCGTCATCGACGCGGAAGGCGAAAAAGCCTTCTGCGCGGGCGGCGATATTGCCGAACTCTATGAGACCGGCACCAAGGGCGACTTTGCCTATGGCCGGAAATTCTGGGCCGACGAATACCGCATGAACGCCAAACTCTTTGAGTTCCCCAAACCCGTGGTCAGCTTCATGCAGGGCTTCACCATGGGTGGCGGCGTGGGTGTGGGCTGTCATGGCTCCCACCGTATCGTGGGCGAGAGCAGTCAAATCGCCATGCCAGAGTGTGGCATTGGCCTTGTTCCTGACGTGGGTGGCTCTCTGATCCTTGCGCGTGCGCCCGGTCGGCTTGGCGAATACCTCGGCCTCACTGCCGCCCGCCTGAATGCCGCAGACGCGATCTACGCAGGCTTCGCGGACTACTTCATCCCGCAAGATGCATGGCCCGCCTTGATTACCCAACTCGAGGAAACAGCGGATTATGCGCTGATCGACGCCGCCGCGAGCGAGCCGGAGGCTGGGCCGCTCACCACACAACAGGCCGACATCGACGCGCACTTTGGCGGTGAGACCCTCAACGACATATTGAACGCGCTGAAGTTTTCCGACAGCGAATTTGCCACCGGAGCCCTGAAAAAACTCTCCCGCAATTCCCCCATCGCCATGGGGGCCGCACAGGAGATCATCCACCGCGTGCGCCAACGCGACGACATCCGCTTTGCGCTGGATCAGGAATACCGCTTCACCTTCCGCGCCATGGAGGATGGCGATTTTCTCGAAGGCATCCGCGCACAGATCATCGACAAAGACCGCAATCCGCAATGGAAATACAGCTTGGACGCCCTGCCCGCTGGCATCGTGACCAAGATGGTTCTTCCGCTTGGGGCGGATGCGCTAACATTTGAAAAGGGAGAGTAGCACCATGAAGATCGGATTCATCGGACTGGGCAATATGGGCGGCCCTATGGCTGCCAACCTTGCAAAAGCGGGCCATGAGGTCACCGGCTTTGACATGGCAGATGTGGCCATCGATGGCGTCACCATGGCCGACACCGGTGCCGCCGCAGCCACGGGCGCGGATGTGGTCATCACCATGCTGCCCAACGGCCAAATCCTGCGTGCCGTCGCCAATGAGATCATTCCGGTGATGTCCAAAGGCGCGACTTTTGTGGATTGCTCCACCGTGGACGTAGACAGCGCCCGCGCCGTGGCTGAACAAGCCACCACCGCAGGCCTCCTGCCCGTGGACGCGCCAGTGTCTGGCGGCGTGGGTGGTGCGGCAGGCGGCACACTGACCTTTATGGCCGGTGGGTCAAAAGACGCTTTTGCCAAGGCCGACCCGCTGTTTGACATCATGGGCCAAAAGGCGGTGCACTGTGGCGACGCGGGCGCCGGTCAAGCTGCCAAAATTTGTAACAACATGATCCTTGGCGTGACCATGATCGCCACGTGTGAAGCCTTTGCTCTGGCCGACAAACTAGGTCTGGACCGCCAGTCGATGTTTGACGTGGTCTCCACCTCATCCGGGTACAGCTGGACTATGAACGCCTACTGCCCGGCCCCCGGCGTTGGCCCGCAGTCTCCGGCAGACAATGACTACCAACCAGGCTTTGCCTCTGAGCTGATGCTCAAGGACCTTCGCCTGTCACAACAGGCTGCTGAAAGCGCTGATGCCGACACCCCGATGGGTCAAGCCGCCGCTGCGCTTTATGAGCAGTTTGTGGAGAATGAAGGCGGGCTTGGCACCGACTTCTCCGCAATGTTGCCACGTTTCGAAAAACGCACCCGCACCTAAGAAACTGCGGTATCAGCAATAAAACAAAGGGCCACGCCACATTTTGCGCGGCCCTTTTCCTTTGGGCAAACGCCCCACTCTACCCTCAATTTTAATTAATCTTTCCTTACCCCAGCCCCGTTCGCGCCACGTTTGCCCGCCAGTTTTGCTCTGACCGAGGACCCGCAGAGGCCCCGTGATTGGACAAGAGCAGAACGCACTGAGGTAGAAACATGCCAACGGCAACGGAACTCAATATCGACACAAGCGCCAACGCCACCGCGATGGCCAATGAGATCTTTGGGGATCCCTCCCGCATCTTGGGGGCCACCTACACCGGCGATGCGGCCTCTTCGGGCATCTACACCGGTGCCGACACAACCTCCGCTGGCGTCGCCCCTGCTGACAGCGGTGTGATCTTGTCCACCGGCCACGTGGATGACTTCACCAACAGTGACGGCACCACAAACACCAACCAATCCGCCTCTACCTCCACCAACACTTCTGGCGAAGACAACAACGCATTGTTTAACGCCGCCGCAGGCACCAACACCTTTGACGCGTCCTACCTGACCATCGATTTTAACGGCACCGCTGGCGAGTTGCTGACCATCGACTTTGTGCTGTCATCCGAGGAATACCCGGAATACCTCAGCTACAACGACGCCATTGGCGTTTGGGTGAATGGGGTTGAGGCACAAATTTCCGTTGGAGATGGCGGCGCCACCGTTGGCAACATCAACGACGCCAACTCCAATATTTACAACGACAACGCTGGCGATCAATACAACACAGAAATGGACGGTTTCACCGTCACGCTAACCTTCGTGGTCCCTCTTCAGGACGGTGTAAACGAGCTGGTGATTGGCATCGCCGACGCGACCGATACACAATACGATTCCAACTTGCTGATCGCAGGTGGCTCGGTGCAAACCGCTATCGTGGCACAGGACGATGACATGCGCATCGCCTATGGCAACAGCAAGACCCTCGACGTGCTGGGCAATGACAACTCATCCGCGGGCCCTACCCTGACCATCACGCACATCAATGGCACCGCGGTCAGCCACGACGGAAGTGGCGGCCTGCCAAGCAGCGTGACCTTGGCAACTGGGCAGGTTGTGACCTTGAACGCAGATGGCACGCTTACTGTTGACGCCGACACCGACAACGAGACTGTCTATTTCAACTACACCATCGAAGACTCCACCGGAGAAACCGACACCGCGCTGGTCGAAATCGAACAGCACGCGCCGTGTTTTACCGTGGGCACCCTGATCCGCACCTCCGAGGGCGACATCCCGGTTGAAGAGTTGCGTGCTGGCATGTTGGTCGACACCCTCGACAACGGGTTGCAACCCATCCAGTGGATTGGCCACTCCCATATGCCGCCGCGTTTTGAATCGCTGCCCATCCGCATCAAAGCAGGCGTGCTCGACAATGACCGCGACCTGATCGTGTCCCCACAACACCGAGTGTTGCTGCAAGGCTACCGCGCCGAACTGCTGTTTGGCTGCGACGAAGTGCTGGTAAAAGCCAAGGATATTGTGAATGGCCGCGATGTGACCCGTTGTGAAACCGACAGCACCATTACCTACTTCCACATCCTGATGCCACAACATGAGCTGCTCTACTCTGAAGGCCAATGGTCCGAAAGCTTCTTGCCCGGCCCAATGACCCGCTACAGCTTTGATCCCTTTGCCAACCGCTCCCTGCGGCAGGTGATGCGGGAAAAAAACATCAGCTTTGAGGACATAGCCGCCCGCCCCAGCCTGCGCAGCTATGAGGCAACTGCACTTCTGGCAGCGTAAGTTTTCCTAGGCCGCTTGAGGCAAATCAAGTCACATTCCAAAATCAAAATGTATAGTTGTCTCATCTCTAGGAGGGACACATATGTTTGCGAAAAATGTTGGCGGTATCGACAAGGTACTGCGTGTGGTGATTGGTCTGGCTTTGATCGCAGGCGCGCTCATGGGCTACGGCGCTTGGATGTGGATTGGTATAATCCCATTGGCCACCGCCCTTTTTGGGTCCTGTCCGCTTTACACCATATTGGGTAAAGGCACCTGTCCGCTGCACCGAAAATGATCAGTTCGCCGCCAGCGCCTCCAACGCGAGGCGCGTGGCCTCATCCGCAGGAAACATCATCTCAATCCGCAACTCGCTGAGGGCAATGTCCTCGGCCGAGCCGAACTGGCTGATGGTGGAGAAAAACGACATCTGCATCCCGCCAAACTCATAAACTGCGGGAATGATCGCAGGCTTGATGCCATCCACCTCAAGCACAGCCTCACCTAGACGCTCTTCCATGCGCGCAATGCCATCTTCCAACACCGGATCATGCCCAAAATGCGCGCTTTCGACACGCAGGCGCGCAATCATGTGACGTAGAATTTCTTCATAATTGACAAGTGCTTGCCGGACACCCTTCGAGTCAACCATCATATCAATCAGGCTATCACCAACCTGCACGTCAAATCCGGCCAACAACTGTGCGGAAATCGCATTCAACGCCACCAGCCTCCAATGCCGATCAATCGCCATCGCTGGATAGGGCTCATGCCGTTTGAGGGTCCATTCCATCGCCGCCCGCATCGGCGCCATATCCGCCTCTGACAAATCCCGCTCTGCATAGGCCGGGCTCATCCCAGCCGCAGACAGCATGCGGTTACGTTGCGCAAAAGGCACCTCCAACTCGTCACAGAGCCGCAGCACCATGCCACGACTGGGCCGCGACCGGCCGGTTTCCAGAAACGAGATATGCCGAGAGCTCACGCCAGCGGACAACCCTAGATCCAGCTGGCTCACCCGCCGCACCTGTCGCCACTCTTTTAAAACCGCGCCAAACTCTACGCCCATGTCCCGCTCCTCATTGTCCCGAGCATCATAGCCGATCCCTTGCGCAAAGCACTTACCTCACAGGTAATTGTTTTGCCCCACCAAACGGACGCAGTTTGTCGCCATAACCTCAAATGGAGACATCACATGACACAGGATCGCGCGATCTACCTTCTGAAACTCACCTCGCTTGGCACGGTGCTTTTTGGCCTTATCCCACTGTTTGCCATGATTGGCGGCCTCCACGGCGTTGTTGGCTGGTTCATGGACCTGACGCACCTGCCACTTGATGGCGCGCAGAGCTTTGGCGGCGACAGCGAAAAAGTGCTCGCCGCCATCGGCGGCGGCCTCATGGTCAGCCTTGGGGTCGTGACCTGGCAAGTCACCATCCACGTTTACGCCAACGATCCTGAAACCGGCGCCTCCATTATCAGCTGGGGTGTCTGGAGTTGGTATGTGGTGGACAGCGCAGGCTCCCTCGTTGCAGGTGCCTGGTTCAACGTGGTTATGAACACCGGCTTCCTGCTGATGTTTGTGCTACCAATCACGCTGGCAAAACCCCGCCAAGCCGTCGCAGCCTAAAGAAAACGGGCGGTGGTTTTCACAACCACCGCCCGACTTTTTTACTCTGCCGCCACTTTCTTCTTCGGCACCAACATATCCTTCAGATAATGCCCGGTATGGCTCGCGGCCACTTTGGCCACCTTCTCCGGCGTACCTTTGGCAACAATCTTACCACCGCCGTCACCGCCCTCGGGGCCAATGTCGATGATATGATCGGCGGTTTTCACCACATCCAGGTTGTGCTCGATCACCACAACCGTATTGCCCTGATCCACCAATTCATGCAGCACTTCCAAAAGCTTACGCACATCTTCAAAATGCAGACCGGTGGTTGGCTCATCCAGAATATAGAGTGTGCGCCCGGTTGAGCGTTTCGCCAATTCTTTGGACAGTTTCACCCGCTGCGCCTCACCACCAGACAGCGTTGTCGCCTGCTGCCCCACCTTGATGTAGCCAAGACCAACCCGCATCAGCGCATCCATCTTGTCGCGAATGCTGGGCACCGCTTTGAAGAACTCCTGAGCCTCCTCAACGGTCATATCCAGCACGTCCGCAATACTCTTGCCTTTAAATCGGATTTCCAAAGTCTCGCGGTTGTAGCGCGCGCCTTTGCAGGTCTCACATTCGACATAGACGTCTGGCAGGAAGTGCATCTCGATCTTGATGACACCGTCACCCTGACACGCCTCACAACGCCCGCCTTTGACGTTGAAACTGAACCGTCCGGGTTTATAGCCACGCGCTTTGGCTTCCGGCAGACCGGCAAACCAATCGCGGATCGGTGTAAATGCCCCGGTATAAGTCGCGGGGTTGGACCGTGGCGTGCGGCCGATAGGCCGCTGGTCAATGTCGATCACCTTATCCAGATGCTCAAGCCCCTTGATCGTCTCACAAGGCGCAGGAGTCTGCCGCGCCCCATTCAGGCGCATCGAAGCAGTCTTGAACAAGGTCTCAATGGTCAGCGTCGATTTCCCGCCTCCGGACACACCGGTCACGCAAACAAACTTACCAAGTGGGAAGTCCGCCGTGACCTTACGCAGGTTGTTGCCCGTCGCCTTCACAACCGTCACAGATTTACCATTGCCCTCACGCCGTTCCGTAGGCACCGCAATTTCACGCGCACCAGACAGATACTGCCCGGTCAGCGATGCCGGATCAGCTGCAATATCTTCGGGCTTGCCCTGTGACACCACCTGACCGCCATGCACACCAGCCCCTGGGCCAATGTCGAACACATAGTCCGCCTCACGCACCGCTTCTTCGTCATGCTCGACAACAATAACCGTATTGCCCTGATCTCGCAGGTTTTTCAGCGTCGTCAGCAGCCGGTCATTGTCCCGTTGATGCAGGCCAATCGATGGCTCATCCAGCACGTACAGCACACCGGTCAGGCCAGAGCCAATCTGGCTCGCCAATCGGATACGCTGGCTCTCCCCGCCTGACAGCGTGCCACTGTTGCGCGACAAGGTTAGGTATTCCAAGCCAACATTGTTCAAGAACCCAAGCCGCTCCTGAATCTCTTTCACAATCGCCCGCGCAATCTCCTGCCGCTGAGGAGTCAACGCCGCAGGCACGCTCTCAATCCAGGCCAAAGCCTCTCGGATCGACAGCTGCACCACATGGCCAACATGTTTCTCGGCAATCCGAACAGCCAAAGCCTCTTCACGCAACCGATGCCCACGACAGGCGCCGCACGGACGGTTGTTCTGATA
The DNA here is from genome assembly GCF_947493595.1 of uncultured Shimia sp. GTDB lineage: Bacteria > Pseudomonadota > Alphaproteobacteria > Rhodobacterales > Rhodobacteraceae > Shimia. Next base: position 782,438 of record NZ_CANLRL010000001.1, on the reverse strand, counting down.
GTTTTCAAACTCTTCTCGGATCCAGTTGCTGTCCGTCTCGCGGTAGCGCCGTTCCATGTTGGGGATCACGCCCTCAAACACGCGCGTCACCTGATAAACACGGCCACCTTCATCGTAGCGGAATTCAATCTCTTCCTCACCAGAGCCATAGAGGAACACCTGCTGCACATGTTTCGGCAGATCTTTCCAAGGTGAGTTTTTGTCAAACTCATAGTGTTTCGCAAGTGCTTCAATGGTTTGCCGGAAATACGGAGATTTGCCCTTCCGCCACGGCGCCAAAGCCCCGTCATAAACCTTCAGCGTCACATCCGGGACCACCAAACGCTCATCAAAGAACAGCTCTTTGCCAAGCCCGTCACAAGTTGGGCAGGCGCCAAACGGCGCGTTAAACGAAAACAGCCGCGGCTCAATTTCAGGGATGGTGAAGCCACTGACAGGACAGGCAAATTTCTCACTGAAGGTAATCCGTTCCGGATCGCCCTCTTTGGGTGCGGTCTCCAAAACCGCTATCCCATCCGCCAGATCCAGCGCGGTGCGCAGACTGTCTGCAAGACGGGTTTCCATACCCTCGCGCACCACAAGCCGATCCACGACCACATCAATGTCATGGCGGAATTTCTTGTCCAGCGTGGGCGGCTCGTCCAGCTCATAGAATGCGCCATCCACCTTCACCCGCTGAAAACCCTGCTTGCGCAGCTCCAGAAACTCTTTGCGATATTCGCCTTTCCGGTCCCGCACGATCGGCGCCAAAAGGTAACCACGCGTGCCGTCCTCCAAGGTCATGACACGGTCAACCATATCCTGCACCTGTTGCGCCTCAATCGGCAGCCCGGTGGCCGGCGAATACGGCGTGCCGACACGGGCAAACAGCAAACGCAGATAGTCATAAATCTCTGTCACCGTTCCCACGGTGGAGCGCGGGTTTTTTGACGTCGTCTTCTGCTCAATCGAAATCGCAGGAGACAACCCGCTGATGTGATCCACATCCGGCTTTTCCATCATATCAAGGAACTGCCGCGCATAGGCGCTCAGGCTCTCGACATAGCGCCGCTGCCCTTCCGCATAGATGGTGTCAAACGCCAATGAGGATTTGCCAGAGCCTGACAGACCGGTGATCACCACCAGCTGATCACGTGGAATATCCACGTCAATCGACTTCAAATTGTGCTCGCGCGCGCCACGCACTTCGATGTTCTTCAGTTCGGCCATTCAAACCCCCAACGGATACGGCACCAGACATAGGGGATCACGCCCCCTCTGCCAACCAGATATCGCGAACATACAGAGAACATTTTAATTCGCCAAGCCCGGTTTTTGCCTCATGACTTGCCAGATTTGGAATTTCTCTCTTAGTCTCTATGCATTACATATTTGAGGATTTTTGGGATGACTTTTTTGAGAGCGACTTCGGCCGCGCTGTGTCTGCTGCCCACTGCGATTTTTGCGCAAGACAACCCCTCCGCCATTGTGGTGATGGATGGGTCCGGCTCCATGTGGGGGCAAATTGACGGCGTAGCCAAAATCACCATCGCCCAGCAGGTCATGGGCGAACTGATGACCACTCTGCCCGCCGACCTTGATCTGGGTTTGACCGTCTATGGCCACCGTCGCAAAGGGGATTGTTCCGACATCGAAACCGTGGTTCTGCCCGGCTCCGACACACGCACCGCAATCACCTCGGCTGTGAACGGCATATCCCCCAAAGGCAAAACCCCGATGGCGGACGCCGTGGTCGCGGCCGCCAAAGCGTTGCGCCACACCGAAGAAGCCGCCACCGTGATCCTGGTTTCTGATGGCATTGAGACCTGCGTCCCGGACGTCTGTGCCGTTGCCAAAGAACTGGAAGCCACAGGCGTTGATTTCACAGCGCATGTTGTGGGGTTCGACGTAACCGACCCACAAGCCTTGACTCAGTTCCAGTGCATGGCCGAAGCTACGGGCGGCACATTCTTATCCGCCGCCAATGCAGATGAGCTTGGCAACGCTTTGACCGCAGTCGCTGCCGCCCCTGTACCCGAACCGGAACCACATCCGGTGCAAGTCACCATTGTGGCCATTGATGGCAAAAACGGACCAACGATTACCACCCCCCTGATCTGGGATCTCGCAGGCGACAGCAGCATTCACGACAAACACAACGCGCCATCCTTGAAGGAAGACCTGCTCGAAGGCACCTACACCGTCACTGTTCTGCGCCCCGAAGATGAAGCCACTGCCGAAGCCCGCTTCGGCGTCGGCTCGGTCAACAAACGGGTGGTTCTGGAGTTGCCGGAATATAAGCCACCGGCCACTGTGTCCGGCCCACAATCCGCCGCTGCAGGCAGCACCATTGCCGTCGACTGGACCGGTCCCAACGCCAAAGATGATTTCATCGCCGCGGTTGATCCGGATACCAACAAATGGATCACCTATGCGTATACGCGCGAAGGCAGCCCACTTGATCTACAAATGCCGCCCAGACCTGGCGCCTATGAACTGCGCTACATCCTGAGCGACGGCCGCAAACCTTTGGCCAACCAACCAATCACCGCCACAGAAGTTACCGTCACCCTGTCCGCGCCAGATGAGTTGGTCGCCGGTGCCACAGTTCCCGTGGACTGGATCGGACCAGATTATGACGGCGACTATGTTTCCGTCACCAAACCGGGTGACGAGAAATGGATCACCTACACCTACACCCGCGACGGCAATCCCATGATGCTGCAAATGCCGGGCGCGCCTGGTGATTATGAAATGGTCTACACCATGAGCCAAGACCGCACGATCATTCACCGCGAACCTATCTCGGTTGCGGCCCTGGCTTATGATCTGCAAGCAGACAGCAGCGCCGGTGCCGGTGCAAAGCTCGTCGTGTCCTGGACCGGGCCCGGTTACGACGGAGACTACATCACCGTTGCCGCCAAAGGCATGCCGGACGACAAATACGTCAACTACACTTACACCCGCGAAGGCAATCCCTTGGAACTTGTGATGCCAGGTGACCCCGGCCCACACGAAATCCGCTATGTTTTGGGGCAGGACCGATCCATTCAAGCCCGTATCCCGATTGACGTCACTGCCGTCGGCGCCACGGTCACGGGGCCAACCACCGGCCCAATTGGCGGCGCAATCACCGCCTCATGGACTGGCCCGGGCGGCGAAGGCGACTACCTGACCATTGTAACACCAGACGCCGCTGAAGGAGACTACGGCTCCTACGCCTACACCCGCGACGGCAGCGATTTGACGCTCACCTTGCCAGCCAATCCCGGCACCTACGAGTTGCGCTACGTCGCGGATACCAATCCAACCAAAGTGCTCGCCCGCGCGTCGCTGACTGTTGAAGACGTGCCAGTCACCATCACCGCGCCCACAACCGCGACGCCCGGCAGCAACATTGAGGTCAACTGGACAGGCCCCGGACATCCGCGCGACTATCTCGCGGTAGGTAACGCGGACAAACCCTACCTCACCTACACCTATGCGGAAAATGGCAGCCCTCTCAGCCTGATCGTACCTGATGAGCCCGGCGACTATGAAATCCGCTACTTCCTCGATGTGGACAACAAGCTCTTGGCTGCAATCCCGCTTAAAGTCCAATAAGCTAACTACCAAACCGAACCTCAAAGGCGGCTTTCAGGAGCCGCTTTTTTTGTGCATCGACCCGTCATTCACCCAAAGGGTTGACTGATCGGGGAGTCGATGTTATTCACCCACATGGTTGAACGACAAGACATCACCAAGACCGCGGACCAGCTCAGCACCATACTCAAGGCCGCATCAGAGCCAAACCGCCGCGCAATCCTGACTCTTCTGGCCCAGAACGGCCCGATGAAAGTCACCGACATCGCCGCCCGGTTTGATCTGAGCCTGAATGCGGTATCCAAGCACATCAAAGTGCTGGAGGCCGCCGGACTGGCCAGTCGCCGCACCGAATGGCGCGAGCACTTGATCGAGGTGCAAATGGCGCCCTTGTCGCTCATTGACACTTGGTTTGCTGACCTGCGTTCAATCTGGGCGCTGCGGTTGGACGCCCTCGAATCTGCCCTAATGGAGGAAGACAAAAATGACTGACCTCGCGCTGGAAATCTCCCGCCACTTACCTTTCCCGCCAGAACGCGTGTTTGACGCCTGGCTGGACCCCAAAATGATGCAGAAATTTTTGATCCCTGCCCCCGGAATGACCGTGCCGGAGGCCAGCAACGATCCGGTTGTCGGCGGCCGGTTTCGCGTGGTGATGCAAGCCCCTGATGTCGAAGAAGGCTGGCCACACGAAGGCGAATACCTCGAAATCGACCGCGCCAACCGCCTACGTTTCACCTGGGTTTCTCCCTATTCTCAAGAGGATAGCGAAGTTACCTTAATCTTGACACCTGCCAATGATGGCACCAACCTGACCCTGACGCATATTCGATTTCCTTCGCAGGAAAGCCGCGACAACCACGAAAGTGGTTGGACACGCATATTGGAAACATTGGAGACAACCCTATGAATTGGATTGCATTTATTGTCGGCTTCATCGCCTGCTCTGCCTTTGGCTTCTTGGTTTACGGACCAGTTTTGGGCCTCCAAAAACGCTGGGCCGAAGGCAGCAACATTGACCCCAAGCCGCCAGAGAAAATGCCAATGGGCCCGCTCTTCACCAATTGGATCGCCATCGCACTTCTGGCCTATATCGTCGCCCTGACCGAAACCACACAGAACCTGACCGTGGCTCTCCTCGCCATCCTCGCCTGCGCCGCTTACGTGGCCAACACCGGCGCGTGGATCAACAAATCCCGCTTCGCCATTACCGTGGATGTTGGATACGTGCTGGGGTCTGGCGTGCTGCTGATCTTGGCCCACGCCATCCTGTAACTATCTCTATTACGCGTCACAAAAGCCGCCTGCATTGGCGGCTTTTGTGGTACGGCACCGCGGTTGCATCAATCTCGCCTGGGCTATGCGCACTCTCCCCCACCTCAAAACTGTTGCAAGTTTACCCGCAACCCGTGCGATCGTTAAAATTTATTGATTTTGGCCCCCGGTCACCTCAACGTTGAGCCGGTAAAACTGGGGGAAATCGTGAAAATTACATTGATCTCTTATGGTGTCCTTGCTCTCGGCACCTATGTTGCATTCACGCTGGCCCAACCGGCGGCAGCTCAGACCTTGGAAGCAGGAGATCACATAGTGACCCTGCACTACTCGGCTTTGGACCGCGAAGATCAGGGCGTCTCGCGAGATGCCACAACGGCGATGGTGTCGTATGGCTACCAATACACCGACAAGCTGCGTTTGTTGGGTTTTTTCGGCCAATCGCGCACCGACAATACCTTTCCTCCAGACACGCAAACCACACGGACGCCAACCTTCGGTCTCGGGGCACAATATCAAGTTGGACGCGGTGGCACGCTCACCGGCACAATACTGAGCGGCGACATTGCCGAAGCCTACACCTCCGGCGGCACAACGACCGCTGGGGACGGTGACACCCTAACCGCCACTTTGCAATACGAGCAGGTCGCACCGCTTTCCGGGCGCACATTTGTAAAAGGCTTGGCTGCGGCGTCACACACAAACAGCAGTTTTGACACCTCCGGCTTGTCAAACAAAACCAACACCAATCGTTTTACGGTTGGCGCGGAACTCTTTCACATCGCTGGCGACAACTGGATCTTCACCGCGGGTCTCAGCCACACATGGTCCAACGCGATCATCACCATTACCGATAAGGAAGAGCTAAACCGCGCCCGCCTAAGCGCAACCTACCGCTTCACCGAGGACTTCGGCGCCACCTTGGGTTGGACCCAAGCTTTTGGTGCGGAAGACACCCACCGACGTCTCGATCTCAGCTTCACCCATCGGTTCTAAAGGAACAGCCATGCATAGACTTATTAAAACGCTTTTCCTGATGGGCGGCCTCGCGCTGATGTCTGCCTGTACAACAATCTATACCGGCGAGATCACTGACCTTACTGCAAGTGAGCAAAAGGACATCACCACACCCAACGGCGATATCGTCAACACGAAGGTTGACGTGTTTGCAAGAAATACCGTGCACAAGCGCAGCGGCGAAGATCCCCGCGACATTGGTGTCCGTTACGTTTCCCAGATCACCTATACCTATCCAGATGGCACAGTGGTACGTGAGAACATCCCGACCGGAGACTACATTAAGAAAGACAATAAGATCACCTTCAGATCGGTTCAAAAAAATGGCGAAGTAGCTGTGAAAAAATCAGGCGCCGCCACAGTCGAAGAAGCACTGGCCAGCGCCTGGTCGCGCGCAAACGCCCGTCTGCTGAGCTCTGCCACGGGGAGGTACCTCCCAAGCATCACACCAACCTCTTCGATTGACGCGATGCTCAGTGCTGTTGATGCCGTGACCAACTGATTAAGCCTTCACCCAAAAGAAAATGCCGTAGAGGACACCTCTGCGGCTTTTTTTGTAGTCACAAGAGCCTGCGCGTCAAACGTGGATCACCCGGTCATAAGCGTCCAGCACGCTTTCATGCATCATCTCGCTCAAAGTTGGATGCGGGAACACGGTCTCCATCAGCTCTGCCTCGGTGGTCTCAAGCTGGCGTCCCACCACATAGCCCTGGATCAACTCGGTGACCTCCGCGCCCACCATATGCGCGCCAAGCAACTCGCCAGTCTTGGCATCAAACACGGTTTTCACCATGCCCTCTGGCTCGCCCAAGGCTATCGCCTTGCCGTTGCCAATAAACGGGAAGCGCCCGACTTTCACGTCATAGCCTAGTTCCTTGGCCTTGGCCTCGGTGTAGCCCACGCTGGCCACCTGCGGGTGGCAATAAGTACAGCCCGCGATGCTCTCCGGCTTCACTGGATGCGGCTTCCCACCGGCGATCAGCTCCGCAACCATCACACCCTCATGACTCGCCTTATGCGCCAACCAAGGCGCGCCAGCGATGTCACCAATCGCAAACAGCCCGTCCACACCGGTCTGGCAGTATTGATCCGTGACCACATGGGTCCGGTCGATCTTCACGCCAAGCTTTTCAAGCCCGAGATTCTCGACATTGCCTACAATGCCTACTGCGGAAATCACCGTGTCAAAGTCCTGCGTTGTGACTTTGCCACCCACCTCAATATGCGCCGTGACTTTGTCGGCACCGCGATCCAGTTTCTTGACCGTGGATTTCTCCATGATGGTCATGCCCTGTTTGACAAATTGCTTTTTGGCAAAAGCACTTATCTCTGCATCTTCAACCGGCAAAACCCGATCCATGACCTCAACAACCGTCGTATCCGCGCCCAACGTATTGTAGAAACTCGCAAACTCGATCCCAATGGCACCTGAACCAATCACGAGCAACTTCTTGGGCATATGCGGCGGCACCAACGCGTCCTTATAGGTCCAGACCCGCTTGCCATCGCCCTCGAGCCCCGGCAATTCCCGCGCCCGCGCACCTGTGGCCAACACGATGTTCTTCGCGGTCAGCTCCTCAACGCCTTTTTCGCCCTTCACCGACACTTTGCCTTTGGCTGGCAAAGTCGCCTCCCCCATGAAGACCTCAACCTTGTTCTTCTTCATCAAGAAAGCAACGCCAGAGCTCAGTTGTTTGGCCACCCCACGCGAACGTTTCACCACTGCATCGATGTCATAGCCAATGCCCTCCGCCTTCAGACCAAAGTCCTTAGCGCGTTCCATCAGGTGAAACACTTCCGCCGACCGCAACAGCGCCTTGGTTGGAATGCAGCCCCAGTTTAGGCAAATCCCGCCCATGTGCTCACGCTCCACAATCGCAACCTTGAGGCCCAGTTGCGCGCCGCGAATGGCAGCCACATAGCCGCCCGGCCCTGCGCCAATCACAATCATGTCGAAGTTCTTGCTAGCCATGGTGTTTCCCCGCCTCCCGCTATGTCTTTGCGCGAGCCTACTGGAACTCCGCAGCGGCTTCAATAAAGCGAACCGCCCGTTTTACGCGCAATTTTTAACTGGCGATCGCGCAATCAGAAGCGCACACTGCGCCCGCGTCACCGAGTCGGGAGCCAAGCCATGAAAACCCTGAAAAACTTGCTTGTTGCCATGATCAACGCCACCTTGATATTGGTGGCAATCTGCCTGTTTTTCCTCTGGCGCCTGTCGGACACCGCAGAACGCGTTGTAGCCAGCTTTGCGCAAAACTTGCAAATTGTGCAGCCATTAGAAATCAAAGTGGACGGTCTGCGCACCGAAGTGGCCGACCTGCGCAGCGATCTGGCCGCTATCTCCCTGGACAGCACATCCCTGACCGCTCAGGCCACCGAACGCTTGCAAACCCGCGCCAATGCGCTGCAATTGGAATTGGCGGGCATCAACAGCAACCTGGCCCGCCTCGCGGACACGCCGGAAACCCTGATGCAATCCGCGCTGGATGACGTGGCCAGCCGTGTGAGTGGCCGTATCGGCACCATCGCCAGCTGCTATGCGCCCGAAACCAAGCCGGACGCCAGCACACCCTCTGAATAGCGGTTAGCCCGTGGCCTGAAGTTCCCGCACAGTAGCACCGTAGCCACCATTGGCCACATAGGCCATTTCCACTTCGGTCGAGGCCCGGGCAAGCGCTTCATTGCGGTATGGGAAACGTCCAAACTTCCGGATCACCTCGCGATGGGCCTGGGCGTGCAACAGGTTGCTATCGGCGTCGCCCATCCGCTGCAGGAACATGCGCACACAGCGCTCCTGATCACAGAGGTTCTCCGAATGCATCAGTGGCAGAAAGAAAAACTGCCGCGCCGGGCCGTCGATTTTCTGATCCCACTTTTTGTCGATCGCAGATTTAGCCGCCGCAAGCGCCTTATGATCGCTCGCAAAAGCTTTGCCACTGCCGCGGAACATGTTGCGCGAAAACTGATCGGTGAGGATCAGATAGGCCAAGGTGCCACTGGCGTAGGTCAACCATTGCCCAAGGCCACCGGCCTGAGCCACTTCCCATGTTGCCTCAAACCGCCGCCGGATCTCTGCGTCCAGCTCTTCGGAAACTGCATACCACCCGCTCGGCCCAACCTCGTCGAGCCAATACGAAAGTACTTCTTCGGGACCCACCATGTCCCATCTCCTTTTGCCTGTTCCGTCTCATTAAAAGACGCTTGGTACTTAGGAGGTTAGACACAGGAAATTAAGAAAGAATAGTCACAAAATGCAACATCCCGACACAGCCCGCGACCTTTGGCGCTAACACCGGCAGAGGTTTGCTTACCCTGCGGCAGCTTCCTGCTCTTCCTCCATCGCCGTCTCGATCGCCACCTCTTGTGCAACCTCCACCGCAACCACAGAGGCCGTAGGCATAACCGCGGTATAGCTGCCAGTATCTTCCACAGAGGCCGCAGGACGCCGTGTGGTGCGATACCCCGCGTAAAGACCCAAAGCCGCAAGCGGAATAACCAAGTAGATAAAGTACCCGCTGGGTCCGATGACATCCATCATCCACCCGGTGATCATTGGTCCTGCAATGGCACCAACACCATTCACAAACACCAAACCACCTGAGGCCGCCGCCATATCTTCATACTCTAGGAAGTCATTGGCGTGGGCAATCAGCATGGAATACAGCGGATTTGAAAATCCCCCAATAAAAAGCGCGGACACAAGCAGCATCAAGTAGTTGTCCCCGGCAAAGAAGCCCAGCATTGCCCCTGACGCACCAATCGCGGCCACAAACATGATCAACACACGCCGATCCATCCGGTCGCTCATCCACCCAAGCGGATACTGAAACACCGTCGCACCAATGTAAAATGCCGCGACAAACAACGACAATTCACTCAGGCTCAAACCAGCGCGCGTGGCAAACACCGCTGACATACCAAACTGTGCCGAAAACACGCCGCCAAGCAAGAACATGCCCACCACGCCCAGTGGCGAATTGTGGAACAGCTCTTTCAGGCTCATTGGTTTGGTGGTGTCAAACGCCGGCGTCGGCGACACGGAAAGCAAAATCGGCGCAAATGAGATCGAAACCAGCACCGAGGGGATCACAAACAGCAAGAACCCGGTCGCATCCGGAATGGTCAACATGCCCTGCGCAGCGACGATGCCAAACATCTGCACCATCATATAAATCGACAGCGCTTTGCCACGTGTGTCGTTGGTCGCCGCATTGTTGAGCCAGCTTTCCGCCGTGACATACACCCCGGAAAAACACAGCCCCATCAACGTACGCCCGGCGATCCAGGCCACCGGGTGTTCCAGAGTCGGATAAAGGATCAGAACCGCGGAGATCATGGAGGCCATGGCGGCAAACACCCGCACATGTCCAACACGGCGGATCAATTCCGGCGTGATGCGGCTGCCACCCAGAAAGCCCACAAAATAGGCCGACATCACCATCGACATCTCAAAGGTCGAGAATCCCGCCGCCTCGCCGCGAATACCGAGCAACGTCCCGTGCATACCGTTGCCAACCATCAGCAACAGCATTCCCAGCAGCAGTGGCCACGCACCTTTTAGAAACTGACCCATTGGACGATCCTCAACACAACTGTCTCACAGATGTGCCCGTATGCAAAACACGCCCTCAGCCATCGCATCCAATCGCGACAGCGACATGTCATTTTGCGGCATCGTCAGAGATTTAATCAGGGAAGCAGCAGCGAGGCATCTCCGTAAGAGAAGAACCGATAGCCTTCGTTTACCGCATGGTCATAGACCTTGCGAATTTCTTCCTGCCCCAACAAGGCGCTGACCAACATCATTAGGGTCGATTTTGGTAAGTGGAAGTTGGTCATCAAGGCGTCCGCCACATTAAACGAGAACCCCGGATAGATGAAAATATCCGTATTGCCTTCCCACGGCTGGATTGTGCCGCTTTCCCGCGCCGCACTTTCTATCAACCGCAGCGCAGTGGTGCCCACCGGGATCACCCGTCCGCCCGCCGCCTTGGTTTCCGCGATCTCCGCCGCCGCGGCCTCGGTCACGCGGCCCCATTCGGCGTGCATCTTGTGCTCTTTGACGTTTTCAACCTTCACCGGCAGGAACGTCCCCGCCCCAACATGCAATGTCACATGGGTGAATTGGACGCCCTTGGCCTTTAATGCCGCCAGCAACGCATCGTCAAAATGCAACGACGCGGTTGGGGCCGCCACAGCGCCGGAGTGTTTCGCCCAAACGGTCTGATAATCGGTTTTGTCTTTCTCATCAGCAGCGCGCTTTGCAGCAATGTAGGGCGGCAACGGCATATTGCCCGCCGCCTCCAACGCCGCATCAAAATCGTCGCCCTCGAGGTCAAACTGCACCAGCCCCTGCCCATCTTCTTTGGACAGCAACCGACCCTTGAGACCTGCGGCAAAGACAATCTCTTCGCCTTCGCGAATTTTCCGCAACGGTTTGATCAATGCCGCCCAAGCCCCACCTGCGCGCGGCTCCAACAACGTTACCTCCATGCGCGACTGGGTTTCCCCTTCCGGCCCTTGCCGAACACGGTAGCCAGATAAGCGGGCCGGGATCACTTTGGTATCATTCAGCACCAGTCGATCGCCTGCCTGCAGCAGATCCACCAAATCCGTGACCACCCCATCGGTGATCTCGCCGCCCTTGGCCACCAACAGGCGCGCTGAGCTGCGCGGCTCCGCTGGACGGGTCGCAATCAAAGACTCGGGAAGATCAAAATCAAAATCGGAAAGCTGCATCAGAGGTCGCGCCGTTAGTTACTCAGGTCCGGTGGTGGACGGCGGAAAATCTCTCTAAAGAAGCCCGGCGTCAAGGCCGAGAGTGGGTTTACCGAGATCTCCGGCTGCTGGGCCGGTCCGCGCATGGTGTAGTTAAAGCCAATCAACCCCTCCCCGCGCCGCGCAAACGGTCGGCCAATCACGTTCACCGCATAGATCGGCGAAATTGTGCCCTGAATGTTGAACCATTCTTGCGCAAAGCTATACGTGCCGTTGGCAGACAGCCCCATTGAAGGCCCCGCCGCACTGCTTTCGCCAATCACCAACCGATCAGGTGTCAACCGAAACCGCGCAAACACATCGGTGAACAGAATCCCCGGCCCCGCCAGCTGCTCCACCAGCCCAACCACACTGATCGCATTCAGAAGTTCGGCCACCAACGGCATTTGCTGCACTTTGACCTCTTTCATCTCCAACACGCCGTCGTATTCGCCCTTGGCAGCGCGCGGCACCATCGACAAGGTCATTGCGCCGCGACTGGCGGATTTCACCACCCCCATAAGCTGCGCGATTTTCCCTCCGTGATCCGACGTCACGCGCAATTGCGTGCCATTGCGATGCGGTGCCAAAGTGCCAAACACCAAAGGCCCACCTTTGAAATTGCCGTTGAAGCTGCCACTCAAGCCGCCGTCAAAATTCAACTCCGCCTTCATCGGTCCCAAGCGGATGTTGTCGGTCACAACCACCTCATCCACATTGGCCGTAACTGGCCCAATGCCCGCCGCGCCGCCACGCCCACTGCCTTTGCTACTGTCCGGCATACGCCGCATGTCCAGCCGCCCGCTGGTCATCACCACAGCCGGCGGCGCCTTGCCACGGCCCAACAGCCGCCCCGTGCCGTTGAGCCAACGGCCCACTACAAAGCTGTCCATCTGCGCCACACCAAGGCCGCCGCCGTCCGCAATCGAAATCCGCCCTCTGGCGCTCAACCCCGGTGCCTCAAACAAAATACGGTCGATGCTCGGCGACTTACCCAGCGTCAAATCCACCTCAAGCGTGCCACTGCTCTTTGCAGATTTGCTCCATCCAAGCGGCGGCGAAGACATGCGCACCCCCACCAGATCGGACCGCAACCGCATTTTGGGGGGCTGATCGCGCACAATGTCCATCTCATAACGGGCTTGCCCAACCTCAGACACCGTGCCTTTGGGCAGCCCCACCTCAAACGTGTCCAGCGCCGCCGCGCTCAGCTCCGCTGTGCCACTAACCCAACTGCGTCCTGCATTCTCCTTGCCACCCTGCATGTGCCATTTGGCGCTGACAGGAATGTTTGCGACAAACCCGTCTCCCCAGACCTCGACTCGCTCCGGTGTCGCCGTCACCTGCAAGTCGCCGCGCATCTCTTTGCCCGGCAGAAAATGCCCGCTGCGCACATCGCTCAGATCACCGCGCACGTCGTACACCACCTCCTCAATAGGCAGCTTGTCCTTGAGCACGAGCTCCACCGTGCCTTCCAAGTCCGCCCACCCGGAGGCAAAATCCACAGGCAGATTGGCCTTCGTGAACAACTCCAAAGGCTTGCGATCCAACAGCGACAACACCGCCTCAACCGGCCCGCGTGCTTGCGCCTGCACCACAGCCGGGGACTGTTTGATCCGCGTATTCAGGATCACCATATTGGTGCCCGCCACATCCATACGCCCGCCTTGATCCGCTTCGACATACCCCGCCTCCGCCGTGATATGCAGTTGGTGGTTCTGCAACACGCCAAAGCCAATGCCATCGCGCACCGGCGGCATGGTTTTCACTGGTTTGATGTCCACATCGCGGAACTGGAAGTCCACGTAGACCTCTGGCGGCTCCGCCCCTCTTGAGCGCACGGCCAAATCAATGTCGTGCAATGTCGCCTTATAGATGTTCTGGTCAATCCACTTGCGCAGCTTGTGTTTGAAACTCTTAGGCCACAGCGCCAGTACGCTTTCTGGTACAACCTCATCCATATGCCCGTTTAAGGCATAAGCCCAATTCTCACCTTCGGTGGTCAAACTGCCATCCAACACAATCTGGTTGCCGTTCTGGCGAACCACCAACTGCCCCAAATCCAGTTCAAACGGGTCCAGTTTCAACCGAAAATCCGCAAAAGACCTCTCCAACGCCACCGGGTCATCATCCAGGTTGCGGGGATTGGCGCGAAATTCATTTAAGGTCAGCTGCACCAGAAAATCTTCCGGCAAGCCTTGTGACAAAGACCCGAAAAACGCTTCCCCATGGGCGTTGACCCGCACCATATCGCTGCTCAAGGACAACTCATCAAACCGAATTGCGCCACGGTTTGGATCATAGGTCAGATAACTGCGCATGCTTTCAAAGGGTACTGGCCGCACCGCCCCATCCGGCTGCAACACGCCATCAGCAATCTGCAAAGTCGCATTCACATTGCCCAGATTGCCTTCGCTATCAATGCTGGCCCGCAGCGCGCCCGAAATCGGCGCCCGTAAAATCTGCAACCAGCTCAGCGCAGCAGATTGCGAGGCAATATCATCGCTTGGCAGATCTTCAAAGTTCACCCCAAACTCGGTCGTGCGAGACCCAAACCGCGTGGTCACCGAAGCTTCAATTGTGCTGGCGTAGCTGCGTCCGCCCAAAAGCGTCATCTGAGACGCCAGTTCCACCAACTCGTCCGTGCGCCGCAAAGTGATGTGGCCACCATCCACAGTCCACGCCCGCTGCGCCCGCCGGTCCTCAAACCGGATGGTCACATCTTCAATCTGGAACAAATCAAGGTACGCCAACAGAGGCGCCTGTAAATAGCCCTCCACCTGGTCGCCAAAGGTTGTGATGTCGGTGTCTGTCTGAAACGCGCCACCACCTTGGCCAATCGAAACCTGAACCTGACCGTCTTCCTGACGCAACACCAGCAACGTCACGCCTGACACCTGCACATCTCGCAGCGCAATCTGCCGATCCAAAAGCGGCGCAAAAGCCAATCGTGCCCGCGCCGTCTCCAAACGTACCGGGCTGCCACCATCCTCAGGCGCCACCTCCACCCCTTGCAATTCAATGCTGGGGTCCCAGTCGTCCTCAACAACAAGCGCCATATGCTCGATGGACACCTCAAGTCCGTCCAACTGTTGGTTCAGCGCAGCTTGCACGCGGGTGTGTAGCCACTCGGGCGCATGCAAAGGCTTGCCGCTGATCACAAAGGCTGCAACCGCCAACACCAGCACCGGTACGCTCAGACTAAACAGCGCAATCACACCAAAACGCCGGGCCCGGCGCGAACGCCGCCCGGGTTGCGCCTCGGTCGTCTCCAACTCCGACTGGGCCACCGACTCTCCGCGTTTCGCAGACTCGGCGGTTTCGGATGATTGAGCTGGACCCTCTGACGCGGAGTTATGTTCGCCGTTCTCGGTCAGGGTTGATGCCTCTGTGTGTTCTGTTATTTCGGTGCTCGTGGACAAAACTATACCTGCAAGAGACGCCCGACCCAAGGCCGGATCACCGCTTTGGCAACAACGGGCCATCAAGGAGCAAAATGATGATTGAGACCAACCAACCTGCCCCCGATTTCACCTTGCCGTCCACCGCTGGCGACGATGTCACTCTCTCGGCGCTGCGCCCCGCGCCGGTGGCGCTGTTTTTCTACCCGCGTGACAACACGTCCGGCTGCACCAAGGAGGCAATCGCTTTTTCCCACCTATTGGAAGAGTTTGCCACCGCAGGCGTGCAGGTTTTTGGCATCTCCAAAGACAGTATGAAGAGCCATGGCAAGTTTGTCGAAAAACAAAACCTGACCGTGCCACTGCTGTCCGATGAAAACGGCACTGTGTGTGAAGACTATGGGGTCTGGGTGGAGAAAAAAATGTATGGCAAAACTTTTATGGGCATCGTGCGTTCCACAGTGTTGATTGATGCAGATGGCAACATCGCCCGCACCTGGCCAAAGGTAAAAGTTGATGGGCATGCGGAAGAGGTCTTGGAGGCTGCAAAGGCGCTCTGATGACCAAATCCCTTGCAGAAATGGCTGTTGAAGTGCTCACCACTGCCGACGGCCGTGCCAAAACCGCGATTTCAAAAAAGCACGCAGAGACTTGGTTTGCTGCGCGTGAGGCTGGCACGCCGCTGCCAATCGGCAAAGCCACTCCGCCATTGCAACCAGCCCGCCCGGCGCAGCCAGAACTGCTTAACCCACGCGACGTGCCGCGCCGCAAGCCTGGCAGCCCGCAGGGCCGCATCGCCATGTTGCACGCCGTGGCGCATATCGAACTCAACGCCGTAGACCTGCACTGGGATATCATCGCGCGTTTCACCGACGTCGAAATGCCGCTGGGTTTCTATGACGACTGGGTGAAATCCGCAGCGGAAGAATCAAACCATTTCAACCTGATATGCGACAGTCTTGAAGCCAAAGACAGTTTCTACGGCGCCCTGCCTGCCCACGCAGGCATGTGGCGCGCCGCCGAGGACACCGTGGATGACTTGATGGGCCGCCTCGCGGTGGTGCCCATGGTGCTCGAAGCACGGGGGCTGGACGTGACTCCCGGCATGATCCGCATCTTTGAGAACGCCAAAGACGAACAAACCCTGGAAGCCCTGCGCATCATCTACGCCGAAGAAGTGGGCCACGTCGCCTATGGCTCAAAATGGTTCAACTTCCTCTGCGGCCGCCACGCTCTGGATCCCAAAGCCACCTTTCATGGCCTTGTGCAAAAGTACTTTCACGGCGCTCTCAAACCACCGTTCAATGAAGAGAAACGTGCCGACGCGGGCTTACCGCCAGATTTTTACTGGCCGCTTTCTGACGAAGAGCCACCAGCCTACGCCCGCTAGATATCGGCGGCAAACCGCCCATCATGGCGACACTTCCGCGCCTTACCTGCCTAAAAAGGTCAAAAACCTTGCCGGACAGGGCTTGGCCCGCTAAACCCTTGCCCCAAGGCGCCATCAAAAGGCGTTGGGGACAATGGGTTGCGCCGGGGATGGCGCTTCTCGGGATGGGACTAAACAAGGAATTCTTCCGTGAGAACACGACTCGCGATCCGCGCGCACGCGATCCTGGAACGCTTCTTTCCGGAACGCAGGCTCTTTCTTCGGTCAGACACAGACACCCGCTTCATCCGCCTGAAGCCAAGCACGCAACTGATTGCGTTTGTTGGCTCTTCCGCGATTGTCGCTTGGGCCATCATCGCCACCGCGATCCTTTTGATGGACAGCATCGGCTCCGGCAACTTCCGGGAGCAGGCCAAACGCGATCAGCTCACCTATGAGCAACGCCTCAATGATCTGTCCTCGCAACGTGACACGCGCACCGAGGAAGCGCTGGCGGCACAGGCCCGCTTCAACTCTGCCCTGACACAGATCTCCGACATGCAGTCTGAGCTGCTGGCATCTGAAATCCGCCGCAAAGAGCTGGAAACCGGCATTGAGGTGATCCAAGCCACGTTGCGCCGCACCATGCAGGAACGGGAAGCCGCCCGTGCCGAAGTTATTGCCCGCGATCAGGCACAGGCTGAAACCCAGACCGCCCTCATCGGTTCCTCGCCGCTTGGCAACGACATGCTTGACGTGTTGTCGACTGCGCTGAACGAAACCGCCGCCGAACGGGACGAAGTGGTGGCCAATGCGCAGCTGGCTTTGAACGCCGCCGAGGAAATGGAGCGTGAATTGCTCCTGATGGAAGAGAAAAACGACAAAATCTTCCGCCAACTCGAAGACGCCATGACCGTGTCTGTGGAACCGCTGACAAAGATGTTCACGGCTGCCGGTCTGGACACCAAAAACCTGATGGAAGAGGTCCGCCGTGGCTATCAAGGCCAGGGCGGACCAATGATGCCCCTCAGCTTCTCCACCAAAGGAGTCGAAATCTCCGAAGAAACCCTACGGGCCAACCGTCTCCTGGAACAGCTGGACCAATTGAACGTCTATCGTATTGCGGCGGAAACCGTGCCGTTTGACAACCCGATTAAATCCGCCTTCCGTTACACCTCCGGCTTTGGAATGCGTTGGGGTCGGATGCACAAAGGCACCGATTTTGCCGCCCGCTATGGCACGCCGATCTACGCCACAGCGGATGGTGTTGTGACTCACGCGGGCTGGTTGTCAGGTTACGGGCGCCTTGTGAAAATCAAACATGACCACGGAATTGAGACCCGCTACGCCCACCAAGCGAAAATCCGCGTAAAAGTCGGCCAAAGAGTCTCGCGTGGCGACCATATTGGTGATATGGGCAATTCTGGACGCTCGACCGGCACGCATTTGCACTACGAAGTGCGCGTCAATGGTCGCGCTGTAAACCCGATGACATTTATCAAGGCTGGAAGAGATGTTTTCTAAGAGCAAAATCAACGACCCCGCACCGACTACAGACACTCCGGCCAAGCCTGCGGCCGCCCCAGCGGCGCCGATCCCGGCAGCGCCCGCAAAGGCCAGCGAGTTCAAAGGCGCTTCGGCCCCCAAAGCCAAACCACCTGCCTCTGTGCTGTCCACAGACCTGCACATCACCGGCAACCTGAAAACCACCGGTGACATTCAGGTCGAAGGCACCGTGGAAGGCGACATTCGCGCCCACCTGCTGACCGTTGGCGAAACCGCCACCATCAAAGGTGAAATCATTGCGGACGACGTGGTCATCAATGGCCGCATCGTGGGTCGCGTACGTGGCTTGAAAGTGCGCTTGACCTCCACCGCCCGTGTGGAAGGCGACATCATCCATAAAACCATCGCCATCGAAAGCGGTGCCCACTTTGAAGGCTCCGTACAACGTCAGGACGATCCACTGACCGTTGGCAAAGCAGCCGCCCCACGCGCCGCAGCGCCTGCCGCAGCAGCCCCAGCAGCCGCTCCTGCGGCGGCCAAACCTGCCAAATAAGCGGCATAAACGCCACAGAAACACGCAACCGCCGCGCTACCTGCGCGGCGGTTTTTCTTTGCGCAACTGTCTGAAATCGCCCACAAACCTATACACTTTACACCTTGCAGAGCCGCTGCGCTCAACGATCCTTTTGCGCCAGTTCCCTTATTTCTCCCCTAGGCAGAGCCAAATTCGCTTCCTAGGCTCCCCAAAGGTATATTTGGGAGTGATAAAATGTTTCAGAAACTTGGCGCAGAATTCATCGGCACCTTTTGGCTGGTGCTTGGCGGTTGTGGCAGCGCAGTACTGGCTGCAGGGGTTGCAGATGTTGGCATCGGCTGGCTGGGTGTCAGCTTGGCCTTCGGCCTCACCGTGATGACCATGGCCTATGCCGTAGGCCACATCTCCGGCGGCCACTTCAATCCCGCCGTTAGCCTTGGTCTTATGATTGGCGGACGATTTGAAGCCAAAGACCTGATCCCCTATTGGGTCGCGCAAGTGGCAGGCGCAATCGCCGCCGCAATTGTGCTCTACCTCATTGTCTCCGGCGCACCGGAATTTGCCGGCGTCGGGGGATTTGCCTCCAACGGCTACGGCGAAGCATCGCCGCAAGGTTATTCCATGATGTCCGCCCTGGTCATCGAAGTGGTGCTCACCGCTGCCTTCCTCTTCATCATCCTTGGCTCCACGTCCTCCGGTGCCCCCGCAGGCTTTGCCCCCATTGCCATTGGTCTTGGCCTGACACTGATCCACCTGATCTCCATTCCGGTCACCAACACCTCAGTGAACCCCGCCCGCTCCACCGGTGTGGCGCTCTTTGCCGACGGACCAGCCCTGTCGCAGCTCTGGCTGTTCTGGATTGCTCCGCTGGTTGGCGCGGCAATCGGTGGCGTTCTTTGGAAGGTCATTTCCTCGGAAGAGTAACAGCACAGGTGAGGCCGTGCCTGTCGCTGCCTCACAACACATTGTAGTGGTCCAGTGCGGGTTCAAACACCTTGGCATCTTGTAGCGAGAACTTCTCAAACCCTTCGGTTGCGCGCTGAATCCGGTCGCAACGAAACGTCCTTGGCGCATCCCTCAGATGATCCCAGGCCAACACGTACCACACCGGCGAACACAGCAGCAGGTACTGCGGAGCAATGGTTCGTTTTGATTTGGCTCCATCCTCACGCACATAGTCAATCTCCACAAGCTTCTGATTGAGGAACGCCTGATGCAACGTCTGCACAACCCGTGGCTTTGGTTGCCCCATCGAGGTCTGCACCGGCAACGACGCATGCTCGGCAATCAAAATCCGTTTCTTGATACCCTGCACTGCGCGGCGTTTCTCCTTGGAAAAAGACGCGATCAACTGCCGCCGGATTGATCCCATTTGCGCCAGAAACAACGGTGAGTTCATCTGCTCAGCCACCGCCAGGCTAATCAAAAGGTCGACACTCTCGGCATAAGACAGATTGAGCCGCCCCACCCCCCAATTCACGTCCATGCGCACACCACCACCGCGTCCGCGTTCTGCCTCAATCGGCATCCCCTGCGCCCGCATGATCTCCAGATCCCGCGCAATGGTGCGGCGACTCACCCCGTGGGTCCTTGCCAAATCGTCTACTGTACAGGGGTCTTCACCTTTGAGTTGGGCCGCAATCTGGTCCAACCGCATCATCCGGGTTTGTGCATCCGCACGAGAGCGCTTCTGTGTCATGTAACAAATAGGACATAAAACGGCGCATTACTCAATATCCGATCCCTGTCACACTTACAGGAGACTTCAATGACACCTATCACCGTACTGGCCCCAATCAAACTGGCCCCCAACAAAAGTGAAGCTGACCTGCTCGCCGCCTCCGCCAAATTCCAATCCGAGTTTGTTGCCCATGAGCCAGGCGTGCTGCGCCGCGAGCTGGTGCGCGCGCAAGACGGTACCTATCTGGACATCGTGCAATTCCGCAGCGAGGCCGACATGGCGGAAGTTATCGAAAAAGAAATGCAATCGCCAGCCTGTGCCGACTTCTTCTCGGTGATGGACCTGACCGACTTTGATCCGGAGGCGCCCATGGACACCTACGTCTCTCTGGAAACCCACGCGGCCTAAGTCAGTTGAACACCAGCGTGCGCACCGGCAACAGGATCGCTTGCGCCCGCATCAGGATGGCATTGGCAATGCCCATGCCATCCACAATCGACGTGGTCAGTCGCGCAAAACCAGTGATCTCACCGGCGGCCATCTCCAAACCCCGGTTGGAATAGGCCATCCCGACACAGGCGCTGCCGGGCGGAATGTCATCGGTATGCCCCGCGTAGACCGGCTCCAGGAATACCAGAACCGAGCCTTTGCGCTGCCGCTCTAACGCATCTTGCAACGCATCTCCCGGTCGAAACTGGCCAGCCGCCACCACACGCTGGCGCTCTGAAATCACCATAGGAATGACCTCCAACGGCTTGGCGGCGCAGGTAATTTCCACCAACATGCCATCCTTCAGCACAGGCGTCGCGATCTGTTTGAACGTCGCAATGAACCGCCCTTGACCTGTCACATCCGGAACCAAAATGCCCGCCGGACGCAGGATCGGGTTCACCAAATCCCCCGGCTTCAACAAAAACTGCGTCACCGCCCCGTCCACTTCGGCCGTCACTGTCGACAGGCGAATTTCTGTCAGCGCCTCCGCCAACATCGCCTCGGCACTTGATTTTTGGGCCGGCAAGACCTCCGCGACCCGCGCTTCAATGCCCCGCAACGCCGCCTGCGCCCCGTCATAGACGCCCTCGGCCTGCGTCACAGCAGATGTCAGACGCTGCAACTCTTGCTCGCTAACCACTGTCTCGTTTCGCCGTGCCACGTCTTGCCGCCGCTGCAGATCGTCCTGCGCCTGCAAAAACGCCGCCTCGGCCGACAACACTTGCGCCTGGGCCACTGCGATGTCTTCTGCGCCGGCATCCAACGTCGCTTCCACCTCGGCAATACGACGGCGCGCCGTTTCCGCCGACGCCTCTTGTCGGCTGGTATCCAGTCGGAAAATCGCATCCCCGGCCTTCACCTGATCGTTGTTGTTCACATAAACCTCAGCCACGCGCCCGGCCCGTTCTGACAAAATGGACACCGTGCGGAACGGCGCAGACACGCTGGTCGCGGCCGGGTGAAAATGAAAAATCACAGTGATCAGCGCAATCGCAAGCACCGCACAGGAGGTCAGCCCCCAGCGCAACTCATACCACACGTTGAACAACGTGATTTCATGACCAATACGCTTGCCCTGCCTGTAGCGTCGATACAGGTAGTCCGGCAAAATCGTGATCAAGGCGGAGAAGATCAGCTCAAGCATCAGCTGTCTCCTCGACATCGGTCTCAGGCACAGTGTCCATGGACGCCTTAAAGGCTGGGAACACCTCATGCAGCGGCACCGCGGCAATCAAAATGGCGGCGATCCAAAAAGCGTTGTTCATAGTGAATAGTGATACCAATCCCAACATGCTCACCAGTTGCATCTGGACCTTATGCGCCCCTGTCGCCATGCGGTCAGGAATGGCCTGAATGGTGAAATACAGCGCGCCAAACCCAATCAACACGGCAACCAACACCACAGCAACGGTCCACATGAACCCATCCGTCTGCCCGGGCCCCGTGACCCAAAACGGCATCACCGCCAATGCGTCTTCAGACAATGTGCTCTGCATGGTGCTTTCCCCGTAGTGGACCTTTGATGCCCAGTAACGCAAAAAAGCAAAACAAAATCAATGTGACAGACTGGACGGCGAACCTACTTCCCTAACATCCATTGCCCATCCGGCCAAAAGGCATGAAAGGCAAAGGCGAACAGCACATCATGTGGCACATCCTTACCACTGGTGTCCTTCACCCGAATAGTGCCGACATCTTTGCTCTTGCCGATGTTGGCCTTGTCCAAAGCCGAAGCCTGCCCCGCCTGCCAGGAAATCGTAATCCCCGCTTCTGACACTTTGCCTTTCTCTGCCAATCGCGTCATCGGCCAGGCCCGATCCCCCACGCGCACAACCCGCACCAAAGGCGGCACCCCGTGAGGCGGGTTCTCCCCGCTGTACAAAAACGGCCGCGCCGAGCTGTCATAGCGCACATAGGGATTGCGCCCGTAGTCGCGATTATACGGTGGCTCCGCCATCACCAACCCCTCCGGATGCCGCGCCTTAAACTGCGCCCAGCTCTCCATCCAGGTGGGCAACGCCTTCAGCGTCACCCCGGTCATCTCGCCGACGATCCCAGTGCCAATCGCTTGCTGCCACCAACTCTGGGTCTCGCGGTCATACATCACCATATCGCTGTTGCGCAGCTTGCCCGACACCCCAAGCGTCAGCACTTTGCCCTTGGCACGCCGATCAAAGGTGATCGCCGAATTGCACAACGGGCAAAAGGTCACCGCAATGGGTGTCTTGCCAACCTGATCGTTCACAATCTCATGCCAGGTTAGATAGCGAATCGGATAGGCCCGCGGCAGCTCACCGGGCATTTCCACCGTCACCACCGGCTCGCGATCCCCAATCCGACTCTCATCGCCCACACGAATGAACTGCGGATCACTCAGCGCCGGAATCCCATCTTTGGGCGGCCCGCCACTCATGATCTCAACCCAATTGTTGATGCTGGTTCGGGAAAAATCCGTCTCCGGCCACTCATGTTTCCAGAAACTCGGATCGGCCCAAGCCGTCCCACCAAGCGCCAAAACCGCAACCGCCGCCGCCAAACGTCCCAATCGTTTCAATGCCATAGCCCTACCCTCCCGCGCTTCTCAAAAGCCTGCGCCGAATTCTGAGCCCGCGCCAGCCCGCACACGCAGATGTGAGACGCCTTTACCAATCCTCAATCCCTCTGTCGCATAGCTAGCTCCGCAGCATTTGCCTCAAAAAAGGAAAATTAAAGTTGTTAGAAGAACAACCCTCTGCCGCCGACCTCGATCTCATTGCCGAGTTTGAACCCCGTTTTGAGATGCTGGATGCAAACAGCCTTGTGGCCCTTGCCGAAAACGCCCCCTTAGGCGACGGCGGCGTACACGCCTCCAATCTGCTGGCCCAAGCGCTTGAGAAAGACCCGCATCACCACGCGGCGCATCTCCTGAAAGAGCAATTGCATCAGATGTTTGTGCCCCGCTGGCACTTCCCCATGCTGGCCGACACCGTGCGCAACCAAGCCTACGCCAAGGCCATCGCCGCCAAAGTTCAGCCCGGCGACATCGTGCTTGACATCGGCTGTGGCGCCGGTCTCACCGCCATGCTTGCCGCCCGCGCCGGGGCCAAACATGTCTACGCCATCGAAGGCCAGCCGCTGATTGCGGCCGCTGCCAAACAGGTGATCGCCGACAATGGCCTCAGCGAAAAAATCACAGTCCTATCCAAGTGGTCCCACGAGTTGATCATCGGCGAAGACCTACCGGATCGTGCCGATGTGGTTGTTTCAGAAATTGTCGACAGCAACCTCTTGGGCGAAGGCGCGCTTGCCACGCTGACCCATGCCATGGAGCATCTTGCCAAACCCAACGCCCGTGCCGTGCCCGAAAGCGGTACACTCAAGGCGCAGCTGGTGGAAAGCGCCGCCCTGCGCAATCAATACCGCCCGCTTGAGGCCGAAGGCTTTGACCTCTCCGCCTTCCACAAGTTTGCCAATGTCGCCCAAGTCACCCCCAACGACTCCGCTGCTTGCGGTCTACGTCCCTTAGGCCCAACCAGCGATCTGTTCCACTTCGACTTCACCCGCCCGGACATGTCCCACGGCAAAACCACCCTGCCGCTGTTCTGCACCACTGTGGGCACCGCCCACGCCGTTGTGGTCAGCTTCGACATGGTGCTGGCACCTGGCATCTCAGTCTCCAACGACCTGAACACCGACGGCCACTGGGGGCGCTTCTCCTATCTTCTGGACCAGTCCACGCCAGTCAGCGTTGGCTCCCA
This sequence comes from uncultured Shimia sp., assembly GCF_947493595.1. Lineage (GTDB taxonomy): Bacteria > Pseudomonadota > Alphaproteobacteria > Rhodobacterales > Rhodobacteraceae > Shimia. The sequence continues at coordinate 758,104 of NZ_CANLRL010000001.1, read as the reverse complement.
AGTCACCATCACCGCGCAGCACGACGCCACAAAGCTCAGCGTGTCGATCCACGACACTTCTCCAGCAGAGCGCCCAATCATCTGGCAGCGTGGCGTGAACAGCCACAGCACATTTGCACCGGTGCCTGAGGTCACGCCGTCGTGGTTTGTGCCGGACACGCAGGAGCCCCCCTCCTCCGAGCGTCCGGTACACTAAAGCGCACACACGAAATCAAAAACAAAAGGCCCACCGCAATCCCTGCGATGGGCCTTTTTTTCATCCATCACGCCAAGGGCGCGACGCAGATCACTCGGTCACGGTGACTTTCTTCATCATGTCCGGCTGACCAACAACGGCGCCGTTTTGACCAGTACCGCGTTTGATCGCGTCCACAACGTCCATGCCATCGGTCACCTGACCCACAACGGTATATTGACCATTCAAAAACGGACCCGGAGCAAACATGATAAAGAACTGGCTGTTGGCCGAGTTCGGGTTCTGGCTGCGCGCCATGCCAACAACACCACGGTCGTAGTTGATGTCAGAGAACTCCGCAGGCAGGTCCGGACGATCGGAACCGCCCCGCCCCGCCATACGCATGTCTTCGCCAACCTTGCCAAACTTCACATCACCCGTTTGCGCCATAAAGCCGTCAATCACGCGGTGGAACACCACGCCATCATACTGGCCTTCGGCTGCCAAAGCGGTGATCTGTTCAACATGCTTAGGGGCCACATCTTCTAACAGATCGATGGTGATAACGCCATTGGCCTCACCTTCCACCTCAATCTGAAGACCAGCAGCCAACGCAGGGCTGGCCATCACGGCAAAGGCCGCTGCAAGCTTAAGCATCGACATCTGCTGCCACCTTCACGCTGATCATGCGATCTGGATTCGCAGGTGGCTCGCCTTTCACGATTGCATCGACGTGATCCATACCCTCAATCACACGGCCATAAACAGTGTATTGGCCGTTCAGGAAGTGGTTGTCTTTGAAGTTGATGAAGAACTGGCTGTTCGCTGAATCAGGCATCTGGCTCCGTGCCGCGCCCAATGTGCCACGGTCATGTGGCAGCTTGGAGAACTCGGCCTTCAGGTCTGGCAAATCAGAACCGCCAGTGCCCGCCATACGCAGGTTGAAATCTTTTTCCATGTTGCCGTTGGCCACATCACCCGTTTGCGCCATGAAGCCGTCGATCACACGGTGGAACGCCACGTTGTCGTACTGACCAGACCGCGCCAGCTCTTTCATACGCTCAGCATGTCCTGGTGCCACATCCGGCAGCAGCTCGATAACAACTGTACCACCGGTCAGTTCCATCAGGATTGTGTTCTCAGGATCTTTGATCTCAGCCATGTTGGCGCTCCTCAATGTAAATACTTGCCCCGTAGTTAAACATCCCGTCGGCGAATGCCAAGAGAGCGTTGACCCTATGTCCCAGTGCGCTAGGAATGCGGCAACGGATTTTCTTTGGAGATTGAGACCATGGCGTGGAAGACCCTCGATGAAATGCAGCTGAGCGGCAAAAATGTGCTGACCCGTGTGGACATCAACGTCCCGGTTGCTGATGGCCAAGTCACCGACACCACCCGCATCGACCGCATTGTGCCGACAGTGAGGGACATACTTGCCTCCGGTGGCAAGCCGATCCTTCTGGCGCACTTTGGCCGCCCCAAAGGCGAGCGCGTACCAGAAATGTCTCTGCAACAGCTGGTCCCTGCGCTTGAGGCTGCCTTTGGCACCAAGATGATGTTTGCCGCTGACTGTGTTGGTCCCGCCGCCGAAGCCGCTGTCAATGCGCTGGCGGAAGGTGATGTGCTTCTGCTGGAAAACACCCGCTACCACGCAGGCGAAACCAAAAACGACGCCGATCTGACCGCCGCCATGGCAAAACTCGGCGATGTCTTCTGCAACGACGCCTTCTCCGCCGCCCACCGCGCCCACAGCTCCACCTGCGGCCTGGCCCACGCCCTGCCCGCCTGCGCCGGCCGCTTGATGCAGGCCGAACTCTCAGCCCTGGAAAGTGCCTTGGCTGATCCGGTGCTCCCGGTGACCGCTGTTGTTGGCGGCGCCAAAGTCTCCACCAAATTGGAACTGCTTGGCAATCTGGTCTCTAAGGTCGACAACATCGTGATTGGCGGCGGCATGGCCAACACCTTCCTCGCGGCGCAAGGCATCGACGTAGGCAAATCGCTGGCTGAGCACGACATGACCGACACCGCGTCCGAAATCCTCGCCAAAGCCAAAGCCGCAGGCTGCGCCATTGTGCTGCCCACCGACGTGGTTGTGGCGCGCGAGTTTGCCGCCAACGCCGCCAATGAAACCGTTGCCGCGGACGCCTGCCCAGCGGACGCCATGATCTTGGATGCCGGCCCTGCGACTGTTGCCAAAGTGGCTGAGGTGTTTGAAGCTTCCAAAACCCTGATTTGGAACGGCCCGATGGGCGCCTTTGAGATTGAGCCTTTCAACGCGGCAACTGACGCCGCCGCCCTGCAAGCCGCCGCCCTGACAAAAGCAGGTAAACTGGTTTCTGTCGCCGGTGGTGGTGACACTGTTGCCGCCCTTAACGCCTCCGGCGCTGCAGCAGACTTCAGCTACATCTCCACCGCAGGCGGCGCGTTCCTGGAGTGGATGGAAGGCAAAGAACTGCCCGGGGTTGCCGCGCTCAATCAGTAAGTCAGTTTTGCACATATCGCGCAAAACAAAGGCGCAAAATTAATCCGACCCTCAAATTAATGAGCGGTAGCGCCACCACAATTGCACCCGTTGTCCTGCTCCTCTATGAGCTTAGGCAACGGGGCTTTAACCCTTTATTCACAACCACTTTTTGACTGGGGACAGATATGTCAAACCAAGCTCAAGCAGAAAAAATCTCCAACGGCCAAGGCTTCATCGCGGCGCTCGACCAATCCGGTGGCTCCACTCCAAAGGCGCTTGGCCTCTACGGGATCGAATCCGACGGATACAGCAACGACGAAGAGATGTTTGACCTTATCCACGGCATGCGCTCCCGCATCGCACAGGCCCCAGCCTTCACCGGCGACAAAGTGGTCGGCGCGATCCTGTTTGAAATGACCATGGACCGCGACATCGACGGCACCCCGACCCCCACCTACATGTGGGAACAGCGCGGCGTTGTGCCCTTCCTGAAAGTCGACAAAGGCCTCGAAGCGGAAGAAAACGGTGTTCAGATGATGAAGCCGATGCCAGAGCTCGACACGCTCTGCGAACGCGCGGCGGCCAAAGGTGTGTTTGGCACAAAAATGCGCTCCGTTATTTCCGCTGCCAACGCCGACGGCATCCGCGCCATCGTCGCGCAGCAATTCATGGTGGGTGAACAAATCATCAGCCACGGCCTGATGCCGATCATCGAGCCGGAAGTGACCATCTCCATCGCAGATAAGGCCGAAGCGGAAGACATCCTTCTGACCGAGCTGACCGCCGCGCTGGACATCCTGCCCGAAAATCAGCAGGTCATGTTGAAACTGACCCTGCCCAACAACGCCAACCAGTACAAATCGCTGGTAGATCACCCCCGCGTGATGAAGGTCGTGGCACTCTCCGGCGGCTACACCCGCGAAGAAGCCAATGCCAAACTGGCAGAGAACACCGGCATGATCGCCAGCTTCTCCCGCGCCCTGACCGAAGGCCTCTCTGCGCAACAAAGCGACGACGAGTTTGCCGCTACCATCGCAGACAGCATCGAAGGCATCTACCAGGCTTCCATCGCAGGCTAAGCCACAGCGACAAACATCAAAAAAGGGCGCTCCTTCACGGGGCGCCTTTTTCATATCAAGCCAATGAAGCCAGCAATGCCTGAGACGGATCGCCCGTCGGCTCAAGCCCGCGACTGCGCTGATAATCCGCAATGGCTGCGCGCGACTTCGGACCCAGAACGCCATCCGCCCCACCGGTGTCAAATCCCCGCGCTGTCAAACGAGACTGCAAGGCAATCCGGTCGTCCTTGGTGAGCCCATACTGATCCGGCGGGAACGCGGTCCGCAAAGGCCCGCCACCCCCAATCCGATCCGCCAGATACCCAACGCCAATCGCGTAACTGTCCGAGTTGTTATAACGCTTGATCGCCGAGAAGTTCCCACTCACGCCAAACCGCGGGCCACCGGCCTGCGGCTGGATCACCCGCCCCGCGCTCTCGCCCGGGCGTAGCTCCCGCCCCCAGGACACACCACGTGTCCAGCCATTGCGCTGCAAATAGGCCGCCGTGGAGGCCAAAGCATCGGACGGATCATCAGACCAGATATCCCGCCGCCCGTCGCCGGTGTAATCCACCGCAAAGGCTTGATAACTCGTGGGAATAAACTGCGTGTGCCCCATCGCCCCGGCCCAGCTACCGGTCATGCGATCCACCGTAGTGTCGCCATTCTGCAAAATCTTCAGCGCCGCGATCAGCTGCTTCTCATAAAAACTCCCCCGCCGCCCATCAAAGGCCAGCGTCGAAGTGGCCGAGATCACCGGAATGTCGCCTTTGCGCTCCCCGTAATAGCTCTCCAGCCCCCAGATCGCACAGATGATCTCCGCATCCACACCATAGCTTTGCTCCAGATTGCGCAGCGTGCTGCCATGCCGCGCGAATGCCGCCTTGCCTTTGGCAATCCGTTCATCAGACGCGGCAATCGACAGATAATCCTCCAGCGTCCGAGTAAACTCGGTCTGATTGCGATCGCGCTTGATCACCCCCGGCAAATACCCGGTGTTGCGAAACGCTGCGTTTAGCGTGGTCTCACTGATCCCCGCGCTTGCCGCCCGCCCACGAAAGCTTGCTACCCAAGCATCATAGGCACCGTTAGGCGTGGGGCGCAAATCCACCGGCAACCCTTGGGCAATCGATGCCGTCTGCCGCGACGGCGTGGTCGACGTGCCCTGACAGGCCGCCAGTGCCAATGACGACAACCCCACCAGAAAATTCCGACGTGAAAAACTCATACCAACTGCCTCTTTTTGACCAGCCTACGTGCCAAACTCATTGCCAAGAAGTGTGGCAGAGAATTTGGCGAGGAGCGAGAGGGAAAACACGCAACAAAAGGTAAGGAACACCTTTCTCAAAGCCTTCGCCGCATATTCTCAAAACTCAACTCAAGCGTTATAGGGAGGGGCACGCCGCCAGAGACTTTACAGAAGCCAGAAGTTTTATGATCAACAAAAACAACGCGCTCTATTACCTCACCGCAGGGTGGCTGTTTGCGACAGTGGCGACTGGGCTCTACTATTTGGCGGGCAGCACGGCCCCCTCCACAGATGTGACGGCGCAAACCAACCCCAACTTGCACCATATATCCGTCATCGACATGGCGCCGGGAGACACGGCTTTCAGCGGCTTTAACGGGAAACCCGTGGTAATCTGGCGGCGCAGCCTGCCACAAATGGCAACTGCGCTGACACAGTGGGATCCCCGCTTTGCGTATGACGACATACTGGAGAGCTTGCAGGACGGATCACTCGAAGCGGATATGGACCCCGAGCAATACACCTACCTCGAATGGCTGGTGCTTAGCCCGGTGGATATGGGGGGCATCGGCTGCGTCACCTTGGCCAATGCGGGGGATTTTGGCGGCTTTTTTGATCCCTGTCGCGGCTCGCATTTTGATCTATGGGGCCGCGTCAAAAAAGGACCAAGCGAGCACGACTTACAAGTTGTGCCCACTCGGTTTGATGACAACCGACACTCCGTTTTGATCGATCTCACCGACATTCAGAAGTTCAGATGATTTCAAAAACCAGCCTCAAAACTTCGCCATACACTCCTGCGCGCGTTCAATCGCATTTTTTGGTGTTTTGAGCTTCACGGTCACGGCGCGCGGCGAGCCCTGAAACGCCACAAACTCGCGGGCCTTTTCCAGATCGACCACAAACTGCGGGTTGTCAAAAACGATGTAGCCACCGGTGAAGCCGCCGGACACGGTCTGGGACACAGACGAAGCCGTCCCGGAGTAAATGTTGCCATTCACCACAATCGCAATCTCACGGTCCCCGTCCGCAGGTGCTTCGCCTTTGACGAAGGCCCCCAAATAGGCAGCGTCCTGCGCCATGGTGAGACCCGCCTGCACCACACTGTTTTCACTGCGCCACTCGATGAAACAAGACTGCCGCGTGGTGTTCTTGAAGACCGTCCAATATTTTGAACTCAGATAGGTCTCCACATTGTCACCGGAGGTTGGCAATACGGTTTCATCCGCCGCTAGGCTCACCGACCCTGTGAAAACTGCCGCCGCAGCGGTCAGTCCGGTCAAAAAGGTCTGAACAGGTTTAAACAGGCTCATGAGGGCTATTCCTTTCTAAAATGCGATTTGGGCCGAGCATTGATGCCGCCCGTTGAAGGTAAATTTCTTGTTAGGGTAGAACATTCCTTGCAACCGGTCCATCACGCAGAAGCTGATCGTTAAACGCTTCCGCACGGAGACATCGTTTCAATCCACGTAAACCGCCGTACGCCGCCTTCACAAAGGCAACGTTTTGTCTGCGCAAAATACGCACCTCCGCAAAACAGTCGCGATACAGACAATATACCGACGTGAAATTTGGCTCAATTTGGCAGGTTAACGCCCTACCCCAACCGCGCAATGATTGCGTCCACATCCATGCCGCGCGCGGCGCCCGGAAACGCCCCGCGATCCCCTGTAACCCGTGAGCTGACATAGCCCTCCGCCACCGCAGACGGCGCAGCTTTCATCAGGCTCGCCGCTGTCAAAAGCACCGCCAAACTCTCCACAAACCACCGCGCTTCCGCCTCATGTGGCAGCCCCGGCCAGCGCTCCATATGCGCTTTCAAGGCCGCATCATACCGCGCATCTGATCCGGTCACGGAGGTCAGCACGGTCCTCAATGCCTCGCCTGCTTCCGGCTCCTTCATCAGCGCCCGCAACACATCCAGACAGATCACATTGCCGGAGCCTTCCCAGATGCTATTAAGCGGCGCCTCGCGATACAACATCGGCATCGGCGTTTCCTCGACGTAGCCCATGCCGCCCAACATCTCCATCGCCTCGGCAATCACACCAATACAGCGCTTGTTGTTGAGGTATTTCGCCAGCGCCACACCAATCCGCGCCAACGCGCGGCTCTCCGCATCGTCGCGATCAAAGGCACTTGCCAGGAACATGCCCACCGACAGCGCCGCCTCCGTGTCGACCGCCAAATCAGCCAACACCGACCGCATCAGCGGCTGGTCAATTAGGCGCTTCTGAAAAGCGGACCGTGACGATATCCACCAATGCGCCTCCTGCAAGGCCACACGCATCAATCCCGCCGGTGCCAAAACCGTGTCCAACCGCGTGTGATGCACCATCTCGATGATGGTCCGCACCCCGGCACCTTCTTCGCCGACGCGGTACGCCAGCGCATTGTGATATTCAATCTCGGAACTTGCGTTGGCCTTATTGCCCAGCTTGTCCTTAAGCCGTTGAAGTCGAATGCCATTTCGCTCTCCGTCCAACCAACGCGGCACCAGAAAGCAGGTCAGCCCGCCCTCTGCCTGTGCAAGTGTCAGGAACCCGTCACACATCGGCGCGGAACAGAACCACTTGTGCCCGTTAAGCCGATAAGCGTCACCGTCCCTGATAGCCCTGGTGGTATTAGCCCGCACATCACTGCCACCCTGCTTTTCGGTCATTGCCATGCCCAGAGTTGCGCCTTGTTTGGTACCAATCGGCGTGGTGCCCGGATCATAGACGCCGGAGGTCAAACGCGGGGCCCAAACCTCTGCCAACTCCGGCTGATGGCGCAGCGCCGGCACCGCCGCGTAAGTCATGGTCAATGGACAGGCCACACCAGGCTCCAGCTGCGCCATGTAGTAGGTCAGCACCGCATGGGTCGCATGTCCGCCAATCCGCCCATCCCAGGCCGCCGAGGCATAGCCCGCCTCTAAGCCCGCCTGCATCACCGCATGGTATCCGGGGTGAAATTCCACCTCATCGACGCGTCGCCCGGACCGGTCAAACGTCTTCAATCGCGGCAAATCCCGCCGCGCCTCTTCCGCCGCCTGCCGCAAGGTTTCGCCGCCCCAATTGGTCCCAACCTGCGCCAGATGATCCGCCCGCGCACCCGCCGCAGTGGCGTGCTCTCTTAACGCATGATCCTGCCCCCAAAAATCCACCGCCCGTCGCGGTTCAGGTTGATTAAAAACTTCATGCGATCCTAACTGAGACACCGGCTGTGATGTGGTCATTTCTGGCTCCTCCCTTAGCCAGCCTGACCTTAGAAAACCGCCCTGCCAACATTCCCGTCACGTCACAAAAATAAATGAAAAAACTTGTCGTTAAGGGATTCACACAGCGAATCACCTAAGATATAAAGAAATCAGACGGCGCAAAGCCGCACTCAGAGGCAAAAATGACAGCATCTTCCACCAAACCGGCCCTTGGCGCGCTTGCGTTTTTTGGCATCGCTTTCACGCTGGCGACCTACTTCACCTTCGCCGCTGTGCAAGGCGATTACGGCCTGTTTCGTCGTGTCGAGATCCTGGCGGAAAAGCAGCAGCTTGAAGCGGAGTTGGCTCTGGCTCAGGCGGAAGTGGCCCATATGGAAAACCTCACCCGCCGCTTGTCTGACAGCTACCTAGACCTTGATTTGCTGGATCAACAGGCCCGTGATGTGCTCGGCATGATCCGTGCGGACGAGCTTGTCATTCGTTAAAACCACGAACATCCTGACAATACAGACCTTTTTCCACTCGCAACCCATGCGGTGATCCGCTACCCTTCCTGCAAGTATGGTTTAACACTAAACCATTTTGTCTTTGGGAGGAGCCACCATGGCGGCAAAACGTGCTGCAAAGAAGCCCAACGTCTCGGGCGAAGAACTCACGCAATACTACCGCGACATGCTATTGATCCGCCGCTTCGAGGAGAAGGCTGGTCAACTCTACGGCATGGGATTGATCGGCGGCTTCTGCCACCTTTACATCGGTCAGGAAGCTGTGGTTGTGGGCCTTGAGGCTGCAACAGAAGAAGGTGACAAGCGTATCACCTCCTACCGCGATCACGGCCACATGCTGGCCTGCGGTATGGACGCCAATGGCGTGATGGCCGAGCTCACAGGGCGTGAAGGCGGCTACTCCAAAGGCAAAGGCGGCTCCATGCATATGTTCTCGAAAGAGAAGCATTTCTATGGCGGCCACGGCATTGTCGGCGCGCAAGTTCCCCTCGGTGCTGGCCTCGCCTTTGCAGACAAATACAAAGACAACGGCCGCGTGACCTTCACCTACTTTGGCGACGGCGCTGCAAACCAAGGCCAAGTCTATGAAACTTTTAACATGGCCGCTCTCTGGGATTTGCCTGTGATCTTTGTCATCGAGAACAACCAATATGCCATGGGCACAGCCCAAGCTCGATCAACCTCTTCACAGGACATTTACAAGCGCGGCGAAGCCTTTGGCATTCCTGGGGAAATGGTTGACGGAATGGACGTTCTTGCGGTCAAAGACGCCAGCGAACGCGCGGTGAAACACTGCCGCTCCGGCAAAGGCCCCTACATCCTTGAGGTCAAAACCTACCGCTACCGCGGCCACTCCATGTCTGACCCGGCCAAGTACCGCACCCGCGAAGAGGTACAGAAGATGCGCGAGGAACGTGACCCTATCGAGAACGTGCGTCAGATGCTTCTGACCGGCAAACACGCCACAGAGGATGATCTGAAAGCGATCGACAAAGAGATCAAAGCCATCGTGAATGCCTCGGCCGACTTCGCCAAGGAAAGCCCCCTGCCTGACGAGTCCGAACTCTGGACCGACATCTACGCGTAAGCCAACGAGAGGACACAAAAATGGCAACAGAAATTCTCATGCCCGCCCTCTCTCCAACCATGGAAGAAGGCACGCTGGCCAAATGGCTGGTGAAAGAAGGCGAAACCGTACAATCTGGTGATATTATTGCCGAAATCGAAACCGACAAAGCCACAATGGAGTTTGAGGCTGTCGATGAAGGTGTGATTGGCAAAATCCTGATAGCTGAAGGCACAGAAGGGGTGGCCGTCAACACAGCCATCGCTATTTTGGCCGAAGAGGGAGAAGACGTTAGCGCCGTTGAGGCCGCTCCAGTAGCGCTCAAAGCCAGCACTCCTGCTACCGCAGCTGAAGCCCCTGCGTCAGTGCCAGCACAGGCAGCTCCTGCCGCACCAGCACCGGATTTAACTCCGGACTGGCCGGAAGGCACCCCGATGAAGACCCAGACCGTACGCGAAGCGCTGCGGGATGCCATGGCGGAAGAAATGCGCGGTGACGAAGACGTTTACCTGATGGGCGAAGAGGTCGCGGAGTATCAAGGCGCCTATAAGGTCAGCCAAGGCCTTTTGGACGAATTTGGCAGCAAGCGGGTCATCGACACGCCCATCACCGAGCATGGCTTTGCCGGCATCGCAGTGGGCGCGGCCTTTGGCGGCTTGAAGCCCATTGTTGAATTCATGACATTCAATTTCGCCATGCAAGCCATTGACCAAATTATCAATTCCGCCGCCAAAACGCTCTATATGTCTGGCGGTCAAATGGGCGCGCCGATGGTGTTTCGTGGGCCCAATGGCGCGGCCGCCCGCGTAGGCGCGCAGCACAGTCAGGACTACGCAGCATGGTATGCGCAAATCCCGGGCCTCAAAGTTGCGATGCCTTATTCGGCGTCTGATGCCAAAGGATTGCTCAAATCCGCGATCCGCGATCCAAACCCTGTGATCTTCCTGGAAAACGAAATCATGTATGGCCGCAGCTTCGAAGTGCCCGCCATGGACGATTTCACCATCCCCTTCGGCAAGGCCCGGATCTGGCGCGAAGGCTCTGATGTGACCATCGTCAGCTTCGGCATTGGCATGCAATACGCGCTGGAAGCAGCTGACAAGCTGGCCGAAGACGGCATCTCAGCAGAAGTTATCGACCTGCGTACCCTGCGCCCGATTGACTATGACACAGTGATCGCCTCGGTGATGAAAACTAACCGCTGTGTAACCGTTGAAGAAGGCTGGCCGGTGGGCTCCATCGGCAATCACCTCTCGGCCACCATTATGGAGCGCGCATTTGACTATCTGGACGCGCCGGTGATCAACTGCACCGGCAAAGACGTCCCGATGCCCTATGCGGCCAATCTCGAAAAACTGGCGCTGACGACCACGGAAGAGGTCGTCGCAGCAGTGAAACAAGTGACCTATCGGTGAGGAGACACGCACATGCCTATTGAAATCCTCATGCCCGCCCTCTCGCCCACCATGGAAGAGGGCACGCTGGCCAAATGGCTTGTCAAAGAAGGGGACGAAGTCTCTTCCGGTGACCTGTTGGCGGAGATTGAGACCGACAAAGCCACCATGGAGTTTGAGGCCGTCGAAGACGGTGTGATTGGCAAAATCCTTGTACCGGAAGGCTCCGAGGGCGTTGCCGTAAACTCGCCCATCGCCATTTTGTTAGAAGATGGCGAAAGCGCTGACGACATCGGTGCGTCATCTGCCGCCGCACCTGTCGCAGCGGCTGAGAGTGCACCTGAAGCCACTCCCGAAGCGGTTTCAGCAGCGCCTGCACCCGCAGCACCCGCTGCCCCTGTTGCTGCAGACGGAAACCGCATCTTCGCATCGCCACTTGCGCGTCGCATCGCAGCCAACAAAGGCTTGGATCTCTCGACCATTCAAGGGTCCGGTCCACGTGGGCGCATCGTGAAGGCAGATGTTGAGGGAGCGTCCATATCACCAGCCGCCCGACCAGCAGCTACTGCGGCAAAACCGTCGGCACCAGCGTCTGCTGCCAAACTGCCTAGCGGTCCTGACACCGACACGGTCCTCAAAATGTACGGCGACCGCGACTTCGAAGAAGTCGCGTTGGATGGCATGCGCAAAACCATTGCCGCGCGTCTCACCGAAGCCAAACAGTCGATCCCGCACTTCTATCTGCGTCGCGATATCAAACTCGACGCTCTCTTGGCGTTCCGCAGCCAGCTCAACAAACAGCTGGAGAAACGCGGTGCCAAGCTCTCGGTGAATGACTTCATCATCAAGGCCTGCGCGCTGGCGCTTCAAGAGGTGCCGGAAGCCAACGCTGTGTGGGCCAACGACCGCATTCTAAAACTGTCTCCCTCTGACGTAGCAGTTGCTGTGGCCATCGAAGGCGGGTTGTTCACTCCTGTGCTCAAAGACGCCGAGATGAAGTCGCTTTCCGCGCTCTCCGCGGAAATGAAAGACCTCGCCACCCGTGCAAGAGATCGGAAACTAGCCCCACATGAGTACCAAGGCGGCAGCTTCGCCATCTCTAACCTCGGTATGTTCGGCATCGACAACTTTGATGCGGTGATCAACCCACCACATGGCGCGATTCTGGCGGTCGGCGCGGGCACGAAAAAGCCAGTTGTGAACGCTGAAGGTGACCTCGAAGTTGCAACCGTTATGTCCGTGACCCTATCTGTCGATCACCGTGTAATCGATGGCGCCTTGGGTGCGCAGTTGCTGAACTCCATTGTCGACAATTTGGAAAATCCAATGGCCATGCTGGCCTGAACCAACAAGCGAGACAACCAAAAAAAGGACCGCACTATGCGGTCCTTTTTCTTTTTTAAATCAAAACCCTGTCAGCCTTTGCTGCAGTCACCAATATCCTGATTCATATTCACAGCTGGTTGGTCGCACCCCGCTTCGCCCACCACTTTGGCAGGCACACCAGCGACCGTTGAACAAGGTGGCACCTCTTGCAACACAACCGAACCAGCTGCCACACGGCTGCAATGCCCCACTGTGATATTGCCGAGCACTTTGGCTCCCGCGCCAATCAAAACACCATCGCCAATCTTGGGATGACGGTCCTCTTCTTCTTTGCCGGTCCCGCCAAGCGTCACCGAATGCAACATCGACACATTGTCACCCACCACGGCGGTCTCACCAATCACAATAGAATGTGCATGGTCGATCATGATGCCTTTGCCAATCTTGGCGGCCGGATGAATGTCGATGCCAAAAATCTCGCTGGTGCGCATCTGGATGAAATAGGCCAAATCGGTCCGTCCCTGCCGCCAAAGCCAGTTGCCAATCCGATACGCCTGCACCGCCTGATAGCCTTTGAAATACAGGATCGGCTGCAACAAACGATGGCACGCCGGATCGCGGTCATAGATCGCGCTCAAATCAGCCCGCGCTGATTCAGCAATCGCTGGATCAGACGCAAAGGCCTCATCCGCAATCTCGCGTAGGATCACCATCGACATCTCGTTGGACGATAGTTTGGCAGCAAAGCGATAGCTCAGGGCACGTTCAATGGTACGATGGTGCAAAACACAGGCGTGCACCAAGCCACCCATCAGCGGCTCTTCTTTTACCGCGTCTTCCGCTTCTCGCGTAATGCGCTGCCAGACCGGATCAAGTTCGGTCACTTTGGGTTGCGTCTCAGCCATCTTGGTCCCCTTTTCTCCCGGCAAGTCTACACCACCTAAGCCAAGCGCCGCAAATTCAAAGGCGTGACGGTGACAAAAACCAAATAAAATGAAACACAAGTTGGTGAACCTTGCTGATCTTCTCCCTCAAGCCTCAAGTGCCATGGAACGAAATGGTCCCGGCCCAAACACCGCTGAAATTTGCGCCACGTCGACCTCAAGGCCCGAAACACCACCATCTACCATTTGATCATCAAACTGATATTGCCACCGTGTTTCAAATACTTGCAACTCACGCACAATTGTATCCGCGCGTCGTACGCGAAGAAGATAACTCTCATTTTCTTCGCCAAGCGGCACTTCGAATCCGTCCCAACTGTCCGCGTCCAGCCGTGCGCGCCTAATCCATGTAACCTCAATGTCGCCGGTAGATTTGATCACCCGGTTAAGATGCACCGGCGCGTAGGGCCGCAAACCATTACCCTCAAAACTTTCCATATGATGCGTGTAACTGGCGGCATTCAGCCCACGCTGCGCTGGCCCGATACGATAGTGCCGGGGCTGGCCGCGATTGTTTTTTGCAAATGGCAGCTGCGTAAGCTGAGACGAGCGAAAGACAATCCAGCTTCCAGCCGGCCAAGCCGCTGGCATCACAACATCCGTCCCCAGCTGTCCCCGCAGGCGTGTCGACAACGCATAGCGGTTTTCCCCAAACAGCTCAGCATCCTGAAACTGAAACGCCTCCCAATTTCCAGAAGACCCGTCGCCAATAAACGCCAGGTTTCGCCCGTTTAGCACCTCTTGTGTGCTGGCACTGCGCAGCGCTCCGTTCAGCATCCGCAACTGCACCGCCTCACCACGATCCCAAACACCTGCATTGGCACGCAAAAGGGGCGTTTCAGTCACCCCAACGATCGCACTGCCGTCGACAATTCCATTCAACCCATACCCTTCCTCGCTGTCGCTCGAATACACTGCAACCGCCCCCGGCCAAGGGTTGCCGGTCACCGCAAGATGCGGCGCATGGGGAATCTCATCACCCGTCATCAAAGGCAGGTCCAGAAACAAAGTCTGAACCGGCACCGCCGGTACAAACCGGGGCTTTTGAGCGACGTCTTCGGTCATCTCAGCCGTATTATAAAGCGACCTTTCAGTCCGCCCGCCCTCCACCACCTGCGCGCCCTGCTGGGTCAATCGGTCGAGCCGAAACTTTTGCGTCGCTCCGGCTTGAGAACTCAATTCGACAAGGTCACCCACCCCCACATTCAGCCGGCTTGGGGGCAAGGCCAATTTCACCCGATCCCGAGCCACGCGCGCCTCTGCCAACCATCGCTCTGCCGTCTGGCGTCCCTCCGCCCGCGTCAAAACCTCTTCGACCTCACTATGTGCCACCGAAAAAGTCGCTTCGTCGTGTAAAACGGCTTCTTCAGACGCAGTCTCAAAATCCCGTTCCGCCAACACAAAATTCAACCGCACGCGGCCAGCAAGTTCGGCATCCGCCTGTCGTGTAAATTCCACGTCCCCGTGGACATCTTTTACGTCTGCGCAGCATGCCGGCTCAACAATGTATTCCTGCTGATCCCAACGCATGACAAAATGCAGAACCCCATCACGTTCCACGGCATCAAAGCCGTGTCGCAACATCAAAGGTTGTAAGGCCGACCGCCCATCGGCCACATCCGATTGCACATATCCGCGCACCACCCCACGCAATCCTGATACGTCATAGGCAGAGATGCCCGCGTCGATACAAATCTCCTCAACCAAAGACCCAAGGCTGCGGTTACTCACCCGCCCATTGATCCAATGGCCCTTGTAATAATTGCTCCCGTCGCTCCACACGTCGCGCTCGTTAGGGAAAACGGGAAACGGCCGTGCATCCCAGGCCCAGGCAAACATGCGATCACAAGCCACCATGCTACCCCCGTACACATCTGAAACCGGGTTCATCTGCGGATCGGCGTAATGCTCATGCAGCGCCTGATAGTAGCGTTGTTGCACCTCATCTTCTCGCAAACCCGAGGAAAAATACGGCACGGCAGATTCAGAGGACTTCGAATCCAGAAACTTGTTTGGCTGATTGGGCCCCTTATCAATGGCCGCGCAGCCTATTTCCGTGAACCAGATCGGTTTGGATTGCGGTTGCCAATTGGTGGGATGCAAGTTGCGCTGCCCCCCCACGCGTTCATGGTGCGCCTGTTCCCACCAGTTGCGCAGGTCCTTGTAGCGAAACACCCAGGGTTCACTATGCGCGCCATCGGTGATCTGCGTCCGATTTTGTTCACCTCGGGCTTCAGGTGACGCGTAAAACCAGTCAAACCCCTCCCCGCCTTCGATGTTCGCCTTCAAATAAGCGACATCCTGCTGCCCGCGCCCTGCGCCTTGATCCAAATGTTCGTCCGTATCCCGCCAATCTGACAGTGGCATATAGTTGTCGATTCCAACAAAATCGATCTCCGGGTCCGACCAGAGAGGATCAAGATGAAAAAACACATCACCGGATCCATCTTGCGGGTGGTAGCCAAAATACTCTGACCAATCCGCCGCATATCCAAGCTTCACACCAGGCCCCAATAAAGCCCGCACCTCTTGCGCCAAGTCCTTTAAGGCCTGCACTGCAGGAAACCCGGACGCGCCACGCACCTGTGTCAGTCCGCGCATTTCAGACCCAATGCAAAAGGCTTCAACGCCACCGGCGGCAGCACATAGCGCCGCATAGTGCAGAATAAACCGCCGATAGGTCCACTCCGCAGGCCCTGAGTAACTGACACAGCCGTCACCAATCTGAAAATCCGCTGCAGAAGCCGTGCCAAAGAACGCCGCCACCTCCGCATCCGTTTGCGCAGTCCCATCAGGAGACCCACTCCGCCCCGGCGCAACCGAGGCCGTGATCCGCCCCCGCCACGGCAATGCTGGCTGGCTGGCTGCACCGTCCCAGGGGTTCGACAACCCGTTTCCGGCCATTTGTTCCATCAAGATAAAGGGGTAAAAGGTCACTTGCGTGCCTTGCGCGACCATATGACGGATGGCTTGCACCACCGCTTCATCCGCGGGCGTTCCACCATACACCGGCCGCCCATCCAGTGTTTCAATGACTTCTGCCGCAGAACGTGTCAGCCCAGCCACCTGCCACGGCATGTTGTCTCCATCAACGGTGGCATCTTCGACCTTTGGACGTAGCCCACATTCCGCCATCCGCAAATCATCACCAAACCAACTCACTACAAGCGACGCCGCTTCGCAATTCGGCAACTCTTCCTGCAAATCTTGATGGGACGTCACAAAATTGGTCAAACCGGATGGCGTGTGTTCATTGGCTACCCGTGTTTTCCCGTCCTCATCTTGACAGTACACCGGTGTGGTGGCCAAAGAATACTCCCCCGTACCCGGCATCAACGCCACTGCTCGCACGGTTTCGCTGTAGTCGGACGCTTGTTCGGGCACATGTTTGGGTGTGGCTCGCACCACTTCGAAATTAAACTGCGGCACCCGGTTGCCAAACCGGCTCAGCTCAAGATCTTCGATCACAACATAGGCTGTACCACGATAGGCTGGCACCCTTCCGGCCCCTTCCACGGCCTCCATCATGGGATCAGGCGTCTGATTGTCAGATCCCAAGTACACCCGCAGGTTTAAATCCTCGCGGCCGATCTCATCACCATCTGCCCAAATCCGTCCTACCCGCAGAATTTCCCCCTCACACAGAGCAATCGCCAGGGACACCGAATAGCTGTAAGCCCGGGTCTTTGGCGCCTTTGGCGCGCCTTTCCCTCCGCCAGTTTCCTGGTAGCTCTCCAGGAACCGTGTGGCCCAGATCACCTGCCCGGCCACGCGCACCCGGCCATACACCCTAGACACAGCGGCTCCCTCCGCGGACCGGGTCAGGCGCAACCGGTCGATCTTGCCAGTCTCGACCACATCCGCGCCACCGCCCATTAGGCTCTGATCAATCACCCGTCCCAACGAGGCCCCAGCCAACCGTCCAAGCGCCACGGAGGACACGCCCGCCAAACCGCCGCCAACAGCGCCGCCCACCGCCGCCCCAGCGGCCGCCAAAATCAATGTTGCCATATCTTGCTATCCTTTTGACTGCCGCACATTAACGCTGATCTGGAAAGGCAAACCGCGCCACTACCCGCCGCCGCCAAGGCCAACTGAAGGGACTTTCCACCACCGCATGCCCGCCAAATGCGTGGATCACCGTGGCCTCCAGCCCTATCTCCCCAACAATCCCTAAATGTTTTGCCACCGCGCCGGACTTCATTCGAAACAGCACCACATCTCCGCAAGCTTCTGGGACAAGCTCTTTGGTCACTAGGTTGCGCGACGCCGCCTGCCAAAGCACCTCACTGTCACTCGCTTCTGACCAATCGTTTGTGTATGCGGGCACCTCTTCCGGTTCTGTCCCGTATACCCCACGCCACACCCCTCGGATCAAACCGAGACAATCTGTACCCGCGCCCAAGCAGCTGGCCTGATGCACATAAGGTGTGCCGATCCAGCGCCGCGCTTCAGTGACTACCACATGCCCCAGCCTGTTTGTCATCGCAGACTCCCGCCCGTATTGCCCCCGCTCTTTTTGGGATAACTGGTAATCCAGTCCTCACCGGGAATGTCTGGGAATCCTTGAAAATTCAGAAGATTGGCAAATTTTTCGCGACAGGTTTCGACGCGCTTGTCGCACCCGGCCGTAATTTGCACCTCATCCCCCGCCCCCACTTCCACCTGCAGGGCTTCCCAAAGCTCAATGCGCCTAGCACCGCTCTCAACTATCCAATCGCGTTTTATCAGGCCGCCTGCCCCCTGCGCAGTGCCGCTCACAACTTGCAACTGACCGCGGGTGAACCACCCTTCGTCGAATCCAGAAACACTGCCCAAATCAAAAATCCGTCGGTCGTCCACCTGCACAACTGTCCTCAGCACCTGAAACGCTGCGTCTGAAACATCAAACCGGCACGACGCATCCCCAAGAACCGCTGTACAAGGCCGCTGATACACCCGCCCACGCGGCATATTCAGCTTCTCAGACAACCCGCGGAGTTCCGCGACAAATGCACCTCCAGCCCGCTGGATTTCTCCAATTGTCCCACGAAACACCACGCTGCGCTCACCAACATTCGCCCAATTCACCATCCAAGCGACCACTTCCGCGTCATCTAACCGACCTGCCTGAATGTCCTGATCCGTCACTGCCACATCGCACAGCATTCCAACGGCCTCGACGTTATCCACCGACAGACCAGCTCCCTGTTCAATCGCACTGGCTGTCAGCCCGGTCGCGGCTTTGAACACAAACCCTTCAAAGCTCAGGTCCTGATCGTGATCGGTAAACCCCAGCTTCACGCCATCCTTGCGCGTAATACCCCAGGCCCGCGCCACCGTGGTCTCGCCACTCTGCAAATGCGCCAACAGCTCCGCCTGAAACGCCATCAGATCCGCACCTCTATCACAGGCACATTTGGCAAATCCCCTGCTTTGAAACTCGCCAAGCTGGTCTGAATATTGTCCGCGTCAAACCGCACCGGCACGTCAAATTCAAATCCCGCTGAGATTTGTGCGCCGGAAAACGGCGGCGTGTCGAAACTCACGATCCCGGTGGTCAGATCGACCTCAAAATCGTCGCCCTCCTGTAACAGCACCTCTTCCAACCCCACCGTGACGGTGCCGTCCACCGGTTTGCGAATGGGGCGCGCGTAGCTGTGTTCGCCAGATTGATAGGTCTTCATCAACTTAAATTCTGTGGTCGCGCCATCACCCGTGGCAATCACCTGATCCCGATGATCGATACCTTTTGAGGCCGCACAAGACTTGAAGTCTGCCCAGTCTTTCCAGCGAAACCCGTGCAACTGTCCGCGCCGCGCCTCAAAAAACGCGATCAAGGTCTCGATGTCATCCAGCGACCGCATGCCAACGCCGGCATCATAGCGTCGCCGCGAATGCGCCCACGGCGTGTTGCGTTCTTCAAACCCGTTGACCAGCGTCACCACTTCGGTTCGGCGCTGTGGCCCACCGATAGAGCCAAAACTCAAACTGGCCGGAAATCGCACTTCGTGAAAACTCATCGTCGCCTCCTATCGGTTGCGTTGTGCCCGCCCCAAGGCGCGGCTCATCTGGGTTGCAATCTGACTTTGCGAGCGGCGGAACCCGTCCACATCCGGCGTTGTGATATTCATCACCACCTGCACCGGACGGCTTTCGCCCTGGCTGCGCACGCCCAGCTTGCCGTCCATCCCACGCGACAGTGGCAATATCGCCTCCGGCCCCGCTTCCCCCATCAACCCCTGCCCACCTCGCATCGGAAAGCTCACCGGCCCATTCACCACGCCGCCATTTGCAAACGGCATCACCCGCCCCTGTGTGAACGTAGCTCCGTCGGCAAAAGGCAAAAGACCTTCCACCAGGCCACCAATGCCTGAGGTCACAACCTTGCCAAGCCCATCCGTCACCGGCTTCATCGCCGTGTTAAACGCCGTGTCCATCATCGACATCGCCAGGGTCTTAAGGGCATCCGAGAGTTTCACGCCGTCAAAAGCCAACCCGTTGAACGCCTTACGCAAATCCTTACTCAGGCTCTTTTCCAGAGAGGCCACATCCTGCCCCGCCGCGCCCAAAACCTTGCGCATATTGCTCAGTTCCCCGTCAAAGCCAGCCACCATATCCGTGGCCCGTCCCAGGCTGACCTCCAGCGCATCCAATTGCCCTTCAAAACTGTCAATCTCTTCCATTGCCTGCCGCTCCTTCCGTATCCGGATATGCGTCCATCAACTGTTCCAACCCTGCCCGCGCAAGCGAGGTCTCCTCACCGCCTTGTCCAAGCATCAGCGCCAATTCCGCCGGCGTCAGGTGCCAGAACTCTTGTGGGCGCAACCCAAGCCGCTGAACGCCGGCGGCCAACAAAACCGGCCAATCAAACGCCGTCATCGTCCGCCGTTTTCAAAGGACCAAACGCCCGCACCAACAACTGCGCCGCCACCCGTGCCGCCTCGATCGCGCCCCCTGCGATCTCCGCTTGCAAGAGCTCTCCCGACGCCCCTTGCCAGCCGCCACCGCGCAGCCCGGCCACAATCAGCGCCAGCACATCGCGTGAAGAAAACTGGCCAGCTTCAAACCGACTGATCAGCGCCAACAACGTGTCCTCGCCCAACCCGGCTTCCAGCTCTGCCAAAGCCCCCAGTGTGAGCTTCAGAACATGCCGCTGCCCATCAATTGTCAGCGCAACTTCACCTGCAAACGGATTGGCCATGGTCACACCGCGGTGAAGCTCAGTGCCCCGGCACTGGCCATCGCCATCTCATATGTCGCCTCACCATTGTGACTGCCGGCATACTCAATTGACGTGATTTGAAACGCGCCTTCGACAACACCAAAATCCGGGATAAATACCTGAAAATCCGGCGTTTCCCCATCAAAGAAGATCTGCCGTGCCCGCTCATCTGTGGCGGCATCCTTGAACACACCCGATCCGCTGATCCCAGCCGATTTCATACCCGCGCCAGCCAGCAACTCGCGCCAACCACCCTGGCTTTCCAGCGAGGTCACATCCACACTTTCCGCATTGAAACTGATGCGTGTCGCCCGCAGCCCTGCCACGGTCTCAAACGCCCCTGCACCGGTCAGATCCACCTTGATCAGAAGGTCCTTGCCATTTTGCGCACCCATGATCTCTCTCCAAACTAGCTATGATTGTCTTCCACCCGCGCCACAAAGCGCAGATCCACACGGCGCAAATTTTTGCGCCCGTCCCGCTTGGCCACTGCCCGATCAAACCGCAGATACACCAACCGCCCACGGCTCAGGCCCAACTGTGCATCAACCAAGACGTCACTCACTGCCGCCGCTGCCGCTTTCACTTTGGCAAAGCCGCTGGCATCACCAATCACGGAGACCACAAAGCGATGCTCTGCACCGTCACCGCCTTTGTCGGACCGGTTCAAGACCGTTTCCGGACCAAGAGACACAAACAGATCCGGCACCTTACCAACCGGTAACTGGTCAAAAATATCGTTCCCAACCAAGGTGTTCAGCACGACATCTACCTGTAGCGCGGCATAGACCGCCTCTTGCAGCGCCGCCCCAACTCCATAACTCATGACGCCACCTCTTCTGTGGCGTGACAGACCAGATACCGCCCTTGCTCGTCTTTCTCTGTCACCGCATCGATGGCAAACACCCGTTCCCCTTCGCGGAAACGACACTCCGGCGTTGGCCGCTGCGCCGCGCCAACCGGCGCCCCACGCAGCGTGATCCGGTACTTGGCCGCTGCAAGCGACATGGTCCCGCCATCCGTCTCGCGCCCGCCCCGCACCACCACTTCGGCCCAAACCGCGCCCAGCGTCTCCCAGGTCTGGGCAAATCCACCCGCCCCGTCCGGTGCCGTCAGCGGCCGCTCCAGCAGCAGGCGCCGTGACAATGTCACCGCCCCGCTCATGTCACCGCCCCCGCGCTCAACCGCATCGGACGATACCGCTCCAAAAGGCTCACCACACCAAAAGGCATGCAGCCTTCGCTCAAAGTGGTTTCCTGGCGGAACTCATAATAATGCGCCGCCAACAACAGCACCGCCTGACGCATGTCCGCTGGACTGTCCGACCAACTTGCACCGTACCCAGCAACAAACCGCACCGTCGCACTTCCATCCTTCGGAATGCTTGGCAAAGCTCCGGAAACGCCCTTCAAACGAGGGCGATGCGCATCTCTGACCAACCGGTAAGCGCTCGACGCCACCGACACCACAGCGCCCTGCGCATCCTCCAACGTCACGTCCACAACCTCAAACACCGGCGCAACCGGCAAGCCCTGAACGGCCCCATCGCGCCAACCATACACAGTCCAGCCAAACGTCTGCTGGAACATCACCTTGCCGGTCCGCGCCTCCACCGCGCTGATCGCGGCGCGCAGAAAACTCTCCAAAACGCTGTCCTGCAACGTATCGTCAGAAAACCCGCTTCCAAGCCGCAGGTGATCTCGAAACTCTTGAACCGGCAGCGCCTCCGTCGGCACCGAGGTCTCTTCGACTAACATCATGGAACAACTCCAAAATTCTCGATGGTCTTTGTTGGGCGCGCGTCCTCACGTCGCTTCAACGGAGGGGGTAAGCCAGACAACGTGTGTGGTCCGACGCGCGCCCGGATGACGGCGCTAGTGCGCCCCACCCACCCAGGAAGTCAGCTCACCGCAAAGCGCAGCAGCTTGATCGCAGCAAAGTCACTGACATCACCGCCGATGCGTTTTGTGGCATAGAACAGCACATGCGGCTTGGCGCTGAACGGGTCGCGCAGAACGCGCAGGTCCGGCCGCTCCGCCACCGTGTACCCGGCGGCAAAATCGCCAAAGGCAATCGCATCCGCGCCACTCGCGATGTCCGGCATGTCTTCGGCAATAAGAACCGGGTATCCCAGCAAACGCGCCGGCTCTCCCGCCGCCAATCCATCGGACCACAAGAACCGACCATCCGCGTCTTTCAACTTGCGCACCGCGCCCGCTGTTTTGGAGTTCATCACAAAACTACCGTTGGCGCGGTATAGCGCACCCAAGGCATAGACCAGATCCACAAGCGCATCGCCGCCGTTAAAATCCCCATCCACACCAGTGACCACATAGCCAATGTTGCCCCAGCTCCAGCTGGCGTCATCCACCGCCGTGTGGGTCAGAATGCCGGTTGGCTTATCGACCCCATCGCCAGTGATGAAAGCCGCCGCCTCCGCCCGCGCAAACTTGTCGGCAATGCGCCCCGCCAACCAGGCCTCAATGTCAAACGCACTGTCATCCAACAACCGCTGCGAAGCCTTCGGCAATGCCGACAACTCGTGCAGCGGAATGGCGATGCGCTCTATGGTGGGCGTGCCGGTTTCGGTGGTGGCTGAGGTTTCATCCGCCCAGCCTGCTCCGGTTTCCGAACTGTCGATCAACACATCATAGGACCCAGCTTCCACGGTCACCACATTGGCGATCCCACGAATGCTGGCCGTGCAGTTCAAAACCGATTTGATGGTCTCTGCGGTTTGCGGATCAACAAGGTAACCGCCATCGCTGTTCACCGAGGTGGACATGGCTTTGCCTTCGAGCTCAAGCCCGCGCAGCCCATCATCCTCACCGGTACGCAGATAGGCATCAAAGGCTTTCTGGTGTGGCGCATCAAAGTCCGTTGCCGCCGCCAAATGCGGCCGCGCCGCTTGTGTCGATTTGCGTTCAAGCATAGTCAATCGCTCTTTCTGTTGTTTGATTTCCGCGTGAATTTCACCTCGAAAGGCATTAAAACTGCTGACGAACTCCGCCACAGCAGACTTCATTTCCTGGACCGGAGACACGCCTTCCCCGATCCGAGACTCTGTCTCGGTCTTACTCATCACTGACTTCCCATTTGTTCGTTCTGGCGCTTACTGCGCCGCCATCCCACGACTGATGCTCCGCAAATAAGCCGCCGCTTCCCGCAACGGCAGCAGAGCGTCCTCTTTTGCGGTCAACCGCGCACTGGGCAGCATCGGAAAGGTCACCAGCGACACCTCCCAAAGCTCCAGTTCCATCAAGAGCCGCTGGCCCTGTGTGGTCTTGCTGGCCTTTTTGGTGCGATAACCAATCGACAGCCCGTCGATCGCCCCCGCCGCAATCAGAGCCGCCGCCTCGCGCCCCTTGGCCACATTGTCGAGCAACCGCCCTTTGACCCAAAGTCCCCGGTCATCCTCGCGCACCTCTTCCCAAAGGCCGATGGGTTGCGCCGGATCATGCTGCCAGAGCATCTTCACCTGACGCCCCTCTTTGGACAGCCGCTCCAAAGACGCGCCATAGGCCCCCTTCTGCACGATGTCGCCGCCACGATCCGCCGCGCCAAACAGGCTTGCATAGCCGCTGATCACCTGCCCGTCCTCGACGTTCAATCCATCGCCAAACCGCGCAAACTTCCGCTCCAAACCGCTGTCTTGCATCACACACTCCTCACTCATGGCGTCACGCTCAGAACCGACTGAAACGCCTGCGCCAGGATTACCGCGACCACGCCATAGACCGTCAGCCACAACCGTCGCTCCAACCGCTCAATCAGTTGTTCGATCTTGTCCAAACGCCGGTTCAAACTCTCAAACTGCAACTTCGCCACCCTCTCATGCGCTTCCAGCCGCAGCCCCGGCGCACAATCAAAACTCTCAAACCCGTAACGCGGATCACCCATGAGCACCCTCATCTGACTCCACTGGCAAACCTAACAATCGCCGCTTTTCCGCATCCGAGAGGAACGCCGCTCCTGCCACCCGCGCCCATTGTGCGTCCCGCTCCACGGCTAGGGCTGGCACCTGATCCAAATCCGGTTTCAAGGTGATCTCTTCACCCGTGTATTTCGCCAGCCATGTGCCCACCGCCGCCGTCACCCGCGACGCAAGCGGCAGCACGGTCAGCCGGTAAAACGCCCGATTGGCCTCTTGGTAATTCGCATAAGTCGCGTCCCCCGGAATGCCGAGCAGCATCGGCGGCACCCCAAAGGCCAGCGCAATTTCCCGCGCCGCCGCATCTTTGGTCTTGTGAAATTCCATATCGCTGGGCGAAAACCCCATTGGTTTCCAATCCAACCCGCCTTCCAATAGCATCGGCCGTCCGGCATTGCGCGCGCCTTGATGATGGCTCTCCATCTCACTGACCAATCGGTCATATTGATCCGAAGACAAGCTGCCTTGCCCATCATTTCCTTTATAAACAATCGCACCCGAGGGCCGGGCCGCATTGTCCAGCAAGGCCTTGGACCAACGCGAGGCACTGTTGTGCACATCCATCGCCATCGCTGCCGCCTGCATAGGGGACAGCCCGTAATGATCATCCTGAGGATGAAATGTCTTAATGTGGCAAATCGGAGAGTTTTCCCCCACCGCAAACCGGTGTTTGCGCGCGCCAACCGCATATTCATAGCCCACCGGCCAGCCATCCGCGCCTGGCACAACGCTCATCCGGTCCGAGCGCAGCACATGCAGTTCCACGGGCGCGCCCGTTTCACCGCCAACCGCTTCGATAAATCCATCTCCAGACAGTAGAAGCTGCCCATACAGCGCTTCAAACAATTCCGCCTGGCCCTGCGCCCCGTTGGGTGCGGCCAACAACTTGAGCACCGGGTGGGTCTCAAACCGCTGGCGCTGATCCTGCAACACCAAAGGCAACGCCGCCGCAGCCTCGGCAATCATACGTACCACGCGAAACCCCACCGGATTGGCGGCAAACCCCGTGCGGGTCAGCGACACCGTATCGCGCGGGCTCCAGGCCACCCGACCGGCGCTGTGGTAAGCCACAACCTTACCTGTCGCGCTGGCCTTGGCCTGAGGCGCTGCCTCTGGTGCCTTCTTCTGCAAAAACTTCCCTAGCATGCTCTGCCGCTCCCGGATCTCTGCGCCGCCGCTCAGGCGACCCGCTCAACTTGGTCCGTCCGCTTTGGACACATACAGTTCTGAAGGAATTGTCTTAAATTGAAACTTTCTCACCGTGCGCTGCTGTTGCGTCACAGCTCCCGAAGCCTCGGGCGCCGCCAATGTGCAGATGGTTCCACAATCAGCTCATGCAGCGCCCAAACCAATGCATCCACGCGGTCCGGACTGCCCGAGCCAACAAAACCTTGCGCTGTCATCAGACACATCTGATCTTCCAAATCACCGAGCCCTACGCGATGTGACACCCTTCCCTGCTCATAGAGCGCCGCCACCGGCTCTGCCCGGGCCACTTTGCCACGACTGGCCCGCACAGCTTTGAAAGGCACCAAAGGATCCACTTGATTGATTACCGACTGCACCAGATCGCCGCCCTGATTGACCTCCGCCACCAACCGATCCGCGCCCCAGCTCTCCATCGCTGTCAACGCGACCCGTGCCCAAGCGTCCGGCGTTGCTGCCCGCACAGTGGCATCGTCGAGCACATAAGCCCGCCAGTCCTGCACTGGCCCTTCGGTGACCGCGCCAACCACGACAATTCCGCACGCATCGCTGCCCACATGGCCAGTGACCGGCGGGTCCACCGCAACGACGATCCGGTCCATCTCCGGCAAGTCTTCACACTGCAAGGCATCCAACTGCCCACGGGTCCACAGCGCCCCCTCGGCATCCTCCATCAAGACACCCTCTAACTCCTGCCGCCCCAGTCGCGTGCCCGCGTAGCGCGCTTCCACCTCTGCCAAAAAACTCTCCGCCAGGTTGGCGCGATTGGCCTGCGTTGGCGCACTGCTCTGCACCGTGCTCCCCACTTGCAGAAGCCGTTTCAGCACATCCACATTGCGCGGCGTGGTTGTCACCACCTGCCGAGGGTTCTCCCCAAGCCGCAACGCAAACTGCAACATGTCCCATGTCTCTTGACCATTACGCCATTTCGCCAATTCATCGACCCAAGCCGCATCAAACTGCGGCCCGCGCAGGCTCTCCGGATCATGCGCCGAAAACGCCTGCGCCACAGCCCCGTTGGGCCAAACCAACCGTCGCCGCCCCGCTTCCCACACGGGTCGCCGATCCGGTGGCGCGCAGGCGATCAAGCCACTCTCACCAAAGATCATCACCTCGCGCACCTGATCGATGGTTTCCCCCACTAGCGCCACCCGCCGCGCCTGTCCGCGGTCCCGCGGCTTAGCCCCCTCCACGATAGAGCGCACCCATTCGGCTCCGGCCCGGGTCTTCCCGGCCCCGCGTCCACCAAGGATCACCCAAGTCTTCCAATCTCCTTCGGGCGGCAACTGATGCGGCATGGCCCAAAACTCAAACAAAAAGGGGAGCGCCAAGAGCTCCCCTTCCGTTAGGCTGTCCAAAAACTCACTCTGCACCGCGCGCGGTTCGGAGGCGATCCAAGCGGCGCCCGATCGAAGATCGCGCGGCGTCGAGGTCAAGTTGGGAATGTGCTGCCGGACTGTCCGTTGCTGTGCGTTGCTCAATGTCTTTCTCCACCAAAAGCGCCAATCGCATGCACTGCCGCACTTCTGCCAGAACCCGCCGCCCCGCCGCAGCCCCCTGCGGCCCCTCCTGTTGCAACGCGTGTTTCACCCGCTCCAACTCATCGGTCACCCGCCGCAACAGTAGCTGCAGCGCGTCCAGTTCCTGATCCAGTACGCGTCCACCCGAAGGCGTGAAATGTTGTGTCATTGCTGCTCTTTGCCTCTCATGCGCAGTTGCCCCTCCGCACAAGTTCCACGCGAATTCTCACGCCACTCCTTGGGGCGCTCAGCTTTTCATCCACGTGGTTCCAGCCAAATTAATCTTAACACAAACTCGCACCTAAAATCAATATTACACATGTTTTCAATACATTAACCCACAGTTCGCAGCTGTTGCGCGAAGCCCGAAACGCAGTGTTTCCAAACTGGAACTCTACCGCCGCAATTGCGCCCTTATCAAAAACTAAACTTTTCTGTGGTGGGTTTAAGTTGGACAAATGAAGGGTGACCACGATGCGTATCGCTGCCAATACGACGCCGTCCTGGACTTTAAGACTGTCACTTGCCGCCGCCTGCTTCTTTGGCACAGTGCAAGCAGGCCCCGCCTCCGACAGCGCCAGCTCGACGTTCCAACTGCCTGCCAAAATCCTCGTTGAGGTTTTGCCCAACTAACGGCTTTGGCGCAGACCACTCCAAACAAAAACGCGGCGCCCAAAAGCACCGCGTTTTGTGTTTCAACAGGTGACCACTTTATTGGTTGGCCCGTTCCGCCTCGATCTTACGCCAGGCCGCCACATTCTGGTTGTGCTCGGCCAAGGTTTCCGCAAAAGCGTGACCACCAGTGCCATCTGCCACAAAGAAGATATAAGGCGTGGTATCAGGATTGGCCGCCGCTTCCAGGCTCGCGCGGCCCGGATTGGCAATCGGTGTCGGCGGCAGACCGTCGATCACATAGGTGTTCCACGGGGTTTCCCGACGCAGCTCGCTTTGGCGCAACCCACGCCCCAGCACGCCAACCCCTTCGGTCACGCCATAGATAACGGTCGGGTCAGTTTGCAAACGCATGCCACGGTTCAAACGGTTGGTGAACACACTGGCCACCTGACGCCGTTCTTCCGCCACACCTGTCTCTTTTTCAATGATCGACGCAAGGATCAGCAGCTCATTTGGCGAGAGCAGCGGCACATCCGAGGCCCGGCTTTCCCAAGCCGCCGCCACAAGGAACTCCTGTGCATCTTGCATGCGATCAATCACGCTCTGACGGGTGTCGCCGACACGCACTTCATAACTGTCCGGCGCAAGGCTACCCTCTTCAGGTCGCTCAATCTCACCACTGAGCAACTCAATGCTGTTCAGCGTATCCATCACCTGCCAGCTGGTAACCCCCTCGGCCACGGCGATGCGATAGCGGGTGTCTGCTTCATTGCGCACCCGTGTGTAATCCGCAGGGGCTTCGTCTTCCGCTGGGTTAAACGCCGCCACTTCAACAAAGCTGCCAGTTGCCGGATCAAGTTCCCGCACCTGCACTGTCTTGCGGGTCACCCCAATGCGGTACACCACCTCCGTGCCGCAGGTGCTCGCGCCGCCACGGGTGACGATGTCAACAATCTCTTCCATCGACGCGCCGGCAGGCACAAGGAAAGCACCCGCTTTCAGCTTGTCTGCCTTGTCCGAGTAGTCCGCGCCCAACCGGAACAGAGTCCCACTTGCAATTGCGCCTTTATCTTCAAGGTATTGCGACACACGGCTCATGTTGGAGCCAGGCTGCACCCGCACGCAAACAGGCTCGTTCAACGGCCCTTCTGCACGGTAGGTCGACTGTCCAAAAAGGATGACGCCCCCCAATAGGAAGAGCGCCACAATTAGAAAAGTCAGTGCGTTAGACGCAACAGAGCGCCACATTAATCAACCTTTCCGAAGATCACGGACGCATTGGTGCCACCAAAGCCAAAGCTGTTGGACAGCGCCACATTGATCTCGCGCTCCACCTTCTTGTTGGGAGCCAGATCAATAGCTGTTTCCACCGCCTGATTGTCGAGGTTGATCGTGGGTGGAGCTACTTGATCGCGGATCGCCAGGATCGAGAAGATCGCCTCAATCGCGCCCGCCGCGCCCAACAGGTGCCCGGTCATCGACTTGGTCGAGGACATGGTCACCTTGCTGGCATGCTCGCCCATCATGCGCTCCACAGCGCCCAACTCGATGGTGTCTGCCATCGTGGAGGTGCCGTGTGCGTTGATGTAGTCGATGTCTTTTGGCTCAAGGCCCGCTTTCTTCAGCGCCGCCCGCATAGAGCGCTCACCACCTTCACCGGTCTCAGACGGGGCTGTGATGTGGTATGCATCGCCTGACAGGCCATAGCCCAGCACTTCGGCGTAGATTTTTGCGCCACGCGCTTTGGCGTGCTCATATTCTTCCAACACCACAATACCTGCACCCTCGCCCATGACAAAACCATCACGGTCGGCATCATATGGACGGCTGGCTTTGGTTGGGTCATCTACGCATCCGGTCGACAGCGCCTTACAGGCGTTAAAGCCGGCAATGCCAATCTCACAGATCGCCGCCTCACCGCCACCGGCAACCATCACATCCGCATCATCAGAGGCAATCAAACGGGCCGCATCACCAATCGCATGCGCACCAGTGGAACACGCGGTCACAACCGAGTGGTTTGGACCTTTGAACCCGTATTTGATGCTCACCTGTCCGGAGATCAGGTTGATCAGCGCACCAGGAATAAAGAACGGAGACACACGACGCGGGCCTTTTTCGGCCATCAACAGCGTGGTTTGCTCAATCGACTGAAGGCCGCCAATGCCGGAACCAATCATCACACCGGTGCGTTCCAGCGACTCGGTGTCCTCCGGCATCCAACCACTGTCTTCCACAGCCATCTGAGATGCCGCAGCCCCATACAGAATGAAGTCGTCGACCTTGCGACGCTCTTTTGGCGCCATCCAATCGTCTGGATTGAAGGTACCATCGGTGCCGTCGCCATACGGGACTTCACACGCATATTTGGTGGTGACACGCTCAGGGTTAAATCGGGTGATGGTGCCCGCACCGGACTGACCGTCCAGAATACGAGTCCAGCTTTCTTCCACACCGGAAGCCAATGGAGTGACGAGCCCAAGCCCGGTGACAACAACACGACGCATTTTCTATGCCCTTCCTCAGAAGTCTTTTGCGGGTTCATACCCCGCTTCACCCCCAAGGGGCAAGAGCGGCCAACCCACACTTCGGCCCGTTGCGCATATCTGCGCTCAGTTTTGGGCCCTTTCTCAGCGGCAGCCTCCCGCCCCGCCAAAGCAAAACGCCCGCCTCACCAAAGAGACGGACGCTTGATATTCTCACTCACCTGCAAATTGCAGGATCTCCAGCTTAGGAAGCTTCGGAGATGAACTTAACGGCGTCGCCGAAGGTCTGGATGGTTTCGGCTGCATCGTCCGGGATCTCGATGCCGAACTCTTCTTCAAAAGCCATAACCAGTTCCACGGTGTCGAGGCTGTCTGCGCCCAGATCGTCAATGAAGGAAGCTGCTTCAACAACTTTGTCTTCTTCCACACCCAGGTGCTCTACAACGATCTTTTTTACGCGGTCTGCGACGTCGCTCATGTCAATTCCTCATTCGTATTGGGCGAATTGGCCCGTTTGAATTCCCGCCCGCGCGGGCAGGTTCGATTTGTGCCCCACAATGGGACGGTTTTGCTCCGGCTGAACCGGAAGGTCTCCGTCCACCCCTCAAGGCACCCGGAAAATACTCGCCGCCTATAACACATCCGCTTCACAACGCAAACGCTTTCCCCGACGACAATTGCGGCGCCCTATTGGACGCCGCGAAGGCTTACAACATGGCCATGCCACCGTTCACATGCAAGGTCGAACCGGTCACATAACCTGCTTCAGGACTGGCGAGGTACAGAACAGCCGCCGCAATCTCTTCAGAAGAGCCCATACGCGCCGCTGGAATCTGCTTGTTGATGGTCTCTTTCTGATCATCGTTCAGCTTGTCAGTCATCGCTGTGGCAATGAAACCCGGCGCAACCGCGTTGGCGGTGATGCCACGGCTCGCCACTTCATAGGCAATGGATTTGGTCATCCCAACCAGACCGGCCTTAGAGGCGGCATAGTTCACCTGACCCGGGTTGCCGGTTGCACCAACAATCGAGCTCACGTTGATGATCCGGCCCCAACGCGCCTTCATCATCGGACGCATCACACCCCGGCACAGGCGCATCGCGCTGGTCAGGTTCACGTCGATCACGCTCTGCCACTCATCGTCGCTCATGCGCATGAAAATCTGGTCCCGCGTGATACCGGCGTTGTTCACCAAGATATCGACGCTGCCCATAGCCGCAATGGCTTGCTTTGGTAGCGCATCCACCGCTTCACCGTCGCTCAGGTTACACGGCAAAACATGCGCGCGCTCGCCCAGCTCAGCCGCCAGCGCCTCAAGTGGCTCAACACGTGTGCCAGACAGGCCAACAGTTGCGCCCGCAGCATGCAGCGCTTTTGCAATTGCGCCACCAATGCCACCCGATGCACCGGTGACCAGTGCGGTTTTTCCAGTCAGATCAAACATGTTTGTCTCTCTCAGTTTTTCACAACAGGCTTAGTCAAAAGCCTATATTTTGCAATCTCTGCGGCACTCATCACGTGGGAGTCCTCCACCGGCGCCGCCTCCAGGGTGAACCAATAAAACGCATCACTGCCCAGCATCCGCTTGGTGTAAATGACATAAGACGCATGATCCGGGTCAGATTTAGGTAAGTCCCGGCCCTGCAAGTTGCCTGCCCCCCAGCTATGCACTCCCAAGACAGCGCCCTCTTCCATGCTGCGCTCGACACCCGCCAGGAACAGGTCCGTGCCGCCAGAGTGAATGTCACTCTCCGCCGTCACATGGGTATCAAGCCCCAAGTCCCGAACACGATGGCCAAGTTGCAGGTTGATCTCATCATCCACCGAGCCCGGAACGTCCATCAAAACCAACCGCGTCACATTTGGATTTTCGATCATAGCTTGCTCAAACGCCACCAAACTGCGGCTGTTCAGCGTGCCATTCACCAACAGATCGCCACCATCCGCTTCGAACTCAATGGTGTCGGTGGCATTAAGATACGCCACCTCCAATTGCACACAGCCCGCCAGAACCGCCAGCCCAAAGACTGCAGCACCGCAAACGGCAACAAAGCGTCGGTTCAAGACAGGCTCTCCGCCGCCGCTTTCACATCTTCTGGGGTGCCCACGGCCCGCACAGCGTTGCTGCGATCGATTTTTCGGATCATGCCGGACAGGGCTTTGCCCGCGCCAATTTCCCAGAATTCCGCCACGCCATCAGCCGCAATGGTCTGAACCGATTCGCGCCAGCGCACAGATCCTGTCACCTGCTCCACCAACAACTTGCGGATTTCATCCGGATCAGAGACCGCCGCCGCACGTACGTTGGCAATCACCGGCACTGCAGGTGCCTTGATTTCTACTTGCGCCAGCGCTTCAGCCATCACATCTGCCGCAGGCTGCATCAAAGCACAGTGGAATGGTGCACTCACTGGCAACATCACCGCACGACGCGCGCCTTTCTCCTTGGCGATCTCAGCGGCGCGCTCTACAGCCGCCTTGGCACCAGACACCACAACCTGTGTTGGGTCATTGTCGTTCGCCGCCTGACAGACTTCACCCTGCGCCGCTGCTTCCGCAACTTCCTGCACCGCTGCAAAATCCAAGCCCAAAATCGCCGCCATCGCGCCTTCGCCCACAGGCACCGCCGCCTGCATCGCTTCGCCACGTGTGCGCAACAGGCGCGCTGTGTCACCGATGCTCAACGCGCCAGCCGCTGCCAAAGCGGAGTATTCGCCCAGCGAGTGGCCCGCCACGCACGAAGCCGCAGCAATCGTCACACCTTCCGCCTCAAGCGCCTTCATCGCTGCAAGCGAGGTCGCCATCAGCGCAGGTTGCGCATTCTGCGTTAGGGTCAACGTTTCTTGCTCTCCTTCCCAGATCAGCGAACTCAGACTTTCGCCCAAGGCTGCGTCTACTTCGTCAAACACCGCTTTGGCCTCTGGATAGGCCTCCGCCAATGCTTTTCCCATTCCAATGGTCTGGGCACCCTGTCCCGGAAACACAAATGCACGGCTCATTCTTGGCTCTCCTTGCAAATCTTTGGATTGGCATAGCGCGCACCGCCCGCGCACGCAACGTCAATAGCGGGGGAAAACCGTCGCCAACACACCACATCAACGCGCAAAAAACTGCCCACCACCAGCACTACTGCGCGTCTTTGCACAGCTCAGGTGCACCGCTGCCAGTTGCCTTGGGGCGTTACAAACCCCAAAGTCTGACCAACACTTTCAAGAGGTTTCCCATGCCCCGCAGCAACACAGCCACCCGATACGGCTCCGTCGCCAAGACCTTCCACTGGCTCACCGCCCTGCTGATCCTCTCGGCATTGATCTTGGGGTTCGTGGCCTATCGTGCTCCCTATGAAGACAGCGCGCAGCTCGCCTTCAAAGCCACGCTATTCTCTGTGCACAAAACCGTTGGCCTCACCGCCTTCTTCACCGCACTTCTGCGTATCCTCTGGGCCTTCACCCAGCCGCGTCCCAAATTGCTCAACGGCGATCACGGCCTGGAGGCCTGGGCCGCCGAAACCGCCCATTGGGTGCTCTACGGCTCCATGCTGCTTGTGCCTCTCACCGGCTGGATGCACCACGCCGCGACGACCGGCTTTGCCCCCATCTGGTGGCCCTTTGGTCAATCCCTGTTCTTTGTCCCCAAAGACCCAGCCGTCGCCGTGATCCTTGGTGGCGCACATTTCCTCTTTATGATCGTATTGGTTCTGACTCTGCTGGCCCACATCGGCGGCGCGCTGAAACACTTCGTCATTGACCGCGACAAAACCCTGCAACGCATGTTGCCCGTCCACACCGATCTGCCGGAGCCGCCCGCCAAGCAACCCGGCCACCTGCGCCCGGCCCTCACCGCAATGGCCGTCTGGGCTGTCGCCCTCGTGATCGGCGCAAACGCTGGCCTTTTTGCCACTGAAGAGCGCTCTGAAACCGCCGCCCTCGCAGCGGTGTCCTCTGAATGGCAGGTCCAATCCGGCACTCTGGACATCGCCGTGCAGCAGTTTGGAGCGGAGGTCACAGGCACCTTCGCTGACTGGACCGCAGAAATCGCCTTCAACGAAGAGCCAACCGACGGCAAACACGGAACCGTCACCGTGACTGTCGCCATAGGGTCTCTGACCTTGGGGTCTGTGACCGACCAAGCCTTGGGCGCGGATTACCTTAACGCCACAGCCTTCCCCACCGCCACTTTTGTGGCAGACCTTCTACCAGCCGAAACCGGCTACATCGCCAAAGGCGAGTTGACCATCAACGGCCACGCCGTTCCGATCGACCTGCCCTTCGCGCTCAAACTAGACGCCAACACCGCCGACATGACCGGCACTGTGTCCTTGGACCGCCGCGCCTTCCACGTCGGTGATGACATGACAGACGAAAGCTCACTCGGCTTTGGCGTAGACGTGAACGTCACTTTGACGGCGACACGCGGGGAATAACCCGCCCGCCAACAACCAAGTTACCAACTCAAAAGCCGCACCATTTGGTGCGGCTTTTGTGCTCTTGCCAATTCCCCCCAACAACTTAAACTTCACCGCAGCCAAGCCAAATCCGCCAGCTAACCCCTTCACATTTATTGAGGTTTCTTCAAATGCAGAAAACGCTCCTCCTCACCGGCGCCAGCCGGGGTATCGGCCACGCCACCGTGAAGCGTTTCTCTCAGGAAGGCTGGCGTGTGCTCACCTGCTCCCGCCAACCGTTTGACCCCCGCTGTCCTTGGCCGGACGGCGAAGAAAACCACATTCAGCTTGACCTCGGAGACCCCGCCGACGCCATCAACGCCGTGGAGGTAATCCGCGAGCGGCTCAATGGCCCGCTGCACGGCCTCGCCAACAACGCTGGCATTTCCCCCAAAGGCCCCAACGGCGAGCGCCTCAACACTTTCACCACCGACCTGATGGACTGGGGCAAAGTCTTTCACGTAAACTTCTTTGCTTCGGTTGTTTTGGCCCGCGGCCTGCGCGAGGAACTGGCCGCCGCAAAAGGGTCCATCGTGAACGTCACCTCCATCGCCGGCTCCCGCGTGCACCCCTTTGCCGGTGCGGCCTATGCAACTTCCAAGGCAGCCCTCGCTGCCCTCACCCGCGAAATGGCGCATGATTTTGGTCCACTGGGCGTACGGGTAAACGCCATTGCCCCAGGTGAGGTGGAAACAGCGATCCTGTCACCAGGCACTGACAAGATCGTCGATGGGCTGCCAATGAAGCGTCTTGGCCAACCGTCAGAGGTGGCAGATGTGATCTACTACCTCTGTTCCGATCAATCTTCCTACGTCACCGGCACGGAAATCGAAATCAACGGCGGCCAACACGTCTGATCCCCAAACAAAAAAGGGCCGCCCAACCGGGCGACCCTCTCCGTGAGTGATGGGCAATCAGGCTTAGTCTGCCTTCATCGCCTCAACAGAAATCTGCACAGTCACGTCGTCACCAACAAACGGCGCAAAATTGCCCACATCAAAGTCGGTGCGCTTCAGCGTGGTGGTTGCGTTGAAACCCGCCCAAGGCTTTTTCGCCATCGGGTGCTCACCTGATGTGTTCAGCTGCGCATCCAGCACAACTGATTTGGTCACACCGTTGATGGTCAAATCGCCAGTGATGTTGGCGGTGGTGTCGCCAGTCACTTCAATGCCTGTGGAGGTAAAGCTTACCATCTCGTCGTCTGTAGCATCAAAGAAATCTGGGCTCATGATGTGTGCATCGCGCTTTTCCCAACCTGTCCACATGGATTTCACAGGCATGGACACAGCCACAGAGCTGTTGGCCGGGTCTTCCTGGTCAAACATGATCTCGCCTTCAAAACCGGAGAACAGACCCCAAGTCGTGGAATAGCCCAGATGGTTATACGAAAACAGGATCTGGCTGTGGCTGGAGTCCAGCATGTATTTCTCCGGCGCGGCAACAGCGGTGGTGGCGGAAGCAGCAGCAAAGGCAAAGCCAGCGGCAAGAAGGGTGCGTTTCATTGGGTGTCTCCTGAGGACAAGATTAATTTCTGATGGAACCAATGTGGCCATTCAACGCTGTGCGGCAATTCGCAGTAAACCCACATATTCTGTGCATGGGTGAACAATTGCGTGATCTCACACAAAAAAGGCCGCCCATCGGCGGCCTTCCGTACAGCATTGGCAAGCTTTTGCTTAGCTTGGCAAAATCGATTGGCTGCGCAGTTGCGCAATGGCATCAAGCCGCGCGTGATTGCCATCAATTGGCAGTGTCACCATAGGCTCTCCGGCCTCGTCCATCACCATGAGAGACGAGTCACTGACATCCACACGCCCAATGTCTTCATAGTTGATGGCCTGCAGCACATGCTTGCGTCCGCGAGGCAGACCTTCATACACCAACAGCTGCTCATTGCGCTCGTCAAAATGCAGCTCTTTACGCGGCTTATCAGTGGCAATCTGGGTCATGCCCACACCACCTGTCACCAACAGGATCGACACGCCCATTTTGGCCAAAAGGACTGTGGGTGTCAGATCCATGCCCGGCATCAACCAAAGCCCGACGCCGGCCATGATAAACGCACAGCCAAACAGCATCGAGGACGCTCGCACCGACAGCGAGGGGCGTTTGCCCTCCACCCGCGTCACACATGACCGTGTTTCACCCGCAAAATTGGTCAGCGCCACCATAATCCCACTCTCCCATTTGGCCTTTCAAAGGCCTTAAGTCCAACGGCTTCTCCACCGGTTGCTCAGACCATCGGTTTGAAATCGGGCAGGAATGCGGCGGATTAACGAAAACCTCGTGCCCTTTACACCGGGACTGTGCCAAGTTTTGCGCCGCAGGGGGCGACAGGTGGAAACCCACGCCCCCATCCACACAAGGCTTGCGCTCCCCCCAAATTCGGCTATACAGCGCCATCCTTTTGCAAAAGCTTGAACCGCGCAGTCTCTCGTGGGTGGGGGCAGAAGGACTGAGAAACCCCGCTCTTTGAAATGCGCCTATAATTGAATGGAGAGCACATGCCACTGTATGAGCATGTTTTCATCTCGCGCCAGGACCTGTCCAACGCGCAAGCCGAAAGCCTCGTTGAGCACTTCAGCACCGTTCTTTCTGACAACGGCGGGTCCGTTGTTGAGAGCGAGTACTGGGGCGTGAAGACCATGGCCTACAAAATCAACAAGAACCGCAAAGGCCACTACGCCTTCCTGAAGACCGATGCTCCTTCCAGCGCGGTTCAGGAAATGGAACGCCTGATGCGCTTGCATGATGACGTTATGCGCGTTCTGACCATCAAGGTTGACGATCACGCTGAAGGTCCGTCGATCCAGATGCAGAAACGTGACGAGCGTGACAACCGTCGCGAACGCCGCAACTAATCACCTTAAGAGAGGACATTAAGTTATGGCTGCAAAACCATTTTTCCGCCGTCGCAAAGTCTGCCCTTTCTCGGGTGAGAACGCGCCGAAGATCGACTATAAAGACACCAAGCTGCTGCAACGCTACATCTCTGAGCGTGGCAAGATTGTGCCTTCGCGCATCACAGCCGTGTCCGCAAAGAAACAGCGTGAGCTGAGCCGTGCCATCAAACGCGCGCGCTTCCTCGCTCTGCTTCCATACGCCGTGAAGTAAGGAGAGACTGACATGCAAGTTATCCTTCTGGAACGTGTGGCCAAGCTCGGCCAAATGGGTGAAGTTGTTGACGTGAAGCCTGGCTTCGCGCGTAACTTCCTTCTGCCCCAAGGCAAAGCGCTGACCGCCTCCAAAGCGAACATCGCCTCCTTCGAAGCGCAAAAAGCGCAACTCGAAGCACGCAACCTGGAAACCAAAAAAGAAGCCGAAGCGCTGGCAGAGAAACTCGACGGACAGCAGTTCATCGTGATTCGCTCCGCGTCCGACGCTGGTGCTCTGTACGGCTCCGTCACCCCGCGTGACGCCGCTGAAGCAGCCACCGAAGCTGGTTTCACTGTTGACAAAAAACAGGTTGTTCTGGCCAAGCCGATCAAAGACCTGGGCCTGCACGCCGTACACGTACTGCTGCACCCAGAAGTCGACGTGACCATCGACCTGAACGTGGCGCGCTCCGAGGAAGAAGCTGAGCTTCAGGCCTCCGGCAAATCCATCCAGGAACTGGCCGCGGAAGCAGAAGCTGAAGCTGAATTCGAAATCGCCGAACTGTTCGACGATATCGGTGCAGCCGCCTCTGACGACGACGACGATTTGGCTCCGGCAGCTGCCGACGCCGAAGAAGCGCCTGCCGAAGAGCAGTAAGCGTTTCATCGCGAAGAATTCGCAGAGCCGCGCCCGGGTGCACCTGGGCGCGGCTTTTTCTTTGCAGTCGCAAGATACCGCGCACAACCCCATGCCCCCCCTTTCTTTCCGGACAATAAAAGCCATACTGACGCCGACTATTGATCAGGAGGCCGCATGTCCCGTCTGTTTTCCCGTCGCACCGCTTGTCTGATGCTCGCCAGCCTCCCACTCGCCGCTTGCGGCCGATCTGAACCAGAGGCCAAGCCTTTTGATCCCCCGCTTTACCCAAATGAAACGCCAGAACTGCGTGCGCTCATCAACAAATGGGCGGATCACTACGAGGTGCCGCGCGATCTGGTGCACCGCGTGATTATCCGCGAAAGCACGCACCGTCCCTTAGCTGTGAACGGCCCCAACATCGGCCTCATGCAGATCCAGCTGCCCACCGCGCGAGGCATGGGCTACACCGGAGGCCGCCAAGGTCTTTTGGATGCGGAAACCAACCTCACCTACGCGGTGAAATACCTGCGCGGCGCGTATATGGTGGCCAAAGGCAACTACGACCGCTCCGTGTTCCTCTACGCCAAAGGCTACTACCCCGAAGCCAAGGCCGCAGGATTGTTGAAAGAAACCGGCCTCGCCCCATGAGCCACCTTGGCATGTAGTGCTGTCACCGGTAATCTGCCCTTAATTGTACCCCATCATTTAAGGACCATCCGTGTCGACAGATTCC
Organism: uncultured Shimia sp.; assembly: GCF_947493595.1. Taxonomy (GTDB): domain Bacteria; phylum Pseudomonadota; class Alphaproteobacteria; order Rhodobacterales; family Rhodobacteraceae; genus Shimia. The sequence continues at coordinate 718,848 of NZ_CANLRL010000001.1, read as the reverse complement.
GCCGCCGGCTTCCATCCTCTGGCCCCGTCTCACCTCCCCAGTTTCATTTCCGACGCCGCCGGGGCCGATCCGATGATGACCAACGTCGGCATCTTTGTCGTTGTGGTGGTGTTCCTCGCAGTTACGTTCTTCCTGCATCTGCACTCTCTGCCTGAGAAGCTTGCCCATCAGGTGGGCGCAAACCAGTTGCAAATCGTGGGTGTGCTTGCCCTGATCGCCCTCTTCACCCACAACAACCTCTATTGGGTGGCGGCGCTGATGATCGCGCTTATTCAAATCCCGGATTACGAAACCCCCTTGGGGCGCATCGCCGCCGCGCTGGAGGCGCTCAAACAACCGTCCCCGGACCGTGCCAGCCCCACGTCAACTAAAGAAAGTGCCTTGCTGACCACCGAAACAAGTGAGCAAGAGGCGCCCGCCCCCACCAAAGAAGCGGAGGCGTGATCCATGCTTGAATTCATTGCCTGCTCCATGCTGACCATCCTGCCTGACTACCTGTTCCGCCGCTTCTGGCAGGGCAAACGCATCGGCAAAGACATCACATTGTTTTCCATGTGGTACGAGCTGCGCTACGGGCTCAGCGCCTGTTTCATCCTCACCGTCAGCCTGATCACACTGATTTTCTATTTCCACCCGTCCACCACCAGCGTGTCTTCCTATTTCCGCACTGTCACCCTGCTGTCTGAAACCCCAGGCCGCGTGGTTCAAGTCATGGTCAAAAACAACCAAGCCGTCAAAGCTGGTGATCCAATTTTCAAGTTGGATGACAGCAGCCAGCGCGCCGCAGTCGCCACCGCTCAGGCGGCGATCTACGAAGTGGACGCCACAGAACTCCTGGCCACCGACGACCTGCGTGTCGCGCAAGCCAATCTCGACGCAGCCGAGGCAGCCTTTGAACAAACCAAAGACGAGTTTGAACGCAAAAACACCCTGTATCAGGAAAACTCCCCTGCCGTGACCGTGCGCGAAGTCGAGCGCCTGGAAAATCTGATCCAAGAACGTCTGGCCGCAGTAGATTCCGCCCACTCCGCTGTGGAATCCGTGAAACACCGACTGGAAACCCAGATCCCTGCGCAACGAGACAGCGCCGAAGCTGCTTTGCATCAGGCAGAAGTGGAACAAGCCAAAACAATTGTCTACGCCGGAGAAGACGGCCGGATCGAGCAATTTGGTCTACAGGTTGGCGACTATATCAACCCCATCCTACGACCAGCAGGTATTCTGGTGCCATCTCACAGCGGCCGCGGCCGCTTTCAGGCAGGTTTTGGTCAGCTGACAGCGCAAATCCTGCACCCCGGTATGTTGGCGGAAATGTCCTGCCTCTCCAGCCCGATGCACGTCACCCCGATGGTCATCGTCTCTGTGCAGGACGTGATCCCGGCCGGTCAAATCCGCCCAAGTGACAGCCTGCGCGACCCACAGGACAACAAACGCCCCGGCACCGTCATCGCGTTCCTGGAACCGCTCTATGAAGGCGGCACCGACCACCTACCACCCGGCAGTCAATGTGAGGTCAACGCCTACACAAACAATCACGAACGCCTGCAAGATCCTGACATCGGCACCGCAGAGTTTGTCGCTCTGCATGTGATCGACACGGTTGGCTACGCCCACGCGCTGATCCTGCGCTTCCGCGCCATTCTGATGCCGTTCCGGGTCCTGGTGTTCTCCGGCGGTCATTAAACGCACCATCAAAGTAAAAGCCCCGACCTATGGTCGGGGCTTTTTTATGCGCCAAAATTCCCACCCAACTCCTTAGGCGCCATCCGGATCAACCGGCTGTCCTCCACCGCTGCCTGTCGATGCTCCACCGCCGCCCGGTATTCCGGATACTTATGCATGGAGGCAAACGCCTCCACGCTTGGATACTCGGCAATAAAACACAGATCCCACTGTTTTTCGGGCCCAATCAGCATCTGCTCCATGTCGCCGCGCCAAATGATCTTGCCGCCAAGTTTGGCAAGGGTCGGGGCACTTTCACGCCCATAGGCCGCATAAGCCTCCGCCCCGGTTGCCACGCGCCCATCCGCGTACTCCGCCTGCGCGCGCAGCTTGACCAAGTTCAGCATATGCACCACCCCGTCGCGATCATTGGCCTTAAACGCCTCATAACCAGCCTTATCAAATGTTGTGTATTTCATAGAAGCTCCTCCTTGGCACAACCCCATCACCCTGCCACAGCGCGGTCAAACAAAACGCCGGGTCACAGCGCGCTTCATTTGACCAGAAATATCCCGAGGGCTTGGGGGCTGGCCCCCAATTCTGCTCGGCATCAGGACACTCCCCCCAACTCCAGAAAACCAAAAAAGGCCGCCCCAAATTGGAGCGGCCTCTCACTGTCCCGTTAACGGGTGTTGGACTTATTCGTCGTCCAGTGCCTCTACGGCTTTTTGCAGGTCGTCTTTGGAGACCTCTTTTTCGGTCAGCTCAGCCAGTTCAAAGACATAGTCGACAACTTTGTCTTCAAAGATTGGCGCGCGCATCTGCTGCTGCATCTGCTGGTTTTGCTGAACAAACTCAAAGAACTGACGCTCTTGACCCGGGTACTGACGTGCCTGGTTCATGATCGCCTGAGTCATCTCTGCGTCGGTCACTTCAACCTCGGCTTTCTGACCCAGCTCTGCCAGCAACAGGCCCAAACGCACGCGGCGCTCCGCCAATGCATTGTGCTCATCGGTTGGTTCGATTTCTGGGTGGTCGTGGCCTTCCACCTCAGGGTTTTCTTCGTGCCACAGCTGATGTGCAATCTGGCCTGCTTCCGCTTCTACCAGAGATGGTGGCAGATCGAAGGATACCAGCTTGTCCAGCGCGTCCAGCAGGCCACGCTTGGTTACGGCACGTGCGGCACCGGCGTATTCCGCCTCCAGACGCTCAGACACCTGAGTTTTCAGGCCTGCGAGATCTTCCGCACCAAATTTGGTTGCCAGCTCGTCGTTGATTTCCGCAGCAACCGGCTCTTTAACTTCCTTGATGACGCAAGAGAACACAGCCTCTTTGCCAGCCAGGTTTTCGGCGCCGTACTCTTCTGGGAAGGAGACGGTCACGTCTTTTTCTTCCTCGGCTTTCACGCCAACCAGCTGCTCTTCAAAGCCAGGGATGAACTGACCGGAGCCCAGCACCAATGGGAACTCTTCACCGGCACCGCCGTCAAAGGCTTCGCCGTCGATGCGGCCTACGAAGTCCATGACAACCTGGTCGCCGTCTTTGGCTTTGGAACCTTTTTTGCGGGCTTTGAAATCCTGCGCGGTTTCGGCCAAGTTGTCCAGCGCTTCGTCCACATCCGCTTCGGCTGCTTTCACAACCATTTTTTCCAGCTTGATGCCTTTCAGGTCTACTTCTGGAATTTCTGGCAGCGCCTCATAGGACATCTCGACTTCTACGTCGTCGCCTTCTTTCCAGTTTTCGCCGTCTTTCATCTCGACTTTTGGCTGCATCGCAGGGCGGTCACCGGACTCTTCAAAGTGCTTGTTCATTGCACCGTCGATGGTTTCCTGCATCGCTTCGCCCAGCAGACGCTCGCCAAACTGCTTTTTCAGAAGCGGCATCGGCACTTTGCCTTTGCGGAAACCTTTCATTTCGATTTCCGGCTGCGCTTCTTTCAGCTTGTCGTTCACAGTTGCGGCCAGCTCAGCTGCTTCCACCTTGATGGTGTAGCCGCGTTTCAGACCTTCGTTCAGCGTTTCAGTAACCTGCATCGGGAATCCCCATAAGTAGCGGCGCACGGCACAATGAGTCCGCGCGCAGTCGAGAAAAATTTGTGCTCTTCTAGTGGTCCCAGAGGAGCGGCGCAAGGGTCATTTGCCCTCAAAACCCACGATCTGAAACCTCGTTCAGGCAATCCCACGACCCCACCCGCAAGATTACCCGCCAGATCACATCCTTACCGGCCTCGACCGGTTGAGAGAGAACACACGCAAAGCCAAGAAAAAAGGCGACTCAAAAGCCGCCTTTCCCCATCAATACTCATACCAGCCGGATCAGAAGCTCCAGCGCGCACCCAGCATATACGCATCCACATCATTGTATGTGGTGCCGGTTGTCACGTCGTAACCGTGTTGGTGGTAGCTGAAGAACAGGTCCACATTGGCGTTGTCGATCTTCTGCACCGCCTCAAAACCATAGCTGACCGATTTGTCACCAACGGACGCCATGTCGTTGCCACGATAAGCGTCGACCGACAAATGCGTGCGACCAAAACTGAACCAATCTCGCTGATAGCCAAGCTTGGCGTAGACATAATCACTCTTCAGCCCGCTATCACGATCGTTTTGACCAAGAGTGACCGTTCCGCTGATGCCGGTTGGATTGTGCAACGCACCCACCGAACCCAAGATGGATTTCGCGTCGTCCGCTGCACCTTCGGTCTGCGCATAAGACAATGTCGCCCGGAAAGTTGTATCCCCCAGATCCGCACCGTAGCGCAGCGCCACGTCGTAGAAATTGGTGTCATCATTGTCCTTCAGGATCTCTGTACCCGCCGAAGCAGACACCACAAATCCGCCGAAACTTGGCGTGTCATAGCGCACGCGGCCCTTGCGGCTGCCATCAAAATCCTTGAACACGTCACCGATTGTTGGACCGGCTGTACCACCGCCAACTGGCTGGAAGGCAAACCCACCCGCGGTATCAGCCACGGCGACCGTGCCGGACAAATCGGTTCCCGACAGGTCGGTACCACCAGCGATGCCATCTGCCGCCATAGACCCCTGACCAACATAAAACGTGCCAAAGCGATCGGTCTCATAGATCGCCTCAAACTTACGCAGATCGGTCTTGTCCCAATCAAAGAAATCATCGTTGGAAGTCGCACTCAGGCTAGACGTGCCCCGCAGACCCAAAGCGGTCTCAAAGTTGAACTTCAGAGTACCTGCGCCGGTGCCCATCTCATACCAGGCCCCAATCCGGCTTGGCGCGTTGCTGTTGTCACTGAACTCATTGCGCGTTTGCACACCATCGTCCACGCTCGTAACGGCGCCGTTCAGAAACCCATAAAACCGAAAGCCCTCTTGCGCCGACGCCGCAGACGTCATCGCAACACTTCCCACAACCAAGGCCGCTGGGGCGACCCATACAGAGTGTTTTTTTCCAACCATCATCTGTCTCCATGTGCCCCGCTTGCTCGTTCAGGGGCTTGCAATTCACCTGACAACAGCCGCACGACCAGCCCCCATCAGGTATCCACTCATTTGCCTTTTGCCGACGTTTATCCTTCGACCACTCCTGCACTTGGCATTCGCGGCAGTGACCGACAAAAGACCACTTGGCGTCTAGGCCGCTCAAACCCAAATGACAAACCCGTCAACCGGCTGTTATTGGCCGAGAATAAGCGCCTTTTTGCGTGTTGGCACATTTACCCATCAATCTGACCGCTTTCCTCAGACCACCAGCGTTACCAGAAGGGGGGAAAACATCCTCCACCTTCCCGTTTCATGTGGAATTTCAACACGCTAATTTTCAAGGGGTCACAGCGAAATAGTTGCCCGCTAAGGTTCGGCCATTTCCTGCCCATCGGACAACAAAGGTAATGAAGTATGAGAGCCCTCCCCTTGAAACCCTGCATTCAGTCCAGAATGGCGCTATCGAATGCACGTGCACAACCCAACCAATGCAACATGGCGCTCAAAACAAGTTGTCCCCAGCGACAGTTCAACCAATAGTTGCACACCTCAGCAAACTCCGAAACTACTGGTTCACAACCTCCCATACCAACCCTCAATCCCCTACGTCTGCGACCTCACCGCCCCCAAACCACAATTGCTAGAGCCTACCCCAACTCCGGCGCGAAATTGTCGAGACAAAGCCGTTGGTTATGCAAAACCACCAGATACAGGCCCAAAAAACTACGAAATCCCTTAGTTTTATACAAATGTGGCAAAAAAGTGATTGGCTTACGTAACCGTCACATTTATAGTCATCCCAAATCAAACAAGGGCATAAGCCCGATCAACCTAGAGCGGTAGAATACATGAGTAGTTTTAGTTATGCCGTCCGCGGTACGGACGGAGTTGTGGTACGTGGCCAAACAGCCGAAGCGGCCAACAGCGTTATTGCCACCCAGCAAGCCTCGCAAGTTTCCGTAAATCTCGCCCCATCAGAAGTCGCCGGTTACGTGAATAACGGTGGCGATCTGGTAATCCACCTGGTGAGCGGCGAAACCATCACCCTAGAGAACTACTTCTCCGGCGACGAGCGTGAGCTGTTGCTGTCCAAAGACGGTCAAGTTCAGTTGGTCGAACTTGGAGATCCGATCAACGATCAGTATTTCGCGCAATATGATGCGGTGTCCATGACCGACAAGTGGAGCGAGTACGACCAGCTGGCCTTCCTCGATCTGGAGCGTGTAGAGCCGGTTGTGGCCCCTCTCGCGGCGCCCATCGCCGGCTTGGTTCCCGGCCTGCTTGGTGTTGGCGGGGCCGCTGCTGTAGCCTCGACCCTGGGCGGCGGTGACGGTGAAGACACGGTAGATGGCGGCGAAGGCGACGACGGCTCCGGCGACGATGGTAACGGCGGCGACGAAGAGCCAAACGACGGCGACACCACCGGCGGCGACGACGATAACGGAGATGACGACGGCGATGATGACACCATCACGCCAACCGTAGACGACGCCGATGTGCCGCGCCTTGTGGGCGGTACAGGCGACGACAGCGTGACCATCACCGGCACCGGCGAACCCGGCTCCACAGTGACCGTGACCATCGGCGGCGAAGCCGGCACTGGCACCGTGGGCGAGGACGGCACTTACGAAGTTGTTTTTGCCCCTGGCGATTTGCCTGACGACGGCGACTATGACGTTAGTGTGTCTGTCGAAGACCCAGACGGCTCTGTCACAACCTTGGACGGCCCGTCTGTTGATATCGACACCACCCCACCGGACGTGTCTGTGAATGACGGCACGGTTTCTACTGGCGACATCGTGAATGAAGATGAGCACACCACTGGCCACATGATCAGCGGAACCGGCGAAGCTGGCGCAACCCTGACCGTGGAAATCGACGGTTCAACCCAAACCACAACCGTGCTGGACGACGGCACTTGGTCTGTGACCTTTGACTCGACAGAGCTTTCCACCGGCGAATACACCACTGGCATCACCATCACCTCAACAGATGATCGCGGTAACGTCACCACCGTGACCGACACCCTGCAAGTGGACACCATTGCGCCAGGCGTAGCGATGAACACAGTCGAGGGCGACAACATCATCAACGCCTCAGAAGCCTCTGATGGCGTTGTGCTTTCCGGCACAGGTGAGCCAGGCTCTTCGCTCTCGATCCTGTTCGAAGGCGTAACCCAGACCGTCACAGTCGGCGACGATGGAAGCTGGTCTTCGGCCTTTGATGCCTCCGCGATTGGCACCGGCACCTACGACAGCACCGTCTCAATCACCGCCACCGATCTGGCAGGCAACAGCCACACTGAGAACTTTACGGTTCACATCGACACTGACGGCCTGGCGACCATCACCTCCCCAATTGCGGGCGATGATATCGTGAACGCGGCTGAAGCTGCAGCAGGCGTCACCCTCACCGGGACCGCAGAGGCGGGCTCTTCTGTAGCCGTGACTGTCGAAGGCGTGACCCACACTGTGACCGCCGCAGGTGACGGCAGCTGGTCGGCTACTTTTGCTGCCGGTGAAATCCCACAAGGCACCTACGACACCACTGTGTCTGTGACCGCGACCGATCTCGCGGGCAACGTGACCACGACCTCAGACAGCTTCCGCGTGGACACCGAAATCTCGGCAGCCATGGACGCAAGCCAGCTAGGCGGCGACAACACCGCCAATGCAACCGAAGTGGCCGGTGGCTTCACCCTGACCGGCACTGCAGAGCCTGGATCTTCCGTGGCCGTGACCATGGAAGGCGTGACCCACACCGTGACCACTGCGGCCAACGGCACTTGGGCGGCGACCTTCGCAGGCGGTGAAATCCCGCAAGGCACCTACAACAGCACCGTGTCCATCACCGCAACCGATGCGGCAGGCAACAGCGCCACCACCACCGGCACTGTGGCTGTGGACACCGAACTGTCCGCAGGCATCAACACCGGCCAGGCGGGCGGCGACGACATCGCCAACGCCGCGGAAGTGGCAGGCGGCCTGAGCCTCACCGGCACCGCAGATGCCGGTAGCAATGTGGTTGTGCAAATCGCAGGCGCATCCCGCACAGTGACCGCCGCTGCAAACGGCACCTGGGTTGCGAACTTCACCGCCGCGGACATCCCACAAGGCGAATACGACGCGCCAGTGACCGTGACCGCAACCGATGCGGCCGGCAACACAGCAACCGCGACTTCAACCGTGCATGTTGATACCTCCACGTCCATTGACGTGGACCTCTCTGCAGGCGTCTTTGCTGCACCGGTAAATGCCGCGCAAATGCAGGGCGGTGTGGTGCTGGAAGGCACAACTGAGCCAAACTCCTCCGTGGTTGTGACCGTGGATGGCGTGGTGCGCAGCACAACGTCTGATGCCTCCGGCAACTGGTTTGTGACTTATGAGAACGGCTCCTTGGCCGAAGGCACATACACCGCAAACGCCACACTGGCCGTGACCGACGCCGCTGGCAACACCGCCACCGCCAACGCCACCTTTGCGGTCGACACGGAAATCACCAACCCGGTTGTGCAATCCGTGACCTTCGCAGATGACGATGTGACCTCGCTATCGCTCAGCACCGAAAATCAGGACTACGAAATTCATGCCCTGAACCAGGACGGCTCCACTGCCGAACTGGCTACAACAGAAGTGGCGCTGGGTGGCGATGAGTCTCTGTATGTGTTGAACCCAAAAGCCTCCGACGGCACCCACCTGGTAATTGCCTCCACGGATGATGCAGGCAACCAGTCCGACACGCTGCTGGTGCTGGATGACAACGTCACCAATGCAAGCACACTGGATCACGCCGCCGCAGGCAACTTCAACATCGAAGGCATTGAGTTGGACTACGCGTCTGATGCAAACCTGACCCTGACCGAAGCCCAGATCAAAGATCTGTCAGACACCTCTGACACGCTTACGATCCACGGCGGCGCAGATGACCAGATCACCGTCACCGACGCGACCAAAACCAACCAGACCGTGGATATCGAAGGCGAAGCCTATGATGTCTACACGGTGGGCAATGACGGCGTGACCCTGATCGTCGACCAAGATATCAACGTCATCATCTGATGATGCTTTGGGGCGGCCACAGGCCGCCCCATTCAAATCCAATGCTCCGGAATATCGCTGCCACTATGTCCCGCCGCCATCTCACCACCAGTCTGCCCCTGCTTCTGGGAGCCACGCTCCTGAGCGGCTGCATGGCCAATATGAGCGAGCACCTGCCGGACATGAGCAAGCCCATGGGCCTGCTCAAAGCCAAACCGGAGGGTGCCGAGGCCGCAGCTGAGGTCAGCAAACGCACCAGCTTTGAGCAGGACGCGGACGCCAAAACCCAAAGCGAAATTCTCAACACGCTTCTGGCCCGCCGCTCCGTCATTCCAAGCGACAGCGCTATGGGCCATGTCGCCGACGTGGCGCTGACATCCTCGCGCCGCTCCGCCGAAGCCCAGCTGCAAACCGCAAAACTTCGGGCACAGGCCGAAAACAAGAACTGGCTCCCGACCCTAAGCCCCGAAATCTCGCTCAACACCCTCAGCGACGTGATCGCCGGTCTGGTGTTTGAACAGGTGCTGTTTGACCACGGCCGCAAAAAGGCCGAGCGTGAATATGCCGCTGCCGATGTCGAAGTTGCCGCCGTCACCCTCTCCGAGGATCTGAACGAACGCACCTACACCGCTTTGGCGCTCTATATCAAAGGCCTGCGCGGACAGGAGAAAGCCCAGGTTGGTAACAAGGGCCTCGCCCAACTGCACCACTTTGAACGCATCGTGCAGGGTCGTGTGGACGGCGGTGTCTCCAACAAGGGCGACCTGCGCATGGTGCGCACCAAAATCCAGACCTTGGAAACCAAAAGCGAAACCGCCTCTGAAAGCGCGGGTACCGCTCTGGCCGAACTCAAGGCCATGACCGGCACCGCCTTTACGCTGAAACCGGCCTCTGCCCTCTCTGCACAATCTTATCCGGCGGTGGAACCGCTTGAAGTGCTGCGCGCCCGCGCCGAAGCCGAACGCTCCGTCGCCCAAGCCACCGTGGAACGCGCCGCACAATTGCCGGGCCTCAAGGCCTCTGCGCGCACCACCAACAAAGGCAACAGCGCGGGTCTGAACCTTTCCAATGACGTTGGTCTCGGCCTTGGCACTGGCGACCGCCTGAAAGCCATTGAGGCCTCCAAGGACATCGCAGCCCGTCAAGTCGATGAGGCCCGCGAAGACGGCGCACGTGACCGCAAACGCCTGGAAAGCAACATCAAAAGCCTGGAACGCCAAGAGCGCGAGGCCAATCAACTCGCCCGCGAAGGCCGCGAGACCTATAAGCTGTTTGAAGCGCAATTCCGTGCCGGTCAACGCTCCGTACTGGAAGTGGTCGATGTTTACGAACAATCCGTGCTGCGTTCCCTTGACGGCGTCGACGCCAAATACGACAAGCTGCTGGCGCAACTAGAGCTCGCCCGCGATCTGGGCCTGCTGGCAGACGGAGACGCAATTTGAGCGACGGGACACCCAAAGGCAAAGCACCGGTGGTGCTCTCGATTGCGGCTGTGAAGTCCACCAAGGCCGCCAACAAAGCCCCCGCGCCCGTCCAACCGCCTGCCCCCACGCAAGTCGCTCAAATCACTCCCAAAACCGTCGCGGCACCGACGCAAGCCAAACCCGCAGCCGTGTCGGCTCCTTCAGATGCCATCCACGATCTGGTTGAGGCAACTGCCACCCGAATCCAACACCGCGCCACGTTGATCTCCACGCTCGCTTCGCTCAACGGCGTCGACGTGCCGGTCACCGATGTGGCCGAACACATGTGGACCAACGCCCCGGGCGACGTCTCGATCAAAGCCCTGTCTGGCGCACTGGCCCACGCCGGTGTGGAGCCAAAAATTCATCAGAAGATGAAGGTTGCCCCCGCCGCTTGGCCCGCCGTGGCGATGATGAACAACGGACAGGCCATTCTGGTCCTGTCTCAGGACGAAGACACCCTCTACGTCTACGACGACAGCTGCGCCGACAACCGCGCCGAAGTGCCTGTCACCGAATTTGAGCCCTTCTTCTCCGGCACCGCCCTGCGCGCCAAAGTCTCTCTGCGCCAATTGGCTGAACGTCACGTGCCGCAGATCGCAGACGGCATGTCCGGCCACTGGTTCTGGGGCGAATTTACAAAATACCGCCGCCACATGGGCGAGATCATGTTGGGCTCGCTGGTCGCCAACCTTCTGGCCGTCGCCGTCGCTTTGTTCTCACTGCAAGTCTACGACCGCGTGATCCCACACCAATCACAGGCCACGCTCTGGGTGCTGGCTATTGGTGCGATTTTCGCCATTGGTCTCGAAGGCCTACTAAAGCTCGCCCGCGCCAAGATGAGCGACGCCGCAGGCCGCCGCATGGAACTCTCCATCCAGCACCGTCTGATGAAACGCCTGCTGGGCATGCGCTCAGACCGCCGCCCCCTGCCCCCATCCGGCCTGTTTGCCGCGATGCGCGATTTCGGCGCCGTGCGTGACTTCTTCACCTCCACCACCATCTCGGTGCTGGCGGATATGCCGTTTATCTTCATCTTCCTCGCGCTGGTGGCCTCGATCGCAGGCAACCTCGTCTGGGTGCTGATGCTTGGCGGCGTGCTCATGGTCCTGCCCGCCTACGTGCTGCAAAAACGCATGATCTCTTTGTCGCGCGAAACCCAAGGCGCGTCAGCCAAAGTGGGTCGCCTTTTACAAGAAGTCATCACCGAGCTCGACACCGTGAAGACCCAACGCGGCGAAGACCGCGTGCTGCGTCTCTGGGACGAGCTCAACGCCGTTTCCAGCCACTCTTCCGCCGAACAGCGCCGCCTCAGCTCTGCCTTGACCTATTGGTCCCAGGGCGTGCAGCAAATGACCTACATCGCCACTGTGGTGATCGGCACCTATCTGGTGTTTGCGGGGGAATTCACCGTCGGAACTATTATTGCCTGCGGTATCTTGACCTCGCGCACGCTGGCCCCACTGACCCAATTTGCAGGCACTTTGGCGCGCTGGTCCAACGTCAAAGGCGCCCTGGAAAGCCTTGATGCTATTGCCCTTTCTGAGCAAGAGAAAGACGGCGAGCGCAAATACCTGCGCCGCGAGAAACTCGAAGGCCAGTTCGAACTGCGCGAGCTCTCCTTTGCCTATGACGAAGACAGCGGCGCCTCCCTTGATGTGCCCGGCGTGGTCATCAAACCGGGCCAGCGCGTTACGATTCTTGGCGCCAATGGTTCCGGCAAATCCACTCTGCTGAAACTCATGGCCGGTCTCTACGGCCCCACCAAAGGCCGCGTACTGCTGGACGGCACGGACATGGGTCAGATCGACCAACGCGACCTGCGCCGCAACATCGGCTACCTCAGCCAGGACGTGCGCCTTTTTGCGGGCTCTCTGCGTGACAACCTCAACTTGACTCAGCTGGAACGCGACGATGACCGCCTGATGGCCGCGCTCGATTTTGCGGGCCTCGGCCCCTTCCTGCGCAACCACCCGCAGGGGCTGGATCTGCAAATCCGTGACGGCGGCGAAGGCCTGTCAATCGGTCAGCGTCAATCCATCGGCTGGGCCCGCCTCTGGCTGCAAAACCCCAGCATCGTGCTGCTGGATGAGCCCACCGCCGCGCTCGATCAAACCCTGGAACGCACACTGGTCAGCCGCCTCTCGAACTGGCTCGAAGGCCGCACCGCCCTCATCGCCACCCACCGCACGCCGATCTTGGCGCTTTCCACCCGCACGTTGATCCTGCAAAACGGCCGCCTTGTGGTCGATGGCCCGCGTGAACAAGTCCTCGCCCACCTCGCCGGAGGGGCCAACGGATGACCACATCCGAATTTGAGAACGAAACCGGTCTCGACGAGCAACTCAAAGCCTCCCGCCTCACGATCCGCCTGATTGCCGCCGCGGTTGGGCTTTTTGTCATCTGGTCCGCCTTTGCGTGGGTCGACGAAATTGTGCGCGCCGACGGCCAAGTGGTCTCCTCCTCGCGCTCCCAATCGGTGCAGAACCTCGAAGGCGGCATCCTCGCCGACCTCGCCGTCAAACAAGGCGACCTTGTTGAATCCGGCCAAATCCTCGCCACCCTCAGCGACACCCGCTTCCGCTCAGCCTTTGACGATCTACAAGACCAGATCGACGCGCTGGAACTGCGCCGCCTGCGCCTTGAGGCAGAAATCGACGGCAAGTTCACCTTCGACGTGCCCGATGACTTGGCCAAACGCGCGCCCCGCATTTTGGCCTCCGAAAAAGCCCTGATCGAAGCCCGCCAGACCGACATCGACAGCCGCCGAGAAGGCGCCTTTACCCAGCTCGAACAAGCCCAAGAAGAGCTCTCCAACATGGAGCGCCTCTACAAGAAAGAATTTGTCGCCCTCTTGGAAGTCAACAAAGCCCGCGAAAAAGCCTCTGAGGCCGAAATCCGCTACATGGACATCCTCACCCAGGCCGAGCTGGCGCTGGCGGAAGAGTACTCCGAAACGTTGAAAGAGATCACTTCGCTGCGCCAAGAAATGCGCCTCGCCCAAGACCAACTCTCCCGCACCGTGATCACTGCGCCTATGCGCGGCATCGTCAACAACCTCGCGGTAACCACCATCGGCGGTGTTGTACGTCCCGGAGAAGAAATCTTTGAAATCATACCGTTAGGCGAAGAACTGTTTGTCGAGGCCCAAGTCCGCCCTGAAAACATCGCCAATGTCGAGCCGGGTCAAGACGCCTCCATCAAGCTCTCCGCTTATGACTACACCATCTACGGTTCCCTTAAAGGCAAGGTGGATTTCATCTCTGCTGACACCTTTGAAGACGAACGCGATCCCTCTGCGCCGCCGTACTACAAGGTCACCGTGAACGTGAACGCCGACGCGCTCACTGAACGGCAAAAAGCCATCGAAATCCGCCCCGGCATGCGCGCAACCGTCGAGTTGCACACCGGCTCCAAAACCGTCCTGCGCTACCTGATGAAGCCGCTCTACAAAAGCAAAGAGGCCTTCCGAGAGCCTTAGGCGCAACCTCCGCGCGATCAAACTGTTGCGCCGAGTGTTGGCACCGTCCAAGGTGCCCGCATGACACCAGAAACCGCGTTTTCCTTCTCAGCACTCAGCTCCTCGGCGCAACGCCACATTCGGGTGTTCCAAATCCACCAGTTTCTGGATCGTTTTGCCATGGGGCTCACCGTGGCCGTTGTTGCGCTGGCCCTCACCGATCGCGGCATGGACCTCTTCCAAATCTCGCTGCTCTTCGGGGTCTACTCACTCACCACCATGACGATGGAACTGCCTTTTGGCGGCTTGGCCGACAGCATCGGGCGCAAACCGGTCTTTTTGACCGCCGTCATCGCCAGCCTGATCTCCCTCGCGCTCTTCCTCTCCAGCAGCAACTTCTACGTGCTGGCCCTGTCTTTTGGCTTCATCGGCTTTGGCCGTGCGCTTCGCTCCGGCACGCTGGACGCGTGGTTTGTCGAAACCTTCAAGGCCACTGCCCCCAACGTAGACGTGCAACCCGCGCTCGCCAAAGCACAATCCGCCAATGCCATCGGCCTGGCGATGGGCGCGATCCTCGGTGGCCTTCTCCCCGACCTCCTCGGCCCCTATGTGCAAATCCTCGGGTTCAGCCCCTATGACACCTCCTACGCCGCCAGCTTTGCCGTGATGCTCTGCGTGTTTGCCTTTACTAAGCTAGCCATTATCGAGCCGCCTCGTGCGACAAGCCAAGGCGCCCTCAAACACGGCTTTGTCAACGTGCCGCTGGTGGTAAAAGACGCCGGTCTGCTCGCCCTCAAACACCCCACACTGTCGTTGCTGTTGGCCGCACTGGCGGTCTTCCTCATGGCCACCAATCCGGTCGAGGTGCTCTGGCCCACTTTCGCCAAACCCATGCTGGACAACACCTACGCAAACACCGCCATCGGCACGCTAACCGCCACCTATTTCTTCGCCATCGCCTTTGGCGCCGCGCTGTCACCACACGTCACCAAGCTCTTCAAACGCCACCACACCAAAACACTCGCAACCACCTTCACCTGCCTCGCAGCCGTGCAAATCGCCCTCGTCTACCAAGGCCACATCCTCGCCTTTGCGGCGGTCTTCATCCTCTATTCCGTCTGTCTCGGCATCTGCGAAACCCCGGCCAGCAGCATCCTGCACCGCTGCGTTGCCGATCATCAACGCTCCACGCTACTGTCCTTGCGCTCCCTGATCCAACAACTGGGAGCTGCATTGGGCCTGCTCCTCACCGGCGCCGTCGCAGAGCTCTACTCCCTCTCCGTCGCATGGAGCCTCGGCGCGGTATTTCTGCTCTTGGCGACGATACTGTGCCTGGTCTTGGTGAAACGCATGAAGACGGAAAGTCAGTAAAGGACGCACCCGCGCACCGCTCTTCAATCGCGCACTCACCCAATCGGTTCTGCCCTCAACCCAACGTTTGTTTGAGGCGCAAACCATTGATAGTTACGTAAAACTTTCCTCACCAAACATGCACGGCGAAAGAACCTTTTAACCGCTACCCCTGTACTGCTCCCTCACTACGTACAGTTGCTCAGGGGGCATTTAGGGTGAAAGTATCTCAGTTACTCAACGCAAAAAAAACCAACAAGGTTGAAGGAATTCGACCGCAATCAACGCTCAAGCAGGCGGCCCACAAACTGCTGGATCTCAAACTTGGCGCCTTGGTGGTGACCGACGAAACCAACACAATGGTTGGTATCATCTCTGAACGGGATCTCCTCACTGTTGTGGCAAGTTGCAACCCCAAAGCCGCCGACGCCTTGGTGTCCGACGTGATGACCTCCTCGGTCATTTCTTGCGGTCCGGACGACGAAGTCACCTACCTACTGCACCTGATGAATGAAAACGCCATCCGGCACATGCCTGTGCTAGAAAACGGCAAGCTCATCGGCATTCTGAGCATACGCGAACTGACGAAAGCCTATGAACTCCTTCAGATCGAGGCGAACACCGACCCGCTGACCCAGGTTTCGAACCGACGCCCGTTCCTGAAAACACTGGAAACACAATTTGAAAGTTCCCGGCAAGACGGGTCGCCCATGTCGGTTGCCATGCTCGATGTAGACCATTTCAAACGTATCAACGACACTTATGGACATGACGCTGGCGACAAGACCCTGCAACAGCTTTCAAGGATGCTGATACGCGAGTTTCGCTCCATTGACCTTGTAGGCAGGCTTGGTGGCGAAGAGTTTGCGCTGGTCTTTCCGGACACCGACTTGATCGGTGCCTATGCTGCCTGCGAGCGGTTGCGGGCGACGATCCAGTCCAGCGAAATTGTCGCGGATGCAAACAAAATCCGCTTAACGGTCAGCATCGGGCTCACGGAGGTTTACGAACACGCCAGCGATGCAGCCGCCTTGCTCAAGCGCGCGGACGAGTTGCTATATGTCGCCAAAAATTCCGGCCGGAACCAAGTGTCAGTCGAAGGCGGGGTCAGGATACCTTCCAAGCCAGAAACCGCGCTTTCCTCAGAAAAATAGAAATTCGGGCCTCAGATTATGCGCAACTGAGGCCCAGATTCCATCCGGGCCGAACATTGGTGGTTGATCCAAAGACAGTGGCAGCCCCCCCCCAAAAAAACCCAACATTATTTGTGCGCCTTTGGAGACATCCCTGCCCCCGCCACATTCCCGCCGCACAAATTATCAGCACTGCCAGAGCCCCAAGCCTTTTCCCCGCAACTATACCGTGACTTGGCCCGCGCCCTCCCGTACGTCTAAAGCACTGCAACAGGAGCCGCGTTCCATGGACCTCACCCATATCCTTACCTTCAATCTTGCATTGGCCGCCGCCATTGCCAGCCCCGGTCCGGCCTTTCTGATTTCGGTGAAAACCACCCTCACCGGAGGACGCCGTGCGGGTCTCGCAGTTGGCGCTGGCCTCGCGCTGGTTGCCGCACTCTGGACTTTAGCGGCCCTCTTGGGCCTCGAAGCCATCTTTGCAACTTTCCCTTGGGCTTATATTGCCGTGAAAACTGTCGGCGCGCTTTACCTGCTCTATATTGCATACGGCATGTGGAAAGGCGCTCGCGCGCCGCTGGCCCCCACCGAGATAAAACCCGCCCGCCACGCCTTCTGGCAAGGCGTCGCCATCCAGGTCATGAACCCGAAGTCCGTGCTGTTTGCAGCCGCCGTGTTGGTGGTGATCTTCCCACCCGGCATGTCATTGGCGCAAAAGGGCTTTGTCTTTGCCAACCACTTGGCCATCGAGTTGATCTTCTACAGCCTGCTGGCCTTTGGCATGAGCACATCCACCGCCCGCAACGCCTACCTGCACGCCAAGCTCTATCTCGACCGCGTCGCCGCTGTTGTGCTCTCCGCTCTGGGTTTGCGCCTGTTGTTTGGCAAATAAGTCATCAACAAAAAAAGGCGGCCCCAAAGGGCCGCCAAGTCAAAGCGGGTGAGCCAGAGCAGGAGGCTCTACCCGCCGGCAATCATTTGTTTGAGCGTATCGGCACTCAGCAGCGTGCCCACAGAGACATTCTGTCCGCCCATCGCGGCCTTGGCGGACACCACAGACACCACCGCAGGGTTGCTGCCGTTGGTCAGCGCCAGAACCGGCGCCCCGGAGGCACCAAAGTTCACTTCGCAGCTCATCACCAGCGTTTCATCCTGACGGGCCAAAACGCGGCACGGGTATTCCAAAATCGGATCAGACCGGTTGCTGATGGTGTAGCTCAACACACCCAGCATATCACCGCTGGCAAGGTTGGCCCCGTAGCGCATCGGCAGAACGGAATTCTTTGAGATTGGCTTGCTCAATCTCAGCAACGCAATGTCACTGCCAACCTGAGCTTTGCCTTTGTGGCGGTGGATATAATCCGGGTGGGCCGTCGCCACGGAAACCTGACGGATCGCTTTGGCTTTGCCACCCTTCAATCCGGCCTGAAACTCGATCTGACCGGGTTTCAGCTTCTTGCCGGTGCGAGGATTATACAGGCAATGCGCGGCGGTCAGCACAAGAGACGGAGAAATCAAGGCTCCGGTACACATGGCTTTGCCAGACAACATCAAGCGTCCAACCGCGGCCTCTCCCGGCAGCTTCCCTGTTACGTTTGCTTCAGCATGCAAAACGCCCGGAAGCAGCATCGCAAGTGTGGCTATCAGTCTAATGGCGCGCATGGTGCCTCCCTCAAATCCTTGAAATCACTTGAACAAGCATCTGGGGCAGCATTCGGACCAAATCGGCGCCATTTGCAGTCTGTTTCTGGGGCGTGCGGTGTTCGCCTTGCGGCCAAAACAAGGCAGGCCGCAAAACCAAGCGCTGACAATTTGCGTAAAATCCGGTGTATATATAAGGAGAGCCCGCAGCACCCTGGACACAGGCGGTTTGGGAACATAAGCGCAGATAAAACTGACACTTGCGCCCGCCCTAATTTCGGCCCATTGCTGCGCTAGGATGCGCGACATGAGAGACAACCTGCACATGACTGATGAAACTTTTGCCCCAACGGCTGAGAACCAGCGCCGCTTTCGCGATGCGCTTGGCTGCTTTGCCACTGGCGTGACCGTTGTCACCGTGCCCACTGCGCAGGGTCCACTTGGCATGACCGCCAATTCGTTCTCATCCGTGTCGCTTGATCCGCCGCTGGTGCTCTGGTGCCCGGCGAGAAATTCCGAACGCCACCCGTTTTTTGCTGGCGCAAGCCACTTTGCCATCCACATGCTGCGCGACGATCAGAGCGCCTTGGCCATGGACTTCGCCCGCAACGGCGATCCCTTCGCCGCGCTACAACATGGCACCAACGCCGACCATGTGCCGCTGCTGCCAGAATGTCTGGCCCGCTTTGAATGCCGCACCCATGCGGTACACGATGGCGGCGATCATGATATCGTTGTTGGACAGGTGGAACGCCTCTGGATTGGCGAAGGCAAACCCTTGGTCTTTGCCCAGTCCCACTTCGGCTGCTTTGACCCCAACGCCTAAGCCCCCACAATTTCAGCGCCTTACACAGCCCCGCTCACGTTGACGCGGGGTTGCGTCTTTGGCATGGCTTTTCCCCACTATTTTTGTTGTGAATCAAAGTGGGCCCTCCATATTGGGAGGATAACGCGCCAACAGATTACCCTTATGAGCACTGGAGCCTCCCTTGGAACAGTCCGCCCCCCACGTGAACAGCTTTGACGCCATGCTGGCCGCCACCGCGCCGCTGGACCCGATTGCCACCGCCGTTGTGCACCCCTGTGACGCCGCCTCCCTGATCGGCGCGCTCGAAGCCCGCGACAAAACCCTGATCACCCCCATTCTGGTGGGGCCTGAAGACCGCATCAAAGCTGTCGCGGCGGAGGAAGGCCTCAACATCGACGGGCTGGAGATTGTTGACGCCAAACACAGCCACGCCAGCGCCCAGGCTGCCGTGCGACTTGTGCGCGAAGGCAAAGCCCAGGCCCTGATGAAAGGCGCGCTGCACACCGACGAGGTCATGAGCGCCGTAGTCGACAAGGTCACCGGCCTGCGCACCGAACGCCGCATGAGCCACGTCTTTGTGCTCGACGTGCCCACCTACCCCAAGCCCTTGCTGATCACCGACGCAGCGATCAACATCTTCCCGGATCTGATGGTCAAAGCGGACATTGTGCAAAACAGCATCGAACTGGCGCACGCGATTGGCGTAGACGAGCCGAAAGTGGCCATCCTCTCCGCGCTGGAGACCATCTATCCCAAGATCCCCTCCACGGTCGAAGCCGCCGCGCTCTGCAAAATGGCCGACCGTGGTCAGATCACCGGCGGCGTGCTGGACGGCCCGCTGGCCTTTGACAACGCCATCTCCCGCAAGGCTGCGGACGCCAAAGGCATCAAATCTCCCGTTCCCGGCGAAGCCGACATCCTCGTCGCCCCGGACCTTGAGGCTGGCAACATGATCGCCAAACAGCTGATGTATCTCGCCGGTGCCGACAGCGCCGGTCTCGTGCTGGGCGCGCGCGTGCCCATCATGCTGACTTCCCGTGCGGATGGCACGCTCAGCCGTCTGGTCTCCGCCGCGCTGGCGCAGCTCATGGTGCACCACAACCTTGGTCAGGACCTGATGTAATGGCAGAGACACAAGACGCCTTTCTGGTCCTGAATGCCGGGTCATCCTCAATCAAATACGCCGTCTATGGCGCTGATCTGAAACAGATATTGCATGGTCAAGTCGACCGCATCGGTCTGGACCCGCAATACCATGGCGGGGCAAAACACATCGACGTGCCGGTGGCGAACAACGCCACCCACGCCGAAATTCTCGACTGGCTGCTGACCCACATTGCGGGCCTATCCGACAACCTGCGCATCATCGGCGCGGGCCACCGCGTGGTGCATGGTGGCCAAGACTTCGCCGCCCCCGCGCGTGTCACCGACGCAGTCATTGCCAAGCTGCGCACTCTCGCCCCCCTGGCCCCCGGTCACCAGCCGCACAACCTCGCGGGTATCGAAGCTGCGGCCCGCCGCTGGCCCGACATCCCACAGGTCGCCTGCTTTGACACCGCCTTCCACCGCACCCAGCCGCGTATTGCGCAACTCTTCGCTATCCCGCGCAGCTTCTCTGACGACGGTGTGCTGCGCTATGGCTTCCACGGGCTGAGCTACCACTACATCTCTACCCAACTGCCGCACCATTTGGACAAACCCAACGGCAAAGTGATTGTCGCCCACCTCGGCAATGGCGCCTCGATGTGTGCGATGCAAAACATGAAGTCCGTCGCCACCACCATGGGCTACACAGCTCTGGACGGGCTGGTCATGGGCCGCCGCTGTGGTGAACTTGACCCCGGTGTGATCTTTCACATGTTACGTGATCGCGGCATGTCCGTGGCCGAGATCGAAGACACTCTAGGTACCAAATCCGGTCTCATGGGGGTGTCCGACATCAGCTCCGACATGCGCGACTTGCTCTCCTCTGACAGTCCTGCTGCCGCAGAGGCCGTAGACCTGTTTGTCTACCAAGCCTGCAAGAAAATCGGCGCCTTAGCCGCCTCCATGGGCGGTGTTGGCTCTATTGTGTTCACTGGTGGCATCGGCGAAAACTCCGCCGCCATCCGCGCGCGTATCTTACAAGGCTGCGCCTGGCTTGGCGCAGACATCGACGACGCCGCCAACACGGCGGGCAACGCCCGTATCACCACCGTCGAGAGCCGTCTCGCCGCCTTTGTCATTCCCACCGACGAAGAAGGCATCATCGCGGGCGAAACCCAACGCCTGGTCACGGGTTAGTTCACCGCCCGCCGCGCCAGCGGCGGGCACGCGTCCGCCCGCCCCATGGCAGGCGCGTTCCGCACCCGCCCGGGCGAACGCTCAACGCCAGATTGGACCGCCCGGAAACTCCCCTGATGACAACCCCCAAAAACGGAAATAGCCTGACCCCATGGATTTATTTGAACGTTTTGTCACTCTCTGGGTTGTGATCGACCCAATTGGCACCATCCCGGTTTTTATCGCCGTGACCGCCGCGATGACCGCACCGGAACGGCGCAAGACCGCTCTCCTCGCAGCGGCAGTCTCCGCAGGGGTCCTGCTCTTCTTCCTGGTCTTTGGCCAATTGTTGATCGACGGCCTTGGCATCAGCCTGCTGTCGTTCCAAATCGCTGGAGGCATCGTGCTGTTCCTCTTTGCCCTCACCATGATCTTTGGCGAAAGCAAACCAGACAGCGACAAACACGCCGCAGATGCAGACGCTGAACTGGACGAAAAACCCTCGCCCGCCGTCTTCCCCCTTGCTGTGCCCTCCCTGGCCAGCCCTGGCGCGATGCTGGCCATCGTGCTGCTGACTGACAACAACACCGTCGCCATTCCGGATCAGCTCATCACCGGCGCAGTCATGCTGGTGGTCTTGCTGTGTGCCTATCTCTGCATGCTGGCTGCAGGCCCAATCATTCGCGTGATCGGCAACTCCGGTGCGGCCATTGTCAGCCGTGTCATGGGCATGATCCTCGCCTCAGTCGCAGCCGACCTCGTGATCGGCGCTGTGTTGGAGATCAGTAAAACCGGATTGGTCTAAAAAAACAGCCAGCCCCCCTCAGGCGGCTGGCCGATTAACTTTTCGAGATGCAAAAACCGCACCTCCGCAAAACAGCCGCGAGACCGACATAATACCGACGTCCCAAACGCCGGTATTCTCGCCGGTTAACGCACCGCTCTATAGGTCAATTTCGATCACTCCACCGGCCTCTTTTGCGCGGCTCTGGCACAGGATCACAGAGGTCTCGCGCTGCTTGTTGGACAGCACAAAATCGCGGTGCTCCACCTCGCCAGACACCAGCCCACATTTGCACACACCGCAAATCCCGTCGGCACATTTCACGTCCACATGCACGCCGTTTTCCAGAAGCACATCAGTTGCAATTTTATCTTCTGGTACAAGCAGTTCCCGCCCATCCTTAAGCTTCAACGTAAAGTCGAAATTCTCATACTCCGGCTGCTCCGGAACATTGAAATACTCCAAATGCCGCGCCTCTTCTGGGAAGCCTTGGCGCTCTGCAGCCTGCATCACACCGTCCATGAACCGATCCGGCCCACAGGTGTAAACATGCCAACCGTCCTGATAGCCACCAAGAACCGCATCCAAATCCGCCCGCGTGCCTTTGTCAGAGAAATGGAACACCACCTTGTCCGCCCAAGGCATCGCCTTGAGATCATTGATGTATCCAGCGCCGTCTTCGCGACTTGCAGAGTAGTGCAACGCAAAATCCCGACCCAGATCGTGCAGGCGATGGGCAAAGGCAATCATCGGCGTGATGCCAATCCCACCGCCCATCAGGAAGCTCTTGCTCGCGTCCTCAACCAGCTCGAAGTGGTTGATTGGCTTGGAGACAAACACCTTGCGACCTTCGCGGAAAATCCTGTGCAGGAAAGCACTTCCGCCCCGCCCTTCGTCTTCGCGCAACACACCGATCTGATACTTTGACCGATCTTTAGGATCTCCTGACATGCTGTACTGGCGCAAAAACTCCGGCGCGACCAACACATCCAAATGTCCCCCAGCGGTCCATTCCGGCAACGGCGTGCCATCCAAAGTCTGGAATTCGTATTTGGTCACATCCGCCGTCATCGGCTCCACATGGGAAATCTGCACCTGAACCACCGGCGCATCCTCCGCATCCGGCACCACATACCGGTCGATCACACTGTCATCACCAGAGGCTACACGTGCCTTGTACTCATTCGCAGAAACCATTGATTCATAGGCCTGAATCCCCGCCTCTCGGTCCATCGGGAACGGATAAGGCCACGGATGTGGGGCCAGTGCCGCCGGATACACCGCCAGCGTCTGATCCTCATATTTCAGGTCCAGATCTTTCTGCAAATCCCGACGGTTGAGCGGATGTTGCGTGGGCCGATACGCCCCGTCTTCCTCCAGCTCAATATCCCACCACCATTTCTTGGTGTCGTTGAGGCCACCATTGCCCACGGCGTCATCAAGTTTCGCCAAAGGTTTGGCAAGGCTTGGGAAATTGCTCGCCGCCCAACGGAATGGGGCTTCGGCAAAAAGCCCTTCAAGGTTCCAAGGGCAGGTTTTCATACACCGCCCGCACATCGACCCGCCCGGTGTGGTGATCCGATAGGTCGCACATTTCTGACTGTCCGACTTCCAGATTTCATAGCCGTTGAACATCAACTTTGGACCGGCCGTAATGGCGCCAGAAGGACACTCCCGCGCACATTTATTGCAGTTTTCACAGAAATTTTGCAGCCCAAAATCAATTGGTTGGTCGTGACCCATCGGCATATCCGTGGTCACCACCCCGGATTTCAAACGTGGCCCCAGATACGGGTTCAGGATCACTTCCCCAATCCGGCTCACCTCACCCAGACCAGAGAGCAACAACAGCGGCGGTTGCAGCACCTCACCGTCCATCACCGTGTGCGCCTTCGCCTTATAGCCAAGGTTGCGAATGTGCTGCGCAATCACGCCGCCAAGGAGAGAAAACCGCAGATACGCCCGCATGGATTGCGCCACGCTGATCCAGTCATCCCCACTGGCGCCTTCCATGGTTTCATAACCCTGATCGACAATCATACTGATTGCATTGTCATGGATTGGGTTGATTGGCGTACCTGTGGCGTCGTGGCTGTACCACGCCCACTCCGGACAACGGCTCAAACCCACCGCATCGACACCCAGGAAATAGGTTGTTGCCTTGAGGTTTGCGGCGTTACGCTCTGAATCTGTTGGTTTTTCAACCTCAGAACTTGCGCCATCTTGCAACAGTACAAACGCCCCCAAGGCCCGCCGCTGCGCCATGCTTGGCGCCGCTTTGCGCACGTAGTAGCCACCCTTTGCCGCGTCTTGCAGCGACTTACCCATGTCGCCAAACTGCGCCCGCGCAAACAGGTCCGCCCGCTTGGGCACACGTGCCACATTGGCCTCATCGATGTAGGTTGTTGGCGTCTTAACCCGTTTCAAACGCTCAAACGGCTGCGCGCCTTTCACGTAGTCGCGATTGCGGAACGGGTCTTGGGTCATCGCTGACTTGGCAAAGCCTTTTCCCAACCACCAAGCCGGCCCCTGTGTTTTGAACCACGGCTGTTCCGCCATCGGTGCCAACGCGCCGTCATGTGCCAGTTCCATATCGGTGGTGATCACCGCCAACCCGTAGCGTTTGCCCAACCAAGGTGCCACAAGTGTACCGTCTTCACAGGACACCAGCCCTGCGGACAAGGCCACCTTGCCCAGATCCACGTCAGACGACGTCGCCGTATGGGCTTTTGCCCCAAAGCCCAACAGCCTGATATAATTGGCAATAACCACGGCACTTTCCGTTGCCCGCAAACAAGCGCGGTGGTCCTGCGCGTCCAAAATCCAATCACTGCCCGGCTCACCCCGCTCCGGATCACGATGATGTTCAATCAAAAACACCAGCGCATGTTTGTGATCTTCAATCGAGCTTGGCGGCATCTCCATGCTGTCTTTCAAATCCGCCATGATCAGGTCAATGCCCGCCGCTAGGGATTTGATCTGTCGCGTCCGCAGAGCCTCCGCCAAACGATCAATATCAGGGTTGCGGCGAGGCACATCCAACCGCGCCTCCGCCGTCAGCGGTCCCACACCAACCATCGAGACGTCATTGAAATACCCAAAGGATTTCAAGTGATTTGCCCGCTCCACCGGATCAGATGGCACCTCAGATTGCACACCATTCACCATGCCATCACGCAGCGCATCCATCATCGCCTGGAACTCGCCCATGGCATTCACAATGCTCTCCGGCTGCTCCGGGCGGTGGAAAGTCATCACAGGGTCATCTGGCACATTGCGCCAGGCAGCAGTGTCCTGCCGCTTTAGTCGTTCCAATGGGTACGGGCCCAGATGCACCGGCCGCGCCTTGTCGGAAAAAAACTTGATCCCCATGGTATCCCTTCTTGCCTGTCCACACGCCATCCCAGCGCATTGGTTCTTAACAGGTTCAGTACGTCAGCTTTTTGTAACCATCAACGCCAGTTCGATAGGTGCCAGCCCGTCAATGGTACCGTGAATGCTATCTCCGGCCACAACCGGCCCCACACCAGACGGCGTGCCCGTCATCACCACGTCCCCCGGCCCAAGGTGGTAAAACCTAGACAGGTGCATCACGATCTCTGTTGGCGACCAAACCATCTCAGAGAGACGCCCTTCCTGGCGCACCTCTCCGCTTACTTTCAAAGCAATAGCTTGATCGGCCAATGCGCCGAATTCCGTCGCACGTGTCATCTCTGCAAACACGGCAGACCCTTCTACGTCTTTGCCCAACGACCAAGGTCGCCGATGATCTTTGCCATCCTGCTGTCGGTCCCGTCGTGTCATATCCAGCGCACAGCCATAGGCAAAAATCGCCGCCGCGGCCTCTGCTTCACTGGTTTCAAACACCTCCGCGCCAATGGCAAAGGCCAATTCCATTTCGTGATGGTAGTTGGATGTGCCTGCTGGATAAGCCAGCGTCGCGCCACTCAACACAGCATGGGCAACAGACTTGGTGAAATACCACGGCGCCTCTCGATCCACCTCGCCCCCCATCTCCGCCGCATGGGCCGCGTAATTCCGCCCAACGCAAAAGATGCGCCGAACGGGATAAGCAGCGGTCTCTCCCTCGACGGGAACCGCAAAAACCTCATGTGGGTCAAACAAATAGCGCATGATCTTTCCTCCCCAAGCCCCTCAAGACACCAAGGAACCTGGTTGTAGTAGCGCTATCACGCGCCAGAAGAAAGTCAGCTCACGCAGATATCAGGCAAACAGGAAGTTGCGGGGATCGGCCACCTGCGCCAGCGACAGTTCACCTTGCAACAACATTCCCCCGTGGTCCCCGACATAAATCACAATGCCTTGCTCTACTTCTGAGATGGTCAGGTCGTCGATCGAGCTGATGTCATCATAGTCCAGCGAAATCAAATCTTTGCCCGGTTCAAAGTCAGTGATGATATCGCCATCCATCATATCCTCAAGCTCAAACGCAAAGGTGTCAGACCCATTGTAGCCAGTCATCGTGTCGCGACCGCTTCCACCTTTCAGCGTGTCAGACCCTTGACCGCCATTCATGCTGTCATTGTCATCGCCCCCGCGCAGCACGTCATCGCCTTGATTGCCCAAAAGCGTGTCGGCGCCTTGGTTGCCAGACATGCTGTCATTGCCTTCGCCACCCTTGAGGCTATCGTCACCCGCGTGGCCATACAGCGCGTCATTGCCGTCATCGCCATAGACAAAATCGTCCTGTTTGCCGCCTTCCATACGATCATTGCCGTCGCCGCCACGGACCGTGTCAAAACCACCATTGGCAATGATGTTGTCATTTCCTGCGAGACCAAGGATGGAGTCATTTCCACCTTCTGTGACAATCTCATCATCTCCCGAGGTGCCTTCAACAACGCGCCCCTCTTCCGCTGGCGGAGGTGGCGTATCGCCAAACTCAAAGACCAATTGCACCATCTCATACGGATTCAGCGACAAGGTTACATCGTCGCTATTGACCTCAACATCCGTCACCGTGGCCCGTACATCGTATTCGTTGAAGTAATACGGCTCGCCATCAATGATGGTGCTGTCTGCCTGAACGTATTCTCCATTGTCACGATACACCCCGTCAGAGCTGTCCGCAGAGCGGTCATACCCAACCTTCACGCCATAGGCATTCTCATAGCCCGACACCAGGCTGGACAGGTCCAGATCAAGATCCACGGCCTCCCCAGTGCGCGAGGCCACTTGCACCACAACCTTGCCATCTTCCTGATACGCCTGGATTTCCATACGGCCATCATCATTGGAGAAATTGGTCTCCAACAGCTGCATACCCACCAATTCCGAAGACATCACATCAAAGGTCGCGCCGCGCACAGAATTCACAACCCAGCCATCCTCATTCAGGATCGGCATGTCCGAACGTGTCCCTGCCAGCATCGAGGTGGTGTTGTGCACCACCGGCCAGCCATGCGCGGCATCCGTGCCCCAACTGACCATATACTCCATCATCTCCGGAAGAATACCGGCGGAGCGAATGCCGTTCTGTTCAAGATTGGTGGTGCGAATATTCCATTCCGTCACATGCAGGTCGAGCTCTTTGTCAAAGTCGGCTTCCCAAATGGCGTAGTCATTGGGAATAAAGCCCTGTTCGTTACCGTCTCCGGTAAACTCATCATAGTCGCGGCGGTAGTAATAATGCTCCACCACGCCATCGATGGCCTCCCGCGCTTCCTCTGACAACAGGTCAATGATGTGCTGGTTGGCATCATCGCGACGCTCTCCAAACGGGCGATCGTCCACCGACGTATGGTATTCGCTGCCCTCATTCGGCGTGGCCATCTGCACAATGATGCTCGGCTGATCGTCTTCCGACACCCCAGCCCGCTCCATGCCTTCGGCCAAAGCCCGCGCAGCAATATCAGCCTTTGTGCCGTAAGAGGTCTCACCAATGGCCCAATATTCATTACCAATCTCAATCGCCTCGATCTGATCGGCATAATCCGTGACCATTATCTCTGCAAATCGTGCAATGTCGTCGTATTTGTCCTCATACTCCTCAATCGAGTAGAGTTTGGTGGCAATCACCATGGTGACCTTCACGTCGGTGCCGTTGTCATGCGCCGCAATCGCCGCGTCCAAGGCATTGCGCACCTCTTCCCGCAGCACCATTTCGCCGTCTCCATTTTCTTCCAGCTCGATCACATTGAGCCAGTCGATGCCCTCATTTTCGCCATCTAGGGAATCCCCCTGCCCAGCCGGGAAACGGAAGTTCTGAATGTCCAGCGCCCGCGCGCCTTCCACATAGTTCTCAAGTGGCACGCCCATATCCGTGTTCACGCTGAACACCGTGTTGGCACCAAACATTTCCTGCGACACCACCATTCCGGTGCCAGACGAGCTTTGCAGCGTCATCGACATCTGGGTCGCGTCATTGCTGCTGGTGGGCGCTGCAGTGGTGGTTGGGGACGGGTCAAAATTGCCAATCCACAACGTGTGATCGCTGATCACATTGGCATCAACCCCATGCATCACGGCCATCATGCGGCCATCATACTCAAGGATCGCATCTGTGCCGTCTTCATCCTGATAAATCACCAGGTTTTCGGCCACATCTTCGGCACTCAATGGCGTGCCATCCGGCCCCAACAGCGTCAGGAACTCCACCTCTTGGTTTTCAGTCGAGAACTCGTAGCCATAAATCTCCACTGGTGCCATGCCGTCCTCGGTGGGCACGTAGATGTCATAGGCATCCCGCCCTTCCTGTCCGCCAATCACATCACCTGCATCGGCAATAAAGTGGTCATCGCCAAACCCGCCAATCGCCAGGTCCTGCCCGTTGCCACCGGCCACACTGTCGCGGGTGTTGAGCACATCATCGCCCTGCCCACCTTCTAGCGTATCGCCACCAAGCCCGCCAATCAGCGTGTCATCGCCAAGACCGCCATGCAGGTTGTCATCTGTTGGCGCACCACTGGCATCCCCCTCCAGCAAGTCGTCGCCATCCAGCAACCCGGTCAACTCCGGCGAGAAGTTGCCCAGCCAGTTGGTATCCGCCCGGAAATCATCGGCGGGATAGCCTTCAATAAAGGCCACCATCATCCCGTCATAATAGACCTCAACGCCGGAGCCATCCTCGGCATCCGCCAGCCGTCCGCCATTGGCCTGAATTTCTTCTGGCGAAATAATCTCCCCCTCTGCATTGAGGAAAGTCAGCAGTTCCGTGCGCAACTCCGCACCTTCGCCATGGAACAGTTGGAAATCAGTGATGGTCACAGGCGCGCCGCCTACCACTACTTTGAACTTGTCAACCCCATCGCCACCGGTGAGCGTATCTCCGTCATCACCGGTAAGCCGGTCATTGCCAATCCCGCCGTGCAGCACGTCAGAGGCGGTCTCTTCCGCCAAATCATCCAGCGCCACAAGCACGTCGTCACCCTGATCGCCGCGCACATAATCTGAACCGCTCCCGGCCACCACCACGTCATCACCCGGCGAGCCAATCAGCGTATCATCACCGGCTTCTCCAAACAGGAAGTCGTCGCCCTTGCCGCCTTTGATCAGGTCGTCCCCATCGTTGCCGCTAACCACATCAACGCCATACCGGCCGAGTAGAACGTCGTCGCCCTCGCCCCCCTCAATCAGATCATTGCCAAAGGAACCATCCAACCGATCATTGCCTGCAGCGCCTGACATGGTGTCATCACGCTCCGTCCCGATCAGCGTATCATCGCCATCTGTGCCGACGATTTCTTCGCCCGGATTGCTGACAATGGATTCCTCATCTGGTTCGCGAACCCCCAAACCAAGGTCGCCCAAAACGGTCTCAATATCGCGCACAATATCCCCGACAGTGTCATCTGAGGTATCATCAGGGCCACTCCCGCCGGTCACAGTGTCATCACGGGTATCCGGAGTGCCGTCCCCCCCCGCGCCATCGTCGCTGCCGTCCCCGCCTGTTCCGGTGGAGCCATCCATCGTGGCCGCAGCCACGCCCGCCAACAAAGGCAATAAAACGCTCAAAAAAAACATAGACTGCCCCCACAGGATTTGCCGGAAACTCGAAAAAGTAGTCGGAGATAGTGCCAGTAGGATCAGCCTATCGCCAAAATTGTGTAGGGGTTAAGAAAAAATTTATACGAACTGTTTCCAATTCTGGAACAGTTGCGCACCAAGGGCGCATTTTCAGCGCCAAACGGCTAAAATCACATCTCCGCAATCCTGAGCGCGCTCCTCAGATCCACCAGCGAATCCGAAGAGGGCAGCGAGCATTTGCGCGCTTCTGCGAACAAATCGAACATAGACAGAATCGCAAAACTGACGCAATTTTGTGGCAGACCTAGTCACTTCCGCTAAGTTAGCGTTTGCATTTTCACAATATTTTGCAATTACTTAAAGCCACACAGCGCCGGCACTCGGACCATCTACTAAATTATTAGTTGACTGAAAAAAGCGCATTTGACACCTTTAGGCATCCGGTCTGCTAGGCTGGTCTACAAACAATTGGGAGGACAAGATGCGTAAGTATCTTATCTCCGCCGTCGCGGCGTCTGCCGTGATTGCGGGTACACAATCGCTACATGCCGACGAAGCGGCAGCCAAGCGCTGGATCGACGCAGAATTCCAGCCGTCTTCGCTGTCCAAAGACGAGCAGATGGGCGAAATGCAGTGGTTCATCTCCGCTGCACAGCCCTATGCGGGCATGGAAATCAACGTGCTGTCGGAAGGCATTCCGACCCACGGCTATGAGGCCGAAGTACTGACCAAGGCCTTTGAAGAAATCACCGGCATCAAGGTCAACCACCAGATCCTCGGCGAGGGCGAAGTGGTTCAAGCGGTGCAGACACAGATGCAGACCAAGCGGAACCTCTATGACGGCTACGTCAATGACTCCGACCTGATCGGCACGCACTCCCGTCTGCAGCTGGCTTACAACCTGACCGACATGATGGCAGGCGAATGGTCCGGCACCACCTCACCGACACTGGATCTTGATGACTTCATGGGTACCCAGTTCACCACCGGCCCGGATGGGGATCTGTACCAGCTGCCAGATCAGCAGTTCGCAAACCTCTACTGGTTCCGCAAAGACTGGTTTGACCGCGAAGACCTGCAAGACGCCTTCAAAGCCAAATACGGCTATGACCTCGGAGTGCCAGTCAACTGGTCTGCCTATGAGGACATCGCAGAGTTCTTCTCCAAAGACGTGAAGAACATCGACGGCGTCGACATCTACGGCCACATGGACTACGGCAAACGCGCCCCTGACCTTGGCTGGCGTATGACCGACGCATGGCTCTCCATGGCAGGCGCAGGCTCCAAAGGTGAACCAAACGGTGTGCCAATCGACGAATGGGGCATCCGCATGGAAGAAGGCTCCTGTAACCCGGCTGGCGCATCCGTCACCCGCGGTGGTGCTGCCAACGGTCCAGCCGCGGTCTACGCGATCCGCAAATGGGACGAATGGCTGCGCAACTACGCCCCTCCCGGCGCAGCGTCTTACGACTTCTACCAGTCTCTGCCAGCTCTGGCACAAGGCAACGTGGCCCAGCAGATCTTCTGGTACACCGCCTTTACCGCAGACATGGTGAAGCCACAGTCTGAAGGCAACAACACCGTGGACGGCGACGGCAACCCATTGTGGCGTATGGCACCAAGCCCACACGGCCCCTACTGGGAAGAAGGTCAGAAGGTTGGCTATCAGGACGTAGGCTCCTGGACCTTCCTGAAGTCCACCCCATCGGACCGCGCGCAAGCTGCATGGCTCTACGCTCAGTTCGTGACCTCCAAAACGGTTGACGTGAAGAAATCCCACGTGGGTCTGACCTTCATCCGTGACAGCTCTGTGAACCACGAAAGCTTCACCGAGCGTGCCCCGAAACTGGGTGGTCTGGTAGAATTCTACCGCTCACCTGATCGTGTGGCATGGTCCCCAACCGGTGTGAACGTGCCGGATTACCCGAAGCTGGCGCAAATCTGGTGGCAGCAGATCGGTGACGTGAACTCTGGTGCCTTCACACCGCAGGAAGCGATGGACCGCCTGGCCGAAGAAATGGACATCACCATGGCCCGTATGCAGCGTGCAGACGAAGCCCAGAATGTCTACGGCGGCTGCGGCCCGCGTCTGAACGAAGAGAAAGACGCAGAGTGGTGGTTTGCCAACGGCGGCGCGAAGCCAAAGCTGGACAACGAAAAGCCACAGGGCGAGACCGTCAACTACGACGACCTCGTAGCCCGCTGGAGCTCTAACTAAAAGTTGTCGCGCAAATTTGGGGAGCGGACATTCGCTCCCCAAACAAGCGGCAACTTAAGGTTCCTCCAGACCATTCACTCCCCGTGAAATTGGTCGAACTGGCCGGGGCTTACCCTCTAAGCCCCGGCCAATCTGCCCAACTCCCCCCCACTCGGGTCCCTCCTCCACAGGGCGAAACAAGGATCAAAAGGTGCATCCATGGCACTGGAAATAAATAATATTACGAAGGTCGTACAGGGTGTGACACACATCAAACCCACGACCCTTACGTTGAGAAAAGGCCACTTCAACGTGCTGCTGGGCGAAACCGGCGCTGGCAAAACTTCTCTGATCAAGATGATGGCCGGGCTTGACCCGATCGCCTCCGGTCAGATCCTCATGGAGGGCGAAGACGTCAGCGCCCTCACCACCCAGAAACGCAAGATCAGCCTCGTGCACCAGTTCTTTGTGAACTACCCGCACATGACCGTGTTTGAAAACATCGCCTCACCTTTGAAGGTCGCGGGCATGGCCAAATCCGAGATCAACGACCGCGTCGCAGAGGCCGCAGACATTCTGCAACTTGGCCCCATGCTGCAGCGTCGCCCACACGAACTCTCTGGTGGTCAACAACAGCGCTGCGCCCTCGCCCGCGCCATTGCCAAAGAAAGCCGCGCGGTGTTCTTGGATGAGCCGCTGGCCAACCTTGACTACAAACTGCGCGAAGAGCTGCGCGAGCAGCTGCCCGAGCTGTTTGCAGGTCGCGGCGCCGTGGTGGTCTACGCCACTTCTGAGCCTGAAGAAGCGCTGCTTCTGGGCGGCGAAACCGCCCTCATGGTGGATGGGTCCGTGGCCCAGTTTGGCCCCACAGCGGAGATCTACCGCACACCAGCGTCTTTGACTGCCGCCAGCGTGTTTTCAGACCCGCCCATCAACTACGCCTCCGTCACCAAACGAGGCGACGCCATGCACCTTGGCAATCTCAGCTGGACTGCATCTGGCGAAGCGGCAGGTCTTACAGATGGCGACTACGTAATGGCTGTGCGCCCCCATCACGTTCTGCCCCACGCACATGACGGCTCTGACGTCGCCTTGACTGGCCACGTGGGAGTGACCGAACTCTCCGGCTCCGAAAGCTCAGCCCACTTTGAGTTTGACGGCAACAGCTGGGTCAGCCTGGCCCATGGCACGCACCCGTATCGGATTGGTGAAGACCACGAATTCTTCCTTGATCCCACCACCTGTTTCTATTTCGCGCCCGACGGCGCCCGCGTCGGCTAAGGGGCATTAAAGAATGGCGAAAATCACTCTCAAAAACCTGCGGCACAGTTATTATCCCAACCCCAAGGGACCGGATGACTTTGCCCTCAAAGAAGTCGACTTGGATTGGCAGGACGGCGGCGCTTATGCCCTGCTTGGCCCGTCTGGCTGTGGCAAGTCCACGCTTCTCAATATCATCTCCGGCCTGCTGGAGCCATCCGAAGGCCAAATCCTGTTTGACGGTCAGGACGTCACCAAACTGCCCCCGGATCAGCGCGACATCGCGCAGGTGTTTCAGTTCCCGGTGATCTACGACACCATGACCGTGCGCCAAAACCTCGCGTTCCCGCTCAAAAACCGTGGCGTTGATCCGGCGATCATCGAACAACGCGTGGCCGAGATTGCCGAAATGCTTGAAGTCACCGACATTCTGGACCGCAAAGCAGCAGGCCTGTCACCGGACAACAAACAGAAAATCTCCATGGGTCGCGGCCTCGTGCGCGATGACGTGAACGTCGTAATGTTTGACGAACCGCTCACCGTGATCGACCCCCACCTCAAGTGGAAGCTGCGCACCAAACTCAAAGAGCTTCACCAGCGTGTGTCCCACACGATGATCTACGTCACCCACGACCAGACAGAGGCGCTCACCTTCGCCGATCAGGTTGTGGTGATGCAGTTGGGTGAAGTGGTGCAAATCGGCACACCAGAAGAGCTGTTTGAACGCCCCGCACACACTTTTGTGGGCCACTTCATTGGCTCCCCCGGCATGAACGTGTTGCCTGCGACCATCAAAGACGGCCAAGCGCTGTTCAACGGCACCCCTATCGCGCTGGAAGGCCCGATCCACCCTGACACCAAAGGCACGTTGGAAATTGGCATCCGCCCGGAGTTTGTGGCGCTTGGCGACACCGGCATCGCCGGCACGGTCACACGTGTCTCTGATGTGGGTCGCCACGCCGTGGTGCAAGTCACAGTCGCGGACACCAAAATCTCCGCGGTTGTGAACGGCACCCCACCGGCAATGGGCGACACCGTGCACCTACAACTCACAGCCGCTCAAACACGGCTCTACGCCAACGGCTGGATTGCTTCCACGCCCGCGCAAAAGGAGAGCGCAGCATGAAAACCGAAAACCAAAAAGCCTGGTTCTTCGTGGCCCCGGTGCTGCTGCTTGTGGCGTTCAACGCCATCATTCCAATGATGACAGTGGTCAACTACTCGGTCCAAGAAACCTTTGGGGACAACCTCTTCTTCTGGGAAGGCCTCACCTGGTTTGAACAAATCCTGCGATCAGAGCGCTTCCACGCCGCACTGGGACGTCAATTCTTCTTCACCTTCATGATCCTGATCATCGAAGTGCCCCTTGGCATCGCCATCGCGCTTGCCATGCCGCGCCAAGGCTTCTGGGTGCCGGTTTGCCTTGTGCTCATGGCGCTGCCGATGCTGATCCCATGGAACGTGGTTGGCGCGATGTGGAACATCTTTGCCCTGCCTGACATTGGCCTCTTGGGTTACTTCCTGAACCACGTGCTCGGTATCAACTACGACATGACACAGGACCCTGTGGCAGCATGGATCACCATTATTGGCATGGACGTCTGGCACTGGACCTCGCTGGTTGTTCTCTTGGCCTATGCTGGTCTCGTCTCGATCCCGGATGCCTATTATCAGGCCGCCAAAATCGACGGCGCCTCCAACTGGTCGGTGTTCCGCTATATCCAACTGCCCAAGATGAAGAACGTGCTAACCATCGCCATCCTTCTGCGCTTCATGGACAGCTTCAACATCTACACTGAACCCTTTGTGCTGACCGGCGGTGGCCCCGGCAACTCGACCACGCTCCTGTCCATCGATCTGGTGAAAATCGCATTGGGTCAGTTTGACCTCGGCCCCGCCGCCGCGATGAGCCTCATTTACTTCGCAATCACCCTCTTTGTGTCCTGGCTGTTCTACACGCTGATGACCAAAGACGACCTGAACTAAGGAGAGCGATCATGCGTAAAAGATCACTCGTTCCCATCCTCTATATCTTCTTTCTGATGCTGCCGATCTACTGGCTGGTGGCAATGAGCTTCAAAACCACCAACGAGATCCTCTCCGGGTTTTCGCTCTTCCCACAGACCTTCACGCTGGAGGCCTACATCACGATCTTCACCGATCCGACATGGTATTGGGGCTACATCAACTCGATCATCTACGTGTCTCTGAACACAGTGATTTCCATCGCGGTGGCACTGCCTGCAGCCTATGCGTTCTCCCGCTACCGCTTTCTGGGCGACAAGCAGCTGTTCTTCTGGCTGCTGACCAACCGCATGGCGCCTGCGGCCGTGTTTGCCCTGCCCTTCTTTCAGCTCTACTCCGCTGTGGGCCTGTTTGACACCCACCTCGCCGTGGCTCTGGCACACTGCCTGTTCAACATCCCGCTCGCCGTGTGGATTTTGGAAGGCTTCATGGGCGGCGTGCCAAAAGAACTGGATGAAACCGCCTATGTGGATGGCTACTCCTTCCCGCGTTTCTTCCTGACAATCTTCATCCCGACGATCAAAGCTGGTGTTGGCGTGGCTGCCTTCTTCTGCTTTATGTTCTCATGGGTGGAGCTGCTCTTGGCCAAGACCCTGACAGCTGTGGCTGCGAAGCCAATTGCCGCCACGATGACCAAGACAGCGTCGTCAGCTGGTTATGAGCTGGGCCTGCTGGCTGCTGCTGGCACGCTCACCATCATCCCCGGCGCCATCGTGATCTATTTTGTCCGCAACTACATCGCGAAGGGCTTCGCGATGGGGAGAGTTTGATATGCTTAGCTGGATGGCATGGACCTGGCCCACGGCCGCAATCTTCACCTGCTTGTTCTCCACAATTGGCCTGCTGATTGTGCTGGAGATCAAATACCCCGGCGGGGCGGAGCGCAAAGGCGCGCTTGGCCTCACCACCACCCGCGGCGACCGGCTGTTCCTGACCTGCTTGGGAGGCAGTTTCATCTTTCTCGCCTGGCTGGGCCTGATGGGCGAGCCGCTTTGGTGGCCACTTGGATTGGCGATTGGCTGGGGCACTTTCTGCTTCTGGAAGGTCTGACCCACATTCGAAGAACAATCCAAAGGGCAGCGCCACGAAAGGCGCTGCCCTTTTTGTATCGTAAGATCCGCGTCACCTGCTCCTGGCCGCACGCTCTGATGCCTCCGGCGGGGATATTAAGAGCAAGAAGAAACAGAGGCGCATTCGCTTCTCCTTCGAGAAATGCCTCAAGGGCGTAGCCACCGGGGACAGGGACAGAGACCCCAAATCTTAAGCAGCAGAAACATTCCTTAACGCTGATGCGATCCCAACAAACGCACCTCCGCAAAACAGCCGCAATACCGACCGAATACCGACGTGGATTTCAAACCTTAACAGCCCCGCCACATATCTCAGTGACGAAGCCGTTTCATTGCAATTCTGGAGGTCGTTACCAGCTGCGCTGTGCCATTGTGTTGAGCTCGTTCAAACGATCCAAATTGGCCACCGTGCTGAGCATGATCCGCTCATGGCTCCAGTCCTCTGGCTCGGTCAAAGACACCGCCCCAAGCAGCACCACACCGGCCATCAAAACCGACATGCCAGCGCCCAAAACAAAAGCTTCTTTTGCCGGATCGTCCTGATCTCGCGCGATTTCTACAATCCGGTCCTTCAACATCGACCGACGTGACAGGAATGGGATCTTCCGGCCCACCAAAGGAACACCAAAGGCCGCGGGCTGCGCCTTGGCCTGCGCCTGCGAAAACCGGGCAATTTCGAGCAACCGAAGCGCATAACCATGTGCGTCAAAGCCTTTGCGCGCAAGATAGGCCCGGTCGCATGCCAACTCGCCCAACTTACGCAACCGACTGGAAAGGAACCAAAAACCGGGATTGAGCACTGCCAGAGGAGAGATCAAAGACAGCAACACCTCGGCATCCACGTCCCCTTGACGAATGTGCTGCATCTCATGGCCCAAAGCCATCTCAACTCCCGCCCCATCGCGAAACAAAGACGTCGGCAACACCACGTAGTAACGCAGCAAACCACGGGTCGAAAACGGCACGTTCACAGCAGGAGACACAACAACAGACACCCACCGCGTGCGCTGAACAACCCGTCCCGCAGCAATAGCCCGACGAATACGCCCAATGTTGACGGCCAAGTAAATACTGCGCACGACAAACCCAGCGGCAAAAGCCGCAATCAGACCCTGCGCAACAATTGACCCACCGGTGGACATCTGCGCCAACCACTGTGTCTTCAACGCCAACAGCGCCGACATCTCCTGTGCGGACAACGCAATATTGCCACTAAGCACCTGAGAAACCACAACATCCGTGGCATTCACCGAAGCCGCATAAGACGTTGTCATCAGATACGGCGTGACCAACGGCACCAGCGCCAAACAGGCAATCGCCGCCATGCCCAACCGTCGTCGGGTATGAAAACTGCGCCGTCCACCGGACAGCACAAAAAGGCCCTCAAAACAGGCAAAAACACATGCGGCCAACAGGATCAGTAGCTGAACCCAGATCGCCCCCCCTACGATTTGATCAACCGTCATCCTTTCTGATCCTTGTGTCGATGATCTCTTTGATTTCCTGGATCATTTCGTCTGTCAGATCCTCATTATCCACCAGTCGCGCCACCAGCGCCGTCGGGGTTCCTCCAAACAAGGTTTTAGACAGATTTTTCAGGCTGCGACCTTCGTAGTCGCGCTTCTGAACGGCAGGGGTATACACCAACGCCCGGTCCTTGCGGTCCGAGGTCACAAACCCTTTGTCGTCGAGAATTTTCATCACGGTAGCGACAGACGTATAGGCGCGCTGCTGATCGTCTTTCAGCGCCCCCATAATGTCGCGCACAGACCCTGTACCGATCTCCCAAAGGGCGATCATAAATTCCAGCTCAACATCCGTGAGCATCTCACTGCGTCGACGTGCCAACGTGGCCACTCCGTGTTTGATTACTAGAGAATTAGTACTGCATCGCGGCATTTTGGGGAAGTGTTTTTTGCACGGCAGCGATCAGCCAACAATACCAGAGATCGCTGGACTCGCCGGAGGCAATAGCCCTTTGAATATCTTTATAATTACCAGAGAGTTACCATGGTGCGGGTGAAGGGACTTGAACCCCCACGCCTCGCGGCGCCAGAACCTAAATCTGGTGCGTCTACCAATTCCGCCACACCCGCACGATGGGCGCGTCTTAGCAAAGCTTTTTGCGGGATGCGAGCGGAAAATTGGCAGAAATGACATTTCCGTCAAAACAATTCAGCAGCCTCGCAGTCTGCACCACTGAAAGTCACCCAATCAGCTGAATGGCCTGAACTTCCTGCCGCCGTGCAACGGGGCGGGCCATGGCCCCAATGTCTCCGCGCGCAATCCCGGGAAACAACGCCATCAGCTCGGCGCGACTTTCGTCAGGCAGACCTTGCAAAGCCCCCGGCCCCGCAAACAGGCTTTCAGTAAAAAGCCCCTCACTATCTACAATCTCATGCTGATCAAATTGCAAATGAATATAGGTCACAGGACCGTCGGGCCGCACCACGCGCACACTGCTGTCATTCACAAGATGCACCGCGGCAGCCAGCACTTGAGGCTCGCCGCAAAACAACTCGGCGCGCCAGCCATCCAACAAGACGCGATGCTGCGGCGATACCGTCAGAGCGCGGCACGGCCGCCCGGCCCCAAAGGCATTTTTTTGTATCTGCACCGGGCGGAATTCTGGGTTGGCTATGAGCTGGACACCTCTCAAGGTGACTTGACCAACCCAACGCACAGTTTGAAATCCGTGATCCAGCGTCTTGACCTTATCCCCCACCTGAATGTCCTCAACCGGCTTTTGTCCGCCCTGTACGCGGATCATCGTTCCCGGCGTGAAACACGGCGGCGCCGCGATATCGGACTGGTCAACAGACGCCCCTCCAGAGGGCCCTTCCTGCGCTGAGATGACGGTCAGAGCAACGCCCACTGGCGGAAACTCATCCACAAAAGCCAGCCCCTCAACAGTACCGTATGTGGGCGATGAGTTGTTGAAATTCACCGATAGAACGCGGTAGGTCAGCCCGGTGTTGGGGTCAAGCAACACAAACTCATACTCAGCCTCGATCCGCGTTCGGTTACTGTATGTTGTGCCGTCAAACGTTTGAGTGCCATCCAATCTTTGATTACCGTCGTTGTCATCAAAGTTGGTATCGCTGTTCCGGTCGCGCACAAATATCTGTTCCCAGGCATTGCTGTTAAGTGTGATGGTTTCCCCCACTAGGTGACTACCGTCCCCCTGTGTGATCCCGTCCAGAGACACGCCACCAGATACCGAGACGTGAGTTTCCCCCAACGCCCAAAATGAATAATTCGCCATGGAACAGACCTGCCCGACCTGCGTTTTTATTGTTGCACTCAGACTACGCTAAATTTGAAGCAAAGACCAGCAATCCGCCGCAAGCTATGGCTGCTCGTTGCTTAAAGAGCTCAAAACCTGCGGCAGCATCTCTGGCAAATCCTCCGCGATCAAACCGGGCCCAAACGCCCGCGCA
Organism: uncultured Shimia sp.; assembly: GCF_947493595.1. Lineage (GTDB taxonomy): Bacteria > Pseudomonadota > Alphaproteobacteria > Rhodobacterales > Rhodobacteraceae > Shimia. The sequence continues at coordinate 678,815 of NZ_CANLRL010000001.1, read as the reverse complement.
CACTCCACATGCAGCCACGCCGCTGTCTCTGCCGCCTGTTGCGGCGCCAATCCGCGCGCAAGCAGCCCCGTGATGAACCCAGCCAAAACATCCCCTGAACCCGCAGTCGCCAACCAGGGCGCCGCGCGCTGATAGACCGCCGCATTCACGGCACATTGCCCATTTGGCGAAGCAATCACCGTATCCGGCCCCTTAAACAGAACGACGCACCCTGCCCGTGCGGCAGCTTCGCGAGTGGCGTCCACCTTGGAAAAAGCCGGCCCTCGGGTCGGCGGTTCCGCCGGCTTGGCGGCAATGTCCGGAAACAGCCGCGCAAACTCGCCACCATGCGGCGTCAGCACCACGCTCTCATGCAAAAGATCAAAAAGTTCTGATGGATCCTCCGCAAATGCGCTTAATGCATCCGCATCCAACACCGCCGCACGTTTGGTTGCCAGAGCCACCGGCACCAACTCCCGCGCACGCTCCAGCCCCATACCCGGCCCCAGGCAAAGCGCATTATGGCATTCATCTCCAAGCACGTTCTCAAGCGTTTTTGCATCTGCCACCCGCTGCAGCATCAAGGCTGTGATCTGACAGGCCACTTCCTGTTGCGCGTTGGGCGGCACCCCCAGCGTGACCAGCCCCGCGCCAATGCGCAGCGCCCCCCGTGCCGCTAACCTCGCGGCGCCGGTTTTGCCGGAGCCGCCGGAGAGTATCAGCGCGTGCCCGTGTCCAAATTTGTGCTGCGAGGGGCACTTACGCAGTCGACTTAGGGAGACTCCCCTTTTGGATTGAAAATCCTCCCCTCCCGCCTCACCGACCAAAAGCGAAAGGAAGGCGGGCCGCCGCGTCTTGGCGGGTGAACCCCCTGGCATTTTGGGCCCGTGCGGGAAGGTCACATCATACTTAGCGCCATTGTATACTCGCCGTCGCGCAGAGAGACCGATATCTTTGACAACGGTTTTGCCACAAAGAGCTGGCCCTTGCGCTAAAAAGTGGCCTGGCTTTGCGCTGTCAAAGCAGACGGTCAAAGCAGCGAAACGCTCCGTTAAAACGCGCGGCCCACAACCTTGACTTACTGTTTTCTTGATTTCAGCCGGTAGATTATCGAACACCCCCTCGGGCCATTGGCGAACCTGGTCTTGCGCCAATACACGACCGCTGTCCAAACAAAGCCCCGAAGGCGCGTCAATACTGACCAATCGATCCTGATATGAATCCCCGTCTATGCCCGACAGATGTCGCACCACTTGAAACAGCTCTCCATCCAGCGCGCGTGACAATCCTGTGCCAAAAATGGCGTCCACGTACAGAGTTGCGAAATCACCGCTGCGTATGCCGCTCTCTGTTAGCGGAGCAACCGCCCCCAACGCACACCACCGCTCATAATTCACCCGCGCATCCAGCGGCAGCTTCTCTGCTTCCCCGTAAAGAAACACCTCCACACCCCAACCCTGCCGCTGCAACAACCGCGCCACCACAAATCCGTCGCCGCCATTGTTCCCCGGCCCACACAGCACAACCGCCCGCTTTCTCATTCCAGAAATATCTCGGGGGTCTGGGGGCTGGCCCCCAGCCTGCGCTTCAGAACCACCCAGCTCCGGCCATTCTTCGATAATAGCCTCGACCACGCCCTGCCCGGCCCGCTCCATCAGCTCCAGGCCGGTCACCTCGCCCGACTCAATCGCCGCTTGTTCAATGGCGCGCATTTGGGCTGCGGTTAACAATTCGCTCATTTGTGAAACTTCCTGCGATTCAATTCAGCGCAGTTTTGCGCCACTTTGCCTATTTTTTAGGCACACCCCTGAAATCCACCCACCCAGAGCGCCCTGCGTCACCCTATCCAATTGTGACCTAGCAATGAAAGTGGTCTGTCGGGTTTCAAGACCGCACCTGAGGAGGAGCCTCCACATGAAAAAGATCGAAGCCATCATCAAGCCGTTCAAACTTGATGAAGTCAAAGAAGCCCTGCAGGACTTTGGTATCCAGGGTCTAAGCGTTGTTGAAGTCAAAGGTTTTGGCCGTCAAAAAGGCCACACCGAGCTGTACCGTGGCGCTGAATATGTTGTGGACTTCCTGCCCAAAGTGAAAATCGAAGTTGTGCTTGAGGCCGATCAGGTTGACGGTGCAATCGAAGCCATCGTGGGTGCGGCCAAAACCGACAAAATCGGTGACGGCAAAATCTTTGTCTCCCCCGTGGAGCAAGCCATCCGCATCCGTACCGGTGAATCCGGCCCGGACGCCCTGTAAATTCACCCAGAATTCAAAGCAATCAGAAGGACCAAGGGAATGAGCGTAGACGCAGTTCTCCAGCTGATCAAAGACGAAGATGCCGCATATGTGGACATCCGTTTCACCGACACACGTGGCCGCTTGCAGCACGTGACTGTGGATGTGGATCTTGTTGACGAAGACTTCCTCGAAGAAGGCTTCATGTTTGACGGTTCCTCCATCGCGGGTTGGAAATCCATCGAAAACTCCGACATGAAACTGATCCCGGACACCACGTCTGCGTACATCGATCCGTTCTATGCCGAAAAAACCATCTGCATCCACTGCTCCATTGTTGAGCCGGACACAGGTGAAGCTTACGAACGTGACCCACGCGGCACCGCCGAAAAAGCAGAAGCCTACCTGAAATCTTCCGGTATCGGTGACGTGGCCTATATGGGTCCAGAAGCAGAGTTCTTCCTGTTTGACGACGTGCGCTTTGAGAACAAAATCAACAAAGTATCTTACGAAGTTGATGCCATCGACGGGTCCTGGAACTCCGACACCGAATATGAAATGGGCAACATGGGCCACCGCCCTGGTGTCAAAGGTGGTTACTTCCCAACCAACCCAACCGACGACGCACACGACCTGCGTTCCGAGATGCTCTCCACCATGAAGCGTCTGGGTATGAAAACTGACAAGCACCACCACGAAGTGGCCTCCTGTCAGCACGAGCTGGGCCTGATCTTTGACAGCCTGACCAAACAGGCCGACGAGCTGCAGAAGTATAAGTACGTGATCCACAACGTGGCCGCGTCTTACGGCAAATCCGCCACCTTCATGCCAAAGCCGATCTACGGCGACAACGGCACCGGCATGCACGTGAACATGTCCATCTGGAAAGACGGCAAGCCGTTGTTTGCAGGCGACAAATACGCTGACCTGTCTCAGGAAGCACTGTACTTCATTGGTGGTATCCTGAAGCACGCCAAGACTTTGAACGCCTTCACCAACCCGGCGACAAACTCTTACAAGCGTCTGATCCCTGGCTTCGAAGCCCCCGTTCTGCGCGCCTACTCCGCACGTAACCGCTCCGGCTGTGTCCGTATCCCATGGACCGAAAGCCCAAAAGCCAAGCGCGTAGAGGCACGTTTCCCTGATCCAGCGGCAAACCCCTATCTGTGCTTCGCTGCACTGCTGATGGCCGGCCTTGACGGCATCAAGAACAAGATCGATCCAGGCGAAGCCATGGACAAAAACCTCTATGACCTGCCTGCCGAAGAGCTGGCGGACATCCCAACTGTCTGTGGCTCCCTGCGCGAAGCCATGGAAGCTCTGGCTGAAGATCACGACTTCCTGCTGGCCGGTGACGTGTTCACCAAAGACCAGATCGACGGCTACATTGAGCTGAAAATGGAAGAGGTGGAGCACTATGAGCACACCCCACACCCGGTTGAATTTGGCATGTACTACAGCTGCTAAATCCAACTTGGATCAAATATTTAAGGGCGCTCCTCGGAGCGCCCTTTTTGTTTGCCCCGCCTACAAGTCGAATTCAAAGCCGCTTGGCTAGAACGCGCCTTTGCCAATGCTCCATCCCAACTTCCGTTCACGAATTTCAAGCTTACAAGACAAGTTGTTCTGCCGACATTCAGTCTCCAAAGCATCAAGAAACGATTTCAGATGATCCGCACGGCGGACAGCTCCCCCATCGGCGCCGCTCGGAGCCAAAATGTTCGTAGACACAAAGACGTTCCCATCAACGGAATGAGCAAAGTTTACAGGATTCCTGAATAATGCAGCGCTCTTCTCAGACGGCGAAACTTCGCGTGAAAGTCCTACCGCTCCCTTCAACCTAACCATACCGGCATTTTCTGGCCACTCTCGAGCCACGACCCCTACCAGGCTATTCGGGTCAAATTCATGTTTTAAAACTACATCCACAAAGAAAGCGTGATGCCTGCGGAAGCAAGCAAACAGTAAAGCGTTCGACCGTTTTCTTTTGCATTTTTGCCAGGTCTTCGTGGTCGCCTTTACGCGTGTAATGACGTGCTAAGATGTCAATCCAAAAAAACCTTGAGTTGCTTATGTGTGAATAAGCCTCGCTAGCCAAACTAACCAATACCTTCACGACCTTTATCAACCCGATAGTAGGCCCACAACAGACGTGCCGCTACAGAGCGCCAGGGAGACCAGGCCACCGCCATTTGCCGCAATGCCCTCTCCTTTGGCCGTTCATCCAACCCAAACAGAATCCGCGCGCTTTCCTGCAACGCCAAATCGCCGGGTGCAAACACATCCGCACGGCCGAGAGAAAACATCGCGTAAATCTCTGCCGTCCAAATTCCAATACCGCTAACCTGGGTCAACGTCTTGAAAACCTCGCCGTTGGGTGCAGATCTAAGCGCCTCAAAATCAATACCTTCGTCCGCCAAGGCACGCGCATAACGCATCTTTTGCCGACTGAGCCCTGCCCCACGCAAGTCATCCTCCGACGCAGCGACAATCGCCTCTGGCGATACCAAGCCCGCGTCTTGCATGCGTTTCCAGATCGCAGCTGCGGACGCCACGCTGACCTGTTGGCTCACAATCGCACTCAGCAGCTGATCAAACCCGTCCGGACGCAGCCGTAACGGCAAAGGGCCTGTCAGCTCCAACGCCTGCGCAAACCGGGGATCTTGATCCGCCAACCACGCCGCGCCCTCAGCCACACAGTCTTCGGTTTTGATAATCCGTCCAACGTCCACAAGCGCCTCCAAAGTCTCACTGTACCTTAGTCGCGGCTTGGTGAAGTGCAACCACTGGACCTCAGCTGCTTAACAAGCTAACGCTTGGCGCATGACCGACATCACCTCCCTCCCCGCCGATGACAACCGCGCCAAGCGCAACGTGTTTATTCTTGTTTTGGCACAGGCCTTTCTAGGCTCGCAAATGCCGTTGATCTTCACGATTGGCGGATTGGCGGGACAATCACTGGCTTCGAACATCTGCTTTGCGACATTGCCCATTTCGCTGATTGTTTTGGGGTCGATGCTTTCAGCCACACCGCTTTCAGCGATCATGCAGAAATACGGACGTCGCACCGGATTTGTTGTTGGCACCATGGGCGGGGCTTTGGGTGGCGCCGTAGGGGCGTATGGCCTTTACCTCAACAGTTTCCCGGTCTTCCTCTTCGGCTCGCTATTGACGGGCGTATACATGTCCGCACAAGGCTTCTTCCGCTTTGCCGCAGCGGACACTGCTTCTGAAGCCTTCCGGCCCAAAGCCATCTCCTACGTGATGGCGGGCGGTCTGCTTTCGGCGATCATTGGCCCGCAACTGGTCAAAGTGACGTCTGACTCCATGGTTGTGCCGTTCCTTGGCGCCTACATCGCAGTGATCGCAATCAACGTCATCGGCTCTCTGCTGTTCCTGTTCATCGACATTCCTAAGCCCCCAGTTCCCTCGCCAGACGCCCCCAAAGGCCGCACCCGGTGGGAGCTGATCACCAGCCCGCGCATTGCTGTGTCGGTGATCTGCGCCATGGTGGCCTACGCGCTGATGAATCTGGTGATGACCTCAACACCTTTGGCCGTTGTCGGCTGTGGCTTTGAGCAAAACGACGCTGCTGATGTGGTCACCGCCCACGTGCTGGCAATGTTTGTGCCATCGTTCTTCACCGGTCACCTGATCGCAAAATTTGGCGTCGAGAAAATCCTCGCAACCGGCATCTTGATCCTCGGCTTGGCTGGCGGTGTGGCGCTTCAAGGCGTTGAGCTGGAGAACTTCTTCATCGCGCTGATCCTGCTGGGGCTTGGCTGGAACTTCGGCTTCATCGGCGCAACCACCATGCTCGCCGGTGCCCACACCGTCGAAGAACGAGGTCGTATGCAGGGCATGAACGATGTGATTGTCTTTGGCGGTGTGACCGTGGCCTCGCTGGCCTCAGGCGGATTGATGAACTGCTCCGGTGGGGATGCCGTGACCGGCTGGACCAGCGTGAACCTCGCCATGGCGCCGTTCCTGATGCTGGCCGGTGGTGCTCTCATCTGGCTGATGTTCCGGCCTTCCGAAGAAACTGCCTAAACGAATTGGCGGGCGTTTCACCAGCGCCCGCTCATACCTCGCCACAGCAGTCCAACCCGCTTGCCGAACTCGCTCATACCAAGCGCGCCTTGTGCCACCCGCTCCGGTTCTGCTGCGGCTTGCGACAATACCGTTTCTACCTGCCAACAGCTCAAAAACGCCTGCGCAGCCTGCGTTGACACCGCGCCACGATTGGCGCGCGCTTTCCTGAACCGCACCAGTCCTTCTTTGGCCAAAGCACTGACAGCCTGCGGCCGTCCATCGACCAATGGCACGCGTTTTTGCGCCTCCAGCGCGGGAATGGCCTGTAGCCAATTTGCAAGCGCCAAGGCATAGCCCGCATCCAGCGCGACGTTTTCCTCACAGGGCCCAAGACTGCGCGCAGCCGCCAACAAAAGCGCGCCACCAGTGTCCTGCAGGTACCGCATTTGATGCGCCAGGTTCTCAAACGGGTCTTTGTAAATGTCCCAGCGCCGCGCCTCGATCAACCGATCCAGAACCTCCGCATCTTCGACACTCAAAACCTCTGCCAAAGGTGACACAACCTCATGCCGCCGCACCGGTTTGCCTTCGCGGATTTCATCCAGCGCATCGCGCCACCATTGCAGGCGCATCTCGGCAATCATCGTCTCCTGCGTCACCCAAGGCGCGCGGGCAACTTCCACATTAAACGCATAAATCGGCAGCAGCACATCCCGCGCCGCAGGCTTCGCCGCGAGCACGGCGGCAAACCGATCCGGGTCTGCGCGCTGCAGCAATTCGGCACAGGCGTTTAGATCGTCCTGTGTCACGCAAGGGCTCCCGACATATAAGCACCCTTGGCGCCAACATGCACCAGTTTCCAATTCAACGCATCCAACAGCGCCTCAAAGCTCGCATCGACTATGTTGGCCGACACGCCAACTGTGGCCCATCGCCGTCCTGTGTCATCCTCAAAGTCTATTATGACCCGCGTGACCGCCTCTGTGCCGCCATTGGTGATCCGCACCTTAAAGTCGACCAGACGCACGTCATCTATGACCTCTTGGTATGGCCCAAGATCGGATTTAAGCGCCTGCCAAAGGGCGTTCACCGGCCCCTCGTCACTCATTTCATCAGCATGGTCATTTTTGAAGTAGCTCGTTGTCTTACCGCCATTGGGCAGCTGAACGGTGACGACAGCCTCACTCTCAACCACCAGATGCCCGCGCGCGTTACGACGGCGCTCAGAAATCACCCGGTAACGCTCTACATCAAAAAAGCTTTCTGTCAGCCCCAATGCATCCCGCGCCAACAACTCAAAACTGGCCTGCGCCGTGTCATACGAATAGCCTTTGGCCTCGGCCTCTTTGATGCGGTTGAGAATGTCTCCCAGTGCTGGATTGCCTTTCTCGACCTCCAGCCCCGCATCCGCCAACCGTTTGCGCAGGTTGCTCTGCCCAGCTTGATTGGACATCGGAATGACCCGCTCATTGCCCACCACGGACGGATCCACATGCTCATAGGTGCTTGGGTCTTTCAGGATCGCGCTGGCGTGCAACCCCGCCTTGTGGGCAAAGGCACTGGCCCCAACATATGCCGCCTGCCGCATCGGCACACGGTTTAAGATGTCATCCAACATCCGGCTGGCGCGCGTCAGCCCTTCCAGCGTCTCAACGCTCACCCCGATCTCCAGCGTGCTGGCATAGGGCTCCTTGAGCAACAACGTCGGGATAAGCGTGGTCAGGTTCGCATTGCCACAGCGCTCGCCCAGACCATTCAAAGTACCCTGCACCTGCCGAGCCCCGGCGTCCACCGCGGCGAGCGAGTTGGCCACCGCATGTTCTGTGTCATTGTGGGTGTGGATACCCAAATGATCGCCTGGAATGCCTGCTGCAATCACCGCCTTGGTGATCTCATAGACCTCGCGCGGCAAAGCCCCGCCATTGGTGTCACACAAAACAACCCAACGTGCACCGGCTTCATAGGCCGCTCTCACCACCTCCAGCGCATAATCCGGATTGGCCTTGAAACCGTCAAAGAAATGCTCCGCGTCAAACAACGCCTCACGTCCTTGCGCCACCATATAGGCCACGGATTTGGCGACGTTTTCGGTGTTTTCCGCCAACGTGATGCCAAGCGCTTTGGTCACGTGGAAATCATGGGTCTTGCCCACCAAACAGACGGCCTCTGTGCCCGCATTCATCACCGCCGCCAGCACATCATCGTTTTCTGCCGACATGCCCGCGCGTTTGGTCATGCCAAAAGCAGTGAAAGTCGCGTTCAGTTTGGGTTTAGAGTCAAAAAAATCACTGTCGGTCGGGTTCGCACCGGGCCAGCCGCCTTCGATGTAGTCGATGCCCATCGCGTCCAAAGTCGCCGCAATCTGCGCCTTTTCACCGGTGGAAAACTGTACACCCTGTGTCTGCTGCCCATCTCGCAGCGTGGTGTCGTAGAGATAGAGGCGTTCCTTGCGCATAGCTTGGCCTTCCGCTGTGTCTCAAATGCAGGCCGGAGCGCCCACACGAAAAAGGCGCGCGCTTGCCTGCGCACGCCTGTTTGTCTTAGTCCAGCAGTCCTGCCAGCTTACTCTCGTCAAATCCCGCGGCTGGTGACAGTTCCACACCCGCTTTGCTCATACGAACTTCGACACCGGCCTCAAGCAAGGCTGACTTCAGCGCATCCACCGGCGCAAAATCCTTGCTCTCCATCGCCGCAGCCCGCAACGCGGCCAACTTGTCGGCCAAGGCGCCCAAATCAACATCCCCGGCTTGCACCCAATCCGCCAATTCATCCGTCAGCAAACCCAGCAGCTGAGCCGAGCCCAAGAAGACCCCCTTCTCATAGAAGCAGTCTTTCTGCGGATTGGCGGCGATTTCTTTGGCCATCGCATGCAACCGCGCCAGGGCACCAGCAGTGTTCAGATCATCCGCCACCGCGTCCAGCACATGCTGATCCACGCCAATCGGCTCTGATCCTTCCACCAAACCCCGCCATTTGCGCAGCGTGACCTCAGCCTCTGCCGCCTTCTTCGCAGTCCAGTCCATCGGCTTACCGTAATGTGTGCTCAGGAACACAAAACGGATCACCTCGCCCGGCACACCCGGATTTCCATCATGGCCATCCAACAGATCGCGCACGGTGAAGAAGTTGCCCAAAGACTTGGACATTTTCTTGCCTTCCACCTGCAACATCTCGTTGTGCAGCCAGTAGTTCGCCATGTGCTGCCCGCCATTGGCGCAGCAGCTCTGGGCAATCTCATTTTCATGGTGCGGGAACATCAAATCGTTGCCGCCGCCGTGAATGTCAAAATGCGCACCCAACAGCTCATAGGACATGGCCGAGCATTCAATATGCCAGCCAGGACGCCCGCGCCCCCAAGGGCTGTCCCATCCGGGAATGTTGTTATCGGATGGCTTCCACAGCACAAAATCCATCGGATCTTCTTTGTAGCTCGCCACTTCAACCCGCGCGCCCGCGATCATGTCGTCCACAGACCGGCCCGAGAGCTTGCCGTAGTCGTCATACTTGCGCACCCGGAACAACACGTGGCCGTCATGGGCATAGGCAAAGCCATCCGTAATCAGCTTCTCGATCATGGTGATCATCTCGGCGATGTACTGTGTAGCGCGCGGCATATGGTTGGGCTCCTTCGCCCCCAACGCGCCCATGTCATCTAGATACCACTGCGTGGTTTCCGCCGTGATCTCGCCAATGCTGCGCCCACTCTCCGCCGCCCGCGTGTTAATCTTGTCATCCACGTCAGTGAAGTTGCGCACATAGGTCACCTTTTCGGCGCCATAGACCTCTCGCAGCAGGCGATAGAGCACATCAAACACCACCACAGGCCGCGCATTGCCAATATGCGCGCGATCATAAACAGTCGGCCCACAGACATACATCCGCACATTTTCAGGATCGATCGGCTGAAACACCTCTTTGCGGCGTTTCAGCGTATTGTGCAGCTTGATCTCAGTCATAAGTGGCTCCTCGGCACACGGTTGGTCCGTGGCGGGCTTACCAATTCTCAAACATGTTTGAAATAGAAGAACGGCCCGCCTGACGATGTCAGCAGGTAATGCAGCAGCAAATAATAATGGTGCGTACAGTGTTCATGGCCGCGACCCTATGCGCGGCGCGAACGGCGGTCAAGCCCGACATCTCTGAATTGACCAGTTCCACGTTTTGACGGTGACACAGAAGAACTGCACCACCGTCTGGGAGTGTCTTACATAATTGTAGTTCAGGCCTGGCGAAGAAGCTTCAGAACAGCCTGCCGCCGAGCGGCGAGTAAAGTTGCCTGATTGGGCACACGTTTCTTCTCACATGCATCACCGATCCACAGCTTTGCCCGCGTCAATCGTCCCAACGGGAAGGCCATTGGTATCGCGACTGACCGCCCAGACTGCGCCAGAATGGTCAAGGCAATGCCAACTGCAGTGATGGCCGCGCCAATCCAGCTCACCGGCCCATAGCGTTCTCCAAGCAAAGCCACGCCCACAATCAAGCCAACTGCCGCCGCCACATAACCAATCTGGCTCAACATCACCGGCCCGCCAACGCGTTGCAGCTGGAAAAACGCCGGAATGGTCAGCGCCGCCGCCACCATCTGCGCCGCCGCAGCCCAGGGCACCGCCGCCACGCTATGCAGCGCAATCCCGTCACCGCGCGCAACCATCACCACAACCAAAGTCACAATCGCCACCATCTGGCTCCAGAACGCCAAGGCAATTGGATGCTCACCCTCTGGCCAATCCAAAGTGCGATACACATTCCCCGCCGCCAGGATCAGCGGAATGGTCAGCCCCACCAAAGACCAGATCAACGTGCCATGCACGCCGCCCCGGCCAAAAGCCACCATCAAGGCGCCTATCAGACCAAAGCCGATGCCAAGCAAGCCCAACCGCGATGGCGTTTTTAAGCCAAACAGCGAAGACACCGCCAAAGTCGCCACCGGCGACAAGGCAAACATCATGCCCACCTGACCCGCGCCCAGCTTTGGCACCAAGCCAAAGATCATCACATTGATCCCGGCCGAGGTCACCAATCCAGTTACCAACACGTAGCGCAGCAACTGTCCCCTTGGCAGCTTCAACTGACCACGTAAGGCCACAAAGGGAAACAGCGCCGTACAGGTGCCTACAGAGACCAACAGCGCCCAGACCATCGGCGGCACGCCCGCCGCCGCGGACAGCTTGCTGAGCGGGAACCCCACGCCCAACAAGGTGCCACACCAGATCAACAAGCCAATTGGCCCGGCTTTCTGCAACTCAGGCATAACTGATCACCTCATACTCAACGTCGTCAGGTCCCTCGAAATAGAACCGCTTTCCTGGTTCGTAATCCGCGTGACTGCCGGGAACAAATCCCGCCGCCTTCACACGCGCCTCAACCATATCAAGGTCTGCAACAACAATTCCGATGTGGTTCAATCCCCCCGCCCGATAATAGCTTTCTTCCGCGTTTTGGATTTCCTTGGGTGGTGCATAAAGCGCCAGATAGCTCTCCGTGTCCCCCACATGCACGGTGTAGCCATCATAGATCGACTCACCTTCCCAGCGGACCTGCCAGTCAAACAGCTCACACAGGATCGCCGCCGTGGTCTTTGGGTCGCGCACAGTCAGGTTCACATGTTCCAGTTTCATTGCTCTAGGTCCTTCCTCTGAATTTCTTGATGGACTTAGACTAATTCCTCAAGTTAACTTCACTACAAGAACTTCTTTTTCAACAAAAACAGCGATCTAATGAAACAGAAACAAAAACTTCGTCTGCGCCCCACAGGCTTGACCATCGGATTCATCTCCGAACGCACCGGCCTCGCCCCCTCCGCCATCCGCTATTACGAGGAAGAAGGCATCGTGCATCCACATCGCACAGACACCGGCCAGCGCCGTTATGAACGGGCCGACATCCGCCGCCTTTCCTTTGTGATGATCTCTCAATCCTTGGGCTTTTCGATTGCCGAGATCCGCGAGGCGTTGAACAGCCTACCGTCCAACCGCACGCCCACCAAAGCCGACTGGCAAGCCATCTCGGAACGCTTCCGCAAAGACCTCGACGCCCGTATCGCGCAAATGTCCAAACTGCGTGACCAGCTTGACGGCTGCATAGGTTGTGGCTGCCTCAGCCTGTCCAATTGCAAGCTCTACAACCCAGACGACCGCGCCCGCACCCGCGGCACTGGCCCGCGCTATCTGATGGGCGACACCCCGTCAGACCTTGGCAAAAACGCCTAGCAAACACGCAAAGACATGGACCGTTTCCGACACCTTGGCCTACGTTCCCGACATAGCCGCAACGGAAATACCCCGCATCACGACATTGAATTTGACTTGTCCGCGCCCTCTCTGCCACCTGAGGCCCAAAGGACCTTAAGGGAGTGCGGGACATGAAACTTTCGCAGCGCATCACCAACATCACCGGCGGCGGCTCCGACGGCTGGGATGTCTTCTACAAAGCCCGCCGCATGATCGCCGAGGGCGTCGACGTGACCGAACTGACGATCGGCGAACACGACATCCGCACCGATCCGGTCATCCTCACCGCCATGGATCAATCGGCCCGCGGTGGCCACACCGGCTACGCCATGGTGCCCGGCACGCAAGACCTGCGCGAAGCCGTTGCTGCCCGGCTGACCGAACGCACCGGCGTGCCCACCACCTGCGAAAACATCCTGATTACGCCCGGTGGTCAGTCTGCGCTGTTTGCCGCCCATATCGCCACCTGCTCACCGGGTGACCGCGCACTCTACATCGACCCCTATTATGCCACCTACCCCGGCACCATCCGCAGCGTCGGCGCGGAGCCCGTTCCAATTCGCACCCACGCCTCCAACGCGTTCAAACCGCGCGCAGAGGAAATCGCCGAAGAAGCCGCCAAAAACGCTGCCTCACTCCTAGTCAACACGCCCAACAACCCCACCGGAACGGTCTATGGTCGCGACACCCTCAACGGCATCGCACAAGTCTGCAAGGACCATGACCTCTGGCTGATCTCCGACGAAGTATACGACACCCAAATCTGGGAAGGCGAGCACATCAGCCCCCGCGCCCTGCCTGGCATGGCGGAGCGCACGCTTGTGGTGGGCTCAATGTCCAAGTCTCACGCCATGACTGGCTCTCGGATTGGCTGGATCGCTGGGCCCAAAGAAGTCATCACGCATCTGATCAACCTCGCAACACACACCACTTACGGCGTGCCCGGCTTTATTCAGGACGCCGCCGTGTTTGCTCTGGCACAAGGCGAAGACCTGGAAGCAAAGATCGCAGCGCCATTTGAGCGCCGCCGCGAAATTGCCAAAGACATCCTGTCCAATCAAAGCACCGTTGGTCTCATTCCGGCCCAAGGCGCGATGTATATCATGCTCGACATCCGCGCTACGGGACTGTCGGGTGAGGCTTTTGCCAATTCACTTTTAGACACACACCACATCGCGACCATGCCCGGCGAAAGCTTTGGTCACTCGGCCCACGGCCACATCCGAGTCGCAATGACGGTCAATGACGAGCGCTTCAGGTCCGCCTTGCAAACCCTGGCCGATCACGCCGAAAAGCTGGCGCCGTAGCGCACAAAACCGCGTTTTGTCCAAAAACGACATCTGTCGCAATTGGACATGACGCGGCGCTGAGAGATTCGCACACTCCTTGAAAGAGGAGAGGCAAATGCAAGGCGTGCGCTGTAAAATCAAACTTGTGAGCCGCACCATTGGTGCGGATCGTGGTCGCGCCGCCCGAGGCCGTCCGTAAGCCCATCAAAACTCGTTTTTGACAGCCCTTACAGGACCTTACTACACATGAATGCACAATCTCCCCGCCGCTCCGGCGGCCGCTCCGCCCGTCGCGCCGCCCGCGCAGCCCCCCTATCTCAGGACATCCGCCCGATCCGCGCCGGTATGGAAGGCGGCCAGTACAAGCCGCTCACAGATCGCGATATGCAGCGCATCCACGAAACCGCGTTGGACGCTTTGGAGCAAATTGGCCTCGCTGACGCACCGCAATCCGGCATCGACATCCTGACCGCCGCAGGAGCCATTCTGGGCGACGATGGCCGCCTGCGCTTCCCCCGTGCCTTGGTCGATGACATGCTTGCCAAAGCGTGCAAGGACATCACCTTATACAGCCGAGACGCCAAGCATGATCTGCAACTCTCCGGCAACCGCGTGCATTTTGGCACAGCGGGCGCTGCGGTGCATATGGTGGACATTGACACAGAAGACTACCGCGACAGCACGATCCAAGACCTGCACGACGCCGCCCGCATCGCGGATCAGCTCGACAACATCCATTTTTTGCAGCGTCCGATGGTCGCCCGTGACATCACAGACAACAAAGAAATGGACCTCAACACCATCTACGCCTGCTGCTCCGGCACCACCAAACACGTCGGCGTGTCGTTCACGGAACCCGGTTTTGTTCCTGACGCGCTGGAGATGTTGCATATGATTGCAGGCGACGAAGACGCCTGGCGCGCACGCCCCTTTGTCAGCAACACAAACTGCTTTGTGGTGCCCCCCATGAAGTTTGCCACAGAAAGCTGCGAGGTCATGGAAGCCTGCATTCGCGGCGGCATGCCAATCCTTTTGCTCTCCGCAGGCATGGCGGGCGCCACCGCCCCATCCACCATTGCCGGCGCCATTGTGCAAGCCACTGCCGAATGTCTGGCTGGCATTGTTTATGTGAACGCCATCGCCCCGGGTCATCCCGCCATCTGCGGCACCTGGCCTTTTGGTCTCGATCTGCGCACCGGCGCGATGAGCGTTGGCTCGGGCGAACAAGCCCTGCTCTCTGCTGGCTGTGCCCAAATGCACAAATTCTACGGGTTGCCTGGCGGTGCGGCCGCCGGGGCCAGCGACTCCAAACTGCCAGACATGCAAGCTGGGTGGGAGCAGATGTGCTCCAACGTCATGGCAGGTTTGTCTGGCCTCAACATGGTCTATGAAGCTGCGGGCATGCACGCATCCCTACTGGGGTTCTGCCACGAAAGCCTGATCCTCGGTGATGATCTGATTGGCCAAGCCATGCGCACTGTGCGCGGTATCGAGGTGGACGAAGAAACCTTGGCATTGGAGCAAATTCGCGATGTTTGCCTCAACGGTCCCGGCCACTATCTGGGCACGGATGCCACGTTAAGCCGCATGCAGAAAGATCATGTGTATCCAACACTCGGAGACCGGACCTCACCCAAAGAATGGGCCGAGCTGGGCAAGCCAAATCTGCTTGAGAAAGCCAAATCCCGCAAAGAGCAAATTCTGGTACAACGGTCTGTCGCGCGTTTTTCTCCCGATCTGGATCAAGCGCTGCGCACCCGCTTCAAGATACACTTACCGCACTAAAAAAGGCGCCGTGCAATCCGCGGCGCCTGTCTTCATTTGACACAAAATATCCCGGTGGTCTGGGGGCAGCGCCCCCATGCCAACCAAGCGCCCTCAGCCCTTGGCCAATTGCGCCTCCCGCGCGTCCCGCAGCTTCGCAAAATCATCACCCGCGTGGTAAGACGAGCGTGTGAGGGGCGTCGCCGACACCATCAAGAAACCTTTGCCAAATGCAGCCGTCTCATAGCTCTTGAACTCTTCCGGTGTCACAAAGCGGTCCACGCCGTGGTGTTTTGGTGTAGGCTGCAAATACTGGCCAATGGTCAGGAAATCGATGTCTGCTGCGCGCATATCTTCCATAACCTGGTGAACAGACTGCTTGTCCTCGCCCAGCCCAACCATGATGCCGGATTTGGTGAAGATCGACGGATCCATCTCTTTCACCCGCTGCAACAGACGCAGTGAGTGGAAATACCGCGCACCAGGGCGTACCTGCGGATAGAGGCCCGGCACGGTTTCAAGGTTGTGGTTGAACACGTCGGGACGCGCTTCCACCACCACTTCCAGCACCTCAGGCTTACACTTCAGGAAATCTGGGGTCAGGATTTCAATCGTGGTCTTCGGAGACCGGTGCCGCACCGCGCGAATGGTCTGCGCAAAATGCTCCGCGCCACCGTCTTCCAGATCGTCTCGATCCACAGAGGTGATCACCACGTGGTTCAGATCCAGCTTCTTCACCGCCTCCGCCACACGGCCCGGCTCAAACACATCCAATGTGTCTGGTTTACCCGTTGCGATGTTACAGAATGTACAGCCACGGGTACAAATCTCACCCATGATCATCATAGTGGCGTGGCCTTGGCTCCAACACTCGCCGGCGTTTGGGCACGCGGCCTCTTCACACACCGTGGTCAGGTTGTTTTCCCGCATGATTTTGCGGGTGGCGTTATAGCCGTCACCGGTTGGCGCTTTGACGCGAATCCACTTGGGTTTTCTAGGCTGAGCATTGTCCTTGCGGTGCGCCTTCTCTGGGTGGCGCTGCTCTGGCAACTTCAAATCACGCAACTGATGGTCCTCCGGCCAACTTGGGTTTGCGCTGTGTAACATAAGAGTTCCCGCCCGCCACTACCAGAAATGCAAAGCAGCTATGCATATGTGGTCAAATCCCTGCCAGATCAGCGGTTTCCCGCACCCTCAAAAGATGTTTCGACTTTGCAGCATTGCGTCAGTTTTTAGAATCGTTATAGATCACGCGCAGTACAAATTCTGACCGAGGAAATCTTCAATGCAAGTTGGCGTCAAAGTCCCAAATGTTGTCTTCAAAACCCGTGTGCGTGACGAAGCAGTGGGCGGCCCGAACCCATTTCGCTGGCAGGACATGACCAGCGACGATTACTTCAAAGGCAAGCGCGTGATCCTGTTCTCGCTGCCAGGCGCCTTCACCCCAACCTGCTCCACCTACCAGCTGCCAGGTTTCGAAGAAAACTTCGCCAAGTTCCAAGAGAATGGCATCGACAGCATCTATTGCATGTCCGTAAACGACAGCTTTGTGATGAACAAATGGGCCGAAGCGCAGGACGTGAAAAACGTTGATGTCATCCCTGACGGCTCCGGCGAATTCACCCGCAAAGTTGGCATGCTGGTGCGCAAAGACAACCTCGGCTTTGGCCTGCGTTCCTGGCGTTACGCCGCCATCATCAACGATGGTGTTGTTGAAGCATGGTTCGAAGAGCCAGGCCTGGAGGACAACCACGGCGAAGATCCATATGGCGAAAGCTCCCCGGAGAACCTGCTGAAGTTCCTGGCAACCGCCAAAGCCGAATCCGCAGCCTAAGCCGGTCTCGCAGAAACTCGGAAGGGCCCGCCATTTGGCGGGCCTTTTTCATTTACCCGATGTAGTCGCCCGCGCCTCCGGCCTCTGCAAGGTAATGCTCCCGCAAATGCATCAAGGCAATCCGCAGCACCACTTTTCCAGACCGCGCTGACCACCCAAGTTGCTTCTCAGCTGCTTCCAGCCCCTCCAGCTGACAACAACAGCGCAACACCACATCTGTGAGCCCTTCTCCCAAAACATCCAACGCCGCAACGACCCGTTGGCGCGCAGGTTCCGCGCCACAGACACCCGCCCGTTGGGCCACATAAACCTCCGCATGGGGCGCCTTCAAATAGCGCCACCAGGCGTCCTGCCCTGTTCCCATTTGCGCCAATTCATAATCCTCGCGCAGCCGCTCACCGGCACGTACAAGATCTTCGGACAAAAAGTGGTTTCCATCGCGATCCCGCCGCCGTGCCAAAATGGTCAGCGGGCTTTCCGACGCAATAAACCGCCCCTGCATTGGTCCTCTCTGCGCCACAAGACCACTTTTGGCCACGTCCGCCGCGACCCCGCCAAACACAGCCTGCGGGTCCGCAAATCCCTGCGCGCGTTCCTGTGCCTGATTTTCCAGGGCAGCCACCATTTTGCTCAAAAACGCCCGCCCTTGCGCGGAAATCACATAGCGGCTCACCCGCCCTGCTTGGACACAAGTGATCCAGCCCTTTAAGACCATTGCTTGCGCAACCTGCCGTGCCACTGTCGCCGTTCGCGTGGTCTCATCGCGCATCACCACCGCTGTGTCCATATCACTCGCCACCGCCAAAACCGCACCGGTTTCAAGAAGGCGCCGCAACACACGCAGCCCTTCTTCCCGGACCACATTTTCATCGGGCAAATCCCCTGCGCTCTCCAGCAAAGGCGCTCCCGTGCTCTTTGCCTGCGATTGCTGTCGGAAGGTCTTCAAAGCGGCATCCACCAGCGGATCATCCCGCATTGCTTCCAGTTTGTGAATTTGTCGGCTGACGGTTGAGGCATGACAGCCATCTCGTCGGGCCAGCTCCCGGATAGATAGGCCTTGTTCTGTGTGGGCCACATAACGCGCCACACTCTGTGGCAGCCAGGTTGGCAATGGGGGGACTACATGTTCCGGTTGCATCTCTCGTTACTCCTTACAAAGACCTTGGGTCACAACCGCTGTCGGAATTATCCACAGGGTTATCCAAAAAGTTTTGCACAGCGAAAATGAGCTGTGTAGGCGAGCGCATCAGGTGTCGCTGCCCTTAAGGATTGTTTTGAAATTGTGAACAGCACTCTTTTACAGCGAGCGCCAAAAACGAATTCACGCAACACGCGAAAATTTATGCTCCGCTAGATGGCCACGGCACAGAAAGGGTGATTCCATTCTGGAGTGTCTTGCCTAACTGGACCGCCTCATCCACCCGCGAACTCTCATTCGCGTGACCAAGCCCCAGCTCGCAGAAAACACACGATTTCAGCACCTTACTCGGCACATCTCACGCACACCTCCGCCCTCAATTGAGCAGAGCTTCTGTACCCATTTTCCTTGAGAAGCACCCTCGAGCAGCAACGGCGTACAGGCGCGACGGCTTACTCGGCTGTGAAACATGTCGACCTCGAAATCGCCATGCAAAGCGAGGCCCACCTGTTGCGGGCCTCACAATCTCAACTTCTTTGATCAGACAAAACTGTCCGGCATCGACGCCTTTTTCTCAGCCACATAGGCCCGCAACGCCTTTTCGATTTCCGGATCAAGCGCCGGTTGCTGATACGCGTCGATAAGTTGCTCAACCCGTGCAGACGCCAGCGCCTGGGTGTCGCGGCCGCCTTCGTCAGACCAAGTCTCAAACGGCTTATAGTCGAGCAGTTCCGAGCGCCAGAACGCATCCTTGAAATTCGCCTGTGTGTGCGCACAACCGAGGTAATGCCCGCCGGGCCCCACTTCACGCACAGCATCCATGGCTTGTGCGTTTTCATCATAGGCCACACCCGCCGCCATCTTGTGCAACGCACCCAGCTGATCGGCGTCCATCACAAACTTCTCAAAGCTGGACACCAAACCGCCTTCCAGCCAGCCACAGGCGTGTAGCATGAAGTTCACACCACCGGTCAGCGCGGCATTGTGTGTGTGAGCCGTTTCATACGCCGCTTGCGCGTCTGGCATCTTGGAGCCACACAACCCGCCACCAGAGCGGAACGGCAATCCCAAGCGACGGGCCAGTTGACCCGCGCCAGACAGGATCTGACTGGCTTCTGGCGTGCCAAATGTCGGCGCACCTGAGTTCATATCAATCGAGGTTACAAAAGCACCAAAGATCACCGGCGCTCCGGGGCGGATCAGCTGGCTGTAAGCGATGCCAGCCAGAACCTCGGCCAGCACCTGTGTCAGCGTGCCAACTACGCTTACCGGTGCCATGGCCCCGCCCACAATGAACGGCGACACGATACAGGCCTGGTTGTTCTTCGCGTAAACCTCCAGCGCACCCATCATAATGTCGTCAAACGTCATCGGCGAGTTGATGTTGATCAGCGAGGTCATCACCGTGTTGTTCTGCACAAACTCCTTGCCAAACAGGATCTCGCACATCTCCACACTGTCTTGAGCGCGGCTTGGCTCGGTCACAGACCCCATGAACGGCTTGTCGCTCAGGGTCATATGGGCGAGCAGCATGTCGAGGTGGCGCTTGTTCACCGGCACGTCGGTTGGCTCACACACGGTGCCGCCAGAGTGATGCAACCATTTGGACATATAGCCCAGCTTCACAAACTTTTCGAAATCAGCCATCGTGGCATAGCGGCGGCCACCTTCGGCATCACGCACAAACGGCGGGCCATAAACCGGCGCGCACACCAACGTGTTGCCGCCAATCTCGACATTGCGCTCAGGGTTGCGGGCGTGTTGAGTGATCCGCGACGGTGCCGTTTTGCACAGCTCCCGCGCCATGCCTTTTGGAATGCGCACGCGCTCTGCCTGATAGTCCACATCGGCACCGGCCTCTTTCCACCGGTCCAGCGCCGCTTTGTTGTTCACAAAGTTGACGCCCACTTCTTCCAGCAGAATATCAGCATTGGTCTCGATGATCTGGAGCGCCTCTTCGTTCAGCACCTCCAACAGCGGCATGTTACGTTCAATGAACTTTGCGGCCTCGATTTTCACACCGGTGCGTTCTGCGCGCCGTGCCGCCCCTCCGCCGCCGCGTCCCCGACGCCGTGTCGCTGCTTCTGCCATGACTTATCCTCACAGGCTGAGTTGGTTTCCTTGTGAAAGGTCTACCCCTCCCACCAAGCCCTCTCCGGTTGGTTAGCGTCCTTTGAAACAAAAATGCGACATTGGCCAGTCGTTTTGGCCCCTTCCCTGTCGCCCGCCTGCGGTTGTTTGCCTCTTGTGGCAAAAACCCTGATTTGAAGGCGCGAACGATCTTGCGAAAAACGCCACTCTTCTCTATGCGTCCGCCATGACCCAGACATCCCATGACCGCCTTCTTATCATTGACTTCGGCAGCCAGGTCACCCAGCTGATCGCCCGTCGCCTGCGCGAGCTGAACGTCTACTGCGAAATCCACCCCTATCAAAATGTCGACATGGACTTCGTGCGCAGCTTCGCGCCCAAGGCCGTGATCTTCTCCGGTGGCCCAGACAGCGTGACCCGCGAGGGCTCGCCACGTGCACCACAAGAGATTTTTGACTACGGTGTGCCCATCCTTGGCATCTGCTACGGTCAGCAAACAATGATGACCCAGTTGGGTGGCCAAGTGGATAGCGGCCACGGCACCGCCGAATTTGGCCGCGCCTTTGTGACGCCAAACAACAAGCTCGACATCCTTGATGGCTGGTTTGCCGACGGTGACGAACAGGTCTGGATGTCCCACGGCGACCACGTCAGCAAAATCGCCCCGGGCTTTGAGGTCTACGGCACCTCACCCAACGCGCCTTACGCCATCACCGCCGACACCAAGCGTCATTTCTACGCGGTGCAATTCCACCCCGAAGTGCACCACACGCCAAACGGCGCAAAGCTCTATGAGAACTTTGTGAAACTGGCCGGCTTCAAAGGTGACTGGACCATGGGCGCCTACCGTGCCGAAATGGTTGAGAAGATCAAAACTCAGGTTGGCGACAAAAACGTCATCTGCGCCCTCTCCGGCGGCGTTGACAGCTCCGTTGCCGCAGCCCTGCTGCATGAAGCGATTGGTGATCAGCTTACCTGTGTGTTTGTCGACCACGGCCTGCTGCGCAAAAACGAAGCTGACGAAGTTGTCGGCATGTTCCGCGACCACATGAACCTGCAGGTGATCCACGCGGACGAAACCGAGCTCTTCCTTGGCGAACTCGAAGGACAGTCCGACCCGGAAACCAAACGCAAGATCATCGGCAAACTCTTCATCGACGTGTTCCAGAAATACGCCGATCAAATCGAAGGCGCTGAGTTCTTGGCCCAAGGCACGCTCTATCCAGATGTGATCGAGTCCGTGTCCTTCTCCGGCGGTCCGTCTGTGACCATCAAAAGCCACCACAACGTTGGCGGCCTGCCAGAGAAAATGGGCCTCAAACTTGTCGAACCTCTGCGCGAACTTTTCAAAGACGAAGTCCGCGCCTTGGGCCACGAACTTGGCCTGCCCGCGCACTTCATCGGTCGCCACCCCTTCCCGGGGCCTGGCCTTGCCATTCGCTGTCCAGGTGAGATCACCCGCGAGAAGCTGGAGATCCTGCGCGAAGCTGACGCGATCTACATCGACCAAATCCGCAAGCACGGCCTCTATGATGACATCTGGCAAGCCTTCGTGGCGATCCTGCCGGTGCGCACAGTGGGCGTGATGGGCGATGGGCGCACCTACGACTTTGCCTGCGCGCTGCGCGCGGTGACCTCGGTGGACGGCATGACCGCGGATTACTACCCGTTCAGCCACCAGTTCCTTGGTGAGACCGCCACACGGATCATCAACGAAGTCAAAGGCATCAACCGCTGTACCTATGACATCACCTCGAAGCCTCCGGGCACCATCGAGTGGGAATAATAATTCAAAAAATGCCGTGCCTCATGCGCGGCATTTTTTATTCAGCGGCCACGCCCAGCGGGATCATCACACTCTGCACCGTTTCGCTGTTCTTATAGGCGCTGTGCCCGCGCAACTGGTCATGCAGATCAGCCAACTGCGTGTCCAACCTCTCCGGCACCATAGGCACATAGGGATGTAGCTGTGCGCCAAAATCCGACGTCTTGGTCCAAATTGCCAAACCGGTGGAGCCAAATTTCATTTCCATCCGCAGGCAATCTAGATTGGCATAAAACAGCTCGCATATGAGTTTCTGCAAAGCGCGGTTGATCATCTCCTTACGTGCACTGTCTTTGCGATTGCCATACATGTAGGGCACCGGATCCACGTCATCGAACACGATCCGTCCGCCGCGCCGTACCTTGGGAAACCAGGCCATGATCTCGGCATAGACTTGCGCCACCGTGTGCATACTATCCACATACACAAGGTCGATCCCGTCACTGAGCCTTGGTGCCGCCGACAACACAACATTGGCGTTTTTGCTGTCAGACTGCACAAACTGCCAGTTCGGCCCATCTCCGGCGCTCGAACAATCCTCAATGTCCACAGACACCAACAGGCCATCGCCCCCGTGCATTCCATTCAACATCGTCTTGGTTGCTTGCCCTTTCCACGTGCCAAGCTCCAGGAACGTGCCATTTGGCTTTGCCCGAACCGCGTCCCGCAAATACAAAAGTTGATCCGCAGCTGAAGCCTCCTCGCTTTGTGCATCACGCAAGTCCGAAAGCCGATCAACATAGTCTTGGTATGGGGCAGTCTGTGTCATGGTCGGTGGTCCTCCTTATCCCCATCAGGGCACGCCAACACGTCTCGTCAATGCCCGCCACCGTCGCCTCACGCAAAGGTGGCTGTTCCCTCACATGAAGTTCAATCTCCGTGTGGAAAATCTGCCTGTAATCACCTCATCTGAAACATTTCGACGCCACCTGTTCCGACAAAAGTTAATTCAATTTTTTGATTAACCTTTTGGCAGAATTCGGTTTCCCATTTGAGGCGATCCGCGCGACACTTTCCTGACCTAGGGGATCGGACATGCGCACACTCTTTTTTTCGACACTTCTCTCGCTGACGGCCTCTCAAGCCCTGGCCACCCCTCCGCTGGCCTGCGAAATGCGCAACTCCCCATTGGTTTTCACCGTCACCAACGACGCTGTCTACATGCGCACAGGCGAGAAATCCCGCACTTTACCTGCCAAAGCCCTGCCGCAAGATCACGAAGGCTGGCCGCGTGTCTGGCTGCTGCAAGAGCCCCCAAGCGCCCATATGCTGCTGGTCTCCGAAGGCACCTGCCAAACCGACTACGGCACCTTTCCACTCTCCGTTTCGCTCAACACTCTCGGGCTTGGTCAACGCTCCGGCTGCTGCACCATTGCAGAGTAGTCGCTGCCTGCTCCAGCGGTGGCGAAAATAGTGCACAAGTGCACTTGTCGCGCTGGTCAAGACCTGCCACGGTCCGCGCATGATCAAGCTGACCGGATACATCGACGTGCCTGCCGACCGCCTTGCGGCCGTCTCAGAGGCCCTGCCCAAACACATCGCGCTGACCCGCGCCGAGGCAGGGTGCCTCTCATTTGAGGTCACACCGGATGCGTCTCACACAGGGCGCTTCCAAGTATCCGAGCTTTTTGTGGACCGCACGGCTTTTGATGCCCATCAATCGCGCACAAAAATGTCTGATTGGGCCAAAACCACAGACGGCATTCCCCGCACCTATCAAATCGAAGACCTAACAGAATGAACGACACCTTGAAGGCCGCCGTTTGGATGAGCGGTGCTATTGTCTCATTCACCTCTATGGCGATTGCTGGTCGCGCGGTCAGCCTTGAACTCGATACCTTTGAGATCATGATGTATCGCAGCTTGGTCGGCATCGTCCTTGTGGTTGGCGTGGCCGGAGCGGCTGGCACGCTTGGGCAAGTCAACCGAAACAACATTGGGCTGCACTTCGTGCGCAACCTGAGCCATTTTGCAGGTCAAAATCTCTGGTTCTACGCCATCACGGTTATCCCACTGGCTCAGGTTTTTGCTTTGGAGTTCACCTCCCCGATTTGGGCCATCCTGCTGTCACCTCTGATCCTTGGAGAAAAACTGCGCCCCATTGGATTACTTGCGGCCCTGATTGGTTTTTTAGGTATCCTGTTGGTTGCCCGTCCCAATCCACAAACCCTGGACTTTGGCCAAGTCGCCGCTGCGGGCGCCGCTGTTGGCTTTGCGCTCTCTGCTCTCTTCACCCGCAAATTGACCCGAAGCCAAAGCATCACATGCATTCTGTTTTACCTGACAGTCATGCAAGCCGCTCTGGGGATCCTGTTTGCCGGGTTTGACGGCGACATTGCAGTGCCCTCTGTCGCGAACTTGCCCTGGATCGTGTTGATCGCCGGCGCTGGCCTGATCGCGCACTATTGTCTAACGACGGCGCTGCGACTCGCTCCCGCCTCGGTTGTTATGCCCATCGACTTCATTCGGTTGCCGCTTATAGCTGTTGTAGGAATGACACTATACGCAGAACAAATCGATCTCTGGGTCCTGGTAGGCGCGGCGGTGATTTTTGCGGGCAATTACCTGAACATATTGTCCCAATTGCGCCTTAAGCCTGTGCGAAAGTGACGCAAAGTCATGGCTAACAGCACCTTACCTTAACGTTGACTTAAACAAAGTTGCGCGAATAGCCTGATGGTCACAAATAAAAAAACACTCAAAAACCACGGGACACATCATGATGAAAAAAGCGCTATGGGGAGCCACTGCACTGACACTGGCCGCTAGCACGTCTTTCGCAGGCGGCATCGACCGCTCCGGCCAAGGGGTCAACATCCTCTTTGAAGAGGGCAACTACGCTCAGTTTACATGGCGGCATGTGAGCCCAAGCGTTGACGGCTCTACGAGCGGCGTAACGCACACAACTGACGTTTTGCCCTCCTACAACAACCTGTCGTTTGGCTATAAGCACGAGATCAACGAGAACTGGGACGTCGCTCTGATCTACGATCAGCCGTTTGGTGCGCATGTTGCCTACACCAACGGCCCCTTCACCGGTGGCGGAGCGGACATCAACAGTGACGCTTTAACTGCTTTGGTTCAATACAACTTCGGCAACGGTTTCAGCATTCACGGTGGTGCGCGCGCTCTCAAAGTCTCGGGCAACATTACTTCCGGCCTCGGCATGCTGGACGCGAGCAGTGATTATGATTGGGGCGGTGTGCTTGGTGTCGCCTACGAAAAACCAGAGATCGCTCTGCGCGTTGCTCTGACTTACGCCAATTCTATTAACAGCGGCTTTGAGGGCACTCACAACGTCGTTTCACCGCGTACCTTTGACGTGGATTTCCCAGAAAGCGTAAACTTGGATTTCCAAACCGGCGTCGCAGCAAACACATTGGTGTTTGGTTCCGTGCGTTGGGCGGGCTGGGGTGGCTTTTCGCTGGACACAACAGACGGCAACTGGGTGAACTTTACCGATGACACCATCGAATACACCCTCGGTGTAGGACGCCAAATCAACGACAAGCTGTCGCTTGCGCTCCAGCTGGGTTATGAAAAATCCGGTACTCGCCCAACCACAACGTTGTTGTCGCCGACAACAGGTTCCACAAGCATTGGCTTGGGCGCCACCTATCAGGTTAATGAGAAATTCTCGGTCTCTGGTGGACTGACCTATGCGATGCTCGGCGACCAATTCTTCCGCACCGGTGCAACATCCACCGTCGACTTCAACGACAGCACCGCGTGGGGTGCCGGTCTCCGTCTCGGCTACCGTTTCTAAACATTGGTTTAGATCATAACTTGAGAGCCCCGCCCCTTCGGCGGGGCTTTTTCTTTGCGCAGGTTTCGGAGTGAGTGCGGCGGCATAAACGGTTAAACCAATCCCATGAGCACACAAAAAAGCCTCACGCCCCGCGTCTGGGCCGAACTCTTCCTGCTGGCTGTCCTCTGGGGCGCGGTCTTCTTTGCCAACCGCATAGCGCTTGATGAAATCGGCCCCCTCACGCTGGTCGCACACAGAACCCTCTGGGCGGCGCTTCTGCTGTGGCTGGTGATCTTCGCAACCAGGACCATCCTCCCACGCAGCCCCCGGCTCTGGGGCGCGTTCCTGATCATGGGGTTGCTCAACAACCTGATACCCTTCGGCCTGCTCAACTTTGCCCAGCTCACCATCGAAAGTGGGCTTGTCTCGATCTTCAATGCCGCCACCGCCTTCTGGGGCGTACTGCTCGCCGCGCTCTTCCTACCCGACGAGCGCCTGACACTGGCCAAAACCCTCGGCATAGGCCTCGGCGTCCTCGGCGTCGCCACGGCCATCGGCCTCAGCCACCTCACAGGCCTGGACCCACGCTCCTTCGCCCAAATTGCCGCCCTAATGGCCACTCTGTCATACGGGTTCGCCGGCGTCTGGGCCCGCAAACATCTCGCCGGATGCTCTCCCTTAGCGGCCTCTGCGGGCATGCTAACCTGCACAACCCTTCTGGCCCTGCCATTGGCCCACGTCACCGAGGCCCCCTTCACGCTCAGCCTGTCCGCCCCCACATGGGCCGCAATCGCCTATGCCGCCATCCTCGGCACCGCTGCCGCCTACCTGCTCTACTACCGCGTTCTAACTGCCGCTGGCTCCGGCAATCTGCTTGTGGTCACGCTACTGATCCCGCCTGTCGCCATTCTTCTAGGCACCGTCTTCCTCAACGAATCCCTGCCACCACGCGCCTACACAGGCTTCGCCCTCCTCACACTGGGCTTGATTGTTCTTGATGGCCGCCTCATTGCGCGCCTGCGCACCAAAAAACCGACCTAACCCCGCTTGCCAACGGCCCTCCCACTTGGCACCCTGCCAAAAAACAAAGTTCTTCAAGGGAGGCCAGAATGGCCAAAGGCTACTGGATCGGACGCGTCGATGTGGATGACATCGACGGATATCAAAAATACGTTCAAGCAAACGCCAAACCGTTTGCAGACTTTGGCGCGCAGTTCCTGATCCGCGGCGGACAGTTTGAAAACCCCGAAGGAAGCGCCCGCAGCCGCAATGTGGTCATCGAATTTCCCAGCTACCAAGCCGCGCTGGATTGCTACAACTCCGCCGATTACCAAGCAGCCAAAGCCCTGCGTGATCCGGTCAGCACCGGCGACATCGTCATCATCGAGGGGTATGATCCATGATCTGGGACCACCTGCTCGACCGCCTGCGCGGTAAAGCTGACACGGATCCGCTACCGGAACCAGACGAGAAACTGGCCCTTGGCGCGCTCCTGGTGCGAGTTGCCAAAGCGGATGACAATTATCACGCGCTGGAAATCAGCGAGATCGACCGCATTCTCGCGACCACTTTTGACCTCAATCCAATCGAGGCCGCCAAGCTGCGCGCCACCTGCGAGAAGCTGGAGCACAACGCACCGGGCACGCCAGATTTCGCGCTCCTGATCCGCGAAAACGTGGATTACCCGCACCGTTTGGAAGTGGCGCAAAAAATGGTGGATGTGATTGAGGCGGATGGCAAACACGTCCCCGCCGAAGACGCCAGCTTGCTGGAAATTGCCAAGCTGATGGGCATCAAGCCCGAAGACACCCCGATCGGCCCCGCCACCTAGGCAGGGCCGACAGGCTTCTCTTTTACGCCAGACTTGGCAGCCAGAGCACAATCGCCGGGAAAGCCACCAAAAGCGCAATGGTGATCGCATCCGCGATGAAAAACGGCGTCACCCCTTTGAACACATCCTGCACGCTCAGATCATCGCGCACACCAGCGACCACAAAGCAGTTCAGGCCAATAGGCGGTGTGATCAGACAGAACTCCGCCATTTTCACCACCAGAATGCCAAACCAGATCGCGCACATTGGCCCGCTCATGCCAAAAGTGCTGTCGGCCGCAGAGACCATTTCGCCCCCGTTGAGCGCCATCACCGCCGGATACACCACCGGAAGCGTCAGAAGCAGCATGCCAATCGCATCCATGAACATGCCCAACACCGCGTAAGCCAGCAGGATGCACACCAAAATCAGCATCGGCGACATGGTCAACGAGACAATCCAATCCGAGAACGCGCTTGGCAGATCGGCAAATCCGAGGAAACGCACATAGATCAGCACGCCCCAAATGATGGTGAAAATCATCACTGACAGTTTGGCTGTCTCCAGCAGTGCATCTTTGAGCTGAGACCAGCGCATGCCGCGAAAGAGCGCCATCAGGAAGACCACAAAGGCCCCAATCGCCCCCCCTTCAGTCGGCGTGCCCCAGGCGTCCCCACCAAACGGGTTGTAGACAAAGAAAATGATGGTCACGACCACAAACACAATCGGCAAAGCTGGCGGCAAAGATGCAAACCGTTCCTTCCAGGTGAACCCAGACACGGGAGGACCAAAGCCTTTAATTGTCATCGCCATGCCGACAATCAACAAGCCGTAGATCACCGCGGAAAACGCTCCGGGGATGAAGCCGGCCAAAAGCAGCTTGCCCACGTCCTGCTCCACAATGATCGCGTAGATCACCAGAATGGCAGACGGTGGGATGAGCGAGGCCAGAGTGCCCCCAGCCGCAACAACACCCGCTGCAAAGCGTTTGTCATAGCCAATCGCCAGCATCTCCGGGATCGCAATCCGCGCAAACACTGCCGATGTCGCCACAGATGCGCCCGACACGGCCGCAAAGCCTGCGGTCGCAAACACCGTGGACACTGCCAAGCCACCCGGCACCCAAGCCAGCCAGCGTTTGGCCGCTTCAAACAGCGCTTTGGTGAGACCTGCATAATAGGCCAGATAGCCAATCAGGATAAACGTCGGGATCAGGCTCAGCGCCTGGCTGGACACCTTGGAATGTGGCACCTGCCCTGCGGTTTTCACCGCGATGGTCAGTGCTTTGCCAAACCGCTCCGGCGCGTAGCCAAACTTGGCCCAGAAAATCCAGATCAGGCCAGTCATGCCTGCCAGACCAGCGGCAAAAGCCACCCGCATCCCCAGCACCACAAGCAGCAACATGCCACCTGAGACCGCCAGTCCAATATCAATCGGTTCCATAGTCGTGGTCTTCCTTAGGACTCATGGCCGGAGACATGCTCCGCTTCCATCGCCGCTTGCGTGGCTGCATCAATAATCAGTGGCACTGCCACAGGTGTGGTTGCGTTGGTGATAAACGCTTTGGCATAGGCACAAAGCTGCAGCGCCAAGCGTACACAGAGCACCGAAAAGGCCACCGGCGCCAAAAGCTTGGCCGGCCACAGCGGCAGAGCGATGTCCATCGAGCTGTCCCGGCTCCACATCGGCGCGCCAAAATCAAAGCTGCGATCAAAATGCGCCCAGGTGCCCCACACCAACAAAACCATCAGGGTGAGCACGGCGGATGTTGTGATGAACTCCACCAGATAAAGCACACGCCCTTTGAGCTGACCCACCAGAATATCCATGCGGATGTGCCCGCCATCGCGCATCACATAAGACGCCCCCATAAAGGCAATGAGCGGCATCGCCTGCTCGATCCAATCGACATAGCCCGGCAAAGGTGCATTGAAAAAGTTCCGCCCGGCGACAGAAAACACCGCCATGAGCATCAAGGAAAACACCGCCAATCCACTCACCAAAGCCAAGGCTTTTTCGAGTTTGTAGAGCTGGGTGTCAATTTTGCTGAGGGTGCTATTGTCCGTCAGCACCGAAGTTGCGCTGGCCATGGGACCTCCCGCTGTTTTTAAAGTGAGCGCCTGCGGCGCACAGGTTTTGCGCATCTCAGGATGCGCCCTAGGCGAGGCCCTGCCTCGCGCTCCGGGATATTATGAGAATGAGAAGCAAACAAAGCGCAGGTCCCACTACTTCACATTCACAAAATATCCCGGGGGAGTTTCACACCTGAAAGGTGTGAGACGGGGGCAGAGCCCCCGCCTTCCTGACGGCTTAGCTGCCGTTTGCGATCATGCCAGTCACAAGATCATAGAGCTCCTGCGCAGGCAGGCCGCGCGCGGTGTTCTCTTCGATCCAAGCCTTGGCAGCAGGGGCAGCAGCAGCTTCTTTGAACGCTGCGATCTCTGCGTCGGTGAAGGCCACTTTGGCAATGCCGCGTTCCTCCAGAGCTGGACCCCATGCGTCCATGGTTTTGCCGTTATAGGTGGTCACATAGTGGTCCAGCGCTTCCTCAACAGAGCCCAACAGCGCCGCGCGGTGATCATCTGACAGGTCTGCCAATGCATCGGAGTTCACCACAACCGGGCAGTTCACTGTGCCTGGGTTCAGGTTGGTGGTCCACCAGGTAGCGTTCTCGATGGTGCCATAAGACATGTGCGCGTGCGGCGCGAACGCCACGGCTTTCACAACACCGCTGTCCATCGCCTGACGCACTTCGGTTGCCGACATCGAGGTTGGCACAGCGCCAACAGTTTCCATGGCTTTGCCAATGCCACCGGTGGCACGCACACTCAGTCCGGCAAAGTCATCCAGCTTGGCTGGGGCATCGCCCATGCCAACCAGGTTGTACTGTGGCAGCGGGGATGGCATCAGCAGAGTGGCGTTCCAACGGCCCAGATCTTCAACCGCTGCCGGGTGCTGATACACCGCCATCGACAGTTCAATTTCCTGCTCTAGCGAGCTCACGCCCAGGAACGGCAGTTCCATCACAGTGATGGATGGGTTTTTGTCGCGGTGATAACCGGCACAGAACTGCGCCATTTCAAACGCGCCAATGGAAATGCCATCGAGGTTTTCACGGTTCTTGGACAGGCCGCCGTAGCTGATGTTCAAAGTGAACTCGCCACCGGTTTTCTCAGACACCAGTTCCGCCAGCTTTTCAACGTGCTCGGTAAACGCGCGCCGCTTGCCCCACAGGGACACGTTCCACTCGGTTGCCATTGCTTCGGTGACAAAGGCCATCGACAGAGCGGCCACAGCCGTCCGGCTCAAAATCTTACGCATAGTTTCCTCCCATTTGCGTTTTTCTGACCACAGCATGCCGCAAAGGCGCGACAGATGCCAATGAGAGAATTTGCGCGGGCCAAGCACCCTGCCCTGCGGATTTCCGCAGGGTGAAGTTTAGCGCTACAAAAGCGCGTCTTTGTTCAGCCCCAGCTTCACAATTTTCTCGTTGAGCGTCCGCCGCCCAATGCCCAATGCCGCCGCCGCCGCATCCATGCGCCCCTGATGCGCCTTGATGGCCTTGCCGATCAGCTCCCGCTCAAAAGCGGCCACCGCCTCGCGTAAGGTATCCGGCACATCTTCAGCACCCAAATCTCCAGCCAAGGCCGCCGCCATCGAGCCGCCGCCGCGCCGTGCCGCCATCACCCGCCGCGCGCAGACGTTGCGCAACTCGCGCACATTGCCCGGCCAGTCATGCGCCAAGAGCGCGGCCATATCCTCATGGCTCAACTCTGGCGCCTCCATTTCGTGCATCTGGGCGTAGTCCCCCAAGAAATGCCCTGCCAGCAACGACACGTCATCGCGCCTTTGCCGCAATGGTGGCACCTGCAAAACAAACGTATTCAGGCGAAACAGAAGATCCGCCCTCAGCCGGTCATCAGCAACCGCCTGATCCACGTCTTCATTGGTTGCAGACACAATCCGCAGGTCCACTTTTACCGGCACACCGGAGCCAACCGGATAGACCTGCTGGTCCTCGATCACCCGCAGCAGCTTGGCCTGCACCACCGGCGGGCAACTGCTTACCTCGTCGAGAAACAATGTCCCGCCAGAGGCCGCCTGTAGACGCCCTTCTGCACCGCCGGCCATGCCAAACATCTCCGCTTCAAAACTGTCCGGATGCAGCGCCGCGCAGTTGACCGCTAAAAATGGCCGATCCGCCCGCGCGCTCAGGTCATGCAATGCCCGCGCCACCAACTCCTTGCCGGTGCCGGTCTCGCCAAGCACCATCACCGCGCCATCCAGCCCCACCAGATCCAGCACCTCTTCGCGCAGCGCCACGACAGCCGCCGTTTGCCCCAGCAACACCCGGTCCAGACCAGACAAGGCAAACAACCGCTCTTTCAGCCGTGCATTGCTGGCTTTCATCCGGCTTTGCTCCGCCGCATGGGTCAAGATGGTCAACAACCGGCGCGGCTCATACGGTTTTTCAACAAAACTATAGGCCCCCGCCTGCATCGCCTCCACCGCCATAGGAATATCGCCATGGGCCGAAATCAGCACCAAGGGCGGTGCCACATCGCGATCGAGTTGCGCCAATAGCTCCAGACCGCTCATCCCCGGCATGCGCACATCGGACAAGATCACATCCGGGTGCATTTCTCCAAGCTTGTCCAACGCGCGATCACCACGGGGCACGGCCTCCGCCTGCCATCCAGCGGCTTCCATCAACGCCAGCAACGACTGGCGCATGGACTTGTCGTCATCCACAATCAAAAGGCTAAAAGGCTGCTCGTCGCTCATATCGTCTGCTCGTTGTTGTCTTGCACCGCAGGAAGCTCCACGCGGAACACCGCGCCCCCTTCGGGCCGATCCTGTGCACGCATTGTGCCGTCGTGATCCTTGATAATGCTGGCGGAAATCGCAAGGCCAAGCCCCATACCCCGCCCACTGGCGCGCGTGGTCACAAAAGGCTCTTGCAAGTCCGGCAGGTTCGCTGTTCCCAATCCGTGGCCTGTGTCCGCCACGTTAAAGAAGGCAACCTCGCCCTCTTGACCGACCGTCAAAGACAGGCGCGAAACCGCGTCCTCTTCTTCCATCGCGTCACAGGCATTGCGCAGCACGTTGGTGATCACCTGCTCCAGCCGCAACCGGTTGCCCCGCACCCAAACTGGCTCTTCTGGCTGCTGCAGGTCCACCTCCACAGCCCCTTTCTCAATGTTAGGTGCCAGCAACGTCAAACTGGCCTGAAACGCCACACGCAAATCAAACACCTCAAACGCATCACCCCCACTGGTGGCAAAGAATTTGAGCTGGCGGGTGATGCCTTCCATGCGCCCCACCAAACCGCTGATCTCCGGCCCCAATCGGGTGGCCCTCTTTGGATTGATCTCCGCCGCCGCCAAATGGTTGCGCATGGCGGCAATCGGTTGGCCCAACTCATGTGTCACCGAGGCCGACAACTGCCCCAACGCCGCCAATCGGCTGGCCTGCTCGAGCTCTTTCTGTGTTTTCTGCAACCGCGCCTCAGCCGCTTTGCGCTCTGCCACTTCTACCGCCAGCTTCTGGTTTGAGCTGCGCAGTTGCGCCTCTTCTTTCTCCGCCCGCTTCAGCGCCCGTCCCACGCGCCGCGCCCGCTGGACCTGAAACACAATCATCAGCGCCCCGGCCAAAAACACCACCGCCGCCGTCGCCAGCCAACTGCGCGCCACGGCGCGGTCATCATCGGCAAAATAATGTAGCTGCCAGCCATCCGGCAGGTCATCCGCCACCAGATGCATACGTTCATCCCCGCCAATCACCGCGCGATTGTTGGCCTTCACCCGCCACTGTAACGGATCCAATGGCTGTCCTGAAAACTGCCGCACCGCGCCAATGTCCTGCTTTTGCGCATCCGTCAGCGGTGTAAGCGCCCGGTAGCGCCACGCCGGATCAGAAGCCAGAAGAACGACGCCATCGCTGTTGGTCAGGATCACTTGCTGGCCAGCGCGCCGCCAACTGTCCTCCAAGACGGAAAAGCCCTTCTTGATGGCAATCACACCGGCCACCTCATGGCCTTCGACCACCACGCCATCCGCCAGAAACAAGCCCGGCAAGCCCGTGGTCATGCCAATGGCATAGAACCGCCCGTGTTTGCCCTGTAACGCGTCTTTGAAATAGGGACGGAATCCGTAGTTGTGACCCACAAAGCTGGTCTCGGTGGCAAAGTTAGACGCGGCAATGGTGACCCCGTTGGCATCCATCAAATAAATAGCCTCAAGCCCCGATTGCTGCGCAAAATCCTCAAGCCGCGCGTTCAACGGTCCTGTGCCACCGCCTGCCACCGCCTCGGTCACAAAGGTGTCCCGCGCCAAAATGTGCGTCAGATGACTGTGCTGCTCCAACTCCGCCACAACCGTGCTGCGATACAGCGAGAGCTGTCCCTGCGCCTTGCTCCATTCTTCCTGGGCAAAATAGTCAAACGCCGCCCGTTGTACTACAAACCCCACCAACAGGGTCAAAATCGCAGAGAAGATCAGGGGACGTCGAGACATTGGGCCGGGCACAGTTGCAAAAGTTGGCGCAGGCTAGGCCAATGCCGCGCACTTGGAAACGGGATTCTGGGGGCTTTGCCCCCGTCGCCGCAAACGGCGCCTCCCCCAGGATATTTGTGGAATGAGAATGAGTGGTTGCGAGACGTTGCTGTGCGACCTACATCTTTGCCTATGTTTGCAGATTTTCTCAAACGCCTGACGGCGCCCGCCCCCGAGACTTTGGATGACGCTGACGCCCGCCTGGCGTTGACCGCCTTGCTTGTACGCATTGCCCGCGCGGATGGTGTCTATGATCCGGCAGAAGCTGACCGCATCGAACGCATTGTCACTGGCCGCTATGGCCTCAGCCCATTTGAGGCCACCGCCCTGCGCAAAGAGGCCGAAACGCTTGAATCCGAAGCGCCTGATACCGTTCGCTTCACCCGTGCGATCAAAGATGCCGTGCCATTGGAGGCGCGCATCGAGGTGATCGAAGCCATGTGGCAGGTGGTCCAGGCAGACGGCGAACGTGACGCAGAAGAAGACAGCGTCATACGCTTGGCAGCTAACCTTTTGGGCATCTCGGACCGCGACAGCGCTTTGGCCCGCCAACGCATGGCCGCACAGGCATGATTGCCGCCTTTCCCATGTATGATCGCCCGGAGGCGGCAGCGACATGGGATCGGCTTTGGCAACTTTTTCGAGACGCCTACGGCGACGGGCCGCAACAACTGACCCGAGACGCCGATCTCTGGGACGTCTGGCAAAACCCGGACCTCTTACTGGCCCAAACCTGTGGTTTTCCCTACCGAACGCGACTGAAGGACAAAGTTGCTCTGATTGGCGCGCCAGATCACGGAATATTGGAAGCGCCGGCCGGACACTACTGTTCCGTGATTGTCGCCCACCGCCGATATGAGGGACAAAACCTCACCGCATTGGACGGCGCTACGTTGGCCTATAATGAACCCCTGTCACAATCCGGTTGGGCGGCCGTGTGGCGTCATTTTGATCAACACGGTGTGCGAATCGGCCCTCGAATTCAGAGCGGATCGCATCGGGAATCGGCTCAAATGGTGGCCCATGGAGCAGCAGAATTTGCCGCATTGGACATCATCAGCTGGAAATTGATGGAACGCTATGATGACTTTGCTTTGGAGTTGCGTGTCATCGATATGACCGCCCCAACACCCGCTTTGCCCTTCATTTCCGCATGTTACCACGACGTGGAACGCATCCAAAAGGCGTTACATGACGCTATTCAGGCGCTGACGTTGGGTCAACGCAGAAAATTGTATCTACAAGGTCTGGTGACGCTGCCGCAAAGCTCTTATGAGGCTGTGCCAAACCCGCCCGCGCCCTGACTTTTTGGCCAAATGAATGCACAAAACGTCACTTAGGGGGCTTCACCCGCCCTTTTGAAAGTTGCAATTGCGCAAATTTTCATTCCTATTGGGCAACCAATGATTAACCCAATACTGATGGGGACACTGTGAGCGAAGCCACGCCCGTTCTGCAAATCCGCGACCTGCACAAGGCCTATGCCAACCTAGAAGTCATCAAGGGCGTGGATATCACCGCGCACCGCGGCGATGTGGTTTCTTTGATTGGCTCCTCTGGTTCCGGCAAATCCACAATCCTGCGCTGCGCCAACCTTCTGGAGCACAGCCAGCAGGGCGAAATCCTGTTCAAAGGTGAACCTGTGACCTGGAAAGGTGCCGGCCATTCCCGCGAACCGGCGGACCCCAAACAGATCCTGCGCATCCGCACCAACCTGTCGATGGTATTTCAGCAATTCAACCTGTGGTCCCACATGACCATCCTGCAGAATGTCATGGAGGCGCCTGTTACCGTGCTTGGCCGCGACAAGGCTGAGGTTGAAGAGGCTGCGCACGCCTACCTCAACAAAGTGGGCATCGCCGACAAACATGACGCCTACCCGGCGCAGCTCTCCGGTGGTCAGCAACAACGCGCCGCCATTGCCCGTGCCTTGGCGATGGAGCCGGAAGCTTTGCTGTTTGATGAGCCCACCTCGGCGCTCGACCCAGAGCTTGAGCAGGAAGTTGTACGCGTAATCAAAGCGCTGGCCGAAGAAGGCCGCACCATGATGATCGTGACCCACGACATGAAAATGGCCCGCGATGTGTCTGATCACGTTGTGTTTTTGCATCAAGGCCTGATCGAAGAACAAGGCACTCCAGACGAGCTCTTTGGCAATCCAAAATCTGAACGTTTGAATCAGTTCCTGTCTTCAACCGCCGCATAAAAAACAACAGAACAACCAATCCATAGGGAGCAAAACTATGAAAAACCTGATCCTGAGCACTGCCGCACTGGCACTGACCGCAGGCTTCGCCATGGCCGACACCGTGCGCCTTGGCACCGAGGGCGCCTACCCTCCATACAACTTCATCAACGACGCTGGCGAAGTGGACGGCTTTGAGCGTGAGCTGGGCGACGAGCTCTGCAAACGCGCCTCCCTGACCTGCGAGTGGGTCACCAACGACTGGGACAGCATCATTCCTAACCTGCAGTCCGGCAACTACGACGCCATCATCGCAGGCATGTCCATCACCGATGAGCGTGAAGAGACCATGGACTTCACCCAGGGCTACACCCGCCCTTCCCCATCCGCCTACGCCGCTCTGTCTGCGGACGTGGACGTGAACTCCGCGATCGTTGCGGCGCAAACCAGCACCATCCAGTCCAGCCACGTGGCCACTACCGGCGCGACACTGGTTGAGTTCAACACTCCGGATGAAACCATCGCAGCTGTGAACGCAGGTGAAGTGGACGCCGTGATGGCGGACAAAGACTTTCTGGCACCATTTGTGGCTGAAACCGACCTGACCTTTATCGAGGACGTTTACCTCGGTGGCGGCATCGGCATGGCGTTCCGCGAATCTGACGACGATCTGCGCGGCAAGTTCGACGCAGCCATCGCTTCCATGAAGGCAGACGGCAGCCTGAACGACCTGCTGGACAAGTGGGAAATCGAAGGCAAATTCTAAGCCTTCCCCATTTGAAAACCAATTGAGGGGGGGGGCTCAGCCTCCCCCTTTTCCCACCCGGCGGACTGCCCCACGTGGCCGCACTGCCCCAAGATCACACGAAAGAGGCCAGCCATTTTTGCCTATTGCTCAGATCCTTCGGTCCTAGAAGGTTTGTCCTGGCTTAGCTGCTATCTCACCACCGGGAAGCACATGGCCTTTTACGCCTCCTTTGGCACGGTGCTGTTGTTGCTGGCGATCACCGCCCCAACTGCGCTGTTGTTTGGCCTCGGCGGCGCCATGGCCGCCCGTGCGCGCTTCTTCCTCGTGCGCTGGTTTGGTAAGGGCTACATCGCCATTGTGCGCGGCGTGCCAGACATTGCCTTCTTCCTCTTCTTTGTGATTGCGCTGGATCAGGCGATCGAATGGATGCGCCACAAGGTCAAATGTCCCGAATGGACAGAGCCGGTCCGCCAGGGCAACGAGTTCCTGGTCTGTGACATGGCCAAAATGCCGCTTAGCTCCTCCCCCCAATGGGTGCATGAGATTTATGGCTTCTGGCTCGCGGTGTTCACCTTCGCCATCGTCTTTGGCGCCTTTGCCGCCAACGTGCTCTACGGCGCCATGCAGGCCGTACCGCGGCCACAACTTGAAACCGCCGAAGCTTACGGCATGACGCCACGCCAAACTTTCTGGCGTATCCTGATGCCACAGATGTGGATCTACGCCCTGCCCGGTCTGTCCAACCTCTGGATGGTGCTGATCAAAGCCACCCCGCTGTTGTTCCTGCTGGGGGTCGAAGACATCGTCTACTGGGCACGCGATCTGGGCGCGTCCAAAACCGCCCGCTTCACCGCCTATCCGCACGGCGACTGGCGCATGTGGTACTTCCTGGCTCTGCTGATTTTCTACCTGCTGTTCACTCGCGTGTCTGAGATTGTCTTGGCACGTGTCACCAAACGTCTGTCCCATGGACAGGCCACATTGGACGGGGAATCCCAACGCAAAGCGGGGAGCGCGGCATGAGCTGTTTCGACACCATTCAGAACTACGCCTTCCGCTCTTTGGGTTATGGCGAACGTATGTTGCCGCGCACGGATTTCACCCTGTGTGAGCACTTCACCCTGATCGGCTCCGGCATGATCTGGAATGTTTACTACGGCCTGTTGGCGATTGTGACCGGCTTCTTTTTTGCCAATCTTTTGGCGGTGGCCAAGAACTCCAATACACGCTGGGCGCGCAAACCGGCAGAATGGTTTATCTTCCTCTTCCGGGGCAGCCCGCTGTTTATCCAGTTCTTCTTTGGCTACTTCCTGTTCCTGTCACTCAAAGGCGTGTCGCCGATCTTCAACCCGCTGTCCTCTGCGGCTTTGGGTGCGCTGATCGTACTGTTCCTGAACACTTCAGCCTACTCGGCAGAAATCTTCTACGGTGCGCTGCGCTCCATCCCGAAAGGCGACGTGGAGGCCGCAGATGCTTATGGCATCACTGGTTGGTTCCGCTTCCGCCGCATCATGTTCCCAACCATGATGCGCCTGGCGTGGCCGGCCTACACCAACGAAGCCATCTTCCTGTTTCACGCCACCACACTGGTGTTCTTTTCCGGCTTCCCGGCATGGCGACAGCAGGGGGACGCGCTCTACTATGCCAACTACTTTGCGGATAAAACCTACAACCCGTTTGTACCCTACCCGATCCTGGCGATGTACTTCATCTTGCTCACGCTGGTGATCATCTGGATCTTCGGTCTGGTGAACAAACGCCTGAACAAACACCTGCCTCAGGCATCCGTGAAAAAGCTGCGTGTGCGTCCAAACCTGATCCGCTGATCGCGGACCGCACCACCTGAATAATTGCTAAACACCCGTCAGACATTGGCGGGTGTTTTGGCTTTTTTTCCACCTCCGCAAAACAGCCGCGATACAGACGCAATACCGACACGCCCGCAAACGCCCGCAATTTTCTTCTGGACAATTGATCTGACGCCCCCGATAATTTGATCAAATTACAAATGTGGTGACCCATGGACCCGGCACAAAGCGCAACCTTCCGGATTGGTGCAGTAGATCTCAACGGCCAATTGCGCGGCAAACGGCTGCCTTCTGAACATCTCCCAAAACTCGACAAAGGCGGCGCGCGTCTGCCCCTCTCGGCCCTCAATCTGGACATCTGGGGTTGTGACATCGAGAACAGCCCGCTGGTGTTTGAAAGTGGCGATGCGGATGGTGTACTCACCCCATCCCCACGCGGTGCTGTGCCGATGCCATGGCTCAAAACGCCGTCCCAACTTGTTCTAATGGGCATGACCAACGAAGACGGCAGCCCCTTTATGGGCGATCCCATTCAGGCCTTAGCCACCGTACTGGAACGCTACACCGCCCGCGGCTGGACTGTGGTTGCTGCCACCGAAATGGAGTTCACCCTCGTGGACGACAGCGGTGCCCATCTTGTGCCTCCAAAGCACCCCCGCGATGGCCGACAGCTCGATGCGTCTGAAATCCTCAGTGTCTCGGAACTCGATGCTTTTGACGAATTCTTCAGCGACATCTACGACGGCGCAGCTGCGATGGGAATCCCATTGCAAACCATGACCTGTGAAGGTGGCGTAGGACAGTTTGAAGTAACCCTTAATCACCAAACAGCGATGAAAGCCGCCGACGATGCCTTACTGATCAAGCAGTTGCTGCGTGAAACCGCTCGCAACCACGGCTTTGCCGCCACTTTCATGGCCAAGCCTTACGGCGATGACGCCGGCAACGGCATGCACGTGCATTTCTCTGTGGTGGATGAAAACGATAACAACGTCTTTGACAATGGCACCGCAGAAGGCTCGAACCTTCTAAAGTCCGCCGTGGCAGGTTGCTTGGAGGCCATGCGCGCCTCCACCCTAATCTTCGCGCCGCACGGCCCGTCTTATGACCGCTTTGCACCGGGTGCCCACGCGCCAACAACCGTGTGCTGGGGCTACGAAAACCGCACCGCTGCCATCCGCATTCCCGGCGGCCCGAACGCCGCCCGCCGCATTGAGCACCGCGTGTCCGGTGGAGATGTGAACCCCTACCTGATGCTCGCGGCCATTCTTGGTGCGGCCATCGAAGGCATCTCCGAAGGCTTGATGCCGCCTGCCCCAACCACCGGCAATGCTTATGCGCAGGAC
Source organism: uncultured Shimia sp. (assembly GCF_947493595.1). Taxonomy (GTDB): domain Bacteria; phylum Pseudomonadota; class Alphaproteobacteria; order Rhodobacterales; family Rhodobacteraceae; genus Shimia. The sequence goes on along the minus strand of NZ_CANLRL010000001.1, from coordinate 638,198 downwards.
CTGCCGCAACTGGCCAAAAGCTGGGACGACGCCATTGCGCTGTTTGAAAGCGATGCCTTTATTGCGCGTTGCCTGCCAAAGCAGCTGATCGACAATCTAGTGATGACCAAACGCCAGGAGGCGCAAAAACTCGCCGAGATCGACGCAGCGGACCGCTGGAAAACCTATCTGGAGCGTGTATGACACGCTTGCGCGAGCGCCTGTCTCCCGCTACCATTAATTTGATCAAATTCTGGTGATACATGAAAATCGGCATCCTTTTGACTGGCCACGCGCCTGACGAGCTTGAACCGCACTACGGCAACTACATCGAGATGTTTAAGTCCTTGCTCTCTGGGCAGGAATTCGAATTTGCAGGCTATAAAGTGGTCGATGGAGACTTCCCCGAAGCGGTAACCGACGCCGACGGCTGGCTCATCACCGGTTCCAAACACGGAGTCTACGAAGACCACGCTTGGATCCCACCACTGGAAGACTTCATCCGCGATGCCGTGACACAAAGCATCCCACTGGTTGGCGTGTGTTTCGGCCATCAGATCATCGCGCAAGCTCTTGGTGGAAAAGTGGAAAAGTTTGACGGCGGCTGGGCTGTCGGGCGTCAGAGCTACGACTTTTCCGGCACCGAAATTGCCATGAACGCCTGGCATCAGGACCAAGTCACGGAACTGCCGCCCGGTGCCGTTGCTATCGCGTCCAACGATTTTTGCAAAAACGCCGCCATCCTCTACGGCGACCGCGCCATCACGGTTCAGGCGCATCCGGAATTCTCCGCCGACTTTGTTGACGGCCTGATCAACACCCGCGGCCGTGGTGTTGTGCCAGACGCCATTCTCGACGCCGCAATCGACGAACTTGATGAACCGACAAACAGTCAAACCATTGCAGATCAATTTGCAGACTTCTTCCGACAGGAGCGCCCCCGATGACCGCCCCCAAAACCGACTGGCTTTCAAAGACCCCTGACGCCGCCCGCGCCTATTTGGAGGGCCACCGTCTCGACGAAGTAGAATGCATTATCTCCGATCTTCCGGGGATTGCCCGTGGCAAGGCCGTACCGGCCACCAAGTTTGCCCGCCAAGAATATTTCCACCTCCCGGATTCGATCTTTTATCAAACCCTGACAGGTGGTTGGGGCGAAGCGGCCGGTGAAGAAGGTTTTATCGAAAAAGACATGATCCTGCGCCCGGATTGGAGCACGGCCACCGCCGCGCCCTGGACCGCCGATTGGACGCTTCAGGTCATTCACGACGCCTATAATCTGGACGGCTCGCCGGTCGAGTTTTCACCGAGAAATGTGCTCAAACGGGTGATCCAGCTCTACCGTGATAAAGGCTGGGAGCCGATTGTGGCCCCGGAAATCGAATTTTTCCTCGTGGCACGCAACACCGATCCACGTCAGGAAATCAAACCAATGATGGGCCGCTCCGGCCGTCCAGCGGCCGCACGTCAGGCCTATTCCATGACCGCCGTGGACGAATTTGGCCCCGTCATTGACGATATCTATGATTTTGCTGAAGCGCAGGGTTTCGAGATCGACGGCATCACCCAAGAAGGTGGCGCAGGTCAGCTTGAAATCAACATGGTGCACGGCGATCCGCTCAAATTGGCGGATGAGGTTTTCTACTTCAAGCGCTTTATCCGCGAGGCGGCCTTGCGTCACGATTGCTATGCGACCTTTATGGCCAAACCCATCGAGGACGAGCCCGGCTCTGCCATGCACATCCACCATTCGATCCTTGACATCGAAACCGGGCAAAACATCTTCTCCGGCCCGCAAGGGGGCGAAACAGATGCGTTTTTCCACTTCATTGCCGGCCTGCAAAACCACCTGCCCGCCGCAATTGCCGTGATGGCGCCCTATGTGAACTCTTACCGTCGATACGTGCGCGACCACGCAGCCCCGATCAATCTGGAATGGGCACGAGACAACCGCACCACCGGCATCCGCATTCCCATTTCCTCGCCACAAGCCCGCCGCGTGGAAAACCGCCTCGCCGGCATGGACTGCAATCCCTACCTCGGCATCGCTGCCTCACTCGCCTGCGGCTACCTTGGCCTCTTGGAGCAAGAACGCCCGGACAAACAGTTCAAGGGTGATGCCTATGATGGGGAAGAGGCCATCCCCCGTATTCTGGGTGGCGCGCTCGATCTATTTGATGAAGCCAAAGATCTGCATGACATCTTGGGACCGGATTTTGCGCGGGTCTATTCCATTGTGAAACGTGCGGAATACGAAGAGTTCCTCGCAGTGATCTCCCCATGGGAACGTGAGCACCTTTTGCTCAACGTGTGACATCCAAGCGGTTGGCCTCTGGCCAATCCGCTGCCTCCGGCGGGGATATTTGTGGAAAGTGAATACAAGGGGACATCATGAACCTGCTCGATGCCAATGATCGCAAAGGCCACTACCCGGACAGCTGGTATGCGGCAACAGCGCAACCGCTTGCGCCTTTTGCCCCGCTGACCGGGGACCGCGTTGCTGACGTCTGTGTGATTGGCGGCGGTTTCACGGGTCTCTCCACCGCGTTGCATCTGGCGGAACGCGGCTTTGATGTGGTCTTGCTGGAAGCACATCGCGTGAGCTTTGGCGCCTCCGGGCGCAACGGCGGGCAATTGGGTTCTGGTCAGCGCATGGAACAAGACGGGCTTGAAAGGCTTGTTGGACAAGACGATGCCTCAAAACTTTGGCACTTGGCTGAAGACTCCAAAGATCTCGTCAAAGACTTGATCGCAAAGCACAATATCAACTGCCACTACAAACCTGGTATTGCCCACGCCTGTTTCTCCGCCAAAGAAGTCCGCGAAGAACACGCCTATGCGCACCACCTGCAAACCCGCTACGGATACAACCAGATTGAAACGCTGGAGCGGGACGCACTACAAGCGATTTGCCCTTCTCCAAAATACGTGGGGGGCAGTCTGGACATGGGCGCAGGTCACCTGCACCCGTTGGCATTTGCTTTGGGGTTGGCCGAAGCGGCCGCAGAAGCCGGGGCAACCATCCACGAAACCTCGCGCGTGACCCAAATTGAGCGTGGGGCCAAAGTCACTGTGAAAACAGAGACTGGACAGGTCACTGCCGACCATCTTGTGCTGGCCTGCAATGGCTATCTTGGTGATCTGGAGCCCAAAGTCGCGGGCCGAGTCATGCCGATCAACAACTTCATTGCCGCAACCGAACCTTTGGGCGACGATGTGGCGAAGGTTTTGGAACGTGATGTGGCCGTGGCTGACACAAAATTTGTCATCAACTACTTCCGGCTCAGCCATGACAACCGTCTCTTGTTTGGCGGTGGCGAAAGCTATGGATACACCTTCCCGTCTGACATAGCCGCCACCGTGCGCAAGCCGATGGTGGAGATTTTCCCACACCTCAAGGACATTGGCATCGACTACGCTTGGGGCGGCACCTTGGCAATCACCATGAAACGTATGCCGTATTTGCGCCGTCTGGGCTCTAACGTGATCACCGCCTCTGGCTATTCCGGCCACGGCGTGGGCACCGCCACGCACGCAGGACAGCTCATCGCCTTGGCGCTTTCTGGCGAGGTCGAGGGCTTTGACACCATGGCACGTGTACCAGCGGCCCCGTTCCCCGGCGGCCCCCGCATGCGCAGCCCGCTATTGGCACTTGCCATGACCTGGTATGCCCTGCGCGACCGGCTTGGCGTCTAGAATACCCGCGACATTTTTTCATCGACCCGCCACGCAAAAACGCGTGTTTGCGCTTCCCTGCGCCTGTGCTTTGTTTTATGTTTTCGAAAACACAACTTAAGAAAGTTGAAAACCATGGCATTGCCTCCCAATGTGTATGACGCGGAACCCATTCCGGCTTCCGCCCGCGAAGAAATCGAGCGCCTGCTGCAATCCGGTGACCTGTTCCGCTACACAGCGGCAGAAAATGCGCCTGTTTCTCTGTTGGAATCCGAATTTGCAGCGATGTTGGGCAGCAAATACGCCTTGGCTGTTTCCTCCTGCTCCGCAGCCCTGTTCCTGTCGCTAAAAGCGCTCGACTTACCGCGTGACGCCCGCGTGTTGCTACCTGGATTCACTTTTGCCGCTGTGCCCTCGTCCGTTGTACACGCCGATCTGGTGCCGGTGCTCTGCGAAGTGGGTGACAACTACCGTATTGATCTGGCTGACTTTGAAGCGCGCCTGGACGACAACATTTCCGCCGTGATCATCAGCCACATGCGCGGCCATACCTCCGACATGGATGCCATCATGGCGCTGTGTGAGGCGCGCGACATTCCAGTGATTGAAGACGCCGCCCACAGCCTTGGCACCACGTGGCATGGCCGCAACATTGGCACCATCGGTCATGTTGGTTGCTTCTCGTTCCAATCCTACAAGCTGATCAATGCTGGCGAAGGTGGCATCATGGTGTCTGACGACGCCAATCTGATTGCCCGCGCGGTGATCATGTCCGGCGCCTATGAGCACAACTGGAAAAAGCACAAGGCACCCGAAGGCGACAACACCGGCGCGCTGGAAGCAGCTTTTGCCCGCTGGCAGAACCAACTGCCGCTCTACAACCTGCGCCTCTCCAATCTTTCCGCGGCAATCATCCGTCCGCAATTGGCTGAGGTGCCGCGCCGCGTGCGCGATGGGCGTGCCAACCATGATTACGTTGCGGACAAATTGAACGCCTCCCCGTGGTTGCAAGTCCCAGAGAAGCTGGCCCCGGAAGACCGCGCACCGGATTCCATCCAATTCAACCTCGAAGGGTTGGACAACACCCAAATCCTGGCGTTCCAGGACGCCGCCAATGCGCGCGGTGTAAAGGTGCAGGTCTTTGGTCAATCCACCGACAACGCCCGCGCCTTTTGGAATTGGCAGTTTGTACCGGAGAAACAAGAGCTTCCAAAAACACGTGCGATGTTGATGTCCGCATGTGACGTGCGCCTGCCAGCCCGCCTGAAACGCGACGAGCTTGACCTGATTGCGGATGCACTTACCAGCGCTGCCGAAGATGTTATGGGCGCGGTCAAAGCTTACGGCACCTAATTGATCACTACAATTTTATGGAGAAGCGGGTCCTTGTGGCCCGCTTTTCTGTGTCCGGCCCAATCCGCCCCCTAGCTTTCCGCCTTTGGCTTTCTATATGCTGAAAACCCTGTGAGAGCCGGAGCGCGCCATGATCCCCTATTCCCTGCTTGACCTGTCGCCGATCCCCGAAGGCGGCAGCGCGTCGGATGCACTACACAACTCCCTGGATCTTGCGCAACATGCCGAGCAATGGGGATACACCCGGTATTGGGTGGCAGAGCATCACAATATGCCGGGCATCGCCTCCTCCGCCACGGCTGTCCTGATTGGCCAGATCTTGGCGGCCACAAAAACCATGCGTGTCGGCTCTGGTGGAATCATGCTGCCAAACCATCCGCCTTTGGTGATTGCGGAGCAATTTGGCACCCTGGCGACACTTTATCCGGACCGGGTTGACCTTGGTCTCGGCCGTGCCCCCGGCACCGACATGAAAACCGCCGCCGCCCTGCGGCGCGGCATGGCGGGGGCTGATCGCTTCCCACAAGATGTGGTTGAACTCATCGAGTTGTTCCAAAAATCAAAGGGAGATCAACCGGTCCGTGCCATTCCCGGGGAAGGCACCAAGGTGCCAATCTGGGTCCTCGGATCCAGCCTGTTTGGAGCTCAGCTCGCGGCACAACTGGGTCTGCCCTATGCCTTTGCGTCCCATTTTGCCCCGGATGCGCTGGAAGAGGCCGCTGCGCTGTACCGCCACCGGTTCACAGCCGGCGAAACCCCAAAACCACGCTTCATGTTGGCCGCCAATGTGTTTGTCGCAGACACTGAAGAAAACGCGCGCCGGTTGCGCACCTCGCCACAACAAGGCTTCCTCAACCTGCGCAGGGGCACACCTGGCCCCCTGCCCAAGCCCGTCAGCTCATTCGAAGAGGTCGCCAGCCCCGCGGAGGCGCGTTTGGTTAACTCCGCCCTGCGCGTGACTGCCGTGGGCACCAAAACCACCGTGGCTGCTCAACTGCGCGACATGATCGACCGCTATCAACCGGATGAAATCATGCTGACAGGCATGATCCATGATCATCAAGCCCGACTGAAATCTTTCAAGATGGCAGCGGACGTCATGCAGGAATTGGCAGCCTAAGCGCCGCCAGCGACGGATAGTTCTTGCGCTGAGACAGACGTTTCATCGCAGCACCAAAGGTTGCTCCATCCACCGACGCAAGGCCTGCGTGGTCAGCTCGGGCTGTTCCAGCGTCGGGAGATGCCCTGCACCAGAAATAACCTCCAATTCCGCATAGGGGATCAGTTCCGCCATAAAACTGTGCCGCTTCACCGGCGTCAGCCCGTCATGTTCACCACACAACACCAAAGCGGGACATTTACACCGGCGCAATGCGCCCTGCTGATCTGGACGTCGTTGCAAAGCGCGCGCCTGACGCACCAACACTTCCGGACCAAGGCTGCGCCCCATCTCCAACACTTGGGCCATTACCTCGTTGCGCTGAACCGTGGGCGCCAAATACTCCGGCCGCATAAACTCGGCCAAAACCTCATCCAAACGTCCGGCCCGCGCGCCAACAATCAAGGGCTCATAACTCGCGGCACTGGCCGGGGTTTCCGCCAGAGGGTTGGTATCCATAAATGCGACACGGGTGATGCGGTCCGGAACTTTACGCAACAGTTCCATTGCAACAATGCCGCCCATGCTCAGACCAGCAAGGGCAAACTTTGGTGGCAAATGTGGGATCAAGGACGAGGCGATTTCACTAATCCGCTCGCCTTGCGTGATCGGCGCCACCGTCACCAAATGATCCTTCGACAAATCCGCGACCTGATGCGCAAACAAGCGCGCATCACACATCATCCCCGGCAGCAGAACGATAGGCTCCTGCATGCTCTACCCCTTATATACTCTTTTTGTTGTGCGTAACTGTGACAGAGCGGGCCATCAGGTCAAGCCATCCTGTCACAATCGGTCAATATCCACCCCAGCGAAACGCGCCATCTTCGGCAAGCGGCGAATAGGGATTAAACGCCACCTCCCAGACATGTCCGTCCGGATCACAAAAGTACCCGATGTACCCGCCCCAAAAGATTTCACCGGCAGGCTTCAAAATCCGCCCCCCGGCCTGCACCGCCAAATCCAGAACCGGTGCCACCTCTTCTTTGGTTGCCACGTTGTAGGCCAGTGTCACGCCCGAGAAGCCACCAATGGCGTCTTCAGGAATGCCCAAATCCTCAGCCAGCATCGCTTTGGAATACAGTCCTAAGGTCTGGCCAATCAGGTTGTAAGCCACCACCTCATCTGGATCATCTGGTCCCGTGGCACGCCGCCAACCCAAAGCATCATAAAACCGGGCCGAGGCCTGCACGTCTTTCACCGCCAAGGTGATCAAACTGACCCGCTGACCCATCCTGTCTTCGCTTAAAGTCATCCGCCTAACCCTTTAAAATATCTAACAAAGCTCTCAACCGCGCGATCATTTTCCGCAGGAGATCGAATATCCCCAGCAATCACATGTTGTCGCGGGTCAGATTCTGCAAACGGCTGCAGTACCTGCACAGTGGCCTCTGCCCCCCAACGCGCGGCCACATCATGTGTGCGTGCAGCGGTCACCACCTGATCTCCGTCAGAGAACCAAAACAATGCGGGCACGAGGGCCTGCCCATGGTCCTTTTCATAGACAGCCTTCACCATTGCCGCCATCTGCATCGCCGCCACTGTCGGATAGGCGGTTGTCCAATATTTGGCGTGGGCCTCACTGGTTGGCTCAAACACCCGGTTTGCCCCGGCCACCACCGGCACCCAATACCGCGCCGCTGGCCAGGTCAGCGGTTTGGCAAACGGTGATTTGATCCCAAAATTCGGAGCCACCAGGATCATGCCCTTTACGTCAGCCATCGCCTCCGGGTTATCCGCCAAGGCCGCCATAAGGGTGCCACCAGTGGATGTACCCATCACAACCACCTCATCGCCAACTCGCCGTGCAACATGCAAGGCTTCGGCGACATCATTGACCCAGGCCTGCACTGTGGCTTCTGCCAATGCCGCCCCATCACGTCCGTGCCCTTGAAGGCGGGTGTAAACCAAGTTTGCACCAAGCGCCTCGGCCACCCGATCCGGTACCGGACGGATTTCCTCAGACGTGGCAGAGAACCCATGCAGGTAAACAAGCACCACAGGCGTTTTTTCACCGCGCTCCGCGTGCCAAATTACCCGCTTCTCCGTGCCCGGCGTGATGTCCTCAAACCGCGCTTCCTGCGCCGCGAAATACGCATCCACATCCGCGCCAATGTCGGCATCCTGCACCGTTGACGTCAGGGAAATCTGCTCATACGGGCCAAAAACAAAAACCGCCCCCACGCACAAAACCACAACCAGAAGCAACCGCCCTAACAAACGCCCAAATGCTCTCATTGTGAAGCTTGAGGGGCCAAAATCACCTCCTCAACCATACTCTCGATTAAATTTAGACAAATTGGATCGGAAAAGCGATGATCCTTACCCTTGACCATAAGCAGTTGAATGTCCTCACCTTCTGCGTGATCGAGCAAGCGATAGGCCACCGAACTGTCCACCGCCGTATCCTCGGTGCCTTGCAAAAACCGCGTTGCGAACGGCAATGCCAAAGGCGACCGCAGAACCAACCGTTTACGGCCATCTTCAATCATCCGCTTGGTGATGATGTAGGGCTCCATGTAGTCCGACGGCAGCGCCACCCGCCCCTCGGCCTCAAGCTGCGCTTTTTGTTCCGGCGTGAAACCCGCCCAATAGCTGTCCTCGGTGAAATCCGGCGCGGCGGCGATGGTCACCATGCCGGAAATCCGCTCTGGCATCGCCTTTGCCAGCAACAGCGCCTGCCAACCGCCCATGGACGATCCAACCACGATCAACGGCCCATCTGTCAAAGCGTGGATTGCCGCGACCGTGTCTTCGTGCCAATCCCCAATGCAGCCGTCTTCAAACGCGCCATCACTTTCACCATGGCCAGAGTAGTCAAACCGCAAAAACTTCTGTCCACGTGCTTGCGCCCAAGCCTCCAGATGCACCGCCTTAGTGCCTTCCATGTCAGATTTCAGCCCACCTAAGAAAACCACCGTTGGGCCTGTATCGCCGCTTTTGTGATAGGCAATGCGCCGCCCTTGCGGCGTGTCAAAAAACTGCGTGACGCTCATGGCTTATTGTTTCTCCTTTATTTGATGTGACCTTAACCCTCTGCGCAGAAGGGATAAACCCCGCTTGACTTGCCTCTCCCCAAGGTTCATGAAAGCGCCGAACCATATACCCGCAACCGGGCGTTCCGTGGGCGCCAAACTGACGAGGAGCTTGAGGCTGATGGCCGAAATTTCCCTTACTTTTCCTGATGGTAATGCACGTTCTTACGAGAGCGGCGTAACCCCTGCCGAGGTCGCATCATCGATCTCGACCTCCCTTGGCAAAAAGGCCATTTCCGCAACTGTGGATGGCCAGCACTGGGACCTGCAATGGCCGATTGATGCGGACGCGTCCATTGCGATCAACACCCTCAAAGACAGCGACGCAGAAGCACTGGAGCTGATCCGGCACGACTGCGCGCACATCATGGCCCGCGCGGTGCAGGAAATCTGGCCCGACGTGAAAGTCACCATTGGTCCAGTGATCCAAAACGGCTGGTACTACGACTTTGACCGCGAAGAACCTTTCACACCCGAAGATCTCAGCCGCATCGAAAAGAAGATGAAGGAGATCATCAACAAACGTGAGCCTGTGACCACCGAGGTCTGGGATCGCGACCGTGCGGTGAAGTTCTACGAGGCCAACAACGAGCCATATAAGGTAGAGTTGATCGACGCCATCCCCGGTGATGAGCCTCTGCGCATGTATTGGCACGGCCACTGGCAAGACCTCTGCCGCGGTCCACACCTGCAACACACCGGTCAAGTGCCAGCTGACGGCTTCAAACTGATGTCCGTGGCGGGCGCCTACTGGCGCGGCGACAGCGACCGCGCGATGCTGCAACGTATCTACGGCGTGGCCTTCAAGAACAAAGAAGACCTCAAAGCCCACCTGCACATGCTGGAAGAGGCCGAAAAACGCGACCACCGCAAGCTGGGCCGCGAAATGAACCTGTTCCATATGCAAGAAGAGGCCCCCGGCCAAATCTTCTGGCACCCCAACGGCTGGCGTATCTACACCACGTTGCAAGACTACATGCGTCGCAAACAAGAAGCCGGCGGCTATGTTGAGGTGAACACACCTCAAGTGGTGGACCGCAAACTCTGGGAAGCCTCAGGCCACTGGGACAAGTACCAGGAAAACATGTTCATCGTGGAAGTGGACGAAGACCACGCCCGCGAAAAGGCTGTGAACGCACTCAAGCCAATGAACTGCCCGTGTCACGTACAGGTATTCAACCAAGGTCTGAAGTCTTACCGCGACCTGCCGCTGCGCATGGCGGAGTTTGGCTCCTGCGCCCGCTATGAACCGTCTGGCGCTCTGCACGGCATCATGCGCGTGCGCGGCTTTACGCAGGATGATGGTCACATCTTCTGTGCCGAGGATCAGATCACCTCGGAAACCAAGAAGTTCATCGACTTCTTGTCTGGGATCTATTCCGACCTCGGCTTCACCGACTGGACCATCAAGCTTTCCACCCGTCCGGAAAAGCGCATTGGCTCGGACGAAAGCTGGGACTACGCGGAAAAAGCTCTGGGCGATGCCTGTAACGCGGCGGGCCACCAGTTCGAGATCCTTGAAGGCGAAGGTGCGTTCTACGGTCCAAAGCTTGAGTTCACCCTGACCGACGCCATTGGTCGGAACTGGCAATGTGGCACGCTTCAGGTCGATCCAAACCTGCCGGAGCGTCTGGACGCAACCTACATTGGCGCGGATGGCGAAAAGCACCGCCCCATCATGTTGCACCGCGCCACGCTGGGTTCCTTTGAGCGCTTCATCGGCATTCTGATCGAAGAGCACGCGGGCAAGCTGCCGTTCTGGCTGGCCCCGCGTCAGGTGGTTGTGGCCGCCATTGTGTCGGACGCAGATGATTACTGTCTGGAAGTGGTCGAAGCGTTGAAAGCCGCTGGCGTGCGCGCCGAGGCTGATCTGCGCAACGAAAAGATCAACTACAAAGTCCGCGAGCACTCTGTGGGCAAAGTACCTGTGATCTTGGCCATTGGTAAGAAAGAGGTGGAGGAGCGCACAGTCTCCACCCGCCGCCTTGGGGAAAAGCAAAGCAAAGTCCAGTCTTTGGACGAAATCGTGAGCCAATTGTCACAAGAGGCAACCCCGCCCGATCTGGCCTAACAGATTTTGCAACATTTGAGCAGGCGCGTTACGGGAAACCGGGCGCGCCTGTTTCAATTTTGAAGGAAAACCAACCTTCCAGCGCTGGAATCTTCACGAAACCGTCACGCCATCTAACGCGTCTGTGACACACAGCCCCGTGATTGGCCTTTGAAGCACTCTCCGACCTAATCTCTTCTCATGCCACCGAGCAAACGATCACACACAGATCAGCAAGGCGGCCGAGTTTTAGACATTCACAAGGGAAGAGAACCAATGTCCAACACCGTAAAAACCCTCGCAGTCGCAAGCGCCGTAGCCGCAGCCCTGTCCGCTCACGCCACCACCGCAGTGGCCGCTGAAAAAGAGAAGTGCTACGGCGTTTCCCTCGCAGGTCAGAACGACTGCGCCGCAGGCCCAGGCACCACATGCGCCGGCACATCCACAACTGACTACCAGGGCAACGCCTGGAAACTGGTTGACGCTGGCACCTGTGCCTCCATGGAACTGCCTGCCATGGCAGACGGCAAAGCGCGCATGGGTTCTCTGGAAGCGCTGGATCGCGACCTGCCAAAGTCCTAATTCGGACAATCGAAGCCCCGGTGCGCCGGGGCTTCACCTAACCTCCCCAAATCACACAAAAAATGCCATAATGCCCCTGAGTATCTGTTCGTTTTTGCCAACGCTTCTGTTTCAGGATCCAAAGTCATGACCCAATCCATCAAAACACTCCCTCTCCTAAGCGCCGTTGCCACCGCGCTAGCCTTACAGGCTGCCCCAGCTGACGCAGCCAAAAAGGAGAAATGTTTTGGCATCACCAAGGCGGGTGAAAACGGATGTGCCGCAGGCCCCGGCACCACCTGTGCTGGCACCTCCACCGTTGATTACCAAGGCAACGCCTGGAGTCTTGTGGAGGCAGGCACGTGTCTCGACATCGAACTGCCCGCCATGGCGGACGGGACCCCGCGCACCCCATCGCTTGAGGCCCTGCCTCGCGACTTACCATCTTAAGGATCACGCAGATGTATGATGCGCCCCCCTCCCCCAAGGGCCTGCCCAACCTGCCCGGTGTTGGCTACAAGCCACAGCATTACAGCGACCTGATCGACAATCCCGGCACCGTCGGCTGGCTGGAAATCCACGCCGAAAACTACATGGGGGACGGCGGCCGCCCCATCGCACAGCTGCGTCAACTCACGGAACGATTTCCCATTTCGGTGCATGGTGTTGGCCTCTCTATCGGAGGCGAAGGACGCCTTGATCCGGAACATCTCGCACGGCTGAAACATCTGGTTGGCTGGCTTAACCCAACTGTTTTCTCCGAGCACCTCGCTTGGAGCACACATGAGGGCGCTTTCCTCAACGATCTGCTGCCACTGCCTTATACAGAGGACACGCTGGCACGTGTCTGTGATCACATTGACGCGCTGCAAAACACCATTGGCCGTCAGATGATGCTGGAGAACCCGTCAAGCTATCTGGCTTTTGACGAAAGCACCCTATCAGAACCGGATTTCCTACGCGAAGTGGCCAAACGCACAGGTTGCGGCTTGCTCTTGGACGTAAACAACGTCTTTGTTTCCGCCACCAACCTCAACTACGACCCCAAACAATACATCGCGGACTATCCGCTTGAACATGTGGGTGAAATTCACCTCGGCGGTCACGATGAAGATGAGGACGACCACGGCAAACCGCTGTTGATCGATAGCCATGGCGCGCCCGTTGTCGACCCTGTTTGGGCCTTACTGGATCACACGTTGTCTCATTCCGGCCCCCGCCCCATTTTAATCGAATGGGACACCGATGTGCCGGAATGGCCTATCCTACATGCCGAGGCAGAGCGTGCCGAAACCGCCCTGTCAAAGGTGACCGCATGACCGTCACCCAAACCACTTTCCGCAGCGCTATACTGAACAGCCAACAGGACCGTCCCGTTGGCCTGTCAGATGCCGAAGGCCGCCCTGCTGGACGCCGCTTTGATGTCTATCGCAACAACGTCGCTGTCTCCTTGACTGACGCCTTGGCCACCGGTTTTCCAACCATCGCCAAACTGATCGGCGAGGAAAACTTCAACGCAATTGCCGGCATATTTCTGCGCCAATCGCCTCCGGCGTCTCCTTTGATGATGCACTACGGCGCCGGATTCCCAGATTTTCTGCGCAGCTTCGAACCTCTCGCACATCTCGGCTATCTCGGCGACGTGGCAGATCTCGAACTTGCGCTGCGCCAAAGCTACCACGCCGCCGATGCGATAGCCATCGCCCCTGACGCGCTTGCAGCTGTACCGCCGGAACAGCTTGGCGACGTGACCGTCACCTTCGCGCCTTCGGTTAGCGTCTTTCAATCGCCGTGGCCGTTGCACGCCATATGGGCATTCAACATGCAAGATGGCCCCAAACCTGAAGCAGTTTCACAGGACGTGATCATCTTGCGATCGGAATTTGACCCGATGCCCCATGCCCTGCCGGAAGGCGGCCTGGAATGCGTCAAAAGCCTGATGTCCGGCGATCCACTTGGCATCGCTACAACCAAAGCCGCCGAGGCAAATGACACCTTCGACCTTGGCACACTCCTTACTTTACTTTTGTCGGGCAATGCCCTGACTTCCATCACTATTTCGACATAACCGGAGGTCTCTATGTCCAATCTCATCACCCTCTATCAAGACCTCATTGACCGTTTGAACCGCCTCGACTGGCTTGTGCCCACTCTGGCACGCCTGACCTTCCTGATGGTGCTGTTCTTCTACTTCTGGAACTCCGCCATGCTGAAAATTGACGGGTCAATCTTCTCCCCATCGGCTGGTGCCTTTGGCCAGATTTTCCCGAAAGCCGCCGAAGCCGTGGTTTGGGATGTCAGCCAAATGAGTTTCTTCCAACGCCTGGTGATCTTCGCCGGAACAGTGGCAGAATTTGTGCTTCCGGTCCTGATCCTGCTTGGCCTGCTGACACGCTTGGCTGCCATTGGCATGATTGGATTTGTTGCGGTGCAAACCATTGTAGACGTCACTGGTCACGGCGTGGCACTTGGCTCCCTTTTTGACAGCGCCCAAGCCCTGATTGACCAGCGCATGATGTGGGTTTTCTTGTTCGCCGTTCTGGTCCTAAAAGGCGCAGGCCCCCTTTCTCTGGACGCCCTCTTCAAACGACGTGAAACCGTTTAACTCAACATCCTACAAAGCAAAAACCCGCGCCTTTTTAGGCGCGGGTTTCGTTTATGTAAGGGCCGCTTGCGTGTCTTTGCCCCAGCCCAAATAGAGAACTCCATCGTGCTCAATCAACGGCCGCTTCATCAACGTTGGATGCGCAGAGATCAGCTCTAAAACCGGTTTTTTCCGGTCGTCCTCACTCAAAGTTCGCCATGTGGTTGAGCGCGTGTTTGCCAGCGCGGCGCCAAACTGCTCAAAGGCAGCATTTAGCACTGTATCCGGCACGCCGTCTGCCCGCACATCTACAAACTCCACACCTTTCAATGATTTCAGCGCCGTACGGCACGTATCGCAATTTTTCAGCCCATACAGCGTTGTCATTTCTCGCCCTTTCTTCCGTTCGGATGAAGGCATAAAGCAACTGTTTTCAAAATTCACGGCGGTTTTTCTTGATTTTTCCGGGAGCCGTGCAATCCTCTAGGTGGTGCAATTTTTCGTGCCTCTGAAAACGTGCTTTCAGATTTTGTGTTTTTTGCACCACCGGGCCCCAGCCCGGATTGACTAAAAGTGAATATAGAGGAGAACGGTATGCCACGCGGTACCGTAAAGTGGTTTAACACCACAAAAGGCTTTGGGTTCATTGAACCGGAAGAAGGCGGAAAGGACGTTTTTGTCCATATTTCCGTTGTTGAACGGTCGGGCCTCAAAGGCCTGACTGACAATCAAAAAGTTGAATTTGAAATGACCCAGGGCCGAGACGGCCGCGATATGGCGGGTGAGCTCAAAGTTCTATGATAAGATTGGGGCGCCATTCCGCGCCCCTTTCTGCAACAAACGCGCGCCCCATCGGCGCGCGTTTCATTTTGCAATGCAGACTTAAGAGCAGCCCTTGGTGCCCGGAGGGCAGCTCATGCTGTAGCTGCGCTTACGGGTGCCGCCTGCGTTGTAATACACTTCACCGGTGTTTGGGTTGCCACAGCAAATCACGCCGCCCATGGTCACCGGCTGCAAGCCGTTGGGGCAAAAATTCGCAGAGGCAGGATACGGGTGCATCAACATGCCCTCCGGCTGATTCACAGGGCCAATCACCGGCGCATTGCTGCTCCAGGTTTGCGCTGAAACGGGCGCGGCTACGGTCAAGGTCAATGCGGCAACAAGAATGGAAAAACGCTTCATAGGGCCCAAGCTCCAATGGCTGAAACAACGTGGTTAACTTCTGCTAACCTACTGCCAAGGCGGGGAAACTGTCAATTTGGTCCTGAAAAACAATGTGTTTCATTGCGTTTCTGGTCAAATCAACGCCGCAAATACTCACGAACTTCGCACGCGGGACCGTTCCCCGGCAGCCCCCGGGACGACGCCAAACGCCACTGCGTAAGATCCACCTCAGGGAAAAACGTGTCCGCATCCGGCACATCCATATCCACCTCGGAAATCAACAAACGATCCGCCAAAGGAAGCATCTCCGAGTAGATGCCAAACCCACCAATGCCATAGACCCGATGATAGCCCTCCGCATAGGCCAGCTTCACTGCCTCCGCCACGCTTGGCACCACCACCTCCGCCGCATCTGGCTGAGAAGACACAACAATATTGAACCGCTTCGGCAGTGGTTTCTTTGGCAGGCTCACCCAGGTAGCCCGCCCCATGATGATCGCCCCGCCCAGCGTTTCCCGCTGAAACGTCTTCAAATCTTCAGGCAAGAACCACGGAATGTCGCCATCCCGCCCAATCGCCCCGTTGCGCGCCCGTCCTACAACCAATGAAATCATGATTACACCGCCACCGCCGCTTTGATGGTTGGGTCGGGGTCGTAGCCCACAAACTCAAAGTCATCATATTCAAAGTCAAAGAGTGAGCTCACATCGCGCTTCAACCGCAGCTCAGGCAAAGCTTTTGGCGTGCGCGACAATTGCAAATTCACTTGGTCCAGGTGGTTGGAATAGATATGTGCATCGCCAATCGAATGTACAAAATCCCCAACCTCATACCCGGTCACATGCGCCAACATCACCTGCAACAGCGCATAGGACGCGATGTTAAACGGCACACCCAGGAACATATCCGCACTGCGCTGATACAGCTGCAGGTGCAACTTGCCGTTGATGATCCGCACCTGCCACATCGTATGACACGGCGGCAGCGCCATATGGGGCACGTCGCCCGGGTTCCAGGCGGACACGATCAACCGACGGCTGTCGGGCGAGGTTTTGATCATCTCCACCAGATTGGCAATCTGATCCACGCCCTTTTTCACAAACAGCGGTTCGCCCTCATGGGCAATGCCAGAGGCCTGCAATGTTGGAAAGGCCCGCCACTGATAGCCATACACCGGCCCAAGATCGCCGTTCTCGTCCGCCCACTCATCCCAAATCGAAACCCCATTGTCTTTCAGGTATTTGATGTTGGTGTCGCCAGACAGAAACCACAGCAGCTCATGAATGATCGAGCGCAGGTGCAGCTTCTTGGTGGTGACCAAAGGAAAGCCGTCAGACAGGCGATACCGCGACTGCATGCCGAAGTACGAAATGGTGCCGGTGCCAGTGCGGTCTGTGGACTCTTCGCCCTGGTCCAGAATGGTGCGAAGCGCGTCATGATACTGCTGCAAGGTCTGCTCTACCTTTTTGTGCTTGTGGTCCCTGCATGGTGCCGCAACCACGCGGCAAATTCAACGAGATACCGGCCCGCCAGCGCCTCCAAAACAGGCGCCCGACAAAAAGCGCACCATCACAGCCCTGTGAGGTCAGAATTCACGCTGGATTCCCTGCCCCTCTCCATGCTTTGATAGCGCCAACACCAAAAAGGGAAACTGTAGATGCACGTGAAATACCTGCACACAATGGTCCGCGTCGCGGATCTGGAAGCCTCCATGGCGTTTTATGCGCTGTTTGGGCTCAAAGAAATCAAACGCTATGACAGCGAAGAAGGCCGCTTCTCGCTGGTCTATCTGGCGGCCGATGGCGACCACGAAGCGCCGCTGGAGCTGACCTACAACTGGGACGGTGACGAAGGCCTGCCGTCTGACAGCCGCCACTTTGGCCACCTCGCCTATGAGGTCGGCAACATTTACGAGATGTGCCAGCACCTCGCCGACAACGGCGTGATGATCAATCGCCCGCCGCGTGATGGCCGCATGGCATTTGTGCGCTCTCCCGACAACATTTCAATTGAGTTGCTCCAGCAAGGCGACGCCCTTGCACCAGCTGAGCCTTGGGCCAGCATGGAGAGCACCGGTCACTGGTGATCGGCCGCGCGGCCTCTGTCGCGCTTTTGGGGATGGCCCTCTGGGCCTCCCCTATTCCCACTGCGGCCAACACCGCACCCGTGTGCCGCATCGCTCTTCTGCTTGCTCTGGATGTCAGCTCCTCAGTAGATGCGCATGAAGACATGTTGCAACGCCGCGGGCTGGCTGCGGCCCTCACCGCTCCGGAAGTACAAGCCGCCTTTCTGAATGCGCCACAATCGGTGGCCTTTTCGGTCTATGAATGGAGCGGCCGCACCCAGCATCATACCTTGCTGGACTGGACCGTCATCGACAGCCGACAGACCCTTTTGGAAAGCGCGGCAAAACTGGCCCTCTCCAAACGCTCAACCACCGAGTTCCCCACCGCATTGGGGCACGCTGTGGGCCATGCCGCTCGCCTGTTCCGGGACGCCCCGGAGTGCGATGTACAAGTCCTCGATGTGAGTGGAGATGGCGAAAACAACGACGGCTTTACCCCAAAACAGGCTTATGACGCTTTCCCCTTGGACGGCGTAATCGTAAACGCCCTCGCCATTGAAACCTTTGGCGAAAAGGCCGCCGACCTCGCCGCCCAACCGGGGGACATGGTGAAGTATTACAAACGCGAGTTGATCCGTGGCCCCTTTGCTTTTGTCGAAGTCGCCGACGGGTTTGATGATTTTGAAAACGCCATGCGCCGCAAGCTTTCTCGCGAACTTTCGGTCACGGTTTTGGGCCAATTGGATCTGCACCCTTGAGCCCTCCGATGTTGCGCAGTCTCTGTGCTGTTGTTCTGATCGCACTGACACAGGCCGCCCAAGCCAGCTGTCGTCAGGCATTGGCGCTTGGTTTGGACGTGTCTGGCTCGGTGAACGAAACTGAATATCACATGCAACTCAATGGCTTGGCCTCCGCTCTTGAGAACCCAAGAGTGGTGAACGCGCTGCTGCAACCCGGTGCAGCACCAGTGTATGTGTCAGTCTATGAGTGGAGCGGTCCGGATCACCAGAACATGATCGCACCCTGGATGCCAATCACCTCTCAAGCGGCGCTTTCCGATGTGACCACGACCTTGCGCGGCCATAGCCGCCCCAAAATGGACGTCTCCACCGGCCTTGGTCCCGCTATGCTGTTTGGTGCAGAGCTTTTGCACACTCAACCCGACTGCTGGCGCTGGACCTTGGACATCTCGGGCGATGGCATCGCCAACACCGGCCGCTTGCCACGCGACATTTTGTTATCCGCTAAAATCACAGTCAACGCGCTGGTGATAGGGGCTGGCACGTCCCGTCCCTCCGGCGAGTCGCGGGAAGAAACAGCAAACCTCATTGCCTATTTCAACGCACGGGTGATCCGAGGGCCGGATGCATTTGTCGAAGTGGCCCATGGGTTTGCAGACTACGAAGCCGCGATGACCCGCAAGCTGTTGCGCGAGTTGGAAGGTCTCTCTCTGGTACACGCACAATAGTCAGCCATGCGAATGGCAAAGAACCAACGAGTCGCCAAGTTGAACACCCGAAATGGGGAAAGCGCGCCGTGCCTTTCTAGGCTGACGCGCAAAAGCCGCGGATTCCCCGTTCTAGGGTGTCCGGGAATTTAGTAGATGTAGCGGATCTGGTCGGTCCAATACCGTTCCACACGACGCAACGCGTGGGTGATCTGCTCAATACCGTCTTCGCCCAGTACGCCTTTGGCCTGAAGGCCTTCGGCATGACGCGCAAACAGCTTGGAAATCACATCGCGGATTTCACGACCTTTGTCGGTCAGCCGCACACGCACAGAACGGCGGTCGATTTCGCAACGCTGATGATGCATGTAGCCCGCATCGACCAGCTTCTTCAGATTGTAGCTCACATTGGAGCCTTGGTAGTAACCACGGGTCTTCAATTCGCCTGCCGTCACTTCGTTGTCGCCAATATTGAACAGCAACAGCGCCTGTACCGCATTGATTTCGATAACCCCAACACGCTCAAATTCGTCTTTGATCACATCCAGCAACAGCCGGTGCAGGCGCTCAACAAGCGCCAGTGAGTCCAAGTAGTCAGTCATAAACGACTGCTCTGGCCCACTTTCCATTGGTGAATGAAAGCTCATTCTAGTTCTCCGTCAGCTTTGTCTAGCAAACAGATTGACCGAAAAAGCCCAACAAGAGGTTAAACCGCCCAAAAGACGTCACAAATTCGCGTCAATTTGGGCCACTGATGGCTGTGGAAATGTCCAAAATCATCGCTGCGAACTGCGCCGGAGCTGATTTTTGCCCCGTAACCCATTGATATAAGTCCTGATCATTCTCGTGCAGCAAAGCATCATAAAGATCCAGCGTCGCCGCGTCCATGGTGGACAAATTGTCCGCCGCATAGCGCTCCAGAATAATGTCCATTTCTTTGATCCCACGCCGCATCGACCGCATCTGCATGCGTTTCAGACGATTCTCATGGGTCTCATTTGCTGGATTCGGAGCGGGTTTGGGGATGTCCATTGTCTTCACACTTTGTTGCGCAGCGCCTTCTCCAGACGCGCGAGTTTTTCCAGATCATTCTTCATACGGCTGCGGATCACCCGGATTTCCTGCACAATCGCGAGCAAATCCGTGTCGGCGCTCTCTTCGTCACCGGGCATCTCCACACCGTCACCGTCACCCGTCAGCAACCAACCAACGGACACATTTAACAAGCCCGCCATCATCGACAGCCGGTTGGCGCGTGGCTCGCTCAGATCGCCTTCCCAATTAGATAGGGTGCTGCGTTTGATACCCAACCGCTTGGCCAGTTCTCCCTGCTTCAGCCCCGCCGCGTCGCGCGCCGCCGCCAAGCGATCGCCAAAGGTCGCCACATCTTCACCGTACCACCCCTCATCGGTCAGCGGTTCTACTTGGTCCTGTGACATATACATTCCTTTGGTTTCAGCCTTGAACGGCCTTCCCGCGCACCCTAAGACATGGAGGCAGTGATTACAAACGAGGCCCAAATGTCTTTCCTGTCCAACACCCTGTCCCGCGTGAAACCGTCTCCGACCATCGCCATGACAGCAAAGACCGCCGAGCTGAAGGCCGCTGGCCGTGACGTGATTGGCCTCTCTGCCGGTGAACCCGACTTTGACACGCCACAAAACATCAAAGACGCCGCCGTGGCTGCCATTGCCGCAGGCAAAACCAAATACACCGCGCCGGATGGCATTCCCGAGCTGAAGCAAGCGGTTTGCGCCAAGATGAAGCGCGACCACGGGCTCGAATATACGCCTGCACAGGTCTCCGTGGGCACCGGCGGCAAACAGACGCTCTATAATGCGCTGATGGCCACGTTAAACGACGGCGATGAAGTCATCATCCCCGCACCCTACTGGGTGAGCTACCCCGACATGGTGCTGCTCGCGGGCGGCACACCGGTGGTTGTGGAAACCTCGCTGGACACCAAGTTCAAGCTCACCGCTGAGCAGCTTGAGGCCGCGATCACGCCCAAAACCAAATGGCTGATCTTCAACTCGCCGTCCAACCCGACCGGCGCAGGGTATTCTCGCGAAGAGCTCAAAGACCTGACCGATGTACTGATGCGCCACCCCCATGTCTGGGTGATGACTGACGATATGTATGAGCACCTCGCTTATGACGGTTTTGAATTCTGCACCCCGGCAGAAGTGGAACCTGCCCTCTATGAGCGCACCCTGACCTGCAACGGTGTGTCCAAAGCCTACGCCATGACCGGCTGGCGCATCGGCTATGCCGCCGGTCCTGTCGAGTTGATCGCCGCAATGCGCAAAGTGCAATCGCAAAGCACCTCCAACCCTTGCTCGATCAGCCAATGGGCCGCAGTAGAGGCGCTGAACGGCACGCAAGAGTTTCTCGAGCCCAACAACGTGGTCTTCAAACGCCGCCGTGATCTGGTGATCGATATGTTGAGCCAGATCGACGGCATCTCCTGCCCCACACCGGAAGGCGCGTTCTATGTCTACCCGTCCATCGCCGGATTGATTGGCAAAACCACGCCCCAAGGCACCGTGATTGAAAACGACGAGGCTTTTGCCAACGCGCTTCTGAATGAAGCGGATGTCGCCGTGGTCTTTGGCGCCGCCTTTGGCTTGTCGCCCAATTTCCGGGTCAGCTACGCCACCTCGGATCAGGCACTGAAAACCGCCTGCACACGCATTCAGACCTTCTGTGCGTCGCTGACTTAAACGCGGATCCAAACCAAAAGGTGGCCCATGAGCAGTGACCTGCCAGACTACTACTTCCGCGTCCGCGAAAACGGCGCTGTGGTGTTCCGTGTCGACACGGAGAACCGTCAGCGCCGGATCGAAATGGATCAGATCGCGGTCGTCAACATCAAGAACGGCGATGTGAAACCCCATGGTGACACCAAGCTGACCAAGGAAGACAAGGCCGAGATCAACGCTTGGATGGCAGAGCGCCGCGCGCTTTTGGACGCGCGCACCGTGGACGACATCCTGCGCACGGTCGATCATCTAAACCTGACGTCGCAGTGGGTACAGTCCAAAGCCACACCGGATCAGTTGGAGCAGATCACCGACACATTGCTACTGGCGATGCATGATCTACGCTCTGTACTGGTGCGCAAAAAGGCGGATCGCCTGCTCAAGGGCAAAAAATAAGAGGGGCTTTGCCCCGTCCCATCCTTGATGGGACTCCCCAGGATATTTGTGGAATGAGAATTGCGGGTGTCGGTGTTAAACCGACACCTTTTTCTCGGAGAACCGCTTACGCAGGCGGTTTAAATCTGTAACCCAGAAACGGTACATCAGCAGGATTCCCGCCGCAGTCAGACCGCAGACAAGCCCCAGCCAGACACCTTCGCCGCCCATCCCAAAGGTGAAGCCCAGCACATAGGCGCTTGGCACGCCGATGCCCCAATAACTGATTGCAGCAATCACCATTGGGCCACGGGTGTCTTGCACACCGCGCAACAACCCCAGAGCCATCACCTGCGCCCCATCCATCACCTGAAACAGCGCCGCCACATAAAGCAGGGTCACACCTGTGGCGACAATCGCGTCGCGTTGCACCTCTTGCGGGTCAATAAAGGCGCCCAAAAGCTGTTCCGGGAAAATCAGGAAAATCGCCACGGCAACAAAGGCCATCAACAGAGAAGCCACAATCGCCACCCAAGCGCCGCGCGCCATATGGTCCGCGTCTTTGCGCCCCATGGCATTGCCCGCGCGCACCGTCGCCGCATTGGACAAACCCAAGTGGATCATAAAGGCCAAGCTGGCCAATTGCAGCGCAATGCCATGCGCTGCCAGCGTGACCGTGCCCAGCCACCCCATCATAATGGACGACGCCGAGAACAGCCCCACCTCCGCCAGATTTGTGAGGCCAATCGGCAGCCCCAGCCGAAACACTTTGGCAAAAACCTCCCAATCCGGCCGCCAGATGCGGGCAAAGAGGTCATGCTGTGGCAACGCCTTGATGGCGTAGAGGATCACCCCTACGAGAGACACAAACTGCACCAGGATCGAGGCAATCGCCGCGCCACGCACGCCCATCTCCGGCAAGCCCCAGTTGCCAAAAATCAGCCCGTAGTTCACCACCGCATTCACCGGCACAGCGGCCACGGTGACCCAGAACACCACACGGGTGTGTTCCAGCGCCGCCAAATAGGACTTGAGCACCATCACCAAAAGAGCCGGGACCAACCCAAGCCCTGCGATCCGCAAATAGGCCTGCGCCAGTTCCGCCACATCTGGCGCCTGTTGCAACGACAACAAGATCGGTCCGGAGAGCATAAACAGTGGCTGCACCACCACGCCAAAAATCACCGACAGCCACAGCCCCATACGAGTCACACGCCGCAGGGCTTGTTCGTCCCCTTCCGCATCGGCCTCAGCCACCAGGGGCATCACCGCAATGGCAAAACCCGATCCCAGAATGAAGATCACAAAGAAAAACGTGCTGCCCAGCACCACAGCGGCCAGTGCCTCCACGGAGTACCAGCCAAGCATGACCGTGTCGGTCAGACCGATTCCAAACTGCGCCACATGGCCGCCAATCAGCGGCAAGCCAATGCGCAAAAGGGCGCGAACGTGGTCAGACGTCCGCATGGGGGAGGTCGATTGTGTAGGTGTCATGCCCAAGCAGTAAGCTTGTTAATTAGGCAGAGCAAGGCCCGCCTTTGCGTTGATCAAAAATCCCCCCTCTGCCACCATGGACCACATTGATAGAACAAGGTTCCCCCATGTCCGCCGATCCCTTTGCCACATTGATTTCCGACAGCCGCGCTTTTCTTAACGCGTTGGCCGACAACAACACCAAAGAATGGTTTAACGACAACAAACCCACCTATGAGGCCCAGCTCAAAACGCCCGCTTTGGCTTTGCTCGACACGATGGCAGCCTCGCTGGAAAAACAAACTGGCCAAGTGCCCTCCACCAAACTGTTCCGCCCGCACCGAGATGTGCGGTTTTCCAGAGACAAAACACCCTACCACCTGCATCTGCACATGCTGTGGTCCTCACCGCCCGTCGGCTATTTCTTTGGCATTGGGCGGAACTACCTGTCTGTAGGTGGCGGCATCATGGGATTTGACAAAAACCAACTGACCCGCTGGCGCGCGGCCGTCGATGGCCCCAAGGGCGTACAGCTTGCTGGAGCCATTGCAGACCTGCAATGCCAAGGCGCCCGCATGGACAGCCCGGAGCTCAAACGGGTGCCTGTCCCCTTTGACAAAGACCATCCACAAGCCGCCCTGCTCAAACGCAAAAGCTGCACCGTCTGGTTTGACTTTGAGGAAAGCGACATCACAAAAGGCGGCCTCACTTCACAGTTGGAGACCGCCTTTCAAAACCTACAGCCGCTCACGCAGATGCTCGCCGCGCTTTAGCGCGGCTTACGGGTATCCGGGTGCAACGCCGCCCCCAGAATGTGATCGGACTGATGGATCACATGGCTTGCGGTGTTCACAATCAACGGGTCCGCCTGCTCCACAATACTGTGGTCTTTGCCGGGATAGTCCAACGAGGCCAGGAAATGCCGCATGCAGTTCAAACGCGCCCGCTTTTTGTCGTTGGATTTCACAACCGTCCACGGCGCGTCAGCAGTGTCGGTATAAAAGAACATCGCCTCTTTGGCCTCGGTGTAATCGCTCCACTTGGACAGCGAGGCTTTGTCAATTGGGCTCAACTTCCACTGCTTAAGCGGATCGGTCTCCCGGCTTTCAAACCGGCGTTTCTGCTCGTCCTGCGTGACCGAAAACCAGTATTTGTAAAGCCGAATGCCCGAGCGCACCAACATCCGCTCCAAATCCGGAGTCTGACGCATGAACTCGAGGTATTCGCCCGGCTCGCAGAAGCCCATCACCCGCTCCACACCGGCGCGGTTGTACCAGCTGCGGTCATAAAGCACCATTTCGCCAGTGGTTGGCAGGTGGTCGATGTAGCGTTGGAAATACCACTGGCCGCGCTCCTCATCGGTGGGCTTGTTCAATGCCACCACCCGTGCAGACCGTGGATTGAGGTGCTCCGTAAAGCGCTTGATTGTACCGCCTTTGCCGGCTGCATCCCGCCCCTCAAACAGCATCACAAACTTCTGGCCGGTTTCCTGCGCCCAGAGCTGCACCTTCAGCAGCTCCGCCTGCAATTCTGCTTTCTGCTTCTCATAAGACCGGCGGGACAGCTTCTTGGGATAAGGGTACTGGCCTTTCTCAAACGCGCGGCGCAACTCATCCGCTGACGGCTCATTACCAGCCCCAGCTTCAGCGGTTTCCACGGCCTGAGAGCCGTCCTCAACAGCCTCCGTCACAACTTCTTTCACCTGCACCACACCGTCCAACTGGTCATCCATATGCGTCTCCTTTCTTACGTTTCATGAGATGGCTTTGACCTACCACCGCGCGCAAAAATTCTCTTTGATACACGTCAACTGAATCTTCAATTTTGTGGGTTTCCGCCAATAAAAACAGGCATTCCGCCCAATCCTTCGGTACACACCTGTACACAATGACCTCACGTCGCCAAATCACGCTCAGGTAGATTGGTGCACCCTGTCCCCCTAGACTTTTCCCAGTCATTGGAGGACGTTTATGTTTGGTATTTCTCACTCTCACTTTCGAAAGCTCGCCGTGTCACTGACTCTCGCTGCCACATCCCTCTCCGCTCAGGACCGCATTGACCTTATCCGGCCTGACGCACCGGACTTGGCGCCCTATGGAGCCCAACCAGTCGGCGTCACAACACGGACCTTTACGCACCCCGATCAGATCGACGTTCTCAATTCCACCGAAGACACACTCGCGCGTTATGATCGCACCCTAACTGTGGAAATCTGGTATCCGGCTGCCCAAGGTTCAGCCCAAGGCGGCACCTATGAAACCGTGCTGCGTGACCCAGCATTGTCGGCAACCCTCACCGGCCGTGCCTCCCGTGACGCCACACCAACCAAAGACGGCCCCTTCCCGCTGGTGGTGATCTCCCACGGCTATCCGGGCAACCGCCTGCTGCTCTCCCATCTGGGCGAGAACCTTGCCTCCAAGGGCTACGTGGTGGCCTCCATTGACCACACCGACAGCACCTACGCCGATCAAGCCGCCTTTGGCTCCACCCTACTCAACCGCCCAATTGACCAGAAATTTGTGCTCAACAGCATGGCCGCGCTTGAGGGGCCAATTGGCGCCATCACCAACGCGGAGACCACAGCCGTGATCGGCTACTCAATGGGCGGCTACGGCGCGTTGATCTTTGGCGGTGCAGGCCTCGCCTCTGGCGTCGAAGCGTCTCCTTTTGCCCCTCCGCAAGGCACGCTTGCCCACAATGTGTCCGGCACGGACACGCACCAAGCCCTTGTGGATGATCGCGTAAAAGCCATCATCTCCATCGGCCCTTGGGGCAAAAACTATGGCCTATGGGATGAGACGGGGCTTGCTGGCCTGCGCAAACCAACCCTGCTGATGGCGGGCGAAGTCGACGACGTGTCCGTCTACGCAGCCATACGAGACATCTTCGAGCAGACCACCGGCACAGACCGACACCTGCTCACCTTTGAGAACGCAAACCACAACGCCGCTGCAACGATCCCTGCGCCCATGGCCAGTTGGCAACCGTCCGAAACCCTCGGTTTCCCGCCGTTTGACCACTACGCCGACGCGGTCTGGGACACCACGCGCATGAACAACATCACCCAGCACTTCACCACGGCCTTCCTTGACCTACACCTGAAAGACGACAGCCACAAAGCCGCCTATCTGGACTTGGTCCCCTCTGCCAAAGACGGTGTGTTCTCCGCAGAGGAAGATGGCACGTTCAAGCCAGATCACAGCTATTGGACAGGCTTCCCTGCCCGCACGGCAGTTGGTTTGCGGTTTGAAACCCTGCGCAAGGGTCAGTAAGCGCACGCTCCTCCCAAAGGCGACCAGTTCGGTCGCCTTTTTCACGACTGCATTGTCTAGAATTGTCTCCAACTGTCACAAAACACCCTGACGAAATAAGCTCCGCACTTTCGTTACAAAACAAATACTTAGATAAGTTTACCGCCCGAAATAAAACCTATTTCCGGCTAAGATGTCATTAAGACTTGGGTGCCTAGACTGCTGCAGGAATTGCGAGGAGGCTACCCAAATGAAATTCACGACTGCCACGGTTTCTGCCATTGCGCTGACCGTTTCCACCGGCGCTGCCATCGCCGACACCGTCACCATCCTGGCTGCAGATCTGCCGCCCATGGTCTACGCTGACGGCTCCGGCCGCGAGGCCGAAATTGTCACCCGTGTGATGGAACACTGCGGCCATGAGGTAAACTACGTGGTGCAACCCTTCACACGTCACTGGGCCACCTATGAAGGCGGCACCGGCGACGCCGTGATGACTGTGCCTCTTGGCATGCCCATGGATGGTGCTCAAAGCGCGCCTTACATCTCATATCAAAACGGCGTGTCCTACCTCGCCTCTTCCGGCAACACATTTGGCGCGCTCGATGATCTCGCCGGCCTCAGCATCGCCGCCTTTGAAGGCGCTTCCGGTATCCTGCCGGGCCTATCAGACGCGCAAGGCTCCTTTGGCTCTTACCGGGAAATGGCCGATCAGGAGACTCAGTCCAAACTGCTGTTTGGCGGCCGCGTTGACGGCATTTTGGGTGACGGCATGCTCTTTGCCGCCTACGCCGCCAGCCTGCGTGAGGCCGGTTCCTCCGCAGGTGTAGACGCCAGCCAACCGCTGGAATTCCGCGCCATCTTTGAGCCCTCCAACTACGCCATGAACTTCCGCGATCCTGAGATGTCCGTGGCCTTTGACAGCTGCTTCTCCGAACTGGACGCAGACGGCACCATTGCGGCGATCAACACCAAGTGGATCGACAAATACCGAGACTCGCTGGCCGACAACTACCTCTCCATGTGATCCGCCAGCTCGCTAATCACATCCCCATGTGATCCCGTGGTGCCTAGCTGTGAACTGTCCCTCCATCCGGGCACCACACATTCCCTCTCTCCAAAAAGCCGCCTGTTTAATCACAGGCGGCTTTACGGTTCTTGTGCCCTGCCTCTTCCCACCGCCGCACACCCCTGCCATAATGCGCAGCAAGCAACACAAAAAAGAGCAGCCCGCGAATGCCCAACGACCTTCTGGCCGAAACACAGCCGACCGATTACGACGCCTCCTCTATTGAAGTCCTTGAGGGGCTGGAACCTGTCCGAAAACGGCCAGGCATGTATATCGGCGGCACGGACGAACGCGCCCTGCACCACCTCGTGGCCGAAGTGCTCGACAATTCGATGGACGAAGCGGTTGCAGGCTTTGCCAATCGCATCGAGGTAGAGCTGCACGAAGACTACTCGATCACCATCCGCGATAACGGCCGCGGCATCCCGGTGGACCCCCACCCGAAGTTTCCGGACAAATCCGCATTGGAAGTCATCCTCTGCACCCTGCACGCGGGCGGCAAATTCTCCGGCAAAGCTTACCAGACCTCGGGCGGTCTGCACGGCGTAGGCGCCTCGGTTGTGAACGCGCTGTCGGATCTGATGGTTGTGCAAGTTGCACGCGACAAGAAACTGTTTGAACAACGCTTCTCACGTGGCCTGCCACAGGGCCCCGTGGAACAAGTTGGTGCTGCCCCCAACCGGCGCGGCACCACCGTGACCTTCCATGCGGATGAGCAAATCTTCGGCTCCCACCGTTTCAAACCGGCGCGCCTGTTCAAATCAATCCGCTCCAAAGCCTACCTGTTCTCCGGCGTCGAAATCCGCTGGAAAACCGCCATCGACGACGGTGAGACCCCAACCGAGGCCACCTTCCACTTCCCCGGCGGCTTGTCTGACTACCTCAAAGAAACCATGGACAAGGCCACCACCTACGCCGAGCAACCTTTTGCTGGCACCGTGGATTTCCAAGGCCGCT
This sequence comes from uncultured Shimia sp., assembly GCF_947493595.1. Lineage (GTDB taxonomy): Bacteria > Pseudomonadota > Alphaproteobacteria > Rhodobacterales > Rhodobacteraceae > Shimia. The sequence continues at coordinate 609,239 of NZ_CANLRL010000001.1, read as the reverse complement.
TTGGCGTGCCGGGCAAGGTCGAATGGGCGATCAACTGGACCCCGTCGCGCGACGGTTTCATCCAGTCCTACTGTAACACCGTCCCCACCCCCGAAGGCGGCACCCATGTGTCGGGCTTCTGGGCCGCTGTGCTCAAAGGCATCAAGGCCTATGGCGAGCTCATCAACAACAAAAAAGCCGCCTCGATCACCCGCGACGACCTCATTACGGGAGGCTGCGCGCTGGTCTCCTGCTTCATCCGCGAACCGGAGTTTGTTGGCCAGACCAAAGACCGTCTTGCCACGGTTGAGGCCCAGCGTCTGGTGGAAAACGCCGTGCGCGACCACTTTGACAACTGGCTCGCCGCAGACACGAAATCCGCTGGTGCCATCCTCGACTTCCTGATCCTACGCGCTGAAGAGCGTCTGCGTCGCCGTCAGGAAAAAGAGACCGCACGTAAGACAGCCACCAAGAAACTGCGCCTGCCCGGCAAGCTGGTGGATTGTTCCGCCACCAACCGCGACGGCACCGAACTGTTCATCGTGGAGGGGGACTCTGCGGGCGGTTCCGCCAAAATGGCCCGCAACCGCAAAACCCAGGCCCTCCTACCGCTCCGTGGTAAAATCCTCAACGTACTCGGCGCTGCCGGTTCCAAGATCACCACCAACCAGGAAATCAACGACCTGACCCAAGCGCTTGGCGTTGGGCTTGGCACCAAATTCAACGTTGACGATCTGCGCTACGACAAGATCATCATCATGACCGACGCGGACGTCGACGGCGCCCACATCGCCGCGCTGTTGATGACCTTCTTCTATACCCAAATGCGCCCAATGATCGACGCCGGCCACCTCTACATGGCCTGCCCGCCGCTGTTCCGCATCACGCAGGGGGCCAAACGTGTCTACTGTGTCGATGAGGCGGAAAAAGACATGTGGCTTGAAAAAGGCCTTGGCGGCAAAGGGCGCATTGACGTGTCCCGCTTTAAGGGTCTTGGGGAAATGGACGCCAAAGACCTGAAAGAGACCACCATGGATCCTGAAAGCCGCAAGCTGATCCGGATCACCATCGACGAAGACGAGCCCGGCGAAACCGATGGGTTGGTGAATGACCTGATGGGCAAAAAGCCGGAAAAACGCTTCCAGTACATTCAGGAGAATGCACGGTTTGTGGAGGAGTTGGATGTTTGAGTGAATGACCTTATTTGAAGCTCAACACCTTTCTCCAGAAGACGAAACCCGCGCGCGCAAGTCTGTATTTGCGAGCGCATCTACTACGCTCATTTTTGCAGCACTTCAGATTAACCACACAAGCGTTGATTTGTTCGGCTTTTCGTTCAGCTTTTCGCAAGAAGAAATTGTGGGAGTGTTGCGTCTCGTAACCGCCTACCTGCTGTTGGTGTTTTGTCTAAGATTCTTACCAGGGGCAAATCGCAGCATTCTTCAACTGCTTTATGATCGCAACAGCGCGAAGGCGGCCAAAGAAATTTCGTTTCACTATGAAAATCTAGTTTCCCATGGCGAACCCTCCATTCATTCCAATATAGATCTTTTCGAGAGTGAAAAGGTCGAAATTGAGCACAAACTCAAGCAACTTGAAATAAGGTTCAAGAAAGCAGACGGAATTGTAAGTACACTACCCGGACTTCTACTAGACTACATTCTGCCAATTGCCTTTGGAGTGTCGGTTGTTCTGTGGCCCGACTGGGGGCGAATGGTCCTTATCCCGCTCGCCGTTGGGTTGCCTTAAAAACTCGGCTCGCTATCGCTCAGAAATACAGCGCCTGACCCGAGGGTGGGTGCGGAACGCGCCCTCCCTCGGGTCAGGGTCGGGCGCGGCGGAATGCCTTGCATTCCGCATTGGGTTGCGATGCACGAAACCGCCTGCCAAACTCCCCCCATGCGCCCTGCCCTTGCCCTGATACTCGCCCTCCTGCTGCCCGTCACTCAGACCTCGGCCCAAGCCCGCAAGGACTCCGCCCGGCATCAAAACAACTTCATGTCCCCGGAAAGCCAGCAGCGCTCCAATCAGCCGTCTTTGAACACCAACAAAGGCACGCACCAATGGGGGCAAAAGCAGCCGCGCACGGAACTCTTCTGTGACCAATACGCCCGCGCCGCCGCTGGTATGCGTGGCCGTGTGCAAGGCGGACAAACCGGCACACAACTGGGCTACGGCCTCGGCTACATCGGCACTCGCGATCACCGCTATCACCGCGACGCGCTTGGCACTGCCGTGATCGGCGGCGCCATCGGTTCCGCCGCCGGAGCCGCGCAGGATCAGAAGTTTTATGACTTCCACTTCACCGAATGTATGAACGGCGGCCGTTTGGTCACCACACCAAAATAACCCGCGCCCACACGGCCCTTTGATCCCTGTTTCAATGTAAACCGCCTAAAGTCCTCCCATGGCGGACTTTATTCACATCTATCAATTGCCCCTGATCGGGCTTTGTTTTGGCCTCGGCAGCATTGGCGCGGTGCTGCTGTTCAAATACGCCCATCGCTCCAAGGCCTGGGAAGTGGCTGACGTGATCTGGGTGGCCTTGGGGGGCATTGGGGCCGTGGTCGCCATCGCCGTCGGCATCTACCAAGAGGACAGCACCGCGCTCAACCGTCAGGTCACCGTGGCCTACACCGCCAGCCGCAGCTTTGACACAGACGCCGCCCGCTTCCGCCTGCGGTATTGCGCCCATCTGGCAGACACAGACCTCACAACGCTCTGCGAAAAGGTCGAATACCTCTCCGCCAGCTCCGCGGGCAACACCGCCCTGCCCCTGTTTCTATCGGTGACCGAACGCGCCACTCCACTTGAGGGCTTCACCCTGCTGTTCACCGGAAGCCGCGAACGCGCCGCCATGGAGAAAGCCGCCGCCGAGCTCGACATGGCCGAATTCCTCGCCTTTGACACCCGCGATGTGCCCACCGTCATGGCGCTGGAGGCGATCGAGCCCTATCGCCCGGATGTGGCCGCTGACTATCGCGTGCTGGCGCTGACCTATGATCAGCTGATCGACGACATCGACGCGCTGCATTCCGCCTGGATGTTGTTGCAATCCGGGCGCGGCCTTCTGATCCTGCAAATCATCGCCCTCTGCTTGGTGGCGTTTGCGGCACCTTTCCGCTTGGGCCGCACAATCGACAGCCTTCTGTGATTTCCCACCTTGCCACCACAAGGCGCTTTGCTAGTCTCCACACCATGCGCATCTGGCCCGTTTTCTTCTGTCTCGCTTTGATCTCCTGTGGCCGGTCCCTGACCGAAACGGAACAGGCATTTACCACCGACGTGCTGGGCGCCACCATCGACACCAAACCGATCCGCATCACCAAAAACGCGCCGCTCGGCATCCAGACGTGGGAGTATGAAAAACGTCCCCGCCTCGCCTGTCGCGAACGCATCAATCCAGAACCCAAAGAGGAAACCATCACCGCCACCGCCGCTGGTGTTGTGCTCTATGAGCACGTCTACACCTCCCGCGATTGGTCGGTGCCGGACTACGTACCCAGCTACCCCGAGAAGCTGCACCTGACAGCGGCCATGTTCTTTGCCCACGAAATGGTGCACGTCTGGCAATGGCAGAACCGCGAGATCACTGGCTACACGCCGTTGAAGGCCGCGCAAGAACACAAAAACGGCGCTGACCCGTATCAGTTCGAAGGTGCCTCGGCCGCAACCTTCCTGGACTACGGGTACGAGCAGCAGGCGGCTGTGGTCGAGGAATACCTCTGCTGTTCCCTGCTCGATCCAGAGGCACCGCGCACCGAACGGCTCAAATCTCTGCTCTCGCCGCATTTCCCGGTCAAAAATCTACCCCGTCCAGACGCGGTGGTGCTGCCGTGGAAAGACGCACAGGTTAAGAATATCTGCCGCTGATCGGTGCAAAAATCGCCACAGCTGTAAAACAGTCGCAATACAGACACTTTACCGACGTGGATTTTGCCAACAAAAAAGGGGGCCGAAGCCCCCAATTAACCTTATTGAATCGATGTTTACTTATAGCCAAACGCGCTGTTCGGGATCAGCTGACGCTTGCCTCCCGGCGCTTTCCACTCACTTTCGAGGCACGCCGTTCCCTCTTTCTGCCAGTATAACACCTTGAAATCATACCATCCTGCCGAGGGCACATTGACCTTCGGCCGCCCGACACTGGCACAAGGCGTGATCTTGTTCAGCTTCGCCACCGACTTGCCGCCAATCCAGATTTGCGAGCCATCATTGCTAAAGAATTCAAGGTCATAGACCCCGGGCTTATCAAACTTGATATACCCATTAATGTCCGCAACCACCAAAGTAGCCTTGCCCGACGTCAGCACCGGTGCGCCCTGCCCTTTGTCTGGAAAATTCAATCCAGGCAATGGCTTACCGGGTTTGGACCACTTGATCTTGGACTTCGCTTGCGACAGGTTCCGCACGTTACGCTCGCCGGTGAAGTAGTTGACCTTGAGCCCCCGCTTCACACCCGTTGGCTGCGGATTGGCTGGTGTCAGATCAATCACCTGCGCCGAAACAGCCCCTCCGATGAAAATAGAAACAGCGGCCAAAGCACTGACAATAATAGATTTCACAACCAAACTCCTCGCGTCATGGCGTTTGGACACAGCCTAAAACCAACGCCCCCCAATGAGCAAGTCACAGTTACGAGGAAGAGAGAGAAGTCGCTTGTTTTGGCCTATGCAGGCTGCGCGTCGTCAACAACCGACAGGAAATCTTTCCAGGCTGAAAAATGGACATCGTGGGGAATCTCCGCAACGGGTGACTTACGATAGCCCTCTGTAAACAAAGCAAAAGTCACGCCAGCCCGCTGCGCCGTCTCCGCATCTACTTCGCTGTCACCGACATAAAGCACGTCCCCTATCGGCCTGCCCCCAATGGTTTCCAACAGCGGCAGCGGATCAGGCTTTCTCTTTTCAAAAGAGTCTCCCCCAACAACAACGTCGAAGTATTTGACTAGATCCAGCCCCTCCAGAACATGCATCGCCGGCTCCCTCGGCTTGTTGGTGCAAACCCCCATCCGCACGCCCTGCGCCGACAAAGCATCCAGAACTTCCCGCACTCCGTCATAGGTCACGGTGTACGCGGACGTCGACGCATTGTAGATTTCCAGTACCCGCGCGCTCAGCCGAGAAAACTCTGCCTCTTCAATCTGAAAATGCGCCATTACCCGCTGTACCAGAACCGGTAAGCCATTGCCAATAAAAGAAATAATAGCGGGCAAATCCAATTCTTCCAAACCTTCTTCCGCGAGCATCTTGTTCACAGAGGCACGAATATCTGGCGCGCTATCCACTAGTGTGCCGTCCAAATCAAAGATCACCGTCTGCATTTTTGCTGCTCCCACGTCAAAGGCTTTGCCGGATTTCAAGCACGCGCGCTCACAAATGAAAAGCGTCAATTCTTCCGAACGGCCAGCCACACTAGCGCTGCTGACTTTTCTGGGATACCGTAGAATACAATTCCAGTTTCAAGAAATGCCTGAAGGTCACTATGTCCTACATCGACAACATCCGCACCTTTGTCCGCGTCTACGAACTTGGCAGCATGTCTGCCGCAGCCCGGGACCAACGCATTTCCGCAGCGGTGGCCTCTTCACGTATTTCCCAATTGGAAGAGTATCTTAGCGTGCGACTGTTTCACCGTACCACGCGACAGCTCAACCCGACAGAACAAGGCAATACGTTTTATGAAGGCGCTTGCAAAATCCTTGAGACAATTGATGAAGCAGAAGCCGCAGTGAACTCCATCACACAAAGTCCACGTGGTCTTTTGCACATCGCCGCGCCGCTTGGCGTCGGCCGCCGACTGATCGCGCCTTTGATTCCGGAGTTCAAAAAGGAATACCCACTGATCGATTTGCGCCTGCGCTTGTCTGACAGAAAGCTCGACCTCACCGCCGAAGGCCTTGATGTCGCTTTCTTTTTGGGCGTTCCAGAAGACAGCACTCTGCGCATTCGCAAAATTGCAGATTGCCCCCGCGTTCTCTGCGCCTCGCCGACCTACCTGTCAAACCGAGGCACCCCCACCTCAGCTGAAGAGCTCACAAACGGCACCCACGACTGCCTCAATTTGCGGTATCCTGGCGCGCCGGAATTTCAATGGCCTTTGGAAACAGCAGAAGGAACACGTCGCTACGCTGTAAAAGGACCGTTTGAGTCTGATGACGGGGATGTGCTGACTGATTGGGCTTTGGAAGGCTATGGCATCACTCTGAAACCCGTGTTTGAAATTGCCGAACACTTGTCATCTGGCGCCTTGGTGCCGGTATTGACGGACACGCCACCCATGCCAATTCAAATGGCCCTGCTTTACACTCATCGCCGCCACCAAGACCCTAAGACCAGGCTATTGATTGAGTTTATGACCCCACGCGTACAGGCTGCACTGAAGGAAAACCAAGCTGTCGCAAAGACCTAGCGATTGAGTCAAAAACGCTTTCCCTCTGCAAGCGCCTTCCCCGGCAACAACTCTTTCAAGAAAAATTGGAAAGTCACGCCGCGTTTTATAAGCTAAAACGAAGCAATCACGGATCAGGGGAGAATTGGCGTGATGCGCTATGCACGGGACATGCGGGGCTATGGCCCTAAGCCACCACACGCACAATGGCCCAATGACGCCAAAGTTGCTGTGCAATTTGTACTAAACTACGAAGAAGGCGGCGAAAACTGTGTGTTGCACGGGGATGCAGCCTCCGAGGCGTTTCTCTCCGATATTCCAGGCGCAGCGCAATGGCAGGGCCAGCGGCACTGGAACATGGAGTCGATTTACGAATATGGCGCGCGCGCCGGTTTTTGGCGTTTGCACCGCCTCTTCACCGGCAACGACATTCCTGTGACTATCTATGGCGTTGCCAGTGCACTGGCGCGTAACCCTGAACAGGTCGCAGCGATGAAAGCCGCCGATTGGGAAATCGCCAGCCACGGCCTCAAATGGGTCGAACACAAGGACATGCCAGAAGAGGAAGAACGAGCTTCCATCGCCGAGGCCATCCGCTTGCACACGGAAGTGGTCGGCGATCGCCCCCGCGGCTGGTACACTGGACGCTGCTCTGAAAATACCGTCCGGCTTGTCGCTGAAACTGGTGCTTTCGACTATATCTCAGACACTTACGACGACGACCTCCCCTATTGGCGCGAATATGGGGACCGCGACCAGTTGATCATCCCTTACACTTTGGAAGCCAACGACATGCGGTTTGCAACGGCTCCGGGTTGGGTGACGGGACAAGATTTTTTCACCTACCTCAAAGACGCCTTTGACGTGCTTTATGCCGAAGGCAGCGAAGGCGCGCCAAAGATGATGTCCATCGGGTTGCACTGCCGGTTGATTGGCCGTCCGGGCAAACTCGCCGGATTGGCGCAGTTCCTTGAGTACATTCAAGGCTTTGACGGCGTATGGACCCCGCGCCGTATTGAGATTGCGGAGCACTGGGCCCAGACCCATCCGCACACTCGGATTGAACAACCAAGTCAAATGGAGCAATCCCGTTTTGTGGAGCTGTACGGCGGTATTTTTGAGCATTCCGCCTGGATAGCGGAACGTGCCCATAAGTTGGAATTAGGCCCTGCACATGACTGTGCTGCAGGCGTTCACAATGTTCTATGTCGTGCCTTCCGTTCAGCCAGTGACGAAGAGCGCCTTGGCGTTCTGAACGCCCACCCGGATCTTGCCGGAAAGTTGGCTGCAGCCGGTCGGTTGACTGCAGAAAGCACATCTGAACAAGCGGGCGCAGGTCTCGATATGCTCACCGACGCGGAACGCGACCAGTTCACGAAACTGAACAATGACTACGTCGCCAAACACGGCTTTCCCTTCATTATTGCAGTGCGTGACCACGACAAAGCTTCGATCATGGCGGCCTTTGAGCGCCGGATCGGGAATGACAGCGACACCGAATTTACGGAAGCGTGCAAACAGGTTGAGCGTATTGCCGAATTCCGCCTAATGGATCTTTTGCCGTGACCGAAATTGTTATTCAGCCACTAACAGCGGAAGCCTTTGCGCCGTTTGGCGACGTGATCACCCTCAAGCCTGAAGCCGATAAAATCATCAACCAAGGCATGTGTGGCCGTCACCACGACTTGGCAGAGATGGACTTTGCCGATGGACGCGCTGGCATCAGCTTGTTTAATGCGCAACCACGTAGCCTCCCCTACATTCTGGATATGGTGGAGCGGCATCCGGACGGAAGTCAGGCTTTCATTCCGATGACCGAACACGCATTCCTTGTGATTGTTGCCAAAGATTTGGGCGGCAAGCCGGATACACCCGTGGCGTTTCAGACGCAGCCGGGACAAGCCATCAACTTCCATCGCAACACATGGCACGGCGTTTTGACCCCGCTTGCAGCCCCCGGCCTTTTTGCTGTGGTGGACCGCATTGGTGACGGTGCCAACCTGGAAGAATTTTGGTTCGACACAGCTTACCAAGTTGTGGCGGATCAAAACCAACGGTCAGGTATCCCCTGACCAAACCGCCCTTAAGTCGCTCGAAAAATGAAGCGGCGGGGCTCTACGACCGACAGGAGAAGGACATGGCTGACACTATGACAGCTCAGGAAACACAAGGGACCGGACAATACTCCGATCCAAACGTCACGCCCCCATTGGGGCAGGCAATCCCACTGGGATTCCAACACGTTCTGGCAATGTTTGCCTCAAACGTTACCCCATCCATCATTGTGGCCGGAGCGGCTGGCCTCGCTTTTGGTGGTGCTGAACAGGTTTATCTGATCCAGATGGCCATGCTGTTCGCCGGCATCGCAACTTTGTTCCAAACCGTGGGTATTGGCCCTATCGGCGCGCGCCTGCCAATCATGCAAGGCACCAGCTTCGCCTTTGTTGGTGTTCTGGCCGGTGTTGCCGCCACTCAAGGTCTCAGCGTTGCTCTGACCGCCTGTATCATTGGTGGTGTCATCCACTTCGCGCTTGGCTCTGTGATTGGCAAATTGCGCTGGCTGTTCCCGCCATTGGTCACAGGTCTAGTGATCTTGGCTATTGGTCTCTACCTGATTCCAGTGGCAATCAAATACGCTGCAGGCGGTGCTGCGCAGTTCCAAATGGAGGCCGAAAGCTTTGGCTCCTTGAAGCATTGGACTGTCGCCCTGACGGTTGTCATCGTCGCGTTGATCCTAAAGTTCTTCACCAAAGGCACGCTTTCTAGCGCAGCCATTCTTGTTGGCATGATCGCAGGCTATGTCGTCGCCTATTTGTCCGGCATGGTGAACTTCGGCGCCGTAGCCAAAGCATCTTGGGTGACAGGGATCACACCTCTGCCCTATGGCTTTGAATTCAGCCTTGGCGCGGTCATTGCTGTAACGCTGGTATCGATCGTTTCCGCCATTGAGACCGTCGGTGATGCCTCCGCAACCGCCAAAGCAGGCGCAGGACGTGACGCAACGGATGCGGAAATCCAAGGCGCAACTTATGCAGACGGACTTGGCACTGCAATTGCTGGCGTCTTTGGCGGCCTGCCAAACACATCCTTCTCGCAAAACGTGGGCATTGTCGGCATGACAGGCGTGATGAGCCGCCACGTTGTGACCATCGGCGGCATCATCCTGATCCTTTGCGGTCTGATGCCAAAAGTGGGCGCCGTGATTGCGTCCATGCCTTTGCCAGTACTTGGCGGTGGTGTGATTGTGATGTTTGGCATGGTGGCATCCGCTGGCTTGAACATGTTGTCAGAAATCCAGATGAACCGCAGAAATATGGTGATCATCGCGGTGTCTCTGGCTGTGGGTCTAGGTCTGAACCTTGTGCCAACAGCTGTGCAATACCTGCCGGGTGTTGTGAAAACGCTGATGACGTCTGCAGTGGCACCAACTGCGCTGTGCGCGATTGTGCTGAACCTGGTTCTTCCTCACGAAGACTGACAAACTCTTTAATTCAAGTGACTTACAGGGACCTTCGGGTCCCTGTTTTTTTGTCTGAAAACTGCGCTACACTCCCCCAATATCCTTTTGACCGAGCCTTGCGCCACGCGCATGGGACCCATGCATTTGGCGCACTAGCTTAATTGTTTAATATTAAACTATAAGGATCGAAACGCGGATTTCAGTGGAGGAGACGCCGCATGGCGAATGAATTTCCAGACATCGACCCGATAGAATCCCAAGAATGGCAGGACGCCATTGAGGATGTCATCGCACGGGACGGACCGGACAGAGCGCATTACCTGCTCGACAAAGCGGTGCAGCAAGCCCGCGCGGCCGGCGCGACGCTGCCGTTCTCGGCGACCACGCCCTACCAGAACACCATCCCAACCGACGATCAGGAAGAGTTCCCTGGCGATCTGGACATGGAATGGCGGATTCGCACCATCAACCGCTGGAACGCCATGGCGACCGTGGTACGCCGTAACAAAGTGAGCAGCGAATACGGCGGGCACATCGCCTCCTTCGCCTCCTCTGCAGTTATGTATGATATAGGTCTGAACCACTTCTGGCGCAGCAAATCTGCCATCCACGGCGGCGACCTCGTATTCTTCCAGGGGCACGTGATCCCTGGCATCTATGCGCGCTCCTTTATGGAAGGCCGTCTGACTGAAGAGCAGCTGGAAAACTTCCGCTCGGAAGTAGATGGTGGCGGCCTGTCTTCTTACCCACACCCTTGGCTGATGCCGGACTATTGGCAGTTCCCAACCGTCTCCATGGGTCTTGGCCCACTGATGGCGATCTACCAAGCGCGGTTTATGAAATACATGCACAACCGCGGCCTGATCGACATGGCCGACCGTAAGGTCTGGTGCTTCCTTGGTGACGGCGAGATGGACGAACCGGAAAGCCGTGGCGCCATTGACCTCGCCGCGCGCGAGGGCCTCGACAACCTGATCTTTGTGGTGAACTGCAACTTGCAACGCCTTGATGGCCCGGTGCGTGGCAACCACAAGATTGTGCAAGAGCTCGAAGGTGACTTCCGCGGCGCAGGCTGGAACGTGATCAAGCTGCTGTGGGGCAAAGGCTGGGATGAACTGCTGGAGAAAGACACCTCTGGCAAGCTACGTCAGCTGATGGATGAAACCGTTGACGGCGACTACCAGACCTTCAAATCCAAAGACGGCGCCTACATTCGCGAGCACTTCTTTGGCAAATACCCAGAGACCGCCGAACTGGTGAAAGACTGGACCGACGAACAGATCTGGTCCCTGCGTCGTGGTGGTCACGATCCGCAAAAAGTCTACACCGCCTTCAAACGCGCCAGTGACACCAAAGGTCAACCGACCTGCCTGTTGGTAAAAACCGTTAAAGGTCACGGCATGGGCACCGCTGGTGAAGGCCAGAACACCACCCACCAGCAAAAGAAAATGAACGAGGATCAGCTGCGCGCCTTCCGTGACCGCTTTGAGATCCCGGTCAGCGACGAAGACGTGGGTGACGCGCCGTTTGTGAAACTCAACAACGCGCAGAAGGCTTATTTGGCGGACCGCCGTAAAGCACTTGGTGGGGAATTCCCGAAACGTGAGAGCCAATCGCCCAAGCTGGAAATCCCGTCGCTGGACAAGTTTGCGGCGCAACTCAAAGGCACAGGCGATCGCGAGATTTCCACGACTATGGCCTTTGTACGCATTCTGACCACCCTTCTGCGGGACAAGCAGATTGGCCAGAACATCGTGCCGATTGTACCGGATGAAAGCCGCACCTTTGGCATGGAAGGCCTGTTCCGTTCCGTCGGGATTTATAATCCAGAAGGACAGAAATACACGCCTCAAGACGCCGATCAGATGATGTACTACAAGGAATCGACCAACGGTCAGGTTCTGCAGGAAGGCATCAACGAAGCCGGCGCCATGGCGGATTGGATTGCGGCAGCCACCGCCTATTCCAACCATGGCGTGCCGATGATCCCGTTCTTCATCTACTACTCGATGTTTGGCTTCCAGCGCATTGGCGATCTGGCTTGGGCCGCAGGCGACAGCCGAGCGCGTGGCTTCATGCTGGGCGGCACCGCTGGCCGGACCACGCTGAACGGTGAAGGCCTGCAACACGAGGACGGCCACAGCCATATCCTTGCAGGCACCATTCCGAACTGCATCTCCTATGACCCGACCTTCCAACACGAGGTCGCTGTGATTGTGCAGCACGGCATGAAACGGATGTATGAAGATCAGGAAGATGTGTTCTTCTACCTCACACTGATGAATGAAAACTATGCCCACCCGGATATGCCGATGGGCGTGGAAGACGAGATCATCAAAGGTCTCTACCGTTTCAAAGAGGTAAAGAAACCGTCCAAGAAGCACGTCACGCTGATGGGCTCCGGCACCATTCTGGTGCAGGCAATGAAGGCGGCTGAGATGCTTGAGGCAGACTTCGGTGTGACATCCGAAATCTGGTCGGCCACCAGCTTCAACGAACTGGCACGGGATTGTCAGGATGTGGCCCGCCACAACCGCTTGAACCCGCTGGCGGAGCCGAAACTGTCCTTTGTGGCACAGCAGCTTGCGAAAGCCAAAGGCCCTGTGATTGCGGCGACCGACTACATGAAGAACTATGCGGAACAGATCCGGACCTGCGTTCCGGGCAGCTACACCGTGCTGGGCACCGACGGGTACGGCCGCTCCGACAGCCGCGTGAACCTGCGCCGCTTCTTTGAAGTCGATGCCAACCACATCGCAGCTGCGGCCATGGTGGACCTCTACAAAGAGGGCTCCTTGGCCCAAAAAGACCTTGAGGCCGCACTGGCCAAATACGACATCGACGGCGCCAAGCCGAACCCGCGCCTGGTGTGATCGGGAAGAGAGGAGAATTAGCAATGGCAATTGAAGTCAAAGTTCCCGACATCGGCGATTTCACTGATGTTCCAGTGGTTTCCGTCCTGGTGAGCACCGGTGACGTGGTCGCGGCCGAAGACCCGCTGATCGAAGTTGAAAGCGACAAGGCCACCATGGAAGTGCCATCGCCTGCGGCTGGCAAAGTGGTTGAGATCAAAGTGTCCGAAGGTGATGCCGTATCCGAAGGCTCGCTGATCCTGATGCTGGAAGCAGAAGGCGCCGCGGCCGCGGAGGCCCCTGCCCCTAAAACGGAAGCTGCCGCACCTGCCGCCGCAGCGCCAGCTCCGGTTGCCGCACCAGCTCCGGCGGCGGTGACCGATGCTGGTTTTGGCAAAACCCACGCCTCCCCATCTGTGCGCGCCTTTGCGCGCCAGTTGGACGTGGACCTGGCTAAAGTAAACGGCTCTGGCCGCAAAGGCCGTATTTTGCGTGAAGATGTGACAGCTTTCCTGAAAAGCTCCACAGCAGCGGCGCCTGCCGCCGGTGGTGCAGCGCAAGGTGGCATGGGCATACCGCCGATCCCGGCAGTGGACTTCTCCAAATTTGGACCGGTCGAAGACGTCGAGATGCCACGCATCAAAAAACTGTCTGGTCCGGCGTTGCACCGCAGCTGGCTCAACATTCCGCACGTAACCCACAACGACGAAGCGGACATCACCGATCTGGACAAGTACCGCAAAGAAATGGACACGATGGCCAAGGAAGACGGCTACCGCGTGACCCTGCTGTCCTTTGTAATCAAGGCATCTGTGTCGGCGCTGAAAGAGCATTGGGAAGTGAACTCGTCGATCCATCCGGACGGCGACAAGCTGATCAAGAAAGACTACTACAACATCGGCTTTGCGGCGGACACACCAAACGGCCTTGTGGTGCCGGTGATCAAAGATGCAGACCGCAAAGGCATTGTGGAAATCTCCAAAGATCTCATGGAGTTGTCCGGCAAAGCCCGCGCAGGTGAGTTGAAGAGCGGCGACATGCAGGGCGCGACCTTCACCATCTCCAGCCTCGGCGGCATTGGCGGTACATCCTTCACCCCGATCGTGAATGCGCCGGAAGTGGCCATCCTTGGCCTGACCCGCTCCAAAATGGCGCCGGTCTGGAACGGCGAAGAGTTTGTGCCACGCTTGATGCAACCATTGTCGCTCAGCTATGACCACCGCGCCATTGATGGGGCATTGGCAGCACGGTTCACCGTGACGCTCAAGACCCTACTTGGCGATATGCGTAAGTTGATGTGGTAAGGAGAACAAAGATGGACGTCAAAGTACCTGATATTGGGGACTTTTCCGAAGTTCCTGTGGTCTCCGTTCTGGTCTCTGTTGGCGACACTGTCGCCGCAGAAGACCCGCTCATTGAGGTCGAAAGCGACAAGGCAACCATGGAAGTGCCATCACCCGCCACTGGCGTTGTGAAAGACATCAAAGTGGCCGAAGGCGACGCTGTTTCTGAGGGTAGCCTGATCCTTGTTTTGGAAGTTGAAGGTGCTGCTGAGGCGCCAAAGACTGCCGTATCCGAAGCGCCTTCTGCGCCACAAGCTGTTGCTGCAACCGGTGCCGCGACAGGCGCTGGTGATGTTCATGCCGAAGTTGTTGTTTTGGGCTCCGGCCCAGGTGGCTACACAGCGGCGTTCCGCGCAGCGGACCTCGGCAAAAAGGTCGTGCTGATCGAAAAGGACAGCTCGCTTGGTGGTGTCTGCCTCAACGTAGGTTGTATTCCTTCCAAAGCGCTGCTGCACTCGGCCAAGGTGATCACCGAGGCTGAGGAAATGGCGGAACATGGCGTCAGCTTCGCCAAGCCTGAGGTTGACCTCGACAAGTTGCGCGGTTGGAAAGAAAGTGTTGTTAATCAATTGACTGGCGGCCTTGGCGGATTGGCCAAGGCGCGTAAAGTGCAGGTTGTGAGCGGCTACGGCACCTTCACTGGCCCTAACATGATCGAAGTCGACAATGACGGCGAAAAATCCACCGTGAGTTTTGACCAATGTGTCATCGCCGCCGGTTCTGAGCCTGTCACCTTGCCCTTCATCCCGCATGATGATCCGCGCGTGATCGACAGCACCGGTGCGCTGGAGCTGGAAGATGTGCCAGAGCGCCTGCTGGTGCTCGGCGGCGGTATTATCGGCCTGGAAATGGCAACCGTGTATGATGCGTTGGGCTCAAAGGTGACCATCGTTGAGTTCATGGATCAGATCATTCCTGGCGCGGACAAAGACGTTGTGAAACCGCTGCATAAGCGGATTGAGGGACGGTATGAGGCCATCCTAACCAAAACCAAAGTCACTGCAGTTAAAGCAACGGACGCTGGTCTTGAGGTCATCATGGAAGGCCCCAAGGGCGAAGTGGTTGATACCTTTGACAAAGTGCTTGTTGCGGTGGGCCGTCGTCCAAACGGGGCGAAGGTCAACGCGGCGGCGGCTGGTGTGGCTGTGGATGAGCGTGGGTTCATTGCGGTTGATAGCCAGCAACGCACTGGTGTGCCTCACATTTTTGCCATCGGCGACGTGGTTGGGCAGCCTATGCTGGCCCACAAGGCTGTGCATGAAGGCAAAGTTGCCGCTGAAGTTGCTGCGGGCCACAAACGTCACTTTGATGCGCGCGTAATCCCTTCTGTGGCCTACACCGATCCTGAGGTCGCTTGGGTGGGTGTCACAGAGACACAGGCTAAAGCCGAAAGCATGAAGGTTGGCAAGGGTGTGTTCCCTTGGGCGGCTTCTGGTCGCTCTCTGTCTCTGGGCCGCTCTGAAGGGCTTACCAAGTTGATTTTCGACGAAGAATCCGAGCGCGTGATTGGTGCGGGGATCGTTGGTCCCAACGCTGGTGACCTGATTGCGGAGGTGGCTTTGGCCATCGAAATGGGCGCGGATGCGGTTGATTTGGGACACACCATTCACCCCCACCCAACGCTCAGTGAGACCATCAACTTTGCCGCCGAGATGTTTGAAGGCACGATCACCGACCTGATGCCACCGCGCAAAAAGAAGTGATCTTCACCTGATCCGAAGATAACGCGCCGCAGGCCTCTGCGGCGCGTTTTTTGTTGGCCTGTTAACCGGCGATTCCAAGGCTGTTTTGACGTCGGTATTTTGTCTGTATCGCGACTGTTTTGCGGAGGTGCGTTTTTTCAGAGACCAAAACCGCGCAACGGTTAACGCAACGCCCGTTGCGCGAAGCCTTAAAAGCCTTACAGCGGCCAGAAGAATGGGATCAACGCGGAGGCCAGAATGCCAATCGACAGATTGAGTGGAATGCCCACGCGCATGAAGTCGGTGAACTTGTAACCGCCCGGCCCAAAGACCAGCATGTTGGTCTGATAGCCGATCGGGGTGGCAAAGCTTGCCGAGGCCGCGATCATGACGGCCACCACAAGCGGACGCGGATCGACGCCAATGGCTTGCGCCAATCCTACAGCAATTGGCGTGACCACCACGGCCACCGCGTTGTTGGACACCAGTTCAGTCAAAACAGAGGTCAGCAGGTAGATCGCCCAGATCAACAGGAACGGCGGCAGGCCTCGCAGCGCCGGGGCAAGGCCATTCACGATCAGTGACACGGCGCCGGAATGCGAGAGCGCGGCCCCGATGGCAAGCATGGCGAAGATCAGTGACAGCAGACGGCCATCCACAAAGGAGAACGCCTCATCCGCGTCGATGCAGCGGGTCAATAAGACCACAGCCACGGCCAAAATGGCGAGATACAGGATTGGGGCAACCCCCATGCCTGCGAGGATCACAATGCCAACCATGGCCCCAAGGGCAATCGGGGCATGACCCCGGCGATATTCCCGCTCCGACGGCTGAGACACATCGACCATGTCCATATCGGTGGCCAAGCGCTGAATATCTTCGGGTGCGCCTTCCAGCAGAAGCGTGTCGCCAACGCGCACCACCAGCTGATCCAGTTGTTGACCGATGTTCTGATTCCGACGGTGCACCGCCAGAGGATAAACACCATAGCGGCGACGCAGGCGCAGTGCTCCCAAACGGCGACCAACCATCTTGCAGCCGGGCGTGATCAGCGCTTCTACGGTAGTGGTTTCCACCGCCCCGACCTGATCCAGACGTTTCAAAGACTTGTTTCGTTGCAGGCTAAGCAACTCTGTCATTTTGGTGCGCAGAACGACACGGTCGCCGACCTGGAGCGTGACCGCGCCAAGGTTGCGACGCAGCGAGGTATCACCCCGGATCACGTCAACCAGACGCACGCCGTCGCGCTTAAACAATTGCACGCCAGTCACTTCCCGACCAATCAAGTTGCTCTCCGGCGGG
The DNA here is from genome assembly GCF_947493595.1 of uncultured Shimia sp. Taxonomy (GTDB): domain Bacteria; phylum Pseudomonadota; class Alphaproteobacteria; order Rhodobacterales; family Rhodobacteraceae; genus Shimia. The sequence continues at coordinate 592,231 of NZ_CANLRL010000001.1, read as the reverse complement.
ATAACCGCTTCGGTGAAAAACTTCATTTGACTGCGGTTAGACAAAAGATCCGCCATGCTGGCGCGTTCCGGCAGCAAACGGCGGCCAAAAAAGTAAAGATACGCCATGCCCCATGCGACAATAATCAGGCCCAGAGGCGTGACTTCAAAGATGCTGAACGGTTCCAAACCTTGGTCGCGGGCCACACCATCAACCAGAAGGTTCGTGGACGTCCCGATGAGGGTCAACGTCCCCCCCATGATTGCTGCATAACTCAATGGGATTAAAAGCTTAGACGCCGATGTTCCCAGCGTACGTGCCAGTTGGGTGAACACCGGAATCATAACCACCACCACAGGTGTGTTGGAGACAAATGCCGAAGCGATGACCACAAAGCACAATAGGACCGTGATCGCGATTTGTGGACGTTCTTGAGCCTGCCCGTCCGCCAAGGCGGTAAAGACCGACAACGCACCTGTGCGCACCAAAGCGCCCATGACAATGAACATCGCCGCGATGGTCCACGGGGCTGGATTGGACAGAACCCCAAGCGCAGCTTGGTAAGGCAGCACGCCCAAAAACAGAAGAATTGCCACGCCGCCGATGGCCACAACCTCGGTAGGATACGCTTCGCGCAAAAACAGCACAAACATGCCCAATACAGTGAGAAGGGCCAAAACCGCCTGTGTGGTCTGCGAGAATGCAAAAAGGTCCATACTAAGTCCGTTGTTACCAGCGGCCAACGTTTAGCATGAAGGCCCTGTTGGGCAACAGATTTTCCGCAGATGTATCATAGTGTTCGGATCGCTTCAGGCTGCGTTGAAGCGCATATGCAGCCACGCCATCCCCCTGATTGCAGATCGTTTGGATTTTGGCTGCGATCAATGGCGTCAGCTGGGGCCAGATTGGCTCAACCGCCCACCCTGTCGCACCATTTCGATCCGGGTTGCAGCGCCTGTGCGGTCATCAGTCTCCACGTAGACACCAGAGAGCGTGGCCTCGCCCAGCGCTGGCGTGAAGCGCGATTTTGGCATGCCGGTCACAAAGCGGCGCATGGGCTCTTCTTTCTGCATGCCAATCACCGAGTTGTAATCCCCACACATGCCAGCGTCTGCCTGAAACGCGGTGCCGCCGGGCAGGATCTGAGTATCAGCGGTTGGCACATGGGTGTGCGTGCCCACAACCAAGCTCACACGGCCATCGCAGTAATGCCCCATGCCCATTTTCTCAGACGTGGCTTCGCAGTGCATGTCGACAATCGCCGCCTGCACCATGCCCCCGCGGGGATGCGCGCGCAGCACCTGGTCTACAGCCGAAAACGGGTCACTATAGGGTTGCTTCATGAACACCTGGCCTAGGGCCTGCGTCACCAGCACCTTACGCCCAGCGCGGGCGGTGAACACACGAAAGCCTTTGCCCGGCACATCTCCACGGGCAATGTTCAGCGGGCGAATGACACGCGGCTCGTTCTGGATGAACTGCAACATGTCTTTTTGGTCAAAGGCGTGATCGCCCAAGGTGATACAATCTGCGCCCGCATCCAGAAGCGTCTTGGCGTGCGCCCCCGACAAGCCCATGCCATTGGAGGCGTTTTCGCCGTTCACAACAACAAAATCCAGCCGCCAATCGTCGCGCAACTTCGGCAGGCGTTCCACCACAGCCGCACGTCCCGCGCGGCCCATCACATCACCAAGGAAAAGCATTTTCATGCAGACGGTCCTAGGACGGAGTTCCCTGCTTGGCAAGAGTGTGATCAGCGGAATGTGGCGTAACATCGCGGTGGCGCGTGTGGTCCCCTCTTGTCCCACACCAATCAGGCGATATCTTATACCGGAACTGACAACACAGGATGATTTTCATGAAAGCAATTTTGACAGTGGCCGCCGCTGGTGGATTGGCCGTCCTCGCGGGCTGTGATGAGTATAGCGCGCCCAACCAAGCAACAGATGCAGCCAACCCTGCCGCGACCTTCTGTATCAACCAGGGGCATGGTTACGAAATCCGCAAAGACGCGGAGGGCAACGAGTACGGTGTCTGTAAGTTCAAAGGTGGCGGCGAGCAGGACGCTTGGGAGTACTTCCGGACCAATGCCACTGGGGCAAATCCGGACCTCTAAGGTTTAGAACTCGATGATGCGGCTTTCCGTAATCATCATGTCGAGAGGCTGATCGGTGTCTTCCAAAGGCAAGTGGTCAGCCTCTTGTGCATCAAAGGCAAAGCCGATTGCCAATGTGGCGCGGCGGGCTCGTAGGCGTTCCAGCGTGCGGTCATAGAAGCCCCCGCCATAGCCCAGTCGCCCGCCTTTGATGTCAAAGGCCACAAGCGGCACAATCACTATCTCCGGTTCGAAGAACTTGTCTTCCGTAGGCACTTTTGCGCCAAACGGGCCATCACGCAGAGCGCAGTCCGGTTCCCAGCGAGAGAACTCCAAAGGCATGGCTTCGCCTTGGATCACCGGAACACCTACGGGACCATGGGCCGAGGCCTCAGCCATCGCGGCCAGAGGTGAGATTTCGGTGCGGATCGGCATATACCCGGCCAGTGGAACCCCACGATACCCGGCAAGAACTTCAGAGAGATGCGCCGATTGGCCGGGGCCAGCGTTGGCAAAGGCGTCTTTGCGACGGGCAAAAGCCGCTTTACGGGCGGCAGCTTTTAGGTGGGTGAGATCCATTGGCCTCTCCTATGGTTACAACAGCACGTAGGCAGACAGGCCCAGAAATAGAAAGAACCCCACCACATCGGTTACGGTGGTGACAAAAGGTCCGGAGGCCAAGGCCGGGTCGATGTTTATGCGCTCCAAAGCCATGGGGATCAGGATGCCGCCCAGCGCAGCAGCAATCTGAGTGAGGAACATCGCCACGGCAATCACCAGCGCCAGCATCGGCACCCCAAACCAGACACCGGCTACCCCTGCCATGATCAGACCAAACAACGCACCGTTGAGCGCCCCCACGGATACCTCCCGCCGGATCACCCGCCAGGCGTTCTGCGCGGTGAGGTCTTTGGTGGCGAGTGCACGCACGGTCACGGTCATGGTTTGCGTACCAGCGTTCCCCCCCATAGAGGCGACAATGGGCATCAGCACGGCCAGCGCGACCATCTGATCCACGGTGTCCGCAAAGAGGTTGATCACCCCAGAGGCCAGAATGGCGGTGAGCAAGTTCACAAACAGCCAGGTGGCACGGCCCTTGGCAGCATCAAGGATGGTGTCAGACAGGCTGGCCTCATCACTCACACCCGCCATGCGCAGGATGTCTTCTTCGTGCTCCTCATCGAGCACCACCATCGCGTCATCAATGGTGATCACCCCTACAAGCCGCTCATCCTCATCCACCACCGGGGCGGAGATCAGGTGGTACTGATTAAATGCATAGGCCACGTCTTCTTCGTCCTGCGTGGCGGGGATAATCTGAAACACCTCTTCCACCAACTGTGTCAGTGGCAGATCACGATGTGAGGACATCAGCTTGCCCAAGGTGACATTGCCCACTGGCTTCATGCGCGGATCGACTAGGATCACATGATAAAACTGCTCTGGCAATTCCTCGGCGTTGCGCAGATAGTCGCTTGCCTCGCCCACCGTCCAATGTTCCGGCGCACAGACAGTTTCGCGCTGCATCAAACGGCCAGCGGTGTTTTCTGGATAACTCAGCGCCTGCTCAACCGCGACCCGGTCTGCATCCTCAAGCGTTTCGAGAATGGCTTCCTGCGCGGGTTCGTCGAGATCCTCAACGATGTCGACAATATCGTCGCTTTCCAGATCACGCACAGCCTCAGCCAACACATCAGGCTTGAGAACCGCCATAACCTCTTCGCGCAGACCGTCGTCCAGTTCCGACAGGATATCGCCGTCAAACTCTTCCCCGTAGAGCTGGACAAGGCGGCGGCGGTCAAACGGGTTGATCTGCTCCAGAAGGTCGGCAATGTCTGCCGGGTGCAGCGGCTCGGTCAGCTCGATCAACGTGTGGCGGTCCTGCGCCTCCAGTGCGTAGAGCACGCCAGCCACAAGTTTCTTTGAGAGAGTGTAGTCTTCGCTGTCGGCTTCGGGCGCGGTCTGCAACTCAGTGTTGGGCATGACGCGCTCCCTTCTTGGCGATGGGCCAGTTTGTGTGGCCTTGGACTTGCCACGGACCATAGAGTAAATCAAAGCTAAGACTCAATGGGACACGACCGGTTGGAGCCGAAAAAAGACCCGCCCTCAAGAGATTGGAGAAAATCATGTGCGCACAGACCCTACTGCTTGGGCAAACTCTGAGCTTTGCTGCCAATCCGTTTGAGGCGGGCGTAGACGCGGCGCGCCATGAGACCCGTGGTGGGGTTGTTGTAGAGCGCGGCCGCATTGTGGCGCTTGGCACCGCAGACGACATGCGGGCTGCCTACCCCGCTGCGGACGTGGTCGACTATGGCGACAAGCTGATCTCTGCGGGGTTTGTCGATGCCCATGTGCATTACCCGCAGACCGGCATCATTGCGAGCTGGGGCAAGCGGCTGATTGATTGGCTCAACAGCTACACCTTCCCCGAAGAGATGCGTTTTGGGGATCGGGCCTATGCGGATCAGATATCTGCCACCTACCTGGACCTCACCGCCAAACACGGCGTGACCACCATGGCGAGCTACTGCACCATTCACCCGGAATCGGTGGACGCCTTTTTTGAAGCGGCACAAGCGCGCGGGCAGCGGGTGATTGCGGGTAAGACCTGTATGGACCGCAACGCACCTGAGGGCCTGCGCGACACACCGCAGAGCGCCTACGACAACAGCAAAGCCCTGATTGAACGCTGGCACGGCGTGGACCGGATCAGCTATGCCATCACGCCTCGGTTTTCGCCAACTTCTACGCCGGAACAGCTTGAGGCTCTTGGCACCCTTTGGGCGGAGCATCCAGACTGCCTGATGCAGACCCATTTGAGTGAGCAAACCGACGAAATAGCCTGGGTGGCGGAGCTGTTCCCTGAGGCGCGGGATTATCTGGACACCTACGAGAAATTTGGCCTCTTGGGCGAGAAAGGCCTCTATGGCCACGCGATCCATCTGGAAGACCGCGAAAAGGATCGTTTGCGCGAGGTTGGGGCGGGTTTGATCCACTGCCCCACCTCCAACACCTTCATTGGCTCAGGTCTGTTTGACATGGGGGGACTGATGGCCGCAGGCCAGCGGGTCGGCTTGGCCAGTGACACAGGCGGCGGGTCCAGCTTTTCTATGCTGCGCACCATGGCGAGTGCTTATGAGGTTGGACAACTGCGGCATAACCCGCTGCACGCAGCAGAGCTGATGTGGCTGGCAACTCAAGGCTCCGCACGGGCGCTGCATATGGAAGACAAAATTGGCAATCTGGCTGTCGGCATGGAGGCCGATCTGGTGGTGCTGGATCTGGCAAGCACACCTGAGATTGCACAGCGGTCCGCACGGGCCAATGACCTATGGGAGGCGCTGTTCCCCACCATCATGATGGGAGATGACCGCGCCATCGCGGCCACCTGGATCAACGGCAAAGCAGTTTAAGAACCTTCATTTGGCCTTAAATATCCTCGCCGAAGGCCCTGGAGGACAGGCGCCGGAGGCGGATGGCCGAGGCATCAGACTGCGCCTCAGGCGCTGTCCGCCTAAAACGCCTTAAACGTCAGCGTGGTCAGCGTCCGTTCGACGTCCGCGATATCCAGCATATGGTGGTTGATGAACTTGCCCACATCCTCACCTTCGGGGATGTAGAGCTTCATCAGCAGGTCGTATTCGCCGCTGGTGGAATGCAGCTCGGAGTGGATTTCTTTCAATGCGATCTCTTCGGCCACACGGTAGGTGGTGCCGGGTTTGCAGCGGATCTGGATAAAGACGCAGGTGGTCATAAAAGCCCTCATGTCGGTTTGGGGGTAAGCTGGCACAAATGCCACCCTGACCACAATCGCAAACTGCGCCCCCTTGGCCCGCGCGGGCGGGCTGCCTATAAGGTGGCCGACTATCAGCGAAGGATGACCAGATGCGTCAGGCAAGCGTGAGCCGCACCACTGCGGAAACCAAGATCACCGTGGAGATCAACCTCGACGGGACCGGCACTTATGACAATTCGACCGGCGTGGGCTTCTTTGACCACATGCTGGATCAGCTGTCGCGCCACAGCCTGATTGACATGACCATTCGCGCCGAAGGGGATTACCACATCGATGATCACCACACGGTGGAAGACGTGGGCATTTCGCTAGGCCAAGCTTTGACGCAGGCTTTGGGCGATAAAAAGGGCATTCGCCGCTATGCCACCTGCCACTTGCCGATGGACGATGCGCAGGTGCGGGCGAGCTTGGATCTGTCCGCACGCCCCTTCCTGATCTGGAACCTGGAGATGCCAACCCAAAAGATTGGCACGTTTGACACCGAGTTGGTGCGGGAGTTCTTTCAGGGCTTTGCCACTCACGGCGGGATCACCCTGCACGTGGATCAAATCCACGGCTTCAACAGCCACCACATTGCCGAGGCGACATTTAAGGCCGTGGCACGCGCGCTGCGCGAAGCGGTGGAAGTGGACCCGCGCAAGGCGGATGCCATCCCATCCACCAAAGGCGCGCTGTAAGGCAGCTCACAATCCAAGACATGAAAAAGCCCGCCTCGCGCGGGCTTTTTGTGCTTAAGCAGGTTGTGCGGAGCTTGGGGCAATCTCTCGTCGGATCAGCCATTCCGCCACAAACATATTCGGCACCCAGCAGGCCCAGCAGATCAGCGGATAAGCTGTGTCAAACCCCACTGTGAGTTCCCCTATGGGCAGGTACAGTCGCAAAGTGACCGCTGCGAGGGTCAAGGCAGCAGAGCGGATCATCCACCGTCGATGCGCGGAGATATCGCGTTGGATGGCCAAATAGACCGCAACCGCCGTGGTACTGAGCCAGGCAAAAGCCAGCCCCGCCAGACCGGCTGCCGCCACTGGACCCTCTTCGGTTTGCAACGCCAGGAAGAAACCGGACAGGCCGGACAGCAGGATCATCAGACCGTAGAGCCGCCCCAACCAACGATGCAAGTGTGGGCGGCGCAGGCGCAGTTTGGTGTTGAACATCACCGGCAGCAAAGCCAATGCCACAGGCGCCAATGCGATATGACCATAAAGCAAGACCGGCCGCTCCAGCGCGTGGTGCAGCATGATCGGCATCACCACGGCAATGTCGGCGATCAAAAACCGCATCGACGCCAAGGCGATGGCAATGGCGAGGACCCAGATCACAGGCAGGCTGCGTGGCAACAACGGGCGTTTGGGGATGGGGTACATTGGAGACTCCACTCAATTTTGACACTGTAAAGTTAATCTTGACACTGTAAAAATCAGAACGGCTTGACACTGTCAAGTCACGGCGTAGTGTGCGCCCATGAGCACAGCAAAAACCCGCCACCACCACGGAGACCTCAAACGCGCGTTGATTCAGGCGGGTATCGATCTGCTGGAAGAAGGCGGGTTGGAAGCGTTGAGTTTGCGCAAATGTGCTGCCCGTGCTGGCGTGTCCCACGCGGCACCCGCACATCACTTTGCGGGTTTGCCGGGATTGATCACCGCCATTGCCGAAGAAGGTTTTGACATATTTTCCAAATACATGACGGACGCCATTCATGCGGGCGAGCAGACTGATCGAGAACGGTTGCGTGGTATCTGCCGCGGGTATTTGCAGTTTGGTTTGAGCCACAGTGGCTTGCTCAAAGTGATGTTTGGGGAACATGGCTTAGGCGTGCATGTGCCACGCAAAGACAACCGCGAAGAGGCCGAAGCTTACCTCATTCTGCGCGGGGTCTGCGCGCCGTTTGTGCCGGAGGGCGAAGACCCGCATATCGTGGAGGCACAGGTGTGGTCACTGATTCACGGCTTCACCCTGCTCTACCTTGGGGGTGAATTTGGCTGCGCCGACACGCCGATTGAAGACAGCCCGTTTGAGGCGGTCATGGCGCTGATTGACCGGATTGGCACACAGGCCAAGGCCTAAAGCACAGCCCTGCCCCACACCCTCTTGACCCGCGCCGTGTTTCGCTTCACTTGGAAGCGACACGCAAAACGGGACCAAGATCATGCTGACAGCGATCATCGATTATGAAAGCGGCAACCTGCACTCTGCCGAAAAAGCCTTTCAACGGATGGCCGCAGAGGTGCATGGCGGTGAGGTTGTTGTGACTTCGGATGCGGATGTGGTGGCCAAAGCGGACCGGTTGGTGCTGCCCGGGGATGGCGCGTTTCCGGCTTGCGCGGCAGAGTTGCGCGGCCACAAAGGCATCTACGACGCCATGGTGGAAGCGGTCGAAGGCAAAGGTCGGCCGTTCCTGGGTATTTGTGTCGGCATGCAGCTGATGGCGTCGCGCGGACATGAATATGAGCTGACCCAGGGTCTGGGCTGGATCGAAGGCGATGTTGAGAAGATTGAGCCGAGTGATGCCAGTCTAAAAGTGCCGCACATGGGTTGGAACAATCTGGTGATCGACCACCCGCACGCGCTGCTGGATGGCATCAAAAGCGGCGATCACACCTATTTTGTGCACTCCTACCAGTTCCACGTGACCAAGCCGGAAGAGCGGTTGGCGCATGTGGACTATGGCGGCGACGTGACCGCCATCATCGGGCGTGACACCATGGTGGGCATGCAATTCCATCCGGAAAAGAGCCAGGACATTGGCCTGCGGATGATTGGCAACTTCCTGAAGTGGGCGCCATAAGAGGTGACGTGAGAGGGGCCAGCCCCTCTTGCGCATATACGCAATTCACCCTGGGATATTTTTGGTCAAATGAAGATCAGGCCGCACGCAGGGCTGTAGGCGCGACCCCATGGGCCTTGCGGAAGGCACGGGTGAAGCTTTCCGGACTGGTGTAGGCATAACGGCGGGCCACCGCATCGACACGGTCGCCGCGGGTGATGTCTTGATGCGCCAGAATGAGGCGCCAGCGGCGCAGGTAGCCCATTGGAGTTTCACCCACGGTTTGGGCAAAGAGTTCGGCAAAACGTGACAGGGACAGACCTGCCTCCTGCGCGAGGTCCGCGTTGCTCCAGACACGGCCCGGAAAATCATGCATGGCGACGATCGCGCGGCTGAGGCGCGGGTCAGCCAGCCCGGCCAGCAGGCCCACATCTGTGGTGCCTTGGGAAATCTGATCGCGCAGCAAGCGCACCATCAGCGCCTCACCAAGACGGTTGATCACCGATTGCGCGCCGCAACGGTTGGCCGTGGTTTCCTCCGCCATCAAGCGCACCAAGGCGCGGCTGTCTTCCTCGCCGCTCAGGTCATAGCGGACTTCATCCGGCAGGGCCGCCATCAACGGGTTGGTCAGCCCCATCCAATCCACATGCGCGGCAAAGAGCACCTCACCGGCACAAGAGGTCGTGCAAGTGCCGCGGGCCAGAAACACCACCCGCGCCGGTGTGCCATCCTCGCCCGCTTTGGCAATCAGATTGGCCTCCGCCAGCATGGCGGGATGCACGGTGAGGTGAAACTTTTCAACAAGCGTGGTGAGGCGGTCCATTTGGATTTCCGGATTTTAGGCACGATCAATCGGATTTTTTTGACACAAAAACCGACAATAAGTCCAGAAAGCACAAACAAGAGGACAATCCTATGCTGATCCCCCGTCAAAAAACTCCCAACCTGACCCTGCCACTTGTGGGCGGCGGCACCTTTGATCTGTCCGCTGAAGGGTCTGAGCGCGGCACGGTTGTGTGTTTCTATCGCGGTTTGCACTGCCCGATCTGCGCCACTTACCTGAAAGAGTTGGAAAAGCTGGTTGCGGCCTTTGCTGAGCGTGGCGTGACCTGTGTTGCGGTGAGCAGCGACGGTGAAGAGCGCGCCAAGGACATGGCCGAGAAAATTGGCGCTACTGGCCTGCGGATTGCCTATGATTTGCCGCTGGAAGTGGCCAAGGACTGGGGGCTGTATATCTCCACTTCGCGTGGCAAAACCTCGATTGGCATTGAAGAGCCTGCGCTGTTCAGCGAGCCGGGTCTGTTTATGGTGAGCCCTGAGCAATCCCTGTATTATGGCTCGGTGCAGACCATGCCGTTTGTGCGTCCGCATTTCAGCGAGCTTCTGGGGGCGTTGGATTTTGCGATCAAAAATGACTACCCGGCGCGGGGCGAATACACTGGCGCGGTGTGAACATAGATCTAAACAAAAAAAGGCGCGGGACAATCGCGCCTTTTTGCAATTCTGGATGTGCGCGTTACTTAACGCGGGTCCAGGACCCACCGCTGCGGCAGATGCCCAGCACACAGCCGCTCACCGCCAAGGAATTGCCAGACAGCACCAGCTTGCCTTTGTAGGTTTTGTCACGGTCGGGCGAGTAGACCTTGCCACCGCTATAAGCGCCGCCGCCGTCTGCATTCATGTCCCAGATGATCTTGCGGCCGTTGTTAGGGCTGTTGAGCTCGCTGCCATCCGGATTGAACGATTTGGCCAGCGTGCCGCAAATCTTGCTGCCGCAGGCCGCTACGTTGATCAGCCCGTAGTTGCCATTGTCATCCGGAATCGTCTTCCAGGTGCCATAAATTGGGTCTGCAAAGGCCGCTGTGGCCCCAACAAGCGTCATGGCTGCAGCCATTAGCGTTTTTTTCATCATTTTCCTCCCGAGTATTTGCACAAACTCTGCGACAAGGCTGTGAGTCGCATCAACCCTGACTTTGGGTCAGGGAGTGATGTCTCGCCGCGTTGCAATTTTGACGACACCATGCAAAACCAATCTTAACAGCCGGTTTCGGCGCGACATGATAAGAAGGCCCCTGCCCCATGATCCTCTATCCCGCAATTGATCTGAAAGATGGCAATGCCGTGCGTCTGCTGCATGGTGACATGGACAAGGAAACTGTGTTCAACGAGAACCCCGCCGCGCAGGCCCTGGAGTTTGTCGAAGCGGGTTGTGAATGGTTGCATCTGGTGGATCTGAATGGCGCGTTTGCGGGGATTCCAATCAACGCCACACCGGTTGAAGAAATCCTCAAGCAAACCAACGTGCCAGCTCAATTGGGTGGCGGCATTCGCGATATGGCCACGATTGAGCGCTGGATTGGCAAAGGCCTGTCGCGCGTGATCCTTGGCACCGTGGCGGTGGAAAACCCCGATCTGGTGCGTGAAGCGGCCAAAGAATTTCCAGGCAAAGTGGCTGTGGGCATTGATGCCCGCAACGGCAAAGTGGCGACCAAGGGCTGGGCCGAAGAAACCGATGTGGACGTGATCGACCTAGCAAAGTCGTTTGAGGACGATGGCGTCTGCGCGATCATCTACACCGACATCCTGCGCGATGGCGCCATGAAGGGTCCAAACGTCGAAGCCACTGCGGCGCTGGCTAAAGCTGTGTCGATCCCTGTGATCGCCAGCGGTGGCGTGAGCTCTGTTGAGGATTTGAAAGCGCTGAAGAATTGCGGCGCGGAGCTCAACGGCGCGATTTCTGGTCGGGCGCTGTATGATGGCGCGATTGATCTGAGTGAAGCGTTGAAAGTTCTCAAAGCGTGAGACTGCGGCGCAAGATTGCCTATGCCTTCCTGACACTTGTGCTGGCCGCCTGTGTGTGGCCGGCCTATTTGGTGTGGTGGGCGCAGCGGACCGCCGAAACGCATGGCTGCACATTTGGCATGGCAATGCACACCGACGGCTGTGTGGTGAATGGTGAAAACATCGGCGCACAGCTCAATGCGGCTTATTCCAATGCGGGTTTGGTGATCCTGACCATGCCCGTTGGCTTTGTGATCGTGGTGACCCTGATTGTCATGGTGAGCAAGGACTTACGGCGCAAGCACACGGCGCCTCAGCCAAAGGCGTGACCTTCTGACGCCTTGGAAGTTTGGCTCGCGTATCCCAGCTTGGGTGCGCGAACAAATCAGGAGACGCAGATGTCCGTTTCATTCTTTGATGTCACCGCCACCCCACTTCCGAAAAACAGCAAATTGCATGCCCGTTTTGCGCCGGGCGACTTTTTGGATTGCTACAGTATCGACAGTGACATGCCGCCGCGCCAGGCTGCGGAAATTGTCACCAACTTTCCCGGTTGGGCCCAGATGCTGGCCAATCTGCGCACCGTTTTGGTGAAACCTTTTGGGCTGCGCACTGAGGCACCGACAGATCAGGACTGTGTGGGCATTTTCCCGGTGGAGAGCGAAAGCGACACTGAGGTCATTGCGGGATTTGACGACAGCCACCTGAATTTTCGGGTGTCGGTGCTGTCTGAAGGCGGCAAAGTGTTTGTCGCCACTTGGGTGCATCGCAACAACTTGTTTGGGCGGATGTATCTGGCCACCATCATGCCGTTTCACATCCTGATCGCGCGGGATTCCTTGGTGCGGGTGGCACGGGCGACCTAAACCAAACAGCTGAGCAGATTGCACGTTGCGCCCTGCCACGCTAAGGAGGGGCGCAACGCTTTGAGAAAGCTCCGATATGCTGAAGACCCGTATCATTCCCTGTCTGGATGTCGCTGATGGCCGTGTGGTCAAAGGTGTGAATTTTGTTGGCTTGCGCGATGCAGGTGACCCTGTTGAGGCGGCGCGTGCCTATGATGCCGCTGGCGCAGATGAGATTTGTTTTCTGGACATTCATGCCACCCATGACAACCGCGGCGTGATGATCGATATGGTGCAGCGTACCGCGGAACAGTGTTTTGTGCCCCTCACGGTGGGCGGTGGTGTGCGCACGGTTGCCGATGTGCGCAAACTGTTGCTGGCGGGTGCCGACAAAGTGAGCTTCAACTCTGCTGCCGTGGCCAACCCGGATGTGATTGCCGAAGCCGCCGCTCAATTTGGCAGCCAATGCATCGTCTGTGCAATTGACGCCAAGACCATTGGCCATGATGAAAACGGCGTGCCCAACAAATGGGGCATTTTCACCCATGGTGGGCGCAAAGAAGCTTTGGACAAAGATGGCAATCCCATTGATGCGGTGGAGTTTGCCAAGCTGGTGGTGGCCAAGGGCGCAGGAGAAATCCTGCTGACCTCGATGGATCGCGACGGCACCAAGGCGGGCTTTAACCTGCCGCTGACCAAAGCCATCAGTGACGCGGTGAACGTGCCGGTGATTGCCTCCGGCGGTGTCGGCACCCTCGACCACTTGGTTGAGGGCGTGACCGAAGGTGGCGCAAGTGCGGTGTTGGCAGCGTCGATCTTTCACTTTGGCGAATTTACTGTGCAGGAAGCCAAGCAACACATGCACGACGCCGGCATTCCGATGAGGCTGACATGAGTGTTCTAAACGAGCTTGCCGCTACCATTGCTGAGCGCGCCAAAGCGGACCCGGAAAGCAGCTGGACCGCCAAGCTTCTGGCCAAAGGGCCGGAGAAATGCGCCGAGAAATTTGGCGAGGAAGCCATTGAAGCGGTGATTGAAGCCGTGAAAGGCGACCGCGAGAAGCTGACCTATGAGGCGGCGGACGTGCTTTATCACCTGCTGGTGATGCTGGAAGCGCGCGATGTGGCGCTGGACGATGTGCTGGCGGAGCTGGCGCGGCGTCAAGGCATCAGCGGCGTGGCCGAGAAAGCCGCGCGCCCCAAAGGTTAAGCAAACGCTTGGGCATTTGCGCGGCGACGATTATAGTCGCGCAAAAGTCCAAGGGGCAGCGAGCAGATGATAGCAAGATTACGGGTGGGACTGGCGCTTTTGGCGGCAGTGGTTTTGGTGGCCTGTGGCGCGCCGCAGAAACAAGCGCCAGCAGACATTGCAGGCCTCACGCAAGCGTTGATCTCGCTTGATCCTGTTGTGGACCCAGCTGAGGCGGCGCGGGCTGCGGAGATTGCTTACACTTACTCGCTGGTCTTGCGACAGGACTACAACGTCACTGACAGCGCCCTGATGCACAACGCCAAGGTCAATCAAGGCCTGCGCCCGCGCGGGCTGTGCTGGCACTGGGCGGACGACTTGCAAACCCGCCTGCGCCAAGAAGGGTTTCAAACGCTGGACATGCACCGCGCCATCGCCAACCATGACACCATCCTGATTGAACACAGCACAGTGGTGATGAGCGCCAAGGGCGGCAAAATGCGCGAAGGCATTGTTTTGGACCCATGGCGCTATGGTGGGTATTTGTTCTGGTCGCCGGTACTAGAAGACAGCCGATACAACTGGGAGGAGCGCCATATCGTGCAAGCCGGCCGGAACCGTTAAAAATGCCCCTATTTCTTAACGAAACCACGGCAAGCGGCGTCTGGATTTCAGGTAAATTTAAGACTTGGAACGGCATGACTAGTGGCGAGGAAATAAGACCAAACATGTCATGAACAGCAAACCGCCACTTAGGGTTCTTGCACGGCTACAGGACTACTTCTGGCCGCAACAGGAACAAGACCACAGCTTTGAGGAAACGCGCGCAAAGCTCTTGTGCGGGTTTTCTGGCCTTATTGGCACGGTGGCCGCCTTACATAATGCCCATATCCTGAGCACAGATACGCAGTTTTCACCCACTGTCGCTGCCGCCTCTCTGCTGTGTGTGCTTGCCTATTTCTTTGTGCCTCTCATCTGGCACCGTACACAAAGCAAAGTGCAAGCGACAATGGCACTCATTAGCCTGTATCTGTTTCACACAAATATTCAGATGGCTTTTGACACAAATTACCAATGGCGGCAGGAGATTTTCCTGATCGGGCCACCGGTGCTTGCGCTGTTGCTTGTTGGCAAGAGAGCTGCGTGGGTGGCAACGGCGGTGATCAGTCTAAATTTGATTGTCGCGGCGATCTGGCAGGACCACTTGCCGTTTGGGTCTCTGATTGTGGTGGCGGCGGTGGCCGTGACCCTAATGACGGGGCTGACCCTGTTTCACAACGAAATTGAGCGCAAAGAGCTGCACTTGATTGAACTGCGAGATGAGGCGCAACGTGCGGATCGGGAAAAAAGTGAATTTCTAGCCAAGATGAGTCACGAAATTCGCACACCTCTCAATGGGTTATCCGGCATTCTTCAATTGCTGGATGAGACCGATCTGACCGAGGATCAAAAATCTCTGGTGGCCACCGGACGCAGTTCCGGGCGCAGCTTGATGGTGCTGATCAACGATGTGCTGGATTATTCCAAGATCGCCGCCCATGGGGTCACCATCGAGAGCATTCCGTTTTCCACACGGGAGTTTTTGACCGGCATTTCCGCAGCGCAATCCGGCGCCGCCAAAGCCAAAGGGCTCACTTTGGACATCGAAGTCGCCGCGGACGTGCCGGCATGGATTGCGTCCGATCCAACCCGGCTCAATCAGGTGGTCACCAACCTCGTTGGCAACGCCATCAAGTTTTCGCAGGACGGCACCGTCACCGTCAGCATGTCGGTACAAGAGCAGATGTTGTATGTCGCGATTGCGGACAAAGGCATCGGCCTGACCAACGAAGCCCAGGTACGGGTGTTCAACAAGTTTGAGCAAGCCAGCTCCGCCACCAACCGCCGATACGGTGGTACGGGATTGGGTCTGTCGATCTCCAAAGAGCTGGTTGAGTTGATGGAAGGGCAAATTGGCGTCGACAGCGCGCCGTTCAAAGGCAGCACCTTCTGGTTCACCGTCCCCCTGGTGCCTGCAGAGCCCCCCCCCAAAGACAGCGCCCCCAAAGCCGTTGTGTCCACGGTGCAGAGCTTTGACGGGGTTGACGCCTTGGTGGTGGAAGACAACCGCACCAATCAGATGATTGTCCGCCGCTTTCTGGAAAGCATGGGCGTGAATGTCGATATAGTCGAAGACGGCCGCCCTGCCCTGCAGCACTGTGCCGCCAAACGCTATGACCTGATCCTGATGGACATCCAACTGCTGGATATGGACGGCGTCGAAGCCACAGAAATCTTACGGGCCCATCCCGGCCCGAACCAACACACGCCGATTGTGGCGCTTTCCGCCAATATTTTGCCGGAACAGACCAACGCCTATCTAAAGGCTGGAATGAATGCCTGCCTTGGCAAGCCGTTCCGCAAAGATGAGCTGGCAAAAGTGATGAGCGAATTGGTGAAACTGTCTCAGGCGGACCAGCCAGCGGCCTAAAGCTTGGACGAGATCACACCGGTGTTAAAACCGCCCATGCGCAGCTCGCCAAACAGGCGCTGAAACTCGATCTTGGGACAGCGGTTTTGCACCACGTCGACGCCACGCGCCTCAGCCATCGCTGCCGCCTCCGCATGTTCAACGCCAATTTGCATCCAGATGGTCTGTAGGTTCGGAAACTGCACCAGCGCCTCGTCCACGATTGGCGGCACGGCCTCTGAGCGACGGAAGACATCGACCATATCGACCGGTTCCTTAATGGCGCTCAAACTGGACTGGATGGTTGCACCAAAGAGCTCCTTGCCTGCATGACCGGGGTTTACTGGAATGACCCTGTACCCTTTCAAGGACAGGTACCGCGCCACGTAGTAGCTCGGCCGGACCGGGTTCATCGACACGCCCACCACGGCAATGGTCTTGGTACGCTTTAGGATGTCGCGCAGAAAAACGTCGGTGTCAGTCATGGTCGGCCTCGGTCAGCAAGTGGTGGCCGCACCGTAGCGCAGCCCACAGGGAACAAAAGGCAAAAAAAAGCGCCCAAGGTGAAACTTGGGCGCAGGTTCGGAACGAGGGACAGTGAAGGGAAACACGGAAGCTCCGTAGGCCGTGTCTCTTACATCACTACGTATGTTCGCAGAATTGGATGTAAAGAGCGTGCGAGATTCTCATGAACAAGTGGTTAACAACTTGGGCAGATTTCCGCTCAATCAAAGATATCTTCGATCACATCAAACACATCTTCAAACAGGTCTTTGGCCCATTTGCCGCGTTTCTTCTTGGGCTTTTTCTTTTTCTGGTAAGGCGCGTCGTGCCAAGTTTTCTTGGGATGTGCAGCGCGTTTCTCCGATTTATGAGCATGCTTCCCCTTGGATTTTGGCGTGCGGATCGGATGAGAGAAATGCGCCGGTTCTTTACCCGGCGCCGGCACGGGCATTTGTTTAAGATTGTGCAAAGGGGCGCCGCAGCTGCTGCAGGCGAGCTCGTGGCGGGTGTCCCCAGCGAGCACAAGCGCGGCCCGCGCGCCGCAGTAACAACAGGTGGCGATTTTGGAGGGATGGGGCACCGCGCGCTCCTCTGATGTTGGTTTGCCCGCTTCATCTAGGCATCCGGCGGCCCCTTTGGGAGCCTCCGGCGGGGATATTTGCAGTCAAATGAAGGTTTGGGGCGGATTTTAGCGCGGCAGCGTGGCGTAAAGCGCGACTGCGGCGGCGTTGGACACATTCAGAGAGCCAAAAGCACCGGCGAAATTGATCTTTACCAATTGATCCACGGTCTCTTTGGTTTTCTGACGCAGCCCCGGTCCTTCTGCCCCCAGCACCAGAGCAATGGGCGCGTCGTAACGATCTGCCAAAGCGGTCTCGATGGTGTCCTCTGCTTCGCCATCCATGCCCAACACAATGTAGCCCATGTTTTGTAGCTCAGTGATGGTGTCAGCCAAGTTGCGCAAGCGCAGGTAGGGCTGGCGCTCCAATGCACCGCTGGCGGTTTTGGCCAAGGCGCCGGTTTCCGGCGCGGAGTTGTGTCGGGTGCCAATCACGGCCAAGGCGCCAAAGACCTCGGCGGAGCGCAAGATGGCACCGACATTATGTGGGTCGGTCACCCGGTCCAGCAGGATCAGACGTTGCGGACGGTCATCATCGGCAATCGCCACATCCGAAAGCTTGCCCCAGTTCAGCGGCTTCACTTCCAATGCGGCGCCTTGGTGCACGGATTGCGGATCCAGCGGAGCGTTGAACTTGCGCGGATCGACCACTTCCGGCGTCATACCGGATTCAGCGATGGCGTCTGCCAGTTTATCCGCAGCATTTTTGGTCACGATGAGTCGCAGTTTTTCACGTTTTGGATTCGCCAGAGCGTCGCGCACCGCGTGCAGGCCAAACAACCAGACGGTTTCCGCCGCATCTTTGCGTTTCTGCTGTTCTTTTTGCACGACCCATTTGGGTTTTTTCATCGCTCTGACACCTTCAAAATATAGAGGGTTCACCAATGCGGAAAAGAAGCGGGCTCTGCAAGGTATTTTCTGGTTGACGCCCCCAACAACTGCCAATAAATACCCCCTCACACCGAGGCCAGCGGGCCTCAAGAAAGTGGGCGACAGGCCGCAAGGTGTGGCAGGGGACTGTAACTCCCTCGCGGAGACGCACGCCTGGTTCGATTCCAGGGTCGCCCACCACTTTCTTCCCTTCCGATGATGACAAGGTGCCAAACAGGTCACCAGCTCCCGTCGGATAGCGCCCCAAAACCACATCTTTCCGACCCAAGCCGATGGAAACACACTGTTTCCATGAGATTAAAGGTTAACGGAGATCCATTTATTGAAAACAACCGCTTAACGTGTATAGACCTCTCTGTGATTTTCTTAAAATCATTGTCTCGTGCGTTAGGAGGACCATCGTTCCATGTTACTAACCCTGTTGTTGAGCACATCCGCATTGGCCCTGGGCGCCATGGTTGCCACCCCGCAGAGCGATGATGATGTTGAAGGCCCGGATGGGACGACACCACCGTTGGAACCTACGTCTGATACCGGCACCGGTGGCAGCGACATCCTGCACGGCACCATCGAAGACGAGGTGATGCGGGGATATGGTGGCAACGACCTGATGCAGGCCTTTGCCGGAAACGATCTGCTGTTTGGTGGGGACGGCAATGACGAACTTTACGGCGCCGAGGGCGAGGACACCCTGCGTGGCGGCACCGGTGATGACTGGCTGTTTGGCGAGCAAGGCAACGACTACCTGCTGGGCAAAGATGGCAATGACAGCCTGAGCGGCGGCACCGGCACCGATCTGTTAAAAGGTGGGCGCGGTGACGATGTGCTGGACGGCACCGATGGCGTTGACGATGCCACCGACAGTGACACGCTGGACGCCGGTGATGGCAATGACCTGCTGTATGGCGACAATGGCGATGTGCTGTCCGGTGGGGCGGGCGTGGACAGCTTTGAGGTGATTGTTGATCCCAACGGTGACTCTATGGTGCATATCCGCGACTTTGACCTGACCGCCGTTGACGGCGACGCGGTGGAAACCATCACGCTGCGGGACCAAAACGGCGACCAGATCCCGCTGGAGGACCTCCTCCAGCTCGACGCGCCCATGTTGACCATTGTGGATGCCGAGGATGGCAGTGGGGCTCTGCTGCGCTTCAATGACGTGAATGTGGCTTTGGTGGAAGGCATGAGCGCCAGCGATTTGCAAAGTGACACAAGCAGCTGGTTGGGCAACACGTCTCAACCAGCGCCTGAGCCGATCTTTGGCACCGGCGGTGCGGATGAGTTAACCGGCAACGAAGGTGATGATGCTATCCGCGCCTATGGCGGTGACGACCTTGTAAATGGCAACGGTGGTGACGATCGTGTGTTGGCGGGCAGCGGAGACGACACTGTCTATGGAGGCACAGGCAATGACGTGCTGCGCGGCATGGATGGCAATGACTCGTTAGAGGGTGGTTCTGGAGATGACTACCTGCTGGGCAAGTCTGGCGATGACACGTTGCGGGCCGGGACCGGCACCGATGTGCTCAAAGGTGGGATTGGCAGTGACCTGTTGGATGGCCGCGATGGCGCGGTTTCCAGTGCGGACAGCGACACATTGGAAGGTGGGGATGACAACGACCGTCTGATCGGGGACAACGGCGATGTGCTGACCGGCGGCGCGGGTATCGACGACTTTGAAGTCGTGGTCGACCCGGACGGCGCGGAGGTGGTGCAAATCTCCGATTTTGACCCAACCGAGCAGGACCGTAACGACGCCGAGACAATCACCCTGCTAGATGAAAACGGACAGCTATTGCCGGCCTCCGATTTCAACAATCCGGACACCACAGCCTTGTGCATTCATGATGCTGCCGATGGCAGCGGTGCGATCCTGCAACTTGACGGTGTGGATGTGGCCTTTGTCTCCGGCGTCACCGCCAGTGAGCTGCAAGACAACATCGACAGCTGGCTTGGCAACCTCGTGGGACCTCAGGTTCAGTCGAACCACGGCACGGGCGCTGCTGAAAACCTCGCAGGCACCGACGACGCAGAAGTCATCCGCTCCTATGGTGGTAATGACATCGTGGACGCCGCAGATGGGGACGACCTGGTCTTCGCAGGCAACGGCAATGACGTGGTCGATGGCGGCGATGGCGATGACACGCTACGCGGTGGCAACGGCAACGATCTGCTGGAAGGTGGCGACGGCGATGATTACCTGCTGGGCAAATTTGGCGATGACACGCTAGAAGCCGGTGAAGGCACTGACCTGCTCAAAGGCGGCAGCGGGGACGATCTGCTGAATGGCCAGGACGACGGAGAGGATCCGACAGACAGCGACACGCTGATTGGCGGCGACGGCAACGACCATCTAATCGGCGACAACGGCGATGTTTTGGAAGGCGGCGAAGGCCACGATCACTTTGAGGTGGTGGCCCACGCAGATGCCGGTGGCGTCGTGCATATCCGAGACTTTGAGCCGACAACACAATACGGTCAAAGCAAAGACGTCATCACCTTTGTCGACGTCAATGGCGATCCTTTGCCAGTGGACGTGTTCTCGTCGCCCTTCATCAGGCTGACGGATGATCCGGACGGCAATGGTGTGTTTGTGCAGGTCAATGGCAACTTCGACGTATTCTTGGAGGGTGTGACCGCGCAGCAGCTGGAAGGCCTCAACAACCGTTGGGTTGGAAACTACGCCTCCTGATGAGATGCGCGGCAGGTGGCTCTTGTTGGGATCACCTGTCGGCCTTGATTGCCCGGCCCATGACCCAATCATACAGCTTTGGCGACAGGCGCATCATCACGTCTGACAGCTTGGCGACACGGCCGACAAAGATGTCGGTCTTGCCGCGCTTGAGACCGCGCAGGATGATGTCCGCGGCCTGATCCGCTGTGACCACATCCACCGCATCCTGCGCTGCCCCAGGGCGGGTCAGCCCGTCGGTGTCCGCATCGGGATTGCCGACATTGGTGGCAACAAAGGCCGGCGCCGCGATCACGATTTTCACGCCGTGGGCCGCCTCCTCCACCCGCAGAGAGGCAAAAAAACCGGTCATGGCGTGTTTGGAGGCGGCGTAGCTGGCACGGTGGCGCAAAGGGGCAAAGCCTGCCACCGAAGTGATCGCCAGATGGGTGCCTTTGGAGGCCCGCAACGCGGGCAGGAAGGCTTTGGCCATGGCAGCGGCGGCAAAGTAGTTGATGTCAAAAAGGCGGCGATGGGCCTGCTCCAGCAGGTCTTCAACCGGTGCGATGGCGGTCACCCCTGCCCCGTAGATCACCAAATCGATGCTGTCATGACAGGCGAGAATTTTGGTGCAGCAATCTTTCAACGCGCGGGGATCGGTGACGTCACATTTCATCGGCAGCTGTGTGGCCGTGTGAGGCAGATGCGCGACGTTCAGATCAAGCAGAACCACACGCCAGCCTTCGGCCTGCAACTGCGCCGACAAGGCCGTACCCAAGCCGCCTGCCCCACCAGAAATCACCGCGGTTTTGGGAGGCAAATTTTCTGGGGCCATGTTCATTGGTCCTGCGCCTCCACCCAATGGTCAAAAACTTCGCGGCTGGTTTTCTCCGGCGTGTAGCCAAAGTCGCGTTTGAGCGCCGTGTTGGACAGCACAGGTCGGAACTGCAAAAAGCGCACCTGCTCCGGACCGTATTGGGTGAGACCCAATGGGTGCGCGATGGCGAGCACAGCTTTGAGACCCCAAGCTGGCAATCGCAGGATGGGTTTTTGCAGAATCCCGGCCAGATCCTGCACCCCAAGCGCACCATCGCCCGCCACGTTAAAAATACCCGCCGGACCATCGGTGGCGGCGCGTTTCAGGATGCGGGCCAGATCGCGGGTCCAAATGAAGACAAAGGGGCTCTCACTCCCACTGACCGCCAATAGGCGCGGCCGGTGGAACAAGTCTGTGATCTGGTTGTTGGTCTCGCGTCCCAAGACCGTGCCGACACGCAAGATCACCTGCTCAAGATGCGGCGCGTTGTGGCGGGTGTCGGCCAAGAACTCCTCCACCAGACGCTTGTGATGGGCGTAAGCAAACTCTTCGTTGCCACGGATGGCGTCTGTCTCGATGAGCGGCACCGGGTTGTCGGCATGATAGCCATAGGCGGCGCCGGATGAGGTCACAACCAGACGTTTGGTGCCCGCGGCGAGCGCGGCGTTGACCACGTTTTTGGTGCCGGTCACGTCGACATCATAGGCAAAATCACGACCACTACCGGGCGGCGGAGTCACGATGGACGCCAGGTGCACGATCACATCCGGCTGATGCCGCGCAATGACCCGCAGGGGCGCGTCCGTGGTCACATCCATCGGGCGAAACCGCGCGTTGGCAGGCAAGTCGTCGGGTACCGCCACATCACAGGCAATAACCTCATGCTCTGTGTCTGCCAGTTCCGCCAAGAGGCTGCGCCCCACCATGCCAGCGGCACCGGTGATCAATATGCAAGTCATCGTGCAGCCTTTGTACGGCTCATCAGAGCGGCCAAACCAAGACCAGTGATCGCATGCCAAACGCCCCAGAAGGCCGCGACCACGGCCATGCCACCCAGCCCACCAAAGAACGCGAAGATCAGGATCAGGCCAAGGCCCGAATTCTGGATGCCAGTTTCAATGGTCACGGCGCGGCGGTCGTAGGGGGATAGGCGGGCAAGTGTGGCGAGACCAAAGCCGCCCGCCAAAGCCAGCGCATTGTGCAGCACCACAAGGAATGCCACCGCGCCTGCGAAGAGTTTAAAGTTCTGCCAGTTGTTGGCCAGTGCCAAGACGATGAATGCAAGGAAAATCACCATCGAGAGGGTCTGAAGCGGGCCGTGCAATTTGGCGGCCAGCGTTGGCTTTGCTGCGCGCAGGGTGACACCCAGAATGAGCGGCAACACCAGCATGCAGCCAACCGTAATCGCCACAGAAACCGGATCAATCTTCGTCGCCTGAAGGATGTCCCGCGTGGGCGCATAGAGCCCGCCCCAAAGCGCAATGTTGAGCGGCGTCAACAGGATCGCGCCCACAGTGGCAAAGGCGGTCATCGAGACAGACAGTGCGGCGTTGCCACCGGCACGGTGGGTGATGAAGTTGGAGATATTGCCCCCCGGACAGGCCGCCACCAACATCAGACCCAGCGCAATAGACGGTTGCGGCTGTGTTATCAGCACCAGCAAAAACGTCAGCGCGGGCAGCAGCAGGAACTGGCTGGCCAACCCCGTCAGTAAGGCGCGTGGCGCGTAGAGCAAGCGGCGAAAATCGCTTGGGGTCAGATCAATGGCGATGGAGAACATCACCACCGCCAAAACCGCATTCAGCACGGTCATGGAAGTGGCGCTGAAGTTGAGCGCAACGCTGTCTATGGTGGCAACGTCCATCAGCCCTGCCCTGATTGCAGCGATTTTATCCAGCCGGTGACCGCACCGCGATAGGTTGCTTTATCCACATAGTAGGCCATGCGCGGCAAATCGAGATAGTCCATGCCGCCGGTGGCACGATCAAAGCTCGCCGACTTCTCTGCTTGCAGTTTTTTGGCGGCTTTGGAACCATCGCGCAAACCAGCGATGTAACGGGCCACCATCTCTGCCTGTTCGTGCCGTCCCTGCCAGCCGAGACCCGTGGCCTCCACCATGCCCAGCACAAAGAGATCATCTCGTGCCGGATGGAAAGCGTTGAGGTAGAGATGCGGCGCGTCCCCGCGCCAGTTCAGCAGGGTTTTCTCAATGAAAGGATAGTGCAGTTTGTAGCCGGTGGCGGCGAGGATCATGTCATAATTTGCCGCTGTGCCGTCTTTGAAGGTGACGGTGGTGCCTGCCATATCGGCAATGTCGCCACGAATGGAAATGTCGCCGTGGCCTGCGTGATACAGCACCAACGAGTTCACCACCGGGTGGCTCTCGTAGAGTTTGTAGTCCGGTTTGGGAAAGCCGTATTTTTGCGGATCACCAACAAACCACTTCAGGATCAGACTATCGATCGGCCGCTTGAGCCACATGGGCAGTTTGATCGCACCGCCCATCGTGTCCGCTGGTTTTCCAAAGACGTATTTGGGCACGAAATAATAGCCACGCCGCATGGAAATATCGCAGCTTGCGCCATGGTGGACCGCATCCACGGCGATGTCACACCCGGAGTTGCCCGCGCCCACAATCAGCACACGTTTTCCAGAAAACTGCTCCGGATGACGGTATTGCGACGCGTGGATCATCTCGCCATCAAACTGGCCAGGAAAACGCGGCATGTTGGGCTCACTAAGGGTGCCATTGGCAATCAGCACGCCCGCGTACTCCGCCTCTGTCTGCACACCGTTTTGCCTTGTAACGACGCGCCAGCCATGGCCGCTGTTGCCCAGTGGGACGGCCTGCACCACTTCGGTGTTGAAATGATAGTGGCTGCGCAGATCAAACTGATCTGCAAAATCACGGAAATATTGCGCCATCTCGCGGTGAGACGGGTACTCGGCGACATCCTCTTTCATCGGGAAGTCGGCAAACTCCGTCATCGTCTTGGACGAGATCAGATGCGCGCTTTCATACATTGTGGAGTGTGGGGCTTCGATGTCCCAGAGCCCACCAACATCGCTGTGCAGTTCAAACCCGTCAAAAGCGATGCCCTGTTCTTTCAAAACTTTCGCCATGGCAAGCCCCATGGGACCAGCTCCGATCAGAGCAAATTTTCCGCTGGTGTCCATGATAATCCTCTCCCCCAGAGGATTTTAAATTGAACACTCGTCAAAAATAAGGCAAGCTCTTTTTATGCTGAAGGACATTCCTCAAGAAAAACAAAGACAAAGGGCCCCGTCCAAACGGGCTTTGGAAACCCGCGCGCGCATTATGGACGCCGCAGAGCGGGTGTTTGCCCAAAGCGGATTTGATGCAGCCTCGATTCGAGACATCGCCGCAGAGGCCGACGTGCAAGGCGCTTTGGTGAACCATCACGGCGGCAGCAAAGAAGAGTTGTTTTGGCGGGTGGTGGCGCGGCGGGCTGATGTTTTGGGCGAGGCCCGCATTTTCGCGCTGGAGGCCCGCAAAGCACAAGGGCCTCTGACCGTGCCCGCCATTCTGGACTGTTTCTTCGGGCCGTTTTTTGAGCGAATCGACGTGGGCGGGCCGCAATGGGTGGCCTATGCGCGGATCGTGGCCTTTGTGTCGGCTGATGAGCGTTGGAAAGATCTTGCGGCGATCTGCTTTGACCCAACGGCCACCCGTTTTGTTGAAGAACTGGCAGCGCTCTATCCGGCGCAGGCGCGGGCTGCTGTCGCCAACGGTTTTGTCTATTCGGCGGCGGGCATGTTGGCTTTGATCACCTCGCAATGGCGCATGGATGTGCTGAGTGTCATGCCGTCAAGCGCCGCCAACCATCTTGACGAATTGGTGGCCTTCTGCGCCGCCGGCATCAACGCGGCGGCACAACGGGCGTAGAGTTGGAGTTCGCTTCTTATGGCGTCATCACAGCGGCACGCTCATAAGAAACCGTGTCGGTGCCCAGATCATCATAAAGCAGGGTCACTTCAACGGTTTTGACCGAGCCAAGCGGCTGCGTGATGAAGATCTGCGTGTCTTCGGGAATGGTCATGGCATTTTCAATATCCGCTGGGCATTCCGGAATTGCGAACACCTCCGCCGCACCGCCGTTGATCACATATTGCACTTCATACAAGCCACAGCGCCAGGCCAGCAGATGGGTGAAATACACCAGATCCTGCCCGTCAAATTCGCGCACACCGATCCAGCTGGTTTTGGTCGCCTCCAAGATGGGACGCACCTCGCCTGCGGTGAGAAATTTGCCGGTGGGGGTTTGATCCTCGGCCACACGATCCTCCGCCAGAGCGGTGGTGCCAAAGACGCCAAGACAGAGAGTGGCCAGCTTAAAGAGTTGCATAAGCGAACGCCTTTCTATGATTTCTTCAAAAAGTGTAATGCCCGCTTTTTCCACGGGCCTATGCCACGTATAGTCGGCGCAAGCATCGTGCAGGGCAATAGAAGAATGACAAGTAAAGCGCTGAAATCGCAGGTATTCAACATTGTAGTGGTAGGGCAAAACGGCCGTTTGCAGTACGAGGCGGCACTGTTCGCCGCATCGCTGCGCGCCAAGTCGCCTCAGTTTTCCGGCAAGCTCTATGTCGCAGAACCCGCGCCTGGGCCGCGCTGGGAGAAAGACCCGCGCATTGGCAATCCGGAAGTGCGCGCCTTGCTGGAAGATCTCGGCGCGGAAATTTTGCCATTCGACACGCCGGTGTTTGGTGAGCCGTATGCTTACGGCAACAAAATCGAACTGCTCTCCGCCCTTCCCGCTGGCGAACCCTTTGTGTTTTTCGATACTGACACGCTCATTTTGGATGAGGTGAGCACGGTGCCGTTTGACTTTGACCGCCCCTCTGCCTCGCTGCGCGTGGAAGGCACCTGGCCAATCCCACCTTTATATGGCCCGCAATACACTGGTATCTGGAAAGCGCTGTATGACCGGTTTGGGCTTGATTTCGAAAGCTCGCTCGATTTGAGCCAGCCAGATGAGTACTGGCGGCGGTATCTGTATTTCAACGCGGGCTTTTTCTATTACCGCTGCCCAAAAGTGTTTGGGGAGCTGTTCCTTGAGTACGCCCGCAGTGTGAGCGACAATCCACCGGATGAGTTGGCCTGTCAGGCGATGTATCCTTGGCTCGACCAGATAGTCTTGCCACTGGTGATCCACGGGCTTGGCGGCGGGCGTGATGCTTTGCCACCGGGTTATTTGGACGGATCAGTCACCTGCCATTACCGCCTGATGCCGCTGCTTTATGCGCGCGAAAGTGACGCGGTGGTGCAGGTGCTTGAAGAGGTGGCAGCACCCAACAAGATCAAAAAAGTGCTGAAACAATATGACCCGTTCAAGCGCATGATCTATCAGAACCGTGGCCACAAGGCCCGGGCGCTGTTTGATCAAAATCACCTGCCCCGCAAGGAGCAGGCTATTCGCAATATGCTGAAGAAAAACGGCTATTGGCTGCGCTAGAGACGGACGCCTATTCGGGGCGCTGCCCCAGGGCCATCCGGGATGGCCCTCCCCCGGGATATTTTGGGTCAAATGAAGCTGGGCGAAAAATGTCCCGCTCCAAGGTCGTTTTTCGCACCATTCTCCGCAGCAACACACCTCCTTCAGAAAATTGATCTTCGCAAGCGCTGTGACGCCAACTTCTGTTGCGTGTTGCCTTTGGTCTGCCTAACACTTGGCGCGAGATTTTTTAGGGAGAACAACGATGTCTGAAGCGACATACGGTTTTGACACATTGCAAATTCACGCCGGCGCGCGGCCGGATCCGGCCACTGGCGCGCGGCAGACGCCGATTTACCAATCCACCGCCTATGTGTTCCGAGATGCCGAGCACGCTGCTGCGCTCTTCAACCTGCAAGAAGTGGGCTACATCTACTCCCGCCTGACCAACCCAACCGTGGCCGTGTTGCAGGAACGCATCGCGACATTGGAAGGCGGCGTGGGCGCGGTGTGCTGTTCGTCTGGACATGCAGCGCAGATCATGGCGCTGTTCCCGCTGATGCAGCCGGGCTGCAACGTGGTGGCTTCCTCCCGCCTATACGGCGGCACCATCACCCAGTTCAGCCAGACCATCAAACGCTTTGGCTGGTCCGCGACTTTTGTCGACACCGATGATCTGGATGCGGTAGCGGCGGCGATTGACGAAAACACCCGCGCGGTGTTCTGCGAGTCCATCGCCAACCCGGGCGGCTATATCAGTGACATCGAAGCGCTGGCAAAAGTGGCAGACAACGCCGGTGTGCCACTGATCGTGGACAACACCTCGGCAACTCCATACCTGTGCAATCCCATTGCCTTAGGCGCCTCTTTGGTTGTGCACTCCACCACCAAATATCTGACCGGCAATGGCACCGTGACCGGCGGCTGCGTCGTGGACAGCGGCAAGTTTGATTGGTCCGCCTCTGACAAATTTCCGTCGCTGAGCCAGCCGGAACCAGCCTACCACGGGTTGCGTTTTCATGAGACCTTTGGCCCGCTGGCCTTCACCTTTCACGGTATCGCGATTGGCCTACGTGATCTGGGTATGACCATGAACCCGCAGGCAGCGCATTATACGCTGATGGGCATCGAAACGCTGTCTTTGCGCATGGAGCGCCATGTCGAGAACGCCAAAACCGTCGCCGGTTGGCTCGAAGGCCATGAAAATGTGGACTATGTGACCTACGCGGGTTTGCCGTCCTCGCCATACCATGATCGCGTGGAACGGATTTGCCCCAAAGGCGCCGGTGGTCTGTTCACGGTTGCGCTCAAAGGCGGCTATGACGCCTGCGTGAAGTTTGTCGACAGCCTGGAAATTTTCTCCCACGTCGCCAACCTTGGCGACACCCGCAGTCTGGTGATCCATTCGGCCTCCACCACCCACCGTCAGCTGACACCAGAGCAGCAGGAAGCGGCAGGCGCGGGTCCAAATGTGGTGCGGATTTCGATTGGCACCGAGACCAGCGCCGACCTGATGGCCGATCTGGATCAGGCGCTGAAGAAAGCCCACAGCTAAGCTTAAGGGTTAACTTTGTATCGACAACCGACCGCTTCAGTCTTGGGATTGAGGCGGTCTTTGTTTACCATAGGGTCACTTTGTAGAGGCAAACCGCCACCAAGCCCTCAAAACAGAGCGGCTTTTTCTTCCCCTTCGGCGATAACTTGCTATAAATCCTACAATTCTGGGCGAGGCCACGCTTTGCCAATCACTGCATGCTAGGGCTTGATGCATGACTGCAAATCTCGCGCTTACACTTTCTTTTGAAGGCATTGGCCTTTTGACCCGCGTGCCGGGCGGCTGGCATTTGCTGGGTGAAGTGGGGTTGGACAGTCCGGACTTGGCGGGGGAGCTGGCGGCGTTGCGCGCACAGGCTGTGGCCGTGGATGGCGAGGCGTTTTCCACAACGCTGGTACTGCCCAACGACCAGATCAAATACTTGACCCTGCCCGCAGGCCGGATGAGCGAGAAGAAGCGCCGTCAGAAGGCAGAGGATGCGCTGGAAGTTGAAACGCCGTATCGCGCGGATCAACTGGTGTTTGATATTGCGATGCGAGACCGGGTTCCACAGGTTGCCGCCGTGGCACGTGACACGCTGAACGAGGCCGAAGCCTTTGCTGTCGAGCACGCCTTTAATCCGGTGAATTTCACGGCAATCCCGCCGCAAGACAGTTTTGTAAGCGCCCCGGACTTTGGCGACACGGCCAGCGCCCGGGCTGCTGGCATCAAAACCAAGGTCGACAAAACCGCCATTCTGGTTGTGGGTGAAGGACCGTTGCCAGATCCGGAACTGGCGCCCGGACCAGCCCCCAAGCCTGATCCAGAGCCACAGGCAGAGCTCAAGCTGGACATCCCGCCAGCGCCGCCAGCTCCGGTTGCCGAAGACGCTCCAGAGCCTGCTCCGGCCGAAGAGACATCAGCAGCGTTGCAAAAACCTGTTTCCGAGTCTCAAGACGATGTGCCGCCTGCTCCCGCTCCACCGGAGCCAAAAGAGCCTGAATCGCCTGAGCCCGCGAAAACACCTGCAGTGACAGACGCGCCGAAATCCGAGCTCCGGCCAGAGCCAGCGCCGGAAAAAGCGGCCGCGCCAAAGGCTGCTCCTGAAAAGACCAATGCACCGGCGCCGGACGCCACCAAAGTGGACGCCAAGACGGCAGAACCGCCAGCGGCCTTTGCCTCGATCCGGGCGCAGAAAACAGCCCCCGCCGAAGCCACAAACGCACCGGAGTTGAGCGGTGCCTCTCGCAAGGTCAGCGGCACAAATGCGCCTAGCATCCCAACCAACACCGGCAACGCCAAAACGCCGCCGCTGCGGTTTGACCCGGCCAAGGCAGTTGCCGGGTTAAAGACGGGACAAGACAAAGACGCCACCTCTGCGCCCGCAACGGAGATCAGCGCAGATTCCGATTCCGAAGCAGCCACATTTGCCAGTGCCCGCAGTAAAACCAAAGTGGCCGGACCTGCGCCCAAACCAGGCAAAAGGGGCACGCGCTCCAAGGCCAAAAAGGCAGCTCAAGACGCCTCTGCACAAGAAAAGCAAAAGTTGACCATGTTTGGCGCGCGGCCACAGGACGTGCGCGGCAAACCAAGGCATTTGGGGCTGATCCTGACAACGCTTCTGCTGGTGCTGATGGCCATTGTCGCCCTGTGGGCCAGTTATGCCACCGAAGACGGGTTGGCAGGGCTATTTGGGTCTGATGATCCAGAGACCAATGAGGTCGCTGTTTTACCGGCACCAACCGCTGAGAATGCTGTTGAAGCCCCCGTTGTCACAGCCGCCGCGCCAGAGGCGGCACCCGAAGCCCTTGCTCTAGCGGAAGACACTCCAGAGGTGGCGCCGGATCTGCCACCGGTTGACGCTCCATTGGTTGTGACCGTGCCGGATGGCATGACACCCAATCCAACTGAGAATGTGGATACCACGCTTCTGGAACCGCTCACGCCGGACAGCATCACCGACAGCGCCGAAATCGAAACCATGTTGGATGAGGTCAGCGATGGCAACGTCGATCCGGTTGAGGCGGAGGCGCGCTATGCGGTGACCGGCATCTGGCAGCGTGCACCTGAACAACCGCTGGAACTCTCCTCCGACAGCAGTGATGACATTTACATCGCCTCCGTGGACCGTGACACCATTGGATTTGACGCGGTGGCCTTGGTTGCGCCGGATGCGCTGGACACGGACCGTCCCTCGCGGGCACAGGTCAATCCGGTGGCCGCGGACACATCCTTTGATCTGGATGAGCGCGGCTTGGTGGTTGCCACGGCTGACGGAGCGTTGAACCCAGAAGGCGTGATGGTGTTTGCCGGGCGCCCGCCGGTGGTGCCCGCGGCCTATCCGAAACGCATCAAGGTTGGTGAAGAACCGCAGATCAGCGCGGCTGACAACACCCGCCTCGCCACCCTGCGCCCCAAACTGCGCCCGAATGACCTTCTGGAGCAAAACGAGCGCGCCACTTATGGTGGTTTGACGCTCGAAGAATTGGCACAGATCCGTCCCAAACTGCGTCCGGAAAACGCCAAGCTGGCGGATGAAAAAGATACGACGCCAACGCAATACGCGGTCAAAGCCTCCCCGCGTCCTCGCCTGAAGCCTGCCAATATCGCGCAACTCGCTGCGCGGGCGGCACCCGAAACCTCAACCACAACAGCCGCAGCTGTGCCCGCGGCCGCTACCGTAGTACCAGACATTCCCACAACGGCCTCGGTGGCGCGTCAGGCGACCATCAAAAACGCCATCAATCTCAACAAAGTGAACCTGATTGGCGTCTATGGCACCTCATCCAACCGCCGCGCTTTGGTGCGTCTGTCCAGCGGGCGTTACAAGAAGGTTCAGGTCGGCGATCGTGTGGACGGCGGCCGCGTGTCTGCCATCAGCGAAGACGAATTGCACTACACCAAAGGCAAGCGCAACGTCGTCCTCAAGATGCCAAAAGGTTAAGACCTAGTCTTTGATCACCTGATGCACGGTGCCCTCATAAACCGTGCCCCAGATCTGCACGTTCTTGATCTCTGTGATTGGCACTTCGTATGGATTGGCCTCCAGCACCACAAAGTCAGCCCGCTTGCCAGCGCGGATGGAGCCCAAATCATGCTCCCGCTTCATCACCCAGGCCGCGTCAATTGTGATCGCCCGCATCGCTTCATGCACCGTCAGCGCCTCAACCTGCGCATTCTGCAATCCGTTGATTGTGGTGCGATTGACTGCGGCGTCCGCCAGAACCAACGGGCTTAAAGGCGCCATGGGATTGTCTGAGTGCAACGCCACGGTCACATTTTGGCGCCGTGCTGCGCCTAAAGGCACCATGTAGCGGGCAATATCCTCGCCCAGCCAGTTCTGCGCATAGGCGTCCGCCAAAATGTACTGGTAATAAGGGTTGGCCGACACTGCCATACCAAGAGCGCCCATCTGGCGCAGCTGCTCCTCATGGGCAAAGGCAAAGTGCTCCAGTGTTGTTCGATGGTCAAAGCGCGGCGTTTCGGCTTGTGCACGCTGAACAATGCCAATCAGCGCCTCTGCAGATTTGTCACCATTGGTGTGGGCGTGAATCTGAAACCCCTGGTTCCAGAAGAACCGCGCCCATGTCTCAGTTTCGCTGAGCGGCGCCATCCAGATGCCTTCGTGGCCGTCCTTGTAGCCGGGAAAACCATATTGCGAGAGCCCGGAGAAAATCGCCCCATCCATCATAATTTTGAAATGATCTTTGACGGCAACCAGATTGGTATTGCCTTCACGCCAGCTTTCGATTTCCGCCAGCGCCTCTTCCGGGGTCTTTTTACGCGCCAAGAAATCCGTGATCAACGGCGTCAACACCAGACGAGTTGGGGGCTGCACCCGTTCCGCAGTGCTACGGATCAAGGCGATCTCTCCAACCGGGTCGCCAAATATGCCGGTGCCCATATCAAGTGCCGTGGTCACCCCCGCCTGATGCAGCATCTCATAGAAGTTTTCCATGCCTTTGCCATAGCGATCCGGTGCAAACAGAAAGGGCATTTTGGCGACCAGCACCTTGGCACCGTTTTCCCAGAAGTGACCGTCTTCCCAACTTGCCTCTTCTGGATAGACCTGAGCATCCGCCTCGGTGATGCCAAGCAGGGCAAACGCCGCGTCATTGCCAATCACCTCATGGAAGCTACGGTGCCACAGCATGACCGGCGTGTCCGGGAACAGCTCATTTAACAGCGGGCGTTTCACGTCTCCGTGCCACAGCTGGTGATAGCCCCAGGCGATGAATGGCACCGCCGCGTCATGGTCAGACGCTTCGTGTAAGGCGACCAGTTTCTTCAGACGGTCGATGTAAGCGTCATGGGTTTTGACCCCCGGAAAATCACCGGTAGGCAGCTGCCAGTCATCCGGCGCAAGAAACGGGAACTGCGTTAACACCGCCGGCAGAGACGGGTGAATATGCGGATCCATAAATCCCGGCATCAGCACTTTGTCGGCAAATTGATCATCCACAACCGCACCGTGGGTTTTGATGAAACCCTCTAGGCTGTCCAAGCTGCCAACAGAGACAATCCGCCCCTCCGCCACGGCCACCGCCGTTGCCTCGGGTATGTTGGCCTCCATCGTGATGATCTTTTTAGCGGTGTAGATCGTCATGTCCGCAGCAAAAACTGCTGACGACACAAGCAGGGCACTCATAGTGCCAAGGGCAAATTTCAGCATCGAACCACTCTTCAAAAAATACACTGTGTTCAGCTTAGAAGTGTAACAACCCAAATCAAAATGTTTTTGACAAAAAAGCGCCGCCCACCGCATGAATGGACGACGCTTCCCTCGCTCCAACCTCGGTTGGAAAGATGTCTTTAAAGAGCTTACTCGGCGGCTTCGATTTCACCGTTGTTGATCTGCTCTTGTTCGATGCTTTCAAACAGCGCTTTGAAGTTGCCTTCGCCAAAGCCGTCGTCACCCTTACGCTGAATGAACTCAAAGAAGATCGGGCCAATCACTGTTTTGGAGAAGATCTGCAGCAGGATTTTGGTCTCACCACCATCGTCCACGCCTTCACCATCAATCAGGATGCCGTGCTTTTTCATGCGATCAAGCGGCTCTTCATGGTCCACAACGCGGGATTTGGACAGATCGTAGTAGGCGTCAGGGGGACCAGGCATGAATTTGATGCCTTTGTCAGCGATTTTGTCGGTGGAGCCGTAGATGTCGTTCGTGCCCACGGCGATGTGCTGAATGCCCTCACCGTTGTATTTCTTCAGATAGGCCACAATCTGACCGGTTTCGCCGCGGTCTTCATTGATTGGAATACGGATTTTGCCACAGGGCGAGGTCAACGCACGGGACCGCAGACCGGTGAATTTGCCTTCGATGTCGAAGAAGCGGATTTCACGGAAGTTGAACAGGTCGCCGTAGAATTTGAACCACGTGTCCATGTTGCCTTTGAACACGTTGTGGGTCAGGTGATCGAGGTAGAAGAACCCGTCGC
The DNA here is from genome assembly GCF_947493595.1 of uncultured Shimia sp. GTDB lineage: Bacteria > Pseudomonadota > Alphaproteobacteria > Rhodobacterales > Rhodobacteraceae > Shimia. The sequence goes on along the minus strand of NZ_CANLRL010000001.1, from coordinate 558,392 downwards.
CTTCCGGCTTAGATGTCACAATCCAGTCGAACTCTTCATTGAATGGCGACGTGTCAAAATACTGGTCTGTGAAGTAAATCAGCGAGCCGCCGATGCCTTTAATCGCGGGCCAATTCAGTGTTTTGTCGTCGGCGTCATAGGCTTCGGCCCCTTTGGCCACCGCTTGATCATAAGCTTTCTGTGCATCCACAACACGCCACCCCATGGACGGTGCACATGGACCGTGCTCTTCCACAAACCGCAGGCCAAAGCTGCCAGGTTCATTGTTCAGAATATAGGTCACATCGCCCTGCTGCCACAGCTCGATGGCTTTGGTCTTGTGGTTGGCAACATGGACGTAGCCCATTTTGGTGAAGAGATCGCGCAGCTCCTGCGGTTCAGGGTGGGCAAACTCGACAAACTCAAAGCCGTCGGTGCCAGCTGGGTTGAAATCAGAAATTTCGGCGCGTGGCGCATCATGTGGGAAAGGACCCATGTCGCGTCTCCTTTTGGGATTCTTGGATAGTGATGTTCGCTGAGGCAAGAATACGCCGCCATTCATGCGGAAACTCCGCGAACTGACGTGCAATCCGGTAAATTTCCGCGTAGTCTACGCACAAAGTTTACGTTTTATGCGAAAGATACGCACATGCTAGACACCATCGACATGCGCCTGCTCTCCGCCCTGCAAAAAAACGCCCACCTTACCGCGCAAGAGCTGGGAGAGATCCTCAATCTCTCGCCAAGTCAGGCAGGACGGCGGCGACAACGGCTGGAAGCAGAAGGCTATATCGAGGGCTACAACGCCCGCTTGAGCCCACAAAAACTGGGCCTGTCGGTACAAGCGTTTATTCAGGTGCAGCTGGGCACCCATGGTCCGGAAAATTCGCAAAGCTTTGCCACGTTGATCAGCACCCGCGCGGAAATTGTCAGCGCATGGACATTGACTGGTGATGCGGACTATCTGCTGCGAGCCTATTGTGAGGATCTCAATGCGTTGAACCGCTTGATTCATGAGGTTTTACTCCCACATGCCGCCGTAAGCCGTGTGCAAAGTCAAATTGTCATGGATCAACTCAAACGAGACGCACCGCTGCCGACCTGAGCGCCGCGACAGAATAGGACACAGGACGTATGGAAGACGCCCTTTATACCGCCACCATTTTCCTGATCACCGCGGTGATCGCGGTGCCGATTTCCTCCCGCCTAGGGCTTGGCTCGGTGCTTGGATATTTGGCAGCCGGTATTTTGATTGGCCCCGTGTTGGGACTGGTTGGCTCACATGAAGCGGATGAGTTGCTGCATTACGCCGAATTTGGCGTGGTCATGATGCTGTTCATCATTGGCTTGGAACTGGACCCGCGCGCACTTTGGGCGATGAAAGACAAGCTGTTGGGGCTTGGTGGCCTACAAATTGGCCTGACCACTGGCGCGGTGGCCACGGCCTGTATCTTCCTGGGGTTCTCTGTGAATGTCGCCGTGGCCACAGGCCTGATCTTTGCGCTCAGTTCTACCGCGATCGTGCTGCAAACCCTGGCAGAAAAAGGCTTGATGCAGACCAGCGGCGGGCGCTCAACTTTCTCGGTGCTTTTGGCGCAGGATATTGCCGTAATCCCCATGCTGGCGCTGCTGCCTCTGTTGGCGATGCCAGAAACGCTGGAAATTGCCACCGGAGGCGCCATTGCAGAAGGTGGTCACACAGATGAGCACGCAATGTCGCTTGTAGATGGCTTGCCCGGCTGGGGTGTGACGCTGGTGACGCTTGGCGCGGTTGGCTCCATCGTGCTGGGAGGGCTCTACCTCATGCGGCCGGTGTTTCGCTTCATCCACGCCGCGCATTTGCCCGAGATGTACACCGCGCTGGCGCTACTGATTGTGGTCGGCATTGCGCTTCTGATGGAATTGGTTGGCCTGTCCCCTGCCCTTGGCACCTTCTTGGCCGGTGTGCTGCTGGCCAACTCCGAGTTCCGACATGAGCTGGAAAGTGACATTGCACCGTTCAAGGGACTATTGCTGGGATTGTTCTTCATCACCGTTGGGGCACAGATTGACTTCAACGTCTTTGCCCGTGCTCCGGGGCAGATCATTGGCCTTACTCTGGGTCTGATCGCCATCAAAGCATCGATCCTATTTGTGCTGGGCCGTGCCTTTGGTTTGCGCCATCGCAACCTCTGGCTCTTCACCTTGGGCCTTGCACAGGCAGGCGAATTTGGCTTTGTCCTGATCACCTTCTCCGAGCAGCAAAACGTGATCCCGGCCTGGGCTGCAGAGAAATACCTGCTGATCGTGGCGCTCACCATGTTGGTCACACCGCTGCTATTTATCTTGCATGATGTGCTGTCAAAAATGACCTCGGATCGCAGCGAGAAAAAGGAACAAAGAGAACACGATGAGGTGGATGAAACCGGTCCGGTGATCATCGCAGGCATTGGCCGTTTTGGGCAGATCGTGAACCGTCTGGTGCGCTCCTCCGGTTATCAGACTGTGGTTTTGGACAACGACATGAAGGCCATCGAGAACATGCGCAGCTTTGGCGTGAAAGGCTTCTTTGGGGACCCGACCCGTCCGGAAATCCTGCACGCTGCGGGTCTGCGTGAAGCGCGGGTTCTGGTGGTGGCGCTGGACAATATGGAAGCCTCGGTCAAGTTGGTGGCCTTTGCCCGACGGGAACGGCCGGACCTGCATATCATCGCTCGCGCCAAAGATCGCGGCAATGTCTACCGGCTCTACAAAGCTGGCGCAGACGACATTGTGCGGGAGATGTTTGACAGCTCCCTGCGGGCTGGGCGCTATGTTTTGGAAAACATCGGCCTGAGTGATTATGAGGCGGCGCAGGCGGAAAAGGCGTTTTACAAACACGATCGCTACGCAATGCAGGAATTGGCGCAGCTGTGGCACGAGGACATGCCCTTGTCCAAAAACGACGCTTACAAGAAACGCGCAAAATCTCTGGAGAAAGAGCTGCAGGACGCAATGCTCGCGCAGCTCGACAGTGACCCGGAGGAGCGCGCTTAACCGCGCTCCAACGGCGTTTTCTTAGCTGTCAGACACACCAGCTTCAGCAAAGGTGGCCATGCCGGAATGCGTGGCCACAGCCGCCTTCAGGATGTTGATTGCTACAGCCGCACCAGAGCCTTCACCCAGACGCATATTGAGGCTCAGGATCGGCTCTTTGCCAAGCTGCGCCAGCAAGGCCGGATGCGCGCTTTCAGCACTTACGTGACCTGCAATCATGTGATCCAGCGCGTCATCCACCTCTTCACCCAGCGTGGCCGCTGCCGCGGTGGCGATAAAGCCATCAAGGATCACCGGAACGCGCAGCACGCGTGCGCGCGCCATGGCGCCGACCATGCCGGCCAACTCACGCCCGCCAAGGCAACGCAGTGCCTCCAGGCCCTTGGGTGCGTTGTTGGCGGCAACGCCCTCCCGCACCACCCGTGCCTTGGTCGCCAGGCCCGCTTCATCAACGCCGGTGCCACGGCCAACCCACTCTTCTGCCTCACCAGCATAAAGCGCATGGGCAATCGCCGCTGCGCTGGTGGTGTTGCCAATGCCCATTTCGCCCACAACCAAAAGGTCGGTGGTGTCCTTCACCGCGCTCCAGCCCGCCTGCAGCGCCGCCACAACCTCAGCTTCGCTCATCGCAGGACCTTGGGTGAAATCCGCAGTTGGCCTGTCCAGGTCCAACGCAATCACGTCCAGATCTGCTCCAGCCATTTTGCTCAGCTGGTTGATCGCGGCGCCACCATGTTGGAAGTTCAGCACCATTTGCGCGGTCACCTCTGCCGGGAAAGCTGACACGCCCTGCGCCGTCACGCCGTGATTGCCCGCAAAGATAATCACCTGTGGCGCGTCAATGCTGGGACGCGGGTTGCCACGCCAGCCTGCATACCAGATCGCCATATCTTCTAAACGGCCCAAGGCGCCCGGCGGCTTGGTCAGCTGTCCATTGCGCTCTTCGGCTTCGCCCAAGGCATTCTGATCCACACCGGGTGCTGCCGCCAGAAGTGTTTTAAACTCTGCCAAAGTGGTGAATTCTGCGGACATTGGCCGGGCTCCTGTTGAATTTTTAACGTTAGCGCTGTTTACCTCATATCCAGCCCCCGGCAAGTAAGGAAAAAGACGCAGGTATGGCCAGTTCCGACACGTCACCGTTTCGCCCTCGCGACATCAACACCGCTTTGGCGCTTTTGACACGTCTGCCGGTAAAGGCGGATTTTTCACGCGGTGCGCGCGCGGCCTGGGCCTATTGTATCGCGGGCGCCGCGCTGGCCTTACTCGCGGCGCTGCCCACCGCCGGATTGCTTTTAATAGGTCTGCCACCGGTTCTGGCCGCCGTGGTCTGGCTTGCCGCCATGGTGGTGATGAGCGGTGCGATGCACGAAGACGGACTTGCGGACACCGCAGATGGCTTCTGGGGGGGATGGGACAAAGCCCGGCGGCTGGAGATCATGCGCGACAGCCATATTGGCGCCTATGGCGTTATCGCACTATGCCTGTCCCTTGCTGCGCGATGGGGCGCTGTTGCGATCCTGCTCGAGGCTGACGTCTGGCTGTTTGGGCTGCTGGCCGTGGCGATGTTGTCTCGCGCCAATATGACGCTGGTTATGGCTGCCCTGCCTCATGCCCGCTCCGACGGATTGAGCCACTCCCAAGGCCGCGCACCGCGCACCGGCGCGCTCACAGGCTTTGCCTTGGCAGGTGTAACCGCCTTTGGCTGTGTTGGCGTGCCCGGCGTGATCCTCGCCGGTGTGGCGTTTGTCATGGCGGCGCTCTGCTCTGCCTCGGCGCGGGTGAAAATTGGCGGACAGACAGGGGATGTTTTGGGCGCAACCCAGCAGATCACCGAGATCACCCTGCTTTTCACCCTCGTGATCCTGGCACAGTATTTCTAAGCGCCATCCGTCTCGATACAGATCGTGGCGCCGCAGTGCTTGCAATGCACCGCGTCCGGATCGTGGCGCAGCAATCCGCAGCTTTCACACTTATGGCGCACCTTCTGTGGCTTTATGATCGCTTGCGCCAGTTGCACAAACAGGGCCACGCCGCCCACCATCACGCAGATCGAGAACAGCTTGCCGCCGGGACTGTCCAAAGTGATGTCGCCGTAGCCCGTGGTCGTGAGTGTCGCCACGGTGAAATACATCGCGTCAATAAACGGGGTGGAAGTGGCCGCCTTGTCGATGAAAAAAACCAGAGAGGACGCCGAGGTCACCATGACAAACACAAACAGATTGATAGTCGCGATCACCGCGTCCTCGTGGGTGCGGAACCAACGGCTGTCGCGGCGCAAATCATAGAGCAGATGGTAGGAATGGATCAGGCGCAGGCCCCGCAGCACCCGCAGGAAGGCCAAATCGCCAGAGAGCCACGGGTCGATGAACAGCGAGCCAATCACCACCACATCGGCAATGGTGTAAATCCGCGTGAGGAAAAACCGTCGGTCCTCTGCCACCCACCAGCGCGCAATCAAGTCGAGACAGATGATCACCCCAGTGACTCGGCTTGCGAGGATCAGGCCCGGCCCATAAGGCACATGTGCCGTGGCGATGAAAAATAAGATAGTGACAAAATCAAAAAGGATCAGCGCATAGCGGAACTTTACCGCGCCTGGTGTGTGATCTGTATAAAGTCGCTCAACTGTTGCCTTGAGGTTGTCCATGTGCGCCCTTCCTTTACGGGCAGTAAACGCCAACACATGGATTCACGCAACGGTTTGATAGGCCACAAAAAAGGGACCGCACCTTCAGGTGCGATCCCCTCAAAACACGTGTGAGACGTTTAAGCGGCGGCCGGTGCGCGAGACACCAAAACATCGTCCACTTTCTTGGCCGCAGCAGCTTCATCACCATCGGCAACAGCAGCCACTTCGCGAGTCAAACGCTCAAGAGCGGCCTCATAAAGCTGACGCTCAGAATAGCTCTGCTCGCGCTGATCATCGGTGCGGTGCAGGTCGCGCACAACCTCGGCAATCGCAATCAGATCACCGGAGTTAATCTTCTGCTCGTATTCCTGCGCACGGCGGGACCACATGGCGCGTTTGACCTTGGCTTTGCCCTTCAGGGTCTTCATCGCCTGCTCAATCACGTCCGGGCTGCTCAAACACCGCATGCCAATTTCGGTGGCTTTGTTGGTTGGCACCCGCAAGGTCATCTTGTCTTTTTCAAACGAGATCACAAAAAGCTCCAGCTGCATGCCTGCAACTTCCTGCTCTTCGATGGAAATGATCTGCCCCACGCCGTGTGCCGGATAGACCACGTATTCGTTCGGGCTGAACTCGTTCTTCTTGGATTTGCTCATGCAGTACTTCCTTTGTGAGCCCCCATCCTGCCAGACAAAAATTTCGCTCGGGAAAGAGTGTTTCCCGATGCGGAATGTCCTCTGGTAGAAAAAGCCACCCTCTGCAAATGCGGGGATGGCTCTCAGGCAGTTATGTCCTCTGTGACAGGATTATAACACAAAAACCGCCCCCTTGAAAGCGCGACCGGCTTCCATAGGCATTTTGTGTTTCTGTATCAGCCCCTTAGGGCTGAATTGTACAGCTTGGACAGCAATCTTGCCCCAATCTCAGACCGAATCGGCCTGTGCAAAGAGCTTACCCGCCTTCGCCCGGAGCTTCGGAAAAATATTTCTCCATTTTGCCACTTTCGCCGTCGCGCTCTTCGGCTTCGGGCAATTGGTCTTTCTTGGTGATGATGACAGGCCACAGCTCGGAATACTTCCGGTTGAACTCCACCCACTTCTCCATATCCGGCTCGGTGTCCGGACGGATCGCATCCGCAGGGCATTCCGGCTCACACACACCACAGTCGATGCACTCGTCCGGATGGATCACAAGGAAGTTTTCGCCTTCATAGAAACAGTCTACCGGGCAGACTTCAACACAGTCGGTGTATTTGCAGGCGACGCAGTTTTCAGTAACGACGTAGGTCATGGCTTAGATCTTTCACATCAGCTTTGGCGAACTGCCTAAAACAGAGCGGCTTAATCTTCAAGCCGAGAAGACTTCATAAGATCGAGATTGCGGCGATCGCGCTTGGTTGGACGCCCTTTTCCGTCAGAGCCGGGGCTCTTGGGAACAGGTTTCTCTTCAGGCGTCAAATCGTCATATAATGTTTGTGCTTCCGGCGCTGGACCACGTCGATCCCCAAGGGCAACAACCTCAATCACCCGCACACGTTTGGCCTGTGGAAAGGTCAAAACGTCACCAATTGTCACACCATGACTGGCCTTGGCAATTTTCTGTCCATTTACGCGAAGATGACCGCCGGTGATGACTTTGGCCGACAGGCCACGGGTCTTAAAGAACCGCGCCTGCCAAAGCCATTTGTCTGCCCGTAGTTTGGCGGGCGAACTGTTTGGGGACTGAGCGCTCACGCGCTTAGTCCTTACCTTTCAGCCCCATAAGCGCTGCGGCAAATGGGTTGTCCGGGTCAATCGCCTTCTCCTTTTTCGGAGGACGGGCCTGGAACTGTTTAGGGCCGTTGTCGCGACGCGGGCCACCTTTGCCTTTTGGCTTGCCACCTTTGCCACGGGGCTTGTCGCCTTGACGATCATTGCGACGTTGGCCGCCCTGACCTTGGCCACCACCACGGCGTTGTTGGTTGCGGTTGCCACCCTGACGGCCAGCCCATGTGAAGGTGTAGAACACTTCCACTTCAGCCTCTGCCGCAGCCTCAGGTGCTGGCGCAGCTTCGGTCTCCGCAATTGGCGCTTCTTCGGCGGGGGCTTCAGGTGCTGCATCCGTTTCAGAGGCGGCTTCCTCCGTTGCAGCCACGTCTGTCGCCTCGGTCTCGGCAGAGACTTCCTCAGTTGCCGTTTCTTCCGCTGGCGTCGGCTCAGCTGCGGCTTTCACCTTCGCCCGCTCACCTTTTTCCGCTGCATAGCCAAGGCCCTGCATCAGGTCAGAAAACTGCTCCAGCGTCATGCCGGTGATCGACAGCATGTCGGCTTTGGCTTCAAAGCCACCACGGCTGTCTTCTGCGCGCAGCATGTCTGCCAAGCGCTCCAGCATGTCAATGCGGATCGCACGTTCACCAGCAGCGCGGTAACCGGACATGGCGTAGTAGCCACGGGGCGCTTCCTTGATGGTTGGCACGGTGACCAAGCCAGGAGGTGGGGACTCTGGGAAATCCTGCAAGCCTTGCGCCAAAGACCACAGCACCAGACGCAAACGAGTTGGTGCAGGCTTGAGCAGCAGTGGCATAAAGATTGTGAACTGCCCAAAGCGGATGCCGTGCTTGCGCAACGTGCCGCGTGCGTCCTGATCCAGCTCTTTCACCTCGGTGGCCACTTCACCACGCGGAATGATGCCAAGGTTTTCGACCATGCGGAAGGCAAAGCCACGGGCAAGGCCGTTTAGCTCTTCGTCTTTGCTCAGGTTCAGCAGAGGCTCAAACAGGGCTGCAATTTTGCGGTCAATGAAGTGCTGAAGACGGCGTTCCACCTTCTGTGCCACTTCTGCGCCAGCTTCATCGTCCACAAAGACGGAGATCATCGGCTTCAGAGGTTCTGCACCGGCAACCAGTTTGCCAACAGCATGCTCGCCCCACATGAGGCCACCCTGCTCGGTAAAGTCGATTTCCGTATCCGGCGCGTTGTAAAACCGATCCGCGCGCAAATGGAACTGCGGCGCCAACGCCTGCAAGCTCGCGGCTTGCAGGGTCTTGGCTTCCTGACCGCTGGCTTCTTTGTCCGCACTGAAACGGAACCCTTCAAGACGACCGACGAATTCACCTTCGACGGTCACCTCACCTTTATCATTCACTTCGGCCAAAAGGGCCTCCTTCTGTTTGAGCCGGCGCATCAAAACCGATGTGCGCCGATCCACAAATCTTTGCGTTAGACGCTCATGCAGAGCATCCGATAGGCGATCTTCTACCGCGCGGGTTTCCCCACGCCAATGGTTTTCGTCACTTACCCAGTTTTTACGTTGTGCGACATATGTCCACGTCCGGATAAACGCCAGACGTTTCGACAATGTGTCAATGTCACCATCGGCGCGATCCAGCCGCTTCACCTGCCGGGCTAGCCAATCATCCGGCACTTGCCCGTTTTGATGCAGAAAGCCAAAAATCTGCTCAATCATCTGTGCGTGTTCCGCATGGCTGATGCCGCGGAAATCCGGGATACGACACACATCCCACAACAGTTGCACTGACCGCCCGTCGCTGGCCCGCGCCATGACTTCCGCTTCACGCGACACGGATTTGAGTGCCCGCAAATCATCCGCTTCCCGCGCTTTGATCAACAACTCATCGTCAGAGCCAACCTCGAGCGAGTTGATCAGCGCATCCACGGTGCCAAATTGCAGCGCCGCATTGCGCCAGTTCAGCTTGCGCACCGGCGTGAAGCGGTGCTCCATGATCGCCTCGGCCACGCCTTCATCCAGTGGCGGTGCTTCACCAGTCACGCCAAAAGTGCCGTGGCTCATGCCCCGCCCCGCCCGACCCGCGATTTGCGCAAGCTCATTGGGCGCCAAAGATCGCATACGGCGACCATCAAATTTTGTGGTTGAAGCAAAAGCCACATGGTCGATATCGAGGTTCAGCCCCATGCCAATGGCATCGGTCGCCACGAGGTAATCCACATCGCCGTTTTGATAGAGTTCGACCTGCGCATTGCGGGTGCGCGGGCTCAACGCCCCCATCACCACCGCCGCGCCGCCTTTTTGACGGCGGATCAGCTCGGCAATCGCATAGACATTGTCCACTGAGAAGCCAACAATTGCAGAACGGGGCTGCATCCGGCTGATCTTACGGCTGCCGGAATAGCTCAGCGTCGACATCCGTTCACGCCGCATAAACTGCGCCTCCGGCACCAGCTCCGCAATGGTGCCGCGCATGGTGTCGCTGCCCAAAAACAGTGTCTCTTGGGTGCCGCGCATCCGCAAAAGCCGATCCGTGAACACATGGCCGCGCTCGGGATCTGCACACAGCTGGATTTCGTCAATGGCAACAAAATCCGCGCCCAGCCCTTCCGGCATCGCTTCAACGGTCGCCACCCAATACTGCGCACGCGGCGGCACAATACGTTCCTCGCCAGTGACCAGCGCCACCACAGAGGGGCCACGCGCGGCCACAATGCGATCATAGACCTCGCGTGCCAAAAGCCGCAGCGGCAAGCCTATCACCCCGGTGCGATAGCCCAGCATCCTCTCAATGGCATAGTGGGTTTTGCCTGTGTTGGTAGGCCCCAACACCGCCGTGATCTGCCGATAGTCGGCCATCTGTTTGCCCCGTCTGGCTAAAAGTTTCGGCTCAGAGGTCCTGCCCGCGCACCAGCGGCGCGAGTCGCTCCAAAGCTTCTGTTAGGCCCGCCTGATGGGGATGTATAGACTGCACCTGCTGATAGGCCTCATAAGCATCTTCCGGCTTGCCAATCTCGTCTAGCATGATGGCCAATCCCATCACCGCATCAAAATGCGTCGGGTTGAGCGCAATCACTTGCTCCAAATCACTCAATGCCGGCCCATAGAGATCCAGTGCATAATAGGCCCGCGCCCGCTCGGCCCAGCCCTGGGCAAATTCCGGCGCGTGATCCACCAGCGCTGTGGCATGCTCCACCGCCGCTTCCATCTCAGACACATCAATGGCCTTGCGTGTGCGGCGCAAAAGATAATCCGCCGTGGCAGACCCGGACGCATCCCACAGATGGCGAATTTGCCCAGCCAATTGCTCTGCTCGCGCGGCATCCGCCACCTTCAACTCTGCCATCATACGCGACATTTCGCCGTCGGATGTGATCTCAGAGGTGTCATTTTCCTGAGAAACAGCAACTGTTGGTTGAAATACCGTGACACACAGCACAAATGCCGCAACGGTAGGTTTGAGAAGATGTCGTAAGTTGACCATAACGTAAATCAATGTAGCCCGTGTGCGTGTGATTCCCAACATGTGCACAACAATTTGAAGGATCAAGCAGATGAGCGATATCATTTCCGCCGCAGTGGCAGCCCTGACCGAGAAACTTGGTGGCGAAGCCTTTGATGGTTCTGCCAAATTTGCCATCGAAGGCGAAGGCGCGATCATCATCGACGCGGACGGCGTGCGCGCTGGCGACGACGACGCAGATGTGACCATGACCGCCGACGCAGACACATTTCAGTCGATTCTCGACGGTGAGCTGAACCCAACAGCCGCGTTTATGTCCGGCAAATTGGCGATTGACGGCGACATGGGCGCAGCAATGAAGCTCGGCGGCGTGCTGGCCTAATGACCTTGCAGCGCGCGCCTTTTCATCACGACGTTGCCGAAGGCCCAGAGGCACAGGCTTACTGGGTGACGGCAGATGATGGGGTGCGCCTGCGTTTTGCCCATTGGCCTTTGGACGACGCCAAAGGCCCGGCCAAAGGGACGGTGCTGCTGTTTCCCGGCCGCACCGAATATGCGGAAAAATACGGTCGCGCTGCCGCAGATTTTGCGGCGCGTGGCTACGCGATGATTGCCATTGATTGGCGCGGCCAAGGCCTGGCGGATCGTATGGTTGAGCCCCGCTACGTGGGCTATGTCGAAACCTTTGCAGATTTCCAGCGCGACGTGGCCGCCGTCTTGACAGCACTAAAAGATCTGGACCTGCCAAAACCCTGGCACCTGTTGGGCCACTCCATGGGCGGCTGCATCGGCCTGCGCGCTTTGCACGAAGGTTTGTCGGTGGCAACAGCCTCCTTCTCCGCTCCGATGTGGGGCATTGGCCTGGCTCCGCACCTGCGCGCCGCCGCATGGGCAATTGGCGCACTGAGCAAACCCCTCGGCTTCGGTGGGCGACTGTCTCCCATGACCTCTCCGGTGACCTTGGTGCTAGATCAACCGTTTGACGATAACACGCTGACCAAAGACCCCGACATGTATGCTTACATGCAGCGTCAGATGACAGGTCAGCCTGATCTTGCGTTGGCCGGTCCGGCCATCAACTGGGTCTATGAGGCCCTCAAAGAATGCAAAAATCTGCGTGCCCACCCCTCACCAAACATCCCCTGCCTGACCTTCCTCGGCACGGACGAACGCATTGTGCACAGCGGCGAGGTCCATGACCGTATGGCACGCTGGCCCAATGGCACGTTGGACCTCGTCAAAGACGGCGAACACGAAGTCCTGATGGAAGTGCCACAGACGCGCACCCACATCTTTGACACCTGCGCCGCCTTCTACGACACACACAGCGCCTAGCTTTCTCTTTCCCCAAATATCCCGGGGTGTGTGAGGGGCTGGCCCCTCACCTCTTAATCGCTGCGGACATCACCCGTCTTGCATCACCCGCTGACGCTGTTTGCCCAGACCCGCGATGCTCAACTCCATAACGTCCCCCGCTTGCAAATAGCGCGGCGGCTTGAACCCCATGCCCACACCGGGCGGCGTGCCGGTGGCAATCACATCACCCGGATGCAGCGTCATCATTTCGCTGAGATAAGAGATGATTTCCGCTACCCCAAACACCATCGACGCGGTCGAGCCGGTCTGCACCCGCTCCCCATTGAGGTCCAGCGTCAATGCAAGGTTCTGCACATCCGCCACCTCATCCGGCGTCACCAACCACGGGCCCAGCGGCCCAAAGCTGTCGCAGCTTTTGCCTTTGGTCCACTGCCCGCCACGCTCGATCTGAAGGCTGCGCTCGGACACGTCGTTGGCAATGGTGTAGCCCGCCACATGGCTCAGCGCGTCTTCCTTGGATACATATTTGGCCGCCTTGCCAATCACCACGGCCAGCTCCACCTCCCAGTCGCCTTTCTCGGACCCGCGCGGTAGGATCACCGGATCATCCGGGCCCACAATGGCGCTGGTGGCTTTCATAAACAGGATCGGCTCTTTGGGAATGTCCATGCCAGCCTCTTCGGCGTGGTCGGAATAGTTCAGACCAATACACAGGTATTTGCCCACCTGCCCCACCGGTGCGCCCAACCGCAGATCGCCTTCCGCCAAAGGCAGGCTTTCCGGATCGACCTCCGGCAGGTCCGCCAGCACGTCACCGGCCAAATCCGTCACCACACCGGACAAATCCCGCACCTGACCTGCCTTATCCAACACACCCGGCTTTTCCGCCCCACGTTCGCCATACCGCACAAACCGCATTTCAATTCTCCGTCTTTAACTTGCCGCCATGCTCCCGCGCCGCGCAAAGGAGTGCAACCCCCTCTTGAACCTCCCGCCCCGCTCTGCCTATCTGATCCACAACAGTTTTCTGAACAAAGGCCGCTTCCATGCTGAACCTTCCCTTCCCCGTCCGCGATGCAAACCCCTCCTCCGGCGCAAACGAATTTGGCGACCTACCCGAATGGGACCTGAGCGATCTCTACACCGGCGACGACGCGCCCGAACTGACCGCCGACCTGGAATGGCTCGAAGGCGAATGTGCCGCCTTTGCCGCTGACTACGAGGGCAAGCTGGCCGATCTGTCCGCTGCCGACCTGCTGACCTGTGTGCAACGCAACGAGAAGATCAGTCAGGTGTCCGGCCGCATCATGTCCTACGCCGGTCTGCGCTACTACCAGCTGACCACGGACGCTGAGCGCGCTCAGTTCATGGCCAACATGCAGGAAAAGCTGACAAACTTCTCCACGCCGCTGGTGTTCTTCACTTTGGAACTCAACCGTATCGAAGACGACAAGCTCTCCGCCGCCTTTGCAGAAAACGCCGAACTGGCGCGTTATGAGCCGGTCTTCCGCCGCATCCGCGCAATGAAGCCGCACCAGCTGTCGGACGAGCTTGAAAAATTTCTGCACGATCTTGGCGTGGTGGGCGACGCATGGGAGCGCCTGTTTGACGAAACCATCGCGGGCCTGACCTTCAACGTGAACGGCGAAGAACTGAACATCGAAGGCACACTGAACTTTCTGACCGACCCGGACCGCGAAAAACGTGCGGCGGCGGCGCGGGAATTGGCCGAAGTCTTTGCCGAAAACATCAAAATTTTCGCGCGGGTGCACAACACCGCCGCCAAGGAAAAAGAAGTTGTGGACCGCTGGCGCAACATGCCCACGGCGCAAACTGGCCGTCACCTCTCCAACGATGTGGAACCGGAAGTGGTCGAGGCCCTACGCGACGCGGTTGTCGCCGCCTACCCCAAACTCAGCCACCGCTACTATGAGCTGAAGCGCAAATGGCTTGGTCTGGATGTGATGCAGGTCTGGGACCGCAACGCACCGCTGCCCATGGAAGACCCAACCACCGTGAATTGGGACACCGCCCAGAAAACCGTGATGGACGCCTACAACGCCTTTGACCCACGCATGGGCGAATTGGCCGAGCCGTTCTTTAGCAAAGGTTGGATCGATGCGGGTGTGAAACCGGGCAAAGCGCCGGGTGCCTTTGCCCACCCAACCGTGACCAACGTGCACCCCTATGTGATGCTGAATTACCTCGGCAAGCCGCGTGACGTGATGACTTTGGCACACGAACTGGGCCACGGCGTGCACCAAGTGCTGGCCGCAGACCAAGGCGAGATGTTGTCTTCCACTCCGCTGACTCTGGCGGAAACTGCTTCCGTATTTGGCGAGATGCTCACCTTCCGCGCCATGCTGGACAAAGCCGAAACCCAGGAGCAGCGCAAAATCCTGCTCGCGGGCAAGGTTGAGGACATGATCAACACCGTGGTGCGCCAAATCGCGTTCTACGACTTTGAGTGCAAACTGCACGCCGCCCGTCGTGAAAGCGAGCTGACACCAGAAGACATCAACGCCCTGTGGATGTCAGTTCAGGCCGAAAGCCTTGGTGAGGCCTTTGAGTATATGGATGGCTATGAGACCTTCTGGGCCTACATCCCGCACTTCGTACATTCGCCGTTCTACGTCTATGCTTATGCCTTTGGCGACGGCCTCGTAAACGCGCTCTATGCGGTTTATGCCGAGGGCGACGAAGGCTTTGAGGACAAATACTTCGAGATGCTCAAAGCGGGTGGTTCCAAGCACCACTCAGAGCTTCTCGCACCCTTTGGCCTGGACGCCTCTGATCCGAAGTTCTGGGACAAAGGCCTGAGCATGATTTCGTCGATGATCGACGAGCTTGAGGCGATGGAATAACGCCTCAAGCCGAATTGCGTATGATGAAGGGCCGGAGCAAATTCTCCGGCCCTTTTTTCTTAGGCAGCCGCAGCAGCTTTGCCCCAGCTTTTGATGTGTTCTTCTACAGTGGACAGGGTGACACCAAAGGTCTCCTCAATCTGCCGCGTATCAATGCACATGTCGTCATCGCCCATTTTGGCCAAGGCGCCGTACATGTCGGTCAGCATGTGCCCCATGCCCGGATTGCCAAAGGCGTCTGCCACCTGCGCCCCCAATTCTGCCGGAGACTGAGGCGCAAAAGACACCGGACGATCCACCCAGCCAGACAACAATTCCGCCAATTGCCCACCTGTCAGCGGCGCTGGCGTGCCAATTTCAAAGTGTTGCCCGGCCAGATCTGGACGGGTCAATGCCGCCACTGCCACACGCGCTTGGTCAAAATGCGACGTCCAGGTGACCTTCATTGTGTCTGGTAGCGGTGGATAGTTCAAAACACCTTCGGATTTCAGCTGCGGTGTCAGGAACCCGGGCAGCAGGTTTTCCAGATAAATGGTCGGCTGCAACACAATCGAGGGAATACCGCTGTTCAATACCGCCATCATGCCACCCGTTGTGGCGTCGATCATCATCGAGGACGGGTAACGCGCTCCGGACGTGCCTCCGGTGGTGAAGACAAGCAACGGCAATCCCACTTGATGAGCGGCAGTGAAAAAACGCGGGCATCCAAGTTTGCGGGTCTTCAGGTGTGGCTGGCGCAGGCAGATGCAGAAACGCGGCATCAACCCCGTCTAATGCGCGTGCAATGGCGTCGACATCCTCCAAAGTGGCCGCAAAGGCATGGGCTTCACTGTGCATTTCGGAAATCTTGGCAACGTCACGCGCAACAGCGCGCACAGTCAATCCTTTGGCAAGCGCTTCCTGCACAACGGGGGGGCCTTGCGCACCGGTGGCGCCAAAAATTGCAACGGTCTGGTTCATAGTGGTTCTCCGTGATACGGTGGTTACTGTTGAGAACCACACTTAAGAGACTTGGTTTGAGCGCAAAAGAAGGCACTAATTCATTGGATAGGCACACAGAAGTAACCCCCTCCGACATTCAGGAGATGAATGACGGTGTGGATACATGGGTGGCAAATGACTTCAGCGGCACCTGCCCCGTGCGTGATGTTCTGGATCGGGTTGGCGACAAATGGAGCGTGTTGGTGGTGCTGCGATTGGGGCGCGGGCCAGAACGGTTCCGTGCGCTCCTGCGCGCCGTGGCGGGCATTTCCCAACGCATGTTGACGGTTACCCTACGTGGGCTGGAGCGCGATGGCCTTGTGCACCGCGAGGTCTTTGACACCAGACCACCCTCCGTGGAGTACAGCCTCACCCCTTTGGGTCATTCGCTGTTGGGCCACATCACAGGCCTGGCCAACTGGGCTGTGGAGCACGAGGCAGACATTGCACAGGCGCAGGCAGTATATTCCCAAAAATATGACTGACCGCCGTCACCCAGCCCGCACTTGTTATCTGAATTGAACGTGACCATGTGTTCTACCACTCAGAGATGAGAAAGGGAGGAATGTAGCGTGACCGAGACAGGACTAGACCCCAATCGCGTGCGGCGCGTGCGCCGCATCATCATCGTCTACCCCTTTGCGCTGATTACGGCGGCCATCATTCTGAACCTGCTGATTGGCGTCATGTCTGCGGTGCCAGCTGTGCCCACCAAGCCCATCCTGATTGCCTTCACCATCAGCGGACTGCTGTTGCTGGCCAACCATGTCTGGCTGATGACCAGCACCGAACTTACCCGCCTCAAATATGGTTTGCAGGCCACGCCGGAAGAATGGGCCAAAGCAGGTAAAGTTGAAACCGAGGCAGACCCAACGGGTGTGCGCGAAGTAAAACGTCACCACGACGCCCACAACAACGCCTCCGAAAACACGCTCTATTTTGTTGTCCTTGCGCCGGCGATGATGCTGATTTCACCCACAGAAAGCCTAGCCTTCATCTGGATGGTTGGATTTGCTTTGGGCCGCCTTGGCCACGCCTATGCCTATCTGAGTGGCAAAGACGGCCTGCGTGGCATCTTTATGAGCGTCAGCCTGATGTCTTTGTTTGGCATGGCGAGCTATGTGGCGCTTGCTTTGTTGACATAAGGCTCAAAACACCCCCATCACCAGCCCTGCCCCCAGCGCCGCGCCAAGCTCTGCGCAGCGCGCCAAATCCGCCGCGCCAATCTCTTTCTCCGCCAGAATGTCCTCCTGTGTCTGCGCATGAGTGCACATTATCAACGGTGGCTGCACTTCTTTGAGCCGCCACCCTGTCGCAATCCGTGCCAACTGCCGCGCAGCACCTTCACCATCTGATCCGGCACAGATCATCTGCGCATAAGGCCGCCCCTCGATCTGCCCCAAAACAGGATAAAAACAGCGGTCAAAGAACTCCTTCATCGCACCTGACAGCGCGGCAAGGTTCTCCGGTCCGCAGAACAAATAGCCGTCCGCGGACAGAACATCCGTTGGCTGCGCATCTTCAGCACGCAACAACCGCGCCTCTCCCTCAGCCTGCGCCGCCGCAAAGGCCGCCTCCGCCATTTGCTGACTGCCCCCTGTACGGGAGTGATAGACAATCAAAACCTGCGCCATATCCGCCCCTCGGCCGTTGTATCACCGCCACCATAGCCGCGCATCGGCACCCGAAACAATCACACTCAACGATTGAAGCACGCCACTGCCTGTTCTACGCTTCCCCCCAACGTTTTGCGTTGATCCTGCGCGTTTTAATCCCAAGGGAGACCCACTATGAAAGCCGTCTTTGCCGCTGCAGCTCTTGTATTGAGCACCGCGCCTTTGGCCTCTGCGCAATCCATCCTCGGCACCTGGACATGTGTGCGCAGCACGGCGGACAATGATGCGGTGTCCAACGTCACATTCTCGGAAAATGGCCGCCTGGACGTGTTGGTGAACATCGATTTCCTAGGGCTAGATCAAAAGGTCTCCGCCCAAGCCCGCTACCGCTCTGATTTCCAACTGACCAACGGCATGCTCAGCGACACACCTGTCTCCGCCTACGTCAGCAAACTAACAATCGACGGCCAAGACGCCCGCCGCAGCGAGCATGCCGAAACCCTGCGCCAAGCTTTGCTTGAGGACAGCAATGCCAGCGCCAAGGTCACCTTCACCTTCACCTCTGAAAACTACATGATCCTCTCGGCCGACAAGGCGCCGATCAACTGCGTGCGCATGTAAGCCCACGCAGCCAAAAGATTACTTCATCAGATCGCCAACAATGCCCACCGCATCAACCACGGTGGACAGGTCGTCAGAGACCTCCAAAATCTCATTATCCACACGGATGTAGCGATTGCCCTTGCCCGGAGCCTTCAGGTTCCAGTTGTCCAAATCGCCAATGTCGTCCCACTTCAAATCGGTCGGCAGCTTGGCACCACGGGTGTAGCGCTTCACCTGCCCCGGAGGAATGACCTTTCCGTTGCCATTACCCTTGCCTGGCTTATCGATCTTCACTTTTTTGCTGTTGCCTTGACCACCTTTGTCTTTTGCCAAAGCTCCATCCGCCACAAACAGCCCCACAGACAATGCCAGTGTTGCCGCCAAAACGCTTTTGAAAATCATCTTTCGTCCTCTCAACAGGGTACAATGTTCAACACTGTGCCATGGGGCTCACCAACCTCAAAGCACCATTTGAGATGGCTGCGATATTCCGCTCTCGTCACGTCAGGCTTTGACAAATGCGTTCCCGCCCCTAGGCTGCGGCCAAACACACGCTTTGGGGGAGAGAGCATGCGCACGTTGGGCAAATGGCTGGGACGCTTGTTATTGGTTGTTGTGGTGGCAGTGGCTGCCTTTCTAATCGTGGCGCCAGGCCACGTGGAGAAATCGCGCAACACCGTAAAGGACCACGCGCCTTATGAGGTCAGCGCCGCCGCCAAAGACTTACACGCCAACCTCTCCGTAGGCGACTGGCATGCCGACACGTTGTTGTGGAAGCGTGACCCGCTGGAACTGGCCAATCGCGGCCAAGTTGACCTGCCCCGCCTGATCGAAGGCAACGTCGCCGTGCAAGTCTTCACCGCTGTGACCAAATCCCCGGCGGGTCAGAACTACGACAGCAACTCCGCCGATGCCCGCGACAACATCACATTGCTGGCCGTGGGCCAGATGTGGCCACCCCGCACCTGGGACAGCATCTTTGAGCGCGCGGTGTATCAGGCCGAACGCCTGCATGACGCAGAGGAGCGCTCTGACGGCCGGCTGCGCATCGTACGCACCAAAGCTGAACTGGACGCCGTTCTGGCCGACCGTGCCGCTGGCAAAACCGTGGTTGCCGGTATGTTAGGCATCGAAGGCGCCCACCCGCTAGAGGGCAACCTCGACAACCTGCAAAAATTACAAGACGTCGGCTACCGCGTGATTGGCCTGCAGCACTTCTTTGACAACGCACTTGGTGGCTCGCTGCATGGCATTGGCAACAAAGGCCTGACCGACTTTGGCCGCGAGGTGGTGAATGCCGTGGAGGCGCGCAATCTGGTGATCGATGTGGCCCACTCCAGTCCACAAGTGGCGCGTGACGTGATCGAAATGACAGATATGCCGATGATCGTCAGCCACACTGGCATCTACGGCAACTGCCCAGTGAAGCGGAACTATGAAGACGCGCTGATGCAGGCGATTGTGCAAAACGGCATGGACCAAGGCGGCGGCGTGGTGGGCATCGGCTATTGGGCGGATGTGACCTGTGACGACAGCCCGGCGGGCGTGGCCAAAACCGTGAAAGCGGCGGTGGACCTGCTGGGTGAAAACCACGTGTCCTTGGGGTCGGATTTTGACGGCTCCGTGGGCACGGCGTTTGACACGTCTGAGCTGGCAGCCCTGACCCAAGCGTTGATGGACGCGGGATTGAGCGAAGTGCAGATCCGCAAAGTCATGGGCGAAAACATGCTGCGGGTGCTGCGGGCACGGTTGGAGTGAGCTAAAAAAACAGGCGTTTCCAATCTTTCATTTGGGAGCGCCGGTATTCCTTGGTGCGGACAGCATGGACATAAGCATCAGGTTCGACAACCTAAGCTTCCTAAGTTTTCTCAAGCTGGTATGTAGAACAAAAGCTGATTTACAAATCCTGATATCGATGGCTTCAATATATTCCGCTGCACGAAATGCAAATATCAAAGACTTGGCCCGAATGGCCGAGCTCCCTTGTCGTCCCGGCCTTTCGTCAACGGGTCCGAGATCACTGGCTTTCTGTCACCCTAAACACAGTTACGAAACGCTAGAAGCTCACTTTTCTGTTTTTCCGCAAGGTATTTTCGTATCTGAAAACGAAGGGGGTATAATTAGTTGTGCATGTGCAGTTCGAGTAGAGAAAGAAGCAATTGAATTACCAACTGCGTGGTTCGATGGCATGGAAAAAGGAACACCATTAAGTCATCACGAACAGGGAACATGGCTGTACGTCAGTCGCTTGGCATACACGGCAGGTCCCGGGCATGCGAGCCTCAGCCAAGAACTGGCCCCGTTGCTTACCGCACTTCAACAACTGGCTGTCAAACAGCAATTGTCGGGAGTGACAATCGCTGCTCGCTTCCCCGGTTTCAGAGACCGATCTGGTACCACATCGTTCCAACGTTCTTGCATCGATGATCCCCGCCATCAGGTACGCTCCGGGCGCCATCCGATTGGGGTTGCCCACAAAACAGGATTTCGACACGGAACAGCGCTTCCTAATTACCTTGGAGATGACCAACACTTCTCGTTGATGGTCTGGAACCGGAATGCATCGTAAATTGTTTTTTTGGCGCGGTTCGTCCAAAAGCGGCATTCAATCTGCAACACAGCAACCTTCAAGCATACCTCGCTGCAGACATTAAAAAGGCGGCCCAAAGGCCGCCTTCTTCGTCTCTCTCAACAGCCAGTTTAGCCGTCGAAATCAACCTGCTCGGTGATTTTCAGCGCTTGGGAGCGGTGACCAGCAAGGGTCATCAGGTTCACGTCGTCTGCGGTGAACTCACCCCAACCAGACACCAGAGCGTCGGCTTCGGTGCCCGGTGCAATTGGGTACTCAAAGTTGGCTTTGGCGTAAATTTCCTGCGCTTTTGGCGAGGCCAGGAATTCCATCATTTTGATGGCGTTCTCTTTGTTGGGTGCGGATTTGGTCAGCGCCACACCAGACACGTTCACGTGGGTGCCTGCGTTTTCAAAGGTTGGGAACACGATGCGTACGCTGTCGGCCCATTCTTTCTGCTCGTCGTCAGACAGCATTTTGCCCATGTAATAGGTGTTGCCCACGGAGATGTCACATTCGCCAGCCCAGATCGCTTTCACCTGCGCGCGGTCGTTGCCCTGTGGCTTGCGTGCGAGGTTGGCTTTCACGCCTTCCAGCCAGGTCTTGGCACCTTCTTCACCGTGATGCTCGATCACTGCGGAGGTCAGCGCAACGTTATAGGCGTTGGTGCCGGAACGGGTGCAGATGCGGCCCTTCCACTTTGGGTCTGCCAGATCTTCGTAGGTGGTGACTTCGCCGTCTGCCACGCGGTCTTTGGAGGCATATACGATACGGGCACGAGTGGTCAGGCCAAACCAGTGGTTCTCTGGGTCACGGTACTGTGCAGGCACGTTTTCGTTGATGCTTTCGCTCACAACCGGCTGGGTCAGGCCCGCGTTCACAACACCGGCCAGACGGGAGATATCCACGGTCAGAACCATATCCGCAGGAGAGCGGTCGCCCTCAGCTTCCAGACGCTCGATCATGCCTTTTTTCAGGTAAGCCACGTTCACTTTGATGCCGGTTTCGGCGGTGAATGCATCGGTCAGCGGCTTGATCAGCTCAGGCTGGCGATAGGAGTATACGTTGACTTCTTCAGCCAGAACTGGCGCGGCAACGGCTGCAGCGGCTGTAAAGAAGATCGACGTGGAAAGAAATTTGGTCATGTCATCACTCACGGTGGAACGGTTTCGATGACGCCGCTTTAATCCGAGTTTTTTAATCAGGTCAATACCTGAATGATTTATTCAGGATTAATTTTGCGTGCTTTTTCTTCTGCCTTCACCTCGTCCCAGAGCGCATCCATCTCCGCAAGGTCGCTCTCCTGCGGGGTCTTCCCGCGGGCTTTGAGCTTGGCCTCAACCCCCTCAAACCGCCTGACAAACTTGGCATTTGTGGCCCGCAGCGCCGCCTCCGGTTCGATCTTCAGATGCCGCGCCAAATTGGCGATCACAAACAGCATGTCGCCAAACTCTTCCTCAACCTCTGCCTGCGTCAGCTTGTCTCGGGCCTCTGCCAGCTCGCCTGCCTCCTCAACAATCTTGTCCACCACTTGCGAAATATCAGGCCAGTCAAACCCAACCCGCGCCGCACGGTTCTGCAGTTTCACCGCACGCAGCAAAGCTGGTAGCCCAAGCGCCACACCATCAAGCGTGCCTTGCTGCGCCTTCCCTGCCCGCTCTGCCGCCTTCACGGCTTCCCAATCACGGGTTTGCTGCTCTGCGGATTTGTCCCGGCTCTCGTCGCCAAACACATGCGGATGGCGCGCAACCATCTTGTCCGACATTGTGTCCGCCACCTCATCAAAGGTGAACAACCCCCGCTCCGTCGCCATCTGCGCATGAAACACCGACTGGAACAGCAAATCGCCCAACTCGCCCTTCAACTCGTCCCAAGCCTCACGCTCAATCGCATCCGCCACTTCGTAAGCTTCCTCGATGGTATATGGTGCGATGGTTGCGAAATCCTGCTCAATATCCCAGGGACAGCCCGTCTCCGGATCGCGCAGCCGCCGCATAATTTCCAAAAGACGCGGCAATCCGCCGTTGGGATTGAGAATAAGGGGATCTTCGGCCATTGCGTCGCGCTCCGGAATTTGCTTTTGATGTTAACTGAACGACCATTCAGAGAAGGTGTCCACCCATGCCTGTTGTAAACCGTATTGCCGATTTTTCCGACGAAATGAAGGGCTGGCGTCGCCACCTGCACGCGCACCCGGAGCTGGCCTTTGATTGCCACAACACCGCCGCCTTTGTGGTTGAGCGTCTGAAAGAGTTTGGCGTTGATGAAATCCACGAAGGCATTGCGACCTCCGGCGTGGTTGCGATCATCAACGGTCAGGGCGACGGCCCCACCATGGGCCTGCGCGCCGACATGGACGCCCTGCCAATGGATGAGATCACCGGTCTGGACCATGCCAGCACTGTGGACGGCAAAATGCACGCCTGCGGGCATGACGGCCACACCACCATGCTGCTTGGCGCTGCCAAATACCTCGCAGAAACCCGCAAGTTCTCCGGTCGCGTGGCGCTGTTCTTCCAGCCTGCCGAAGAAGACGGCGGCGGTGCCGGTGTGATGGTCGAAGAAGGCGCGATGGAGCGCTTTGACGTGAAAGACATCTACGCCATCCACAACGTGCCCGGCCTGCCGCTGGGTGAGTTTCACACCACGCCCGGCCCGATCATGGCGGCTGTGGACAGCTTTACCATCAAGCTGCAAGGCAAAGGCGGCCACGGCGCCTACCCGCAAGACACCGTCGACCCGGTTGTCGCTGCCGTGGCCATGGTCAACGCCATCCAAACCATCGTCAGCCGCAACCATGACACCCGCAACGAATGTGTTGTCTCTGTCACCCAGATCCACGCCGGGTCTGCCGACAACGTAATCCCCGACGGCGGCTTCATCAACGGCACCATCCGCACCTTTGACAAAGAGGTGCAGGCCATGATCCACCGCCGTTTGGCCGAGATCACCACAGGCACAGCCGCGGCCTATGGGCTTGAGGCCGTGCTGGACATCGACGTGGGCTACCCCGCCACCGTGAACCACGAGACACAAACCGCCTTTGCCGCTGACGTGGCGCGTGACATTGCCGGCGACGTGGCGGTGAACGCAGATCAAGGTATGGAAATGGGCGCAGAAGACTTCTCCTACATGTTGGAGGCGCGCCCCGGTGCTTACCTGTTCCTGGGTGCTGGCGAAGGCGCTGGCCTGCACCACCCAGCATTTGATTTTAACGACGACATCTCCCCAATCGGTGCCTCTTTCTTTGCCCGTCTGGTGGAAACAGCGCAGCCGCTGTAAGCAATTTGCAGGTGATCTTGCCACAAGATCGCCCGCATATCGTCTTCAGGCTTGACCTTTCTGTGGGATTTGCGAAATTTGATCAAATTCTACAGGAAGGAACACGCCCGTGGCTCTGGAAGACGCAAAAAACCAAGTTGATATGGCCTTCACCCGCGACAACCCGCGCGGCCTGAGCTTTGAAAACACCTTTGGCGGGGCGACCTCCTTTTTGCGCCGCCGCTATTCCAAAGACCTGACCGGCGTCGACATTGCCGTGACCGGCATCCCCTTTGATCAGGCCGTGACCAACCGCCCCGGCACCCGCCTTGGCCCCCGCGCCATCCGCGAAGCCAGCGCCATTCAGGCCTTTGATCCGCCTTATGGCTGGGGCTACGATCCGATGAGCGAGCTCAACATCGTGGATTATGGCGATGTGGCTTTTGACTATGCTCGCGTGGCCGACTTTCCTGAGGCGCTGACCAACCACATTCGCGGTATTCTCGCAGGCGGCGCGGCCAGCATATCTTTGGGTGGCGACCACTACATCACCTACCCCATCCTCAAAGCCTATGCCGAGAAATTTGGTCCGCTGAGCCTGTTGCAATTTGACGCCCATACCGACACCTGGGCCGATGACGAGCCCAACCGCATTGATCACGGCACAATGTTCTACAAGGCCGTCAAAGACGGTCTGATCGACCCCAAACGCTCGGTGCAGGTTGGCATCCGCACGGAAAATCCGGACACATTGGGCTTCAACATCATCGACGCGCGCGAAGTGCATGAGACTGGCCCCGTGGCCGTGGCACAGAAAATCCGCGACATTTTGGGCGACCACCCCACCTATCTGACTTTTGATATCGACGGTCTGGACCCGGCCTTTGCGCCCGGCACCGGCACACCGGTCTGGGGAGGTCTGACCAGCGGACAGGCCAGCATCATCCTGCGCGACATCGCTGGTATCAACCTTGTCGGCGGCGACGTGGTCGAGGTTTCTCCCCCATTTGACACCACCGGCGCCACCGCCGTCGCAGGGGCGCATATCGCTTTGGAGCTGATCTGCCTCTGGGGATGGACGCGGCGTTAGAACGCACCCCTCTGGAAACCAACACAAACGCCGCTTAGGTTGCAGGAATCAGGTAATCTACTCGGCCTGCCCAAGCGTATGATCTCTAAAATGGGGGCGCAGCGCTTCGGCCTGTGAGTGTGAGGTGCAAAAAATGACGTTTCTCTGGTTAATTCTTGTGCTGGCTGTTGGCTTTGCCGGGTATGTACGCGTTGCACCAAGCGATCCGGTAAAATGGCACAAAGAACCGAAGGTCGACCATAACAGCGACAACGAAAACTCCGTGCGGCGGCTGGTGATGTCTGGCCGCGACGGCTTGGCCCGTTTCCACCAAGTCGCCATGGGCACCCCACGCACCACGGTGCTTGCTGGCTCAGTTGAAGATGGCATGGTCACCTATGTGACCCGCTCCAAACTTATGGCCTACCCGGACTACACCACCGCTTATCAGGACGGTGACATGCTCAAAATCTACGGTCGCTCAAGATTTGGACGCAAGGATTTTGGCGTGAATGCCAACCGGGTCGAGACTTGGATCGACGCTCTGTAACGGCGCGTCCAGACTTGAACTCAGACATCCGGGCGAGATCTCCCGCCACATCGGCACGTTCAGAGACATCTGACACTGCGCCATGAACATGCGCCCATCGACCTGCAAACAGATGGTCTCGCCAACTTCAATGCGCTGGCCTTGCTTGTCGGTGCAATAACAATCCACCGGCACGCCATTCATCATCCCGTCAGCCGTCGCTGAAGAGGCCATCAAAGCAAATATCACGGTCAGGTGTCGCATAAGCCAAGTATAGCGCAAACCACGCTCTTGACCAAACCCGCGTATTGTCTCACTTAGCAGCATGGTACCAATAGAACGACTGCAACAGATCACCCAACGTTTTGAGTTCCTTGAGGCGCAAATGGCCGAAGGCAGCGGCGACATCGCCGCGCTCGCCAAAGAGTATTCCGATCTCAAGCCGGTGGTGAAACAGGTTCAGGCCTACCAAAAGCTTCTCAGCGACATCGAAGAAGCCGAGGAAATGCTGTCTGACCCAGACATGAAAGATCTGGCCGAAGAAGAACTGCCGGAGCTGCGCGCCGCCCTGCCCGAAGCGGAGCACGCTTTGCAGCTGTCGCTTTTGCCCAAAGACGAAGCTGACGCCCGCCCCGCCATTCTGGAAATCCGCCCTGGCACCGGAGGCGACGAAGCCGCTCTGTTTGCTGGCGATCTGCTGCGCATGTACCAACGCTACGCCGAAAACCGCGGCTGGAAACTCGACATTCTCGAAGAAAACGCCACCGAGCTTGGCGGCATCAAAGAGGTTGTCGCGCACATCAAAGGCGAAAACGTCTTTGCCCGGATGAAATACGAATCCGGCGTGCACCGTGTGCAGCGCGTGCCCACCACAGAAAGCGGCGGGCGCATTCACACCTCTGCCGCCACCGTGGCCGTGCTGCCCGAAGCCGAAGACGTGGACGTAAAAATCGACGCCGGTGACATCCGCATCGACACCATGCGCGCTTCAGGCTCGGGCGGTCAGCACGTCAACACCACAGATTCCGCCGTGCGCATCACCCACCTGCCCACCGGCATCATTGTGGTCAGCTCGGAAAAATCCCAACACCGCAACCGCGAGATTGCCATGCAGGTATTAAAAACCCGCCTGTTTGATCTGGAACGCCAGCGTATCGATGACGAACGCGCAGCAGACCGTGCCGGCCAAGTGGGCTCTGGGGACCGCTCTGAACGCATCCGCACTTACAACTTCCCGCAAGGCCGCATGAGCGATCACCGTATCAACCTGACGCTTTATAAACTTGATCAAATCATGCAGGGCGATCTGGACGAAACCATCGACGCCTTGACCGCGGATGCACAGGCCACGGCGCTGGCGGAGATGAACGGGTGAACGGCACCATTGCCGCGTTGGTAAAACGCGCCGTTGAAGTCTTGCAAGACATCCCGGTCAACGACCCGGTGAAAGAAGCCCGCCTTCTGGTCAGCCATGCAACTGGCATTCGCCCCGACCGGCTAACACTGGAGTTGCGCGAAGATGCCTCTGCGGAACAGGCCGCCGCGCTGGAAGCTCTGCTCACGCGCCGCCAAGCCCGCGAGCCTGTGTCCCACATGCTTGGCAAACGCGCGTTCTACAATCACGACTTCATTGTCACCGCTGACACGCTTGATCCCCGTCCCGAGACCGAAACCTTGGTCGCCAACGCACTGGGCGCGCGCTTCGCGACAGTGCTCGACATGGGCACCGGCACCGGTGCAATCATCCTGTCTCTGTTGGCCGAATCTCCGAACGCAAAAGGCATTGCAACCGACCTCTCCCCTGCTGCCATAAAAGTTGCGGCGCAAAACGCCGAAGCCCTAAAGGTGGCGGACCAGCTCACTCTGCTGGAAAGCGACTGGTACGCCGCAGTGGACGGCACCTTCGACCTGATCGTCTCCAACCCGCCCTACATTGCGCTTGACGAAATGCCGTCGCTCGCCCCGGAACTTTCCTACGAGCCACGCATGGCCCTCACCGACGAGGCCGATGGCCTCACCGCCTATCGTAAGATCACAGCCGGTGCGCCCGCACACCTCAACCCAGACGGTTGGCTGATGGTGGAAATTGGCTGGACACAGGGACCGGACGTGGCTGCGCTCTTCACCGAAGCGGGCTTGCAAAATGTCGCCATCAAGCCCGATCTGGACGGGCGTGACCGCGTGGTGATCGGTCAAAAGGCCTAAAACCCACGCAAATTTTCCTTTTTGCAAGCTTTGGCACGATAAAAGCACTTGTGCGAACGTCCAAGGCGCAATATCAAGTTCCTGTCCTATTGGTGGATGCCCGTTTTGCGGGCGGTCCCGATTGGACATCAAGCCACAAATTGTCGCCCCCGGAATACTGATCGCAAGAGGCGTGAAACGGGATGAGCGATTGCCATTGACCAAGGCTGGATTACAAAAAAAATGAGATCTTCGAAGTCACGTTCGCGGAACAAGTCAAACCGCAACCGTCCCTCCGGCAACATCGTCAACCGTGTGTTTGACAGTTCTGGCCCGGAAGGCAAAGTGCGCGGCACGCCCCAACAGGTGATCGACAAATACAACCAGCTTGCGCGCGATAGCCAGCTGGGCAATGACCGCGTCGCCACAGAAAACTTCCAGCAACACGCCGAACATTATCAGCGGATGCTCAACGAGGCGCAGCGCGAGCAAGAAGCGCGCCGCGAGGAACAAGACCGCCAGAACCGCGAACGCCAAGCCGAGCGGGACCGCGAACGCCGCGAGCGCATGGAGCGTCAAGAACGCGAAGGCAACGGTGGCGGCAACCGCGACAAGGCCCCTGCCCCCCAAGACGCAGCGCCTGCACCGGTGGACCCTTCAGAAGCCGATCAGCCTGATCTGATTGTGGACGTGGCTGAAAGCAATCTGGTGGTGGACACCCCGGAGGCCGAAGCGCCCGCACCTAAAAAAGCCCCACGCAAACGCGCGCCGCGCAAAAAGCCTGAGGAGAAAGCTGACGCGCCTGCGGAAAAGACCGAGAAAAAGCCGCGTCGTGCGCCAAAGAAAGCTGAAGCCCCGGCAGAGCCCGCTGCTGCCCCGGCTGAAGACAGCAAAGCCGCCGAATAACCGGCCGCCTGCACGTCAAACAAAAAAACCCCTCGCAGGTCCAACCTGCGAGGGGTTTTCTTTTGGGACGGCAGTCCGGCTATCCTGCCGCTAAAACCTGATCCATCATCATCTGCGTGCCACGGGCCTGCTCAAGCGGCCAGGCATAGGTTTTCCCTGCACGGATCGCGCGACCAAAGGCCTCCACCTGTTGCACGTATTGGTTCACCACCGGAAACCGCTCAATGCGCACGGTTTGATCCGGCATCGACAAATGCAATTCTGCCTGATCAAACTTGCCCGCATTAAACGGACAGGTCAGCGTCATCAGACCTTTCTCACCATGAAAATGCATCTCTTGCCGTGGCGCTGCGCGGATCGACGTGTAAGCCTGATAGGTGAACCCCTCAAAGGCAAAGCCCATGTCGGCAAACGTATCCACGCCGTGTTCCCACTGCACTCGCGCGTAATCCAGTTTCAAAGGCTCCTGCCCGGTGACAAACCGCGCGCCCCCCATGACATAAACCCCAATATCCCGCAGCCCGCCACCGCCGGACGCCGCCTGATTGCGAATGTTTCCGCAGTCGTCGTTGAAAAACGAAAATGCCCCGTTCACATGCACAAGCTTGCCAATTGTGCCGTCCGCCAGCAGGGCCTTGGCCCGCTGCCATTGCGGGTGATGCACAATCATATAAGCCTCCGCCGCCAAAAGCCCGGCCGCATCCCGGGCGGCAATCAACTGGTCAATCTCGGCCACATCCATGCCCACAGGTTTCTCGATCAGCACAGGCTTGCCCGCCTCAAGCGCCTTGATCCCCCATTTCACATGCAAATGGTTGGGCAATGGGATGTAAACCGCGTCGATCTCGGGATCACTCAGCAGATCCTCATAGCTTTGATGATGGCGCACCCCAGGCGCAAAGGCGGCAAACCCGGCCACTTTCTCCGCGCTGGAGGACGCCACCGCCGCGAGTTCTGCGCCATGCGCCGCGTGGATCGCTGGTCCCATTGTGGTCTTGGCAAAATTGGCGGCTCCGAGGATGCCCCAACGGACTGGTGAGGTGGTCATGATAGCGCTCCCATTTGATGCGCCTACCCTAGCCAATGCTGACCGCCAGACAAGCAAAAGCCTCCGCCGGATCACGCCGGCGGAGGCTTCAATTTCATCTTGCAAGCTTAGTGTGCCGCAAGCATTCCGCGTGTCGCTGCCAATTCGCGCATGCGTTTCTGCAGCTTTTCAAAGGCACGCACCTCAATTTGACGGATGCGCTCACGGCTGACGTCGTACTGACCGCTCAGATCTTCCAGCGTGACCGCCTTCTCCGCCAACCGGCGCTGGGTCAGGATGTCCTTTTCCCGGTCATTCAGCACGTCCATCGCCTCGGTCAAAAGCTCACGACGGGCGTCCAGCTCATCCTTGGCCTCATAGTCTGCGGCTTGGTTGGCGGTTTCATCCTCCAGCCAATCCTGCCACTCCATGGTGCCTTCACCTTCGGTGCCAACCTGCGCGTTCAGCGAAGCATCCCCGCCAGACATGCGCCGGTTCATCGAGATCACCTCGTCCTCGGTCACGCCAAGGTCGGTGGCAATGCGCTGCACGTTTTCTGGGCGCAGATCACCATCTTCCAGCGCGCCAATACGGGCCTTGGCCTTGCGCAGGTTGAAGAACAGTTTCTTTTGCGCCGAAGTGGTGCCAAGCTTCACCATGGACCAGCTGCGCAGCACATATTCCTGAATGCTCGCGCGGATCCACCACATGGCATAGGTTGCCAGACGGAAGCCTTTTTCCGGGTCAAACTTCTTCACCGCCTGCATCAGACCTACGTTGGCCTCAGAAATCACCTCCGCCTGTGGCAGGCCGTATCCGCGGTAGCCCATAGCAATCTTGGCCGCGAGACGCAGGTGAGACGTGACCATTTTGTGGGCAGAATCCGCGTCCTGCTCTTCTACCCAGCGTTTGGCCAGCATGTACTCTTCTTCGGGCTCAAGCAGCGGGAATTTGCGAATTTCCTGAAGATACCGGTTGAGACCACCTTCTGGTGTGGGTGCCGGCAGATTTTTGTAATTGCTCATGGCGAATGCCTCCCTTGTCTGTCTTACGCTGATTGTCTTGGGCGTATGTTTATGTCGTTAACATCAATGTAGGACGCTAACAGAGGGTTTCAACCAGCACGCGCAAATTTCTGACTTCTAGAGTAAGGTTTTTTGCCACTGCATTCTATGGAAGTCGCTTGATTTCACGCGCATGTGCGTTTTGTTGCAGGCGTAAAACCGCCGGTCACACCCCGCCCAAATCGGCAATCAACTGCGCCATATCCTCTGGCAAAGGCGCTTCAAACCGCAAATCCTCGCCGGTGACGGGATGCTCAAAGCCCAACACAGCCGCGTGCAGCGCTTGCCGTGCAAAGGACTTAGCTGCCGCCACCCCCTTGGGTCCAATCGCCTTCTCCGCCAGCTTGCGCCGTCCGCCGTAGACTGGATCACCAATCAATCCGTGGCCCGCATGGGTCATATGCACACGAATTTGGTGGGTACGGCCCGTTTCCAACCAGCACTCCACCAGACAGGCCACCGCCGGATCACCAAGTGGCTGCACGATCCGGACCCGCGTGACCGCATGTCTCCCGCCTTCAAACAACACCGCCTGACGCTGACGGTCGGTCTTGTGCCGTGCCAAATGAGTGGTGACTTTCATGATGTTGCCAGGTTCAAAATTCACCCCACGCACGCCGCGCAGCCGTGGGTCATTGGCATCCGGCACGCCGTAACAGACCGCGCGATAATAGCGCTCCACCGTGTGGGCCTCAAACTGCGCCGCTAAGCCTTGGTGCGCTGCATCGGTCTTGGCCACAACCAACAAGCCGCTGGTCTCTTTGTCGATCCGGTGCACAATGCCGGGCCGTTTCATGCCGCCCACGCCAGACAGCGTGTCACCACAATGGTGCAACAATGCATTCACCAAGGTGCCATTTGGCGTGCCTGGCGCGGGATGCACCACCATGCCCGCCGGTTTGTTGATCACAATCAGATCGTCATCTTCCCAAATCACATCCAGCGGAATGTCTTCCGGCCCAATGTGGCTGTCTTCGGCAACCGGCACAGAGATTACCACCGACTCGCCCCCCGCGACCTTATGTTTCGGATCATCCACGACAACGCCATCCAACATGACGCTGCCCCCCGCAATCAGCTTGGCCAACCGCGTGCGGCTCAGGCTCGCTTCCACTGGCACATCGCGCGAAAGCGCCTTATCAAGGCGCTTGGGCGGATTGTCCGCAATTACAAATTCAACAAGGGCCTCTGCCATGGATGAGTCTCCGGAACCAATTGAACCCGCCAATCTGCGCTTCCTGCGCTATTTGGTCACCGGGATGATGGTGGTGATGGTTGTCGGGCTTGTAACCTTGGTTGTCCTGCTTGTCATGCGCTTCCGTGACGATGGCCCAATCTTGCCAGAAAACCTGACTTTGCAAGACGGTGTAGCAGCCCAAGCCGTGACCATGGGCGACGGCTGGGTGGCAATTGTCACCACAGACAACCGCATCCTGATCCACGACCGCATCACCGGTGCGGTGCGGCAAGAAGTAGTGTTGTCACCCGGTGCATTTGGCGCCTCGGCGGGCGACTAAAGCGGAGCTTTGCCACTGGCCGCCTCACCGAAGCAAAATTGGAGACAGTGACGCATCCTCAAGGGCATTAGCCTCAATTTGGAAACAAACCGCGCAGGTGGATCCACGTTTCCAGAGACACGTCTCACCAACAGCTGGTGGCTGCCTATCAAAAGCGACCGCTCTTAGATGGCTATTTGGCACGGTTGACGCGTTAACAAATCGTGATTCCGTTAATGTCTCCGCGTCACATGTGACACTAGCCGGAGCATTCACCCCTTATTTTCTTCGCAATTTCGTACCTTTATGTGGATTTGATTGAATTTGTCTCAAATTCAAAATTCTCGTTAGAGTGGTTTCAGTCAGCAAAAGGAACTGAGCCATGTCGCACCGAGACCTCGAAATCGACGATGTCTTTGCCGCAGCCAGCGGCACATCACAACCGTCACCTCTCACCGAAGAGATGACCATCTACCTCGCGACATTGCTCAACAACAACAACAGCTCAACCAACGCGGCCAAAGGTTTCCTCAACCAACCAAACAGCAGCCACCTCGGCGTGCCCGCCGGCTACTCCTACCTCTTCCAACTCGCCGGTCATGATCTGGTGTTCAGCTCTCTGGCACCGCGCGCCTTTGACGACATTGGCGGACGGTCCAGAAACCTACGTCAGGAAAAGCTTGCACTGGAAACCCTGTTTGGCGGTGGCCCGATTGTCTGTCCGCATGCTTTTGACATGAACCACACGGACGGCACCCACCAGCTCCGACTTGGTAAGTTCCGCCCGGCAGGCCGCATGTCGGATGATCGCCTGCCTCCCGCTGCCGACCTGCCTCGCAACCGCTACAACGCGGACACCCCGGGCTCTGATGGTCCCTTTACAGACGTGCTGATCCCGGACTCGCGCAATGACGACAACAACATCCTGGCACAGCTCACCGCCTTCTTCCACGCGGTCTACAACACGCTTGTGGCACAAACTGCAACCACGCCCATGCCCGGCACCCAAGACCCAATTCCGCCGCATCACCGCTCTCGCGTGGCCCGCCTCGCCACTGCGCGCCTTTATCGCCGTATCCTGCGCCATGACCTGCTCCCACGCATCATGCCTGCCGACGTGCTGGCGTTATTTGACAGCACTCCATCGCTGAAACCTCTGGGGCGCAACGCCGCCGAGACCAACGACCTCTTTGCTTACGGCATCGCTCGCATGGCCCACAGCATGGTGCGCCCGCAATACATGTTGAACAATGGCGTGGACGATCATGACCTCGGCGAGGTCGATTTGCGCAAGATCATCAATCACTCCTCCCTTCATGAACCCGGGATGGTGCCCACCCCAATTGACTGGAAAATTGACTGGAACCTATTCTTCACCGCACCCGGCGCGCCTTTGGCAGACAACTTCAACTGGGCGATCCGCTTTGGTCCGCACTCAGCAGATGGCATGACCTTGCCCACCGCAGGAAAACCCACCAAAGCCACCTACCCGGCTGGCACCGCCATGCGTGATCTTGTGCGCGAAAAGTGGATTGGTCTGGGCCGCGTACAGGACCTGATCCAATCCGCTGCCGCCGCACTCACCGCACAAGGCATCGCCACGCCATTTGATGCCGCCACCCACTATGACCGCATTGCCGACGCTGGCATGGCCGCGCTCGAAGCCGCCGTGCGCCCAGGCCACAAACCGCCACTGTCCGATGCCGACAAAGCCGTCATCACCGCCAATCTGCCGCTTGTGACCTTCCTCGCATTAGAGGCGCAGATCGACGGCGGCAACGGCGCGACCTATGGCCCACTTGGAGGCCTGATCCTCGGAGTGGCATTTCAACCCGTGTTTGCCGACGACACGCCAACAGACACGGACCAACAAATCGCAATGGCGCTTGAACATGCCGCCTATGGCACCGCCCCGATCCGCGACATGCCAACGCTGATCGCAGCCACAGAGATCACCTGACCACCACTGTCTCAACAAGGAGGACAACCAATGGATCCATATGAGATCAAAATCAAAAATTACCTGAAGATGGGAGAAATCCTGCAAGGTTGGGCGCGCGATGCCGACACGGTGCCCGCCACTGTGGGCGACTTCCGGGCGCAGGTGCCAAGCAACGTCGCCGAACTTGCCGAAGAGTTCAATGACGCAGACCCACTGCAAATCTTCAACGCGCCGGACCAGAAGGTGGTGAGCATCATGCTGCCGCACCCCGATGACCTCGACCTGCCGCCACCCAGCCCCTACACGCTGCCGGATTTCTACGACGAAGCTTATGATGCCACGCTGGTCACCCCGACAGAAGAAGAGCACAATTTCCGCTCCAAACGCATTGCTGATTACGCACTGCGCAAATGCGTGTAGCCTGACACTCTCACTTTAGGATATGCCGGTATAGGTTTGATTTTAAACCACGATATCGCGGCCTTGAATGAGGTCCGGCACCGGCATGTCCGCCAACCGCAACCCGTCCCGCAGGGCAAGCCAAACTTTGTGATTGCGGATCGGAAAACCTGACACCAACCACCGCGTGATCTCCGCCCGCTCCGGCGCCCCGTCCGCAACCCAGTTGGCCCGTGCAATACTTTCAAAACGCCGCGCCACCGAAGCCGCTTCTGGCAACCGCCCAACCAACCCCAGCGCAGAGGCATGCCAGGCGGGCACGTCATGCGAAATCTCCTCGGATTTCTCGGACGCCAGAATACAGCCCTCATAGTCCCCGGCCATAAACCGGGTTGCCGCGACATAACTCCAATGTGACGGCTGCAACCGGAACTTCAGCTTAAACAGCAAGTCCAGCAATCGGCTGGAGGCCTCCAACTGATCGCAAAACGCCAGCCCCACCGCCGAAGACGTCATCGTCCAGGGATCGTTTTCGTTGTATTGAAACGCCAGATCAAAGGCCAATTCCGCCTGCTCAAACTGTCGCGACATCGCTGCGGACCACCCCATGGCCAACTGCCCCCGGCTGTCCATCGGATCAAGTTCTATTGCGCGTCGCGCCAAACGCAACCCGTCGACATGCATATCCTGTGAACTGTACAGCCCCGGAAAAGAAATCTGCCGCATATTCTCAATGGAAGCGCGGCTGGAATACGCCCGGCTGAACTCCGGATAATCCCGGATCAATGCGTCCAGCAGTCCCTCCGCAGTCTTCCATCCCTCCAGCGTAAATTGCAGGATATGTCCCTGCGCCTCCACCCAGCGCTCATAGGCGCTTGGCGCGGTTGTATTTGTGGCAATCAACGGGCCTTTGAAGGCGGATAGGTGCAGGTTCAGCGCCACCGCCAACCGCTCCGCCGCGCCTGGACCTTCTGTCAGGGCAATCTGCCCCGCATCGGACAGCGCCTCAGACCACAAAAGCTCGCCGGTGCCGCGATCGGACAGCACCGCGCGGCACGCCAATGCGTCGCCCCGATCTTGCGGCTGTAACACCAGCGCATAACTCGCAGCCTCCGGTTCGCCCACCTGCGTATGTTCAGCCATCAATGCCGCATCAAAAATCTGCCACTCGCGAAAGCGCGAAAGATTGGCGCACAAAGCTTGGCGCAGCGCTTCGGCCTCGCCTGCAAGATCAGCGGTGAGATGTGCATAATTGGGCTGTGCCACAACAATTACCGGCCGCAAGGTCTTAGGCGCCTGGGTTTTTCCCGGTGATTTTATGTCGATCACCAGCTGCTGCGTTTCCTCAGATGGCTCCTCGCCATACTCCTGATCCAGCAGACTCCACAGCGACTGATACACGGTCAGCGCATTCGCCATCTGCCCGCTTTTCCAATAAGCCCTAATCAGCCGCCGCGCCGCACCTTCATCCGCTGGATCCATCCCCGCGACAAACTGCAAAATCTCAAGCCGCTCTTCGTCGGTTCCTGCGCGGTCTGCCGCCACATTCAGCCGATGGCGCATCAACCCGCTGACGTGCTGCACCGCTTCGCTGACACGGGAGGCAAACACGTCGTTGATCTCCACCTGATCGCGACCAAACTGCGCCAGCTTCTGCGGATCAACCCGCAACACCTTGGCCATGTCCCCTTGATCGGCAGCCTCCAGCAGTAGATCGAGATCGACCAAAACCTGATCTTGCGCCAACCAAATGTCACTGCGATCCGTCAGAACCCCGTCAAAGCCTGCGTCAGACAGTGCGGATTTCAACGCCCAAACCGCATTGCGCAGGCTGGTTTGCGCCGCCGTCTCAGAACTGTCGGGCCAAAGCACCCCACGCAATTTCTCCCGCGACATACGCAGGTCCGGCGACAGTGACAACAATACCAAAATGGCCGCTGCCTTCTTCTTCTTGATTGCTACACGCGCCCCATCACAGCGGGCCTGAAACCCACCGACCACGTCAATCTCAAGCTGCTGCACCGCCCTGTCCGGCGCTGCCGTATTGGTCTGGTCCCGCTCCATTAGTACAGAGGTCCCTGCGTCCGTCGTGTTTTCCCCAAAAGCGCCGCTTGAAACCGCGGGCAAACAAAGGTTTCCCGCCCCGACTGCAATGCGGTGCTCACAGCTTTGATGGCCCAAAACTGCCCCGCAACACAACCCAGATCGACAATACCAATCTCATTCTCTTGCATAACCGCTGGCCACTCCTCTGGCGCCAGTGCCCTGCGCGCCCGAACCTGCGTTTTAAAAGGGACGCGCTGCGCCACCATCTGCGTTTCCATCACCTCAAGTGTCAGGGTGTTCACCGTCAATCCGGTGCCGTCGTCCACAGGCTTTGCCCCGCGCGATTGCTCCAACACCTGACCAAATTCCGCAGCCCCCAGCTCCCGCAGCGCAGATGTCATCGCCACCTCCAGCGACATGCCCGCGGCCGCGCCAAAGCAAAACCCCGCACCGGTCACATCAAACGCCGCCGCAACAACCACTGGTACACCAGTGTCACACGTCACATCCAGCAACCGCGTTTGTCGGGTTGGGCGCACGCCAAGCACGTCAACAACCCTGTCTTCGATGTCCGTTATGCCTATCGCGGCCGTCGCGCCCGCCCACCAATGTGCCGCCGCATCCCGCTCAAACAACTCCAACGCGCCATGGAGTCGGGCCTGTGCCACATCCGTATGTGCCGCAAGCCCCTCGGAAAACCCGGCGGTATCAGATGCCGTCAACGGCAACACGGACCGATCCACCACCCCCACGTCTTTGCCGCCCCAGTCAAAAACATAAATTGTGCGATCGCTTGGCAACTCCGCCACCGCCGCGCGTAACCCCAATTGTTCCGCAGCTTCCCCTGCCAAACGCAGCAAAGCTGCCTCCCGCGTACGACCAGCCCCGGACACCGGTGTGCCATCAGCTAAAACACCGCCAGCGATCACCACCGCTGGCACGGAGCTAGGGACGCCAACAAACAGGTAGTCCAGCTGTCGCAACACCGGAAGGCAACACATGGGCGTCTCTTCCGGCACACCAAGGGGGCCGCTCAAAGGCCGCTCAAACTCCCGCAACTCTTTGAACATTCTGCCCTGATTCTCCCTAAACACGCGCCGTCACATGCAAAACGCACCGCCTCAACGCCAACACTACAAGGCGATGACGGCAAATCACGCAAGAATAACGCTGGCTTCAGTACATTTGTTTCAAAGACGACAAATAAGGAGCCCCCCATGGCCCGCCCCCACTCAACCGTGACCCAGACATTGGCCCAAACCGCTGCCATTGACGCCCGACAGAAGGCACTTGCAGCCCTGCGAGACATGTACCAAGAGCGCGCCGATGTGACCGGTTATGATATTGGCTTCAAACGGGTTGGCGGTCTGGCCACCAACAAAGTTTGTCTGCGGGTGCATGTGGATGCCAAATTGCCCGAAGATGAGTTGGCCCCGTCCATGCGCATCGTGCGCCGCATCAACGGATTTCCGGTGGATGTGGTGGCCAGCATCTATAAGGTCCACCGCGATCAAGGCGACAGCCAAAACAGCTATGCCGGCACTTTGCTGTCCGGCAGCCCATGCCAACGCCGCGGCGCCAACGCCGGCACCATCGGTGCCATTGCCATTGACCGCACCTCGGGCAAGCCGGGCATTCTCTCCAATTGGCATGTCTTGTCCTCCCCCGAGGGCGCCGACAGCAATCTGGTCTACGGCCACAGCACCGCGGATCTGCCTATTGCACGGCTGAACAAATCCATGCTGTCCCGCCACGGCGATGCCGCCTTTGCCACGTTGACCGGCACCGCTTCTTGGCATCCCACATTGAAACAACTCAACCTGCCAATGACGGGGGTCGCCCCGGCCGCGCTTGGCCGTATCCTGTGCAAATATGGCCGCACCACCGGCCTGACACGGGCGCGGGTGGACGGTATTGGCACCTATAAGGTGGTGCACACCAACTGCGATGGCCGTCGAAAATCCGTGGAAGTCGACGGTTTCCGTCTGGTGCCCCAAGATGCAGCTGCCCCGCATGCCGCCTTGTCTTTGCCCGGTGACAGCGGTGCCTGCTGGACAGATCCGGACACTGGCGACGCTGTGGGTCTGCACATGGCTGGCGAAGGAGATGATTGGCCGGTCGGTGATTGTGCTCTCGCGTGCCACATGGATCGGGTGATGGAACGGCTGGATCTGCGCCTTGCCACCCTGTGTGATCTGAACCGTCAGTCCGAAGCCG
The DNA here is from genome assembly GCF_947493595.1 of uncultured Shimia sp. Lineage (GTDB taxonomy): Bacteria > Pseudomonadota > Alphaproteobacteria > Rhodobacterales > Rhodobacteraceae > Shimia. The sequence continues at coordinate 519,491 of NZ_CANLRL010000001.1, read as the reverse complement.
CCACCCAGACGGCGCAACCTACCGGTGCGTTGCACCTGATGCCCGGCCTCATGCATCCCACTGCCTTTGCTCCGCAAACCGCCGGCAACTCCAACCGCATCTTTAGTGTGCAGGGCAACATCTGGTCCGAATTCCTCAACACCATGGTGGCGCAACATCCGGAATTTTCGCAAATCCCTTTCGACATTGAGGACGCGGTGGCGGATTATTTTGGCTATGGCACCTCAGGGGAGGCGCTGCACACCATCATTCTGGCCTCCCCAGAGTTCCTGCGTGACGGGGCTGTGCCGGATACGGAGGTTCTGACCCGCGAAGTCACGTTCCGCGGCGTCTGTTTCCGCATCGCCGAAGCCTATCGCGCCCGCGGCTATTGCGTCACCGCTTGACGCTTGCCCACGCAGTTCAAAGGAAACCTCACGCAAAAGTCTATTTGGTCACCTTCAAGATCGCAGGCGCGCGGCCCAAGCGCGGCCAAGCCTGCGCCCCTCTGTTGAGACACAGGCATCCCCATTTTCTGTGCCTCAGCACTCGGGGCGGTGTGTAGGATCTGTCCTCCTACCGCCGCCCCACACTTTTTGCCCTATACGCGCATCAACGCGACCGCAATCATGCGTTCGACACGCTGTCTGGACAATCAAAATAAGAGGGGGGGGTGGTACCGCCTCCCCGGCTCGAACGGGGGACCCCTGGTTCCACAAACCAGTGCTCTAACCAACTGAGCTAAGGCGGCAACAAGGGCGGTTTACCGCCCCCGTTCAGGGGATGCAAGCACCTAAAATGCAATTTTGTAGGTTTGTTCGATCAGATCGCAGCCAAAGTTTGTCACCGGTTTCTCCGCCTCCAGCGCAAAGCCGTTTTTTTCATACAAAGCACAGGCCGCGGTGTGACTTTCATGGGTCCAAAGAGTCAGCCCATCATAGCCAACACCCCGCGCAAATCCCAAACAGGTGTCCAGCAAATGTTGTCCCAACCCGAATCCCCGCGCCTGCGGCAACACCAAAAACAGCCGCAACTTAGCCCAGGAGGGCTGCGGGCTCTCAACACAGAAGATGCTGCCCAAACGGTGGCCGTCATGTTCCGCCACCCATCCCCTTTCACGCACCGAATCATGGTTCAGAAGGAATCGCTGCAAAATGGTTTCCACCAATGGGCCAAAACTCGCGTCAAACCCCGCCTCGCGTGCATAAAGCGTGGCATGGGCTTCCACCAACCAATCCAGATCTGTCTCCGCAAAGGGACGCAGCCGGATGTCACCGATCATATTTGCACTCCTGCTCCGTTCTGGATGCTCACAAATTCCGCGGCATTCTTGCCTTTGAGCCGGGATCACGATACCCGATTTCACAGCAAATGAGAACGCAGCCCCTCGGGGCAGACAATCCGTCAGGAGAGACGCCATGGGCATCAACACCGAAAGTGACATCGAAGCCAACCTGCAAATCGGCCCAACCGATCAAGGGTTTGTGCGTATTTTTATCGAAGGTGCCGGCATTGAAATCCCGATGGATTTTGATCCTGAGGAAGCGGAAGAAATTGCCGAAGAAATCCGCGCAGCGGCCGCCACTGCGCGCCAGATGGCAAAGTAGCCGTCCAGGAGGGGCCAGCCCCTCCGCCGCAGCAAGCTGCAGCTCCTCCCCGGGATATTTGGGGATTGAGAATGCTCAGGGTCAGGTGAGGATTTCCCCTGGCCCTTTGAGTTCAAAGCCGGTGATCTCAAACTCATAGAACCCGTTGCGGTCGCCTTTTTCCGCGCGGGCAATGAGTTTGCCGTCCGCGTTGTGAAACACCGCGTGTACGGTATGGATCGCGCGGTAACACCAATCGCCGTCCGGATAATAAAACTTGACCATCATAGGCCGTCCTCCTCGCTGGGCATGGGCGACAGCTTGGGATCTCGGAACCGCTGCAAACGCCGTGCCGCGTCGGTGGCAAACTTCTGGATCATCTTTTTGCGCCGCGCAGGGGCCAACTTTTCCTCTGGCGCCATGCGGATGATCTCCGCATCATAGGCATCCGCAAAGATCAGCCCTGTGCCCTCCGGCAACAAATCGGTTGGAAACTCGGTGTCCACCGCCCAGAAGTACCGGTCACACCACTCCAGATAGCCCTGCCATTTATTGTCCGATTGAAAATCCGCACGGCTGGATTTGCACTCAATCACCCAAAGCTCGCCCTTGGGTCCCAGTGCCATCACATCCACGCGCAGGCCCCGCGCCGGCACAAATTCCTCAATCGAGACATAGCCATGGCTGCGCAGATGTCGGCTGACACCACGGGCCAGCAATTGGCCCGGCTGCATTGTGATGAGGGACGAGTCTTCCATGCCTCCAACGTGAACATTTGGAGAACAAAACACAAGAGGCAATTTCCGGCCACGCCCCTTGCGCCATGTCCCCCTCGGGCATAGATAGAGGACGGCGGGTTCTGCCCTTCTCGTAATTCGGTTGCATTCCGGTGGCCTTAAGCAATTCCGAGGGAGCTGGCTCTGTTCTGGTCCTGGCCTGATTACCTGGCGCCCACCTGTACATACAGGTCCTCGGGAATGAGATAACCCTACGGCTGCGTTTGCGGGCCCGCCACTTTCCTCCCTTCCTAATCCGTTGTCAGAAGTGTCCGTCAGGATTGCCAGTCGCACCTGATGTGTCAGCCCCTTGACTTGATACTAAGTGGTATCATATACCTTGAGATACCAAATGGTATCACTTAAGCGAGACTGCTATGCCCGACGCCTTGCAACCCGTGTTCCGCGCCCTTGGCGACCCCACCCGCCGCGACATCCTGCGTCTGTTGGGTCAGGAACCAATGACCATCGCCGAGGTGGCCGACAACTTTGCCATGACCCGCGCCGCTGTGAAGAAGCACCTTGTTGTGCTCAGCGACGGCGGGTTGATCACCGTCGCCCCGCGCGGCCGAGAAAAGGTCAATTCCCTCAACGCCTTGGCGCTCAAACCTGCGCTGGAGTGGATGGGCTGGTTTGACCAATTCTGGGATGAGCGTCTCGATGCACTAAAAACCGCAATTGAAAAGGAAACGACTGATGACACTGGACACAACAATGGCTGAACTTTCCCAAGACACCACCATTCGCAAATCGGTCTTTCTGGCCGCACCCAAGGCCCGCGTCTGGGAGTTCCTGACCAAAGCCAACTTGCTCAACGAATGGTTTCACCCCGCGGAAAAGGACCTTGCCGAGGGCGAAGACTACACGCTGGTTTCACAAAAAGACGGCGACCGCATGTGTTGGGGCAAAGTGGTGCAGGCCCGCCCACATGATTACATGAAGTGGGATTTCACCGTTGGCCCGATGAACGGCGACATGACCACCGTGGAGTGGGAACTTACTGAGGCCCCCGGCGGCACCCGCCTGACATTGATCCACTCCGGGCTGCCCACCGACGCAGACGGCTTTGGCCTTGTCATGGCGCTCGACAAGGGCTGGCACGGTTTCCTGTCCAATCTGCACGACATGGAGTGATCTCGGTTGCGGCGGCCCTTGCGCCGCCGCGCCACATCCCTAAGCTCGCTGGCAACTTAAAGGAGCCAGCCATGTTTTCCCGCGACGCCCTCGCCTATGACCCGATCCCCCTGCCCGATCATGTTGACTTGGATGACGCGGAAGCCCGCGCCGCGGCGCAGGCGTTTTTTGATGTCATGGCACAGCGCCACACCGTGCGCGACTATGACACCACACCGATCCCGCGCGACATCATTGAAACTTGCATCAAGACCGCCGGCCGCGCACCGTCTGGCGCCAACCACCAACCTTGGAGCTTTGCGGCGATTTCCAATCCGGACCTCAAGGCCCGCATCCGTGCCGAAGCCGAGGAAGAAGAACGCAGGTTTTATGATGGCGGCGCAGGGGATGAGTGGATCAAAGCGCTGGAACCAATTGGTACAAATGACCACAAACCCCATCTGACCGATGCGCCTTGGCTGATTGTGGTCTTTGCCCAACGCTATGGTGAGTTTGAGGACGGCACCCGCTACAAAAACTACTACGTACCGGAAAGCGTGGGCATCGCTTGCGGCTTCCTGATTGCCGCCCTGCACCACGCGGGCCTATCGGTGCTGACCCACACGCCCAACCCGATGAAGTTCCTCAAAGGCACGCTGAACCGCCCGGCCTCGGAAAAGCCAATCATGATCCTTGCCGTTGGAAAGGCACGCGCAGACGCCCAAGTGCCTGCGGTGGCGAAAATCAAAAAACCTCTGGAAGAGATCCTGACAGTCTGGGAGTGATCAGCGACGGATCTGACGCTGTTGCGGGGTGCGGCGGTCAATCTTGACCGGCACCGGCTCCGCCAGCATCACCGGCAGCGCGCTGCGCTTGCCACCACCTGGCTGGCTGTCATCCTTCATGCGCATGATCGCAATGCCAAACTGCACACCGGCAAAGACAATGCCATTCAGCACCCACATGACAATCACCGCAAGAATGCCCTCAGAGCTGCCGCTCACCAGATGCCAGAGATTGGCAACGTTAAAGTAGAGTAGCATCGCCACAAAGGCGGCGGAAATGGCGAACCCAATGGCCACCTGACGGATGTAGAGTGAAATCAGCTTTGGCATGGCAGCGCCTCCTCACACACCATTAAACGACAGCCGTTTCAAAACGGCAAGTCACAGCTGCGCGACACAATGGCCGCACCGCGACCAAAGCGCAAAAAACGCGCAACCTTCCGATTGCGCGCCACAGTGACTTAGCAAAGTTAACGGAGGATAAACCGCCTTAAAACGCTTCGGGCTTGGCTTCACGCGCCATGTGATCGAGCACGGCATTTACAAACTTGCCCTCTTTCCCTTCGGGAAAAAACGCATTGGCAATCGCCACATATTCGGTGATCGCCACTTTGGCAGGCACGTCGCTCTGCACAAGTTCAGCACCGGCCGCGCGAAACAGCGCCCGTAGGGTTGGGTCGATCCGGTCAATCGGCCATTTCGCCACCAGTGCGCGGTCGGTCATCTGGTCAATTGGCGCCTGATAGTTCACCGCATCCTCAAGGGTCTTGCGGAAATGATCCACGTCGCCTTCGATCATGTCAGAGGTGTCATCCACTTCCGCGCCAAACCGGTGATCCAGAAACTCCACCCGCACTTGATCCACGGTCTGGCCGGAGTGCTCCATCTGAAAGAGCGCCTGCACCGCATAAAGGCGGGAAGCGGATTTCATCTTGCGTTTCTGGTTACCGGATAGGGTCATGCCGTTGGGTTGTCCTTGAGTTCGCCTGCCAGCTTGTATTCCTCAGCATCGGGCAAAAACCCAACGCCTTTGCGCTGAGCGCCCCACTTACGGCTCAACGCCACAAGATGCAAGGCCGCAGCCGCCGCGCCGCCACCTTTGTTCTGATCCGCGGGATCTGCGCGCACTTCAGCCTGTGTGCGGTTCTCCACGGTCAGGATACCGTTGCCGATGCACAGACCTTGCAGGCCCAGCATCTGAATGGCGCGGCTGCTGTCGTTGCACACTGTCTCATAATGCGTGGTTTCGCCACGAATGACACAGCCCAAAGCGACATAGCCGTCAAAGTTGCTCATGCGTTCGGCAATGCCAATCGCAGTTGGGATTTCCAACGCACCAGGCACTTGCACCACCTCATAGGTGCCGCCCGCCGCTTCGATCTCAGCAACGGCGCCCGCCAGCATGTTGTCAGCGATGTCTTTGTAATACGGAGAGATCACAATCGCGAGCTTCACCGGCTTATCAAATTCCGCACGTGGCATGATGTAGTGTTTTTCGGCACCTGCCATGACTTATTCCTCCGTCAGGATCGGGCGTGTGCCCACAATGGACAGCCCGTAGGCGTCCAGACCAAGATACTTTGTTTGCGGACTGTCTGTCAGCAGGATCAACTCTTTGCAGCCCAAATTGGACAGGATTTGCGCGCCAAGTCCAGTGCGCTTCACCGTGCGTGGGCCTTCATCCTCTTCGGCATAGAGGCTGTGACGCACCTCGCGGAACAGGCAGACAACGCCCCGCCCCTCATCGGCAATCTTGCGCATCGCCGCCGGCAGCTCATTCACAGACTTTGGCCCCAAGCCAAGAACATCACTTGCCTCATGCAGCGCATGAGTCCGTGTCAGCACCGGTTCAGGCGTGGTGATGTCGCCCTTGATCATCACCACATGCTCAATGCCGTGGATCTGATCGGTGAAAATGCGCATCTCCCAATCACCGCCGTATTCCGAGGCCACAGTTTCCCGCGATGTCTCAACCACTTCGTTGTCGACTCGCGAGCGATAGGCAATCAAATCACTGATGGTGCCGATTTTCAGACCGTGTTTCTTGGCCACCTCAACCAGCTCCGGCAGACGGGCCATGGTGCCGTCTTCGTTCATGATCTCACAGATCACCGCGCTGGGATGACAGCCTGCCAGACGGGAAATGTCCACAGAGGCTTCGGTATGGCCTGCGCGTACCAATACCCCACCACGCTTGGCGCGCAGCGGGAATACATGCCCCGGTGTGGCCAAAGACGCCATGGTGTTCTGCTCATTGATGGCTGTGGCAATGGTCAACGCGCGATCACCAGCAGAAATTCCGGTGCTCACCCCTTCACGGGCCTCAATCGACACGGTGAAAGCAGTCTCATGACGAGACGAGTTGTTCACTGCCATCATCGGCAGGTCCAGATGATCAATGCGTTCCGCGGTCATCGGCAGGCAAATCAATCCCCGACCAAAAGTGGCCATGAAGTTGATCGCCGCTGCATCGGCAAATTCCGCTGGGATGATAAAATCCCCTTCGTTTTCGCGATCCTCATGGTCCACGAGGATATAGATGCGGCCCTGACGTGCCTCTTCAATGATCTCTTCGATTGGGCTGATCGCGTCACGCAGGCTTTGCTCGACGGGTCCGGGGTTTTCAAAGGACATGGCTGTCTCCGCTTGGTTGCGGCTCAGATAGACCATGCCAGCGCCAATTGCCAGTGCAGCCACGACGCGACAGCGCTCAAAAACGCAACGGCATTGTGCGCGGATGCGCAAGCACACGGGTGTTAGCGCTCGCCTGTGACATAGCAGACAGGCTCAGCCTGCGCTGAGCCTGACAAGGGGCGCCGCCCCTTCTTGGCGCTGCCAATTCATCCCCGGAATATTTGGGGATTGAGAAGACTTAGCAGCATCCGGACGCTGCCGTTCCGCATCCACCAACAGCGGCCACATGTGGCGCTTCGTCTTTCATGCCGCGCCCAAGATAAGTCACGTCCGCCAGATAGAAATTGGTGAAGGCCTCTTCAAAGTCCTCCGCCACCGCTTTCTGCGCCAACCCAGTGGCCATGATCGCAGCCTGCCAGGCCTGCGTTTTTGGCCGCCCTTCCAGGAAATCATACCCGGTGTGGTCCTTGATAATCTGCGCCCGGTGCAACAGCACCAGCCACGCAATATCCACCACCCCGATCTGGTCGCCACCAAAAAACGGCCCGTCGCCAAGCGCCTTTTCGATCTTGTCAAATGCCGTGCCCAGCTTGGCCGACTTCTCCGCCAAGGTCTCTGCGTCCCGACTGCGCATGGTGCCACATTGCACAAGATAGTTCTTCGCCGCCAAGTAACTCCAAGCACGGTTCAACGCCTTCTGCTCCAGCGAGACATCCGCTTGCAGCGGCGCAAAGGCCTCCTCAATGCATTCCACGATGGCCTCGCTCTCAAACAGCGCCACGCCCCCTTCGGTCACCATCACCGGCACCTGCCCGTTGGGAGAGATGTCCAGAAACCACTGCGGCTTGTCCGACAGCGAGATGAACTCGACCTGATAGTCCAGCCCTTTAACCTCCAAGAGCGCGGTCACCCGCTGCACAAACGGGCAGATTTTGAAGCTCACAATTTTGATCATTGATCTCATCCTTTTGATCTCTTTGACCTGAAGACGCACGAGACCGAAAAAAGACGACAAATCTCTCAAACTTTTTTCCTGCGCTGTTTGTTTTTCTGCAAACGCGCCACATACTGCGTTCAAATTTCACGTATTTTTTGGAGAGCCCCATGTCTTTGCGCACCGTCTCGTTTGCCGCCCTGACCGCCGCCTGCCTGGCCCTACCCGCCTTTGGCAGCGAAGAAAGCAAAACCTGGGAGGCCAGTTCGGAGGCGGCACAGTTCGTGAAAGACACCATCGTGCTCGGCATGTTGGCCAGTCCTTACGGCACTGGCTGGACCGAATATGGGCAACTGCACACCTACTTCCAGCGCGCACGCGACAACGGCATCACCGGCCATGAAATGACCCTCGCCGCCGCCGACATGTCCTGGGAAACCTTTCTGGAGCAGCACGATCACTTCCGCGCCGACATGGCGCAGCAGCCGGAAAACTACCTGATCGTGAACGAAACCCGCGATATTGAGGCCGCGCACTTGCAGGGCAAAACCGCCGTGATCTGGAACAGCCAGACGGCGACCATCCTCAACGGCGACCTAAAGAAGATGGCTGCGCTCAAGGACATCGGCGTGAAATCCATGATCCTCGCCTATAACGACATCTTCCGCACTGGCCCCGGCCAGTTGGCTGCTCAAAACGGACGCGACATTGGCCTCACGCCCTGGGGCAAAAAGGTGATCGACGAAATGGTGCGCTTTGGCATCCTGCTTGATCTGAGCCACACCGGCTCCAAAACCGCCAACGACGCCATGGACTATATGGACGCAACCTACCCCGGCGTGCCTTATGTCTACACTCACTCGGTCCCGGCCGGTCTCTACAAAAACGAACCCAACGCCACACCGCAAGGCTGCTACCGCACCATCCCCGATGACGAAGCCCTGCGCGCAGCCAAATCCGGCGGCTACATCTCTCCGACTTTCACCGAATGGATGATGGATGGCATCTGGCCGGATGACATTTCCCCCAAACAAGCCGCCGACATGATTGACTACTATGTGAAACTGGTGGGCGTGGACCATGTGGGCATTGCCTCTGACGACATGTTCTCCACCGAGCTTGTCGTCGCCTTCGCCACCGCCAACGCCGACATGTACAACGACGGCGGCTATATGATCGACGCCTTTAACAAAGGCGCCACCGGCAACGGCGAACTGGCCAAAATCCGCGCCGCCATCACCGACGATCTTTGGGCGCGCGGCTATTCCAACGAGGACCTCGCCAAAATCTACGGCGGCAACAAAACGCGTCTTTGCCCAGGTCTGGGAAGGCAAACCGCCAGAACAGTTCCTGCAAGAATACCCGGAACGCCTGCGCCTGCGTCAGGAGCTTGAAGGCAAATTCTTCAACCGCTGATCGGCCTCAACAGCCACCACAGCGCTTCTGTCTGGGCGTCGCGTCCAGGATCTCTCCTTTGGCGCCCAGCTCCATCGCGCAGCAGGCCCGATATTGATCCGCCAACTTCGCTCGGGCTGCCTTTACGCGCGACTTGAGCGTGCTGTAGGCCAGCCCCATCTCCGCCGCGACGTCTTTCTGTGGACTTCCTTGCAAATCCACCGCCCGCAGCAACGCCGCGTCCTGCTTTGGCAAGGCGGATAGGAACACGCTGACACAGCCTTCCAACTCCCGCAGCGCACCCGCTTCTTCGGCGTCGCCATACCAAAGGTCATCCGCATCAATAGACCGCGCCTTACCACGCGCACGGTAAAAATCCACGGTTGCATTGCGCGCCACCTGAAACAGCCACGCCCTGAGCGCCGCCGGGTCCCGTACCTCGGACAAATGAGCATGGGTTTTGATCAGGATATCCTGCAACAGATCATCCACATCCGCCTCATTGGCCACCCGCTTGCGCAGAAAGCCCCGAAGCGCCCCGCTATACTCCTGCCAAATCTGTTCCAGCTGCATCGCACCTGCCCCACGCGTCCCATTGCCCAAAACTGGGGCACTGGAGGCCGAACTGCAAGCGGCGTCAGTTTACGCCTCAAGCTTCACTTGGCCAAAAGTATCCCGGGGGTCTGGGGGCTGGCCCCCAGCCTTGCAATTATTAACGGCGACAGCCCATGCAACAGCTGCCAAAAACGCACCTCTGCAAAACAGCCACGATACAGACGCTATACCGACGTGTTGCCTGCAGCGTTCGGTGGCTTAAGACGACAACTCCGATAGCCGCGCCACATAGCGCGCCAGCGTGTCAATCTCGAGGTTGATCTTGTCGCCCACTTTGGCATGACCCCAGGTGGTGACCTCTTTGGTGTGTGGGATGATGTTCACCCCAAAGTCACAGCCATCCACCTCATTCACCGTCAAAGAGGTGCCATTGAGCGCCACAGAGCCTTTGGGGGCAATGAATTTGGCCAGACTTTCCGGGGCTTTGAAAGTGAACCGCGTGCTGTCGCCCTCATCTTTCATCGCCACAATCTCGGCCACGCCATCGACGTGCCCAGAGACAATATGCCCGCCCAGCTCATCGCCAACCTTCAATGCCCGCTCCAGGTTCACAGGCCGACCTTCACCCCACGCTCCAAGATTGGTTTTGGAAACGGTTTCCGCTGAAATTTCAACATCATACCAGTCATCTCCTAAAGCGATCACTGTGAGGCACACCCCATCGCTGGCAATCGAGGCGCCGAGCTCAATACCGGCAGTGTCATAGGTCGTTTTAATCCGCGCCTTCAGGTCGCCGCGCTGCTCCAGGGCAACAATTTCGCCAACGTCAGTGATGATTCCGGTAAACACGGGCCGCGCTCCATAGCTGTGATTGGCCTAAGACCTACAGCCCGAACCGCCCCAAGACAAGCCGCCCAATCCCTTGCAAAGCACGACCATATTTTTGCCACGCCGCTGGGCTAACATTCCCTTAAGAGAAGGCGTATAGGTTTGACCGTTATGACAATTCCGTCCGGTGACAACAAAGTGTTCCTGTTCCTGCAAGGCCCCCATGGGCCGTTTTTTGCAGCGCTGGCACGCATGTTGCGCCGTTCTGGCGCCACGGTCTGGCGGGTTGGATTTAACGCAGGAGACCGCGCCTTCTGGCCGCATCAGAAAAGCTTCATTCCTTACCTCGACACGCCCGAGGCTTGGCCCGACGCCTACAAAAATATCCTGACGGAAAAAGGCGTTACCGACATTGTTCTCTATGGCGACGTGCGCCCGATCCATGCACAGGCAGTGGAAACTGCCAAGGCCTCCGGCATCCGCGTACATGTCTTTGAAGAGGGCTACCTGCGCCCCTATTGGGTGACCTATGAGCGCGGCGGCTCCAATGGCAACTCCCGTCTGATGAACATGGACATCGCGCAGATGGAGAAAGCGCTGGAAGGCTCGGATATGGAAACCCCGATGCCGCCGGGCCATTGGGGCGACATGCGCCACCACGTGTTTTACGGCGCGCTCTACCACTGGTTCGTGATGTTCACCAACCGCAAGTTCCGCAATTTCAAGCCGCATCGGTCCCTGTCGGTCACACGCGAATTTCAGCTGTATTTGCAACGACTTCTGCTGATGCCTTTTCATGCTATCGAACGCCGCATCGCCACGCTACGCATCCGTTACGGCGGCTTCCCGTATCATCTGGCATTGCTGCAACTCGAACATGACAGCAGTTTTCAGAAGCACTCGCCCTTTGACACGATGACTGACTTCCTGTCGCTGGTGATCGAGAATTTCGCCAAGAGCGCGCCACAGCATCATCACCTGGTGTTCAAAGCCCATCCGCTTGAGGATGGCCGCGTGCCCCTGCGCAAAGAAATCCGCAAATTGTCCGAGAAATATGGCGTATCCAAACGTGTGCATTACGTGCGCGGCGGCAAGCTTGCTCAGCTTTTAAACGACACCCGCACTGCTGTGACCGTGAACTCCACCGCCGCACAACAGGTGCTCTGGCGCGGCATTCCAATCAAAGCGTTTGGCGACGCGGTCTTTAACCAGCCCGAGTTTGTCAGCACGCAGTCGCTGCAGGATTTCTTCTCCGCCGCGACCCGCCCAGACAGCCGCGCTTACAAGACCTATCGCCGCTATCTTCTTGAAACCAGCCAGGTTCCTGGCGGGTTTTACTCCGCCCGCGGACGCCGCCGTCTGCTGCGTCAGGTGGTCGATATGATGCTCTCAGATCACGACCCATATCAGGCGCTTGCGGCGGGAACAGCGGCTCCACGGCAACAGTTGCGTGTGGTGAAGTAGCGACCACAAGGTCTAGCGCTGGATTTTTGGTTAGGATTTCTGTAAGTTGTCTCAAAAAACTGAGGCAGAATAATCAGGTCGAGGAGACCGAGCAGTGAAATCCTTTGCATCCCGATTGGGGAAGTGCGCCGTTGTGTTGACTCTGGCGAGCACCGTTGCATCGTGCAACCTTGTGCCGCGCTCCGGCCCTAACAAAAGCGAAATCTACGCGGGTTCCGTGCAGAAAGAAGGCGATGCGTTTATCGTCGAAGTCAACGACCGCGTGACCCGTGCAACCGCCGTTGTCCCCGCCCTAGGCTTCTCCAACAGCTTCCAAAACGCTGGCCAACTGGGCTCGGATACGATTCGCCCCGGCGACATTCTGGCGCTGACCATCTGGGAAAACGTCGACAAGCCGCTGTTGGGTCCAGAGGGCCAAGTGGCTGCTGTACTTGAAGAAGTGCAGGTTGATGGCGCCGGCTTTATCTTTGTGCCTTACGCAGGCCGTATCCGTGCCGCGGGCAACACGCCCGAAGGCATCCGCCGCATCATCTCCGCCAAACTCGAAGAGCAGACACCGGATCCACAAGTTGAAGTCCGCCGCGCGGCAGGTGACGGCTCCACAGTTTCGCTGATCGGAACCGTGGGCGCACAAGGCGTCTACCCAATCGAGCGCCCCACCCGCACACTGTCCACCATGCTGGCGCAAGCTGGCGGTGTGACCATCGTGCCGGAGATCGCCCAAATCACCGTTCTGCGCGGCAAGGAAACCGGCCAGATTTGGTTTCAAGATCTCTATGACAACCCGGAGCTCGACATCGCCCTGCGCGGTGGCGACCGCATTCTGGTCGAAGAGGACACCCGTGCCTTCACCGCGCTTGGCGCCACCGGCACCCAGAGCCGGGTGAACTTCTTCACCAAAGACCTCTCCGCCATTGAGGCCATTGCCCAGGTCGGCGGCTTGGTCGCCACCTCCAGTGACCCAACCGGCGTATTCATCTTCCGTAACGAAGCGGACGTGGTAGCAAACAACGTCTTGGGCCGCAAAGACCTCGATGGCGCACAGCGCATGGTCTACGTACTGAACCTAACCAAGCCAAACGGCATGTTCACCGCCCGTGATTTTATCGTCCGCGATGGCGACACTTTGTACGTCACCGAAGCGCCGATCACCACGTGGAACAAAACCATTTCAGCCATCACCGGCACTTTGACATCAGCTGATACGCTCTTGGAAGTGGGCGGAATTAGCACAGGTGGCTGATCTTGCTTGACCCAACAACCGAAGAGGCCGCCGGGAGCACAAATCCCCGGCGGCTTTTTGCATTCAACGGCGGTTTCTTTTTTCAAAAACGCCTGCGCCGTATTCTGGCACTCGCCGGGTATGAGCTCCGCTTTGGTCGCCCCACATCCGATGACCTGATCGCGATCTGGGGCAACAGCCCCACGGCCCACCGCGGCCACGCCATGGCGGAAAAAACCGGTGCCAAACAGCTCTATGTCGAGGACGCCTTCCTACGCTCTCTCCTCCCTGGCCGCACCGGTAAAGAACCCCCAATTGGCCTGATGATCGACGGCACCTGCCCGCATTTTGATCCAAGCCAACCGTCTGATCTGGAACACCTTCTCAAGCATGAACCGCTGGACGACACGGTACTACTGAACCGCGCCCGCGGCGCGATTGAACGGCTGAAAGAAACCCACCTCACCAAATATGCTGCGGTTGATCCGGACCTGCCCGTCCCTGATCCGGGCTATGTGCTGGTGATCGACCAAACCCGCGATGATTCCGCGGTGACGGCCTCTGGCGCCAATGATCTGCGCTTCCAAGAGATGCTGGTGATGGCGCAGGAGGAAAACCCTGGCGCGCGCATCTTGATCAAGACCCATCCCGAAACCCAAAATGGTGCCCGCGCGGGCTACTACGGTGAAAAAGACACCCGCGACAACGTCGCGCTCTACTCCGAGCCGATCAGCCCCTGGGTACTGCTCGACGGCGCCATTGCCGTCTACACGGTCTCCTCACAGCTCGGCTTCGAAGCCATTCTCGCCGGTCACAAACCCCGCGTCTTTGGGCAGCCATTCTACGCAGGCTGGGAGCTCACCCAGGACGAGTTTCCCCTCTACCGCCGTCAACGCCGCCTGACTCGCGCGCAGCTCTTTGCCGCCGCGATGATCCTCTACCCAACATGGTATGATCCGTGTCGTGACAAGCTTTGCGCACTCGAAGACAGCTTAGAGCAGCTCGCCGCCCAATCCCGCGCGTGGCGCGAGGACCGCCACGGCTGGAATGCTTTCGGCATGCGCCTATGGAAGCGCAAACCGCTGCAAAGGTTCTTTGGTCAACACAAGGCGCTGACTTTCGACAAGAAGCGTTCTAGCCGCCACGCCATGGTCTGGGCCAGCAAACCCGGCCCGGAAGGTGCCACACGGATTGAAGACGGTTTCCTGCGCTCCCGCGGACTTGGCGCCGAGCTGGTGCCGCCGCTGTCCTTGGTCTGTGATGACCTCGGTATCTACTACGCCCCCACGCAGGAAAGCCGACTGGAGAGGTTGATTACAAGACGCGCCACCTTGCGCCCGGATCAACAGCTCCGTGCCGAGCGACTGATCAGAGCGCTAAAAAAACATCGCATTACCAAATACAACCTCAGCGGCGAAAGCTTTGATCTGCCCGAAGGCCACCGCATTCTGGTCCCAGGTCAAGTCGAAGACGACGCCTCCATTCTCACAGGCACCACAGAGGTTACAACCAACCTCGACCTGCTGAAGGCCGCTCGCGCGGCCAACCCAAAGGCGCGCATTCTCTACAAGCCACACCCCGACGTTGAAGCGGGCCTGCGCAAAGGACGTATCGAACGCGAAGACGCGGAGGCCCTGGCCGACATGGTACTGGACCAAGCCGACATGGCCACGCTGCTCGAAGAAGTCGACGAAGTTTGGACCATGACTTCGCTGACGGGCTTCGAAGCGCTGCTGCACGGCTGCAAAGTCACCACATTGGGTGCGCCGTTCTACGCAGGTTGGGGCCTCACGGATGATCGCGGCGATATTCCCGCGCGCCGCGCGGCTCAACCCACTCTCGAAGCCCTGGTACACGCCGCGCTGATCGATTACCCGCGCTACCGCGACCCGGTGTCCGGCCTACCCTGTCCAGTTGAGATGGCGCTTGAACGATTGGCCTCCGGAAAGATTCCGCACCCCGGATGGGGCAATCGTCTACTATCCAAACTACAGGGGCGCTTTGCCAGCTATCAATCGCTCTGGCGCTGAAAGCCTAGCGCGGGTTCCGTTGCGCTTCGATACGGTGCCAGACACTCATGACGTCTTGCCCCATACGGTGATGCGAGACCAAATCAAACCGCGGCGCTTCGCCCAAACGGGCCAAGCCCAGGGCACCAATCGCCGGAATCCCTTCGGCTCCAATCACCACCCCGGCAGAGAAGGTGATCAACTCATCCACCATATCAGCGGCCAACAAAGACGCCGCCAGCGCTCCGCCGCCTTCACAAAACACCCGAGTCAGCCCTTGCTTACCCAGCGCTGCCAGCACGCCTTTCGCGGATAAATGCACGCCCTCCAGCGGGCATGGCAACAGCACCGCGCCAAGATCACGCCAGGTCTGCTGAAGCGAGGCATCGGCGTCGGCGCCATGCACAATCCAAACGGGCACGTCTTTGGCCGTCTGCGCCAAGACACTCATCAACGGCAAATCCAGCCGCCGCGACACCACAACCCGCACCGGCTGCGCCACGTTACCAAACTCACGTACAGTCAGTGACGGATCATCTGCGCGCGCAGTGCCACCGCCTACCATCACCGCGTCATGGCGCAGGCGCATGCCATGCACTGCGCGCCGCGACTCCGGCCCTGTGATCCAACGGCTTTCGCCAGTGGCCGTGGCAATCCGCCCGTCCAACGTGGTTGCCAGCTTCAGCGTCAAAAACGGGCGCCCAAGATCGGTTTTCAGAAAGAACCCCTGCAAATCCCGCGCCGCTTCATCGGCCAAAACACCGGTTGTGACCTCAATACCGGCATCGCGTAGCATAGCCAGCCCACGACCGGACACGCGCGCGTCACTGTCTTCCACCGCCACCACCACTCGGGCCACACTTGCAGCAATCAACGCCTCTGCACAGGGCGGCGTTTGTCCATGATGCGCACAGGGTTCCAGCGTCACATAGGCCGTCGCGCCCCGCGCGGCGCCCCCGGCTTGAGCCAACGCCACTGGCTCCGCATGTGGTCGCCCACCAGGCTGTGTCCAGCCTCGCCCAACGACACGGCCATCTTTCACGATGACACAGCCCACGGCTGGATTTGGCCAGCAGGCACCCTGACCGCGTCGGCCCAACGACAGGGCCAACGCCATGTAACGGCGATCAGTCACGTTTACTCCTCAGGAGATTGGTCGGGACGCAGTTCGCTTACAAATTTATCAAAATCATCGGCGGCTTGGAAGTTTTTGTAGACGCTGGCAAATCGCACATAGGCAACAGTATCAATCCGCGCCAGAGCTTCCATGACAATCTCGCCAATGGTCTTGGAGGGAATATCCGTCTCGCCCATGCTCTCCAATCGCCGCACGATGCCGCTGATCATCTGATCAATCCGCTCAGGCTCAACCGGACGCTTCTGCATAGAAATACGGATCGAACGCTCCAGCTTGTCGCGGTCAAAGTCTTCGCGACGGCCGTTGGATTTCACCACCACGAGATCGCGCAGTTGCACGCGTTCGTAGGTCGTAAACCGCCCGCCACATGCCGGACAAAACCGCCGACGACGGATCGATACGTGATCCTCCGCTGGCCGAGAATCTTTCACCTGAGTGTCAATGTTTCCGCAAAACGGACAGCGCATAGACTTCCCCTTGTTTCATCTGCTCTTTGCCTGTGCCGCAATAGGTTACGGCGTGGGTTGGGTATTTTCCCAAGTTATCCACAGGCACTATAGGAGAGCTACAACTCTTTGGGTAGAGGCAAAAAGCCACCCCAAGATAGGCGGTACTGGGAAAACACATTCCGCTTTCCCCCTGCCGTTTTTTAGCCACGGCCCTATATCAATTTCATAGGCCTCAGGGTCTTCCAATCATGCACCTAAATGCGCTGTCACACTCCGCGTGTGCGGCGCATTCCTGTGTTCAAACAGGTAAATTCCCTGCCATGTTCCAAGCGCCAACTGCCCGTTTGTTACCGGAATTGAAAGCGACACCGGCATCATAGCCGCCTTGATGTGCGCCGGCATATCGTCAGGCCCTTCGTAGGTATGCGTCAGATAACCCATCGATGGATCTGTCGTAGGCGGCACAAGGCGGTGAAAAAAGTTCTGCAAATCGGTCTGCACTTCAGGATCCGCATTCTCTTGAATGAGCAAACTGCAAGAGGTGTGTCGCACAAACAATGTGAGCAAACCTGTACGCTCAGTCTGCGAGGTCCACCGCGTTACATCACGTGTAAACTCATAGAGTCCGGGACCACGTGTGGAAATCTGAAACTCGGTTTGCATTGGCAGTTGCCCGCTAGCTGACGTCACTGTTGCGTGGCGGAGCGCAGCTGTTGCGCGCGCGCCCAACACTATTTGCCTGTCCCACGCTCGGTCCCCAGTTGCCAGCACGCCCTGTTGCTCCTGACACCTGTTCTGGCGGTTTGAGCGAAAACTGCGCCGCATCTGGGCTTTTCATGGTCACGCCCTGACCCGCGCCACCCACGGTGTAAACCAATGCATTGTCGGGCGCACCAAGTTGGCGACTTGCGTAGGAACCCGCGCCACACCAGAAATCCGACTTGCGCCCGTTGGGCCGCGCAATCACCTCAAAAACATCGGCGTTCACCGGATTGACGCGTACGCCATTGCGCGCGGTAAACGCGGCGCTCCCGCCCGTTTGACAGCCAACAACAGCCACCATCGAAAGGGTTGAAACCCAAAGAAAAGCAGTGCGCTTCACAAGACCTCCCATCAGCCGGATCAGGCCCACAAGCTGTTTCGATCAATGTTGCAGTCCTGCCGAGCAGACCCAACCGTCTTACTTGATCCCAGCCGAGGCCCCCAACGGCCCGATCGCCCCGTCGCGCCTTGTGCAAGCTGCGGGGGCTTCAATGAAAACTGCGCTGTTTCCGGGTTGGCTGTGACCGTACCAGGCCCGGTGCCACCCACGACATAAACCCGCGCACTGTTGGACGCACCCAGTTGCCGGCTGGCATAATCGCCTGCCGCACACCAGAAATTTGCCTCGATCGCATTGGGCCGCACACCCACTTCAAAAACATCCGCATTCACCGGATTCACATGCACACCACCGCGAGATACAAACCCGCCGCCGCTGCTGGCGTCCATGCAGGCGCTCAGTGTTAGGGAACCAATCATCAATCCAACTGTGAGTGTCTTCATATGGCCCTCCAAAGCCCTGTGCCGTGATCCGGGTGGATCTCGATGCCGAATACTTCCTTAGAAAACTGCAAATGGATCACCAATAATGCGACAATACCTGCGCGCATCCGCCACAAACTCATCTTCACCGATCCGAGGACCATAGGTGCTGGTGCGTCCTGTGGCACCGACGGCCTGTCCCGCAGGTTTCAAAGAAAACTGTGCCGTATCCAAACTTTCGCTGGCCACTCCGCGACCTGCCTCGCCCACCACAAAAATCCGTGCGCCCGCAGGGGCACCAAGCACTTGCGCCGCATAATTGCCAGCGCCGCACCAATACATAGCAGTTGGATTGCCGCCAGGTCTGGCCGCCACTTCAAACACATCCGCAGACACTTGGTTCACACGAATATTGCCCACGGTCACAAAGTCACTGGGGCCCAGACCGCCCCCTTCGGAGCACGCGGGTACCATCAAAAACGCTAAAGCAAAAAGTCGTTTCATCAAAATCTCTGGGGTCAACGTCCACCCACGATGGTAGACAGGCTCAGCCTACCTGCAATCTATCCAAGAGAAAAGGCCAGCAAAGCTGCTGGCCCGTTCACTTTTTCACCTGCCCGGCCCAAGCCTTCGCATTGCATTCAGAAGATCTGATCACCCATCTGGTCAATCATCTGTTTTGCCTTGCCAATAGAGGCCTCAACAGCCTCCTCCTGATCCCGGATCACATCCGCACGGATTAACGTGTGGCTTTTGGCTTCACCGTTCACCACGCCATCAATGCGCGCGGAGATGCGAAACTGACCACCCTCCGGGATTGGACACGGCGTGATCTTATAGCCTTTGTATTCCACCGGCTGGGCCGTCTTTTCGGCAGCGGCGTCATTTGCGCCACCGCCGCCGAAGAGTTTTTTCAGGAACGACATCGCTTACTGATCCAGGAAGCTGCGCAGTTTGCGCGAGCGGCTTGGATGCTTCAGCTTGCGCAGTGCTTTCGCTTCAATCTGACGGATACGCTCACGGGTCACGCTGAACTGCTGGCCAACTTCCTCAAGGGTGTGGTCCGTGTTCATGCCAATGCCAAATCGCATGCGCAGAACCCGCTCCTCACGCGGCGTGAGGCTCGCCAGCACGCGCGTGGTGGTCTCTTTGAGGTTTTCCTGAATGGCACTATCCAGCGGCAGCACGGCATTCTTGTCCTCGATGAAATCACCCAGCTGACTGTCTTCCTCGTCCCCAATCGGGGTTTCCAGAGAGATCGGCTCCTTGGCGATTTTCATCACCTTGCGCACCTTCTCCAGCGGCATCTGCAGCTTCTCGGCCAGCTCTTCCGGCGTTGGCTCACGGCCAATCTCATGCAGCATCTGACGGGAGGTCCGCACCAGCTTGTTGATCGTCTCGATCATATGCACCGGAATACGGATGGTGCGCGCCTGGTCGGCAATCGAGCGGGTGATCGCCTGACGGATCCACCAAGTCGCATAGGTCGAGAATTTATAGCCGCGGCGGTATTCGAACTTATCCACCGCCTTCATCAGGCCGATGTTACCTTCCTGAATAAGATCAAGGAATTGCAGGCCGCGGTTGGTGTACTTTTTGGCGATCGAAATCACCAAGCGCAGGTTGGCCTCGACCATTTCTTTCTTGGCCTGACGTGCCTCTTTTTCACCCTTCTGAACCTGCTGCACAATGCGGCGGAATTCCGGGATGTCCAAGCCAACATACTGGCCAACTTGCGCCATGTCGTTGCGCAGCTCCGTCACCTTATCGACAGAGCGTTCCATGAACATCTGCCAGCCACGACCGGACTTCTCGGACATGTCGTCCAGCCAATTTGGATCCAGTTCGCGACCACGGTAGGCGTCAATGAACTCACGACGGTTGATGCGCGCCTGATCCGCCAGCTTCACCATGGAGCTATCGATCTGCATCACGCGGCGGTTGATGCCGTAGAGCTGGTCAATCAGCGCTTCAATACGGTTGTTGTGCAAGTGAAGCTCGTTCACCAGTTCCACAATCTCGGACCGCAGCTTTTGGTAGGTGTCTTCATCCGATTTGGAGAACGACCCATCTTCGTTCAGTGTCGCGGAGATCCGCGCGTCCTGCATATCCGACAGCATCGCAAAGTCGCGCGCAATGATGTCGAGCGTTTCAAGAACCCGCGGCTTCAGCGCGGCTTCCATCGCGGCCAGCGACATGTTGGCCTGCTCATCTTCATCATCATCATCGTCATCTTTGGCAATCGGATTGCCATCAGCATCAAGCTCTTGCTGGCCGTCGTCCGATTTGGGCGCCGAGGTCACATTGGCCGCTTCAGCGGCGACAGGCGTGGCTCCACCCTCTTCGTCGTCGTCCCCCATCTGGTTACCAAAGGTGGTCTCCAGATCGATCACATCGCGCAGCAAAATATCCTCAGAGAGAAGTTCGTCACGCCAGATGGTGATCGCTTGGAAGGTCAGCGGGCTTTCGCACAGCCCGGCAATCATAGTGTTGCGACCCGCCTCGATACGCTTGGCAATCGCGATCTCGCCCTCACGGCTCAGAAGCTCAACCGAGCCCATCTCGCGCAGGTACATCCGCACCGGATCATCGGTGCGATCGAGTTTCTCATTGTTGCCGCTGGCAACGGCCACGCCACGCGCCGCCGAGGAGGTGTCCACAACAGCGGTGGATTTTGCCTCTTCTTCCTCAGCTTCTTCATCTTCAATGATGTTGATGCCCATCTCGGACAACATCGACATCACGTCTTCAATTTGCTCGGAGCTCACTTGATCAGGTGGCAGAACCTGGTTCAGCTGATCGTAAGTGATGTAGCCCTTCTCCCGGGCCTCAGCGATCATTTTCTTGACGGCAGTTTGGCTCATATCGAGCGAGATTTCTGCGTCCTGATCGGCGGGCTTCTGGTCGTCGGTGTCCTTGGCGGCCATTCAATGCTCCTGCAAGTTCGGGCTAAGGTGATTCGCTGGCTCCGAATCAACCCCGCAACAGGGTGATTCGCAACCCCACTGCGTCCGTTTTCTTCATGTGTTGCTCACAAGGCTGCGCCTTGGGGCGTTATCCCCGGCGTGGTGGCTTCCCACCCCTTGTAAAATCAATCATTTCTGCCAGCGCATCCAACGCTGCACGTTCATCTTTGTCAATTGGCGCCCCATTGTCGCCAACAGCAAAATCGCCCCCGCCTTCTTCGTCGAGACCGCTTTGCATTGCCTTGTTTCGCGCCTCCGCCGCCTGGCCCAACCGCCAGGTCATTGCCTCATCAGCAACGCTCATGAGGTCTTCTTCAGCTTCGGCGATTTCTTCGCTCAATCCCCGCGCGGTTTTGAGCTTTGCGAGCTCCTCGGTTAGCGTCATGCGCGCCAGCGCCATGTCACCGGGTTTGCGTACGGCGGGGGTGATGGCGACATGGGGTTGGCGCAGCAGGTTTTCAACCATCTCCAGCCCCAAAGCTATTTCCACATTGCCACGCGGGTCAGGCGTGTTGGCATAGCGCAACAACACATCGCGCAGATGCGCGTTGTCCTGATCCATGCAATCCATGCTTTCGATCTCATATTCAAAATCGTCCAGCAATTCCGGATTGACCAAAGCCACAGCCAATACCACGGCTTCTCGCACGCGCATCTCCACAGGTCCTTCACTGGCCGCCAGCATTGATGACTTGGTATGGGCCTGAACCGTTGGCTCTGCGTTCCATTTGCCTTTTTTGAAGCCGCCTTTTCCACCGCCCCTTTGTGGTCGGAACAGCTGGAACCTGAGTTCTTTGATGGCCTCGCCATAATGGCTGCGGATCGACGGATCGTTGATCAACTTGATCTTTTGCTTGAGCAACTTGTCCAGCGCTGCCCGCCGCTCGGGGCTATCAAACACCTTGCCTTCAACTTCGCGCTGCCACAGCAGGTTCACCATTGGCATTGCGCCATCCAGAACCTTCTGCACAGCCCCGGCACCTTTGGCTTTGATCAGATCGTCCGGGTCTTGCCCTTCTGGCATCACAGCAAAGCGCAGCGATTTGCCCGCTTCGAGCAAAGGCAGAGCCAAATCCACCACCCGCATCGCGGCGCGAATGCCAGCCTTATCACCATCCAACGCAATGATCGGTTCGTCCGAAATGCGCCACAGCAACTGCAACTGGTTTTCCGTGACCGCTGTCCCCAGCGGCGCAACAGAGGCGCCAAATCCGGCTTCACAGAGCGCGATCACGTCCATATAGCCTTCCGCTACAATCAACGGCTGACCTTTGCCTGCCGCCTCTCGGGCTGGCCCGTGATTGTACAGACTGCGCCCTTTATCAAACAGTTCGGTTTCTGGGCTGTTTAGATATTTCGCGTTGTCATTGGGGTCCATCGCGCGACCACCAAAGGCGATACACTTGCCGCGCCCATCCCGGATCGGGAACATGATCCGATTGCGGAACGTGTCATACGGCTTGCCGCCTTTATTGGACGGTTTGGCCAGCCCAGCGCCCATAATCAAATCAGGTGCCACACCTTTGCCGGTCAGCGCATCCCAAAGCCCCTGCCAACCGTCCGGCGCAAACCCGATGTCAAACCGATCTCGCGTTTCCTGCGCCATTCCGCGCTTGTCCAAATAAGCCCGCGCTTCAGCGCCAGCACCTGCATTCAACATCAGGCGGAAATGCTGGACCGCCATTTCCATGACATCTGACAGCTGCGTGCGACGGTCCGCCTTCTGCTGCGCCTGGGGATCGCGCTTGGGCATGGTCATCCCGGCCTCTTCGGCCAGAATTTCCACCGCTTCCATAAACCCAACATTCTCGGTTTCGGTCACAAACTTGATCGCGTCCCCTTTGGCCTGACAGCCAAAGCAGTAGTAGTACCCCTTGCGATCATCCACATGAAATGACGCGGTTTTTTCATGGTGAAACGGACAAGGCGCCCACATATCCCCCTTGCCCTGATTGGACTTGCGCGCTTCCCACATGACTTTGCGCCCCACCACCTGAACAATGGAGGTACGGCTGCGAAGCTCATCTAGGAATCCGGGCGGCAGGGACATGGCAATCCGATCAGGTCAGTTTGAAGCGGACTTCTGCATTTCCTGAATTTGGTCCCAATTGTCCAGACACTGTTGTTCAACTTGTGCGCCCAGATCGATCTTTTTCAGGTCACGTTTTTTGGCGCCATACACAATAGGCGCAAAATGGGTGATGGCCGCGTTGTAATTTTCCGGCCAGGTCGGCTCATTGGCAAGCAGGTACTCTTCCAGATCCTTGGCCTTCACCTTCTCAAGACGCGCGTCCTGAATGGCTTTGATCACCTGCCCTTGGTATTTGCAGGTATCTTCTTTGCCATCGGCGGCATAGGCAGTTGCGCTGCTCAGCATTAGCGCCACGAGAGTATAACGGACCATCAAGGCCTCCTGAATCACTTTAGACCCAGCGAGACTACCCGCGCGCGGCGATGCTTTCCATGGCCCTTTGTAAATCGTGAACAAGTGTCTTTGCCATAGAGCGGAAGGCCATGATCTGAAACGCCTGCTCCCCAACACGCGTGATAGACACAGTCATATGCCCCAACATGCTGCGCGCCGTATGCCCCCGCTTGAAAGTCGCCGCCCGCGCATCCACGGGCACAAGCCGCGCCAGCACATCTTCTGCGCCAACACCTTCCAGCCTCACAACCGCCCAAGCATCGCTTTGATCCACCACAGCGGCCTCGCTTTTGAGGCTCCAGTTTGGTGCAGGCCCCATCAGCATGGCTTGATCCCGTCCAAACCAAACGGCCCGCGCCGCAGCTGTGCCTGTTGCACGATTGGGATTTGGCATCATCATCCCATGCGCGGATTTCAACAAATCGGAACAAGCTTCAAGCCGCCCCTTACGGGCAGTCAGCATTGTCAGGCTCACCGGCAGGTCTTCGGTCAATGACACATCGCCCACAGTGATCGGCAACAGACCTTCACACGGCGTCTTTGCAAGCAACTCAACCACGCATCCGCCCTCCCTCTGGATCAAAGAACACCGGATCACAGACCTCACAGCGCGCGTTCACGCCGCGCAAGTGGTCCACCATCATCACCTGCTCGCCATGACGCGCGCGCCCATTCCGCAAGAACGCCAATCCCAGGAATCTCTCAAAGGTTGGCGAGAACCCAACTGAAGTGGTGTACCCCTGTTCATTCTCCCGCACCGGCTCCGCATCCACCTCAAACAAATGCGCCCCGGCGGTCAGCTGTTTCACCGCCCCCACCGGCTTCAACCCCACCAACTGCTCCCGTTCCGCACCAGACAGCCCCGGCCGCTCGCTCATGGTTTTGCCAATGCAGTCTTTCTTGGCGCTCACCATGCGCTCCATGCCAATGTCAAAAGCCGTTGTGCGTCCGTGAATTTCGGAATGGGTGATGAAACCTTTCTCGATGCGCAGCACATTGAGCGCTTCCATGCCATAAGCCCCGCCGCCCAGCGCCTCGGCCTTTTGCACCAACGCTTGGTACAGGCTCTCGCCATAACGCGCGGGCACCGCAATCTCATAGGCGTGCTCACCGCTAAACGAGATGCGGAACAATCGCCCCCGCACGCCACCAACCGTAATCTCGCCACAGCCCATGAACGGGAAACTCTCTTCGTTGATCCCTTCACCAACAATGCCGGACAGCAGCTCGCGCGCCTTCGGCCCCGCGACCGCAAACTGCGCCCACTGTTCGGTCACGGACACCATCGACACATCCAGCTCCGGCCGCAGACATTGATGCACATACTCCAGATGCCGCATCACTGGCCCCGCCGCTGCCGTCGTAGTGGTCATCACAAAATGCGCGTCGCCCAACCGCGCGGTGGTGCCGTCATCCATGACTGTGCCATCTTCACGCAGCATCAAGCCATAGCGCACCTTGCCCACCTTCAGCGTGCTGAAGGTATTGGTGTAGACAAAATCCAAAAACGCGCCCGCATCCGGGCCTTGGATGTCGATCTTGCCCAGCGTGGAAACATCACAGACCCCAACCGCATTGCGCACCATCCGCACTTCGCGGTCGCAACTCTGACGCCACTTGGTTTCGCCCGCCTTCGGATAGAAACTTGGCCGAAACCACAGCCCGGCCTCAATCATCGGCGCGCCATCGGTGACGCTGGCGTCGTGGCTGGTGGTGAACCGTTCCGGCGCAAAGCCAGTGCCCTGCCCGCCTGCGCCCAGCGCCGCAATGCTCACCGGCACAAATGGCGGGCGGAAGGTGGTGGTGCCTGTCTCCGGTATCCCGCGCCCCGTCGCATCGGCCAAAACCGCGAGCGCGCCCATGTTAGAATTCTTGCCTTGATCCGGCGCCATCCCTTGTGTGGTGTAGCGTTTCATATGCTCCACAGAGCGGAAGTTCTCTTTCGCCGCCTGCTTTACGTCTTTCACGGTCACGTCATTCTGGAAATCCAACCACGCGCGCCCACGACCTGCTACCGCCCAAAGCGGTTCCATGTTGTAAGGCGCATCCTCCGCCAATGGCATGTCCGCGCCGCCAACCTCAAAGCCCAGCACCTCAACGGCTTCTTTTGCTTTCTCAGCGCCTTCTTTCAACGCGCCCGTCGTGGAGAACGTCCCGTTACAGGCCCCCGCAGTGGTCAACCCCAGCACCATTCCTTCCACCGGTCCAAAGCTCTGAATGTCCTCGCGCCACTCAGGACGTCCATTCATGTGGCACGTCAAATGCACCGTCGGGTTCCATCCGCCGGTAACCGCCAGACAATCGGTGCCAAGTTTCTCTTCTCCGCTGACCGTTCGGTAAGACACGCTTTCCAGCGCCTTGCGCCCTCCGGTGTCACAAACCTCCGCCCCGCGGATCACTGGGTAACCCTCTCCGTCCGGGCCGTCTTTGCGACTGTCCAACACGGCTGTCACATGCACACCTGCGGCCTTTAAGTCTCGCGCGGTGCGATGGCCGTCATCGTTGTTGGTGAACACAGTCACCGCCCGCCCCGGCGCAACACCATAGCGATGCAGATAAGTCCGCACTGCCGCCGCGCCCATAATCCCAGGCCGGTCATTGTTCTTAAATGCAATCGGTCGCTCGATAGCGCCCGCGCAGAGGATCGTGCGCTTCGCCACAATGCGCCAGAAACACTCCAAAGGCCGCCCGTTGGCACCGCTGAGGTGGTGACCCACCCGCTCCAGCGCGCCAAACGTGCCCTGATCATACGCGCCCGTCACCGTGGTGCGCGGCATCAGCCGCACGTTGGGCATGGATGCCAGTTCATCCACCACATCCGCCACCCATTCCGCAGCCGGAATGCCATCAATCTCTTCGCGCTCGCCATTCAGACGCCCGCCAAGCACGCTGTCCTCATCAACCAGAAGCACTTCCGCCCCGGCCCGCGCTGCCGTCACCGCCGCCATGAGCCCAGCAGGACCCGCGCCAATCACCAGCAAATCACAGAAGGCAAAGGCCTTCTCATAGAGGTCTTCGTTATGCTCCCCTGACAGCGCGCCCAGACCGGCTGAGCGGCGGATGATCGGCTCATACACCCGCTCCCAAAACGCCTTGGGCCACATGAAAGTCTTGTAATAGAACCCCGCCCCCAGAAACGGTGCCGCCAAGTCATTGATCGCCAAAAGGTCCACATCCAGACTGGGCCAACGGTTCTGGCTGCGCACCTCCAGTCCGTCATAAATCTCCTGCATCGTCGCCCGCACATTGGGCTCCTGATGCGCCCCGCGTCCAACCGTGACCAACGCGTTGGCCTCGTCCGACCCAGCGCCCATCACACCCCGTGGCCGATGATACTTGAATGACCGTGCCACCAGCTTGATGTCATTTGCCAACAAGGCCGAGGCCACCGTGTCCCCCGCAAACCCTTGCACGCTGTGGCCATCAAAAGTGAAGCTGACCGGCGTGCCCCGGTCCACTTGCCCCCTACCCGCGATCCTCATGCACCGGCCTCCTTCACGTCAGACGCCAGTTCGGTTGCAAGCACCTCATGGGTCAGCGTGTTGCGCGTCACCACAATCCATGCACCGCAACCGCCTTCGTGATACCAAAGGTCCCGCGTCACGCCTGCCGGGTTGTCGCGGTTGTGCAGATAGTCATCCCACACAACGTCACTTGCCTCCGGATCGGGGCGATTCAACGCCACCGCGTCCCCCTGATAATAAAACTCGCGTCGATCACGCTCGCCACAGCGCGGACAGGTCAATCTCATTTGCTGTCCCCATCACCACTTTGGCCATCAAAAATAGCCGCATCAGAAACGCCATACACAGTCCGCGCCGCCTCACACCGCTGCGCATCCGCACGGAACAGCTTGTACTTCACCGCCTTACCCGGCACCTCCGCCAAATCCACCGCGCCACCGCAACTGTCGGTTTCGCCTACCATTAGGTAACGGGTCTCTATTGTCATCGCGTCGCCACTATCACGCGTGACAAAGAAATTGCCGCCGTCACATTCTACGGTGCAGCCCTTGCGTCCGCCACTGTCAAAACACAACAGGAACTGGTCCATCACCTGCCCCGCATGTTGGGTGCCCGCAACGTGCCCTTGGTTGGTAAACCCTACGAGCATATTGGCCAGCTTGTTCTGGTTCTCATCGCTGTAAATCCACAGCTGCATCCAATCGACCACCTGCGCCGTTTGCCCCGCGAGGTGCGCGTCGGAGTAGTCACGCACATAACAGCCTTCCGGCGGTCCTTCGGCCAGCGCAGGTCCGGCCATCAAAGCACCACTCAACAGAACATTCTTGAAAACGCTCTTCATCCCCGCCCCCTCAATGCAGATTGTGCTGAGAGCCGGTGCCCTCTTCATCCATGATGCCAACACCGGTGCGGAACCGATCCATGCGGAATTTCGCGGCATAATCATGGTGCTGATCCGTCGCCATCAAATGCGCCATGCACCAGCCGCTCGCAGGCACAGCTTTGAACCCGCCGTAATTCCAGCCGCAATCGATGTAGAGCCCATCGATGCCTTCCATCTTATCAATGATCGGCGATCCATCCGGTGTCATATCCATAATCCCGCCCCAGCTGCGCAGCACCTTGGCTTTGCCAATCATCGGCATCAGCGTCATGCCCGCCTCCATGACATGCTCTTTCATCGGCAAGTTGCCACGCTGCGCGTAGGAGCTGTAGAAATCCAGATCGCCGCCAAAGACCAAACCACCTTTGTCTGACTGGCTGATATAAAAATGTCCCATGCCAAAACTGATCACATGATCCATCACTGGCTTCAGCCCTTCGGTCACAAAGGCCTGCAACACATGGCTTTCAATTGGCAACCGCCGCCCCGCCATGCCCGCAACCAGCCCTGAGCGCCCGGCGACAATAATCCCAACCTTCTTGGCCCGAATGCCGCCGCGCGTGGTCTGCACGCCTTTCACAACACCACCCTCAACGTCGATACCTGTCACTTCGCAGTTCTGCACCAAATCGACACCGCGATCCGACGCCCCACGCGCATAGCCCCAAGCCACCGCATCGTGCCGCGCCGTGCCACCGCGCGGATGATACAATCCGCCATAGATCGGAAACCGCCCCTGCTCAAAATCGAGATAAGGCAACTTTTTGCGCACACCCTCTCGGTCCAACAGCTGCGCATCGTCGCCTTGGTTGATCATCATATTGCCGCGCCGCGCAAAGGCATCGCGCTGCCCATCGCTGTGGAACAGATTGATCAATCCGCGCTGGGAGAACATCACATTGTAGTTCAGATCCTGTTCGAGCCCTTCCCAGAGCTTCATCGAATGGGAATAAAACTCGCTGTTGCCCTGAAGGAAGTAATTGGCGCGCACAATCGTGGTGTTACGCCCGACATTACCGCCCCCCAGATAGCCCTTTTCCAGCACGGCAATATTGGTCATGCCGTGGTTCTTGGCGAGGTAATACGCCGTGGACAGCCCATGCCCGCCACCGCCAATAATCACCATGTCGTATTCCGGCTTTGGCTGCGCATCGCGCCAATGCGCGGTCCAGCCTTTGTTGCCGGTCAGTCCCTCTGCCAAAACCTTGAGGCCGGAAAACCGCATCTTTATGCCCCCTGAATGCCTACTCTAGGCGTGTCATCAAATCCGACACGACCTCCCGACATCAGGCGCAAAATACATACGCAAGGATGGTCGCTTTGCGACAGAATGCGTCGCTAGACGCACAATTGCAATCCGGCTCTCTCAAGCCCTCAAAACGATAGGGAAAACGCCACGCCCAGCAACGGTGCAGTGTCATAGCTCTGCTTAGACAAAGTTGTGCCAGTCGCATTTTCCACCGCTAGGCTACCATCCACTTCCGCACCGGCAAACAGAACAAAGCTCACGCCCGGATTGGGGTCATAGGACAGACTCATCACCACAGGCACGCTTTTGTCCTGCCCCACATTGCCCCCGGCGAGCGCAAAGCGGTTGGTCTCTTGTCGGGCAGACAGGGTCAAACCCCATGTGTCACTCACGTCATATCGCAACGACAGACCCGGCCCCTGACTGGCGCCAAGTGTCGGACCAGTGCTCAGGCTCCAGCGGTTCGCAAACTCCCAGTCCAGCAAAAGCGCCGGAAAGGCGTCATAGTCATCTCCGCCCAGTCCTTCAAACGCCCCGAATGCCGGACCAATCACCAGATTGTCGCCCACTTCCCAGCTGACACCGGCAAACAAACCGGCGCTTCGGCCATCGCTTGTCGACGCACCAGAGGCATATCGGCTGCGCACCGACGGCGCCACAAACCAACGCATCCCGCTTTCCGTGCGCCCTGCCAGGGAGACTGTCACCGAACGCTCATCGACCTTATCCCACAGCGCGGGTGTTCCGCTAAAGTCATAGTCTGACTGGCCAAAGGTCGCGGACACGCCATAACTGATCCCATCGGGATTGCGGTGAAACGCGCCGACGCGGCTGTACACACGGTCCGCCGAGAAACTCCCGCCACCGTTCGTATCGCTGCTGTCCTGGTTCAGGTAGGCGCCATCAATGCTGAAGATCCAGCCCTCAGGCGCTTGAGCAGATGCTGCACCAGCCGCGACACTCATCACGGCAACTGTCAAAAAACGCATCACGGAAAATCCTCGAAATGTTTGGTCCGTACACAGTACGCGACCAGCTTCCGCAAGGATCACTCAAAACGAGAAAAGCGCGGAATGACTCTCAAGCGCAACACCTACGGCGTCGCGGCCTTGCGTTCGGCTTTGCTCAGCACGCGCGGCTCCACAACAGGCGCCCCCTCCTCAAACAGAGGATTGTTCTTCACCTGCGCGCGCATCAGCGCCCCAAAATGCCGCGCCAAGACATTGAAACCTGCCTTGTTAAAACCGTAGTCCCTGAGGGGCTCGGTGCCAAACGGCGCGTCTTTGGTGTGCACCACGGCAATCACCTCACCGATGGCCTTACCCACCGCATCGCCTTGCATCGCGGGCACCGACACACCAATAAAGGCCAGCTTGGTGCCGCCCAGCGTGTTGAACACCGGCGTGTCACAACAGCTCGCATACCACCGCATCAACCCTTTGGGCGACAGCCGCAAACAGGCCAGATGCTCCTGGCCTTTGGTCAGTTCCAGATTAGAGGGAATGGTCTGATAGATGTCAGAGCCGTTGCGCGGCATCAACGTGTCGCCCGCGCCCAGTGCAATTGCGCCCGCCTGACAATCTTTGCAGTAACATTGTACGTGTGAGCCCGTTTTCGGGCTCACATTCTTTAGCTTTGCACCAAACTGCCCACACCGGCAGCTGATCGCGATATCAACCATCAAAGCCCTTTTGCACGGTAGCTGGCCGCCACCTTGTCAATCGACACGAGGTAGGCCGCTGTGCGCAAATCCTCTACATCGGCACGGTCGTGCCACACATCTCGCATAGATTGATAAGCAATGCGCATGGTGTCATCAAGACCGGAGCGCACAAGCTCCAGCTCACCGGCACCGCGCAGGTACTTCTGCTTGAAGCTGTCGGTCAGGCTGTACTGGGTGCCCAGCGCTTCGCTGATCTTTTCCAGTTCATCCACGACCAACTGGTGACGCGACTCTTCCTGACGGCGCTGCATCCGTCCAAAACGGATATGGCTGAGGTTCTTGACCCACTCAAAGTAGGACACGGTCACACCGCCGGCGTTGGCATACATATCCGGAATGATCACAGTGCCTTTCTTGCGCAGGATCTCATCTGCACCCGCCGTCACCGGTCCGTTCGCGGCCTCAATGATCAACGGTGCCTGAATGCGTGCGGCATTCTCCATGTTGATCACCCCTTCCAGCGCCGCCGGAATGAGGATGTCACAAGCTTCTTCGAGCACGGCGCCACCTTCACGGGTGTAGGTCGCATCCGGATAGCCGGACACACCGCCGTGTTTGGCCAGCCACTGCTGCACCGCATCCACGTCGATCCCGTCATCATTAAACAGCGCACCGTCACGCTCAATGATGCCGACAATTTTGCAGCCGTCTTCATCCGACAGGAACTTGGCAGCATGGTAGCCCACGTTGCCCAGGCCCTGCACAATCACGCGCTTGCCGTCCAGGCTGCCTTCAAGGCCCGCTTTTTCGATATCGCGTGCGTCGCGGAAGAATTCCTGAAGCGCATATTGCACACCGCGCCCAGTGGCTTCGACACGGCCAGAGATACCACCGGCGTTCAGCGGCTTACCGGTCACACAGGCACGGGCGTTGATGTCTGTGGTGTTCATGCGCGCATATTGGTCTGCGATCCACGCCATCTCCCGCTCACCAGTACCCATGTCTGGCGCAGGCACGTTTTGCGATGGATGGATCAGATCACGCTTGGCCAGCTCATAAGCAAAGCGGCGCGTAATACGTTCCAGCTCGTGCTCGTCATATTTTCGTGGATCAATACAGAGACCACCTTTGGAGCCACCAAACGGCGCTTCGACCAGTGCACATTTGTAGGTCATCAGCGCCGCGAGCGCCTCGACCTCGTTCTGGTTCACACTTGGCGCAAAGCGGATACCGCCCTTGACCGGTTCCATGTGTTCCGAGTGAACCGAACGATACCCGGTGAAGGTCTGGATCTGACCGCGCAACCGCACACCAAAACGTACAGTATAGGTCGCGTTACACACCCGGATCTTTTCCTCCAACCCCGGTGGCAAGTCCATCAGCGCCACCGCGCGATTGAACATCAGGTCAACACTTTCCCGAAAACTCGGTTCTTTAATAGCGCTCATCAATTTTCCTCCCGACAAGCAACACCATGCGACTCACCGTCACATTTACCGACTTAAGTATGAGTAAGGTCATAACGCCACCGAAGTTAACAGATGAAAATGCGCAACACTTTGAGTTGCCAGCGTTGCCTTAACGGAAACAGAACCTCCCAAAGGCTCAAGACTGTATCCAACTACCTGCAATAATTGACAAAAATCTTAATCATCGCCTAACGAACTGCCAGCTTTTGCCCCAATTACGCCCCAATCCGTTGAAATAAGATTTTGCGACGCAGACCGTCTGGAGACGGAGAGTCCCATTTCGGGTGTGTCGCAGAGAGGTATGTAAAATGAAACAGTATCAGGCACCGGATAGGCCACCTGTTACGCCCCTGCCAAAGGCACTTTGGCGGTTGGGCGCGCATCGCTTCCGAAAGGAAGAGGATGGTGTCATGGTTGGCTTTAGCGTCATTCTTGTAATTATGATGATCACGATTGGCGGCATAGGCGCCGATATCATGCTCGCGGAGATGCGGCGTACGCAGCTGCAACACACGTTGGATCGCGCCATTCTGGCAGCGGCCGACTTGGACCAGACCCGCCCCGCGGATGAGGTTGTGGCGGACTACTTTGATAAGGCGGGCGTGGCCCACACTTTGAACGAAGTGACCGTGTCAGAATCACTCAATCACCGCAGCGTCAGCGCAACTGCTGAAATCGAGTCCAACCTCGTCTACAGCACCGTGAGCCGGGACATGAAAACCCTGATGCCGGAAAAGCCAGCCGGCGACGTGTACTCCGGTGCGGAAATACAAGAGCTGAAAGAAACTCTACCCGAGCGCACCAGCCTGACCATTGGCGCCAGCGGCACCGCGGAAGAGCGTATTGGCAACATCGAAATTTCATTGGTCCTGGACGTTTCCGGTTCGATGAACAACAACAGCCGCCTGTCCAATCTCAAGGTCGCGGCCAAAGAGTTTGTTCAAACCATGGACGACACAACGGAAGACGACACCATGTCGATCTCCATTGTGCCCTACGCGGCACAGGTCTCCACACCGGATGAATTGATGAACGCACTGACAACCAACGGTGAAAATCCGCGGGCCAATTGTCTGAACTTCCATTCGGCAGACTATAGCGAAGCCTTCATTGATCCGTATCGGGAATATGACAAAACCCTGCACGCCACCTGGAGCAGCAGCAGCTATGACCGCCGCCCCAGCAATGGCTATGTCGACGTGAACGCTTACACGGATTGTCGCGCTGAGAGCTCCCGCGAGCTGACGCTCATTCAAAACGACACCGATGCATTGAAGACCTACATCGACAATATGTTCGGCAGCGGCAACACCTCGATCGACACCGGCATGAAATGGGGCACCGCTTTGCTTGACCCGGCCTTCCAGCCTGTTGTGTCCAGCATGATCGACAGCACGTCCGGCAACACTGGGACAATTTCCAATGTGTTCGAAGGTCGCCCTTACGAGTATGGCACCAATGAATCTCTGAAAATTGTGGTTCTGATGTCGGACGGTCAAAACACGCGCCAGCACTTTGTCACCGACAACTATCGATTGGGCAACTCCAACGTCTGGTACAACGCACAGGAGGATTTTTATTCCCTGTATCTGGGCCAAGACGAAGGCGATGATGACAACGATGGCATCTATGATGAGCCGATCTACTTTTGGCCTGAGAACGGAGTGTTCCGTAATCACGCCTATGGTGAAGGCACATACGAAGTGACCGAAACTGTTAAGACAGACGAATGTAAGTCTTATCGCAGAAATGGCTCATGCAAGCGCTACAAGAAGATCAGAAAGACCGTGACAGTGAGTGAGCCTGGCGAAGCCAAGGTGATCTCCTACGCCGATCTCTGGGCCCGGACCACACCAAAATACGTGGCAGACCAGCTCTACGCCCCTTTCATGGGTCAGGATGCCGCGCGCAACGCTTGGTATTATCCGGTCATTGACGATGTAGGCTACGGCACCAAGGACACCCGAACCCGAAGTGTGTGTGAGGCGGCCAAAGACAACGGCATCATCGTTTACACCATCGGTTTCGAAGCGCCCAATGCGGCCCGTGTCGTGCTACAGGACTGCGCAAGTTCTGACAGCCACTACTTCGACGTGCAGGGCCTCGAAATCCGCGATGCGTTTGCCGCAATCGCAACATCAATCCGTCAGCTGAGGTTGATCCAATGATCTATTCGGTTCTCAAAAAAGCCCGCTCCCTCCTGTGCAAAGAGGACGGTGCCGTAACGGTCGACTTTGTGATCATGGTGCCCTTCTACTTGAGCGTCTTCCTGGCCTCTGCCGAACTTGGCTTGATGTCCCTGCGCTATGCCTATCTGGAACGGTCTCTGGATGTGGCGGTGCGCGACATCCGGCTCTCCACAGGACACGTGCCATCTCACGACGATTTGGTGCAACAGATCTGTGATCAGGCCAGCGTCATTCCAGACTGCACAAGCAATCTGTCGCTGCAGATGATCCAGCGCGACCCGCGCAATTGGGAAGCGCTGCCAGAAGCCAGCACATGCGGCACCCTGCATGAAGATGATGCAGACGTTGATCCGGTGGTACGCTTTGATGACGGCGCAGCCAACGAGATGATGTTCTTGCGGGCCTGTGCGTCAGTACGAGCCATCTTCCCGGGCGCGCTGTTTGTGCCGGTTGCGGTCCGCAACGCCGATGGCGAATACGCCTTGGTTGTTGAAAACACCTTTGTTCAGGAGCCTCGTTGATCCATGTCTGTATTGAACTTACGCAAATCACTTGCCGCGTTCCGCAAAGACACCACAGGCACAGTTGCGGTCGAAACAGCCATCATCTTCCCGACTTTGCTGTTCTGTCTGTTTGTCATGATGAACATCTTTGACGCGTATCGCGCCAAATCGACCACCGAAAAAGCCGCCTTTGCGGTGTCGGATATGCTGTCCCGCGAAACCATGGCTGTGAACGCGGACTACATCGACGGTATTCATGCGGTTTTGGAAGAAATCTCCACTGTGCGCAGCGGCCACTCGCTAACGGTGAGCCACGTCTATTGGAGCCCGGTTTCCAGCGACTATGTGCTGGCCTGGTCCCACAGCAACGGCAGCGGCAGCGGCATCACCGCTGCCCAGTTTAACGAGATGAAAGACAAGCTGCCTGTTCTGGTGGACGGTGAAAGCCTGATCGTCGTGGAAACCACTGCTGAATACACCCCGCCAATTCTGGCGGGATGGAACGGCAAACGCCCCTACGGCGAAGAAAGCGCGTTGAACATGGACATCGACACCTTTGTGTTCACACGCCCCCGCTTTGCGCCACAACTGGCCTGGAGCAACAGCTAAGACCGCGCCGCGGGCAGCGCGGAACCTTTACCCCTCGGTTTGGTTCCGTTCTGCCAGCAGCGCTTCAATGATCTGGGCCATGGATTTGGCCTCGGATCCGGGTGTTACGCCGCCAATGCCCACCCGGCGGCCAAATGCCCACCAAAGCCCCGGTTGCCACTTGCGCGACCGGGGCTTTTTTAGGTGTACGGTGAAGCCATTGGACGGCTTCATGTCAAACATACCCACTTTGATCGCGGCGATGTTTTCCAATGGCACAATGGTCTCGCCAGACGTGCTGCGCAGGCCCTGTTGCGTTAGCTCAATGCGATGCTCCGTTGCCCGCCGCGTGGCCTCTGCCAACCAAAGCACCAATCCGCCCATCACCAGCAGGAACACCCGCCAGTGCAGCGCAGGCGCGGTGGTCAGCGCGAGGTAGATCAACACGCCCCCCAAGACAAACAGGGTTGCGAGGCCAAACAGGCGGCGCATGGGGGAAGCGGTGATGGTGGCCAAAACCTCTGGGAGGTCCGAAGTGTCTTGCGTGGTCATGTCTGTCCTGACGGAGTTAATACGGCATCGGATGCGCGCGATGCGCGGCGCTGATGTCTTTAAGCACTTCTGCGCTAAGCCGCAAATCGGCCCCTGCCAAAATGCGTTCTAGCTGTTCAACTGTTGTGGCCCCAAAGATCGACGTACACATAAACGGCCGCTGCAACGTGAAGGCCATCGCCATATGCACCGGGTCCAATCCGTGTTTCTCGGCGATATCCAGATAGGCCTGCACTGCATCAAACACCCGTGGGCTCACCCGCCCGCCAAGATTGCCATTGATCGACTTGCGCGACCCATCAGGTGTCGCGCCATCCTGATACTTGCCAGTCAGCAGACCAGTAGCCAGCGGCGAAAACGCCAAGATGCCAACATCTTCATTCACACAAAGTTCCGCCAAATCCGTATCTGCCATCCGACAAAGAAGCGAGTATTCGTTCTGGATCGATGCCACACGAGGACCACCCTTGTCTTCGGACATGCGCAACCACTGCGCCGTGCCCCAAGTGCTTTCGTTGGACAGACCAAAAGCCCGAATGCGCCCCTTATCCACCTCTTTCTGCAAGGCCTCCAGCGCCTCTTCCATATGCGCCAGCGTGTCAGCTTTGTTTTGACCCGACGGATCGAAATCCCAGTTCTGGCGGAACATGTAAGAGCCGCGATTGGGCCAGTGAAACTGATAGAGATCGATGTAATCGGTCTTCAGTCGCTTAAGCGAGCCTTCAATCGCTTCGGGAATGGTCTTGGCAGAGATCAACGCCCCACCCCGCACATGCGCCAATCCTGCGCCGGAGTGCTTTGTCGCCAGAACAATGTCTTCGCGCCGCCCGGTCTTGGCAAACCATGTGCCGATGATTTCCTCGGTACGCCCCTGGGTTTCCGGACTGATCGGGTTCACCGGATACATCT
The DNA here is from genome assembly GCF_947493595.1 of uncultured Shimia sp. Taxonomy (GTDB): domain Bacteria; phylum Pseudomonadota; class Alphaproteobacteria; order Rhodobacterales; family Rhodobacteraceae; genus Shimia. The sequence goes on along the minus strand of NZ_CANLRL010000001.1, from coordinate 482,240 downwards.
CCGCCGCATCGACAAAATTGATGCCCGCCTCCAGCGACCTATCAATCTGCTGATGCGCCTCACCCTCGCCGGTTTGCGTGCCAAAAGTCATGGTACCGAGGCAAAACTCAGACACCGCGATGCCGGTGCGGCCCAAAGGGTTCATTTTCATAAAAGCTCATCCTGTCGCAAATCTTTGCGCTTAACTTAGGGGCTGTGGCGTTGATCGCAAGCGGAGACACGGGGGCCAGCCCCCGCTTGGCTGCGCCAAAACTCCCCCGAGATATTTTTAGATGGAGAGGACTTGGATCAGCGCGCCCCGCGGGCGTGGAAGATAAATCCCAGAGTGTTGAGCAAAAGCTGCGCCGCCAAAATGGCGGTGGAGCCTGTAGGATCATAGTCCGGCGCCACTTCGACGAGGTCGATGCCCACCACCTCATGCCGCTTGGCGAGCGCCTGCATCATCTCCAACACATCGTAATACAGAAACCCGCCATGGCTTGGCGTGCCCGTGCCCGGCGCGATCGAAGGACAAAACGCGTCAATATCCACTGTCACATAGACCCGCGCGCCCTCAGGAATACGATTGATCAGCGCCTCCGCCCCCAACTTGCGCGCTTGCCGCACACTCAAGATATCGCTGCCCATCGCCCGCGCATCCGCATAGCCTTCTTTGGCGGTGGAACTGACATTGCGAATACCCACCTGCGTCAGACCGGTGACATTGTCTTTCTCCGCCGCCCGCCGCATCGGATTGCCATGCCCAAAGCGCACCCCATGGCGCTCATCGACAAAATCCAGATGCGCGTCGATCTGTAAAATGTGAATTGGCCCCTGATCGTCAAACGCGTTGATGCAGGGGATATTGATCGAATGATCCCCGCCAATGGTGACCGGCAAGGCGCCAGCCTTGAGCATTGCTCGCACCCCTGCCTCGATATTGGCATGACTTTTTAGAGTGTCGGTATGAACAATGTCGGCGTCACCAATATCCACAATCCGCACCGATCCGGGCAGGTAGGTAGCATCATCCTCATGGTCATAGGCCCCGGCATGGCCAAAGCTGAACAGAGTTGAAGCCTCACGCACCGCCCTAGGTCCAAACCGCGCGCCGCTGCGCCACTGCGTGCCAAAATCAAACGGCGCGCCCATCACGGCCACATCTGCCTCAATGGCTGCCCAATCCGGCTGATAGGCCCGCTTGCCAAAGGTCGAAATCCCTACAAACGGCAAATCCAACCGCCCGCCCTCATAGCTATGTCCTGCCATCATCATCTCCCTGTTTGCTGCGACGGTGACGGATTTTTGCCCCGCCGTAAAGCATTCCCGATATTGAGAACAAAAGCGGAACATGCTATTCTGATGCCATGGCCACCCCCCTCCTCAAACGCGCGCCCTCCCGCCCGGCAGATGCCCTTGCCCCCTTGCCCGAGGTGGCCCTGACGCTGGCCCGCCTGCATGAAGCCTGCGGCCCCGCGCGCTACAGCTTTGCGCTGTGGCTGGCACATCAAGCCAAGGGCCCGCTTTTCTGGATTGCCCCGGATTGGGGTGCGGCCCCGCTCAACCCCGCAGGCATGGCCCCCTTCCTCAACCCCGGCAGCGTGACCTTTGTCAGCCCGCGCCGCCCCGAGGAAGTGCTCTGGACCATGGAAGAGGTTCTGCGCGCCGGCACCGTGCCCTTGGTGGTGGCCGACCTGCCCGGCCCGCCCGCGCTCACCCCGGTGCGCCGCCTGCATCTCGCGGCCGAAACCGGCGCCAAGGCCAGTGGCATGGCACCGCTGGGGTTGATCCTGACCCCGGGAGACGGTGGCGCACAGGGCATCGAAAGCCGCTGGCACATGGCACCGGATCACCGCGGTGACACCGACGCTTGGTCCCTCACCCGCCTGCGCGCCCGCAGCGCGCCCCCGCAAAGCTGGCAACTCACCGGCCTGCCCGATACCCCCAAACTGAGCCTACGGGACAGCGATGCCGAGATCGCCTGACGCAGCCCGCATGCAGCGCGCCAGCAAAGCATCCGCGCCGATCTCAGCCCACCTGCTAAGCGGCATCAACAGGGTAAGCCCTCTTAAGCAACACGTATTCTCAGGAAACGCGCTTCAGAATTGCGGCAGCCCTCTCCGACGCCTGCAACGTGCGGTAAAACTGGCAAACCTCCAGCTTGCCTTCATCCAAAGTCAATTGGGACATCACCCATTCAAAATCGTCATCCAACGCCAGCGTCCGACGTTCCCATGCACGCATGGCGATGTAACGCTCTGGAAATCCGCCCCCGGTCGCCACCCGTTCCGCAAAGCTTTGCGCCACGCGCTCCGGATCCGCCAACGCCGTGACACAGGGGAGGACCAGCTCCCGCACATGAGTATGCAATCGGGCAAACTCGGCCGCATAAGACCAACCCGGTGTGAAATACAAAGGCCTGAGGTCTTCACCTTCGGTCATATCCACCGAAGACGTCAGCGTTGGAAGCTCCGTGAACCGATACCGTTCCTCACAACCGATACAGTAAAGCGCTTCGACCGGGCGCCAAAACACCTGCGCAAAAGTGGTGATTTCAACATCGCCGGTTCCAAGGCCGCGATGCGACAGCACAACGGCGCCTGTCATATCCGGCGCCACATCCCGGATCACCACACCACGTCTCTTGCGCACATAGCCGTCCACCGCCATCACATCTGTGCATTTGTCCAAAATGGTCTGGCAAAAAGGTGTCATCGGCGCTCTCCCTCTCAAACCCTGTAGAGAAACTGGAAAGATCGTCAACGCAGAGTTGTCAAAAACGACACGCCCAAGTCGAATTCCCTCTAGTCATCACGCTGCAAAACGCCATGCTGCCCACATGCGCATGATCATCACCTTCTCGGCCCTGTTCCTCTCGGTCATACTCTTGCAACTCAGCTCCGGGGGCGTGGGGCCATTGGATGCGCTCTCCGGCATCGCATTGAACTTCACCACGGAACAGATCGGCCTGTTGGGATCGGCACACTTTTTGGGGTTCTTCATTGGCTGTTGGTGGTCACCGCGCCTGATGGGCAGCGTCGGTCATTCCCGCGCCTTTGCCACCTTCACGGCCTTGGGCGCCATTGGCCTTTTGGGCCACTTCATCATCGTGGATCCCTACGCCTGGGCACTCATGCGGGTGGCTTCCGGCCTCTGCGTGGCAGGCTGTTTCACTGTGGTTGAGGCTTGGCTACAATCCAAAGTCACAAATGAAACCCGCGGCCGCGCAATGGGCACCTATCGGGTGGTCGACATGATCGCCTCGCTTGGAGCGCAACTGGTGATCAGCGTTTTGGAGCCAGCCTCCTATGTATCTTACAACCTGCTCGCGCTGCTCTGCTGCGCAGCCCTTTTGCCCATCACGCTAACCACGTCCCCACAACCCAAAACGCCAAAGGCCCCGCGTTTGCGCCCCAGCCTCGCCTATGCGCGCTCGCCATTGGCTGTCGCTGGCGTGATTGTTGCCGCACTTAGTTCCGCCTCATTCCGCATGGTGGGGCCAGTCTATGGCACCGAGGTTGGCTTGCAAATTGGACAGATCGCCTGGTTCCTTGCCGCCTTCGTGCTCGGCGGAGCCATCGCGCAATATCCCGTTGGTTGGCTGGCTGACAAATTTGACCGCCGCTGGGTGTTGATTTGGCTGTCGGCCGCCGCCGTAGTGTCCTGCGGTACAACCGTCGCTATGGGCGCTGGTAGCACCACAATGATCATGCTCAACGCCGCTTTCTTTGGCTTTACATCTTTCCCGATCTATTCGGTCTCCGCCGCCCACGCCAATGACTTTGCCACATCAGAGGAACGCGTCGAACTCTCCGCAGCCCTCATGTTCTTCTTTGCGGTCGGCGCCATCGGCACGCCGCTGTTTGCCTCCGGCCTGATCGAGCGTTTTGGTCCTCCCGCGCTTTTCATCATGATTGCCGCCGGTCACGCCCTGCTGATTGTCTTTGGCCTGACCCGGATGCTCGCCCGCCCCACCGCCGAACACCGCACCCGCTACGTCTACGCACCGCGCACGTCTTTCACCGTGGGGCGCATCACAAAACGGCAGCGCGAAAAGCCCAATCGTACAGAGGAAACACCGCCATCGGCGGACAAATAGCCACCAATTTTGCACCTCCGCAATACAGTCGCGATACAGACGCAATACCGACGTGAAAATTCGCCTGTGGAATTGGCCTTATCTTTGGGCTAATGGGGTCTGAAACAGTTAAGGGACACCCACATGGCGCGCCATCTGATCACCTCGGCCTTGCCGTATATCAACGGCATCAAACACCTCGGCAACCTCGTTGGCAGCCAGCTGCCCGCCGATCTGTTCGCACGCTATATGCGCGCGCGCGGCAATGAAGTGCTGTTCCTCTGCGCCACTGATGAACACGGCACCCCTGCTGAACTGGCCGCGGCCAAAGCCGGCAAAGACGTCGCCGATTATTGCGCCGAAATGCACGCTGTCCAGACCAAAATTGCCGAAGGCTTCCGCCTGTCTTTTGATCACTACGGCCGCTCCTCAAGCGCGGAAAACCACGCGCTGACGCAACACTTTGCAGGCCGTTTGGCCGACATGGGTCTGATCCGTGAAGTGTCTGAAAAGATGGTCTATTCCAACGCAGATGGCCGTTTCTTGCCTGACCGCTACATCGAAGGCACCTGCCCCAACTGCGGCTTTGAAAGCGCGCGTGGCGACCAGTGTGACAACTGCACCAAGCAGCTTGATCCAACCGACCTGATCAACCCCTACTCCACCATCTCCGGCTCCACCGATCTGGAAGAGCGTGAGACCAAACACCTGTTCCTCTGCCAATCGCAAATGCGCGACAAACTACAGGCCTGGATCGACAGCAAGACTGACTGGCCCGTGCTGACCACCTCGATTGCCAACAAATGGTTAAACGACGGCGACGGCCTGCAAGACCGCGGCATCACCCGCGACCTAGACTGGGGTGTGCCCGTCAAGAAAGGCGGTGAAGACTGGCCCGGAATGGAAGGCAAAGTCTTCTACGTCTGGTTCGACGCCCCTATCGAATACATCGCCTGCGCCCAGGAATGGGTTGCGGCAGGCAAAGGCGCAGATTGGGAGCGCTGGTGGCGCACCGACAAAGGTGCGGACGACGTGACCTACACCCAGTTCATGGGCAAAGATAACGTCCCATTCCACACACTCTCCTTCCCCGCCACCATCCTTGGTTCCGAAGAACCCTGGAAAGCCGTGGATTACATCAAATCTTTCAACTACTTGAACTATGATGGCGGCCAGTTCTCCACCTCGCGTGGGCGCGGCGTCTTTATGGATCAGGCACTTGAAATCCTGCCGTCCGACTACTGGCGCTGGTGGCTATTGAGCCACGCGCCAGAAAGCTCTGACAGCGAGTTCACTTGGGAAAACTTCCAGCAATCGGTGAACAAAGACCTCGCTGACGTGCTTGGCAACTTTGTCAGCCGCGTCACGAAGTTCTGCCGCTCCAAATTTGGGGAAGAAGTGCCAGCAGGCGGTGAGTTCGGCGACACCGAACAGGCGCTGATTGCAGAGCTGACCACCCGTATGCGCGCCTATGAAGATCACATGACGGCGATGGAAGTCCGTAAATCGGCGCAGGAACTGCGCGCGATCTGGGTCGCAGGCAACGAGTATCTGCAAACCGCAGCTCCCTGGTCGACCTTCAAGACCAACCCGGAGAGTGCCGCCGCGCAAATCCGTCTCGCCCTGAACCTGATCCGGTTTTATGCCGTTATTTCAGCGCCGTTTATTCCGGACGCCTCAGAAACCCTGATGGACGCTATGCAAACCGAAGACACTAATTGGCCTGATGATGTCGCCGCAGCCCTCGAAACGCTGCAGCCTGGCCACGCCTTTACAGTGCCGGACGTCACCTTCCGCAAAATCAGCGATGATGAACGCGAAGAGTGGCAAGAGAAATTCGCAGGCAAGCGCGAAAGCTAAACACGAAGAAGCGCGGTCATTCGGCCGCGCTTTTTTCATTTAATCTGCGCTCCACAACCATTCGCGTGACAAAGATCAAAGTCGCGCCTCTCGACTCACGCTACCTCATTGGTCAAGATGAAGACGTGCACCAAGCATTGCACCTAGAGGAGATTGATCCATGGAAGCCATACTGAACGTATTCTGGAGCATTATTGAAGCGCTCCCACCAGTTGTGTCCGCGTCCCTGCTGATGTTGGGCATTAGTGTCTTTGTAGCACTTGTGCTTGGATTCATCGTTGCAAGTATCGCATCTGGCAAAGAAGTGCGCTCGTAGCAAACTAAAATACATCAGATAATACAATATGTTACTGGTACCCGCGGCCGGACTCGAACCGGCACGGCCATAATCGGCCTAGAGATTTTAAGTCTCCTGTGTCTACCATTCCACCACGCGGGCAACCAACACGCCGACCAAGGTCAGCGGCGCGACAATAGCCGCTTTGTTTCTGGTGTAAAGTGCGGAAGGTTAGAGCTTTTCACCAGGCACCTTTTTTGTTGGCGGCGGTTCATACAAACTGCGCTCTGGCAGCCACGGATTCAGTTCCAACGCCGCCGCCAGCGCATCCTGCGCCTCAGCCTGACGGCCCAATCCAATTAACGTCAAGGCCCGCCCCGACAGCGCCGCAACATGACGTGGCGAAAGCTCGATCGCACGATTTAGATCCGGCAGAGCGGCCGCGAAGTCCTGCCGTAGGAAATTCACAAAAGCACGTTGGTTGTACCCTTCGGCATACTCTGGACAGTACCGCACCAGCCGATCAAACTCCTCACGTGCCCCCAACAAATCCCAAGACGACCGCTTTGCCATTCCGCGATCCAAAATCTCTTGGGCAGCCTCATCTGGCGCATCCGCCCAAAAGGCCCACATGTCGTTGGAAATCTTTTGCGCGGTCGCCTGATTCTCCGCGCCCTGCACCTGCGCAATCAAAGCGTCTACCGCCGCAGAATGATCCGGTGCTTGCGGGCACTCAGATGCTTGTGCCGCCCCGGCAGTCAGCAAAAGTATCACCAAGAGTTTCATACGCAATCGTGGCACGTGTAGCATGGCGCACCAAAGTCACATCTCCGCGAGGCCAGTCTCTTTCACGGCTTGCATCGCCACATAAGTCGACGTGCTGGCGACATGTGGCAATGCGGAGATTTTCTCTCCTAAAACGTGGCGATAGGCGGCCATGTTCGTTGTCCTGACTTTCAGCAAATAGTCAAAATGACTTGCAATCATATGCGCCTGTTCAATCTCAGGCACCTCCGAAACAGCTGCGTTAAAGGCCTGCAGAGCCTTTTCGCGTGTGTCTGACAGTTTCACCTCAACAAAAGCCACATGATCCAACCCAAGCCGGATCGGGTCCAACAACGCACGATACCCCGTAATCACTCCGTCGCTCTCCAACCTTCGCAGTCGCGCCTGTGTTGGACTTTTGGAGAGGCCAATTTCCTTTGCCAGATCCGTGATCGAGCTTCGCCCATCCCGGCCCAGAACATCCAGAATCGCCCGATCGTACCGATCCAATTCAGACTTCTCGTTTTGCACAGTCTCCGCCCTCACTTTTGGTCACATCGACACGTTCAACCGCAACAATCAGTCAAATGAACTGCGAATGCAAAGGTATACTGAACCAAACCACAGGAGACCCCCCATGACCGACGCGCGCGCCTTGATCGACACCAGCACTTACCGCAAAGAAGCCCCCTTGGTGGAGGAGCTTAAAGTCAGCAGCGGCCTGTCGACGGCAGATCGCAAATCTATCTGTGCCAAAGGGGCCTCGCTCGTACGTGAAATCCGTGAGGAAACCAGCCCGGGCATGATGGAAGTCTTCTTGGCGGAGTATGGCCTCTCCACCGATGAAGGTGTAGCCCTGATGTGCCTGGCCGAAGCGCTGTTGCGTGTGCCCGATGCGGACACCATCGACGCGTTGATTGAGGATAAGATTGCGCCCTCAGACTGGGGCAAGCACCTTGGCCAGTCCACGTCGTCCCTGGTGAACGCCTCAACATGGGCGCTGTTGCTGACTGGCAAGGTTATGGATGACCAAAACACAGGGCTGATTGGCACGTTGCGCGGCGCCGTCAAACGTCTGGGGGAACCCGTGATCCGCACCGCAGTCGGTCGCGCGATGAAAGAAATGGGCCGTCAGTTTGTCCTGGGCGAGACCATCACCTCCGCCATGAAGCGTGCGGAAGGCATGGAAAACAAAGGATATACTTATTCCTACGACATGCTTGGGGAAGCTGCCAAAACCGACGCCGACGCCATGCGCTATCACCTCGCCTACTCGCGCGCGATCACAGCCATTGCTGCCGCCTGCACCAACCCGGCCACGCGTGACAACCCAGGCATCTCGGTTAAGCTTTCTGCGCTGCACCCACGATACGAGGTGGCGCAACGCGAGCGCGTGATGGAAGAGTTGGTGCCGCGGCTGCGGTCCTTGGCACTACTGGCCAAATCCGCGGGCATGGGACTCAACATTGACGCGGAAGAAGCGGACCGTTTGGCGATCTCGATGGACGTGATTGAAACCGTTCTGAGCGAACCAGCTCTGGCTGGGTGGGACGGCTTTGGTGTCGTGGTGCAAGCCTACGGCAAACGCGCCGGTACCACGCTGGATTTTCTCTATGAGCTGTCCAAAAAACTGGACCGTAAGATCATGGTACGACTTGTAAAAGGTGCTTACTGGGATACCGAAATCAAGCGCGGGCAAGTGGAAGGCATCGACGGTTTCCCGGTCTTTACCAACAAAGCGGCGACGGATGTGTCCTACATCGCCAATGCGCGCAAATTGCTGGACATGACGGACCGCATCTATCCGCAATTCGCCACGCACAACGCACACACGGTGGCAGCCATCTTGCACATGGCTGAGGACAAATCCGCGTTTGAATTCCAACGCTTGCACGGCATGGGTGAAGCCCTGCATGACATTGTCCTTAAGGACCAAGGCACCCGTTGCAGAATTTATGCACCAGTGGGCGCACACCGCGATCTTCTGGCCTACCTCGTACGACGATTGTTGGAGAACGGCGCAAACTCCTCCTTTGTAAACCAGATTGTCGACGAAGACGTGCCTGCGGAAACCGTTGCCATTGACCCGTTTGATCAGGTGCAGTCCACAGAAGGAGACCTGCTGCGGGGCCCAGAACTTTTCACGCCGGAGCGCATAAACTCCAAAGGGTTTGATCTAACCGACCTGCCCACACTCAATGCGTTGGACACAGCCCGAGAGCTGTATCGCAGCACGCAATGGCAGGCTGCCCCCCTGCTGGCGACCAAAGCCTCCCCCGAGACCGCACAGACCGTCGACAACCCATTCCTGCCAACCGACAGCCCCGGCACCGTGACCCACGCCAGCGAAGCGGATATTGAGACTGCTTTGAGCACAGCAAAGCCCTGGGATGCATCCCCCAGCGAACGAGGTGCGGTGCTGGCCAAGGCAGCAGACCTCTATGAGGCAAATTACGGAGCGCTTTTTGCCTTACTGGCACGCGAGGCCGGGAAAACACCCAACGATGCGGTTGCGGAACTGCGTGAAGCGGTTGATTTCCTGCGCTATTACGGTGCCAACGCCCCTGCAACGCCCCCCGCAGGTGTCTTCACTTGCATCTCGCCATGGAACTTCCCCTTGGCAATTTTCTCCGGCCAAGTCGCTGCGGCGCTGGCCGCTGGCAACGCTGTGCTCGCCAAACCAGCGGATCAAACACCTCTCATCGCCCATGAAGCCGTGAAGCTATTGCATGAGGCAGGTGTACCACGCGACGCACTGCAACTCCTGCCAGGCTCCGGCGCAACTGTTGGCGCGGCACTGACTTCCGATCCACGTGTAAAGGGCGTGGCCTTCACGGGGTCCACCGCCACGGCATTGCGCATCCGCGCCACCATGGCAGACAATCTCACCCCAGGTGCGCCGCTGATTGCTGAGACCGGTGGTTTGAACGCCATGATCGTCGACAGTACCGCCCTGCCCGAACAAGCGGTGACGGCGATTGTAGAGAGTGCGTTCCAGTCTGCTGGCCAGCGCTGCTCGGCCCTGCGATGCCTCTATGTACAGGAAGACATTGCAGAAAACCTGCTGGAGATGTTGACCGGCGCGATGAAGGAACTGTCACTCAATGACCCATGGTTGCTGTCCACCGACAGTGGCCCAGTGATTGACGAAACGGCCCGTCGCGGCATTGCGGATCACATTGCGCAGGCCCAATCGGAAGGCCGTGTGTTGTTCCAGTTGCCCACACCACAAACCGGCACTTTCATTGCGCCAACGCTGATTAAAGTGAATGGCATTGCCGATCTGGAGCGGGAAATCTTTGGTCCGGTTCTGCATGTCGCCACGTTCAAATCTAACGAGCTGGACGCCGTGATCGAAGCGATCAACGCTACTGGCTATGGTCTGACTTTTGGCCTGCAGACTCGGATTGATGACCGCGTGCAGCATGTCTCGGACCGCGTGAAGGCGGGCAACATCTACGTGAACCGCAACCAGATTGGCGCAATTGTTGGCTCACAACCCTTTGGCGGTGAAGGGCTTTCCGGCACCGGCCCAAAGGCGGGTGGCCCACACTATCTTGCTCGGTTTGCCGCTGTGCCAACGGAGAATGCAGGAACATGGGACGGCATCATGCCCGCCGACTTGGCACAGACGGAACTGGACAAGATCAATCGGGAGGGTCGCGAAACCTGTGCCACGACCATCTCTCTGCCCGGGCCAACCGGCGAGTCCAACCGGCTGACCAGCTATGCGCGAGACCCGATGTTATGCATGGGTCCCGGCGCAGAGACCGCAAAAGCGCAAGCTGAGATTGTCAGAAGTCTTGGCGGACAAGCCATTGTAGCAACGGGCAAACTCCCGAGCGACGCGCTCTCTAGATTGCGGGGCTTTTGTGGCGCCATGTGGTGGGGGGAGGCAGCTCAGGCACGGGCATATGACCAAGCGTTGTCGCAACGTGATGGGCCTATTCTGCCTTTAATCACCGGACGGCCAGATGCAGCGCGGGTGTTGGGCGAGCGGCATGTCTGTGTCGACACCACCGCAGCGGGTGGCAATGCGGCGCTTTTGAGCGGGAGCAGTTGACCTTCCACGCAAATCCCCGCAGCTTGGCTCCATGTTTCCAATCCGCGACCACAACCCCTCCGGACGCACACCGTATGTCGTCTACGCGCTGATTATTCTAAATGTCGGGATCTTCCTGAGCTATCAGCCGTTTATGGGGGACAATCTCCGTTTGGCCCAGTTCTTTCAGGACTGGGCCTTGCTGCCTGGCGAAGTCACGGAAGGGCGAAAACTGCATGGCCTTGTCACGTCCATGTTCTTGCATGGCGGCTGGATGCACCTCTTGGGCAACATGCTGTTTTTGTGGATTTTTGGCGATAACCTCGAAGATGAGATGGGCCACTTTGGCTTTCTGATCTTCTACCTATTGTCCGGCCTTGGCGCGGATTTTGCCCAGATCGCCGCTGACCCGAATAGTCAAATCCCTATGGTGGGTGCCTCCGGAGCCATTGCCGGTGTGATGGGTGGCTACCTTTTGCTCTTCCCCAAGGCAAAAGTCGATATCCTGCTGATTTTGATCATCATTTTCCGCATCTTCACCATCCCCGCTTGGGTCATGTTGGGCGTTTGGTTTGCGCTTCAGGTGTTTAACGGCGTGGCGGTGGACACAGCTGGCGGCGGGGTTGCGCATTGGGCCCATGCGGGCGGTTTTGTTGTAGGGGCGGTTCTGGCGATCCCAGCGTGGTTAAAGCGTGGCGGCATAAGCTATTGGCAATTGACCCATGGCCACCCGCCCCACCCTGAAGCCAAATACAAACTCAGCCAAAGTTCGGTGCCCCCTGTGAGGAGAAAACGTCGATGAGCCGTAAATTGACCTGCCACTGCGGCTCGGTGGAGCTGCGTGTGACGCTGTCCCAAGATCCAAGCGAAGCCATGTTGTGTGATTGTTCTTTTTGTCGTCGCCGCATGGTGCCAAATGTAGATGTGAAATTGGCGGACCTAAAGGTGGTCAAAGGCCATGAATGCCTGACGCTGTACACTTGGGGCACCGGCACCGCGAAACACTACTTCTGCCGCAACTGTGGCATCTACACGCATCACCAACGCCGCTCGCGCCCGGACGTCTATGGCGTCAACATCGGCGCGCTGGAAGGTGTAAACCCCAGCGAATTTGCGCCTTTTGGCTGGCACGACGGGATAAATCATCCCTCAGACAAAAAAACCTGACCCATTTGGGCCAGGTTTCACTGTTTCACAGAGATGCAAAAGCCGCGTAAGGGCAGCGTACGTTACCCGTTGCGGATGACTTTTGCGAAGGTGGAGAAGATCGGCTCATTGGCCACAATCATCTCGCCATCTTCCAGTATGTTACCTTCCGGGTTCATTGGCTCAACCAAAGCCCCCGCTTCTTTGGCAATCAGCAGGCCTGCGGCCACGTCCCATGGCTGCAGCTTGCGTTCCCAGAAGCCTTCGTAACGGCCTGCGGCCACATAAGCGAGGTCCAACGACGCGGCGCCAAAGCGGCGTACACCTGCGGTGGCGGGCAATACGCGCGCCAGATCTTTCAGGGTCTCAGGCAGGTCGACACGGCCCGCAAATGGCAAGCCTGTTGCAAAGATCGACTCGATCATGCGGTGACGGGCTGACACGCGCAGGCGCAGGCTGTCGTTCAGCCAGGCGCCCTCGCCTTTTTCCGCGTAGAACATCTCATCTTTGGCGGCGTCAAAAACCACGCCGGCAACGATTTCGCCCTTATGTTCCAGAGCGATAGAGATTGCCCAGTGGGGCAAACCGTGCAGGAAGTTGGTGGTGCCATCCAGCGGATCAACAATCCAGCGGCGGGTTGGGTCTTTGCCCGCAATCTCGCCACCTTCTTCTGCGATCCAGCCGTATGTTGGACGCGCACCCAGCAGCTCTTCTTTCAGGATTTCCTCGGCGGCAATGTCGGCACGGCTGACAAAGTCGCCGGCCCCTTTGGTCGACACCTGTAGGTTTTCAACTTCACGGAAGTCTTTGACCAGCGACCGCCCCGCTTTACGGGCGGCCTTCATCATGATGTTCAGATTTGCGCTGCCCGGCATGGCACGGCTCCTTTTGACACAGAGCGCGCGTATACGCCCGTAATCCCTTTTTGCCAAGGCCTTATAGGGCCTCAGGCACTGTATTGGAAACGCCGCGTCACAAAAACTGGTTAAAAACCGCCTGCCCTTGCCAGAAAGGGTAATGGCACCCAAGCTGAGATCAAAGCTTTGGAGGATGCCCAAATGACAGAACAGATGCAGCGCATGGTGCTGGCAAGCCGCCCGACCGGGGAACCGCAGGACGAGAATTTTCGTTTGGAAACAGTAGACTTGCCTGCGATCGAAGATGGTGAAGTGCTGGTGCGCGTGCACTATATGTCACTTGATCCTTATATGCGTGGGCGCATGGATGAGGCCAAGTCCTACTCAGCTGCAGTGCAGATTGACGAGACCATGGGTGGCGGAGCTGTGGGCGAGGTGATCGCGTCTAACCACAAAGATTTTGCGCCGGGCGATTTTGCACTAGGCATGTTTGGATGGGCCACGCATGGGGTGGCAAAAGGCCATGAAATGCAAAAGCTTAACCCTGACCTGGCCCCGATCACCACAGCGCTTGGTGTGATGGGGATGCCCGGCTTCACCGGCTGGTACGGCTTGACAGAATTGGGCAAACCCAAAGAGGGCGAAACGCTGGTTGTGGGTGCGGCGACCGGGCCAGTTGGATCTATGGTGGGGCAGATTGCCAAATCCATGGGGCTGCGCGTGGTGGGCATTGCCGGTGGAGCCGAGAAATGTACAAAGGCAACAGAGACTTACGGCTTTGATGCCTGTATCGACCACAAGGCCTTTGAGACAGCAAGCGACTTGCGGAAAGCGGTCGCTGCGGAATGTCCGCAAGGCATTGATATCTACTTTGAAAACGTCGGCGGCAAGCTGTTGGACGCTGTGTTACCGTTGATGAACGTGGGCGGGCGCATTCCCCTTTGTGGCATGATTGCCTGGTACAATGCCGGTGGGCTTGGTGCGGACGCACAAATGGAAAGCCTGACAGGGCCCCGCTTGTGGCGTACCATTCTGGTTAACCAACTGTCAGTGAAAGGTTTTATCATCTCCAACCACTATGACCGCTATGGCGATTTCCTGCGCGACGTGGGGCCAAAACTGGCCGCCGGAGAGATCGCCTATGGCGAAGATATTGCCGAAGGATTGGAGAACGCACCGGCGGCGTTCCGTTCGCTGTTAAAGGGTGGAAACACCGGCAAACAGCTGGTGAAACTGATCTGAGTTGCCACTGACGCAACGGGGGCGATTAAGGTTTGGCCAAAGCCAAAAACTACGTCGGTATCGCGTCAGTATCACGACTGTATTGCGGAGGTGGGGGTTTTGTGCCCCTGCCATCCGGTAAACACAAGGTGCGGCGCGTTAATGCACAAGCAACCGCGCCTCACGCGCTTTCAAAGACGGACGGGCATCCTCGCCATATACATGTAAGCCTTCGCTCAGCAGTTCTGGGAACAGTTCGTAGATTTCATCCTGCACCGCCTGCGCCATGGAGGAGAGCCCCTGTTCGCCCGGCATGAAGCTTTCGCTCGGAATGCCGCCGCCATAGATGATTTCGTGGCAGTCAAACAGCAGGTGCAGGTAAGTGACCTCGCCGCCTTCGACCTGCACCACGGTGTCGCCATTGATCAGCGCCTGCGCCGGGACCAGCACTTCGCTTTCGCCGAAGTTCACCTCGACCCGCCATCCGCGCAGCATCATGCGGTGTTGCGGAGACACCATGAGCGCCACGTCATTGCCAAGCGCGCCCGGTGCAAAGCGGATGGGCGCCAATGCACCACGCGCCGGCACGGTGCGTCGGCCAATCCAGCGCAGGGGCTGAAAACCATGGTCCATTGTCAGGATCATGTCGCCGGGCTCCAGGTCTTCCACCGGACGCTCACCTTTCTGGGTGATGATCTTGGTGCCTTCCACAAAACACGGCACAAAATCCCAGCCCTCACGGCTCGACGTCAGGCCGGAATAGCGGTTGCCCAGCAGGCTATCGAGGCTGATCGATTGGATTGGGCCCGCTTCCAGCGCCGCTTGGTCCGCGTTGTCCGAAAACTCCGGCGCCAGATAAGCGTTGCCGTTGGTGTCTTGAAACAACACGGCAGTATAGGTTGCGGTTGTGCCGTCCACATAGGTGATTGTGGCATTGTAAACCGCCGTGCCGTCAAAGGTCTGCGGGCCGCCGCCATCCACGGTGAACCGGTCATTGGGGCTATTGTCCATATCATAGAACGACCCCACGTCCCCATCAGGCGAGATTTCGACAAAATCATTGACCAGAGGCGCGCCGACCCCGCCAAAGGTCAACCCAACCAAAGCGGAGGCGTTTTCCGCCGTGGTGTTGCCTTCGTTGGTGTCGATGTCAGCCAGTTGGCCAACAGAAATTGCATGAAACGTGGTAGGCATAGACAAATCTGGAGCCGCCCGCGCCGCGACCCTGACAGAGGCCTAGTGCGCGCTGGGAGAAACTCCCCCCCTAAACTGATGAACCGTTACGCAACAACATGGACAGGAACGACCAGATTGTTCAGGGGGAGAAATACCAGAAGAGTCTCACCAACCCGTTTAGGTTGATTGCAAGCGCCGTGCTTCTTTACCTGCCAATTGAATCAAATCCTGCATGTAGGGCTTGTTCAGATCATCAGTGCGTGTCGCAGCAAATAAGGCTCGGGTCAGGCCTTTGTCGGTGATCGGACGTGTCACATAGTCAGAGGAATATTTGACCTCGCGCACAACCCAGTCCGGCAAAACCGACACGCCGCGGTTGGAGGCCACAAGCAACAGGATCACAGCGGTCAGTTCCGCCTGACGCACGGCACCCGGCTCGACCTTGGCCGGTGTCAGCAATTGGGAAAACACGTCAAGACGCGACCGTTCTACCGGATAGGTGATCAGCGTTTCACCGCGAAAGTCCTCTGCTTCGACATAGTCTTTCTGCGCCAAAGGATGGGACGACGAAGCCACAAAGACCGGGGCGTAGTCAAACAGATGGCTGAACGACACATTTGGCATTTTCTCCGGATCAGAGCTGACCACCAGATCCACTTCTTCTTTCTGAAGCGCTGGCATGGCGTCAAAGGCCAGTCCGGGTCGGATGTCGACATCCACATCTGGCCAGTTTTTGCGGAACTGCTCCAGAACCGGGAACAGCCATTCAAAACAGGCATGACATTCAATGGCGATATGCAGGCGGCCAGAGCTGCCCGCGCGCAGACCATTAAATTCCGCTTCAAGTTTTTCGACCTCCGGCAGCACCTGATTGGCCAAACGCAGAAGGCGCGCACCTGCCGCCGATAATTTCATCGGTTTGGAGCGGCGCACAAACAGCTCCACCCCGGCCTGTTCTTCCAAACCTTTGATCTGGTGGGACAAAGCCGATTGCGTGATGTTCAGTTGATCAGCCGCACGGGCCAGACCACCACATTCATGAATGGCGCGCACGGTGCGCAGGTGGCGGAATTCAATGTGCATCTTCATGTGCGGCTCATGACTTTCTTGAGTATTATGAATTTGCGTAAAGATGCCATGTGTGTGACATGAGGACAACCGCAAGTTACAGGATGCCCGTTATGACCACGCCTCAAGTCTCGTTTGAATTTTTTCCGCCGCAAAACCTGCAGGCATCTTTCCGGCTTTGGGACACCGTGCAAACACTGGCACCGCTAAAACCACGTTTTGTTTCTGTGACTTACGGCGCTGGCGGCACCACAAGAGACCTGACCCGCGAGGCCGTAGCGACCTTGCACAAATCCTCTGGCCTGAACGTGGCGGCGCATTTGACCTGCGTAAACGCCTCCAAAGCGGAAACCCTGGACATTGCAGACGGCTTTGCGGCGGCCGGCGTTTCGGAATTGGTGGCACTGCGCGGCGATCCACCAAAAGGCAGCAACGGGTTTGAGCCACACCCCGAAGGCTTTGCCAACTCTCTGGAGCTGATCAGCGCTTTGGCGGATACCGGCAAGTTTACCATTCGCGTGGGCGCCTACCCGGAGAAACACCCGGAAGCAGCCGACATGGCGGCGGACGTGGAATGGCTCAAGCGCAAGATTGACGCTGGCGCGGATGAAGCCATCACGCAGTTCTTCTTTGAGGCAGAGACCTTCCTGCGCTTCCGTGACGCCTGTGCAAAAGCGGGCATCAACGCGCCGATCCTGCCCGGCGTTTTGCCAATTGAGAACTGGAAAGGCGTGCGCAAATTCTCCGAGCGCTGCGGCACCTCTGTGCCGGCTTGGCTGATTGACGCCTTTGAAAAAGCGGAACGGGACAACCGCGAAGACCTGTTAGCCACCGCCGTGTGCACCGAAATGTGCTCTGATTTGCTCGACGAAGGTGTGGACAGCCTGCACTTTTACACAATGAACCGTCCGGAGCTGACCCGCGATGTGTGCCATGCTTTGGGTGTGACACCGGCGGTGAATTTGGAAAACGTGGCGTAACGGGCGCCCTGCCCCTCTTGAGATACAGACAAATCTACGGCCTTCTTTGCTTGGACAAAGGAGGCCGTTTTTATGACTGCACATCACTACGCCGTTTCGGTTGATCAGCTGGCCTCGATGGACACCATCCTGTCGGTGAGCGGATTGGACTTTATGCGTGGGATTATCAATGGCGAGTTGGCCGGGCCACCCATTGGGGAGACTTTGGGGTTTAAACCCATTGTGGCGGATGAAGGCACGGTGACCTTTGAAGGCACGCCGGAGTTCGGCACCATGAACCCGATTGGCACGGTACATGGTGGTTGGTACGGGACAATCTTGGACAGCTGTATGGCCTGCGCCGTTCAGACCATGCTGAAACCCGGACAGATCTACACAACCCTTGAATACAAGATCAACATTCTGCGCCCGATCCCTGTTGGCATGACCGTGCATGCGGTGGGCAAAGTGCAGCATGTAGGGCGCTCCACGGGCATTTCCGTTGGCGAGGTGCGCGGGGTTGAGGATGGCAAGCTTTACGCCACCGGATCAACCACCTGCATCGTCATGCAAGGCCCGAAGCGCTAGTACGGGAGGGCTCTGCCCTCGGTGCAGCAGAGCTGCCCCTTCACACGAGATATTTCTGGAATGAGAAAGCGGGTTGCGCCGGTTCCGTGCCTGTCGCAGGGTCGCTCAAAACTTGGAGGGTGACATGCGTGCTTTGTTGCAACGGGTGAGTGAGGCGCAGGTGCGCGTGGATGGCGCAGTGATTGGCAAATGTGGGCCAGGGTTGATGGTGCTGGTCTGTGCGATGCAGAATGACACCGAAGCGCAAGTGGAAAAGCTCGCCGCCAAAGTGGCCAAGTGTCGGATTTTTCAAGATGAAATCGGCAAGATGAATAAGTCTGTAGCGGATATCGGTGGCAGCGCTTTGGTGATCAGCCAGTTTACGCTGGCGGCGGACACCCGCAGCGGCAATCGGCCGGGGTTTTCCACGGCCGCAGCGCCAGAGGATGGCAAACGGCTTTATGAGTTGTTTGCCCAAAAGCTTGGCGAGGTTGTGCCGGTGGAGACCGGTGAATTTGGCGCGGACATGAAGGTCTCGCTGACCAATGTCGGGCCGGTGTCCATCTGGATGGAGGTCTGAGGTCGAAAAGCCTCAGCTCTTTTTCACAAACTTCGTCAAGATCACAATCCGCTGGCTTTCCACCCGGCCTTCGACGTGCTCAGGGTTGTCCATCACCAGAGAGATATTGCGCACGGCGGTACCCCGTTTGGCTGTGAAGCCTGCGCCTTTCACGGGCAGATCTTTGATCAGCACCACCGTGTCGCCTGATGTGAGCACCACACCGTTGCTGTCGCGATGAACAACCGTATCCTCCGCCGCACTCAGACCAGCCTCTGCCCATGCCTGCACCTCTGGCTCCAGATAAGCCATATCAAGAAGATCACGCGCCCAGGGCGCCTCGGGCAACGCTTTCAGCAAGCGCCACGCCAGGACCTGCACCGCAGGCTCTGTGCTCCAGATCGCCTCATGCAAAAACTGCCAATGTGGCCCGTCCTGTGGGCCGTCCGAGACACCTGTGGCACATGTGGCGCAGAGATCAACAGAAACATCCTGCGGCACGACGGCCACGGGAGATACGGCGCCAGTGGCGCCGCAAAGAGCACAGGGATTGGACATAGAGCGCTCCGCGCTTGAGAGTTACTCGGTCATCGCCAGCGTGGCGTTGATGGCCTTTTGCCAGCCCGCATAACGCCCTTCGCGCCAGCTGTCATCCTGCTTTGGCGTGAACTGGCTCTCTTTTTCCCAGGTCGCGGCAAAGCCCGCCATGTCCGGATAGGCCCCAATCTGCATGCCCGCGAGCCAGGCTGCCCCTTTGGCGGTGCTTTCGGCCACCACTGGCCGGTCCACCGGCGCGCCCAGAATGTCTGACAGGAACTGCATCGCCCAGTCAGAGGCAATCATGCCGCCATCCACCCGCAGCACCGTATCGCCGGAAAAGTCAAAATCCGCCTGCATGGCTTCGAGCAGGTCACGGGTTTGAAACCCAACGCTTTCCAGCGCGGCACGGGAGAACTCTTTGGGGCCGGAACCACGGGTCAAGCCAAAGACGGCGCCCCGCGCTTCCGGGTTCCAATAAGGGGCACCAAGACCCACAAAAGCAGGCACAAGGATCAACTCCTGACCCGGGTCCGCGGCATCGGCCAAGGCGGTGGTTTCAGAGGCATCGTTGATGATGCCCAACCCGTCGCGCAGCCATTGCACCACCGCCCCCGCAATGAAGATCGCGCCTTCCAGCGCATAGGTCGGCTTGCCGTCCAATTGATAGGCAATGGTGGTCAACAGGCGGTTTTGCGAGGTCACCGGCATGTTGCCTGTGTTCAGAAGCGCAAAGCAACCGGTGCCGTAGGTCGACTTCAGCATGCCCGCCTGAAAACAGGCCTGCCCAATGGTGGCAGCCTGTTGATCGCCAGCCACACCGCGAATGGGGATCGCTGCGCCAAACAGATCGGCGTCGGTTTCACCAAAATCGGCGGCACAGTCTTTGACCTCCGGCAGCATCGACATGGGAATGCCCAACAGCGCACAGATGTCCTTGCTCCAGACACCGTTGTGAATGTCATAAATCAACGTGCGTGCCGCGTTCGTGGCGTCGGTGGCATGCACCTTGCCGCCAGTCAGCTTCCAAATCAGGTAGCAATCCACGGTGCCAAACAGCAGCTCGCCCGCCTCCGCCGCTGCGCTGGCGCCTTCAACATTGTCCAAAATCCACTTGATCTTGGTGCCGGAAAAATAGGGATCGAGCAGCAGGCCGGTGGTGGCTTGCACCATCTTCGCATGACCGCCTGCCTTCAGCTCTTCGCAGATCGCAGCAGTGCGGCGATCCTGCCAGACAATGGCGTTGTGCACCGGCTCACCCGTGGTCTTGTTCCACACCAAGGTGGTTTCACGCTGGTTGGTGATGCCAATGGCGTCGATGTCCTTGGCAGAGAGCTTGGCCCGTGCCAGCGCGCCGGAGCAGGTCTCCACCGTGGTGACCCAAATGTCCGCCGGATCATGCTCCACCCAGCCCGATTGCGGGAAGTGCTGCTCAAACTCCAGCTGGGCGCTGGCAATCGGGCGGATGTCTCCGTCAAACACAATCGCGCGGCTGGATGTTGTGCCCTGATCAATGGCGAGAATATGGGTCATCGGTCCCCTCCCTGAACTCTGTTGCTGGCACAGTAGGCGCGCAAAACTGTTACCGCAATCAGGAAGGGCGCCGCTTGACGCTGCGCCCTACTATTTTTTTCGTAGATAGCTTTCTCATTCCCCAAATATCCCGGGGGTGAAGGCACCGCTGCGCGGTGACGAGGGGGCTGCCCCCCTCCCCTTCGTGCCGGATCAGACCGCCGATTCGTCGCTGGTCCATTCCCATGGGCGGACAAAATCGCCAAGCACTTTGCCAACTTCCGCGTCAGTGGCATCGCCTGATTTTTTGATCTGTGCCACCAGACCACGCTTTTTGTCGTCCAGCACAAAGTCCACTTGAGCTGGCACACCAGCTTTATCCAGCGCGGCATCGTAGATACGGGTGATCGCCGCTTTGCGCAGGTCCGGCTTGAAAATTTTGCCAACAGCGGTCTTGGGCAGCTCTGGCATGATCTCCACATATTTCGGATGCGCGGCGCGCTCGTGCACGTGCACCTTTGCGTGGCTCATCAAATCCTCACCTGTCGCGGTCGCACCTTCCACAAGCTCGACATAGACACAGGGCACCTCACCCGAATGCGCGTCCGGTTGGCCAATTGCGCCAGCAAAGGCCACATCGTGATGCGCCAACAACGCCTCTTCGATCTCTGCCGGATCAATGTTGTGACCGCCACGAATGATCAGGTCTTTGGCACGGCCAGTGATCCAGAGGTAGCCATCCTCGTCCAAACGCCCCAAATCCCCTGTGCGCAGGTGGGTGCCGTAGTGGAACAGGTCGGCGTTTTTATCCGCTTCAGTGTAGGTGTTGCCCGCATAAACACCTGGGTTGGAAACACAAATTTCGCCCACTTCATCCGCAGCACATTCCACTGGACCGTCCGGTGTGTTTTTGATGATACGCACATCGGTGTACGGAAACGGCAGGCCGACGGAGCCAACCTTCTTGGCACCAGAGGGCGGGTTGCAGGACACAAGACAGGTGGCCTCGGTCAGGCCGTAGCCTTCGACAATGTCCACACCACAGGTGCTTTCGAAACGCTTGAACAGCTCCATTGGCATCGGCGCGGAGCCGGAGAAGGCGGTTTTCACAGAGGAAATATCCGCATCTACGGGACGCTGCATCAGGGCCGACACCGCGGTTGGCACGGTGATGATGAAGGAGATTTTCCAGCGCTCGATCAGCTTCCAGAAGTTGTCAAACACGCCATCGCCGCGATAGCCCGCCGGGGTTGGGAACACCACATGGGCGCCAGATTTGATTGCCGCCTGCATGATGACATGCACGGCAAACACGTGGAACAGCGGCAGCGGGCACATGATGTTGTCTTCTTCGGTGAAGAGCAGACGGTCGCCAAGCCAGCCGTTGTAGATCATGCCGGAGTAGAGGTGCTGTGCCACTTTCGGCATGCCGGTCGTGCCACCAGTGTGGAAATAGGCCCCCACACGGTCACCTGCGCTATCGGCAAACTGCAAGGTTGTTGGGTACTTCGCCAGCTCTTTGTTGAAGTCTTTGAAGTCCGCGTGCTGCGGGCCGGAAACCTTGGGCCGGATCAGCGGTACAATCCAGGATTTTGGCGGGGTCAGGTATTTGACCAGATCAATTTCCAGAACCGTGTGCACATGTGGGGCGTGGCGCACGGCCTCGGCCACTTTTTGCGCCACATCGGTTTTTGGGAAGCCTTTAAGGGTCACCACCACTTTGGCGTCGGTTTCGCGCAGGATGGCAGAGATCTGCTCCGGCTCCAGCAGCGGGTTGATCGGGTTCACAATGCCCGCAACCATGCCACCAAGCAGCGCATACATGGTCTCGTTACAGTTTGGCAGCACAAAAGCCACGGTGTCTTTTTCACCCACGCCCAGATCGCGGAACATATTGGCCGCTTGCGTGGTCTTGGCGTGCAGCTCGGACCAGGTAACGGTCTCAGCTTTGTCTTTGGGGCCAGAGAAAATCTGATAGCTGACCGCCGGACGGTTTGGAAACTTGTCCTTGGTGTTGGTCAGCATTTCATAAATCGTGGTTGGGTTGCCCCGTTCATCCCACGGTTTTTCGTTCTCGATGGCCTTTAGGTCTGCCAAAGATTCAAAGCTCATAGTCTATTCTCCCCCCTTGGGTTGCTTGCCCCAATCTGCCGGACCTCCGCCAGTCCGACCCACGTTGGACGCGTTCCGTCAAGATGATCCCAAAAACACCTTGCGCCCCGCTCAAGGCCAGCCGAACCTAGGGTCAAGCGTGCCTGAAACGTTACGTCAGATTAACCGTAAAAGGGATGCAGTCCACCTCAAAATCAGCCTGTGGTCGCGCGCGCTTGGAAGCGGCGCGACCTTACTGATTTAGGCAGCGCCCGCGGTGAATTGAAGACGTGCCAGTTTGGCATAGAGCCCGCCTTCGGCCACCAGATCGTCATGACGGCCCTGGGCGACAATGCGGCCCTCTTCCATCACAATGATACGATCGGCCTTTTTCACGGTTGCCAAACGGTGGGCCACGATGATGGTGGTGCGGCTTTCGGCCAGCTCATCCACCGCCGCCTGCACCAGACGTTCGCTTTCCGCATCCAGCGCCGAGGTGGCCTCGTCCAACAATAGCACCGGCGCGTCACGCAGGATGGCGCGCGCGATGGCGATGCGTTGTTTCTGACCACCCGACAACATCACGCCGCGCTCACCTAATGGGCTGTCATAGCCTTCGGGCAGAGCGGTGATGAACTCATGCGCGGCGGCGGCTTTGGCTGCGGCTTCAACTTCGGCATCGGTGGCGTCCAGACGGCCAAAGCGGATGTTTTCGCGCGCGCTGGTGGCAAAGATCACCGGATCTTGCGGCACCAGCGCCATATGCTGCCGGAAATCATCGCGCTGCATCTCTTGCAAGGCGGCACCATCAAGCGTCACCTGCCCTTTGGCCGGATCGTAGAAGCGCTGAATCATTTGAATGATGGTGGTTTTGCCAGCGCCCGACGGGCCAACAAGGGCGACAGTTTCACCGGGTTGAATGGTGAGGTTAACACCATCGAGAGCGGAGATGTTTGGGCGCGACGGATATTGGAACGACACGTCTTTAAACCGGATCTCCCCTTTGACCGGCGCCGGCAGCGCTTTGGGCTGAGCGGGGTCGTTCACGCTGTCTTCTGTGTAAAGCAGCTCCACCAATCGTTCGGTGGCGCCTGCGGCGCGCTGCAGCTCGCTCCAGATTTCGGACAAGGCCCCCACGGCCCCGGCCACCATCACGGAATAGATCACAAATTGTACCAGCACACCAACGCTCATGCCGCCTGCGCGCACGTCACGTGCCCCCATCCACAACACCACCACAACGCCAGTGAAGATCAGGAAGATCACAATCATGGTCAGCAGAGCACGGGTGTTGATCCGGCGCATCGCGGCGCTGAGCGACAGGTCGGTCACGCGGTTGAAGTTGGTACGCGACTGAGCCTCATGGGTGAAGGCTTGAACGGTTTGCACTGACAAAAGGGCTTCGGACGCATTGCCGGAGCTTTCCGCAATCCAGTCCTGGTTTTCCCGGCTGAGTTTGCGCAAACGGCGGCCCAACACCATGATGGGCACAATCACCATCGGCACCACCAAGAGCACCATCAGTGTGAGCTTGGTCGAGGTGAACAGCATCAACATCAGACCACCAAGGAACAAAAGCACGTTGCGCAAGGCAATGGAAATCGAGGAGCCAATCACCGACTGGATCACCGTGGTGTCTGTGGTGATACGGCTCAGCACCTCACCGGTCATGACATTCTCAAAAAACGCCGGGCTCATGTTGATCACCCGCGCAAACACCGCTTTGCGAATGTCGGTGACAACCAGCTCGCCCAGGCGTGTAACCAATAGGTAGCGCAGGGCTGTACCCACAGCCAGCATCGACGCGATACCAAGGGCCGCAAGGAAGTATTTGTCCAACAGGGCGTCACTCTCGGTGCCGAAGTTGTCCACCACGCGACGCACCGCCACCGGCAACATCAACGAGACTGTGGCCGTCAACGTCAGGGCACAAAGCGCCAGAAACACTAGAAAGCGATACGGGGCCAAAAACGGACGCAGCCCACGCAGGGCACCGATGTTCTTGCTTTTCTCACGGTCTTGTTCGGGATTCGCGTGCTGCGGCTGTCTGGCCATTATTCGGTCCTTGGCTGTCGTGTTAGCCGTTAGTGAACGCAGCATGCAGCCGGGTCAAGGTGCCAGATATGCATAAGCCCCATGCACCCCTGCGACATGGGATAGCACCCGACGACAGAGCATTGAAATATCAGGAAGTTTGACCTTGGAGCGGGTAGCGGGAATCGAACCCGCACCTTAAGCTTGGAAGGCTCTTATGATACCATTTCACCATACCCGCCCGAGGTTGGCTTGATGTATTTCAGCCTTTTGAGGAGGTCAAGTGGGTTCCGCCGCTTTCCCGCAACTTGAGCGGAAAATTCGCGCCCGTTTTTGCAACAATTCAATAAATGCCGCGCGGAACAGGCAGCGCGTTACAGAAACAACACATCAATGATGGTCAACACCACAAACACTGGGATCGAAATAACGGTGGCCAAAAGCACGGCGGCGGCTTTGGTCCATGTCACGGCGGGCGCGAATTGCCCCATTACGGCGGATTGTTTTGACTTTCTCATTGTTTCATTAACCATGAATTAGGTTTCAGATGCGTTAATCGCGGACATGTTGGATGCCTCCCTCCCCCTCCCCGCGCGACCGTTGCAGCAGAGTGACGAATACCGGCAGGCTTTGTCGCTGACCGAGACGCAGACCAAGACGTTGCGCGATGGCACATTGGTACTGCGCCGCCAGATTGGTGGCGTGAATGTCGCCATGCTGCCGCGCGCCACAATTGCGAAAGCCACCCTGCCCGGTTTGATCCGCGAGGCCGGTTTGCGGCGCGAAGTGTTGGTGCTCAACCCGGACCATCCGGCCCCCTGGCTGGGCGATCTTGGCGCCGTGCCGGTGATGACGCCAACCCATGTGGCAGAGCTCCCCCTGACCGGCGACCTGCGCGGGAAAATGCACCAAAAATGGCGCAACCGCTTGGTGTTTGCCGAAAGCCAAGGTCTGCGCGTGACGCGCCAGAACCTGCCAATCAAGCCCGACAACTGGATTTTGCAGCAGGACGCGCAGCAACAGGCATCACGCGGCTATGCGACTTGGTCAGACGCGCTGACGCTGGCCTACAGCAAGGCCAATCGCGGCAGCGCAAAACTGTTCACCGCGTTTGATGGCAAGACACCCGTCGCGGCAATGCTGTTCCTGTGTCACGGCGACAGCGCGACCTATCACATCAGCCACACCACCGAAGCCGGTCGCGCAGCCAGCGCGCACAATCTGCTTGTGTGGGAAGGTATGAACTGGCTGGCGGGCAAAGGCGTGACCACGCTGGAGCTGGGTCAGGTAGACACCGAAAAAGCCGCCGGACTGGCGCGATTTAAGCTCGGCACCGGCGCCACCCTGCGGCCCTTGGGCGGCAGTTGGATCTGGTGGCCACCTTTAGGCAAGCTGTTGTCGCCTTTGAAGCTATTGGACCGCAAGGCGATGACGGCAGGTTAACCCCTGCCGATATGCGCCGTGGCTTCGATCTCCAAAAGCGCTTCGTCTTCCACAAGATCAGCAACGACCACCAAAGACATGGCCGGGAAATGCCGTCCCATGACCGCGCGGTAGGCTTGGCCAACCTCGCGTTGATGCGCGAGGTACTCAGATTTGCTTTTCACAAACCACGTCAGCCGCGCAATGTCGCTGGGCTGCCCGCCTGCTGCTTCGACGATCTCACGAATGTTCTGCAGAACCTGCGTCATTTGGCCAATGAAATCATGGCTTTCAAAGACCTTCTGACTGTTCCAGCCAATCTGCCCGCCGATATGCAGCGTGCCGTCTTCAGCCAACATGCCGTTGGCGTAACCCAACGCGGGCGCCCAGCCCTCAGGATGTATTGTTTTCAAACCCATAGTCCTCGTCTTACGTCACGCGTGAACGCACGTTGTACTTTTCTGCGCGCCAATGTTCATTGGTCATCACATCTTCGATGATCTCTGCTGCCGCCACAATATCCGCGTCATCCAGATAGAGCGGTGTAAAGCCAAAGCGCATAATGTTGGGCGCGCGGAAGTCACCAATCACGCCGCGATCAATGATCGCCTGCATCGCCGGATAGCCCTGCTCAAAGGCAAACGACACCTGCGAGCCACGTGCATTGGAGTCCCGTGGGCTGGCGAGCGATAGCATGGGACAGCGCGCCTCGACCTCTTTGACAAACAGATCAGACAGGCGTTGCGACGCGGCCCGCAGCTCCGCCATGTCGACACCATCCCAAGCCTTGAGCGCTTCTTGCAAAACGCCCAATTGCAAGATCGGCGGCGTGCCAACGCGCATACGCTCGGTGGCGGAGGCGGGGCGGTAGTTCAGCTCCATCGCAAAGGGCGCATCATGGCCCAGCCAGCCGGAGAGCGCGGGTTCTATGCTCTCCACGATGTCAGGGCGTACATAGATAAACGCCGGCGCGCCCGGCCCGCCGTTGAGGTATTTGTAGGTACAACCGACGGCAAACTCGGCGTTGCATCCCGCCATATCCACCTGCACCGCGCCGGCGGAATGCGCGAGATCCCAGATCATCACCGCGCCAACCTCATGTGCGCGCTTGGTGATGGCCTGCATGTCATGCATGCGGCCAGAGCGGTAATCCACCTGCGTCAGCATCACCACAGCGACCTCCTCAGAGATGGCCTCGGCCACATCCTCTGGCGCCGGTGTGCGCAACTCATATCCTTGATCCAAGGTCTTGATCAGCCCTTCGGCCATATAGAGGTCGGAGGGAAAGTTGCCATTGTCAGACAGGATTACCTTGCGATCTGGGCGCATTTTTAACGCCGCCGCCAAGGCCTGATAGACTTTGATCGACAGCGTGTCGCCGGTGGCCACAGAACCCGCAGGCGCGCCGATCAAGTCAGCAAGCCGGTCGCCCACCACCTGTGGCAAGGCCATCCAGCCGGCGGTGTTCCATGCCTTGATAAGCTGCCCGCCCCACTCTTCGGTGATGGTCTTTTGGGCCCGCTCGGCGGCACCTTTGGGCAGCACGCCCAAAGAATTTCCATCGAGGTAGATCACGCCCTCAGGCACATCAAACAGCTCTTTTCTGGGAAGCGAAACGCCCATGCTCACAAATCTCCGCGCAGGTGCCAAAGTTCGGGGAAGAGTTCCACATCCAGCATCCTGCGCAGATACTGCACGCCCGACGTGCCGCCGGTCCCGCGTTTGAATCCAATCACCCGCTCCACCGTGGTGACGTGGTTAAACCGCCAGCGGCGGAAGTAATCCTCCAGATCGACCAATTTTTCCGCCAACTCATAAAGACGCCAATGAGTATCCACATCCTCATAAACGGTTTTCCAGCGCGCCTGAACCTCATCAACCACAGAGTGCGGCTGATTGAGCTGCGGTGCGGGCATGGCGCTGTCATCCCCATCCAGCGAGACATAAAGATAGCGGATCACCTCGTCATAGAAACTCGGTTGTGCCAGTTCTGCTTCCAATGCTGCCTTGGCTACGGGCACATGGGCGTGCGGCTTCACCATATTGGGATTACGGTTGCCCAGCACATATTCGATCAACCGGTATTGGTGGCTCTGAAAACCGGAGCTTGGCCCCAGGCTCTCACGGAACGTGGTGTAATCCGCTGGAGTCATCGTGCGCAGCACGTCCCAGGCGTTGTTGAGCTGTTCAAAAATCCGGCTCACGCGGGCCAACATCTTGAACATGTGGCTGAGATCACCTGATTTGAGCGCCTCTCGCGCCGCGCCCAATTCATGCAAGGCGAGCTTCATCCACAGCTCCGACGTTTGGTGCTGGATGATAAACAGCATCTCGTCATGCGCCTCGGACTGCGGGTGCTGCTGGTTCAGGATGCCGTCCAGATGAAGATAGTCGCCATAAGACATGGCATCTTTGAAGGACATTTTGGCGCCGTCGGTCGACGGATCATAAGCTGTATCGGTCATTGGGTTGTCCTTAGTTGGCTGGCTTCAGACGGAAGCGCTGAATTTTGCCGGTTTCCGTCTTGGGAAGCGCGTCAGTGAACACCACCGAGCGCGGATATTTGTAAGGGGCGATGGTGGATTTCACGTGATCCTGAAGCACTTTGGCCGTGGTGTCGTCCGACGCAAAACCTACGGCGGGCACCACATGTGCCTCGACAATCGCGCCGCGCGCCTCATCGGGCACGCCGATTACGGCACATTCTGCCACTGCCTCATGCGCCAACAAAGCAGCCTCCACCTCAGGCCCAGCGATGTTGTAGCCGGAAGAAATGATCATGTCGTCATTGCGGGCGGCAAAGTGGAAATAGCCATCTTCGTCCTGCCAAAAAGCATCACCGGAGATGTTCCAGCCATCCACCACATATTCGTCCTGCCGTTCACCGCCCAGATAGCGACAGCCGGTTGGGCCACGCACGGCCAATCGCCCAACCTCACCACGCGGCAAGGATGCGCCATCCAGCCCCACCACTTTGGCCTCATAGCCCGTCACAGGTTTGCCGGTACAGGCAGGGCGGTGATCGTCAAACCGGTTGGAGATAAAGATGTGCAACAGTTCAGTGGCACCAATGCCATCCAGCATCGGCTTGCCGGTTTTAGCCTGCCATTCTTCGTAGACCGGCGCGGGCAACGTCTCCCCGGCACTCACGGCAGAGCGCAGAGACGACAGGTCCGCCCCCTCGTCCATCGCCGCCAACATCGCGCGATAAGCTGTCGGCGCGGTGAAACAGACGGTGGCTTTATACTTCTCGATGATCTCAATCATATTGGGCGGCGTGGCCTGCTCCAACAAAGTCGCCGCCGCGCCAAAACGCAGAGGAAAGATCGCCAGCCCACCAAGCCCAAAAGTGAAGGCCAAAGGTGGCGAGCCAACAAAGACGTCTTCCGGCTGCACGTCCAGCACTTCTTTGGCATAGCCGTCGGCAATGATCATCAGATCCCGGTGGAAATGCATGGTGCCTTTCGGCTCACCAGTGCTGCCCGAGGTGAACCCAATCAACGCAACATCATCCGCTGCCGTTGGCACCGCCTCAAACGTCACGGGCTTTTCAAGTGCCAGCCGATCCAGCTCAGCATCATGGTTGGCCGTGCCATCAAAACCAATGACCTTCAAGCCATCGCAGGCCTCAGCACAGGCCGTCATTTCCTCCATCAACCGCGTGTCACAAATCGCGTGGCTGATCTCTGCCTTCTCCACATATTTGCTCAACTCCACCGCGCGCAGCATCGGCATGGTGTTCACCACCACCGCGCCCGCCTTGGTCGCCGCCAGCCAACAGGCCACCATCGCCGGGTTGTTGGCAGAGCGGATAAGCACGCGATTTCCCGGCCTTACCCCCAGATCTTCAACCAACACATGCGCCAACCGGTTGGTCCAGTCCGTCAGTTCCTTGTAGGTCCGACGCCGGCCATTGCCGATCAGTGCGGTGTTGTCGCCAAAACCTTTGGCCACCATGCCATCGGTCAATTCCCAGCCGGCGTTCATCTGCTCCGGATAGTCAAACCCCGCCAACAGCAGGTCCGGCCACATCTCCTTGGGGGGGAGATTGTCCCGCGTGAAGCTGTCCTCATGTGCGCTGGCGCCCATCATTTTCCCGCTCCTTCTGCTGCTGCATTGGCCAAGGTCTGGCGTGCAATCACAACACGTTGCACATCGCTCGCCCCCTCATAAATCCGCAAGGCCCGGATCTCGCGATAGAGCCGTTCGACCACCTCGCCGGATTTTACGCCATCGCCGCCAAACAGCTGCACCGCCTTGTCGATCACCTGCTGCGCATGGTCGGTGGCAAAGAGTTTGGCCATCGCCGCTTCGCGCGTCACCCGTGGTGCACCGGAATCCTTGGCCCAGGCCGCGCGATAAACCAAGAGCGCGGCCGCATCCACATCCAGCGCCATATCCGCAATATGCCCCTGCACCATCTGTAACTCAAACAATGGCGCGCCCTGCACCTCCCGCGCCTGCACCCGCGCCACTGCCTCATCCAATGCCCGCCGGGCAAAGCCCAAAGCCGCCGCCGCCACAGTGGATCGAAACACATCCAGCACCGACATGGCGATGGCGAAGCCACGGCCTGCGTCGCCAATCAGCGCGCTGACCGGAATACGACACGCCTCAAAGCGAAGAGTTGCCAGCGGATGCGGTGCGATGGTTTCCAAGCGCTCAATCACGGATAAACCGGGCGTGTCTGCGGGCACAACAAAGGCACTCAATCCCTTGGCCCCCGGCGCTTCACCCGTGCGGGCAAACACCGTGTAAACGTCAGCAATGCCGCCATTGGAAATCCAAGTCTTTTCGCCATTCAGTACAAAGTGATCGCCGTCTAGCGTCGCGGTCATGGTGGAATTGGCCACATCAGAGCCGGACTGTGGTTCCGTCAGCGCAAACCCTGCAATGGCTTTGCCTGCACGTGTCAACGGCAACCACGCAGCCTTCTGACGCGCGGAGCCAAACAGAGAAATGGCTCCGGTGCCCAGCCCCTGCATGGCAAAGGCAAAATCTGCCAAGCCATCATGGCGCGCCAAAATCTCCCGACTCAAACAGAGGGTCCGCACATCCAACGCGCCTTCCTCAGACGCTGTGACCTGCAAGAACCCCGCGTCGCCCAAACGCGCCACCAGATCACGACAGGTGCCATCCACATCCGCATGGCTCACCGACGCCAAGGCACTCTCGGCCCAGACCTCCAGTTCCGCCGCCCGCGCACGATGGGCCTCCTCAAAGAAAGGCCAGTCCAAAAAAGTCTGATCCGCCATGTAAAGCCTCCCCTGCTTCATTTGGCCTTAAATATCCCGGGGGTACGGGGGCTGCCCCCCCGCCTGTCCCGACGCGATCAGTCGCCCTCAAACACCGGCCGTTCTTTGGCAACAAAGGCATGATAGGCGCGGTGGAAATCCTGCCCCTGCATGCAAATCGCCTGTGCCTGTGCCTCTGCCTCGATGGCCTGCTCAATCGACATCGACCATTCCTGCGCCAGCATGGTTTTGGTCATCATATTGGCAAAACCCGGCCCATCCGCGATGCGCCGCGCCAAAGCCTGCGCCTCTGCCATCAAAGCATCCGCCGCGACCACGCGGTTGAAATAGCCCCAGGCATGACCTTCTTCCGCAGTCATCGCGCGGCCCAAATACAGCAGCTCCGCCGCCCGGCCCTGTCCAATGATACGAGGCAGGATCGCACAGGCCCCCATGTCGCACCCTGCCAAACCCACGCGGTTGAACAGGAAGGCCGTCTTGGCTTCGGGCGTGGCAATGCGCAGATCAGACGCCATCGAAATGATCGCCCCGGCGCCTGCACAAATCCCATCGACAGCCGCAATGATCGGCTTGCCGCAGTTCACCATGGCTTTGACCAGATCGCCGGTCATACGTGTGAATGCCAAAAGCTCTTTCATAGTCATCTTGGTCAGCGGGCCGATGATGTCATGCACATCACCGCCGGAGCTGAAATTGCCACCGTTGGGGGCAAAGACCACCGCCTTGACCGTGTCATCATAGCTCAGATCGCGAAACCAGTCGCGCAGCTCGGCATAGCTGTCAAAGGTCAGCGGGTTTTTCCGCTCCGGGCGGTTCAATTGCACCGTCGCGATGCCATCCACAACACTGCACAAAAAGTGCTCCACATCCGTGCGCATCGCTCAGATCTCCCTGTCTTCCAAAGTCTCAATCAGCCGTTCCAGACGGATCGCCATGCCGTCCACATCGTCAGCGCCAAGGCCACCCAGCATCTCGTTGAGCCAGCTTTCATGGGTCGCGGCATGTTCGGCAAAAGCAGCAATGCCCTTGTCGGTCAGTTTCACCAATGAGGCGCGGCGGTCGCCCGGAACAGCCACCCGTTGCGCCAGCCCTTCCTCCGACAATTTGTCAACAATACCGGTCACGTTCCCATTAGAAACGCGCAACAAATCGCTGATCTGGCTCATCTTTTGCCCTTCCGGGAAGCGCGCCAGCACCGACATCACGTCAAACCGTGGCAAGGTGCTGTCAAACTCCCGACGCAGGCGGCGGCGGATTTCATCTTCGATCATGCCCGAGGCTTTCAGAAGCTTCAGCCAGAGCCGCAGCCGCTCCTTGCTCAGGTCGTTTTGTGTTTCGGTCATACTTCCCCTCCCGACAGGGTCATGGCGTGGCCGTTCACCGAACGCGCCGCGTCTTCGCACAGCCACAGCGCGGCACCTGCCACCTCATCCACCTCGATAAACCGCCCCTGTGGATTGCCCCGCGTGAGGCTGGTGCGGGCTTTCTCAGCGCTCATGCCGGTCTTCGCCACGATGTTCTCAATCGAGCGGTCCAACATCGGTGTGTCGACAAACCCGGGACAGATTGCATTGGCGGTGATGCCGCTGTTGCCCATTTCCATGGCCACGGAACGGGTCAGCCCGACCACGCCATGTTTGGCCGCACAGTAGCCGCTGACATAGGGATAGCCTTTGAGGCCAGCGGTGGAGGCCACGGCGATCAACCGCCCCCAGCCCGCTACCTGCATATCCGGCAGCGCCGCCTGCCAGACGTTCACCACACCCGCGAGGTTCACATTCAACATTGCCGTCAGATGCTCCGGCGTCATCTTGGCAAAAGGCACACTCTCCGCCGCGCCAGCGTTCGCCACGACAATCTCTATCGGCCCGTCCAGAGCCCGCGCTTCTGCAAAGGCTCCACGTACGGCGCCTGCATCGGTCACATCACAGACCTTCCAGCCGATGAACTTGTGCTTACCCGCCACCTCGCGCAGGGGACCTTCGCGTCTGCCCACCACGGTGACCTTGGCACCGGCGTGCGCCATGGCCTCAGCAATCGCGGCCCCAACGCCGGTGCCGCCGCCGGTCACCACCGCATGTTTCCCTGCTACGCTCATACCCGGATCATCTCCGCATCACGATCTGCCAGCCGCCAGGCCTGATCCCGCCCGGCCTCGTAAGGCTTGGGCCAAGTGGCATGGCGGTCGCCAATCCGCGCCGCCTCATGATGCACCCAATAGGGATCGGCCAGATGTGGTCGGCCCACGGCCACCAGATCCGCCCGCCCTGCAATCAGGATCGAGTTGGCGTGATCCGCCTCATAAATATTGCCCACCGCCATGGTCGGAATGACCGCCTCGTTGCGGATGCGGTCGCTGAACGGCGTCTGGAACATGCGGCCGTAGACCGGCTTGGCCTCAATGCTGGTCTGCCCCGCGCTCACATCGATGATATCCGCTCCCGCCGCGCGGAACGCCTTAGCAATCTCCACCGCTTCCTGCGGGGTCACGCCATCTTCGCCAACCCAGTCATTGGCCGAAATCCGCACCGACATCGGCTTTGCCGCAGGCCACACGGTCCGCATCGCTGAGAACACTTCCAAAGGATAGCGCAGACGGTTTTCCAGGCTACCGCCATATTCGTCGTCGCGCTGATTGCTGACCGGCGAAATGAAACTGGAGATCAGATAGCCGTGCGCGGCGTGCAGTTCGATCATATCGAACCCGGCCCGTTCCGCCATTTCCGCCGCCGCCACAAACTGCGCTTTGATGACGTCCATGTCCTCACGAGTAGCGGCACGTGGCACAGCGTTATTGTCGCTCCAAGGAGTTGCGGAGGCCGAGACCAAATCCCAATTGCCGTCTTTCAAAGGCGCGTCCATGATCTCCCAGCCCACTTGCGTGGAGCCTTTGCGCCCCGAATGGCCGATCTGGCAGCAAATCTTCGCGTCCGTCTCTGCATGAACAAACTCGGTCAACCGCCGCCACGCCGCCTCATGCTCGGGCGCATAAAGCCCCGGACAGCCCCGCGTGATCCGCGCCTCAGCGCTCACGCAGGTCATCTCGGTATATACGAGCCCCGCCCCACCCTTGGCGCGTTCGCCGTAGTGGATCAGATGCCAGTCAGTTGGACAGCCATCCACCGCTTTGTACTGCGCCATAGGAGAGACCACGATGCGGTTGGCAAGGTCCATGTCGCGCATCTTATAAGGCGCAAACATAGGCGCACGCACTGGCGCATCCACAGGCGCACCCGCCTGGTCCTGAAACCACTTTTCCGCCGACTTGAGCCACTCCGCATCCCGCAACCGCAGGTTTTCATGGCTGATCCGCTGGCTGCGCGTCAGCAGAGAATAGTTGAATTGCACCGGGTCCAGATCGAGGTAGCGTTCCACCTCCTCAAACCACTCCAGAGAGTTGCGCGCCGCCGATTGCAGGCGCAAAACGTCTAACCGCCGCTCTTCCTGGTAGCGCTCAAAAGCCCCTTCCATCGTCGGTTCGGAGTGCAGGAACTCAGCCAGCGCAATGGCACTGTCAAAGGCCAGTCTTGAGCCTGACCCAATCGAGAAATGCGCCGTGGCGGAGGCGTCGCCCAGCAGCACCACATTTTCGTGGTGCCATTTCTCACAGAGCACCCGCGGGAAGTTCATGAACACCGCAGAGCCGCGCAAATGCGCCGCGTTGCTCATCAGATCGTGCCCACCAAGGTGGTCAGCAAACACCGCGCGGCAGGTCTCTACAATCTCTTCTTTGGACATGGCTTCAAAACCGAAGTTGTCCCAGGTCTCCTGCCCGCACTCAACGATGAAGGTCGCGGTCTCATCGTCAAACTGATAGACATGCGCCCAGATCCAGCCGTGCTCTGTCTTCTCAAAAATGAAGGTGAAAGCGTCGTCAAACTTTTGATGCGTGCCAAGCCAGACAAATTTACACGCACGCACATCGACCTCGGGCTTGAAGTGCTCCGCGTAAGTCTCTCTGACAACACTGTTTAAACCATCACAGCCCACCACCAAATCATACGCGGCGCGGATCGCCTCAACGTCGTCAAACTCGGTCTCAAACTTCAGTTCCACGCCCAGCTCACGGGCGCGGTCTTGCAGCAAAAGCAGCATCTGCATGCGGCCAATTCCGGCAAATCCATGCCCGCCAGACACGGTGCGCACACCATCATGCACCACCGCAATATCATCCCAATAGGCGAAATGATCGCGGATCATCTGTGCCGATTTTGGATCATTGACCTGCAGGTTTTCAAGCGCATCATCGGACAGCACCACACCCCAGCCAAAGGTGTCACTGGCGCGATTGCGCTCAATCACGGTGACCTGATGCGACGGGTCGCGCAGCTTCATCGAAATGGCGAAGTACAGCCCAGCTGGACCTCCCCCCAAACACGCAACACGCATATCTTCCCTCCCTGACGAAGATCGCGGAGCCGCAAGCGCCCCGTCGCTTCCTTAACGCTAGGATGAGTCGCAATTTACTTCAAGCTTGAAATTTCTAACCTGTGAATTTCTCAGCACCTCACATTTGAGCCCCCAACGTCTTGCGTGATTGACGCAACTTCCTCAAAAAGACTGCCATGACCATTGAGCAATACTTCACCACCGTGCCGGAAGGCGCGCGGGACCAGTTGGAAAGCCTGCGCGACATCATTCGTGCCGCTGCGGAGGCCACGGATACAGCGCCGCTTGAGGAAAGCCTGAAATGGGGGCAACCCAGCTTTGCGCCATCAAAACGCATGGGCACACCGATCCGGCTAAGCTGGTCTCACAAATCACCGGAACGTGCGGAGATGTTGGTGCATTGCCAGACTACTCTGGTGGACGCCTGGCGGCACAGGTTTGGTGATCTGTTTGACTACGACGGGACGCGTGCCGTGCACATAGATCTGGCGGCGCATTTGCCTGAAGAGGCGTTGCATATCATGGCAGTGATGGCCTTAACCTATCACAAAACCAAAGGCTGAATTACCGCGTGGCCTCTTGCAATTGCGCAGCCGGCTCCGAGGTCAGGGCAGTCAGAACATCTGCCACCACCATGGCGGCAATCACCTCAGGACGTTTGTCTTTACTACCACCTGCGCCAATTGGGCAATGCAACGCTGCGGCGCTCAGACCATCACATTCGCTGTGGGCAAAACGTTCAAACTTCACCCGTTTTGTAGCGGACCCAATCATACCCACCCAACGCGCGTCAGTGCGGACCAGCGCTTCGGACGTGAGCAGAAAATCCAACGCATGATCGTGGGTCAGCACAATGAAGGCACTGCCCGCCGGAGCGCCGCGCACCTCGGCTTCGGGCAGAGCAGTCAGGCGTTTTTCCACGTTGGCCTGTGACAGGCCCAACTCCTCAGAGCGGCTGTCCACCAGCAGACAGCGCACCGGCAAATGTTGGAACAAGTCCGCCAGAGCGCGCCCCACATGACCCGCGCCAAACACATAAACATGGGGAAGAACGGCCTCTTGCGCTTCCACGTCAGCAACCAGTTTTACCCGGGCCGCGCTATCCATTTCGATGAGTGTGATCTCCACACGCCCACCACAGCACTGGCCAATCTCCGGACCCAGCGGCACATCCATGAAGCCGGAGGATTGACCTAGTTTCAGCAACTTACGCGCCTCATCTAATGCCATATACTCAAGCTGTCCGCCGCCAATGGTGCCAACCATTGCCGACGGGGACGCAACCATCACAGCGCCTTCTTCGCGCGGAGAGCTGCCACGCACACGGGTGATTTCCACCCGCATGGCGCGCTCTTCACGCTCCAGAAACCCTATGAGGTCGCAAGCTTTCATCCGCGCAGGCGCTCCACCGCCATCAGCACACATTCCGGTGTGGCTGGCGCGTCCAGTCGCGGGCATTCCGCATAATCCGCCACCGAGGCCACCGCCATGCCAAGCGCCTCAAACACACAGATTGGCAACATAAACGGCGGCTCACCCACCGCTTTGGAGCGTTTGATGGTCAGCTCGCGGTTCTCTGACCAATCTGCCAGATTGACGTTGAATTCACGTGGCACATCTCCGGCCAGCGGGATCTTGTAGGTGCTGGGCGCATGGGTGCGCAGCTGGCCTTTATCATCCCACTTGAGTTCCTCAGTGGTGAGCCAGCCCATGCCCTGAACAAATGCGCCTTCAACCTGACCTTTGTCCAAAATCGGGTTCAACGACTTGCCCACATCATGCAGCACATCCGCGCGATCCACCGTGTACTCACCGGTCAGCGTGTCCACGGAGACTTCGGCCACAGCCGCGCCATAGGCGTAGTAGTAAAACGGACGGCCTTGGCCTTTTTCGCGGTCCCAGTGAATTTTGGGCGTCTTGTAGAACCCTGCGGCCCACAACTGGACCCGCGCCATATAGGCCTGCTTGATGAACTCACCAAAGGTGAAGGTCTGATCGCCGACACGTACCTGATTTGGGGCAAACTCGACCAGTAGCGCCTCTACGCCAAAGTGGTCGCAGGCCCATCGCACCAACCGCTCTTTGATCTGCTCACAGGCATTCAGCGCCGCCATGCCATTGAGGTCGGTACCCGAGCTCGCCGCGGTGGCGGAGGTGTTGGGCACTTTCTCGGTGGTGGTTTTGGTGATCTTGATGGTGTCAAAATCCACCTGAAACGCTTCGGCCACAACCTGAGCAATTTTGGTATTCAGCCCCTGCCCCATCTCGGTGCCGCCATGGTTCAGCATAATGGAGCCGTCATTGTAGATGTGCACCAATGCGCCTGCCTGATTGTACCAGGTGGCGGTGAAGCTGATGCCAAATTTCACCGGCGTGAGCGAGAGACCTTTGCGGATAATCCCGCCTTTGGCGTTGTGCTCTAACACAGCTTTGCGACGCGCCTGATAGTCGGACGTTTGCTCCAACTCATCCACCAACCGTGGCATGACATTGTCTTCCACCGTCTGATGGTACGGTGTCACGTTGCGGTCTGTGTCGCCATAGAAGTTGGCTTTGCGCACCTCAAGCGGGTCCTTGCCCAACTTATAGGCAATCTCTTCCATCATGCGCTCTGCGGCAACCACGCCTTGCGGGCCACCAAAGCCACGGAACGCAGTGTTGGAGACCGTGTTGGTCTTCATCGGACGGCTTTGCAGTTTCACATGCGGGTAGAAATAGGCGTTATCGGCGTGGAACAGCGCGCGGTCGGTCACAGGCCCGGACAGATCCGAGGTCCAGCCACAGCGGGCAGCAAAGGTGTTGTCCACCGCCTGGATTTTGCCGTCGTCATCAAAGGCCACGTCATAGTCGACCACAAAGTCGTGCCGCTTGCCGGTGGTTTCCATGTCCTGATCGCGGTCCGGACGGATTTTCACCGCGCGGTTCCACTTTTTGGCCGCCATGGCCGCCACGGCGCAGAACTGGTTCATCTGGCTTTCTTTGCCGCCAAACCCGCCACCCATGCGGCGCACATTCACGACAACAGCGTTGGACGGCACACCCAACACATGGGCCACCATATGCTGTGCCTCGCTTGGGTGCTGCGTAGAAGAATGCACAATCACATCGTCGTCTTCGCCGGGCATGGCAAAGGCGATGTGGCCTTCCAGATACATGTGATCTTGCCCACCAATGCGCATCTGGCCCTGAATGCGGTGCGCGGCCTCAGCTTGCCCTTCGGCCACATCACCCCGTTTCAACGTCATCGGCGGGGTCACATGCGGATAGCCTTTGGCCACCGCTTCATCCGCCTCAATCACATGCTCGAGTGGCGTGTAGTCGATCTTGGCCAGTTCGACGGCGCGGCGGGCAATGTCTCGGCTTTCGGCAACCACCGCAAACAACACCTGCCCCCAGAATTCCACCTTCTCGGTGGCAAAGAGCGGCTCGTCATGACGCCCTGTTGGGCTCACGTCGTTCACGCCAGGCACATCTTCGGCGGTAAGCACGCCCACCACACCGGGCGCTGCGCGCACGGCGGAGAGGTCCATGGAATTGATCGTCGCGTGGGCCACCTTAGCGGTGCCAAAATAGGCGTGCAGCGTGCCAATCGGCTCTGCGATGTCGTCACAGTAGTCCGCGCCACCAGAGACATGTTTGATCGCACTGTCGTGGATCAGATCAGTGTGGGCGGAACCGCGAATGGAGACGGTCTGTTTCATTCTTTTTCTCCTTACGCGCTGGCCAGACGGGCGGTGTCGCCATTGGTTTCATGCCAGAACCGGCGGAACAGGTTTTGCGCGACTTTCATGCGGTAATCCGCGCTGGCCCGCATGTCGGTCAGTGGCTGGAAATCCTCAAGCAGTTTGCCTGCGGCGGCTGCCAAAGTGGCTTCGCTCCATGGCTGGCCGACCAGTGCGGCTTCAGCGGCGGCGGCACGTTTTGGCGTGGCGGCCATGCCCCCAAAGGCCAGCACGGCTGCGGTGATCATACCATTTTCGACTTGTACCGTCATGCCCACAGCCACGGAGGAGATGTCCTCATCCCGCCGTTTGGAAATTTTGTACGCCGCATGATGGCCGGTGGAGACACGCGGAATTGTGATGCTCTCCACAAACTCGCCGGCGGCGCGATCCTGCTTGCCGTAAGCGATAAAGAACTCTTCCAGCGGCAATACGCGACGGGTGTCCCCTTTGCGCAGCGTGATGGAGGCCCCAAGTGCAATCAACACCGGTGGCGTGTCGCCAATCGGGGAGCCATTGGCGATGTTGCCCCCTACTGTACCCATATTACGCACCTGCCACCCGGCAATGCGGTCCCAATAGTCGCTCAGGTGTGGGTAATGTTCCGCAATCACATCCTGCGCTTCGGTGTAGGTCACGCTCGCGCCCATGGTCACAGCATCCTCAGTAACTTCGATGGCCTTCAATCCATCCAACTGACCAATGAAGACCGCAGGCGAAATCCGCTTGAGGAACTTGGTCACCCAGAGCCCAACATCCGTGGAGCCAGCAATGATGGTGGCCTCTGGTTCGGCTTCCAGAACGGCGGCGAGGTCATCCACGTCCGCAGGCAGGATGGCGCGGCTGTCGCCCTTGGACACCTCAACCCGCTTGCCGTCTTGCAAGTCCGTCAGAGCCGCAACAATGCTGTCTCGTTCGGTC
The DNA here is from genome assembly GCF_947493595.1 of uncultured Shimia sp. Lineage (GTDB taxonomy): Bacteria > Pseudomonadota > Alphaproteobacteria > Rhodobacterales > Rhodobacteraceae > Shimia. The sequence continues at coordinate 441,803 of NZ_CANLRL010000001.1, read as the reverse complement.
GAGAGATGTTCCGCAGACGGAGTGCCATAGTTGGTCACTTCCTGCGCGGCGCGAATGATCGGCGCATAGCCGGTGCAGCGGCACAGGTTGCCTTGCAATGCGGTCTCCACCTGCTTCACGGTTGGGTGCTCATGCTGCATCCACAGCGCGTAAAGTGACATGACAATACCCGGCGTACAGAAGCCACATTGGCTGCCGTGATGCTCCACCATCGCCTGTTGCACCGGTGACAGACGGCCATTTGGCCCGCCAAGATACTCAATGGTGACCACGTGACAGCCATCCAGCGAGGCCAGGAAACGGATGCAGGCGTTCACGGTCTCATAGACCAATCCACCGTCCGTCAGCCGCCCGACCAGCACGGTACAGGCGCCACAATCCCCCTCGGCACAACCCTCCTTGGAGCCGGTAAGCCGTTGATCGATACGCAAAAAATCCAGGAGCGTGTCGTCTGCTCCCACATCGGAAAGCGCGACGTTGCGCCCGTTGAGTAAAAAACGAATTTCGCTGCGGTGCTGCATCCTGACCTCTTGCTGGGACTCGGCACGGAAATGGCCTTAGCTCACTGTACCTGCGCACTAGCCTTCAATGAAACGGGGGTTTTGGCAAATCTATTTCAATGATTTATTGAAAATCAAATTCCCAAACCCGCGCTATTGAGGCACTATCCCATAAGGAGGCGCTCTTATGCCCTATCTGGAAAGCCTGCGAGTCTTTGTACGCGTGGTGGAGCTTGGCTCGATCACTTCCGGCGGCCGCGACCTGCGCTTGACCCCGGCAGTGGCCTCCAACCGCGTGAAAGAACTGGAAGGCCGGCTTGGCGTTCGCCTGTTCAATCGAACCACCCGCAACCTGTCCCCCACTGAGGTGGGCAAAGTGTTTTATGATCACGCCCGCAAAGTGATTGAAACGCTGGATGAGGCAGAGGCGGTGGTGGCCGGGTTTTCTGACAAGCCGCGCGGCACCATTCGCGTGACAGCCCCCTTGGGCGTTGGACGCCGGATTGTTGCACCCCTGATCCCTGCCTTCGCTGACAAATACCCCAATGTCGATGTGCAGCTGCGCCTGTCGGACCGCAAAGTCGACCTGTTTGAGGACGGTTTGGACGTGGCCTTTGTGCTGGGGGAATTAAAAGACAGCAATCTCAAGCTGCGCAAAATTGCCGATTGTGATCGCGTGTTGGTGGCCGCGCCGGAGTATCTGGAGACGCATGGCACGCCACACACACCGGATGATCTTCTGGGGAATCACAATTGTCTGCTGCTGCGTTTCCCGCGCAGTCCTGAGTATTTCTGGACCCTGCAAACCGAAGACGGGCTGCGTAAGATTGAGGCCAAAGGCCGTTATGATGCCGATGATGGCGATGTGCTGACCCAATGGGCACTGGAAGGCGCTGGTATTGCCAACAAACCCCGCTTTGACGTGGCGCAGCACTTGAAAAGCGGCGCATTGGTGGAGGTGTTGTCAGACACACCGCCTCTGCCAGCCTCGTTTGGATGCCTTTATCCGCACCGCAAACTGCAAGACCCAAAAATCCGCCTGTTTGTGGATTTTGTCGCAACCGAAAGCAAGCAGCGCATCGCGCAGCTTTGAGCCGGTCTGCCAGAAGCTGTTTTAGTGGTTGATCGCCAGAGGGCTCTCTTCACGCAACTTGGGCGTATAAAGCGTAAAGGTCGCGCGACCATCATGTTTGGACGCATAAAGCGCCACATCGGCATCATCCATCAACTGATCCGCTGATGCCTCGCCCGTGCCATCATAGATCGCAATCCCCACACTGGCAGAGACTTTGCATAGGCTGTCTTTGTAGGCGACCGGACGCTCCACCTCTTTGATGATCCGGGTACAAATACGCCCCAAGATTTCCTCATCAATGGTGCCGTTGATCACCAGAACAAACTCATCGCCACCAACCCGAGCAACCACATCGTCGCCCCGGCTGCTGTCGACCAGCACTTTGGCGACATGCTGCAACACAACGTCCCCAGCGGCATGGCCTTTGGTGTCGTTGACCTCTTTGAAGAAATCGAGATCCACATGCAGCAGACCAAACGGCGTGCGGTCTTCGACCATACGCGGCAGGATGTGATCCAGCGCCCGACGGTTTTTCAAACCTGTCAGCGTATCGGTATAGGCCTGTTCCTCAGCGGCGACCTTGGCGCCCTGCAAACGTTGGTTCAGCTTGCGGTGCGCTTCCATCGCTGCGGATTTGGCTTCAACCAGATACAACATCTCGATGGTCAAATCCGTGGCCGCAAAATCGGACGCGTTGAGCGAGTACTCTTGCACCGCGTCCAGAATGGAGATGCCAAAGCTCAGGTTTACAATCGCGCCGCCATCACTGCATGGCATCAACACACCCTTGAGGCCGGTCTGCGGCTCAGCGCGTTTTTTTAAATGCAGCTTCTTACCTGCCGCCGCCAACAACGTCTCCATCGAGGTGATGGAATGCGGACGGTTCAGCTCAAACGCTTCCAGGAAGCGTTCACCAAGGATGCTTTGGTCCCCATACAATTTGGCCACGGTTGGCCCCGCATGGATGATCTTGCCAAACTTGTCCAAGCACACATGCATTGGGCACAACACATCCAGTGTTGCAAGCATGTGGCTGTTGTCATGCAGATCGCTCATCCGGCCCGCGCTCCCAACTCAAACTCTCGCCCGCTGGCAAAAGCCTGTTCCACCAATGTGATGTCAATCACCTCGGCGTCTGCCTGCGCCCCGCGATGCTCCAGAAACACCAAAGCGCCATAGTCATCTGCCAACGTACGCAGAATGCCAATCATCACGTAACCAAACCCAGGGTTGTCGCCCTTTAGTGTCAGGCTGAAAGACTCTGACGAGTGCTGACGCACCTCCATCGAGGGCAGGTCAAGATCATCCACCGCCAGCTTTGCACGATCCGGCAGCTCGTCCAGCGAGTGTAGGAAGTCGACAAAATCAACGCCCCCAAAGCGCAACAGGCGGCGTAGCGCCTCAACATTAGGATGGGTCACAAGATAGGTGCCGATGTCTTCCAGAACGGTTTCTTCAGGCACACCAATCACATCTTTTGCCGCGTCGATGAGACTCGACGTCACCGCATCATCATAATGCAACATCGCTTCAAAATCAGTGGTTTCCACACCGGCACGGCGCGTCACTTCATGCCACCGCGACAGCCCATAACTGTCGCGGACAAAGCACTGTATCGCCCTGTTGACCAACCCATGCATAACGTCACCTCATTCGTCTTGATCTATCAGACCAGACTCACCTTAAGATTTCCCCAACAGCCTCAAAATTCCGGAAACAATTCAACGTCTCCGACCCAGAGTGAGCGCCGGCTGCTGGGAGCCACCTCATAGCGCCCCGCCAATATAGATCGAACTTCTTCTACCGTCACCTCTTTGTCGCCAAAGGGCACCACGTATTCCCCTATGACGAGATCGCCGCCATTAACAAACACGCTAAATACGTCAAATTTGCGACTTTGGTCGGGGACGAACAGCAGACCTTGCGGGGCGCCCTGCCCCGCCTCAAACCGGTCCAACAGCAAAACGCAGCCGGGATCGACGGTGTCTGCACAGCTTTGTGACCAATCCCGCAACCGGTAGCGCGGCCAGTTTTGCAGCATGTCCACCGTCACGGTTACAGACTGCGACAGGACTGTCAGATGTGCATGGATTTCCGCCGCCAAAGCCTCTGTCCCACCGTCATCCTGCCCGCGCTCAAACTGCCACCGGCTCCCGGCGGACAAGGCGCGTGCCACGCTTGCTTGAAGCACCGCGTCACCCTGCGCAGCGCCACGTTGCAAAACCGCAATGCCAGCCTGGCCGGGTTTTCCCCACTCATGCGCCAGTTCATAAAGCGCCATATCCCGCGCGGCCACCTCACCACGCTCGATACGTGCAACCTGGGAGTCGCTGGAAATCCTCTCCGCATTCAGCAGCGGGCTCAACCACGCGGCGGCGGCCGCAAGCACCACCACGGCAGCGAGAATATTGGCCTGGCGAATACGTGCCATCCACGGCCCGCGCAGCAAAACGGCCACCGCATAGGTCAACGCATAAAGCGCAACAATAGCCGCCGTACAGGCCGCCGCGAGACGGGCCGGGGTCCAACCGTACTGGATGACCCGCAACGACAACGCATAGATCGCCAAACCGGCAATCACCGGCAGCAACAAGGCCAATGCGGCCGTGCAAAGCCGCATCCATTGTGAGCGCACCGCATCCGCATCGCCACGGTCAAGCGACACACTGACCAAACAAATCATCGCCAGGCCAACAAACAGCAAGGTGGCCGTGCGGCTCAGGTTGCCAAACAGCTTGGCCGGATCCTGCAACAGCGCCGCCACCACAAAGATCAGCACAACCGCCAGCACCACCGGCACCAACAGCCGCAACAGGCGCAGCACCAGAAACGGCGACAGATACTCACGCATCTCATGCACCACCGACAGCCCCAACCCCAGGGCAAAACCGGTGATCACAAACGGCACACCGTCAATGTCGATGATGTCTTCAATGATCGTGAGGCCAACAATCTCCAAAAGCGCATGACTCATAAACAAAACCGCCCAGGACAGGCCTGCAAACAACCACCCCGCCGAATATCGCACCAGAATGCTCCAGCTCACGTCAAACAGGTGGCCGTAGTCCCGCAGGCTGTGATGATCACGCAAAAGCGCCGCAGCAAAGGGCGTGCCAATCGAGACAAACACCGCCCAAGCCAAAATCGGATGCATGGCTTCGGCAAAGGCGTCCAGCGTGTCAAAGCGCCACCCTGCCCATGTCAACAAAAGCGCGGCAACAGCGGACAGCCACAGCGCAGGCAATGCCGCCCGCACCACACGATACGGTCCGCTCAACCCCAGCAACACGGCAAAAAAACCGGCTACAAAGGAGGTCACCGCAAGATAAACATGGGGGTGGGTAATGACGTCGGAAAGATGCTCAACCAAAGCCCAAATTGCCAGCCCGGCAATGGCTCCTATGACAGCCATCTCGGCCCGTCCGGCGACGGTGCGCCCGTCCTGAGTGTGCATGGTACCCCTCCTGCAACCCTGTGCGGCGTTTATAGCGGGGAGCATATCAAAAACAATGATTTATAACAAAATCCGCATATGACATTTCTGGCTGGAGACACCAGTCCCTTTTGCACAATGTTGTTAGAAATCTGTCGGCGCACCGCCCTGCTGCTTGCGGGTTTCAACAAAGTCAACCAGCGCTGCGTGATGCTCTGGCGGCATCGTGGGCGCTTCAAATTCGGCCAGAATATCCTTGTAGAGGTGATGCGCCCGTTCCGCCGTCCAGGCGCCCCCGGCGGCCTCAAAGGCTTCATAGTTGCGCCAGTCCGACACAAACGGCTGATAGAAGGCTGTCGTGTAGCGGGCCTGTGTGTGTTCTGTGCCAAAGAAATGCCCGTCGGTGCCAACCTCGGCAATTGCGTCAAAGGCAATCTCCTCCGGACCCGTGGCGCAGATCTCCGGCTCCAGGTAACGCTGGATCATCTGCAATTCTTCACAATCCATCACAAACTTCTCCGGGCTGGCGATCAACCCGCCTTCGAGCCAGCCAGCCGCGTGATACACCATATTGCTGCCCGACTGCACCGCGCTCCACAGGCTGTTACAGGTCTCCCACATGGCCTGCGCGTCCGGCACATTGGCAGCACAGACACCGCTGGCACGCATCGGCAAACCATAGAACCGTGCCATCTGGCCCGTCATCTGCGTGGCGCGCATATACTCCGGCGTGCCAAAGGCCGGCGCACCGGATTTCATGTCCACATTGCTGGTGAAAGTACCAATGGCACAGGCCGCGCCGGGCCGAATGTATTGCGCCAGAGCCACGGCGCTCAACGCCTCCGCCAAAGACTGCGCCACAGCCCCTGCCATGGTCACAGGCGCCATCGCGCCTGCCAACGTAAACGGCGTGACCACCAACCCCTGATTTCGGCGCGCTATGCGCATCCAGCCATCCATCATTGGATGGTCATGTTTTAACGGAGAGGTCGAATTGATGTTGGTGAACATCCTTGGGCTCGCCTCAAACGCCTCATGGCTCAGGCCGCCTGCCAGCCGCACCATTTCCATCGCGTCTTCGACCCGCTCCGCGCCCAACGCATAGGCATGCACCACTTTGTCTGTCAGGGTGAGCGTGTCAAACAACACGTCCAAATGCCGGATCGAGGCGTGGATGTCCTGTGGCTCAACCGGATAGCCGCCTGTAAAATGGATGCAGTTGAAATACTGCGTCAGCTTCAGCAGGTTGGCACATTGTTCGCGCGTGCCGGGCACTTTGCGCCCCAGTTCCAGATCCCAATAGTTCGGCGGGCTGGAGACATTGCCAAACAGGATGTGGGTGCCGCCCATTACCAGCTGCCGTTCAGGATTGCGTGGCGTGATAGTCCAGCGCGACGGCGCTTTGCCGACCATCTCCATGACAAAGGCGCGGTCCATGAAGACCTGGTCACCCTCAACGCGACAGCCCGCCTGCTTCAGAATTTTGCGCGCCTCGTCATTGTAAAAGGCTATGCCAAGCTCTTCGAGAATGCGCATGGCACCAGCGTGGATCGCCTGCACCCCCTCTTCTGAGAGCGGTTCGGTTGGGCGATCGATGTTTTTTGGCAAACGCCAGGGCATTTGCTCAATCACACCGGATGTCCGGCGCCGCGCCGCATTGCCCGCGCGTCCACCGCCACGCCGCCCTCTTGGCTTTCCCTCTGGTTCCGACATGGATGCCTCCCCTTCGCGTTAGAGAAAGCAAAAGACATCCTGCGCGATCTGTCTGCGCGTTTGCGACAAAAGTCGTCGCTTTTGACACCCCGCCTTGCGCGTAGCGGGCAAATCAAAACGGCGCACCCTAGGGCACGCCGTCAAAAACCGGGCTGAATGAAGGGGAATTAGGTCACCATCCACGCAGGGATATGACCAATATTTGGCAAAACCACGTCTGCGTGGGGCGCAAGCTCCGCTTCAAGCGCCACGCCGGTCAACACCGCAATTGTCTGCATCCCGGCACGACGTCCGGCGATCAGGTCGTGGGTGCTGTCGCCGACCATCGCCACGCGTGCAGGTGTCAGATTGGTATGCTCAGCAAAGGCCAAAAGCGGGGCTGGGTCAGGCTTGGCACCAAAACCGCTATCAAACCCAGCGATAAAATCAAACCTGTCCTCTACCCCTGCTCCGGACAAATGGGCCTTGGCGCCGTATTCCGTGTCATTGGTCATCACGCCCAATTTGAGCCCCTGGGCGCGAAACCCGTCCATCAGAGGCGCCAACGGCACGGCCGGTGCCAGCGGGGCATCTGCTGCCGCCAACATCAAGGTCTCATCTATTGCATCCACATCAGAACCCGGCAAAACGCTGGCCACCGCCTCCGCTGCCTCACGGTTGGTGCCTGCAATCACAAAACTGTCCGGGCGGAATGCTTTGGCAGAGAGGTCAAACATCAACGCATCGGCAATCCGCTGTGACAGCGCAGCGTCCCCTTGGGCAAAGCGCTCGATCATGCTTGCCGCCCAGCCGTTCCAGGTCGCCCCGAAATCAAACAGGGTGCCATCCTTGTCAAACAGAAGTCCGTCTACGCGCATCTATGATCTGCCTTGCCTCAATGTGGTCCTGCCCCAGACCCTGCCCTGACCCTAACCTCAGTGCAAGCGGATCTGCGCCGTTAACGCAATCTTAGGCTCAGGTCCAATGCATCCGGGCGGTCCCAAGCAGGGTCGCAGCCGCCATCATCGGCACTTCATAGGCGAGTGCATTGCTGTCACAGAAGTCTACCACCCAAGCATCGTCCATAGTGATAAACTCAAGCACAGAGCCCAGAAAATCAGGCTCCGCTGCCCGCGCGCGCAGGTCCTCCACTGACGCACCGGTTGAACCCAAAAATACAGAGCACACCTCCTCGTTGTTAACCAACCAGGCCAGGGCCTTCAGGGCGGTGGTCTCGGCGACCTCTTGAGAAACACTCATTTTTTCTCACTTTCGAAAGGGTTTGTTAACCATTCATACCACAATATGAACGTGTCCCTACTTTCCTCAGTTTCAGGTTTCTTATGGCAGCTCGTGTCTTGATCGTCGACAGCATTTCGGCGAACCGTATCTTGTTGAAAGTCAAACTTGCCGGCGCATTCGCTCAGGTTGAGCAAGCCGCCAGCGCAGGGGAGGCTTTGGATCTCCTCGAAAACGAGGCCACGCCCGACCTTCTGGTGCTCGGTGGCGACCTCGTGGATATGAGCGCAATTGACCTCTGCACGCTCGTCAAAAAACGTCCTGAACTGGCCAACCTGTCGGTGTTGCTGGTGCACACCGACGGCCACCGCGCCGACCTGATTGAAGCCCTGCGCGCGGGGGCGGATGACGCCTTTGACATGTCGGTCAGCACTGACGCGCTTCTCGCCCGCATCCGCTCGATTGTGCGCACCCGCAACAGCTTTGAGGAGCTGCGCTTGCGCGAAAGCACAGGGCACATTCCAGGACTTGCCGAAACACCTGCCGCGTTTGATACGCCCGCCGCCGTGCTGATCGCCGCCCGCAATGAAACCGAAGGCGCACGCTGGCAGGCGCAGCTGTCCAAACTGTCACCGTTTGTTCTGCGCCACCAGATGGAAGCGGACATCATGCGCAACATGGGGCAGTTCACCGCCCCGGATGCCATTGTGATTTCCCTGGCCGTGGCCGCGCCAGAAGCAGCCTTGCACCTTCTGGCCGAAATCCGCGCCCGCGCCGCCACCCGCCAGGCGGCTGTGCTGGTGGTTTTGGACGAGAACAACGACACCGCCCGTATTAGCGCTTTGGACTTGGGGGCCAACGATGTGATTGCCGAAGGGTTTGAAGCAGAAGAGGCCGTGTTGCGCTTGGACAAAATGATCGCCCGCAAACGCCTGACCGATCGTCTGCGTCAAAAGGTGGAAGACGGCCTGACCGCCTCTGTCACCGACCCGTTGACCGGTCTGTTCAACCGCCGCTATGCGATGCCACATCTGGACAACATGGCGCAGCGCGCCACCGGACACAGCGAGCAGACCGGCGATTTTGCCGTGATGCTGGCTGACCTCGACCATTTCAAAGATGTAAATGACAAATACGGCCATGCCGCCGGCGACATTGTACTGGCCGAGATTGCCCGCCGCATGCGCGCCAATATCAAATCCGCCGACCTGATTGCCCGCATGGGCGGCGAAGAGTTCCTTGTGGTGGTGCAGACCGACAACCGCGAAAGCGCCGCAAAAGTGGCCCAGCGCCTCTGTGATGTGGTGCGCGCCGAACCGGTCTATCTGCGTGGCCGCGACATTCAGATCCCGGTGACCGTTAGCATCGGCGTCGCCATGGGCAGTGACATGCTGGACGCTAAGAAATCCAGATTCGGTGGTGGCGAGGACAGCCTTGCCAGTGCCTTGATAGATCAGGCGGATCAGGCGCTCTATGGCGCCAAGGCAGACGGGCGCGACAAGGTGCTGCTGTCGATCACTGCGGCCTGACCCTGGCGCAGTTGGGGGCGCGGCCCCCGCCCCATCTGCGATGGGGCACCCCCGGGATATTTTTGGTCAAATGAAGATCAGGGCTGTTTGGGCGGACGGGGTTTTCCGTCTTTTGGGGGATGTTTCTTGTCCTTAGGACCGCGCGCCAGCACCTCTTCCAGCCGGTCGGCATAGTCCGCCCGTTCCGCATCACTCATCGACAGGATTTTGGCCAGGAACACATCCCGCGCCATGGCGCGACGGCGCTCACCCGCTTGATCCAAAGTCATCACCAAATTGCGCAGCACCGCTTCGTCCAATGGCGAAGTCCGCAGCACGGCCAAAGCCTCTTTGTAGTGCTGATGATCTGCGCGGTGATCCACATTGCTCTTGCGATACGTGCTGCGAATGGCTCGTCCGACTTCACGCTTGTCATCAAAGGTCAGCGCCTTGATGTGCGGCGAGCCAAACCGGTCGCTGACCGGCCCTTTGTCGCTGCCGCCACGCAGGCTGAACACAGCACCGCCAACCACGCCGATGATCAGCACGTTAAGCGCCAGAGACCCGATCAAAAGCGCGCGCGTCAGACGGCGAGGTTTGGGGCTGGGCTGGTCATTTTTTGGCTCAGTCATGCTCACTCCTCCGCCGTAAAATCAAAGGCATAGGTATCATCCAGATCGGAGAGATAGCTTTGAGCGGTCTCTCCATAAAGATCAAGGCCAAGCGTGTCTTGCATCAAACTTGTGCCCGAGGCCACACCTATCCAAACACCGGCCGCGCCCGCCATGGCCACGCCCCCCAGTGCCGGCCAACCACCCACGGCTGCCACAACAGCAGCCCACAAGCCTGAGCGCGCATCAGGCGCCACGGGTGCAGGGTCAGTCCCTTGTAACCCTTCCGCCTCATTCAGCACCCGTGCCAAAAGGTCCGGCGACGGGGTGACACGGCTATCATTGCGGGCCGCTGCAAACAGATCGTCCAGCATGTCCCCGTCACTTTTACTGGTGTCAAACTTCTCAGCCATCGGTATACCCCAGTGCCTCGCGTTGACTGGCCAAAGCCTCTGCCAACGCCCGTTTACCCCGCGCCGTGAGGCTTTCGACTGCCTCGACGCTGATCTCCATGATCTCCGCAATCTCGGGATTGCTTTGACCCTCAATGTGGCGCAACACCACCGCTTGCCGTTGCCGATCTGGCAATGTGGCCAGCGCGTTCTGCAACGCATCTGCGCGCGCGCGATCCTGCATTTCCTGCGCCGCCGATTTGGCATCGTCTTCCGGCTCGGGAATGGCATCAAGCGCCACCCCTTTGGTTTTTCGCAGCCGGTCGGTGCACAGATTGGCGGTCACGCGATAAAGCCAGGTTGTCACCTTGGCCTCGCCCTGTCGCCAGTCTGGCGCCTGTTTGAACAGCCGGATCATGGCCTCTTGTGCCACATCCTCGGCCTCTGCCCGATCGCCCAACATGCGGAAGGCATGCGCAAAGGCGCGCGGCGTCAACCGCAGCGTCAAAACCCGCGCCGCCGCACCGTCGCCGTTGGCATAAAGCACCAACAAAGCGTCGTCCGGCGTGTCCTCCTGTTGATCATAAGGCATCGTCATGATCTCGATGGCTAGCCTCTCATGGGCGGTTGTGCAATCGGTCTCAGTTGGGCGGCACGAAGGCCGCCCTCCCGTGAGTAGGATCAGTTTTCCTGAACGTCGCCACGTTTTTTGAAGCCACGTGCTTCTTTGGCGGCATCCCATTCTTCTTGTGAGATGGTGCCGTCGCCATTGGTGTCGAGCTTCTTGAACATCTCCGCCTTACGTTCGGATCGTTTGGTTTTGCGTTCCGCCTGCGCGGTTTCAAACTCGGCTTTGGAGATCTTGCCGTCGCCGTCTGAGTCCAGCTTTTCGATCATCTTGGCCGAGCGATCAGTTTTGGGCTTCAGCTCATCCACGCTCAGCTGCCCGTCGCCATTGGCATCCATCCGACTGATCATGCGATCCAGCTTCTTGACCATCCGCTCGTTGCCTTGGGATTCGGCAAACGCGGTCAGCTCTTCCTTGGTGATCACTCCGTCACCGTTGGCATCAATGCCGGAAAAGCGGTCTGCAGCTTTCGCTTGCAGCTCCTCAGCGGTGATGAAGCCATCACCATTTGTGTCGAGTTGCTCAAAGCTCGGCATTTGCCCGCGCATGCCGCGCATCTTGCCGCCTTCTTTGGCGGATGCCGCAACTGCGGTCACACCGAGGGCTGCAATCACTACGGCGCTGATCATCATTGTGCTCTTCATGGTGGTCTCCTTTTGGGCCTGTCTTTTGTCTCTCTGCGTCGGCTCATTGCCTGTTCAGTGAGGGTAAAACGCGGCGCCCCAAGGTTTCCGTCGCACTTTCTCAATCTTTTTTTGGCAAGAAAGATTTACGGGGGCCTTTGCGACATCGCGACGCAAGTCAGATTGCCCCCTTTATTGTTTGCGCAAACCGACACATCTTGGCCACGCGAGCAGCGAGGGAAACGTTATGAGTGAAACCAACATGTCTGATGCCGTTTTGGCCGAAGACGACCGCCCAATGAAGCAGGCCCTGTATCGGGGTTGGCGCCGGAAATGCCCAAATTGTGGGACTGGCCCGATGCTTAAGGGCTATTTGAAAGTGCGCGACCATTGTTCGGTCTGCAAAGAAGACCTGAGCCACCACCGTGCCGATGACGGCCCGGCCTATTTGACGATTCTTGTGGTCGGCCACCTACTGGCCCCGCTTTTGCACGTTGCCTTTGTGCATTGGCGTCCGGATCCCCTTATTCTTTTTACCGTTTTTTCGGTTGGCTGTGTCGGGCTCTCGCTCTACCTTCTGCCGAGATTGAAGGGGTGTGTGGTCGCCTTCCAATGGGCGCGCCGGATGCACGGGTTCAAATAGAGCCCGGCCACCCCATCACGTGAGGGGAGCACAGCATGACAAACGCCACCACAGTGGACAAAACCGCGATCCGCAACGCCGCCACGGTGATTGTGCTCAGAGATCGTGACACCAATCCACAAATCCTGATGGGCCAGCGCGGCGCCAAAGCCGCGTTTATGCCCAACAAAGTGGTGTTCCCCGGCGGGGCGGTGGACCTTGAGGATGCCGACATCCCGCTGGCCGCGCCAATCTCGGATTTTTGCAGCCAGCGTCTGCTGGAAGACCGGCGCGAGGACACAAATGAAAGCATCGTGCATGCGTTGGCCGTCGCTGCCATCCGCGAGCTCTGGGAAGAGACCGGCCTGATCCTTGGCACCCAAGGCAATTGGTCGATCGCCCCACCGGCGGATTGGGACACCTATGCGGCCACCGGCCATGTACCGACCGCAGAAGCCCTGCAATTTGTCTTCCGCGCGATCACCCCACCGGGCCGCCCGCGCCGCTTTGATGCGCGTTTCTTCCTGTTGGATGCAGACGAAATCACCAGCGATCTGGATGACTTCTCCGCCGCCTGCGAAGAGCTATCTCACCTGCAGTGGATCCCCCTCAAAGAGGCCCGCAGCTTTGACCTGCCCTTCATCACCGAGGTGGTTTTAGCTGAGATCGAAGCCCGCGTGACCGACCGCACTCCGCCCGAGGCCGTGCCGTTCTTCCGCAATGATGACGAAGAGAGCCTGTTTTTGCGGCTCAAAGGCCGCCTGCCTGATCTGAACGGGCGAGACGATTAAGCCAAAAGCACCAGCGTCAGGATCGACACGGCCAACAGCGCCATGCCGAGGTACTCGCGCCGGCTGATGGTCTCTTTGAAGATCAGCACGGTGCCGAGGATCCCAAACACCAGCTCGATCTGCCCCACCGCTTTCACATAAGCCGCATTCTGCAGCGTGAAAGCTGTGAACCAGCAAAACGTGCCCGCCATGCTGGTCAAGCCAATGAACCCCGCACTGCGCCAGGCCGACAGCACCCGCCCCACTTCGCCCGGCTCACGCAGGGTAAGCCAAAGCCACATGCTGACCATCTGGATCAGGGTTACCGCCGCCAGGGTCACCAAGGCACGCAACAAGGGCGCATCGGTGACCACTTCAAGCGAGGCCCCGCGATAACATACGGCTGAGACCCCAAACAGCGCTCCAGCCACCAGGCCAAGCGCCGCCGAGGGTGTCAAAACCCGGCGCCAGCCGGTCGCCTCGGCCTCAATTGGACCGGACAGCACCATAACGCCACCCACGCCAATGGTGATCGCGATCAACCCTACGCCAGAGATGGTTTCAGATAGCAGCATCAACCCAATCAGAGCGGTGAAAAACACCTCGCTTTTGATAAAGGCCATGCCAACGGCAAAGTTGCGTCGGCCAAACAGCATCACGGTGCAAACTGTCGCCGTGATCTGGGCCGCACCGCCCACCGCGCCAAACAGCCAAAAGCTTGGCGTAACATCCGGCAGGTTCACACGGCCTGTTGCCACCAAAGTCGCCAATATCGCCGCTGCGATGGGTGCGGAATATACAAACCGAGCAAAAGTTGCACCTGCAGCCGACAAAGACACCTTTGCCAGATGTTTTTGCAGCATAAAACGCACGGTTTGAAAGGCCGCGGCTGCGACAGAGGCAATGATCCAGAATTCCATGACCGCCTTGATGCCGAGCTAAGCCATGGAAGTCACGCCAAACATTGTACCCCTACACGTGGAGTGCGTTAGCCATCCCGCCGCCACAACGGATGCGCCACCGGATCTTTGCGCCGCCAGAAAAACCGCCGAAACACCTCGCCATAAGACGCAAAATAATAGCCGTCGTTTCGCGAGAGGTAGCGCTCCCGATTGCTGCGAAACAGCTCCGGCAAGCGATACCACGGCATCTTGGGATGCATGTGATGCACCACATGCAGATTGTTGTTCAGGAAAATCCACGACAGCGGCCCGCGATCCTCAATGATCACTGTCCGTCCCCGCGCCCGCTCATGCGCCTGATGCTCCAGAAACGTGCGGATTTTGAGGATCGACAGGGCGGCATAGGCGCAAAACAGATAGGCCCAGACCGGCATCGCCCCAAGAGCGCTCATCCACCAAACGACCAGCATCACCGCAGGCACATGCCACAGCCAGCCGGACAAAACCCGACGATCTCCGCGCCGGATCGCCTGCCAATCGCTGACCATAAAGCAGACCTGCCCGACCAGCGGCCCAACCAACAACCGCCCTACCAGCGTGTTGTTGAACAAGAGCACAGCCTGCCGCCATCTGGGCAAGGACTGCCAGTCCTCGGCGTAAAGATAATTGCTCTCTGGATCGTCATAAGGATCGGTCAGTTTGCTATCCAAATGATGCGCCAGATGGGTGTCTTGGAACCGCAGGTATGGCACAAACACCCCAATGGCCGGGAACACCAAGGCTGCATTCAGCAATTTGTTTTCAAACGGATGCCCATGCAGCACCTCATGGCTCAGCGAACTGTGCAGCGCCAGCGCGACAATGGTCAGCGCCATGCCCAAAGGCAGCCAAAGCTGCGCCGCCCAAACTGTGCCCAATGCATATAGCCCGTAACAACCTGCTACCAAAAAAAGTGTGGGCCATTCCACTTTGGGCATGTGTCGCTCAGCCATGTTGCCGCCCCCAGCGCACGCGCGACCAAACCCGCTCGTAAATCACATACATGCTGAACCCCAACCCGGTGTTGATCAGTGCCATCTTCCCCCCAAGTGCCGCTGATCCGGTGGCCAAAATCCCCACCACGGACATCGATATGATGCCAATCACATTCCAAATCACCGCTTTCACGATGGAGCGTTTTTGCGTGTCCATTCTGTTGTCCCGTGCCTCAGTCTTCACAGATGTGTTACCGACAAAAAGCACGTTGCAGAATTCTGTATCTGATTAACAAAACTCAGCAGACATGATAATAGTCACCGTATGAGTGAAATTATCGACAAACGCCTGCGTGCAGATCAGTTCCGCAAACGCCTGGCCAGCGCCATGCGCAGTAAGGACACCACCCAGGCCGGCCTGGCCCGCAGCATTGGCGTGGACCGCTCCACCATCAGCCAACTTCTGAAAGACACCGGCGCCCGTCTGCCCAACGCACAGGTGGTGGGCGAATGCGCTGCCGCACTTGGGGTCTCGGCGGATTGGCTGCTATCGCTCACCGACAGGCCCGAAAACACCGCTGACATTCTCGCCAATGCATTGACTGTGACCAAAGCCCCGCGTGCGCTGGTGGATGAACAGATTTTTGCCTGGCATCAGGAAGCCGCGGGTTACAAAATCCGCCACGTGCCGGCGGGTCTGCCGGACATGCTCAAAACCAACGAGATGCTGGATTGGGAATACGCCCCGCACCTTGGCCGGACCACGGAACAGGCGATCAACGCCTCACGCGACCGCCTCAACTGGATGCGAGAGTCGCAATCGGACTATGAAATTGCGCTTCCCATGCACGAGCTTGCGGCCTTTTCCCGTGGCGAAGGCTATTACGCAGGCCTGCCCGAAGATGTGCGCGCCCAGCAATTGGACCACTTCGCAGATCTGAGCGCACAACTTTACCCGCGCTTGCGCCTCTACCTGTTTGATGCGCGGCGGTTGTATTCCAGCCCGATCACCGTCTTTGGCCCCCTGCTCGCCGTACTTTATCTGGGCCGCAATTACCTCGCTTTCCGCGACCGAGAACGCGTGACCAGCTTCACGGAGCACTTCGACGACCTGATCCGCCAGGCAGATGTCACCGCCCGCCAAATCCCGGACCACGTCGCAGCTCTCAAATCCGCCCTCAGACCCTTCATTTGACCCCAAATATCCTGGGGGAGTCACAGCCCCGCTGGGACGGGGGCTAAGCCCCCTAAACCTTCGGGTCCGGGTTCACCGTAAACCCATCCACGGCAATCACCTGCCCGCTCACCAAACGCGCTTTGTCGCTGCACAAAAACACCGCCATCTCCGCCACATCACGCCCCTCCACAAAAGAGCCCAGCGCCGTGCCAGAGGCATAGCCCTCATAAATCGCATCGCGCGTCATGCCTTTTGCCGCCGCCTCACGTTCCAGCACTCCTTCCATACGCGGACCTTCCACCGCACCCGGACAAATCACATTGGCCCGCACACCATGCGGCCCCAACTCCATGGCCAGGGTTTTGGTCAGGCCGATGACCGCCCATTTCGCCGCCGCATAAGGCGCGCGATAAGGATAGCCATATTGCCCTGCCGTGGAGCTTGTCACTACAATCGCCCCCCGCCCCGCCGCTTTCATCATCGGCGCCGCATATTTGGCGGCCAGAAATGCCCCTTCGAGATTGACCGCCACACAGGCCTGCCAATCCTGCAGATTTATTTCTTCCACCGCCGCCGTTGGACCTGCCACACCTGCATTTGCGCAAAGCGCATCCAACCCGCCCCAAGCGTCGTCGATCTCGGAAAACAAAGCGGAAACAGCCACTTCGTCGGTCACATCCAGCTGCGCCCGACGCCACCCTTCAGGCACGTCCGCCAAAGCCGCCGCATCCACATCCGCAACCCAAACCTGCCAGCCGTGCCGTGCAAACACCTCCGCCATGGCGCGCCCAACTCCGGACGCGCCTGCCGTGATTAGAACCCGCCCGCTCACCGCGGCTGCCCCACGTAACGCCCGAGCCCCTCAGGCGCGGGCAACTCCGCCTGCGCCTCGCAGATCATCTTCAGATTGGCAGCAATCTCCGGACTAAACGGCGCCGGCCGCCGCGTCTCAAGGCTCACATGGATCAGGATATGCTCCGCCGTCGCCAGCAGTTTCTCCCCCGCATACATCTCATGCCAAAGGTGCATCTTCTTGCCCTCCGCCATCAGCACGCGGGTTTGTACCTCAATCACGCTGCCCAGATGGGTCTCGTCAATGTGCCGGATATGCGTCTCCGCAGTGAAGAAACTGCCGCCAGTCGCGATGTAGTCCTGATCACATCCAATGATCTCCATCAACCGGTCGCTGGCATCGGCAAAAGCCTGCAGATAGCGGCTTTCGGTCATGTGCCCGTTGTAGTCCAACCAATCCACCGGCACCGCGCGGCGCTGGGTCACAATGGGCAAACTAGGGTCCGCAATATCTGCGGATGTGCGCACCATACCAGCCTCCGCGGACAGCTTTTTGTCATGTTGATTGAGCACCGCGCCAGAGGCAAAATTCTGCGCCTTCAGCGCCCGCATCATCGACACAAGATTGTTGTCCCGAACGCGCTCCATCTCCCGAATGCTCATGTGGCCTGATTGCGCATCACTTTGCCCGGCAATCAATTCCACCAGCTCATCGGTGAACTCCGGCACATCCATCAGCTTGGTCCAGGGCCATTTCAGACAGGGGCCAAACTGCGCCATGAAATGTTTCATGCCCGCTTCACCACCGGCCACGCGGTAGGTGTCAAACAAACCCATCTGCGCCCAGCGAATGCCAAAACCCATGCGGATGGCCTCATCAATCTCTTCCGTGGTCGCAATGCCGTCTTTCACCAACCACAGCGCCTCGCGCCACACCGCCTCAAGGAAGCGATCCGCAATATGCGCATCAATCTCTTTGCGCACATGCAGCGGGAACATGCCCACACCCTTGAGCGTCTCTTTGGCCCGCTCGATCAATTCCGGCGCGTTCTTCTCAGTTGGCACCAGTTCCACCAAAGGCATAAGGTAAACCGGGTTAAATGGATGTGTCACCACAATCTGCTCGGGACGTGAGGCGCAACCCTGCAACTCGCTGGGTTTAAACCCGCTGGTCGAGCTGCCCAGAATGGCCGCAGGCTCACAATGCTCCTGCAACGTTTGATAAACCTTGCGCTTCAGTTCCAACCGCTCCGGCACGCTCTCTTGAATCCAGCTTGCCCCTACAACGGCCTCCGACATGGTCTCATGAAAGCTCAGCCTGCCTTCGGGTGGCAACGCCGTGTCACTCAATCCCGGTAAAGACACCCGCGCATTATCAATCACCTCGCCTATTTTGCGTTCCGCTTCTGGGTCCGGGTCAAACACTTGTACGTCCCAACCATTGAGCAAAAACCGCGCGGCCCAACCGCCGCCGATCACCCCACCGCCAATTATCGCTGCCGTTTTTGTCATGTCATCTCCTGCTTTTTGACTGCCTCAAAAAAGACCCACTAGAAAAAGCACCATGCCAGCACAAAATGCCGCCGAAACTGTTTGACGTTCCGAAAACCGCTTTCGCGCCACGATTGTCGCCAAACTCACAAGCGCCAGAAGGATCGCAGCCGCCATCCCAATTGAGGCAGAAACAATCAGCGGATTGTCCGAAATGGCCGGCTCGTGACCTCCAGCTGCGATCAGACCGAGCGAAAACACCATAATAAGCGCTGACCACAAAATGCCTTTCCACCAAATAGCATCGTACTGAAGATAACTCGTCAAGGCAGCCATCACGCCAACCAATACCGCCAAAGTCAAAACTGCAAACATGAAGAGCATTTTTAGAAAAACGAACAACCCAGAGTAGCTAAATCTACACCTAAGGTCTACCTCAAGCGCATTTTCAACCCCAATCGGTTTGCTCTTCAGACTTGCCTCTGGCGCTGCCTGTCCGTGTCTCCACTTAATTAGCAGAAAACGGGTCGCCGCATGCCCACTCAACATCATAGCGTCCCCTCAAAAGGAGAGCTTACATGACCATCCAGTTTCACCCACTGCCCGACGATCACATTGCCGCCATCCGCAACAGCCGCACCGACGCCTATGGCAACACCGTTGAGGTCGCGATCAGCGATGGAGACGGCATCCCCTGTCGATCCTGTCTGAAAATCACGCCCAAAGGCATGCCCTTCCTGATCCTGGCGCATCGCCCGTTTGAAGGCCAAAACGCCTACACCGAGACCGGCCCGATCTTTTTGTGCGAAGACTGTAGCGGCTCCGCGCCGTCCAGCACCCTGCCCGATATCCTGACTGCACCCAATTACATTGTGCGCGGCTATTCGGCGGACGAACGTATTGTTTACGGCACGGGGCAAGTGACCCCGACCGCAGAAATTGCCGCCTACGCCGAAAACCTGCTCGCCCGCGCAGACATTGCCTTTGTTGATGTGCGCAGCGCGTCCAACAACTGCTTTCTGTGTCGGGTTAAGCCTGCCGAGTGATCCAAGAGTTTTCTTAACGCGCAACACGTGCTGCGGAGGTCGATTTTTCGCACCTCCGCAAAACAGTCGCGATACAGACAACATACCGACGTGTTGCGCGCCTCTGTGCAAACGCCCCAAACCGCCGGTTCCTAAACCAACGAACGCAGCTGTTGCCGCAACGCTCACCCTTGCGGCGCCCGCTTCACCAACCCCAGTTTCTCGCGCACTTCCGCAGGTCCAATCACCCGCGCGCCCATGTTCTCGATGATGGTGCCCGCACGCTCCACAAGCTGCCAGTTCTCGGCCAGCACACCTTTGTCGAGCCACAGGTTGTCTTCCAGCCCAACACGCACATTACCACCCGCCAAAACTGCCGCCGCGACATATGCCATCTGATTGCGCCCCAACGCAAAGGCGCTAAACGTCCAATCGTCCGGCACATTGTTGACCATCGCCATAAAGGTGTTGAGGTCATCCGGTGCGCCCCACGGCACGCCCATGCACAGCTGCACAAGCGCATCCGGCGCCAGAACGCCTTCTTTCACAAGCTCCTTAGCAAACCACAGATGTCCGGTGTCGAAGGCCTCAATCTCGGGCTTAACCCCCAGATCGGTCATCATTTTTCCCATGCTGCGCAACATGCCAGGCGTGTTTGTCATCACATAATCGGCTTCGGCAAAGTTCATCGTGCCGCAATCCAGCGTACAAATCTCCGGCAGGCATTCTGCCACATGCGCGACCCGCTCAGTTGCCCCCACCATATCGGTCCCATCCACCGTGGGCAGCGGGCTTTCCACACCGCCAAACACAATGTCACCGCCCATGCCTGCGGTCAGGTTCAACACCATGTCCACCTCGCTGTCGCGGATGCGATCGGTAACTTCGCGATAGTAACCTAGGTCGCGGCTTGGCGCGCCGGTCTCCGGGTCGCGCACGTGACAATGCACCACTGCCGCGCCGGCCTTGGCGGCTGCAATGGCGCTGTCGGCAATCTGCTTTGGGCTGCGCGGCACATGCGGGCTGCGGTCCTGCGTGCCACCCGATCCGGTCACGGCACAGGTGATGAAAACCTCACGGTTCATTTGCAACGGCATGGCGATTCCTTTCGTGTTCCTTACCCAACCGTACCGCACTTGCCGCGCTATACTTTGCATTGTACGAAGTAGATATGTCTATTTCCGCAGAACCCAGCGTTTTCCGCCACGACCCAGCCCCCTTGAACGTGGCCATTCTGGTGCTGGACGACTGCAACACACTCAGCTTCGCCGCCGCCGTGGACCCCATGCGCGCCGCCAATCGCCGCGCAAGAAAACCTCTGTTTGACTGGCAGTTTTACACCGCCACCGACGCCCCTGCCGCGCTCACAAGTGGATTACAAATCAACGGCTTACCAATTCGCCAACTGTTGCGCTGCGACCTCTTGTTGGTCGTGGCTGGCTTTCGATTGGAAGAGCAAGCCACCCCACGCCTATCGGCCTCCCTGCGACGGCTTTACGCCACCGGCACCACCATCGCCGCCATCGACGGCGGCCCGTGGATTTTGGCTGAAGCGGGGCTATTGGACGGCCACAACGCCACCACTCACTGGGAGGACATCGACAATTTCTCCCAACAATTTCCAAAGGTTACAACACTCCGAGATCGTTTTTGCATCTCCGACCGAATCGCAACATCCGGCGGCGCCAGCCCCTGCATCGACATGATGCTCTACCTGATCGAAACCCGCTACGGCGCGGATCTGGCCCGCCGCGTCAGCAGCGCCTTCCTCTATGATCCCATACCTGCCAGCGCCCAGCGTCCAATCTCCATCCCCCGTGCGATCCACCATCACCCAAAGGTCATTAAGGCGCTGGACCTCATGGGCCAAACTTTGGACGCCCCACTCTCCATCCCGGAAATCGCAACAAAAACAGGGCTTTCCACACGCACCTTGGAACTCAACTTCCAAACCCACCTGCACAAATCCCCGCAAGCGGTCTATCTGACCATGCGCCTCGAGGAAGCCCTGCGCCTCGCCACAGACACGCAAACCCCGGTGCGCGACATCGCCCTTGCGACTGGGTTCAACAGCCCCACCAGCTTCGCCCGTGCCTTCAAAGCCGCACATGGCACCTCTGTACGCGCCCTACGTCGGGCACGCTAACCTCTTCATTTGACTAAAAATATCCTCGCCGAAGGCGAAACCTTTCTAACGCGCCACCGCCAACAAACCGTCCACGTCCAAATGAGCTTCGATGTGATCCGCCAAGCGATCCAACACCGCCTCCACTGTGGCGTCATAGCCCTCATTGCCAACTTCAGCGCCCAATGCCGATAGCCACGCCCGCCGAAATCCGTCGTCCCGAAACATGCCGTGCAGATAGCTGCCAGACACGCGCCCATCCGCGGACACAGCCCCCTCATCGCGCCCATCCACGGTGGCAAACGGCCGTGCCCGATCGCCCCCATCTGTGCGCCCGATGTGGATTTCATAGCCCCGGAACGCCCGCCCGGAGACCACATGCTGCGCGGCGGCTTCCGTCAACCTCTTGTCCGGTGTCATCTCCGTGATCACGTCCAGCAGGCCCAGACCATCCGTCGTGCCAGCCGGTCCTTCGATGCCGCCCGGGTCGCGGACCTCGTGGCCAAGCATCTGATATCCGCCGCAAATCCCCAACACATGCCCTCCGCGCCGCACATGCGCCAGAAGGTCCACATCCCAGCCTTGCTCCCGCAGAAACGCCAGGTCGCCCCGCGTGGATTTGCTGCCTGGAATGATCACCACATCTGTGCCACCCGGAATGGGCTCCCCCGCCCGCAGCATGGTCAGCGACACACCCGGCTCCTGTGCCAGCGGGTCTAGGTCGTCAAAATTTGCAATCCGAGACAGGCCAAGGCAGACCACCTTCAACCCGCCTTCGCGCTCTGCATTTTTGATATCGAGCGCATCTTCAGCCGGTAGTTTCCAAGCCTCGGCAAAATACGGCAGCACCCCAAAGCCCGCCCAGCCGGTCGTGTCTTTAATCAGCTCGTAACCATCATCAAACAAGCTGGGATCACCGCGGAACTTGTTCACAAGGAAGCCCGCCACCAGCGCCGCGTCGTCGTTTGAAATCACCGCCTGCGTGCCAACGATCTGCGCGATCACGCCGCCCCGGTCGATGTCTCCGGCCAAGATCACCGGCACATCTGCGGCCTGCGCAAAGCCCATATTGGCAATATCGCCCTTGCGCAAATTGACTTCCGCCGGGCTGCCCGCGCCCTCAACAACTACCAAATCATTGTTTGATTTCAGACGATTAAAGCTCTCAAGCACGGCTTTCAACAGCTGCGGTTTCAGCTTCGCATATTCCCGCGCCTTCACCGTGGTCAGCCGCTTGCCCTGCACCACAACCTGAGAGCCCACATCGGTCTCCGGCTTCAACAGCACCGGATTCATGTCCACCGTTAACGCTTTGCCACAAGCCAATGCCTGCAACGCCTGCGCCCGGCCAATCTCGCCACCATCGCTGGTAACAGCGGCATTGTTGGACATATTCTGCGGCTTGAACGGTGCCACAGACAGCCCCCGCCGCGCCGCCGCCCGGCACAGCCCGGCCACCAACATCGACTTGCCCACATTGGAGCCAGTGCCTTGAATCATAAGCGCTTTGGTCACGTCACACCTGCTTTGGCAAAAACGCTTCAACCGCCGCTGAGGCGATCACCAGCACGTTGCCATCATCCGGATTGGTCACGTTCATGCCACCAAACACGGCTTTTACTTCGGCCCGCCCGCGTGGCAGCTTTTTGACCAATTCGGTGCAATCCACCTTCTCCGGCTCCTGCACACCAACCGTCACCTGTACCCGCATCTCTTTAGGGTCTTTGCCAAGGGCGGCAAACATCGGGATTGCCGAATGGCGGATCGCATCTTCAATCGCGCGTGCGGCGGCCTTGGTATAGTCCTGACCGTATTGGTCATTGCCCATGCCCATTTCGATGATGAAGCGCTGATCCTTCATGCTGCCACCTCAACATCCAAAGCCACAGAGATCGCGACATTGGCAATCACCGTTGGATTTCCGCCATCGTCGCGCGGCACATCCAAGCCGCCTTTCACAGGCTTTACAGTAACTTGACCGTAAGGAAAGATTTCTGCGATGACTTCTGCGTTGACCTTCTCAGGCTGCTGCACCGCGACGTCGACCGTGATGATCATCTCTGATTTGTCTTTACCAAACAGTTCCGCGAGGTTGATCGAGTTGTGCCATAACGCGTCTTTCACAGCCCGCGAAGCTGCCTCGGTATAGTCCTGCCGCCGCAACGACGAGCCCATGCCAAATTCGGTGAGTAGGCGTTTTACGGCCATCAGAATTCCACCCCGGCCTGCGCCTTGATGCCATCACGGAACGGGTGTTTTACCAAAGTCATTTCGGTCACCAAATCCGCGGCCTCGATCAGCTCCGGCTTGGCATTGCGCCCGGTCAACAAGACATGCGTCATCTCCGGCTTTTCGCTCAGTAGAAAATCGACCACATCATCGATGTTCAGATAATCATTGCGCAACGCGATGTTGATTTCATCGAGCATCACAAACTTGTTCTCCGGATCGCGGATCAACTGCTTTGCCAGCTCCCAGCCCGCCTCGGCTTTGGCAATATCTCTCTCACGGTCCTGCGTCTCCCAGGTAAAGCCTTCACCAGACACGTGAAATTTCACTTCGTCAGCAAAATGCTCTTCCAAAAACGCGCGTTCCCCCGTGGCCATCGCGCCTTTGATAAATTGCACCACGGCCACAGGCATGTCGTGGGCGATACAGCGCATGATCATACCAAAACCAGATGAACTTTTGCCTTTGCCCGGCCCGGTGTGCACCATGATCAGACCCTTTTCCTCGGTCTTGGTGGCCATCATCCGGTCCCGCGCCGCCTTGATTTTGGCCATCTTGGCCTTGTGGCGTTCGTTATGTTCGACGCTATCAGACATACTGCCTCTCCGTTCCGACTTGACTCAGCCGTAATGATTGCCCATTCGGGTGTCGCTGGTTCCTGCTCGTTTAAGCAGGTGAAAAGGGAATGTGAAACGGGCCCAACGTCAAGGCCCAAAGCGCAGCCGCCCCCGCGACCGTGACCGGAGAGGTCCGCCGCAGCCACTGGAACTATCCGGGAAGGCAGGCAGACCACAGGCATTTGATGCCGAGATCCGCAAGCCGGGAGACCTGCCAGCAAAAATGACATAAACCGGACGGGGTGTTTCGGTGTCGGGCTCTCCAAAGATGTCCCGTGTTGCCCCGTCCCTGAAAAGGGACTGAATACCTATGGCTGACGCAACCGCGCCTGTCGAATTGCTTGTCTGCACCACCTGTCGTGCCGGCCAGCCGACCGATGTTGAGGGGCCCCGCCCCGGCACGCAACTGTTTGATGCGCTCAACGCCTCCGATTTGCCTGAGAATGTCACGATCAAAGGCGTGGAATGCTTTTCCAACTGTGATTTTGGCTGTTCCATCACCATTCGCGGCGGTGATGAGCGCTGGACCTACGTCTATGGCAATTTCACCGGCGGAGAGGACGCGGACCTGGTCGCAGATGGTGTCGCCAAATATGCCGCCACCACCGACGGTCTTGTCCCATGGCGCGAACGCTCCACTCATTTCCGCAAAAACTGCATCGCCCGCATTCCCCCTCTGGAGACCGAATAATGAGCACGCTAGAAAAACTCCCCGTCACTGTCATCACCGGCTTTCTGGGCTCCGGCAAAACCACATTGGTGCGCAGCTTGATGCAGAAGCCACAGGGCAAGCGGCTTGCGGTGATTGTAAACGAATTTGGCGACGTGGGCGTGGATGGCGAAATCCTGAAATCCTGCGCCATTCCGGATTGCCCGGCCGAAAATATTCTGGAACTTGCCAACGGCTGTATCTGCTGCACCGTGGCGGATGACTTCATTCCAACCATCGAAGCACTTATGGCGCTGGATCCACGCCCGGAACACATTCTGATTGAGACCTCCGGCCTGGCCCTGCCCAAGCCGCTTCTGAAAGCGTTTGATTGGCCTGATATCCGCTCCAAGATCACCGTGGACGGCGTGATTGCGTTGGCCGATGCCGAGGCTGTGGCTGATGGCCGTTTTGCCACCAACGTCGCCGCTGTGGATGCCCAGCGTGAAGCAGACGAAGGGTTGGACCACGAGACGCCATTATCTGAGGTTTTCCAAGATCAGATCAACTGTGCCGACATCGTGCTGCTGACCAAACCGGACCTCGCCGGACCTGAAGGCACTGCCAAAGCCAAAGATATCGTGTTGAAAGCTGCGCCACGAGCCTTACCAGTTGTGGAAGTGGCCGAGGGCGAAGTGGACCCCCGCGTGATTCTGGGGCTAGAAGCCGCAGCGGAAGACGACATTGATGCCCGCCCGTCCCATCACGAAGATCATCATCACCACCACGATCACGACCATAATCACACAGATGAGCACGGTGACGATCACCACCATCATCACAGCCATGACCACGATCACGACGCCTTCAACAGCATTGTGGTAGATGTGCCGGAACAGTCCGACCCGGCTGCCTTTGCCGCCAAGATCGAGAAAATGGCCAAAGATCAGAACATCTTGCGTGTGAAAGGCTATGCGGCTGTGGCGGGCAAACCCATGCGTTTGCTGGTGCAAGCGGTTGGCGCGCGTGTACGTCATCAATTTGACCGCCCTTGGAAGCCCGAAGAAGGCCGCCAGGGCCGCATGGTCGTGATTGCCGAACAGGGTGACGTAAACGTCGAAGCGATCCGCGCAGCTCTGGTAGACTAAGCCCCATGCACGTAGTCTTTCGCGAAAGCCATGGTCTGGATGAGGCCGACACCCCGATGGATCTGGGTCAAACCCCGGCCGATCTTGTCGTGTTGTCCTTTTCCGACAGTGATCTCGGCGCTTTCGCGGCAGGCTGGCACCGCAGCAATGGCGACTTACCCACGCTGCGGTTGGCCAATCTGACGGCACTCAAACATCCGCTGTCAGTGGACACCTACATCGAACAGACACTTGTTGGTGCAAAAGCCATTCTGATCCGTCTGATTGGCGGGATTTCCTATTGGCAATATGGCATTCAACAGGTGCAGGCCTTGGCGCAGGAAAAAGGCATCGCCTTGGCCGTACTTCCTGCCGACGGACGGCCTGATGAGCGGCTGGACGAAGCCTCCACCCTGCCCGCCTCCACGTTGCATCGCCTAACGCATCTGTGTGACACAGGCGGCGCGATTGCAGCGCAGGCGGCGCTCGCGCAACTCGCTCTGGCAGCAGGGCTTTACGCAAAGCCTGTTATGGGGTCCAAGGCGCTGCCAGATCACGGCGGATGGACGCCGGAAAGTGGCCTGTGCGATCCCTTGGGAAGCCGCGATACTGAAAAGCCGTTGATCGCCCTGACGTTTTATCGCGCATACGTCAGCTCCGCCGACACGGCACCAATTGAGGCGCTGTTTGAGGAATTCCGCGGTCGTGGCTTTGAAGTGATTGGCCTGTTTGCACCGTCTTTGAAAGTTCCGCCCTCCGCGGCATGGCTGGCAGAAACACTCAAAGCGCTGTCCCCGGCTGCCATCGTGAACGCCACATCCTTCTCCGGCAAAGGCGACAGCGGCACCTCGCCACTCGACGCCACGGACGCACCGGTATTTCAGGTCGCGCTTGCAACCTCGCGTAAGAAAGCCTGGGCGGAGTCCGAGCGCGGATTGGCCCCTGCTGATCTCGCCATGCATGTGGTCTTGCCCGAGGTAGACGGTCGCCTGTTTGCAGGGGTGGCGTCGTTCAAAGAACCGGGGAAAAAAGACGAAGCGCTGGAATACTCTCGCTTTGCCCACCGCGCGCTGCCAGAGCGGATTTCTGCAATTGCCGACAAAGTCGAAGGCTGGGTCAATCTCGCCAAGAAACCCAATGCCAACAAGCAGATCGCCTGTGTTCTGAGCACCTACCCCGGCAAAGAGTGGAACATGGCCCATGCCGTTGGACTGGACCCGCTCGCCAGCGTTGACGCCGCTCTTGAGGATTTGAAGGCGGCTGGGTTTCAGACAGCAAGTACCGTCAAACTCGAAGATGCGCTGCTGAGCAAAACCGTCGAGTGGCCGGTAGAGGAGTACCTGTCCGCACTTGCATGGCTACCTGAAGCGCTCCGAAATGACCTGACCGAGGTCTGGGGCAATCCCGAGACCGACCCAACGTTTGCAGACGGCGCTTTCCACTTCAAAGCCACCAAACGCGGCAACGTGTTTGTGGCCCTGCAGCCTGAACGTGGCAGTGACCAGCAGCGCGAAGACGAATACCACGATCTCTCCCGCGTGCCGCGCCACAGCTATGTCGCCTTCTACCTCTGGCTCCGCCATGCACTCAAATCCGACGCGCTGATTCATGTTGGCGCGCACGGCACGCTGGAATGGTTGCCGGGTAAATCCGTGGCGCTTTGCGATGACTGCTGGCCCGAGGCACTCATTCGCGATCTGCCCGTTGTCTACCCGTTTATCGTGAACGATCCCGGCGAGGCCGCGCAGGCCAAACGCCGCATCAACGGACTTACGCTGGGCCATGTTCCGCCGCCGCTCAAGCAGTCTGCCACGCCGGACCGGTTTGCCCGCCTGGAAACCATCCTGGACGAATTCTCCAACGCCGATGGGCTTGATCCCAAACGTCGCGACCGCCTGCAAACCGACATTCGAGACGAAGCCGAAGCGCTTGGTTTGCAAGCGGAATTGGGGCTGGACAACGCGACCTCTTTGGCGGAGGCCATCACCCGCATCGACACCTTTGTCTGTGACATCAAAGAAAGCCAATTTGGCGACGGCTTGCATATCTATGGCCGCACACCACAGACCGCAGGTAGCTTCGACGTTGCTCCCTCTGCCACTGCAGAACGTGATGCGTTGATCAAGGCTCTCGAAGGCAAGCGCATTGAGGCAGGCCCGTCGGGCTCACCTTACCGTGGACGCCATGATGTGCTGCCCACGGGGCGCAACCTCTACACCACCGACCCGCGCTCGGTCCCGTCCCGCTCCGCCTACGCGCAGGGTGTGAAACTCGCCGAAGAACTGGTGCGCCGCCATCTGCAAGAAGAAGGCGACTATCCAAAAAACCTGATTGTGGACCTCTGGGGCTCCGCCACCATGCGCACAGCCGGGGAAGAGTTTGCCATGGCGTTGCATCTCTTGGGCGCGAAACCCGTTTGGGACGAAGGATCTGAGCGTGTGTCCGGTGTGGAAATTCTGCCTATCGCCTTGCTGGAGCGCCCCCGCATCGACGTCACCTTGCGTGTCTCTGGCCTATTCCGTGACGTGTTTCCTACGCTCTCCACCCTGTTTGGCCAAGCTGTGAAAGCCCTCGCAGAACGCGACGAAGCTCCAGATTGGAACCCCTTCGCAGGGCGCATCACCGCGCCGCGCGTCTACGGCCCGGCGCCGGGCAGCTATGGCCTTGGCATGGGGCATGAGATCGAGAATTACTCCGACGAAGGCCGCAAGTCGGCGGGCGAAGCCTGGCTCAACGCCTCCTCCTATGCGCTGGATTCCGGCGACGGCACCAAAGACCTCGACGGCATTCGCGCCCGCGTTGGTGCCGCTGACAGCTTTGTGCACCTGCAAGACCTACCCGAAACCGATATTTTGGTGGCGTCTGATTACGCCGCCCATGAGGCTGGATTTGCCGCTGCGCAGACCATCACCGGTGGTAACGCAAACCTTTATCACATGAACAACACCAACCCGGACAAGCCGCGCGCGCGCAGCCTGACCGAAGAAATCGCCCGCGTGGTACATGCCCGCGCCACCAACCCGGATTGGCTCGCAGGCATGATGCGCCATGGGTTCCGGGGCGGCGCCGAGATTGCCGCAACGCTGGATCACATGGGCGCCTTTGCCAATTTGGCCGGTGCGGTGCCCCCACAACTGTTTGACGCTTTCCACGATGCCACCTTGGGCAACGACGAGATCGTCGCTTTTCTGGAACGCGAAAACCCGCAAGCTTTGGCCGCCATGCGCGACCGCTTTGCCGCGCTGCATGACGCTGGCCTGTGGATCACCCGCCGCAACTCCATTCTCGCAGATCTGGAGCGTGCGTCATGAGCCGCCCGGACGCCAAAGGCTGGTGCCCCGGCGCCTACAAACCCATGATGTCCGGCGACGGGTTGGTGGTGCGCGTGCGCCCTGTTATGGCGCGATTGGCGCAAGAACAGGTTTTGGGTTTGTGCGAAACTGCGGAGGCGTATGGCTCGGGTTTGATCGACTTGACGAGCCGCGCCAACTTGCAAATTCGCGGCGTCAAAGAAGCGGATCACGAGGCGGTTTTGGCGGCGCTGCACCACCTCGACCTGCTGCCAGATAATCCAGCTTTAGAAGGCCGCCGCAATATCCTGATCCCGCCGCTGTGGCAGGACGGTGATGATACATACCGCGTGGCTACCGAATTGGTGGCCCGCCTTGGTGAACTCCCTGGCCTACCACCGAAAATGGGCTATGCCATCGACCTGCAAGGCGGCCCGCAACTCTCTAACAAGTCAGCCGACTTCCGCATTGAGCGTGACACCAATGGCGGCCTAATTTTACGAGCAGACGGCGCCTCTCGCGGACGCGTGGTGACTGTTGACAACGCCGTTGACGCGCTTCTGGATATGGCGCGTTGGTTTGTCGACACCAATGGCCCTGCCCGCCGTCGCATGGCGGCGCATGTGGCGCTTTCACCGTTGCCAGCGGAATGGCAAGCTGTGCCACCCGCCGCCTCACAAAAGCCTACTGAGCCTGGAAACACACCATTAGGCGCGATGTTTGGCGTGGCGTTTGGTCAAATCGAAGCGGCGCAACTGGCCCATTTGGTCACAGCGACCAAGGCAGAGGCCATGCGCGTGACACCCTGGCGGTTGTTCCTTTTGGAGGCTGCAGAGATGGCGGATACCGAAGCCTTCATCACCGACACGCACGATCCACTGCTGCACGTCGACGCTTGCCCCGGTGCGCCTTTGTGCAACTCCGCCACCGTGGAAACCCGCCAACTTGCGCGCCAATTGGCCAGCCAACTGCCAGCACCTCTGCATGTCTCTGGCTGTGCCAAAGGCTGCGCCCTGCCGCGCCCCTGTGCGACAACATTGGTCGGCAACAGTGGCGCATTTGATCTTGTGAAAAATGGCCGCCCATGGGATGCGCCTGTGAAAACCGGCCTTTCGCCGGACATCTTGCTTGAAGCCCGAGGAGAGCTTTAGTGCCCTACGAATATGAAAAAAACGGTCAGGCGATCTATGACGAAAGCTTCGCCACCATCCGGCGTGAGGCCGCGCTGAACGGCTTTGACAAAGACGAAGAGCAAGTTGTGGTGCGCATGATCCACGCTGCAGGCATGGTTGGATTGGAACAGCACGTGAAATTCACCCCTGGCATGGTCGCGACTGCCCGCAAAGCCATGGAAGACGGGGCTCCAATCTTCTGTGATGCGCGCATGGTCAGCGAAGGCGTGACCCGCCCCCGCCTGCCGGCGGACAACGAAGTGATCTGCACCCTACATGCCGAGGGCATCTATGAGATGGCTGCCAAGATCGGTAACACCCGCTCCGCCGCCGCGCTGGAACATTGGCGTGACAAATTGGGCGGCGCCATTGTGGCCATTGGCAACGCGCCCACCGCGCTCTTTCACCTGTTGAACATGCTCGAAGATCCAGACTGCCCGCGCCCAGCCGCCATCATCGGCTGCCCGGTGGGTTTTGTTGGCGCGATGGAAAGCAAAGATGCGCTTTGGAATGACCAACCGGTGCCCTGCATGATTGTCGAAGGTCGCCTTGGCGGCTCCGCCATGACTGTGGCTGCCATCAACGCAATTGCGAGCCGCAAAGAATGACCCAGAGCGGAACGATTTACGGCGTCGGGCTTGGCCCTGGCGATCCCGACCTGATGAGCGTGCGCTCGCACCGTCTCATTACCAATGCCAAACACGTGGCTTTCTTCCGCAAAGCCGGTCGCAAAGGTCAGGCGCGCGCGATTGTCGATGGCATGCTGCCTGAGACAGCGATTGAGTTCCCGATGGAATACCCGGTCACCACGGAAATCTCCGTGCATGACCCACGCTACAATGAGGCCCTGTCAGCATTCTATGAAGAGGTCACGCAACACCTGATCGCGCTGGCCAATTCCGGCGAAGACGTTGTGGTGCTCTGTGAAGGTGACCCATTTTTCTACGGATCTTTTATGCACATCTACGCCCGCGTACGTGATGTTGTTCCGACCCATGTTGTGCCTGCCATTACCGGTATGTCCGGTGCGTGGACTGCCACCGAGGCCCCCATCACCTGGGGTGACGACGTGCTGACCGTGCTGATGGGCACGCTGGATGAGGAAAAGCTCACCCGCCACATGGCTGACACCGACGCTTTGGTGGTGATGAAAATTGGCTCCAACTACGACAAGGTCATCCGCGCATTAAAAGCGTCAAATCGCTTTGACGAAGCGTGGCTGGTACAGTTTGCCACCATGCAGAAACAGAGCGTGAAAAAGCTGTCAGAAACCACGGATCACGGCACGCCGTATTTCTCGATCATCGTGGTACATGGCCAAGGACGACGCCCGTGAGCGGCTGGGTTCAGATTGTGGGCATCGGCCCGGGTGACGATGCGCTTGTCACACCACAGGTGCAGGCAGCTTTGGCCGAAGCCACGGATGCGGTTGGGTATATTCCCTATGTGGAACGTGTGGCGCAAAACCCGAACCTGACCTTGCACCCGTCTGACAACCGTGTGGAAATTGACCGCTCCCGCCACGCATTGGAAATGGCCTCTCAAGGCAAACGTGTGGCGGTGGTCAGCTCCGGTGACCCTGGTGTGTTTGCAATGGCTGCTGCCGTTTTTGAGGCGGTGGAGCATGGTGACCCCGCTTGGCGCAATCTCGACATTCGCGTGCTGCCGGGCATCACCGCCATGTTGGCAGCCTCTGCCGCTTGCGGCGCGCCATTGGGCCACGATTTTTGTGCCATCAACCTCAGCGACAATCTGAAACCATGGGAGCTGATCGACAAACGTCTGCGTCTTGCTGCTGAAGCCGATTTTGCCATGGCGTTTTACAATCCACGCTCCAAGTCCCGCCCGGAAGGCTTTGAAAAAGCGCTAAAAACGCTCAAGGAAAGCTGCGGCGACAACCGCCCGATGATCTTTGCCCGCAACGTCTCACGCCCAGACCAAACGATCAAGATTGTGCCTTTGCAAGAGACCACACCGGACATGGCCGACATGCGCACAGTTGTGATTTTGGGCTCCAGTCAAACTCGTATTATCGAGCGAGACGGTGTCCCAATGGTGTACACACCGCGTTCGGTGGATGGATAGGTGACTCCGCAGGCCGATCAGACGACGGAACAGCGCAGCCAATTGCGGCTGCACCTGTCAGCCTGCGAGCCAATCCAATACCGCCTCAGCCGTCGCAACGTCATCGCGGGGCGGAAGCGCGGGCCGATCAATCATAATCACCGGCAGACCCAAGTCTCGCGCTGCGGTCAATTTGGCTTCTGCGCCAACGCCGCCCGCGTTTTTGCAGACCACAACCTCGATGCCGTGCTCCCGCATCAGCGCGCGATCTCCCGCCACGTCAAACGGTCCCCGTGCCACAACAACCGTGTGGTGGGGCAACTCCGGCGTGACTTCAGGCTGATCCACAAGGCGCAGAACAAAGTGATGCTGGGGCTGCGCGGCAAAGGCGGGCACGTTCAATTTGCCCAGCGCCAAAAGCACGCGTTTGGCCTCCCCCGCCAAGGCATCCACAGCCCCGTCAATATCCGCCACATGTCTCCAGTGATCTCCGGCTTGCGCCTGCCAAGCCGGACGGGTCAACGCGACCAAATCTGTGCCAACCTGCCGACAGGCCTCGAACGCGTTCCAGCTCATCTGCGCGGCAAAGGGGTGCGTGGCGTCCACCACATGGGTGATGTTATGCTCTTGCAAATACTGGACCAATCCAGCCACACCACCAAAGCCACCCACCCGTGTGGGCAACGGCTGTGCCTTAGGGCTGGCCACACGTCCGGCGTAGGAAAACACGGCCTCAACGCCGTGCGCCGCCAAGGTGCGCGCCAACAGGCTGGCCTCGGTTGTGCCACCGAGAAGAAGGAGTTTTGGCGCCATGTCTGAAAATCCGTGGTTGACCATTGTTGGTTTGGGCGAAGATGGCCCAGATGGCCTGTCGCCCGCAAGCCGCAAAGCGCTTGAAGACGCTGAGGTGGTCATGGGCGCAGAACGGCATCTGTCGCTGTTGCCAGACCTATCGGCAGAGCTCATCACATGGCCCGTGCCATTTACTGACGGCATTCCGCTGCTGCTGCAAAACCGCGGCCGCAAAACCGTGGCTCTGGCCTCTGGCGATCCTTTCTGGCATGGCGCAGGCACCTCACTGACCAAACACCTAGACAGAGGTGAGTGGCTCACTTTGCCCGCGCCATCCACCATGTCACTCGCCGCTGCCGCCTTGGGCTGGCCGCTAGAAAGCACCACCACGCTTGGTCTACACGCCGCGCCTTTTGCGCGCCTACGCCCCCATTTGGCAAAAGGGCAACGCGCCATTGTTACCCTACGCGATGGAGAGGCTGCGCCAGCTTTGGCCTCATGGCTCACGGAGATTGGGTTTGGCGCAAGCACGCTGCATGTGCTCGAAGCCCTTGGCGGCCCCCGTCAACGTATCCGTGAGGCACGCGCGGACAGCTTTGATATCAAAGGCATCCAACATCCCGTCTGCGTTGCCATCGATGCCTGTGGTGGCCCAGCGCTCACCTCAGTGGGTGGCAAGGACGACAGCTTCTTTGACAACGACGGCCAAATCACCAAGCGCCCGATCCGTGCACTGACCCTCTCCGCTCTGGCCCCTCTGCCCGGTGAACACCTTTGGGACATCGGCGGCGGCTCTGGTTCCATTGCCATCGAGTGGCTGTTGGCACATCCCACCACACAAGCGACCTCCGTCGAAGTTGACCCAACCCGTGCACAACGCATTGCCCAAAATGCGGCCGGCCTTGGTGCGGACCGCCTCTCTGTCGTCACCGGCGCAGCGCCGGACGCCCTAAAAGACCTGCCCGCGCCGGACGCCGTGTTCATCGGCGGCGGTATTTCCGAAGAGATGCTGCGAACCGTCTGGGTCAAACTGCCGGAAAGCGCGCGTCTTGTGGCCAATGCGGTCACGTTAGAAGCCGAAGTTCTGCTCGCCAATTGGCACGCGAACAAAGGCGGCGACCTCTTGCGCATCGAACTGGCGCAATCTAAGCCATTGGGCCGCAAGCGGGGCTGGAAGTCCAGCTATCCCATCCTGCAGTGGAGTGTACAGAAATGATCGTCGCCGGTTTTGGATTTCGCGCCTCTGCAACAGAGGACAGCCTGCGGGATGCGCTTGCGTTAACGGCAGTCGCCAATGTCGACGCCATCGCTACACCTGCCGACAAGGCGCAAAGCATCACGCTGCAAGCCTTTGCCAAAGCACACAACTTGCCAGTGCTAGAAATTGACACCAGCGCAATGCAAGCGGTTGAGACGCAGACCCAATCCGCCAAAGTACACGAAAAACGCGGCACCGGCTCTGTGGCCGAAGCTTGCGCCTTGGCTGCACTAATCGACAATGCCAAACTCACCACCCCGCGAGTCGTCTCCGCCGACCGCCTAGCCACCTGCGCCATCGCGCAAGGAGAGCCAAAATGACTGTTCATTTCATAGGCGCAGGCCCCGGTGCCGCCGACCTACTGACACTGCGTGGCCGCGATCTGATCGCCGATTGCCCTGTTTGTCTCTACGCAGGCTCTTTGGTGCCGGAAGCGATCCTGTCACACTGCCCGGACAACGCTCGTGTGATCAACACTGCCCCGCTGGACCTCGACGCCATCGTAGCTGAGTGCAAAGCCGCCCATGACGCGGGCCAAGACGTCGCTCGCCTACATTCCGGCGACCTGTCGGTTTGGTCCGCCATGGGCGAGCAAATCCGCCGCCTGAAAGCCGAAGGCATTCCCGTGTCCGTTACGCCCGGCGTGCCTAGTTTTGCTGCCGCCGCCGCGGCTTTGCAAACGGAGTTGACCCTGCCTGGCCTCGCACAATCCGTCGTGCTGACCCGCACACCTGGCCGTGCTTCCACCATGCCAGAAGGGGAAACCCTCACCAACTTCGCCGCCACCGGCGCGACATTGGCAATCCACCTGTCGATTGGCAATCTGGACAATGTAATCGCGGATCTCACACCAGCCTACGGCGCAGGCTGTCCTGTGGCCGTGGTCTACCGCGCCAGCTGGCCAGACCAGCAGGTCATCCGCACCACATTGGCCAGCCTAAAAGACGACGTAACTGAAAACATCACCCGCACCGCGCTGATCCTTGTGGGCCCAGCACTGGCCGGTGAGGGCTTTGATGAAAGCTGCCTCTACGCCACCGAATATGACCGCCGCTACCGTCCTCAGACCGCAGACAGCCCGTGGTCGAGCTGGCAACACGGCGATGACTAAAGAGAGATGACCCAAATGACCATGCCTCCTGGTATTCTGATCTCCGCGCCCTCCTCCGGCACTGGCAAAACCACGGTGATGCTCGGCCTTCTGCGTGCATTGGCCGAAGACGGGCTTAAAGTGCAGCCGTTCAAATCCGGCCCGGATTACATCGACCCGGCGTTTCACCACGCAGCCGCCCGCCGTCCCGCTTTTAATCTGGACACATGGGCCATGCCGCCGTCCCTCGCGGGCGGCATTTCTGAGCAAGCACAAGGCGCAGATATCGTCGTGGCCGAAGGCAGCATGGGCCTGTTTGATGGCGTCGCAACGCGTGGCGAAAACGGCTTTGGCAGCTCGGCGGAAACCGCCTTGATGATGGGCTGGCCTGTGGTGCTGGTGATCGATGTCGGTGGCCAAGCGCAATCTGCTGCGGCCACCGCGCTCGGCTTCAAAACCTACAATCCAGACCTTCCCTTTGCGGGCGTGATCCTCAACCGCTGCGCCTCCCCGCGCCACGAGCGCCTCGCCCGGCTTGGCATGGATAAGGCTGGTGTGAACGTCCTTGGCGTGTTGCCCCGTCGTGGCGATTTGGCTCTGCCTGAGCGTCACTTGGGCTTGATCCAAGCCGTGGAACATCCGGACCTCGAAGAAGCCATCACCGGCTATGCGGCGTTCCTGCGCGAACACGTCGATCTTGACGCGATCAAAGCCGCCACGCGCGCGGGAGACCCCAAAACCGGCACCCTGCCCAAGCCGCCTGCGCAGCGCATTGCCCTGGCCCGCGACGCCGCCTTCAGCTTCACTTACCCGCATCTTTTGACCGGCTGGCGCAACGCCGGAGCGGAGATCCTGCCATTCTCTCCGCTTGCCAACGAAGCGCCTGATCCATCTGCCGATCTGGTCTGGCTGCCCGGCGGCTACCCGGAATTGCACGCTGGCAAACTCGCGACCAACCAAACCTACCTTGCCGGTTTGCGCAAACACGCAGAGACCAAACCGGTACATGGCGAGTGCGGCGGCTACATGGCTCTTGGCACAGCCCTGATCGACAAGGAGGGCACGCGCCATGAGATGGCAGGCCTGCTAGGCCTTGTAACGTCTTACGAGAAACGCAAATTCCACCTGGGCTACCGTCAGGCCACCCTCAACGCGCCCATGCTGGGCTTTGACACCGGCGCCCGCCTGCGCGGGCATGAGTTCCACTACACCACCATTCTGGAAGAGCCGGACGAACCACTTGCGCAAGTCGGCGACGCAGACGGCAACCCGGTGCCGGAAACCGGCTCCATCAAAGGCCACGTCACCGGCACCTTCTTCCACCTGATTGCAGAGGCCACCTCATGAGCGGATTTGTCAGTTTCGTCAGCTCCGGCCCCGGAGATCCAGAGCTTTTGACGCTCAAGGCAGTGGACCGCCTTGGCAAAGCCGAAGCGGTTCTGTTTGACGATCTGTCCTCTGGGCCGATCCTGGAACACGCCAACAAAGAGGCAGATCTTGTGGGCGTGGGCAAACGCGCCGGACGTCCCTCCCCCAAGCAGGACCATGTCAGCCAATTGCTTGTGGACTACGCCAAGACCGGCGCCCATGTGGTGCGCTTGAAATCTGGTGACAGCGGCATTTTTGGCCGTCTTGAAGAAGAGATCACCGCGCTTCAAGAGCATGGCATCGACTTTGAGATCATCCCCGGTGTGACCTCCGCCAGCGCCGCCGCTGCGGCAGCGCGCATTCCACTCACCCGTCGGCTTGTGGCGCGGCGTGTGCAATTTGTGACCGGCCATGATGTGGCGGGCGCCCTGCCAGGCGATTTGCACCTGCAATCGCTCACCGATCCCGGAGCCACCACCGTGCTGTTCATGCCCAAGCGCACCTTTCCGGAGCTGGCGGAAAAACTCTTCACCACCGGCCTGCGCCGAGACTGCCCTGCTCTCTTGGCTGAAAACGTCTCCCATCCGGATCAAACCCTGACCCGCACTACCATGGAAGCCTTGGCCGAGCAGCTCAGCAAAGAGATCAGCAAAGCCCCCGGCATCATCCTCTTTGGTGAATTGGCGGAAACCCCATGACCCAACTGTCTTTGGTCGGCATTGGCTCGGGCAACCCCGATCACCTGACGCTTCAAGCGATTAAGACGCTGGAAGGCGCCGATGTGATCTTGCTGCCACGCAAAGGTGACGAGAAAACCGAACTGGCTGACCTGCGTCGGATGATCGCCAGTGAATTGCTCACCACCACGCCAAAGATTGTCGAATTTGACTACCCTGTGCGCGATGCCAACACGCCGAAGTACCTCGACGGCGTGAACACATGGCACGACGCGCTTGCTGCGATCTGGCAGGATCTCATCGCCACCCATGTGCCAGAAAACGGCAGTGTCGCGCTGATGGTCTGGGGCGACCCGTCGCTTTATGACAGTACGCTCCGCATTGCCGACCGCCTGATCGCCCGCGGCATTGAGCTTAACGTGCAGGTGATCCCAGGCATCACTTCGCTGCAAATGCTGACGGCGGCGCATGCCATCCCGCTCAACACCCTCGGCGGAGCGGTACAAATCACCACGGGGCGCAAACTGCGCGACGCAGGCTGGCCAGCAGACACACCCACTGTGGCGGTGATGCTGGACGGCGAATGCTCGTTCCAAAGCCTCGACCCAGGCGGCATCCACATCTGGTGGGGCGGCTATGTTGGAATGGAGCAACAGATCCTGATCGAAGGCCCGCTTGCCGAGGCTTCCACCAAAATCGTAAAGGCCCGCGCGGATGCACGGGCCTCTAACGGGTGGATTATGGATATCTACCTGTTGCGCAAATCGGCTTAGATTGTCGCCTCAAACAATGCGGTCAGGTTGGCTTCGGTCAGCTCAACCGGGTTGCCGCCGCAAGACGGGTCAATCAACGCGCCTTTCACCAGCTCAGGGATTGCGTCTGCGGTCACGCCCAGTTCAGACAACTTGCGTGGGATGCCCATGCTGTCGTTGAAGCCCTGCACAAAGGCACAGAAGCCGTCAAAGCCGCCTTCGATGCCGAGATAGCCTGCCGCACGGTCAAACCGCTCCGCAATCACCGGCGCGTTCAACTCCAGAACCGCTGGCATGCAGACCGCGTTGGTGGTGCCGTGGTGGGTGTTAAACATCGCGCCAACCGGGTGACTCATCGCATGGATCGCGCCAAGGCCCTTTTGAAAAGCGGTCGCGCCCATCATCGCCGCGCTCATCATCTCGGCACGGGCTTCAATCTCACGGCCGTCGGCATAGGCGCGCGGCAGGTTCTCCACCACCAGTTTCATACCTTCCAGCGCGATGCCCTGGCTCATTGGGTGATAGTGCGGGCTGGAATAGGCTTCGACACAGTGTGCAAAGGCGTCCAGACCGGTGCCTGCTGTGATGAACTGTGGCATGCCCACGGTCAGCTCCGGATCACAGATCACCACGGATGGCAGCACCTTCGGGTGGAAAATGATCTTTTTCTCATGGGTCACGCTGTTGGTGATCACGCTGGCGCGCCCCACTTCAGAGCCGGTACCTGCGGTGGTTGGTACAGCAACAATTGGCGCAATCGCATCTGCGTCCGCACGTGTCCACCAATCGCCAATGTCCTCGAAATCCCAGATCGGACGGGTCTGGCCCGCCATAAAGGCCACCATCTTACCCAGGTCGAGGCCAGAGCCGCCGCCAAAGGCAATCACGCCGTCGTGCCCACCTGCCTTGTAGGCGTCTACACCGGCTGTCAAGTTCAGCTCATTTGGGTTTGGGTCCACTTCCGCAAACAGACCGCGGCCTAGCCCGGCAGCTTCCATCAAGTCCAGCGTGGCCACGGTGATTGGCAGGTTTGCAAGGCCCTTGTCGGTCACCAACAAGGGTTTTTTCATGCCGGCCTGGGCACAGGCTTCTGCCAATTCCCCAATGCGGCCAGCCCCAAATCGGATCGCGGTCGGATAAGACCAGTTTCCAGTGAGTGTCATTGTTCTTCCTCAAAATGTGGATGCCGGGACATTCTGTCTCCGGCACCCGGTTTACCCGTTCTCATAGCACTGACAGAGAACGGATCCCCATATTTACACAGTCACCTTTTTTAGGTGATAGCTCTTTGGTCGCGTTAGGTTCTGATACCCAATCACTGACAACCCACCACCGCGACCGGTGTTTTTGCATCCAGTCCAGCACAGGCCAGGATCAAGATAGTCCGCGCGGTTCATAAACACCGTACCGGTCTCGATCTCATTGCCGACGCGCTCGGCGCGCGCGACGTCTTTCGTCCACAGCGACGCGGTCAGGCCAAACTCACTGTCGTTCATCAGCGCAATGGCTTCCTCATCTGAGGACACCTTCATGATGCCAACAACCGGACCAAAACTCTCATCCTGCATCACCCGCATGTCGTGGGTCACATTGGTCAGGATTTGTGGCGTCAGATAGGCCCCGCCGTCATCCTCAGCAAAGGTCTCGATCTGCGCAGTTGCCCCAGCTTCCAAAGCCTCAGAAATCTGCGCGCGCACTTCATTGGCAAAACGCACGTTGGCCATAGGGCCAATGGTGGTGGCTTCGTCCATCGGGTTGCCCAGCTTGTAGCCTTTCACAATCTCCACCGCTTTGGCGACAAAGTCGTCGTAAAGGCTCTCATGCACATAAATGCGCTCGATGCCACAGCAACATTGGCCGGAGTTGAACATCGCGCCGTCAATCAGTGTATCAACCGCTGCATCCACGTCAGCATCTTCCATGACATAACCCGGATCTTTGCCGCCCAGCTCAGTGCCGACACCGGTGAACGTGCCCGCCGCTGCGCGCTCCATTGCCTGACCGCCACCAACAGAGCCGGTGAAGTTCACAAAATCAAAGGCATTGCCCGCGATCAATTCGTTGGTCACGTCATGGCTCAGGAACACGTTCTGGAACACGTCTTCTGGTACACCCGCGGAATGGAAGGCCTGTGCCATACGCTCACCCACCAGCAAAGTCTGGGTCGCGTGCTTCAGCACCACTGTGTTGCCCGCAATCAGAGCAGGCGCGACAGTGTTGATCGCGGTCATGTAGGGGTAGTTCCATGGCGCGACAACAAACACCACGCCATGTGGCAGGCGTTTGATGTAGCGCTTGAAGGTCTCGTCCTCACCCACCTGAATGTCCGCAAGGCTCTCTTCGGCAATCTTTGCCATATGGCTTGCGCGCTCGTTAAAGCCACCAAACTCACCGCCATACCGCACTGGACGGCCCATCATTTTGGCAATCTCAGGCACGATCTCATCGTTCATCGCGCCCACAGCGGCAACACCGGCCATCACCAGCTCAACCCGCTCCTGCAACGGACGCGCCGCCCAGGCTTTCTGCGCGTCCTTTGCGCGTTTCACCGCAGCAAAGGCCTCATCCGTGCCCAGCACAGGGCGTTCTGCAAAGACCGATCCGTCGATCGGAGAAATACACGTCAACATGCCGCTCATGGCAACACTCCATCCAGAGGGGGCACCTGCCCCGCTTTCTCATTCACCAAATATCCCGGGGAGTTTGAGGGGCTGGCCCCTCATCCCGGCTTTAGGCCCGCTCAAACCCACGGGCAATCTCCCAATCGGTCACAACCGCCTCAAAGGCTTCCTGCTCCCATTCCGCCATACGCACGTAGTGGTCGATTACATCGTCGCCCATGGCTTCGCGCAACATCTGGGACCCACGTAGGGCATCTGTTGCGCCTTTCAACGTAGTCGGGATCTCTTCGTTGCTGTTCTCGTAGGCATCGCCTGTCAACGGCGCTCCCGGATCACATTTTTCCTCAATGCCTTTGATGCCTGCGGCCAACATCGCCGCAATTGCAAGGTAAGGGTTCATATCTGCGCCCGGTACCCGGCATTCCACGCGCACCGCTTTGCTGCCATCGCCACACAGGCGGAACGCCGCTGTGCGGTTGTCCACGGACCAAACCTTAGCGGTGGGCGCAAAGCTGCCTTTTTGGAAGCGTTTATAGCTGTTCACATAAGGCGCAAGGAACACGGTGATATCGTCTGCGTATTTCAGCAGGCCACCCAGATAGTGTCGCGCCAATTCAGACATGCCCAGTTCGGCGTCCGGATCATAAAACGCCGGAACCCCGTCTTTGGTCCAGAGCGACTGGTGCACGTGGCTGGCAGAGCCAACTTTGTCATGGTGCCACTTGGGCAGGAAGGACACCGCGTGTCCCTGCTGCCAGCCAATTTCTTTAGCGGCGTGTTTGGACACTGTGTGGTTTTCCGCCGCGTCCATCGCGCTGCCGTAGCGGATGTTGAGCTCTTCCTGACCGGTCTCGGCTTCCCCCTTGGAGCCTTCCACCGGAATACCCGATGCATAAAGCGTATTGCGCAGAGTACGCATCACACCTTCTTCCTTCGTGGTCTGCAGGATGTGATAATCTTCGTTATACGCGCTGATCGGCGTCAGGTCGCGATAGCCATTTTTGCCAAGCTCTTCAAAGCTCTGCTCGAAGATAAAGAATTCAAGTTCGGTAGCCGATACGGCCTCAAAGCCCATCTCCGCCAAACGCGCGATTTGCTTTTTCAGCATGCCACGCGGGGAATGTGCAATGTCATGGTGCCCGTGATGATCCATCACATCACAGATCACAAGGGCCGTGCCTTCCAACCAGGCCGCTTTGCGCAACGTGGTGAGGTCCGGCTTCATCAGATAGTCGCCATATCCGGCAGACCAGCTGGTGGAGGCATAACCTTCCACCGTGTGCATCTCCAGATCGGTCGCCAGAAGATAGTTGCAGCAGTGGGTCTCTTCCCAGGCACTGTCGACAAAATGCTGCGCCACAAAGCGCTTGCCCATCAAGCGGCCCTGCATGTCCACAATACAGGCCAGAACGGTGTCGATCTCGCCGCTGGCGCTCAGCGCGCCCAACTCTTCTAGGGTCAAATTGCCAGACATCTGCTGCACTTTCTCTTGGTGTCGCCGAAGCCCCAGCATCAAACCGGGGCTTCGAATTTCTCTCAACTCTGAGATCTAGGTTTTAGCGGTATGGACGGCCAGCCGCCTGCATGTCCGCGTTGTACTTTTTGAAGATCTCAACAACTTTGGCTTTGGTTGGGCTCTCTGCCGCAATCTCATCCCAGAACTTCACAGCCGCAGTTTCCACGGTGGCCCATTCGTCATCAGGGATTGTGGTCAGCTGCATTTTGTCACCGTTAACGCGCAGGTTGGCTTCGCCACCCCAATACCACCACTGACGGTAGTAGTGCGACTGATCACAGCAGACACGGAACAGGGTCTGCAGATCTTCAGGCAGCTCGTTCCAACGGCCCTGGTTGGCAAAGAAGCTGCCCGCCCATGCGCCGGAGATGTTGTTGGTCAGGAAGTAGTTGGTCACGTCGGCCCAACCCACGGTGTAGTCCTCGGTGATACCGGACCACGCGATGCCGTCGAGTTCGCCGGTCTGTACCGCAACTTCGATGTCTTCCCATGGCAGGGTCACTGGCACCACGCCAAACTGGCTCAGGAAGCGGCCCGCGGTTGGGAAGGTGAAGACGCGCTTGCCTTTGAGGTCGGCGAGCGAGTTGATTGGGTCTTTGGTGGCAAAGTGGCATGGGTCCCATGCGCC
This sequence comes from uncultured Shimia sp., assembly GCF_947493595.1. Lineage (GTDB taxonomy): Bacteria > Pseudomonadota > Alphaproteobacteria > Rhodobacterales > Rhodobacteraceae > Shimia. The sequence goes on along the minus strand of NZ_CANLRL010000001.1, from coordinate 398,374 downwards.
GGCACTGATGTGCTTCACGCCAACTTTGGAATACTCTTCGTCCCAGATCTCGTTCAGGCCATACTGGTTGAACAGCACAGGCACGTCGAGGCTGTAGCGCGAGCCAAACGGGAAGTAGCCGCCAAACACGGTGACTTCGGTTGGCGACGCCATGGAGTCATCATCTGACTGCACCGCGTCGATGGTGCCCTTTTGCATGGCACGGAACAGCTCACCGGTTGGGACCAGCTGATCGGCGTAGAACAGTTCAATCTGCATGCGGTCACCCGCAATCTTGTTGAACATCTCAATCGCCGGATCGATCACATGTGCGGCCAATGATGGACCTGCATAGGTCTGCATACGCCATTTGATGGTGCTGGAAGCCAGCGCCGGGGTTGCCAATGGTGCGGCCATTGCGCCAACACCAGCGGTCTGAAGAAACTTACGTCTAGTTGTCATCTCTTACTCTCCTTGTTGCGTTTCGGCCCCGTTCGCGGCGCTCTTTTGTGTTGTTATTTTCCGTAAACATAGTTTGGCAGCCACAGTGCGATCTGCGGGAAGATCATGACCAAGGTCAGGGCCAAGACCATCACCGCCACAAAGGGCACGATGCTGCGGTATATGTCGCGTAGGGTGACTTCTTTGGGCGCCATGGCCCGCATAAGAAACAGGTTGTAGCCAAAAGGCGGCGTCATATAGGCGATCTGCGTGGTGATCGTGTAAAGCACGCCATACCAGATCAGATCAAAGCCAAGCGCTTGAACCAATGGCACGTAGAGCGGCGCTACGATGACCAACATCGCCGTATCATCCAAGAAAGTGCCCATGATGATGAAGCTCAGCTGCATCAGGATCAGGATCATCCATGGCTCCAGCCCAAGCTGCTCGGTGAACAGGTTGTCGATGGCTTTCACCGCGCCCAACCCGTCAAACACCGCGCCAAACCCAAGTGCCGCGAGAATGATCCACATGAACATACAGGAAATACCGAGCGTACTGCGCACAGAATTCTCAAACACCTCTTTGGTCATCCGGCCCTTCAGGACAGCCGCGACAAAGGCCGTGATCGCGCCAATTGCCGAGCTTTCCACCAGCGAGGTCCAGCCGTTCACAAAAGGGATCATCATGGTCGCAAAAATCACCAGAGGCAGCAGGCCAGCCCGCAAGAGCTTCATCTTTTCGGCGCGGCTGATGTTGCGCTCTTCCGCAGGCAAAACCGGACCAAGCTCAGGTTGGATGCGACAGCGGATCACCACATAAAGAATGAACATCGCCGCCATCATCAGACCAGGGAACACCCCTGCCAACCACAGCTGCCCCACAGGCTGGCGTGCAATCATTGCATAGAGCACCAGCACCACAGAGGGCGGTACAAGAATACCCAAGCTGGATCCGGCCTGAATAACCCCGGTGACCATGCGTTTGTCATAGCCGCGCTTCAGCAGCTCCGGCAGAGCAATGGTGGCGCCAATCGCCATGCCGGCCACACTCAGACCGTTCATTGCGGAAACCAAAACCATCAACAGGATTGTTCCGATCGCGAGCCCGCCCCTGACGGGTCCCATCCAGACATGGAACATCTTATAGAGGTCATCGGCGATTTTGGATTCACTCAGCACATAGCCCATAAAAATGAACATCGGCAGCGTCAGCAGCGGATACCATTTCATCAGCTTCATCGCGGCGGAGAAGCCAATATCAGAGCCCCCTGTGCCCCACAACAGCACCGCAGCCAGCACCCCAACAAAGCCGATGGCTCCAAAGACACGCTGCCCGGTCATGAGCATCAGCATCATGGTCGAGAACATCAGAATGGCGATCATTTCGTAAGACATTAGTAGTCCACTCCGCGGATGCGCGCGATATCTTTGAGAAGCTCAGAAACCGCCTGCAAGAGCATAAGAATAAAGCCAAAAACCATGATGAGTTTGATCGGCCAAAGAACGGGGCGCCACGCCGTTGGGCTGCGCTCGATATATCCAATGATCTCGCTCGCGGCCTCTTTGCCGCCGGTGATGTAGGCCATCACAAGATCTTTGTAGAAGGTGTAGGGCTCCACGCCAAAATGCCCCAGCGAGTACGCGCTTGAGCCCACGGCCCCGTGGATCAGGATCACCAGATAGAACCCCAGGAAGAAGACGGTCATCGCGTCGACAATGGCGCGCTGGCGCAAGGTCCACTCGCCGTAGAACAAGTCCATGCGTACGTTGGACCCCATTTGCACCGAATATGGCCCGCCCAGAACGTAATACGCCACCATAGCAAACTGCGCCATTTCCAGCGTCCACATCGACGGCTCCAGGAACGTCTTGGAGAAAGACGACCACAGCAGGATGCCCATCATGACAAAGATGCCATACATGACAAATCGGCCAACTTTACGGTTAAACCAGTCCACCCCGTGGATGTAATAGCGAATAAGCTTTGGCATCACGCAATCTCCCCGGCTTCGCGTAGCTCTGCCATGCCCTGTGCAATCGCAGCCGCCAACGCCTCTGTGACATCAGCCGCCTTGGCGCCCTCCGCCAGCAGGTCGTTGCGCACTTCCAGCATCACATTGGGTAGCTTGTTGGGCAGCGCATAGGCCTTCAAAGAATGGGTCACGCCATGTTCCGGCCCATACGGATCGTTGCGCAATGTATGGAAAGGGCCATCGGACATCGCGTCCAACATCTTGTCCGCCAAGCGTGTATCTCGGTCATGCAAAATACCAATCTCAACCGCACGCTGCTTGCCGTGATAGACCGGCGTAAAGGAATGCACGGTGACAATTGCCTTTGGATGCACCACCTCAATCACCTGCTCCACCGCCTCTTTGAACGGCTGATAGATCTGTGTCACCCGCGCCAGACGATCCGATTCAGACAGGTCCACATTACCTGGAATCTCAAAGATTTCGCTTTTGGCTGGGACCGCATCCACCGCGTCCGGAGGACGATTGCAGTCATACAACAGGCGCGACACGCCCCCCGCCACCAGCGTGCAGTCAAAGCGCTTGGCCAACTCACGGGTCAAGGTCAACGCACCGGGGTCCCAGGCCACATGACTTTGGCGGACTTCGTCATCAAGTCCAAGGTCGCCAAAAACTGAGGGGAAATTGCTGGAGGCATGTTCACACACAAACAGGATATCACAGGGCGCCATCGCGCCCTCAACCACCACTGCCTCTGAATCGTCTAGAGTCATGTTGTTCCTGTCGTGCCATTCTACATTTGTGAACAAACTTCTTCAGAGTCACCCGTCCTGTCAATAATTATTCTGAAATTTTTTCTTCTCAGACAACCTCTTTGAAACTATGCTTACATTTGTAGCAGTTAGTAAGTGAGCCCCCCAGTGAAAGACACCGCACAGGAAACCATAAACAAGATTTATGACAGCTTGACCCGCGCAGAGCGTCAGCTTGCCGGGGTGATCTTGGAAAATTACCCCATGTCCGGCATGGGCTCGATCACCCGTCTCGCAGACAAAGCTTCGGTTTCGACGCCCACCGTGGCCCGCATGGTGCAAAAGCTGGGGTACTCGGGTTTCCCGGAATTTCAGGACGCGCTGCGCAATGAGGTTGAGGCGCGCTTCTCCAACCCAATTTCCAAACACGAAAGCTGGGCACAAAGCGCACCGGAAGCGCACATCCTCAACCGCTTCACCGATGCCGTGATGAGCAATATCCGTCAAACATTGGCCAATATCGATCCTGAGCAGTTTGATACGCTCACTGCCCTTCTGGCGGATGAAAAACGCGCGCTTTACATCACCGGCGGCCGGATCACCCACGCATTGAGCGAGTATTTGCACCTTCACATGCAGGTTATTCGCGCCCGCGTGCGCCACATCCGCTCCACATCCAACGCCTGGCCCCACGACCTGCTGGATATCTCCGAAGGGGATGTGGTGTTGATCTATGACATTCGGCGCTATGAAAACTCCACCCTACGACTGGCCGAAATCGCCAAGGCACGCGGCGCCAAGATCGCTCTGATCACTGACCAATGGCAAAGCCCAATCAGCCAATATGCCGACGTTTCTCTCAAATGTCGGATTGAGGCGCCTTCTGCTTGGGACTCAACCGTGTCAATGATGCTCTTGTCAGAAACCCTGATTGCCGCGGTGCAGGAAGCCCGCTGGGACCAAACTGAAGATCGCATGCACGCACTGGAAGACATGTTTGACCAGACCAAGATCTTCCGAAAATTTGTCTAACCACATCTAGCGAGAAGCCAAAATGGCCCCTCTCCCATAGATTGAAATCAGCCATATCGTGCCGAATTCCTGCCGCATTCCCAATGCGATGGCCAGCCGCGCCCTTAAATACCTAGGTTAATAAATTCCTAATTTTTCCCTCCTGGTCACCATTCCCGCCCCTTTCTGACCGTAATTGCCCAACATACTAGCTCTTATAAGACCGATCAGAACGTCGGCAGTAGTGAGTGACAGAGTTAGGTTGGTACAAAGCACAGACACAGCACCAGAAAGGGCTGGGACTATGAAGATATTGGCCGTTGATGACGACGAACACATCTGCGAACTGCTGTCCGAAGCAGTGGCAGCCAAAACCAACCATAGCATCGTCACAGTGACCTCTGGACCCGAGGCCATTCGCGCAATTGCCAAAGCCAAAGTCCCATTCGATTGCTTCCTGCTGGACGTGCAAATGCCGCTTATGGATGGCATCACACTGGCCAAAAAAATACGCAAGACCCGGCCTTATACACGCACGCCTATCCTGATGCTGACCGCGATGTCTCAGAAGAAATACATTGACGCAGCTTTTGAGGCTGGCGCCACCGACTACGTCACCAAGCCGTTCGATTTTTTGGAGCTGTTTACGCGCATTTCTATCGCAGAGCGCCAGGTTGCCGAACAACAGCAACTCACCGCCAGCGTATCTGAAATGGCCGCACTCAAAAAAGACCTTATTTTCAACACCGCTCACAGCTTGAGCGAGCCCATTGAGATCGCCGGAGTGACCCAGCTGGTCGGCTGCATGGCGTTTGAAAAGCATGTTCTGGACATGCCCCGCAGGCAGCGGATGCGCACCCAGGCCTTCGCGGCAAAAATCATCACAATCGAAAGCGCTTACGCGTCTTTGTCAGCATTGGCTTTCCGACAGCTCCTGACCGACATCGGCAGCGAACTTCTCTCCGTACTCGCCAACAACGACGCGCAAGTCACCTACAAAGGCAACGGCCTGTTTGTAGGGACGCTGCCCCGCAGCGCCGGCTACTCCAGCCCCCGCTTGGAAGCGGAATTAAACAACCGTTTGGCTTACGTCCCGTCCACACAAATCGACGGGTTGCAAAACGACGTGTGCTTTGGCGAGGCAATCAAACTGCGCACGCTCACCCGTGGCGGCGCATTGGATGCTCTTCAGAAAGCCGCTGAAACAATAGAAAGCCGTGCGCCAAACGCCTCTGCGGCGGACCTGCGCAAAACCGTGCGCCTACATCCCGCCAGCGGGTTTCAAACCGAAATGGAGCGCCGAGCTTACGAAACCCTGCTACACGAGGCCTTAAGCGATGACGGCCAGCGCCCCAAATTCGCGGCGGCTTTTGGCTAACCGCGACTAGTTTGCCTAGTGGTGGGTGTGTGACAAATCCATGCGCGCCACCTGAACAGGGGCCCCATCGACTAGCATCACCGGTCCGGCTGGCTCTGCCACCAATCCAAGACGGCGTATCCACCGCGGCCAAATCGCAGGCACAAGACCCAGCACCTGCTTGGCTTCCATTTCTCGGGCCGTCTCGATCAGCTTTTCCATCAGCTGTGTTTGCACCTCGGTACGTTCCTCGGCAGGCACATCCCGCGCCACAAACACACGGCTCGCATCCAGGATATACGGATCAATTGGTGCTTCGTCATACAGCAGGTTGGTTGGAATAGATTCCAGCATGCCTTTCTGGGCATCTCGAATCATATAGGAGTACATGCCGCAGCGCGCTGTGGTCGGCGTCAGCCGTACCCCCGCCAGCACACGCTCACCTTCATGTACCGCAATCCAGCTCGATGCCGGTGTGTCGTATTGGTCGTACTCCATACCCGCCACTTCGGGCAGGTCCCAGTTGTTCTGGATGATGAAAGACTGCTTTCGCGCTCTCAAAAGGTTGACCATCAATTCGCCATGCTTGTGCATGTTCTCGAATGACAGAGTAGTCGTCAGCATTTCCCCAATTTCTCCGGATACACATTGCCCCAGGCACCAAATGAACTCACTCACACTGTGGCGCGGCCCTTCTGGCACGCACCCAATACAAACCCACACACTCATCACCGACCAAAACACAAAGGAACCTCCGGCCACCCGTTTGCCAGGTCAGCCCCCTCGTACCGTACACATCAACCGGAAAACTGTTACTCGGACCTCAAGCTTCGCCTTCAGACACAACCTAACCGCGTAGTATGCCTGCGACCCGATTTACCCTTCATCTCAATTGAGACACAATTTTTAGCCAACTTCTACAGAAAAAGTTCAACTTTAAAACTTTGTAGATTGTTTCTGCTCCTAGAACACAGTTTTCGCAAATTTAAATGAATGTTATGCAAAAAATTTACTCTCTATCAACCAATTAAGGCGAAACCTTTATTAACGGCGGAACCTGTTAACTAATGGCTTCGTAAAATTTCCCCGCCTCAAACACCAAAAAGCCACCTTATGACGACAGAATTTCACGGAACTGTCACGCGTCACGGGTAAAGGACCACAGGGATAGAGATGCAGCCATACTTCTTAAATTTTCACGTTAAAGGTGAAATCGCCCACACGTTGCTTTTGTCTGAACCGGAGCCACGTTTGTTGGTTGATATTTCTGCGACCGCCGCAACCGGAGCTGAGGCGCCGGGTTTTCGCTATCCGAAACGCGTGTGTTTCACTGTGACCGATCAGGCACTCATTGACCGCTTTCGTGACACCGTCGCCCCTGGCGATGTGATCGAGGCCACAGGCACGTTTGATCAATCCGGTTACGTGCCGCACAAGCGCGGCCATATCGACACCACTTTTGAACTGCTGGATTTTGTCCGCACCGAAACTGTCGGAAAGCTGGAGCACGACGGACGTGTGTTCCAAACCGATACAAATGCCCGTCCGAGCTAGGAATCCCCTTTCCTGCCGGACCCGGACCATTTTTGAGCCACATTCTGCTGCTTTTTTTGATGGCAACTCCGCCAAGCTGCCACTTGGCGCCTAAACCGATCACTACCGGATGTCGCAGAATGCACATTGAACACTCGAACCGCTCACGGTTAGACACGCCGATACTGCGCCGTATCGCACGCCGTCTCCGTGTGATGTTCCCCCGCCGCCAACCACCGGTGGAACACTCCCGCCGCCTCAAGCAACAGATGCATGACTTCGCCAGCGGAGGCGCAGCATTGTTCTGGCAACGCCAGGGCATCTACGCTGGTGCCGGTTTCCTATGCGGGTTTTACTACTCCTGGCCGCTCGCAGCCCTCTGCTACCTGCTGATCCAGGTTGGTGACATTTTTGACGGCATTGTCTGTCATAAAGTGGTTCATCGCACGGACCATTCGCTGCGGCACAGCCACCGACTGTTGAAGCTGTTGTTTGCCTCCAACGGCATTTCAGCTATTTCGATTGCCACATTCACGCTTTTGCTCGCGCGACTGGAAGGTCCGGGCGAGCATTTCACGTCGCTCTTTTTCCTATTTGCGGCAGGTTTATTTGCGGCCGTGAACAATCATCAACTCAAACAAGTTCTGGCCATGCGCCTGATCACCTATGGCGCGTTGTTTATCTTTATCCCTGCCTCCGACATCCTGACCGAAGGCGCGCACTTCACCTCTAAGCTCTGGCTGCATTTCGCCACCTCGCTGTTTGTGCTCTATTTTGTGCTGGAGTGCTCGACGATCTTTTTGCGCATGTATCAGCGCACCTTGGACCAAATGGACGAGCTGCGCTCCGAGCGGGACAAAGCGCGCGAAAGCTACGAGATCAAATCTCAGTTTGTCTCTGTTGTGAGCCACGAGTTGCGCACGCCGCTGACCTCGATCACTGGTTCACTGACACTCCTGCGGGAAACCAACCTCTCCAAGGATCTTGAGAAGGCTGACCGGATGCTCGATATCGCGCATAAAAACAGCAAACGCTTGAGTAAGCTGATCAACGACTTGCTCGATATCCAGAAAATGGAAGCCCGCAAGATGGTGTATCATTTTGCGCCCGTGGATCTGGGTGAGTTGCTCAACGACGCGGCACAGTCCATCACGCCTTATGCCGATCAGTATGAAATTGTTGTGCGCACCGCCCCGCCCCCATTCCCGCTAACCATTCGCGCGGACCATGAGCGCATGATGCAGGTTTTGGACAACTTATTGTCTAACGCTGTGAAATTTTCCCATGAGGGCGGCTATGTGGAGCTCAGCGCCCGCTTGGTTGACGGGTGTGCCATGTTAGAGGTCCGCGACTATGGCGTTGGTATCCCCGAGGGGGAACGCCCGCAAATTTTCGGCAAATTCACCCAGGTCGACAATTCCGATTGCCGCAACTTTGAGGGCTCTGGCCTGGGTCTGTCCATCGCGCGTCAGATCGTCGAAGATCATGGGGCCTCCATCGACTTTGACAGCACACTGGGCGAAGGCACCAGGTTCTACGCGGTCTTCCCCCTATGTGATACCGAAGACAACATCAGCATCGAACTGCCACAAATGTGAGCCTCAGAAGGAGCACCATCATGTTTCCAGACGATCATCAGGATAAATTTGACCGCCTACGCCGACACTTCATGTCCGGTCTGCCTCAGCGGGAGGCTGAAATTGAAGAGCACACCGCAACGCTACTGGAGCACGGCGCAGACAAATCCGCGCTGGACGGTCTTCATTTGGCCGCACACAAACTGGCCGGCATCTGTGCCACTTACGGCTTGCACCGCTTGGGCCAGCTGGCAGAAAAGGCAGAGGCCTTGCTGGAACGCAGCCAGCAGCAGGCGCCGTGTGATGCGGAGATGGAAAGCATCCTTGTGGCCGCCGACCTGCTCACCGAAGAGCTTGGCTGTGTGATCGAAACCGCTTAGGCACGCTCACTTGGAACTGGCCACAATCGCTCGCAGTTGGTCTGGCAAGGAGACCGGATCAAATGGCTTCTGAATGGCACCGGCGGCGCATTCAGTGATGTCGGAATGGTGTTTCGACGTCACGTCTTTGGAGGTCATGAAAATCACCGGCACGTCGACCAGTTCATCCTGACGTCGCAGTTTGGTCAGCGTCTCCAACCCACTCAACCCCGGCATCATTACATCCAACAGCAACAAGTCCGGCGCAAACTTCGCAGCCTTCTTGATGGCCTCGGTGCCATTGGCGCATTGCATAACCTCAAAGCCCCCAAATTCGGCCAAAGCTAAGTACGTGATCTCACGAATATCCGCATCGTCTTCAACATGCAGAATTTTTTGGATTTCCGTCATGTCCTGTCCCCTCAATCTCGGTCACCCCGACCGTATCTTTGCAAGCAACGAAAGGGAAGACCACGCCGTGAACTCGCGTATTGGCTGATCTGACTATGACGTCACGTATCAAACGCTATCGCCCTACTTGAGCCTTCTACGCCAACGCCTACAATTGCCAGAAAACAAGCCGAGGAGCCTCCATGTCAGACCAACCTCTTTTGTCAAAACGCATCGACAACGCGCTGGTGCTGACCCTCAACGATCCGGCGCGGCTCAACCCGATCCGCGTGGCCACCCGCGAAGCGATTTCCAAAGCCCTGGAGGAGGCCGAAGAGGACACCTCCATTCGCGCGATCATTCTCACCGGCGCAGGCGGAAATTTCTCATCTGGCGGGGACATTTCCACCATGGATGCACCGGCGCGCCTCAAGCGTATCAACTTTGAACACGTCAAACACATGGTGAACCAAATCACAGGCGGCTCGGTCCCGGTGATTGCTGCTGTGGAAGGCTGGGCCGCAGGGGCAGGTCTGGCGGTTGCCATGATGTGCGACACCGTGATCGCAGGAAGCTCCGCCCGCTTCATGGCGGCCTTTCCAAAGATCGGCCTGATGCCGGACTACGGCCTGCTGGCCTCCCTGCCCGCCCGTGTCGGCCAATCCCGCGCCCGCCAAATCATGCTCTACGCCAAACCTGTCAGCGCAGAACGGGCCGAAAGCATCGGCATGGTGGATGAGTTGGTTGAAGATGGAAAAGCACTCGAAACTGCGCTGGAACTTGCCAAACATGTCGAAACACTGGGGCCGGAAGCCCTGCGCGCCATCAAGGCGTTTGACAGCGGCCGCATGGACCGCGCGATAGACTATGAACGCGACCTGCAACCGCTTCTCTTAGGCAGCGACAACGCCAAAGAGGGCCGTGCAGCGTTTTTTGAGAAACGCCCGCCAAACTTCAAACCCAGCTAAGCAAAAGGCCCGCCAACTCGGCGGGCCTTTCTTTTTCAGGCAAAATCAATGTGGTGATACAGCGGCAATTCGCGAATACGCTGCCCCGTCGCCGCAAAAATCGCATTGGCCAGGGCTGGTGCCGCTGGTGGCACCGGCGGCTCGCCAATGCCGCGCACTTGGTCGCTGTTTTCCAAGCCACGCACCATGATCTCTGGGCACTGCTTCAGGCGCATGCCCTCGGCATCCCAATAGTTGGCTTGCTGCGCCATGCCGTCGGAATAGGTGATCTCGCTGTTCATCGCGTGGCCCAGCGCAAAGATGACACCGCCTTGCACAAGGTTCTCAAAGTTCACCGGATCAATCACCGTGCCCACATCGGCCGCCACCCAGACCTTGTCGATAGTGATGCCATCTGCGGTGTTGGTAACCTCAATCACTTCGGCAGTTGGCACGCCAAAGCTCTCCACAAAGGCGACACCGCGCCCTTTGTTTGGCCCCAACGGACTGCCCCAATTGGACATCTCACCGACAGTTTCCAGCACCTTGCGGCTCACGTCGTGCTGCATCAGACGAATGCGCTCTTCCAGCGGATCGGCGCCCGCCTCATGGATCAACTCATCCAACAGACTGTCAAAGAAAAACCCACCGGCAGAGGCCCCAACAGAGCGCCAGCTCGACACCGGCGCCAACTCCGGCACGCGATACGCCCGCATACGGAAGTTCTCCAACCCATAGGGATTGTTCCAGGCCCCCGCCGCGATCTGCATGTCCGGTCCCGGCACATTCAGGCCAGCGCGGCCCATTTGAGAACCAACCACCGATGGCATCGCCACCTGCAAATCCATCGCCGTCACTTTGCCGTCCTTGACCGCACCACTGCCGCGCGCCAAGCCAATATGGCGCGGGAAGTCATGCGCGAAATCTTCCTCACGGCTGTATGTCAGCTTCACCGGCGTGCCACGCATCTGATTGGCAATCTCTGCCGCCAGCTCCACGTGTTTGAATTCCAACCGGTGCCCAAAACTTCCGCCCATGAAATGGTTCACCAGCTCAATCTGCTCAGAATTGTGGCCAGTGACCTTTGCCACCTGATCCTGCAACATGCGTGGAATCTGATGCCCTGTCCAAACGGTGACTTTGTCATCCTCAACCAAAACCGTGGCGTTAAGCGGCTCCAGCGGCGCATGCGCCACATAAGGCACGCGATACGCGGTGTCCACGGCCTTGCCGCCGGCCAAGGCTGCTGTCACATCCCCTTCATTACGCCACTCTTTGTCGAGTTGGTCCTCATTGAAAGAGGCTTCGATCGCGGCCCAATGACCATCTTGCTCCGCAGGATAAGGCGCGGCGCCCCAATCAAAGTCAATCGCCTGCACAGCCTGAATGGCCCGCCAGGTATTGTCGGCCACCACCGCAACACCGCCGCTGACCTCAACAACTTTTTGCACACCGCGCATGCTCTCCGCTTCACTGGCATCATAGCCTTCGAGTGTCCCGCCTTGACGCGGGTTACACATCACCGCCGCATGCACCATGCCGTCGACCTCAACGTCGATGCCATAGTCCAAAGTGCCGGTGGATTTTGCCACCATGTCCAACCGTTGCATCGGCTTACCAATCAAGCGCCACTCTGACGGGTTGCGCAAAGTGATCTCGGTGACAGGCTCAACCTTTGCCGCTTCCCCAGCCAGCGCCGTATAGGCCAGCTCTGTGCCATCTGGCAGTTGAACGGCACCATTTGCGGTTTTCAACTGCGCCACCGGCACGCCGCTCACATTGGACGCCGCCAGCTTCAGAGTTTCCCGCGCCACAGCCCCTGCTTCACGCAGCTTCTCATAGCTGTCGGGCATTGCCGTAGAGCCGCCGGTGATCTGCATGCCCAGAAGCTTGATCATACCGCCCATAAAGCTGCGGGTGGCCTCGGCTGTGAAGCTCTCGTCCGTCGCCATAAACGGCGCGCCATCCCCGGCCAACGCGCGGTTCCAATAGGCTTTGTCCGGCTTGCCAAAGTCGATCTCGAATTGACCAAACTCCACGTCCAGTTCTTCCGCAATCAATGTCGCCTGTGCATGTGCCACGCCCTGGCCTTTGTCGCCGTGCGGCGTGATCAGGGTGATCTTCTCGCCATCAATCACCACCCAAGGGTTAAAGGTGGACGCCCCATCAGCCAGTCCATCTTTGAGCGGATTCTCATATGGCGTACGCACTTTGTAGACGCCAAAAGCCACGCCACCTGCCACAGCAACGGCCCCAAACAGGAACGTGCGGCGCGCAATTTTTCCAACCTTGCCCATACCTTACGCCTCCTGCATCTTGGCCGCAGCCGTCTTTACCGCCGCGCGAATACGCGGGTATGTTCCGCAACGACACAGGTTGCCGCTCATCGCTTCGTCAATTTCGGCATCCGACGGCATCTTGATCTCCGATAGCAGAGACGCCGCCTGCATGATCTGTCCTGACTGACAGTAACCGCACTGCGCCACCTGATGTTCCACCCAGGCCTCTTGAACCGCGTGCAATGCCTCTGGCTGCCCGAGGCCCTCAATGGTTGTCACCGGTCCATCCACATCCGCCACCGGCGTCTGACACGACCGCACTGCCACGCCATCGATGTGCACAGTACAAGCGCCACAGGCCGCGACACCGCAGCCATACTTTACCCCTTTGATCCCCAATTCATCCCGAAGCACCCACAACAGCGGCATGTCCTCTTCGACATCCACTTCATGGGATTTTCCATCCACGATCAGTTGCATAAGCTGCCTCCCGTCCTTTGGCGCCATTTGCGTTGTCGAAGATAGAATAAGCCAAACCAGCAGGAAACCACTCGCAAATCGTGCCATTTCACCTGCATGTTGTGACATTTTCCAAAAATCCTGCGCTGCGCTCTGCCGGACGGATGCGTCGCCGGGCTCCAACACATCAGCAGCGATTCGAAAGCACCCCTCATTCCACAGCGCTTTGCTGCGCGCGCACGGCTTTCGCCGCACCACGGCAACACCCACCACAACCGTTAGCGCCACCGGCAGCGGAACCGATAGCGACACCGCAACATTTTAACGCTAACATGCCGTTTTTTCTCAGGATTTTACCTTTCTAAAAGGGCGTCACCGGACTATAGCCAAGACCATATTTCCACCGTTCAGAGCAGGACAGGAGCTCTTCATGACTGTTACCGTCGGCATCAACGGATTTGGCCGCATTGGCCGTTCGACCCTCATGCATATCGCCGAAGAAGCACGCGAAGATGTCCGCGTTGTCAAAATTAACGCCACCGGCCCGCTGGACACTGCCGCGCACCTGATCCGCTATGACTCCGTACATGGCCGCTTCCGCAACGAAGTGATCGCCGGCAACGGCACCATGGACGTGGGCCAAGGCCCCATGCGCATGTATTCCACCTACGACATGGACGAGCTAGATTGGGACGGCGTGGACGTTGTTCTGGAATGCACCGGCAACTTCAACGACGGTGAGAAAGCCAAAAAGCACCTGGAACGCGGCGCCAAGAAGGTGCTGATCTCCGCCCCGGCGAAAAACGTGCAGAAAACCATCGTGTTTGGTGTGAACGACGCGCAGCTTGAAGCCAACGACAACATGATCTCCAACGGCTCCTGCACCACCAACTGCCTCGCGCCGGTGGCCAAGGTTCTCAACAATGCCTTCGGCATCGAAGAAGGCATCATGACCACAATCCACGCCTATACCGGCGATCAGCCAACGCTGGACCGTCGTCACAAAGACCTGTACCGCGCCCGTGCGGCCGCGATGTCGATGATCCCAACCTCCACCGGTGCCGCCAAAGCACTGGGTGAAGTGCTGCCGGAGCTCAAAGGCAAGCTGGACGGTTCCGCAATCCGCGTGCCAACCCCAAATGTTTCCGCTGTGGACCTGACCTTCACCGCTTCCAAGGATGTAACTCTGGAAGACGTGAACGCTGTGATGGCCGAAGCTGCTGCCGGCGAAATGAAAGGTGTGTTGGGCTACAACGACCTGCCACTGGTCTCCGTTGACTTCAATCACACCACCGAAAGCGCCACCTTTGCCGCGGACCAGACCAAAGTACTGGGCAAGCGTCTGGTGCGCGTGCTGGCTTGGTATGACAATGAGTGGGGCTTCTCCGCGCGCATGGCGGATGTGGCTGCACTGATGGGCCGCGTCTAAGCCCTTATCAATACAACAACTTGCGCCCTCGGATGGGGTCGGGCATATCTGGTCCGACCACGACACATCCGGGGGCGCAGTGCGTCATGACCAACCAAATTGCCATCTTTCTGTTTTTGTTTCTTGTGGCGTTGCTCGGGATCGACGTGGTGTTCAACGACAGCGCGACATTCTTGCTGTTTGCCAAGAAGTTTTTTGAGCTGATCGAATGGTTGGCGTTCTGGCGCTGAGGCCAGACGCAGGGGCTTTGCCCCCGTCCTCACGGACTCCCCCTGGATATATTCGGCAAGAAGAAAACCGGTTTAGCTCTTAAGACGGTAGCCGGTTTTAAACATTACGTAAGCCGCGGAAATCAGCGCCACTGTCACTGCGCCGACCACCGTCAAGCCGAGCACTGGCGCCCCATCTGACACGCCAATCATGCCGTAGCGGGTGCCATCAATCAGGTAAAAGATTGGGTTTACGCGGGTGAAAGCCTGTAAGCTCTCTGGCAAAGCCTCTACCGAGTAGAATGTGCCCGACAGAAAGGCCAATGGCGTGACGATGAAGTTGGTGATCGCCGCCATCTGGTCAAACTTATTGGCAAAAATCCCTGCAATGATCCCTACCGCGCCCATCATCGTGCCGCCTAGCAACACAAAAGTAAGCGCCCAAAGCGGATGCGCCACCCCCTGCCCCAAGATCAAAGCCAAGGCGATGGTGATGGCCACGGCCACGCACAGCCCACGCGTGACCGCCCCTGCCAGATAGCCCAGCACCAGCTCCATAGGCGACAGTGGCGGCATCAGTGTGTCGACAATATTGCCCTGCACCTTGGTGATCACAAGCGACGATGACGTGTTGGCAAAAGCGTTCTGGATCACTGTCATCATCATAATGCCCGGGATCAGAAACGTAAGGAACGGCACCCCCATCACCGCGCCACGGCTGGGCCCGATCGCAATCGAAAAGATCAGCAAAAACAAACCGGCGGTCACAAGTGGCGCCAACAAGGTTTGGGTCCACACCGCCAGGAAGCGCAGGATCTCGCGTTTGGCCAACGTGCCAAGCCCCAGCCAATTCACCCGACCAAAGCGCCGCACGCCCATTTCTGTTGCCTGATCCTGTGCCATCGCTGCCGTTTTCCCCAAGTCGCTGTGGTATTCCCTCCCCAGTCTGGCAATTGCCACGCGCCGGAGTGATTCTTCGCCTTGTAACTCGGGCTGGGGTGATTAGAATAGGTGCCTGACCAAGAAATGCAGAGGCGGCCTTTGTTGAGGCCGCTTTTTAGCTGAGGAAGTGACGGATGTCCTGGACCGACGAGCGCGTAGAGCTGTTGAAAAAAATGTGGGGCGAAGGCCAATCGGCCAGCCAGATTGCCAAGGAACTGGGCGGGGTGACCCGCAATGCGGTGATCGGCAAGGTGCACCGTCTGGGCCTATCCAACCGGGCCACCGGTGGCGCCAAGGCAGATGCCAAGCCCAAAGCTGACGCGAAGCCTAAAGCAGCCGCCAAACCCAAGGCGCCGCCCAAACCCAAGGCTGCGCCGAAAGCTGAGCCCAAGCCAGAACCCAAAACCGAACCGGCCGTCGCGCCGCGCCCGGCACAATCGCTGCGTAAGCAGATCATTCCAGCCGGTCAGCCGCTGCCACCGCAGCCGTCCGCCAATGAGATCAGCCCGGAAGCTCTGGCCAAGGTCAACGAAGTAGAAAAGACCGCCAAGAAACTTTCCCTGATGGAACTGACCGAGCGTACATGCAAGTGGCCGGTGGGTGACCCTGCGACTGACGAATTCTGGTTCTGCGGCTTGCCTGTGCAAGCAGGCAAACCCTATTGCGAAGCCCATGTTGGTGTGGCCTTCCAGCCAATGAGTGCCCGCCGCGATCGCAAACGGTAACCTCCGGATGCACTACATCAGAAAGCCCTGAGCCAAGCGCCAGGGCTTTTTTTATGGCGCAACAAGCGATAGCTTCAGATGGAACCCCGTATTCCAGGCCAGGCAATTTCAACGCAAAGACCTAACGCGCGATGCTCTCCCTTTTTGAAACCGTGACCCTGCTCTTGATTGCAGCGGTACACCTTGGCTCCGCTCCATTTTACCACCACCGACCAAGTGCATCGCGCTGGCTTCTGGATTTTTCCTCCGGGCTGGGACTTGGCTACGCCTTCCTCTATTTGCTGCCCAAAATTGGCTATATGACAGTGGCACTCGCAAACCGGTTTCCAGACGCGCACCCGCTGGTCACTCAGCGGCTGTACCTCTACATGTTGTTCGGGTTTCTCATCTACTATCTCGTTGACTTCAAAGGCAGCTCCGCGCGCCCGTCCCGCCTGGGTCTGGCTCTAAATGCCATCAGTTTCTCAATCTACAATGCATTGGTTGGCGCCACGGTTGTGCACTTGAACCACGGCAACCTGGCGATCTACGTTGTGGCGGCACTTGTGTTCTGTCTCCACTTGTTTGGGGTAAACAGCTTTCTGCTGCGCATGTATCCCAAGTACTTTGCCCGCTGGATGAAATGGCTGTTTGTTGTGGCGGTCATTTGCGGAGCCATCGCAGGTGGATACACTGAAAAACACAGCCACTATGTTTCCGTTGCAACCGCTCTGGTTGGCGGGATCATCATCATTCTGTCTGTGCGCCTAAAGCTGCCCGCCCGGGCCAGGGTCAATATTACCCCCTTTCTGGCCGGGGTGTTTGCCGCGGCCAGCGCATCCGTCGCGTACAGTCTTTTGGGCGCCTTCTAAGCCGTTTGCGCCACCTCGCTGACCACCGGCGGCGGCGTAAACTGCGCTTGTAACTCCGAGGCCCGCGCAAAAAATGCCTCCCGCACTTCCGCCGCATAGGGATTGGCCACCTCAATCGCGTGCAACACTGTGGGCGGATCATCCTGCACCATGCTCACTGCCTCGCGCAGCAGGTCAAAACTGGCCGTGGTCATGCGCTCCGGCAGTGGTCCCAAATCGGTCAGCACCTTGCCAATCAGATGGGTCAGCCCCTGCACCATCGCCAGCTCGCGATCATGCTCTTCTGCAGTGGTGACAATCACCTCCAGCCCACGCGCCTTCAGGAAAGCCGCCACCTTGCGCCAGCGGTCCCCGCGCTCCGGACACAGGGCAATCTTGCGCCCCACCACGCCGTCTTTTGCACTTTGCGGTCCAAACAACGGATGTGTGCCAAGGATCTCCACATGGGGCGGCAACAACTCCCGCATGTCCCGCATCGGTGCCACCTTCACCGAGCCCACGTCCAACACCAGTGTGCCCGGCCGCAAATGTGGCGCCAACACCCGACACACATGCGCCATACGCGCCACAGGCACCGCCAGGATCACGATGTCACACTGTGCTACCTCAGCCAGCCCTTCCATCGGCACCCGCCGCCCATCCCGCAGGCTCGCCCGCGTGTAACTTGGATCACAAATCCGGATCGGGCATCCTGCCCAAAGCTCCTGAGCAATCAACCGGCCAAAGCCACCAAAGCCCACCAAGCCAATGGTGCTCTGTTCATCTGTCTGTTTTGTCTGTCCCATAGTGGACCTCGTTTGTGAGGCCACGTTTGCCGGGACTAGCTGTCTAGGAAGGTTTCTGTGTCTTCATCCCCGTCAAACGCAGCGGATGAAGATGCCAAAGACCCCGCCACTATGTGGTCAGGGTATAATACGTGCCAAAAAAGATGCTGTTCTTGATCATGGGGCAAGTGATGGCACGGGCAGCGCGCCGCCGTCAACCCGCTTCAAGAGGCAGAGGGTCCACAAGGTCGAGCCAACGCACATACACCGAACACAGCAGCGACACCGCCACAATTGCAATCATCATGCCCATCATCAGCACCACACCATTCTGCGGCGTCAAAACCGCCCCTGTCAGGCTGGTCAGCGCCGCTCCCGTGGCCACGCTCATGGCTCCGGACAGCCCTGAGGCGCTGCCCGCCAAACGGGGCCGCACTGACATCGCGCCGCTGTTGGAGGCCGGCAAGGTCAACCCGTTGCCCAGACCGACAAAAACCACGGTGCCGACATAGGTCAACGGATGCACAATCCCGGCCAAGACAACCGCAAGCCCGAGACACAATCCCGCCAAGGCCACAACTCGGCCTGAGACCATCAACACCCACAGCGGAACCCGTTTGCCCAACACACCAGACAAAAACGAGCCAAAGGCAAATCCGATGGCAATGGTGCCCACTGCCATGCCCACCGTGGTTGGACTCATCTGGAACACCGACGCCCCCACCAGCACAATCCCGGTGATGTAGATGTAAAACGCCCCAACCGAAAAACTGCTGCACAGGGTATAGCCCCAGAACCGACGAGACCGAAGCAGCTCTGGATAAGTGACAAACTGCTCTCCCATCGTAGTCGCGCGGGACTGATTGGTCTCTCCGAGATCGCGCCACGTCAGCCAGACCAAACCCACGCCCACAAGCGAATAGACCGCAAAACTGGCTCGCCACCCAAAGGCTTCATGTAGCAAGCCGCCGACCGTTGGGCCGGTCATCGGGGCAATGGCCATCACCATCGAAATGTATCCCAACGTGCTCGCCGCCTCTTGTGGCCCATACATGTCCCGTACCACCGCCCGGCTCAGCGCGATGCCGACCACGCTGGCGGCCTGCAACATGCGAAACCCGAGAAAGCTGACAATGTCCTGCGCCAGAAGGCATCCCACTGAGCCAACCGCAAACACCGCCACCCCAGCCAACATCACAGGCCGCCGCCCAAACCGGTCCGACAATGGCCCAATGATGAGCTGAAGCACGGCGGTCACCGCCAAAAACGCCCCCATCGAGAGGTTCGCCACGCCATAGTCCACACCAAATTCTTCAGCGATCGCAGACAGCGATGGCAGGAACATATTGAGCGTCAACACCGACATTGCGGTCAGCAAAATCAACGTATTTAGATGGGGCGCACTCCGCGTCGCACTCCCGCTCAATTGCCGCCAAGAAGGTTCTGCAAGCCGCGCAGCGCCTCTTTCTCCAGCTTGTCCTTGATCGCATCCTCAGTCGATTGACCTTCTTGCGTTTCCAACCCTAGTTCTTTCTCCAGCTTCTGTTTCGCCTCATCTTCCACCGCTTTGATTTCCTTATCAAAGCTGCGTTTCAAAGCTTTCTCCAGATCCGGCACAATGCTAGGGTTGCTCCAGCTACCGATAATTTTCACCGGCACAATCAAACGGGGCCCATCCGGCCCGCGCAGTTGTGGCGAGAAGACATAGTCTATGGTGCGCAGACCAAGTCCAACGGTGCCTTCGCCGCTGGCCGCCAACTTCGACAAGCTCATCAACAGATCGTTGTTGGTCAGCACACCTTCGGCAATTGTCCAGGTCGCCACCATACTGTTGAACACAGTGGTGCCCCCCGTCACATCGCCACGCAGCAGCTTGTCCAGATCCATGCCTTCGATGGTCCCGCGCCCAATCTCAACACTGCCATCACCGCTCATATTGTTCATCAACGCATCCAAAGACTCGCCCGAACTCAGAAACCGGCTCTCAAAATCCGCCTTGCCCGTGAACCTGTCCAAATCGGCCGTCGCCGCCAAAAACGGCTGCAACGCAATCTGCGTGACGTTCAAATCCCCGCGCATGGAAAACCCGCTGCGGTTATTGGCCACAAAACTACCAGTCACCGCGCCCTCATATGCCGCCATCTCTTGAATCGTCGCCACCGCACGCGCGCGATCAATCTCCACTGTCGCGCGGGTCTTGCCAAAGGCGATGCCGTTCAAATCCATCGCCTCAGCCGCAAAACTAACAGTGCCGTCAACCAGCCCAAGCGCGCTGGCATCTATTGGTGCTTTGGACCAGCCCACCGGGGCTGCACTATCATTCGCCGTGCCTTCGCCGCCGTCCTTGGCCGCAAACCGCAACGTCTGTGTCGCCACCTGCGCCGCCACTTTGGGCCGCACGCCGTTTAGGTTTACATCCGCCTGAACCGACAGCTCATTGCCCAGCGCTGTCACCTGCCCACCGCGCACTGTCACCACGTTGTCGCGAGTCAGGGTCACATCACCGGTGACCCCCAGCGGTCCTTCCAAACCGCCCGCACCCAGCGCCGCCAAAAACGCCGCCGCATCAGATGCCGATAGATCCAGCTTGCCGCTGGCCTCCGGCGCAATTCCGGCACGTCCGGTAAAACGTGCCGTGCCGCCTCCGGCCTTCATGGCCAGCTCGACCGCAGAAACGCTACCGCTGATCATGTCCAGCGGCGCGGCAATCATTGCATCCACTTTAATTGGCGCACCAAACGGGCTGGCCTCAACCGCAATATCCGCCGCCTTGTCGCCACCTGGCCAAGCCATCTGCAACGACACGCCAGACAGCTCCTGCCGCGCCCCGCCATGCTCGATGTAGCGCACCTGCGCATCGGTAATCACCAAGCGTTCCAGCGCGAAACTCTCAAGACCCGTGGCCGCATCAGGCGCAGACGTGGGCACTGCCTCGCCACTGGATGGCGCGCTCGCAGCCTGCTTACCAGCCACAGCCGCACCCCCACTCAAATCCCAGTTCACTCGCCCGTCAGCGGTTTTCTCCAGCACCACATCCGGCGCCACCAGCTCGACATTTTTGACCCGAATGTCGCCGCCAATCGCCGCCATCACATCAACGCCAATCACCGCCTTCTCGGCTGTGAACATCGGCCCGCGCTCCGACCAATCCGCATTGCCAAAGCTGACCTTCTCCGTGGTCACCCCCAACACCGGATACCAGCTGATCCCGACTTTGCCCTCAAACGTCAGATCCCGCCCGGTCATTGCCTTGACCTGATCCGCCGCCAGCTTGGCAATCTTCTCCCCCGGCAACGCCACAATCAGCACCACCGCGCCAATTGCCAAAATCAAGACCGCTGCCACCAATCCCCGGATTATCTTCATCGGAGACCTCCCTTTACTGCTCAACCGGAGCCTAAGCGCCCGAGAACACACACGCAATCACGCATATGATCAAACACCCCGACACGGTTTCTTCTTGCCACAAATATCCTGGGGGAGGCCCATCTCTGATGGGGCGGGGGCAAAGCCCCTCCCATTCGCCCCTTCCCCTTTGCCAAATCACGCGCACTGCCCTATATGCGCCCCATGTCCAGCAATCCGCCAGAACTCCGCCCCGACCTCGCCCGCACCACCCTCACAGGGGATGCGCGCCCCGGCCAGCCGACCATCGGCATGGTCTCCCTTGGCTGTCCCAAAGCCTTGGTCGACAGCGAACGCATCCTCACCCGTCTGCGCGCCGAAGGCTATGGTATCTCGCCGGACTACTCTGGCGCCGATGCGGTGATTGTGAACACCTGTGGCTTCCTGGATTCCGCTAAGGCCGAAAGCCTTCAAGCGATTGGCGAGGCCATTCAGGAAAACGGCAAAGTGATTGTGACCGGCTGCCTTGGCGCAGAGCCTGAGTACATCACCGGCGCGCATCCCAAAGTGCTCGCCGTAACTGGCCCCCACCAATACGAGCAGGTGCTCGATGCCGTGCACGGCGCCGTGCCACCCAGCCCCGATCCTTTCATTGATCTGCTGCCCGCCAAAAACGTGTCGCTCACCCCGCGTCACTACAGCTATCTAAAGATTTCAGAGGGTTGCAACCACAAGTGCAAGTTCTGCATCATCCCGGACATGCGCGGCAAGCTGGCGTCGCGCCCAGTGCACGCTATCCTGCGTGAGGCAGAGAAACTGGTCGACAGCGGCGTGCGCGAACTGCTGGTGATCTCGCAAGACACCTCCGCTTATGGGCTCGACCGCAAATACAGCACCCACCCGTGGAAAGACCGCGAGGTGCGCAGCCACATCACCGATCTGGCCCGCGAGCTCGGGCAATTTGACGCCTGGGTGCGCCTGCACTACGTCTACCCCTACCCCCACGTGCGGGATTTGATCCCCCTGATGGCAGAGGGCAACATTCTGCCCTATCTGGACATCCCGTTCCAACACAGCCACCCGGACACGCTCAAACGCATGGCCCGGCCCGCACACACCTCCAAAACCCTGACCGAGATCGCCGCCTGGCGCGAGATCTGTCCGGACATCACCCTGCGCTCCTCCTTCATCGTCGGCTACCCCGGCGAAACCGAAGCCGAGTTCCAGCACCTCCTGGATTGGATGGGCGAAGCCCAACTCGACCGTGTTGGCTGCTTCCAATACGAAAACGTCGACGGCGCCCGCTCCAACGACCTGCCAGACCACGTCCCCGCCGAGGTCAAACAAGAGCGTTGGGAACGGTTCATGGAGAAGGCGCAGGCCATTTCCGAGGCCAAACTTGCCGCCAAAGTTGGTCAGACCATGGATGTGATCGTGGACGACATTGACGAAGACGGCATCGCCACCTGCCGCACCAAAGCCGACGCGCCAGAGATCGACGGCAACCTGTTTATTGACGAAGGCACGGATGGGTTGAAGGTCGGTGACATCGTGACCGTTGAAGTGGATGAAGCTGGGGAGTATGATTTGTGGGGATGCACCACAAACGGATAAAGAATTGAACGAAGACTCTGCGTACATAGCTAACTTCAAGAGCGGCCGACTATACATAAACCCTAGCGCTAAGGGCGGCGCTTACGCCTCACTCGCTGAGGAAGGCGAAGTCGTTATCGACGAGATAGATGTCGGAGCTAGGTTCAAACTTTGTGTTTCAGCATTCTATGTCGCGGATCGCGAAGATTTTGGAACTTTCAAAATCCACAAACTGAAATTTCACAAAACCTACGGTTGGCAGCCCGATGGATCGATATCATTAAACGGGTTCCAGTTAGAAAAAATTCGTCGGTTGACTGAAGTAATCGCGTCGCTTGACCTCGCGGATGCCCAAAAGACTCGCTTGGACCTCAGCCAAATATCCATTGAGCGCCTAGCTGACCTTCTCGACTCAGACAAAGCTGAAGAGTTTACAGAAAAACTCTCTCAATCACCGAATTTGAAAACAGACATCTTTGCTTTGGAAACAAAGAGACGGGCTTTATGTGAATTTGAAGACTTACTGAGCGATGATCGTTCGGAAGCGGACTGGCAATCATTCTTCGAAAGAAATCAATGGATTTTCGGAATTGGTCTGAATTTCGTACCTCTGGCCAAAGTCGCAAAAAAGTTTGAAACAGTAACAACGGGTTACGAGTTCGATCAGCCAGGCAAAAGAACTGATGCTCTGATGAAAACCCGAGCGGAAATCAGTCAGTTCGTCCTCGCCGAAATAAAACGACCGGACACTCCTTTGCTGGACAAACGAAGTTATAGATCAGGATGTTGGCCTATAAGCGGTGAACTTGCTGGAGCGGTAGCTCAATGCCAAAAGACTGTTTTTGAGTTTGAACAAGATAGGCTTGAAGTTTTTCTCAAAGATGCAGAGGGAAACCGCTTAGATGAAGTTTATTCGGTAAAGCCAAAGTCGTTTATTGTCGTTGGAGACCTTAAGGAACTAGCCGAAAATACAGACAAAATCGCGAGCTTTGAGTTGTTTAGAAAAAACGTCTCATCACCTGAAATCGTTACCTTTGACGAGTTATTTGGCCGCGCTAAGGCGCTTTTGGAAAATGTTTCGACCTCGCAGAACCCAAACGAGATTCCAGATGAGGTTCCTTTGCGTTGAGCAATATGCCCACCCCAAAAACAGCGACATCCTGTCCCTTGAGGCCTCTTCCCCCGAGGCGTAGGCTTTTCACACAGCCACATACGGCCCGAGACACATCCCTCTTAAGGAGAGTGACATGTCCAACCAAACGCGCGTGCTTTACAATGCGGACTGCCCGATCTGTGACGCAGAAATCTGCCACTATCGGTCCTACACCGAACAGCGTGACATCCCCGTCGCCTATGACGATCTGAACTCCGACGCCCTCGCGCAATGGGGCGTCGATCCAGAAACCGCCGCCAAGCGCCTGCATGTCACGGCCAACAGGGAGCTCTATTCCGGCATCCCAGCGTTCCTAATTCTCTGGCAGGAAATGCCGCGCTTCCGCTGGCTCGCGCGCCTCGTTGGCCTGCCCGGCATCAATCAGCTGGCCTGCCTCGCCTACGACCACGCACTGGCCCCATGGCTCTACCGCAAACACCTACGGCGGCAGGCCAAGGCCAAAGCAGCTTAAGCCTTAGCCCTGCTGCATCTCTTTGAACAGCTCCACATTCATACAGTAATCCGGCGCATTGGCCGCGCTGTCGTTGAGCTCCTGAAACTTCTGACAAGCCCCCAGCTCTTTGCATTTGGTGCATTGCATCACCGCGCTGCGGTACTCTTTTGCCTTCTCCGGGTTGGCCATGATCACTTCCTCCCAATCCACGCCAACGCGTTTGGACATGCCTGTGACCAAAGCAGTGTGCTGGCTCATTTTCTCAAACATCGCTGGCTCCTTTTCCTATTGTGACACGCGGGATCAGACCGCCGCCAATCTCTCAAACAGTTCCGCATGACAGCAGAACTCCGGTGCGCTTTTCTCCGTCCCGGCCTGCTGCCCCAGAAAACTCTGACACGCCTCGGTGTGCGGACACATACGACAGCGCGTGACCATCGCCGCGTAGTCCTCTGCACTCAGGGTCTGATCCATCATCGCCTCACTCAGCGACACCCCCAATACCCGCGCCATGCTGCGCGTCAGCCAGAAATGTGTCACCGGGTCTCCCAATGGCTGTACGTTTCCCATCACCCCTGCGCCTCCAACGCATCTTTGAGCCGCTTGAAACGGTCTTTGTTCACACAGGGCGCCGGCGCCCGCTCTTCGCTGCAAGCATCGCGTTCATGCGCCGTCAGATAACGGTAACATCCGGCTTCCCAGTCACAGCCGCGACAGTTCTCCACCATCTCGGCCCAATCTTCTTGTGAGAGCTGCGCTCGCGTCATCGCCGCCACCAAATCGGTCTGGGTCAACTGCGCCATGCGCTGTGCCAACCAATAATGCTGCGTACGATCTCCCAGCGGTTTCATCTCTCACCTTCCTGCCCCGCGACCGAGGCCTATGGCTCACCTTGCAGCCGCTTCAGCAGCTTGGTGTTGCGGCAGTAACGCGGCGCAGCCACCACCGCGCCCTCCTCCTTCAGCCAATGAGCACAGGCCTCCGGCTCACTGCAGGTGGTGCAGCGCAAAACCGCCTCGGAAATCTCTTCAAACTTGAGCGCGCCGCGAATGGCCGCTTCTTGCAGGTCCATCCCCAAACGGCTGGCCGTGTCATCCAACAGCGCCGCATGGTGGCGCAACTGGGCAGTCCGATCTGAAACAAGGGTCATAGGCGCATCTCCAATGGCTGACCAACACAGCCTATCAGCAGAGGCGCAATCCCCCTTTGACCTGCATCAATCGCCAATCTGAGATGAATTTGATCGCGCTTAAATCAGCGCCTCAAAATAGGCCCGCACACAATCCTGCACCCGACGGAACCGATCTCCGCCAAGCTTTGTGCCGCCATACCAACGGGTTACAACCACAATGTGATCTGTAAGCTCTTCGCGTTCCAACATGCGCAAGATCACCAAGCCCGCGCCGCTCTCGCCGTCATCCCCTTTCAACGGTGTGCCGTCCGCCATCAAAGCAGCCCAAGTGTTGTGCGTCGCCTTGGCAAATTTCTTGCTGCGTTTAAGTTCTTTCAGAAAGGCATCCGCCTCTTTGCGGCTGGTCACCTTGCCGCCCGACACCGCATATTTGCTGCCCCGGTCGGTGACCACATTGGTCAGCTGCAACACGCGCCTACAGCCCTGCCGCCGTTTGTTTTACAACCGCCACGCGCGAGGCGTTGGGCGGGTGCGAGCCCAGGAACTGGTTGCCTGGATCTGGCGTGCGCTCAAAGAAGTTCACGCCAATCAGCGGATCATAGCCCGACTTCTTGGTTAGGATCGTGCCCAATTGGTCGGCTTCCAACTCGTGGTTCTTGGAGAAGCTGCGCGCCCCAACGCCCGCGCCCAAATCCATCGCCGCCTCAATCGCCTGCGCATTGCCGCCGGCTGCTGCCACCAGAATGGCCCCCAGTGCCGCACCGGCAGCTGCATTGCCTTGACTGCGGGCAATGTGCCCTTTGATGTGGTGCGCCGCCTCATGTCCCATGACAAAGGCCAACTCATGTTTGTTGCGCGTTTCCGCCACCAAAGGCGCGGTGAAAATGATCAGCGGACGGCCATTCTTATCCAATGTCTGATAGGCGTTGGCGATTTTGGTCTCTTTCGGATCCACATAAATCTTGTAGTCACAATTGGTCCCTGCAGGTGTACGTGCCTTACATTCCCGCTCCACCAATGGTTCCATCCGCGCTTTCACCGGCGCCAAACGCGAGGTGGCCTGCGACGTGGAAATCTTGGGCGCAGGCTGTTGCTGCACCGCCGGTTGCGGCGTCGAGCTGGTGGTGGTTGACACACAGCCGCTCAAAACGGCAGCGGCCACCACGCTGACAACGCTGGCTTTCACTGGCAAATTCTGACGCATGACATCCCTCCCACAAACGGCCCACATTAGGACACAGGCGTAAATTTATCATCTAAGCCTGCCGAGACCAGAGGGAAATGCTTGCACCCCCTCCCCTTTGCGCTACGCTGGGGGCATGTTCAGCATCGAGCACGAATTTGACGCCACCGTTGTCACATTGGTCGACGAAGGCACCGCCCCATTAGGGGAAGATGTGATCATTCACATGTTTGAGGACTGTGTCACCATCGAGCAATATGACGCCCGCACAGATACGGTTCAGAAGATCACCCTGTCCAACACGATGGTGCAGGATCTGACCGCTGCTTTGGATCTGCCCGAAGGCGTTTACATGCTCAAGCGCGCGCCTGACTGAGGGATTTGACATTGTGGTCCGGCACAACTGGGGCGCTGCCCCGTCACAGCAAGCTGTGACTCCCCGGGATATTTAGGGCCAAATGAAAAATCCCAATACCTGAAAGCCCTGGCCTCACGTCGGTCACAGCGATTTACATTTCCCAACCGCGCCGCATAGGGTAGCCCTCGCACAACGTGGAGGGGGAATTGACCACATGGCTACCGGATTCTTTTTTGACGAAAAATGCTTCTGGCACGCGGGCGGTAACTACGCCTTGACGCTGCCCGTTGGTGATCTCGTACAGCCTCTGGCCGCCGGCGGTCTGCCGGAAAGCCCGGAAACCAAACGCCGCCTCAAGAACCTCATGGATGTCACCGGCCTCACGGCGGAACTCGACGTGCGAAGCGGAGCGCCTGCAACGGACGACATGCTCAAGCGTGTGCACCCAGCAGACTTCCTGGCCAAATTCAAAGAGGTCTCTGACGCTGGCGGCGGCGAAATTGGCCTGCGCACCCCGTTTGGCAAAGGCGGGTACGAAATAGCAGCGCTGTCTGCCGGCATCGCCACCGAAGCCTTGCGTGCGGTCACCTCAGGTGAGGTGCAAAACGCCTATGCCCTGTCCCGTCCCCCCGGCCACCATTGCCTGCCAGATTGGCCCAATGGGTTTTGCCTGCTGGCCAACATCGCCGTGGCCATCGAAGAGGTGCAAGCCCAAGGGTTGGCCCAACGTGTTGCGGTGCTGGACTGGGATGTGCACCACGGCAACGGCACCGAGGCAATCTACTATGACCGTGACGACGTTCTGACGCTTTCTCTGCATCAGGAGCACAATTACCCGCTCGACACCGGCGACGTCGCTGATCGCGGAAAAGGCGCGGGCCTGGGCACAAACATCAATATCCCGCTCCCCCCCGGTGCGGGGCACAACACATACCTGCACGCGATGGACAAAATTGTCCTGCCCGCCCTGCACACCTTCAAACCAGATGTAATCATTGTTGCCTGTGGATTTGACGCAGGCGCGTTTGACCCGCTGTCTCGTATGCTGGCCACAGCGGACACATTCCGCCAGATGACCAAACAAGTCATGGGTGCCGCAGACAGCCTCTGTGACGGTAAACTGCTGCTTGTGCACGAAGGCGGCTATTCCGAAGCCTATGTGCCATTCTGTGGCCACGCTGTGATCGAAGAACTCTCTGGATCAGACATCACAGCCGAAGATCCCATGGCCGCCTCCCTCACAATTCGCCAGCCCAACGCCCGCGTCGAAGCCTTCTTTGCCACGCTGGTGGATGAAATGGCTGAAATTTTCGCAAGCCCGCCCGGTTGAAACTTTTCCGCGCCACGCCAACATACCCAATCAACTCCTGAGGGAAGAATTTATGCCTCACCCAAATCAAGCCGCGCTGGATTTCTTGCTGAGCCGTCGCTCACGTCCCGCCAAAACCCTGATTGGTCCCGCGCCCACCCGCGCGGAACTGGAGCCGTTATTGGAGGCAGCGCTACGCAGCCCCGATCACGGCAAACTCGAACCCTGGCGCCTGATCGTGCTGGAAGGCGCCGCGCTGACCAAACTTGCAAAACTCGCGCAAGAGCGCGGTGAAGCACTTGGGATGGATGCCGACAAGATCACCAAGGCGCACGACCAATTTGACCGCGCCGATCTTGCGGTCGCCGTGATCGAAGCCCCGGTGATCAGCGAAAAGGTGCCTGAGATTGAGCAAAGCTACTCTGCCGCCTGCGTATGCCTGCAACTTTTAAACGCCGCACTGGCGGCTGGCTGGGGCGCCAACTGGCTGTCCGGATGGGCCAGCCACGATCGCAGCTTTGTGGAGAAAGGTCTCGACCTCACCCCGCGTGAGCGTGTCGCAGGCTTCATCCACATCGGCACCGAAAAAGTCGCGCCGCCCGAGCGCCCACGTCCCAACATGGAGACCAAAGTCACATGGCTGTCAGCCTAGCAATCTCGTCTTTTGGCAAGACCCTGTCACAAGTTGGGGACCCGCGTTTTCGCCGGGTCCTATTCAAAGGCATTGGCCTGACCTTTGTCTTGCTGGTTGCGGTCTACACCGCCTTCCTGATGTTCTTGAACTGGATTGGCGCAGGCCAAACCGTGCAGGAGCTCTTGGGCAACGTCTCTTGGGTTGGCGACCTCTTCACCTTTGCCTCCCTTTTCTTGATGATCTTTTTGTCGATCTTCCTGATGGTGCCCGTGGCCTCCGCGATCACCTCGTTGTTTCTGGATGAAGTGGCCGATGCGGTGGAAGACAAACACTATCCAGAGTTGCCCGATGTCCCGGGCGTGACTTTTGCAGAAGGTCTCAAAGACAGTGTGAATTTTCTTGGCGTGTTGGTCGCAGCCAACATATTGGCCTTGATCCTCTACGCCCTCTTTTCACCGCTTGCGCTGTTCATCTTTTGGGGCCTGAACGGCTTCTTGCTGGGGCGGGAGTACTTTCAGATGGTTGCCATGCGCCGTGTCGGACGGGCTGAAGCCAAGAAGCTGCGCAAAAAGCATCTCGGCACCATCTGGCTCGCCGGCACACTTATGGCGATGCCACTGGTCGTGCCATTATTGAACCTGGTGATCCCGATCTTAGGCGCGGCGACCTTTACCCATCTGTACCATCAGCTGGAGCCGTCACCTCGGCGGGCCCCATCACGTTAAACCAATCAATATCACGCACGGTGATCACACCTGATGTGATGATCCAGTACAAAATCACCCACATCACCGCGGCAGCGCCCGTGGTGATCCAGGCCTTGGTTTTGAGGTAGTGATGCTCCGGGCTGCTGGCATGTGTGCCAGGCACAACCTCACCGACGTCACCCTGTGTTTTGAGGCGAATCGGGATCACCATCAAAAAAGTCATGAACCAAAGCACGGCGTATAAAACGAGGGCTGAAGTGATGGTCATTGCGCGCTCCTGATAAAAAAGGCGGACACAAATGGCCCGCCTATCCTGGTCTGTTTTGGGGTTGGCCTCTTAGACCTGTTCCAGTTCCACAAGGCAACCGTTGAAATCTTTCGGATGCAGGAACAGCACGGGTTTGCCATGCGCCCCGATCTTTGGCTCACCACTGCCCAAAACACGTGCGCCAGTTGATTTCAGATGGTCCCGCGCCGCCAGAATATCATCGACCTCATAGCACACATGGTGAATGCCACCGGACGGGTTCTTCTCAAGGAAGCCATTGATCGGGCTGTCTTCTCCCAGTGGATAAAGCAGCTCGATTTTGGTGTTTGGCAGCTCGATGAACACCACCGTCACGCCGTGATCCGGCTCATCCTGTGGCGCGCCAACCTTGGCGCCAAGCGCATCACGATACTGCGCACTTGCGGCTTCAAGATCTGGAACCGCAATGGCCACGTGGTTCAATCTTCCGATCATTTTTTTCTCCTCCAATTGGACATGGTTCCCGCTCACCGTTCTTATGTGCGCTGATATGCGCAGGCGCAAGCGACAGGGCGTCGCGGATCGCTTTAACCTTTCGTTAGGCATGTGTTCTTAGCCTGTTTGCACGTTTCGGTACTTGTAGTTTTCGCATCGTTGAGGAATTCAATCATGGACGACAAATCGCCTTTCTCACCGCTGACCACCCCATCAGCCGCACGCCCGCTTCTGGGCATGACCGTTCTGGTGGTGGAAGACAGCCGGTTCTCCTCTGACGCGCTGC
Organism: uncultured Shimia sp.; assembly: GCF_947493595.1. Lineage (GTDB taxonomy): Bacteria > Pseudomonadota > Alphaproteobacteria > Rhodobacterales > Rhodobacteraceae > Shimia. The sequence goes on along the minus strand of NZ_CANLRL010000001.1, from coordinate 367,499 downwards.
GTCTGATGTGTGTGCGCTCCGGTGCCCGCATCCGCCGCGCAGACTGCTTGACCTCCGCCCGACGACATCTGCAAGTGTACATGCCAACCGTGGCGATTGTGGACATGGGGCTGCCGGATGGCTCCGGTGCCGAATTGATCGAAGAGCTGAACAAAGCCACGCCGCGGATCGAACTGATCCTTGGCACATCCGGGGACGACTTTGCCCAGGAAGCCGCGTTGGCTGCGGGGGCGGACGGGTTTATCGCCAAACCCTACGGCACGCTCACAGATTTCCAGCAGGCCATCCTACGCCGCCTGCCTGACGCTTATCGCCCTACCGTGGCACGGGTTGCCGACAACGAAGCCATCAAGCCGGACCCGGTGGCCTTCCGCGACGATCTTCTGCACGCCGCTGACACGTTAAAAGAAGGCGATGAAGAGCTGATCGACTATGTGGCGCAGTTTCTAGGTGGCCTTGCCCGTAGTGCCGGAGACAAAGGCCTGCTCAACGCGGTGAAAGCGGTGGAAAGCGCCCGCAAAGAAGGCAGCGGCGTGCGCGCCAATGTGGCCGAGCTTAACGGTGTGGTGGAAAGCCGCCTAACCGAAGCGGCGGTGATTTAGGACCTACACCGCCGAAACGAAGACGTAAGACACGGGACAATAAGGCGGGGCCATTGGCCTCGCCTTTTCTATTTGGGTTTACCCTTGTTCAGGATCGCTACTCGCGCGCACCAATTGGGTCAAATCACTCAACCGCTCGCGCTGTTGGCCTGTCTCGTCAAAATTGCTTGGCGACAGCCATGCCCCAAAGGCCGCTTTAAGTGCGGGCCACTCTCGGTCAATCGCCGCAAACCAGGCAGTGTCACGATTGCGCCCTTTGTACACCAGCGCCTGCCGGAAGATGCCCTCATAACTCAGCCCCAACCGCTGCGCAGCCCGGCGAGACGGGGCGTTGAGCGCATCACATTTCCACTCGTAGCGGCGATAGCCAGTGTCAAAGGCCCATTGCATCATCAGAAACATCGCCTCGGTCGCCGCAGGCGTGCCCTGCATCACCGGCGCAAAGTTGATGTTGCCCACCTCGATAGAGCCGCGCTCTGGATAGATGCGCAGATACGACGCCACGCCCGTGAAGGTGCGCTCCGCTTTGCTGTAGATCGCGTAAAAAAAGTGGTCTTGGTTTTCAACCGTTTCCCGCACCCAGCGATGATACTGCGCCGCCGAATGAAATGGCCCATAAGGCATGTAGTCCCACACCCAGTCATCCGCCTGATAGGCCCTATACAACAACGCCGCGTGGGCCTCCGCGTTTAACGGCTCAAGCCGCACATAGTGGCCGTCCAAAACCTCGCCCGATGGCCGTGGTGGTACGGTCCAATCGGGCACGGCAAAGCCCACAGGGCGGGATGTTTGCATGAGTGGTCTTCCTTCAGTTGGCCAAGTAGTGGCACAGCCCGCCCCGCGCGCCAAGCCCTTCTGGCTTAAGCCAACAATCCGGGCGCATCTCCCAACTGCATCCCTGGGAACACCACGCCCTCAAGGGCCGCCTGATCCAAGCCAAAACTCTCGCGAATGGCCCAGGCCGCATAGCGGCGCACATCATCAGTGGGCATCAAATCGCGGCGTTGAAACAGGTCGGCTTCTTCAAAACCCGTCAACTGGCCATGCACGATTTGCCCCCGGATCGCGCCGCCTGCCATAACCATCATGCCGCCGGTCCCGTGATCCGTGCCTTTGGTGCCATTTTCTGCCACGGTGCGGCCAAATTCAGTCATCGCCAGCACAGTTGTGCGGGCCCAGACCTTTTCACCAACACCGTCTTTCAGAGCCAACAAACTGTCACTCAGGCGTTTGAGCGGCGCTTTCAACGTCCGCGCCTGCGCCGCATGTGTGTCCCATCCGCCAATCGAAAAACACGCCACCCGCGCAGCGTCCCGCAATTGCTGCGCTGCAAATTCTGCGACCCGCACATGCGCGCCCGCGCGACCGCGTCCCTTCGGGCTCATCTGCGCATCCATCATACTGTCCAGATCGCTCATCATGCCGCTGTCAGCCATCTCCAAAACACCGCCGCCTCCGTCGCCCGCGAGCACCATGGCTTTCTGCATCGCTGATGCCATGGCCGGATCCCGTTCCATGGTCATCTCCAACAATCGCGCGCCTTGACTGGACAACACAAAGCCCACGTCCGGCGACCATGTTTCCACCGCCGCCGCGCCCTGGCTGAGCAACATCGGATCTGCCCCCACCGCGTAGGCAGTGGTCATCTGACTGCCCGGCATGTTCTGCAACATCCGGTTTAGCCAGCCGTCTCGGGTTGCTCCTGTTGGCAACTGCGCTGTCCCCGCCTCCAGCAAATCCTGCCCATCAAAATGGCTGCGTTTGTTACGGTATGGTGTCGACACCCCCTGGACAAAAGCCAACTCTCCAGCTTGCCACATTGGCCACAATGGCTTGGCTGCGGCATGCAACATCATGCCCTCAGATATTTCCATTCCGGACGGCGCGCGCGCCAACAGGGTGGGACGTAATGCGCGCAATCCCGCATTGTCAGGTTGTAGCAGATCCAGCCCATCCAAGCCGCCACGCAGGATAATCACCACCAGTCGGTTTTCGCCTTCCGTTGCGGCAAAACTCACCGGCGTCATCAACGGGCTTGCGGCGAGCGAACACCCCACCGCCAAACCACGCCCAAGAAAGCCCCGTCGATCCATCACTGTTTTTCCCATGACGCTCTCCTCACACCCGTTGGAACGCGGGTGACATCAGCACCAACGCGATCCCCTCACGCCGGTTTTCTGCTGCGTCTGCCGCAAACCGCACCGACGCCGGCGCTTGTTCGCCCAGAGTTGTCTCCACAAAGACACGTGGGTCCGGCAACTCTTGCAACACGGCCGTGGACACGCCCAGCGCCCATTGCAGGCGCGCCGCCATGCCTTGCGCCGTCAGCCAATGCGCATCCCCCTCTTCAAATCCGTCCGGTCCAAAGGGTCGACGCCAAGGTTGGCCCATCGTGCGCAATGGCGTGCCAAGCAAGCGCTCCAACTGAGGGCTCTTTACCTCCCGAAGCCGTGTTTTGGGGACGGCCAACGCCCGGAGCGCCGAACTGACAAACACCTCCGGCTGTTTGAAGTTGCCGGTGCCATTGCCCACCGGCGCCCAAGCCGCAGGATGCCGCAGCATCGCCTCCACAACTTCAGCCAAGTCGCCATCTGTTTCCAAATACCGAGCGCCCATCGACACCAACAAATCCTCATCCGGCGTGTCGGACACAAAATGCACGGCCAGTTTACGCGTTAAGTGACGCGCCGTATCCGGATGCCGTGCGAGATCCCGCAACACCGCATGCACATCCGCCATTTGCGCGCGACGGGAGCCATATTCCTTGCCAAGAACCGTCTCCGCCCCAGGCTCAGCCCGCTTGGCCAAAAACGCAGTTCCTTTCTTCTGAATGGTGGTCACGCCGGTCAGAAGCTCCGCAAACTGGCGCACATCCTTCTGTGTATACCGACCGTCCACCCCCAGCGTGTGTAGCTCCAAAATCTCGCGCGCCAGATTTTCATTGAGGCCAAGTTTTTTCTCCGACCGCTTCTTGGCAACGGTGCTGTTGGGCCCCACTGAATTATTCTGATCTAGGAAATGCAGCATTTGTGGATGCAAAACAGCCGCGATCAGCATGTCCTCAAACCGCCCGTTCACAAAGGGACGAATGGCATTGGCGACATAAGCTGGTTCGGCAAATCGATAGATCACATTTTTCCCGGGCGCGGAAAAGTGGTCATTCCAAAAGGCAACCAATCGCTCGCGCAAACCATCGCGGCTCCAAACCCGCCGCGCCAATGTGGCACCAATCCACTTTGCCCCCTCTTGCTTGGAAGCACGCCTGGCCGTTTTGAACGCCTTTTGCAGCGCCTGCTGCGCATCACTGCCCTTTTCCGCTTTGGAAATCTTGCGACGCGCATCCAACAACGCCAACATTTTTTCTCGCATTTCCGCGTCACTGGGCAACGGGAACCACGGCATTTCCGGCTCGTTTGCACGTAAAAGCGCCATCATCTCCGCGATGTCCGCCGGTCCCGCCACCTTGGGGGACAACCCATAGCCAAATCGGGTCTGTGCAATATCTGGATCAAACACCACGGTCACAGCGCTCCTCGTTCACCTTCACTTCACCCTAACATATAGGAAAGCCGCTTCTACGCGGCTTAGGAATTCCAGACATATCTCAACAAAAATCCGCCGATGCGACGCCTGAAAAACAAAAAACCGCCCACGACAGGGTCGCAGGCGGCTCAAATCTCAAACGCTGAGTGCGAGGATCACTCCTGCGGGATCACCCGCAGACCCAGCTCCATCAGCTGATCGCTGGACGGCTCATTTGGCGCATTCATCATCAGGTCTTCGGCGCGCTGGTTCATCGGGAACATCATCACTTCGCGGATGTTCTGTTGATCCGCCAGCAGCATCACAATGCGGTCCACACCTGCGGCACAGCCACCGTGCGGAGGGGCACCGTAGGAGAATGCTTTGTAAAGCGCGCCAAAGCGCTCTTTCACTTCATTCTCATCGTACCCGGCAATTTCAAACGCCTTCAACATCACTTCTGGCATGTGGTTCCGGATCGCGCCAGACACCAGCTCGTAGCCGTTACAGGCCAGATCGTACTGATAGCCTTTGACCTCCAACGGATCGCCATTCAGCGCCTCAAGGCCCCCTTGTGGCATGGAGAACGGGTTGTGCTCAAAGTCGATCTTGCCGCTTTCTTCGTCTGCTTCATAGATCGGGAAATCCACGATCCAGGCAAAGGCAAAGCGGTCTTTGTCAATCAGACCCAGCTCTTCCCCAATCACGTTACGTGCACGGCCAGCAACTGCTTCAAACGCCTTTGGCTTGCCGCCCAGGAAGAAGGCCGCGTCGCCTACACCCAGACCCAGCTGCTGACGGATCGCTTCGGTGCGCTCAGGGCCGATGTTCTTGGCCAGCGGGCCTGCCGCCTCTTCGCCCAGAACAATTTCACCGGCTTTGATCTTCGCGTTCACCTCTTTCACAGAGATGCCCTGTTCCTGTGCAATGGTGTCCGCAGACTGTTTGCGCCAGAAAATGTAGCCCATGCCCGGCAGGCCTTCGCCTTGGGCAAATTTGTTCATGCGGTCACAGAACTTGCGCGAACCACCGGTTGGCGCAGGGATCGCACGCACTTCGGTGCCTTCCTGTTCCAGCAGCTTGGCAAAGATCGCAAAGCCGGAGCCTGCAAAGTGCTCAGAAACAACCTGCATCTCGATCGGGTTGCGCAGGTCTGGCTTATCAGAGCCGTACTTCAGCGCGGCTTCCGCATAGGGGATCTGCGGCCACTCGTTTGGCGCATCCACTTTTCGGCCACCGCCGAACTCTTCAAACACACCTGCAATCACTGGCGAGATGGTGTCAAAGACGTCCTGCTGCTCCACAAAGGACATCTCCATGTCGAGCTGGTAGAAGTCGGTTGGCGAGCGGTCCGCACGTGGGTCTTCGTCACGGAAGCACGGCGCAATCTGGAAATACTTGTCAAAGCCCGCAACCATCATCAGCTGTTTAAATTGCTGTGGGGCCTGCGGCAGTGCGTAGAATTTGCCAGGGTGAATACGGGACGGCACGAGGAAGTCACGCGCACCTTCTGGCGAAGAGGCTGTGATGATTGGAGTCTGATACTCGCGAAAGCCTTTGTCCCACATACGCTTGCGCATGGAAGCCACAACGTCCGAGCGCATGGTCATGTTCTGCTGCATCTGCTCACGACGCAGGTCGAGGAAGCGATACTTCAGGCGGGTTTCTTCAGGGTATTCCTGATCGCCAAACACCAGAAGCGGCAACTCGTCCGCTGCGCCCAGCACTTCCAGGTCACGTACAAACACCTCAACTTCACCGGTTGGGATTTTGTCGTTCACCAGCTCGGGATCACGCGCCTTTACGTTGCCGTCAATGCGGATACACCACTCGCTGCGCACCTTCTCCATGTCGGAGAAAACCGGGCTGTCTGGATCACACAGAACCTGAGTGATGCCATAGTGGTCGCGCAGGTCGACAAACAGAATGCCGCCGTGGTCACGGATGCGGTGCACCCAGCCAGACAGGCGGACGGTTTCGCCCACGTTGGATTTGGTCAGATCGGCGCAGGTATGGCTGCGATAGGCGTGCATGTGCGGGCCCTCTTTCAGGGTGAATAACTACAGTCGGCCCGATACACCTTTTTGCGCCACCAAAGTCAAGAGAACGGCGCTGGATTCGGCACAAAAAGGAGGCCTCTTCGCCCAACCGCAGGGAGGGCTGCGCCTGCCTGCCCCCCCGGCAGGCAGGCGCATTTGCAACGCGACACTCAAACGACCTGTATCGGCAATATCACCATCACACGAAGTTCAATTGAGTCAAAAGCGCCTACCCAGGCAGTCGCAGCCCTCCCGCCTCAAACGTCAGACAGAACGGCACCGACCTCACCACGCAGCGCATTTGTGAGCACAATACGCCTTGCGGACCGCAGGTCATCCACCGTCAAAACCGCCTCTTGGACCGCACCAGCATCCAACAAACTCTGGCGATAAACTCCCGGCAAACACCCAGACGTCAACGCCGGTGTCAGCCGCGCCCCATCCGGCATTGTTAGAACGACATTGCAAATCGTGCCCTCGCACAGCTCATCCCGTTCATTCAGAAACAGCCACTCCTGAACGCCGTCGGGCAAATCCGCCCGCCAGCGGTCATATACCTCCCTGCGCGTTGTCTTGTGCCGCAACAAGGCATCCTCCGAACGCAGCCTCTCTGGCGCGATCCGCACCGACCACTGCGCTGACGCCTCTGGCAACGCCGCCGTTGTGATCTCGACATCGCCAGCCGCGCCAAGTGTCAGCCGACAGCGCAACGCGCCCTCCCCGCCCAGCGCGTCAATCGCCTCCGCCACGCGCTCAGGATCATACTCAAATCCCAGCGCCCGCGCAGACCGCTTCAGCCGTTCCAGATGCAAATCCAGTCGCGCAATCCCCTCGGGACGCCAGGCAAAGGTCTCAATCAGGCGGGTTCCGGCTGGAACTGGGCAAACCGTGCTTTCCACAGCGCTTCCTCATATTCATCCGGTGCAGTGCTGTCCCAGACAACACCACCACCGACATTCAATGTCATCTGTCCCGCCTGTGCCATCAAGGTGCGGATCGCCACACTGAACTCAGATCGCCCATCCGGCGCGGCCCAGCCAATAGAGCCACAGTAAATCTCACGCGGCCATGGCTCCAAATCGCGCAAGACCTCCATCGCCCGCAGTTTTGGCGCCCCCGTTATGGACCCGCAAGGAAACAGCGCCTTCAGAATATCAGCCAAGCGCACATCCTCCTGCAACTCTGCCGCCACGGTGGAGGTCATCTGATGCACGGTGGCGTAGCTCTCGACCTCAAACAGCTTTGGCACATGCACCGAGCCCGGCTTGCTCACCCGACTGATGTCATTGCGCAGCAGGTCCACAATCATCAGGTTCTCAGCGCGGTTCTTTTCATCCGTCGCCAACCACTGCCGCCGCCGCGCATCCTCACGCGGATCATCACTTCTCGGCTGCGTCCCTTTCATTGGGCGTGTTTCAATTCGGCCCTTGTCATCTGTGCGGAAAAACAGCTCAGGTGACCGGCTCAGAATGTCCGGCAAGCCATCTTGGCGAATAAGCGCGCCATGCCCCACAGCTTGCCGCGCCGCCAAGGCCCCGTAAAGCGCGACCGGATCACCTTCAAACTTCGCCTCCATTGGGAAACTCAGATTGGCCTGATAGATGTCGCCAGCCCCGATATAGCCATGCACCCGATCAAACGCCGCCCGATAGGTCGCGGCACTCCAGCGGGTCTCAAACGGCCGCAGATCAAACTTGCCATCCCGCGGCAATGGTCCCGCCATCTCCGGCGCACGGAACACACCAAAATTGATCAACGGCACCCGCCGCGTCTTAGGTAACAACCGCCGCAGCTTTGGCTCCAGCACATAGCCCAGCTCATAGCTGACATAGCCCGCCAACCAGAACCCGGCGTCCTGCGCCTGTGTCAGCACGTCAAAGGCCATGCCCACTTCGTTGGGATCGGTGATCGTGATCACATGTTCAGGCTTCTGAAACAGCGTCGCCCCGCCATCTGGCCCATGATCAAATCGAATCTGCACGTCCGCCCCCCGGTCGCTGGTAAATCCTTGCCAGCCATATACGTTGCATTTTATTAAAAAACAGTGGTCAATTGCGGCGCTTTACGACAAATTTCCGATCCCCCTTGCGCCCGCCCTTCTGATCCGTATAACGCACGACAATTTGCGTATTTGGCGTTTCCTGCCCGCCAAGACATCGCTGCCACCAGCCCGAGGTCCACCATGCCCAAAAGAACCGACATCTCCTCGATCATGATCATCGGGGCCGGCCCCATTGTGATTGGCCAAGCCTGTGAATTTGACTACTCCGGCGCACAAGCCTGTAAAGCGCTGCGAGAAGAGGGATATCGCGTCATCCTGGTGAACTCCAATCCGGCGACGATCATGACCGACCCCAACATGGCGGACGCAACCTACATCGAGCCGATCACCCCCGAAATGGTCGCCAAGATCATCGAGAAAGAACGCCCCGACGCGCTGCTGCCAACGATGGGCGGCCAAACTGGCCTGAACACCGCTCTGGCGGTCGAAGAGATGGGCGTGTTGGAAAAATTTGGCGTGGAGATGATCGGCGCGGACCGCAACGCCATTGAAATGGCCGAAGACCGCAAACTCTTCCGCGAGGCAATGGACCGTCTCGGCATCGAAAACCCCCGCGCTTCCATCGTGACCGCACCGAAGAACGACGACGGCACAGCTGATCTGGACGAAGGCATCCGCCTCGCGCTCGAAGAACTTGACGACATTGGCCTGCCAGCCATCATCCGTCCCGCGTTTACAATGGGCGGCACCGGTGGCGGCGTGGCGTACAACCGCGAAGACTACATCCACTACTGCCGCACCGGCATGGATGCCTCCCCGGTGAACCAGATCCTGGTGGATGAAAGCCTGCTGGGTTGGAAAGAATACGAGATGGAAGTGGTGCGCGACAAAGCGGACAACGCCATCATCGTCTGCTCCATCGAAAACGTCGATCCTATGGGCGTGCACACCGGTGACTCCATCACCGTGGCCCCTGCCCTCACGCTGACCGATAAAGAATATCAGATCATGCGCAACCACTCGATCAACGTGTTGCGTGAGATCGGCGTGGAAACCGGCGGTTCCAACGTGCAGTGGGCGGTGAACCCGGCTGACGGCCGCATGGTTGTGATCGAGATGAACCCACGGGTAAGCCGCTCTTCCGCGCTGGCCTCCAAAGCCACCGGCTTCCCAATTGCCAAGATCGCCGCGAAGCTGGCGGTCGGCTACACGCTGGACGAGCTCGACAACGACATCACCAAAGTCACCCCGGCCTCCTTTGAGCCGTCCATTGACTATGTTGTCACCAAGATCCCGAAATTCGCGTTTGAGAAATTCCCCGGTTCCGAGCCAAACCTGACCACCGCGATGAAATCCGTGGGCGAAGCCATGTCCATTGGCCGCACCATCCACGAGAGCATGCAAAAGGCGCTGGCCTCGATGGAAAGCGGCCTGACCGGTTTTGATGAGGTCGAAATCGAAGGCGCGCCTGACAAAGCCGCTGTGACCAAAGCGATCAGCGCGGCCACCCCGGACCGCATGCGCACCATCGCGCAAGCCATGCGTCATGGTCTGACCAACGATGAAATCCACAACGTCACCATGTTTGACCCGTGGTTCCTCGACCGCATCCGCGAGATTGTGGACGCCGAAGCGGAGGTGATCGCCAACGGTCTACCAACAGATGAGAAGGCCATGCGCCAGCTCAAGATGCTGGGCTTCTCTGACGCCCGCCTCTCCAAGCTGACTGGCCAGTCCGAAAGTGACGTGCGCAAAGCCCGCACCGGTCTGGGCGTCACCGCCGTGTTCAAACGCATCGACACCTGTGCCGCTGAGTTCGAAGCGCAGACGCCTTATATGTACTCCACCTACGAAACCCCGATGATGGGCGAAGTGGAATGTGAGGCCCGCCCAAGCGACCGCAAAAAAGTGGTCATCCTGGGTGGCGGTCCAAACCGCATTGGCCAAGGGATCGAGTTTGACTACTGCTGCTGTCACGCCTGCTACGCGCTGACCGAGCAGGGCTATGAAACCATCATGATCAACTGCAACCCGGAGACCGTGTCCACCGACTACGACACTTCCGACCGTTTGTATTTTGAGCCGCTAACCTTTGAACACGTGATGGAAATCCTGCGCGTTGAGCAGGAAAACGGCACCCTGCACGGGGTGATTGTTCAATTTGGCGGCCAAACCCCACTGAAACTGGCCAACGCGCTGGAAGCCGAAGGCGTGCCAATCCTGGGCACCACCCCGGACGCCATCGACCTGGCCGAAGACCGCGAGCGCTTCCAGGCGCTGGTCAACAAGCTGGAGCTGAAGCAGCCTAAGAACGGCATCGCGTCGACAGATGCCGAAGCGCTGGCCATTGCCGAAGACATCGGCTTCCCACTGGTGATCCGCCCATCTTACGTTCTGGGTGGCCGCGCCATGGAAATCGTACGCGACATGGCCCAGCTGGAACGCTACATCGCCGAAGCGGTTGTGGTCTCTGGCGACAGCCCTGTGTTGCTCGACAGCTACCTCGCAGGTGCGGTTGAACTGGATGTGGATGCGCTCTGTGACGGCACCGACGTGCACATCACCGGCATCATGCAGCACATCGAAGAGGCTGGCGTACACTCTGGCGACTCCGCCTGTTCGCTGCCGCCCTACTCGCTGGACAGAGACACCATCGCGGAAATTGAGCGTCAGACCCACGCGCTTGCGATTGCGCTCAATGTTGTTGGCCTGATGAACGTCCAGTTCGCAGTCAAAGACGGCGAGATCTACCTCATCGAGGTGAACCCACGCGCGTCGCGCACCGTGCCGTTTGTGGCAAAATCTACCGACAGCGCGATTGCCTCCATCGCCGCGCGCATCATGGCGGGCGAGAAACTGGCGGACTTCCCAAAACGCGCGCCTTACGTGGAGCTCGACGCCACCAAGGATCAGCCAATTGCGGATCAAATGACGCTGGCAGACCCCAACATGCCTTGGTTCTCAGTGAAAGAAGCCGTATTGCCATTTGCCCGCTTCCCCGGTGTCGACACCATCTTGGGGCCAGAAATGCGCTCCACCGGCGAAGTCATGGGCTGGGACCGCTCCTTTGCCCGCGCCTTCCTGAAGGCCCAAATGGGTGCTGGCATGGTGCTGCCTACTGAGGGCAAAGCCTTCATCTCGGTCAAAGACGACGACAAAACCGAGATGATGATTGACGCCGCCAACATCCTGATTGGCATGGGCTTCACCGTGGTTGCCACCTCCGGCACCGCCGCCTGGCTGTCTGAAAACGGCGTGGCCTGTGAAAAGGTCAACAAAGTCTATGAAGGCCGCCCGAATATTGTCGACATGCTCAAAAACGGCGACATCTCTTTGGTGATGAACACCACCGAAGGCGCGCAGGCCGTGAACGACAGCCGCGAAATCCGCTCCGTGGCGCTGTATGACCGCATCCCTTACTTCACCACGGCTGCTGCGTCCCACGCCGCCGCCCGCGCCATGAAGGCCCGCGAAGAAGGCGATCTGGAAGTGCGCAGCCTGCAAGGCTAAGCCACGCTTGTTAGGAGACTTCAGAAGGGCGGCTCTCCAGCCGTCCTTTCTCTTTGCGCCTCACCTGTGAGCCGATGCCAAAAAGACTCGCTTTTGGCAGGGATTTTGCCGCACCCTTGACCTAAAGCCGCCGCAGCACTCAAGCTGATTGAAAAAGCTAATTTGAGAGCAGGCCAATGACACGCGTTATCCTAATTCTTGCAACCCTGATCACCCTTGCCAGCCTCGCCGCTTAAAGGGGCGTGTAGGTAGCCCGGTGATCCAAATCACACACACGTCACCTCCTCCGAAGGCCAAAGTCGCCACGCTCGCCAACCTAACACGCGGCGCCACGCTCTGGATGCGTGACCCGCGGCGCACCCCGGTTTGTGTCACCGCCCTTAATGAGGATACCGCCAGCTTTACGGTTGAGGTTCTCGACTTTGAAGACAGAGGCGCTCGGTGGACGTTCCCCGTTTGGCAGTCAGACAAGTTCCTTTGCAACGTAGAGATGCCGACCTTGCCAACGGTCACCCAAGAGGCGCTACAAACGGCCAGTCAGCGGCTCAACAGACCACTCCTCGTTCCCACAAAGACCGCCCAACGCGCCAGCACCGAAGCAAAGCTCACCAAACTGACGGCCCAAGCCCACGCTTGGCTGACCAACGCAGGCCTCCGCACTGCCCCTGCATCAACTCCAGAAACCTTCTCCGCCCTCACCGATCCCGACGCCCTGTCGGCTTGGCTCACACACCACAACGTCCAGCACATCGAAACCGATGTCGCCACCCAATACGTCAGCAATCCCCACGCCGGCGAAACCATCAAAGCCCACCGCCTCGCCTTGGCAGACCTCGGGCTCTGCCCTTTTGAAGGCCGCATCCTACGCGACACCACCGAGCTCACCGGCTCCAAAGCCATGCCCCACCGCAGGCGCCACATCCTCGCCCGCCTCGCATTCCTCCGCGCCGTCTTCGCCCTGCTCGGAATGTCCCACGTCCCGCTCTACCGCGTGATCTATTCCGATACCGCACTCACACCGCCGCGACCGAGCGGGTTCACCTCTGCCACCTTTAGCCAAGAGGTTGCCCTGCGTTTCCTCAAAGCCGGTCAAGCCAAACGCCACGCCGCACTCTACTGGCAACACGTCCCCGTCACCCGCCTGTTCATGACACACCTCGAAACCCCACAAATGCGCGGCCTCTACGACGAACACGAGGCCCTGCTGCTCAGCGCCCCGTCAGGTCCCCTGTTCTGACCTCTTGACCACCTCCGCAACAAACCCTAAACCCGCGCCTTCGATTTGAGTGGCGGAGACCGGACCATGCACACCCACACCCTTGGCATCGACTTTGGCACCTCCAACTCCGCCGCAGGTGTGGCCGTCAATGGCGCGCCCCATCTGATGACCTTTGCGCATGGCGAAACCACCCTGCCAACCACGTTTTTCTTTGACTTTGACAGCCGCAAAACCCTGCTTGGCGCCCCGGCGAACCAAGCCCTTCTGGACGGCATCGAAGGCCGCTTCATGCGCGCCCTCAAACGCGTGCTCGGCACCACGCTGATGCACGAAAAGCGCCAGATCCTGAACGAGCGCGTCACCTTTGTCGACATCATCGCCCGCTTCCTGCGCCACATCAAAACCACGGCTGAGGCCCAAACCGGCTTGACCTTCGCCCACGCCCTCTCCGGCCGTCCAGTGGTCTTCCACGGCGCAGACGACCCGCGCGAGGCGCAAGCCGAAGCCGACCTGCGCGCATGCTATCTGGCCGCCGGTTTCACGGACGTCACCTTCATGGCCGAACCCGAGGCCGCCGCCATCGCCAACGGAGCGCTGGAACACCCCGGCCAACTCGGTCTGATCGTCGACATCGGCGGCGGCACCTCCGACTTCACGCTCTTCCGCACCACTGACGCAGGCATCGACACGCTCGCCAATCACGGCGTGCGCATCGGCGGCACCGACTTTGACCGCGCCATCAGCATCGACCGCGTGATGCCTCTGCTTGGCCGCGGCACCGAGCTGCGCAACCAGTTTGGCAGCGGCACCCACACCGCCCCGGCGGCGATCTTCAACGACCTCGCTACCTGGGAGAAAATCCCCTTCCTCTACACCGCCCAAACCCGCCGCGCCGTGGACGACATGCTGCGCCAAGCCCAAGCGCCCGACCAAATCGCCCGCCTCGCCGAAGTCCTGCGCGATGAGCTGGGCCACGACATCGCCTTTGCAGTGGAGGCCGGCAAAGTCTCCGCCAGCAAGGCCACGGCCAACCCCAAAGTCGACCTCTCAGTGCTCGACAGCAACCTGACGGTCCCCCTTCCCCCCGCGCTACTGCCCGACATCCTCGCCGGCCACGCCGCCAAGCTCGATCAAGCCATGGTGGACATTCTGACAGACACAGGCACCGCCGCGCCGGACGTCACCCAAGTGATCTACGTCGGCGGCTCTAGCCTGTTGTCGGTGGTGCAAGACACCGCCAAAGCGCGCTTCCCGCAGGCGAAGCATAAAGTTTCCGAGGTCTTCACAGCCGTCGCAGATGGCTTGGCAATTGCAGCGGAGCGGCGGTAGCGTCCGCCCCCTTGCCCACCAAACGCCCGAGAAGTGAACCGCCCCTCCTTATGCCAATGCTTTGCATTGGCAGCGCCCGAACCGCCCCCACGGGGCGGGCGCTTCGCTTCCTAGCCCCTCGGTTCGTGCGCCACAGTAAGATGCCGCTAAGCGTCAGGGTGTTTCTCGTACCTACTATCATTGAGAAAGCAATCGTGGGTGACGTATTTAAGCGCCCAAGAATGGCCTCTTGTGCAATCAAGAATGTACAAAGCCGAAATAACAAACTCCACGAACTCACTAACTTTTGTCGCATCCACTTGCTCTCTTCGTCCGTGGGCGAGTTCATTTCTCTGACTTATCCACTTCTTTAAGTACTTCGTGGCTTCGTTATTAATCGGGAAAAATTCACTAGGGGTCCCACTCTCCTTAAGAATTTGCGGAATTACCTCATTGAGAAGTTTAATCAGCGGGGGAGATTGAATTTCCTTCAAAAGGGGAGAGGCTTTCGGGAGTAAGGAACTCAACAAGTCTGCAACACCAGTTTCAAGTGCTGTAACCGCTACAAGAAGGGCGCTCCTTGGCGCGACTTGCACCAATTCAGAAGCCTCTCGAGCAAGCTCATGCGAAACAGGCTCGCGATATGAGTTTTCGAACAAGTTAACCGCGAAATCCAATGAATCTTTCTTCAGCAAAAGCCCTTCCCACTCGACAACGCGAAGGTCGCTGTTTCTTGGAATCCCATGCCACTCCAAACCATCAAACGAGTACCGAAAACTGATCTCCCGGGAAACTTGATAGCCGCCTGAGTTCGACTGATGCCAACGTACACACTTCAAAAACTGAACCAATTGATCAGTCATCTGTTGGTGCAGACACTTTAGCCAAGGCTTGCTGCCCCTAGGAAGAAGTTCAAAAGGAAATCCAAACCCCGGTTTTATTTGTCCTTCGGAGTTCACAATCTCTGTCTGCCCCGCGTGAAAAGGAATACCACTTTGAACAGGCTCGTCGAGCAGTAGCAGCCCCTCGGTGAGAGCGGTCAAGGTTGCCACCACTCGGTCTGGCGGCTCTAGGGAAGACACATAGTCACAACACAGTTGCGACTTGGGTTGATGCGGAAGTGTGCCTTCAAAGTTCCAAAACTCAAATTTTCTCTGATTTTCTCCCATCTCAATACAAACCGGGAGGTCAACTGAGTTGCTGGCAAACTGGTTACCTAGAGAATGCTGAAGCTTAAAAAACATGGGTCGCCCAAGTTGGTCCTTTCACTTGAAAGGCTATGCGCATTATTAAATTTTGAATACAGCTATACCTTGCAGAATTCAAAAGTATTGGCTTTAGCGACTTTATTGTTTCAAAGATCGGATCACAGAAAACAAAGCAAATTAAGCTTTCTAACCCCACCGCCCGCTGTTGCACTCCCCGCCTATGCAACAAAAACAGGCCCCGTCTCACCGAGTCGGGGCCTCAAAACACGCACCGCCGCAAAACAGTCGCGATACCGACGTTATACCGACGTGAAAATCAGACTTTTTCTTGCGTGTATTGGCGCAGCTCTTTGCGGGCCACTTGGCGGCGGTGCACCGCGTCGGGACCGTCTGCAAGGCGCAACGTTCGCACGTGTGTCCAGGCCTGCGCCAGCGGGGTGTCCTGCGATATGCCGGTGCCGCCAAACATCTGCACCGCCTCGTCGATCACTTTTAGGGCCACATTGGGCGCCACCACTTTGATCTGGCTGATCCACGGCGCCGCCGCGCGTGCGTCGCCCTGATCCATGATCCAGGCGGTCTTCAGGCACAGCAGCCGCGCCTGCTCAATCTCCATGCGGCACTCGGCAATGATGTCGTAGTTTGCGCCCAGATGCGCCAGCTTCTTGCCAAAGGCCTCTCGGCTCAGCGCGCGTTTGCACATCCGCTCCAGCGCCGCCTCAGCCTGTCCAATCGCGCGCATACAATGGTGAATGCGCCCCGGCCCAAGCCGCCCCTGCGCAATCTCAAAGCCACGCCCCTCGCCCAGCAAAATATTCTCCGCTGGCACCCGAACGTTGGTGAACTTCAGATGCATATGCCCATGCGGCGCGTCGTCCTGCCCATAGACCATCATGGGCCGCAAAACCTCGATGCCCTCCGCCCCCGCTGGCACCACAATCATCGACTGACGCTTGTGTACCGGCAGCTCCTCACCGCCGGTTTTCACCATCACGATATAGACTTTGCAGCGCGGGTCCCCTGCCCCAGAAGCCCAATATTTCTCGCCATTTAGCACATAGTCATCGCCATCGCGCACACAGGACATCTCGATGTTCGTGGCGTCCGAGCTGGCCACGTCCGGCTCTGTCATCAGGTAGGCTGAGCGGATTTCGCCATTCAGAAGCGGCTTCAGCCAGTCTTCTTTCATAGCGTCACTGCCATAGCGTTCAAACACCTCCATATTGCCGGTGTCCGGCGCCGAGCAATTGAACACTTCGGCGCCCAAAGGCGTCTTGCCCATCTCCTCGGCAAAGAAGGCGTATTCCACGGTGGAGAGCCCAAATCCCTTGTCGGAATCGGTCAGCCAGAAGTTCCACAAGCCCCGCTCTTTGGCCTTGGCTTTAAGCCCCTCAAGGATTTCCGCCTGTCGCTCTGTGTAGGTCCAGCGGTCGCCTTTAGCGATCTCCGCATGGTATTCATCCTCCAGAGGCATCACCTCCTCGCGGATCGTCTCTTTGACCTGCGCCAACAGCTTTTCGTTTTCAGGTCGTATTCCCAGAAACATCGCCCAACTCCTCTCCAACTCTTTGTCCCACCATGTCGCGCGGGCGGTCCTCTTGTCCACGAGAGGGATTGAAAATGACGCAGGGTCTTAAAAATCAGGGGTTAGCGAAGCCCTAAAAAATTCCGAAAATTTTTCTGCATTTTGAGTGAAATTTTTTCTGCCAAAAATGCATTTCTGCTCTTGCACCTCCCCGCGCTGCTAAGTAAACCCTGCCTCACAGTTGGGGTGTAGCCAAGTGGTAAGGCACCTGTTTTTGGTACAGCGCATCGTAGGTTCGAATCCTACCACCCCAGCCAACAATCCGAACATCAGTGTTTATTAATCTTCCAGGCCCTCTAGGCATCAAAAATGCCCCTAAAAGTGCCCCTGCTTTAGGCTCTGTCTGAGTATAGTCAGCAAGGCCAACGATAGAGATAAGTAATGATGGCGCAGGATAGAGATGCGGAGAAGCCCGGAAGCTCCCCCGCCTTGCATAATCATCCTCCCAAACCCAAAGAACGAAGATAAGAAACTCTCTCTCCGAATTTTTTTTGAAGAAAACACTTGTAGTTAGGCTGAGCCGCTCTTAGGTGATTTTGAGGCAACCAAAGGAGTACCCATGCCCATTACCACCTGTTGATTTAGTATCGACTATTTGCCTGAGGTGGGAGAGGCTGGACTTAGCACACATAACGAACAGAGTACGTACGTCTTAGCGTCTTCGCTGAGGCGTTTTTTTTTATTCCCACCTTTCGCTCTGCGTCAGGGGGGGAGGTCTTCCCTGATGCTTTCATTTGAAACACTTGAAAGGTCAGGAAATGATCTATGGAAAGAAACGGATCAAGAAACAGAAGCACCAAGCCTATCACAATGGGGCTCGACCCTTCGTATTCGCGACCACTCGATGTTCACGTGTATTCGGAGCATTCAGAGATTGGGAAAACGGTGGAGCATATTTGGCAGAAAAGTTGCTTGGATCTCTCGCCATGCAGCAAACCACGAGGGGGAGCTCGTCCGAAGACTAACTATCGCGGTCAATTGAGAGTTCTGATCCTTGATCTCTATGTTGCTTGGAAAACGGACCCTAAGCTTTCGATAGGGGTTCATCTGTCCAACACAGCTTGGAACACTAACTCTAGGTACAACGCGATTGGCCTTTCGAGGATAATCCCGAGATTGGTTCATAGGCTGGCGAAACAAGGCTATATAGAGCTTTCAAAGGGAAGTTTCGCAGGTTCAGGAGCGAAGACCAACCGAACCGCACGGATCATCGCAGCGGAGCCTCTTCGTAAGCTATTTCGGAAAGCCAAATTTGGTCGGGAGCACATTTTTGTGTTTCCGAGCAAAGAGAGTGTTGTGCTGCATGATGAACGCAAAAAAGAGGCTGAATACCAAGACACAGATTTTACCAAAGCCATCCGGGCAGATCTGAAGGCCTACAACGAACTGCTCGCTCGGACTTTCATCGATGTTCCGGATCAGGTTGAGACGTTCATTCAGCGACCAATCAAGTCTGGTCCGCGCCAAGGTGAACTGAATCGAGTTCCGATCTGCGGCTGGGATCACCATGTCCGGCGCATCTTCAATCGTTCTGACTGGAGGTCTGGCGGTCGGTTCTATGGCGGATGGTGGCAGAGTGTTGGCTCCGAATTCAGGAAGCGGATTCACTTAGACGATGAGCCAACTGTTGAGGTGGACTATCAGGCTCTTCACGTGGCGATCTTGGCGGCAGAGAAAGGAGTTGATCTTTCTGGAGACCCATATGAGCTTCCTGAGGGTTTGGTTACAGGGCTTGATGCGCCGAGCCAGCGAAAGCTGGTGAAGTCTCTTGTTCTTATGGCTCTAAATGCCCGTGACCGAGGCACAGCCTGCAAGGCGTTTCGTCAAGATGCGCCTGTGGGTTCGGAGGAGAAGTCAATGACCAACAAGGAGTTGCTTCGGGTGCTTGATGCGTTCTCGGAGAAACATCCTTTCTTGGCGGATGGTCTTTGCTCGGATCAGGGTATTCGCTTGATGAACATCGACAGTCGGATTGCGTCTCGTGTCATCAACTACCTAACGAAGAGGCAAATCCCAGTTCTGTGTGTTCATGACAGCTTCCTCATCAACTACCGCCACGCCAACATGCTGAAGACGGTCATGCGGGGCGCCTGCCTGTTCGAGGTTGGGAGGCAAGTAGCTCTCTCCAACAACTATCAGGGTCTGGATGAGATGGAGCGGGATAGTCCGGAGCTGGTAGCAGACTATATCGAGTTCCGTCATCGGGACCGCTGCTCTGAGTATCGTATCCGTCAGAGGCTGTTCGGAGAGAGAGTTTCTTATCTTCGTTCTTTGGGTTTGGGAGGATGATTATGCAAGGCGGGGGAGCTTCCGGGCTTCTCCGCATCTCTATCCTGCGCCATCATTACTTATCTCTATCGTTGGCCTTGCTGACTATACTCAGACAGAGCCTAAAGCAGGGGCACTTTTAGGGGCATTTTTGATGCCTAGAGGGCCTGGAAGATTAATAAACACTGATGTTCGGATTGTTGGCTGGGGTGGTAGGAACCCTTGCGTCTCGATGAAACGCATCGGCTTTCCCGAACCAACTCAAAAACTGGGGCACTTATTGGGGCACTTTTGCCTGTCCGCGTCCCGATCTCTTGGCCCGTCCTGAAACCACGGGGGCGGCAAACATTCAGCGACGGACATCGCCAATAACTCCATCTCATGTAGCTGACCATCCGCCTCAGCAATCTCTCTCAGCAGCGCCACCGCTCGCTCACGGACTAGCAGTCCTTGCTCTGTCTGAACCGTCTGAGGCCCTCGGTAAGCTCCTGGAGGGTCAGTTGGTCGAGGCGGTCTAGGAAGAGAGACAGGGCGGCTTTTTCAGTTGCACTCACTCTTCTTTTCCAGTTCGGCAACCCATCCTCGAAGTGTGTTGCGACTTCTCTCAAGTCTGGAGTTCTCAGCTGACAGAGCTTCGACTTGCGCAGTTAGCGTGTTTTCTTTCTCGCCGCATTGTCTATTTGCCTCTTCGTTGGCGAGTATTACTGCAGCGGATAGCCCCTCCAGTTCATCAACTCTAGCTTTGGCCAGTTCTAGCTCTGTTGAAGCCTCGTCTACCGCTGCAGTTAGTCCATTAATGACTGCCTTTTTCTCTTCCAATTTCAATTTAAGCTGACCCGATTGGTTAGTTAACTCGTCTACGATTGCAGGCAATAAAAGTTCCGTAGTTGCAAGCAGTTGTTCGCCAAAGTCGAGGCAGCCACCATTGACAACGCGACCTCGAAATAAACCTTCAGCAAGTATTCGATCGCGCATCTCTTTGATGAGTACCATGGTTTGTGCATTAGCATCGACAAGGGTAACACCGTCATTCAAGTACATGACTTCCACAGGGAATTCATTGATAAACCCTTTCTTTTGATCAGAGCCGGTCGCGAAAATAAGCCCAATCTCTTGTTCTCCAAAATGACACAACAGAGCCTCGACATTAGATGCGTAGGCAATCGATTGTGTGGATAAAAGCAATGACATAGAGAGAATGCTTCGTTTGAGCATGGGAAATCCTAAGGTTAAATTCAGTGATCCCACTATAGCCACAGATTGAGGCCTTCACCCGCGTAGTTTTGAAGCGGCAAGAAAAAAAGAGAAGTGAACCCCGGCCAGCACGAAGCCAGCCGGGGTAAGTTTAGGGCACCTTTCGGGTCACTACGTAGTCTGCGAGCCACTGCCAGTAAGCCTCAGCGCTATCAAAGCCCTGAACTCGTGCTGCAAAGTTCTCCGTCTCCAAACGAGAAAGACCGCCATCGTGTTCAGCGATAGCGGCCCTCTCTTCGAATGCGTCGATGTCTGGAACGATCATGGTGATACGCCCTTGGGAAGACGTATCTGATCCACGATACCCCGTTTTTGCTCATCCGAGATACCGGCGCTGTAGATGCCGTAGGTGATCCCGTTTTCGGACCGGGCAGACTTATGGCCAACGATGCTTGCCGTGAAGTGTTCTGGCACACCGGTGCGTTCGCATTGGGTGATGAACCACTTGCGCGTCGAGTGAAACACCAGACGAGGCCGATCCAACTTCTTGGCTTGCCGTAAACGGGCGAACCGTTTGGTTACCTGCTCGACATTGGTCTCAGGGAACAGAGGTCCTTCGCTTGGCAGTGAGCGAAACACCTCCTCCAGCACCGGATGCATCGGGACCTGCCGTTCAGCCGCATCGGTTTTGAGCAACCGAAGGTCATTGGGTCGCACATGGATGAAGCCGCCGAGGTTTCCCTTTGAGACTAGATCCCCTCGGAGCAAACCAATCGCCTCTCCAGCACGCATTCCCGTCAAAAGACAGGTCAGCATCACCGGACGTAAGACATCATCCTTGGTGGATAGAAGTTGAACCACTTCCCCGTCCGTTGGAACGGCATAAGGCTGTGGCTTGATCTTCTGATCGAACAAGACCGTCTTGAACGGGTTCTGCTCAAGATGACCTTCGTAGACTGTCCAATCGATGAAGGCGTTGACCTGAGCCCAAATCCGCTTCTGAGTTCGCGTAGTGATTCGAGCCGTTCCTTGAGCGGAGAAGGTCACCAACTGATCCAGCGATAGCCCTCTGGTTCTCTCCGACTTACCAATGACCGGAGAGAGTTGAGCCACCAAACCAAGGAACTCGCGCCCCTCAGCTCTGGTCAGGCTGCACAGGGACCGATCGCCATACTTCGAGAGAAACAACCCAACAGAGTAGCGAACCGATTTAAACCCACCGGGCCGTAGCTCGTTGGACCTTCGAGATAAGTAGACAGTACCCCTATCCTGAATTGAGATCTTCTCTCGCGGTGTCCGACGTTCGAACCGCGACCGTTCACCCAGTTGCCCAGAGAGCTCCAGAGTGGCCCGTAGGTGGTCGAGAGCAGTTCCCGATGCTGCTTCCCAATCGAGAGAGGTAGCGTTGCGCTCAGGCACAGAGAGAGCCTCCTCAGAGCGATCCCGCACCTCAGAGACTGTCCTCTCGTAACGAAGATTGACCTCAGCGGCTCTTGTGCGAGCGGTGTTAGTTGAGTTGGTCTTCAGCGGTTGCTTTAGGGCTTGCTGACCAAGGACCATCGCCACGTCCTTGGGCCAGTTGCGTCGATAGAGCCATGTGTGACCCTTCAAGTACGCATACTTGATATGAGCAGACATGTGTCTCCTCCTTTTCTGTTTTGGGAAAGAGCGGTTAGCCACCGCGATGGTGGACCCTGAGAATGAGGTCGAACTCCGGCTCGCCGTACTCCCCCGCCAAAGGTCCAGTGATCGAGTAGCCACCCACACAGTCGTCAAAAACGAAATCGACCCGAAACAGATGTTCGGGCCAATCGTCGCTTGCGCGAATTACTACGATGTCGTCGGGTTGGAGCGTGAGCTCAGCCATCACTTGCGCCCTTTATCCAGGCGGCTAGGAAGACCAGTATCAACATCATCGACACGGCGGGATGTGTGCGAGCCCCAAGCCAGAGGATCGCGGTCAACACTGAACGCGGTGGTGCGCTCATAAGAAAACCCCCGGCGGCATCGCCGAGGGTACAAAACGATTTCATGATGTATCTCCTTACGTTGTTTCTATTTTAGATACGCAAGGGTGCTCTTTTTTGGACCTGAGGCGGCCTCTGCAAGCAGATCATTTCGAGCGAGTTGTCATCATGCCAAAGTTGCGATTCAAGTGGAATATTGAAACAGCCGCCGATCGCCAACGACAATCACTCTAATAGCACTCCTGTAACTAGGAGAACTACGATCGCAAAGCACACAACAAACACCGCAAAGTTACCGCTAGCGTTTGCCTCGAAATGTTTGCCGATTTTGATTAGGACCTTGTTTTCTTGGCTTTTCATGACCACACTCCCCTCAACCCATCGCATCCAGTTGCTGCTCCATCACATGCAGCCGGACAGTCTTAAACAAGTTGGCCCAGTGATTTCGGTTTTTACCAAGAGAGTCAGGGGCATTGCCGATGTCTTTTATGGCTTGCTTGGTTTCCGCAACTAGTTCAGGGGCCAAGTCACGCCAAGAGTTCAGAACATTCTCAAAGCCACCTTGCCATTCTGCCATCCCAGTTTCTTCGTTAATTTTTACGAAGTTCCGAAACGCCCCCAAGATTGGATATGCGGCACCTTTGGTGAGGCGCTGTTCGTGCTCGTCCAGCTTGGCATATGGAAACTTAAAGCGCCCTTTGCTTGCAGGAGCCTTCTCAACTATCCGCAAGTTACCTGCACGCCCACCGACAGTTTCATTGTAAACACGTAAAAAGTCCCGACGAATGTGATCGTAGAGCTCTAACGCTTCGAGAAGAAGAGGCTCAAAAATGGCATATTTTCGATTGTCCGGTGTTGCGCGGTTGAGTTTGTAGTCGTCACCGAACTTGTTCAAGGGAGTCGACCACTTTTCATAAGCTGGAATTGGGTGCTTTGTGTCGCGGATTGGGAAATCAACTACATTCAGCAACTCCAGAACCGCTACGAGTTCCCGAACGTCAATGTCCTTTTTGTCCGATTCTTTGTAGCCAATGTCATCAGCCCAATCCTCATCCACCACGATGGCTTTGATGCTATTGAAAGCTCCGTCCAACTCGAAAATGGAACGAGGCTGTACGGAGATGCCAGTATTTTGACCTCGAGCAATATCCACCCGTAGAGAATGGTTATCACCACCTTCAAGCCCAGTGATTATCTTTACTTCGACATGCTGTCCTTCAGCGATCGAGTCGTCATCCTGGCAATCATAAATGATCTGCGTTGTATGAGAGCCATTTGCGATCCCATACTCATCGTCAATCATTACGTCGAAAACGCGCTTATCGATAACCTTCACGTCTTCTGCAATAATGGTGATACCGAGATTAAGAAGGTCAAAAGTTCCAGGAAGTGCTTCCTTCCCCTCAAGGCTCGCTTTAACGTCTTTGTACACTTGGCGGTTCATTCCGACTGGGTCGCGCAGGTTGGCACCGCTCGGAACACCCTTTGGGAAAAGGTGGGCTGGAACGAGAAAAGTGTGCTTGAGGATGTTAGGTAGTGTTGGGTGCTTAACGCTGCGCGCTTCAGACACCTCAAACCGGTATGGCTTGATGCTCATGTAAAGTTCTCCACTGGTCACGATGGACCTATGTTACGGGGCACGATGGCCCCGGACGGCGGGATTGCCTAAAAGTTATGTAGCATCATAGCTGTTGTGAATCAATATTTTGTGGCTCGGAAATCTAACGCCACAACTCGATCTCATCGCCCCGCTCAGCCTGAAGGTTGCCGCTGCGGATGGTGAGGTCTCTGAAGAGGAGCTAGACGTTATTCGCGGTTACTTCATTGAGAACTGGGGGTACGATCCCGTGTTCGTTGATGCTGCCCTCACTCTCTTCCTAGACCGCCTCGACCAACTGACCCTCCAGGAGCTTACCGAGGGCCTCAGACGGTTCAGACAGAGCAAGGACTGCTAGTCCGTGAGCGAGCGGTGGCGCTGCTGAGAGAGATTGCTGAGGCGGATGGTCAGCTACATGAGATGGAGTTATTGGCGATGTCCGTCGCTGAATGCTTGCCGCCCCCGTGGTTTCAGGACGGGCCAAGAGATCGGGACGCGGACAGGCAAAAGTGCCCCAATAAGTGCCCCAGTTTTTGAGTTGGTTCGGGAAAGCCGATGCGTTTCATCGAGACGCAAGGGTTCCTACCACCCCAGCCACTTCCTCGGACATCAGTGAACATTGATTTCCTTTTAGCCCGCCCTACCGAACCCTTTCGGCGAAGCCGCGCTTGAAAGTGCTCCCGCCTTGGAAACTTATTGTCACACTAACAAAATGTGGCAAACTTTAGGCGACTTCTGATCGAAATTTTGGTACCGGTTTTAGATACACAACCAAATTACTTTGCTCTTTAAGCTTTTTCGCATTTGAGGAGATCTAATAATGCCAACTTTGATCATTGATGGAACCCATTTGGCTGACACCCTTTTGGTCAATGAATTCACTTACCCAGGCGCCTACACAGGCTTTCAAATCTCTGGCAACGATGGCGACGACGTCATCACTGTAACAGGATTCACACCCGCGGAGATCGCCGGTGATGCGGGCAACGACACACTCAGCGGTGATCGTGGCAATGATACAATCAATGGTGGCAGCGGAAATGACGTCATTTTTGGCGGCCGCGGCGAAGACTACATTTTGGGGGGCTCCGGCAACGACATCGTCAACGCCGGCAATGGCAACGACGATGTCTTTGGCGGAGAAGGCAACGATCTCCTGAATGGCGCCGGGGGCAATGACTACCTCGCTGGCGATCACGGCAACGACACAATTAATGGCGGATCCGGCGACGACTTCATTTTTGGAACAAAAGGCTTCAACACTCTGTCCGGTGGTACTGGAAATGATACGGTCAACACCGGTGATCACACGTCAACTGCCGATGGCGGTATTGGCGACGACCTCATCGTGGCGCGCCTCAAAAAAGGCGGCGACCATATTCTGACCGGCGGGCACGGTGCCGATACATTCGAATTTGTCTATCAGACCCACAAGAAGAGTTCCGACGTCGTCATTACCGACTTCGAGCTGGGTATTGATGACCTGATCATTGGCGGTCAGGACTCGCAAACCTGGCTGGCGAACAATCTGGCTTTTGCGGCGACATTTGGCTTGGACTTGGTGACCGAAGTTAATGGCAACGCAGTTCTTAACATCGGCTCAAATGACTCGATCACCTTTGAGGGAGTCAGCATCGCTGATGTCCAAGATCATTTCGAGGATCTTGGCATCGCGCTGGGCTAAAAGCTCCTATAGGGCTGACTGCGGGTCCCAGATCCGCTGTGGAACGGGATTTTGAAGTGGCCCTGGTTTGTTAGGGGCCACTTTTTGTTTTCGTGGCCATGTAACCCGAGATGAAAAGCATTGCCCCATCTGATCGGTTGCCCGTCATTTTCTCAGCGAACCCAAAACGTCACGCAGCCGCACCAAAATACCCCTCAAACCCGCCATGCTCATTTGCCGAGTGGTTGGCGAGCAAAACTCGTCTCCCCAATCAAATCAGCTACCTTGGCCAACGCAGTCTTCCAGAAAATCATGCCCCGTCTCGTGGGCCTTGATATCCACCTGCGCGACAGCAACCCGCGCGCCTCTGCCGTTGTCGGCATTGTCGGCTTGGGCGGCATTGGCATCAGCCTGCAAGGGGCAATCGACACCTTCAAGCGGCCGGAGGTCTCCATGGTGTTGCTCACCATCCTCGCACGGGTGGTCTTTCGCGAAATGGTCTCTTCCTACTTGCGTAAGAAAATCCACTGACCTTACAACGGCGGACGACACCCTCGGCCACCATTTCTTTCCGGACCCTATCTATGATCGACACGCAAACGGCGTTTGACCGCTACGAAAGCCTGCGCGACACGCTGCCGTCCGCAACCTTCCCGACCACGTACCAAACTGGCCAAGACCTCACCGACACAACCGCGCATTATGACGCCTATATCCTGGATGCCTTTGGTGTTTTAAACCGAGGCGAAACCGCCATCGAAGGCGCCGTTGAGCGCATGGCAGACCTGCGCGCCGCAGGCAAACAGCTGATCGTGCTGACCAACGCCGCCAGCTACACCCGTGTGGAAATCCTCGCCAAATACCATCGCCTTGGCTTTGACTTCACCGCAGACGAAGTGGTCTCTAGCCGCGATGTGGCCTTCGCAAACCTGCCCACG
Organism: uncultured Shimia sp.; assembly: GCF_947493595.1. GTDB lineage: Bacteria > Pseudomonadota > Alphaproteobacteria > Rhodobacterales > Rhodobacteraceae > Shimia. Next base: position 340,877 of record NZ_CANLRL010000001.1, on the reverse strand, counting down.
CTGGCAGACGGTAAAGTCTGGGCTGCTATCTCTGACAAAGGAGATGACTTCAGCGATGCCCCGGAATACGCCAGCCTCGAAGACCTCATCGCCCAACCAGAACTCCTAAACACAGCTGGCGGCTTCCTATTCCTCTCAACCGCGCGCTGGGAGGGCACGAACACAACGGCGCTATGCCAAGCCCTCAAAGCCAATCCGCGCCCACTTGTGATCGCCAATCCGGACCTCGTAGCCCCGCGGGAAGACGGCCTGACTATCGAGCCTGGCATGATCGCCCATGACATCGTTGCGCAAACCGGGGCAGATGCTGCGTTTTATGGCAAACCTTACGGCAACGCCTTTGACACCGCACTAGCGCGTCTGGACGGCCTCCCCCGCCATCGCATAGCAATGGTCGGCGACACTTTGCACACCGACGTGCTTGGCGGGGCCGCAGCGGACATCGGCAGCATCCTGATCACCGATCATGGCCTGTTCAAAGGCTTCGACGTCACGCCTTACATCCAAAAGTCCGGCATTCAACCGGACTGGATTATCTCTACAACTTAAGGCGTTACAGAATGGGACGCGTCTCAGCGCCCCACAATCAGCAACTCTTTGGGAAAGGACGTCAACGCCCGCACACCATCGGCCGTGACCAGCATATCGTCCTCAATCCGCACACCAAAGTTGCCCAGATCATACAGCCCCGGCTCATTGGTCCACACCATACCTTCGCGGATGACTTCGTGGTTTCCACGCATGATGTAGGGTGCCTCATGCACCTCGCGCCCCAGTCCATGTCCGGTCTTGGTGCGAATGCGATCCGCAAAGGGGGAAGCTTCCAACACACCTGTGACAGCATCATCAATCTCATGCGCAGTCACCCCAGGTTTCGTCACCTCAAAGCCACGCATATTGGCTGCCAAAACAGTCTCATAAACCGCCCGCCCTTCATCGCTTACATCGCCCACAAACACGGTGCGCGTGATGTCCGCCGCAAACCCGTCTTTGCGTGCGCCAAAGTCAAACAGCAGCGCATCACCTGCCTGGACTGCATAGTCGGACCGCGCCTTGCCATGTGGCCGCGCGGTGTTATCGCCCGCCACAACGATGGGGGAAAACGCCAGATCATCCGCGCCTTCGGCAAACAGCGCCTGAATCAATGCGCTCTCGATCTGCTTTTCTATCTGCCCAATCCGCACACCATCCAACACATGCGTCAAAGCGCGCTCAGACACATCAATTGCGGATTGCAGCGCGGCCACATCTGCTTCGGTTTTGATCACCCGCAGTCCGGAAATCGCCTTTTCGCCATCCACGATCCGTAAATCCGGCTGTGCTTTCGCCAAGGCAACCTGCACAAACACCCGCATCACTTGGCCCTCCACGGCCAATGAGCCAATTTTCAAATGCTCTGCGATCGCGGCAAAAGCCGCGTCGTAGCCATCCTGATCACGCCAATCAAACACCGCGCCGTCAAAATCCACCAGCGCCCAGCTGCCCAATTCCAGGTTAGGCACAATCGCTGCGGGTGTGCCTTCTGCCGGGATCACCGCCAGAAACGGGCGCTCGTGGCTCATGAAAGGCTTGCCAAATGCGCGGGTGAAATTTGGCCCCGGCACCAGCGCCACAGCATCCACATTCAGATCCCGCGCCACTTGGCGGTATTCGGACAGGTTCGACATTCTGATCTCCTGAAAACTCTCGTTTCAACGCAATGCGTGATTTTTTGGATACAATATCCCCAAATCATCTCCGGGCACAATCACCATAAGCAAGCCGACGCGGTGATCCAAGGAATCGCGCCAGCAGGCAGCTTTGGGCTGCGGCTTCGGCCTCATCACCCCGTTCCATGGACGCCCACCTCACCTAAGACCCCAAAATCCCAATCCGCCCTTCACAGTAAATAATGGCGAATTTTCAAAGCGTTAAATCCAATCCATCCCAATCCAATGCGCACCGTTAGTCACATGCGCAAATTTTATATTGGATTTTGTATCCAATTTCCCTTAGCACTCGACCCACCAACTTTTGGGAGGACCCTATGCTTAAGAAACTTGCTGCCATCGCGGCACTCACCACCTTCGCGGCCATTCCGGCCAAAGCGGACACCCTTGATGACGTCGTTGATCGCGGCACCCTGCGCTGTGGCGTGGTTCTGGATTTCCCGCCAATCGGCTATCGCGATGCCAACAACGAACCAGCGGGCTACGACGTTGACTACTGCAACGACCTCGCTGCCGCGCTGGAAGTAGAAGCCGAAGTTCTGCCAGTGACTTGGGCAGAACGCCTGCCAGTGATCGTCACCGGACGCGCCGACGTGGTGTTTGGCGCCACATCTGACAGCCTCGCTCGCGCGCGCACCGTTGGCTTCACCATTCCCTACGCCATCTATTACGCCCAAGGCGTGGTGAACGCAGACAGCGGCATCGAAACCTTTGAAGACATCCGCGGCAAGCGAGTCGCTGCTGCCATCGGCACCGTGCCAGAGCAAGAATGGCTGAAAATCGCCGCTGAATGGGGCGAAGAAGGCAACTATCAGGGTTACCAATCCGAAAACGAAGTCTTCCTGGCTGTAGCACAGGGCAAAGCTGACATCGGCATCACCACCAACACCGCCGTTCTGCCTATCACGCAGCAGTACGACACCATTGTGGCCGGCCCACGCATGCCTTGGACCACTGACTACACCTCCGTAGTGGGCAAACGAGAAGACGTGACCTGGCTGAACTACCTCAACCTGTTTGTGACCCACCAGGTGCGCTCCGGCCGCTACTCCGAGCTGTGGGGCAAATACGTCGGTGGCGAAGCGCCAGAGCTGCGCATCCCCGGCGTGATGTACTGATCCACCACTCCCTAAAACCCGCCCCTGTCCTGCCAAAGCTGGACGGGGGCCACGGGAACAAACCACATGTTTGATTACAACTTCCATTGGCGACCGGTAATGAAAAGCCTGCCCGACCTGCTTGAGGCGGCTTTGCTGACCTTGCAGGTGGCAGTGCTGGCCATGATCCTTGGCATCGTCATCGGCCTCTGCCTTGCGCTGATCCGCCTGCACATGCGCGGCCCGCTGCGCTGGATCGCCTCCACTTGGGTCGAACTGGCGCGCAACACCCCTGCCCTGTTTCAGCTTTTCTTCTTTGGCTTTGGGCTCGGTTCTTTTGGCCTGCACCTCTCGCCTTACATGATTGTGCTCATGGGCCTGACTTTCAACTGCGCCGGCTATCTGGCGGAGAACTTTCGCGGCGGTTTTCAGGCCATTCCTGACACACAAGTCCGCGCCTCGCGCAGCCTCGGCATGACCGCGTGGCAGGCCTACACCCGTATCGTGATCCCGCAGGTGTTCCGCATCGTCTACCACCCAATCACCAACCAGATGGTCTGGGCTGTGCTCATGTCCTCTCTCGGCATGTTGGTGGGCTTCCGCGAACTCTCTGGTGAGACGCAGTTCTTTGCCTCCCGCACCTTCCGGATTTTTGAATACTTCGCCGTCACCGCGGTCATCTACTACGTGATCGTGAAACTCATCCTCGGAGCCTCCCGCCTACTGGCGGCCCGGCTCTTCCGGTACTGAGGAGCGCCCCATGGAACCTTCTGTAAGCTTCTTCAGCGGCTTTGCTCCCAAAGACCTCCTGTTTCTCGGCGAAGCCGCCCTGCGCACCATGTGGATTTCGGTCCTGTCGATTTCCATCGGAACCGTGCTGGGCGTGATCTTCGGCTGGATCTTGTACGAAGGCAAATGGGCCGCAGCCCTGACCGTTGCCCCCGTCCTGGACGTCTTCCGCTCTGTGCCTCTGATCATTCAACTGGTGCTGTTTTATAACTTCGCGCCCATTGTTGGCCTCAACCTCGATCCCTTTGCCTCTGGCGTCGTGATCCTGACAATCTACACCGCTGCGCTTGTGGCCAACGTCGCCCGCGGCGGGATCGAAGCTGTGGAACCGCCAATGCGCCGCGCCGCACGCAGCCTGGGTATGAGCTACTGGCAAGATCTACGCTATGTGGTGCTGCCCATTGGGGGCCGCGCCGTGTTCCCGGCCTGGGTTGGGGTTGCCCTTGGCGTGATGAAAGACAGCGCGCTGGTCTCCGTGCTCGGCTACGTCGAGCTGCTCAAAGCCAGCCAGATCCTGATCACCCGGACACAGGAACCCTTCCTCATCCTCACAATTTCTGGCGCGTTCTACTTCGCGCTCAGCTACCCAATTTCGCGCTATGCCGCGTCGCTTGAAAGAAAGTGGGCCCAATGATCGAAATTCATGACCTGCACAAATACTTTGGCTCTCTGCATGTGCTCAAAGGCATCAACCTGAACGTCGAGAAAGGCGAAGTGCTCTCCGTCATCGGCGCGTCTGGCTCCGGTAAATCTACGCTGCTTTATTGCATCAACGGGCTAGAACCCGTGCAGCAGGGCAACGTGATGGTGGACGGCACCGACGTGCATGCCAAAGGCACCGACATCAACAAGCTGCGCCAGCAACTGGGCATGGTGTTTCAGCAATGGAACAGCTTCCCGCATCTGACCGCATTGGAAAACGTCGCCCTGGCACCCAAGATCGTGAAGGGCAAATCCAAAGCCGAAGCCCGCGAGATTGCCGCGCAACAGCTCAAGCACGTAGGCCTGGGCGAGAAGCTCGACGTTTACCCGTCAGCGCTCTCCGGTGGGCAACAGCAACGCCTTGCCATCGCCCGCGCCCTCGCGATGGAGCCGGAGTATATGCTCTTTGACGAAGCTACCTCCGCGCTTGACCCCGAGCTGGTCGGCGAAGTGCTCGAAACCATGCGCATGCTGGCCGAAGAAGGCATGACCATGATCTGCGTCACCCACGAGATGGGCTTTGCCCGCGACGTAAGCGACCGCGTCGCCTTCTTCCACCAAGGCGTCATGGAAGAGATCGGCCCACCGGAGCAAATCTTCGGCAACCCGCAATCTGAACACACCCAAAAATTCCTCGCCAACGTGCGCTAACCCCGCACGCAAGACCAAAAAGGCAAAAGCTATGACCAAAAACATCTTCTCCGGCACCATGCCGGCCCTCATGACCCCGTGCAAAGCCGACCGCACCCCCGACTACGACGCGCTTGTGAAAAAAGGCCACGACATGATCGCAGCGGGCATGTCCGCCGTTGTTTACTGCGGCTCCATGGGCGACTGGCCCCTGCTGACCGACGAAGAGCGCATGACCGGCGTGGAGCGCCTGGTTGAGGCGGGCATCCCCGTGGTGGTTGGCACCGGCGCCATCAACTCGAAATCCGCCGTTGCCCACGCCGCACACGCGCAAAAAGTTGGCGCCGTTGGCCTGATGGTAATCCCGCGTGTGCTGTCCCGTGGCTCCTCCATGGCGGCGCAGAAGTACCACTTCAAAGCCATCCTTGAGGCCGCACCAGATGTGCCAGCGATCATCTACAACAGCCCGGTCTATGGCTTTGCCACCAAGGCTGATCTGTTCTTCGCCCTGCGCGCAGAGCACATAAATCTGATTGGCTTCAAAGAGTTCGGCGGCAAAGACGATCTACGCTACGCCGCAGAGCACATCACTTCGCAAGACGATCAGGTCACCCTGATGGTCGGAGTGGACACCGAAGTCTACCACGGTTTTGTCAACTGTGGCGCCACCGGCTCCATCACTGGCATCGGCACCGCTCTGCCCAAAGAAGCCCTGCTGCTCGCCGCCCTGTCGCAGAAAGCTGCCGCAGGTCACGCCGAGGCCCGCAAACGCGCACAGGAACTCGAAGAGGCCTTTGGCGTTCTGGCCAGCTTTGATGAAGGCACCGATCTGGTGCTCTACTACAAGTACCTGCTCGTGCTGAACGGCGAAGAGGAATACCGCCTGCACTTCAACGAGACCGACGTTCTGAGCGACGCCCAGCGCAACTACTGCGAGGCGCAATACAGCCTGTTTCGCACCTGGTTTGCCGATTGGTCCAAGCAAGGCGGAGTCATCGCTGAATGCATGTGATCGACAGCCATACGGGAGGAGAGCCCACACGGGTGATCCTGGACGGGGGGCCGGATCTGGGGACCGGCTCCCTTGCGGAGCGCGCCGAGCGCCTCGCGACCGAGCATGAAGAATTCTATCTTTCCGTCATGCGCGAGCCGCGTGGCCAACCCGCCATGGTCGGCGCGCTTCTGGTCGAACCCGTGGACCCCACCTGTGTGGCCGGAGTGATCTACTTTGACATGGGCGCCGTGCTTGGCATGTGCGGCCATGGCACCATTGGCCTCACTGTGACACTGGCCCATCTGGGCCGCATCACACCCGGCGTGCATCGTATCGAAACCCCGGCGGGCGTGGTGGAGGTGGAACTCAGCGACGCCAACACCGTGACCGTGCGCAACGTCGAAAGCCGACGCGTACGCAAACAGGTCACCGTGGACGTGCCCGGTTACGGCGCGGTCACAGGCGACGTGGCCTATGGCGGCAACTGGTTCTTCATTCTCGATCCCAGCCCGCTGCCGGTCAACATCGGCAACATTCGGGCCCTGACCGACATGGGCATCGCCATCCGTCAGGCCGCCATCGCAGTTGGTGCTGGCGGGGAGAACGGAGAGCCAATCGACCACGTGATCTTTCAGTGCAAAGCTCCGGAAAAAGGCGTTCACAGCCGCAACTTCGTGCTCTGCCCGGACGACACCTACGATCGCTCGCCCTGTGGCACAGGCAGCTCGGCCCGACTGGCTTGTTTGGCTGCGGACAATCGTTTGGCGCCAGGAGAAGAGATCGTGCAGCACAGCGTCATCGGCAGCCCCTACACGCTGTCATACCAGACCGGTCCCAACGGCGGAGTGATCCCCTCCATCACAGGACAGGCGTTTGTCACGGCCCAAAGCACCATCCTGTTTGAAACCGAAGACCCGTTCAAACACGGCATCGCGCATTAGCGCCTTCCGGACAGACATCCCGCCCCGTGCCTGTCCGGTCCCTCCCTCTCACGACAGGTCACAGGCATGACAAACGACATCATCGTCATCGGCGCCGGCATCATCGGCATCTCCACCGCATTGGAACTGCAACGCCGCGGCCATCAGGTCCGTGTTCTGGATCGCGCGGGCATTGCGGCGGAAGCCTCACAGGGCAACGCAGGCGCTTTTGCCTTTACCGACATTGTCCCGCTCGCAACCCCCGGCATCATGCGCAAAGCCCCCAAGTGGCTGCTTGATCCGCTCGGCCCCCTGTCGATCCCACCTGCCTACGCTCTGAAAATCGCCCCTTGGATGCTCCGCTTCTGGCGCGCTAGCTGGCAAGACCGCTACACCGCCTCCGTGAATGCCCAAACCCGGCTGATGACCCATTCCTGCGCCGCATTGGAGCGTCAGATCACCGCCACAAAAGGCGAAGACATGATGCAGCGCGAGGGCCAGTTGCAGCTTTATGAAGGCGAAAAAGAGTTCCGCGCCAGCCTGCCCGGCTGGGAGCTGCGCCGCGCGCACGGCATCGACTTTCAAATGCTCGAAAGCCCTGACGCCATCGCAGAGATCCAGCCCGGCCTCGACCCTCGGTTCACCCATGCGGTCTTTACGCCGGAATGGATGAACACGGTTGATCCACAAGCGTGGACCCAGCATCTCGCCGACACGTTTCTCACCCTCGGCGGACGCATTGACACCGCACACATTCACGCGCTGAAATGTCATGACGGCGCGGCCGTAGTGCACACAGACAACGGCCCCATCGCCGCACCCAAAGTGATTGTGGCCGCGGGCGCTTGGTCGCACCACCTTGCCCATACTATGGGCGACAAGATCCCGCTGGAAACCGAGCGCGGCTATAATACCACGCTTCCCGCTGGTGCCTTCCCGCTGCGCACCCACCTGACCTTTGGCGGTCACGGGTTTGTTGTGACCAAGATCAACGGCGGTGTGCGCGTCGGCGGCGCGGTGGAACTGGGCGGGCTCACGCTCAAACCCAACTACAAACGCGCCGACACACTGCTGCAAAAAGCAGCCAAGTTTATACCTGCGCTAGACACCTCCAACGGCAAACAATGGATGGGCTTCCGTCCTTCCTTGCCTGACAGCCTGCCCGTCATCGGCCACTCCGCCCGTAGCAAAAACATCCTCTATGCCTTTGGCCATGGCCACCTCGGCCTGACCCAATCCGCAGGCACCGCCGAATTGATCGCGGACCTCGTGGACAACGCAACACCCGCCATTCCTCTCACCGCCTATGCGGCCACCCGTTTCTGAAAGGAGCGCCCTAATGAAAATCACCGGTTTCAACGTTTACCAAGTGGACCTGCCTCTGAAAGAAGGCCGCTACAACTGGTCCAACGGCAATTTCATCGAAGTCTTTGACAGCACCGTGCTGGAAATCCTCACGGATGAAGGCCTCAAAGGCTATGCCGAATGCTGCCCGCTGGGCTCCGCCTATCTGCCCTCTTTCGCCAAAGGCGTGCGCGCAGGCCTTGCCGAACTGGCTCCCCACCTGATTGGTCAGGACCCGCTTAACATCGGTGCGATTAACCGCACCATGGACGCCGCTCTGCGCGGTCACCCCTACGCCAAGGCCCCTGTCGACATCGCCTGCTGGGACTTGCTGGGCAAAGCCACCCTACTGCCGGTCTACACTCTGCTGGGTGGCGCCGCACAGGACGACGTGGTGCTCTACCGCGCCATCAGTCAGGAAGACCCGGACGTCATGGCCAAGAAAATCGAAGGCTATGCCACCGAAGGCTACACCAAATTCCAACTCAAGGTGGGAGGCGAAGCCAATGACGACATCGACCGCATCCACGCCACCCGCGCGGTGCTGAAGAAAACCGATCAGTTGGTGGCAGACGCCAACACTGGCTGGACCCGCCACGAAGCTGCCCGCGTCGTGAACGCCGTGTCCAATCTCGACGTCTACATCGAGCAGCCCTGCTTGACCTATGAGGAGAGTGTCTCCATCCGCCGCCGCACTTCCCTGCCGTTTGTGATGGATGAGGTCATCGACACACCCAACACTCTGGTGAAAGGCATCGCAGAGGATGCGATGGACGCCATCAATCTGAAAATCTCCAAAGTCGGCGGCCTTACCAAAGCCCGCCAGATGCGTGACCTCTGCGTCGCGCATGGCATCCCTATGACCATTGAAGACACCTGGGGCGGCGACATCACCACCGCAGCCATTGCTCATTTGGCCCGTTCCACACCTGCGGAATTCACTTTCTCCGCGACAGACTTCAACTCTTACGGCACAGTCACCATCGCCGAGGGTGCACCGAAACGCAAAAACGGCCGCATGACCGCGCCGGACACCCGAGGTCTTGGCATCACACCTGTGTTTGACGCTCTTGGCGAGCCCGTCGCCACCTACCGCTGAAGGACCACCTAATGCGCAGCAACAAAACCATACATGTCATCTCCGCCCATGCCGAAGGCGAAGTGGGCGACGTGATTGTCGGCGGTGTGACCCCGCCACCGGGCGACACCATCTGGGAGCAACGCAGCTTCATCGCCGAGGATCAAACCCTGCGGAATTTCGTCCTAAACGAACCACGTGGCGGCGTCTTCCGCCACGTGAACCTGCTTGTGCCGCCCAAGCACCCAGAGGCCGACGCCGCCTGGATCATCATGGAGCCCGAAGACACACCGCCCATGTCCGGCTCCAACTCGATCTGCGTCTCCACTGTGCTTCTGGATGGCGGCATCATCCCGATGCAGGAACCGGAAACCCATATGACGCTGGAGGCCCCCGGCGGTTTGGTCAAAGTTCGCGCCGAATGCAAAGACGGCAAGGCGCAGCGTATCTTTGTGCAAAACCTGCCCAGCTTTGCCGACAAGATTGGCGTGCCACTTGAGGTGCCGGGATATGGCACAATCACGGTGGACACCGCCTATGGCGGCGACAGCTTTGTGGTTGTCGACGCGCAGGCGCTTGGCTTTGAGATTGTTGAGCACGAGGCAAAGGACATCGCGCGGCTGGGTGTGGCCATTACTAACGCTGCAAACGACCAACTTGGTTTCACGCATCCGGAAAACCCGGACTGGGACCACATCTCTTTCTGCGCTTTTTGCGGCCCGCTCTCCCGCACAGAGACCGGCCTCACCGGCAAGTCCGCCGTCGCGATTCAGCCCGGCAAAGTAGACCGTTCCCCCACTGGCACAGCTGTCTCCGCCCGCATGGCGCTTATGGCCGCGAAAGGCCTGATGAAACCCAATGAGACATTTGAAGCGGTATCCATCATTGGCTCGCGCTTCTCCGGCCGCATCGTAGAAAGTACAACCGTTGGCGACCGACTTGCAATCGTGCCGGAAATCTCCGGTCGTGGCTGGGTAACTGGCATTCACCAGCACATGCTGGACCCGGACGATCCTTGGCCCGCAGGCTACCGCCTCAGCGACACCTGGGGCGCCTAAAACAGGCTGGGTGGCCCTTAGCCGCCCAACCTCTTCAGATCCTCCAGAAGCGCCTTTGGCACCTCAACATATCCGCGCTCACAATTGCGCGCCCGTGCCTCAAACCGCCGTTGGGATGGCAACCTTGCACCCTGCTCCAGAATATCCGCAAACAGCCGCTCCGCCCGCGCATCATTGTCCGCCACGCGCCCACCACTCAGACGATACGGGTCAAACGCCAGAATGATCTGGCCATGATAGGGCGCGCCACCCTGCCCCTCGGCAAAGGCCATGCTTTCCGAACTGGTCAAATCATCAATCAGTGGCCCAGCCATCAATTCAATCATGATCGACAACGCAGACCCTTTGTAGCCGCCAAAGGTCAGCATCGCGCCGTCCAACGCCACCTGCGGATCGGTGGTCGGATTGCCATCTGCATCCACCGCCACACCTTCTGGCAACGGCTTACCGGCGCGCAAGTACAGCTCGATCTCTCCCCGCGCAAAACCACTGGTGGCAAAATCAAATGTGAACGGGTCTTTGTTCTTGCGCGGCCAGGAAAACGCCAATGGATTGGTCCCCAATGTTCCACGTTTGCCTCCCGCAGGGGCAACCCAGGAGTGGCTCGGCACCATCGACAGACCAGCCAGCCCCGCTTCGGATAACCGCTCCACTTCCGGCCAAAGGGCGGAAAAATGAAAACAGTTGTTCACCGCCATGGCCGCCATACCAAACTTGCGGGCCTTTTCGATCAACAGCGGCATTGCCTCGTTCACCGCCAGAATGGACATCGCATCCCGCGCATCCACCCGCACAATGGCGCTGTCCGTTGGAACAATTCGCGGCAAGGCATGTCCGTCGATCTTTCCGGCCTTCATGGTCTGATGACACATAAGTAGGCGAAACAGACCATGGGACTGACAATCATCACGCTGACACTGATACAGCATCTCGGCAATCGCTGCGGCATGGCGCGGGCCGTAGCCCACGTCTGACAGAGTTTGCACCGAAAGCGCCCGCACCTCATCCAGCGGCAATTGAACCATTTCCGTCATTCCAAGATCTCCCAAACTCACCACATGGATATTGGATACAATAGACTCAACTTCGATCTCAAGCCGTAAAACCACGGACCGACCGCAAATCCTGTTGGAAAATCAGCGCTCAGACGGTAGTTGTATCCAAAACACACCTTAGAATGAGAGAAACGGGATGGCTGGAAAGCGCGCGGTAACCAAACAGAGTTTGCCAGAGATGATCGCCAACGATCTACGCGAACGCATCCTCAGTGGCGACATGTCTGAAGGTGAACCGATCCGTCAGGAAGCCCTCGCCGAAGAATACGATGTCTCCCGCATGCCGATCCGCGAGGCCCTCAAACGCCTGAATGCCGAAGGCCTGATCCAATGGGCCAACAATCGCGGCGGCTCGGTCACCAAACACTCCATAGCCGAGATTGGCGAGATCTTTGACCTGCGAATCCTGATCGAGACCGACCTCTTCCGCCGCGCGATTCCACAGATGTCGCTTGCCGATTTTGACAAGTGTGAGAACATCTTACAGCAAATGGAAACGTCGTATGACGAAGACGACGTTGCGCGCTGGGGTACGCTGAACCACGAATACCACGGCGCACTTTACGCGTCTGCGGGGCGTAGTCTCACCAAAGACATTCTCGACCGCATCAACATTCAATCCGACCGCTATGTGCGCCTTCACCTCAGCGTTATGGAACAACGTGAACCGGCCAAAGAAGAGCACCGTAATCTGCTCAAGCTGGCACGAGATCGAAATGTCGACGCCGCTTGTGAACTGCTGGCCGCTCACATCGAACGCACCAAAGTCGAGTTGCTCGAACTGATCGAAGCCAAACGCGCCATCGAAACCTAAGACTCAGCCGCTATTGGGTGGAATGGACTTGCACGCGCGCATAAATTGGATACAATATCCACAACTGATCTTTTAAGCAGCGAGTCCCACATGACTTTTGTTCCTCACGGCAACCACCTCATTGCTGGCACCTGGGTGTCTGGCGACACCAAATTCCCTTCCGAGCCTGCCCACGGCCCGGCACATGACTTCTCTGTTGGCACCGTCGACAACGTCGACGCTGCTGTGCAGGCGGCCGAAGACGCGTTCTGGAGCTTTGGCTACTCCACCCGCGCGGACCGCGCCGTCTTCTTGAACACCATCGCCGATGAAATCGAAGCGCGGGCCGAGGCGATCACCCAGATTGGCACGCAAGAGACCGGCCTGCCCGAAGCCCGCCTGCAAGGCGAACGTGGCCGCACCACCGGCCAACTGCGCCTGTTTGCTGAGCACATTCTCAAAGGCGACTACCTCGACCTGCGCCATGACCATGCTTTGCCGGACCGCGCCCCCCTGCCCCGCCCTGAGCTCAAAATGATGCAGCGTCCAATTGGACCAGTCGCGGTGTTTGGTGCCTCCAACTTCCCGTTGGCATTCTCCACCGCAGGTGGCGACACCGCCGCCGCATTGGCCGCTGGCTGCCCCGTTGTGGTGAAAGGCCACTCCGCGCATCCCGGCACCGGTGAAATCATCGCCGAAGCCATCCACGCCGCAATCAAATCCTGCGGCATGCATCCGGGCGTCTTTAGCCTGATCCAGGGCGGCAACCGCGCTGTCGGGTCCGCATTGGTGCAACACCCGCTGATCAAAGCGGTGGGTTTCACCGGCTCCCTCGCCGGTGGCCGTGCCCTGTTTGACCTCTGCGCCGCCCGCGCTGAACCGATCCCATTCTTTGGCGAACTCGGCTCCGTGAACCCAATGTTCATCTTTGAAAACGCGCTGGCCAACCATCACGCAGATCTGGCCACTGGCTGGGCAGGCTCCCTCACCATGGGTGCGGGCCAATTCTGCACAAACCCCGGCATCGCCGTCGTTCTGGCTGGCACAGACGCAGAAGCGTTCGCACAAGAAGCCACCGCCGCACTCACTGATCAGCCAGAGCAAACTATGCTCACCGACGGCATCGCCGCGGCCTACCGCAAAGGCCAAACGCTTGTGGCCGAAACCACCGGCGTGCAGGAACTGCTGAAAACCAGCTGCGATTTGCGCGGCGCCACGCCTTATCTCTACCAAACCACCGCACAGAACTGGCTCGCCAACGACGTGCTGGGCGAAGAAGTCTTCGGCCCGCTGGGCGTGATCCTGGTTGCGGAAGACCTCGACGAGATGCGGGCCGTTGCCAAGCAGCTTCAGGGGCAGCTCACCTGCACCTTGCACATGGATGACGCCGACACCGATGCCGCGCAAGGCCTGCTGCCCATTCTGGAACGCAAAGCCGGCCGCATCCTGGCCAACGGCTTCCCAACCGGCGTTGAAGTCAGCGACACCATGGTGCACGGCGGCCCTTATCCGGCCTCCACCAACTTTGGCGCCACCTCCGTCGGCACCCTATCCATCCGGCGCTTCCTGCGCCCGGTGTGCTACCAAAACCTGCCAGCCGCCTTGGATCCAACCACACAAACCTAAGATCCGGCCCGCCGGACCTATCCCAAAGAACACCTCCCCAAGGGCGGCATCCCATCAGGATGTCGCCCTTCTCTTATAGTGGGCCCGCGCCTTTGGTCGCAGTTGCCTTTTGTCCGCGTTCCACTAACTTCCCAACAAGTCCCGCAGCCAATTAAAGCCAGCCCTCAGATTAGTACCTATTCGGAGCGACGCTCATGCGCCCCATTTCCCATGTTGATCGCGTTCTGGACGCTGCTTTTTCTCCCTCAGCCGCCGCACATTCCCGCCTCGCCGCAAGCTGGCACCGCTCCGCCCATAAACACGGGTTGGACCCTGCCTCAAAGCGCGACGTCGCCCGCGTCACCCAAGATTGCCTCAAACACCGTCGAGCGTCGCTGGACACGTTTATGACCGTCGCCGCCCCGCGTCTGGACGCGCTCTATGCCCTTGTCGGCCAATCCGGCTGTGGCGTGTTTTTGTCCGACGCCAAAGGCGTGATCTTGGATCAACGTCTCAGCGACGCGGACGCCCCTACCTTTGATCACTGGGGCCTGTGCAACGGCGCGGATTGGAGCGAAGCGCAGGAAGGCACCAATGGCATTGGCACCTGCCTGACCGAAGGCCGTCGCCTAATCATCCACCGCGACGAACACTTCTTTGCCTGCAACACCGGCATGAGCTGCATCGACGCCCCAATCTATGGAAGCGACGGCTCCATTGTCGCCGCGTTGGATGTGTCTTCTGCCCGCGCGGATCAAACCGAGGCCTTCAATCGCCTGATCGCCGCGCAGGTTGCCCAAACGGCCCGCGCCATTGAGGAAGCCCACTTCCGCGCCACTTTCCCCACGGCGCGCATTGTGGTGGCTGAAAGCGAAGACGCCGAAGCCGCCACCCTACTGGCCATCGACAGCGATGATCTGGTGGTGGGCGCCACCCGCGAGGCCCGCCGCGTCTTTGGCATGGAAACCAGCGCCCAACTGTCCCCGCGCCCGGCAGCTGACATCTTGGGCCGCGAAGACGGCCCGACCGGTTTTGAAAAAGCTGAACGCGCCGCCGTGGTGCGCGCAATTGCCCGCGCAGACGGCAACATCAGCCAGGCGGCGCGCCAGCTTGGCATTGGCCGCGCCACGCTCTATCGCCGCATGAAACGCCTCGGCCTCAACGAAACGTGACCACATGTGTCTCACCTCTGAGACACCTCCTGTGCACAACCGTTTGCACCCACCCTGACGCGCGCCTCCGTACACGCCATCCTCCCCGCAATCCGATCGGAGGAGATCGGCATATGAGGAGGAA
Source organism: uncultured Shimia sp. (assembly GCF_947493595.1). Classification (GTDB taxonomy): domain Bacteria; phylum Pseudomonadota; class Alphaproteobacteria; order Rhodobacterales; family Rhodobacteraceae; genus Shimia. The sequence goes on along the minus strand of NZ_CANLRL010000001.1, from coordinate 325,807 downwards.
ATTATGAACGACATGACCCACACAGAGGCAGGCACCTACGTCTCGCCATTTGCAGCTCGCTACGACAACTTCATCGGTGGCGAATTTGTAGCACCGGTCAACGGCCGCTACTTTGACAACGTCACGCCCATCACCGGTGAAAAAGTCTGTGAAGTTGCCCGTTCCGACGCCGCTGACATCGAAAAAGCACTCGACGCGGCCCACGCCGCCAAAGACGCCTGGGGCAAAACCTCTGCGGCAGAACGCTCCAACCTGCTGCTGAAAGTCGCCGACGCCATCGATGCCAACCTGGAGCGCCTCGCACAGGCTGAAACCTGGGACAACGGCAAACCAATCCGCGAAACCATGGCCGCTGACATTCCGCTGTCTGCCGACCACTTCCGCTACTTCGCAGGCGTGCTGCGCGGTCAGGAAGGTAACATGTCTGAAATCGACGCGGACACCGTGGCCTATCACTTCCACGAGCCTCTCGGTGTTGTGGGCCAGATCATCCCGTGGAACTTCTCCATCCTGATGGCCGCGTGGAAACTGGCACCTGCATTGGCCGCCGGCAACTGCATCGTGCTGAAACCAGCGGAGCAAACTCCAGCCGCAATCATGATCCTTGCGGAAATCATGTCCGAGTTCCTGCCAGCCGGTGTTCTGAACATCGTGAACGGCTACGGCGCCGAAGTGGGTGCCCCGCTCGCAAGCTCCAAGCGCATCGCCAAGATCGCCTTCACAGGTTCCACTGCCACTGGCAAAAAAATCATGGAAGCGGCCACCGACAACCTGATCCCGGTCACGCTGGAACTGGGCGGCAAATCGCCAAACATCTTCTTCTCTGATGTCATGGCAAAAGACGACGCCTTCCTCGACAAAGCAGTCGAAGGTTTTGTGCTCTTTGCCTTCAACCAAGGCGAAGTTTGCACCTGCCCATCGCGTGCGCTGATCCAGGAAGACATCTACGAAGAGTTCATCAAACGTGCCATCGCCCGCGTTCAGGCCATCAAACAGGGTGACCCTCGTAACCCTGAGACCATGGTTGGTGCACAGGCTTCCGTGGAACAGCAAGAGAAAATTCTCTCCTACCTGACCATCGGTGTGGAAGAAGGCGCAGAAGTGCTGACCGGTGGCGCAGCGGCCAAATTCAACGGCGAGCTGGCAGGCGGCAACTACATTCAGCCAACCATCCTGAAGGGCCACAACAAAATGCGCGTCTTCCAGGAAGAAATCTTTGGCCCGGTTGTCTCCGTGACCACCTTCAAAACCGAAGAAGAAGCGCTCGAGATTGCCAATGACACTATGTACGGCCTCGGTGCCGGCGTTTGGTCCCGCGATGCCAACACCTGCTACCGCTTTGGCCGCGCCATCGAAGCTGGCCGCGTCTGGGTGAACAACTACCACGCCTACCCGGCCCACGCAGCGTTTGGCGGCTACAAGCAGTCCGGTATTGGCCGCGAGAACCACAAAATGATGCTGGACCACTACCAGCAGACCAAGAACATCCTGATGAGCTACAACCCAAACAAGTTGGGCTTCTTCTAGGATTATCCTAACCCGTGAGGAAACTTCCCCCGCCGCAACCGTGGCGGGGGCTTTTTTATGTGTGAGTTGCGCTGGAACTTGCGCCAATCATCACATCGGCAAGCGTGCCGTAAGCAGACGCCCAAGCCATGGCCTCCTCCTCTGTGAACGCCTCACCGAGCCCCCGCCCCAGTGCCCAAATCAACGCTTCGCCAACTACCGCGTAATGCTCCGGGGCAACGTCGTACCCGCTGTGCCGCTCCCCCAAGCCCACCACCGCGGGCAACAACGTCTCTGGAGTGTTGAGCCCCGTGACCGCCAAACCCAACATCTGCATCAGCTTTTTCTTCTGTTCCGTCAAATCGTCAGGAAACAGTGGCCGCACCGCCGGAGCCAATTCAAACAAGCGGCCATAAAACAGATCTGCAATCTGCGCAGCCACCGGCATCACCTGCCGAAAACTGCCTTGCACCAAAGCGATCTGTTCTGGGGTCATACGGCGCATCCTTCACAAGTGTAATAGGTCCAGCCTACACCAGATGCTTGAATTCACGATAGGGAATTTGATTTACGGCTCCCAAACTGGCGGAGGCAGCTTCACGATCCACAATCCACAAAGCCCCCCCACTCAAATCCAAAATTGCCAATTTCGCGTTGGTTACGCTCCCAAAATGCCCGGCAACCGCAACCCATGCGCGCGTGCGCAATCCGCCGCGCTCTCATAGCCGGCATCCGCATGGCGCCAAACGCCTGACGCAGGGTCATTCCACAAAACCCGCTCCAGTCGTTTCGCGGCCTCAGCGGTCCCGTCGGCACAAATCACCACGCCGGAGTGCTGGCTGAATCCCATGCCAACCCCGCCTCCGTGATGCAAACTGACCCAGGTGGCGCCAGAGGCCGTGTTGATCAGAGCATTGAGCAATGGCCAATCCGACACCGCATCAGAACCATCTTTCATCGCTTCGGTTTCACGGTTTGGCGAGGCTACGGATCCACTGTCCAGATGATCGCGTCCAATCACCACCGGCGCCTTTAGTTCCCCCGATGCCACCATCTCATTGAACATCAGCCCAGCGCGATGGCGATCCCCCAGGCCAATCCAGCAAATCCGCGCTGGCAAGCCCTGAAACTCAATGCGATCACGCGCCATATCGAGCCAATTGTGCAGGTGTGTATTCTCTGGGAACAGTTTCTTCATGGCCGCGTCGGTTTTGTAGATATCCTCCGGATCACCGGACAAAGCGGCCCAACGGAACGGGCCTACACCTTTGCAGAACAGCGGACGAATATAGGCCGGCACAAACCCCGGGAAAGCAAAGGCGTTTTCCAAACCTTCTTCCAAGGCCATCTGACGGATGTTGTTGCCATAATCCACGGTTGGCACGCCATCTTCGTGGAAGGCCACCATGGCTTCAACCTGCACCTTCATGCTCGCACGGGCTGCCTTTTCCACCTCTTTTGGCGCTGTTTCCGCTTTTGCACGCCATTCTGCCACGGTCCAGCCTTGTGGCAGATAGCCGTTGACCGGATCATGCGCCGAAGTTTGGTCGGTCACGATGTCCGGCCGAATGCCCCGTTTGTGGATTTCTGGGAAAATGTCAGCCGCGTTGCCAATCAGCGCGACAGATTTTGCCTCGCCCGCCTTGGTCCAACGCGCAATCATCTCAAGCGCGTCATCAAGACTATCGGTCTTCTCATCCACATAGCGCGTGCGCAGACGGAAGTCGGCGCGGGTTTCGTCACATTCTACTGCGAGACAGCAAGCCCCGGCCATCACCGCCGCCAAAGGCTGCGCACCGCCCATGCCGCCAAGGCCGCCGGTCAGAACCCATTTGCCTGTCAAATCACCGCCGTAGTGCTGACGTCCCGCCTCGGCAAAGGTCTCATAGGTGCCCTGCACAATGCCTTGCGTTCCAATATAAATCCACGACCCGGCGGTCATCTGGCCATACATCATCAAGCCTTTTTTATCGAGCTCGTTGAAGTGATCCCAATTGGCCCAATGCGGCACCAAGTTGGAGTTGGCAATCAACACACGCGGCGCATCGGAATGTGTCCTAACAACCGCAACAGGCTTTCCTGATTGCACAATAAGGGTCTCGTCACCCTCAAGGTCCTTGAGCGTGTCGACAATCAGATCAAAGTCTTTCCAGGTGCGCGCCGCACGGCCAATGCCGCCATACACCACCAGCTCATGCGGGTTCTCGGCCACATCTGGATGCAGGTTGTTCATCATCATCCGCAACGGCGCTTCGGTCATCCAACTTTTGGCATTCAGCTCAGTGCCTGTGGGCGGAAAAACATCACGGGTGTTCTTGCGTGGATCGGTCATGTCGGTCTCCTTATCGGGTCAGCACGCCAGACAAGGCGAGATCATTGAGAGTCTGAAGGATGGTCTTGAGATGCGCGCGCAGTGCCGTCGCATGCTCCGGCAAGTATGTCCAAGGCGCCGCTTCGCGCATGTAGGTGCGCTGCGCCAATTCCATCTGGATGGCATGTTCGTTGCGATCGGGTTGCCCATAGTGACGCGTGGTCCAGCCGCCTTTGAAACGCCCATTGGACACAGCATCAAAGCCATCGGCAGCAAAGGCGACCTCAGTCACGGCGGTCTCAATCCTGTCGTCGCAGGTTGCCCCCACGTTGGTGCCAATAGAAAATGCTGGCAACTGCCCTTCAAAGAGGAAAGGAATGTCTGAACGGATCGAGTGGCAATCATACAAGATCGCCACACCATGGCGGGCTTTCACACGGGCGATCTCTTCCGCCAAGGCCGCATGATAAGGCGCGTGAAACGCTTCACGACGGCTTTCGATCTCTTCCCCAGTAGGCGTTTGTCCGTCACGCCAAATCACTTGGCCGTCAAAGTCCGTGAGCGGCACCAGCGTTGTGGTGTTCTGCCCCGGATAAAGCGAGACACCGGTTGGATCGCGGTTGGCATCAATCACATAGCGGTGGATGTTGGATGCCACCACCGTCGCCCCATCCAGAAGTCCATCGTAGAGCTGCGTGATATGCCAGTCTGTATCCGCCAGATTCTGCCCATTGGCATTGAGCCGCGCAAAAATATCGTCTGGCACAAAGGTGCCGCCATGGGGCTGCCCCAGCACAATCGGGCTGTCGCCTTGGATCACATCAACAATGTTCATGCGCCCAGCTCCGGCAGACTTGTGCCACAAGCCTCGGTCAGCGCGCCTGCTGAAACCAAATCCGCTGCAGCTTCCAAGTCCGGTGCCATATACCGATCTGCACCAAGTGTCGCCACGTCCTGACGCAAGCGCATCAACACGGATTGCAGTGGATCAGACGTCGTCAAGGGTGCGCGGAACTCAATGCCCTGCGCCGCACAGAGCAGTTCCACCCCTAATATCCGGTTCAAGTTGGTGACCATCTGAATCAAACGCCGCGCGCCATGGGCAGCCATCGACACATGGTCCTCCTGGTTGGCAGAGGTCGGCGTCGAATCCGTCACACAGGGATTGGCCAAATGTTTGTTTTCACTCATCAACGCCGCCGTTGTGACTTCGGCAATCATCAAGCCAGAATTCAACCCCGGCTCTGGTGTCAAAAACGGCGGCAGGTCATGGCTCAGGGTTGGGTCCACCATCAGGGCGATGCGCCGCTGGGCAATGGCCCCGATCTCCGACACTGCCAAGGCAATCATATCGGCTGCGAACCCGACAGGCTCCGCATGGAAATTGCCGCCAGACACAATCAATCCCGCTTCAGTCAGCACCAACGGGTTGTCGGTCGCCGCATTGGCCTCAACCTCAAGCGTTATCGCCGCTTGCCGGATCACATCCATTGCCGCGCCCGTCACTTGTGGCTGGCACCGGATGCAATACGGATCCTGCACACGGCTGTCATCATCCCGGTGGCTCTCTCGAATTTCACTGCCCGCAAGAATTTTCCGCATGGCTGCCGCCGCTTCAATCTGCCCCCGCTGCCCGCGCAACTGATGGATTTCCGGCTGCAACGGCGCAGTTGACCCCATGATCGCGTCGGTCGACATGGCGGAAATCACCAGAGCATTTTGTGCCGACTGCCAAGCCTCAAACAGCCCCGCCAGTGCAAACGCCGTTGAAAACTGCGTGCCGTTGATGAAGGCCAGCCCTTCTTTAGGTCCAAGCTGAATGGGCGTTAGTCCCGCCTTCGCCAGCGCCTCCGCTCCGGGCAAAATTTCACCTGCATACTCCGCTTCGCCTTCACCAATCACCACAGCAGTCATGTGCGAGAGTGGTGCCAGATCACCTGACGCACCCACAGAACCCTGCGCCGGGATCACCGGTGTGACGCCTTTGGCCAGCATGTCTTGCAGCAGTTCCACATAGTCCCAACGCACTCCGCTGGCTCCACGCCCAAAGCTCAACAGCTTAAGGGTCATCATCAACCGCGCCATGCGTCGTGGCACCGCCGCGCCCACGCCACAGCAATGGCTCAGGATCAGATTGCGCTGCAACGTGGCCGTGTCCTCCGGCGCAATCTTCAGGCTGGCCAATTTACCAAACCCTGTGTTCACACCGTAAACCGCCACATCCCCAGCCGCTGCCGCATCAATGCGCTTTGCCGCCTCTTCCACCGCAGGCCGGCACGCCAGATCAAGCGTGACCGCACGCTCGTTCCAATAAACATCCGCCAGCTGTTCCAGCGTCACTGCGCCAGGGGTGAGTTCCAACACGCTCATGCGCGACCTCCAAAGATACGTTGATGCAACGGGTTGAACCCGATGCGGTAAGCAAGCTCAGCCGGGTGGCTGACATCCCACACAGCCAAATCGGCCCGTTTGTTCTCTTCGATAGTGCCGCAATCCGGAGCGCCAAGCGCCAGCGCAGCGTTGCGGGTGACCCCGGCCAAAGCTTCTTCGGGCGTCATGCGAAACAGCGTACAGCCCATGTTCATCGTCAACAAAAGTGAGGTCAGCGGCGACGAGCCAGGGTTTGCATCCGTCGCCAGCGCCATTGGCACGCCAAGTTTGCGCAACGCTTCAATTGGCGGCACTTGCGTTTCCCGCAACGTATAAAACGCCCCCGGCAGGATCACCGCTGTGGTTCCCGCCGTTGCCATGGCCGCAACACCATCCTCATCAAGATACTCAATGTGGTCCGCGCTTAGCGCACCATAGCTGGCAGCCAGTTTTGCACCGCCCAGATTTGACAGTTGCTCCGCGTGTAACTTGACTGGCAGGCCCAATTCACGCGCCACATCAAACACCCGTGCGATTTGCACTGGCTGAAATGCGATCCCCTCGCAAAATCCATCCACCGCATCCACCAGCCGCTCTTTATGGGCGGCCCGCAGCGCCGGAATGCATACTGTGTCGATGTAGGCGTCGTCTTCTCCGGCAAACTCCGGCGGCACCGCATGGGCCCCAAGGAAGGTTGTCACGACCCGGATCGGGCGCACGGTTTCGATCCGACGTGCCACACGCAACATCTTCAGCTCTGTCTCCAGATCCAACCCATAGCCAGATTTCACCTCAATGAGCGTTGTGCCTTCAGCAATCAACGCATCAACCCTGGTCAAAGCGTCCGCCAGCAAGTCGTCCTCTGAGTCTTCACGCGTGGCTGTAACGGTTGAGACAATCCCGCCCCCTGCCCGCGCGATCTCTTCATAGCTTGCGCCATGCAACCGCATCTCAAACTCACGCGCCCGATTGCCACCCGCCACAATATGTGTGTGACAATCAATCAGTGCCGGCGTCACCAGCCGCCCGCCCAAATCCCGCGTTGTCACACCCGAATAGGCCGCAGGCAGATCGGACTGTGGACCGGCCCAGGCAATCTTTTCACCCTCAAGCGCAATCGCTCCGTTCTCTATTATCCCATAGGGCGCACCCTCGACCATGGTGGCCAGCGTGGCATTTGTCAGCAGCATGTCGACGAATCCCTTGTCGAAGTCAGATTAATTTGCATTATGTCTGCACATATTAATCCGTCAAGCGGGGATCCGACATGAGCATCATTTGGGCAGAACAAGCACTGACCGCAGAGGGGTGGGCCAAGGATGTCCGGCTGGAGATCGGTGGGGACGGGCGCATCACGGATGTGCAAGCCGGACACAAACCGGAGGGACACACAGTTGGCGCCTTGCTACCTGCCCCCGCCAACAGTCACAGCCACGCCTTTCAACGGGCCATGGCAGGCCTGACCGAACGACGTGGCGAACATGCCACGGACAGCTTCTGGACCTGGCGCCAGTTGATGTTCCGCTTTCTTGACGCCCTCACCCCGGAGCAAGTGCAGGCCATTGCAGCTCTTGTACAGATGGAGATGCTGGAGGCAGGCTTTGCCACCAATGTGGAGTTCCACTACCTGCACCACCAACCCGGCGGCCAGCCTTATGACCACCTGGGTGAAATGGCCGGTCGTATTGCCGCCGCCGCAGAGATAAGCGGCATTGGCCTGACGCTATTGCCGGTTCACTACCAGTTTGGAGGCTGTGACCAACGGCCCTTAGGCCCGGGGCAAATTCGCTTTGGCAATGATACAGAGCAATTTGCTCGCCTTGTCGAAGACGCCCGCGCAGCCCTCACAACCTTGCCAACCGATGCCACGCTTGGTGTTGCGCCGCACTCCCTGCGGGCCGTGTCGCAAGCGGACCTGCGAAACGCCGCCACACTGTTGCCTGATGGCCCGGTGCACCTGCACCTCGCAGAGCAAATCCCTGAAGTCCAAGAAGTGCAAGCCAACTGGCACGCCCGCCCGGTGGAATGGGCCCTGGAAAACCTACCGCTGGACTCACGCTGGTGCCTGATCCACCTCACACAAATGCAGCCGCACGAAACCGAAGCCTTGGCCAAAACCGGCGCCGTCGCGGGGCTTTGCCCGCTCACAGAGGCATCTCTGGGGGATGGCATTTTTGATGCTGTACGCTGGATGAACAACGGCGGCCGCATCTCGATTGGGTCTGACAGCAATATCCGGATCTCAATGGCGGAAGAACTGCGCCAACTCGACACCAGCCAGCGCCTGCGGGATCATACCCGCGCCGCCCTTGCCACAGCAGACTTGTCAACCGGCCACCGCCTGTTTGACGCGATCTGCAAAGGTGGGGCCCAGGCCGCCGGACGCGGTTCCGGCAAGCTGGAAGTTGGCGCCTGGGCAGACCTATTGGCACTCGACACAGACCATCTCGATCTCGCTGGCGTACAGGGCGACACCCTGCTCGACAGCTTTGTGTTCACCGGCGACAACCGCATGATCACAGACGTCTGGTCAGCCGGTCGACATATGGTTCAACACGGCCGCCACATCCACCGCGACAAGATCACCGCCACCTACCGCAAAGCGGTCAAACCACTGCGCGACGGGCTGTAAGCTCAATACCGCGTCGTCATCCGATACCCGCGCTGAAACACCAAACGCACATAGGTGATCGCGCGGGTCTCAAACCAAGTGGACCGCTCCGCCAGAAACAGCGGATCGCCGTCGGCGCAGCCGAGATGCTTGGCGATCTCCGCTTCCGCGGTCAGCGCTGAAAAACTGATCTCCGCGTCGGAATACGGCACCTCGGCAATCAGCCACTCATTTGGCCCAACCGTGTCAAAATCCGCCTCTGCTGCCTGCGGCAGAGCTGTCAGGTTGATCCACCGGTCTTCGAACTGATACGGGCTGCTATCGCCGTAGTGCATGCAGGTCAGATGCAGCACCTTCCCGCCTGACTCCAACCCCAACCGTGCCCGCAACCAATCCGGCGTGTCGATGATTTCGCGGTTTACCAGCGCATAGCGATACTGCGCGCCCCGCCCCTCGATCTCTTTGCGTACAATCGGAATGTGAAACCGCGCCTGACGCACCGGCGACGGCAAAACCCGTGTGCCAGCTTTGCGCTTGCGCTCCACCATACCTTCGTCCGCCAACTCGCGCATCGCCCGGTTCACTGTGGCGCGGGCACAGTCAAACTCTTCGGCAAGATCCACCTCATTGGGCAACAGATCATCCGGCCCCCAAACGCCTTGCACTATCCGGCGCCGGATTTCTTCCTTCACATCGCGAAAGGCGGTTTTCATGCAGGCACATCCTCATCGTGTGGGATGTCCACTTTAGTCTGTACTTAAAAAGAATAAACCCGATTTATTCCTTGCTGAAGCGACCACCTGACATATTCATGGCCAACATGCCCCTACGACCGCCACCCCAACATGCGCCGCTCAATGAAGCTGATGATGGCGTTCACAATAACCCCCATCAGCGACAGGATCACCACACCAGCAAACAACCGTTCAAGATCGTACAGAGACCCGGCCTCCAGGATATAGGCCCCAATGCCATATTGCGCCCCGAGCATCTCTGCTGCGACCAGCAGGATAATCGCAATCGACAGGCTGATCCGCAGGCCTGACAGGATACCTGGCAGGGCGCCGGGCAATATGATCTTACGCACAATAGACCACCAGGACAGACCAAAGCTCTGGCCCATTCGGATCAGGGTGCGGTCCACATTGTCAACGGCGCCGTAGGTGGCGACCACTGTTGGGGTAAATGTGCCAAAGGCGATGAGTGCATATTTTGACCCTTCCCCAATCCCAAACCAGATCACAAACAGCGGCAACAGTGCAATTTTGGGAATTGGAAAGATCGCGGCAATCAGCGGGACAAGCCCCGAGCGGACATGGGAAAACAACCCAATCAACACACCAACTGAGATGCCGATACTGACGCCAAGGGTGGCCCCAACAACAAGACGGGCCAAAGAAGGACCGAGGTGCTGGAACAAGAGGCCGCTGGCATAGAGTTGCCGGAAGGTCTCCAAAACATCAGAGGGCTTGGGCAGCGTGAGGGCCGAAATCCAGCCAGATCGTGTGCCCCATTCCGCCACCAAGATCAGCACCACAAACACCATCACGCCAATCCAGGCTTGGGGTTTGGGGGCAAAACCGCCACCGCGGAAAACAACTGTGCGTTTGGAGGTATCAGACATGGATCAGTTCCTCATCTGCCGCGCGGGCTTCATCGCGCATCAGGTTCCACAGCCGTTTTTGGTAGGCGTCCAAATCGGCGTCGCCAAAGGCGCGTTCAGACAATGGTTTATCGATCTCGACAATTTCCCGGATTTGGCCGGGACGACGCGACAGCACAACAACCTTATGGCCAAGGCGCACGGCTTCCGCCAAATTGTGCGTGACATAAACAGCGGTGAAAGGCTGACGTGACCAGAGGCTCACCAGGTCATCCATCAACAACTCGCGGGTTTGGCTGTCCAGCGCGGACAGAGGCTCATCCATCAACATCACCGCAGGCTTCACCGCCAGAGCGCGCGCAATGGCCACCCGTTGCTTCATCCCGCCAGACAACTGTTTGGGCAAGGCTTTGGCAAAATCGGTCAACTTGGTACGGGCAAGCACATCGTCAATGATCTCCCGTGCCGCAGCGCCGCGAATGCCGTGATCCTCCAGCACAAGCGAGATGTTGCCTTTGACCGTGCGCCACGGCAGCAGGGCAAAATCTTGAAAAATATAGGTCAGCGGGTTGAGGCAGTCCTTGGGCGCATCGCCAACTTGCAGCACCTGACCTCGTTGCGGGCGCTCCAGTCCACCAATGAACCGCAACAACGTAGACTTGCCACACCCCGACGGGCCAACGATACAGATGATCTGTTGGTTGGGGATGTCGAGGGTGATGTCGCGCATCACCTCAAAGTCATCGTAGGAATGGCCAATGCCCTCAAGCCTGATGTCCATGTCTGCCTCAAATAGTCTGCGGCGGGGCCGTTGTCATAGCCCCACCTAAGAGCGGGGTTATCCGCCGATAGTTTTCACGTAGGAGCTGTCCACAAGCGTGTCGAGCGTGATGTCCTTGCCCACCAGACCTTCGGACTGGAACCAGCTCAGCTGATCCTGAACGGAGGCCAGGTTTAATGCGGCACCGGAGCTGATCCGCATGGTGCCATTGATGATGGAGCCTGCGGCCTTGGCGCGTTCGCGATCCGTGTAGACATATTTGTGGATCAGATCGACCATCGCGTCCTGATCTGCGGTGCCGTCAATCATCGCCGCAGAATAGTCGTCCACCCCTTTTGAGAAGCCCGCGAGGAAGCTCTCGGTCTGGCCTCGCTCATTGGCAGCGTTGTTGGCGGAGGTGAACACGGTGGTGACCTGATAATCCGGGATGTAATCCGCGACGTTGCCAACAATGTGCCATGCGCCCGCCTTGGCCAGCGGCTTGGCAATATGGGGTACAATCGACCAGCCATCCACCTGGCCGGATTTCATCGCGCCAATGATCGCGCCGACTTTTTGCAGCGGCGTGAAGTTCAAGTCGATGCCTTCGGCGGTCGCCATCTTTGCGCCCATGTAGTGGAACGACGATCCGGCCTGAGTGATGGCGTATTTCTTGCCATTCAGGTCTTTCAGGCTCTGAACACCCGCTTGGTAAGACGCATCCGAAATCAGATATTTCTGACCATCAATGCCCGCCTCTTCTTGCAGCGCGCCGCCAATCACCTTGATGGCGCCCTTGTCAGCCAGGCTGATCAAACCACCGGAAATCGCGGTCACCGCATAGTCGATGTCCCCGCTGGCAATCGCCACAGCCATCGGTTGGGCCGCCTGAAAAAATTCAAATTCCACATCCAGACCAGCCTCGGCAAAATAGCCGCGCTCAAAAGCAACAAAATTGCCGGAGTGGGATGTGAAGCGCAACGCGCCCACTTTGATTTTCTTGTTCATGGCCAGAGCTGGCGCGGCCAGGCCACTAGCTGCAACAGTGCCGCCCATCAGGGCCAGTGCCTTACGGCGAGTAAATTTGATCACGTTATCCTCCCAATGATCTTTTAGATGTCCGGTTGTAGTTCCGATTTGATGTCTTTGACCAAAACCGCCTGCGCGGCGGTGCTGTCTCGGGCCAAGACCGCATCGACAAGCGCCTTCTGACGCGTGCAACGGCGGTCAAAGTCCAGTTGATTTTCTCTTAGCTGCGCCAAGCGAAAGCGACGGCTTTGGTTGTATAATTTGCGTTGCAGATCAATCAGCCGCGGGCTGCCACAGGCGTCAATCAAGGCGTAAGAAAAAGCTCGGCACGCCTCGTCCCATTCCAGTGCAGCCAAATCATCTGAGACTTCGATCACACGTGTTTCTGCTTTTCGCAGTGCATGATGTGCAGCAATGACGCGCCCTTCCCAGGCCACATCCCCAAGGTCGATGGCCAGCCCAATGGCCAGCTTCTCGATTTCCGTGCGCACCATCAAAATGTCGCGCACATCATCCTCTGTTGCGGATGCCACGCGAAACCCCCGCTGAGATGTCGCCTCAACCAGCCCCTCCGCAGTAAGAACACGCAGGGTTTCACGCATGGAGTGGTTTGACCCTCCGTAGCGCGCCCGCAGATTCTGCAGCTTGAGCTTTTGATCCGGCAGCAAAGCACCAAAAGAGATGTCACGCCGCAAAGCTGCCGCAAGCATCGCGATAACCGTGTCATCTTCCTGAGTGTCGCGCCGGAGGATCATTTTGTTGCCCAAAACTAAAAATGTTGGACATTTTTGAAATCAGTGAGCGCTTTGTGTCAAGGAGATTGTTACGAACAAACGACGCATGACCGATTGGATTTTAAGCGGGAACCGGAACACAAATCGAGGCAGATTGGGAAAACACGTGCTGAGAGCGGCCCCAACCGGGCAAAAACGACCAGCAATGCCCCTACACTATGACGGCTATGTCCGTTGCGTTTCGCGCCGAAGCCACCGCAGGATGCCGCCACACAAAAAATTGACTTCTGAGGCAGAAAATAACCCAATAGACTGCGACTCTGAGTTTTTCCGAGGTACATTTGACATGCTGACCCGCCGACATTTCCTGATCACCTCTGCTGCCTTATTCTCAGCACCACTGGCCCCCGCCGCGATGGCTGCGCCGGTATCCGACCGCTCAAAATGGGCCAGCTGGGACCGTCACGTGACCCCTGCGAACTATGATCCAGCGACCACCAATCCTTGGGGGCTGCACCCCAGACTTCTGCCTCAAATAGTTCAAGCCAACGATGGCCTAACCCCAGGCGACATCCACGTCGACGCCGTTGCGCGCTATTTGTATCACATTCAAAATGACGGAACTGCGATGCGATACGGCGTCGCCATTGCCAAAGGCAACCTTTACGAGCCTGGCACTTATACAATCCGCCGCAAGACCAAATGGCCGACCTGGACCCCAACCGCGCAGATGATCAAACGGGAACCGAATGTCTACAAACAACACGAAAATGGTATGAACGGCGGCCCCACCAACCCATTGGGATCACGGGCATTTTACCTATACGTCGGCAATCGCGACACCTATCTGAGAATTCACGGATCACCTTCACCTCGGTCTATTGGCGGACGTGCAAGCTCGGGCTGTGTTCGGATGGTTATGCCCCACATCAATGACCTGTACGATCATGTTGCCACCGGATCGACAGCCCACTTACACCCACCTGAGACTGTAGTCACATCCAGTACATAGGTGTGATCGGCTGACGCCGCTATTCCGGAGGGCGCGAGCACAGCGGGTTTCCGGCGTGTGCCCTCAAAGGCAAGTAGGTTGTTTCAACCGGCCCCACGTGCCGATACTCATAACACCCATCAACGGGGTTAATCCGAACCGTGTTGAGATCTTGGTTCGGCGCAGCCAGCGCAACCAGATTGTCGGAAAGATTGGCGAGATGACCGTCCGAGTTTGTTCCGCCAACACCTGTGCATCCCGTAAGAAATAAGACACCGCAAATGGCTCCGCAGACACTCTTCGACATGGTTCTCTCCCAAATAACTTTTTCATTATATGCACGTAGGCATCAATCCGCATCAACGACAATGCCGTAACAGCGCCGGCAGGTTTTCCTTGGTACAACTCTGGCACAGGCAATGAAGCTGGTGCCACCTATTTTCGAAAACTCCGGTCACTTACCCTTTGGGTCACCCCAATACCGAAGGTCACGGCACATTAAGAGCCCGATTTTGCAAGCGGATGAAACATTGCCTGTTGAGTGTCCGTTGACACTGACAATCAACATCCCTGCTTCCTAGGTCGAAGCGACGCAAGAAGGCCGTGAAATACGCCAAATGCCGCTACAAAAGACGCAATCGCTTCGTGACATTTGCGCGTGTCGAATGCCCCATCGGCGGTCACCGATCCGACGTCCTGATCTGGAGGGATTTGGTTAAGAAATTCCAGCCTTATCGGCGCCTCACCGATATAGCTGGTGGTGATCTCCACGGCCCGCACTTCCAACGTTTCTTCATTGATCCCGAGGGGTAATGCGCGCCAAATCCGGCACTTCGACCCGCCATGCTTACGGGCAGTCCACTCGCCTCCACCCTCTGATTTGATGCCTGTACTGTCAGTGAGCAGGTTCGGCGGCCCAGTTTCTCCCGTGACCGAGAAGGCTCACATTGAGCGCCTTCTGACGACGGCACAGCGCACTGCAATCCAGCACGTCCCAAATCCAGACCGCCCATCCGCATGCTACGCTCTCATTTCCGTTTTGGTCACCGTTGACCGTCCAAATTCACCTAAGACTGCTCACATGCAAAAAAGCGGCGACACAACCTGTGTCGCCGCTTTTGGTTTACTATGACAAAAATGCAATTCGCTGTAGCGGGTCTCTGAGCACCCTTAACGAACGCGCCGTCCAGAATTTCCGATGACAGGAATGGACATTAATCGGCGTCCGTCACAACAACAGCTTTCTCAGGTCATATCACCCGCATTTGCTGTGGCCACAGCTGTTGCAGGTCATGCAGCCCTCAACCATCTGCAAACCAAACTCGCCACAGCTTGGGCACGGCTTGCCACGCGGCGCGCCACCCACAGCCATCACTTCGGCCTGCGGATCAGATTTCAGGCCCATACCCTCGCCCTCGATGAAGCCAATCGCAATCATGTGACGCTCCAACACGCCGCCAATCGCGGCCAGAATGGACGGGATGTATTTGCCTTCCATCCACGCACCACCGCGCGGGTCAAACACCGCCTTCAGCTCTTCGACCACAAACGACACGTCACCGCCGCGACGGAACACTGCCGAAATCATCCGGGTCAGCGCCAATGTCCAAGCGTAGTGCTCCATGTTTTTGGAGTTGATAAACACCTCAAACGGACGGCGATGGCCGTTGATGATCACATCGTTCACGGTCAGGTAAATCGCGTGCTCGCTGTCTGGCCATTTCAGCTTGTAGGTCGCACCCTCAAGGCTCTGCGGACGTTCCAGAGGCTCTGACATGTAGATCACTTCACCACTGTCGGCCACGTGATCGGCTGGCTGTTCGCCCGGCGCCTGTTCGCTGCTCTCAGAAACGGTCAAAACCGAACCGGTTACATCGTTTGGACGATAGGTTGTGCAGCCTTTGCACCCGGTGTCCCACGCCTGCATGTAGACGTCTTTGAAGCTTTCAAAATCGATGTCTTCCGGGCAGTTGATGGTTTTGGAGATCGAGCTGTCGATCCATTTCTGCGCCGCCGCCTGCATACGTACGTGTGCTGCGGGCGCCAATGTCTGCGCGTTCACAAAATAGCTCGGCAGTTCTTTGTCGCCAAACTTATCACGCCACATTTGTACAGCGTAATCAACAACTTCCTCTTCCGTGCGCGAGCCGTCTTTCTGCAATACCTTACGGGTATAGGCATAGGCAAACACCGGCTCGATGCCCGAGCTGACGTTGCCCGCATAGAGGCTGATCGTGCCGGTTGGCGCGATGGAGGTCAGCAGGGCGTTGCGGATGCCGTGTTTGGCAATCGCGTCTTTCACGTCCTGATCCATGTCCTGAACCAGACCACCGTTGATGTATTTCTCTTTATCAAAGAGCGGGAAGGCCCCCTTCTCTTTTGCCAGATCAACAGACGCCAGATAAGACGCGCGCGCGATGGCTTTCATCCAGGCTTCGGTCTGCAAGGCCGCTTCTTCGGTGCCGTATTCCAGACCCAACATCAGCAGCGCATCCGCAAGACCGGTCACGCCAAGGCCAATCCGACGTTTGGCTTGCGCTTCCTGCGCCTGTGCCTCCAGCGGGAATTTGGACGCATCGACAACATTGTCCATCATCCGCACGGCGGTCGCCACCAGATCGGTCAGCGCCGCTTCATTAAGTTCCGCCGCTTTTTCAAACGGATCGGTCACCAGACGGGCCAGGTTGATCGAGCCAAGCAGACACGCCCCATAAGGCGGCAATGGCTGCTCCCCACAAGGGTTGGTTGCGGCAATCTGCTCAACATAGCTCAGGTTGTTGCGCTGATTGATGCGGTCGATGAAAATCACGCCAGGCTCAGCATAATCATAGGTGCCTTGCATGATCTTGTTCCACAGATCGCGTGCATCCACGGTGTGATACACCCGGTCGCCAAACTTCAGCTCCCAAGGGCCATCCGCTTTCACCGCTTCCATAAAGTCATCGGTCACCAGCACGGACATGTTGAACATGCGCAGACGCGCCGGATCCGATTTTGCGGTGATGAAGTCTTCCACATCCGGGTGGTCACAGCGCATGGTCGCCATCATGGCGCCCCGGCGGGAGCCCGCAGACATAATGGTGCGGCACATCGCATCCCACACATCCATAAAGCTCAACGGACCGGAAGCATCCGCCGCCACGCCCATAACGTCCGCGCCGCGCGGACGGATGGTGGAGAAGTCATAACCAATGCCGCCACCTTGCTGCATGGTCAACGCCGCTTCTTTCAGCATGTCAAAAATGCCGGACATGCTGTCAGGCACCGTACCCATCACAAAGCAGTTGAACAATGTCACGTTGCGCGCGGTGCCAGCGCCAGCCGTGATCCGGCCAGCTGGCAGGTATTTAAAGTCCTCCAACGCGCCGTAGAATTTCTCTTCCCACTTGGCCGGGTCTTTTTCCACCTTGGCCAGGTCGCGCGCAATGCGGCGCCAGCTGTCTTCTACCGACTGATCAATCGGCGTACCGTCCGCCTCTTTGAAACGGTATTTCATGTCCCAGATTTGCTCTGCGATGGGGGCGGCGAAACGGCTCATCGATGGATTCCTTGGTTGTGCTGCGCGTGAGTTTAGGGTTTTTTAATCTATATCAAATCTGCGTCATCTGACAACGGGCAAATATGGAAATTTCCGCGAAGACACCACATTATTTTGGGGCTGAAGGTTAACAACCCCACTATATCATGTGTGACTCGTGCATAATCCTGTGGGAAAACTGTGGATAAATTCATGCATCTTGTGAAATTGTCAGTGGGCTCAGAGAGCCCCGAAACCCTCGCCGCATGGCAAGCCACTCATAAAGCACGCTTTCCGGATGGGCTACCCCGTCACGTCACACGGATGTGGCCTAAACGTGAGGCTGAAATTCTCAACGGCGGCTCAATTTATTGGGTCATCAAGGGCAGCATCCAATGCCGTCAACGCATTTTGCGACTCGACGAAGTCATTGGCGAAGATGGTGTCCGTCGCTGTGCCATCGTTCTGGAACCAGAGATACATCTGACACAGGCGGCACTCAAACGACCTTTTCAAGGGTGGCGTTATCTGAAGCCCGAAGACGCTCCCGCGGACCTGCCTGCCAACCGCGCCAATGACGACGTCCTGCCGGACGAGCTTAACCGCGCGCTGGCAGAAATTGGCGTGCTCTAAAGGGAAGCAACGCGCGATGCGGTAACAGGTGCACGCACCCTACCCGCTGCAAAACACACCTCCGCGATACAGTCGTGAAACAGACGCGATACCGACGTGAGTTTCGCCACCATTTTGCCGGTTAACACGGCAACAATCCAAGCTCAGCGCGTGCCAATATCCTGCGGCGCCACGGACACGGATTTCATCACCGCATAACATGGCACGCCTTCTGACAACTCCAAGGCCGCGGCCGAGCGCCGCGTGATCCGCGCCAAAATGCGCCCCGCCTTGGTGTCCACCGACACAATCGCCCCCGGCCCACCACCGGACCGCACCGAATGCACCTTACCCTCCACAATATTGAGCGCAGACAACCCTTTAGGCGCCTCTCTTGACAAGATCACATCATGCGCCGCCACGCGCACACGCACCTGATCACCCACAGAATGGGACAGCTGCGGCAGCATCAAGGCCACGCCATTGGCGGACAATTCGGTCAATCCATCCTCATGGTGCCTGACCACTTTGGCCTCCAAAACCGCGCCCACTGCGCGCGGTCCCATCGGCGTAAAGCTCGGATCCGACAACACCTCCGCCGCCGACCCCACCCGATCCACCTTGCCATCCTTCAGCGCAACCACCGTTGTCGCCAACCGTGCCACTTCGGCGATCGAATGGGTAACGTACAGAATTGGAAGGGAAAATTCATCCCGTAACTTCTCAAAATACGGCAAGATTTCCGCCTTGCGCGGCTCATCCAGCGCCGCCAAAGGCTCGTCCGCCAAGATCACTTTGGGGCGCGCCAACAACGCCCGGCCAATGGCCACCCGCTGCTTTTCCCCACCAGACAATTCAGACGACCGGCGATCCAACAGAGCGCCAATACCAAGAATATCCACCACCTGATCAAAGCTTGCGACCTCCCCCCGACCTTTGGCTAACCCGTTGCCATACAACAGGTTTTTTCGCACATTCATATGCGGAAACAGCCGACCTTCCTGAAAAACATAGCCAAGACAACGCTGATGTGTTGGCACCCAGCGCCCTGCCACACTGTCACTCAAAACCTCATCGTTCACGACAATCCGGCTCTGCCTAGGCTTGCTCAAGCCAGCCACAGCATTGATCACAGAGGTTTTTCCTGAGCCTGAACTACCAAACAGAACAGTCAGTCCCACTGGCGCCTCAAACGCCACATCAAGGTCAAAGCCCTGAAACTCTTGGCGGATCTGTACTTCCACACTCATGCCTACCCGACCTTTGCCGCGATCCGTCGTGCGAGCACTTCAGACAGAATTAACGCTCCCGCCGCCACAATGATGCTCACAACCACCAAT
Organism: uncultured Shimia sp.; assembly: GCF_947493595.1. Classification (GTDB taxonomy): domain Bacteria; phylum Pseudomonadota; class Alphaproteobacteria; order Rhodobacterales; family Rhodobacteraceae; genus Shimia. The sequence goes on along the minus strand of NZ_CANLRL010000001.1, from coordinate 306,423 downwards.
CGCATCGCAGCTGTCTCTCCGCCGGGAACTTGCAGAAACGCGTAAATCGCACTTGGAAGCGTGCGAGTTTGGCCGGGAATATTGCTGACAAATGTGATGGTTGCGCCAAATTCGCCCATCGCCTTGGCAAAAGCGAGCACCATACCCGCCAACAATCCAGGCAACATCAGCGGTAGCGTGACCGTAAAAAATACGCGAAGGCGTGAAGCTCCCAGTGTTGCCGCCGCTTGTTCAAGCTTGGGGTCAATGGCTTCTATCGACAATCGAATGGAGCGCACCAAAAGTGGAAAGGCCATCACAGCCGCGGCTAGCGCCGCACCGGTCCAGCGGAAGGCAAAAACCACGCCAATCTCCTTAAGCGCGCCACCAACCACACCTTGCGTGCCAAAGGTCACCAGCAGCAGATACCCGGTTGCCACTGGTGGAAGAACAAGCGGCAAATGCACCAAAACATTAACAAATTGTTTACCATAAAACTCCCAACGCGCGAGCACGTAAGCCACCAGAATGCCAGGGACAACCGCGCCCATCATCGCCCAGAAAGCCACTTTTAGAGACAGGCCAACTGCGGCCCATTCCTGCGGTCCCAGCCAATCGCTCATCGCCCGTCCTCCGCAACAATGAACCCACGATCAACAAAAGCCTTCCGCGCCACCGAACCGTCAAGATAGGTCATGAAATCAACCACTTCCGGGCGGTCCTGCCCAACAATTATCGCCGCCGGATAGGTGATGTTGCTATGGCTTTCCGCCGGAAACTGCGCCACGATCCGAACCCGATCATCGACCAATGCATCGGTTGCATAAACAATTCCGGCCGCGACCTCCCCCAAAGCCACCAGCGCCAGTGCCGCACGTACATTATCGGTTTCCACAACGTTGGGTCGAACGGCGTCCCATAAACCAAGCGATTGCAACGCCTCTTTGCCGTACATCCCGGCTGGAACCGCCTCAACAAACGCCATCGCAACACGACCGGTATTTAAAATTTGAGACAATTCCACACTGTCGCCTGCGGCATGTTCAGCCGAACCACGCGCGGGAACAACAACAGACATCCTATTGCCTAAGAAGATATTTTTACGCCCGGGTTCAAGCAGACCCTTGGCGTCAAGATGCGCTACCCAATTGACATTTGCCAACATTATCACATCAGCAGGCGCCCCGTACTCAATTTGCCGCGCCAACGCAGATGACCCAGCAAAGGACGCGGTCACATCATGACCACTCTCGGCTTCAAAGCCTGCAATCACGTCTGACAAAGCCTCCTGCAGGCTGGCTGCGGCAAAGACAGTGACCTGCTCCGCTGTCACGGACGGGGCGGTGGCCAGAAAAACTCCAGCAGAAAGACAAAGCGCAGAAAAGGAAGACTTCAGCATGGAACCCGTTAGGCCGTGACCGTTTTTGACATCTGCTAGGCCTAGCGAATGAAGCGCAACCTGCGCAAGGGTCTTTGAGCCTGCAACCACCGGCTGCTGAGAACCGGCGTCTCTTTGGGATTGTGAAATCGACCTATGTACGGGCCACGTCCTCTCCCAAATCGCCGCACACCGCCCCGACCACGCGGATCAAGGCTGTTGCGCATGTCGGGGCTGCGACTCCGGCAGCAATGTAGGCAACCCAACCGACACAAAATACCGCGACAACAGCTGGTACTCCTCGCGCGACACCTCTTGACGCGGAGCTTGCGCTTCCGCGCTGACCATCTCGGCCTCCAGTTCCGCAAGGATTTGGTCCACCATCGCATTCTCGTAAAGAACCCCGGGCTGTTGCATCGAAATTTCGCTCACCAGAGCCCCACCGAGCACTGCGCCCGACTGTTGCACGCCTGGCGCCGCGTCGGGGGAGGCCTGCAAAATCGCAACGGCAGTTTGAGCGTCAAACCCCAACTGCTTGACCAAATAGGCCAAGCGTTCGCCGGTTTGGTCCTGCGCAGACAAACGAGCCCCATCCAAACGCCCGCCCGCCACATAGCCTTGACTGCCTTGCGGATCTAATGCGGTTTCGACAGCTGGCTCAAAGCCTGCGCCCCCTTCGGATTGCAAATGGGCAACCTGAGCCTGCAACCGCTCCAACGTCTCAAGAAGCAGTGCCAGATCCATCGAGGTCGGAGGCTCGGCAAATGCGCCGTCCGCAGTCCGCCACGCGGTTGGCGCAGGTGACGCCCCAGTTCCATTGCCCTGCGCTTCCACAATCAGATCTTTCAGCCCGGACAGCTCTCTGCGCAATGTCTCGGCATCCAACACATCCGACGGCGCAGCACCATAGGCCGACAGCACCGGCTGAATTGCCAACGGTTGCACCTGAACAGAAGGCATTGCCCCCCCGGGCACCAGCCCCGCCTGTGGCGCTTGCCCCGGATAGGTCAATGGCGCGGCGGATGTCGGAGGGGCAATACCAGATGTCATCGATGCGCCATAGCCCGGTGCAACAACCTGAGGCTGCGGCATCGGGGAATTCCAGGCCGCTGGCTTGGTCATCCCGCCGGCGGTTTCTGCATTTGGCACCGGCCAGCCACGCGGCAAAACCACGTAATCCTGTCTGGCGGCAATCCACCGCAAATAGGCGGTTACCGCAGAAAACCCTTTGAGCGAAACACGAGACACTTCTGTGCCCCCGCGGCGCGTGCTCAGCTCACCGCCTGCGCCCAATAGGAGCTCCAACTGCACATCAAGCGGTTGTAGAATGCGCTCTGGCACCTGAATTTCCGACACCCCCTCAGAAACAAAGAACATGTCACCAGCCAGCGCGTTTTCCAGTCGCATTTGCAACTGGCCGCGATCCGTCAGAAATACTTCCAGCCCATCTTTTCGGGCGGCACACGCATAGGTGCGCGGACGGCAAATAACTTCGAACACATCGACGTCCAGCCGCGGCGTTGGGGCAAAGCGGGCATAGCCGTCCGGATCAAAGCGGAAATACACCCCTTCCACCAAACCTTCTTGAAAACTTGGCCAGCCAAACGCCCCACGCAGAGCCTGACGGGCTTCCCGCGCACCTATGGCAAAGGGAATGGCCGTGTCCAATATCGCATTCTCGGAGGCAAAGGCTTCGGCACTCCGGTCCTGCGCGATGGCAGGTTGCCCGGTGGCCGGCGCCCAACCACCTGTCAGGACGGCCATGGAGAGAAACAGGGTTTGCATGATGTGTCGCATTAGAAATCAGCCTTCTCTTGTACCGAATGACGCAAGGCGGGAAGCCAATCGTCTTTCTGGGGAGGGTCCGGGTATTTGCGCAGCAATCGGATGTCCTGATCGCGAAAGGCGGTGTACCAGACCTCGGTGTCGCCGGTGTACGGCGTCAAAATTGTGCCCTGCACCTTGTGCAATAAGGCGGTGAGAATGATGCCATTGTTGTTGGCGGTAAAAATGCTGACCCGGCCCTGCCCGCGCTCATAGAGACCCTCATACATGCCGTTTTCAGGGTCATAGAGTTCGATCATCGCCTCATAAAGCACATCGGTATAGTCGGTCTCCCACAACGCCCAGAGGCCCAGCGCCGCCTTTCCGGCCACCGCCGCATGATCTGGCACATAGTCGCCGCGCGGCGTCACTGTGTTCCACGGATAGCCGTCTGAGAAAATCGTGTCATAGGTGAAATACGGCGGACCTTTTACGTTGTGCTCTGAGCGTGCCGTCATAAACCCGGTCTGACGCCAGCGGTTTTCCTGCACCTGATAAATCCGGTCGGCAAACTCGGCACGCCAACCATCGGTGTGCACCCACTCTGGACTGCTGTCGTCATGTGGCATGTCAAACCCAAGCTCCAACCCGTCCTGCAGGTAGCTTTCGGTCACCACGTAGTTCTGAGAGTGGAAAATCCGCGGGTCGCGCCCGTCATAAGGCACCTGAATGCCAAATATCGACGCTGTCAAAAACGGCTCTGCGCGATGTGCCAGACGTGGTCTAAACCCCCAAAGCGCAAAACCTTTCGCGGCATATTCCTCATAGCCCAACCGGCCTTCCTGCGCATAAACCGTCTCGTCGGTTTCCTTGTCGACATAGGCGCCAAACATCAGCCCTTCATCATCAATCACGTTGCGGAAATCCCATTTCAGCAGCACGGAATCGATGGTGTTGGCCAAATAGGGATACCGGTTCTTGTAAATCCGCATCCACACCAGAAAGCGCCCGATATCTAACGCAGAAAACCCGATTTCTCCCGGTTTGTTGGTATAGTCTACCTTCGCGCCGGTCTGGGTGTGATACACCTTATTGGGCAATTCTTTGCGGAACAGATCCAATCCTTTGATTGTGGTCAAAAGCTGCGTTATCCGCCGATCAAATTCCGGCTTCTCGATAAGGCATAATTCATAAGCGCTGACCAACCCCGCCATATAAGACGCCGTATCCCACAACGTGGTCGATGGGTAATTACCCACCGAATTGGCAAGCCCCGTGCTTTCCTGGGTAAATTGCTCAAAGTAATGCCACGCCACCTGCGCCGCGCGCAACTCGCGCTCGTTCAAAAAACCGCGACGGCTCCGGTATTTGCGCACATAGGCGTTATGCTTGTCGTAGCCTTGGGGCACGTTTGCACCGCGCGGCATATCGTCAAAGAAATCCGCCGACATCTCACACATGCGCGGCGGCTTCTCCCGACGCCGCTCCTCCAAAACCATACTGCTGGTCACGCTGGGCAGATTGCCCCGCATCAACGCGGGAATTTCATCCAATGCACCCCCCGCAATGATCGGGATGATCTCTTCCTCTTGCGCCAGAAACACCCGCCGCGCCGTGATGCCCACTGCGTAGCTCGTCCCGGAAATACCCAGAACAACAGCACAGAACATCAGGACGCCCAACAGCGGCGCTCGCTTACCGGAACCAACAGCACTCTTCATCAAACACACTCCAGACGGAACGCCACTATGAAACGACAAAATGGTTAAAAATTGGCAACGACAAGAATTACAGAGTCGATAAGCAGAAATTGGACAAAATAAGAACAAAAAATAGATTCAAAAACACAATCTTAACCGAGTGGCGATACCATTCCCTTGTTCTTTGTGTAACTGGGAATTGTTTTATGTCTCATGATCGCGTGCTGCCTGATCTCTCTATAGACGCCACCGGTTCGGCGCCTTCCGGACCATTGCCGTTTCGCGACCGTACCATTCCGATGTGGACCCACGGGGTCTCTTTCCTGTTTTCCCTTGGCGGCGGGATTTGCCTGCTTGCAGTGGCTGTGTTCGTGGTGTTTTTTTACGAACTGGTGGCCCAGGACAGGCAGCTTATCCTTGCACCGTTGCTGGCGTTTGGCGCCGTCGTGCCGATCCTTGGAATTCTGATTTTTGATGTCGGCCATGCCCGCGCTTTATCCGGGTACCGTCAAATCCGTCGGCGCAACGCCGTGACCGGCCAAGCGCTTGTGGCTGTCCTGGCTGGGGGCGTGTTTGGCTTTCTACATCCGCTCATTGTCGCGCCATTTGTGGCGGGCGGCATTCTGTCGTGGCTGCTCTGCGGCCTGGCCGCGCGTTGGACGCGCCGCGAGCCGATGTGGGACTTTCTGCCACAAGAGGCCACAAGTTTTCTAAGCGGCCGCGATCAGCGCGCGATCGATCTCGCCAATGCCGCGCGCGGAGACAGCGCCCTTTTGGAGGCGCTGCAAAAGGCTCTCGCATTTGGCGGGTTGATTGCCGGCTTCGCTGTCGCAAGTTGGCTCGCCGCGCTTGAGGTGATCAACGCCGCGGCCATCGCCACCATCGCGCTGGTGACCTATTGGTCTATCGACGCTTTCTTTGCCTATTTCCGGCAACGCTCCGTGGCCGACCCGGAGCGTTTGGGTCGTGCAAATGAGGTCGTCTGCTTGCCACCGCCGTATTCCGCTGATCCCGAAGGCGACGAAACTGCGCTGGTGGTGCATCATCTCTCGGTACGCACGGACACAGGAACGCCCTTGCTGTCGGATGTGTCCTTTCGCGTAGAGCCCGGCGAGGTGATCGGCCTGTCTGGAGACAGTTTTTCGGGCAAATCCCTGTTGATGAGGGCCCTACACGCCCCACACGATCTCACCGCACTTCAGGTGGAGGGCTTTGTGGCCCTGCAAGGCGCCCCACTTTGGGGTCGCAGCGGCGAAGAACGTCCAATCCAAAGCGTTCTGGTCCCGCCGGAAACTCTGGCGGTCCCTGGCGGCGGCGCGGCCAACCTGTCCTGCTTCAGCGTGGAGGCCCAATTGGATCGCGCCCGCAAAGCCTTACAATCTCTGGTCTTTACCGCCGATACAGTGGACCGCATTCTATCTGCCCCAGACGTGCGCCATCTGTCCCGCACCGAGCAAAAGGCCCTCTCTCTGGCCCGTGCTCTGGCTTTGCGTCCCGGATTGTTCCTGATCGACCGGCCTGAGGACGGCGCCAGCGAAAGCCTTCTGGCAGCGCTAGGGGATCGTCTGCGCGCCGAAGCCCGACTGGGGCACACCACGCTTGTGGCCACCGAAAACCGCCAGCTTTTGGAACGCTGTGACCGCCTGCTGATGATGCAAAACGGCCGTGTGATTGAATTTGCCTCCACCGCCGAAATCCGCGCACGCCTTTCTTCTGGCTGGAGCCGCTTTGTCACCACCCGCGAACTTGACAACGAGGAGGCATTGGACGCCTGGCTCTGCAGCCAGTTCCGGCGCGACGGCGACGAAGGCAACCGCCGCGCGGTCTGTATGGTTGCCAATGAAATGCTCGCAGTGGCCTGCCAGTCGCCCACCGATAGCGACGCGCCTTCCGATGACATTTCCTTTGAGTTCAAACATTTTGTTGGTCAATGCCAGTTGCGCATGATCGATCAGCGACTGGCCTTGTCCTCAGGCGCAATGCAAAAAGCCCGCGTGGCGGCGGACACCTCGGTGGAGGGGGAACGCCTATCCCCGCTGGCCAAAATCATGCGCGACAGCCTGGATGTGCAAACCGGCGACGAAGATGGCCAAAGCCATCTTGAAGTGACAATAAAAACCTACGATCCACGGCTGCTAGAGAAACGCAAAGGGCCTGCTGATGTTTCGCCCCAAACTTGACTTGCGCCCCCCCCGCAACCTCAATCCCCTCCAAGTGATGTGGGTGTTGTGGGCCGTGCTTGCGACAGCCCTTCTGACAATCAGTGCGTGGGCCTTTGCGACACGGTTTCCGGTCTACGCCGCCCGGGTGGCATCCGGCACCTTTGATAGCCAAACGCCGACAGTGGATGTGGTTTTACCCGCCGACGTCACCCTGGCGGAGGTGCTGATCACAAACGGCGATCAGGTGACTTCTGGTCAGAAAGTCGCGCGCTTGGATCAAACCGGCATCCATCGGCTGCTACATGATCTGCGCCGCGACATCGCCAACACCGCAGCTGCGGTTGCCTGCTGGCGTACCGCCGACCAGCCCTCCCCGGCTGGCAAGCCAGAGGCCAACACAGCCCAGCAAGCCTGCCAAAACACAAAACGCCAGGAACTTTTGGCACGCGAACAGCTTTTGCACCGCCGCGAAAGCCTGCAACGCGAAACCGCGCTGGCGGTGCGTGAATTGGTCTTACGGGCGGAGAACACGCCGCCAGCCATCCGTAATATCTTGATGGCGCGTGCCGCTCTGGAGCGCGAAACCCTCCAGAGCCTGGTGCGTGACGTTGAATTTGAGCTGGCCCAGCTTGTTCAGACTCAGGAAGCTGGCAGCTTGGCGCAAATTGTCGCCCTAGAGGCACAAGCCGCCGCGCTGCAAACACGAGTGATCGAGCTGGAAGAAATTGCTGCCGCTCCCTGGCTTTACGCGCCACAAGATGGGCGTATCGAACGGCTGCGCCGCATGCCGGACACGGCGGCGCGCGCATGGGATGTGACTTTGGCCCAGATTCACACTGCATCCCCCGCCGCGTACCAAGCCCGCTTTGTGCTGTCTATGTCCGAAGCTGATGCCCTGCGATCAGGAGATCCACTTCATATCTCCCTGGCTGGCATTCCCCAGCCGCACAACCGCTTCCCGGCTCATGTTCAATCAATCTCATCGATCAATGTGGGAGACGTCGCAGCACGCGAAGTGCTTGTGCGTCTGTCCAATCCTGGGCCACAAGTCCAGGCTGCGCTCCGCACATTGCCGGCCGGCACGCGCTCCACCATGCAGGTTGAACTGCCGATGCAACGGCTCGGCCATATTCTTGGAAGCGCCACGGAGCGACTGTTGCAATCTTTCTAAGTGTAAAATGTAAGAGGACATCAGGACCGCTCAAGCAAAAGGCTCCGGACGTCACCGGAGCCTTTTGCTTGATCCATTTGATGGCAACCGTGCCTGAGCAAGATCATTTCACCTGCAATAGCGGTCCCTTTAACTTGTAGTGAAGGGCTTCAAGCACCACCGCGTTGGTATTGATGGTCAATGCCAGATTTATCCGACCATCTTCCTCGTACCGTCCCGCATACCATCCCTGCGCGCCCGCCAGCGGGGCCATTTCCGCCAAAACCGTTTGCGTGTAGTCGGTTCCATAAAGCGCATCCCACCCGAAGGCCGCCTTTAGGCTGACCGTGCGCAACTCCGGATGGGTACTGCCATCTTCGGCCACCACCGCCCAATCCGCACCGTTGCCAAACACGCTGCCGTATAAAAAATGTGGCGCCTGATCGATGTGATCTTCACTGACCATCGTAGCTTGGCCCGTGTGGCGCGCCCGCGCCTCTTGTGCCTGATAAATGCGGCTGGCGAGCAAGCGCCCCTCAGCATTTAGCCCGACTTCAAATGCTTGCAACAGATAAGGTTCACTCACCACCGGCGTAATTGCACCAAAGTCTTTGGCCCGGCGCCGATCTGTTGCCACCTGCACACCGGAAACCTCCTCCCAGGCCAAAATCAGCCGCGCGGTGCTGGCATCGAGAACATCCAACCCCCAAAGCGCCGCCGCCCGCGCGCCATATTGCTCATAACCAATGCGCCCTTCTTGATGATACCAGGTCTGCCCCCGATTTCGGCTGCTGCCCCACAACCGACCCTCGGCCGTCATCGCCGCCAAATCCCAGCCTGCCAAAAGCGTCCTGATCTGCGGGCCAAAAGAAGGCGCGCGCATTTCCAGCGCCCGCAGTGCCATCAACAACCGCGCGATGTCCAGCGCAGACCAACCAATCCCTTCAGGCACCGGCGTGTTTGCGTAATCCACCATAGCCAGGCTGCGCGTGTCATACGCCTTGTTGGGCAATTGCCCGTCAAACAATGGTAACCGTGCAAGCCCATTCAAAAAGGCCTCGCTCCGCTGCTCAAAGGTTTCAGCCTCAACGAGGCCAAGGCCTTGCGCCGCCATCAACGCAAACAAGTAACTGCCCTGATCCCATAGGGTTGCACTGGGATGATTATGTATGGCGTCCACAAACCCGGTTTCGGCACGGAAGTGGCTCTCAAAATAGCGCCATGCCGTTGCCGCGGACTGCCAATCCTGCGCGGTCAGACCCCGCGCCGGTTGCGGCACAAGCCCTTGCGCCTGCGGCAGCTGCGCAAGGCTGCTGTCGCGCATCACCTGGCCCCAAGTGTCTTGATTGACGGCAATGCCGGCAGTCAACAGCAAGCCCGCCAGAAACGCTATACTGCCACGATTGGACCGACTGATGCCCTCAGCCTGTGGAGACTTACACACCATGAGACACCTCCAGTTGTTTGGATTTAGACAGGACCGGGCGCTGCACTGACGGTTGGGAAGGTGGACGCCAGCGTGCCATGTGCAACGCCCGCGCCACAAGACGCATATTGACCACAAGCCAGAACATATTCACCCACAACAGCGCGCTGCTGTAACCGGGGCTTTGCAACAACGTATGCCAAATCCCCCAACTTGCGGCCGCTATCATCGTCGCCAGCAACACCACATGCGGCCACACCAGCCACAGACTTGAGGTTTCATTGACACCGGGCAGCTTAGGTGTCGGGGCAAACCGCGGTTTCTGGCGCCGCATTACGCAATAAAGCGCCCGCCATTGCAGAGGCAGCGCCACCACCGACAACACCCGCCCTGCGCCAATAGAATGCCCTTTACAGGCAGCCACCATGGCCAATTCCCCCAAGACAACGGCGGGCAAAAATCGTTGGAAAAAATCCATCGAATATGCTGTCACCGGCGCCAATCCGGTGAACAGCGACACCACGGGCGCCAAGAGCAAAACCGGCGTCCAAAGCGCGCTAAAATATGACCAGAACGTCGCGCCATAGTGCAGTTTTTGCCGCCAGTTCAACCCACGCCGAAATATCGGATTGTCCCACACAGCGATGTCAAACGTGCCCCCGGCGTATTTGAGCCGCTGTGCTGCCCAGGCCGTCATCGACCAAGGCGATAACATCCGCGCTTCAACCTGGGGGTGGTACACAGACGTCCATCCGGCCTCTTGATCTGCATGCAGCAAAATCGAGGTATATAGGTCCTCAGACACGTGAAACCGGTAAGGTTGTAACGGCAGAGCCGCCAAACAGGCCGCGCGGTTCAGGCCCGACGGAGTGGCGTGCGCCCTCACCATATGGGCCTTATCGCGCAACGCAGCATCAAACACCGCTTCGCGCCGGTGAATACTGGCTGCGCCGCAACAAAACGAAGCCCCATTCCGGTTTCGCCGGCGTTGAATAACGTCAAAAAAAACGCTGGGATCCGACAGAAAAGGGTCAGCCCCAACCGTTGTGCGCCCGGTGATCCAAGTGGCCAGCCAGGCGATCTGGCGGCCAAAATACGCTGTCACTCCAGCCGGCGGCCATAGCCAGCGTGGCACATTGTCAACCATCCAAGCTTGCCAGTTTTTGCCGGGCGGCAGGTCATAAAACCAATGAGGTGTCTGCACCCATGCAACTTTGGGATCAGAAAAATAGCCCAATGTGTTTTGCAAAAAGGTCGGTTGTAGCCTGGTGTCAGCGTCGCAAATCACCACAAAATCGCCAGAGGTGCGCAGCAATGCATGGCGCAGATTGCCCGCCTTGAACCCGGTGTTGGTTTGCCGCGCAAAATAGCTGATCCCGCGCCGCTCTGCTTCACGGGCCATCTCACTCCGGTCGCCATCATCCAGCAAACACACGCGGACCCGCACCCCGTCCGGCACCTCCACCTCCGCAGCGGCCGCCAAGGACGGCCGCACAACCTCGATTGGCTCGTCATATGTGGTCACAAAAATATCCACGGTTGTCACTGACGCAGGCGCGCCTTGGGCCACTTTCGCAATTGTTGGGGGGGGAGACACTGTGTCTCCCTCGTCCCAAATGTCAAAATAAAACAACAATGTACCGACAAAAAACAAAGTCTCCGCCAACGCCACACAAACGGAAAACACCAAGGCCTCAGGATTCAGCGACGCCGTCCAGCGCCACTGTAGATAGGCCGCTCCGGCCGCAACCGTCGCCCCGGCCAAAAAATGCCAAACCCACCGTCGCTTTGCGCTCATCGGCGCAAAGTAAGCTGGCTGCCGATGGGAAAACGCCTCAAAATAGGGCTTACTCATTGCGGTTCACTCTCCATTTCAGCGCGCATTTGCTTGCTGGTGATCACGTACAAATGCCTCCAACACGCGCAATATGGCGTCCGCTTCGGTGCCCTGATGGCCCTTGGCTGTGGACCCGGTGGAGTGCGACCAAACGCCGGCCGCCACTTTGATCCGCAGATCTCTGGTCAGCAGAACCTCCTGGGTCAAGCTTGCAAAAACCGAATATTCGTATTTGCACAGGTCATCCAGATCGGAAAACGAGAAATACAGGTTAAGGGTTGGCTGCCCTGGCACCAGATGCAGCTGATCTTTGGGCACCACCTGAATGCCCGCGTCGCTGAGCCGTGCCACAAACGCCTTATGCAAGCGCCCCCCAAACCTGGCATCAAATCCCGGCGGAGGTTTCAGGGTGGTCAGATCAAGATGCAACTGGCTGATACCGCGCAACACCTCACCTTTCTCTGATCTCGGCAAGGCACGCGGGTCAAATCCAAGTCCAAGAGCCGCTTGATTTTTCTGGCATATCACTGGCGCCTCGGGGTGATCTCGCGGCAGGGAGCCTGTCCGGTTGGCACCATCACGCAGACCAAAAAGCCGATAGATAAAGCCCGTGTTGCTTGTGTCCAACGGCCGACTGGAATAGCTGCGTCGTTTCTGACACTGCGCCCCGCCAGGGCAATGGCGACCAACAAAATCCACACGCTCCCACATGATCCAAAACCGATCCTGAGCAGACGCCGTCGCCACCGACATGTCCGCCCGCGGTGCGGTTCCAGTCGTCAGGAGCACCCCGCCAATCAATGCAAAACAAAAACCACGCCACCATACTGTCATCCTGTGCCTCCCCAGCGCGACGGCACATCCATAAGCGGCGCTGCCAGAATCTCCTCGGCGACTGTCTCCGACACCACCCCTTCCAACGGGGTCAGCGATTGCAAATGACTCTCCGAAAACCGATGATCGAGCGCCCAATCCGGGGCGACAATCATGTCATCAACCCATGTTCCTGCACCAATCCGCGTCTGACTGCTGATCACAGAGCGGCGCACCAAGCTGCGGCCACAAACCCGCGCCCCTGCCCCGACCACCACTGGCCCCTCCAATTTTGCGCCAGCTTCGACAACCGCATCTGCCCCAATGAAGGCGGGCCCGACAATCACTGCGCGCGGTGAGACGTTTGCGCCATCCGCCGCCCACACATGACGGCGCACCAAGTGTCCAAGCGGCATCACGCCAGGGATCAAGCCGCGCAACCCCCGAGACAGCCCTGCAAAATAATCTTGTGGGCATCCCATATCGACCCAATTAAAGGCCGCATCATAAACCTGCAGATGCCGCCCCGCCGCCAGCAGCCCTGGCAAAAGATGCTGAGCAATGTCCTGCGCCGGGAGCGGCACAACATGAGACAGCGCACGCGGCGACACAACATAGATCCCGCAGCTTGCCAGTTGCGACGGCGCCTGTTGTAAGCTGGGCTTTTCAACAAAACGACGGACACGCCCGGCGCGATCCGCGTCGATGATCCCGTATTTATACACTTGATCCGGCGGCACTTTTTGCGCGGCAATGGTCACATCCGCACCGCTGGCCCGATGCTGCTCCATCAAAGCCGCCACATCAATATCTGTGACCGCGTCGCCGCAAAAAACCAAAAAGTCCTGATCAAAGGCGTTATGATTTTGGTGCAACTGTCGCAAGGTACTGGCCGATCCAAGCGGGTCCGCTTGCCATACGTCGCCCCGCAACTGCCCCTCGTTGAGAAACTGCACGCTGCGCAACGGAGAGCTGCGCACATACGCGTGAAACTGCGGTGCAAAATGACCGGGGTTCAGGATAAAATCGCGGATGCCAAAGCCGGACAAATGCCGCATCACGTGGTCCAACACCGGCCGCCCGAGAAAATCCAGAAGCGGTTTAGGCGTGTGCGCGCTGAGCGGAGCCATCCGGCTGCCACTGCCTGCCACAAGGAGTACCGCTTTCACCCCGGCCAATTGCCGGGCACGAAACCGCGGGGCCACAAGCGCATCCTTGCGCGATTTGAACAGCGTCAACAGTGAGGACAGCGCACATCTGGCGATATCGTTTTCCACCCGCTCCCGGGCGCCAAAAAAACCCACAGCCATGCCTTGCGGGGCCTCACTTTGAAACTCGACCAAGGCGGCCAACCCGGACCGCGCCACACGACGGACCGCACTCAAATCTACCAGCATCGCAGAGCGTCCCCGGGCCAAACAACGGGCTTCCGCCGATTTGAGCGTGACATAGTCCGCGGACGTCAACCGCGCGGTTGCGATCTTCAGGATAGAAATCATGCCAACGTCTTCTGAATTGGTAAGCATAAGGGTCTCCTTTATGAAAAGGCGGGCTCAGGCTTGTTGCCCGCTCCACAGCAGAGGCAAATCAGGCGACGGGCCCAGCCCCACCGTCCAGGCGGTCAGCCGGTGACGGCTTAGCGCCACAACAAACAGCCAGGTCATCGGCAGGGTCCACAGAAATTCAAGCGCAACGGATTGGCTGGGAGAAACTGCACGTCCCGCCAGGGCCATCTCCGCAAGGTCGAGAAAAATCGGGTGGCACAAGTATAGTCCAAAGGCATATTTGGATGCGCGCGCGATCCACGCTGGCCAAGCCATGTGCGCCAGACTTAAACACAGCAGCAACAGTGCCACCGGCATCAAATAGTCCGCCCAATACGCAAACGGGTTGTCAAATACCCAGTGTCCAGTGGCCACCACTTTTGCCGTGGCCATAAGCTTGAGTGTTAACAACGCCAGCGCAATCACCACGATAGGACCAAACCAGGCCTCTCGCTGTGCCGCCGTTGTGCGCCGCCACAACCCAAGCACCGCGCCCGCCGCCATGCCATACCCAAGGTAACTCACCACCTTGAGGCCCCGCACCGCGTAGCCAAGCGCCTCCGTGCCCCAAAACAGCTTGTACATCACCGGATCCAGAACCTGTTTCAGCAACAAGCCAAGCACCACTGTCAGCCCCAGAAGGGGCCGCCGCTCAGCCAGTCGGAACAGAGGGAAAAACACCAACAAAGCAAACAGCGTCGGGATAAAATGCATGTGATATTTCACATCCCCCAACAGCAGATACCCCCCCCAGGTCGCCGGTAAGCTAAGCGCGGCCACAACCTGCGCCTCATAACCAAAAGCAGTGGCCTTCAAGAGGTTGTATACCGCGTAAGCCACGGTCCAAAAAACAAACGGAATCAAAAGCCTGCGGGCCTGTTCGCGCAAAACCGCACCGTAGCTGCGTGGGCGCTTGGTCAACGCCATCAACAACAGCAGGATCGAAATCATCAAGAAAAGTTCTGTCCGCGCCGTGTACAACAGCGCGCGTAGCACCATAGGCGCCAAGCGCGCCGCCGGGTCCGCATCCGGGAACGGTTGCCCGTGAGCATCCGCCGTCACATGCAGCCCCACCATGGATACGCCCGCACACAACCGCAAAGCATCAATCCAGGTCTGCCGCCCCGTCTCAGGACCGTCTGCAACCATGCAGTTCACCATTTACCAAACAAACAACGTCAACCAGTGTCGCTGGTAAATCTGAACAAAAAGTGAACACTTCTGCATTTGTTTTTATTTTGTTCTACCTCCATTTACCACTTCGCAAGAGTTTGTTCTTACCCTGAAGAGGTTAGGAGTGTTGTTATGTGTACCTGTCGCCCGCCCGGTTTTGGGATCTTGATCCTGGCTCTTTTTGGCCCCGCCACCACAAGCCTCGCCTCGGACGACGCAGCCCTTTGTGCCCAGGCGATGCAACAATATGGAGTCACACCAGCACGCTGTGCAGCCCCTCAATCACACCCGACGGACAGCGCCCCCAACCCATTGTCCGACGAAATCCAGGAAAGCCACATCTTCTTTACGCAGGGCGGTGCCAACCTCAGTGCGGACGCGCAAGTGCAGCTTGCGGTCCTGGTCTCTGTGTTGGACACCTCCGTGCTGCAACGGGCCTGCCTGCGCTTGATCGGGCATTCCGACAGCAGTGGGGGCGACGCCGCCAACAAGGCTCTGGCGCTCAAACGCGCGCAAGCCGTGGCCGCAGCCCTGCGTGACGGGCTCAAGGACCCGTCTCGCATCCGTGTGGTAGAATCTGAGGGGGAGTCCCGGCCTCTTACTGGACTGGAAGGCACTTCGGCCCATAACCGGCGTGTAGAAATTCAGGCCAAGACCTGTCCCTGAGCCGGACACCACGCCAATTTTGCCTGCACTACTATAAATATTAACCAGAACGCGCGTTAACCATCACGCGCGTTTTGTCTTGCACCCCTTCCCTCCCTGATGCTCTCAAGGTCATGGACATGATCCATTAACCTTAATCGGGTGGGGGTCTGATGCGTAGGATATTCGAGGGCGGACGCCGTCTGCGTCTTGGCCTGGCCATAGCTCTGACCATGGGCAGCGTTGGTGTCGCAGATTCAATCAACGGATTTTCAGAGCGGTTTGACCGGGCGCCTGCCCGCGGTTGGCAGGTGGCACATTACACCTTCAGCCATCCCGCGTTTGACACGGACTGGAGCCGTGACAATCTGCGCTTTGATCACGGGCTGCATCTTTCCCTGACCCCGCAAACCGCCGCCGAAAACCGCTTCTTGGGCGCCTCCATTCGGCGTGAAACCCGCACGCACTATGGCCGCTACGAGGCAATCTTACACCCGGCGAAAGGCCCCGGGCTCGTCACGGGCTTCTTTACTTACACCGGCCCGCACTATGGCACCCGCCATGACGAGATTGACATCGAGTTTTTGGGACAAGACACCACAAAGATGCAAATTGCGTGGTTTGTCGATGGCCAGCTCACCGCCCATAAAGTTGCACTTGGATTTGACGCCGCGGACAAACCACGCCGCTATGCGTTCGAATGGCATCCGGACCGCTTGCGCTGGTTTGTCGAAGATCGCCTGATCTTTGAGGTGACCGAAGACGCCGCTGACTTGCCCAAAGAACCTGGGTTTCTCTTTGCCAACCTTTGGGCCGTTGACAAAACCGTGCAGTCTTGGGCCGGCCTGACAGCCGAGAACACAACCGCACAGGCCTACGTCGGCCAAATGCGGTTTGCCCCTCTGGAGGCCCTCACCGCCGGTCTGCCACGAGCCGAAACACCGCCCCGTCAACTGCCATGAACTAGGCCGCGTTTATTAACGGCTGTTCAAAAAACCAAGGCTGCCTGAAACCGCAAAACCTTTTTCGGCAGACCCGGTTGCCGCCATCGCAGAGACCGCCAAAACGGTCAGCATCATAAACATCATCGCGCGTTTTTGCATCGCAAATCCTTTCTCTGACACCACCCCCCGTTAGAGTCATCCTGATGGGATTCGGTAAAGCCCACGTGAAGGGCATTCGCTTTCACAGAGTCAAAAGCTTCACAGTACCAAAACGACAAAGGCCGGCGCGCAGTTTTGCGCACCGACCTTTCAAATTTTTTCCACCTTGGTGTCAGGCTGACTGACGGTACTCCGCTTCATAATGCTCGCTGGACGCACCGCCCACCGAAGACGGACGGAAGCTGCCAACCAATTCCGCCAGTTCGCGGGCCGCTTCCTGCAATGCGCGCCCCTGCGCGCTGGAACGATCCACCAGGCTGGCGTTTTGTTGCGTCACACGGTCCAGATCCATCACACCGGAATTGATCTCGGTGATCGCGGTGGCCTGATCGCGGGAGCTGTCGGCAATCTGCACCGCCAACCGGCTCACATCCTGGATTTTGGTGATGATACCTTCAATCGCCTTACCGGCCTGATCAACCAGATCTACACCAACCTCAACCTGATCAGAAGAGGTATCAATCAGCTCTTTGATTTCATGCGCACTTGTCGCAGATCTCAGCGCCAATGAGCGCACTTCAGAGGCCACAACGGCAAAGCCACGACCGCTATCCCCAGCCCGGGCTGCCTCAACCCCGGCATTCAACGCCAACAGATTGGTCTGGAAGGAAATATCCTCGATCACGCGATTGATCTCGCTGATCTTGCCAGCGCTGTCTTTGATGTCTTGCATCGCTTCCACGGCAGATTTCACAATCTCGCCCCCGCGCAGGGCTTCTGACTTGGTTGCGTCCACGGTGTTCTCAACAGATTTGGTCTGATCAGACGCCTTCTGCACGCCATCGGTGATCGAGCCAATGGCTGCGGCGGTTTCTTCCAGCGTAGCGGCCTGCGCTTCAGTGCGCTTCGCCAGATTTTGCGTGCCTTCGGCCATCTCGCCGGTCTCATCTTCAATCTGCGAAATTGTGCCCAACACACGGCCAATCACATCATCCAGCGCCTCGGCAGTCTTGTTAAAGTCCGCGCGCAGCATTTCATAATCGCTGCTGAATTCAGCTGTGATGCGGTGGCTCAACTGCCCCTGCGCAAGATGGTTCAACCCGTCGGCCAGTTCATTCACAACTTCGGACTGCTCACGGGCGGCGGCCGTGGCCTGGTCTTCCATCGATTTGTTGGCCTTGATGGTCTCCACAAACTCCCGAACTGCACGCGCCAGACGGCCCAACTCGTCCTTGCGCTCGGTGAACGGCACCTCACTGGCTGTGTCGCCTTCGCGCAAAGCTGAAATGCGCGCCACAATCCGCGCCAGCGGCCGGGTCACACCGGCAGCGGAGAAATACACAATTGCGGACATCACCAGGCAAATGACAGCCACAGCAATCAAAGACTGCATGTAAAGCTGATTGACCACAGCGGCGATCACACCGTCATAAAACCCCATGACCATTTCCGCGACCACCGTGCCATCGGTGTGGTGGATCGGGAATTTCACGTAGGCCACATGATTGGCCTCAAATCGCGCCTCAGCCGCCTCCATCGCCAGGATCTCGGCCACGCCTTCGTCCCAACCGGTATCATCCGCGCCTTCCACCGCAACTTTGGCAAACAGCTCACCGTCCACGAATACTTTGGCAAACAAAGCATTTTCCATTTGGGTCACGCCAGCGATTGCGCCCGCGGCGCCATCTGTGTTGAAATCCCAGACTGCCGCGGCCACCGGTGGCGCGACAAAGGTCTGTGACAATGCCAATTCGCTCTCAAACGCCTTGATCAACGTATTGCTCTGCTTGGTCACCCAAAACACCGTGGTGGCAATGAAGGCCACCAAAATACAGGCCACGATAGGCAGCAACAGCCGCCCCATGATCGACAGCCCCAAAGACCGCTTTTTTTCACCAGTCATTATTCGCTCCGGCCAGACCATCGCCACATCCTGTGGTGGGGCCTGATTAGGCGCCAGATTTTTGGCGCAGTTTCAATCAATCACATATGCCCCGCCGCCACCTTGGCGGGCCGGACACGTCACCCTCCCAGCTGGCGCAACCGCCAGATGAAAAACCGTCAACTCTGAGTGTGCCTGTGTGTCTTGATGTGAAAACCGCTAATTCGGCACCCCAGAAGACGCACAGACGCCTTTAGTTCCTTGGTCAAATTAGACCCGCTGAGTTAATAGAGACTTACGCGGTGCGACAGAAATTCACAGGTGAAACAAATGGCCCTTAACTCTCTGCCCAAGCACCATTTTTTCTTAGCTCCGTAGAGCTTATGTCCCGCATCGGCACGTTGGCAAAAGCCCAAACAGGCGCTTTTGCGCGACTCAGTTGCCAGCTGCTCCGCGGATGCAATCGCGCCCGTCGGTACACCTGCGCTGCCTTGGCAGTGCGCGCTTCAATACGGTCGCCCGGGCGTGCGAGCACCCCAATAGGCACCCGCGCCATGATGTCTTGCCAGTCGCGCCATAGATGAAATTGCGCCAGGTTGTCCGCGCCCATAAGCCAGACAAATTGTGCCTGCGGGCATTTGTCCTGCAACACCGCAATAGTCTCTGCTGTGAAACGCGTGCCGACATGTGCCTCAAAATCAGTGATTTGCACCCGCGGATGATCCATGATCTCCCGCGCCGCAGACATACGGCGTGCCAACTTGGCCGGTCCACGATCTTTAAGAGGGTTGCCTGGGCTGACCAGCCACCAGACCTGATCCAGCCCAAACCGCTTAAGTGCTTCTAGCGTGATATGCACATGGCCTTTGTGCGGCGGATCAAACGATCCCCCCAGCAGCCCAATTCTCTGGCCGCGCGCGACATATGGCAATCCGTAAGGCACGGGGTTTAGTGGGCTTTTGGAACGGGAAGGTCAACTCTAAGTGCAAACGGCAGCTCTATTTAATAGGTCGACTCAGTTTGTCTGATATTGTGATAATCCAACGACAAAGTTGCCATCCTGGAAACAAAAAACTCCTGTTGGTTCGGCCACAGTTTTTGATTATCAAGTTCCGATGAAACATTACCGCGGCATGACCAAAAGTGAGCAAATTCGAGTTGATTTGGCCTGCTAAATCGCAATTTGCATGATGTTCTTTCTCTTCTCGGACGACCTGCCACAAGGCTACGGCATCGCAGTGGCCAGAGCATCCCTCTTTGTCATGCCGTACTACATAGCGCACCAGTTTTACCTCCTTTGCCGGTAGAAGCGAAAGAAAAAGTATGACTCCTAGTTTTTGTTGTCTGCGCCTGTACACTGGGCAATATCCGCATAATGTCACGGCGACCAAAGTTGTAACCTGGATGCAATTGAATGCGTGAGAAACGAAATGCCCGACCTTGGAGGAAACCGAAAGAAAAGCAGAGGCTCGGCGCGTTGATGATCGCCTTTCTGTGTGCGCTCTGCCTAGCCGGTTTCTATACATCACACATTTGGCAAGGTCGGCATGAGACGCACCTATACAGCGAAGCGACAATGAAAATGGCTTTCTGGTTCATTCTGTTCTCGTCCATCTTTCTAATAGCAAAAATCTTTTCCGCTCTGTTTTCAAACAAGGGCTAGCTGGACGAGTTTGGCGCAGGAAATGCTCTACTTAACTGGCATCTTAATTTTCGCAGTTTTTGTGCTGATTGGCTATCACGACGATGGGCGTTTCAGCTTCTTCGACATTCTTGGCTTGGTCATGATCGGACTGTGCTTGGTGTTTTATGACCAAATTCAGAAGTTCCTTGATCCGCCGTCATGAGCATTGCGCATGGGCACCAAGTCAGAAAAAACCTCAGTTTTTGCCAAAGTTAGATAGCCACCACCCGGAACTTGTCGCAAATATCCAAGTACTCTTACAAAAACCTTCCACCAAAAGAACAGCTGAAAAGCGATCTCATCGGCTATGCCCTCGCTTTGATCCTCTACTGCTTACCTTATGTTGGGGTGGACTTCGGAGGCAGCGACAGGTTTTTGCGTGTCGCCGTTTTTCTTGGCCACTTCTACATAGCTTTTCAGTGTTATCGCGCGTTGCGGCGAAAGTGATTTAACTTTTGGCCTCAGCCAATGCCGGTTCCCAATCAACCGACCTGCACACCCCCCCCATTGCGCCCGCCTCAGGTACCGCCCCCTTCGAAACGGTACCGTCACCGATACCTCATCCCATTATCCACATTGAAGATACTCTTCCAAAAGAATTTCCCAGCTCTCCTGTGGATCAAAGTCATCCAAAACCCCGTCGCCCTCGCGTCCGGTAAACGCCGTCATCCCATGCTGCACCATATAGCGCGGCGAGTGCGTGGGCGGTCCAAATTCTGCCATCTGCGCACACAATGCGGAATGTTTGGGGCTGCCGCTATCGCCAAACCGCGCCACGGCCTCCTGCATGCGCGGCCCAAACGCGTCGCCGGTGGCATATTGAATTTCCAACATCATCACCTGCCCGGCCTGGTGCGCCGTGGTATCCTCCACCCGCAAGGTATCAAACGCGGTGCGCAGCTGCATCACCACCACCAACTCAAAGGCACGATCGTCCTCACCATCTTCGAAACAGCGGATCACCCCTCCCGCCAAATCGGCGGGCGAATAGTCATTGGACAGCGCACCGATGGCCACACAGCCCACATCATATGTGCTTTCCAGATTGCCATCCGCCTCATAATTGGTCACCTGCGCCCCTCCTTGAGAGGCCCACATCATCGCCAAAACCATCACCCAACGCATCGAAAATTCCTTCCCCGTGATCGTGCGGATCATTGCCCTTTTGCCCGCGCTTGGCTAGCCTCTCTAGTGCTGAAAAGCACTGCCCAACATCGCAACACTGCAGGCCAACAGATTTGAAACCATCAAAAAAGTTCTGGAGAATTTTCTTTCTTGTGGCAGCCGTTGTCGCGCAGTCCTCCAACTTCGTATTGTTGAAGTTCGGCATTGAGACAGGCATGACATGGGAAAACATCGCACTGGGTGCGTCACTGCTGTTTGTGGTAGTTGTTTTGGATCACGTCAAAAGCAAGTAAAACACACGCCTTCAAAGTATGTGAGTGCTTTGAAGCAAGCTGACATCCGAAACACCAACCTCCATTGCCCCTGCCCCCGCCCTCCGCTATCACATCCGCCAACCACGAATTCAGCCAAACGGAGTCTCTCTCATGGCAGCTTATCAGTACGTCTATCACATGCAGGGTGTGTCCAAGACCTATCCCGGCGGTAAAAAGTGTTTCGAAAACATCCACCTGTCCTTCCTTCCGGGCGTGAAAATTGGTGTGGTTGGGGTCAACGGCGCCGGTAAATCCACCCTGATGAAGATCATGGCCGGTCTGGACAAAGACTTCACGGGCGAGGCCTGGGCGGCTGAGGGCGCCAAAGTGGGTTACCTGCCACAGGAGCCAAAGCTCGACGAAAGCCTCTCTGTGCGTGAAAACGTCATGCTGGGCGTGGCCGAGAAAAAGGCCATTTTGGACCGCTACAACGAGCTGGCAATGAACTATTCGGACGAGACCGCCGAGGAAATGGCCAAGCTGCAGGACGACATCGACGCCCAGAACCTCTGGGATCTGGACAGCCAGGTCGACATCTCCATGGAGGCCCTGCGCTGCCCGCCCGATGACGCCCGCATCGAAGACCTCTCCGGTGGTGAGGCCCGCCGTGTCGCGCTCTGCAAACTGCTGCTCGAAGCGCCTGACATGCTGCTGCTCGACGAACCGACCAACCACCTCGACGCGGAAACCATCGCCTGGCTGCAACAGCACCTGATCGACTACAAAGGCACCATCCTCTGCGTCACCCACGACCGCTACTTCCTCGACGACATCACCAGCTGGATCCTCGAACTCGACCGCGGCCGCGGCATCCCATACGAGGGCAACTACTCCGCTTGGCTCGAGCAGAAAGCCAAACGTCTGGAGCAGGAAGCCCGCGAGGACAAATCCAAGCAGAAAACGCTGGAGCGCGAACTGGAATGGATGCGTCAGGGTCAAAAAGCCCGTCAGGCCAAATCCAAAGCCCGTATCTCCGCCTATAACGAGATGGCCAACCAGTCTGAGCGCGAAAAAGTTGGCCGCGCCCAGATCGTCATCCCCAACGGCCCGCGCCTTGGCTCCAAGGTCATCGAGGTCAACGGCCTGTCCAAGCACTACGGCGACAAGCAGCTGATCGAAAACCTCGAGTTCTCCCTGCCTCCGGGCGGCATTGTCGGCGTGATCGGCCCCAACGGCGCTGGTAAATCCACGCTTTTCAAGATGCTCACCGGTCAGGAACAGCCCGACGAAGGCACCGTAGAGTACGGCGACACCGTGAAGCTGTCTTATGTGGACCAGTCCCGCGATGACCTGAACGACAAGGACACCGTCTGGGAAGCCATCTCCGGCGGCGCAGAAATCATCGAACTGGGCGACGCGCAAGTGAACTCCCGCGCCTACTGCTCCTCGTTCAACTTCAAAGGCGGCGATCAGCAGAAACCGCTGAACCTGCTCTCCGGAGGGGAACGCAACCGCGTGCACATGGCGCGTCTGCTGAAAGAAGGCGGCAACGTCCTGCTGCTCGACGAACCTACCAACGATCTGGACGTGGAAACCCTCCGCGCGCTCGAAGACGCCTTGGTGGATTTTGCCGGCTGCGCCGTGGTCATCTCCCACGACCGCTTCTTCCTCGACCGCATCTGTACCCACATGCTGGCCTTCGAAGGCGACGCCCATGTGGAATGGTTCGAAGGCAACTTTGAAGACTACGAAGAAGACAAGAAACGGCGTTTGGGAGCCGATGCCTTGGAGCCGAAGCGCCTGAAGCATAAGAAGTTTTCACGGTAAGTGTTTGACCCCGTCAAACACTTACAGCGCGTGGCAGGGTTTTGGCGCAGCCAATAACCCGTACGCGCCCCGGTGAGACGGCAAGCAAACGCTGAGTGACCAAAACAAAAAACACCCGCGCCCCGGCGCGTGTGTCTTTTAATCTTCGGTGTTGCCGTCCTCTGGCAAAAGCACAATTTCATGAACATTGACTACTGAATATGCCACAGGCTTCGTATTTCTAGTCTGAACATTTACATCAACAACAAACCCCTTTTGGTAAATGTTCTCAGGCACATCCCTGATCTCATGTTTAATTTTTTCTTCGGCCAACTCAGAGGCATAGGTCAATGCCAACGGTCTCTCGGAGATTTCCTCAATTTTCACGCGCTCGCCAGATGGTTTGCCGACTTTCGCATCGCCCACATCGGTACGGGTGAAAGTTAACAAAACTCTCTCGTGATCGAGGTGTTCCTCAGCCTCCAACCTTTCGTAAACGCCATCAATAGTCTTCATGGCATCTTTCGCTTCCTCGGCATCAAACGAGAAAGAATAACGTTCCTGTGTTTTCCCGTTTTCGTAGGTTGCAACGGCCAATCTTCCTTTACCGTCGTTCGAATTCGCTACTGCAGCAAAAGTATCCAACCAATGCTTGGCATTTGACTTTGTTTCTTTGTCTGGAAAAACGCCGTTGATTACACCACTGGCGCGATGCGCCCAAAGTTTCACAAATTCTTCGATGGTCTTGAGATCAGAGGCGTAACTTGCAAGGAGCGGTATCGTGGAAGCGGCCACGGGAATTAAGTCCGCGACGTAAGATCCCTTTCGTACCTCAGAAACAAAAACCTTTGCTTCGTCAGCTACCAAGTCCGCATGATTACGGGCAAATTGCTTATACTCGTCCGCTAAAGAGGTGAGCGAACCTACGAAATGCGCTAATTCTATCGGATCTTCTGTATCGATAGTTAAAGTAAGTACATGTTTTGAATGTTCCATGAGACTACTATATGTTGCATTACCCCTCTCCATTTCAACTCTTTTCCAAATGACGCTTTTGTTCACTATATGTTCTACACTTAAACTTAAAAAATTCTCAACACTAAAAGAAAATAGGCTCGCTGCGCGAGCCGCTGGGCATCGCCCGACCTCCCCACGGGAGGGCGATCATGCACCCGCAGCACCTCAAACCACCGCCAATAGTCTTGTCACACAGCGCCCCAAGACACTCACCAACCCTCGCCCACCCGAGGTCGGCCGATGCCCGGCCCACCAGCAACAAACATCACACCCCCGCCATCCCGCTGTAACACCTCTTAAAACCACCTCCTCGCGCCCCCACCCTCAGTGAACCACCACTCACGAGGAACCGCCCCATGCGCCACATACTCCCTACCCTCATCGCCGCGCTCGTCATGGGTGAACTCATTGCGCTCGACATCGCCCGCCCCCTCGGCGCGCACCCATGGTGGAGCCAAAAGACCCTCCTCATCGGCGCGCCAATCGGCCTGATCCTCGCCACCCTCACAAGCCTCAAACTGCGCCCGCTCCCGCTCACAATCACTTTCGTCATCACCACCGCACTGGCCATAGCCTGCGCCAAATACGGCCAAACCCAATTCGCCGCCTCATATGCCGAGGATCAACTGGCCGGAAAGCTCTGGTACTTCGGCTGGATCGCAACCGGTGCCACCCTCGCCGCAACCCTCACGGCCACGCTCACAGCCCTCATCCAAACCCTGTGCCCCAACAAATCCAGATAAGTTTTAGCCACCACCCACAGCAAAGCCCCACACGTGCCACATTTGCGCCCCAATTCACCCTAGTAATGGTTAACGACACTAATCGGAGACGCAGACATGGCCCTTATCCTCATCTTTGCTGGCAGCATCGCAGGCATCCTGCTTGGTGGCGTTCAGATGATGCTCCAAGGTGCCTCCGTCTGGACCGCCCTCACCACTTATCTGAGCTTCTCCCTCGGCTTCCCGCTCAGCGCCGGCCTCATTGCCCTGACGCTCACCGCCCTACGCGGCCGCTTTGCGGAACAAGACGAGTTTGGCCTCTACAAAGCCTAAGCCTTTCACAGTCTGAAAATATCCTGGGGGAGTCCCTGCCCCGCAGGGACGGGGGCAACGCCCCCTAATCACGCAACCGCGCCGCCAAATGCGCGTCCAGTTGCACCTCTTCCGCAATCTTCATTTGCGCCCAGGTCGCCAACAATCGATTGATGCGCGCCTGATAGCCCTGCCCCATGGCGCGGTAAAACTTCGCCACCGAGCGATCCAGATACAGCGTCACCTTCTCTTTCGGCTCCGCCACATCCAGATCCTGCTCCAGCGTATGCCATGCCTCCGGAACGGTTTCCCGCAGCGCTTCGGTGATCCAGGTCTCTGCGGTCAACGCCAGCAGGTTGCGCCCCAACGCCTCCCGCGCCATGCGCTGCGTCTTGGTGCCCTTGCTGGCCCGCTGAAACGGTGGCCAATCTTCGCTCTGATCCTCAGACATCCTGCGCCTCCTTGAAAGACACCCTGCCCATCAAGCGTTAAAGCCGCCAAACCCCACCGCCCGCCGCCGTTGCGCAGTGCAAAAATATGCACCTCCGCAAAACAGCCGCGATACAGACGCAATACCGACATGCCAATCGGCCCGTTTTAGCGCGGCGGCCAGGCCGCATCTTCCTCCGGCACAGCCCGCGGTTTTCCGTCCTCATCAATCGCCACATAGGTGAACACCGCCTCGGTCACTTTCTCCGACACACCGCGCCGGTGCCGCACCGCCCAGGCCTCAATTTTGATGCCCATAGAGCTGCGCCCCACCCGTTCCACCCAGGCCCAAACACAAAGGATATCACCCACTTGCACCGGTCTGATGAACTGCATCGCGTCCACCGCAACCGTGGTCACCCGCCCCTTGGCGCGCTGGGCGGCGATGATCCCGCTGGCAATGTCCATCTGGCTCAACACCCAACCGCCAAAGATGTCGCCATTGATGTTCACATCTGACGGCATCGCCAGCACCCGCAGGGTTGCCTCTCCGTTTGGTTGTGTCTCGTCACTCATGGCGCTTCCTTTCTTGGCTTTCCCCACCCTAACCCTCTGGCGCCGCCGCGAAAAGCTGGTAGAAACCCGCCCCAGAAGGACGCGCGCATGACCCAGTTTGACATCATTGTAATTGGCGCAGGCCCCGCAGGCAGCTCTGCGGCCACCTGGGCTGCCAAACAGGGCCGCTCCGTGGCGCTGATCGACAAGGCATCCTTCCCCCGCAACAAGCTCTGCGGCGGGCTGTTCACAGAGCGCAGCCGGACCTATTACCATGAGATTTTTGGCCAGGACGTCGACCTCGCCCATGCCGTCACGCGTGACGAAATTGCCTTCTGGCATGAAGGCCGCGAGCTGGCCGTGCTCACTGACATCCCGCCCCTGCATCTGACCATGCGGCTGGATCTGGATGCAGCGATGTTTGCCCATGCGCTGGATGCCGGTGTGGAAGACTTCACCGGACAGGCCATCGCAGAACTCACTGAAACCGCGTTGAAATTGCGTGACGGGACGACCCTGACCGCCGCCGTGATCATCGGCGCCGACGGCGTGAACTCGATTGTTGCTAAGCGGTTGTTTGGCAAATCCTTTGACACCAAAACCATCGGCTTTGGCCTGGAAATCGAGGCGCCTTTGTCGGCCCAGGATCCGGCCGAACAGCCCCTACGCATCGATTTTGCCGCCGCCACCTGGGGATATGGCTGGTCCTTCCCAAAACAAGGCTCCACCACAGTGGGCGTAGGCGGTCTGCGGGCACCAAACCCGGATATGAAAGACCACATGCAGTGCTATATGCGCACGTTGGGTCTGCCGTCGGAAGCAGTGAAAATCAAAGGCCACCACCTGCCGTTTGGCGACTTCCGCCCCACTCCGGGACGCGCCCATATCCTGCTTGCAGGCGATGCTGCTGGGCTGGTGGACCCGATCACCGGCGAGGGCATTGCTTTTGCGATGAAAAGTGGCCAGCTCGCTGCCCAGGCCGCCAGTGACGCGCTCAAAGCCAATGCGCCCCACACCGCCATTGTTCTCTATAAAACCAGTCTCAAAGACATGCACCGCAACTTGCGTATCGCCCGCAATCTGCGCCGCATCATCTTTGCGCCACGCTGGCAGAAAGCCTTCATCGCCACTTTTCGCCGCTCCGGCACCGTGCGCATGATGTACATGCGGCTTCTGGCAGGCGAAGTGGAATATCCGGAGCTGGCCCGCCGTGTGCTGGCCCGCCTGCCGCGCTACTTGCTCAACGCATTCAGACGGACGCCTTAACCCACTTCACAATCGCCGCTTTGAACATCGCACCGGACTGCCGCGCGCGCTCTTTGCCGTTGGTGAAAGCCGCCATCGTAGGAATACCACGAATACGATACTTGGCCCCCGCGTTTTTATGCGCCTCAGTGTTGAGCTTCACCAAACGCACCGCACCTTTGACCTCCTGTGCTGCCGCTTGATACTGCGGCGCCATCTGCCGACACGGCCCGCACCACGGCGCCCAGAAATCCACCACCAGCGGCACATCATCCGTGCGCACGGCCTTCTCAAAAGTCGCGAGATCAACCTCCGCCACCTTGCCGCTCATCAAGCCCTTGCCGCAGGTGCCACACTTCGGCCCAGCGCCCAGCTTGTCAAAAGGCACCCGGTTCACCTGGCCACAGTCAAAACAGGTCAGCTTCTTGCCGCTCATGGGAAATCTCCGCCATCACATTCCGCAATCCACATATGTGGCACATACCAGAATTGAAACCCTGCACCAAAGAAAAAGGCCGGGCAAAACCCGGCCTTTGCTAGTACGTAACCCGAACCTTAGTTCAGCGCTTTGTCCGTAATCGCGTGTGTCCACGCGCCTTCTGGGGCTTTGGTGATCACCGGATCAGACCCACCAGACATCAGGCTCTCAACCGTGCGCTCATAGTCCGCTGGGTCGAGCGCGCCATTGGTGCCTTTGGTCAGCTTGGCGATTTCAAACATCATGCGTGTCTGATGCTCTTCGGTCTGCGCACCGGAGGCATCGTTGTCCAGCACGATCATCGCCGCGTCAGTTGGGTTGGCTTCGGCGTATTTCCAGCCCTTCATGGACGCACGCACAAAGCGCACCATTTTGTCCTCAAACGCCGGATCTTTCAGGTTGTCTTCCAGCACATACATGCCATCTTCCAGCGTCGCCACGCCCTGATCTTCGTACTTGAACACCACCAGATCGTCTTCGGTCAGGCCCGCATCAATGATCTGCCAGTATTCGTTGTAGGTCATGGTCGACACACAAGCCGCCTGCCCCTGCAAGATCGGATCCACGTTGAAGCCCTGCTTCAGCACGGTCACGCCACCATCAGACCCATCTGTCGCAAGACCCAGCTTGCTCATCCAGCTCAGGAATGGATACTCGTTGCCAAAGAACCAAACGCCCAGCGTCTTGTCTTTGAAGTCTTCTGGCGAAGATACACCCGCATCCTTACGGCAGGTGAGCATCATGCCGGAGCTTTTGAACGGCTGCGCGATGTTCACCAGCGCGAGGCCCTTTTCACGACTCGCCAGCGCGGAGGGCATCCAGTCCAGCACCACATCCGCACCACCACCGGCAATCACCTGCGCCGGGGCAATATCAGGACCACCCGGCTTGATGGTCACGTTCAGGTTCTCTTCGTCATAAAACCCTTTGTCCAGCGCCACGTAGTAGCCCGCAAACTGCGCCTGCGTCACCCACTTTAGCTGCAACGTTACATCATCTGCCGCCTGCGCCACGCTGGCGGCCACGCCCAGCGCCGCTGCTGTCAGAGCTTTTATCATCGTTTTCATTTTGGCTTATCTCCTTGTTGGTTTTAGCTATTTTATTGTTGTCACACCGTCTCTGCGGCGTTTGTCACAAAGCTGAACCCCTTGGGGTAGCTATGAAATCCGTCAAAATCACCTTTGCCAATGGCCACGCCCTGCGCCCGCAGGATCGCGTAGCCCATATTCAGATGAAAAAAGAAATTTGGCATCCCGTAAAGGGTGATGAAGTCGCAAGCTGGCTGGGTAAGCGTGGCCTCGCCAGCCACATGGGTCACTGCGCGGGTCTCCGCCCCCGCAAAACCCGAAGGCGTCAGCCCCGCAATCTGCGCCCGAACAAACGTCCCGCGCGCCGCCACATCGGCCACCGAACTGGCCGCTGCCAACTCCGGCACCTCCCGTCCCAAAAGCGGGAACAGACTGCGCAACACATAGCCCTGCGCAATCGCAAAGTTTTCCAGCGCCGTGAAACTCTCCGGCGTCAAGCGCCCTTCCAACTCCTCCGGCGTGGCCTGTGCCATCAGGTGCGCAATGCGCTCCAGATAGTGTTCAAACACACGCACGTAAGAGTGGAAAGACGTGTCGCTCATCGCGATTTCCTCTGTGAGGGATGCCAGAAGGTCACAGACTTCTCAAGCAAGGCCACACCGCCGTAAAACAGCGAGCCTGCCAAGGCTGCGACCACAATCTCCGCCCAAACCATATCGAGCGCAAGCCGTCCGACCTCTGTCGAGATCCGGAAGCCCATGCCTTTGATCGGACTGCCAAAAAATTCAGCAACGATCGCGCCGATCAAGGCCAGCGTGGTGGAGATTTTCAACCCGTTGAAGATAAACGGCATCGCCGCGGGCAGCCGCAGTTTCATCAACGTCTGACCATAGCTGGACGCATAGGTCCGCATCAGATCACGTTGCATGTGATCCGTGGCCTGCAACCCTTCCACCGTGTTCACCAACATCGGGAAGAACACCATGACCACAACCACGGCGGCCTTGGATTGCCAGTCAAAGCCAAACCACATCACCATGATTGGCGCCATGCCGATAATTGGCAGCGCGGCCACGAAGTTGCCAACCGGCAGCAAGCCCCGTTGCAAGAACGGGAAGCGGTCAATCACCAGCGCGGTCAGGAAAGCCGCCCCGCAGCCCAGAATGTACCCAGACATCGCGCCTTTGATCACCGTCTGCACAAAGTCTTCCCACAAGATCGGGATCGACGTGGCAAACTTCAGCGCAATTGCTGTGGGCGCAGGCAGAAGCACAGGGTTGATCTCAAACCCGCGCACCGCACATTCCCAAAGCACCACAATGGTCAAACCAAAGATCACCGGCACCGCCAGCGCGCTAAACTGCGTCCGCGGGCGATGGGACAGGTAAGAGTTCACCCGCCAGCCCACCAGCCACGCAACAAGTCCAAAAACAATCCAACCCATCACGCCATCCCCATCCGCTTGAGAACCACTTTCTGGATCACACCAATGATCGCCACCAGTGCTGCCGCAAGGGCCGCAGCCGTGATCAACGCGCTCCAGATCTGGATCGTCTGTCCATAGTAACTCCCGGCCAGCAACCGCGCGCCCAATCCGGCCACAGCCCCCGTCGGCAATTCACCCACAATGGCCCCCACCAACGAGGCCGCCATAGCCACCTTCAGCGAGGGGAAGAGGAACGGCATTGAGCTTGGCAAGCGCAGCTTCCAGAACTCCTGCCCCTTGGTGGCGCTCCAGGTCTTCATCTGATCGACCATCATATGATCCGGGCTGCGCAGGCCTTTCACCATGCCAACAACCACCGGGAAGAAGCTGAGGTACATGGAAATCACCGCTTTGGGCAGCAGGCCAGAAATGCCAATGGCGTTCAGAACCACAATGATCATCGGTGCAATCGCCAGAATCGGAATGGTCTGGCTGGCAATCACCCAGGGCATGACGCTCATGTCCATGGTGCGGTTATAGACAATCCCCACAGACAGCGAGACGCCCAACGCCGTGCCCATGGCAAAGCCCAGAAGCGTCGCAGAGAGCGTGATCCAGCTGTGATAAATCAGGCTGCGTTTGGAAAAAGCGCGCCCTTTGGCAACCATCTCGCCGGTGGTTTTCCAAATTTCCTTGCCCACCTGATGCGGGGCTGGAAGCTTGGGTTTCTTTTGCTGCATCGTGTCGGCCACCATCTCAGAGAAGGTGATCTCCACATTGGCGCGTTTGGCTTTGTCATAAGCCCAAGATGCGTTGAGCGCGACGGCCCCTGCATACCACAACACAAAGATCGCAGTGACAACGGTCAGGATCGGTCCGAGATTTTTCATGCCCGCCACTCCATCCGAATTTCGGGAAGTGTGTTCGGCGGCTCCACTGGGAAGCTCCCCACATCCACAAAACCCTCACGCTTGTAGAACCGCTGCGCGTTGTCATTACAGGCCTGTGTGGTGAGCCAAAGAAAATCACGACCATCCTTGGCACGCTCCATCAGAGCTTTCCCAAAACCACTCCCACGGGCGCTGCAATAAAGCATGCCAATCCGGCCCTCGTCGGCGTTTAGCGACAAATACCCCTGCACAGGGGTGCCAACCACCCAGATATCTCGGTTCGGCATCACCTCACGCAGGAAATTCTCCGACTCATTCAAGCTATACGTGTCAGGCACCCACTCCGTCGCTGCCTCCCAGTCACAGACGATCTGCGCCATTGCCGGCACATCCGTCTCCACCGCCCGTCTTACGATACTCTCAGTCATCGCCATGCCCCGCACGCAGGCCATCACGTACCCGGTGTGCAATCTCGATGAACTCAGGGCTGTCGCGAATGTCCAGTGGCCGCTCTTTAGGCAAGGTGCTTTCAATCACATCATGAATCCGCCCTGGTCGCGGGCTCATCACCACAATCTTGGTGCTCAGATACACCGCCTCAGGGATTGAGTGCGTCACAAACCCGATGGTCTTATTGGTCCGCGCCCAGAGCTCCAGAAGCTGCTCATTCAGGTGATCGCGCACAATCTCATCCAGCGCCCCGAATGGCTCGTCCATCAACAGAATGTCGGCCTGGAACGCCAGCGCCCGCGCAATCGACGCCCGCTGCTGCATCCCGCCCGACAGCTGCCAGGGGTACTTCTTCTCAAACCCTTCCAGGTGCACCAGCTCCAGCACCTCTTTCACGGATTTGTCCTGCGCCGCCTTATCAACGCCCATAATTTCCAACGGCAGGCGAATGTTGCCGCCAATGGTGCGCCACGGGTAAAGCCCTGCGTGCTGGAACACATAACCATAGGCCCGCGCTTTGCGCGCCTCTGCCGGGCTCACCCCGTTGACGGTGATCTCCCCCGCCGTGGGCTGTTCCAGATCGGCCATGCAACGCAGAAATGTGGTCTTGCCACAGCCTGACGGCCCAATGAAGGAGACAAAATCCCCTTTGTTGATATCAAGGTTGATATCCTTAAGCGCATGAACCGGCCCATCGTTTGTTTCAAACGTCAGGCTCAGGTTCTTGGCTGAAATGACTGTGTCGTTCATCTTGGCTCTCGTTTCACCGCCCTGCGCGGAGTTCGTTTTTGGGTGGCCCCAAGTTGATCCCGGGTGCCACCATTCTGTCTGTCTTAAACGCCGGTCGCCGGAATGCCGGAGCGCTGCACAGGCTGCGGCGAGGTCAATTCTTTCCACGTGGAAAGCGCCTTGTTCACCGTGGTGTTGGCTTCGCGCTCCACAAACTTGCCGTGGCCTTCCTGCGTGCGAATTTCACCGTCATGCACCGCCACTTGTCCACGGGTCAAAGTGAAGCGTGGCAGGCCTTTGACCTCATGGCCCTCAAACACATTGTAGTCGATCGACGACTGCTGGTTGTTTGCAGAAATGGTCTTGGACTTCTCCGGGTCCCACACCACAAGGTCCGCATCCGCGCCCACCAGAACCGCGCCCTTTTTCGGGTAGCAGTTCAAGATCTTTGCAATGTTGGTCGAGGTCACGGCGACAAACTCGTTCATTGTCAGACGACCAGTGTTCACCCCATGGGTCCAGAGCATCGGCATACGGTCCTCTAGCCCGCCAGTCCCATTAGGAATTTGGCTGAAGTCTTTGAGACCAAAGCGCTTCTGCTCGGTGGTAAAGGCACAGTGGTCGGTTGCCACCACACTCAAAGAGCCAGACTGCAGACCGGCCCACAGGCTGTCCTGATGTTTCTGGTTACGGAACGGAGGCGACATCACACGGCGCGCGGCGTGGTCCCAATCCGGGTTGAAATACTCGCTCTCATCCAGCGTCAGATGCTGGATCAGTGGCTCACCCCACACGCGCTTGCCTTGCATGCGTGCCCGGCGAATGGCCTCATGCGCCTCTTCACAGGAGGTGTGCACCACATAAAGCGGCACACCCGCCATGTCGGCAATCATGATCGCGCGGTTGGTGGCTTCGCCTTCCACCTGCGACGGCCGCGAATAGGCATGCGCCTCCGGCCCGGTGTTGCCTTCGGCCAGCAGCTTCGCGGTCATCTCAGCAACCACATCCCCGTTCTCGGCATGCACCATGGCAATCCCGCCCAGCTCCGCCAAACGGTTGAACGAGGCAAACAGCTCATCATCATTGACCATCAACGCGCCCTTATAGGCCAAGAAGTGCTTAAACGTGTTGATCCCGCGCTGCTCGATCACAGTTTTCATATCGTTGAACACCTGCTCACCCCACCAGGTCACCGCCATGTGGAAGGAGTAGTCACAGTTCGCGCGAGTCGATTTGTTGTCCCACCGCTTAATCGCGTCCAGCAGGCTCTCGCCTTGGTTCGGCAGACAGAAATCCACCACCATCGTGGTGCCGCCCGCCAAACCCGCGCGTGTGCCGCTCTCAAAATCATCGGTGGAATAAGTGCCCATAAACGGCATTTCCAGATGCACATGTGGGTCAATCCCACCCGGCATCACGTAACAGCCGGTTGCATCCAGCGTCTCGTCGCCTTTGAGGCCTTTGCCGATCTCAATGATCTGACCGTTCTCAATCAGCACATCCGCCTCATAAGACAGATCTGCGGTCACAACGGTGCCGTTCTTAATGACTTTCGTCGCCATATCTTCGCTCCCTGATATCGCTGCACTTATGCGCAGGTTGCCCCGACCTCGGCTTCATTTGGCCAAAAATATCTCGGGGGTGTGGGGGCTGGCCCCCACGTGTGTCTGTCTCCGGGGGCGGCGCCCCCGGTCTTGCCAGTTATTCCACAACTTCCGCTGTTTCGAGCACCGCGTGCAGCATCACATCCGTGCCTGCTGACGCCCACTCTTTACTGATGTCTTCCGCCTCATTGTGCGACAGCCCGTCCACACAAGGACACATGATCATCGCTGTAGGCGCCACATCGTTGATCCAGCAGGCGTCATGCCCCGCGCCAGAGACAATATCCATGTGGCTGTAGCCCAGACGTTCCGCCGCTTCGCGTACCGCGCCAACACAGGCCTCATCAAAGGCGGGCGGATCAAACTGACCCACAATCTCCCACTCCAGCCCCACTTCGATCTCTTCACAGAGCTTCGGTGCCTTCTCAGCAAACTCCGCCAGCATCGCGTCAATCACCTCTTGCAGGTGGCTGCGGAAATCGATGGTGAAGACCACCTTGCCCGGAATGATGTTGCGTGAGTTGGGGTAGACATCCACATGGCCAATCGCACCCACTGCGTTGGGCTGATGCTTCATCGCAATCTCATGCACCAACTCGGTGATGCGCGCCAAGCCCCGCCCAGCGTTCTTGCGCATTGGCATCGGCGTGGAGCCGGTGTGGCTCTCTTTGCCGGTCACCGTACACTCAATCCAGCGCAGGCCCTGACCGTGGGTCACAACCCCGATGTCTTTGCCTTCCGCTTCCAGAATCGGTCCCTGCTCGATGTGCAACTCAAACATCGCATGCATCTTGCGGGCGCCAACTTCCTCGTCGCCAACCCAGCCAATCCGCTTCAGCTCATCGCCAAATGTCTTGCCTTCCGCATCGACGCGATCATAAGCCCAATCCTGCGTGTGACGGCCCGTGAACACACCGGATGCCAGCATCGCCGGTGCATAGCGCGTGCCCTCTTCGTTGGTCCAGTTGGTGACCACAATCGGATGTTTGGTCTTGATGCCCAGATCATTCATCGAGCGCACCACTTCCAACCCGCCAAGCACACCCAGTACACCGTCATACTTGCCGCCGGTTGGCTGCGTGTCGAGGTGGCTGCCCATATAGACCGGCAGCGCCTCCGGGTCCTCGCCCGCGCGCGTGGCAAACATATTACCCATCGTGTCCACGCCCATTGTCATGCCGGCCGCTTCGCACCACGATTGGAACAGCGCACGGCCTTCCGCATCTTCATCGGTCAATGTCTGGCGGTTGTTGCCACCGGCGATACCGGGGCCAATCTTGGCCATCTCCATCAGGCTGTCCCACAGCCGATCCGCGTTCACCTTAAGGTTCTCACCCGGTGCACCCATAGCATCTACTCCCTATTATCTGGCCCGGGCTTGCGCCCATTTGGGCGGCCCTTGCTGGTGGGGCTCTTGATCTCACGGCCTTCCTGACCGTATGGTCAAATTCAGACGACCACACCCTGACCAACCGGTCAAGATTTTTTATCAGGGCATTTTTGATGGCAGAGACCACAGCGGCATCCCCCAAAGCGACCAGCAAAAAAATGCGCCGCCAAGAGGCAGAGGCGCTCATTTTATCAGCAGCGGAAAAAGTCTTCGCCGAGGCCGGCTTTGGCGGGGCAACGATGCAGCTCATTGCCGACGTCGCCGGACTGCCCAAGGCGAACCTGCATTATTACTTTCCTACCAAAGAGTTACTCTATCGGCAGGTTGTGCAGAGAATCTTCCAAATCTGGCTTCAGGCGGCAGATATTTTTGACCAAGCCGAGGGACCAGAAGAAGGCATTGGCGCCTATATCGACGCCAAAATGGAGATCTCCCGCCGCCATGCGGATGGCTCCAAAGTCTGGGCCAGCGAGGTCATGCATGGCGCGCCGGTGATTCAGGATTATCTGGAGACCACCCTCACCGATTGGACCAATGGCCGAATCGAGGTGATCGAACGTTGGATCGCAGAGGGCCGTATGGCGCCAATCGATCCGCGCCACCTGCTTTACATGCTCTGGGCCACCACCCAGCACTATGCCGACTTCGGCCACCAGATCGAGACGCTCAACGGCGGCGCGCCGCTGGATGATGTGCAGTGGGAAGCGGCCAAAACCAATATCAAAACCATCATCCTGCGCGGGATTGGTGCCGTTGAGTAAGGCTTTCCTATCCTAAATCCCTGTAGACCCACGCCTTTGGCTGCATTAGCCTAAAAGGCAAAGAAATACGGAACGTTACCTATGGCCGAGGCATCGACGCGCAAACCCAGCCGCATTCAGCAGCGCAACCGCAAGCGCATTCTGGACGCCGCTCTCGAAGTGTTTTCACGCCACGGCTATCGCGGCGCCACACTGGACCTGATCGCCGAAGAGGCCGGTCTCTCCAAGCCCAACATCCTTTATTATTTTGGCGGCAAAGAAGACATCCATGTCACCCTGCTCAACCAGCTGATGGAAACTTGGCTCGATCCGCTGGATCACATGGACCCGGACGGCGAACCGCTTGAAGAAATCCTCGGCTACGTGCACCGCAAGTTGGAAATGAGCCGAGAATTCCCGCGCGAAAGCCGCCTCTTTGCCAATGAAATCCTACAAGGCGCGCCGCGTATGGAGCCTCATCTGGAAAGCGACCTGAAACCGCTGGTCGACAAAAAGACCGCGCTCATTCGCACCTGGATCGCCCAGGGCAAACTGGCTGATGTGGACCCGCGCCATCTGATGTTCTCGATCTGGGCCACAACCCAGCATTACGCCGATTTTGACGCGCAGGTGCAGGTGCTCAGCGACCGCGACACCGACGCGCTAGATGGCGCCGATACCTTCCTGGATCAGATGTATCGCAAACTGCTGACGCCTTAGTCCACACCCTGCAAAACCGCTATCACGGCTCCCATCATCTGGGCAAACGCACCCTCCGCACCGGGGGTGACCACCTGCATCTCCGCACGTGTGCCAACAAAGGCCTCCATCGGCAGGTCACCCTCTGACACGGCCAGCAAATCCTCATACCCGGCGGTCAAAACCACATCCGGCGCATCATGCGCACCGTAGCTGGCACGCACCGCCCCATCCGCAACATCCAACTGCATCATCTCACCATCCACAACCAGCCCAACGCGCAGCGCCATATCTCCAAGCTCTGCCCGCCGCGCTGCCGCCAGCAACGTGGTCACAACCGTGCGCAAGTTTCCTGGTTTGACCACCTCGCCCTCAGGTTCAAACGCCGCACCAAACACCGCCAGCTCAAACAATACATTCAGCGTCCGCACCCCCAAAGGCGTCAACGCATAGCTCTCTTCTTTTGTCACCAAACCATCCGCCACCAGCTTGTTGAGCCGGTCGGTCAACAGATTCGCCGCAATCCCCGGCAAGCCCTTTTGCAACTCCCCAAATCGCATCGGCCCCGCATGCAAATCCCGCAGGATCAGCAACGTCCAGCGATCCCCAATCCGGTCCAAAGCCCGCGCTATGGGGCAGAGCAATTTATACGACCGCGCCTTTGCCATTCTCGACCTCACGAAAGCGTTACTTTATTCTTTAAAGCATCAACTTTAAATTTTAAAGCACACTACCACATCCCCCTCATCGGTCCAAGACCCACCGATGACCTATTGAAAACAAGGAGCAATTATGTCCAACACAACCACCCTTCTCGACCGCAACCAGTCTTTCGCAGCCAATTTTGTCAAAGCCGACCTCTCCGTCTTCCCCAAA
The DNA here is from genome assembly GCF_947493595.1 of uncultured Shimia sp. GTDB lineage: Bacteria > Pseudomonadota > Alphaproteobacteria > Rhodobacterales > Rhodobacteraceae > Shimia. The sequence goes on along the minus strand of NZ_CANLRL010000001.1, from coordinate 268,408 downwards.
CTCAACACCATGATCCTGACCTGCATGGACGCCCGCGTAGACCCAGCACATATCTTCAACCTGGACCTCGGCGAAGCGGTTGTGGTGCGCAACACCGGCGGTCGCGTCACCCCGGCTGTGATAGATGAAATCGCTGCGCTTTCGGTGATGATCAACCAAATCAATAGCGGACAAGACACCCCGTTTGAGCTCATCCTGATGCAGCACACCCACTGCGGCTCCGAACGCCTCACCGACCCAAATCTGGCGGCTGTCATCAAGTCCAAAACCGGCGTCGATGTTGCTCCCCTGGCAATCCACGACCATGAAGACAGTCTGCGTGAAGACCTCGAGACGCTGCGCACCTCCCCCGCTGTACCGGACTACTTGACCGTGTCCACCATGATTTACGATGTGAAAACCGGCCTCGTTTCAACACTCACCCCGCCAGCACAACTCAACTAACTGTCGCACAAACAAAAAACCGTCGCGGGGGACACCGCGACGGTCAGTTTCAGGAAGGAAAGATCCCTGAAAAGCGGGCCAAACGGCCCTGTGTGAAGCTTACTCCGCTGCCGTGGACATCGGGTTGTTTGGATGCGCGGTCCAGTTGCCGTAATCGGCCTCCACTGGTGTGTTTGTGCGCTCATCCATCTCACCCGGCTCCAGCGTGCGCATGGTGATACAGTTCTCCACCGGACACACGTTGACGCAGAGGTTACAGGCCACGCATTCATCGTCTTTCACGGTGAACACACGGTCCTCAGACATCTCAATCGCCTGGTGAGAGGTATCCTCACAAGCCGCATAACACCGACCACAGCTGATGCAATCATCCTGATTGATCACCGCTTTGGTCACGTGGTTCAGGTTCAGATACTGCCAGTCGGTGACGTTTGGCGTCGCCATGCCGACAAAATCTGCGGTGGAGGTGTAGCCCTTCTCATCCATCCACTGGGACAGACCAGAGATCATCTCCTGCACAATCTTGAAGCCGTAGGTCATCGCCGCCGTACAAACCTGCACGTTGCCCGCGCCCAGCGCCATGAACTCCGCCGCATCGCGCCAGGTGGTCACGCCACCAATGCCAGAAATCGGCAGTTTCGCCGTCTCAGGGTTGCGTGCAATCTCCGCGACCATGTTGAGCGCAATTGGCTTCACTGCCGGTCCGCAATAGCCGCCGTGGGTGCCCTTGCCATCAATCATCGGCTCCGGGCTCATCGCATCGAGGTTCACAGTGGTGATCGAGTTGATGGTATTGATCAGGCTGACCGCATCCGCCCCACCGCGCAACGCTGCTTCCGCAGGATGCAGGATGTTGGTGATGTTTGGCGTCAGCTTCACAATCACCGGCAGCTCCGTGGCTTCTTTACACCAGCGCGCGACCATTTCGATGTAGTCTGGAACCTGCCCCACAGCAGAGCCCATGCCGCGCTCTGCCATGCCATGTGGACAGCCAAAGTTCAGCTCAAACCCATCACAGCCGGTTTCCGCGATCATGGGAAGAATGCGTTTCCACTCGTCTTCCTCACACGGCACCATCACCGAGGCGATCAGTGCGTGATCGGGATAGTCCCGCTTCACACGGGTCATTTCCTCAAGGTTCACTTCCAGAGGACGGTCGGTGATAAGTTCGATGTTGTTCAAGCCAAGCAACCGCCGGTCCGCGCCATGAATGGCCCCGTAACGTGGCCCATTCACGTTCACAACGGGTGGACCTTCCGCACCCAGAGTTTTCCACACAACACCGCCCCAGCCCGCTTCAAAGGCGCGGCGCACGTTGTATTCCTTATCCGTTGGCGGCGCCGAGGCGAGCCAAAACGGGTTGGGGGATTTGATCCCTACAAAGTCACTTTCGAGATTGGCCATATGCTTATCTCCCCTTACGCCGACAGTTTGGCGTGAATGTCTTCGGCCGCGTCACGACCCTCAGCCACCGCAGTCACGGTCAGATCATCGCCGCCCGTGGCACAGTCGCCACCGGCCCAGATGCCATCCACCGACGTGCGCCCGTTGTCATCCACCTTGATCTTGCCCCACTCCAACTCTGGCAGGCCCTCGCCTTCCAGTGTCTGACCAATGGCTTTGAACACCTGATCCGCTTGCAACCGCACGGTTTGACCAGTCGAATTCAGATCATTGTCGGTGTACTCAAACTCGATCTCGCGCACAGCCCCGTTGCCAATCACCGCTTTGGGTGAGGCATTGGTGATGATCCGCACGCCTTTGGACGCCGCCAGATCCTGTTCAAACTCGGACGCGTTCATCCGGTCTTTGCCACGACGATAGACGAGGCTCACGTTCAGCGCGCCCAACAGCTTCGCTTGTACAGCAGCATCCACAGCGGTCATGCCGCCGCCAATCACCACAACATCTCGGCCAATTGCCATTTTGCTCAGGTCATCTGCCTGACGCAGCTCCGCAATGAAATCCACCGCGTCATCGACGCCGTCTTTGTCTTCGCCATCCACGCCCAGCGCATTCACGCCGCCAAGGCCTATGCCAAGGAACACCGCGTCAAAGTCAGCCTTCAGACCGTCCAGCGACAGCCCGTCACCCAGCTTCTTGCCGGTCTCAACGGTGATGCCGCCAATCTTCAGCAGCCAATCCACCTCGCGCTCGGCAAAGCTCTCAACCGACTTATAGGCCGCAATGCCAAACTCGTTTAGACCACCCGCTTTTGCACGCGCATCATAAACAGTGACATCATGCCCATGCATCGCCAGACGGTGCGCCGCGGACAGACCCGCTGGCCCCGCACCCACCACAGCGACTTTCTTGCCGGTGCTGTCGGCTCGGCCAAAAGGGTGAAGGCCCGCATCCACCAGCTTATCAGTGGCATAGCGCTGCAACCGGCCAATCTCGACTGGGTTGCCTTCTGCGGTTTCGCGCACACAGACCTGCTCACACAGCGTCTCGGTTGGGCACACACGGGCGCACATACCGCCCAGAATGTTCTGATCAAAAATCGTCTTGGCCGCCGCTTCCGGCGTGCCGGTGGCGATCTGACGAATGAACAGCGGAATATCAATGTCTGTCGGACAGGCCGTCATACAGGGCGCATCGTGACAGAAATAACAACGATCCGACGCCACCAGGGCTTCGTGATCGTCAAAACGAGGATGCAAATCCCCAAAGTTATCGGACAGTTCCGCAGCGTCTAAACGCGCTGCTTGGATGCCGTCGCTAAACGGTGTGTTGGACATAAGACCTCCCCATACACCTTGTTGGCTACCCCCGTAGGCTTGCACAGGTTTTTTGACCAATCAATAAAAAAATTTACCACATGGTCAAAAGATGAGAAACATCGGTCCGCTGACCAACAAAAAGACAGCTGCACAAATCTTCACCACTTCAAAGACTTCAGCGCAATTTTGAGCAGGCAAACCCGAAAGGACGCGGCATTCCGCCCGACACGCTTCGCGGCATGACGTTTTTGCGAAATCCGCCACCCTGAAACACTTATTGCGCAAAAAACTCTTGTTTTCTGCCTGAGTTTTTATCAGATGGTAGACGCGCAGTTTCTATTTTCGACCCCCTGCTCCTAACCGGCTCAGCTTTCGATCAAGATACCCGCCGGGTTGCCGCATGACGCGGGCGACACAAAACATGGAGAACAACGATGGCTACGGGCACCGTTAAATGGTTCAACACCACCAAAGGCTTCGGCTTCATTGCACCTGACGAAGGCGGCAACGACGTATTTGTACACATTTCTGCAGTTGAGCGCTCCGGCCTGACCGGCCTGGCCGACAACCAGAAAGTCAGCTACGAGCTGCAAGCGGGCCGTGACGGCCGCGAAAGCGCTGTGGATCTGGCCCTGCTCTAAGCGACCAATCCAGCATTTCGAAAGGCGCCCAATGGGCGCCTTTTTTGTGTCTCTCAAACAGCGCTGGCAACGACAGAAACAACCAGCGCATGGCCCACCAGCCTTAGTGCTCTAAAGCATATAGCCACCACCGGCCTGAACGGACTGCCCGGTAATCCACCCCGCCCGCTCATCCGCAAGCAGCATCACTGCATTCGCAATATCCTCTGGCTTCCCTAGGCGCCCCATCGGCGTTTGGGCCATGACCATTCCCATCATCGCTTCGTCCGTCTTGACGTAGGCCAAGGCCTCTGTTTCCGTAAATCCAGGTGCCACTGCATTCACGCGGATCCCCATAGGACCCAGCTCTGAAGCCAGCAATCGAACCGCATGCTCTCCGGCTGCTTTTGACGACGCATAGGCCACGACGCCCGGTAAAGTGCCGCGCGCTGTGACGGATGAAATATTAATGACGGCGCCCTTCGTCTCCGCAAGATGGGGGATCGCCTCACGAGCAAGCGCCAGTGGCGCAAACACATTGATCCGATATGTGCTTTCAATATCCGCGTCGCTGGTTTCGGTCAGCGGCCCCATTGTGCCAGTGCCGGCGTTGTTCACCAACACATCCAAGCGACCAAAGGTGCTGACCGCCTCCTGAACAATCCGCGCTGACGCACCACTTTCACAAACATCTGCTGCAATAAACGCAGCCCTTGGTCCCAGTTCAGCCACAGCCTGCTCAAGCACAGCCTGCCTGCGCCCCGCGATCAGAACCCTTGCGCCGCTGGCAACAAAAGCCACCGCAATGGCTTTTCCTATTCCGGTGCCACCGCCTGTGACAATCGCAACTTTATTTTCAAATTTTTCCATGGTTTTCTCCTGTATCTGGATAGGGATAGCGGCCTCCACTTGGGCAATCCCAACAGAGTGCGATTTTGTGTGTGGTTGAAACGCGTTACACCCTGTTGGTCCCGCCACCTTCGACTGCATTGCGCGGCGCCGTGACGAAGGAAATCAGCTTTGGAACGCTGGCATTAAGGGCAGCTGGATTTCGGCTCATTGCGCTGTGCAGCACAAATGGAGGCAGATAGGTCATGCCCACCATACGAGCGGTCTGCTGGTACGGCACCAAGAACGCATCCATTGGAAAACTGTTTAGCCCGCCCGCTTGATAACTTCCTGCTGGCCCGCCGGTCGTGATCGCCAAGCCAAGTTCTTTTCCGTGCAACGCGGTCCCGCCCGGGCCGTATGCAAATCCGAAAAGCAAAACCTGATCCAACCAGGCCTTCAGCACAGGCGGCGATGAATACCAGTAGAACGGAAACTGAAGTACAACCCGATTTGCCTGGCGCAACAGGGGCTGCTCACAGCTCGGGTCAAACATCATTTCTGCTCCCCCAACAGCGGACAAGTCGCGCGTCGTGACACCGGACACATTGCTTAATGCATCATGCCACACACGATTGGCCGTGGAGCTCCCAAGGTTTGGATGCGCAGTTAAAACAAGTGTAGTCATCGGGGGCCTCAGGTGTTGCGTTTACAAGTGAGCCAAAACTAACTACTCACCTCCAAGCCAACAATTACCCAACGAACAACCACTCTGTTGCATGGAATTCAACAATGCGCCTCCCTCTAGCCACGCTCGAAGTCTTCAACGCCATTGTCAACGAAGGCAGCCTCAGCGCGGCCGCACTGGCTTTAGGCATCAAGCGCTCCACAGTGAGTCACCAGCTAAAGACCCTTGAGACACAGATCGGTGCAGCCCTCTTCGTACGCACAACCCGCTCAATCAGCCTAACCGAGGCAGGCCGCGCCTTGGCCCAGAGCTCTGGCCCGGCCTTTGAGCAACTGGCGAATGGATTCGAAAATGCCCGCACCGCGGGTCAAAGCACACGCGGCACTCTGAAACTCGCCATCCCGGAGTTTGTCTATCACCTCCTGATCAGCGAACCCCTTTTGTCATTCCAAGAAAGCTATCCAGAAATAGAGATAGAACTCCGGCTTGCGGACGCTTGGTCTGATATACTCAAGGAAGGGCTACATGCCGGTTTTCGGCTTGGCGGCGTGATCGCCCAAGATATGGTCGCGGTGGGTTTGACCGAACCGATGACCGCGGCTGTGGTGGCCAGCCCGTCCTATCTGGAAAAGCACGGCACCCCCACGCACCCTTTGGCCTTACTTGAGCACAATTGCCTGCACTATCGTTTTCCAAGTTCTGGTCAGCTGGCACCATGGGTGTTTTCAGGGCCTGATGGGCCCTATCCAGTCGAGGTACATGGCAACTTGATCGCCAATTCTCTGCCGGTTTCGATTGAACAGGCCATCCATGGCCTTGGTATCAGCTACACCTTCCGGGAATTCAGCGCCACTGCACTAGAAAGCGGCGAACTTGTAGAAATCCTGAGTGATCACGCCGCCTCTATGCCCCGCGTCCACATCTATTTCCCCCAAGAGTATCGAGCGCTGGTGCCGCTAAGGCTGTTCATCCAGCACTTAAAGCAAGCTATCGCCAAAAGAGGCTGAAACCCCAAAAGCTGAACCGCCAACCGCCCCCAAAACAGAAAAAGACGCAGCCCGAAGGCTACGTCTTTTTTCTTTTCCTCCGGGAGGAAATTGGTCGGGACGGCAAGATTCGAACTTGCGACCCCCTGTACCCAAAACAGGTGCGCTACCAGGCTGCGCTACGCCCCGACTTGTGAGGCAGGGTTTACCCCCACTGTTCGGGAATGAAAACCCCCTAACAACGCCAGTTTGCAATTTCTTGCAAAAAACTTTGGTGGCGCATTTCGCTGCCCACAGAGATGCCCATCGCCTCGGACAATCCACCATTGATTTCAAGGACATAGCGAACATCGTCTCCGCCAAAAATCGGCGTTTCGTCCAAAGGGATGGCGTTGCTGTGGATGTGTTGAATCACCCCATGCTCGTCCGCAAACAGCATATCGAGGGGAATCAGCGTGTTGCGCATCCAGAAAGATGCAGACCGCGTGGTTTCATAGACAAACAGCATACCTGCACTGCTCGGCATGTGGGAGCGATTCATCAATCCCTGCGCCCGCTCGGCCTCTGTGTCTGCCACTTCTACGGAGAATCGCGCCTGCCCCCAGTCACCGCGTATCAGCAAGCTGTCTGCGCGGCAGGCGTCGTCTGCTTGGGCGGGCAAGGAGATCATGACCCCTGCCACCAGCCCAAGAAATCCGGCGCCGATCCTGCGACCCGCGCCAGAGAGTGTTAGTCGTTTTCCAAAACTGCGTTTTCCCACGCCAATACCTCGGTTGCCATGCGACCACGTTTACCGTCGATCACACGCAGCGCCAAGGCTTCACCGGGCTGCAGGTCAGACAGACCTGAGCGGCGCAGCACTTCAATGTGCAGGAAAATGTCTTCCGGGCGGCCAAACACATTGGCAAAGCCAAAGCCTTTGCCTTTGTCGAACCACTTCACCCGCGCTGGCTCCAGCGGCGTCGCGCGAATGTCATCCAGGTCCATGCCTTCAAAATCAGACAGTGCCACAGGCACTTCCGTTTCCGGTGCTTCGATTTTGAACACTTCGACGGCCTGTGCGCCACGTTGTGTCACTTGCACGGACACTTCAATTACGGACCCATCCGCAACCGAGCTTTGACCGAAGTTGCGCAACACATTTGCGTGCAACAAAATATCCGGCCCACCGTCGTCTGAAACAATAAATCCGAATCCCTTGACCGGATCGAACCATTTCACCACGCCCATCACCTGCGTGACGTCATTTTCTAGAGTACTCAATGCCTCAACCTTAGTTTGTATCATCCCCATGATCTGCGTGACTGTGCTGCATCAAGACGACTTCGGCAAGCGCAAAATTTCCATGCATTTCATGCGCTTGCCACGATAATTTTTAACTAATTAAGGGTTAAGGCGCTGAATTTCCCACGGTTTTTCAGGGGTTTCGCGGGTCCAGCGAAACCGGTCGTGTAACCGAAACGCCCCATCTGCCCAAAATTCAATTTCGGCAGGAATGAGCCGGTACCCCCCCCAGAACGGCGGGCGTTTGGGGTGGGTGCCGTGCGCGGCTGTTATTTTTGCCACTTTTGCCATTAATTCTGTGCGCGAATTTAGGGGTTGAGACTGTTCCGACGCCCAGGCACCCAGTTTGCTCTTCAAACTGCGCGACTCAAAATATGCATCCGCCTGAGGACCATCTTCCCGCATAACGTGTCCTCTAACCCGAATCTGGCGGCGCAAAGATTTCCAGTGCATCACAAAGGACGCCTTGCCTGCGCCATCCAGTTCCTGTGCCTTGGCACTGCCGTAATTTGTGTAGAACACAAACGCCTTCTCCTCGATATCCTTCAAGAGCACCATACGGGAATTTGGCATACCGTCTGCGTCCACCGTCGATAGCGCAATGGCGTTGGCATCATTTGGCTCGCTATTTTCCGCCTCAGCCAACCACGCCCGCGCAATCTCAAACGGGTTCTCGCCCGCAAAAATCCCTGATCTCTCGCTCATCACTGCCTCCAAATGCATCATCCAGCCACTCAGGCTAGGTATATTCCACGCTGGCGAAGACCTTGATGCGACAGGGTCAATCGCCTAAACGTCACGCATAACCAAGTGGGACGGAGTTCACCGGATGTCAAATCAACTCATGGCAGGCAAACGCGGCCTAATTATGGGGCTTGCCAACGACAAGTCTATTGCCTGGGGCATCGCCAAGGCCTGCGCCGACGCCGGTGCCGAGCTGGCCTTCTCTTATATGGGCGACGCTTTTAAGAAACGTGTGGTCCCGCTGGCGGAACAACTCAACGTCGACACGCTGATCGACTGCGATGTCTCGGACGCTGCCTCCATTGACGCAGCCTTCGCAGAGATCGAAGCCAAATGGGGCAAAATCGACTTCATCGTACATGCCATTGGCTTCTCAGACAAAAATGAGTTGCGCGGCCGCTACGTCGACACCTCCAAAGACAACTTCCTGATGACGATGGACATCTCTGTCTATTCCTTCACCGCCGTGATGCAGCGCGCGGAGAAGCTGATGACAGACGGCGGCTCCGCTTTGACGCTGACCTACTACGGCGCCGAGCAGGTGATGCCACACTATAATGTCATGGGCGTGGCCAAAGCCGCATTGGAAGCCTCAGTGAAATACCTGGCCGAAGATCTTGGCAAAGACGATATCCGCGTAAACGCAATTTCCGCTGGCCCGATCAAAACCCTCGCCGCCTCCGGCATTGGCGACTTCCGCTACATTATGAAATGGAACGAGTTGAACTCCCCTCTGCGCCGCAATGTCAACCTAGAGGACGTGGGCAACTCCGCGCTTTACCTGCTGTCTGATCTCGGCAGCGGCGTGACAGGCGAAAACCTGCACGTTGATGCGGGCTACCACGTGGTCGGCATGAAAGCCGTCGACGCGCCGGACATCGACGCTGTGGTGGGCCGCAAATGAGTCTCGCCGCCTTTATCGCCGCCGTCTCTCTCTGCCTGATGGCCGCTGTCAGCCCGGGTCCCGCCGTGCTCATGGCCGCGCGCGTGGGTCTGCAACAGGGCCTCAAAACTGGCGCAGCCCTGTCTGTGGGCATCGGCCTCGGCGCGGTCTTCTGGGCCGCCTCCGCACTCTTTGGCCTTGCCTTGCTGTTTGAATACGCGCCTTTCCTGCTGACCGTTCTGAAAATTGGCGGTGCGGCGTTCCTGATCTGGACCGCCTTTAAAATGTGGCGTGCAGCCGATGAGCCATTGGAAGACAACGCCGCAGAAGTCGCCGCAATGACGCCCCTGTCCGCGCTGCGCCTTGGCATCTGGACCCAACTCGCCAACCCAAAGCCCGCCGTCTTCTTTGGTGCAGTTTTTGTTGGCACCGTGCCCACCGACGCCTCACCACTGGCGCTGGCGCTGCTGCTGGCCTGCATATTCCTCGGTGAGTTCCTCTGGAACACCTCTGTCGCGCGGCTGTTCTCGCTGGACCGCACCCGCAAAATCTACATCGGCCTGAAGCACCTGATTGACCGCGTCTTTGGCGGCCTTCTGGCGGCTCTGGGCGTCAAGATCGCGGCCACCTAAGCCGCGCTCGGACCATGCGCAAACTCCTCAAGGCACTCTTCTTTTTGCTCTGCATCGCGAGCGCCTTGGGGATATTCGCACTCTATCGCCCACACTACATTCCGCCCCCGATCAAAGACGCCATCTGGCCGCGGGATGACATCGCCGTGGTGCGCGCCCGTCAAACACCTATGCTGAGCACAGGCTTTGCCATCCACAACACCGCCCTAGGCGCGCCGATCTACATCCGCATATTCAAAGAAGAACGTGAGCTGGAACTCTGGGTGCAAACCCCAAGAGACACCTACGCCCTCTTCAAAACTTACCCGATCTGCAATCATTCTGGCGTCCTTGGTCCGAAACTCAAAGAAGGCGACCACCAATCGCCTGAGGGTTTCTACACAGTCACCAAATCCGCTCTGAACCCAAACAGCAGCTACCACCTGTCTTTCAATCTCGGCTTTCCCAATCGCTTTGACCGCGCGCAGGGCCGCACCGGCAGCTTCCTGATGGTACATGGCGACTGCGTCTCCGTTGGGTGTTACGCCATGACCGACCCCGCGATCGAGGAAATCTACGTCGCCGTCGAAGCCGCCTTGAACAACGGTTTGTCCTCTGTGCCTGTGCACGCCTTCCCCTTCCGCCCAACGCCGCAACGCGTGGCCAAAGCCACCGGCCACAAATGGGAAGACTTCTGGCTGCAACTTGCACCCGCGTATCACGCTTTTGACAAAACCGGCCGCCCGCCATTGATCTCAGTGGATGACAACAAATACCGCGTCACCGCTTGGTAAGCACGCAAACAGTTTGCGCCGCCTTTGCGTTCTGCTAGAACGGCTGAAATCTGCGACAAAGGGGTGAGTCCACATGAGCGAGCGTCTGCCACACGAAAAAGGCTTCCACATCAGCTGGGATCAAATCCACCGCGACAGCCGCGCGCTGGCTTGGCGTCTGGACGGCAAAGGCCCTGATGACGGCGCTTGGAAAGCTGTTGTGGCCATCACCCGTGGCGGCATGGCCCCGGCGATGATTGTCAGCCGCGAGCTCGACATCCGCACCGTGGACACCATCTCGGTGAAATCCTACTACTCCGGCGGTGGCAAACAGGACAAACAGCGTGAGGCGCAGGTTCTCAAAAGCCCCGATGCGGAGCTGATGGGCGACGGCGAAGGCATCCTGATCGTCGACGATCTGGTGGATTCCGGCAAAACCCTCGAGCTGGTGCGCCAGCTCTACCCCAAAGCCCACTTCGCCACCGTCTACGCCAAGCCAGCCGGCGAGCCGATGGTCGACACTTTCATCACCGGCGTGAGCCAGGACACCTGGATTTTCTTCCCATGGGACATGGCGTTGCAATACGTCGAGCCTTATCGCGGCACCGATTGATCACACCGGTTGGTGGGTTTGCCCACATCACAAACCGCCCAAATCGGACCGCAGCGAGGCCCCTCGCTGCGGTTTTCTTTTGCCCGCCTTTGCCTGAGAGACTGACCAAATGACCTTCACCCGCACCGCCGCCACCTTTGCCCCACCCGTGATGGAAGCCCGCCGTTGGCTTGAAGGCGTCACCTTTCCACCGGAGCGCCCGCTGATCAACGTCAGTCAGGCCGCGCCTGTCGCTGCCCCGCCGGAACCCCTCCTGCACCACATCGCAGACACAGCACTCAACAAGCCCGAAGCCCACCTCTACGGCCCCGTGCTGGGCCTGCCCGAACTGCGCGCCGAGGTCGCCACGCAATGGTCCGCCGCCTACGCAGGCGAGATCGCCCCCGCGCAAGTCGCCATCACCTCCGGCTGCAACCAAGCCTTCTGCGCCACCCTCACCGCCATCGCCGGCGAAGGGGACGAGGTCATCTTGCCAACCCCGTGGTACTTCAATCACAAAATGTGGCTCGACATGCAGGGCGTCACCGCTGTGCCCCTGCCAACCGACGCGCAGCTCCTGCCAGACCCAGAGCACGCCGCTGCCCTGATCACAGAGCGCACCCGCGCCATTGTGCTGGTCACCCCCAACAACCCGGGCGGCGTCGAATACCCCGCAAACCTCGTGCGCGACATGTATGAGCTTGCCAAGTCCCGCGGCATTCGTCTGATCGTCGATGAAACCTACCGTGACTTTGACAGCCGCACCGGCGCGCCGCACGACCTCTTTGGCGACCCGGACTGGCAAGACACGCTGGTGCAGCTCTATTCCTTCTCCAAAGCCTACCGCCTCACCGGCCACCGCGTCGGCGCCATGGTGGGCAGCGTGGAGCTTTTGGCGGAGGCGGAGAAATTCCTCGACACCGTCACCATCTGCCCCAACCAGCTCGGCCAGCACGCCGCACTCTGGGGCATGCAAAACCTCAGCCAATGGCTCGCAGGCGAACGCGCCGAAATCCTCGACCGCCGCGCGGCGATCACCGACAACCTGCCCCTGCTCACCAATCAGGGCTGGGAGCTGCAAGGCGCAGGCGCCTACTTCGCCTATATGAAGCATCCCTTTGCGCTGCAGTCCGACCAACTGGCGCAACATCTGGTGCAAAGCCACGGCATCCTGACCCTGCCCGGCACCATGTTCACGCCAGAGGGCGATCAGGCGGGCAAAGACACCCTGAGGATCGCCTTTGCCAACGTCGACCGCGCCGGAATCGGTGACCTTTTTGCCCGTCTCGCCACGGTCAAAGCCTGACGCGACCACAACACAGGCGGGACAGGCCAATCATGCTTGCCCCCCCTGCCCCAACCGCGTAGACCTTCGCAGAAGAAACTTGAACGATTACAGGGCGGACATCGGACATGGCGCAGAGCAAAACCTCCAAAACAGCGGTCTGGATTCTCATGGGCCTGCTCATTCTGGGCTTAGGCGGTTTTGGCGCAACCAGCCTCACCGGCACCGTGCGCTCCGTTGGGACCGTTGGTGACGAAGACATTTCGGTCGACGATTACGCCCGCGCCCTGCAAGAAGAGCTGCGCGCGCTTGAGGCTCAAACCGGCCAATCCCTACCCTTTGCCCAGGCCCAAGCCTTTGGCATCGACCGTATGGTGCTCTCCCGCCTCTCCACCACCCGTTCCCTGGACGCGGAAAACAAACGCCTCGGCATCTCGATTGGCGACGAAAACCTGCGTCAGGAGTTGATGAACATTCCATCCTTCCAAGGTCTTGACGGCTCCTTTGACCGCGACGCTTACGCCTTTGCCATCGATCAGGCCGGCATGAACGAATCCGAATTTGAAGACAGCGTGCGCGAAGACACCGTGCGCTCCCTGCTGCAAGGCGCCGTGGTTTCCGGCCTGGTGATGCCCGACGTCTACGCCGACACCGTGATCAAATTTGTTGCTGAAGAGCGTGACTTCACCTGGTCCCAACTGACCGCGGACAACCTGACCACCGCCGTTGCCGCCCCAACCGAAGCGGAAGTTGAAGCCTTCTACAACGACAACCAAGACCGCTTCATGCTGCCCGCCACCCGTCAGATCACCTATGCGTGGCTGTCGCCTGAAATGATCATCGATCAGGTGGACGTGGATGAAGCCTCCCTGCAGAAGCTCTATGATGAGCGTGACAGCGAGTTTAACCGCCCGGAGCGCCGTCTGGTCGAGCGTCTGGCTTTTGCTGATGACGCTGCCGCGCAAGCCGCGATGGAACAGATCACCGCTGGCACCGCCACCTTCACCAGCCTGGTCGAAGGCCGCGGCCTGACCCTCTCCGATGTGGATCTGGGCGACGTGACCAAAGCTGACCTTGGCGCAGCGGGCGAAGCTGTCTTCCTGGCACCTGCCAACGGTATCGCGGGCCCAGCCCCGTCCAACCTTGGCCCGGCACTGTTCCGCGTGAACGGCATCCTGGGCGCGCAGACCACCACCTTTGACGAAGCCAAAGACCTGCTGCGTGAAGAGCTGGCTGCGGAACGTGCCCGCCGTCTGATCGACACTCAAATTGGCAACATCGACGATCTGCTTGCCGGTGGCGCCACACTGGAAGAGCTGGTCGAAGAGACCGACATGGAGTTGGGTGTTCTCAACTGGCACCCTGCATCTGAGGATGATCTTGCCGGCTATGAGGGCTTCCGCACCGTCGCCACCGAGGTGACCCTGGACGACTTCCCGCAGATCGAAGTGCTTGAGGACGGCGGCATCTTTGCCCTTCGTCTGGAAGGAGAAACCCCAAGCCAGCCTGCCCCATTGGCAGATGTGGCAGAGGACGCCGCTGCAGCCATCACTGCCGCCCGCAACACTGAAGCGCTGAAAGGTCTGATCGAAACCCTGAAGCCACGCCTGAACGACGGCACCAGCTTCACCTCCTTTGGCTTCACCGCCAACGAAGAGGTCGAGATGGACCGCGCCGCATTTGTGCCGGGCACCCCTGCCGAATTCCTCTCCGAAATCTTTGAGATGGAAGTGGGCGAATTGCGCACGCTGGACAGCCCGGAAGGCCTGATTGTGGTGCGCCTGAATGCCATCACCGAGCCTGCAACCGATGACCCGGAGATCACGTCTCTGAAGGCTGCAATCACCGCACAGCTCTCCAGCGGCATCTCTCAGGACGTCTTCTCCGCCTATGCGCAAGCGTTGCAAGGCATGTATCCGACACAGATCAACCAGCAGGCACTGAACGCGGTGCACGTGAACTTCCAGTAAAGAAAGGCCGCCAAGGTGGACCTGACTCCCTCGTTTGAAGATTTTGCCAAAGCCTATGAGGCCGGTGAAAATCAGGTAGTGTACACGCGGCTCGCCGCCGACCTCGACACCCCGGTGTCGCTCATGCTCAAGCTCACTGGCGCCCACAAAGACGCCTTCATGCTGGAGTCTGTAACCGGTGGCGAAGTGCGTGGACGGTATTCCATCATTGGCATGAAACCCGACCTGATCTGGCAAACCCACGGCACCGAAAGCCGCATCAACCGCACCGCGCGGTTTGATCCCGACGGCTTCACCGCGCAAGATGGCGACCCGCTCACCAACCTGCGGGCGCTGATTGCCGAAAGCAAAATTGATCTGCCCGAAGACCTGCCACAGGCCTCCGCCGGTCTGTTTGGTTACCTCGGCTATGACATGATCCGCCTTGTGGAGCATCTGCCCAACATCAACCCGGACCCGCTTGGCCTGCCCGACGCCTGCATGCTGCGCCCTTCCGTGGTGGCCGTGCTTGACGGTGTGAAAGGCGAAGTCACCGTGGTCTCCCCCGCGTGGGTCAGCGACGGCCAATCCGCCCGCGCCGCCTATGCGCAGGCCGCAGAACGCGTGATGGACGCCGTGCGCGATCTCGAACGCGCCATGCCACAGGCCGCGCGTGATCTGGGCGAAGCGCATGAAGTCTCCCCGCCTGTCTCCAACTTCACCAAAGAGGGCTACCTGGCCGCGGTGGAGAAGGCCAAGGAATACATCAAGGCTGGCGACATCTTTCAAGTCGTACCCGCCCAACGCTGGACACAGGACTTCCCACAGCCACCCTTTGCGCTCTACCGCTCTCTGCGCCGCACAAACCCGTCACCGTTCATGTTCTACTTCAACTTCGGTGGCTTTCAGGTTGTCGGCGCCAGCCCGGAAATCCTTGTGCGGGTCTTTGGCGACGAAGTCACCATCCGTCCGATCGCAGGCACCCGCCCGCGCGGCGCCACGCCCGAGGAGGACAAGGCGCTCGAAGAGGATCTCTTGGCGGACAAGAAAGAACTCGCCGAGCACCTCATGCTTTTGGATCTGGGCCGGAACGATACTGGCCGCGTTTCCAAAATCGGCACCGTGCGCCCAACCGAGAAATTTATCATCGAGCGCTACAGCCACGTGATGCACATCGTCTCCAACGTGGTGGGCGAACTGTCTGAGGATAAAGACGCGCTGGACGCCTTCTTTGCAGGCATGCCCGCCGGCACCGTCTCCGGCGCTCCCAAAGTGCGCGCGATGGAAATCATCGATGAGTTGGAGCCAGAGAAACGCGGCATCTATGGCGGCGGTGTGGGCTACTTCAGCTCCGGCGGCGACATGGACATCTGTATCGCGCTCCGTACGGCGATTGTGAAAGATCAGAAGCTCTACATTCAGGCCGGCGGCGGCGTTGTCTATGACAGCGATCCCGAGGCCGAATACATGGAGACCGTGCACAAATCCAACGCCATCCGCCGCGCCGCCGCCGATGCTGCGCGGTTCACCGGCAACGGCAACAGCTAAGCAATTGGTGCATCACTGCTCTTAAAACAACGAAGCCGCCCTTTGAGGCGGCTTACTTTATCTTCTTCGCGATCTTTTCTTCTTTGGACAATTTGTTGCCCCAGGTGTTCTTGCTGATTCCCATGTCATAGGCCATCGGTTTGGTTTTGCCTTTGCTGACCTTACCGCCTTTGTCCAAATATTGCTGAATCAGATCTTCATCGGTGGTTTCTTTAGGCACATATTTCATCGCCAACTTCCCCCATTTGCAAGGCACGGAATCGCGCCTTGCTTTACGCCTTCAGCCTAACAACGCGCTGACAAATGGCCAGCCCAAACAGCGCATTTCCAAACCGTTCTTCCTGAAGACAGCCGCCGCCGGCTCTGTTTACGTGACATTCGCGTCTCCTCCCTCCCCCGTCCTGGGTATTCAAGCGCAAGATGCAAAAGTTTGTCCAAACGGTAAAATCAGCGTTACACTGAGCAATCACATAGCAAGAAAGATCGTCAGTTCGATTCGTTTGGATCGCTCGAGGCGGCATATTTTATAAAACTTAGGGAGCCCAATATGTCACAATTCACCTTATCACGTCGCCATTTTCTGGCATCAACAGCCGGCTTTATCGCCCTGCACCCTTTCTCGGCCAACGCCGCCACCAATCAGGCACACCTTCGGATCATGGAAACCACAGATCTGCACGTGCACGTCTTCCCGTATGACTATTACGCCGACAAACCCCGCGACACGGTTGGCCTCTCTCGCACCGCCTCTCACGTAAAAGCCATCCGGGCTGAAGCAACCAACTCCATGCTGATCGACAACGGCGATTTCCTTCAGGGCAACCCAATGGGCGACTACATCGCTTATGAGCGCGGCATGAAAGAAGGCGACATGCACCCGGTCATCACCGCGATGAACACCGTCGGCTTTGATGCCTCAACGCTGGGCAACCACGAATTCAACTACGGCCTCGATTTCCTGATGAAATCTCTCGCGGGCGCGGACTTCCCCGTGATCTGTGCCAACGTTGCGCTCGAAGAAGGCGGCAGCCCAACCAAAGACAAAACTCTGATCAAACCCTATGTGATCCTTGACCGTGAAATCACCGACGGCGCTGGCGAAACCCACCCGATCAAAGTCGGCCTGATTGGCTTTGTGCCACCGCAAGTGATGAACTGGGACCGCCGCCATCTCGAAGGCAACGTTATGGCGCGTGACATCGTCGACACCGCCAAAGCTTATGTGCCGGTGATGAAAGAGCAGGGCTGTGATCTGATCATCGCGCTCTCCCACTCCGGCATTGGGGCCGCCGACCACAGCGACGGCATGGAAAACGCCTCCGTGCCACTGGCAGCGATCGACGGCATCGACGCTGTTCTGACCGGTCACCACCACCGTGTGTTCCCCTCCTCCGCCTATGACGGCATGGCAGGCGTGGACGTGGCCAACGGCACGCTGATGGGCAAACCCGCCGCGATGGGGGGATTCTGGGGCTCTCACCTTGGTCTGATTGACCTGATGCTGGAGCGCTCAGGCAACGAGTGGAAAATTGTCAGCCACTCGACAGAGGCCCGCCCGATTTCCAAACGCAACGAAGACCGCTCCATCACGGCGCTTGTGGAAGATCAGCCAGACGTCTTGGCCAGTGTTCAGGCCGAACATGACGCGACATTGGCTTACGTGCGCCGCGCGGTTGGCAAGACAGACGCGCCATTGCACAGCTACTTCGCATTGGTCGCAGATGATCCGTCGGTGCAGATCGTGTCGATTGCCCAAAGCTGGTACATTGCAGAGATGATGAAAGGCACCGAATACGAAGGCCTGCCCATTCTATCTGCCGCCGCCCCTTTCAAAGCGGGTGGGCGTGGTGGTCCAGAGTATTACACCGATGTGGCCAAAGGCGACGTGGCGATCAAGAACGTCTCCGACCTTTATCTCTACCCCAACACCGCCCGCGCGGTGAAGGTGAGTGGCGCCGAGGTCAAAGACTGGCTCGAACGCTCTGCGGGTATCTTCAACCAAGTGGAAGCCGGCAAAGCGGATCAAGTGCTGCTGAACCCGGATTTCCCATCTTACAACTTTGATGTGATGGACGGTGTCACCTATGAAATCGACCTGTCCCAACCGTCCAAATTTGACCCCAAAGGCAATCTGATCAACGCCGATGCCAACCGCATCGTGAACCTGATGTTTGACGGTAAGCCCCTGGACATGAACGCAGATTTCATCATCGCCACCAACAACTACCGCGCGGGCGGTGGCGGCAAGTTCCCCGGCGCCATGGGCGACACCATTGTGTTTGAAGGCCCGGACACCAACCGCGACGTGATCGTGCGCTACATCGTTGAGAAAGGCACAATCAGCCCCCGCGCCGACGCCAACTGGACCTTTGCCCCATTGCCGGGCACCTCAGTTCTGTTTGACACTGGCCCAAAGGCTGCAGACTACAGCGACAGCGTGGACGGTGTATCCATCGAGGCCGCAGGCGAAGGCCCAGACGGCTTCGCCCGCTTCCGCATTCAGCTTTGAAATCAAACACAATCACAAGGGGTTGGAGTTTTCTCCGGCCCTTTGTTTGCAGCGGCACCGCTTTGTATGGCGACGACGTTAATCCACCCTCTCTTTAGGCATGGCGGCCAGAATAAGCGAGCGCACGTAGTCCGCTTCCCGAATGTTTTCGAACTCCACCGGAACAAGCGTTCGCCCATGCAAAAACGGCTGCCCAGGTTGGGCCAAGCCAAAACCAAATGGCTGCACCAAGTCCTTGTCCAAAAGGGTTCCCACCCGAAGACAGCCGTAGGGGTGGTTCCGACGCACCGCATAGGTAAACGCTTTTGCGTGCGGACAAGACACCACGTAAATCCTGCTGGCTAATCGCCAATTTCTCCCCAAACGCAAGACAATAGAACGCCGATCCGTCACGAAATAGGCTTGGTTTGACAACACAAACTGACGATCAAAGGCCATGGCGAATAGGGCAAAAAAGAAGACAACAATCACCGCGCCGTACACCCAAGCAGCAATGGTCCATCCGCCCATTTTTGTACTGACAAACGGCAACGAGCTGAGCATGGCGACCGAGCCAATGGCGAAGCCAATCCCCAAGACCCGCTCCGTTTGTGCCATCTCATATAGCTTCTTTCCAAAATCTGGAGCGCCAGACCAAAGCACTTTTTCGTCGTCGGCCAAAATATCTTCAAGACTTGGATTGTTCTGAACAGAAATACTAGATTTTGACATGACTTAACTCGTAGGTGAGCAGCCCTCAGGGGTCCATAGTGCGGGCAAAAGAATTGACGAATGGGCGTCTTTAACTACACACGTGAACCCGTATATCGTAATGCGGCGACGGCATCTCCGACCAAGCCTCAGTCGCTCCGCTTGGGTCGCGCAGCAAAGGATCAAACAGCCCCTTACGGTAGCGCAAGCTGTCTGGATCCAGCGCCAATCTCTGACACTTTGCCAAGTCGCTGATGGTTGTGCCGCTCGCCTGTGTGAGGTCAATCAAATGCCCCTTCCGCTGGCTCATCGTCGCCCAAAACTTCAAAGGTTGATCCAGTGTGAATATATGCGTGTTCACCCCAAACAGCTTGGCCTCACCTTGCCAGTTCTCACCGGACGCAAAAACAAGCTCAAACCGCCCCGGCGGCACCAAGACCTGAAAAAACTCGCCGCCGCGTACGTAAGCCGCCAAGACGACCCTATCCTTCTCGACATCCCGCAAATGGAGGAAATAGTCGGCATCTTCCGTTGTTTTGATCAACAATGGCAGAGTGGCGGGCAACCCAGACCGGTTCCACAACAGCCCCTGAGGTCGCTCCTCCGAGGACGCTGACAGTGCCGTCACAAACACTGCAAAGAGTGTAGAAATGCCCCGAATCATTGCCGAACCTCACACAACGTCGACCCCACCAAATCTAGCGATCCGATACAAACACACCGCATAGATCGCGGTGACCGGCGTCAAAAGCACCTCAAACAAGGTGGTCGAGAACAGCGCCAAAACAGTATTGACGACCACAAAATAGAACAAGAACCACTGAATTCTCGCAACCACAGACCGGGCCACTGAGCTTGTCACAAATCCCCCTGCAACACCGCCCACAAGCATCAACAACAGGTTTAACACCAAGGCCAAAAGCTCAAACGGCAGCATGGTTTGGTCGGTCAAACGCCCGCCCCACACAATGCTATGGGGTAAGACACCTGCGATGATAAGCAGATGGAAGATCAGAAACAGAGACGGCAGCACTATCAAGAACTTACTCGCCGCTCCAAGACTAAGTTTTGCGATGAAAGCATCCAACGATTCCATGTTTTTCTGACCTTCCGCCATTCGACTGCCACGGCGCCTCCAGGGTTCCAAAATCCACGCGTCACCGAAACAACACCCGGTCCAAAACGCACTGTGGCGGCAACCCGTCAAAGGTATGTGCCGCCACAGACTATGTTTACGTTGGTGTTCAGAGCGGTTTAAGCCGCGTCTGACGGCACCACTTGCTTGTTGGTGCCTTTGACCCATTCGCGCACGCCTTGCAGCAGCACATAGAGGATGGGCACGATGATGACGCCAATCACTGTCGCCGCCAACATACCGCCAAACACAGCCACACCGATCGCTTTCTGGCTGGCCGCACCAGCGCCGTTGGCCACCAGCAATGGCACCACGCCCAACAGGAACGACAGCGCTGTCATCATCACCGCGCGGAAACGCTGACTGGCGGCCTCAATCGCGGCCTCCTTGATGCTCAACCCGGCGGCCCGCCGCTCCATCGCAAATTCCACGATGAGAATGGCGTTTTTGGAGGCCAGGCCAATCAACATGATCATCCCGATCTGAGTATAGAGGTTCACATCCCCGCCTGACACAGCCACCGCTGCAAGGGCGCCAAACAACGCCACAGACACGGAGAGCAAAATGCCCACCGGCATGGTCCAGCTTTCATACTGGGCCACTAGGAACAGGTAAGCGAAGACCACCGCCATAATCAGGATGATGATCACAAGCCCGCTACCGGACTGTTGTTGCTGCGCTGTCCCGGTCCACTCAAAGCTGTAGCCCGGCGGCAGCGCATTCGCCGCCTCCTCTTCCAGCACGCGGATCGCATCGCCAGTCGACAGACCTTCTTTTGGCACACCCGTTACCGTGGCAGAACGGAACATGTTGTAACGGTTCAAGGCCACCGGCCCCAACTCATTGCGCACGTTTACCAATGTGCCCATGGGCACCATTTCACCGGTTTGAGAGCGCACATAAAGCGCATTGATGTCTTCGACCTGAGAGCGGAACTCGCCATCCGCCTGGATCATCACGCGGTACACCCGACCAAACAGGTTGAAGTCGTTCACATAGATCGAGCCCATATAGCCTTGCAACGTCGTGAACACGTCAGAGATCGACACATTGAGAGACTTGGCCTTTTCACGATCCAGATCCACATAGACCTTGGGCACGTTCGCGCGGAAGGTGGAGTAGCTCTGTGCCATCTCCGGGCGCTGGTTGGCCGCATACACCAAGGAACCAATCGCCGCCGAGAGGTCTTGTGCCGAACCGCCACCGGTTTGTTGCACTTTCATTTCCACACCAGCACTCAAGCCGAGTCCGGAAATTGGCGGCGGGTTGAAGGCAATCACGCTGGCGGAAATCTCCTGGTTCGCAACACCGTAGACCTTCGCCAAAATCCCATCCGCGCTCAACTCATCCGTCTGCCGATCGTCCCAAGGTTCAAGGTTCAAAATGATCATTGCCCCGTTAGATCCGGAACCGTTGAGCAAACTAAAGCCGTTCACCAGCACAGAGCCGGCCACGCCAGGGAGTTCCATCAACTGCTCATTCAAACGGGCCGTCACGGTCTCGGTCCGCTCAAGCGACGCTGCATCCGGCAGCTGAACATCCACAAACAGCGTGCCGTTGTCTTCCAATGGGATAAAGCCGGCCGGGATGGTCTTCATCAACGTGCCAGAACCAACCATTATCCCCACCAGCACAACAATTGCCAGGATCGGAATACGCACAAAGCGACGCACAACGCCGACATAAGCCCCCCGTGCTCCGTCCACACCTTTTTCAAACACCGCCATCACCCCTTTGGGGCCACCTGGATCACGTGCTTTCAAAATCAGCGAGCAAAGCGCCGGAGACAGTGTCAACGCGTTGATTGACGAAATCACCACCGCGGTCGAAATGGTCACGGCAAACTGCGTGTACAAACGTCCGGTGATGCCGGGCATAAACGTCACCGGCACAAACACCGCCAGCAAAACCAGGGTGGTGGCAATCACCGGACCGGTGATTTGCCCCATGGCTTTGCGGGTTGCGTCCGCAGCCGAAAGCCCCTCTTCCGCAATGATCCGCTCGACGTTCTCCACCACCACGATGGCGTCATCCACCACGATCCCGATAGCCAACACCAGAGCGAACAGCGAGATCGTGTTTAGCGACATGCCAAACAGCAGCAGGAACGCAAACGTGCCAATCAAAGACACAGGAATGGCCACCGCCGGAATGGCGGTCGCCCGCACATTGCCCAGAAAGACAAATACAACCGAGATCACAAGAATGAAGGTCAAGATCAGGGTCGAAACCACATCGCTCAGCGATTGTTCCACAAACAGCGTACTGTCATAAGGAATGGCATATTCCACATCATCCGGGAAGGCGCTGGAGAGCCGCTCCACTTCAGCCTTTACAGCATCAGCAACCGCCAAAGCGTTTTCACCTGGCGCCTGATAAATCGCCAAAACCGTCGCTGGGTTGCCGTCGGCCCGACCAGACGCGTTGTAGTAGTTTGCGCCCAATTCGACACGCGCAACGTCTTTCATACGCACTATGCTGCCTGCTTCGCCGGTCCGCAGCACAATCTCTTCAAATTCCTTCACCGTGGTCAAACGGCCTTTGGATTTGATGGTGTATTGAAACTGCTGACCAGTCGGGATTGGCGGCGTGCCGATCTGACCGGCGGACACCTCAAGGTTCTGCTCACGAATGGCCGCAACCAGATCGCCGGGCGTCAAACCGAGTCCCGCCATGCGGTCTGGATCCATCCACATCCGCATGGAGTATTCAAAGTTGGTCATCACGTCCGCTTTACCAACGCCCTTCACGCGCGCCAGTGCGTCACGCAGATTGATAGAAGCGTAATTGGACAAAAACACCTCGTCGTAGGTGCCGTTTGGGGATGCCAAAGTCACAATCAACAGCATGTTGGTGGAGGACTTCTGTGTCACCACCCCGCTATTGGTCACCTCGGTTGGCAGTTGCGCAGTGGCCTGTGCCACGCGGTTCTGCACGTTCACCGAGGCGATGTCCGGGTCTGTGCCCACTTCAAACGTCACCGACAGGTTGTAAGACCCCGTATCTGTACTATCAGACGACATATAAATCATGTCATCCACACCGTTCACTTGCGCCTCGATTGGCGCGGCGACGGTGTTTTCCACCGTTTCAGAGTTGGCCCCGGTGTAGTTGGTCGACACTGTCACCACAGGGGGGGTGATGTCCGGAAACTGCTCCACTGGAAGCGTGTTATACCCGATGAACCCCATAATGGAGAGCACCAGGGAAATCACAAACGCCGTTTTGGGGCGCTGGATGAAGATCGCTGAAAACACGGGTTACTGCTCCTCTGTCGACTGACCGGCCAGCACGGCATCCACGGTCACACCGGGGCGCACACGTTGCAGGCCTTCGACAATCACGGATTCGCCTTCCCGCATGCCATCCTCAACAACCACAGCCGCCTCAACCTGACGACCCAGCGTCACGTAGCGTTGCTCCACAGTCTGCTGTTGGCCAACAACCAGCACAAAATCACCACGCTGATCGCGCTGCACGGCCGCCTGTGGGATCATCAACACCTGACTTGGTGCCGCGCTGGCAATACGGATGTTCAGGAACGCCCCGTCCAGCAGCAACCCACGCGCGTTTTCAAACTCTGCTCGCAAGGTGATGGTGCCCGTGGCGGGGTTGATCCGGTTGTCTACAAAAACCACCTGTCCAACTTCTTCGAGCTCGTCCCCGTTTGGCAAAATGGCGTAAACTTTCGGTGCCTTCTCCTTGTCAGCCAGTTCCTGAAGCTCGGCTTCGTGATGCTCCATCACTTCCACCAATTGCTTTTCAGTGAGCGAGAACTCCACAAAGATCGGTGCTGTGCGCACAATGTTGATCAGCGACGCACTGTTTGGCCCCACCAACTCGCCCACACTGACATTGGACCGCCCAATGCGCCCATCAAACGGAGCGTGGATTTTGGTGTAATCCAAATCCAACTGCGCCTGTGCAATAGCCGCTTTGGCAATTTCCACCTGCGCTTTAGCCACTTCGTTGTCAGCAACGGCCACGTCGCGATCCGCCTCAGTACCCACATCACGCTCAAACAGCTCAGTTTTGCGGACCAGTTCCACTTCGCTCAGACGCAGATTGGCTTCCGCTTGAGACAGATCCGCTTTGCGCGCATCAACTGCCGCCTGATAGACCTCCGGCTCGATCTCAAACAACAGGTCTCCCGCCGCAACTTCATCTCCATCCAGACCGTGAATTTTTTCAACAAACCCACTTACCCGCGCGACAAGATCGACCTTGTCCACGGCTTCCCCTTTGCCGATGAAAATGACCTCATCGACCAGCTCATCCGTGTAAGCCGCCGCAATCGCAACTTTTGGGGATGCGGCATCTTGTGCCATGGCACTGGACGCCAAAAGGCTCGCCGAGAGCATGGCCGCTGACAGTGGAGTGAAAATCGGAAACTTCATGGTGTCTTATCCCAATGGCTTGGAGATCAGGGCCAAATGCAACGGCGGTGATCACATGACAATTCACGCCATAGAAACATGGCCCGCCGCAAGCGGCAAGCGTGCGTTAACCACAAATGCCAAGCATCTGGCAGAAAAAGCAAAAACGCGCCGACGTGGGGCGCGTTTTTTAAGATCTTCATGAGACCAAACCGATCAATCGTTGTCGTAATAGGCTGGCGGATCATCATAGATCGCCCAACCAAACTCCCCGTCCGAGCCTGGCAACTCCTCCGGCTTCATCTTGGCCTGAATGTATGTCTTGGCAACGAAATGCGCGCTCACCGGTGCGGTCAGGAACAGGAAGATGGTGATCAAAAGCTCATGAAACGACAGGGTGCCTTTCACCAGTAGGAAGTAGAGCATCGAGGCAATCAGCACCCCGCCAACCCCAAGTGTGGTCGCCTTGGTGGGGGCATGTAGGCGCTGCATGGTGTCTTTGAGCTTCAGCATGCCAAAGCTGCCGACCAGCCCAAACACACCCGCCAGCACGATGAAGAAGGACACAAGGATTTCTGCAAACATTTGTCTCTCCCTTACTCGATGATGTCGCCGCGCAGCACAAAGCGGCAGTAGGCAACCGTGGACACAAACCCGACCATCGCCACCAACATGGAGGCTTCGTAGTAAATCGCTGTGCCCTTGTGCACGCCATAAAGGATCAACAACGCAATCACGTTGATCACAAGCGTATCGAGCGCCAATATCCGATCCGCCGCGGTGGGGCCTTTGGCGATGCGCAGAACGCACATCAACATGCCAAGCCCAAAGCAGGCAAAGCCAAAATAGAGAGCCATTGTGATCATGAGAAAATCTCCTTCAACCGGCGCTCGTAGCGGTTTTTGATCTCATCGCGCACCGCATCCGGGTCTTCACAATCCAGACAATGCACCAGCACGCTGGAGCCATCAGCCGACAACATCGCCGACACCGTGCCCGGCGTCATTGTGATGGTGCCTGCCAAAATTGTGATTGCCTCAGGCGATGTGACATCGAGCGGCACCGTAACCCACTTGGCGTGAATGTCCTTGTTGCGCTTGAACAGGATAATCGCGGCGACGTGGAAGTTCGCGACCACAATGTCCCACAGCACCACCAGCACATATTCCACCACTTTGAAGTAGTTCTGGATACGCGGACGACCCGGCCAATAGGGCGCGGTCAGAATTGGCACAATCACCCCAAAGATCGCCCCCAAGAGCACGTTGCCAACCGTCACTTTGTTGACCAGCATCAGCCAGATCACCAACAAGGTCAGGCTCAAGATCGGGTGTGGTAGAAGTTTCCGTCTCATTTCAGATCCTCCCCAGGCTGCCCAAGCACCGCCTCAACATAGGCTGACACGTCAAACAACTGCGCCGAAGTTTGCTCCAGATAGCCCATCACTGGCCCGGCAAACACTGCCAACAGCACCAATGCCGCCAGAGACAAGCTCACGCCGGTCAGCGCATTTACACCAATAGGCTCCGCATCTTCTGGCTCCTCCGCCTCAGGATCGGCCAAGGCCGTGGCTTTCCAGAACACCACGCTGCCGGCCCGTGCAAAGCCCACGATGGTCACCAACGAACCGATCAGGATCGCCGCCCAGGCGGTGGCCATCCACGGCATGTCTCGCACACCGTCCAACACCAGCAGCTTGCCCAGGAACCCGCTCAGCGGCGGCATCCCGGTCACGCCAATGGCCCCAACAAAAAAGAACGCCGCAAACAGGCCGTTCTGATAGATGGGCGGCTGCGCGCTCAAGGCATCGCTACCGCGTCGCGTGACCACCAGATCCGCAAGCAGGAACAGCGCCGCAGCCGCAAAGGTCGAGTGCAGCAGGTAATACAGCCCTGCGCCAATCGCTTCAGGCGTAAACGCCGCCACAGCGAGCAACAGCGTGCCCATGGAGCCGACCACTGCGAAAGACAGCATCGGCATCAACCGCCGCGCGCCAAGAACGCCAATCGCTCCAATTGCCACGGTGATCACCGCCGCCGGCATCACCCAGCTGCCGATCAAACCGTCCACGGCGGCCACATCCGGGCCAAACACCAGCGTGTAGAACCGGATGATCGCGTAGGCACCCACTTTGGTCATGATCGCAAACAGCGCCGCCACTGGCGCGGGTGCATTGGCATAGGTCGCGGGCAGCCAGAACTGCACCGGAAACAACGCCGCCTTGATGGCAAACACCATGAGCAACAACACCGCCGACACCCGCAGAATGGCCGCTTCTTCGACCGGAAGTTCCCGCACTTTCACAGCCAGGTCTGCGAGGTTCAGCGTGCCAGTCGACGCATAAAGCGCCCCAAGCGCAAACAGAAACAACGTGGAGCCTGCGAGGTTCATCACCACATACTGTAGGCCAGCCTTCAGCCGCACCTTGCCACCGCCGTGGATCATCAGACCATAGGAGGCGATCAGAAGCACTTCGAAGAAAACAAACAGGTTGAACGCATCACCAGTCAGGAAGGCGCCACAGACCCCCATCAGCTGGAACTGGAACAGCGCATGAAAGTGCCGACCGCGGTTGTCCCACTCCGTCGCAATTGCATGCCACAACACAATCAGCGCCAGTATCGACGTCAACAGCACCATCATCGCCGACAGGCGATCCAGCACCAGCACAATGCCAAAGGGCGCCGGCCAGTCGCCAAGGTAATAAACATGTGTCTCGCCATCTGCGGCCGTGGCCAGCAGGCCCAGCGAAATCGCCGCCAGCATCACCGTGCCCGCCACCGAGGCATAGCGCGCCAGCTTAATGTCGTGCCGCATCACATAGGCAATCACCGGCGCCAGCAGCGCTGGCAACACTACAGGAGCAATAATCCAGTGGTTCATACGCCCTGCCCCTCTGTGTCCTGCGCATCATCTTCGTCTGTCATGTTGATCTCATCGCTGTCCGCCTCAAGGTAGGCGCCCAGCGCGATCATTACCAAGACTGCCGTCATGCCAAAGCTGATCACAATCGCAGTCAGCACCAAAGCCTGCGGCAGCGGGTCAGAATAGCTGACATCCGCGTATTTGTTCAGGATCGGCGGCGCATTCACCGCCAGACGACCGGTGGCAAACAGGAACACGTTCACCGCATAAGACAGCAACGCCATCCCGAGGATCACAGGGAAAGCCCGCAGGCGCAGGATCAGGTAAATCCCCCCTGCCGTCAGCACGCCAATGGCACTGGCAACAATCATCTCCATGTCATTGGCCCTCCTTCTGTTCTTGCTCGTCCGCGCCATCCTCCGGCGCCTCGGACGGATCGTGATCCATAGGGGTCACGTTGATGGTTTCCCCGGCAAACCGCGCAATCCGCGACAGGCTGTAGAGCATCAGCATCACCGCGCCCAACACTGCCAGGAACACGCCCAAATCAAACGCCATCGCCGTGGCCCATTCAAACTCTTCGATCGGTGGGAAATGCAGATAACCATAAGCACTGGTCAGGAACGGCTTGCCCGCCAACCATGCGCCCGCACCGGTCAATCCGGCGATGATCACGCCCCAGCCAATCATCGAATGATACTCGATCCGCTGCCGCAACTGCGCCCAGGCAAAGCCAGACGCCATGTACTGCATCAGCAAGGCAATGGAGATCACCAGACCAGCGACAAAACCGCCACCCGGCTGGTTGTGACCGCGCAGGAAGATGTAGAGTCCCACCATCACCGCCATTGGCAACATCGCTCGGGTCGCCACCACCATCATCAGCGGGTGACGGTCACGCGAGCGATCAGGAGAGAACGCCCGATCCCGCAAACGCTTCGCCGCTGGCCCCCGCAACAGCGCATCCATCAGCGCAAAGATCGTCAGACCCGCAATGCCAAGCACGATGATCTCGCCGTAGGTATCATAGCCCCGGAAATCCACGAGGATCACGTTCACCACATTGGTGCCGCCGCCCCCTTTGTAGGAATTGGCGAGGTGATAAGCCGAAATGCTGTCCACATCGCGGGTCAGGAAGGCCATCGCCAAAGCGGCCACCGCGCCACCACCGGCAATCGCCACCACCGCATCGCGCAGACGCTTGCCGTTGGTGCTTTCCGCAGGCGTATCCTTTGGCAGGAAGTACAGCGCCAAAAGCAGCAACATGATGGTCACGGTCTCAACCGAAATCTGCGTCAGCGCGAGGTCTGGGGCAGAGAGGTAGACAAACCCGCCCGAGATCACGAGGCCGATGATCGAGATAAACACCAAAGAGCGGAAGCGGTTGCGATGCTGGCTCACCACCAGCCAGGTCGCCACCACAAGAGAAAGCCAGCCAACCCAAACCAAGGGCGGCACCGGCAGGATCTCCCGCGTTGGCGCGCTGATACCACCAGTGAAATAGGCATGTGCGCCCACCGCAACTGCGGCCACCACCAAGAGCGCCAGATATCGGCTCATCACACCATTATGGGTGCCACCGGCAAAGGCTTTCGCCAGCGCCACACAGCTTTCCATGATCGCATCGAAAATCGCCTTGGCCTCAGGCCGCGGCATCCGCAGCCAAATCGCGTCCAGCTTGCCATGCACAGCCAGCAGAACGCCGCCCACCGCAAATGCAATCACAGACATCCACAGCGCCGGTGTCACACCGTGCCACAGTTTCAGATGTGGATGTGTGTCCAAACCGGTGACCGCATTGGCCGCCACGGTCACCAACGGCTCTGCCAAAAACGGCATCGCACCAATCGCAACCACAAGCACGGTCAACAAGGCCGGTGCGGCGTAGAGCCCAAAGGGCGGATCATGCGGCGTGGACGGGTAGTCGTCGCGCACCGGCCCACCAAACACGTGGAAGATAAACCGGAAAGAATACGCCACAGAAAAACAGGCCCCCAAGGTCGCCAGAACCGGCACAATCCACGGGTTGTTATACCACACCGTGTGCGCTGCTTCTTCGAGCATCATCTCTTTGGAAATGAACCCGTTTAACGGAATGGTCCCCGCCATCGACAACGCGGTGATGGTGCCGATGATAGCCGTGATCGGCATCAGTTTCGCCAAACCACCCAGCCGCTTGATGTCCCGCGTGTGCGCCTCATGGTCGACAATCCCGGCGGTCATAAACAACGCCGCTTTAAAGGTCAGGTGGTTGATGATGTGGAACACCGCCGCAATCGCCGCCGCCTTGGTGCCAAAGCCCAACAACATGGTCAGCAGGCCCAAATGGCTTACGGTCGAAAATGCCAACAAGCCTTTGAGATCATCTTTAAACAGCGCAATCACCGCGCCGAGCACCATAGTGATCAAACCGGTGGTCGCCACGATATAGAACCACGCATCCGTGCCCGCCAGAACAGGCCACATCCGTGCCATCAGGAACACGCCTGCCTTCACCATGGTTGCAGAGTGCAGATAGGCAGACACCGGCGTTGGCGCAGCCATCGCATGTGGCAGCCAGAAGTGGAACGGGAACTGGGCGGACTTCGTGAACGCCCCAATCAGGATCAGGATCAGCGCCGGCATGTACCATTCACTCGCCTTGATCACATCGCCCTGCGCCAGAATGTCGGTCAGGTTGTAGCTGCCCACGATATTGCCAAGGATCAGCATGCCGCCGATCATCGCCAAGCCACCTGCACCGGTCACTGTCAACGCCATCCGCGCGCCCTGACGACCCTCCGGCAGGTGCTTCCAATAGCCAATCAACAGGAAGGATGACAGGCTGGTCAACTCCCAGAAAATCAACAAAAGCAGGATGTTGTCGGACAGAACAATACCCAGCATCGCGCCTTGGAACAGCAGCAAATAGGTATAGAACTGCCCCATCGGATCGTCACCGGACAGGTAGAACCGCGCATACAGGATGATCAGCAGGCCAACCCCAAGGATCATGCCCGCAAACAACAGCCCCAAACCGTCCAGAAAAAAGCTTGCCGAGAGGCCTAACTGTGGCAACCATTCAATGGTTGTGCTGACCACCTCGCCGCGCATCACCGCAGGCACCTGCGTGCCCAGCAATATCAGCGCCAAAACGGTTGGAACGGCAGTGAAAGAAGCGCAGGCATTGCGCCCGGCGCGGATCATAATTCCCGGCACCAATGCGCCAAGAAATGGTAAAATGGCGATAAAAGCCAGAATACTGCCGTCGTTCATCGGCGCCCTCCTGTTCGTTGCCTCAGACTGATAAGCATCCGCCTATCCTAAAACAACCGGCGTCTACCCAAAATACCTTAGAAAAACTCCGTGTTTTTCGCGGTTTGTGCGAAGATGCCGCAGGCAGGCTCAGAATTGCTCCGCCAACTGCTGCAAATCCGGATCGTCAGGATTGTAGGCCAACGCCTGTCGCATGCGTTTTTGCGCCGCCCGGCGCCCTTCGACCTGTGCGGTCATGCGGATCAGGCTGCTCCAGGCTTGAGGGTTTTGCGGATTGAGCTTTACCGCCTCAGACAAGGCCGCAATGGCAGATGGTAAGTTGCCCGACACCATCGAATAGCCCGCCACTTGCAAATGCGCTTCGGCAAAATCCATCTGGTTCTGCACCACCGTGCCAAACTCGCGATACGCCTGTCCCAAAGCCGCCCGCAGGCTATCCGGCAAGCGATCCGGCCTCTGGCTCATAATTGCCCGCGCCGCCGCCAAGCGCACCGCCCGCACTTCGTCATTCAAGCCTTGCAACAAATAAGGCGCGGTCGCCACGACTGCCCGCGCGCGCAACGCATTGAGTGCGCCAACACGAATTTGCGGATCCTCATTCTCCAAGAACACCCCCAGCTCCAACAAGTCCAGTGTTGTCGCCCCCGGCCCCAAAAGCCACAAGGCGGTTGCCCGCACCAAATTCGGCTTAGTTTCATCCTGTGCCAGCCCCATCAAGTCTCCCGCCGCAGCGCGCGGATTGGCGCGCCCTTTCGCCAAAACCTCACCATAATGCGGCTCCTGCCAGCGCCCTTCGGGGAACCAGTCGCGCACTTTGCCTGCTGCCCAGTCATTGCTTTTGTCGTCGTGACAGGTGGTACAGGCATTCGGGCTGTCCAGCGCATCGCTCAGATCAGGACGCGGCACACGAAAGCTGTGATCCCGGCGCGGATCGGTGCCCATGTAGACCTTGTCCACCATGTGACAGCTCACACATTGCGCTGCCTCGGTGCCCTCGGGGTGGTTGGTGTGCGCCACATCCTCATAATCAGCCAACCGCAAGCTCTCGAACTCGCGATTGCCCGCTGGCGAATGGCACTGCGTGCAAACCGCGTTGCCCTCCGCCACAACCTCCGCCGAATGTGGCTCATGGCAATTGGCGCAGGTCACGCCTTTCTGAGACATCTTGGACTGCAGGAAGGACCCGTAGACATAGACCTCATCCAAAATCTGACCGTCGGCATGATACAATCCGGGTCGCAGCATCGCGAGGTTGTAGTTGTCAGCAAAGGCCTCTCCCGGCAGCGGATTGCCATTGCCAAAACCCTCACGCCGCGCATGACAGCCCGCACATTGCTCCATTGCCGCCACAGGTTCTGACATCGTCGCCGTAAATCCCCAGTCACCCAAAGCCACCGCAAAACTCTCTGGCTTAGCGCCCTCGACAATAGTTAAATGCGCCGCACCGGGGCCATGACACGCCTCACAGCCCACGCCAATTTCAACCTGCTGGCTTGCGTATCGCTTGGTCTGAAAATCGTAATTCTTCTCAAACCCGGTCGCGTGACATTCCGCACACCGGCTGTTCCAGTTTTTGTAAACACCGGTCCAGTGAAACGCATCTTCGGGTGGCAAGTCCTGCTCCGGATAAAGGTGATACCACCGCTGCTGCTCCACATCCCAGACCACATCAAAGCTTTGCAACCGCCCCTTGCCGGTCGACAGGATCGGATGTTCTAGCGGATGCACCCCGCCCACGGACTGCATCTCATAACGCGCTTCCACGCCGTCTTTCTCGCGCACCGTCACCACATAGGCGTCGCCATCTCTATCAAACGTCGCGCGCATGCCGTCATGTTCATAACTTTCTCCCGCGAATGCCCCGACAAAACTGTCGTCTCCTGGCATTCGCCAGGCCTCGCCATGATGCGAGATTTTCCACGCGTCGTAGGCTTCTGCATGACAGTCCTGACAGGCCTCTGACCCAACATAGTCCGGCACACCCGCGCCATGCGGCGTCTGCGCATATCCGGCGGAGCCCAGTATCAAGCACGCTAGGGCCATGCCGAAAAAAGTCTTAAATGTCATACAGCTGTCTTTCAGTTCTGATGCGTGGAGACCGGATTAAGCGGGGGCAAATCCGGTGTCTTCGTGTCGTGACGATAGCGAGTTTCGCGGTGTTTGCTATGGCAGAGTGTTTTGAGCTGCGCCCAAGCCCGCGCTTCCTCGGTTGCACTGCCATTGCCAAACCGCGCCGCGCCAATCTGCAAAAAGGCTTCTTCAATCGCTTTCTCGGTCTTCTGCCCGGCAAGTGGCACCTTGCGCGCCCAACGCAAATAGGCCTGTTTGGCGGCACTCAAATCCCGTTTCTGCATCGCAGCCTTGATGCCGCTATAAGCGTACCCCGCGCTCTGCAACCGCCGCTCCTGGGCTCTCTCCCAAGATCGGTGCAGAACCGGCATACCCCAACGCACAATAGCCCATACAACAAGGAAGAAAGCCACCAATGCCGCGCCCCACCGCACGATATTGTCAACATCCAGCGGCTCCGCATTGGACGCCAAAACCGGCGCATCCGCCTGCACCTCAATGGCCTCCACCACGGCCTCTTCCACTTTCCCGCTTTTCAGATTGAACCACTGCAAACGCACCTCAGGCAGCACGCCATCCACGCCGCCTTCAACCACGTAAACCGTCTTCTCCACGCGTGAACCACTGACCACGCCGCGGTTTTCCGTCTCCTCGGCCATAGGGCTTTCTAGATACGCACGCAGCCCCGCAAGCCCTTCTTCCGGCGTCACAGATGGCAAGAACATCGGCGACACACCTTCGATCTTCACCTCAAGGACCCGCGTAAAACTTGCACCGGCGTCCAGCCCCGTGGTCTCCCCCTCAACGGTCTGCGTCAGGGTCAGCCTATCTGCCGCCACAAAAGGGTCCAACCCTTCAGCCCCCTCCGGCACAACACCCGTCACCGTTTGCGCAGGCACTGGCAACGACGCTTCCACAACATCGCTGCCCTCAAGTGCCCGATAGCGCACCTTCACCTCACCCGCCGGAATCTCAAACGTGCCCGGCACCACCGGTGTGATTTGATAGCGCCGAGAAATTCCGGACCAGGTTTCCCCGCCAATGCTCTTGCTGGTCGGCGAGCTCGCCTTGGACGGCAGCCGCACCATCAGGTTCGGCGTTTCAAAATCCGGCCACATTGGCGGGTCAGGCATAAACGTCGGCACCAACACCGTTAGCCGCAGGGTCAGCGGTTGCCCCGGCACGGTCTCGTTTTCCTCAAAAGTCACCTCAAGCTTAGGCTGCACATCCTGCGCCCAAACCGCAGCAACATTTGCCAACCACAGAACAAAGACAACACACCACCTCATGGCCGCTCCCCCCGCGCCGCTTCAAGTCGGAACCGCTGTTTCAGGAAATCCTCCGTGCGCGTGTCCACCGTGCGCATCCATTGTTCCGTTGACAAATGCGCCGGTGCGTCTTCTTCCGGCACCTCGATTTGCGTGTCCTCCCCACGCCCACTTTCATTGTCAAACACCACATCATCCGCGCCAATCCCGGTGTCCTCACCCGTGTCAGATTGCTCCCGAGTGGTCTCAACATACTCAACAATGGCTTTAGAAATCTGCAAGTTCTGCTGCGCGCCCTTGTGCTCTGGATCGATCTCCAAAGCCCGCTCAAACGCCCGGACACCATCGCGGTAGCCGCGCGACTTCAGGTGAGCCATGCCCTGTAAAAACGCCGCCTCCGCCGTGTCCAGACGCGCCATCTCTTGTGCCGCGATCTCATATTGACCACTTCGATAAAGCGCGACGCCCCGCAAATACGGGTCTTCAAACGCCTCCGCAGCATCGACGTATTCCTTGCGCTCAAAGGCCCGCCACCCCTGCTGATCCGGCGTCAAAAACCAATCGCGCCAGCCCTCTGCCTGCACCTGCCCCGGATGCAAAAGCCACAGCGCCAACGCGGCCTGCCCCGCCCAGCGCACTGCCATGCCACGTCGAAACCACAGCAGCAACAGCATCAACGCGGGCCAGGCCAACCACGCGCCGCGATCCTCCCACGGCTGGGCCTCATCCTCCAACTGCGCACGGCGATAGGCCGATGCCAACGAGCGCTCCACCTCCGCCACATCCTGATTGTCCGGCGTCACCCGTGTCGCCGACGCTCCGTCTGGCACCTGAGGCAAGGCTTTGCCCTCCGGCAACAGGAACAGGAAACTCATCGAAGCCACAGTCTCAGCGGCGTCACCCTCTTCAGCCCCATCCCGTCCCCAAGCCTCCGCCAGCTCGGCTGCCGCACTGGCGGACAACTCATCAACCATGAACACCACGCCCCCCGGTGCCCCTTCCCGCGCCAACAACGCCTGCGCCGTGGCAAACCCGGCCTGAATGTCCAACCCTTCAATTGGCATCACTTCTGTCGTCAGCCCTTCCAAATAGGGCTGCATCACCCCAGGGTCTTCACTCATCGGCACCACCACATGCGCGGTTCCGGCAAAGGCCACCAGTGCCGTGCGCGCGCCGCTGCGCAAGGCAAGCAAATCCATGGTCTTCTGCCGCGCCCGCGCCAACCGCTGCGGCGCCACATCGGTTTGCTCCATCGACGGCGTGACCTGCATCACCACCACCAGCGGCGCGGTTTGGGCCGCAAAAGGTGTCGGTGCACGGGTCCAACTCGGGCCAGCCACGGCCGCCGCCAACAACAAAAGCACCAATGAGATCACATCGATCGGCTGCACCCGGCCCGCCGTATTCCCCGGCACCGTCAGCGCTTCTGCCAAATGCGGCGCCAACCAGCCATCATTGCCCCCAGTTGCGCCACGCCTCTGACGCAACCGCCACCAGGTCACCACAACCGGCAAAGCCAGCACAAGCAACCAGGGCCGCAGAAAGTGGAACGCCTCCAAGAACAGCGACAGGTCCACTGTCATGCCCGCATCCTCTCCTGATCCCGCAACCAAAGCGACATCAACAAGATCAACCCTACCGCCAAAGCCGCCATCAACGGCCAATGCGCCAAATCCTGCTGCGGCCGCCAACTCAACGTGTCGGCCTCCTGCGGATTCAGCGCATCAATCTCGTCGTAGATGCTGTCCAAAGCGTCCGCATCAGCGGCAAAATACGCATCCCCCCCAGTGCGTTGCGCCAAATTTCTCAGCAACGTCATGTCCAGCCGGTCCTCGCCGCTTGCCTTCGGATCGCCCACCCCAATCGCAAACATGCGCACACCTTTGTCCCGCGCAATTTCGGCGGCATTCACCGGGCTCATCCGGCTCGCCGTGTCGTTGCCATCCGACAGCAGGATTAATAGCCGCTCCTCAACCTCACTGGCCTCAAAGGTGTTGATCGCCAAACCAATCGAGTCGCCCAGCGCCGTATGCGGCCCCGCCATGCCCACTTCGGTTTGCGCCAACAACGCCCGCACCGTGTCCAGATCCTCGGTTAATGGCGCCTGTACATAGGCCCGCGTGCCAAACACAATCAGCGCCACGCGGTCACCAGACCGATCCGCCAGAAACGCCTCGACCACCTCTTGCACCGCCGCCAGACGCTGCACCGGCTTGCCATCCTCACCGGGAAAATCGCGTGTGTCCATGCTGCCGGAAATATCAATCGCCAGGATCACATCCCGCGTCGCCATGGTGATCTCCTGCGGCGGTCCCAGCCGCACAGGTCCTGCCAATGCCAAAACCAACAGCGCCCACATTAGGCCGCCCCCAATCAACGCCCGCCGTTTATGCGCGACAATCGCCGCACCGTTCCGCACGGTCAGCCCAGCGGCCTCCGCGATCTGGTCAAAAAACGGCACCCGCAGCGCGTCTTGCCGTTGGCGAAACGGCGGCACCACCCGCCGCCAGATCAGCGGCAAAGGCAGCAGCAACAGCACCCAAGGATGGCTCAGCTCAAACATCCTCCACCTCCGGTGCCTTATGCGATGTAATCCACGCGCGCGCCGCCGCCAGCAACTGCGGATCAGCTTGCGCTGGACCGCTCTGATAGGCGGCACTCACCAAGGCGGTATCCTGAAACTGCCCCGCGCCGGTCTCGCTCAAAAACGTAACCCAAGTCTGCCCGCTCAACCCGGCCACACGCCGCCGCCCATAGGCCACCATTGCTGCGCGCTTTAGAATTCCTGAAACTGCCGCCGGATCTTCCCCCGCCTGCGCCAATGCCTTCATCGCCGCCCGCCGATAGGCATTGGCCCGATAATGCTGCCACATCCGCCAGCCGCGCCACAGGGCCACAGCCAAGACAATCCCTGCCACCATCAGCCAGCCGGCCGTCTGCGGCATCATCGACACGGGCGCTGTGTCCGGCACTTCGGCAAGCTGATTGAGCAGCCCCACAAGGCTGTCGTTGTCCACGGTTTCGGTGGCCTCATCGCTCATCGCACCCGCCCTCCCAGCAACCGCACCACCTGCGCGAGTGTGTCTTCAGCGGTGGTCAACGACAGAACCGAAAGACGCATCCTCGTCTGCCACTTTGCCACCTGATCCCGCCGTGATCCGGTCACCTGCGCCAACCCTGCGCGCACCTCTTCCGCCCGAAAATCCAACAAGGTTTGCTTCTGGCCGTCTGAGGCCGTCACCTCGCCGGTTTCTGGCACCACGTCCGCGCTGGGATCACCCACCAGCCCAAGC
Organism: uncultured Shimia sp.; assembly: GCF_947493595.1. GTDB lineage: Bacteria > Pseudomonadota > Alphaproteobacteria > Rhodobacterales > Rhodobacteraceae > Shimia. The sequence goes on along the minus strand of NZ_CANLRL010000001.1, from coordinate 230,989 downwards.
ACCACATCATTGTTCAGCGCAATTGCGCCCAACCGTCGCTCTGTCTCATCATCACAGGCGTCAAAATCACTGATCAGGATCACCAGATGATCCCGCGTCGCGAGCCGTGCCACCGCCGCCAGCACATCGTTAAACGGCATCGGGGTCACTTTCGGTGCATCCGCTGTGAGCCCATGATTGGCCGTCTCAAGCGAGGTCAAAAATCGCGTCACCGCCGCCCGCCCCCGTCCGGGGCGCAGCTCGTCCATGTCGCTGTCGCCAAACACCACACCGCCCACCCGGTCGCCTTGTTTGGCCACCCGATGCGCCACAATCGCCGCACATTCAGCCGCTGTGACCGCCTTGGTATTGTGCACCGTACCATAAAACATCGACATGCGCTGATCGACCACTATCAGTGTCGGCCGGTCCCGCTCCTCGGTGTAAACCCGCACATAGGGCGACCCCGCCCGCGCCGTGACCTTCCAGTCAATTGCGCGCACATCATCACCCGGCAGGTAATCCCGCAGTTCTTCAAAATCCAAACCGCGTCCGCGAATGCGCGAGCGATGCCGCCCCTGCAAAGCCGACCGCGCGGGCTGTTTTGGCAAAAAGGAAATCGCCCGCGCCGCTGGCTCCAACGACCGCAGCCCCTGCAAACTCACATGAATGCGCGGGTCATCTGCGGCCTCAGACGGCGACCGATCCGGGGCCACCCCGGCACGCGATAAGGCTGCACGGTTTCGCATCGCGTCCTCCGCTTACGGCACCGCCACCAAGGTCAGCAATTCGGACACCACGTCATCGGCAGACACGCCGCTGCCCTGCGCCTCATAGCTCAACGCCAACCGATGCCGCAGCACATCCGGCGCAATTGCTTGAATGTCCTCGGGATCAACGTAATCGCGCCCCTTCATCCAGGCATGCGCCCGAGAACAGCGATCCAGCGCCAGTGACGCCCGCGGGCTGCCACCAAGTTCAATCCATTTGGCCAGGTTCTCGCCAAACTCCACTGGCGTGCGCGTGGCCTGCACAATTGTGGCCATATAGACCTCCATCGCCTCGGCGCAATGCAGACCTGCGATCTCGCGCCGCGCTTGGAACACCACATCCTGCGAAATCGGTGCACGCGGCGCTTTTGAAGCCTTCTCCGCTGTCTGTTCCTGCAACTGTACCTGCTCCTCGCCGCGCACCAGCCGGATCACTTCGATCTCGTCCTCAAGCGGTGGATAGAGAATGTTCACATGCATCAGGAACCGGTCCATCTGCGCTTCCGGCAGCGGATACGTCCCCTCTTGCTCCACCGGGTTCTGCGTCGCCATCACCATGAACAATGGCTCCATCTGGTGCGTGGTTCCTGCCACCGTCACCTGCCGCTCTTCCATCGCTTCAAGCAGAGCCGCCTGCACCTTTGCCGGTGCGCGGTTGATCTCATCAGCCAACACAACATTGGCAAAAATCGGCCCCGGCTGAAACCGGAACTGCTCGCCATCCGCCGCGCCTTGCACATACATCTCCGTGCCGGTCACATCCGCTGGCAACAGGTCCGGCGTGAACTGGATCCGCGAGTAGTCACATTCCAAGTTCTTCGCCAGAGCCTTCACCGCGCGCGTCTTGGCCAAACCCGGCAGGCCCTCCAATAGCAGGTTGCCATTGGCCAAAAGCCCAATCAGCAAGCGGTCAATCACATCGCGCTGGCCAATGATGCTCTCACCCATGCGCTCCCGCAGCGCATTGATCTCGTCCAGTGCCGCCATCACTCCACCTCACCGGTGAAAATCCGAGTCCATTCGTTTTTCATGTCGACCAGCACCCAGCCACGCGCGTCAGCCTCATCCAACCCGCGGTTCAGCACCCCAATGTGCCCTTCACGGTCATAGGCCCATTCGCGCTCGCCATCGGTGTGGTGGATATAGACGCCCAACCGTGCGCCCTCGCCCGCCGTGGTGTATTCCAGCATCTCAAAATCGCCGTCCGAGTTGCCCACTGCCATAATGGGCCGCTTGCCAATATGGTGGTTGATCGCAACCGGCTTGCCGCCTTTGTCATCGTTAAAGAACAACGTGTCATTCTTGATGATCGTCGGAACGCCGTCGACCACCTCATAGGTTGACGTCAGCGACGAGCCAATCGTCTGCTCAGGTGAAATGCCATAAACGTCCTCGGCGAAGACCCGCATAAAATCGATACCGCCGCCGGAGACGATGTAGGTCTTAAACTCCTCGTCCCGCAGGTACCGCAACAGCTCGACCATCGGCTGATAGGTCATCTCATCATAGCCAAGCCCCGTGGTCGGGTGCTTTGCCTCTGAAACCCACGCCGCCACATCAGCAGAAAACTCATCCAGGTTCTGATTGGCATGGGACAGCGCCAAAATCTCGATCAGCCCTTCCTTGCCACCGGCCAAAACACCGTCCATGTCGCCCGCGGCGGCGGCCTTCAGCACATCACTGGTCAACTTAGACGGATCTTCCGCCCCAATCTTGGCCACACGGTCGAGCGCAAAAAACAGTTGGAAATACATCGGCTGCTCGGCCCAAAGCGTGCCGTCATTATCAAACACCGCAATCCGGTCTGCCGGCGTCACATAGTCCGCCCCGCCAACCTCAGACACCGCTTCGACAAATGCGATGATCCGGTCTTTGGACGCCCCCTGCCAGGACGGCAACGGATCGGCCAAACCAACACCGGCAACGCCTACCAGAGCCAAAGACAAACAAGTTGTTTTAAACGAAGTCAACAAAGTCATAGGACCATCCAAATTGCATCAGGGCCGCACCCCAGATCAAAAATATCCCTCCCGGCCACATGGGGCCGGAAGGGGTGTTCTCTGTCAAAAACTTACTTGGAGCCGATCTGGCTGAAGATCTTGTCCTTGGCATCCCCAATGGTGAAACTGCCTGGCTTCTGACGTGGGGGGAATTCTTCAAATGTTGCAAGGAATTCACCCACATAGCCAGCCGCTGGCAACAGTAGGTAGACGCGATCCAGATACCAATCCCAGTAGGTGTTGGAGGTGATATTAGAGCGCTCATACGGGTCACGACGCAGGTTGAACAACAGCGGGATACGCAGCTCTGTCCAAGGCTCTGCCCAGGCCCGCAGTGTCTGCGGATAGCGGTGCTCCAGGAAGATCACCTTCCAGTCGTTGTAGCGCAGCGCGGTCAGATCGCCGTCATCAGAGAAATAGAAAATCTCACGACGTGGGCTCTCCTCGGTCTCACCGGTCAGGTAGGGCAGGAAGTTGTAGCCATCCAGATGCACCTTGTACTCACGGCCAATCGCCTGAACGCCACCGGCTTTCAGATTTTCCTTGATGTCCGCGTTACCAGCCGCCGCAAGATATGTTGGCAACCAATCCATGTGGTGCATGATGTTGTTGGAGATCGATCCGGCTTCAATATTACCCGGCCAACGCACCATGGACGGCACACGCCAGCCACCTTCCCAGTTGGTGTTCTTCTCACCGCGGAACGGAGTCATCGCCGCATCAGGCCAGCTGTTCATATGCGGGCCGTTGTCGGTGGAATAGTGCACAATGGTGTTATCAGAGATGCCAAGCTCGTCCAGCACATCCAGAAGCTGACCCACATGCATGTCGTGCTCGATCATGCCTGCCTGGTACTCGTCCATGTGTTTGCCAGCGATCTCATCCGCCTTCAGACGCATCTCGTCTTTGACGTGGGTGCGGAAGTGCATCCGCGTGCCGCTCCACCAGACAAAGAATGGCTGACCCTGCTCGTTGGAGCGCTTGATGAAGTCAATTGCCGCAGCAACGGTCTCTTCATCCACAGTCTCCATACGCTTCTTGGTCAGCGGACCGGTGTCTTCGATTGTGCCATCTGCCGACGACTTGATCACACCGCGAGGGCCAAACCGCTCACGGAATTCAGGATCCTGAGGGTAGTCCTCATTCTCTGGCTCTTCTTCTGCGTTCAGGTGGTAGAGGTTGCCAAAGAACTCATCAAAACCATGGTTGGTTGGCAGCATCTCATCGCGGTCACCCAGGTGGTTTTTGCCAAACTGCCCGGTGACATAGCCTTCTGCCTTCAAAAGACCCGCAATCGTTGGATCTTCCACCTGCATACCTTCTGGCGCGCCCGGCATGCCCACTTTGGACAGACCTGTGCGGAACACCGATTGGCCGGTGATGAATGATGAACGGCCTGCGGTACAAGATTGCTCACCGTAATAGTCGGTGAAAATCATGCCCTCTTCGGCCACACGGTCTATGTTTGGCGTTTGATAGCCCATCATTCCCATGGTGTAGGCCGAGATATTGGATTGCCCGATATCATCGCCCCAGATCACAAGAATGTTGGGTTTTTCCTGCGCCGTCAGTGCGGTCGCAACTGTCGTCATTACAGCGGCCACCGCTGAAAGGCGCACGACAGCCTTCTTTGGGTTCAGACCCATAACAAAACTCCCTTAAATAAGCACACCTGAAAGACATCTTGGCTAAAAATCTTGGCAAACAAAAACCGTCAGGTGCCACGCCAAAAATGTGCGCAACCCTCACTCTACTGTCAATTGAAATTACTCCACAATTTGTGGATTTCACAATGTGAAACACAACCCTAGAGAATGCGAAATCTGGCCGTGGGACACAGGGTCAACGGAGGTCAGAGGCTGGCAAACCTCTTCGTCAGGTCCTGCGCCTCCGCTTGTAATCCATAAGGCGCGTTTATGATGAACATGCCCGACCCTATCATACGATGGCCCTCTTTTGCAGGGGGGAATTCCACCTCATGCCGTAGGACCTTAGGGAAACCTTTCGCCTCCAAGGCCTGCACCATCTGCTTGTGTGTCCCGTCTCGCAAGATCGGATACCACAGCGCGATCACACCGACATTCCACTTGCGGTGCACATTGGCGATCCACCCAGGCAGGGTCTTGTAATCGTCCTTGATCTCATAGCTTGGATCAATCAACAGAACACCACGGCGCGGAGTTGGTGGGCAAATCCCCATGACGGCCTCAAACCCGTCTTTTTGATGCACTTTCGCGCCACTGCCGCGCATGGCTTGCCGTAGCGCCGTCGCTTCCTGCGGGTGCAATTCGCAAAGCTGCATGCTGTCCTGCGCTCGCAACAACGCCTGCGCAATGGCGGGCGAGCCCGGATAAGCCACGTCGCCATGCCGCTCCTGCACAGCTGTTAACGCCCGTTTGTAGGGATGGTCCGACGCAAACCACTGCGCCACTTTGGCAATACCAGCCTCCGCCTCACCGGTTTTCACAGCCGCCGCATCGTCCAACTGATAGACACCACGCGCCGCGTGGGTCTCCAAATAGCTCATTGGTTTGGGCTTTTGCCCCATGTATTCCAGCATCACCGCCAAAAGCGCGTGTTTCTGAACATCGGCCAGATTGCCGGCGTGGTAGATGTGTTGGTAACTCAGCATGAGCTTTCAATAGCCTGCCTGCGCGCCAATGCCCAGACGGCAGATTTCGGCCCACCAAAACTATCAGATTTTGCAACTTCCTGCCCAAGTCTAGGCGGTTTTTTGCGCCCCTCTTCAAAGCCCCGTGAGCGGCTGCCAAATGCGTCCCGAGACAGACAAGTCTCACAAAAACAAAAACACCACTCACGCATGAGAGGAAAGACCCATGAACTATCGCACACCAATTTGCGCCGCCGCGCTTTGTGCTCCCCTTGCCTTCGCCAGTGGCGCCGCCGCACAAGGCTGGAACTGGTCATATGGCGCGGACATGACGTCCGACTACATCGACTCAGGTGTATCAAAGTCAGACGGCTTTGCGATCCAACCTTGGGTCGAAGTGGAAAACAGTGGGTTCTATTTTGGGGCCTGGGGCTCCAACGTCGACTTCGGCACCGCTGACAAATGGCAATACAACCTCTACACGGGCTACCGTTCCAACGTGGGTAACAACTTTGCCTATGACCTTGGCCTGGTGCGCAAATCTTATGATGACACCGGCTATGACAGCAGCGAAGCCGCCGTCGGCCTCACCTATACGTTTGACAACGCCATGTATGTCAAAGGCTACGCCGCCTACGACTGGACCAACAAGAACTACAATCGCTACGCACAGGTTGGCTATGACATCGGCGACCGCTGGAAAACCTCTGCCCTCTACGGCGTCGATGACGGGGCATCCAGCGACTATTACTGGGACGTTGGCGCGGAATACGCCTTCACCGACACCATCTCGTTTGACATGCGTTATCACGGCCGAGACGGTGATGACGAAGGGGTTGTTGGCATGTTGAAATTTGCCTTCTAAACGAGCTCTCACATCCGGGTGGTCGCGCCGTGACCACCCCACGCGGCGGAATGTCGCCTTTGTTTTATTGCGGGTCTTTCACAACAGCCTTCGAGTTCCTATAAGAAGGCCGCCCGGACTCGAGAGAGTCGCGGGCTTTGAGAATTTTTGGGGGAACGAAATCTTATGCTGGGAAATTTGGGCAGCCTGTTTACATCCGACATGGCTATCGACCTAGGGACCGCGAACACGCTGGTCTACGTAAAAGGTAAAGGTGTTATTCTCAGCGAACCTTCTGTGGTGGCCTATCACGTCAAAGATGGCGTGAAAAAAGTGCTGGCCGTGGGCGAAGACGCCAAGCTTATGCTGGGCCGCACGCCGGGCAGCATCGAGGCCATTCGCCCTATGCGCGACGGTGTGATTGCCGATTTTGACACCGCGGAAGAGATGATCAAACACTTCATCCGCAAGGTGCACAAACGTTCCACATTCTCCAAACCTAAAATTATTGTCTGCGTGCCCCACGGCGCCACCCCGGTAGAAAAACGCGCGATTCGCCAATCTGTGCTCTCTGCTGGCGCCCGCCGCGCCGGCCTCGTGGCCGAACCGATCGCAGCCGCCATTGGCGCAGGCATGCCAATCACCGACCCAACCGGCAACATGGTTGTCGATATTGGCGGCGGCACCACCGAAGTCGCCGTACTGTCCTTGGGCGACATCGTATATGCGCGTTCCGTGCGCGTTGGCGGTGACCGCATGGACGAAGCGGTTATCAACTACCTGCGTCGCCAGCAAAACCTGCTGGTTGGTGAAGCCACTGCCGAACGCATCAAAACCTCCATCGGCACCGCCCGTATGCCGGATGATGGCCGCGGCACTTCCATGATGATCCGGGGCCGTGACCTTCTGAACGGCGTGCCAAAAGAAACCGAAATCTCCCAGGCACAAGTGGCCGAAGCTCTGGCAGAACCGGTTCAGCAAATTTGCGAAGCGGTGATGACCGCGCTGGAAGCCACCCCACCGGATCTGGCCGCTGACATTGTGGATCGCGGCGTCATGCTCACCGGCGGCGGCGCGCTGCTGGGTGAATTGGACCTGGCCCTGCGCGAGCAAACCGGCCTGGCCGTGTCGATTGCTGACGAAAGCTTGAACTGCGTGGCCATGGGCACCGGCAAGGCGCTGGAGTATGAAAAGCAACTGCGCCACGCGATTGACTACGACAGCTAACCCGGCCTGATCTCGCGCCGGTTTGGCGTCAGCCTTCCGGCGGTGTAGCATAACGCCCACCATCTCTGATCCGGAGACACCTTGGCCAAAGATCGCAGCCAGAGCGAAGATTTCTCAGCACCGCTGCGGCGGTTGCTTCTGGGTGTGCTGATCCTACTGTTGCTGGGCGTCTTCCTGATCTGGCGCATCGACAGCCCCCGCGTGGAACGCTTCCGCGCTCAAATCACCGACACTGTGGTGCCCAATTTTGACTGGGCCATGGCGCCGGTCACTGGCGCAGTGAACATGCTGCGCAACTTCCAAAGCTACACCCGCATCGTCGCACAGAACCGTGACCTGCGTCGTGAATTGCAGGACATGAAGGCCTGGAAAGAAGCCGCTTTGCAGCTGGAACAGGAAAACGCCCGGCTGCTGGATCTCAACAATGTGCGCCTTGATCCACGCCTGACCTATGTCACCGGCGTTGTTTTGGCCGACAGCGGCTCCCCGTTCCGCCAATCCGTGCTGCTCAACATCGGCGCGCGCGACGGCATCATTGACGGCTGGGCGGCGATGGATGGCATCGGCCTCGTTGGCCGTATCTCTGGCGTTGGCCAATCCAGCTCCCGCGTGATGCTGCTGACCGACAGCTCCAGCCGTATTCCCGCCCGCATCCAGCCGTCGGGTCAATCAGCGCTGATCGTGGGCGACAACTCAGTTGCGCCGCATGTGGACTTCCTCGAAACGCCTGATCTCGTCCGCCCCGGAGACCGGGTTGTGACCTCCGGTGACGGCGGCGTCTTCCCCGGCGGATTGCTAATCGGTCAAGTTGCGGTGGACCCCTCCGGTCGCCTGCGTGTGCGCCTCGCCGCGGACTATGAGCGTCTCGAGTTCCTGCGCGTCCTGCGCCACCACGGCCAGGAACGGCTTGACAGCCCTGGCACCGTGATTGCCCCGGATAGCCCCGAAGCCTTCTCGGAGACCACCGATGGCTGACGCAGCACTGTCCAATAAGTGGTTGATGCGGTTTGTCTTTGCCCTGTTGTGCCTGCTCTTGGTCTTTGCACAGCTTCTGCCGTTGGAAACCACCCCGCGCCGCTGGGCCGGGCCGGAATTCATGGTGGTTCTGGCGCTGGCATGGGCCGTGCGCCAACCGGACTACACGCCGCCGCTTCTGATCGCTGGCGTCTTTCTGCTGGCTGACTTCCTGCTCCTGCGTCCCCCGGGACTGGCCGCCGCGATCATGGTCTTTGCCTGCGAAATCCAACGCAGCCGCGCACCCCGCCTACGCGACGCCACTTTTGCGACCGAATGGCTCACCGCCGCCGTGATCATGCTGGCCATAACCGTGGGGTATCGCCTGATCGGCACCATTTTCCTGCTGCCACTGCCGTCGCTGGGCCTGATGCTGATGCAAACCATCATGAACATCGCCATCTACCCCGGTGTGGTCTTCCTGTCTCATCTGCTGTTTGGCGTGCGCCGCGCCACAGCTCATGATGCCTTGGGGGCCAACTGATGCGCGCCAAAACTCCCACCGAAGTCACCGAGGTCCACGGCCGCCTCTCCCGCCGCGCGCTCTTGCTTGGCGGCACCATGCTCGCCTTCATGACCGGTCTCGGTTTCCGCATGCGCCATTTGCAACTGGACCAAGCAGATCAATACCGCCTTCTGGCCGAAGAAAACCGCATCAACATTCGCCTGATCCCACCGGCCCGTGGTGAGATTTTTGACCGAAACGGCATTGTGCTCGCCCGAAACGAGCCGTCTTACCGCGTCACGCTGGTGCCCGAAGACGCCGGCGACGTGGACGCGGTGATCGACAAACTGGCAACCTTGGTGGAACTTGACCCCAAGGAGTTGGACCGCGCCGTCACTGAAATGCGCCGCTCGCCACCGTTCCTGCCGGTCACGATTGCCGACCGCGTCAGTTGGGACGAACTCTCTCGGGTAGCTGTCAACACCCCCGCCCTGCCCGGCATCACACCTGAGGTGGGCCTCTCGCGCTACTACCCCTTGCGCGGCGACATGGCACATGTGCTGGGCTACGTTGGCCCGGTCTCCGACTACGACCTGTCCAAGATCGACAACCCTGACCAACTGCTGCGCATCCCGCGCTTCCAAATTGGCAAGGTGGGGCTGGAAGGCCGAATGGAGGATGATCTGCGCGGCGTGGCAGGCACCAAACGTGTCGAGGTCAACGCCGTTGGCCGCATCATGCGCGAGTTGGACCGCCGCGAAGGTGAACAGGGCGACGACATTCAGCTGACCATCGACCAAGGGCTGCAATCTTATGCGCAGGCGCGACTGGGCGAAGAAAGCGCCGCCGCCGTGGTTATGGATTGCGAAACCGGCGACTTGCTGGCCGTCGCCTCGGCTCCGACCTTTGACCCCAACCTCTTTGTCGAGGGCATCTCGGTTGCCGACTACGGTGAGCTGACCGGCAACGACCACCGCCCTCTCGCGGCCAAATCGGTCCAAGGCACCTACCCTCCGGGGTCCACGTTCAAAATGATCACCGCGCTGGCCGCGCTCGAAGAGGGCATCATCGGCTACGACGACACGGTTTACTGCCCCGGCCACATGGAAATCTCCAACCGCCGCTTTCACTGTTGGAAGCGCGGCGGCCACGGCCAAATGAACCTCGCGCAAGCCATCCGCGAAAGCTGCGACGTCTACTTCTACGACATCGCCCTGCAAGTCGGCATCGACAAGATGTCCGAAGTGGCAGCCAAATTTGGCATTGGCGTGAAATTTGACCTGCCGCTGTCCGGCGTGGCGCGCGGCCTGAACCCGTCGCGCGACTGGAAAAGCTCGGTGCGCGGCGAAGATTGGGTGGTGGGCGACACCGCCAACGCCTCCATTGGGCAGGGGTTTGTGCTTGCCTCACCGCTGCAACTCGCGGTGATGACTGCACGCCTCGCCACTGGCAAAGCTGTGCCGCCCCGTCTGGTGAAATCCATCAACGGCGTGGAACAGCCAATTGCCGAAGCGCCCCGTCTGGACATCAGCCCGACCCATCTCGCCGAGGTGCAACGCGGCATGTATGCGGTTTCCAACCACCGCCGTGGAACGGCCTACAGCAAACGCATCATCGAAGATGAGTTCCGCATGGCAGGCAAGACCGGCACCTCTCAGGTCCGCAACATCACAGCCGCTGAGCGTGCGCGTGGTGTGACCCGCAACGAAGACCTGCCGTGGAACCGCCGCGACCACGGTCTGTTTGTGAATTACGCGCCGTTTGAAAACCCGAAGATCGCAGTGGCCGTAGTTGTGGAACACGGCAGCGGTTCCAAGGCCGCCACGCCGATTGGCCGCGACATCACGCTACAGGCGCTCTATGGCGGTACCCCGCCCCTGTCTGCCTATCCCACCAAAGACCGCAACAGCATCAAGATACAGCAAGAAGAGCTGGAGAAACTGGTGCCAGGCCGCGAAATCACGCGCCGCAACCGGGCATGAGGCGCAGATGAGTTATCTCGAATATAACGTCAAACATGTGCCGTCAGGGCTGCGCAAAGTGCTGCACCTCAACTGGGCACTGCTGCTGCTAATCACCGCCGTGGCTGGCGTAGGCTTTTTGATGCTCTACTCTGTCGCCGGTGGATCATTCTCACCCTGGGCCGAGCCGCAAATGAAGCGCTACGCTCTTGGGGTGTTTGTCATGTTCTTTGTCGCCATGGTCCCGATTTGGTTCTGGCGATCAATCTCGGGCTTTGCCTATCTGGTCACGCTGATCCTGCTGGTACTGGTGGAGGTCATGGGCAGCGTCGGCATGGGCGCCCAGCGCTGGATCGACCTTGGTTTCATGCGCCTTCAGCCTTCCGAGCTGATGAAAATCACCCTGGTGATGTGCTTGGCGGCCTATTACGACTGGTTACCGACGGAAAAAACCAGCAAACCGCTCTGGGTGCTGATCCCCGTCCTGCTGATCATCATCCCCACCATGTTGGTCCTACGCCAGCCGGACCTTGGCACCTCGATCCTGTTGCTCACCGGCGGCGCCATTGTGATGTTCCTCGCCGGTGTGCATTGGGGCTACTTCGCCGCTGTGATCAGCATGGTTGTGGGGCTGGTGGTCGCCGTGTTCCAATCGCGCGGCACCGAATGGCAACTGTTGAAGAACTACCAATATCGCCGTATCGACACTTTTCTCGACCCATCGTCTGACCCACTCGGCGCAGGCTACCACATTACCCAATCCAAAATTGCGCTTGGCTCTGGTGGCTGGACCGGGCGCGGCTTTATGCAAGGCACCCAGAGCCGCCTGAACTTCCTGCCGGAAAAACACACCGACTTCATCTTCACCACCCTGGCCGAAGAGTTTGGCTACGTCGGCGCGGTGTCTCTACTGTCGCTTTACGCCTTGATTGTGGTGTTCTGCATCGCCTCCGCCATATCCAACAAAGACCGCTACTCCTCTCTGGTTATTCTCGGCATCTCAGGCGCATTTTTCCTGTTCTTCGCTGTGAACATGTCGATGGTGATGGGCCTCGCGCCCGTCGTGGGCGTGCCGCTTCCATTGGTCAGTTACGGGGGCTCCGCCATGTTGGTTTTGATGGCAGGCTTTGGGCTCGTGCAATCCGCCCACGTGCATCGTCCGCGGCAAGTCTAAACGCGACCTAAGCGCTCTCCACACCGACAGTCTTACGCAACAGCCGCACCAACGGCCGTCGCGCATCCCGGCGCCACGTGAGCAACCCAACCTCCCGGAAGGCGTCTGGGATTTCCACAAACTGCAAGTCCTGATGGTGCTTCACCAGCCCCTGCCACCGCGGCAGGACCGCCTGCCCCAGACCGTCCTCAACCATCTGCGCAATGATCTCCACCGCATCCAACTCACACCGCACCTGAGGCGCAGAGACCTGTGACGTCAACGCTCGCCAACAGGCCGCGCCACCCCAGGACGTCCGACTATACACCAAAAAGGGCACGTCATTGGCTTGCCCCTCGCCCACGGGCCGCACAAAGCCAATCGGCTGTTTTGCCAATACGTCAAACTGCATTGTCTTGGGCAACGCAAACGGCGGCGCCACAATCAGCGCCGCATCCAGCGCGCCCTCTTCAAACTGACGAAGCACCGCCTCACTGGCCGCCGGGATCAAAGCCAGCTCCACCGCTGGCGCCTCTGCCTCCAGCTGTTGCACAACTGTCGGGCCATAATCACTCAGCGCTGTGGACACCGCGCCCAGGCGCAACCGTCCCCCAAGCTGTTCCTGCGCCAACCGCCCGGCAAGCCCGGCTTTCAACGCCACCATCTGTCGCAAATCCGCCAACAACGCCTCGCAATCCGGTGTGGCTGTCATGCGGCGTCCGTCCCGCACCAAAAGCGGCACTTTCAATGCCGCCTCCAATGCGCCTATCCGCTGCGCCGCAGCCGCCGCCGTGATGCCCTGGCGCCGCGCGGCAGCCGCCAAAGATCCCTCTTCCACCGCCGCCAGCAATGTTTCCACAAATCTCACATCCATAGTTTTTCTTATGTCTGAAGATGCAAAAACAAGCTACCCTTCTTCACTTTGCGCTTCTACCTATGCGCTAAGACCCTATTCTCCTCCTTCAAAGGAACCGCGCATGACCATCTTTCATCTCGCTTATAACGTCCGCGATCTTGATCAAGCCCGCGCCTTCTATGGCGACCTGCTGGGCTGCACCGAAGGCCGCAGCACCGCCACCTGGGTGGACTACAACTTCTTTGGCCATCAGCTTTCGCTACACATCGGTGAACCTTTTGCCACCGCCGCCACCGGCAAGGTCGGCGAGCACATGGTGCCCATGCCGCACCTCGGTGTGATCCTGCCAAAAGCCCAGTGGGACGCCCTCGCGCAGAGCCTCACCGAGGCTGGTTTGGACTTTGTGCTCAAGCCGTTCACGCGCTTTGCCGGTGAACCCGGCGAACAAAGCACCATGTTCTTCAACGACCCCTTTGGGAACCCCATCGAAATCAAAGGCTTTGCCGACATGTCTGGAGTGTTTGCCACATGATCAACGTCCTCTTTGCCGCCAAGCCCGAACGCTGGGCGGAGTATGAGACCCCGCTCAAGGAAGCCTTCAAAGCCGCCGGTGTGGACGCCAACCTGCAGACAGACTTCGTGCCTGAAGACGTCGACTACATCGTCTACGCTCCCAACAGCCCCGTACAGGACTTCACGCCGTACACCCGCTGCAAAGCCGTGCTCAACCTCTGGGCCGGTGTGGAGAGCATAGTCGGCAACAAAACCCTGACCATGCCGCTCTGCCGTATGGTCGATCCCGGCATGACCCAGGGCATGAAAGAATGGGTGGTGGGTCATGTGATGCGCCATCACCTTGGCATGGACCGCAACATCCTTGGTCAAAACGGCGACTGGACCCCGCATGTGCCGCCACTTGCGCAAGACCGCCGCGTGACCATCATGGGCCTCGGCGAATTGGGCAGCGCCTGCGCCGAAGCCCTGCGCGATCTGGGCTTTGACGTCGCGGGCTGGAGCCGCCGCGCCAAAGACATTCCCGGCGTCACCTGCCTGCACGGCGATGACGGGCTCAAAACCGCCTTGTCACACGCCGACATCCTTGTGCTGCTCTTGCCCAAAACCACCGAAACAGAAAACCTGCTCAACGCAGAGCGCCTGTCGTGGATGCCCAAAGGCGCGATGATCGTAAACCCTGGCCGAGGGCCACTGATCGACGACGACGCCTTGCTGGCCGCGCTCGATAGCGGCCACATTGCCCATGCCACGTTGGATGTCTTCCGTGTGGAGCCGCTGCCAAGAGAGCACCCCTTTTGGGCGCATCCTAGAGTCACAGTCACGCCGCACATCGCCTCGGAAACCCGCGTGAAAACCTCAAGCGAAGTGGTGGTTGAAAACGTGCGCCGGGGGGAAGCGGGTGAACCCTTTGTGCATGTCGTCGACCGCAGCGCGGGGTACTAAAACTCATGCCTGAGGGGCCAGCCCCTCTGGCGCAGCCCGCTGCGCCATTCACCCCGGGATACTTTGGGGAAAGAGAAGAGTTTAATCAGCGCAGAATTGGCGGTTTGTCTGGATCACTGCCGGGTGTGACAGGCACGTGGTCTTCCGCCTTGGGTGGCTCTGGCAGATCAAACCGCAATCCAACCCGCGCCAGCTGAGCCGCCACCGGATCGTTGATAGCAAAGAACCCCACATCCAGCGCGCCCGCCTCGATGCCAGAGAAGGTCAGCGCCTCGTTCACAGCTTTCGCCAACGCGCCTTCTGCGCCGGGCACAACATCGACAAAGCCCAACATGTGCGACCGGCTCCCGCTCTCATAAGTCGTACCAACGAGATAAGCCATTTTGGCCAACCCACCGGCAGTGCTCAGCTTGGCATCCAGCGCCGTGATCAGCACTTCTGGCAACCCTGCAGGCGGCGCAAAGCTCTCCACTTTGGCCTCAACCTCATCCGGCGCATGCTCCAGCGTGTCCGCCAGCCAGCCCAGCGCCTCGTTCGGGATCAAGATCGAGGACGGCGCCACCTCGGGATTGACCGCCAAGCCAATGCCCTGCCCCGCCAGCATGTTGGCAATCACCCGACCGGACAGCCCGGCATACGGCGCCACCCGCCCGACAAACTGCGCCAACCGGTCTTCGGTATCAAACACCAGCAC
Organism: uncultured Shimia sp.; assembly: GCF_947493595.1. Lineage (GTDB taxonomy): Bacteria > Pseudomonadota > Alphaproteobacteria > Rhodobacterales > Rhodobacteraceae > Shimia. Next base: position 215,977 of record NZ_CANLRL010000001.1, on the reverse strand, counting down.
AAAGCTCGCATCCGAGGTTTCAAAAATCTCCGGCGCGATGCGGTCGCCTTCCGGCTCTTTTTCCAGCAGCAAGAACAGCTCCGCATCCGCAAGCCGCTCATAGAAGCGCAGGCGTGCCGCATCATCTTCCGGCGCCGCTTCCATTGCCGCATGGGCCTTGTCCAATGGGGTCAGGTCACTCATGTCAGCACCTCCTTGATACGGGTTTGCAGCGCGGGCAACAGCTCGGCCTCAAACCAGGGTTTCTTCTTCAGCCATGCCGTATTGCGCCAGGACGGATGTGGCAAGGGGAAGACCTTGGGCGCATGGTCGCGCCACCCTTCAACAGTGACCGTCACCCCCGCCTTGGTGCCCAGATGCCACTTTTGGGCATAGCCCCCCACCACAAGCGTCAGCGGCACGTCACCCAGCGCCCCCATAACCCTTCCCCGCCAAGTTTTGGCGCAGATCGGCGGCGGTGGCAGGTCGCTGCCAGCCGCGTTGTAGCCGGGAAAACAGAACGCCATCGGCACAATCGCCATACGGGATGTGTCATAAAAAACAGCCTCATCCACGCCCATCCAATCCCGCAGCCTGTCCCCGCTGGGATCAGTAAACGGCCGCCCGCTTTCATACACCCGCGCGCCGGGGGCCTGTCCGACAATCAAAAGCCTCGGCTTTCCTTCAAACCACACCACAGGTCGCGGCTCATGGCCTGTCGCAGTGGCGGCAAATCGGCCTACACAGATCCGGCAGCCCTCTATTTCCTGACGTAGTGACATGCCTCCCCTGATAGCGGCCCAAAGTTATTTCGACAATATTCGAAATAAGACTTGCGCGACTCATTCATTTCGATATTTTTAGAAATATGGAACATACAGACCCCACAGATATCTCCCTCGAAGTGGCCGCCTCCACCTTTGCGGCGCTTGGATCGGAGCAACGGCTCTCGGTTCTGCGCTGCCTGGTGCGCGCTGGCCATGAGGGCCTCTCCATTGGTGAGCTTGGCAAACGCACAGGCGTGACCGGCTCCACCTTGACCCATCATATGAAGATCCTCGCCCAGGCCGGGCTGGTAACTCAGGAAAAACAAGGGCGGTCGATCATCTGTGCCGCCATCGCTTATGACGCCGTACGTGATCTCTCCACCTTCCTGTTGCGAGAGTGCTGCGCCGACGTTGCCAAAAAGTGCAAGGAGCACGACCATGGCTGACACCACCCAAAACGCCCCCGCCCCTTGGCGATCGCGATGGAAAAAACTCGACAAAGCCTGGCTCGCGGTGGGGATTATCCCGCTGATCCTGCTGCTGGTCGCGCCAGAAAAATTCCTGCCCGCATCCGAGATCGTTTTTGAGGCAATGAGCCACACCGGCATCTTCATCATCATCGCCATCACATTGGTGGCCTTTGTGAAAGCCACCGGCGCAGACAACCTGATTGCCAAGGCGTTCCAAGGCAACCAGGTGCGCATGATCATCCTCGCAGCCTTTATGGGCGGCATGTCGCCCTTCTGTTCCTGTGAAGTCATTCCCTTCATTGCCGCCTTGCTGGCGGTTGGTGCCCCCTTGGGTGCGGTGATGGCCTTCTGGCTGGCCTCCCCGCTAATGGATCCCGCCATGTTTACAATCACTTGGGGCGAATTGGGGCTGGACTTCGCGCTGGCCAAAACCGTCGCGGCTGTGAGCATCGGCATGATGGGCGGCTTCCTGACCATGACCTTCTCCAACACCGCGGTCTTTGCCGAACCTCTGCGCGAGAAACCTCAGGTTGGTGGATGTTGCGGCACCAAAGCGCCCTTCTCGGCCAAACCTGTCTGGACGTTCTGGGGCGACGCGGATCGTCGGACCATCTTCCGCACCACCTGGGTGGACAACGCGCTCTTCCTGGTGAAATGGCTGCTGATCGCCTACATGTTCGAAGCCCTGATGGTGGTTTATGACACCACAGCTTGGGTCGGCCAGTTCCTTGGTGGCGAAGGTTTTGGCACCATCCTGATCGCGGCCCTCATTGGCATGCCCGCCTACCTTAACGGTTTCGCCGCCGTGGGTTTCATCAGCGGCCTGATGGAGCAAGGCATGTCCCAGGGCGCAGCCATGTCTTTTGTGATTGCTGGTGGCGTCAGCTGCATCCCCGCCGCCATCGCGGTCTGGGCCTTGGTGAAACCGCGCATCTTTGCCGCCTACCTCACCTTTGCCTTAACCGGCGCACTGATCGCAGGCACCGTCTGGCAAGCGGTTGCATAAGCAAATCTCTTAACCAAAACACATGCAAACCACCGGTGCCCAAACGCATCGGTGGTTTTTGCATAAGTACTTAACAAAGCAACCGAAAACACTGAATTTCCTCAAATTTCTCCGAGACTTCCGCTTTCTGTTTCAATTTTCTACATTTCTTGCCCCATTCCCGCCGCAGACAGTTGCTATCTGCCTGTCATATCCGACATATTGGGCAAAACGCCGTCAGAGCGTTAACCACTTTGGTGTATAGTTTTGTGCTATAACGGCACGTGAGAGCAGTATCAGGAGCAGTTGATGCTCGAGTTCGACAATGTGAGTAAGTCCTTCTGGACCGGCACGCAGCGCAAGGTCATCCTTGAGCGCGTCTCTTTCCGTGTCGAATTGGGCAACTCTCTAGGCATCCTCGCCCCCAACGGCACCGGTAAAACCACGCTGATCAATATGATGGCGGGGCTGGAGAAACCTGACGAAGGCACCATCCGCCGCGACTGCCGCATCTCCTTCCCGCTGGGGTTCATGGGCGGCGTGGTGAACAAACACACCGCCGTGGAAAACAGCCGCTACATCGCGCGCCTTTACGGGCTGGACCCGGATTATGTCGAGGCGTTCTGCCGCTGGCTCTGCAACCTTGGCGAATATTTCGACCAACCGCTGGGCACCTATTCGTCCGGCATGCGTTCGCGCTTCACCTTTGCGCTGATGCTCGCGCTGGACTTCGACATCTACCTGATTGACGAGGGCATGCCCTCTTCCACCGATGTGGATTTCAACAAGAAAGCCGGTGAGGTGCTCCGCGAACGCCTGCGCACCACCACAATTGTGATTGTGTCACACCAGCCGCAAGTGCTGGAAAAATTTGCCAGATCGGCGGCGGTGCTGCTGAACGGCAAACTCTATATGTTCGACACCTTGGAAGAGGCCAAGCAGCTCTATGACTACCAAACCCAAGGCTAAGAAATTCCGCGTCCGCCGCAGCGAAACCCCGCCCGCACAGCCAGCTGCGGACGGCACCGCGCCCGCCCCTCAAGCCGCGCCGCAACCGCGTCCACACGCTGTGAACCTGCCCAATCCGGGCGCCCAGCCGCAGGGCCAAGCCGCGCCGCAACCAAGGCCGCAGCCCGCTGCCGCCAACGCAGCGCAGCCCACACCGCAAGGTGCAGAGGCCGCGATTGACGCGATCAAACGCGAAGGCCTCACCGGTCGCCAGCTGCGTATGGCCCGCCGCATGGCGCAGAAAAACAATCTGGCACCTACGTCTGACTATGACGCCGTGCGCCTATTGCGCGAGGCGGGCATAGATCCGTTCCAGCGCACCAACATGCTGGATCTCATGCCGTCGGACAAAGGTGCCAAGCCCCCCGCCAAAGCCGGCAAGGTGCAACTGCCGCAGACCATGCCGATGGGCAAATCCAACCTGCCCTCCACTGAGACCATGTCTCCGGCAGAAATGCGCGCGCTGGAAATTGGTGAAATCCAGAAAGACATCGCCCGTCGCCGTCGTCGCCGCCTGCTCCTGCTGCTGGCCCGCCTCTCGGCCTTTGTTTTCCTGCCCACCCTCTTTGCCGGTTGGTATTTCTACAACGTCGCCACGCCAATGTACTCCACCAAATCCGCCTTCCTTGTCCAACAAGCCGACAGCACTGGTGGTGGTGGCCTCGGCGGCCTGCTTCCGGCGCAGCTCAATTCCAACCAGGACGCCATCGCGGTGCAGGATTACCTGACCAGTAAAGACGCGATGATCCGATTGGACAACGATGTGGGCTTCAAAGACCATTTCTCCAATCCGGAGATCGACCCAATCCAGCGGCTGGACGAAAACCCGTCCAACGAAAAGGCCTATAAGGTCTACAAGAAGTTTGTGAAAATCGGTTACGACCCGACCGAAGGCTCCATCCGCATGGAGGTCAGCGCATCGGATCCGGAAATCGCAACTCAGTTCTCCAAGGCCCTTATTTCCTATGCAGAACAACGGGTTGACGACCTATCACAACGCAAACGCAAGGACCAATTGCGCGACGCTCGCAACAGCCTGGACACCGCTAAAGAAGAGCGCCGCAACGCGCAAATTGAGCTGGTCCGACTGCAGGAAAGCACCGTGCTTGACCCGGAAGGCGTGATCGCCTCCCTGCGTCAACAGATCACCAATCTTGAAATCCAATTGCAGGAAAAGCAGCTGCAACTGGCCGCACTCGAAGACAACGCGCGCCCCAACAAGGCCCGTGTCGAAGGGGTCCGGGGGGACGTGCGCCGCCTACAGGCTGCCTTGGCCACCCAACGTGCGCGCATGACAGAAGCCACCGCAGGCGAGGAATCCCTCGCCTCCAAAACCTCGCAAATCCAGATCGCTCAAGCTGACTTGGCCGCAGCCGACCTGCAAATGCAGACCGCGCTGCAAACTCTGAAACAGACCGAATTGGAGGCCAACCGCCAGGTGCGCTACCTGACCACCTCGGTGGATCCTGTATCGGCGCAGGACCCGTCTTACCCGCGCAGCTTTGAAAACACGATCTTGGCCTTCCTGATCTTTTCGGGCATTTATCTGATGATCTCGCTGACCGCGTCCATCCTCAGAGAACAGGTGTCCTCGTAATGAAACATGTAAATGTTGGTGCTCTCACCATCGGCAATGACCTTCCTTTGACGGTCATTGCAGGCCCGTGCCAATTGGAGAGCAAAGACCACGCCGAAATGATCGCAGGCACCATGAAAGAAGCCTGCGCCAAGGCAGGTGCGCAATATGTCTTCAAAGCCAGCTACGACAAAGCAAACCGCACCTCCCTCACCGGCATCCGCGGTCTGGGTCTCGACGCGGGCCTGTCCGTTCTGGACGGCATCCGCAAGGACTTTGACGTGCCCGTGCTGACCGACGTGCATACCGAAGAGCAATGCGCCTTGGCGGCCGAAGCTGTCGACATCTTGCAAATCCCGGCTTTCCTGTGCCGTCAGACCGACATGCTGGTGGCTGCTGGCAAAACCGGCGCCGCAGTGAACGTGAAGAAAGGCCAATTTCTGGCCCCTTGGGAGATGGGCAATATCGTCACCAAGATCGAAAGCACAGGCAACACCAACATCCTGCTGACCGAACGCGGCACCTCCTTTGGCTACAACACGCTGGTGGCCGATATGCGCTCCCTGCCGCAGATGGCCAAAACCGGCTACCCTGTGGTGATGGACGCCACCCACTCCGTGCAACAGCCCGGCGGCCAGGGCGGCAGCTCCGGCGGCCAGCGCGAATTTGCACCGGTGATGGCCCGCGCCGCCGTCTCTATTGGAACCGCCGCCGTGTTCATCGAAACGCATCAAGATCCGGACAAGGCGCCGTCTGATGGGCCCAACATGATCCACCTTGACCAAATGCCGCAACTGATTGACACATTGATGCAGTTTGATGTGTTGGCCAAAGCCAACCCAATTGCCATTTGAACCACCTTTTTTTGACGAAGAAAGACATTGTTATGAAAAAACCTTTGCCCGAAGTGCGCCCAAATACCTGGGAATTCCTGCGCGACCCAATGATCGCCCCCACCGGCTTTCGTGAATATGACGCCCGCTGGCAATTCCCGGAGGCGATCAACCTCCCCGGCATGACGGCGCTTGGCTTTGGCCTTGGCACCCAGATGCAGCGCCGTGGCATCGAGCCGGTGATTGCCGTGGGCAACGACTACCGCGACTATTCCGTATCCATCAAAATGGCCCTGATTGTTGGCCTGATGAAGGCTGGTATCCACGTGAAGGACATCGGCCCCGCCCTGTCGCCCATGGCGTATTTCTCCCAGTTCCACCTCGATGCGCCTGCCGTGGCCATGGTGACTGCGTCCCACAATCCCAACGGCTGGACCGGCGTGAAGATGGGCTTTGAAAAGCCCCTGACCCACGGCCCGGATGAGATGGCAGAGCTGCGCGACATCGTGCTCAATGGCGACTTTGACGCCCATGAAGGTGGCAAACACGAGTTTATCGACGGCGTGCGCGAAGCCTACCTTGATGATCTGGTCGGCGACTTCAAAATGTCCCGTCCTCTGAAAGTTGTCTGCGCCACCGGCAATGGCACCGCCGCCGCCTTTGCGCCGGAACTCTTCAAACGTATGGGTGTTGAAGTGGTCGAAAGCCACTGCGAACTCGACTACACCTTCCCCCACTACAACCCGAACCCCGAAGCCATGGAAATGCTGCACGACATGTCTGCTTCAGTCAAAGCCTCCGGCGCCGACCTCGCGCTTGGCTTTGACGGCGACGGCGACCGCTGCGGTGTGGTGGACGATGAGGGCGAGGAAATCTTTGCCGATAAGGTCGGCGTGATCATGGCCAAGGACCTTGGCAAACTCTACCCCAACGCCACCTTCGTGGCTGATGTGAAATCCACCGGCCTCTACGCCGCTGATCCGGACCTTTTGGCCACCGGTGCCAAAACCGACTACTGGAAAACCGGCCACAGCCACATGAAACGCCGCGTACACGAGCTTGGCGCGCTGGCAGGCTTTGAAAAATCCGGCCACTACTTCCTCGCAGGTGACGTGGGCCGTGGTTACGACTGCGGTATGCGCGTGGCTGTGGAAATCTGCAAAATGCTCGACCGAAATCCGGACATGAAAATGTCAGACATGCGCAAGGCCCTGCCCAAAACCTGGTCCACGCCCACCATGTCGCCCTATGCGGCTGACACCGAGAAATACGACATTCTCGAGCGCATCGTGGCCAAGCTCTCTGCCATGCACGACGCAGGTGAAAAAATCGCCGGTCGCGCGATCAGCGAAGTTGTCACCGTGAACGGCGCCCGCGTGATCCTGGACAACGGCAGCTGGGGCCTCGTGCGCGCCTCCTCCAACACGCCAAACCTAGTGGTGGTGATCGAAAGCAACGAAAGCGACGCCGAAATGCGCCAAATCTTTGCCGAAATCGACGCGGTGATCCGCACGGAACCGGGTGTCGGCGACTACGATCAAACCATCTGACGCACGTCGCCACCTCTACAAGACACGAAAGCCCGGGCTCCAACACCCGGGCTTTTCTCATTCCTGAAATATCCCGGGGTGGCCACATCGCAGATGTGGCAGGGGCAGCGCCCCTGAAACCCTCACTCCTCCTCTGGCACATACTCCAGAATATCGCCGGGCTGACAGCCAAGATGCGCGCAAATCGCCTCTAGCGTATTGAAACGAATACCTTTTACCTTGCCGGATTTCAGTAGGCTCAGGTTGGTTTCGGTCAATCCAATGGCCTGCGCCAACTCGCGCGAGGTCATCTTGCGTTTCACCAGTTCTAAATCAAGGTTGATGCGTATGGGCATAGGGCCTCCTACAGGAACTGGTTGTTTTCGTCAGCAATTTCTTGCGCTTGATTGAGCGACCGGCTGATTGCAAAAAACACCGCCGCAAGCACCAGGAAAACCACATCAATATCAATGTCGATCAGCACAAACTCCGGGCGTAACTCCGGTGCCAAATGCGCGCTCAACACCACCGGCTGCATCGACACATTCAACGCGTTGAGCAACCAAAACGCCAAAAACGCATAGGCGCACAGCCGCAGATGTTTCCCCATCTGCGCAAAGTCCTGCGGATTCTTCAAAAGCAGGATGCGGTCCAGCGCCCAGAACCCGACGCCCAAACTGACCAACGCAGGCCACATCATCGCCATGCCAACCAGAATCGCCCAGAGCGGCGGCACCGGCATATCCAGCGGTAAATCGAAGGCATCCGCCAGCATTTCGCCTGTACCGAGGAAGGCGGACATCCACAAAACGGCCCAACCAAAGGTGAAATAGACCAGCGTGATCAGCATGGCGAGACGGGCCACTAGCTTCATGTTTTTCTCCTAAAACCTGTTGACCCTCAATAAATCAATTACGTTTTACAGGCAAGCTTTTATGTAAAACGTAAATCTTTTGCCTTGAAATAAAAATCAGCCCTCCTTAAATGGCCACCATCCCAAGACAGACTCATTTCGAAAAGGACCCACCCAAATGACACACAACACTTTGATGCTCAGCCTGATTGCTTCTCTCTCCTTGGCGGCCTGCACCGCGCCAGTGGATCGCCCCCTGACTGTAGACGGAACACGCAACGCCAATTTTGATGGCGATTACAACGCGTGCCACGCTCAAGCCGCTTCATTCACCAACGGCGCCGAGGCCGAAAGCGCCGCCATAGGCGCGGTGATTGGCGCAGGTGTTGGCGCAATTGAAGCGGATGATGAATGGGAAGGCGCTTTGGCCGGAGCGGTGGTTGGCGGTGCCATTGGTGCAGCTGAAAACGCCTCCAAAACCGATGACGAACGCCGCAACGTGCTGATCCGCTGCATGCAAAATCGCGGCCACGACGTGATCGGCTAACCAGATAAAAACACCCGCAGGCGTCCTCCGCCTGCGGGTGTCTTAGTTTCTCAATGAAAGCAAACTTTAGGCCGCCAAGCCGCGCCCCTTCAAAAGCGCCTCAACGCCCGGCAAACGCCCGCGGAACCGTTTATACAGCTCATCCGCCTCCACCGATCCACCGGTCGACAGGATATGCCGCTCCAACGCCTTGGCCGTCTCCGGATCAAACGCACTACCCGCCTCCTCAAAGGCCGCAAACGCATCCGCATCCATCACCTCAGACCACATGTAGCTGTAGTAGCCGGAGCTATAGCCGTCCCCGGCAAACACATGGGCAAAATGCGGCGTGGCGTGGCGCATAGTAATCGCGGCTGGCATGCCCAGTTCTGCCAGAACCTCCGCCTGTTTCGCCATCGGATCGTTTGGGGCCGCGCCTTCGTGGAACGCCAAATCAACCAGCGCGGAGGCAACATATTCCACCGTGGCAAAGCCCTGATCAAAGTTCGCCGCGCCCAGCACTTTCTCCAACATCACCTGCGGCATCGGCTCCCCGGTCTCCGCATGTGTGGCATACTCCGCCAACACCTCAGGAACCTCCAGCCAGTGTTCATACAGCTGGCTCGGCAACTCTACAAAGTCCCGCGCCACCGACGTACCGGAAATGCTCTCATAGGTCACATTGGACAGCATCTGATGCAGCGCATGGCCAAACTCGTGGAACAGCGTGCGGGCATCGTCATAGGAAAGTAACGCCGGATCACCCTTTGCAAAGTTGCAGACGTTGATCACAACCGGCCCCTGCACCTCAGGAAATTTCGCCTGCCCCCGCATCGCCGAACACCACGCACCCGAGCGTTTGCCACCACGCGCAAAATAGTCGCCAATAAATACCGCCACATGATCCCCGTCGCGTGTCACTTCCCAGGCTCGGCAATCCTCATGGTACAGTGGCACATCCAACTCTTTGAACTGTAACCCAAACAGCTTGGTCGCACAGGAAAAGCTCGCCTCGATCATACGATCCAGCTGCAAGTACGGCTTGAGCGCTGCCTCATCCAGATCATGCTCCGCCTTGCGCCGCTTCTCTGCGTAAAAGCGCCAATCCCACGGCGCCAGATCGCCGTTGATCCCGTCTGCGTGCATCATCTCGGTCAGCATGGCGGCATCCGCTTCTGCCCGCGCCTTGGCCGGCGCCCAGACATCCATCAACAACCCGCGCACCGCGTCGGGCGTCTTGGCCATCTCGGTTTCCAGCTTGTAGTCGGCAAAACTTGCGTAGCCCAAAAGCTTCGCCCGTTCCTCACGCAGCGCCAGGATCTCCCCCGCAATCGCGCGATTATCGGTCTCGCCCCCATTGGCCCCACGCGCGGCCCAGGCCTCAAACGCCTTCTCCCGCAGGTCGCGCCGCGGCGAGAACTGCAAGAACGGCACAATAATCGACCGCGACAGGGTCACAACCGGCCTATCAGCGCCTTTCTCTTCGCCAGCCGCCCGCGCCGCATCCACGGCAAAGGCGGGTAACCCCTCTAGGTCTTCCTCCGCCAGCGGCATGAACCAGTCGCGCTCATCCGCCAGAAGGTTCTGCGTGAATTCTGTGCCTAGAACTGCCAACCGTCCTTTGATCTCTTTCATGCGTGTATCCGCGTCGCCTTCAAGCGCAGCCCCGCCGCGCACAAAGCCGCGATGGGTCAACATCAGCACCCGCTGCTGCTCTTCCGTTAGGTCCAACGTGTCCCGCGCGTCCCAAATGGCTTTGATCCGGCCAAACAACGCTTTGTTCGCCGAAATCTCCGCCGAATGCGCCGCCAGCTTCGGCGAGAACGCCCGCTGCAACTCCTCCCGCGCCGGATTGCTGTCTGCACCGGCCACCGAAAAGAACACCGACAGCACTTTGTCGAGCCCCTCACCCGCCACTTCCATCGCCTCGATGGTGTTGGCAAAGCTGGGTGCCTCGGCACTGTCGGCAATCGCGTCGATCTCAGCCTTATGCGCGACCAAAGCCTCTTCAAAGGCAGGCGCAAAATCTTCGTCAGAAATCTTATCAAACGGGGCGAGCTTAAACGGGGTGTCCCAATCGGACAGCAGCGGATTTGTCATCAGGTGAATCTCCTTTGCGCCCACCCTAGGCAGCGCTCAAAGGAGGTGCAATCCACCTCACCAATCCGTGCGCAGCTGCACAACGACACGCGGCATGTGCATCCATCGCCACAGTTGCAATACAGTCGTGATACAGACGCAATACCGATGGGAAAATCAGCCGTTTTTGCCACCGCAAGTTGGGCAATCGGAGCGCGGTTTTAACCCAATCTTGCGGGTCTCTCCCCACAGCGCGTCATAGATCATCATCTCGCCACGCAGTGCCGCACCCGCTCCAGTGATCACCTTGATTGCCTCTGCTGCCATCATCGTGCCAACCACACCCGGCAGTGGCCCAACCACCCCAGCCTCAGAGCAGCTTGGCGCCATGCCTGGTGCAGGGGCTTCCGGGAAAATACATTGATAACAAGGGGTTCCACCGGAAGGGTCAAACACGCTCAACTGGCCTTCCCATTGCGAAAGCGCGCCGGAAATCAACGGCTTGGCTTGTGCCACACAGACCTCGTTCACCAAATAGCGTGTGTCAAAATTGTCCGTGCCATCCAGCACCAGATCGTATTCGCCAATGATCTCCGCCGCATCTTCTTCGGTCAGCCGACGCGGATACGGCACCACCGTCACAAACGGATTCTGCGCCGTCATCGCCTCCGCCGCCGACAGCACCTTCGGCGTGCCAATCGCCTCATCTTTGTGGATCACCTGACGCTGCAAATTGGAGTTGTCGACAACGTCGTCATCCACCACCCCGATTGTGCCCACGCCAGACGCTGCCAGATACAGCAAAACCGGCGATCCAAGCCCTCCGGCTCCGATCACCAACACCTTGGCATCTTTAAGTTTTTTCTGCCCCAAACCACCCAGTTCGCGCAGCACAATATGACGTGCATAGCGGTTCAATTCGGTGTCGGTAAACAGCTCTTGCGCGGCACTCTCCTGCGCCGCATCTGCAGTTTTGGCATCCGCTTTTTGGCGCAGTTTCTGCACCATTGTGGAATAGCCCAATACAACCGCAACTGCCCCGCCAATCATCAGCCACATCGCCAGACTGCCGCCGGTCGCAATCACCAATTGATGTTCTGGTGGAAACACCGCCTGCACGCCGACAACGGCGAGATACAGCAGCCCAATCATGGTCCAGCGCGCAGACTTAGGCGCGCCCATCACCATGCCAATCGCCCAAAGCCCGGCAACCATTGCAAGCACCAAAAGCATCAAAGCACTCCCGTCGAGCCAAACCCGCCGGACCCACGGCTGGTCTCACTAAGCTCTTGATCCAATTGAAACTCTGCCATCACGACCGGTGCCACAACCATCTGCGCAATGCGCATACCGTGGCTGATTTCAAAGGCCTCCTGACCTGCGTTTAGGACAATCACCCCAAGCGGCCCACGATAGTCACTGTCAATGGTGCCGGGGCTGTTGGGCAACGTCAGACCGTGTTTCAAAGCCAACCCAGACCGCGGTCGCATCTGCACCTCATACCCCTTTGGGATTTCCAGCGACAAGCCAGTCGGCACCAACACCCGTGTGCCGGGTGCCAAAGTCACGCCATCCCGTTGATCTGCTGGGAAATTTGCCCGCACATCCGCCCCTGCCGCGCCAGGTGTTTCATACGACGGCAAAGCCACTGACCGATCCGCATCGTGCATCCATTTTAGCCTAATTGGAACCGCTGCCATGTCTTCACTGTCCCCAAATATCCCCGCCGGAGGCCGCGCCCTAGCGCGTCACTTTATCAGCATCTCCGCAACACGTGCCGCCAGTTTCTCTGCAACGTCAGCCTTGCCCATGCGCGGCCAAGCCTCTGATCCAGCGTCCGAAATCAGAGTCACCGCATTTTCGCTGCCGCCCATAATCCCGGTCGCCGGGCTCACGTCATTGGCAACAATCCAATCACAGCCTTTGCGCAATCGCTTTGCTGTGGCGTTGTCAATCACATCATCGGTTTCCGCGGCAAAGCCAACCACCAAGCCAGGGCGCCCGTCGCCCATCTGGCTCACGGTGGCCAAAATGTCGGGGTTCTCGGCAAACTCCAGAGTCGGCAAGCCGCCTTTGGTCTTTTTTATCTTGCTGTCAGAGGCACTTGCCACCCGCCAGTCAGCCACCGCCGCACAGAAAATCGCCGCGTCCGCCGGCAAACATCCCCGCACCGAGTCCATCATTTCCGCCGCCGTCTGTACCTCGACCAAATGCACACCATCCGGCCGCGCCGCACCTGCTGGTCCCGTGACAAACACCACCTCCGCGCCGAGTTTCACCAGCGCATTGGCAATCTCAGTGCCCTGTGCCCCGGACGAGCGATTTGCAATGTAACGCACCGGGTCAATTGGCTCATGTGTCGGCCCCGAGGTCACCAACACCCGCTTCCCTTGCAACGGGCCTTCTGACAGAGCGCCTTGAATTGCTTGCACAATTTCCATCGGCTCAGACATCCGCCCCGGGCCAAACTCACCACAGGCCATATCCCCTTCGTTGGGGCCAACAAACGTCAAACCGTCTGCCTTCAACTGCGCCAGATTGCGCTGCGTTGCCGGATGATCCCACATGCGTACATTCATCGCAGGTGCCACCAACACGGGCGTATCCGTCGCCAACAACAGCGTCGACGCCATGTCATTGGCCAGACCATTGGCCATCTTCGCCATCAAATCTGCCGTCCCCGGCGCAACCACAATCAAATCCGCAGAGCGTGACAATTGTATGTGGCCCATATCGGCCTCATCGGTCAGATCAAACAGATCGCGATAGGCTTTCTCTCCCGCGAGTGACGACACTGACAGAGGCGTGACAAATTCTTCCGCCGCACGGGTCAACACTGGCGTCACCCAAGCGCCGCGCTCGCGTAACCTCCGGATCAGCTCAAGCGACTTATAGGCCGCGATTCCGCCGGCAATAATCAGGAGAATTCGTTTGTCTGTCAGCATTTAGCAGAGCTCTTTCGCGCTAGGGTGCCCAAATCTAGGCCGCATGAGCCAAAGGAGCAAGCATGCTTATTTGAAGGCTTCACACGGGTCGTCCCGCTCGGCCGCTTCAGTCACAATCCAGAGATCATAAGGCTGCGCCCCCTCGGGTTCACTCTCAAACTGACCCAAAGACATCGAAGACACCTCTTTAGGCAACAGCACCGGGGCGCCCCAATCCGTGCGCGCGTGGCCATTACCTGTGATCACCGCCACCGGCCCACCAGTTTCCGCCAAAGCTTCGGTCACCGCTTGCGCCAACCGCGCATCGCGCAACCGCTGCGCCATAACCATGCCTGGCAACATTTCATCTGGCAACGCATCACAATGCGCCGCCAGTTGCAGCGCCTCGCGTTCTTCCTGTTGCGCTTTCGGCAACGGCAAAGTCAGGCCAAAATCCGCTCCCGCCCCGTCAAGAACGCCACTCATGTCGCCACCCTTAAACGCAATCCCGGCGGCCTCTCGCGGCACCTGTGCCCCAAAAACTTTGGCATCCCCAAGCACGGCAAATATCGGAGAGTACATCGCAAAATCTGGCCATCCGCTCTCCGCCCAGCCCAGCGCCGCGTCCAGTGCGAGTTGATCATCCAGCAATTCTTGTGTCACCTGCGCCGCCTGTTCCGGCACCAACATCTCAAACACAACCGCCTTTGGCGCAATCGCCAGCAAAGCTTGGGTCTGATTATCATGATGGATCGGATTGTCATGGATTTCCCCAAGAAAAACCACATCCGCGTCGTGGAACACATCGTAGGACACCGTTTGTGCGGCAACAGAACCCGCAAACAGGGCAGCGATCAGAGGGGCAAACATCATTTTCATGGCACCACAAGACCGCGCACCACGGCCAGATGCAAGCCCACGTCGTGTCGCATGCCGCTTTCCAGCTTGCCCATCAAAAACGAATGACGCAGGGTGCCTGTCAATGTGCAAAGGATGACCCCATGCTCCCCAAACTGAGCCTGATTTTAGGTGGTGCCAGTTCCGGCAAGTCAGCGTTTGCTGAAGCCCTGGTCATGGCAGAGTCACACCCGCGCATATACATTGCAACTGCGCAGGCCTTTGACGACGAAATGCGCCAGAAGGTGCAGAGACATCTGGCGCAGCGCGGCCCCGATTGGAAAACCATCGAAGCACCACTCACCACATCTGATGCGCTAGCAAATCTGCCTGCAGACGCGATTGTCCTTTTGGACTGCGCCACAATGTGGCTGTCCAATCACATGCTTGCGGAGAGCGACCTCGCGACGGAACAAGTCAAACTGCTTGACGCATTGAACGCCTGCCCGGCGCGTGTGGTGGTTGTCTCCAACGAAGTTGGCTTGGATGTCGTGCCGGAAAACGCTCTTGCCCGCCGGTTCCGCGACGCCCAAGGCGCGCTCAACCAAGCGATTGCCAAACAAGCGGATTTGGCTGTGCTTGTCGTGGCCGGATTGCCGATGGTGCTCAAAGGAGAGCTGCCATGACAGAACTGCATTTGGTCCGCCACGGCCCCACCCACGCCAAAACCATGGTGGGCTGGTCTGATTTACCCGCCGATCTCTCCAACACCGCCCAAGTCGCCCGCCTTGCGGACCACCTGCCCTCTGACGGCATTGTCATAAGCTCCGACCTGCAACGCTGCGTCGCCACTGCGGATGCCATCCAGCGGGACCGGCACCGGTTGCCCCACGATCCAACCTTACGGGAAATCCACTTTGGTGACTGGGAACTCAAGTCTTTTGCAGAAATCGAGGCCAACGACCCAGACCGCATCCGCGCCTATTGGGAAACCCCCGGCGATGTCCGCCCCCCCAATGGCGAAAGCTGGAATGAGGTCACCACCCGTGTGGATAGCGCCATTGATCGCTTGATCACCGCGCATCAAGGTGCCAAACTGATCGTTGTTGTGCACTTTGGCGTGATCCTGACACAGATCCAACGTGCTGAGCAGCTAACCGCAGACGAGGCCTTTGCGCACCGCATCGACAACCTTTCGGTCACCTCAATCAAAATTACCGAAGACGGCTGGATCACAGACCTGATTAATCACATTCCGTGATGGAAATCGTCAAAATGTTTTAATTATGTGATGCAAATTTCCATGCTAGTTTCTCAGCATGACCTATGATTTGTATCTTGGCGACTACGCCTATTCCTCCTGGTCGCTGCGCGGCTGGCTTCTGTTTGAAAAATTCGGCATCAGCCGCAATCTCACATTGGTCGACTTCTCCGACCAATCCGTGGCTGAGCAATTGCAAAAAATCGCGCCAGCGCGCACTGTGCCCACCATGGTGACACCAGAGGGCGCGATTGTCTCCGACAGTCTCGCCATTGCGGAAGAGCTCGCAACCCGTCATCCGGACGCCGGGTTGTGGCCAACCGATCCCGGCGCCCGTGCCACTGCCCGTAACCTGGCGGCAGAAATGCACGCCGGCTTCTTCACCCTGCGCAACGACTGCCCAATGAACCTGCGCCAAGCCTACGCGGACTCGTCCCCCTCCGACGATCTGTTCAAAGACCTGCAACGCCTTGAAACCATTTGGGAACACGCCCGCGCCACCTATGGCACTGATGGTCCCTGGCTGTGCGGATCTTACAGCATCGCGGATGCTTTCTTTGCACCGGTAGCCGGACGCATTGCCGGCTACAATTTGCCCGTAGGAACCGTTGCGCAGGCCTATGTAGACACCACCCTATCTGACCCGGCATTCCGTCGCTGGCGGGCCATGGGGCTTGTGCGCGGCGAAACTCTGCCTTGGTACGCCAAAGACTACCCAACACGCACCTGGCCTGGCCCCGTACCGCTTGCAGCCAAAGCCGTGGACGAAGGTACACCTGAGAACGCCAACTGCCCCTACTCCGGCAAACCTTCCACACATCTGATGGAGCTCAACGGACGCACCTTTGGCATGTGCAACGCTTTCTGCCGCGATAAAACCGTGGCGGATCCTGAGGCCTGGCCCGCCTTTATGGCCCTACAATAGGCGAATTAACCTTTCGCTAACCATCCCCCGCTACCAATTGTTAACAATTGTTAAGTGTTTTGTGGCGGGGGTTTTGCCATGGTTGCACGGGCCTACACCGTGGCGTTTGAAGGCGTTGAGGCGCATCAGGTTGAGGTTCAATGCGCATTGGCGCCCGGCCTCCCCGCCTTTGCCATTGTCGGCCTGCCTGACAAAGCCGTCTCCGAGGCCCGCGACCGTATCCGCGCCGCACTCGCTTCCATGGCCATCGCCCTGCCCTCCAAACGCATCACCATCAATCTGTCCCCGGCCGACTTGCCGAAAGAAGGCAGCCACTTTGACCTCCCCATCGCCGTCGCCCTGCTGGCCGCGCTCGGCATCATCCCTGAAGATGCCTCGGAAAGCACCGTGAGCCTTGGCGAACTTTCCCTTGATGGCTCGCTTGTCGGCGTCACCGGGGCTTTACCTGCCGCCATGAGTGCCGCCGAAGACGACCGCATGTTGCTCTGCCCCGCGGCCAGCAGCCCCGAAGCCGCTTGGGTTGCCGCCACCCAGGTGATTGGCGCGGCTTCTTTGGCGGATGTGGTCCGCCACTACACCGGCCAGTCGCCGCTCGCCCCATCGCAACCCGGCGAAGTTCAGGGCGAAAGCAGCTCCCTCGACCTGCGCGACGTGAAAGGCCAGGAACGCGCCAAACGGGCCTTGGAGATCGCCGCCGCCGGACGCCATCATTTGTTTATGGTCGGCTCGCCGGGGTCCGGAAAATCCATGCTGGCCGCCCGCCTGCCCACCATCCTCCCCCCAATGAGCCCTGCCGAAGCGCTGGAAACCTCGATGATCCATTCGGTGGCGGGCATCTTGGATCAGGGTGGCATCTCCCGCGCCCGCCCGTTTCGCGAACCACATCACTCTGCGTCCATGGCAGCCATCGTAGGCGGTGGTCGACGTGCGCAGCCCGGCGAAATCTCCCTCGCCCACAATGGCGTGCTGTTCATGGATGAAATGCCAGAGTTCTCTCGCCCCGTGCTCGAAACTCTGCGCCAACCGATTGAAACCGGTCAGGTCATGATCGCCCGCGCCAATGCGCACGTCACCTATCCCTGCAAATTTATGCTGATCGCCGCCGCCAACCCCTGCCGCTGTGGCCACATGTATGATGCCTCCCAAGCCTGCGCCCGCGTGCCTGACTGTGGTCAAGACTACCTTGGTCGCCTCTCCGGCCCGCTTATGGATCGCCTTGATTTGCGCATAGAAGTCCCGCCGGTTGCTTTCCGTGACTTGGATTTACCTAACGATGGCGACACATCCGAGCAGGTCGCCCAGCGCGTCGCCGCCGCCCGCGCCCTCCAAACGCACCGCTTCGAGGACCACGACGGAATCCGCGTGAACGCCGATGCCCACGGTCAAGCTTTGGAAGAGATCGCCACACCAGACGCCGAAGGCCGCGCATTGCTGTCCCAAGTGGCAGAACGCTTTGGCCTCACTGCGCGTGGCTATCACCGCGTCTTGCGCGTGGCCCGCACCATCGCGGACCTAGAGGGCGCCGAGCAAATCCGCCGCCCCCATCTGGCAGAAGCCATCAGCTTCCGCCTGTCCACCTCACAAGAGGTTTAGGACAGCTTGCCTTCAATCGCTTCCCAGATCTTCTCGGCGATGTTCACCCCGTCAAACCGCTCCAGTTCCTGAATGCCGGTTGGTGAGGTCACGTTGATCTCGGTCAGGTAATCGCCAATCACGTCGATCCCAACAAAAACCTGCCCCTTTTCGCGCAGCAACGGCCCAATCGCGGCACAGATTTCCAGATCCCGTTCGGTCAACCCAACCTTTTCCGGACGCCCGCCCACATGCATGTTGGACCGCGTCTCCCCAGCCGCAGGCACGCGGTTGATGGCGCCAACCGGCTCACCATTCACCAGGATCACCCGTTTATCGCCATTGCTCACATCCGGCAGGAATTTCTGCACAATCAGCGGCTCGCGGCTGAAGCCGGTGAAGAGCTCATGCAGCGAGGTCAGGTTGCGGTCATTGGCATCCAGGCGGAACACACCCGCACCGCCATTGCCGTAGAGCGGTTTCAAAATCACATCGCCGTGCTTGGCTTTGAATTCCTTGATGGTTTCCAGATCGCGGGCAATTGTGGTTGGTGGTGTCAGGTCTGGGAAATCCAGCACCAACAGCTTCTCAGGGTAGTTGCGCACCCAGAACGGATCATTCACCACCAACGTGTCCGGCGCCAAGCGGTCCAACAGATGCGTGCTGGTGATGTAGTGCATGTCAAACGGCGGGTCCTGACGCAGCCAAGCCACGTCAAAATCCTTCAGGTTCACCCGTTCAAACGGTCCCAGGTCTACATGATTGCCCTGCTCACGGCGCACCACCATGGAATGGCCCCGCGCAGTGATCTCGCCTTCTTCGTAGGCCAGATGATCAGGTGAGTAGAAAAACAGCTCATGCCCCCGCGCCTGCGCCTCTTCGGCGATGCGAAAAGAGCTGTCTGCATTGATGTCGACCGAGGTGATCGGATCCATTTGAAAGGCGATTTTCATGTGCGCACCCTGATAATAAGTCCACACTTACATGGCCCATGCCACCCCCGCTTGCAATGGGGCGCATGATCTTACCAGAGCGCATTCTCAAGGATGTGAACTTCGCCCTGGCCATTCACCAGAGCCACATCAAACCGCATCTCGGTTAAAAGCCCTTTGGGTTCCCCACCGGCAAACTCCTCCGCAGCCTTCATCAACCGCTGCACCTGTTTCGGCAACAACCGTGCAGCAGCGCCATCAAAACTACGGCTGTGTTTGACTTCGACAAACACCAGCTCTTCACCATCTCTCAGGATCAGGTCCACCTCACCCGCTTTGCCCCGCCAACGCGTTTTGGCCAGCGTCAGCCCCCGTGCCTCATAGTGGCGTAGGACCACATCCTCGGCGGCCTGCCCCGCCAAATAATTACTGCGCCCGGTATCTTCCCTGCGCGTGTCACTCATACCAAACCTCTGTGGGCTAACTCGCTTTCTGAAGCTTCAAGGCCAATTGGTACACTTTGCGCCGGTTGATGCCATAGGCCTTGGCAATCGCATCTGACGCATCGCGCACCGACAAAGTCTCCAGCGCCTCTCTTAACGCGCTCTCAATATCATCCTCGCTGGCCGCCTCTCCGCGTTGCCGGTCGATCAAGACAACAATCTCGCCTTTGATCGTACGCTCCGGTAGCTCCACCACCAACTCATCCAACGACCCGCGCAGCACTTCCTCAAACTTCTTGGTCAACTCCCGCGCCACAGCCGCTTTGCGGCCACCCCCCAAAACCTCAGCTGCGTCAGAAACCATGGCCGCGACCCGCTTGGGCGATTCGTAAAACACCAGCGTGCCCGGCACTTCCCGAACGGCCTCCAGCGCCGTCTGCCGCGCTTTCTTGGCATTGGGCAGGAAACCAGCGAAGAAAAACGAATCCGTCGGCAATCCTGCCAGCGACAACGCGGTGATAATCGCGCTTGGCCCCGGCGCACTGGTCACCAGATGCCCCGCTTCAGCCGCCGCAACGGACAAATGATAGCCCGGATCGGCAATCAATGGCGTGCCCGCCTCGGACGCATACGCCACCGATTTTCCAGCCTCCAGATAGCTCAACAGCTTGCCCCGCGCGCCCTCTCCCGAATGATCGTGATACGACAAAACGTGCCGCCCATTCAGCGGCACACCGTGTATTTCAAGGAGTTTCTTCATCGACCGCGTGTCTTCCGCGGCAATCACATCGGCACTTGCCAGCACATCCAGCGCCCGCAAGGTGATGTCTCGCGCACTGCCAATTGGTGTGGCGACAAAGTACAAACCGGGCTGCAATTTCACGGTCTGGTGATTCATAGCTGGACCCGCCTTTTCACTCGTTTATTATTCGGCAGCAACGCGGCCGGACCTCAATCACGGGCGTGACCCCAACGGGAGTGGAGCTTACCTATGTTGTCTTTTCTTAAACCCGCCCACCGCTTTGTGAAAGGGGCGGTCGCAGGACTGTCCACGCTGGCGCTGGTCTCTTGCGTGGAAACCACCGGAAGCTCCGGTCCCAAAATTGACGCCTCCGCCCCCGTGCCTGTGGCGCTTCTGGTGCCTAAAGGCTCCAGTAACTCCGGTGATGCGCTTCTGGCGCAAAGCCTTGAGAACGCGGCCAAACTGGCCATTGCGGATCTTGACGGCGTGAAAATCGACCTGCGTGTCTACCCAACGGCTGGCAACCCGAACACGGCTCAGGCTGCCGCAGTGCAAGCTGTGAACGAAGGTGCCAAAGTCATTCTTGGTCCAGTGTTTGGTGAAGCCGCCAACGCCGCTGCGAAAGCTGTGGCTGCGCGCAACGTGAACGTGCTGTCCTTCTCCAACAACACCACCATCGCCGGCGGCAACCTGTTTGTGCTTGGGCCAACCTTTGACAACACTGCCGACCGCCTGGTCGCCTTTGCCAAAGGCCAAGGCAAAGGCAACATCATGACGGTGCATGCCAACAACTCGGCTGGTCTTCTGGGCAACACCGCCATCGCCAACGCCATCACACGCAAGGGCGCAAACAACGCGGGCGCTGTGGGCTATGAGTTTTCCCAAGAAGGCGTGATTGCCGCTGTCAGCCAGATCAAGCTGAACGCAGACCAAAATGGCGCTGACACCCTATTCCTCACCGCCAACACCTCCGGCGCACTGCCTCTGCTGACCCAACTTCTGCCAGAAGCCGGCCTCAGCCCTGCAACCACCCAATACATGGGGCTGACTCGGTGGGACATCCCGGCACAAACGCTCGAACTGCCTGGCGTGCAGGGTGGCTGGTACGCCATGCCGGACCCAACCCTGACCAACCAATTCCAAACCCGCTATGCACAAGCCTACGGTGGCCTGCCGCATTCGATTGGCGGCCTGGCGTATGACGGCATTGCGGCAATCGGCGCGCTGGTCAAACAAGGCAAATCTGATGCACTGACCACAGGCGCATTGACGCAAGGCGCAGGCTTCCAGGGTGTGAACGGCATCTTCCGCCTGCGCACCGACGGCACAAACGAACGCGGGCTGGCCGTGGCCACAATCCGCGACAAAAAGGTGGTAATCATTGACCCTGCCCCAACCCGATTTGGAGGCGCTGGCAGCTAAGGCTGGCGCAATCTTTCCAGCCCCGCCCAGCGCGGGGCTGATCTGCTCTGCTGACGAGATTTTCAATCGTGCCGAAGTGACGGCTGAACTTGCCGAAATCCTCAAAAAGGACGGCAAGGAAAGCGAGCTGCGCAAAGAGATTGTGCCACTCCTTATGGCCCGGCGCAAAGCCGCCATGGCCCAAATTGCGACCTCTTTCCGGGAACAGCCGCGTGCCGCCCGCGCGATGACGCGCTCTTATACTTGGCTGACCGATTGCCTGGTCAGCTGCGCCTTCCATGTCGCCACCGTCAGGTTCTATCCTCTGGCCACGCCCACCGAAGCCGAACGCATCGCTCTGTTTGCCGTAGGGGGATATGGCCGTGGCGAAATGGCGCCGCAATCCGACGTCGACCTGCTGTTTTTGACGCCCTACAAAATCACGCCATGGGCGGAGAGTGTGATTGAATCCATGCTCTATCTGCTTTGGGACTTGCGTCTGAAAGTGGGTCACAGCTCGCGCACCGTGAAAGACTGCCTGCGCTTGGGCCGTGAAGACTTCACCATCCGCACCGCGCTATTGGAAAATCGCTTCTTGCGTGGCCATGAGCCCTTGGATGAGGAGCTCAACACCCGTCTCGAAGAAGAACTCTTCAAAGGCACCGAGCAGGAGTTCATCGAAGCCAAACTCAATGAACGGGATGAACGCCACAACAAGCAAGGCCAGCGCTACGTAGTGGAGCCCAACGTCAAAGAAGGCAAAGGCGGATTGCGCGACCTGCAATCCCTCTTCTGGATCGCCAAATACGTCTACCATGTCTCCGAAGTCTCTGAGCTTGTTGAAAAAGAGGTCTTGGCGCAAGACGAGTTGGAACGCTTCATCGAAGCTGAAAACTTCCTCTGGGCGGTACGTGGCCACCTGCATCTGACCGCCGGTCGCCCTATGGAGCAGTTGACGTTTGACGTGCAAGTCGAGATCGCTGATCAGATGGGGTACACCGACAAAGGGGGCCGTCGTGGCGTGGAACACTTCATGCAGGAGTTCTTCCGCCAAGCCACAGCCGTGGGCGATCTGACCCGCATTCTGCTGACCAAACTTGAAGCAAACCACGCCAAGGCCGAACCCCTGCTCGAGCGCATTTTCCGCCGCCGCCCCCGTATGAAACCGGGCTACAAAGTGGTGCACAATCGCCTCGACGTGGCAGACGAAAAAGTCTTTCTCGAAGACCCGCTCAACCTGCTGCGCCTGTTCGAAGAAGGCTTGCGCACCGGCATGTTGATTCACCCGGACGCCATGCGTCTGGTCACTGCCAACCTGCATCTGATTGACGAAGATTTCCGCGCCAACAAAGAAGCCCGCCGTCTGTTCCTAGATCTGCTGCTCAAGCACGGCAACCCGGAACGGGCGCTGCGCCGCATGAACGAGCTTGGCGTGCTCTCAGCCTTTATTCCGGAGTTTGAGCCCATCGTGGCGATGATGCAGTTCAACATGTATCACTCCTACACGGTGGATGAGCACACCATTCAGGTGATCTCCAATTTCATGGACATCGAGCGCAAGGACCTTGAGGAAGAATTGCCCCTCAGTTCCGAAATCCTTGCCTCCAGCGGCATCAACCGAAAGGCCCTCATGGTCGCCATGCTGCTGCACGATATTGGCAAAGGCCGCGACATCGATCACTCGGTACTCGGCGCCCAAATCGCCCGGAAGGTCGCGCCCAACCTCGGCTTGAACAAAGCGGACAGCGAAACCGTTGAATGGCTGGTGCGTTATCACCTGCTGATGTCAGACACCGCGCAAAAACGCGACATTGCTGACCCGCGCACCGTGCGCGACTTTGCCAAAGCCGTGAAAACCGTGGACCGCCTCAACCTGCTGACCATTCTGACCGTTTGCGACATTCGCGGCGTGGGACCGGACACCTGGAACAACTGGAAAGCCGTGCTGCTGCGCGCGCTTTACGGTCAGACCAAGCTGGTGCTTGAGGATGGTATGGAAGCCATCACCCGCGAAAACCGCGGCACCAAGGCCAAGAAACTTCTGCGTGAAGAGCTCTGCGACTGGCCCAGCAAGGATCTCAAGAAAGAGACCGCCCGCCATTACGAGCCGTACTGGCAGGGCCTGCACATCACCGCCCACAAAGTCTTTGCTGATCTGTTGCGTGACATTCCGGACGATGAAATCCGTATCGACCTGCACCCCGATGAAGACCGCGACGCCACCCGTGTATGTTTTGCCATGGCCGATCACCCAGGCATCTTTTCCCGCATGTGCGGCGCTCTGGCCTTGGTCGGGGCAAACATCGTCGACGCGCGTACTTTCACCTCCAAAGACGGCTACGCCACCGCCGCCTTCTGGATACAGGATTCAGATGACGCGCCTTATGAGGCCGCCCGCCTGCCCCGCTTGCGCAAAATGATCGAGCGCACACTGGCTGGCGAAGTGGTCACCACCGAAGCAATCAAATCCCGCGATGTGATCAAGAAACGCGAGCGCGCCTTCAAGGTTCCGACCACGGTGTTGTTTGATAACGAAGGCTCCGAAATTTACACGATCATCGAGGTCGACACCCGTGACCGCCCTGGCCTGTTGTTTGACCTCACCCGAGCTTTGGCAAACAACAACGTCTATATCGCCTCTGCGGTGATCGCGACCTTTGGCGAGCAAGTGGTCGACACCTTTTACGTCAAAGACATGTTTGGCCTAAAATTCCACGCCGAAAGCAAACAAAAGGCGCTGGAGAAGAAACTGCGCGAAGCCATTTTGCAAGGCGCAGAAAGGGCCAAAGTATGAAGCCCATCCGCCTGATGCGCGGCTTTCTGACGGTTGGCTTTTGGACGCTGCTGAGCCGTCTTCTTGGCTTTGTGCGCGAAATCTTGTTGCTGAGCTTCATCGGCCCAGGCCCACTGCTGGACGCCTTTGTCGCCGCATTCCGCCTGCCCAACATGTTCCGCCGTTTTTTTGCCGAAGGTGCCTTTAACGCCGCTTTTGTGCCGATGTTTTCGAAAAAGCTGGAGGGCGAGGAAAACGCAGAGCATTTTGCCAGCGAGGCACTGAGCCTGTTGTTTGCCGCCGTGATGACCCTCACAGCACTTGGCATGATCTTCATGCCTGCGCTGGTCTGGCTCACCGCCGAAGGTTTTGCCGGGGACGCGCGCTTTGACCTGACAGTCGGCTATGGACGCATTGTCTTCCCCTACATCTTCTTTATGTCTTTGGCCGCGCTGTTTTCCGGCGTGCTCAACGCCACCGGCAGATTTGCTGCCGCAGCGGCTGCGCCCGTGCTGCTCAACATCTTGATTATTCCGGCCCTGATCCTCGGGTATTTGTCTGGCGGCGAAGTCATCACATGGTTGGTCTGGACCATTCCTGTCGCAGGCGTCGCGCAGCTTGGCCTAGTTTGGAGTGCCACCCGTCGCGCCGGTTTGCGCATCAACCTGCGCCTGCCTAAGTGGACGCCGGACATGGCCCGTATGGTACGGGTCGCCGTACCTGCCGCGCTGGCCTCCGGCGTCATGCAGATCAACCTTGTGGTTGGACAAATCGTGGCCTCCAACACTGAAGGCGCGGTCAGTTGGCTATATGCAGCCGACCGCCTTTATCAATTGCCATTGGGCGTGATTGGCATCGCCATCGGCATTGTGCTCCTGCCCGACCTCTCGCGCCGCCTCAAAGCGGACGACCAAGCTGGGGCCCAAAACGCCTTCTCGCGTGCCAGTGAGTTTGCCTTGTTCTTGACCATCCCCTGCGCCGTAGCGTTCCTCGTGATCCCCTTGCCAATTGTCTCCGTGCTCTATGAGCGCGGTGCTACGGGATCTGATGACGTCGCCGCCATCTCTGTCGCACTGGCAATCTACGCGCTTGGTCTGCCAGCTTTCGTGCTGCAAAAGCTTCTACAACCGTTGTATTTCGCCCGCGAAGACACCAAACGCCCGTTCCACTATGCCGTCTGGGCCATGGTGGTGAACGCCGCGCTGGCCTTTGGCCTTGCGCCCTACATCCAATGGATGGCCCCCGCCATTGCAGCCACTGTCTCCGCCTGGATCATGGTCGCTCAACTTGGCTTTGGCGCGCGCGGCTACGGCACAGTTGCCAAGTTTGACACCCGTCTGCGCAAACGCCTCTGGCGCATCTGTCTAGCCGCCGCCGCCATGGGCGGCGCGCTCTGGGTGACCTGGGTCATTCTGGTGCCATGGTTCGGCCTGCCCGGCTGGCGCTACGTCGCTTTGCTGATCCTGCTCACGCTCGGCGCGGTTGTGTATTTTGCCGTTGGCCGCCTGATCGGCGCCTATGTCCCCAGCGAATTGAAGGCTGCCGCCCGCCGTGGTTGAGCGGGCACAAACCGAGAAAAAGACTCAGAAACCAGTTGCTCCCGAACCCTAATGTGCCGTTAACCTTGGGCATTCTTTAATCTCGGGAGTGAGACATGAATAATTGGATCATTATGATGATCATCGGCGTCCTGGCCGTGATCTTGGGCATTCTGGCTTTGGCCAACCCTTTCGCCGCGTCAATAACCGCCACAGTTTTTGCAGGCTGGAGCTTCCTGTTCTTGGGCGCATTTCAAACCTTTGCCGCCTTTAGCGCGCCATCCACAGGTGCAAAAATCGCCGGTGTGATCTTGGGCCTGCTGGCTCTGGTCATCGGTGTGCACATCATCGCACAACCGCTTCAGGGCCTGCTGTCTCTGACCTTCGCCGCGGGTATTCTGTTCCTGGTGTCCGGCGTGTTCAAAGGTGTGTTTGGCTTCTCCAACTTCGAAGGCAGCGCCCGCTGGGCTCTGCTGCTGTCTGGTCTGGTCTCTGTGATCCTGGGCCTGATGGTGCTCAACAACTTCCCACAATCCGCAGCCGTGCTGCTGGGTGTGTTGCTCGCCATTGAACTTCTGTCCAACGGCATCAGCGCCATCGCGCTGGCCTTCGCCGTGCGCAGCGCTAACAACGCGGACGCCCCACAAGAAGACGCCACCTAAGCGGTCACATCACTGGCGGCGGATTTTTTCGCGGATCCGCTGCCACCCTCCGGGGATCAGCGCAAAGGACATCAAAAACCCTGCGCCAAAGCCGATCACATCGGCCACCCAATCCGGACCTCCGCCAAAAACCAGGCTAAAGCCCAACTGAATGGCCACCAGCATGCCAATCAGCGAAAACGCGCGGACTTGCGGTTCGCCCACGGCCCCCAGGCTGGTCCACAGCAGGAATGTAAACGCCCCGATCAGACCATACACACCGGGGTAACTGCCCAGTAGCGGTGCGGACGCATCCAAAATCACCGCATAGCCCAGCGCACCCACAGCGCCGGACACCACAAAAATCGCCAGAGTGGCCCAGCCGGAGAACACTTCTCCGACCATCTTGCCCATTGCCAAAAGCAACACACCGCCAAACAGCGCATGGGTGAAGTTGTAGTGCACAAACAGATAGCTCACGAAACGGATCATATGCTCGGCCGGGAACTGCCCATTGCTCACCATCCAATCAAAGATATCGGGTGAAAACGCGTAGCGTTGGATGGCATCCAGCCGCCACCCCACCGCTGTCGGACCACCCACAATCCCTTTGGAGCCCAGCCACAGCGCCGCCTCAACCCCGACCAACAGCAAAAACAACGCTGTCACCACCGGAGGCAACGGGTTCACGGGGCTTTGATCATCTGGGTGCGACATGCCTGTACTCCTTACCCGTCCTGCTTGACGGTGTTTGGCCTCGGAGATAAGCCAAGCAGGCTAACAAATCCAGACGGAGTATTTCCAATGAACGAGGCGGTCCAAACGTCCTCCACCTTTACCCCACGCGTCTTTTCCGGGATTCAACCCTCGGGCGGTCTGACGCTGGGCAATTACCTCGGCGCGATGAAGCGCTTTGTCGACATGCAAGAGGCCGGTACACATGAGACCGTGTTCTGCATGGTTGACCTGCACGCCATCACAGTCTGGCAAGACCCTGCCAAGCTGCAACGCGCCACCCGCGAACTCTGCGCCGGTTTCATTGCCGCAGGCATCGACCCCGAGAAATCGATCCTGTTCAATCAGTCCGCAGTGGCTGAACACACTCAACTGGCCTGGATTTTTAACTGCGTCGCACGCATGGGCTGGATGCAGCGCATGACCCAATGGAAAGACAAGGCTGGCAAAAATCAGCAAAACGCCTCACTCGGTCTGTTGGCGTATCCGGCTCTCATGGCTGCCGACATTCTGGTTTACCACGCCACCCACGTACCCGTGGGCGAGGATCAGAAACAGCACCTCGAGCTGACACGTGACGTGGCGACCAAGTTCAACCACGACTTTGGCGTGGACTTCTTCCCCATCACCGAACCGGTGATCGAAGGCGCGGCCACCCGTGTAATGTCCTTCCGCGATGGCACCAAAAAGATGTCCAAATCCGACCCGTCTGATGCCTCCCGCATCAACATGACTGACGACGCGGACACCATCGCCAAGAAGATCCGCAAGGCCAAAACCGATCCGGAGGCGCTGCCATCAGAAGCCAAAGGTCTGGAAGAGCGCCCAGAGGCCCGCAACCTGGTCAACATCTACGCCGGTCTGTCTGGCCTGACCGTGGATCAGGTTCTGGCCGATGTTGGCGGTAAACAGTTCTCCGAATTCAAACCGATGCTCTCTGATCTCGCAGTGTCCAAACTGTCCCCGATCAGCACAGAAATGGCCCGCCTGATGGAGCACCAGGACGAGATCGACAAAATCCTTGCCCACGGCGCAGGTCAGGCCCGCGAAATCGCCGCGCCGATCCTGAAAAAGACCTACGAGATTGTCGGCATGGTCGGCGCCTAAGCCTTCCACACCGCTAAAAACAATCAGCCCCGCCACTGGCGGGGCTTTTTTGTTGGGCACCAGTCACGTCCCCAACGCACGCTCCAAAAACAACGCCTCTTGATCTCCAAACCTACCCATCACCGGATTGCCAAACCCGACCTTCTTCGCCACCCGCACAGAGCCCGCATGCTCTGGATCAAAAATCGCACAGGCCATCGGAAACTCCTTGGCCAGCACATCATCCGCCCAGGCCATCACTGCGTTCACGGCCTCCGTCGCCAGACCCTGCCCCTGCGCAGAGGTCTTCAGCGCCCAACCAGCTTCTGGCTTGCCATGCACACTGGGCTTTGTGTCTCGATGATAATCCGCCAACCCGGCCTCACCCACAAACGCGCCATCCACCTTGCTCTGCAGCACCCAGTAGCCATAGCCCAGCGCCTGCCAGTGCCCGATGTAGCGCAGCAGTCGCGACCACGACTCTGCTGCCGTCGACGGCACACCCGAAATCCGTGCCACCACATCCGGATCCGCCCACATCGCCGCACTGTCCTCAAAATCCGCCAGCTTATGTCCTCGCAGGATCAGCCTATTGGTCTCCAAAATCGGCACTTCTTTCTGCGCCATAGTATCCGCCCTTCGCTCAAACTCTGTCAGTTAGACTTGAGAACGCCTTCCCAAAACGCAATCCTTTCTTGCCACCAAGTCGCCGCCACCAACAACAATGTGTCTCCGCATTTCCGCACATAATCCGCGCCAAATCGCAAGTTTTCAGCGCCCAGCCCCGCGCCTACCTTTGTTGCTAACAAAGGAGACCACTCATGACCGCGCCCTACGCCCCCTCCGCCCGCATCGGCCATGTGCATCTGAAAGTCGCAGACCTTGACCGCGCGATTGTGTTTTATGCCGATGTCCTGGGCTTTGAGGTCCAAAGCCGCCTCGGCAATGACGCCGCCTTCCTCGGATCGGACGGCTATCACCACCATATCGGCCTCAACACCTGGCGCAGCAAAGGCAGCGGCCCCGCGCCGGAGCACCACACCGGCCTGTTTCACACCGCCATCCTCTACCCCTCCCGCGCCGACCTCGCCACCGCCGTGCGGCGGGTCATTGACGCGGGCTATCCTGTTCTGGGCGCCTCCGATCACGGTGTGTCAGAAGCCATCTATTTCAACGATCCTGACGGCAACGGGGTTGAGCTCTACCGTGACCGCCACACCGCTGAGTGGCCGCGCCACTGTGACGGCAGTCTGCAAATGTACAGCCGCCCCTTGCAACTCGAAGCGCTACTCGCAGAGGCGGCCTAACGCCGGCCAGCGTCACAAAACTGCAAACCGCTTGTCACGAATCTGAATCAGCGGCCTCCTAGTCTTGGCATCAACCAACGATCCAAGCCTACGGAGCCAGGAATGTCCTCTGACCACCAAATCGACGACCTGTCATTTGACGAAATTGACGAGCTGATCTCGCCACGTGCGGAAGAAACCGACTTTGACCGCGTCGTGGACACCGCCCTGTCCCGCCGTGGCTTCCTAGGCGGTGTGATGACCTTCGGCCTCGGCTCCTTCCTGGTTGGCACCACCGCTCTCACTCGCGAAGCTGTGGCTGCGGGCGATCGTTTTGGCTTCACCCAGGTTGCGGCCAACACCGAGGACACAATCACCGTTCCTGAAGGCTTTGAGTGGGAACAGGTTGTGACCTGGGGCGATCCGCTCTTCTCCGACGTCCCGGCGTTTGACGAAACCACCCGTGGCACCGCCGCGTCACAGGCCCGCACTTTTGGGGACAACAACGACGGGATGTCGATCTTCACCAAAGACGGCCGCACCGTCATGGCCATCAACAACGAATACACCAACCGAAAAACCCTCTGGGGCAACAACCCGGATGGTAAATGGGTGTCTGACGACGACGTGCAAAAGGGCATGAACGCCCACGGCGTGTCTGTGTTCGAAGTGGCCCGCGACGATGCCGGCAACTGGCAGGTTGTGGTCGACAGCGACCTGAACCGCCGCATCACGCCGCAAACCGACATGGACTTGACCGGCCCGGCAGCAGGCCACGACTTGCTGAAAACCGAGGCAGATCCTACCGGCACCACCACCAAAGGCACCTGGAACAACTGCGGCAACGGCGAAACCCCATGGGGCACCTATCTGACCTGCGAGGAAAACTTCAACGGCTACTTCTCTGCCGAGAATGAAGCCCACGAAGTCTCCGCCGAGCTGAAGCGCTACGGTGTGTCTTCCAAAGACTGGGGCTACGGCTGGGCCAAAGTGGACGACCGCTTTGATGTCTCCAAAAACCCAAATGAGCCAAACCGCGCGGGCTATGTGGTCGAAATTGATCCATTTGATCCAACCTCCACGCCCAAGAAGCGCACCGCTCTGGGCCGCTTCAAACATGAAAACGCTGCTGTTGTACTGGCACCAAACGGCAAAGCCGTTGTCTACCTCGGCGACGATGAGCGCGGCGAGTTCCTCTACCGGTTTGTCTCCCACGGCACCTACTCTGCCACCGGCGACAACAGCGATCTTCTGGAAAGTGGCGACCTGTTTGTGGCCAAATTCCACGACGACATGCGCGGCGAATGGCTGGCCCTGACGCCAGAGACCACCGGCATGTCCGACGCGGAAATCCGCATCCATACCCGTCAGGCCGCGTCCAAAGTTGGCGCAACCACGATGGACCGCCCAGAATGGGTGGCGGTGAACCCAACCAAGGCAGAAGCCTACGTGGCGCTCACCAACAACAAGAACCGGGGCAAAAAGCCAAACGCTGGTGGCGATGACACCTCCGCCAACGGGCCAAACCCACGCGTTGAAAACCACTATGGCCAGATCGCCCGCTGGATGCCGGACAACGAAGACCACAGCGCAAACGGGTTTAGCTGGAACCTCTTCGCGCTGGCAGGCAACCCAGATGTACATGATGATGCCTATGCAGGCAGTGAGAACATCAATGCCGGAAATATGTTCAACTCGCCGGATGGCATGGCCTTTGACGACACCGGCCTGTTGTGGATCCAGACCGACGGCAAATATTCTAACGAAGGCGACTTTGCGGGCATGGGCAACAACCAGATGCTTGCGGGCGACACCGTCACCGGTGAAATCCGCCGCTTCCTGGTTGGTCCCAAAGAATGTGAAGTCACCGGAGTTTGCTGGTCCCCGGATCGCCGCACCATGTTTGTCGGCATTCAGCACCCGGGCGAAAAAGGCAACTCCCACTTCCCGGATGGCGGCACCTCCGTGCCACGGTCTGGGGTTTTCGCGGTACGTCGCACAGACGGCGGCCTAATCGGATAACGACGACGCAAATTCTGACTACCTAAATACCTTTTTACATTCCACTTTTTAGCACCAACTCTTTGGCCCTCGACCACCCCCTGGTCGGGGGCATTCTTTTTGCCGAAAGATGCTTAGCCGCGCCCAATGTAAGGCATCTTGGTCGCCATCACTGTCATGAACTGCACATTCGCACTCAGCGGCATCTCCGCCATATGCAACACAGACCGCGCCGCGTCCTGCACATCCATCGTGGGATTGGGCGCTTTGCCATCGGCTTGCAAACGCGCGTTCAAATCTGCGACCATATCGGTCTCCGCATTGCCAATGTCGATCTGACCACAGGCAATGTCATACGGCCGCCCGTCCAGCGACAACGTCCGTGTCAGCCCCGTCACCGCATGTTTTGTGAGCGTGTAACACACCGACCCTTCGCGTGGCACATGCGCGCTCAGTGACCCGTTGTTGATAATCCGCCCGCCCTGCGGCACCTGACGCCGCATCTGCGCATAAGCCAGCTTGGCGGCGATAAACATGCCGCGCACATTCACATCAAGCACCTGATCAAAGCCACCCAGATCAATCTCATCAATTGACCCCGCAGGCCCAAACATGCCCGCATTGTTGAACAATGCGTCCAGTCGCTCTGCCCGCGCCACAAACCGCGCAAAGGCGCTTTCCATCGCTGCCGCATCGGTCACATCCGCGACCAAAGGCACCGCGTTCGCATAGTCATCCGCAATCGCCTGTAGCTTCTCTGCGCTGCGCGCCAACACGCCCACGCGCCAACCAGCTTCCAAAAACGCCACGGCGGTGGCCTTGCCAATGCCTTGGCTCGCGCCGGTCACAATGATGCTCTTCACGCATTTTCCTCCTGCGCCATCAACTCCAGCGGCGCAGGCGCCACCGTCAAATCACTCACATCCAGCGGCCCAGACGGCTTTGCCAACCGATTGCGCACCACCCAGTGCAGCCGCTCACTCGCCCGCGTGATCGCCACGTAGGCCAGACGTTTCCACAACGGCTGCCCCGCCTCCTGCCTATTCATCCGCGCCGCCACAAACAGGTCTGGTGCAAACACCTGCACGTTTTCCCACTGCGAGCCCTGCGCCTTGTGAATGGTCACCGCCGCGCCATGCAGAAACGTCGCTCCCATGCGCGCCGCATAGGGAATAAACGGCTCTTCTTCATCTGGCATCTCGATCTTCACAATCGACGCCGCCGACACACGCGGATCTTCCGCACCCATCACATGCAGCCGTGAAAACCCGGGCTTACGCCCCGGCCCAAGGTAAATCACCTGCGCGCCCTTAATGAGCCCCCGCGCCTCCAGATCCAGCCGCTTCTTGCGGTGTTTCATCGGAAGCTCAATCCCGTCACAGATCAGCGGCTCGCCTTCCAGCAACTCATCTTCCGGCGCGCCATGCACCTGTCGAAACGCATTGATCAGCCGGATACGCGTGGCATTGCGCCACACCAAAACCGGTGAGCGCGCCATCAAATCCACCTCAACCCGCTGCGCCAGAACCACACGATCATCCTTGCGCGCAGACTCCTCAACCATGCGCTCAAAATCCTGAAACCCCAGCTGCGGATCAGCCAACGCATGGGCCAAATCCAAAATCGGGTTGTCCGCATCCTGCCGGTGAATCCGCTCCAGATTGTAAACCGCCGGCGCTGGCAGCTTATCAAACACCATCGCGCCCGACTGGTTCACCGGGGCCAACTGTGCCGGATCGCCAAACAGCACCAACGTGCTGAAAATCTCTTTCAAATCCTCAAACTGCTTGTCATCCAGCATCGAGCTTTCGTCGATGAACCCGATGTCCAGCGGATCATCCCGCCGCTTCCAGCCAGTGATAAAATCACTGCCCCGCAGCCCAGCCGCCGCCAATGCCCCCGGAATGGACTTGTGCAGCTTGTAAAACTCCAACGCCCGATCCAGCGCCTCATCCGTCAGCCCCTCAATCTCGGGTCGCTCTCCCTTATCGGCCAGCCACTCCGCGATCTTCTCATATTCCGGGTCATAGACCGGCGTGTAGATAATCCGGTGAATGGTCGTCGCTGGCACGCCGCGCATGCGCAACACGCTTGCAGCCTTGTTGGTTGGCGCCAAAATCGCCAGCGTCCGGTGATCCTTCTTGCGCTTGCCTTCATAGTCGCCGGAGACAATATCAACCCCGGCCCCTTCCAAGGCCTTCACCATCTCCGACAGCAACAACGTCTTACCCGACCCGGCCTTACCGGTCACCGCAGCAATCGCCTGTTTGCCTTCGATTGCAGGCGTCAACAGGCCCTCGTCCAAATCCACCCCCAGCCCCTTCAGCAGGGCGGAGATATTGTCAAAGGCCTCGGCCTGATCGTGGCTGAATGTAATGGAGGTACTGCTCATGGCGCGACCCTATAGCGGGCAGCGATTGGGGGCCAGTCGGTTTCGCCGAATTCGACCGTGAATCAAGCTGCGGCCGCCGAGCACTGTCCTACCGCACAAGGAAGCCAGTTTCGAGCAATCAAGGCAAAACCTCCGGCCATAGAGCCGGAGGCACTCATTGTTCTAATGCGTCAACTTACTTCGCGTGGGCGTCCCAAGCATCCCGCAAGGCTTCGCCATCTGGATGCTGGCGAGAAAACAGAACATAGACTGGCGCAGAACGCACCTCGGCTGCCTTGTCAATGTCCCCCGCTGCATCACCGAGAACTTCTTTTAGAGACAACTCACCAACGACGCGATTTTCAATCAGTACATCTGCGCGACCAGAGTGCAGCATCTTCCAAGCACTTTCCGCTGAAGTCACGGTCCGCATGTCCATCCCGCGCTTTTGATATTCCGCTTCATACCAATAGCCCGCATAGCCAATAACAGAGAGACCCTGCGCTTGAATGTCGTCAATTGAGGTCACATTCAGGCCGTCCGGGTATTTGGTTCGGCTGTAAAAAATCACATCTGTCTGACCATCCACCGGCACTTCTGGGTAGTAAAACTCATCAACGCGCTCGTCCGTGCGCGACCAGGAAAATGTCGCGACAAAGTCGCCTTTCTTGGTCATCTCGAAGGATCGCTTCCAAGGCATATACTCAAGCTCAATGTCATAGCCCGCTGACTTCATGACTTCGCGCACACGCTGAGTATGCAGGCCATTTTCCGGCAGCTCTGAGCCGATGTAAGGCGCCCATTCGCCCGCTGCAAAAGTAAGGGTCTCGGCCATAGAAGACGTTGCAGCTACTACAGAAATAGCACACGCCGTTAAGGTGGTTTTGATGTTCATTTTGACACTCCGCTAAAAGACTAATCCAAAGGCCTAAGCGGGAGTTCTTTCTAAAAAATGAAATGATGAAACAAGAAATGATTTGGGCAGCCAAAAGCTGAGAGCAAGACCCTGCGCGTACCATTGCGCCAAACAAAGAACAGACACCTCAAGTGAAGCTATGAATTCATCAAGTGCCTATAGGCACGCCCAAAAAAAGACCCCCGAAGCCACGCGGCTCCGGGGGCTGGAGGAAAACGGGGGAAACCGTTTTTCGATCCGTGAGTGTTACTTGCCCGCGTCGAGCACATCTTCCAGCGTGCGCAGGCCGGTCTTTGGCGCCTGCACCAGCACCGACATATTGCCCGGCTTGTGCTCATTGCGCAGCATTTTCATGTGCGCATCCGGCAGCTCTGCCCAAGGGAACACCTCAGACATACATGGGTCCAGACGACGTTCCACCATAAGCTGGTTGGCGGCTGCGGCCTGCTTCAGATGGGCAAAGTGAGAGCCCTGCAAACGCTTCTGGTGCATCCACATATAGCGCACGTCGAAGGTACAGTTGAAACCGGAGGTGCCGGCGCAAATCACAACCATGCCGCCTTTTTTCACCACAAGCGTGGACACCGGGAAAGTCGCCTGACCGGGGTGCTCAAACACCATGTCCACGTTCACGCCTTTGCCAGTGATCTCCCAGATCGCCTTGCCAAATTTGCGCGCTTCTTTCAGCCAGTCGTTGTATTCCGGCGTGTTCACAGTCGGCAGTTGACCCCAGCAGTTGAAGTCGTTGCGGTTGATCACGCCTTTCGCGCCCAGCCCCATGACAAAGTCACGCTTGCTCTCGTCCGAAATCACGCCAATCGCATTGGCACCGGCGGTGTTAATCAGCTGGATCGCATAAGAGCCCAGACCACCGGACGCGCCCCAAACCAGTACGTTCTGGCCCGGCTTAAGATCATGTGGCTCGTGGCCAAACAGCATCCGGTAGGCGGTTGCCAGTGTCAGCGTGTAGCATGCGCTCTCTTCCCAGGTCAGGTGCTTCGGGCGTGGCATCAGCTGTTGCGCCTGCACTCGGGTGAACTGAGAGAACGAGCCGTCAGGGGTTTCATAACCCCAGATGCGTTGGCTGTCGGAGAACATCGGATCGCCGCCGTTGCAGTGCTCATCGTCACCGTCATCCTGGTTGCAGTGGATCACAACTTCATCGCCCACCTTCCAGCGCTTCACCTTGTCACCCACGGCCCAAACGATGCCAGCAGCGTCAGAACCAGCAATGTGGTACGGCTGCTTGTGCACATCGAACATGGACACCGGCACGCCAAGACCGGCCCAAACGCCGTTGTAGTTCACGCCCGCTGCCATCACCAGAACCAGCACTTCGTGACTGTCGAGCGTTGGCACGTCGACAACTTCCTGCAACATCGCCTTGTTTGGCTCACCCTGGCGCTCGCGGCGGATCGCCCACGCGTACATCTGTTTTGGGACATACCCCATCGGAGGCATTTCGCCCACTTCGTACAGGTCTTTTTGTGGTGCGTCGTAGGTCGCAATGCCGTTTTCAGTATCCAGAGCCATTTTCGCCTCCTGAGTGGTCGTTTCGCCGCGATGCAGAATCGCGTTCCTGCCACCGTGATATTGGCGGTGAGGTAACATTGCAACCTTCAAGCTGCATTTTTTGTAATTTTATGACCCAGCAGTCGCAGCATAAATTGCTGCACATGCACAGCTACTCAAGCAAATGCCTTATGGAGTTGGCGTAAAACGTAAGGATATCCGACTGCTCCTTGTTCACAGAAAACGTTCCGTCAGCTTCCAACAGCACCCGCCGCCCCACCAGAGTCTTCAGCGCGCCGTCTATCGCCTCCTCCGGCGCCTCCCGCATAAATCGCGCCCGAGACTGCGGCAGCGCCGCCAGCCGCGCTGCAAAGGCGTCTTTCACATCCTTTTGCGACAATGACCCCGCGGCCTGCTCAAAAATACACGCCATCAGCGGCACAGGCAGGATTGGCACAACCCCGTTGATGCGCCGCATCAGTTCCACACCCAGCGGTTTGGCCACTTCCCCGGTCACGTCTTGAGAGAACTCCGTGAGCGACACAGGCCGCCCAAAGCGCACCGTGGCATTGCCAAAGCGATGCACCTTCCCGCGCAGCCGCAACAGCAGCTGCTTAAAGAAGAACCCTACAATCACCGAAATCCGCGCGCGAAATCCTTTGCCGCCCCGCGCCGCCGATTCCAAAAGGATCCGGTCTTCCAGTACCCGGTCGTAATTGATCGCCACTGGCACAAACACCACGTCGCGCCCCTCCGGCTGGTAGGCATCCGTGATGTATTTGATCAGCCCCAGCTTCGGGTCCTGTGGCGCCCCAGTCAGCGACAAGCGCCCCTCCGGAAACATCGCCTGCGCCACACCTGCCTCGGTTGCCAAGCGCACATACCCCGCCAACACCTTGCGATAGAGGTCATTGCGCGACTTGCGCCGGATAAAGTAAGCCCCCATCGCCCGGATCAACCGGCTGAGCGGCCAAACCCGCGCCCATTCGCCCACCGCATAGGACAACGCCCCACGCCGCGCGGCCAGATAGGTCACCAGCACGTAATCCATGTTGCTCTTGTGATTGATCACATAAACAACCGTGCTCTCCTGCGGGATCGCATCCAGCGCCGCCTCATCCACATGGGTCAATCGCACGCGGTAAAACGCTCGGCTTAGAAACCGCGCAATCTTGATGGCGACGCCAAAATACATGGTCGCCGAAAACGACGGCACAATTTCCCCCGCGTAGCGCTTGGCGGTCTCAAAGGCCACCGCTTCGGGTATCCCTTCCTCCGCCGCATGTTCCGCCACTGCCCGCGTCACATCCGGCTGGTAGATCAGCCGCTCTATCATATCGTGGCGCTGTGCCAGCTTGAACGGTTCTATGGGGCGCTCCAGACGCTCATTTAGCCGCGCGACAACCCGCTCCATCCGCCGCCGAAAAAACCAACGCACTGAAGGAAACAGCAAATGGCTGGCCGCTGTGACCACCGCAAACAGCAGGATCAACACAAACAGCCAGAGAGGAAGCTCAATAGTCGAAGTCATAAACCGACTCTGACAACAGCATGCCCGTGGGTGCAATAGACTTCGCGCAACTCTCCCCCAATGTGCTCTGGTGGTGACGAGAGGATTTTGCCGCAACGCAGCGAATTGACTTGCAAACGATGTTTCGCGTACATACCCTCAAACGAAAGATTATTGCTAGGCCCACTTAGAGCCCCCAGCAGAGGAACGTAACATGTCGCAGACGCAGAAAAACCAGCCCGCCGATAAACCTGCCAAGGATCGTCCGTGGTTGATTCGAACCTACGCTGGCCACTCCACTGCCAGCGCCTCCAACGCACTGTACCGCTCCAACCTGGAAAAAGGTCAAACCGGCCTCTCAGTGGCCTTCGACCTGCCCACCCAGACCGGCTATGACAGCGACCACATTCTGGCGCGCGGCGAAGTGGGCAAAGTGGGCGTGCCGGTCTGTCACCTGGGCGACATGCGCACCCTGTTTGACCAGATCCCACTGGAGCAGATGAACACCTCCATGACGATCAACGCCACCGCGCCTTGGTTGCTGGCCCTTTATATCGCCACGGCCGAGGAGCAAGGCGCAGATGTCACCAAGCTGCAAGGCACGGTGCAAAACGACCTGATCAAAGAGTACCTTTCGCGCGGCACTTACATCTGCCCGCCGGAACCCAGCCTGAAGATGATCGCGGATGTGGCCGAATACTGCTACACCAACGTGCCGAAATGGAACCCGATGAACGTCTGTTCCTACCACCTGCAAGAGGCGGGCGCGACGCCGGAACAGGAACTGGCCTTTGCCTTGGCCACCGCCATTGCCGTGCTCGACGCGCTGAAGCCACGCGTGGCGGAAGAAGACTTCCCACGCCTCTGTGGCCGTATCTCCTTCTTTGTGAACGCGGGCATCCGCTTTGTCACGGAGATGTGCAAAATGCGCGCCTTTGTGGACCTAT
This sequence comes from uncultured Shimia sp., assembly GCF_947493595.1. Lineage (GTDB taxonomy): Bacteria > Pseudomonadota > Alphaproteobacteria > Rhodobacterales > Rhodobacteraceae > Shimia. The sequence continues at coordinate 177,019 of NZ_CANLRL010000001.1, read as the reverse complement.
GGGATGAAATCCTGGTGGAGCGCTACGGCGTGACAGATCCCAAATCTCGCCGCTTCCGCTATGGCGTGCAGGTCAACTCTTTGGGCCTGACCGAACAACAGCCGGAAAATAACGTCTACCGTATTCTCATCGAAATGCTGGCTGTCACCCTATCTAAAAAGGCCCGCGCCCGCGCGGTGCAATTGCCCGCCTGGAACGAGGCGCTTGGCTTGCCGCGCCCATGGGATCAGCAATGGTCCATGCGTATGCAGCAAATCATGGCCTTTGAAACCGACCTTCTGGAATACGATGATCTGTTTGACGGAAACCCGGCGGTGGATTCAAAAGTCGAAGAGCTAAAAGACGGCGCGCGCCGTGAATTGGCCAATTTGGAAAGCATGGGCGGCGCGATTGGCGCGATCGATTATATGAAATCCCGCTTGGTGGACAGCAACGCCGAACGCCTCAACCGTATCGAAGCCGGTGAGACCGTGGTGGTCGGCGTGAACAAATTCCAAAAAGGCGAGCCCTCCCCGCTGATGACGGGCGATGGCGGAATCATGGTTGTCGACCCTGCCGTGGAACAGGAGCAAATCTCCCGCCTCGCGGAGTGGCGCAACCAGCGCGACACCGCAGCTGTCGAAAAAGCCCTCGCGGACCTGCGTGCCGCCGCGTCCAATGGCGAAAACGTCATGCCCGCCTCCATTGCCGCCGCCAAGGCCGGTGTCACAACTGGCGAATGGGCTGCACAAATGCGCGTCGTGCACGGCGAATACCGCGGCCCGACCGGCGTGTCCGGCGCGCCATCGAACAAAACCGAAGGGCTGGACGACCTGCGCAATGCCGTGGACATGGTGTCCGATAGACTTGGCCGCCGTCTGAAATTTGTCATTGGCAAACCGGGACTTGACGGCCACTCCAATGGCGCGGAGCAGATTGCCTTCCGGGCACGCGACTGTGGCATGGACATCACCTACGACGGCATCCGCCTCACACCAGAAGAGATTGTGACCAAGGCAATGGAGGACAAAGCCCACGTGGTTGGCCTTTCGATCCTCTCCGGGTCACACATCCCATTGGTCGAGGACCTCATGCAACGTATGCGCGATGCAGGTTTGGCCGACACACCCGTTATTGTCGGCGGCATCATTCCAGATGAAGATGCCGAGCGCCTACGCGCTATGGGTGTGGCACGTGTGTACACGCCAAAGGACTTTGAGCTGAACACCATTATGGGCGACATTGTCACGCTTGCGAATCCCACCTCCGTGGCCGCGCAATAACACCGGCCAAGCCCTCCTGTTTGACGCCAAGACAGGCCAGCAGTGCAGATCTTGCGGGTAGGGAAAACCCTACCCGCAATCTTGGGTTGCTAAATTCAACGCCTATCACGTAAAAATAGTCTTCCGCCTTGCATATCCCCATTTGCGGCTGCGATTATGTCGCTCGGACAGAATAAGCGAATGGATACTCCAAATGAAATTGGAAGAAATGAGCCGCGAAGCGTTGATTGACCTGCGCGCGCAGATCGATATCCAGCTGGAAAAACGCGAAGCCCAGCGCAAAACTGACGCGCTGAAAGCCATCGAAGAAGCGGCCGAAAAATACGGCTTCTCTCTGGAGGAACTGGCCAGCGTGACAGGAAAAAAACGCGGCGGATTGATGAAAGGCGTGCCTAAATACGCCCATCCAGAAGACAAAACCAAAACCTGGACCGGCAAAGGCCGCAAACCCAAATGGTTTGACGAGGCCCTGGCAGCAGGCATCACGCCTGACGCGATGGAAATCTAAGCGCCTTTAAAGAGCGCCACATATGCAAGCCGGAGCGCGGTCAAATCCGACGCTTCGGCTTTCGTTTTTCTCAGGAGATGTTTCTCGGATTTTCGACTTGTTTCGCGATACCATTCTGAGCAAGTGATTCACTCTTAAACGTTTGCGCGGCTCGCAAACGCCGTCGCCCTAACATAGACATAAAAAGGAATTGCCATGACAGTTCACATCGGAGCCCAACCCGGAGACATCGCAGAAACCGTTCTTCTCCCAGGCGATCCCTACCGCGCCAAATGGGCAGCAGACACATTTCTCACCGACGTGAAACTGGTGAACGAAGTACGCGGCATGCTCGGTTTCACCGGCATGTGGAAGGGCAACCGCGTCACCATCCACGGCTCCGGCATGGGCATGCCGTCCCTGTCGATCTACGTAAACGAGCTGATCAAGGACTACGGTGCCAAAACCCTGATCCGCATCGGCTCCTGTGGCGGCATGCAGGACAGCGTGAAGGTCCGCGACGTGATTGTCGCCATGACCGCCACCACACTTTCCACACCATCGCGCGGCATCTTCAAAGAAATGAACTTCGCCCCATGCGCCGACTACGGCCTGCTCCGTGCAGCCGCCGACGCAGCCCAAGCCAAAGGAACCGCCACCCACGTCGGCGGCATCTACAGCTCCGACGTATTCTATGACGAACGCCCGGACCTGACTGAGCAAATGACCCGCCACGGTATCCTTGGTGTCGAAATGGAAGCCGCCGAGCTCTACAACCTGGCCGCCCGCCACGGCCGTCGCGCGCTGGCAGTCCTGACTGTGTCTGACCACCTGCTGACCGGCGAAGCTCTGCCGTCTGAAGACCGTGAAAAAACCTTTGGCGACATGGTTGAAATCGCGCTCGAAGCCGCTTTCGCCTGATCGGCAACACATCCCGTCAGGCGGCCACGCACATCTTGCGACAGGCCGCCTGACATGCCACACACGCCCCAACCGCTGCAGCTGCAGCCACCACAGACAAGGGGCCCTCCATGACACGTGTATTGCAAGCTCAACGCAAGGAACCGGTTTCCGGCGAAACCCGCTCTGCGGTGATTTTCCTGCACGGCTACGGCGCCAACGGCGCGGACCTGATGGGCTTGGCCGATCCACTGGCCGAACACCTGCCAGACACGCTCTTCCTCGCGCCTGACGCGCCAGAAGAAATCCCCGGCATGCCCATGGGCCGCCAATGGTTCCCGATCCCTTGGATTGACGGCTCGTCTGAGGAAGAAAGCGAACGCGGCATGATGGCCGCCGTCGAAGATCTCAACGCCTTTCTGGATGCGGTGATGGTCGACGAAGACCTCTTACCGGAACAGGTGGTGCTGTTTGGCTTCTCCCAAGGCACCATGATGAGCCTTCATGTCGCACCGCGCCGCGAAGACGCCTTGGCTGGCATCGTCGCCTTCTCCGGGCGTCTGCTACAGCCAGACCTGCTCAAGGACGAAGCGATCAGCAAACCAGCGATTCTGCTGATCCATGGCGACCAAGATGATGTGGTGCCGCCCCAGTCCTTGCCCGAAGCCGCAGAAGCTCTGCAAGAGGCGGGCTTCAGCGATGTCTACGCCCACATTATGAAAGGCACCGCCCACGGCATCGCGCCGGATGGCCTGAGTGTGGCGCTTGCCTTTATGCGCGACAAACTGGGCCTTTAAGGCCACGGCCTGCACATATTCGCAGCAATCGCATCCCCGATAGCGCAAAAGCCTTTTGCGCCCTCGGCGCTCTGCGGTAAGAAAACCTAAGATTTGATGTATTGGATTTCACCGTGTTGCACTCTGACAGCCCCAAAACGCCCGAACTCCGCCTGACCTTTGGCCGCGCCAAGCTTGCCGGTTTTCTTTGCGCCACCGCATTAATCCCGGCGACGACTTTGGCCCAAAGCGTCAATCCACTGGACAACGGCCCAACCCGCATCGTTTCGCTTGAAACCGGCAACCTTTACCCAAAAGGCACGCTGGAACTGACGGTCGGCGCACGTCAAACCAGCCCAAGCGACCGCGCGGGCACCGGCAACCAGAATTATCACGGCGGCGGCGTCTACGCCTTCTCCGACCGCTTCAACCTCGGCCTGGAGCTGCAAAACTACATCGACCCGGTGGGCGGCCCGATCAACGGCTTCCCTGGCGTTGGCCCAGATCGCATTCCACAATTGGAAACCAACCAAATTGCTCTCTGGGGCAAATACCAGCTCTACAAAGATGACCGGTGGGCAATTGCCGCACTTGGCTCTGCTGAGGTCTTCACCAAAATGCAGACTGACCTCTGGGGCAGCTGGCGCCGACCGCAATCCAACGTCGCCATCGGCGCGTTGAAGATGCCCATCTCCTACACAGTCAATCCAAAACTGCAGGTGCATTTCACCCCGGGCATCACACTTGGGCCGGATGAAATCGACGGCGGTCAATTCTACGGCAACATGGTCACCATGGGCGCCGGTGTGTCTTACAAGGCCCACCCCCGACTGTCCCTGTTTGGCACCATCGAGTCCTCCGTAGGCAGCCCCAACACCATCGCCAGCACCGGCCAATGGGTGACCGAGCCTGTGTGGTCCGCCGGGGGTCGGTACAACGTAACACCCCGCATTGCCTTTGAAGGCTATGTGACCAACGGATTTGGTGTCTCTCCGGCCACCAGCGCCTGGACCTTTTGGCCAGACGGCGATCACGTGATGGTTGGCGGCCGCCTTATCTACACGCCGGGCGTCACGCGAGATGAAAGCTACCGCACCCTGTCGCTACCCACGACGCGGCCGCAATTAAACGCCCAGCAGGACGGCTTCACCCTCGGCTCTGCCGCCACGCTGGATCCGGGCTTGATGCGCACCGACCTCTGGTACGGCAGCGACAACAACGCCGGTGCCTCAATCAACTTCAGCCCGGATCGCGATATCGAACTGCAGTTCATTTTTGAACAGTTCTCAGACAACCCAACCGCCGACTCCAGCTTGGTGCCCACCACCCATGTGCGCTACATGATTGGGCCAAAGCTGCGCCTGATGGATCAAAATAACGGCAACCCGTTCTCGCTGGCAGGGCGGATGCTCTACGGGCGCCAAATCAGCTCCTCCTCGCAAAAGGTTGGTGTGTTCTTCACAGATCTGAGCGCCAACTACAAAACCCGCAACGGGTTCTCTTTCACCGCAAGTCCAAAGATTGCCGCTTGGGGAAGCAAAGAGCTTGTCGGTTTGGGCATGGGCATCGGTTATAGCTTCGGAAATGGTCTGGAGCTGATGGCAGAGACCACCCCCATCGGCCGTGATGGCAGCAAAACGACCTGGGCCGCTGGCGCGCGCTACCATCTTGGCAACTCAGGATTTTCCGTGGATGCGCAAGCAACCAACGCGATTGGCCGCCACGGCATTGGCAGCATGATTGCTCAGGACGACATCCGTTACGCCCTAACACTGTCCAAAACCTTTGACATCACCGGAGCCAAATTCTGGTAACACCAGTCGTCACAACCTAAACCAATCCCCCACCCCGCCCGTAAAACAGGTGGGGTGACTTCGTTTTAGGCATCTCGCGTCACAAATCCGTCACCCAGCCATGTCATGCTGCACTTGCACCTCACAAATGCGATAAACGCATATCGTGAGGCTTGTCAGAACAAGACCACGAGATATAGTGGATATAGGCCTCGTGCCACTGCGGCACGAACGCAGCGAGGGAGCACCCCTATGGACGGCGACTTTAGGACCGAATTCACGCGACATCCCGGCGGATTGAAGCATCATCCGGCATTGGTGCTCAATGCAGACTACCGCCCCCTCTCCTACTACCCGCTGTCGCTATGGCCTTGGCAGGACGCCATAAAAGCCGCTTACATGGATCGGGTCGACATCGTGGCCGAATACGATCATGTGGTGCGCAGCCCCTCTACAGAGATACGGATCCCCTCCGTTGTGGTGCTCAAAGACTATGTAAAACTGCAAAAGCGCGTGGCCTTCACGCGCTTTAATCTTTTTCTGCGGGATGGTTTTTGTTGCCAGTATTGTGGCTCACGGGGCGACTTGACGTTCGACCACGTGATCCCTCGCGCCGCAGGCGGGATCACCAGCTGGGAGAATGTGGTTGCGGCCTGCTCCCCCTGTAATCTCAAAAAAGGCTCCAAGAGCCTCCGGCAGGCCCGCATGAGCCTGCGCAAACCGCCGCGCCAGCCCGGATCAGAAGAGCTGCGCAATATTGGGCGAAAGTTCCCGCCCAACTTCCTGCACGACAGCTGGATGGACTACCTTTATTGGGACGCGGAACTCGACGCCTGACACATTCCGTGAGAAGGGTTAACGCACCTTTGCGCCCAAAATTTCGCACCTTCGCGATACAGTCGTGATACCGACAGGATACCGACGTGGTTTTGGACGGTTAACGTGGCACTCCATGGCTTCTGTCGTAGCCGTTAACCGCAGGCGACTTCCAGTCCCCCAAGGCGCCTTCTTCCGGCGCAAACACCTCCACCAACATCGGGTAACACGCTGCCGTGTCGGAGCTGTGTTCACTCGAACAATCGCCCCCGGGACAGGCACTCAGCGCCCCCAAGAGATCAATCTCGGCAAAGAACTCCAGATAGTCCCCCGGTCGCACCGGACTGGCTTTCATGAAGTATTGCCCGGTGTCGCGCGTGAAGCCTGTGCACATAAAAACATTAAGAACATCATGCACATAGGGCTCTGCCTCCCGCAGCGAAATGCCCGTGTGTGCAGCCAGCGCACGTGTCAGATTGGAGTGACAGCAATAGTGATAATGATCCCCCGCCAACAGGTTGCCGGTATAAGGATCACAGCGCGTGCCAATCACGTCATGCACCGAGCCTCCATAGGCATCAATCCCGTACCAGCCCAACGTGTCCTCCACGATGGTCGCCATCGGCCGCAAGCTCGGTAGACTGGTCCACATCCGCTCTCCAGTTGAGATATGAGTGCCGTGCAAAGCTCTTGTTTTTCCAGAGAAAAACCGTTCATTCAGGTTTTTTGAATTCCACAGATTCAGATCTCCAACTTGTGGGCCTTCCACAGAAGAAATCCGAAAAAACTGCCCCGCTGGCACCTCAAAACACCGCGCATCCCGCGCCGGTATCAGCACCTCATCAACCTTTGTGGCAGTCTCACGCGCCGCCTTGTAAAGCGCCATTGGCGCCTCCGGCAGCGTCTCATTTGGGTAGCAGATCACCGGCTTGATGGCTCGGCGGTCGTCTGCATCGGCGGGGGGGGGAAAAGGCATGTCTGTCATGCCCCGATCCTGCCCCCGACCAGGCGGTCTTGCAATGCAAAAGACCGTGCTATTTCACAGTGATGGTGATCACCTCAGACACCACTGGTGGGTTGTGGGGCACGTGAAATTCATCTCCCAGAACAAGCTGCAACGTGTGTGTCCCGGCAGGTAAATCCAATGTCACCTCTGTCTGACCACCGCCAAAATGCTTGTGATTGTCATCCGTTGGCACCCCGTTCTCCATCAACTCCGCATCATCGGCCCCTTCGCCAAGCGGCGGACGGTTGATAAAAATATGATGGTGGCCGGTATTCTCTTTCTCCGTCCCAGCAGGCGCAACCCCCATGCCAGACAAACCAAAATTCACCACAAACGGTGCCTCGACAGAATCGCCATCACTGAGGTTGATGAAATACACCGTCGCCCCGTCCGGCGACGGCGTTTCCCCTGCAAAAGCCTGAGAACTCAGCATAATTGCCAGTGCGGCTACCAGTTTCTTCATAACGTTTCCTCCCAACTTTTTAACAATGCCAAAAGGATAACACAGATCAAATGCCGGTCTAGACGCTCCGCCCAACAGCCCTGCCCGAGAAGATGCACCCGCCAAGGAATGTCCCTTCCAAGGCGTTGTAGCCGTGATATCCACCACCGCCAAAACCCGCGACTTCTCCGGCGGCAAATAGCCCCTCAAACGCGCTGCCATCCGGCCGCAGCACCAGCCCTGTCACATCCGTATGCAACCCGCCAAGAGACTTCCGCGTGAGGATGTTCAATCGCACCGCAATCAACGGACCGTTTTTGGGGTCCAAAATGCGATGAGGCTTCGCCGTACGGATCAACCGATCCCCCCGATAATTGCGTGCCCCGCGAATGGCAGTCACCTGCGCGTCCTTGCAATACTCGTTATCGATTTGCCCATCCCGGGCTTCGATTTGAGATCGAATTTTCTCAAGTGTCACAGGCACATCCGGCGTGATCTTGTTCATGCCTGCAACCAACTCTTCCAGCGAGTTGGCCACCACAAAATCTTCACCGTGTTCTTTGAAGGCCTCCACCGGCCCCGGCGCGCCTTTGGTCATCACCCGACGTTTGAGCACCTCCGACCACTTGCCCGAGGTCAGGTCCGGGTTCTGCTCAGAGCCCGACAAAGCAAACTCTTTCTCGATGATCTTCTGGGTCAGAATGAACCAGCTGTGCTCGTGCCCGGTCGACAGTATCCGCTTGAGCGTCCCCAAACTGTCAAATCCCGGTAGATATGGCGCTTCCATACGGTCACCCAAGGCGTCAAACCACATTGAGCTTGGCCCCGGCAGAATGCGAATGCCGTGGTTGGGCCAAATCGGGTCCCAGTTCGCCAAGCCTTCTGTGTAGTGCCACATGCGGTCGCCGTTGATGATCCCCGCCCCGGCCCCCTCAGCCACCCGCTGCATCTGACCATCTACATAGTCTGGCACCCCTGCCACCATGCGCTTTGGCGCCGTGCCCAGCCGCTCCTCCGGCCAATAGCGCCGCACTATATCATGGTCCCCGCCAATCCCGCCGGAGGTGATCACCACCGCCTCTGCACGATGTTCAAAGTCTCCAACCACTTCGCGAGATGTCGACCTCCCGCGCTCCGCTCCATCTTCGGAAAGCACCTGCCCGCGCACGCCTTTCACAACATCATTTTCCACAATCAGATCAGTGACTTTACGCCGGAACGCCAGTTCAACACGTCCACCGGACACATGCTCCCGCACCAGCCGCTGAAACGGCGCAACCACGCCCGGCCCAGTACCCCAAGTGATGTGAAACCGCGGCACCGAGTTTCCATGCCCATGCGCCATCTCCCCACCGCGCTCAGCCCAGCCCACAATCGGAAACCAGCGCATACCGATATTTTGCAGCCAGCTACGCATCTCCCCCGACGCAAACTCCAAATAGGCTTCCGCGACCTTGCGGGGATTGGCATCTTCAGGCCGATCAAACTGCGCCGAGCCCATCCAATCGGCAAGCGCCAATTCCGGACTGTCCTTGATGCCCATACGACGTTGTTCGGGCGTATCCACCATGAACAAGCCACCCAACGACCAGAACGCCTGCCCCCCCAGACTCTGCTCGCCTTCTTGATCCATCAGCAGCACCTTGCGCCCGCGGCTTGCCGCTTCATTGGCCGCCACAAGCCCTGCCAAGCCGCCCCCAACAATAATCACATCGGTCATGGCACATCCTCCCCTGATCCCAAAAGGCTAGCCCCAGCACCGCACACCGCCAAGCCAGACCTAACGTCAGCGCATTGCGGCAAACAAAAAGCGCCCCGAAACCTCGGAGCGCTGGTCGTCATGTGTATGTCTGGCTTACGCCGCTTTCACATACTCGTAGTAAGTTTCGCTAGACGGTTTCACCTCTGCGATGCGCGGTGGCTGGGTGTAATAGGCATAGGCCTGTTCCAGAACTTCCTGCGCGCGGACGGCAAAATCTTCAGGGCTCTCATTTTTAGACGCGGACATTGGTGTACTCCATGTAAATCCGGTGTCCTCCCTCGCCCGCATATTTAGGTCAGATAACGCTTACGTAAACCGCCGATCCTGCAACGACGCTATGCAAAAATTGCAAATGTATGCCGTGGGATACACCTTTGCCCAAAGCAAAAGCCCGCCTGAAACAGACGGGCTTTCCAAATCTCTGAAACGTCGTTTTAGACGTGACGCTCAATCAGCATCTTCTTGATCTCGCCAATCGCTTTCGCCGGGTTCAAACCCTTTGGGCAGGTTTTGGCACAGTTCATGATGGTGTGGCAGCGATACAGCTTGAAGGAATCTTCCAGCTCATCCAAGCGCTCACCTGTCGCCTCATCCCGGCTATCGATGATCCAGCGATAGGCGTGCAACAGCGCGGCTGGGCCGAGGTATTTGTCGCCGTTCCACCAGTAGCTTGGGCAGGATGTAGAGCAGGACGCGCACATCACACACTCATACAGACCATCAAGCTTCTTGCGGTCATCAATCGACTGGCGCCATTCTTTGGCCGGTCGGTTGGTCTTGGTTTCCAGCCACGGCATGATCGACGCGTGTTGAGCATAGAAATGGGTCAGATCCGGGATCAGGTCTTTCACCACTGACATATGCGGCAGCGGGTAGATTTTCACGTCACCCTTAACTTCGTCCAGGCCATAGATACAGGCCAACGTGTTGATCCCGTCCACGTTCATCGCGCAGGAGCCACAGATTCCTTCGCGGCAAGAGCGGCGGAAGGTCAGCGTTGGATCAATCTCGTTTTTGATCTTGATCAGCGCGTCCAAAATCATCGGGCCACATTTGTCCATATCGAGGAAATATGTGTCGATCTGCGGGTTTTTACCGTCGTCCGGGTTCCAGCGATAAATCTGGAACTTGCGCACGTTGGTCGCACCTTCTGGCTTTGGCCAGGTCTTGCCGGTCACAATCCGACTGTTCTTGGGGAGGGCAAATTCGACCATGGTCTTTCCTTCCTATACGTGGGCGCGCGCGATGCGCATACCTTCGTTCTGTTCAGGCCTTCTGTGATGGCATCGGACCATCGGCAAAAAGCGTTTGATTGTTCTTAATCAGCTCGGCCACCTGTTTGCGGGCGGGCTGCGCGAGCGCCAACTCATTGAGCTGACGCATAAACTCTAAAGCCCCGGGGTTGAGGCTCTGATTGGACCGCCCGGCCAGCGGCTCTAGCGTATCGATCTCGGCATCGGTCAATCCGGCAAAGCGCAACAGCTGCCGCCCTGGACGTTCTGGCGTGGTCTCGTCTTCCAGCGCAAACACACGCACGCGGTCCGCCCCCACCAGACCTTCCATCTCAACCTGCACGGCGTCCCAGCCACGGCTGTCTGCGGTCTCCGCCAGGAAATCCTCCAGCGTGCCCGCATAGCCATCAGATTTGACAGCCTGATTGTGCACGCTGCGCTTCCAGCCCTGCAACTCGCGGGTGTACAGCACATAGTCCGGCTCAAACGGCGCCAGATGCCGCTCAAACAAGCGCAGGATGTCAGACAAACGCGGGAACACCTCCCGCACATCCGACCGTCCCATCATCGCACCACAGATGTTTTCGTGGCTAATGACACAGACCCGATCGTCACCGTCCAGCTCATCGCGTACCTGTGAAATCAGCGCAACAAGGTCCGCCTCATGTTTCGCAGGCCGCATGCTGTAAAGCGTGCAGGTCCGCCCCAACTCCCGCGTCAGCGAGCCTTTGGACGGGACACGAATGTCCAACCGTTCGGCCAAGACGTCTCGGTTGCGCGCCAGAAAGCGGTGCAGCGAGGTGGAGCCGGTCTTCTGTGCACCAATATGCACGATCACGCGACGCGAGGACATCACAGGCCCTCCCGCAGCACAGCGCGCAGATCATATGCCAAACAGCTTACCGGCAATAGCGGCTCCCACCGTGCATCACGTCCGCATGTTTGGGACAGCCGGTCGCGACATCAATCTGCTTGCCGCTCCGATAATTCGGATCCGCCAGCTGGTTACAGGACATCTTGTACTTGATCCCCCGGCCAATAGACGCCCCACCAACACCGGCACCAAACAGCAACCAGAACTCGTTCGCGGTGCCCACGGCGGCAAATGTCGCAGCCGTGACAATGGTGCCCACGATCAAATGCGCGTTGCCTTTGCGATGGCATTGCGCCACCAGCTCTTTGCTTGCTTCATTGCTCGTGGACAGCGCCGCGCTGAACTGCACATCATAGATGTCTGCCAGGCAGTCGTTGATTTTCACAACGCCAGTCTCCGTGCCGCCTGTGGCCGCCATGACAGTAGGCACCTCTTTGTGCACTGCCACCAGATAGCTGCCAGGCGCACGGGTTTTGGACATGCAGGATTGAACCTGATCAACAACAACCGAGGTCTCTGCCGAAACCTGTGTCGCCAGGCCGGCAACAACCATACAAAATCCAAAACCCAGCGCTTTCATCAGAAGGTCCGCGCTTTTGGAGCGATCTTCTTCAGGCTGATACCGCCTTCATCCTCGGTGGTCAGAGGATCTTTGATCACCGGACGATACGTCAGGTCCACCTTGTTGCCATCCACACGGCTCACAGTGTGCACACGCCAGTTCTCATCGTCCCGCTCGGAATAGTCCTCATGCGCATGTGCGCCACGGCTTTCCTTACGGGCTTCCGCACCGTGGATCGTCGCCAGAGCATTTGGCATCAGGTTGGTCAGTTCCAGCGTTTCCATCAGGTCGCTGTTCCAAACCAGAGAGGTGTCGGTCACGTGCAGATCGTCGATCTTCGCCGCAATGTCCGTCATCTTCTCAACGCCTTCTTTCAGCGTCTTGTCGGTCCGGAACACCGCCGCATCCGCCTGCATGGTGCGCTGCATCTCAAGACGCAGCTCAGCCGTTGGCGCGCCGCCTTTGGCGTTGCGTACGGTGTCGAGGCGATCAAACGCTTTGTCCACAGAGGCTTGGTTCAGCACAGGATTGGGCGCGTCCGCGTCCACAACCTTACCGGCGCGAATGGCTGACGCACGGCCAAACACCACAAGGTCGATCAGCGAGTTGGACCCCAGGCGGTTTGCACCGTGCACAGAGGCACAGCCCGCTTCGCCCACAGCCATCAGACCCGGCACAACCGCAGTTGGATCTTCCGCGGTCGGGTTCAGAACTTCACCCCAATAGTTGGTTGGAATGCCGCCCATGTTGTAGTGCACCGTTGGCAGAACCGGGATTGGTTCTTTGTTCACATCCACCCCCGCAAAGACTTTTGCAGATTCAGAGATACCCGGCAGACGCTCCGCCAGCGCTTCGGCTGGCAAATGGCTGAGGTTCAGGTGAATGTGATCGCCATTCTCACCCACACCACGACCTTCACGGATCTCCATAGTCATGGAGCGCGACACGTAGTCCCGAGGTGCGAGGTCTTTATACTGCGGCGCATAACGCTCCATAAAGCGCTCGCCTTCGGAGTTGGTCAGATAGCCACCTTCGCCACGTGCGCCCTCAGTGATCAGACAGCCGGAGCCATAGATGCCGGTTGGGTGAAACTGAACAAACTCCATATCCTGCAGCGGCAGACCCGCACGGGCAACCATACCGCCACCATCACCGGTACAGGTGTGCGCGGAGGTTGCAGAGAAATACGCCCGGCCATAACCGCCGGTCGCCAGCACAACCATCTTCGCATTGAAGACATGCATGGTGCCATCGTCGAGCTTCCAGCACACCACACCCTGACATTGACCGTCCTCAGACATGATCAGATCAAGCGCGAAATACTCGATGTAGAACTCGGCGTTGTTCTTGACCGACTGGCCATAAAGCGTGTGCAGGATCGCGTGGCCGGTCCGGTCCGCTGCCGCACAGGTCCGCTGTACCGCAGGGCCTTCACCAAACTCGGTGGTGTGGCCGCCAAACGGACGCTGGTAGATCTTGCCTTCTTCGGTGCGCGAGAATGGCACACCGTAGTGTTCCAGCTCATAGACCGCTTTGGGTGCTTCGCGTGCGAGGTATTCCATCGCATCGGTGTCACCCAGCCAGTCGGAGCCTTTCACAGTGTCATACATATGCCACTGCCAGTTGTCCGGGCCCATGTTGGACAAGGACGCCGCGATACCACCCTGCGCCGCAACAGTGTGCGAGCGGGTTGGGAAAACTTTGGTCACACAGGCGGTGCGCAGGCCTTGCTCAGCCATGCCCAGCGTCGCACGCAGACCCGCGCCGCCGGCGCCAATTACCACGACATCATATTCGTGGGTTTCATATTCGTATGCTGCAGTCATCTTCTTAGATCCTCACGCAGGGGTCACAGGGCGAGCTTCACAAGCGCAAACAAGCTTGCCGCGATCAACGCAAAGCAAAACGCCTTATTTGCCACCAGCAACAGTTTGCCTGCTGTGCCATGCACATAGTCTTCAATCGCTTCCTGCGCTTCGTTCATCAGGTGGATCAGCCCCACAACCAGGCCAAGGCCGGTTACAATCGCTGGGAATGGGCGACTGAAGTAGGCGATCACCTCTTCATAAGAGCCGCCAATGCCGCACCCTACGGTGAAGATGAACAAAGGTGCCAGAACACCCATAATCACAGAACGCACCATCATCTGCCAATGGGCGGCCGTGCCGTTGCGGCCAGAGCCAAGGCCCACTGCGCGTTTGCGGTCAGTCAGATATCGCATCTTGTCTCTCCTTACACCGCAATCACAGTGATGACGGTCAGCACAGTTGCGCCGACAAACATGCCCAGCCCCATACGCTCGGACGTTTGCACGTCCATGCAGTATCCGAGGTCCCAGATCACGTGACGCAGACGGCCGAGCGTGTGGTACCAAAGGCCCCAAGCCCCGGCAGTAAGCAGAAGTCCGCCAAACCAGCTGCGCATGAAACCGTCGATACCGGCAAAAGCACTCTCAGAGGTTGCTGCGGCCAGAAGCCACCAAACAACAAAGAGGGCCACACCCAGCACGCCGATACCACTGATGCGAACCATGATGGACGACGCGGAGGTCATCTGCGGACGGTAAATACTCAAATGAGGCGAAAGCGGGCGGTTGCCCCGATTGACATCGGCCATAGTGGCTCCTTTCAGGTTAGCTGAAATCGTTTTACCGCTTTTTTGCACCTTGTCACGGTTTCAATACCCTAAATGTCATGGTTTTTTGGTGCAATGCCATGGATTCCTCCACTTTTGTGATCACGCTCTTTTAGTTGTGATCACACATCCGCCAAAGAGTCTTTTTGTCGGAAAAATTTCCGTCAATCACAATGAATCCTCAAGCTGCACACCCCCAAAAGATGTTTGCGCTCACAGATAGGCATGCCTGACCGTGTCTCATCGAAGCTGCGAAAGCTGTTGGGCGACCTCCCGCATCAATTTTTGCCGAATCCTTTTGGGATATTCATCAAACCCATTTGCGGTCACCACAAACGCTCCCGGCCCTGTGATCACATTTTCCCAGTAGTATCCGGTGAGATCATCATCTTCGGTTTCGATGACCAGGCCGTTCACCGTCACGCCCATCTGACCCAGCCGTTTTCTGCCAGCTTCAGGGGCGCTCCCCTCATTTGATGGTCCGTCACCCGACACGTCCAGAACCATCCGACGACAGGCAGGACCCGCCTCAAACTCCACGGCTGCCCGGGTCAATGCATCGCCGATCGCCGTCGAATACCTGCGCCACCCGCGCTGCGTGGTATCCACCGCGGCTGCCAAGGCCTCGGCCTCCGCGCCATTGCGCACACGCATCCATGGCACCGACATCACCTGCCGATCCGCTCCGGTCCACTGCATCACAGCTACCGCCGCCTCCGCTTTGATCAAAGCCTCAACAACAACGCCATCACGCAGGCCAGCGGAAAGCCCCTGCATCTGAATGTCATACTCCGTGGCATCCACACTGCCGGACACATCCACAGCCAACAAAAGCGCCAGATCACAGGCGCGCGCCATGGGCACCTGAGCACAAAGGAAAACAACGAAACAAAGACGCACAATCATACAGCCACCTTACCCTAGGTGGCGGAAAAATCCTGTCACGTCCTTGTGTGGCTCACATCTATGGCGCCATTTCCACCAACGCATCGGCAAATTCGGTGCACATCACAATCTCAACGCGCTGCGGATCATAAAAGGCATTGGCCTCCCCACAGGGGACCACTGAAATCAACAAATCCTCTGGCAGCCGGAACTCTTGATTCAGCGCCTCAACCTCCGCCCGCACAACTTCCGCCGTCAGTGCGCCGCCATCGCTACCCACCTCAAAGTTACCAAGCGTCAGCGTTTTTCCGCCTTTGTCATGTACGATCTCATCCAACGCACCGCCCCAGCTTTGTGCCGCCTGATCGTACTCTTCCGGACAGTATTCGGCCCGCTCTTCCGGCAAACCCAGATCCTCGGCAACATCATCACGCTCCTCCGGATTGGCGCCGTAAAACAGGCACACCGTATTGTAGTAGCGCTGCAAGTCCGGCCCGTGCACATCCCAGAACGCAATCTCAGAATTGGCGTCAGCTTCCCCAAGGAAGCCAAAGGCCGCATCATAAGCCAGCTGCACTGCACTTTCTTCTTCGTAAAAAGCATCGATCAAAAAGATCGACAGCACATCCGCCGCATCTTCTTCCTGCCCAAAAATCGGCAAACCAAGGATATCGATCAACGCATGCCCGAGCTCGTGATAGAAAATCCCAAGCAGGTTGCTTTCGACATAGGCAATGGTGTCATCGCTTGTGGTGGCAAAGGAAAGCTCGGCCTGCGCAGGACAGGCCAGAGCAAATGCGGCGGCGGTGCAAAGTGGTCTCAACATGAGACCAATCACATCGGCATCAGCGCCCAGTAGTCAAGATCAAGCAGCACGTCGGGCTGGTATTTTCCATCATCGCTTTTCAGCGTAAACGGCTCCCCACCTTTGGTCGCGACCAGTCGCAGGCGGATCGCGCCCACACCCGGTGCGGAGGTCTCCGCTTTGTCCAATACCTCAGACCACGCTTTGACCGTCAGACCAGAGAACGCCGGATTTACATGTGCGCCGCCATTCAGCCCCACAATCATCTGCGCGTTGGCCAGACCGTTGAAGGACAAAGCCCGTGCCAAGGAAATGATATGTCCACCATAGATCAGGCGCTGCCCGTCCGGGCGGAAGGTGGCGTCAAAATGTACTTTGGCGGTGTTCTGCCACAGGCGCGTCGCCATCATGTGCTCCGCTTCTTCCAGCGTCACACCATCCACGTGATCAATGGTTTCACCCACCTCATAGTCACCCCAGCGATGGGCTTCGCCCGCATGGGCAAAATCATAGCCAGTGAAGTTCAACCCCTCTGGAATCACCAAATCAGCTGGATCAATCACCTTGGACAGCTCCGGCACCACAGTCTCAGGTGCCGGTGCCTCCGCATCCCGCTTGCGCACCATGACCCAGCGCACATACTCCATGACCACCTCGTCGCGTTGATTCATACCGCGCGTACGCACATAAACCACACCGGTTTTGCCATTGGAGTTCTGCTTCAGACCAATCACTTCGGACGTGCTGCGCAACGTATCGCCAGCATAAACCGGCTTCAGCCAGCGCCCCTCGGCATAGCCGAGGTTTGCCACCGCGTTGAGCGACACATCCGGAACCGTTTTGCCAAAGACCACGTGAAACGCCGCCAGATCATCCAGCGGCGATTGCGGCAGCCCGGAGGTGCGCGCAAATTCATCGCTTGAATACAGAGCATGACGCGCAGGATAAAGCGCATGATACAGCGCCCGTTCCCCTGCCCCCACGGTGCGTGGCACCGCATGCTCGATCACTTGACCGAGTGTGTAATCTTCAAAAAACCGGCCCGGATTGGTCTTGGCCATCAGTGTTCTCCCAGTTTGGTCTCCGGGGTGTAAGTGCCCTCCACTTCCTTCACCACGGATTGACCGCAACGCATCACGCCGGTCTTGTGGCAAAAGGTCTGTGTCGGGGAGCCATACAGCTCCCACCCCTTGTTAAGCGCGTCTGTCACCTTGTGACAAAACGCCGATGTGTCCTCTTCGGAGAGAAAACGGTAGAGTTTCATGTGCTTACCCTCCAAATGGGCTTGGGCCGACAAGCCCGTGAATATATCCGATCACACCCATCAGAATGATGGACGCGACAAAAAACATGCCATCTTTGGCAATACTGCCGGTCTCTGTTGGCGTCCAAGGCCCTTCGGCTTTGTTGATCACCACAATCTCGGCAAGCGCCCAAACCAACAGGCCGCCAAACAGGACCAGTGACGGCATATCGCCGTTGACCCAAAGGTGCGCACACGCCCACAAAGCAAACCCAATCAGCATCGGGTGACGCATCCCATTGAACAGTTTGCCTTTGCGCGGCGCGGGGCTCATCAGGAAAATGGCAAACAGAACCGCCAAATTGTTGATGTGCTTGGCAAAACTTGGTGCCACCCACAAAACGTCCTCAACCGGTGCTGCCTGAAAGCCAATCACCATGAGCACAATCGAGGCAACAAGCGCGATCGCCACAAGCCCTTTGCCTTTGTCGCCCATAGGCTCCCGCACACCGGGCAGGACCCGCTTGAAAAAATGGGCCCCGGCCCAAAGTAGCACCCCAAGAACCAATAACGTCATCTCGCTCCCTCGCTGGATTATTTGGTTGTGGGGTAAGAGTTAACCTTCCAGCGCGGCGATTGCATCCGCCTTTGCCAAAATTTCACGCGCGGTGACAATGTGCAGGTTTTCGACAATCTTGCCATCCACCACGGCCACGCCCTGCCCGCTGGCTTCGCACTCTTCAAACGCCGCAATCTGACGCTTCGCCAGATCGATCTCAGCCTCACTTGGCGCAAAGGCCGCATTGGCCACATCTACCTGCGCCGGGTGGATCAGCGTTTTGCCATCAAAGCCCATGTCACGGCCCTGATCACATTCCACCTTCAGGCCTTCGGCATCTTTGAACGCATTGTACACGCCATCAACAATCACAATGCCCTCGGCCTTGGCAGCCAGCAGACACAGACCCAACCCCGCCATCATTGGCAACCGATCTGGGCGGAAACGGGTTTGCAGCTCTTTGGCAAGGTCATTGGTGCCCATCACAAAGCCAGTCAACTGTGGATGCGCCGCAATCTCTGCTGCATTCAGCATGCCGCGCGGTGTTTCCATCATTGCCCAAATCGGCTTATCGCCAATCAACGCGGCTAGCGCATCGACCTGCGCGGCGTTTTCCACCTTTGGCAGCAGCACTGCATCACAATCCATACCCGCCGCGGCCTTGGCATCCGCCTCGCCCCATTGTGTGTCCAGACCATTGATCCGAACAATGCGCATCCGGCTTCCATATCCGCCCTGTGTCAACGCATCCGCCAATGTGGCACGGGCGTTTTCCTTTTCGTCCGGTGCCACCGCATCTTCGAGATCAAAGATGATGGCATCCACCGGCAAACCACGTGCTTTTTCCAATGCACGGTCCTTGGACCCAGGAATGTAAAGAACCGACCGAAAGGGGCGTGCGCGCTGATCCATGACTCTCTCCGCAATTATGTTGCGCAGAGAGGTGCATTTTTCTCAGAAAACTTCAAGGGCGTTTTTGCCGCATCGCAGAAAAGTCTCACGCTAACTCAAGCGGATGCGCCAAATGTCGCGGTTTTGGAAACAATGAAATCGTTACGTTAACCATTTTTAAGCCCCAACCTGCGCACACTCACCCCATCGCTTCCTGTGGGAGGAACGCAAAGACGGTTCAAAAGGACCGCGATCATAAGAAGAGGCGAGAGCTTTGAAATCCATGGCGTGCAAAAGGCGCGCACATGCCTTCTTAATGAGAGGAAACCACATGAAACGCACTTTTTTGACCCTGACGGCCGGTCTTGGCCTTTCGATCTGCGCCACCTCAATCGCCCAGGCACAGAACATGCAACATTGCGCCACCCGCGACCTGGTTGTGGAACGTCTGGCCCAGAAGTACGGGGAATCCCGTCAGGCGCTTGGTCTTGGCACACAGGGCTCCATGGTGGAGATTTTTGCCTCCGAAGATTCCGGCAGCTGGACCATCACCGTCACCATGCCAAACGGCTCCACATGCCTGATGGCGACCGGCCAATCCTATGAAAAGCTTGCCGAAGCTCTGCCGGCCAAAGGTGACGACGCTTGATGTCACACGCCTTTAGAAAAGCGCGTTACAAATCAGTGTCACGCCGGTGATCGACAGGAGCGTATAGGTCAACGCAAAGAAGACCCGCTCTGATACGGCGTGATGCAGCCTCACACCTATCCAGGCTCCCAGCAGCGCGAATGGTGCCAAAACCACACCCGCGCGCAGGGTCTCGGCGGTAAACACCCCGAGGAACGCATAGGGCACAAATTTTGCAATATTAATCACCCAAAACACCAAAACCGTGGTGGCTTGATAGGCGGTCTTGCCCAGCCCTCGAGACAATAGATACACGGCCGCTGGCGGGCCTCCCGCATGGCTAACAAAGCTGGTGAACCCCGCCAAAGCTCCGGCCAAGCCCCCCAAGCGCACAGGCATTTTTTGACGTGTCGCCGCGCGCGGCCACAGCTGCCAAATCACAAAGCCAAGAGAGACTGCGCCCATCAAAAGACGCAACACATCGTCATTGGCCACGCGAAACAGCGCAACACCCCCGACCACACCTGGAATGCCGCCGAGGATCAACACCCGCGCCTCCGGCCAGTGCCATTTGCCCCAATAAGGCCGCAGCGTCGCGAGATCGATCACCATCAACACGGGCAACATCAGCCCCAACGCCTGCGCAGGCGGCAGGATGAGCGCCAGCACCGCCGCGCTGGCAAAAGCCGCACCAGAGCCAAAACCAGCTTTGGACACCCCGGCAAACAACACCGCAATTGGTGCCAGCATCCAGAATGTGAGAGAATCAGTCATAGAAAAACAGGCGCAGCCGATGCCGCGCCTGCCGAAATTTGTGGCCACTCATGCTGCAAAGCAGCGAAAGTGCGATCACTTCCCGTCAAGAATCTTCTTGCGCTGATCTTTGTATTCTTTGTCTGTCACCAGACCTTCTGCATAGGCTTTCTCCAAGGAAGCAAGCTGGTCGCCAACGCTTACGGCTTGTACGTTTGTTGTCGCATTGCCACCGCCACACGCGGACACTGTCATGGCCACCAACGTCAGTGCCATCAGGGTTTTCATGGTTGTTTTCATTTTATTGGTCCTCAAAGAAGCCTGTGATTTATGCCCGCCATCTACTCACAGGATTTGCCGCAAATCAAGCGCGCCAAACCATACAAATTGCGCAAGAAATTTTGCTCCTTATCCCTGTTCAGCTCTCCGCCTACTCGTGAAGCTTCAGCTTCAAACACTTGCGTCAACGCGCATTTCGACTTAAGCCACCCCCCGATAATCAACCGGACCGGAGACTGATCCCATGGCACGACCAAAGATCGCCCTCATCGGCGCAGGTAACATCGGCGGCACGCTCGCCCACCTCGCTGCAATCAAAGAACTTGGTGACGTTGTACTGTTTGACATCGCTGACGGCCTGCCTCAGGGCAAGGCGCTCGATATCGCAGAATCTGGCCCCGTTGAGAAAATCGACGCCGCCATGTCCGGCACCTCCGACTACTCCGCGATTGCTGGTGCAGACGTCTGCATCGTGACCGCAGGTGTGGCACGTAAGCCAGGCATGAGCCGCGATGACCTGCTCGGCATCAACCTGAAAGTTATGAAATCCGTTGGCGAAGGCATCCGCGACAACGCGCCAGACGCGTTCGTGATCTGCATCACCAACCCGCTGGACGCGATGGTTTGGGCGCTGCAGCAATTCTCCGGCCTGCCAGCACACAAAGTATGCGGCATGGCAGGTGTTCTGGACAGCGCACGTTTCCGTCACTTCCTCGCGGAAGAGTTCAACGTCTCCATGCGCGACGTAACCGCATTTGTTCTGGGCGGCCACGGCGACACCATGGTGCCTTCCGTGCGTTACTCCACCGTTGCCGGTATTCCTCTGCCAGACCTGATCGAGATGGGTTGGACCACACAGGAAAAACTGGACGCCATGGTTCAGCGCACCCGTGATGGTGGCGCAGAAATCGTTGGCCTGCTGAAAACCGGCTCCGCATTCTACGCTCCAGCGGCCTCCGCCATCGAAATGGCCGAAGCCTACCTGAAAGATCAGAAGCGCGTTCTGCCATGTGCCGCTTACTGTGACGGCGACCTCGGCGTGAAAGACATGTATGTTGGTGTGCCAACCGTGATCGGTGCCGGCGGTGTTGAGAAAATCGTGAACATCAAGCTCAACAAAGAAGAGCAGGAAATGTTCGACACCTCCGTGAATGCCGTCAAAGGCCTCGTGGACGCTTGCAAAGGCATCGACAGCTCGCTGGCATAAGCCACGCTTGCACTGAATTGAAAAAGGCGCCCTCTGCGGCGCCTTTTTTGTGCTTAGAACGCGGTGGGCACCCGCCCGTCCTGAATGTCTTTGAGCGCCGCATCCACCGCTTCTGGCGTCAGATCCACATTTGCATGTGGAAACACCGCTTTGATCTTGGCGGGCACGTCCACATCAAACGCCTTTCCCCGCCCAAGCAAGTTTAGCAATATCTGTTGCGCCCCGTTGATCTCTTTGACGTGCTGATAAAGGTGATCGAGATACGGTCCGTTGTCGCGGTTGTCCCAAACATCCTGTGCCTGGCGAATACGTGCAGGGTTATGGGGCTTCAGCACTTTGCCTCCCGGCGCCTTCTTGCGCATTTTGTCCAGCCAATGCGCCTTGGTCATGCCGTCAAAATGCAAAATCGCCTGCTCAGAAAACTCGCGTTGCCCCTCATGAACTTTCATGCCCTCGGGCAGTTTCGCGCGGTGCAAGGCCAACGGCAGTCCGGACGACACGCGTGTAAAGGCTTTCCCGTGCCAATACCCCGCCAGGCCTTTTTGCAGGTACTTGGCATGTTTTCCATACAACAATGGCAAAGCTCGGTGAATGCGCGGCGGAAACGGCAACCGAAATGTGCCGGTGAAAATATGCGGCTGCCTACCTCCCCGGCGGTGCACCCTCTCTCCGTTCGGCACCACCACGGTCAACACCTCATCCGGTTGCTTCTGAAGAAAGGCAAACAGAGCACTCTCATTGGTGACATATTCGTCGGCATCAATGTGGGCGATCCAATCAGCCGAGCTTTGCGCCATAGCCGCATCCGCATTGATGGTTTGGCGGATCCGGAAATCCCACGGCCGCTCGCCATTGGAACTTGCCGCCCAATAGGCGGCATTGCAATTGATGATCTGAATTTGGGGATGATCTCCAACAAGCGATTCCAGCTCAGAGTTCGGCGCGTCCAAATGCAGCCAAATCTTGTTAACGCCTAAATCCACATGATGCGCCAGAAACCCCAAAGTCACCGCAGTTGGCTCAAAGGCCGTCGTCACAATATCCCAACGCAAACAACTTCTCCAAATAAATGCCAATCGGCCTATTTACCGTCTCCAAAAATGTGGAGACAGCGTGGCCTGTAAAACAACAATGCGCGCCGGACTGTCAATCACTTCGTTTTGGTTGCGCTGGCCCGCAAACTGCCTACACTTTCTCCATGTATGCGCTTTGCCGCCGCCAATTCTTTTTAACAATCTGATTGAGGCCCCCATGTTCCATCGCCTAGTTCTGCCAGTCGTCCTGATGTCTTTCGCAACCCTCACGGCCTGCGGAAATCACCAAACAACGTCAGATCGAACTGTGCGCGCCGGCCCTCAAAGTGAGCCGCCTGTTTCCCCGGGTCCCAACAGCCAGGTCCCGACACAGGGATATCCAGCAACCGCAGCTTCCTACCCCGTTGCAGCGTGCCCACAGGGGACAACCCTGATGAGCACCCCGGGTGGCGTTACGTCTTGTATGCCAACGTAGCCCGCCCCCTCGCAGGTCACGGCACCACCAACTGCGGCGCTTAGCCACAAAGGCGCGCGCCCCTTGCAATTACCCGCCCGCGCTATTGGTGACGAGGCTGTCACGCCAATGCCCTCCGGGTGATTTGGTCTTATGTCACGTCAAATCCAATACCACAAAGCGGGCGCATCACAGTTTGCGGGCGCCAAACCGTTGGCGGTAACGCGACGCCGCAGTCCGAGTCGCACGCGCATCGCCTTATTTCACAGACATTTTAAATAACTTGTGCGGCTTTCCGCCGAGCAGCTACATTTTGTGATCACACGTTTTGAGACTGTGATCACAAATGAGAAAAAATCCACCATTCCTGTCGAATTTGCTTATCGGCTCGACAGGACTGTGCCAGAACTGCTCCAATCGCAGCAAGATGGGACAGTTCCATGAACATCCACGAATATCAGGCGAAAGCCCTGCTTCGCTCCTACGGCGCCCCGGTGTCCGAAGGCCGCGCCGTTCTCAAAGCAGAAGACGCAAAATCCGCCGCTGGCGAACTTGACGGCCCCCTTTGGGTTGTGAAGGCGCAAATCCACGCAGGTGGGCGCGGCAAAGGCTCTTTCAAAGAAGCCGACGCAGGTGAAAAAGGCGGTGTCCGCCTCGCCAAATCGGTCGAAGAAGCCGCCGAAGAAGCCAAAAAGATGCTGGGCCGCACCCTTGTGACCCACCAGACCGGTCCAGCGGGCAAACAGGTCAACCGCATCTACATCGAAGACGGCTCCGACATCGAACGTGAGCTGTATCTGGCTCTGCTGGTGGATCGTCAGACCTCCCGCGTGTCCTTTGTGTGCTCCACCGAAGGCGGCATGGACATCGAAGAAGTGGCCGAAGCCACCCCTGAGAAAATCCTGTCTTTCTCTGTGGACCCGGCCACTGGCTACCAGCCATACCACGGCCGTCGCGTTGCCTTCTCCTTGGGCCTGAAAGGCGCACAGGTCAAAGAATGCGTGAAGCTGATGGGCATTCTCTACAAAGCCTTCATGGAAAAAGACATGGAGCAGCTGGAGATCAACCCGCTGATCGTCATGCCAGGTGGGTCCCTGAAAGTGCTCGACGCCAAAGTTGGCTTTGACGGCAACGCCCTCTACCGCCACGCGGACATCGTCGAACTGCGCGATGACACCGAAGAAGACCCCAAAGAGCTTGAGGCGTCCAAGTACGACCTGAACTACATCGCTCTGGACGGTGAAATCGGCTGCATGGTGAATGGCGCGGGTCTCGCGATGGCCACCATGGACATCATCAAACTCTACGGTGCAGAACCTGCCAACTTCCTCGACGTGGGCGGCGGCGCAACCAAAGAGAAAGTGACCGAAGCGTTCAAGATCATCACCTCTGATCCAAACGTCAAAGGCATCCTCGTGAACATCTTCGGCGGCATCATGCGCTGTGACGTGATCGCAGAGGGCGTTGTGGCCGCGGTGAAAGAAGTTGGCCTGCAGGTGCCGCTGGTTGTGCGTCTCGAAGGCACCAACGTGGAAGCCGGCAAAGAGATCATCAACACCTCCGGTCTTGATGTGATCGCGGCGGACAACCTGTCCGACGGCGCCGAGAAAATCGTGAAAGCGGTTAAAGGCTAAGTGATGAAAGCTTTCCTTATCAGTTCGTTGTTGGCGTTTTCCCTTCCTCAGGCGGCAGTGGCTTCAAGTTCACTGCCAAAAGAGGTTGCTAATCGTGTCATTCAAGGCAGCGATGCTTGCGCGGCCTTCATGGCTTCGGGAACCAGTACAAAGACGCTCAAGAGCTTGGGCTTCAAAGGGTTTATGGGGAACATGCGGTTTGCTGTTAAAAGGCCCAATGCCCTTGCCCGAACTGAAATTGTCGTTGGAACCCAAGGCAAGAGAGAATGCTTCGTTTCAGTTAATATCTGGACACGTTCTGACCACAAGGAAGCCTTCAAAATTGCTGGAAAGTCGCTGGTTGATAAAGGGTTTACTCGGAAATCTCGAAAAATAAACAGCACGGTTTCGGAGCAATTCTTTCAACTGGGCACCCAAAAGGTGAGTTTGCGTTTCGTCTCGAGCGGATACGGATCGAGCCAGGTCACTTTCGAAAGACAAAGATAGAGTCCGAAGGGCACCAGGTGCCCCTCGCAACAATGGCGAACGAGTCGATTTGCCAAAGTTCTAACCCCAAGGAGACTGCCAAATGGCTATTCTCGTAGACGAAAACACCAAGGTAATCTGTCAGGGCTTCACCGGCTCTCAGGGCACCTTCCACTCTGAACAAGCCATCGCGTATGGCACCAAAATGGTCGGCGGCGTGACCCCGGGCAAAGGTGGCATGGAACACCTCGGCCTGCCGGTCTTTGACTCGGTACACGACGCCAAGGCCAAGACCGAAGCCAACGCTTCTGTGATCTATGTGCCCCCGCCCTTCGCGGCCGACTCGATCCTCGAAGCCATCGATGCGGAAATGGAACTGATCATCTGCATCACCGAAGGCATTCCAGTGCTGGACATGATGAAAGTACAGCGCGCACTGGAAGGCTCTGCCTCCCGCCTGATCGGTCCAAACTGCCCGGGCGTTATCACGCCTGACGCCTGCAAAATCGGCATCATGCCAGGCCACATCCACAAGCGTGGCTCCGTGGGCGTTGTGTCCCGCTCCGGCACACTGACCTACGAAGCGGTAAAGCAGACCGCAGACATCGGTCTGGGCCAGTCCACAGCTGTGGGCATCGGCGGCGACCCCATCAAAGGCACCGAGCACATCGACGTGCTGGACATGTTCCTCAGCGATGACGAGACCCAGTCCATCATCATGATCGGTGAGATCGGTGGTTCCGCGGAAGAAGAAGCCGCAGAATTCCTCGCCAACGAGCGCAAGAAAGGTCGCTGGAAGCCAACCGCAGGTTTCATCGCAGGCCGCACAGCGCCTCCCGGCCGTCGCATGGGTCACGCCGGTGCGATTGTTGCCGGTGGCAAAGGTGGTGCCGAAGACAAGATCGCCGCGATGCAGGAAGCTGGCATCGTTGTGGCAGACAGCCCAGCCGGCCTCGGCGAAGCTGTGCTTAAAGCGATCGGCTAAATGCCTGCCGTCCGGCATATCAACACAAGGCAGCGCCTGACCCAGGGAGGACGTTCCGTGTCCTCCTACGGGGAGGGAACGGCGCTGCCAACAAATTTGCCGAGCTCATAACCCAAAGGTGAACGCGAAAAATTATGTTTCTGCGCAACCTGCGCTAAGTCTTTTGAAACATTCCCGCGTTCATCTACCCCAAGCCAGCCCTATGTGGGGCCAACATAAATCCGGTCCCATCCTTCACGAGGTGCCATCATGACCGAACAGTCGCCAAACGACATCTTCCACGCCTCCTCCTTTATGCAGGGGCACAATGCGGAATACCTCGAACAGATGTACGCCCGCTACGCCGCCGACCCCGCTGCGGTTGACGAAGTCTGGCAGGAGTTTTTCCGCCAGCTTGGTGATGCCGAGCTGGACGTCAAGGCAGAGGCCGCTGGCCCGTCTTGGGCGCGTAATGACTGGCCCCCACAGCCAAATGATGACCTGACGTCTTCCCTGACCGGCGAATGGCCGGAACAGGTTGAAGCCAAGGCCGCTGGCAAAAAGATCAAAGAGAAAGCCGCCGAGAAAGGCGTTGAGGTCTCTGACGAAGCCATCAAGCGCGCGGTGCTGGATTCCATCCGCGCCCTGATGATCATCCGCGCCTACCGTATTCGTGGCCACCTGATTGCAGACATCGACCCGCTGGGCATGCGGAATCAGACCCCGCATCCGGAGCTTGATCCAAAATCCTACGGCTTCTCTGACGCCGACATGGATCGCCCGATCTTCATCGACAAGGTACTCGGTCTCGACATCGCCACGATGCGCCAGATCATGGACATCGTGAAGCGCACCTACTGTGGCACCTTCGCGCTGCAATACATGCACATTTCCAACCCCGAAGAGGCGAGCTGGCTCAAAGAGCGCATCGAAGGGTACGACAAGGAAATCACCTTCACCCGTGAGGGCCGCAAGGCGATCCTGAACAAGCTGGTCGAGGCCGAGGGCTTTGAGAAGTTCCTGCATGTGAAATACATGGGCACCAAGCGCTTTGGCCTGGACGGTGGCGAAAGCCTGATCCCCGCCATGGAGCAGGTGATCAAACGCGGCGGCAGCTTGGGTGTCGAAGAAATTGTCATCGGTATGCCACACCGTGGCCGCCTGTCCGTATTGGCCAACGTGATGGCCAAGCCATACCGCGCGATCTTCAACGAATTCCAGGGCGGCAGCTTTAAACCAGAGGATGTCGACGGCTCCGGTGACGTGAAATACCACCTCGGTGCTTCGTCTGACCGTGAGTTCAACGGCAACGCCGTGCACCTCTCCTTGACCGCCAACCCCTCTCACCTTGAGGCGGTGAACCCGGTTGTCTTGGGCAAGGTTCGCGCCAAGCAGGACCAACGCAATGACGATGCGCGCACCTCTGTGATGCCGATCCTGCTGCACGGCGACGCGGCTTTTGCCGGCCAAGGTGTTGTGGCTGAGTGTTTTGCCCTGTCCGGCCTGAAAGGCCACAAAACAGGCGGCACCATGCACATCGTGGTGAACAACCAGATCGGCTTCACCACCGCGCCACACTTCTCCCGCTCCTCGCCATACCCAACCGACAACGCGCTGGTTGTGGAAGCCCCGATTTTCCACGTGAACGGCGACGATCCAGAGGCGGTTGTACACGCAGCAAAAGTGGCGACGGAATTCCGTCAGAAGTTCCAGAAAGACGTCGTCATCGACATGTTCTGCTACCGCCGCTTTGGTCACAACGAGGGCGACGAGCCCATGTTCACCAACCCGGTGATGTACAAGCGCATCAAAAAGCACAAAACCACCCTGACGCTCTACACCGAACGTCTGGTAAAAGACGGCCTCATTCCAGAGGGCGAGATCGAGGACATGAAAGCCTCCTTCCAGGCCCATCTGAACGAAGAGTTCGAGACCGGCAAAGAGTACAAGCCCAACAAGGCAGATTGGCTCGATGGCCGTTGGTCCCATCTGGACAAGCGCGGCGAAGACTATGAGCGCGGCCAGACCTCGATCAAGCCAGAAACCATGGCTGAAATCGGCAGGTCTCTGTCCTCCGTTCCTGAAGGCTTCCCCGTGCACAAAACCGTGGGCCGTCTCTTGGACACCCGTGGCAAGATGTTTGAAAGCGGCAAAGGCTTTGACTGGGCCACCGCCGAAGCCATGGCCTTTGGCTCACTGCTGACCGAAGGCTATCCGGTCCGCCTCGCAGGTCAGGACGCCACCCGTGGCACCTTCTCCCAGCGTCACTCCGGCATCATCAACCAGGACACCGAAGAGCGCTACTACCCGCTCAACAACATCCGCGCCGGTCAAAGCCAGTACGAAGTCATCGACTCCGCCCTGTCTGAGTACGCGGTACTTGGTTTTGAGTACGGCTACTCGCTGGCAGAACCAAACGCGCTGACGCTCTGGGAAGCCCAGTTTGGTGACTTCGCCAACGGCGCGCAGATCATGTTTGACCAGTTCATCAGCTCCGGCGAAAGCAAATGGCTGCGCATGTCCGGTCTGACCGTTCTGTTGCCGCACGGTTTTGAAGGCCAGGGCCCAGAGCACTCCTCTGCCCGCCTTGAGCGCTTCCTGCAGATGTGTGGGGGTGACAACTGGATTGTGGCGAACTGTACCACGCCAGCCAACTACTTCCACATCCTGCGCCGTCAGCTGCACCGCACCTTCCGCAAGCCGCTGATCCTGATGACACCAAAGTCCCTGCTGCGTCACAAGCTGGCCATTTCCGAAGCAGAAGATTTCACCGATGGCTCTTCGTTCCACCGCGTGCTCTGGGATGACGCCCAAAAAGGCAACTCCGACACCACGCTGGCCAAAGACAAAGACGTCAAACGCGTCGTCATGTGCTCAGGCAAAGTCTACTACGACCTGCTCGAAGAACGCGACGCCCGTGGCATCGACGATGTCTACCTGATGCGGATTGAGCAATACTATCCGTTCCCGGCCCACTCGCTGATCAAGGAGCTTGAGCGCTTCAAAGATGCGGAAATGGTCTGGTGTCAGGAAGAGCCCAAGAACCAAGGTGCCTGGTCGTTCATCGAGCCCAACATCGAATGGGCCCTGACCCGCATCAAAGCCAAACACACCCGTCCGGTATACGCAGGCCGCCCGGCCTCCGCCTCCCCTGCCACCGGACTGGCAAGCCAACACAAAGCCCAACAAGCAGCGCTGGTGGATGCCGCGCTCTCCATGGAAGGAAATTGATCCATGACCGAAGTTCGAGTCCCTACCCTTGGCGAATCCGTCACCGAAGCCACCGTGGCCACCTGGTTCAAAAAGCCGGGTGATGCGGTTGCCGTGGACGAAATGCTCTGCGAGCTGGAAACCGACAAAGTGACCGTCGAAGTGCCAGCCCCTGCTGCGGGTGTTCTGGGTGAGATCGTGGCTGCCGAAGGCGACACCGTGGGTGTTGACGCGCTGCTGGCCAACATCACTGCCGGCGAAGGTGCCGCACCTGCGCCCGCCGCTGCCGCTGCTCCTGCCGCCGCAGCCCCAGCATCCGGTGGTGGTGACGCGGTTGACGTGATGGTCCCAACACTGGGCGAGTCCGTAACCGAAGCCACCGTCTCCACATGGTTCAAAGCTGTGGGCGACACCGTGGCTCAGGACGAAATGCTCTGTGAGCTGGAAACCGACAAGGTCTCCGTAGAAGTCCCAGCGCCGGCTGCTGGTGTTCTGTCTGAAATCGTTGCACCGGAAGGCACCACCGTAGATGCTTCCGCCAAACTGGCCGTGATTGGTGGCGCATCTGCCTCCGCAAGCGCCGCCCCGGCAGCTGCGCCTGCAACTGCTGCCGCTCCTGCGGCGTCCGCAGATGTGGAGAACGCTCCCTCCGCCAACAAACTGATGGCGGAAAAAGGCATTGCCGCAGCTTCTGTCACTGGCACAGGCCGCGACGGCCGCATCATGAAAGAAGACGTCATGAAAGCCGCTCTGGCCCCGGCCCCTGCCGCACCGGCACCAGCCCCAGCTGCTGCACCTCGCGCTCCGGTCTCTGCTGACGACGCCTCCCGCGAAGAGCGCGTGAAAATGACCCGTCTGCGTCAGACCATCGCCAAGCGTCTGAAGGAAAGTCAGAACACCGCCGCGATGCTGACCACCTACAACGAGGTCGACATGGGCGCGGTGATGGATCTGCGCAAAGAGTACAAAGATGCCTTTGAGAAAAAGCACGGCGTGCGTCTGGGCTTCATGTCTTTCTTCACCAAAGCCTGCTGCCACGCGCTGAAAGAAGTGCCAGAGGTGAACGCAGAAATCGACGGCACCGACATCGTGTATAAAAACTTCGTGCACATGGGTGTGGCCGCTGGGACCCCAACCGGTCTGGTTGTGCCTGTGATCCGCGATGCCGACAGCATGTCTTTTGCCGAGATCGAAAAAGCCATCTCCGAAAAAGGCAAACGTGCCCGTGACGGCAAGCTTTCCATGGCGGAAATGCAGGGCGGCACCTTCACGCTGTCTAACGGCGGTGTCTACGGCTCCCTGATGTCCTCCCCGATCCTGAACCCACCGCAGTCCGGTATCCTCGGCATGCACAAAATTCAGGACCGTCCGATGGCAATCAACGGTCAGGTTGTGATCCGTCCGATGATGTATCTGGCCCTGTCCTACGATCACCGCATCGTAGACGGCAAAGGCGCCGTGACCTTCCTCGTACGCGTGAAAGAAGCGCTGGAAGACCCACGCCGCCTGCTGATGGATCTGTAAAAATCGTGACCGACCGCCCCCAACATAGGGCAACGCCTGACCGCGGGTGGGTGCTAAAAGCGCCCGCCCATGGGGACGGTCGGGCGCTGCCCGTGCCACACGTGGTCCGAGCGGAGGGATGAGATGAAATCAGTCCAAACCTCCCAAATACTCGTTGTTGTGGCGCGATTGTTCTTAATCGCCATCTTGCTTGAGCGCCTATGGCCATACTTTTACTTGGCGACGGTCAGCAACTCCCTGGAAGGATACTTGGCGCTTGTTGACCGACAAGGCGCTCACTTTGCGGTACTGACTATGATCGTCCTGCTTGTCATTCTCCGATGGTCAAAAACTATCGTCGCGACAGTGTCAGCCATGTTTGCAATCGCCGGGCTGCACGACGCAATCGTATACGGGATCGACCTCAGCAAAAGCTACCAGCTAAATGACTTGTTTTGGGGCACTTGCTTCGCTGTTGCTGCAGTGCTTTTGAGCATCGCAATCTATCTTGAGAAACGGACAAATGCCTCGGCTCAGGAGAATTGCTGAATGTCGAACTCCATTGGCCGATCGACTTCTTCTTGCCCCAAATATCCCGGGGTAGAGGCATCACAGATGCCTCAGGGGCAGCGCCCCTTCCCTCACTTCGCCACCCAAATCCCCACCTCCGCGATACAGACGCAATACCGACGCTATGCAGACGTGCAAAAATCGCCCAAACTGCCCCTATTGGAGAGACGCGCATTTCCCCTGCCCGCCGCTGGCCCCGCGCCGCGCGAGATGCAGGACATAGGAGGATAGACCATGCCCACCCATGTGCTCTGGCAAGCTGATGTTGCCGATTTTGACGCCTGGCTCACCGTCTTCCGACAGGACGCCGCCAACCGCAAAGCCGCCGGGATTGTGGACCTCAACGTCTGGTCCGATCCCGACCGTGAAAACCACGCCATCGCCCTCTTTGCCATCATTGACAAAGACCAGGCCCGCGCCTTTTTTGAGAGCGAGGAACTGGCCATGCACATGGAGCGCGACGGCATCACCAACGTCACTGTTAAACTGTTGAAACCCGAATAAAGACCAACCATATCAATCTCTTGTAGTGAGATTTTCTACAACACGGGGCATCACGCCCCTGCAATAGACCAAGGAAACACACCTATGGCTCAATACGACGTCATCATCATCGGCGCAGGCCCTGGCGGCTATGTGTCTGCAATCCGCTGTGCACAGCTGGGTCTGAAAACCGCCATCGTGGAAGGCCGCGAAACGCTGGGCGGCACCTGCCTGAACGTGGGCTGTATCCCGTCCAAGGCGCTGCTGCACGCGACCCACATGCTGCATGAGGCCGAGCACAATTTTGCCGACATGGGCCTGAAGGGCAAAAGCCCGTCTGTGGATTGGACGCAGATGAAGGCTTACAAGACTGATGTTGTTGGACAAAACACCGGTGGCATCGAGTTCTTGATGAAGAAGAACAAGATCGATTGGCTCAAAGGCTGGGCGTCTATTCCAGCCGCCGGTCAGGTCAAAGTTGGCGACGATGTGCATGAAGCCAAGAACATCGTGATCGCGTCCGGCTCCGTACCGTCTTCCCTGCCAGGTGTTGAAGTCGACAACGACAAAGGCATTGTGGTCGACAGCACCGGCGCATTGGACCTGCCAAAGGTACCAAAGAAAATGACCGTGATCGGCGCGGGCGTGATCGGCCTGGAACTCGGGTCTGTGTATGCCCGCCTCGGCGCGGAAGTGACCGTGGTGGAATACATGGACGCGGTCTGCCCGGGCATGGACGCCGACGTGCAACGCACCTTCAAGCGTATCCTTGAAAAACAAGGCCTTAAGTTCATCATGGGCGCGGCTGTGCAGGGCGTGGACGCCACCAAAACCAAAGCCAAAGTGCGCTACCTGCCTAAGAAAGGCGGTGACGAAGAGGTTGTGGACGCGGACGTGGTGCTGGTTGCCACCGGCCGTAAACCTTTCGCCGAAGGTCTGGGTCTGGACGCGCTTGGCGTGAAAATGACCGAACGCGGCCAGATCGCCGTGGACGGCAAATGGGCCACCAACGTGCCGGGCATCTACGCCATTGGCGACGTGATCGAAGGCCCGATGCTGGCCCACAAAGCCGAAGACGAAGGCATGGCGGTTGCCGAAGTGCTGGCTGGCAAGCACGGCCACGTGAACTACGGCGTGATCCCGGGCGTGGTCTACACCACCCCAGAAGTGGCCACCGTCGGCGCCACCGAGGCCGCACTGAAAGCCGAAGGTCGCAAGATCAAGGTTGGCAAGTTCATGTTCATGGGCAACGCCCGCGCCAAAGCCGTGCATCAGGGCGAAGGCTTTGTGAAAATCATCGTCGACAAAGAAACCGACCGCGTGCTTGGCGCAGCCATCATTGGCCCGGCAGCCGGCGACATGATCCACGAGCTCTGCGTGGCCATGGAGTTTGGCGCCTCTGCTCAGGACATCGCCCTGACCTGCCACGCGCACCCAACCTACTCCGAAGCGGTCCGCGAAGCCGCACTGGCTTGCGGCGACGGCGCAATCCACAGCTAAGCTGTTCACCCAGAACAACAAAGGGCGCCTTTCAGGGCGCTCTTTATTTTGAGAGGAACACAGCTTTTGATAGATCGCGAGAAGCTGACGGGAGTCGTCTTGGGCGGATTGGTGACTGGCCTCTTAATTTCGGCAATAGCGCTGATACCGAAATCAAGGGCTGCGCAGATTGCCGAGTTCTTTGAAGAAATCTGCATTTCAAATCACTACGCACAACCAACCGAATCGCTGGCGGCTTGGGGGTTTGAAGCGGTGAAAGACACGGATGGCTCCCCCCTGTGGGTGCATCCATTTACAGCCACTTTTCTTAAACTCGAACCGCGCAGATGTGGGCTGGATACCCTCGCCCCTTTAGCGCTCAGCGAAACTCAGGCAAGAGAATTACTTCGCCTACTGGAGGCGATTGTAAAACGACGTTTCCCGGAACTCACGTACGATCCCAATGCGCAGATGGGATCTGTGCACAAGGGGGGGGCCAAGGGTCCTCCTGCACATCCAAGCCGCTGGGGAGTGTTCTTTTTCGCCTATCCAGATTGGCAAGAAAGCGCTGGCAGCACCTTGTTTCTCGTCGCGCCGCAAGGTGAGCCTCTATAACTCACCACATTGTCTTCGCCGCGCGCGCCGCCCAGCCCTCGTCGTAGGGCGTGCCGCCCTCGGCCCCATCGGTCTGCTCGGCCAATATCTGCCCCACGGTGGGCAGGTCAGCACTCTCATGCTCAGACGTCCACAATCCCGCCCGCATCACTGCCCGCGCACATTGCGTGTATATCTCGCCAATTTTGATCACAATCACCGCGCGCGGATGTTTGCCCTGCACCTCAAAGCTCTCACAAAGCACCGTATCCGTTGTCACCTTGGCAAGCCCATTGACTCGCACCACATTGTTGGAGCCCGGCACCATGAACATCAGCGATATGCGCCCATCCGCCACGATGTTGCGCAGCGTATCGATCCGGTTGTTCCCGCGCCAATCCGGCATCGCCAGCGTGTGGTCATCCAGCTCGCGCACCACAGGGCCATCGTCCCCGCGCGGGCTGCCATCGGTGCCCTCCGGCCCCACCGTCGACACCACACAGAACCGCGACGCCATGATCCACTTGCGATAAAGCGGCGTCATCTTCTGCGCCACCTTATTGACCGATGCCGAAGCTGGCTGTCCGTAAATCTCTTCTAATTCGGAAAGATCACTGACGTACTGCATCCGGCTCAAACCCCGCTTCCACCATCAACGCGTTGGACTTGGTCTCAATCACCTCTTCCAACCGCGCCATGAACTCTTTCTGATCCGCACCCTGCTCAATTGGGTCCAGAAACTCCACCACGGCCAGCCCCGGCTTGCGCAGCATCGTGCCTTTCGGCCAGAACATACCCGCATTGGTCGCCACTGGCACCGCCGTCTGCCCAGTCTCTTTATAGAGTACGTAAGGGCCAACCTTATAAGGCACATGTTCGCCAACAGGCACCCGCGTGCCCTGCGGATAGATCACCAATTGGCCTGGCGGCACCCGGCCGCTTTCCACATCTGCCAGCATCGCCTTGATCGCCGCGCCGCGCTTACCACGACGCACAGGCACACAGCCCAGTCGCCACGCGTAGACCCCGATAATGGGCGTGAACAGCAACTCGTATTTCATGATGAAGCGCGGCTGCGGCACCGCTTTGAAGATCATCATGATATCAAGAAAGGACTGGTGCTTCGCAGGCACCAAAACCGCACCACTGGGCACCTCGCCACGCACCTCAGACCGAATGCCCACCAGCCAGCGCGCCGACCAGATCGCCCAACTGGCATAGGTGTTACACGCCGCCATGGCTCCTTTGGAAGACAGCAAGGCCCAGGGAAAGAAAACAATCCCCATCGCCAGCATCACAACCGCATTCTGAACCACATAGATGATCGACATCACCCATTGAAACGCCAAGCGCATCAGGTCAACTCCCCTAGTGTACGTCGTGCCGCCGCACCGGTCGCCACATAAGCCACCACGGCGGCAAGGACTGGGATCAGCCCCAGCAGCGCCCAGCCAAACCCTTGAAAGCCCAGGCCGGTCAAAAAGCCACCGCTCTCTTGTGTCGCCGGCAACAGGAACACCGCCAAAGCCCCAAGCGCCGTGCCCACAGCCGCGCCCAGCAAGGCACGCAGGGTAAAGCGGCGCACAAAGGCCCGCGCAATGTAACTGTCCCGTGCGCCAATCAAACGCAGCACAGAAATCACCTGCGCATTGGCCGCCAATGCTGCATTGGCCGCCAAAGTGATCATCGCTGCCGTTGCCGCCCCAATCAGACCAATGGACACCCAACCAAGCAGACGCAGCCGCCCAGCTGCGCGCTCAAGCGGTTTGCGCCAGCGTGTATGGTCATCTAACACCGCACCTGGCACTTCAGCTTGTAGCCGCAGCCGCAACCCCGCGCCGTCATAGCCCTCCTCGCTCTCCACAATCTCAATGAGTTGCGGCACTGGTAGGCTATCAAGCGGCAAGTCCGGTCCAAACCAAGGCGCCAACAGGCTGCGTTGCTCATCCACACTCAAGGCCCGCGCCGAAGCAATCCCCGGAGTGCTCTCCAGCACGGTCAAGACCGCAGCCGTCTGCGCCGCCATCTGTTCTTCCGGCGCGGATATGCGCAAAGTCGAACTCTGTGCCAACTCATCGCCCCACCGCGTCGCCAATCGGCCCGAAGCCAGCGACAAAGCCAAAGCAAACACCGTCAGAAACGCCATTGCGCCAGCGGCAAACAACGTCAAGCGGGCCGTAAA
This sequence comes from uncultured Shimia sp., assembly GCF_947493595.1. GTDB lineage: Bacteria > Pseudomonadota > Alphaproteobacteria > Rhodobacterales > Rhodobacteraceae > Shimia. The sequence continues at coordinate 140,651 of NZ_CANLRL010000001.1, read as the reverse complement.
CCCAGTGGGCGGCACCACTCGGTCCGCCTGCGCGTCCCCGACGATCAACTTGGACAATTGCAGACCTTTGCTCATAGATCCGCCCCAGCCAGTTGCAACTTGCGCCCCGAAATCCGCAGCACCCGCGCCTGCACATGATGCTTGGCAGAGCGGATCAGGTTCAGATCATGGGTCGCAATCAGGATGGTCTTCCCCATCTTATTCAGCTCCACCAGAAGCTGCAGCAACCGCTGCGACATTTCCCAATCCACGTTGCCAGTTGGCTCATCTGCAAGGACGACATCTGGCGACATGATCACGGCGCGCGCCAATGCTGCGCGCTGGCGCTCCCCGCCCGACAGCTCCGGCGGCAAAGCGCTGGCCCGGTGCCCAAGGCCCACCCAAGTCAGCAGTTCTTTCAGGTTAGAGTGCTGCTCAAGGGAGTCACGATCAGACACCGTGAGCGGCAACGCCACATTCTCGCGCACCGAGAGATGGTCCAGAAACTGGCAATCCTGATGCACCACACCAATCTGGCGACGGGTCATTGCGTGATCTTCCCGATCCATTTCCCGCACATCTTTGCCAAACAGTTGCACCTGTCCGGCCGTGGGGCTCAATGCACCGTAACACAGCTTTAAAAACGTGGTCTTTCCGGACCCCGATGGACCGGTCAAAAAATGGAAGGATCCGGGTGCCAGCTTCAAGGACACCTCGCTCAACAGCTCACCGCCGCCATAGCTATACGCAATATTGTCTAGTTCGATCACCTGAGACCTCATTTGTCCCGATTGTTGTGCACGAGCATCGCCTTGGTTGCAATCTGTTCCACGCAGCCTTTGCACTTTCACCAAGCGATGTTTCAGAATATGGTTCCTGAATAAAAGCAAGAACTTCGACAGCAGGGGACGAGTATGCGGCTAACTTGCCCAAATTGCGGCGCCCAATATGAGGTGCCGGACGACATCATCCCAACAGGCGGACGGGATGTGCAGTGTTCCAACTGTGGCAACACGTGGTTTCAGGTCCATGCCGACATGCAGGCGGAAGTCCCGGTAGAAGAGGCCGTCGCTGATGTCGTTGCTGAGACACCGGAAGAGACCGAACAAGCGCCCGCCGCACCTGAAGCAACGGATTTTGAAGAGGTCGAACCTCCTGAACTCTCCATTGAGGCGGCTCCTGATGAAGAGCAGGATTTCTTCACGCCCCAGGAAGAAGAGGAAAACGCCGACGATCTGGATCTTGGCGGTGACGATTGGGATTTGGAAACAGACGACAGCTGGGCGGAATCCGACACCGACGAAGCCACAGAAACACTTGAGCCCATAGATGACGCGGCCGAGGTCGCGGGCGACACATCCGAGCCGGACCCTGAGGCGGACTCTGCCGAAGAGGACGCGGGATCCGCCGTCGAACCGGAGCCCGTTGCTGCGTCTGAACCTGAGGTTGAACCAGAACAGGAACCAGAGACCGCCGAGGAAGCTTTGGAGGAAGCGCCAGCTCCAGCTCCCAAGCCCCGCGGTCTGGACGACACCGTCAAGGATATCTTGCGCGAAGAGGTGGAGTACGAAACCCAGGCACGCGCTGCCGAGCAACCTCAAAGCTTAGAGACACAAGGCGATCTTGGCTTGGATCAAGGCGAAGATCGTCCCGCTGAAACAGACCGCCGAACTGGTGAAGCGGCTGCACGTTTGCGCCGATTGCGTGGTGAGGACGACAACGCCACTGCAGCGGCTGTGGCTGCCACCGTGCGCAGCAGCAAAGACACCCGGCGCGATTTGTTGCCCGACATTGAGGAAATCAACTCCACCCTGCGCACCACCGGTGACTCGCCACGCAATCCGGATTTGGGACAAAAGTCGGCAAACAAGGCCAGCCGAGCCCGCGGTTTTCGGTTGGGTTTTGCGCTGGTACTCCTGATCGCGGGAGCGGCGGTGTTTGTGTACAGCTCACACGCCAGTCTCAGCCAGAATTACCCACAGGCCGCGCCTTACATCGACAGCTTTATGAGCTCCGCAAACGGCGCACGTATTTGGTTGGACGATCAAGTCACCGGTCTGTTTTTGAAACTCAACGCGTTAACTGGACAGTCCTAACCGACTGTCCTTCGCGGCGCTTAGAAACGCTCGAGCAGACGTTCCAAATAATTGCGCTCTGACTCGGAGCGCTCTGCATCCCCGGCGCGACGGCGGATTTCATCCAACAAACGTCGCGCCTGCCGATACACATCCTCACCCTGCAGCAGCCCCTCATCGGTTCCCGCCGCCCCGCGATTGCCTTGGCTGCGGCCAAGCGGGTCTTGAGATTGGCCCTGTGCTTCCGCTGTGCCTTGCTGCCCCTGCTGCTGTTGCTGCGCCATGGCTTCGCCAAGGTTGCGCAACCCTTCGCGCAGCGCATCCATGGCTTCTGCCTGCCGATCAATCGCTGTGGCCAGATCATCTTCGCGCAGGGCTTCCTCTGCACCTTCCATCGCGCCCTCGGCATTGCCCAAAGCTTCCCGCGCCGCATCCCCTTCGGGCGTACCCTGCCCGGGCAAGTTCTGCATCTGGCGGTTCAATTCCTGTCGCAAGGCCTGCTGGCGATCTTCAAGTGACCCTTGCGGGCTCTGCTGATCCCCACTGGATTGACCGGTCTCCCCGTCGCCCTCACCATCACCGTCGCCTTCCCCACCGGTGCCATCATGCGCCTGACCACGCCCTTCGCCACCGCTATAGCCTTGGTTCTCTTGCGACTGACCACTTTGAGCACCCGGGTTGAATTGCTCCTGCAACTCACGGAAAGCTTCGTCCGATAGCCCTTGCTGGTTCCGGAGCGTATCCGCCAACCCTTCCATGGCCTGCTCACCTTGGTTCTGTTGCCCCTGCCCTTGGGTGACGCGCATGTTCTCCATCAGTTGCTGCAACTCTTCCAGCGCCTGTTGCGCCTCAGCCATGCGGCCTTCTTCCATCAGCTCCTGAATGCGATCCATCATGCGCTGGAGATCATCTTGGGACATCTGCATGGAGTTCTCAGCATTTTGCTGATCCTCACCCTGCTCACCATTCTCCTGCTGGCGTCGTGCCAACTCGCGCATGTAGTCCTCTGTAGCCTCTCGCAGCTCCTGCATCAGTCGCGCAATCTCGGCATCACTTGCGCCATTCTTCATCGCTTCCGACAACCGCTCCTGCGCCTGTCGCAACCGCTCCGCCGCGCTGCCAAGGTCACCATCTTCCAAATTCAGCGCCAATTGCCACAGCGCCTCGGCCAGTTCTTCACGCTTCTCTTCGGACAGCCCGTGGCGCACGTTCACTTCCAACCGCCGCAGGATGGTCCGGAACCGCAGGTAATCCGTCTCCCGCCGGAACACGCCATCTTCGGGCCGGTGCGACACCGCCCGCATCAACTGCGCCACGCGTTTTCCATTCTCCCGCGACCACAGCAAATCCCGCCGCATCTCAATCACTGCCGCCGCCAACGGATCAAAAAACCGCCGCGCAGGCAGCTCAAACCGCAAATCTCCGGATTGCCCTTCAAGCCCTGCGTCATCCTCAACGGTCAAGGTAACCTTGACCGGCAAATGCGCCCATGGATGCTCGGAAAAGTCCTCAATCAAGGTCTCTTCAAACGACGCCCGGTCGCCAGAGATCGGCAAAGGCAACTCGACCACCACCGCCTCGCGCGGCTCAGGATCGATCCGCAATCCGTACTGCCGAGACACACCGTCCAGATCCAACTCCACAACCGCTGTGCCGCCAACCACGCCATAATCATCTGACGCATGAAACGGCAGGGTCATCTCACCACGACCGGAAGCCTCAACCTGCCCGCTCAAAAACACTTTCGGCGCGCGGTCGTCCTGCATCACAATATTCCACGCCGCCCCACCCGGCCCGGCAATTTCCAAATCCCCGGTCTGGCGTACATCAAAACTCTGTTCCGGCTGCGCCGCGCTCTCAATCGCCCCAACCCGACCGGACACAGTCTCCGCCACGGTCAACGCCCCCACTTCGCCGTAAAGCCGCAGCAAAACCCGGCTGCCCTCCGGCAACACCAGCTTGCCCGCAGGCTGATCGTTCAAATAGAGCGCTGGTTTGCCGGTGTAGCTCGGCGGCTCAATCCAACCTTCCCAAGTTGGTCCGCTCGCCAAAGCAGCCCCGCCTCCCGGCCCCAACTCCCGCACCGACGCCAGATTGGAAAATGACCCGCCGACAAAGGCAATCATCAGCAAAAGGATCGCCGTATAGCGCAGCCCAAACGGGTCTAACCGCGAAATGCGCAAATCCGGCTGCACCGCTTTGGCCCCTTGGGTGCGCGCTGCCATGCGTTTCTGGTGTGCCGCCCACAGGGCCTGTGACGCCACATCATCTTTGCCCACCGCCGGCACATCCTGAAGTGCGGCAATAGGCCGTCCAGGCAATGTCGCATCCAGCCGCGCAATTGCCATGTCTCGGGACGGCAACACCAACTGCCGCGCCCCGCGCGCTACAAACACAAACATCCCCGCCGCTGCCAAAAAGCCGCAAATCCAGATCATTTCCAACGGCAGATGATCCTGCACGCCCACCATGAGTGCGGCCAGCACCACAAAGGCGATGGTCCACACCGGCCAAAACGCACGCGTGAATGATTCTGCAAACAGACCCAAACGGGTCAGGCCAATGACCCACCGAAGGTGCAACAAGGCTGCATCTGAAGAGGTTTGACGGGTCACGGCGCTCCTATCGGTTATCTCTTAGTCGCTGGTTTCGTCCAGCCACTCCGGGATGCTATCGCGGTTTATCATCTCTTCATAGGTTGGACGTCGGCGGATAACCGCAAATTGATCATCTTTCACCAGCACTTCGGGGATCAGTGGCCGCGTATTGTACTCGCTCGCCATGACCGCGCCATAAGCCCCGGCACTGCGGAAAGCGATCAAATCACCGTCCTCAAGCTGCGCCATGTTACGTCCCTTGGCAAAGGTGTCGCCAGATTCACAAACCGGCCCCACGATGTCGTATTGCGCAGGCTCCTGCCCTGGTTCTGCCTCAACAACCGGCACAATATCATGGTGCGCCTCATACATCGCCGGACGGATCAGGTCGTTCATCGCCCCGTCGACAATCAGGAACTCACGATCCTCACCGGACTTCACGTAAATCACCTTGCAAACCATGATACCCGCGTTGCCTGCGATCAAACGGCCCGGTTCAATCTCGATCTCACAGTTCAGATGGCCCAGCACGCGCTTCACCATCGCGCCATATTCCACCGGCAACGGCGGCGCAGAGTTGGAGCGTTCATAGGGAATGCCCAAGCCACCGCCCAGATCCAGCCGCTTGATGTCGTGCCCTTCGGCCCGCAACTGCTCGGTCAACTCGGCCACTTTTTTGTAGGCCGCTTCAAACGGCTCCAGCTGGGTCAGCTGGCTACCAATGTGCACATCAATGCCAATGACCTTCAGGCCCGGTAAAGACGCCGCCAACGCGTAAACCTCTTTGGCGCGGCTAATGGGAATCCCAAATTTATTCTCGGATTTGCCGGTTGCAATTTTGGCGTGGGTTTTGGCATCCACATCCGGATTCACCCGAATGGTGATCGGGGCTTCAAGACCCAAACGGCTTGCAACGGCGCTGATGGCCGCCATTTCCGGCTCACTCTCCACGTTGAACTGGCGAATACCACCAGTCAGCGCCAGCTCGATTTCGTCTTCGGTTTTGCCGACACCGGAGAACACAATCTTGTCGCCCGGCACACCCGCGGCCTTGGCGCGTGCATATTCGCCGCCCGACACCACATCCATGCCCGCGCCCAGCGCGGCCAGAGTTTTCAGGATCGCCTGATTGGAGGCCGCCTTCATCGCGTAGCACACCAGGTGATCCGTGCCTTCCAGCGCCTCATCAAACAGACGGAAGTGACGCTCAAACGTCGCAGTAGAATAACAGTAGAACGGCGTCCCAACTTGCGCGGCAATTTCCTTCACCGGCACATCTTCGGCAAACAACTCCCCGTCGCGATAAAGAAAATGATCCATAGTGCCGTCTCCTGCGTGCCGCTAGCGTAGTTCGGTCTCCCTCATACGCCGCGGCACAGCGCCGATCAATGCTCCTAAGCTGACTTACTTCACCGGTTTTGCCCGCAGGAACAGATAAAGCGGCAAACCGCAGCTCACACCAATCATCCAAGTTGCCGGAATCGCCAAAAGCGCAATCCAATTACGCCGCACCCACACCTCTACCAAAATCCAAACGTTTAGCGTGATGGCGGAGATCACTAAGTCCCAATACAGTCCAGTCACCGCATTGTTCGCTTTCCACAGCGCGACCATAGCCTGAAGGTCCAAGCCGTTCTCGGCAATCCAGGGCCCAAAATACATCATCGGATGGATCGCGCCCCAAATGGCCAATCCCAGAAATACCCAGCGCAAAAGTGACATGTGTTCCCCAATCCCAAAAAGTAAGCGGCACCACAGGTACGGCGCCGCCTTTGCTTCGGATCAGAATGTCCTGATTAGGGACGTGCTTTCAAGGGGCTAAGCCCTTAGCAGCCATACCAGCGACAGCCACCGCCAATTGAAATGCTCACGGTACCGTTGGTCACACCCACGCTGCCGGATGTGTGCACCCCGTCAGAGCCAATTCCGATATTGGCGTTGGCACGGGGCGTCCAGGGCTCTCCATCCACGCCACAAGCGGAAACAACAGCCAAACTCAAACAGGCAAAAACAACGCGGAACATGTGGGGTCTCCCATGGCAGCAGCGTCAACAGGACCAATTGCACCCCCCGGTGCAAATACCGTCGACGCGTCCACCATACGGAAAAACAGCTAGGATTGAAAAGGGGAAACACTGCCCTCCGGCATCATCTCCCCAAGGGGTTAGTCGTCCAGCTTAGCTTTCCAAGCAGCAATCTGCTCACGCACTCGGGTTGGAGCGGTGCCACCGTAAGACATGCGTGAGGACACGGAGTTGTGCACGCCCAGCACGCCAAACACGTCTTCGGTGATCGCCGCATGCACAGACTGCATGTCTTCCAGAGTCAGGTCCGGCAGGTCGCAATCTTTGCTTTCCGCCATTGCCACCAAAGACCCGGTCACGTGGTGCGCATCGCGGAACGGCATGTTCAGTGCCCGCACCAGCCAGTCGGCCAGATCGGTTGCGGTAGAGAAACCACTGCCAGCCGCCGCTTCCAGACTGTCCTGGTTGGCATTCATATCCTTGACCATGCCTTCCATCGCCGCCAGCGCCAGCATCAGGTTGTCCGCCGCATCAAAGACCTGCTCTTTGTCTTCCTGCATGTCTTTGGAATAGGTCAGCGGCAGGCCTTTCATGACCATCAGCAACGCAGTGTTGGCCCCAAAAATCCGGCCAATTTTTGCGCGGATCAGCTCTGCAGCATCCGGGTTCTTCTTCTGCGGCATTATCGAGCTGCCGGTGGAGAAGCGATCAGAGAGCGTCACAAAGCGGAACTGTGCAGAGGACCAAATCACCAACTCCTCAGCAAAGCGGCTCAGGTGCATGGCACAGATGCTGGAGGCCGACAGGAATTCCAGCGCAAAGTCTCGATCTGCCACCGCGTCCAGAGAGTTTGCCGCCGGACGGTCAAAGCCCAAAGCCTTGGCGGTCATCTCACGGTCAATCGGGAAAGAGGTCCCTGCGAGGGCAGCCGCGCCCAGCGGGGATTCATTCATCCGTTCCCGCGCGTCTTTGAACCGGCTCAAATCGCGGCCAAACATCTCCACATAAGCCATCATATGATGGCCCCATGTCACCGGCTGCGCAGTCTGCAGATGGGTGAAGCCCGGCATCACCCAATCCGCGCCCGCTTCAGCCTGCGACACAAACGCACGGATCAGCGCTTCGATCCCAGCAATCGCCGCATCAATCTGGTCGCGCACCCAAAGTTTGAAATCCGTCGCTACCTGGTCATTCCGGCTCCGGCCTGTGTGCAAACGCCCTGCAGGCTCACCAATGATCTCTTTCAGGCGCGCTTCCACATTCATGTGAATGTCTTCCAGCGCCGTGGAAAATTGAAACGTGCCGCCCTCAATCTCTGACAAGACTGTGAGAAGCCCTTCCCGAATGGCTTCAGCATCGCTATCTGTCAGGATGCCTGTCTTGGCGAGCATCGCCGCATGGGCCCGAGAGCCAGCAATGTCCTGCGCCGCCATACGTTGATCGTAGCCAATAGAAGCGTTGATCGCTTCCATAATGGCGTCCGGTCCGGCGGCAAAACGGCCACCCCACATCTGGTTTGAGGTATCTTTGGTCATGAGAAGCCCTTTTGGAGGGAAGATGAAAGTAAATGGGTCCGCGCTGGTGTATACAGGCTTGGCAGCAATCGCAATTGCCGCCCTCTCCTTTGTTGCCCTGAAACCAACAGCAACCGCCGAAACCCGCGACTTTTCCGCCGTGGTCGACATGCGCGACGGCGATATGCGCAAGCTCAACTTCCACTCCGCTCCCAAAGAAGTTTCGCAAAACAGCTTCATCACCGAGGACGGCGGCGAAGCCACCTTGGGCGACTACAAAGGCAAAGTGGTACTCCTCAACTTCTGGGCCACCTGGTGCGCCCCCTGCCGCCACGAAATGCCGATGCTGTCTGAATTGCAATCCGAGCTCAGCGGCGCAGACTTTGAGGTGGTGACCCTGGCCACCGGCCGTAACATGGTGCCGGCCATGCAAAAGTTCTTTGACGAGATCGGCGTCGACAACCTGCCTTTGCACCGCGACCCCAAGCAGGCCGTTGCACGGGAAATGGCGGTCTTTGGCTTGCCCGCGACCATCATAATGGACCGTGACGGCAAGGAAATCGCGCGTTTACAAGGGGATGCAGACTGGTCGAGCGAAAACGCCCGTGCTATCCTCTCCGCTGTTATCGCCATGGGAAACTCCTGATCCGCCCCAAGGCTCTGACGACTGGCACATAAGAAGAGACGCACATGATCCGCCACGCCTTGGCTTTCTTTCTCCTGTTGGGCGCCCCCGCCCATCTTGCCGCACAAGACGTCCAGCAGCACGGCAGGCACACTAAGATCGAGATGGTGAAACGATTTGAGCTGCGCGGCGACGCCCGCGCCGCCTTCCGCCAGTTCAAACGCAAATCCGACTACTTCGGCGCGATCTACATCAATCGCCCCGAACGGCACGCCGGCGTGCACGCCAACGCCAACTCACTCTGGCTCGCCGAAGCTTACGCGAAAACCCTGTGCCATCAACAATCGCGCAACCCCGATTACTGTGTCCTTTACGCCCGCAGCGTGCCTAAGGACTTTGATCGCACCGCCTTTGGCGTGACCCTGTCCCACGCCGCCAACAAAGACTTTCGCGAATACAAAAAGCTGCAAAACAAAAAACGCTCCGGTGCCTTTGCCGTCGCGGACAACGGGGCGTTTGGCTATTCTTGGGCCGAAGCGTCTCCAGTGGTGGCCCGCGAACAAGCACTACATCGTTGCGCCAAAGCCTCGGTGAAACTGCTGCGAGACGCTCCACAGGACCTCCTGCCGCTGTTGTCGAGCCCGGCGCGTCAAACATGCCATATCGTGCACATTTCCCACTGACTTTGCTCTGAAAACCGCTTCTTAAGCCCTGTGACGCAATGCGGGCTCATCGCCCTCTATTCGCCTTAAGTTAGTTAAAAACAGGGCTAAAACACCCCTGTTCAGAGCCCCATCAAATCGTCATTTTAAGACATGGTTCATGTCTGTGTTCTTAAATGGGCACGCTGCTAAATGGGATGATGGGAAGCCTGCTATGGATCGCCCAAGGAAAAAGAAACGCAAGGCTGGCGCGAAGCAAGAGCATCGCAGCCCGCTGGCTTACGCCCTGGACACACGGGATTCCTCCACGCTGGATATGGTCCGCGAGGCAATTACGCACAAACAGGTGATGCTCGCCTACCAACCGGTTGTTCAGGCCTCCAACACCAAGCGCCCCGCATTCTACGAAGGTCTGGTGCGGGTTCTGGACGAAACCGGCCGCATTATCCCTGCCAAAGATTTCATGGGGGCCGTCGAAGACACCGAGCTGGGCCGCCAGTTGGATGTCTTGGCGCTCGAGCTTGGCCTGCAAGCACTGGCCGAACAGCCCGGCCTGCGCTTGTCTATCAACATGTCGGCCCGCTCAATTGGCTATGCCCCATGGATGGATTGTTTACAACGCGGCCTCACCCGTGCTGCCACCATTCCCGAACGGTTGATTTTCGAAATTTCCGAAAAATCGGTTGTGCAAGTCCCTGAGATTGTCCAGGGCTTTATGGAAGAATTGCAAGTCAAAGGCATGTCTTTTGCCTTGGATGATTACGGCGCCGGCCTGACCACGCTGACCGTGTTCCGCGATTTTGATTTTGACATAATCAAATTACATGGCAGCTTCAGCCGCAATATTTCCCAGGATGGCAGCAATCAGGTATTGGCCTCCGCGGTCGCTGCGATTTGTGAACGGTTTGACATGCACTCTGTCGCTAGCCGTATCGAAAGCCCGGCGGATGCCCAAATGATGGCGGATCTTGGGTTTGACTGCCTGCAAGGCTTCGCCTTTGGCGCGCCGACGATCTCGCCGCCGTGGAAACAACGCAAAAGCGACGCCGCCTAAAACCCCATCCAGATCCAACCAACGCCACAGCGTCCACGCACAATGGGCGCTTTCTCGCGTGCGACTTTAGGCCTGTGACAGCCTGACCGTTGCCGCAGTGCGGCAAATACGCTATTGACGCCACGGAAACGGAGTTCTGCGGGTTGCCTGAGGGGGGCGGTCCCGCACATGCTTTGTTCAGCATTTTGTAGAGGATTTGCATATGACCAACGTAGTGATTGCTTCCGCGGCACGGACCGCCGTGGGTAGCTTCAGCGGCTCGTTCGCCAACACCCCCGCACATGATCTCGGCGCCACCGTGCTGCAAGCACTGGTAGAGCGTGCCGGCATCGACAAGGCGGACGTCTCTGAAACCATTCTCGGTCAGGTTCTGACCGGTGGCCAAGGTCAAAACCCGGCCCGCCAGGCACACGTCAACGCTGGCCTGCCAATCGAAAGCGCCGCTTGGGGCATCAATCAGGTGTGTGGGTCAGGCCTGCGCGCCGTAGCACTGGCCGCGCAGCACATCCAATTGGGTGACGCGTCCATCGTCGCCGCGGGTGGTCAAGAAAACATGTCGCTGTCCCCACACGTGGCGCACCTGCGCGCGGGCACCAAAATGGGCGACGTGAAGTACATCGATTCCATGATCCGTGACGGCCTGTGGGATGCGTTCAACGGCTACCACATGGGCCAGACCGCCGAAAACGTGGCAGAGAAGTGGCAGATCAGCCGCGATGACCAAGATACCTTTGCTGTGGCCTCGCAAAACAAAGCTGAAGCTGCTCAAAAGGCTGGCAAATTTGCCGATGAAATTGTGCCGTTCACCGTGAAGACCCGCAAGGGCGACATCGTTGTGGATGCCGACGAATACATCCGCCACGGCGCCACCATGGAAGCGATGCAAAAGCTACGTCCGGCCTTCGTACGCGACGGCGGCACCGTAACCGCGGCCAACGCATCCGGCATCAACGACGGCGCGGCTGGCGCCCTGCTGATGTCCGCAGACGAAGCGGAGAAGCGCGGCATCGAACCTCTGGCCCGCATCGCGTCTTATGCCACAGCCGGCCTGGACCCATCCATCATGGGTGTTGGCCCGATTTACGCCTCCCGCAAGGCGCTGGACAAAGCAGGCTGGTCCGCTGAGGAACTGGATCTGGTTGAAGCCAACGAAGCCTTCGCCGCACAGGCCTGCGCCGTGAACAAGGACATGGGCTGGAACCCTGAGATTGTGAACGTAAACGGCGGCGCCATCGCCATTGGTCACCCAATTGGCGCGTCTGGTGCGCGAATCCTGAACACACTGCTGTTTGAAATGAAGCGTCGCGACGCCAAAAAAGGTCTCGCAACCCTGTGCATCGGCGGCGGTATGGGTGTGGCCATGTGCCTTGAGCGCCCATAAGACTGCGCCCCTTTGCATTTAAAAAGGAAAGGGGCGTCCATTGGGCGCCCTTTTTTGGTTTCGGGAGGTCATTTTTCGCACAAGCAGCAAAAAATATCTGCAGTGCGGCAATTCATCACGTAATTATGTTGCGCAACGTGATTTAAAAACGTAACAGAGTTACCAACACATTTACTCACTTGGAGGACCATCATGGCAAGAGTAGCACTCGTCACCGGCGGCAGCCGCGGTATCGGTGAAGCCATCTCAAAAGCACTGAAGGCCGAAGGCTATGAAGTTGCAGCCACCTATGCTGGCAACGACGAGAAGGCTGCGGCCTTCACCGAAGCCACCGGCATCAAGACCTACAAATGGAATGTGGCCGACTACGAGGCCTCCAAAGCAGGTCTGGCACAGGTCGAAGCCGACCTTGGCCCGATCGACGTGATTGTGGCCAACGCCGGCATCACCCGCGACGCTCCGTTTCACAAAATGACCCCGGAGCAGTGGCACGAAGTTGTCGACACCAACCTGACCGGCGTGTTCAACACTGTGCATCCTGTCTGGACCGGCATGCGCGAGCGCAAATTTGGTCGCATCATCGTGATCTCTTCGATCAACGGTCAGAAAGGTCAGTTTGCGCAGGTCAACTACGCCGCCACCAAAGCCGGTGACCTTGGCATCGTGAAGTCCCTGGCTCAGGAAGGTGCCCGCGCGGGCATCACCGCCAACGCCATCTGTCCTGGCTACATTGCCACCGAGATGGTCATGGCCGTGCCTGAAAAGGTCCGCGACTCGATCATTGGTCAGATCCCAACCGGCCGCCTTGGTGAGCCAGAAGAAATCGCGCGTTGTGTGACGTTCCTCGCTTCTGACGACGCAGGCTTCATCAACGGCTCCACCATCTCCGCCAACGGTGGCCAGTTCTTCGTCTGATCTGCACAGACAATACAAACCAAAAGGGCCGGTCATCTGACCGGCCCTTCTCTTTTGCCCCGTAAGTGCCTGCCTCAGGCGCAGCGGGACGGTTCCGTAAGAACAACGCGGTTCAGCGGAACGGATTTGCCACCAAACAGAGCTTTGAAAAACCCAACAAAGGCAGCGCTACGGGCGGCGTGCGCGTCCTGGTAGGCTTGCTGAGTGCGGGCGTTGGGTGCAGTCTCGATCATGTTAGCCTCTCTTCTGTTTGACGATGGAAAACTTAACTGAGACCAATATGGCGCTAACGTACCTTCACGACAAACGAGACTTCCCCTACCTTCACTTAAGCTGTACTTAACTCAACATGTCTGATCGCCTGCCTCCCCTCACCGCCTTGCGGGCCTTTGATGCCGCACAACGCCATATGTCCTTTGCCAAAGCCGCGGACGAGTTGCACGTCACGCCCGCCGCGCTCAGCTATCAGATCAAATCGCTTGAAGAGCACCTCGGCGCGCCACTCTTCCACCGCCTCAACCGCGCCGTGGCCCTGACTGAAATTGGCGAGACCCTCGCCCCCGGCATACAGGAAGGCTTCCAAACCCTGTCCGCGTCCTGGCGCGCCGCCCAGCGCCAGATGGATGACGCCACGCTTATGGTCACCGCCGGCCCCGCCTTCACCGCCAAATGGTTTGCGCCGCGGTTTTACGAATTTGCCCGCGCCCATCCGGAGATAGACCTGCGCTTCTCCGCCACCCTGCGCAACCTCGACTTCAATCGCGACGAAGTCGACGTCGCCATCCGCTTTGGCATCGCCAATGAAGACCCAGGCCTTTGGGCCGCCCCAATGGCCCGCGAATGGGTCAGCCCAGTGATGACACCGGAAATGGCGGAGCGATTCCCCACCCCGGAAAGCCTGAAAAACGCCACGCTGATCCACGACGAATCCATCGACTTCCTGCGCCCACGGGCCGATTGGGCCGCCTGGTGCCGCCTGATGCAGCTCGACATCGACACCTCTCATGGCCCCCGCTTCACCGGCGCGGACCACAGCATTGACGCCGCCCTGGCTGGCGCAGGCATCGCCCTTGGTCGTCGCGCCTTAGTGGTGAAAGACATCCACGAAGGCCGCCTTGTCGCGCCCTACAAACACGCCATCTGGCTACAGGCCCGCTTCCGCTTCCTCTGTCGCGACGGCACCCAGGACCGCCCCCACATCGCTGCCCTGCGCGACTGGATGATGGCAGAGATAGACAAAACCGCCGAAGTGACAGAAAACTTGATCATCACGCCGATCGAGGAGATTCCCCCCGCATGACCCGCACCAAAGCCACCGCAGTTGGCTTTATCGCTGTGCTGCTCTGGGCCCTGCTCGCCCTCTTCACGGTTGGCAGCGCCCCAACACCTCCGCTTCTGCTCAACGCCCTGTGTTTCACTGTCGGCGGCACGCTTGGCGTCATCTGGGCGATAGTCACCGGCGAGTGGCGCGCCCTGCGCACCATCCCCCTCAAAGTCTACCTCTTTGGCAGCCTCAGCCTGTTTGGCTATCACGCGCTTTACTTCTCCGCCCTGCGCCTCGCGCCCGCAGCTGAAGCCGGGCTGATCGCCTACCTATGGCCTCTTCTGATTGTATTGATGTCCGGCCTCCTGCCCGGTGAACGCCTGCGCGCAGGCCACCTGTTTGGCGCCTGCCTTGGCTTCTTGGGCGCGGCCCTAATCATCGGCGGAGGCGGCCTTGGCTTTAACCCGGCCCATCTGCCCGGCTATGGCCTTGCCCTTGCCTGCGCTTTCACATGGTCCAGCTATTCGCTGCTCTCCCGTCGCCTTGGCGACATCCCCACGGTCTCCGTGGTGGTGTTCTGCCTCGCCACCGCCGCGCTCTCCACCTTGCTGCACCTCGCGCTTGAGGAAACAATTTGGCCCGCCGACGCGCTTACTTGGGTGTCCGTCTTCGCTCTCGGCCTCGGCCCGGTTGGTCTGGCGTTCTATGTCTGGGATGTGGGGGTCAAGCGTGGCGACATCCAACTTTTGGGCACCGCCTCTTACGCGGCCCCGCTGTTGTCGACATTGGCTCTGGTGGGGGTTGGGTTTGCCGAGCCCACGATACACCTGGGCGCGGCGGCTTTGCTGATCACTGGCGGCGCGGTGCTTGCCGCACGCGCCAGCTTGAAATCTGGCTGAGCGTTATGCGGATAATCGCGTGATTTCTTCTTTGAGGCGGAGTTTCTGCTTCTTGAGTTCTGCGACATCAAGATCACTGCTGCCAGGGGCGCGTTGTTCTTGTTCGACTTGGTCAGAGAGGGCTTCGTGTTTGCGTTTCAGCTCTTCGAGGTGTGCGCTTACGCTCATCATGTTCTCCTATGCAAACAATATGTAGTCCCAACAGTGCAGCACAGTTTTTGCCGCCTGTCACGTGCGACTTGTGACATATTCTTAACACTGGAAAATTTCCGCCGACGCTGTCGTAAAACAGTCGTAATACCGACGCGATACCGACGTGGTTTTGAGCCGAATCGGTCAGGCTTAATGACCCGAGCGTTGCGGTAACCCATTAAGGGAAAGGCAGCGCCGCTCCATCGCGCAAAACCCCGCGAATTTGATCCGTGTAACTGTCGCCATCATGCGTGTGGCTGTCCCCTTCATGCATGCGCACAGGCGCATGAAGACGAAACGCAGCGCGCCCGTTTTTGACACCGTGAACAAGCACCAAATTGGCGTCCCGCCCCACGCGTGCCTGCAAAGGCATCACTTGTATGGACCCCAATGCACCATGCATTGCACTCAACAAGTCCGGCAACCGTTCTGCACGATGCACGAAGGTTGCGGTGCCTTTGGGGGCAAGGCGCTTGGCGGCCACCTCAACCCATTTGCCAAGTGGCGTGTCTTCCCCCATCGCCACATCTCTGCCCGCATCCTGCGCTGCTGTGCTCGCAGTCCGATCGAAATAAGGCGGGTTGGCAAACACATGCCCAAACTGCATCTGCCGCAACTCCATGGGCAACATGGCCAAATCGGCCTCCCAGATCGTCGCTTCCGCGCCGTTCTCCTTGGCATTGCGATGCGCCAATGCGGCGTACTCTGGCTGCAGCTCGACGGCATGCACGGTTAGCTTTGGCACACGTGCAGACAGGCAAAGAAATGCCGCACCGACGCCGCTGCCAAGCTCCAACACCCGATCCCCCGGCTTTGCAGGAATCGTCGCGGCCAGCAAAACTGGATCAACCCCGGCACGATAGCCATCCTTGGGTTGCCATAGGGTCACGCGCCCATTCAAAAAATCGTTCTGGGTAAGCTCTGCACTCACAGCGCCCGCCCCAATGCGATCTCATTGTCGAGCATAACCCGTTCAGCTTGCTGCAAATCTTGTGACCGTACCATCAACCGGCGCGGCAATATGCCAATGCTGCCCTCAAGGACGCTCATGTTTACGTCCATTTCAAAGCAGTCTATACCCTCCCCCTGAAGCAGGGCTGTGGCAAAGGCGATGGTGGTCGGATCTGTGCTACGCAAAAGCTCTTTCATAATAACGATCTAAGGTTAGGGAGCGGCCAATGTCGACCCCTCACGACAGGAAGTCCAAAATGAGTCTCGATCACGCCGCAAGCAAGCCGCACGAAGCCCTCGCAGTCCTGCTGCGCGACGACATGGAAGCGGTAAATGCCCTGATCGAAGAGCGTATGGCCTCCAAACATGCGCCGCGCATTCCAGAAGTGACCGCGCATCTAGTTGGTGCCGGTGGCAAACGCCTACGCCCGATGCTGACTTTGGCAGCCGCCAAATTATGTGGCTATGACGGCCCCTACCACGTGCACCTCGCGGCAACCGTTGAATTTATTCACACGGCTACCCTTCTGCATGATGACGTGGTGGACGAAAGCGAACAGCGCCGTGGCCGCCCCACCGCCAACCTTCTGTGGGACAACAAAAGCTCGGTGCTGGTGGGGGATTACCTGTTTTCGCGTAGCTTCCAGCTGATGACCGAAACCAACAACATCGACGTGTTGCGTATTTTGTCCAACGCTTCCGCGACAATCGCAGAGGGCGAAGTGTTGCAACTCACCGCAGCCACAGACCTCTCCACCAACGAGGATATTTACCTGCAGGTGGTACGAGGAAAGACCGCTGCGCTGTTCTCCGCTGCGACCGAAGTGGGCGGCGTGATTGCAGGCGCGTCTGCGGACGATGTGCAGGCCCTGTTTGACTACGGTGACGCCCTTGGCATCGCCTTCCAGATCGCGGATGACCTGCTGGATTATCAGGGCGACTCAGCCCAGACTGGCAAAAACGTGGGTGACGATTTCCGCGAAAGAAAGTTAACACTGCCGGTGATCAAAGCTGTTGCGCAGGCCACTGACGAAGAACGCAGCTTCTGGGAGCGCACAATTGAAAAAGGCCGCCAGGAAGCCGGCGACCTAGATCATGCGCTTTCGCTGATGGACAAATACAACACTTTGACTCGCACCCGTGACGACGCAATGCAGTGGGCAGAAAAAGCCAAAGACGCTGTAAAAAAACTTCCGGACCACGAAATCCGGGGCTTGCTGTCAGACATCGCCGACTACGTCGTCGCCCGCCTGAACTAAGCGAACCGCGCCCCAACCCGCCGCGTTGGCACACACCACCAACCTGGGTTCTGGTGACGCAATACCTCCAAAGCCGCATCGCGCTCCGATGCGGTTCTGTAAATTGCAAAACACGTCGCCCCCGACCCGGACATCCGCGCCAAAGCGCAACCAACGGTTTGGTTTAGCTCGGCCAACACCTGGCCAATAACAGGTTGAATCTCAACAGCGGCCTCCTGCATGTCATTGCGTTGAGCAGACAGCCACGCAACTGTACTGTTAAAGTCAGCCCAATTCGGAAACGGCTCTGACATCAATGGGTTGTCCCGCTCAACCATAGCTGCAAACACCTGCGGCGTGGAAACAGACACACGCGGGTTCACAAGGATCATTGACCAGTCTGGCGGTGTATCCAGGCGATCAATCTCGTCACCAATGCCCCGCATCCGCACCAATTCAGGCTCCATGCAAACAGGCACATCTGCCCCAAGCGATGACAGTATTTCAGCACTTGGAACTGCGAGATCATACAAAGCGCACAATGCACGAACTGTGGCCGCCCCATCCGATGATCCGCCACCAATCCCCGCCATTGCTGGCAAAGACTTGTGCAGTGTGATCTTTGCCGAAACGCCCAACATCTCCGCCGCACGGATCACCAAGTTGCTGCGGTCGGTCGGCACCCCTTCGGCCATTGGACCGACCACGTTCAAACTGGTTTCCCGTGCCTTCTCAACCGTCAACCGATCCCCAACATCCGTCAACATGACAAGCGAGTCCAAACGGTGATAGCCGTCATCCCGCTGTCCAGTCACATGTAATGTCAGGTTGATTTTGGCGGGCGCAAAAGCCTCAATTGTCATCCGTTGCCGCCAAAGGCGCTGCGCCTTCCTCTTCAAGCACCACGTCCAGTCCAACTTCCAGCTTGCGGCGAATGCGATCTGGCTTGGCTTCCTCGGCGGTTTCTTCATCTACAAAGCTTAGTGCCCGACGCCACTGAAATTGCGCCTCAAGCTCTCGGCCTACCGCCCAGTACACATCGCCCAAATGATCGGTCACAACAGGATCAACCGGCATAAGTTCACTGGCACGCTCCATATGCCCCACGGCTTCTTCGTATCGGCCCAAGCGGAACAACACCCAGGCAAGGCTGTCTACAATGTACCCGCTATCCGGACGGGCCGCGACAGCGCGCTCAATCATCTCCAGCGCTTCATCCAGTTTGATCTGCTTCTCGACCAGTGAATACCCGAGGTAATTCAACACCTGTGGTTGCTCTGGGTTCAACTCCAGAGCTTTACGGAAATCTGCCTCCGCTGCTTCCCAATTCCCAAGACGCTCATGACTAATCGCCCGCGCGTAGAATAAGAACCACTGCCGCAGCTCAGGCGTGTCATAGAGGCCTATCGCCGTGTCGTAAGCTGCGATCGCGCCATCAAAATCTTTTTCCTGACGGCGCAAATCGCCAAGTGCAGTGTGCACATACGGCAGATCCGGTTGGCTGCGCGTCAAGGCTTCAAGAACCTCCATTGCGGCTTCAATTTTACCAGCTTCGCGCAGTGCTTCCGCCCGACCAAGCTCCGCCGCATGGAAAGACGGATCATCAGCAGGAACTTTCTGGTAGGTTTGCGATGCCAGCTCATAGCGCCCCAATGTTTCAAGAAGTTCCGCTGTCAAGAGCAGCGCCTCGGTGTGATCCGGGCGTAAAAACTCCGACAAGCGTGCATAGAGCAATGTATAGTCCGCGTTAGCCTCGTTTCTCAGCGCATTTGCTATCGAGAAATACACTTCAGCGATCCCGTCAGCCGCTGAGCCAACATGCGTAAATGGCAGTACTTTCCCGGCAACCAGGTCATCCCGCAGCATCCGCAGTTCAGGATCGAGATCGGCGCCAAAGGCTTCATCCAACCGCTTAACAGCGTCTTCGTTACGCTCTAGCTGTGAGAGAATTTCAACTTCGCTCACCACGCCACGCCGCGTCGACTGCATGCCGTTCATCGCGCCTTCCAGAAAGATCGCGTGCGCACTTTCAAAATCACCAACTGAGGCCAAGGCCAAAGCCTTATGGTAGGCAGCAAAACCGCCAAGACCTTGCTCTTTGGACACCTCATCAAACGCAGCCAGAGCCTCAGACATGGCACCTCGGCCAATGTGCGCCCAGGCTTTCATGAGACCGTCGACCAGCGGACCAACACCAGCCCCCTCCAAGCGCTCGACCAACTCATTGTAGTTTTTGTCCTCAACCAGCCCCGCCGTGATCGCCATCTCCGCAAGTTGGCTTTGGTGGCCGTCCGCATCCATCTTGCGCGCAATTGGCATAGCGCGATCAATTTGACCAAGCGAAAGAAAGGCCAACACCGCGTTCTCCTGAAGCACAGGGTTGCTTGGGTCCTTGGTTAGCGCGTCACTATAGTAGCGGGCAGCGGCAGCATAGTCAGATCCGTAGCTGGCTTGACGCGCAGCCAGATACGCCCCCGCCCCGCCATCTGCCTGCACAGGCAACGCCATGGTCGCCAAAAGCGCGGAAATCGCCACTGATTTTAAAAACTGTCCGGCCACGTGAGACTCCCATGCTCTATTCTCGCCTTAAAGGTAGTCGGGGGGCTGCCAACACGCAATGGGGCGACCTATTGGCCGCCCCATGTTTTGGTAAAAAATCCACGTGTTACGATCACATGTTCGGGTAGTTTGGCCCGTCGCCACCTTGCGGTGTCACCCATGTGATGTTTTGGCTCGGATCTTTGATGTCACAGGTTTTGCAATGCACGCAGTTCTGAAAGTTCACAACAAAGCGGGGGTCTTTACCTTCTTCTTCAACAATTTCGTACACACCAGCAGGGCAGTAGCGCTGAGCGGGCTCGGCAAACTTCGGCAGGTTCACCGACACAGGCAAACTGTCATCGGCGAGACGCAGGTGACACGGCTGGCTTTCTTCGTGGTTGGTCATCGAGAAGCTGACGTTTGTCAGACGGTCAAAAGACAACTTTCCGTCTGGCTTCGGGTAATCAATCGGCTTGTGCTTACTGGCTTCTTCGGTCGCTTCCGCATCATTTTTACCGTGCTTGACCGTACCAAAGAGAGAGAAACCAAGCGTGTTGGTCCACATGTCCAAACCGCCGAGCATCAGGGAAGCTGTCAGGCCCCATTTGGACCAGATCGGCTTCACATTGCGCACCTTCTTCAGGTCCTTGCCAATCGCGCCGCTGCGCACCTCGGTTTCGTAAGCCGTAAGCTCGTCGCCCGAACGCTCCGCTTTGATCGCATCAAAAGCCGCTTCCGCAGCAGCCTTGCCTGAAAGCATCGCGTTGTGGTTGCCTTTGATGCGCGGCACATTGACCATGCCCACGGAACAACCCAAAAGCGCCACGCCAGGCGCCACCATCTTCGGCATGGACTGATAACCGCCTTCAGAAATTGCCCGCGCACCGTATGCAACACGCTTGCCGCCTTCCAGAAGCTCCGCGATCTTCGGATGATGTTTGAAGCGCTGAAACTCCATGTATGGGAAGAGGTGCGGGTTTTTGTAGTTCAGATGTACCACAAACCCGACATACACTTGGTTGTTTTCCAGATGATAAATGAAAGAACCACCACCTGCGTTGCTGCCCAGCGGCCAGCCCATAGTGTGGGTTACTTCGCCCTCATTGTGCTTGGCAGGATCGATCTCCCAGATCTCCTTCATGCCAACGCCAAACTTCTGTGGCTCTTTGCCGTCCTGAAGGTTGTACTTCGCAATCACCTCTTTGGAGAGCGATCCGCGCACACCTTCGGACAGGAACACGTATTTACCGTGCAACTCCATGCCTGGCTCGGTATTTGGACCGTACGATCCATCTTCTTCCAGACCAAAGACGCCTGCGACAACTCCTTTGACTTCGCCGTTGTCGCCGTAAACCAACTCAGAGCAGGCCATACCCGGGAAGATTTCAACACCAAGCTCTTCCGCCTGCTCTGCCATCCAACGGCAGACGTTGCCCATGGACACAATGTAGTTGCCATGGTTGTTCATCAACGGTGGCATCGGGAAGTTTGGCACGCGAATTTCGCCCGCCTCGCCCAACATGTAGAAGTTGTCTTCTTTCACCGGAGTGTTCAGCGGCGCGCCTTTTTCTTTCCAATCAGGAATCAGCGCGTCCAAGCCGCAAGGATCCAAAACAGCACCGGAAAGAATGTGCGCGCCAACTTCAGAGCCCTTCTCCAGAACGACTACGTTCAAGTCCGCGTCCAATTGCTTCAGACGGATCGCTGCTGACAGGCCTGCTGGACCTGCACCAACGATGACAACGTCATACTCCATGGCTTCGCGTTCGATTTCCGACATTGGCTTCCCTTCCCGGATCGCTGGGTAATTTTCTTTCGCATCTGCTAGCGCGACTATAATCATTCCGTCAATCGGAACCCCACGACATTTCGACCCATTTGAGTAATTTTGCAGCAGTGCAGCATAATTCTTCTTGCATTGGCTTCCACTCTTGCATTTGAAAGCGGTCTCAGGGCACTCTGCCGAGCTAGTACGTAATACAGACTGCCGCCAAACCCTTTTGGCGGCCAATGACCAACGAGACCGCACCCATGGAAAAAATACCAATGACCCGCGCCGGCCACACGGCGCTTGAAGCGGAATTGAAACAGTTGAAAACGGTGGAACGCCCCGCGATCATTGAGGCGATTGCCTCTGCCCGTGAGCTTGGCGACCTTAAGGAAAACGCTGAATACCATTCCGCACGCGAAAAGCAGGGCTTCATCGAGGGCCGCGTCAAAGAGCTTGAAGCGGTGATTGGCCTGGCAGAAGTGATCGATCCTGCAACCCTGTCCGGCGCCATCAAATTTGGCGCAACCGTGACTTTGGTGGACGAAGACACCGACGAAGAAAAAACCTGGCAGATTGTTGGCGAACACGAAGCCAACATTGAAAAAGGCCTTCTCAACATCAAGTCACCCATCGCCCGTGCCCTGATTGGCAAAGAGGAAGGCGACAGCGTCGAAGTTCGCACACCAGGTGGCGAAAAAGGCTACGAAGTTCTAAGTATTTCTTTTCAGTGAACCAGATAGTTGAGATGCGGCCCCGCATGAAAGACGACACAGACTCTCAGCCAACTCCGCTGGGAATTTATGACAAGCCAAGCGGCCCTAAAGTCACCTCAATTGAGCTAATTGCGGTTGGCCTTAGCTTCGTTTGGCTTGTCGGATCTGTCGTGTTCTTCCTGGTACTGGAACATAATCCCGTTGACGGTGCCAGCGGGCTTCAATTCCTCATGACCCTGTTGGCTGTCTTTATGCCCGTTGCGATGATTTGGGTCGCGGCCACGGCAGCGCGGTCATCTCGCGTGATGCGCGAGGAAAGTGCCCGCCTTCAAGCTGCGATTGATGCAATGCGCCGTACTTACGTCAATCAGGCGCAAGGTGTTCAGGCACAGCAGGGCGTTGAGCCGTCGGTTGCGAAAAAGCTTGACGAGATTGCAGCAGCTACACGCAAGACGGAAACCGCACTGGCCACGTTCTCTTCCAGCCGCGAGCGGGACGACAGCATCCGCAAACCCGCAGAAATCGACGTTCCGGCAGATGATCTGGCGGATCAAGGCACGTTGGCTTTGGGCACACCAGCCGAAGAGCTATCGCCTCCGCTGCCTCGAACGGATTTTATTCAGGCTCTAAACTTCCCGGAAAACGCGGACGACGCAGAAGGATTTGCCGCTCTGCGCAAAGCATTGCGGGACCGACAATCCGCACAGCTGATTCAAGCAAGCCAGGATGTGCTCACTCTGTTGAGCCAAGACGGTATCTACATGGATGACCTGCGCCCTGACCTGGCCCGCCCGGAAATCTGGCGTCGCTTTGCAGCGGGTGAACGCGGCAAGCCAATTGCCGCGCTCGGGGGCGTTCGGGATCGCAGCTCTTTGGCCTTAGCAGCAGGTCGTATGAAGCAAGATCCGATTTTCCGGGATGCCGCGCACCACTTCTTGCGCCGCTTTGACAAGTGCTTTGTAGAGTTTGAGGAAACCGCGACCGACGCCGACATCGCGGCGCTTTCCGAGACCCGCACCGCACGCGCGTTTATGTTACTAGGGCGCGTCGCTGGGATTTTTGACTAATAAAAGGCGCTCTAACGAGCGCCTTTTTTAAAGCCCAAAAGCAGAATACGGATAGTAGAGCACTTCCGTGCCCTCTTGCACCTGCATGGCCTCGTCCGGCAACTCGACCAGCCCCTCCGCCCAACTCAACCCGCTGATCCGTCCAGAGCCCTCAGACGCAAAAACCTCTGCGCGCCCATCTCGCAAACGCGCACGCAAATACTCACGTCGCCCTGCCTTCTTGGACTTCGCAAATGCTGCTGGCACCTTCAATCCCACGGGGGCATGCCAGCCCGCGCCGCCCATCACATCCATGGCCGGTTTGGCAAAAATGAGCGTACAGACCTTGGCTGCTACAGGATTGCCAGGCAAACCAAACACCGGAGTGCCTTGCCACATCCCCAGGGCCAACGGCCTTCCGGGTTTGATAGCCAACCGCCACAGGGTCATCGACCCAGTATCATTGAGCAGTGCTGACATGTGGTCTTCATCACCGGCTGACGCGCCACCAGAAGTCAGGATCAGATCCGAGCGGATTGCAGCCTCATTTAGGAAGCCTTTCAATCCCTCCCGATCGTCAGGCGCGCGCCCCATGTCCACTGGCTCAAAGCCAAACTGTGCAATCATGGCAAGCAACATCGGGCGATTGGCATCAAATATCTGATCCGGACGGGCTGTGCTTCCCGGTTCAGCCAGCTCATCTCCGGTAGACACCACCGCCACACGCAAGCGTTTGAAAACAGGAAGCTCTGAGACACCTGTGGCTGCCGCCAGTGCCAAGTCAGCTGGTGTGATACGCCGGCCTTTGGCAAGGATGAACCCGCCTTTGGCGACGTCCTCGCCAGCCTTCCGCGTGTTGCTGCCCCGCTTTAGAGGGCCGTGAAAAGCAATTGCCTGCCCATCCGTCGTTACATCTTCTTGCAGGATCACCGTATCCACACCTTCGGGCACTGTGGCACCAGTCAAGATCCGCACTGCATGGCCGACCGGCAATACCCCTTCAAACGGATCACCAGCCGCGGAACGCCCGTCCACCAAAGGCACCGTTTGTGGCCCTTCAACGATCTCAGCATGACTAAGCCCGTAGCCATCCACGGCCGAATTTGGCTGTGGTGGATTGGCCCGAAGCGCCAAGACATCCTCAGCCAAGACCCGCCCCAATGCCCGGTAGAGCGGCACGGTTTCCATTCCGACGCAAACCTGAAGCCGCTCCTTCAAAAGCGCAAGCGCTTCGGACACCGGCGTCCAGTGGGTGTCGGCAGGCAGGGAAAAGCAGTCATTTCTTAGCGGCGGTGGCACCAGCTCGTTATGCTTAGACATGCAGGCCTCCAAAGGGCTGAATTACGCAGACAAACCCAAGTCTGACAGAATAAAGTCCGCTATTTCTTTTGTGTTGTTCAAGTCGAAAACCGGCTTCTCATTGTCCAAGGCCACATCACTGGCAATTGCGCGAATGGTGGGATCCTCTGGCGAAATCAATGCATTGCCGGTCTCTTGGCGATGCGCCTCCACCTTTCGGTGAGCGTCTCTCTTATACCCTTCAACCAGAACGAGGTCGACATCAGACAGCTTGGTGAGCAATTCCTCCAGCGTGGGTTCGTCCTCATCGCGCAACTCATGCATCAAAGCCCAGCGGCTTTTGCTTGCCAATAGAACCTCGCGTGCACCCGCCACACGATGGCGATGGCTGTCCTTGCCGGGATGATCCACGTCGAAACTGTGGTGTGCGTGCTTAACCGTAGACACGCTAAAACCGCGGCCGGTGATTTCTGTCACCAGACGTTCCATCAATCCTGTTTTGCCCGAGTTTTTCCACCCGACAACGCCATAGATTTGCATTGTTATTCTATCTCTCCAGAAATCCGGCGCGCCTCTTCAAGGTCTTCCGGCGTATTCACATTAAAGAAGGGGTCTATCCCGCTTTGAACAAAGGCTGCTTGACCTGCATCATGTTTGTCTGTCCAGATCACAACTTTTCGCAAGCCATCTTCCAAAGCCGCCCGCAGATCATTCCGCAACGCCACAGGCCAAAGGCCAAATGTGGGCTGCCGCCAAAGCTTGCCGCCCGGTTCGCCGGACGCCGCTAACGTTAGGGGATGCGGCAAGTTTTCCGCCGCCAGCAACAATTGCGGCACCAGATCACAGGGAAAAAACGGCGTGTCCGCAGCTGCGGTCACAATGGCTTCCGCGCCCTGCTCCGCCGCCCAGTCCAGCCCCGCCAAGACACCTGCCAATGGGCCGGGAAACTCCGCCAAAGAATCCGGTAAGACGGGCATATCAAGATCCGCAAACCGCGCAGGGTCGCCATTTGCGTTGATCGCCAGACCAGCCACCTGCGGCTCCAGCCGATCAATGACGTGCTGCAAGATTGTCTTACCACCAAGAGACAAGCGCCCCTTGTCACCGCCGCCCATACGGGTCGCTTGCCCGCCAGCCAGGATCACACCAAGAGGTTGTTTCATTTGTGAAATCCCCCTTTGCGCCTATGTTTCTTGGCCTCTTCCGGCACACTCGACGGGTCGACGTCGCGCAACAAGCGCTCTTCACCGCTCAGACAGACAAATCTCTGGCCACGCATACGGCCAATCACCGTCAAACCAACTTGCCGCGCGATCTCCACGCCCCATGCGGTGAACCCCGAGCGAGAGGCCAAAACAGGAATACCCATCAACGCGCATTTGATCACCATTTCCGAGGTCAATCGCCCAGTGGTGTACATCATCTTGTCCGCTGCTGTTTCCCCATTCTGAAACATCCAGCCGGAGATTTTGTCCACCGCATTGTGCCGCCCGACATCTTCCATATAGACCAAGGGGCGCGCGCCTTGGCACAGCACCGTCCCGTGTATGGCCCCGGCTTCGAGATACAACGACGGCGTCCGATTGATGGTGCTGGCCAGCGCGTAAAGGTCGCTGGTTTTCACCTGCGTCTGAGGCAGCTCTACCCCCTCAAGCCCTTCCATCATGTCACCAAAAACAGTGCCCACAGCACACCCGGACGTGCGGGTCTTTTTATTCAGCTTCTCTTCGTGATTGGTCTCGGTTTCGGTGCGCACGACAACCACTTCGAGCTCTTCGTCATAATCCACTCGCGTGACCACGTCTCCGTCGCGCAACATGCCCTGATTGCGCAGAAAACCCACCGCAAGATACTCCGGATAGTCGCCAATCGTCATGGCTGTCACGATTTCCTGGCTGTTGAGGTAAATCGTCAGAGGCCGTTCTTCTACAACGGAAATTTCGGTTTCCTGCCCGAGGTGATCCACGCCGGTCACAGCGCGGGTCAAGCGTGGCGCTTTGGGATCAGGGGCAATCAAAAATTGTGCCAGGTCCGGCGCGTCTGCCATGCGTGTCCTCCATTGGTTTGCGGGCAACCTAGTGATGATTTTTTTGCATTGCCACCATCAATAACTTTGCTGCGACTTTACGGTCGCAACGCTTGCGCAGGTCGAGCCAACTCGCTACCCCGACAAAGGTACATTTCAGCGAGGCTTTTATGGCGTCATATTGGGATAGGTCCACCTTCTGGCGCGGCTTCCGAGACGGATTGCCGTTTGTCCTCGTGGTAGGGCCGTTTGGCATGTTGTTTGGCGTTGTGGCCACTGAGGCAGGGCTGCCTTTGGTGCAGGTCATGAGCTTCTCGATTGTTGTCATCGCCGGAGCGGCGCAGTTCACGGCATTGCAGCTCATGGCGGACAATGCTCCGACGCTTGTAGTGATTGCCTCAGCTCTGGCTGTGAACCTGCGGATGGCGATGTATTCCGCTTCTATGACCCCGCACCTTGGTGCCCTGCCCGCATGGCGGCGGGCGTTGGTGGCGTATAGTTTGGTGGACCAAAGCTACGCGCTGTCTGTCATGGAATATGAGAAGCGTCCGGAGATGACACTGGCCCAAAAAACCTCCTATTTCGCAGGGGTTATCGCGCCAGTTCTGCCCAACTGGTATCTCGCCACACTGGTTGGCGCGCTGGTGGGCCAGTCTATTCCCGACAGCTTTGCCCTCGACTTTGCGGTGCCAATCACCTTCCTTGCAATGATTGGCCCAATGCTGCGCACAAAGGCGCATATTGCAGCGGCGGTGGTTTCTGTGATTTGCGCACTGCTGTTTGCTTTCCTGCCCTGGAACCTGGGCCTGATCGTGGCAGGCATTGCCGGAATGATAACCGGCGCTTTTGTTGAATTGCGCACCGAAAACAAGGACATGGCATGAGTGAGAGCACAACCATTTGGGTGATCATTATCGCCATGGGGCTGGGTAGCTTTGGTCTGCGCTACTTGTTTTTGGGCGTGATCGGCGACCGTGAGATGCCGGAATGGGTACTGCGCCATCTGCGCTATACGGCTGTGGCCGTGCTGCCGGGGCTGGTGGCACCGCTTGTGCTGTGGCCCGCAGCAACTGAGGGACAGCCAGACCCTGCACGACTGGCGGCTGCGGCGGTAACATTGGGCTTGGGCTATGTCACCAAGAACGTATTGGCGGCGATTTTTGGCGGCGCCGCGACGTTGTTTTTGGGGCTGTATTTCCTCTAAAATCCACGTCGGTATTACGTCTGTATCGCGACTGTTTTGCGACTGTGGCGATGCGCGCACAAAAAAGCGCCCCGTAGGGCGCTTCTGTGCATCATTTGCGAGGTCTTACTGGCGTTCGTATTCCGGCACAAAGGCCGCGAGCACCTTGGACTTGTCATCATCGTCATACTCAAACAAACGATCATAAGTCGCACCTTTATCGGCAAAGTAATCCATCAGCTTGCGCGGATAATAAGACTGCGGTGCATCTTCAAATCCTGGCAGTGTCTGGAGCAACGCCGACGTTGATTTTGCACATTGGGCTTCGGTAACGGGGCCCAAAGTCTGCGCCTTGCGCAACGCCATCTCTGCCACCTGTGGGCTCACGTCTATCGACTGCACCACCACATGGTAAGTCTCCCGAGCATGAAAGCGGGTGTATTGATCCACCATGTAAGGCGTCATGCCGTAGACAACATCGTTTTTGGCAACGATGGCGCCCTCTTTGCGGAAAGAGCCTGCAGGATCAAATGCGACCCGTTGGCTGCCGTTGATCATCAACGACGTGTGAGCGCCAGAGCCACTCTCGTTGGAGATCATTGTGTAGAGTGTCAGCTGTTTGGGACCGTCATGCACATAGCGTGCGGCCTCCACAGCGGCATCCGGTGAGTTCTCCGACGCCGGATTGCGCACCGAACACGCGGAAACAGAGGCCACCAGCGCCAAAAGCGCCAAACCACGAACCAAAACATTCATAAAGGGCACCCCCGCCCGATGCGATCAGCTGTTGAAGATCGCCAGGAAAATCAGAACGCCGATTGCTGCAACCGACACATATGTGGAGGCCTTGATGAAGCCTGCAAATGCTTTTTCTTGAGCGTCGATGTTCATCGAACCGTGCTTGTGTTCCGCCATGGGAGTAATCCTTCCTGTCTGCTTAAAACGCTGGATAGCTGATTCATTTGGCCCTGTCACCCACTCAGGTGACGCAGGCAATGATCTCTGCCTCAGGCGCTGTCTTTCTTGAGACCTTCGGCCAAGCGGAAGCCAATGCGTGACGGCGCTTCGCCGGTGTCTTTCTGTTTCGGCAAGGCCCGCAGCATCACGTTCAGCTGGCTGACATGTTGTACCAGTTGGGTTTTGATACCGCTGCTGTCGGTGCCGTAGAAGGTCACGATATCGGGATCAAAGAAGCCCATGCCCTCGATGCGCAGCACGCCAGCTTCGCCACCGACAAATCCCATTGCCACTTCGTGTTCGTTATCGAGCTGCTTTTCGAAGTTCTGAATGTAAAGGATCAGGCGTTCGTAGGCCCATTCCGCCGCGCTTTTCTGCTTCACCGGTTGTTTGGCGATGTCCTCGGGCACCGCCACGGTTTCAGCATCAGGGTCAGAATGCACTTCGTATAAGCGTGGCAAAGCCTCCGCTTCGATGGCCTCTGCGGTGGTTTTGATGTCGTCAGTCATAGGTGTTCGCGCCTGTTATTCGATCCGCTGCCACAGATACGCGCCGTCTTCGCGCGTGGTGCGGCTTACGTCGCCAACTTGGTAAAGATGGTTGAGATGTGCAAGGGCTTCAACAAGCGCAAGCCCATAAGCCCCGCCATCAATTTGGCGTTTGAACAACGGCAAGAAACATTCAGCAGCAGTTTGTGGCGTGTCGAGGTGCTCGACCAGCCGCTTGAGCGCGCCGTGGTGGTTGTCAATCAGCTGTCGCATGCGCAGGGGCGCGCCGGTGAAGGGCAGCTTGTGACCGCCAAGGATCAGTTGGTCATCACGGGCGTATTGTTTGAGCCTTTCGCAGGCTTCGAGCCAATCCGCCACAGGGTCAGCTTCTGGTTCTGTCGCATAAACACCGATGTTGGAGCTGATCGAGGGCAGGATTTGATCACCGGACAGCACCAAGTTGTCGTCCTGAGACCAGAAAGTGGCATGTTCCGGCGCGTGGCCATTGCCGATGTGCACGGTCCATTTGCGACCGCCCATTTCGATCACGTCATCCTGCTTGATGCGTTTGAAGCCCAGGGGCATCGGAGCAACCACATCGGCAAAATTGAAAGGCCGTTCGCTGGATCGCTGGTTGTAGATTTCTTCATCCATGCCGCAGGCACGGTAGAAATCGAGCGTTTCCTGGCGTGGTACGGCTTGTTCGTCCAATTGCAACATGCGCGCAAACAACCACGCGGTGCGCGTGGTCCAAAGGCTGGCGCCGTGCTCAGATTGGAACCATCCAGCGAGCCCCACGTGATCTGGATGGTGGTGGGTCACCACCACACGAGACACGGGTTTGCCACCCAAGGGGCCGGCCATCAGGGTCTCCCAGATGCCGCGGCCACGCTTGCTGTCAAACCCGGTGTCGATGATGGTCCAACTGTCGCCTTCGTCCAGCGCATAAACATTGACGTGATCAAGTTTCATCGGCAGCGGCAGACGCATCCAGAGGACGCCCTTGGCCACCTCAATGGCCTCTCCCTCAGCTGGAGGGGTTTCCCAAGGATAGCGGATGCCTGCCGCGCCGTCTTGCATCAGGCCGCGCCCAGATCTTCGGCGGTGATCGCGTAGAGATCCTCTGCGCCCTGCATCGCGTGTATCAGCACACCGGCGTGCTCTGGCAACAGGCGTTGGATGTAGAACTTCGCCAGCTTGCTGCGTGGACCTTCGCCCCCTTCGGCAATGGCGGCGCGCAGGTGATAATAACCGCCGAGCACACGAGCAAAGCCGCGCAGGAAAGGCACGGAGCCGGCAAAACGGTCGTTCATATCCCCTTGGGCGACCATCCATTCGGTGGCTTCGCGCAGGGTTTCGGTGGCCTGCCACAGAGGCTCGGCCAGATCAGCCATGCTTTCGCGGACTTTCTCGGCGCAGTCTTCGATTTCATCGAGCAAGGCGTAGGCGGCGTCGCCACCGTCCATCAATTTGCGGGCCACGAGGTCCATGGATTGAATGCCGTTGGTGCCCTCATAGATCGCAGTCACACGCACGTCGCGAGAGAATTGTGCAGCGCCGGTTTCCTCAATGAAGCCCATGCCACCGTGTACCTGCACGCCGTCCTCAGAGACCTTGATGCCCACGTCGGTGCCAAAGGCTTTGGCAATGGGGGTCAGGAAGGCCGCGCGGGCTTTCCATTCTTTTTCCCCCGTGGCGGTGCCCATGTCGATGGCGACGGCACAGGCCATTTCGATGGCGCGCGCGGCAAAGATGTCGGCTTTCATACCCGCCAGCATGCGACGCACATCCGCGTGGTCAATGATTGTGCCGCCACCTTCAACTGGGGTGCGGCCTTGTTTACGCTCGAGCGCATACTCCAGCGCCATTTGGTAGGCGCCTTCGGCTGCGCCCACGCCTTGCCCACCAACACCAAGCCGCGCGTTGTTCATCATGGTGAACATGCATTTCATGCCGTCATGGGCGTCGCCAACAAGCCAGCCTTTGGCGTTGTCAAACTGCATCACGGCAGTTGGAGACCCGTGCAGGCCCATTTTGTGCTCCAGGCTCACAACACCCAGGGTGTTTGCGACGCCCGGGTTGCCGGCTTCGTCCGGGATGTATTTGGGTACGATGAAGAGGCTGATCCCTTTGGTGCCGGGCACGCCGTCAGGCAGACGGGCAAGCACCAGGTGGCAGACGTTGCCGGTGAAATCATTGTCGCCCCAGCTGATGAAGATTTTCTGGCCGGAGACCGCAAAAGAACCATCATCGTTTGGAACAGCTTTAGAGCTCAGCGCGCCCACATCAGAGCCTGCGGCAGGCTCGGTCAGGTTCATGGTGCCGGCCCATTCACCAGTGATCAGCTTTTCCAGATAGGTGGCTTTGATCTGCTCTGACGCGTGATGCTCCAGCGCCTCGATTTGGCCTTGGGTCATCAGCGGATTGAGTTGCAGCGACAGGCAGCCCGCGGCCATCATCTCGTTCACCGCGGTGGTGATGGTGTGTGGCAGCCCCATGCCGCCGTATTCCGGCGAGGCTCCGGTGGAAATCCAGCCGCCTTCGGCGATGGCTTTGTAAGCGTCGGCAAACCCCGGAGAGGTGCGCACAACGCCGTTTTCCAACACTGCCGGAGCGAGATCGCCATTGCGGTTGATTGGCGCCATGACCTCATCAACCATCTTGCCGGCTTCCAGGAGGATGGCCTCAGTTGTATCGCGGTCCGCATCGGTAAAACGCTCAGTTGCGGAGACATTTGCAAAATCCACCACGTGATCAAAAAGGAACTGGAAATCGGTTACTGGGGCGCGAAAGGGCATCTGTCTCTCCGGCAGGCTTGGCAATAAGTGCTGCTGCTTGTATGCAGCTTTGGGCCTTACGGTAAGGGTCTTGTTGAGACGATCACAGAAAAACGCAGCGTCACAGGAGCGCCTCTTGGACACAGATATCCTCTCCCCTGATAGCTCAGGATATGCACGTGCAGCATCGGTTCTGCGGGATGGCGGATTGGTGTCGTTCCCCACGGAAACCGTATATGGGCTTGGCGCAGACGCGCGTCAGGACATGGCTGTGGCGCGGATTTTTGAGGCCAAGCACCGCCCGACGTTCAATCCGCTGATTGTGCATGTGGCGGATGTGGCTGCGACAAAACGCTACGTGAAGTGGAATGAAATGGCAGACCGGCTTGCAGCCACCTTCTGGCCCGGGCCGCTCACCCTTGTGCTGCCACTGCGAGATGATTCTGGCCTGTCCCCTTTGGTGACCGCCAACCTGCCAACGCTGGCGATCCGTGTGCCGGAGCATCCAGTGGCGCAGGCCTTGCTCAGCGAATTTGACGGGCCAGTCGCTGCGCCGTCAGCCAATCCGTCTGGTAAAATCAGCCCCACCCGCGCGCAACATGTGATCAACGGCCTGTCTGGTCGAATTGAGGCCGTGGTGGATGGTGGTGAGTGCGGCGTTGGTGTGGAAAGTACCATTTTGGGATTGTTTGACGAACCCACATTGCTGCGCCCCGGCGGCTTGCCGCAGGAAGCCATAGCAGCCGCTTTGGGTCGCCCAGTTGTCAGCCGCTCAGAAGCTGATCCGCTGACTGCGCCCGGGCAGATGCTGTCA
This sequence comes from uncultured Shimia sp., assembly GCF_947493595.1. GTDB lineage: Bacteria > Pseudomonadota > Alphaproteobacteria > Rhodobacterales > Rhodobacteraceae > Shimia. The sequence continues at coordinate 107,666 of NZ_CANLRL010000001.1, read as the reverse complement.
CATTACGCCCCAGGCGCGTCGGTGCGCTTAAACGCGGTTGAGATTACGGAAGGTGAGCGGCTTTTGGGGTTTGGCAAAGTTGAAGGGGCAACGCTGAATCTCAGCGAAGCAGGCGATTTGACCGAAGCCGCAGCCAACTTGTTTTATCACCTGCATGCCTTAGATGCGGACGGGGATGCCCCTATTGCTGTGTCGCCTATTCCAGAGCACGGTCTTGGCCGTGCGATTAATGACCGTTTGCGCCGCGCGGCCGCCCCCAGAGATGCCTAGCCCTGCACTTGACGGATGACTGCTGGTCCAGAAGGCTAAGCGTTCATGTTCATTACGCAGGGGGAAGAACCATGGCAGATAGCGTCACATGCGTCAGACTATACTCTGACGACTTTGGCGAGAGCCACTTTGAGGACATCACATTCGACATGTCTTCGATCCAATATGCGCCTCCAGCTCCGGCTTTGGATATTTCGGTTCCCATTGAGGCATCTCAATGCTTTTGGTTTCGGTTTCCGAAAGATTGGAGTGACGCCGCCCACCCTTCTCCACGCCGGCAACTGTTTGTCCTTCTGGAAGGGCAGGTCGAAGGTTGGACCAGCACAGGCGACACCCGTGTGTTTGGTCCCGGCGACCGGCTTTTGATGGAAGACACAACCGGCAAAGGTCATGGCGCTCGCCCCCTCGGTGGCGAGGCGGTGGCTCTTGTGATTTCGCTTTCTGAAAATCAGGCGTGACCAGCCGCGGAGCTGAGCGTCAGAGGATCGACCCCAATACTTTTTAACGCCTCGGCCCATTTGTCTGAGTTGCTGGTGTCAAAGACAATCTGGTCGGTGGCATCCGCGACCAACCATCCATTGTCGCCAATTTCGTTTTCCAGCTGCCCCGGACCCCAGCCGCTGTATCCCAACAAAGTCAGCGCTTTATGCGGACCCAAATCCTGCGCCATGTCGTCGAGGATGTCCTGCGTCGTCGTCAAAGCAAAGGTTGCCCCAACCTGCAGATTGGACAGGTCAGATTTATACTCCGGCGAATGCAACACAAAGCCACGACCGGTTTCCACCGGTCCCCCAAAATGCAGCGTTGATGTGGCGTCCGGGGATTTGGGTTCGATCGAGAGCTGATCAAACAGATCGGACAGATTCACACCGTCAATCGCCTTGTTCACAATCAACCCCATGGCCCCGTCTGAGGAATGGGCGCAGAGGAACACAACGGAATGGGCAAAGCGCGGATCGCTCATGCCTGGCATGGCGATAAGCAGCTGTCCGGTCAAATCCATTTGCGTGTCAGTGTCTTGTGTCGTGTCCAAGGGGACCTCATACGTTGAATGTCGACGTCTTCTTTCAACATGTGTCCCGCAGAGGTTAGACGCAAGAGGTAAGCAAACTGTTTCAATCGCTCGCGGTTTTCTGATCGGATTGTGAGTTGGTTTTTGGGGCACAATGGCCCATGTGTTGGCTATGACCAAACGCTCCCTCCTCCCCTCTCTGGCGCTTGCAGCGCTGATGGCCCCTGCCCTGTCGCCAATTGCGGCCACTGCGCAATCCTTTGACCAAGTGGTGCAGGCCGAAGTGTTGCCGGGATGGCGTGATGCAGATGGCACCCATATGGCGGCGGTGAAAATCACCCTGAACCCCGGTTGGAAGACCTATTGGCGGGCGCCGGGAGACGCGGGCATTCCGCCACAGATCACCTGGAATGGATCGCGCAATATGGGGTCTGTTTCTTTGGCGTGGCCGACGCCTGAAGTGTTCGACCAAAATGGCATGCGCTCGATTGGTTACACTGACGCTTTGGTTTTGCCGATAAAGATTGCGCCAAAAGACGCGGGCAAACCTGTGCGTGTGAAGGCCACGCTCGACATCGGTGTCTGCCGCGAGATCTGTGTCCCGCAGCGGCTGAAGGTGAAAGCAGAACTGCCGCCTAACGGTGCGCGGAATGCAGAAATCACCGCGGCGTTGGTAGATCAGCCTTTGACGGCGCGTGAAGCTGGCGTGGGCAAAGTGACCTGCAAACTCTCGCCCACTTCAGATGGGGTGGCGCTCAAGGCGACCATTCATATGCCCAGCGCGGGTGGCGCGGAGGTGGCTGTTGTTGAAACCGCCGATCCTCAAGTCTGGGTAGCAGAAGGCACCACCAAACGTCAGGGCGGCGCCTTGGTGACCGAAACCGAGATGATGCATGTGGACGCCAGATCCTTCATGGTGAACCGCGCGGATCTGCGGTTCACCGTGTTGGGTGCCAACCATGCTGTCGATATTATCGGCTGCTCAGGCTGAGGCCGCCTTGCGCCAGGCGCGAAGCATCATCCAAGCGACTCCCACCAAATACCCCCCAAACGAAATCAACCATGCCCCTACGAGGAACAGCAACAGCGATGGGAATGCCCTGTTGAAGGTGTCGTTGGGCAGGCCGGTTTGGGCCAGAAGCGGGTGGATTTCGCCGTTCAGCAACACCCAGCCAAAAGTGGCGACCAACCACGCGGCAATGACCGTGGCACAGAGGAAGACTCCTGCGCGGATGCCTTTGGCACGGGGCGCGCGGCGCAGGGCCTGCATCTGGCGCGTGAAATCGTACTGAATGGCCACCAAAGCCGGCACCACCAGCAGCACCAGAAACATGCCAAAGCCTAGTCCGTAGACCAGCGTGATCACGGTTGGTTTGAGGAATTGCGCTTGGGCGCTGCGCTCAAACAGCAAGGGCGCAAGGCCTAAGACGGTGGTGGCCGTTGTCAAAAACACCGGGCGCAAACGGTCGGCGGCGCCGTCAATGATCGAGGGGATCACGCCCCGGTCCTTGGCGTAGTCGTCGATGGTGGTGATTAGCACGATGCTGTCGTTGATGATGATGCCGGTCATGCCCAGAAGGCCGACAACGGTGAACATCGACAGTGGCACGTCGTGCCACCAGTGACCGTAAATGGTGCCGACCAAACCAAAGGGGATGATCGCCATGACCACCATGGGGCGGGTCCAGCTGGAGAACACCCATGCCAGCACGAGATAGATGCCAGCGAGACAGAGGATCAGGCCAGAGCGGGCATCATTGAGGAATTCATCTTCCTGCTCCGCCAAACCTGCGAGCCGCCACTCGACCTGTTTTTCGCTGGCAATTGTGGGCAGAATGTCGTCGCGCAACTGCTCCAAAATAGCTTCGGCGCGGGCGGGATCATCCTCAGAGATATCACCGGTCACAGAGATCAGACGCACGCCGTTTTCGCGGCGCACGGTGGAGAACCCGGTGCGGCTTTGCACGGTCACAACATCCGCCAGCGGCACATAAGCGCCGTTTGGCGTGCGCATCAGGCTGCCTTCAAGGAAGTCGGCGGTGAGCTCCCCTTCTGGCAATTCAATGCGGATGGCGGCGCTGCGCGGGCCGTCTGGATAGCTGGCGGCTTCAATACCGTTGAGACGATGCCGCAGCACGCGGCCCAGTGCATCGATGGAGAAGCCCAGCGCGCGGCCTTGTGGGGTCAGCTCAAGAATCAACTCTTCTTTGTCATAGCTGAGGTTGTCCTCTACGGCGGAGACTTCGCCAAACTCTTCCAGCGCGGTTTTTAAGGCTTCGCTGGCGGATTTCAGGGTTTCGCTATCGGCGCCGTAGAATTGCACGTCCAGCGCATCACCGCCGGGACCGGAGCGCCAGCCGCGGAAGCTCACGGTTTCCACCAAAGGATGACGCGCGACGCGGTCCTGCAGCTCCCCGACAAAAGCGAAACTGGAATAGGGGCGCAAGTCGGCGTCGATGAGTTCAATGGCAATGCCGCCTAAGAGGTCTGGATCGAGGCTTTCGGAGCCCGGCAGAGAACGGCCAGAGTTGCCGCCAATTTCGGCGATCACATAATCCAGTGGATTGCGGCCGTGGCGCTCTTCGTACTCGCGGCCTAGTTCCTCCGTGGCGCGTTGCATCTCCTTCATCATCGCAAGGCTGTCGGCGCGGGTCGCGCTTGGCAGCATGGCAAAATTGCCGGTGACAGAGCCGCGCTCAGGCGCGTTGAAGAAACGCCATTTCACGTCGCCGCCGATGAACAAAGCGGCTTGCGTGGCCAAGGCAACCACAGCGACAGCTATCACAGGATAGCGCGCCCAGATCACAAACCGCATGAAGGGGCGGAACAGGGTTTCACGGACCCAACGGAAGCCCCGATTCACCACACGAGACGGCACATCGTACCAATGCTCTTTGGCAGAGTTTTTGATGGCGTGGGCCATATGGTGCGGCAGGATCAGGAAACATTCCACCAGCGAAGCCAGAAGCACCACAATCACGGTGAACGGGATGTCGGCAATCAGATCACCAAAGCGCCCACCAATGGCGGTGAGACCAAAGAAGGCAATCACGGTGGTGATGGTGGAGGAAAACACCGGCAAGGACATACGCTTTGCGGCGTTTTCGGCGGCGACAAAGGGCGGTTCATTGAGGCGACGCGCACGCGCGTCGGCGTGTTCACCCACCACAATTGCGTCATCCACCACAATGCCAAGCGTGATGATCAGGCCAAAGAGCGAGATCATGTTGATCGTCAGCCCTGCGGCATACATCAGCGCCACGGCGGCAAACATGGCTGTTGGAATACCGGCGGCCACCCAGAAAGCGGTGCGGGCGTTCAGGAATAAGAACAGCAGCACGATCACCAGCGCCAGCCCCATCAACCCGTTGTCGATCAACAGGTTGAGACGGCCAGTGATGGCCTCGGCGCGGGTGCGGATCAATTCGAGCTTCACACCTTGAGGCAAGGTCGCCTGCATCTCGGCTGCGACCTCTTCCACGGCGCGTTGCATCGCAATGGCGTCGCCTGCATCGGTACGGTCGACGCGGATCGACATGGCCGGATCGTTGCCCACAAAATAGGTGCGGTTGCGGTCCACACCTTCGACGCGCACGGTCGCCACATCCTCCACGGTCAACTTGGTGCCGTCAGAATTGGAGCGCAGGGCAATACCCGCAATTTCATCTGGGGCGCGTTTTTCCACGCCCGTCCGCACGCGAGCAAAGGCGCCGGTCACATCGCCTGCGGGGTCAGCGTTGACCTCCTGAGCAATGGCCTGCGCGATCTGCTCCATGGTGATGTCGTGGGTGATCAGGTCCACCGAGGAGACTTCCACAATGGTTTGACGTTCGGCCAAACCGCGAATGGTGGTACGGGTCACACCCTCCGCATAGAGACGTGTGACAAACTCATCCGCGAAGCGGGCAATCTGGTTCACGTCCACAGGGCCAGTGATTACCACATCGGTCACGCGATCCCGCCAGGCGCCGCGCCGCACGGTTGGGTCTTCGGCCTCCTCCGGAAGCGTGTTCACGGCATCCACGGCCACCTGCACATCATCTGTAGCACGCGCCATGTCCCAGCCGGGTTCAAAATCAAGCGTGATGCGGGCGCTGCCTTCGGTGGAGCGCGACGCGGTGCTTTCCACCCCTTCCACAGCCAACAGAGCGGGTTCCATGACCTGCACAATGGCGGCATCAACATCTTCGGCCCCTGCCCCGTCCCAGGCAATGGACACCGACACATTGTCGATCACAACATCGGGGAAAAACTGCGCCCGCATGCGCGGCATGGCTGCAATGCCTGCCAAGATCAGCACCACCAAAAGCAGGTTGGCGGCGGTGGCGTGGCGGGTGAAATAGCTCAAAATGCCGCTGGCCCGGTCGCTAATTTCCCGCATGGCTTAGCCCCCCATCCGGCTGCGCAGGCGTTCCACCATGCGCGCAGGCACCTCCGGCTGGCTGAGCGCTTGCAACATGCGTTTTTTGGCATCTGAGGGGATACGCCCGTTGGCCTCAATTGCGGCAACAAACTTGGCGCGCTCTTCATCGCTCAAAGCCACCATGGCGGGCGCATCGGGTATTTTCTCTTCGCCGGTCAGAGGCTTCACCGCAATGCCTTCGCCCAACAGCGGTGTGCGGCGCGTGACCACTTGCTGTCCCGCCAAACCGCGTCCCCGCACCAGAACATCGTCGCCCTGACGGCGCACAAGGCGCACATTTTGCGTGGTCAGGCGGTTGCCATCTCCGACCACCAGAACTTCGCTAACCGCGTTGATCGCGGTCGCAGGCAAGCGGATCACATCCTCAAGTTCTGGTTCTCGCACACGCACGGTGACAAAATCTCCGGGCTTGAGGCCACGGGGACCGTCCAGTCGGGCGTATAAAACCCGCCCAGTTTGGCCTTCCCCAACTGCGGCCGCGTCGCGGGTGATCACACCGGTGGCGGTCAGGTCGGCGCCCAGCACATCCATGGCCACATTGACCTCGGCCCGATGCAAATTGTTGGCGTCATCCAGCAGCCGCGCATATTGCGTGGTGGAGACACGAAACGCCACTTCGAGCGCCTCAGCGTCAATCAGCGTGGCAAGGCGTTCGTTCATGGAAACCAACCCGCCCTGGACAATGTTGACCTCAGACAGCGTGCCGGAGAAATCAGCGGTGATCACCGTGTCGTCGAGGTCCTTTTGTGCTTCAGCCAGCTGAATTTTGGTGCGATCCAAACGGGTGGCCGCCTGATCCACCCGCGCTTCGGCCTGCGCCAACGCGCGGCGGTTAGACAGCACCGATTGGCGGGCGGCGGCCTGAGCCAGTTCAGCCACTTCCACGGAGGCTGCGGTGCCGACCCCACGATCTTGCAGGTCAATCTGGCGATCAAAGGCTTTCTGCCGCAACCCCAATTGTGCCTCGGCAGATTTCAATTCGTCCTGCGCCAAGATGAGCGTGCGGTCAGCATCGCGCTGTTCAGCTTCCGCATCCTGTAAATCAGCGGCAATTCGATCCAAAGCATAGCGGGCTTTTGTGGGGTCGATTTTAGCCAACACCTCACCGGCATTGACCGTGGCGCCGTCTTCAAAGTTTTCCGACAGGAAGACAACAGTGCCCGCCGCGGCCGCGCGCACCTCCAAAGAGCGGCGGCTGTGCACCTCGCCAAAGGCCACAAGCTCCGGCGTTTCGGCGCCGGGCTCTGCGATTTTCACATTAACGGTAAAGACGCGCTCGCGGGCGGGCGGGCCCTTGCTCTCTTGGGCCATACGCTCTTCGACAGCATTAAACACAAGACTGCCCGCATAGAGGATCAAAGCCACAGTGGCGGAGAGCAAAAACAGCCCCGTCAGACTTTGCCGCAAAAATCTCATCTGCCTCGCCTCCCAGCGTCGGTGGTACAGTCCATGATGCGCCTGCCCAGACCAAAAGCCAAGGCACGCATAGGTGATACGGATGTCAGCGAACGTTCCGTCACATTTTTTGTCAAAAAAGTTGACGGAGGTGCAAGATTATTTGCTGCGCTTCAAATGCTCATCCAGCCGCGGCATGATTTCCACAAAGTTGCAGGGCATGTGGCGGTAGTCGAGCTGGTACTTCAGGATTTCATCCCAGGCGTCTTTGCACGCGCCGGGGCTGCCGGGCAGCGCAAAGAGATAGGTGCCATTGGACACACCACCTGTGGCGCGGGATTGCACGGCAGATGTGCCGATTTTCTGCATCGAGACCATGGTGAAGACGGTGCCAAAGGCCTCAATCTCTTTCTCATAGACATCGCGGTGTGCCTCCACCGTCACGTCCCGCCCCGTCAAGCCGGTGCCGCCGGTAGAGATGATCACGTCGATGGCCTCATTGGCGCACCACGCGCGCAGCTGCGCCGCGATGTCAGCGCGCTCGTCTTTGATGATTGTGCGATCCGCGAGGATGTGGCCGGCCGCCTCCAACCGGGCCACCAGAGTGTCGCCGGAGCGATCTTGGCTCAGCTCACGGCTATCACTCACCGTGAGCACAGCGATTTTCACCGGAATGAAGGTTTTGCTTTCGTCAATGCGGCCCATAAATGCCTCCTAAGCGGATGGGGCGATGTCAAACCAGGTGCCGGTGGGGCCGAGGTTCACAACTTTGGACGGGCCAACCTGTGACGATTGCCCCCAACAATCGTGGATATGACCACATAGGACCAAAGGCGGCGCAATGCGCTCAATTGCCTCAAGCACTGCCTTGGAGCCAAGCGACAGCCCGGTGGAGGTCACATCAACATGGCCTGTGGGGGGCGAGTGGCTGATCAGGATATCGACGGTTTCGCAGGCGGCCAACATTTTGGCCGCGGTGGGCTCGTCAAGGTCACAGGACCAGTCTTTGAAGGGCGTGACGGGCACGGCATAGCCGAGGCCAAAAATGTTGAGACCTTCGAAGATGGTGGCCTCGCCATGCAAAACCGTGGCGTTGTTGGGCGCGGCGGCGCGCAGCTCGTCTTCGCTTTCGTTGTTGCCGGGCACCATGATGATCGGTGTGGTGATACCCGCGATCAGATCCAGCGCACCGGTCAAGTCTTTGCGGTGGTTGGTGAAATCGCCCGCGGCAATGACCAAATCCGCGTCCTGGCTCATCTCAACAAGGCGGCGGGCTGCGGGTGCTGCGCGGTGCAGATCAGAAAAGGCGAGGATTCTCATGATGTTTCGTCCAACTTGGCCTTCAGGCTCAGCAGGTCAGCCCAGGCTTCCCGCTTTAAAGCCGGACGCCGCAGCAAATCAGCGGGGTTCATCATCGGCAGCACAGGCTTGTCAAAAGCAGTTTGCCACTGCCCGCGGGCGCGACTGATGCCGCGTTGGCCGGAAACACATTCCAAAGCGGCGTTGCCCATCAACACAATCACATCCGGCGCCACCAATTGGATATGGCGCTCCAGAAACGGGCGCATCATTTTCAGAACCGGGGCCGGCACTTCGCCGCCACGTTGCGCGCGCCATGGCACTACCGGCGCAATATAAAGCGCATCTTTGCTCATTGGTACATCGCGGCCCATTTCGAGGGCTGAGAACATATTATCGAAAAGCGCCCCTGCGCGGCTCACAAACGGTTTGCCTTCCCGGTCTTCATCACGGTCCGGCGCGTCCCCAATGATCATCATCCGCGCCGCTGGATTGCCATCCGCAAAGACAAGATTGCGGGCACCGCGTTTGAGGGTGCAGTGCTCAAACTGCGCCATCGCCTGCTCCAATGCGGCGAGATCACCAGCGGCCTTTGCGGCCTTTTCCGCCTCGGCCACCGGATCAATCTTAGGCCTGCGCACCGGCGCGGCAGGTGTCTCCGGCAATGCGGCGGCTGCGGCTTTTTTCTTGGGGTCTTCTTTGGGCACCTCATAGCGGTCCAGAGGCGCGTCCAGAATGGCTTCGGTGGCGCCGAGTTCCACATGCCATTCCAGCAAGGCGCGCGCCGTATGATAGTCCAAAGCCGATTCCATGGCCGCAGAGTAGACCGCCAGCGGCGCAGACAAAAGAGCGCAAAGTCTTTGATCGCGTAGAGGGGTGCTTGCCCCGCCCCCTCCCCCTTCTTATAAGCGGTCCAATCTCGGCAAAAGGAGCAGCACATGCGCTTTGACCACAAGCATCTTTTGGGGATCGAGCCGCTCAGGCCTGAAGAGATCACCACCGTGCTGGACCTCGCGGATCAATACGTTGATCAAAACCGCCGCGCGCAAAAGCACTCCGATGCGCTGACCGGCCTCACACAGATCAACATGTTCTTTGAGAACTCCACCCGCACGCAGGCGAGTTTTGAGATTGCTGGCAAACGCTTGGGCGCCGATGTGATGAACATGGCGATGCAGGCCAGCTCGATCAAAAAGGGCGAGACGCTGATTGATACGGCGATGACGCTGAACGCGATGCACCCGGATCTGTTGGTTGTGCGACACCCGCATTCCGGCGCCGTGGACCTACTGGCTCAAAAGGTGAATTGTGCGGTGCTGAACGCGGGAGACGGACGGCATGAGCACCCGACACAGGCGTTGTTGGACGCGCTCACCATTCGGCGCGCCAAGGGACGTTTGCACCGCCTGAACATCGCGATTTGTGGCGACATCGCCCACAGCCGTGTGGCGCGCTCCAATCTGATCCTGCTGGGCAAGATGGAAAACCGCGTGCGCCTGATCGGGCCGCCGACACTGGTGCCCGGCAACTTTGCTGAATTTGGCGCAGAGATTTACGAGGACATGGACGAAGGCCTCAAAGGTGTTGACGTGGTGATGATGCTGCGGCTTCAGAAAGAGCGCATGGACGGCGGGTTTATTCCGTCTGAGCGCGAATATTATCACCGCTATGGTCTGGATGCAGCCAAACTGGCCCATGCCAAAGACGACGCAATTGTGATGCACCCCGGCCCGATGAACCGCGGCGTGGAGATTGACGGCGAGATTGCCGACGACATCAACCGCTCGGTCATTCAGGAGCAGGTGGAAATGGGTGTGGCCGTGCGTATGGCGGCCATGGACCTTTTGGCCCGCAACCTGCGCGAAACCCGCGCCCAACAGGTGATGGAGGCGTAAGCCATGGAAGATCCCAAAGACCCTAAAATGAGCGGCCGTGTCGCCACTGTTGCCCTGATTGTGATGTTTGCCTTTGTTGGCCTGGTTGTCTGGATCGGGGGCTGACGCGCGTGCAGGTTTCCTCTTCAGAACGCGGATTGGTGCGGCTGTTCGCCGTTGACGTGCCGTCAGAAGAGATTGAGGCCTTTCGCACACAAGTGAATGGCGTGGATGGCGCGTTGCTGTCTTGGCCTTTGAAAGAGGCGTTGGGTTTCACCTATCTGGATGAGGACTTCATCGAGCTTTTTCCCGTAAGCGATCTCGAAGAGATGGGGCTCACCGGCTATATGGTCGAAGGCCTTGGCATTGCGCAAAAAGATGTGTCCGAGGATAGCGCGCGCCTATCAGCGCAAAGCGGCTGGGTGCTTGTGGTGGTGTCCGCCGCCTTTGATGGCGTGGCGCAGACATTGACGCCCAAATCCCCCCTACGCTGGATTGGCACATACAATGAAGAGGGCGCGCCGGTGCTTTTTGAACCGCTGCCCGACGCCAGCGCCAAGGGCCCCGCGCCAACACAAGGGGCCGTGGCACCTGCGCCCTCCTCCAACCCACATCTGACTTTGCTGTTAGCCATATTGGCCTTGCCCCTTGTTGCCCTTGTTTTGGGCGGCTTTCTCTTTTGGATTTTGTGATGCCTGATCTTTTGACACCTACCGCAGAGCTTCTGGACGGCGAGACCGTATTGGAGAGTTTCCAAGGCAACCGCAGCAGCTACATTCGCACCAACACCTGGATCGCCGCAGGCGCCATGGCTGCAGGCATGGGCATTTTGTGGGCGGTTGGAAATCCCTACGTCTGGACCGGGGCTGTTGGCGGCTTGGCCGCCGTTGTGGTCCGCGCAGGGTATCTGATGTCCGATGAATTGGCCGTGCGTTGGGATTTGACCAACCAACGGCTGCTTGGCCCCGGAGGCCGCGCGATTTCACTCACCAACATTGCCGAGCTGAACAAACTGGGCAGTTTTGTGCAGGTGGTCACCAAAAACGGCGACAAGCACCTGATCAAATACCAAGCGGACCCGCAGGCCACCATGGCCGCAATTGAGCGCGTCATGAACGGGGCCACCACTTGACTTATCAACAACGAACGGCACAAAGACGCCGCGCATCGGCTCAAGGAGATCACCAATGAGCACGCTTTTCACAAACGCCCGCTTGATTGATCCGGTCAAGAACAGCGACGCCCTCGGCTGGGTGCGTGTTGCCGATGGTGCCATCGCGGAAGTGGGCTACGGGGCCGCACCGCAAGCAGATGATGTTGTCGATTGCAGCGGCAAGTGCCTGGCGCCGGGGATTGTGGATATTGGCGTGAAGGTGTGTGAGCCGGGGGAGCGCCACAAGGAAAGCTATAAAACCGCAGGCGCAGCCGCCGCAGCTGGTGGCGTGACCACGATGGTCACGCGCCCTGACACGTTGCCAGCGATTGACACGCCTGAGGTGCTGGAGTTTGTCGAACGCCGCGCCAATGAGGCTGCGCCTGTGAATGTGTTGCCAATGGCCGCGCTGACCAAGGGGCGTGAAGGCCGCGAGATGACGGAGATTGGTTTTTTGCTGGACGCGGGCGCTGTGGCGTTCACCGATTGTGATCACGTGGTGACAGACCCCAAAGTGTTTTCCCGTGCGTTAAGCTATGCGCGGTCTTGCGGCGCTTTGGTGATTGCACATCCACAGGAGCCGGGCTTGTCCAAGGGCGCGGCAGCCACCTCCGGAAAATTTGCGGCGCTGCGCGGCTTGCCCGCCGTGTCACCGATGGCGGAGCGTATGGGGCTGGATCGTGACATGGCGCTGGTGGAGATGACCGGCGCAAAATATCACGCAGATCAGATCACCGCTGCTCGCGCCCTGCCCGCCTTGGAACGCGCCAAGAAAAACGGATTGGACGTGACGGCGGGCACCTCGATCCACCATCTGACACTCAATGAGTTGGACGTGGCGGATTACCGGACGTTTTTCAAAATCAAGCCGCCGCTGCGCGCGGAGGACGACCGTTTGGCGTTGATTGAGGCGGTGAAATCCGGATTGATTGACACAATTTCCTCGATGCACACGCCGCAGGATGAGGAAAGCAAGCGGTTGCCGTTTGAAGAGGCTGCCTCCGGCGCGGTGGGGCTTGAAACACTGTTACCTGCCGCATTGCGGCTTTATCACAACGGCGACCTGACCTTGCCGGAACTGTTCCGCGCCATGGCGCTAAACCCGGCCAAGAGATTGGGTCTGGACAGCGGCCGTTTGGACGCGGGTGCGCCTGCGGATCTGGTGCTGTTTGATGCGGATGCGCCCTTTGTGCTGGACCGGTTCAAGTTGAAGTCCAAGTCCAAGAATACCCCGTTTGACGGTGCCCGCCTGCAGGGTAAGGTGCTGGCAACTTACGTGGCCGGTGCGGCCGTTTACCGGAGAGACTGATGCCCGTTTTGGAAACTGCGTTGCCTGCCCTGCTGCTATGGGCGGTTGTTGGCTATGTGCTGGGGTCGATCCCGTTTGGCATGGTTTTGTCCAAGCTCATGGGCCTGGGCAATCTGCGCGAAATAGGCTCTGGCAACATTGGCGCCACCAACGTGTTGCGCACCGGCAGTAAGAAAGCTGCTGCGCTGACCCTGATCCTGGATGGCGGCAAAGGGGCCGTGTCTGTGCTGATCGCGCGGGCCATGGCCAGCGAAGATGCGGCTCAGGTGGCCGGGCTCATGGCCTTTTTGGGCCACTGCTATCCGGTGTGGTTAAAGTTTAAAGGTGGCAAGGGCGTTGCAACCTTTTTGGGCCTGATGTTGGCGCTGGCGTGGCCGGTGGGCATTGCCTGCTGTTTGACTTGGCTGGCGACGGCGGCAGTAAGCCGGATTTCGTCGCTCTCCGCTTTAGTGGCCGCCGCATCGGGCGCGGTCTGGATGCTGGTTCTGGGCTACGGCAGCGCGGTTGTTCTGGCAGCACTACTTGCGGTCATTGTTTTTGCCCGCCACCATGAAAACATTGCCCGTCTGCGGGTTGGCACCGAGCCGAAGATCGGCGCCAAGAAGGGCTGAACGTTTGCTTATGTAGCGTAGGCCAATGCCTAGGCCTCGAGTTCGGCAAACACGCGCTTGGCCACACGGAAACACTCCAGAGCCTGGGGCACACCGCAGTAGATTCCAATCACGTGGATGATCGACTGCACCTCATCTTTGCTGACCCCATTGCTCAAGGCGCCGCGAAGGTGGATTTCCCATTCGGTCATTTTGCCCAGCGCCGCAATCATCGACAGGTTCATCATCGAACGGGTTTTGGCATCAATGGTGTCATCCCCCCAGCCAAAGCCCCAGCACCAGGCGGTCATGGCCTCTTGAAACGGGCGGTGAAAATCATCTGCGTTATCAAGCGTGTTTTGCACATACTCGGCCCCCAACGTGGCCTTGCGTGCCGCCAAGCCTTTTTGAAACAGCTCTTCATCCATGCTCACTTCCAATCCTCCCGAAGCTTTGATTGACGGCAGCATAAAACGTCACGCCCCTCCCTTGCGAGGTTTGATTTCGCTCTGACGGGGCAAGCGAAACTTTGGACGCGGAAAATCTGAAATTCGTGAGTTTTGGGCCTTGTGTCCGCGGGATGTGGCAAATATACGGGTCCGCGGAGACGTGGCCGAGTGGTCGAAGGCGCTCCCCTGCTAAGGGAGTATACCGGAAACGGTATCGAGGGTTCGAATCCCTTCGTCTCCGCCATCATCACATTGGCGCATATTACAAATATCATCGCTGCCTTTGGCTCTGTGCGGCTGTTTGCACTGCTGTTCCGCCTAACTTGTGACTGCACGCCAGCGGGTGGCGCGGTGCTCCAGCGCGCGGATCAGGCCGAAGTCGATCAATATCATCAACGTGGTAAAGCTGAGTGCGTAAGCCAGCACATAGCCGGTTTCAAACAGTTGGAAATAGAGGTGGATCTGAAACCCCACCCCGTTGCTGCGCCCCAAAAACTCGACCACCAGAACAATTTTCCAAATGATCGCCAGCCCGTTGCGCATGGCCGTTGCCACAAAAGGCCAAAGTTGCGGCCAGAGCACGTGACGTAGGTAAGTGAGCCGGCGCATCTCAAACACGCGCCCCATATCCGCCAGCGCTCCATCGCGCGCTTGCACGCCTTCGCGGATGGTCACCGCCACCATGGCGGTTTTGTTCAGGGCGACCGCGGTGATGGCAGCCACCTCGTTCAGGCCTATCCAGAGGTAACACAGCACAATCACCACCAAGGCCGGGATGTTGAGCAGCACCAACACCCAAGCCGACAGCCAGCGGTTCACAGCCCCGTTGAGACCCATGACCAGGCCCAACGCCGTGCCAAGTCCCATTGCCAAGGTAAAAGCGGCCGCCACCCGGCCGGAGGTGGCGAGCATATGCTCTTGCCATTCTCCGCTGGCGATTTCTTCAAGCAGGATCTGCCACACCGTGCCGGGTGCCGGTAAAACCGTGGGATCATTGCTAAGTCTGGCGACCAGCGCCCACAGCCCCACCAATCCCAGAAGCGAGACAACAACAGGAAGGGCTTGCGCAGGAGACTTGATCATACAGCCTACTGTGCCACAGGGAAAAAGCTGCGAGCAAAGCCATTCTGCGGCTCTGCGACCTAAGTCCAATAGGGGGCGCTTTGGTTCCTGCCTAGGCTCCGGATATGTCTGTCTGGTCACCGGCCCTCTCTGTTTTGCGCGCGGCACTGCTTTGGTGCGTAACTGCCCTCTGCCTGGGGGCGGAACCGTTGCCGCGCGAGGCATTAGAGCCCTACATTGTGCCGCCGATGAGCCTTGGCGAGGCGGTGAACGACAATGGAGTTTGGCAGCTGTTGAACTCCGGCGGCGCAGAAGCCGGGTATGTGTTTGAAACCGAACCCATGGCCCCCCTGCCCGGGTTTTCCGGTGCGGCAATCAACCTGTTGGTGGTGCTGGATTTGGACGGGCGGTTTCTGGATGTTCAGCTGCTGTCCCACAACGAGCCGATCTTTGTGTCTGGCCTGCCGGAAAAACTGTTCTACGACTTCTTCAAACAATATCGCGGGCACTCGATTTCAGACAGTCTGGTGGTGGGCACGCCCTATGGCAGCGGTGGGGACGGATCCGCCTTGGTGTATCTGGACGGGGTGACCAAAGGCACCGCTTCGGTGCGCATTGCCCATGAGAGCATTCTTGCGGCGGCGCTTCAGGTCGCGCGGGAGAAAATGAGCGGGATTGCCACCGGGCCGCCCGCGTCGCCCAATCCCGACCACCACGAGGCGCTGACCTGGGACGATCTGGTGTCACAGGGCTTGGTGACACAAAAAACCGTGCTCAATCACGAGATGGACACGGCTTTTGCAGGCACACTCTGGGAAGAGGACGATCTGGAAGCGCAAGAACAACCGGATGCGCCGTATTTGGACTTCTGGGTGGTCGATATCGGTGCGCCGTCGATTGCCAAGGCGGTACTGAGCCCGGACGCTTTCCAAGAGCTTCAGGACTTCATGGCCATCGCCACGACGGACGAGCCGGTGCTGGTGATCGAAACCGCGCGTCATGGATTGGTGACCGATGACTTTGTGCGCAACACCGCCCCGGATCTGCTGAGTGCAGAGCAAGGCGGGTTTCCGATCGCCTTTCGGGACAGCGACATTTTTATCGAATTGAACGACGATGTGCCGGAGGCGTTGCATGACGGCGCCGCACTGATCCTGCGCACGGATCGGCGGTTGGGGTTTGATCCCGCCAGCGCGTGGACGCTGAAGGTGAAGGCGCTGCGGGCGCATGGCTCGTTTCAACCGGAAATCGGTTCGGTGACACTGGACGTCACACACAGCACGCCGGAACGGTTTTACCTGCGCCCCGAGGTGGTCAAGCCCACGCCGCCCTGGGTGGATGCGCTGCGCAACCGGCAGGCTGACTTGATTGTGCTTGGCGGGTTTCTCGGGGGGCTGCTTGTTGTTCTGAGTGGGCGGATGAATGCGCTGGCTGGGCATCGGCACTTCACCGCCCTACGTCTGGCAACGCTGGCGTTTGTCACTGGTTTCATTGGCTGGTGGGGACAGGGGCAGCTGTCCATTGCCACACCTTTGGCGATTGCGCGCACAGTGGTGGATGGCGGATCCTTTGCTTTCCTGCTCTATGATCCGTTTTCCCTGATGATCTGGGCCGCAACTTTGATTGGCTTTACCCTCTGGGGGCGCGGGTTGTTTTGCGGCTGGTTGTGTCCGTTTGGGGCCTTGCAGGAGTTTGCGCACCACCTTGGGCGAGTATTGCGGGTGCCGCAAATCACCCCCAACGCCAAATGGGATGCCCGCTTAAAGTACCTGAAATACGTGCTTCTCGCCGGTCTCTTTGCGCTCTTGTTTATGGCCCCTGCCGCCTTGGACAAAGCCATCGAGGTCGAACCGTTCAAAACCGCCATCACGACGTTCTTTGTCCGGGAATGGTATTACGTGGCGTACGCCGCCGGCCTGCTCGCCTTGTCTATGGTGCTGTTCAAAGGCTTCTGCCGTTACTTGTGTCCCTTGGGCGCGCTGATGGCCATTGGCGGGCTGCTGCGCGGGAGAGACTGGATTGCCCGACGCGCAGAATGTGGCTCCCCTTGTCAGCTCTGCCGGGTGAAATGCAGCTACGGCGCCATCAAAAAATCCGGGGCGGTGGCGTATTCCGAGTGTTTCCAATGTTTGGACTGCGTGACCATTCACGACGATGCGGCACAATGCGTGCCGTTGATCCTTGCCGCCAAGAAACGCCAACAACAGATGGCCGCACAATGACCTTAACCCGCCGCAGATTTCTCGCCATTGCCGCAGCTTTCGCGGGCAGCCCTGCCCTGGCACAGCGCCACAGTTGGCAAGGGTTTGCTCTGGGTGCAGAGGTCAGCATCACGCTCACGGGGCCAGTGCAACTTGCGGAGCCAATACTGGAACGCGCTAAAAGGCTGATTAAAGACGTGGAGGCGGCGTTTAGCCTGTATGACCCTGCTTCCGCGCTAACCCGTCTCAACCAAGCCAAGCAGCTACAGCCGAGCCAAAGGTTTCACACCCTGATGACACTGGCAGACGCAGCGTTTCAAGTCACTGACGGCTTGTTTGATCCAACGGTACAGCCGCTCTGGCAGGCCCTGGCGGACGGTGGCGCAACAGACAAAGCGCTAGAGAGCATTGGTTGGGAACGGGTTGAGTTCACGCCCGACCACATTGCCTTGCAGTCAGATCAGGCCCTGACGTTCAACGGGATTGCACAAGGGTTCGCCACCGATCTTGTGGCCGAGATGCTGGACGCCAACGGGTTTGACGCCGCTCTAATCAACATTGGTGAGTATCGAAGCACTGGCGGGACCTGGCGGCTGGGCATCAAAGACGCCCAACATGGCCTGCTGGGGCAACGCTCACTGACGCGCGGAGCGATTGCAACATCCGACACAGGCACTTCCCCACTGAGAGAGCGCGGGCATATTCTGCATCCAACGGCGCGGCCACAGTGGTCTTCTGTTTCGGTTGAGGCAGACACAGCAGCTTGGGCGGACGCCCTCTCCACAGCGCTGACCTTGGCACCTTTGGATCAGGTGCGAGCGATCAAGGCCGCCGCCCACTTGCGCCGCGTGACGCTTGTGAGCTTTGACGGCGAGTTGACCACCCTGTGAACCGCTACCGTTCCGGCGGTAGATGCGTCAGGCCGTAGTCAGCATAGATCTTGGCAATGCGCCCGTCCTGCAGCGCGTAGTTGATCGCGTCATCCACCGCATAGGCCAGCGGCCGATAGCGGAAATTCACCGCGACACCCAGCGTCCATTTGCTCACTGCAAAGCCTGCCAGAGGTGGTTGGTGCACATCGGAACTGTCGGCCAACCCATGCTCCAGCGCGTTCAACGGCCCCATGACAGCCATGACTTCGCCCTGCGCCAGTCCGGCCATGGCATCCACGGTCGTGTCATAGTGGCGAATATTGGATTGCAGCTGCCCACCAACAAAGCCCGACAGGTAGAAGTCGGAGATCGAGTCGTTCTCCACCCCCACCGTGTCATATCGGAAATAGGCCGGGATGGGTTTGTCGTCCGCATCCGGATAAGACGCCTTGTCATAGGCAATGGCGATGCTTTCGCCCGCGTATTGTCCGGTGAAGACCACCTGCTCTACACGACACTTAAAGGCGCTGTCATAGGGTACACGCATCATCACATTAGACACACGTCCGCCGATCAGCGGACCTTTCCAGATGTTGTTGCGCAGATCGCCATCGAGGTTTTCGTCCGCCGCGACAAAGTTGAACCGCGCCTCCACGCCCAGATCTTCGGCGATAATGCGCGCGATTTCCACGTCCACACCGCGTGGCTTGCCTTTTTCCTCCCAACTGTAGGGCGGGTAGTCCTCATAGACCGCAAACAACATGTGGCCGCGATCCTGAATGACATCCAGTTCCTGCCCAACGATGTCGCGCCCGACATTCTGGGGTTTTGCCTGAGGCACGTGATCCGCGCAGGGATCAGCGGCATGAACTGCAACCGCCCCCACCAAGGTGAGGGCGACAGCGGTCAGAAAAGTGTGTTTGAAAGCCATGCGTTAGTTTGCGGCAGACAGGCCAATGGTCAAGATTTCTGCGGCGGTTGCATAGGCCTGCGCAGATCCGTCAATGGCGCGAGCCGCACGCAAAGCCACGCTGTCGGCCACCGGCGCACCTGAGCCGGTCTCAATGCCTTCAGCGATCTCTGTCAGGCGCTGTTTGATGGCATCAGCGTCGGCACCATCGGTCGATTGGGCATAGGTGCCAAACTGATCGCGCAGAGCTTTCAATTCGTCGGAGAAGTCATCAATCGCGCCGTCATCCGGGCGGGCTTCGACATAGGTACGGATGGCCCAGGCCGCTTCCTGGCCCAGCAATTCGCCAAACGCGGGCATTTTTGTAATACCGTTTTGCGTGTATCCAGTGCGGAAGCGTTCGATGAACCATTCATCGCCATATTCCTCCGCCTCAAGGTAGCGCAGGTCAGGTGCAAGCCCGCCGGACACAACCTCCAGCCCATGGCAACGGGCGCAGTTCTGGTTGTAACCGGACGCCCCAATCTCGATTGCGCGCAGCCAGGTCTCCTCTCCCGCCGCCTCCGCACGATACGGATTTTCGGTCAGCCACTCCTCGCCAACCTCCGGCAATCCGGCTGTATCCACAGCCTGTGGGCTCACGTCGCCATGTGCATTTGCCAGTGATCCAGCGGCCAGCAAGGCGCCTGTGGTCATGACGCGGGTGAAGAAATGGGGTCTGGACATCGTGTTCCTCCCTGATGTCTCGGGTCCGTTTCATCAGGTCTACGACAGGCGCATCCACACTCGATATTGGACTTTGGTTGGACTTCGCCCCATTCACGACCAAAGTCTTATTCGTGAGACCGTGACCGCCCGCTAGGGTCACCCCATGACGTTCAAGACCACAAGATCACTCTCCTTATGCGCGATCTCAGCTCTTTGTATCGCCAATACTGCTTTGGCCGAGATGGAACTGAAAATTGGCTACCTCACCGTAGAGCAGCCCGCGCCGCCCACCCTGTCCAATCTGGACCCCGTACCCGAAGACATTGGGCTGGCCGGAGCCTTGACCGGATTGCAGGACAACCTGACCACTGGCAAGTTTCTGGGGCAAACCTATGTGTTGGAAAGCGCGGTGGTGGCCGACGACGGCGACGCGCTGGAGGCGGCACGTGGCATGCTCACCTATGCACCTTATCTGGTGATTGATGCAGCACCGGAGGTTCTGTTGCAGATTGCAGACCTGCCCGAAGCCAAAGACGCCATCCTGTTTAACGCCGCTGCCGGAGACTTGTCTCTTCGCAACACGGACTGTCGCGCCAACCTGCTGCACAGCCTGCCGTCAGACGCGATGCGCACCGACGCCTTGGCGCAGTTTTTTGTCAGCAAACGCTGGGACGAACTGGTGATGGTCACCGGACAACACCCGGTGGATCAGGCCTATGCAGAGGCCATGCGCCACTCCCTGACCAAGTTTGGCTTGGATCTTGAGGCGGAAAAACCCTGGGGCTTTGAGGCCGACATGCGGCGCAATGCGGCGCAGGAAGTGCCTCTGTTTACGCAAGAGTTTGGTGACTACGACGCGCTGGTTGTGGCGGATGAGGTGCATGATTTTGGCCGCTATGTGCAATACAACACATGGGAAGCCCGTCCGGTGGTCGGCTCTGAGGGGTTAAGCGCCGTGACGTGGTCACCGGTGATCGAACAATGGGGCGCGGCGCAGTTGCAATCCCGGTTTGAAGAACAAAACGGCCGCAAAATGCTGGCGCAGGACTACGCTGGTTGGGCCGCCGTGCGCACCCTGGGCGAGGCTCTGACCCGCACCAACAGCACCGAACCGGCAACGCTTAGGGACTACATCCTGTCCGACCAGTTTGAGTTGGCCGGTTTCAAAGGCCGCCCCCTGACCTATCGCGACTGGAACGGTCAACTGCGCCAGCCCATCGCTCTGGCCCATCCGCGCGCATTGGTCGCCACCGCGCCACTGGAAAGATTTTTACATCATTCCAACGAGTTAGACAGCCTTGGGCTCGACCGCCCCGAAAGCAAATGTGAGGCCTTCAAATGATCCGCACCGTCGCCCTTGCCACCCTACTTGCCACCCCGGCCTATGCCGGAGAGATTTGGGTCACCAATGAGAAAGACGACACGGTGTCGGTGATTTCCACCGAAACGCTGGAAGTCATCAAAACCTATGAGACCGGCGAGCGCCCTCGTGGCATCACCTTCTCCAAGGATTACTCGCGCGTCTACATCTGTGCGTCTGACAGCGATGCGGTGCAAGTGATGGACCCGGCCACCGGTAAGATCCTGCATGATCTGCCGTCCGGCGAGGACCCGGAACAATTTGTGCTGCACCCCAATGATCGTCACCTCTATATCGCCAACGAAGATGACGCGATCACCACCGTGGTGGACACGGAAACCCGCAAGGTGATTGCGCAGATCGACGTGGGCGTGGAACCGGAAGGCATGGCGGTCTCACCAGACGGCAAGGTTGCGATCACCACATCCGAAACCACCAACATGGCGCATTGGATCGACACCGAAACACAGAAGCTGTTTGCCAACACGCTGGTCGACAGCCGCCCGCGTCACGCCGAGTTTGTCAAAGGCGGCAGCGAGATGTGGGTGAGTTCGGAAATTGGCGGCACTGTTACGGTGTTTGACCGCGACACACAGGCGGAAAAAGGCAAGATTTCCTTTGAGGTGCAGGGCGTTCACCCTGACCGCGTGCAGCCCGTGGGTTTTGAATTCACCGCTGGCGACACCCACGCCTTTGTGGCGCTTGGGCCGTCCAACCACGTCGCCGTGGTCAATGCCGACACCTACGAGGTGGAAGACTACATTCTGGTGGGCCGCCGTGTCTGGCATATGGCGTTCAACGAAGACCGCTCGCAGCTGTTCACCACCAACGGCGTATCCGGCGATGTGACCGTGATCGACGTGGCCTCGCGCAAGCCCGTCAAGACCATCAAAGTGGGCCGCTTCCCTTGGGGCGCCGCCTACCGCCCCGCATCTTAATCAAAAGAATACCAACAGGAGAGATTTATGCCCAATTCCATTCGCCGCACCTTGGCCACTTGCGCCCTCAGCGCCTTGGTTGCAGCCGCGCCCCTGGCCGCATTTGCAGATGATGACGACGATGACGCAGGCTTTGGCGCGGCGGGGCTGCTGTCTGGCAAAAACAAAGAAGACCTGCCGCCGATCATCCTGTCTGCAGGCGAGCCGATTTCTGCCGCCCCCTGGGAGCTGACCTCCGGCACCTACTACGAGTTTGAAATTCAGGGTGACGGCAGTCAGGAATTGGCGTTGGTGGGACCTGAATTCTTCCGCGCGATCTGGATTGATGAGATTGTGATTGAAGGCTTGGAAATCCGCCCGCTTGGTCTCGACAGCGTGGAGTTTGACGAAGCCGGCGAGATGGAAATTGGCTTTGTCGCGATCAAGCCGGGCCAATACTACATCAAAATTCCGGGCACCACGGGCGAGACCCAGCGGCTGGACATCACCATTAAATGAGTGGGCTGGCGGTCACCAATCTGACCTATGCCTACGGTTCGAAACAGGCTTTGAGCGGCGTGAGCTTCCACGTCGCTCAAGGCCGGTTTTGCGCCCTGCTTGGCCCCAATGGCGCGGGAAAGTCAACGCTGTTCAATCTTCTGACCCGCCTGTTCACGCCACATGGCGGACAGATCGAGGTCGCGGGGCACGACCTTGCCCGCCATCCACGCGCCGCGCTTGGGCATCTGGGTATTGTGTTTCAACAGACCACCTTGGACCTTGATCTGTCGGTGCAGCAGAACCTCTCCTATTTTGCCGCACTGCATGGCTTGGCCGGGCGCAAGGCGCGGCACCGGATCGACGCGGCACTCGACCGTCTCGACATGCGGGAGCGGGCAGGTGAAAAAGCCCGCACGCTGAACGGAGGTCACCGGCGACGGGCAGAGATTGCGCGGTCTTTGATCCATGATCCGGCAGTGCTGCTGCTCGATGAGCCAACCGTCGGGCTGGATGCCGCCACACGACAGGCAATCACAGCCTATGCGCATCAGCTGGCTGAGGATGGCAAAACCGTGCTCTGGGCCACCCATCTGACCGATGAGGTCGCCGTACAGGATGACCTTGTGATCCTGCACAAATCCCGCGTTCTTGCCACAGGGGACGCGGCCTCCATCGGCGGAGAATACTCCCTGAAAGAGCGGTTTCTGTCACTCACCGGAGCTGCCGCATGAGCCCCTATCTCACATCCCTGCGCGCCATTGTGCTGCGCGAGGCCTTACGCTTTGTGCACCAACGCGAACGCTTTGTCGCCGCGCTGGTGCGTCCCTTGGTCTGGCTGTTGGTCTTTGCCGCCGGGTTTCGCGCCGCGCTTGGCCTGTCGATCATCCCGCCATATCAAACCTACATCACCTATGAGACCTATATCGTGCCCGGCCTGTGCGGCATGATCCTTTTGTTCAACGGCATGCAGTCTTCTTTGTCGCTGGTGTATGACCGCGAGATGGGTTCGATGAAACTGCTGTTGACCTCGCCTTTGCCGCGCGGTTGGCTGCTGTTTTGCAAGATTGTGGGCTCCACCGGGATCTCCATCTTACAAGTCTACGTCTTCCTCGCCATTGCCGCCGGTTTTGACATCACCATACCACCAATGGGCTATGTCGCGGTGCTGCCTGCCTTGCTGGTGGCGGGCATCATGTTGGGGGCGCTTGGACTTGTGTTGTCCAGCTTTGTCAAACAGCTGGAGAACTTTGCAGGGGTGATGAACTTTGTGATCTTTCCCATGTTTTTCCTGTCCTCAGCGCTCTATCCGCTGTGGAAAATGGCAGAGAGTTCCACGCTTCTGCACGACATTTGCGCGCTCAATCCGTTCACCCACGCAGTGGAATTGATCCGCTTCGCGCTTTATGGGCAGCTCAACCTGACCGCCTTGGCCTGGACCGTTGCCTCAGCGGCAGTGTTCACGGCCTTGGCGCTTTGGGGGTACGCCCCGGCGCGCTCCGGAATAGGTCGCAAACGCTGACATTTCCTACGACCATAGCGCCCATGATTTGCGCGAACCGCTCTGCTAAGATGCAACCATGAGACACGTTGTAGCGATTTTGATTGTATCCGCCGCCCCGGCTTTTGCTGAGACTGCTCCAGAGCTGGGCGCGTTGAACCCTGACGAAATGAGTTTGAAGTCCTTTGTCGAGCGGGCCGAACGCGGTGAAAGCGGCATGGTGCTTTGCTCAATGGGCTACGGGTTGACCAAAGAAGGACAACACGGAGCCGCGCGCACGTTATTTCAGACCTGCGCAGAAGACGGCTACACCGGTGCGATGACCTGGATGGGGCAACTCGACAACAATGGCCTTGGCGGAGAGTACAACCCCGATGCAGCTGCCGAATGGGATCGCCGCGCGGCTGAGCTTGGCGACCCGGTGGGCAAGTTCAACTACGGCATCGCCTTGATGCGCGGCCATGGGGTATCTCAGGACGACGCTTTAGGACGGCACCTGGTCGACGAAGCTGCGCAAGACGGGCTGAAGATTGCCCGCCGCCTGCAAGGCGCCGGTTATGATCTGGAGGAAATCACTCCGGATGCGGATAACTGGAAATACGCGCCGGCGTTCTGAACGTCCGCAACAATGCGTGCCGGGCTGCCGCCCAAGGTGACAATGCGGCTGCCCAAGGCGCGGGCCTCTTCCATGGAATGGGTCACCAGAATTGTGGTGAGCCCGTGTGCACCCCGCAGCCGTGCAAACAGCGTCATCATGTCCTCAACCAGCGCCGGATCGAGCGACACAAAAGGCTCGTCCATCAATAGCAGGCCGGGGCGAACTGCCAAAGCACGGGCCAACGACAGGCGTCGCTGCTGGCCTAGTGAGAGTTGACCAGGGAAATCATCCCCTCGCCCGCCCAGACCAACTTCCGCCAGCAGCGTGTCCACCTCCCTTGGCTCCAGATCAGCAACAATACACAGGTTGTCGCGCACGGACCGCCACGGCAGCAGGGTTGGCTCTTGAAACACCATGGAGACCTTGCCATCAATTTGGCATCGCCCGTCAAACGCTGCCTCCAAGCCTGCGATGATCCGCAGCAACGTGCTTTTGCCAACACCTGATGGACCGACCAAAACAAGCGTCTCCCCCTGCTTCAGTGTTAGCGCCATCTCCGCAAGGATTGGAGTTTCGCCGCGACCAAACCGCGCCACGCATAGGTCCAAAACAGCTTTCCCGCCCGGTGCTGTGCCGGGCGGGCTTGTCAGGTTTGCGGCGTTTTCGGTCACTTAACTGCCGCTGCTCAGAAAGGTGCCGTCCGGAAGCGCTTGCGCTTTGCCCATCAGGTCTTCACCGCCAAGGTCCACCATAAGCTCCAACATGCGCGCGGCGGCGGCTTCGTCGACCGGACCGGGGGCAGGAATGCCTGCGCGGAAGCCCGCTTTGAGCGCTTCAAACTGCGCATCTGTCTTAGCTTTCATCCTGTCGCGCAAGCGGTCCCACTCTGCATCATTTGAGGCCAGAAGCTCCTTGGCAGAGCGACTCGCCGCCGCCAAACCATTCACCAGTTCCGGATTTTCACGCACAAGGTCGCCTTTCACCACATAGCCCAGAAGCGGCGTGTTTGGATCCAGCCCAAGCGCGGAGGCCGCCTGCGACACATCCACCAATTTGCGCATGCCAGAAGCTTCCATTTTGGCGAGGAAATGCCAGAAATTGATTGCTGCGCCCACTTCGCCGGACAAAGCAGACTTGAAGATCAAAGGCGGTGCGCCAAACACCTGTTCGGTCTCAGCCTCCAGGTCCAGACCATGGGTCTTGGCTGCATAAGCCTGCAGAATCAGCCAGCTTTTGTCCAAAGGACCACCGGCAATGCCAATCTTCTGCCCTTTGAGATCTGCCAGACTTTGTGCGCTGCTGTCTTTGCCAACCATGACGCCACCAACCGCTTTGGAATATGGAATAAACACATAATCTTTCCCCGCGGCGCGCTGGCGTGCGACCCAAAGCCAGTCGGAGACAATCACATCCGCTTCGCCCCCTTGAAAGGCCACTTTGGCCGCAGAGCCACCGGCCACGCCCTGAACCTCCAGATCAAACCCATTGGCCGCGTCAAAGCCGTGGTGCTTGATGGTGTTCAGCTCCCAGTTCACAGTGCCAAACTTCAAAACCGACGCCTTCAAAACCGGTGTTTCAGCCCAGGCGGTGGTGGTGAGCACCACAGCCGCAAGCGCGCCGCCCAGCGTTTTCATAAATGTCATGGTCGCCTCCTCTTTGGACAACAAATCTACCAGTCGGAAGGATTGTCGAAATACGACCAAAGGCCAGTGCGCAGTAGGTCAGTGGCTTAAACGGCGGAAAAATCACTCAACCAAAAGCTGAAAACCGCCCCTTTGAGCGAGTCGTTCTCCGACCAAAGTCGCAAGGGTTCTGTCAAGCCCGCTTGGGTCGTACGACCATTGTGCAATATCTCAGCACTCCCATTGAGCGAATACTTGCGGCGGGTGGAATGTGTCCCTGCGAAAAACGCTCCCCAATGGACCGGCGCCCAAAGGACAGTTTTGGGAGGATACTCAATGATGAACAAATTTGTATTGGCGGTGACCGCCAGCCTGCTGGCAACCGCTGCCACTGCGGACGGGCACGGCACCGGCGTCACGGAAGAAATGCTGGCCAATGACACCGCCTCCACAGGCGACGTGTTGACCAATGGCATGGGGCGGCATCTGCAACGCTATTCCCCCCTCGACACACTCAACAAGGACAACATCAAAAATCTGGTGCCGGCTTGGGCCTTCTCTCTTGGCGGAGAGAAACAGCGCGGGCAGGAAACTCAACCGATTGTGCATGATGGCGTGATGTATATCACCGGGTCATACTCGCGCATGTATGCGATTGATGTGAAGACCGGCGAAGAGCTCTGGCAGTATGACGCGCGCTTGCCGGAAGGCATTCTGCCTTGCTGTGACGTGGTAAACCGGGGCGCGGCGATCTATGGCGACAACATCTATTTCGGCACGTTGGACGCGCGGATTGTGGCACTCAATGCCAAGACCGGTGACACGGTCTGGAACAAGAAGATCGCCAACTATAAAGCGGGCTACAGCTACACGGCGGCACCGCTGATCGTGAATGGCCTTGTGGTGACCGGCAACTCCGGTGGTGAGTTTGGCATCATCGGCGAAGTGCAGGCACGCGACGCAGAGACCGGCGAGTTGGTCTGGACCCGTCCGGTGATCGAAGGCCACATGGGCACGCTGAACGGCGAAGAAAGCACCATGACCGGCACGTTGAACGCCACCTGGCCTGGTGACATGTGGAAAACCGGCGGCGGCGCAACCTGGCTTGGCGGGTCGTATGACATCGACACCGACACGCTGGTGTTTGGCGCGGGCAACCCGGCCCCATGGAACAGCTGGCTGCGTGATGCGGGCGAGCCAAAAGAAGGCAATACCGGTGACAACCTGTATGCTGCATCCCGCATTGGCATCGATCCCGCCAACGGCGAAATCAAATGGCACTTCCAGACCACCCCGCGCGAGGGTTGGGATTATGACGGCGTGAACGAGGTGGTGGCCTACACAGACCGTGCCGGCAACAAGCGCTTTGCCACCGCCGACCGCAACGGCTTCTTCTACGTTCTGAACCGCGAAGACGGCGCTTTTGTCTCCGCCACCCCCTTTGTGAAAGACATCAGCTGGGCGGAAGGCATCGACGACACCGGTCGTCCGATCTTTGTCGAAGAAAACCGTCCGGGCAATCCGGCAGGTGCGGCTGACGGCAAGAAAGGCGACGTGGTCTTTGCCTCGCCATCTTTCCTGGGCGGCAAAAACTGGATGCCGATGGCGTATTCACAGCGCACCGGCAACTTCTATGTGCCATCCAACGAATGGGGCATGGACATCTGGAACGAGCCGATCACCTACAAGAAAGGCGCCGCCTATCTGGGGGCGGG
Source organism: uncultured Shimia sp. (assembly GCF_947493595.1). Lineage (GTDB taxonomy): Bacteria > Pseudomonadota > Alphaproteobacteria > Rhodobacterales > Rhodobacteraceae > Shimia. Next base: position 79,928 of record NZ_CANLRL010000001.1, on the reverse strand, counting down.
CTTCACCATCAAGCCGAACTACGAAGACCACATCGGCAGCCTGAAAGCGATTGATCCGGACACCGGCGACATCAAATGGGAATTCAAAAACGATGCACCTCTGTGGGGCGGCGTGATGACCACGGCGGGTGGCCTTGTGTTCACCGGTACGCCGGAAGGCAAGTTCATCGCCTTTGACGACGAGACCGGCGAAGAGCTGTGGTCCTTCCAAACCGGCTCCGGCATCGTGGGCCAACCAATCACTTGGGAGCAGGATGGTGAGCAATACATCACCATCATCTCCGGCTGGGGTGGCGCGGTGCCACTCTGGGGCGGCGAAGTGGCCAAGAAAGTGAACTACCTCAACCAAGGTGGCACGCTCTGGACCTTCCGCCTGCCGGAACAGTTGGCCTCCAACAACTGATCTGAACCAAACAACTGAAGACGCCCCTGCATTTGCGGGGGCGTTTTTCTTTGCGGTGCCTTAGAACTGCCCTTGAGCCGCTCCGCGCTGCTCTCGGCAGGCGTTTTGCGCCCCCTTGGGCTGGACAACGCGCCCCTTCCCAAGCATGTTTTGACCAAACAGTTCAAAAGGGAAGAATTCACCGTGTTTCACAAAGTTATTGCCGCCACCGCACTCACCGCTTTGACCACATCAGCAGCCTTCGCGGCCGGCCATTGCGCCGATGGAAAAACCCTGACCGAGGGCACGTTGACCGTCGCCACCGGCAACCCGGCCTACTACCCTTGGGTCATGGACGACGCACCGGAAAGCGGCAAAGGCTTTGAAGCGGCTGTGGCCTACGCCGTGGCCGAGGAAATGGGCTTTGGCGCAGACAAAGTCACCTGGGTGCGCTCTTCTTTTGATCAGGCGATCCAACCGGGGCCAAAAGACTTTGACTTCAACCTGCAGCAGTTCTCCATCACCGAAGAGCGCGAGAAGATGGTCGACTTCTCTTCCGCCTACTATGCCGCACCTATGGCGATCTTGGCCTCTGCGGAGGCCAAAGACACCGCCGCCACCGTGGACGCGCTCAAAGCGTTGAAATGGGGCGCGATGGGTGGCACCACCGCCGTGCCGGTGCTGATGGACACGATTGGGCCAAACGACATGCCACTGCTCTATGGTGACAACGCCGATGTAACCGCCGCAATGCAGGCGGGCCAGATCGACGCGGCGCTTTTTGACCTGCCCACCGCGCTCTACCTGAGCGCCGTTGTGGTCGAAGGCTCTTCCGTGATTGGGCAGTTCCCAGCGGACCGCACCGAAAACCCTGACCGTTTTGGCCTGCTTCTGGAAGAAGGCAACGCCTTGAAAACCTGTGTCGATGAGGCTATCGCAAGCTTGACCGAGAGCGGGAAGTTGGCAGCGATTGAAGCAGAATGGCTTCAAGAAACCACCGGTGTGCCGCTGATCAAATAAGCTGATCAAAGACCATGACAAAGACCAATGCGGCGGGAAAAACCCGCCGCCAGATTTATGAAGACCGCCTGCGCCGCCGCTCCATGCTGATCGCGGGCGGCAGCACGTTGGCCGTTTTCTTGGCCGTTGTGATCCTTGTGCCAATGGCACCGGGATGGGACCGGGTCAAAGCCAGTTTTTTCAACTGGGAGGTCTTTGCCAAAACCTTCCCCAAGCTGCTTGAGGCTTTCAAGCTGGACGTGGCGATCTTCCTGTGGAGCGCACCGGCCATTGTGATACTTGGCCTGTTAGTCGCCCTCGCGCGCGACACCCGCAACCCGGCCTTGTTTCCCCTGCGCATTCTGGGCGCGGCCTACACCGACATTTTCCGCGGCGTGCCGGTTGTCTTGACTGTCTACCTGATCGGTTTTGGCATTCCCGGACTTGGGTTGCCGCGCCCGTGGAACTCTCCCTACATTTGGGGCTCCCTGGCGTTGATCCTGACCTACTCGGCTTATGTGGCGGAAATATTTCGCTCCGGCATTGAAAGCGTGCACAAAAGCCAGCGTTCTGCGGCGCAGTCCTTGGGGCTGTCAGACGCAGACAGCATGCGATATGTCATCCTGCCGCAAGCCATCCGCCGCGTGATCCCGGCGCAGATGAACATGTTCATCGCCCTGCAGAAAGACGTGGCCTTGTTGAGCTTCATTGGCCCGGTGGAAATTTTCCGCCAAGCCGGTGTCTTCAAATCGCTGTTGGCGAACTTCACGCCTTATGTGGGCGCCGCAGTGATCTTCCTCGCCGTGACCATCCCGGCCACCCGCTATGCCGACTATCTCATGGCCAAGCAAAACCGGGAGCGCAGCTGATGGCGAAGATCATCCTGAAAGGTGTTGAGAAACGCTTTGGCGATAACACGGTGTGTGACGGTATCGACCTTGCGGTTGAGGAAGGACAGATGGTTTGCCTGATTGGTGCCTCAGGCGCAGGCAAATCCACGCTCCTGCGCTGTATCAATCTGCTGGAGACCATCGAGGATGGGGAAATCCTGTTGGACGGCGAAGATATTTCACTGCCCGGCCTGAACCCGCAACCGGTGCGCCGCCGCATTGGCATGGTGTTTCAGAGCTACAACCTGTTCCCGCATATGACGGCGGCAGAAAACGTGATGTTGGCACCTCGCCGAGTTTACAAAAAATCCCGCGCCGCGCTGCGTCCGGAGATCACAGAGCTGTTCAAACGCTTTGGGTTGGCGGACCGCATGGACCATTATCCGGATCAGCTCTCCGGTGGGCAACAACAACGCGTGGCCATCGTGCGCGCCTTGGCGATGAAGCCGGAAGTGATGTTGTTTGACGAGATCACTTCTGCGCTGGACCCGCAGCTGGTGGGCGAAGTGCTCGACGTTCTACGCCTGCTCAAAGACAGCGGTATGACCATGGTGTTGGCCACCCATGAGATGGGGTTCGCCCGCGAAGCGGCGGACAAGGTCTGCTTCCTGAAAGATGGCAAAGTGATTGAAGAAGGCGCGCCGAGCGCCTTGTTTGACACGCCAAAGCATCCTGACACCCAGGCATTTCTGGCACGGGCGCTGAAGTAGCCCTACACCAGCCCCCAAACAAAAAGCCCGCTGTCATCGCAGCGGGCTTTCTCAATTGCAATCGGGCAAAACCGTTTAGGTGTTGAACAGGAAGTGCATGACGTCGCCGTCTTTCACTTCGTAACCTTTGCCCTCTGCGCGCATCTTGCCGGCCTCCTTGGCACCACTTTCACCATCACAGGCAATGTAGTCGTCATAAGCGATGGTTTCGGCGCGGATGAAGCCTTTTTCAAAGTCACCGTGGATCACGCCTGCCGCCTGCGGCGCCATGGTGCCCTGGCGGATGGTCCAGGCGCGGGCCTCTTTTGGGCCAACGGTAAAGTAAGTTTCCAGATGCAAAAGCTCGTAGCCCGCACGGATGAGCCGGTCGAGGCCAGCCTCTTGCAAGCCCATCTCCTCAAGGAACATGACGGCTTCATCATCTTCCAGCTGGCTGATCTCTTCTTCGATTTGCGCGGAAATGATCACATGGCTGTTGCCTTGTGCCGCCGCCATCTCAGCCACTTTGGCAGAGTGTGCGTTGCCTTCAGCAGATTCAGCCTCGCCCACGTTACACACATAAAGCACCGGCTTGGTGCTCAGGAGTTGCAACATTTTCCAGGCCTTGACGTCGTCTTCGTCAACTTCGACCAGACGCGCAGGTTTGCCGTCTTCCAGCATCTCTTGCGCCGCTTTCAGCAAACGCTCCTGCTGAACCGCTTCTTTGTCGCCACCCCGCACCTTGCGCACTATGCCCTGAAGACGCTTCTCGATGCTTTCCAGATCCGCCAGCATCAGCTCGGTTTCAATGGTTTCCGCATCCGCGACCGGATCAACCCGGCCGTCCACGTGCGTCACGTCGCCGTCTTCAAAACAGCGCAGCACATGGGCAATCGCGTCGGTCTCACGAATATTGGCAAGGAACTGGTTTCCCAGACCTTCGCCTTTGGACGCACCTTTCACCAGACCGGCGATATCCACAAAGGTCATGCGGGTTGGGATGATTTGCTTGGACTGCGCAATCGCAGCCAGCTTGTCCAAACGCGCGTCCGGCACGCCCACTTCACCCACGTTGGGCTCAATGGTGCAGAACGGGAAGTTTGCCGCCTGCGCCGCTGCGGTTTTTGTCAACGCGTTAAAGAGCGTGGATTTGCCTACGTTTGGCAATCCGACGATGCCCATCTTGAAACCCATGTCCGGTCTCCTGTCTCTGGTTTGTGTCGCTCTTAGGCAGAGAATGGGTTCGGCGCAAGCCAACAGTGCCATTCCAGCGGAACCACAGGCCTGATTTCAAGGGCTCAGGCGCCCAAACCAACTCCCCATTGCGCCTGCCAGTCAGACAAGTTCCCCACCGCTCACAGAAACTCACGTCACCTCACGAATTTGGCGCCTCTAGATCACGAAGGCGCAAGCCTTTGCGTGAGGTGGTTTTTTTCTGAATTCCCCCCCCCCAAGTCCTGCTTCGTGTCCCGCCAAAGACCACTCTGAATTGGACAAAACCTCCATGAAACCCCTGATCACTCTGGGCGCAGCTTTGCTGCTGTCCACACACCTCTCTGCGCAAGAACTCACCCTTGGCTTAGGCTATGCCGATTACTCTGACGGCAGCGCGATTGATGCAAGCGCTGTGGAGCTGGAATATATCTCCGCGCCGTTTCGGCACTACGGCCCCCTTGCGGTGTCCTTTGGGGCCGTGACAGCCCTTGATACTGAAGACAACGTCTTTATCGGCGCCGGCCTTGCTGGCACCTACGAGATAACCGAGCGCTGGTTTGCGCAGGCCAGCCTGATGCCAGGGGTGTTTGTCAAAGGCCCCTCACAAAACGATCTTGGTCAACCGCTGGAATTTCGCAGCCTGCTGGGCGTGGGCTATCGACTCACGCAGAGCACCTCACTCTCGCTGGCGATCAGCCACAAATCCAACGCGTCCCTGTCCCCGCACAATCCCGGCGTCAACACGCTGACCTTGCGCTATCACCATAAATTTTAACGCAATCCAAGGCAGCGGCTTGCGTGGGATTGATTTCCCACGCACCTTCCGGCACATGAAGAGGAAGCAAAACGTAAGGATCCGCCGATGACACGTATCGACGCCAAATTCGCCGAACTTAACGCGCAGGGCAAAAAGGCTTTTGTGGCCTATGTCATGGCCGGAGATCCCGACTACGACACCTCTCTTGAAATCATCAAAGGTCTTCCCGCAGCAGGCGTCGACATCATCGAATTGGGCCTGCCTTTCACCGATCCCATGGCGGACGGCCCTACCATTCAACTGGCCGGACAGCGGGCCCTTGATGGCGGCATGACGATGGAACAAACTCTTGATCTTGCCACAGAGTTTCGACGTGTTGATGACACCACGCCAATTGTGTTGATGGGCTACTACAATCCGATCTATTCGCGCGGCGTTGACCGGTTTTTGATGGATGCAAAGCTTGCTGGCATTGACGGGTTGATTGTGGTCGACCTGCCGCCGGAAGAGGATGCCGAGCTGTGTATTCCAGCACAGGCAGCGGGCCTGAACTTCATTCGTCTGGCAACCCCAACCACAAACGACAAACGTCTGCCGAAGGTTCTGCAAAACACCTCCGGTTTTGTGTACTACGTCTCGATCACCGGCATCACCGGTTCTGCAGAAGCTGAGGCCACCAATGTTGGACCAGAAGTGGCCCGCATCAAATCCAAAACAGACCTGCCAGTGATTGTTGGATTTGGCATCAACACGCCGGAAAAAGCGGAAAACATCGCCTCCGTGGCCGACGGCGCGGTTGTGGGCTCGGCCATTGTCAGCCAAATCGCTGCGGGCAAACCCGTTGATGAGGTGCTGGCTTTTGTAAAATCTCTGGCGGATGGCGCGCACCGCGCTTGAACGAAACAAGCATTTGGCGCGGATCGCCGCGCCATGCTACACTAAATCGGCTCAAGTCGGCAGGCAGTGAGCGTAATCGGTGTGTGCCCTTTCCCTTCTGCAAGGAGCACACATCATGCCCACCGACCAGCCCCCCACTCCTCGTAAACGCCGCGGCCGCAAATTCCCTCCGGTCAGTCGAGCGTCCGCAGACGCCTTCTCGCTTGAGCATGTGATTGGACCGCGCGCACATTTTGGCTTTCTCGACAGCGACCGCATGGCAACCCTGAAAGGGCGTGTGCTGGACCTGTTGGCGGACTATGGCGTGATGATTGTTCATCCCGAAGCCAAGGCCGCACTGTTGCGCGCCGGTGCGATCGAGGGGGCTGAAGCGGGCCGCCTAAAAATGCCGCACACCATGGTGGCAGAGGCTTTGGCCGCCACCCCCAAAAACTGTCTTCTCGCAGGGCGAGACCGGAAGTTTGACATGCAGGTGCCGCGTCGGGACGGGGGCTTCATCCTGCGCACCGGCACCGGTGGCCATGGCTATGTCGATCCGCGCGATGCCAGCTACCGCAACATGGACCTGACCGCCGCCCGCGAAATCGCCGCCGTTGCCAATACGCTGGATCAAGTGGGTTTCATTGCGCATCCTTTTGTGCATGGCGTGCCCGAAGTCACCGCTGACATCCACAGTTTCGCGGCCATTTCTGCCAACACAAATAAACACGTGTGGATGCAGCCCTATCAAAAGGAAAACATCGACTACCTGTTGAAAATCGCCGCCATTGCCGCTGGTGGCGAGGACGCCCTGCGCGCCAACCCGTCCACCAGCACAATCACCTGCTCCTTCTCGCCCCTGGAGTTCAAATACATGGACACAGAGGTGATCATCGCCTGTGGGAAATACGGCGTCCCGGTGCACGCCTGCTCGCTGCCCAGCGCGGGCGGCACCGCGCCTCTCTCGCCCGCCGCGCTTGCGGTGATGGCTGTGGCCGAGGTTGTGGGCATGGTGACCATGGCGCATGTGCTCTCGCCGGGCCTGCCAGTGATCGCAACCCCGCTGATGTTCGCGCTGGACATGCGCACCGGCAGCGCGTTGCAATCCTCTGTGGAGGCCATGCAAGCCGCCTCACTGTCGATCCAACTGGTAAAACAGGGCTTTGGCCTGATGGCGCATACCTATGGGTCTGGCTCAGACACACCGGACTCTGACCATCAGTCCATGGCCGAGCGGGCGCTCCTGATGCAAACCGTGGCCCTGTCCGGGGCGGACATTCTGGGCGGCATTGGACAGCTTGAATGCGCAACCGTTTTTTGTCCGGTTCAGGCCGTGCTGGACAACGAACTTGGCGGCATGGCGCGGCGCTTTCTGCAGGTACCAGAGATAGATGACGCTACCTTGAATTTTAGCGAGATGCTCAAGGTGCCAGTTGGCGGTCATTTCCTGGACAGCGACCACACGGTGGCGGGCTGTCGCGATCAACATACGCCGGAGATTTTCCAACGCATTGGCCGCGATGACTACGAGGCTAGCGGGCGCCGTACTGCCTTTGACGTTGCACGCGACCACGCGCTCAAGGCGATTGGGGAGGCGCCCGAACAGGGCTTTCTATCGGACACGCAAAACGCCGAGATCGCCGCCCTGACTGCGGCGGCAGACAAACATATCGTCGAGGTTTATTCCGGCAAAGTGGAGACCATCTGACACAGAGCCAACCGGCCTGGCGACATTACATAAGCCTACTCCGGCCAGCGTCCCTCCGTCTGCAGGGCGTTGGCCATGGCCTGCACAAGATTGTCGCGACTGATCGGCTTGGGCACGTGGCCACTCATACCCTCGGATAGGTATCCGGCCACCTGATGAACCATCGCATTGGCGCTGACAGCCAGAATCGGCGTCGGCTCTTGCATGTTTCGACTTTCGATTTCGCGAATGCGCCGTGTCGCCTCCAGTCCGTCCATGACCGGCATATTAATGTCCATGAGCACCATGTCATAACGCGCCTTTTCCCACGCCTGCACCGCCTGTTCACCGTCGTCGACAATGTCCAGTACGAGACCCACCTTCTTCAACATGTGTTTAAGCACAATCTGATTGGTGCGGTTGTCTTCCGCGGCCAACACCCGCAGCCCTGACAGGCTACGCCCCGCATCCGCAATCGAGCGCACCCCGTTTTGCGCTGGCTTGTCGTCGGACAATTCAACCATGACCTTGGCGTGAAACTCAGCCCCTTCTCCGAGGGCAGAGCGCAAGGAAATCTCGCCCCCCATCAACTCGCAAATATGCCGTGATATTGCCAGCCCAAGCCCAGTTCCACCGTGCATGCGCGTGACGCTGGCGTTGGCCTGACTGAAACGCTCAAAAAGCCGCAATTGTTGCGCCCTGGAAATGCCCGGCCCCGTGTCTTTGACCTTGAGGCTCAGCACCGCTTTTCCCGATCGATGTGGGATCACATCCACATGCAACGCTACTGAACCAGTCTCCGTAAACTTGATCGCATTGGACAACAGGTTACCCACCACCTGCTGAAGCCGCACCGGATCGGTTTTTACCGAGCACCGTGCCGCCTGGGACATCACGGTCTTGAAGGCGAGCCCCTTTTCCTCCGCTCGAAACTGATAGTGGTGGCGCATACCATCCACCAAATCGGTAAGTTGGTATGGAATGATCTCAAATTCCAACTTGCCCGCTTCAATTTTGGAGATGTCCAGGACGTCGTTGATGATCGCCAAAAGCAACCGCCCACTGTCCCCCAAAATAGTGACAAGCTTGGCCTGCTCCACACTCAACCCGCTGTCGTCCAACGCCTGTGCCATACCAAGGATGCCATTGAGCGGCGTTCGGATCTCATGACTCATGGACGCCAGAAAAACCGATTTGGCCTCATTGGCAGACTCCGCAGCCACCCGTGCCTCTTCCAGCTCACATGTACGATCTTGTACCGCCTGCTCCATGGTGCCTAACAGCCGTTGCAACCGTTGATTGGCCTCATAAAGTTCCCGGCTCTTGCCCTCCAGAAGCGATTCCGCCTCTTCACGCGCGACACGTTCCCGCATGTATCGTCGCCGTGACACCGCGTCTGTTGGCGGGGCAATGGGCTCACGCAGATACATCACGCCGCCTTCTGCATCAAAAACTCGGCACAAAATTTCTCGCCGTCCATGCGCTCGGTCATCTGGATAGACGCCACATGTTTGAAATGCTGCAGACAGGCCTCAATCAGACCGTGGCAAAAGTGGTGCAAGGGCCGTTCGCTGGAGTAGACCATCTTGAAGCGCCCATCCGCGAGTCGCTCGGTCGCAAATGTTGGCAGCTCCACCTCGGGGTAGAGCTTGCGCACCTCAACATGGACTTCGTTTTCAATCGACTCCAGCATGTCAAAACCGTCTGTCTTGCCCTCAAAGAACACCGGATAACCATCGACAAACCGGCCAAACATCCAATGGCCAAACTGCTTTTGCAAAGCCTCTACCGGAGCGCCGAGCTCAGCCCCAACAGCATCGACAATCTGCAACAGCTCACGACAGGGGTAATTGCCAACCGCGCTAAACGCGCCGTCATTCTCCAAATCCACTTTGTCCAAAATGTCATCTACAGCCTCTTCGCCCATCACGGACTCGGCCATTCGGATCAATTCAACAAAAACAATGCCCTTCATGCGAACCTCCGCGACACACACAATCACAACAGGAATTTTAAGAACAAAATGTAAACATCCCATTAATCAACATGAGGGATTGCACAAAATCACCCACATTGGTAAGGAAGATTTACCAAAAAGCGACCCGAGAGTGGATTTATGCCTGTTATCACCTGCATTGAGGACCTCAAGCGCCTCTACCAACGCCGCGCCCCCCGGATGTTTTACGACTATGCCGAGACCGGAAGCTGGACAGAAAAGACCTTTGTGGAGAACACATCGGATTTTGCAGACATCTATCTGCGCCAGCGGGTGGCCGTCGACATGTCGGGCCGCTCCACCGCCAGCCAGATGATCGGCCAGGATGTTGCCATGCCGGTGGCGCTCGCGCCTGTGGGCCTCACCGGCATGCAATGCGCCGACGGCGAGATCAAAGCCGCCCGCGCGGCCGAGAAATTTGGCGTGCCCTTCACACTCTCGACCATGTCGATCAACTCGATTGAAGAAGTTGCAGAAGCCACCACCAAACCCTTCTGGTTTCAGCTCTACACCATGACCGACGAGGACTTTGTCGACCGTCTGATCCAGCGCGCCAAAGACGCCAACTGTTCCGCGCTTGTCATCACGCTGGATCTACAAATTCTTGGCCAGCGCCACAAAGACCTGAAAAACGGCCTGTCCGCCCCGCCCAAGCTGACCCCTTCCACCATTGCCAACCTGATGACCAAATGGCGCTGGGGCATTGAAATGCTGGGCGCCAAACGCCGTAACTTTGGCAATATCGTGGGACACGTGGAAGGCATCACCGACACCGCCGATCTGGGCGCGTGGACGGCAGAAAGCTTTGACCTCACGCTGGATTGGGACAAGGTCGCCAAGATCAAGGAAAAATGGGGCGGCAAAGTCATCCTGAAAGGTATTCTGGATGCCGATGACGCCAAAATGGCGCTCAAGGTGGGCGCAGACGCCATTGTGGTGTCCAACCACGGCGGACGCCAACTTGACGGTGCGCTCAGCGCCATTCGCGCCCTGCCTTCGATCATGGACGCCGTGGGCGATGAGGTGGAAGTGCATCTGGACAGCGGCATCCGCTCTGGTCAGGACGTGCTGAAGGCGCTCGCATTGGGCGCCAAGGGCACCTACATCGGGCGCGCCTTCATTTACGGCCTGGGCGCCATGGGCGAAGCTGGCGTAACCAAAGCGCTGGAGGTGATCCACAAGGAACTGGATGTGTCCATGGCGCTCTGTGGCCGCCGCACCATTGAAGACCTGGACCGCGACATCCTCTTGGTACCGGAAAACTTCGAAGGCCGCTGGCAGGGCTAAGCATTTGCTTTGACAAGCTCTTGCCCGGCGCGCCATAAACGCACCGGGCAAGAGGGTTCGCAGACATGTTGGTCTTTTTCAAACCAAATCTGGCATTTCTATCGGTGCCAAAAACCGGCTCGACAGCTTATGAATTGGCCTTGCGCCCCAAAGCCGACGTGATCTTCACCAAAAAGGTGAAACACATGACGATGGGCAAATATCACGCCAAACTCGCCCCCTTCCTGAAAGACACATATGACCTCACACCGGAACGCTTCGCCGTCATGCGGGATCCGGTCGATCATGCGCGCAGCTGGTACAAATACCGTAGCCCTGAACGTATGAGTGTGGACAACCCAACCTGTCACGGCGGGGTCAGCTTTGATGAATATATCCTGGACGCCATCAGTGACACGCCATCGCGCGCCGCAGGGATCGGGTCACAAGCCTCCTTTTTATCGCTGGAAGAAGGCGTCGTCCCTGTGCACCATCTGTTTGCTTATGAGCGCCAAGACCTGCTGCGCGCGTTCCTGTTTGGCCGTTTTGAAGACGACATTCAGCCGCGCAAACTCAATGTCTCACCTCAGATGGAAGCGGACATCTCGCCATCGGTGGAGGCCAAATTCCGCGCCGCCCGCCCCGCCGATTTTGCGTTATACGACCGCATCAGAGATGCGGACGGTATTTTGCAGGATTTTCAGGACACATAACGCGCGAATCCCCTTTGCATTCTGACAAATCCGCGCTATAGGCGCGTCTTCACGCGGGGATACAGCCTTGGAGGATCCCTGCCTATGTATATGGAGAATTCAAAATGGCTGGTCAAATTCCTGATCTGAACGCCGAAGCACGCACGGGGACAGGCAAGGGCGCCGCTCGTCAAGCGCGTCGCGACGGTTTTGTTCCTGGTGTTGTTTACGGTGGCGAAGCAGACCCACAAGCAATCCAAATCCCTTTCAATGTTCTGTTGAAAAAACTGAAAGACGGCCGCTTCTTGTCGACCCTGTTCAACCTGAAAGTTGAAGGCCAGGAAGACGTGCGTGTGATCTGCCGTGGTGTCCAGCGCGATATCATCAAAGACCTGCCAACCCACATCGACCTGCTGCGTCTGCGTCGCACCTCCAAAATCAACCTGTTCATCCACGTTGATTTCGAGAATGAAGAAGCGGCACCAGGCATCAAAAAAGGCGGCGTGCTGACCATCGTGCGTCCTGAAGTTGAGCTGAACGTGACCGCAGGCGACATCCCTGAGCGTCTGGTTGTGGATCTGACCGGCAAAGACATCGGCGACACTATCACCATCAGCCAGATCGACCTGCCTGAAGGTGCAAAGCCAACCATCGACCGCGACTTCGTGATCGCCAACCTGTCCGCCCCATCCGGCCTGCGTTCCGCTGGCGAAGATGAAGACGGCGAAGGTGAAGGCGAAGAGGCCGCAGCCGAAGAATAATCACATCACCGCATCTGCGGTTTGTGGAAACGCGGCGCCTTCGGGCGCCGCGTTTTTTGTTGCCCGCATGAGTTGAGCACAATTGAAACAAGTGCCTCTCAATTTTGCAGGATTTTCAACCCGAAAACGCATTCAGCACACCAAACTCTTTCACAGGTTGTTAGGGGTTGCGCCGCAGTCTGGCGCCAAGTCGATTGGAAACATCTATCCAGTCGCGCAAACACTGTTTTCAACAACTGGGGTGCCTAGATGAAACACGCTTTGATGGGATGTATTTTGGCGGCAAGCGCAAGCATGGCGCATGCAACCGAACAGCTCAATATTTTTACATGGGACGGCTACGTCAACGACGCCGAGGTTGCGGCGGTGAATGCGCTCTTGAAGGAGCAAGGTTATGACGTTCAGGTCAACCTGCTGGAGACCGTGGCTGAGGGCCCGCAGCAAATGTTTGACATGCTGCGCTCTGGTGATGTGGATGTGTCCTTCCTGACGCTGAACTACATCAACATGGAAGGCAGCCCTTCAGCCAATATGTTGCAGCCTATCAATGTGAACTCTCCCCGTCTGGAAAACTACCAGCACCTGTCCAAGGCGCTGACCGACATTCCGATGGGCATGAAGGGTGATCAGCACCTCTATATTCCATGGGGGGGCGGTGCCTACGGCATCTGGGCCAACCTCGACACAGTTCAGGACATGCCAACATCGGTAAAAGCCATGCTGGAACCTGAGTGGAAAGGCCGCCTGTCGCTGACCGATGGTCAGGTGCATCCAAACGTATCGCTGGCCCTATTGGCGCTTGGCCGCTCCGCCTTTGAGGTAAACGACGTCTCAGGCGACCGCGCCGCCTTGGGCGCCCTCGCCTCCCCGGACAGCGAACTGCAGCAAACCGTGAATGCGCTCTACGGCCAGGTTGGCCACTTCTGGAGCGCCTCACCACCCTTCACCGGCGAATATGATCTGGTGGCCTCTTATGGCGTAGGTGCCTCCGCCGCGATTGCAGAAGGCGGCAACTGGGGTCTGGTGCCGTTTGAGGAAGGCAATACCGTCTGGCTCGACACCATCAACTTTGCAAAACATCTGGAAGGTCAAAAGCTGGAAGCGGCGGAGATTTTTGCCAACTATTTCATCGGCAAAGAGGTTCAGACCCGCGTGGTTGAAGGTCTGGGCATGGTCGCGTCCTCCGCGTTGGTCGACGCCAACCCACTGATCGAAGCCAACCCGGACTTCTTTGAGGAAAGCATGTTCTGGCCGCCATATACCCGCGCCGCAGGCAACGCGATTGAGTTGATCTCCAAACGCGCCACAGGTATGAGCGCGACCAACTAAGTCGACGCTGGTCACTTGTCATTGCCACCTCTGTGGCAGAGCTCAATCAAAAGAGAACGCGGCACCTTCGGTTGCCGCGTTTATTTTCAACACAACATGGCCACAAGAACGATCTTCGATCAGAAGATCAATCCTGCCCAAATGGCCGACACTTGACGATCCCGCGCATATCGAAATCGCGGTTGACGGCACTGCTCAGACCGTCGCCGCCTCCAAATGCAAAGGATACCCTTACGGCAACCAGCGGGGCGTCCAAATCAAACAGCCCGTTTGCAGCTCGCTGAAATTCACTTGCCCCATGTAACCGTTCGAACTCACGCTGACCGTAAACATGGCACAGGGACTGCGCATCTTGTTGGGGATGGAGTTTTCTATTCTGGTCGAGCTTAACTGTGAGATGGAGCAAGTTTCCTTTGATTGCCCCACCAAACGTCGCAGGCGCAGTCCAAACCGATGTCTGAAGGTCACCCCGTGCACCTGACTTCAACACCACCCTCTCTGCGAGGGCGTTGCCGGAGAAGTCGATCGTCGCAACTATGAACCAGACAAAGAAATTCATTAGCCTAAATCTCGAAACAAAAATCCATCGAGGCTCTAGGATGGGTCTTTGTCAACACTATGACCAAGACACACTGAGGGTGCTGTGCCAAACGATAAGACGCTTACACCTTGCGCCCGCGCACGTCAGGTAACGCGATGTTCGCAACCTGCTCCGCAATTGGCGGCGACGCCAGAGGATGGTGCTCTTCTGCAAAATCCTCAGGATCGGTCATCGCCTGCCACGCCCCATCAACAAAGACCTCAAGACCGGAAAATTTGGCCTTGTAGCCCATCTTCTGGCTGCCTGGCACCCAATAGCCTAGATACACGTAAGGCAGCCCCGCCTCGCGCGCAATTTCAATGTGATCCAGGATCAGAAACGTGCCCAGGGACGTGCGGCTCATCTCCGGGTCATAAAACGAATAAACCATGCTGACGCCGTCTTCGAGCACATCAGTCAGGCACACGCCCGTCAACATGCCGCTGTCCCGATCAGTATACTCCACCACCCGGCTGCGAATGGGGGTTTCCTCGATCATTGCGGCAAACTCAAACACATCCATATCGGCCATACCGCCGTTCGCATGGCGGCTGTCCAAATACCGGCGGAACAGGTCAAACTGTTCTTCCGTGGCCCAGGGCGAGGTTGCCCGGCGCTGCAGATATGCATTGCGGCGTGCGGCCCGGCGTTGGCTTTTGGTCGCGGTGAATTTGGAGACGTCAATCCGCGCGGACATGCAGGCATTGCAGTCCGTACAGGAGGGCCGATAGAGCACGTTCTGCGAGCGTCGGAAGCCTTGTTGTGATAGCGAGTCATTCAACGCAGTGGCATTGTCGCCTTGCAGCGCGGTGAACAGCTTGCGCTCCATCCGGCCTTCCAGATACGGGCACGGCTGTGGCGCGGTCACGTAAAACTGCGGGACTATCGGAAGACTATGACGCATGACACTCCATCACCTCTGAACGCTTCCGACGTTATCAACAGGTTATTAACCCGCCAAGCCCCCCGAAGGGGGTAATAGGCGGGTTTCCGGAGCTATGGTTAAAATTTGACAGGCATTAACCGTTCATTTCGGTCAATTTCGTGACCCTTTGGCAAGGCCTCAGGAACAGGCTGCGATCAGCTTTTGCATAAAGCCTTTTCCGACTTCAAACTGCGCCACCGATAGAAACTCATCTGGCTGATGTGCCTGAGCAATGTCCCCCGGACCACAGATCACTGTGGAGTATCCGGCATTTTGGAAATGGCCGCCCTCGGTGCCGTAGCTGACCACACGGGGCGCGTTGTCCCCTGTCAGCTGGCGCACCAGAGCTTCCGCCTCGCCAGTCTCTTCCGGCAACAGCCCCGGCACATAGAACTTCTCTTGCAGCGCAATATGGCTCTCCGGCACAACCGCCTGCATCTCTGCCTCAACCTCAGCCACTTTGGCTTTGAAACGGGCAATCCAGTCGTCGCGGTTCTCATCCGGCACAATGCGGAAGTCGAGACCGAAGCGACAATCCAGCGCTGTAATGTTGTGGGCTGTGCCGCCCTCAATCACGCCAACATGCACTGTGGTCCACGGCGGCTCAAACGTTGCGGCCACCGGCCCCGGCTCTTTGGCGCGATTTTCCACGTTCATCTCATTGGCCCATTCGATCAGCTTGGCACCATACATGATTGCGTTCACGCCGGTGTGCATCAGCGAGCTGTGCACCTCAAAGCCACGCACATGCACGTTGAAGCCCTGTCCACCTTTGTGGCCGGTCACTGCGCCCATCATCGACGGTTCGCCCACAATGGTGGCTGAGCCTTTGGGGAAGTACTTATTAATGCTCTCAATCAGCGGCGCCGCGCCGGTGCAGCCAATTTCCTCGTCATAAGACAAAGCCAATTGCAGCGGACGCTTCAGATCACTGTAGTGACCTTCAACAACGGCCCAGACCGCCAGCGCATCAAAGCCTTTCATGTCACAGGTGCCACGGCCAAACAGCTTGCCATCTTTCTCAACCACCTCAAACGGATCGGTTGACCACGGCTGGCCCTCTACCGGCACAACATCCGTGTGACCAGAGAGCACAATCGCGCCCTCAACATCGGGGCCAACATGGGCAAACAGACCCGCCTTCGCCGGATCTGTCTCATGTGGATGTTGATGCGCCTTGATACCGTGAGAGGCAAGATAGTCTTGCACCCACTCGATCAATGGCAGGTTGGTGTCGCTCGACACCGTCGGAAACGACACCAATTTGTCCAAAATGGCCCGCGGGCTCAGACGCTCCGCCATAGGCTTAGTACCCGCTGTCGGTGATCAGAACCTTGTGGCCCGGCCCAACCTCTTTGTACTCAGACGGAACAGGATCGTAGCCCACCTCATGGATTGGCGACGGGATCGGCTTGAAGTTCAGATCTTTCTCAGACTTGCGCTGACGCGGATCGGCAATTGGCACCGCTTTCATGAGGGCTTGCGTATACGGGTGCTGCGGGTTCTCAAACACCGCGCGGCGTGGGCCAAGCTCCACGATCCGGCCCAGATACATCACACCGACATGGTGGCTCACACGTTCCACAACCGCCATGTCATGGCTGATGAACACATAAGAGATGCCCAGCTCAGCCTGCAGTTCCATCATCAGGTTCAAAACCTGAGCCTGCACCGATACGTCAAGTGCAGACACCGCTTCGTCCGCCACAATCAGCTTCGGGTTCAACGCAAGCGCACGGGCAATCGCGATCCGCTGACGCTGACCACCGGACATCTCATGTGGGTAGCGGCGCATGAAGCTGCGGGGCAACTCCACCCGATCAAACAGCATCTCGACACGTTTTTGCAGCTCTTTACCGGAGTGCGTACCATAGTTGCGCATTGGCTCAGACACTTGATCCTGCAACATCATCTGCGGGTTCAGTGAGGCAAATGGATCCTGGAAGATCATCTGCATCTGTTGGCGCGCCGCGTGCATTTCTTTGGCGTTCAAAGCAATGATGTCCTGACCATCAAAGGTCACTTCACCAGACGTGGGTTCAACCAATCGCAACAAAGAGCGGCCCGCAGTGGATTTACCACAGCCGGACTCCCCCACTAGCGACAGTGTTTGGCCCTTGTTCACGGTGAACGACAAATCTTCAACCGCGTGCACGTTGGCCACAGTGCGGCGCATCAAGCCGCCTTTCACCGGGAAGCGGGTCACGAGGTTTTTCACCTCAAGGATGACCTCATCAGTCCCGGGAATTGGATCGGTGCTGTGGGTGGTGTCACCAAACAGCTTCATGGGGCTTGGCACATCTGTGCCGCGCATCTCACCCAGCTTTGGCACCGCCGCCAGCAGCGCCTTGGTGTAGTCATGGGTTGGGTTCTCGAAAATCTCTTCGACAGTGCCCTCTTCCACCTTATTACCGCGGAACATCACCACCACGCGATCCGCCATCTGCGCCACAACCGCCATGTCGTGGGTGATAAACATCACAGCCGTACCGGTTTCACGCTTCAAGCGATCCATCAGCGCGAGAATTTCCGCCTGAATGGTCACATCGAGCGCCGTTGTTGGCTCATCCGCAATCAACAGGCGCGGCTCACAGGCCATCGCCATGGCGATCACCACACGCTGGCGCATCCCGCCGGACAGCTCGTGAGGATACTGGTTCAGGCGCCGCTCCGGTTCCGGAATGCGCACCTCGCGCAGCAGCTCAATCGCCCGTGATTCCGCGGCCGATTTGGAAAGTTTTTTGTGCAACCGCAAGCCTTCGGTCAACTGACGTCCCACGGTGAACACCGGGTTCAGCGCGGTCATCGGCTCCTGAAAGATCATGCCGATCTCGTTGCCGCGAATCGTCCGCATCAAATCCTGGTTGGCCTCAGACAGGTCCACATCGTCCGCATCTTTGCGGTCAAACAACAGTTTACCACCGGCAATATCGCCGCCGCCAAACTCAACAAGGCGCATCAGAGACAGCGAAGACACCGATTTACCGGAGCCGGATTCTCCAACAATACAAACGGTTTCGCCTGGGTTCACCTTGAAGGACACATCCTCCACGCCCACCACGGGCCCGTCCTTGGTCTGGAACTCGACTCGCAGATTCTCGATTGACGCAATGGCGTTGTCCAACATTAAGGTGTCTCCCCTTACTCTTGTTTTTGTTGTCCCTCGCCGCGAAGCTATCGCCCATATTTGCAATGGTCAAACCTTGTAGGCCCAGATTCAGGCTCTGAATGAACATTTATTCAATTTGGCCCCTTGCAATTTTACCCTCACTGGTCTGTGATGCCTGCAGTCTGAGGGGAGTACGACTTTTTCACTTTGTGAAACCGCAAATGAACTCATTTGCGCCCTCTCCAGACAAGCAAAAACCGGGTGGAGCCAATCCATCCCAAAAAGCACGCATCCTGCGTGCACCAACATGGAGTGAGACATGAAAGCAAAGACTTTGATGCTTGGCGCCGCAGCAGCATTTGTGATGGCCCCAGCAGCCATGGCAGAGCGCGGTTCGGACGGCCACGTAAACATCATTTATTGGCAGGCGCCATCCATCCTGAACCCGTACCTGTCTTCCGGTACCAAGGACGTTGAATCCGCCTCCCTCACCCTGGAGCCGCTGGCGCGTTACGACGAAACCGGCAAAATGGTTCCGTTCCTGGCAGCTGAGATCCCAACCGTTGCAAACGGCGGCGTATCTGAGGACCTGACAACCATCACATGGACCATCGCTGACGGCATGGTTTGGTCCGATGGCACCGCAGTGACTTCCGCTGACGTTGTCTTCACCGGCGAATACTGCATGCACCCAGAAGGCGGTTGCGCACAGGCCGCTTTCTTTGACGGCGTTGAAAACATCGAAGCACTGGACGACAAAACCGTCAAAGTGACCTTCAACCAGCCAAAGCCAAACCCATATGGCCCATTTGTTGGCGGTCAGTCGCCAATCATCCAGAAAGCTCAGTTCGA
Source organism: uncultured Shimia sp. (assembly GCF_947493595.1). Taxonomy (GTDB): domain Bacteria; phylum Pseudomonadota; class Alphaproteobacteria; order Rhodobacterales; family Rhodobacteraceae; genus Shimia. Next base: position 60,923 of record NZ_CANLRL010000001.1, on the reverse strand, counting down.
GAACTGCACAGGCGCCAAAGCTCCTGAGTGTACTGCTGAGAACTTCGGCCCAATCGGCACTGGCCCATTTGTTGTCACTGACTTCAAAACCAACGACGTGATCCAGTACGAAGCCAACCCGAACTACCGTGACGCATCCAAGCCTGCGTTCGCAACTGTGACCTTCAAAGGGGGCGGAGACGCAACCGGTGCTGGTCGTGCGGTTCTGGAAACCGGCGAATTTGACTACGCATGGAACCTCCAGCTGGCACCTGATGTGATTGCCAAGATGGAAGAAGGCGGCAAAGGCAAAGCCATCGCAGGCTTCGGTCCGCTGGTTGAGCGTCTGGAAATGAACATGACCAACCCGTCCGCTGACTTGCCTGAAGGCGAGCGTGCGACTGTTGCTCACCCACACCCATTCCTGTCCGACATGAACGTGCGTAAAGCGCTGTCCATGGCAATCGACCGTGAGCTGTTGGTTGAAATCGGCTACGGTAAAGCGGGTAAAGTGACCTGTGATCTGGTGCCTGTGCCTGCGAACTACGCAGCTGGCAACGACTACTGTGCCACTCAGGACATCGCCGGCGCCAACGCGCTGCTGGACGAGGCTGGCTGGGTTAAAGGTGCTGACGGCATCCGCGCCAAAGACGGCGTAAAGCTGTCCATTCAGTACCAGACCTCCACAAACGCCGTACGTCAGGACTTCCAAGCCCTGATCAAACAGTGGTGGAGCGAGATCGGTGTTGAAACCGAACTGCGCAACCTGTCCGCATCCGTATTCTTCGGTGGTGACGCTGGTTCCCCAGACACCTTCCAGAAGTTCTACGCAGACGTGGAAATGTATGCCAACACCTTCAACGGCACCGACCCTCAGCAGTACCTTGCAGCGTACCGTTGTGGCGGCGAGCCAAAGCCATCTTCCCAGTGGCAGGGCGAAAACATCAACCGCTTCTGTGATCCGGCATACGACGCTCTGATCGACGAACTGGCACGCACCGGTGACATCGAGAAGCGCGGCGAAATCGCCAAGAAGATGAACAACATGCTGACCAAAGACAGCTACACCATCGTGCCTCTCGTGCACCGTGGCCGCGTCTCGGCACACTCCAACACTCTGGGCGGCGTTGTCCTGAACGTTTGGGACTCCGAGCTGTGGAATGTTGCAGACTGGCATCGTGTGAAGTAATTCACCGATCAGGGGCGAGCTTTCGGGCTCGCCCCAACTCTATTAAGCCCCGCACAGTAAGGTCACTGCGCGGGGCTCAACAACAAAAACGACGCATAAAGGCGCTTCCATGCTGACCTTCACCATACGCCGTCTGATCCTTGCGGTCCCGACGTTGCTCTTTATCTCACTTGTCATCTTCCTCCTGCTTGAGCTCGCGCCCGGCGATCCGATGGCACAAGTTCCCCTGACCGTCCCGCCAGAGGTCAAAGAAAAAATGCGCCTGGCCCTTGGCCTTGGCGAACCTGGCTACATCAGATTCTACAAATGGCTGGTCCAGTTCTTCTGGGTGGAACCCCAGATCCTGTTTGACCACCTGTTTGGCACCACCTTCGCTGAAGGTAAGCAGCGCATCATCAGCTGGCAGCACCGCGGTCCTGTGATGGACGTGGTTGTCGAGCGCCTGCCCCAAACGCTTTGGGTTGTGGGCCTGTCCTACATCGTGGGCATCCTGATCGCGCTGCCAATTGGCATCTACTCCGCCTACAAGCAGTATTCGCTGTTCGATCAGGCCGGTACCTTCATCACCATGATCGGCTACTCAATCCCACCGTTCTTCACCGGCCCGCTGGTGATTGTGTTGTTCTCGGTGAATTTGGGTTGGTTCCCATTCATCTACGACACCACACATGAGGTCGTGGATTGGGACAGCTTTGTCTATCAACTGCGCCAGATGATCATGCCCGTTATGGTGCTTGCGCTGCAAACCACAGCCCAGATCAGCCGCTACATGCGTGCCTCCATGCTGGACAACCTCAATCAGGACTATGTGCGCACCGCGCGCGCCAAGGGCCTGAGCGAGCGCGTGGTTGTGCTGGTGCACGTGCTGCGCAACTCGATGATCCCGGTTGTGACCGTGATTGCATTGGGTCTGCCAGCCATCTTCGGCGGCGCCATCATCACCGAGCAAGTGTTCTCCGTGAACGGCATCGGTGCCCAGCTGATCGGCGCCATTCAGGCCAACGATCTGCCCACCGTGCAGACGCTGACCTTTATGTTCGCTTTCCTGATCGTCTTCTTCAACCTGATCGCAGACGTGCTCTACGGCATTCTTGATCCGAGGATCCGCTATGACTGATACCACCAACACCGAGCCAACCACCCCACCGCACAGCCAGTGGTACGATGTTTGGCACCAGTTTAAAGCGCACAAAGGCGCTTTGCTGGGTGGCATCATCTTCCTGATCATCGTGTTTGGTGTGTTCATTGGCCCGCTACTCTGGCCCTATGACGCGACCTACATCGACATCCGGGCCCGCAACCAAGGTCCAAGCATGGCGCACCCCTTTGGCACCGACCAACTGGGCCGTGACTTACTGGCACGGATGATGGCCGGCGGCCAAACCTCCATCGCAGTGGGCCTGACCGCCATGTTGCTGGCTCTGAGCTTGGGCAGTTTTGTCGGCATCGTCGCCGGTTTCTTCAAGAAACTCGACGGCCCGCTGATGCGCCTGACAGACCTGTTCCTGGCGCTGCCGATCCTGCCGCTTCTGCTGGTGATGATGATGCTCTTCCGCGAGCCGCTGTCCTCAGCGGTTGGTCCGGAACGCGGCATCTTCATCCTGATCGTGGTGGCCATCGGCGTCACCTCCTGGATGCCCACCGCGCGGATTGTGCGTGGCGATGTGCTGGCGTTGAAAGAGCGTGAGTTTGTTCTGGCGGCCCGTTCTATCGGCACGTCCAACAAGAACATGATCACCCGTCACATTCTGCCCAACGTGCTGTCGCCAATCATGGTGTCGGCCACTTTGGGGATCGCCAACGCGATCATCACGGAATCGGCGCTGTCCTTCCTGGGCCTTGGCTTCCCGCCAGACTTCCCAACCTGGGGCCGTTTGTTGAACGACGCGGTGCAATATCTGCAAGACTACCCGGAGCGAGTGTTCTGGCCCGGATTGGGCATCTCGCTGACCGTGCTGTCGGTGAACTACCTCGGAGACGGTCTGCGCGATGCGCTCGACCCTCGCATCCGCGGCCGCTAAGACAGCTAACTAAGACACCTAAGGCCGGGCACTTGCCCGGCCTTATGCGTTTTGGACCTTCAGCCCCAGAATGATTTCAGGGCTGCGTGTCTCGTCAAAAGCCTGCCCGTCCCAGCCCCCGCTCAGATGCCGCCCCCCCAGCCCTGCCTGCTGCGCCAGCGCTTCCAGGTGCCCCTTGGTGCAAAACCTCAGGCTGCTCTCCGAGCCAATCTCCAGCCCGTCAGGCTCAAACCGATACGTCTCGTCAAACTGCACCAACTCATTCCCCACGGCAGTCACCTGATGCGCAACCTGAACCGTACGCCCTTCAGTCAAGGCAACCGGCGGTCCCGCGTTCTCCGGGCGCCACCGCTCCCAAGCCCTCACAGCGGGATTGCGGCTCTCAGCAAAAAACACCCCATCCGGCGCCAGCCGCGCCACAACTTCCGCATAAAGCCGCAAGATGTCCTGATCGCTCAACAGGCATTGAAACGCGTGGCCGGTCATGAAAATGAAATCAAACGGCCGCGACTTGGGCACAACACAGCACCTGCCCACATACCATTCGATCAGCTCTGCACCGGGTTTCTCCCGCGCAAACGCCACCATGCCAGGCGCCGGATCAACCGCACAGACATCATGCCCCCGCGCCGCCAGCTCCAGCGCAAACTGGCCGGTACCACAGCCAATGTCCAAGATCCGCTGCGGCACATTGGGCAGCTGAGACAAGTAGAAATCATAGTCTTCCCGCCCGGCATTTAAGGCGTCATAGACCGCAATCAACGCTGGATCCGAATACAAACTGTTCTCTGCCATCACTACCCTCACACATCCTGCCTGAGCTTAAGCCTGCCCTTGGGTAAACTTCCAGTCACACATTCCTGACCAGCTTTCTGAAATACACGCCCGATTTCCGGCTGCATGGCGGATGTCGCCTGCTAGGGTGCCCTCATGATGTTTGATTTGCCCACCCATGACACGCTTTACGCCGCCCTGTTGGCCCGTGATCCGGCTTTTGACGGCCGCGCCTATGTCTGCGTGTCCTCCACCGGTGTCTTCTGCCGCCTCACCTGCCCGGCCCGCAAACCCAAGACGGAAAACTGCACTTTCTTTGCTTCTATCGGCGAATGCATCGAAGCCGGATACCGCGCCTGCAAGCGCTGCCACCCCATGGCCCCCGCGGCAGAAGCGGACCCCGCCATTGCGGCCCTACTCGCCGCTTTAGATGAGCGCCCGGATATCCGCTGGTCCGAACGCCACATCGCCCAAATGGGTTTTGACCTTTCAACCGTGCGCAGGTCGTTCAAACGCCAGTTTGGCATGACCTTCCTTGAAATGGCCCGCCAACGCCGCCTGCGCGAAGGCTTTGAAGTGCTCAGCCAAGGCGACAAGGTCATCGAAGCGCAGATCAGTGCCAGCTTTGACAGCCCCTCCGCCTTCCGCGCGGCTTTTGCCCGCCTTCTCGGCTGCGCCCCTGCCGACCTGCGCCAAGGCGGTTTGTTATGCGCGGACTGGATCACTTCGCCGCTGGGTGATCTGATCGCCGTTTCCAGCGCCTCCCATTTACATTTGTTGGAATTTGTCGAACGCAAGGCCCTGCCCCGCGAACTCACCCGCCTACGTAACTTTGCCAAAGGGGACCTTGGCTTGGGCCGCTATGCACCGACAGATCAAGTGGAGGCTGAACTTGCCGCCTTCTTCACGGGCCAGAATGCACAGTTTGACACACCCCTCGCCTTTCACGGCACAGCCTTCACCAAAGACGTCTGGCACGCGCTTTGCACAATCCCAGCCGGAGAGACCCGCAGCTACTCAGAGATTGCCAAAACTCTAGACCGCCCCTCCGCCACCCGCGCTGTGGCCCGCGCCAACGGTGCCAACCAAATTGCGCTGCTGGTGCCCTGTCACCGCGTGCTGGGCGCGGACGGTTCGCTCACAGGCTACGGCGGCGGGCTCTGGCGGAAACAGAAACTCATTGAAATCGAACGCCAATACCAAAAAGGACATGTCCATGACCCAAGCTGATCGCGCCCGCGCCTTCGCCGCGCTGCACCAACCCGGCAATCCCCTTGTTCTCTACAACTGCTGGGATGCCGGCAGCGGCGCGGCCATTGCCAAAGGCGGAGCGCCGGCCCTAGCCACCGGCAGCTGGTCCGTTGCTGCGGCACAAGGCTATGCCGATGGGGAAGCTCTGCCACTGGAGACCCTCCTGCAAATCGCCACCCGTATCACCGCAACCTGCGATGTGCCGGTCTCGCTTGATTTTGAAGGCGGCTATGCCGTTGAGACCGATGCGCTGCGCAAAAACATCGCGGGTGTGTTGGCGGCGGGCATCATTGGCATCAACTTTGAGGACCGTGTGGTGCAAGGCCAAGGCCTTCATGACATCGACACCCAAAGCGCGCGTATCACCGCGATCCGTGCTGAGGCCGACGCCCACAATGTGCCGCTCTACATCAACGCCCGCACCGATCTATTCTTGCAATCAGATCCCGCCGAACATGGCCAACATGTTGAGGCTGCCATCACCCGTGGCAAAGCCTACGCTGAGGCCGGCGCCAGCGGCTTCTTCATCCCTGGCCTCGCTGATCCAGAGATGATCCACAGCATTTGCGAGGCGGTTACCTTGCCAGTCAACGCCATGTGTCTGGATGTCACCGCAGACATGGCGCCTCTGGCCGCTACGGGTGTGTCCCGTATCAGCTTTGGTCCAGCGCCCTACCGCGCCGCCATGAAAGCCCTGACGCAACAGGCGGAACGCCTTTACAGTGAGACCTAAGGCAGGCTCTTGAACCAAGCCCAGCTGTCGGCGGCAATCTGGTCGCCGATATCATAAAACCAATGTGTGTGTTGTGGGATGACGATCAGATCGTTTGCCACACCACGCTTTGCCATTTCCTCGCCCGTGGCACGGATGTCTGCGAGCTCAAAGCCAGTCTCATGCTGCCCAACATAAGCCCGGTAAGGTTTGGCCTCTTGCGGCACGATCTGATGGCTGGCTGGTAGAAACCCGCCATGCAAAGCGGCCGCCCGCCACGGGCCTTTTGTCTTGTTGAGAAGGGCTTGCGCATAGACCGCCCCGGCAGAATGCCCAAAGAGGAACACCTTCTCGCGATCAATCTGATGCTTCTCATGCAACTGATCTATCATCTTTTCCAACACATACGGCGATGGTTCCTCATAGGGCCAATTCCCACTTGGCGCGGTTGGCGCGAGGATCGCAAAACCGTTGTTGCGGGCGGTTTCATACCACATTTCGATCATCGACAGGCCCGTCCGGTCGCGCCCGTGAAACAGCACAACCAAAGGCACCGGGCGCGCAACCTGAGGGCCCACATAGTGCCACTTTACCGGGGTGATCCCGTCCAATGTGCTGTCAGACGGCACAATGGTCTGAATTTTCTCGGACGGCTCGTAGCGAAAGTCTTTGAGGTGCCGCACATGAAATTGCGTGGCGCTTTCCATGACAAAAGGCGCAGCGATCGGCGTATGCTCTGCCACCGGCATTATCGCTTCGGCGTTGCGGGATTTGGCGCTCTGCGCCGTCCAGACAAACAAGCCCGCGCCCGCACACACCACAACCGCCAGAAAAAGAACCACCACACGTATCACGACTGACCTCACCAATGTTGTTTTTCGCGGGCAACATCGCGCAGGTTTGCGGCAATCCTTTGGCGCAACACAGGCGCGCAAATGAAAACCCCCGCCATCTCTGACGGGGGTTCCCAAATTTTGAAACGAAAGATCGGTTGATCTTACTCGTCGCCAGTCTTCAGAGCTGCGCCCAGGATATCGCCCAGGGATGCGCCGGAGTCCGAAGAACCATACTGTTCCACGGCTTCTTTCTCTTCAGCAATCTCACGCGCTTTGATCGACAGACCCAGGCGACGGGTCTTGCTGTCGATGTTGGTCACACGTACGTCGAGCTTGTCGCCAACGGAGAAACGCTCAGGGCGCTGCTCAGCACGATCACGGGACAGGTCGGAGCGGCGGATGAAGGACTTCATGCCTTCGTATGCCACTTCGATGCCGCCGTCTTCGATGGCAGTCACTTCACAGGTCACAATCGAGCCGCGCTTCACGCCGCCAACTGCATCTGCAAATTTGTCGCCGCCGAGGGCTTTGATCGAGAGAGAGATACGCTCTTTTTCAACGTCAACTTCGGACACAACGGCCTGAACAACGTCGTTCTTGTGGTAGCTCTGGATGGCTTCTTCGCCGCGCTCGTCCCAGGACAGGTCGGAAAGGTGAACCATGCCGTCGATCTCGCCAGGCAGGCCGATGAACAGACCAAATTCGGTGATGTTCTTGACTTCGCCTTCGACCTCAGTGCCCTCTGGGTGGGTTTCTGCAAACACTTCCCATGGGTTGCGCTGAGTCTGCTTGAGACCCAGGGAAACGCGACGCTTGGCGCCGTCGATTTCCAGCACCATGACGTCCACTTCCTGAGAGGTGGAAACGATTTTGCCAGGGTGTACGTTCTTTTTGGTCCAAGACATTTCGGACACGTGAACCAGACCTTCAACACCCGGCTCCAGCTCAACAAAGGCACCGTAATCGGTGATGTTGGTCACGCGGCCTTTGTGCACGGAAGACAGTGGGTACTTGGCAGCAACCAGATCCCATGGATCGTCCTGCAGCTGCTTCATGCCCAGGCTGATGCGGTGGGTTTCTTTGTTGATCTTGATAACCTGAACTTTGACGGTTTCGCCAATTGTCAGGATCTCAGATGGGTGGTTCACACGACGCCATGCCATGTCGGTGACGTGCAGCAGGCCGTCAACGCCGCCGAGGTCAACAAATGCACCGTATTCGGTGATGTTTTTGACCACACCGTCGACCGCTTGGCCTTCGGACAGGTTGCCGATGACTTCTGCGCGCTGTTCGGCACGGGACTCTTCGAGGATCGCACGACGGGACACAACGATGTTGCCACGACGACGGTCCATTTTCAGAACCTGGAACGGCTGCTTCAGACCCATCAGTGGGCCGGCGTCACGTACTGGACGTACGTCAACTTGGGAGCCAGGCAAGAAGGCCACGGCGCCGCCGAGGTCAACTGTAAAGCCGCCTTTAACGCGACCAAAGATTGCGCCTTCAACGCGCTCTTCGTCTGCGTAGGCTTTCTCGAGGCGATCCCATGCTTCTTCACGGCGCGCCATCTCACGGGAGATAACCGCTTCGCCGCGGGCGTTTTCAGCCGAGCGCAGGAAGACTTCTACTTCGTCGCCAACAGCGATTTCAGCAGCTTCACCTGGATTTGCGAATTCTTTAAGATCAACGCGGCCTTCCATTTTGTAGCCTACGTCGATGATGGCTTGGCCCGCTTCAATTGCGATGACTTTGCCTTTGACAACCGAACCCTCGTTCGGTGTGTCCATTTCGAAGCTTTCGTTAAGGAGGGCTTCGAATTCCTCCATGGTTGTATCAGCCATGTGGCGTCATTTCCTTTTCAAACATTTTTACTGGCCGCGCGGTTGTCTCCGCCGGTCTTGGTTGGTGTCCGCCTTCTGGCAGAACAAGTTGGTCTTTGACGCGCCAAACAACTGGAAAAACACACAAAAAACAAAGAGGGCCGGCGTTTCCGACCCTGCTCGTCCCGTTGTTTTATGGCATTTGCGCCTTATAGACAGGGGCGATATAGCCCCAAACCCCTAGTTCGGCAAGCCGATTCCCTGCATTTGCTGGTCTCGGCGCAATGTCGCAGCCTCCACAGCATTCAACCGCTCAAGTGCCGCTTTTGGGTTCTTTGCGCCGCCCGCTTTGCGCCATATCCCGCGCGCAGAGGCCGGGCTCCAAGGCAAGGCTGCGGTATGCAACCATTGGCGCAGTTCTGGTGGCAGCGCGTCATAGGCTTGCATGACATTGCCCTGCCTGCGCCGCCCACGCAGATTGCTTTTGATATTCCGTCCCATGGCACCGCTCATATCCGACAGATTCATTTAGTTATGTTATTACATTTCTACCGCCGCGAATTTCAACCCCACGAAGACACAAAAAGGCGCCCCAGTCCGGAGCGCCTTCTAGAAGTGATCTTTTCCAAACGGCTTTAGCTAACCTCGTTCACCAGTGTCTCACGCGACTTGCGCACCTTCGCCATGGGCAGCAGCCAGTCCGCGCCTTCCTGACGGTAGCCCAGCGGCAACAGCGTCACGGATTTCAGGCCCAACTCTTTCAGCCCCATGATCTCATCCACGGCGTCCGGATCAAACCCTTCCATCGGGCAGGTGTCCACGCCCAGTTCCGCCGCTGCCAGCATGGCAAAGCCCAGCGCGATATAGGCCTGACGCGCCGCGTGGTCGTGGTTCACGGTCTCGTCACGCGGCAGATACACGTTTTTGAGGTTCTCATAATACTGCGACAGCATCTCATTTTCGCCGCGCAACTCTTCCATATGTGCACGCACCGCATCAATGCGCTCCGCCGAATAGTTATCCCAAGCCGCAAACACCAAAAGGTGGCTGCCTTCGGTGATCTGACTCTGATCCCAGCCCACCTTGCGGATCTTCTCACGCATCTCGTCGTTGGTCACCACAAACACCTCAAACGGCTGCGTACCACTGGAGGTCGGCGCCATACGGATCGCTTCCAGGATCGCCTCCACCTTTTCTTCAGGAACCGCTTTTGCTGGGTCCATTTTCTTGGTGGCATAGCGCCAATTCATCAGGTCTTTCAGGCTTGTCATTCTCACATGATCCTTCTTGCGGGCCGGCAACTCACCGGAACCGAGGGTGGTATACTTTCGATACCCGCGATATAAGTGGCACCAGAAATCGCCACAAGAAGGCACATGTTTGAGACCCGGTTACACAAGAGGAACCGCCATGCCTGAAAAGTCTGCGCACCAAGGCTGCCCGCAATGCTCCCGTATCAACGAGGTTCTGGGCCGCGTCGGAGACCGCTGGTCGGTGCTGATCGTGCTTTCACTGGCGCAATACAAAGTGCTGCGCTTCAACGAACTCAAACGCCATCTGGGCATTTCCCAGCGCATGTTATCTTTGAAACTGCGAGAGTTGGAACGTGACGGATTGGTCAACCGCACCTACCACCCGACGATCCCGCCCAAAGTGGAATACGCCCTGACTGAGCTGGGTTATTCTTTCTATGAGCCGGTGAAAACCCTTGGCACCTGGGCCTTGGACAACCTGCCCAACATCGACGAAGCCCGCGCCGACTATGATCTGCAGGCAGACGAGAAAAGGTCCGCCTGATCAGGTACGGTTCACTCTGCCGGACGCAGCTTGTCAATCGCTTCCACAGCCGCCGCGATGGCTGCCTCAATGGCCAAGTTGGAGGTGTCGATCAATACCGCGTCCTCCGCGGGCCTCAGCGGTGCTTCAGCCCGCTCCATATCCCGCGCGTCGCGCTCTTTCACATCCGCCAGCACGGTTTCGCGATCAATCTCGGTGCCTTTGCCAACAAGCTCTAGATAGCGGCGCTCTGCCCGCACTTCGGCACTGGCGGTGACAAACAGCTTGGCTTCGGCATTGGGGCAAATCACGGTGCCAATGTCGCGCCCATCCAGCACGGCCCCACCAGCACGGCGCGCAAACGCGCGTTGAAAATCCACCAAGGCAGCCCGCACCTCGCCAATCACGGCGACCTTACTGGCCGCTTGTGCCACCTCTGGCGTGCGCAGGTTGTCTGCATCAAGATCTTCGGCGGTCAGGGCTTTGGCGGCTTCAATTGGATCCGTTCCATCCAGTGTGCGGGCACCCACCGCGCGATACAACAAACCAGTGTCCAAATGAGCAAAGCCATAATGCGCCGCCACGGCTTTGGAGATTGTGCCCTTGCCCGCCGCCGCTGGCCCATCAATTGCAATGGTAAACCGCATGTCTTGCCCTGCTCTATCTAACGTCCCCGAGGCTCTACCGAGGCAAGATCATCAACGCAAGACGCCGCCCGCCTTGTGGGCCGGATTACGCCCACCGGCGGCGCATCTGCATCACCGCGCCCGCCATAAGTCCAACAAAGGCCACCGTGGCTGCCGCCGATTTGCAGCGCGTCCAAAAGCTGGCAAAAGCCACGAGGTTGTCTTCCACCGCGTCCGGACCGATGTGCAGCATTGTCGCCACCATATAGTTTTCTAGATAATCCGCCGACACCATGATCAGCGCCACAAAAGAAAACACCATGCTCCAGGGCCGCTGGAACAGGCTCTGAAAGCCAACAATCAACATTATCCCCAGCAGTGCCGGATAAACCAGATCAAGCCGCTGTTGCACAGTGATGTAGAAGTCCCGCCCCTCAACTGTCAGCGCCGACAAAAAACCGCGCGCCTCCTGTGGCGTATAGCCAAAGGGCCGCATGTCAAACGGCGCCAACCCTCCGGCGGCAGCACTGATGGTTGGCATGGTCCAAAACACCATCACCAGATAGATGGCAGTGGCGGCAGTAAAACTGACCCAAAAAACCCGCTGAATATAGCTCATGCAAAAGGCCCACAAATGACTAAGCCCCGATCATGACCGAGGCTTCGCCAAAATCAACAAAAACGTGCGCCAGAGGCCGCGTCGGGCAACTTATGTCCGGGTGATCTTCGCGCCCAAACCGTCCATCAGCGGCTCAAAGATCGGGAAAGACGTGGCGATTGGGCCGCCGTCATCCACGCTCACAGGCTGCTGTGTCGCCATGCCCATCACCATGAAGCTCATGGCAATGCGGTGATCCAAATGGCTTTCACAGGTCGCGCCACCAGGCACGTTGCCGTGGCCCAGACCTTTCACGATCCACCAGTCGTCACCCTCATCGACCTCCACACCATTGGCGCGCAGGCCTTTGGCCATGGCGTCGATACGGTCACTTTCCTTCACGCGCAGCTCTTTTACACCGCGCATCACGGTGTCGCCTTTGGCATAAGAGGCCACCACCGACAGCACCGGATATTCGTCAATCATGCTGGCCGCCCGCGCCGGGTCGATCTCGGCGCCCGTAAGATCAGGCGAGAACCGCGCCCGCAGGTCCGCCACCGGCTCGCCCCCCTCTTCGCGCTCATTTTCGAATGTCAGATCCGCATTCATCGCCTGCAACGCATAGAACAGACCTGCCCGCGTTGGGTTCAGACCGATATTTGGCACCAACACGTCAGAGCCCGGCGTGATGATTGCGGCACAAACCGGGAAAGCTGCCGAGCTTGGATCGCGCGGAACAACAATCGTCTGCGGTTTCAGCTCTGGCTGACCGGTCAAGGTGATCACGCGGCCTTCATCGGTCTCTTCCACCGAAATCTCGGCACCAAAGCCTGCCAGCATACGCTCGGTGTGGTCCCGTGTGGCTTCTTTCTCGATCACCACAGTTTGCCCCGGCGCATTCAGCCCCGCCAAAAGCACCGCAGATTTCACCTGCGCCGACGGCATCGGCACTTCGTAGCGCACGGGCACCGCATCTTTGGCCCCAACAATGGTCATCGGCAAACGCCCACCAGAGCGCCCCACCGAGGTCGCCCCAAACAACGCAATCGGGTCCGTCACCCGCGCCATTGGACGGCCGTTGAGGCTGGCGTCGCCAGTGAAGGTCACGGTGATGTCGCTGGTCGCCATCGCGCCCATGATCAGCCGCACGCCAGTACCAGAATTGCCGCAGTCGATGATATTGTCCGGCTCGGCAAAACCGCCGACACCGACCCCATGCACCGACCAGTTACCTTCGCCGTGGTTGATCACCTCCGCGCCAAACGCCGCCATGGCCTTGCCGGTGTCGAGCACGTCTTCGCCTTCCAGCAGGCCGGAGATTTTGGTCTCGCCCACGGCCATTGCGCCAAGGATCAGGCTGCGGTGGCTGATCGACTTGTCACCAGGCACATGCGCCTCGCCCTTCAGCGGGCCGCAGGGGGAAGAGGTCATTGGAATTGGAGTGCCGTGGCCGGACATAGCGCGTCATCCTTATTGCTTTTGCCCACGCTGTTAGCGCAACAAATGCCTAAGGTCCATGGCGCGATTGACGCGATTGTTGCGTCATGCCGGCAAGCGCCACCTCAAACCGCCTCACCGGTCAACCAGTGCCGCACATTGTCATGGGCTATCTGGTAATAAAGATCATCTCCCAACGCATGCCGCATCCGCATCGACACCGCCCGTTCTGACAAATCTTCCTGCTTGGTCATGTAGTAATCGGAGCCAAACAAAACACGAGAGCGCAGCGCATCATTTTTCAGGAAAATATCAAGATACGGCAGGTTCTCTTCAAAATCGAACATCGTATAGCTGATATCAGTGAACAGGTTGGGGTACTTCGGCGACTTAATCATGTCGCGGATCATCGTCACCCAATTCACAATCCGTGCGTCCGGGTCCAACGGGTCAATCCCCGCCACATAGTCTTCCCATTCGTCACTGCCGCCAAAATGTGCCAAGCAAATACGCAGCGCCGGGAACTGCGCCATCACCGGGATGTACCGGTGCGGCGCACCTAAATCTTCCCCCCATACCCCTGCGGCATTTTTTCCGTACACACCGCCGCGGGAACAGTGCGTCATCACCGGCAGATTGTTGTCAACGCAATAGGGGTATACCTTATCCATTAAGACAGGATGGTACGGGTAGTATCCCAACTTTGGATACAGCTTTAGCCCGCGAAATCCATGCTCCTCGACACAGCGGCGGAACTCATCAAACGCACCTTGGCGCGCTGGATGCACGGCGGCAAAGGGGATCAATCTGTCGGCGTACTCTTCAGCTCTGCAAAGCTGCGCCAAAATATCATGCTGCTCTCGCAACCCGACCGGCGCTTCACGATAGCCTCCCGGCGCAATATCCATCGGCAGGATGACAAACTGCGTATCATCTGGGTAATGCGGCAGCACCCGTTGCAGGACCTTCTCCTGCGTTTCAAGCCGCCCGACATCCGCCATTCGTGCAAGGCGCTCAATCTGCGGCGCAACGCCCCTAAGCACTTTTGCAAGAAAACTGATCAGTCTCGGCTTGTTGCGCAGTTTGCCCACAATCGGGCTTGGAAAGTCCTCCGGAACATTGTCCAGCGTGAACAAGTGAAGGTGACAATTGATGATATGGCGATCTGACATGGGGCACTCAATATATAACTAAATGCCACCAGAATTGTGCAAACCCGCGCCTTTATCAAGTCTTCCGGAAGGTCAGATAATGCGGCGTGCGCCCTTCGCGGAAGGCTTTTTGCTCATAGCGCGTGGAAATCCAATCCCCCCACGGCTCACGCCAGTCTTCCGGCTTCTCTGCCAACCACTCAAACCCTTGACGTGGCACTTCCTCCAAGGTCTGACGCACATAATCCTCAATGTCCGTCGCCACCCGGAAAATTGCTCCTGGCTTCAGCTTGCGTGACAATGGCTCCAGATGTTCAGGCGTCACAAACCGGCGACGGTGATGCCGCTTCTTGGGCCACGGATCAGGGTACAGCAAAAACGCCCGGCTCAGGCTTTGATCCGGCAGCACGTCAAACATGTCGCGCGCATCGCCGGGATGCACCTTGATGTTCTCCGCACCGGCTTCACGGATTTTGCCAAGCAGCATGGCAACACCATTGATGTAAGGTTCACAGCCAATGATACCCACATCCGGATTCTGCACCGCCTGATGCACCATATGCTCGCCGCCGCCAAAGCCCACTTCGAGCCAAACATCCTTGCCACCAAACAGCGCCTCAAGGTCAAGGTTCTCGCGCTCTGGGTTCTCTTCCCAGCCCACCTTGCCGGGAGACAGTGCCGCGAGATCTTCGTCCAGATAGGCCTCTTGGCTAGGCCGTAGGCCTTTGCCTTTGAAGCGGCCATAGAAGTTGCGCCACGGCGCACCGCTTGCGTGTCTGCCAGAATCTTTGCCGGGGTGTTTGTCGTCGGACATGCCAAATTACCTTATGCTGCGGGCCTGCCTTTGCCCAAACCCGCAGCAAAGGTCAAGTTCAGCCAAAAATCTTGCGCAAAATGAACATACCCGGAATGGTCACAATATACATCGTGATCCCGTAAACTGCGGCCGGCACCGCAAACTCGGGAATACCACCGGTTTGCGCAATAATCCCTGCTACCGCGATGCCAAGGGTCGCGTTCTGCACACCCATCTCCACAGAGATACAGAGCCCATCCGGCCCCGACAGTCCCAGCACACGCGCCACCACAACACCGGCAATCAGCAACACCGCATTCAGCGCCATCAGCACCGGCCCCAATCCGCCAATGTTCTCCATGAACATGCTCCAGTTGGTCGCCAGCGCCGCCGCGACAATCACCGCAAACAAGATCAGCGCCAAGGCCGACACGCGGCCTTCGTTATTGTCCGCAAACGTCGGCGCCACAAACCGCAGCAATACACCAATCGCCACCGGCACGGCGGTGATCACAAACATGCTGATGCCAATCGCGGTCACATTGATCACCGGCGCATCGCCGCCCAGAAACGTGGTCGCCGCCCAGCCGGTCAGCGCGGGCACGGTCAGCACCGACAACAGGCTCACCACCGCTGTTAGTGTGATAGACAAAGCCACCGTGCCCCCCGCCAATTTGGTCAGGATGTTGGACGTCACACCGCCTGGGCAAAACGACAACAACATCACGCCAAAAGCCATCGCAGGCGGCAAGCTTGTGAACGACACCAACAGAAACGCGACTGCAGGCACCGCGACCACCTGCATCATTACGCCCACAATCACCGCGCGCGGCATGGTCAGCACCCTGCCAAAATCGGCAAAGGTTAGCCCAAACCCCAATGAAAACATTATAATCGCCAACGACAGCGGCAAAGCCACATCGATCAACATCGCGCATTCCTCCCATTTCCCGGCCCAAACGTGGCACAGGTGACTTGCGATGCCAAAGACTTCCGTTGGGGCAGCTTGCTCGAGCTCAGTCTCCAGACATAGAAAAAGCCCGCCAAGAAAACCGGCGAGCTTTTCTATCATGCACTGTGCTGAGGATCAGATGGCTTTTTTCAAATCCTCAACCAGATCTGTGCGCTCCCAGCTGAAGCCACCATCGGCGCTTGGCTTGCGACCAAAGTGGCCATAAGCCGCCGTGCGCTCATAGATCGGCTTGTTCAGTTGCAACTTCTCGCGAATGCCCCGTGGCGTCAGGCACATCACCTTGCGGATCGCCTTCTCGATGTCCGCAGGCGCCACGTCGCCGGTGCCATGTGTGTCGGCATAGATCGACAGAGGCTCCGACACGCCAATCGCATAAGACAGCTGAATGGTGCAGCGCTCAGACATGCCCGCCGCCACGACGTTTTTCGCCAAGTAGCGCGCTGCGTAAGCTGCAGAGCGGTCCACTTTCGTTGGGTCTTTGCCAGAGAACGCGCCGCCGCCATGTGGGGCTGCGCCGCCATAGGTGTCCACGATGATCTTACGCCCGGTCAAACCCGCGTCGCCATCCGGCCCACCAATCACAAACTTGCCAGTTGGGTTCACGTGCCACGCGGTGGCATCGGTGATCCAGCCCTCTGGCAGGGTTTCGCGAATGTAGGGTTCGATAACCGCGCGCACATCTGCGCTGGTCATGTTTTCATCCATGTGCTGGGTCGACAACACGATGGAGCTCACGCCCACGGGCTTCCCGCCGTCATAGACCACAGACAGCTGAGATTTGGCATCCGGGCCCAGCGTCGGCTCCTGACCGGATTTGCGCACCTCTGCCAGTCGCCGCAGGATCGCATGGCTGTACTGGATCGGCGCAGGCATCAACGCCTCGGTTTCGGTGGTGGCATAGCCAAACATGATGCCCTGATCACCGGCGCCTTCGTCTTTGTCAGCCGCTGCATCCACGCCCTGCGCAATATGCGCGGACTGCTCGTGCAACAGGTTGGTGATCTCCACGGTCTCGTGGTGGAATTTTTCCTGCTCGTAGCCGATGTCTTTGATACAGGCGCGCGCTATCTCGTCGATGCGCTCCATGTAGTCATGCAGCTTGTCTTGATCCGACAGACCAACCTCGCCACCAATCACCACCCGGTTTGTCGTGGCAAAGGTTTCCGCCGCCACCCGGGCTTCAGGCTCCTCTGCCAAAAAGGCGTCCAAAACCGCGTCGGAAATGCGGTCACACACCTTATCAGGGTGCCCTTCCGAAACGCTTTCGGAAGTAAACGTGTAGTTCTGTCGTGTCATGAAGTGCTCCAATATAAGTCGATCGCCACGTCAGGAAGCCGTTGTGGCGATAATTTCCAGTCTGCCTTACGCCTCCGTCACCGAAGGGTCAATGCGTTTCGCGTCGACGCAGTAAAAGCCCGGTTAATAAGAGCAGCACAACCACAATGGCGATCGGCAGATCCCCGACCTTTGCATACAACGTCTTGGGCTGCGCTACTGGCAACGCCACATCCAGATACCCGGCCGTATTCAGCGGCAAGGCGTCCAGCACACGGCCTTTGGCATCAATCACCGCGCTCACGCCTGTATTGGCCGCCCGCAACACCGGCAGGCCACTTTCAATGGCCCGCATCCGCGCTTGGTCCAAGTGCTGATACGGACCAGAAAAATTGCCAAACCAAGCATCATTGGTCAGGTGCAATATGAAATCCGGACGTTCTGGCGCGGCGCGTACATCTTGCGGAAACACCGCCTCATAACAGATCAACACCAAGGCTTTGCCCAGAGCGCCCAAGTCCAGCACATCCGCACCAACACCGGGCGAGAACCCATCCCCATCGCGGCTGGCCAATCCTTGGATGCCAATCTTGCTCAACAGGTTGCCCAGCGGGATGTATTCCCCAAACGGCACCAGATGGTGTTTGTCATAGGTCTGCGTCACGCGGCCCGCGGCATCCATCAACACCACCGCATTGAAAATCCGCGTGCCTTCCGCTCGGTTGATCCCCAACACCACCGGCACATCCCCTGCAGCGTCAGAAATAATCCCCAAAGTCCTTGCAGCATTGTGCAGCCACACCGGCACCGCGGTCTCCGGCCAGACAATCAGATCCGGCCGCTCTTCGCCCGCGCGGGTGAACTGCACCAGACGTTCAAAAAAGACACCAGCGTATTGCGGATCCCATTTCTGATGCTGCGGCGCATTTGGCTGAACTAAGCGCACCACGGGACGCGCGCTCGGCACCTGTTGGTCCGCCTCCCCCAAAGGCACTGCCAAGGCCACAACGCCCAGCACTGCCAGACCAATTTTGATGGCAAAACGCCTGTCATACACCAGCGCGCGCGCCAAACCCCAGGCCACAAGGAAAAACACCAGGTTCAACCCGTGAGGCCCCATGAACCCTGCGCTCTGCGCCACCAGCTTGTCGACCAACACATAAGACGGCATTGCCCAGGGAAAGCCGGTGAACACATAAGCCCGCACAAGCTCCGCCAGCGTCAGCGTCAAGATCACAGCCCAGCCCGTTTTACTGACCCACTTTGCCCCCCAGAACGCCACCGCCCAGAACAGCGCCAACCCCATGGACAGGAACAGGAT
Organism: uncultured Shimia sp.; assembly: GCF_947493595.1. Classification (GTDB taxonomy): domain Bacteria; phylum Pseudomonadota; class Alphaproteobacteria; order Rhodobacterales; family Rhodobacteraceae; genus Shimia. The sequence continues at coordinate 42,388 of NZ_CANLRL010000001.1, read as the reverse complement.
CGCAAACGGTGCCATCCAGCCGTGCACCAATGGGTCGACCAGAAACGGCTCCACAATCCAACTCAGCGACAGCGCAAAATAACCGGTGCCAAAGCCCAGCCCAAACACCGCGTCTGAAAACCCGCTTGCGGTGATCCGCAGCATCGCAAAGGCCGCTGCAAATCCCAAAAGTGAGAGCAACCAGAGGTCAAATGGAGAATGCCCCAGCGCAGCGATCACACCGACGACACCGCCGGTGCAAAACGTCTTCCAGGGAACAGCCCGCATCCGGCGGCGCAAAGCGCCGTCAGCCATCCTGTACCACCACAGACGGGCTTGGCAGGAACACCCGCAAGCGTTTGATCCGGCGTGGATCCGCGTCCACCACCTCAAACTCCACGCCGTCCGGGCTCTCGACCACCTCGCCGCGCGCCGGCACATGCCCGGCGAGCATAAATACCAGCCCGCCCAGGGTGTCGATCTCCTCAGGGTCGACCTCCTCGTGGTGGCTTAACGACCGGCCAACGGCCGCTTCAAACTCATCCAAAGGTGTTTTGGCCAATGCCAGGTAACACCCCGGCTTTTCCTCCACAAAGAGATCAGCCTCTTCCACGTCGTGTTCGTCTTCGATTTCCCCAATGACCTGCTCAATCAGGTCTTCGATGGTGACCAAGCCGTCCACACCGCCATATTCGTCAATCACCAGCGCCATATGGCGCCGCTCTGCTTGCATCTTTGTCAGCAAAACGCCAATCGACATGCTTGGCGGCACAAACAACAGCGGCCGCAACACTTTGGTGATATCAAAATCCTTGGCGTTGTCGCCGTTAAACCCGTGCCGCAAAGCAAAGTCTTTCAGGTGTACAAACCCCACTGGCGTATCCAGTGTGTTTTCATACACCGGCACACGGGTCAGCCCACTGTCACGAAACAGCTGCACAAGCTCGGTTTTGGTGATGGTGGTGGGCACCGATTGAATATCGGCTTTGGGCACGGCCACGTCTTCCACCCGCATGCGGCGCAGGTTCATCATACCATGTGCTTGCGGCACCGGCGTATTGACGGGAGCCGGGCGTTCTTCCACGGCGTCTTGTGTGTCACTCATACCAAACAGGCGGCTGATCCAACCTTTTGGTTTACTATTCTGGCCTTCCGGCTGCGCGCTTGGCGCTGCGTTAGAAGATCCGTCTGCACTGTCGCCCATGGGCCCTTTCCAAGGTTTAACGCGGTCTTATAGCCGCTGGTTGTGATCATATGGGTCCGGCAGACCCAGTTTGCCAAGTATGGTGGTCTCTAAACCTTCCATCAAAGTGGCATCTTTGTCACGCACATGATCATAGCCCAGCAAATGCAGGGTGCCATGCACCATCAAATGCATCACGTGATCCGCCATGGGTTTGCCCGCCGCCTGCGCTTCCCGCGCGCAGGTGTCATAGGAGATCGCAATATCTCCCAACTCCTCAGGCATGTCCGGAAAACTCGGCTCTGGCAGGTCCGGCACATCCCCGTCGGTGGCAACACCGCGTTCGTCGCTGGGCCAGCTCAAGACGTTGGTGGCTTTGGCTTTGTCGCGAAAATCTGCATTTAGCACCCCAATGCGCGTGTCATCACAGGCCAGTACCGCAATCTCAAACGCCTCAGCCGCCATGCCAAGATGCGCCAAAACCGCCTGCGCCGCGGTTTCGGCCAGCGTTTCAAACGCCACCTCGCTCCAGCGGCCGTCTTCTATAATGGTGTCGGTCAGCATTGTCCCTGCATCGCGTGGGGGCTGACGGCCCCCACACCCCCGTGGATATTTTTAGTCAAATGAAGGGTCAGGATTTGGTGTCCTTATTTTTCAGCGCCCGCATGGCATCGGCGTCATAGGCTTTGATGATGGCGGCCACAAGCGGGTGACGCACCACATCATCCGCTGTGAAGTAATTGAAGCTGATGTTTGGAATGTTGCTCAGCAAACGCTCCGCATCTTTCAGCCCTGAAGGCACCCCACGAGGCAGGTCAATCTGGCTGCGGTCGCCAGTGATTACCATACGGCTGCCTTCACCCAAACGGGTCAGGAACATCTTCATCTGCATGGTGGTGGCGTTCTGCGCCTCATCCAGCACCACAAAGGCATTGGCCAAAGTCCTGCCCCGCATGAAGGCCAGTGGCGCAATTTCGATTTTCTTTTCTTCGATCAGCTTGCCCAGCTGTTTGGCCGGCAGGAAATCATTCAGCGCGTCATACAGGGGCTGCATGTAGGGATCGACCTTGTCTTTCATGTCACCGGGCAGATAGCCAAGCTTCTCGCCGGCTTCGACCGCAGGACGCGACAGAATAATCCGATCCACCTGGCCGGAAATGAACATGCTCACGCCAACGGCAACCGCCAGATAGGTCTTGCCCGTACCAGCCGGGCCAATGCCAAAGGCCAATTCATTGTCAAACAGCGACAGCACGTAGGCTTTCTGGGCATCGGTGCGCGGCTCGACCAGCTTTTTGCGGGTTTTGATTTCCACCGCGCCGCCTTTGAACATCTCAATCTGATCGCCGTCCCGCACGCCGGTGTCTTCTTCAGAGCCGCCCATACGAATCTCGCGATCAATGTCGCCGCCCTCAACAGATTTGCCACTTTCCAAACGGGTATAGAGCGCGGTCAGAACTTCAGCCGCCTCGGTCTGGGCGGCCTCTTCGCCATGAATGTCGAGCAGGTTTCCCCGTCGTAGGATCTGCACCCCCAGTTTCTGCTCAATATCCGCGAGGTTGCGATCATATTCGCCGCAAAGCTCGATCAGCAGTCGGTTGTCCGGAAATTCCACCGAGGTCTTTTTCGGCGTATCGGATGAAGGCGGTGGGGTCATGGTGCCAGTGGGCAATCACATCTCCTGTGAAGAAGGTTACATTCCCATGGTGCCAAGTTGCGCGGGGAGTCGCAAGCGCGGGGGCGTGAATTTTCCGTGACGGACGCACAGCAAAGGTTTCGCGCAAAGAAAAAGGTCGCCGAAAACTCCGGCGACCTTCTGAAACGTTTAGCCGTTGTGCATCAAATCCAGTCGCCGATGCCCTGCCCAGCTTTGAACGGGCCGGTGGCCACGCCGGGAGGGGCTGCGCCGGAGCACACGGGCTTACCGTAGGGGTCCAGACGCTGGGACAGGTAACCTTCGACGCCGTCGTCGATGATCCAGTGGTCACAGCCGTTTGGATCCACCCAGACACCGGCAATCAGATTGCTGAGGTGGCCATCGTCGGTGAAGTTGTCCACGGTCTTATCAACCTTGTTGTCGACACAGGCCGACACGCTCACTGCGAGGCCGAGAAGCAGAACGCTTTTGGTCAGTTTCATATCGCCTCTCCCTTAGCGCAGACAGATGATTTCGACACGGCGGTTCTCCGCCATGCCAGCCGACGTACGATTGGTGGCGCGCGGCATACGCTCGCCATAGCCACGCACATCGGCGACGCGGGCGCCGGTGCTGCGGGCCACTTTGGCCACGGCATTGGCGCGGTTGTAGCTCAGGCGCATGTTGTAATCGTCGCTTGCGCGGCTGTCGGTGTGACCGGCAATGATGAAGGCCGACGCAGTAGAACTATTAAAGAACTCAGCCAAGCGCTGACGGTTGGCCGTATTGATCGCGTATTTGTCGGTGGCAAAAAATTGGTCAGAGTTCATCACACCGCAGACGTTGCCACGACGACACACAGGAATACCCTGACGGTTCACGTGCGGGGTCATATACCCTTCGACACCATCGTCCATCACCCAGTGCTCACAGCCGTCCGGATCAACCCAAACCGTTGGAACGTATGGTTGGCCCAGAACAGTGCGTTGGTTTTGGGCCGCAGCGGGCTGAGCAATGGCCAGAAGCGCAACACAGGCAGCCGCCGCACCTCCAAGCGCCGCCCGCGCCGTATTTTTGATTTTGATCGCCACAGCGAGTACCTCTCCTATCCCCCGAAAGCTATTTTCTTGAAACAGTGTTCGAAATCAAAGCTTTCTCAATCCGTTCAAGATGCACCGAGTTGCCTCTCATGTGAAGAAGAAATCCTTAATTCACGCAAGGCGAGACCTAAAATATGTCCAGAATGTGTCACGCGCGCCCTACTCAAAGCAGAACGCGCGCATCAATATTCTCAAATTAACCAAGATTGTTTCCGACGTAGCGTCAATCTCAGATCAGGACACCCCCAAGAGAGTTGGCCGCGCTTTCCACGATTCTCACGCGTTTGATGTCACCGATTTGCCCCGCCGGATCAGTCACATAGACCGCGTGCAGGTAATCGGACTTGCCAACCATCTGCCCCTCCAGGCGCCCGGTCTTCTCATACAGCACATTGACTTCTTTGCCGACCATGCTGTCCTGAATCTCTTTCTGCTGCTGCCCAAGCAAGGCTTGCAATCGCTGCAAACGGTCGTTGGCCTCGTCCGCATCAACCAGCGGACGCTCCGCGGCAGGTGTACCTGGGCGCGTCGAATATTTGAAACTATAGGCTTGCCCGTATTTGACCTCGCGGATCAGGTCCATGGTGTCCTGAAAATCCGCTTCGGTCTCTTCTGGGAAGCCGACAATGAAGTCACCAGACAACATCAGATCCGGCCGCGCCGCACGGATACGTTCGATCAGCTTGATATAGCTTTCCCGATCATGACTGCGGTTCATACGTTTCAGGATCTTGTTGGAGCCCGACTGCACCGGCAGGTGCAGATACGGCATCAGCTTCGAGCAAGTGCCATGTGCCTCGATCAGGTCGTCCATCATGTCGTTGGGGTGGCTGGTGGTGAAGCGAATACGCTCCAGCCCGTCGATTTTATCGAGCTCCCAGATCAACCCGGCCAGAGTCATGTCGCCGCCACTGTGCGCGCCGTGGTAGGCATTCACGTTCTGCCCCAGCAAGGTGATTTCCCGCACACCGCGCTCAACCAGATCCCGCGCTTCCGTCAGCACACGGTCCACCGGGCGGCTGACCTCGGCGCCTCGAGTGTACGGCACCACACAGAACGCGCAGAACTTGTCACAGCCCTCCTGAACCGTCAGAAACGCCGCGGGCTGTCGTTTTGCCTTGGAGCGGCCTTTGAGTTTCTCAAACTTGTCTTCTTCCGGGAAATCCGTGTCCAGCGCTTTCACGCCTTCCTGTGTCTTGGCTTCCATCTCCGGCAAGCGGTGGTACGCCTGCGGTCCAACCACCAAGTCGACCATTGGCTGACGGCGCATGATCTCTTTGCCCTCGGCCTGCGCGACACAGCCTGCCACGCCAATTTTGAGGTCCGGTTTATCGGCCTTCAGCCCCTTGAACCGGCCCAATTCCGAATAGACCTTTTCCGCCGCCTTTTCACGAATGTGGCAGGTGTTGAGCAGGATCATATCCGCATCATCGGGTTTATCGGTGGTCTCATACCCCGCCCCACCCATGGCCTCCGCCATACGCTCACTGTCATAGACGTTCATCTGACACCCGTAGGTCTTGATGAAGAGCTTCTTTTTCTCAGCGGTGGTGTTGTCAGACATGAGACTTATCCTGCAGCGGTTTCAAGCCGTCTCCCTACAGAAAACGAGGGGCGCTTGCAATGCGCTCGCTTTTAGCGGATTTTGAGCGCAACAAGGACAAAAACACGAGAAATGGGCCGCGCATGACATACGACTCGGTGGAGCAGTTTCTGCGCGAAGGTCAGGCCAATCTGGTCAAGGGCCCGGTCGCACTGATCTTTGTGGAAGACGATGTAGAGATCGAAAGCACGCTCTATCATCACCTCGATCTTGGCTTCAAAAAAGTCATCGTTTTTATGCCTGCCGCCTTCCCTCTGTCTGCCGAACTGGCGGAACAATGCCCGCGCATCACGATGGACGCCCCGCGCGGCCAGCCCATGGTAGACGCGATCAACAAATTCATCGAAGCAGCCCCATCACTTTGGCTCTACTACTGCTTCAACGCCGAGTATCTATTCTTCCCGTTTTGCGAGACCCGCGGCATTGGCGAAATGCTGGCTTTCCACACCGAAGAGCAACGTGACGCGATGCTGACCTATGTGATTGACCTCTATTCGCCGGACCTTAGCGTCACCCCCAACGCCGTGTCGCTGGAGGATGCTCAGTTGGACCGCTCTGGGTATTATGCATTGGCTCGCCGCGACGCTGACAATCACGACCACCCAAAAGAACGGCAACTGGATTTTTTTGGTGGTCTCCGCTGGCGGTTTGAAGAACACATTCCAGCCAACAAACGCAAGATTGACCGCATCTCGATTTTCCGTGCCAAACCCGACCTGCAACTGCGTGATGATTTCACTTTCACGGACGAAGAATACAACACCTACGCTTGCCCTTGGCACAACAACCTGACAGCGGCGGTTTGCTCCTTCCGTACAGCCAAGGCGCTCAAGGCCAACCCCGGGTCCACTTTCGACATCAACGAATTCACGTGGCACAACTCTGTGCGCTTTGACTGGCACTCGCGTCAGCTTCTGGACCTCGGCCTGATGGAACCCGGCCAGTGGTTCTAAGTAAACAAACCAGACGACTTGCAGCACTCCTTGCGGTCTCGACCGCCCTCGCCGCCTGCGCCAAAGTCCCGTTTGACGCCCCGCGCACGCCATCATACGCCCTCACCGCCGATACATCTTCAGACGCGGTTAGCCGCGCCGTCACCGCCCAAACCGGCGCGCAATCCGCCTATTTCGAGCTCACCAACGGCACCGACGCACTAGGCGCGCGCTTGCGCATGATTGAAAGCGCGAAGCACAGCATCGACATTGCCACCTTCCTGATCAAACCGGACACCGCCAGTGGCATTCTCACCCACCGCCTGTTTGACGCCGCCAACCGCGGCGTGCGGGTGCGGCTCTTGGTGGATGACGTCTTTACCACCGCCGATGACACCGACCTCGCAGTGCTGGACACCCACCCCAATATCGAGATCCGCATATACAATCCCAGCTCACGCAACGCCCCCAAAGCCATGGGGTTTCTCTGGGATTTCAAACGTGTGAACCGGCGCATGCACATCAAGACCTTTGTGGTCGACAACGACATGGCCATCATCGGCGGGCGCAATTTTGCGGATGAGTACTACGAACTCAAACCCACCGAAGTTTTTGCCGACTACGACCTCGCGGTCTTTGGGCCGGAAGCAGCCGAGATCAACCCGATCTTTGACACCTACTGGAACGACACCTACGCCATCCCCGTTGCAAACCTGCGCGCCAAATCCGCGCCGCAGCCGCCGCGGATCACCCTGTCGGATTGGGCCTATGACCCCTACAGCCCAGAAGTTGCCGCTTACACCAAAGCGATCAACGCGCCTTATTTGCAAGACATTGCCAACCGCAGGGTTGCCCCATTCCGCGGCACCTCGCGCATCATCGCCGACACTCCACAAAAGCTGCGCAATCCCGATGGCAAAGGCCCGCACATCCTCGGCGAAGCTTTCTTTGCCGCCATCGGCGAGGCCAGATTTCACGTCACCCTAATCAGCCCCTATTTTGTGCCCGAAGACTACGGCGCGCGTTTCTACGCCAATCTGGCCCGCTCGGGCGTCAAACTGCGGATCGTGACCAATTCGCTGGCCTCCACCAACCACGCCTATGTGCATGGCGGCTACGCCCGCCACCGCGCTGATCTTTTGGCCGCCGGAGTGGAACTGTATGAGCTGCGCCACGACGCCATCGAGGCGCTCAACTTGACCGACATAAAAAACCCGCCGCACATCACGCTGCACACCAAGCTCGCCGTGATCGACGACACCTCCGTGCTGGTTGGCTCCCTCAACCTCGACCCACGCTCGATCAAGACCAACGCCGAGATTGGCCTCCTCGTGCAAAGCCCCGCTTACGCAAGAACCATCCTGAACAATTTGGAACAAAACCTCGCGGACTTCGCCTACAAGGTCAGCGCCGAGGACACAGGTTTGCAGTGGACGCATCAGCCCAAAGAAGTTGCGCCCACGGTGGTCACCAAAGACCCGGACGCAGGTCTCTGGCGGCGGTTCATGTCGGTGCTACCCCAATGGTTTGGTCTCGAAGGGCTAACTTAACGAGTCAGCACTTCACCAACACAGCCCCGGTGCGCCCACCGGCCTCCACCAACTCATGCGCTGCGGCCGCCTCTTCAAGGTCGAACACATTGGGCGCGTCCAGCTTCAAAGCCCCGTCCGCAAAGGCTGCATGCAACCGCGCAATCGCCGCCTCCCGTGCTGCCAGCGGCAGGATGTAAATCAGCGAGATATCCAGCTTCAGCGCCTTGAACAGCATCGGCCCAAACGGCATTTCCGGCGCCATGTCCTTGGCAGATCCATAAGCCGCAATGGTGCCCAACGGCTTCAACACCTCGGTCAACAGCACCAAGTTCGGCCCAAGTTCGACTTCCACAACCCGATCCACACCACCGCCACTCGCGGCGAGGGTATCCGCTGCCAATGTCGGGCTGGCATAGTCAAACACATGTGATGCACCGGCAGCTTTTACCCGCTCCACATCCCGCGCGCCACAAGTGGCAATCACAGTCGCCCCGCCCCAAGCCGCGAGCTGTACCGCGAGATAGCCAACCGAGCCTCCGCCGCCAGACACCAATACGGTCTGCCCGGACACATCGCCGCCCCCAAACACCGTCTGCGCCGCCGTCAGCCCCGGTATGCCCATCACGGCACCGTCTTCCAGCAACACGCCATCAGGCAAGGCCACCGCCTGTTCTGCCGGCACAGCGACATACTCAGCACAGGTGCCAAACGGCCGCTGCCATTGCCCGTTCCAGAGCCAAACGCGCTGACCAACACGCGCTGCATCAACGCCGTCACCCACCACCTCAATCACGCCAGCCCCATCACTATGCGGTACAATCACCTCAAACGGCGGTTTGGTCACCCCCGGGCGCGATCCGCTGCGCGCCTTGCAATCCGACGGGTTCACGCCGGAATAGGCCACCCGCACCAACACCTCACCGGCCCCCGCTGTTGGTGTTGCCAGATCCTCAACCTTCAACACGGCTCGCGCAGGCCCAAAGCCCCGCCACGTCACTGCTTTCATGCCATATCCTCCCTGCTTAGGGCCCATGCTGTCACAGGCCCAAATCAAGGACAATTGCTCTCAGAAAGGTTTGACCCAGCGTCGCGCTCAGGTCCGGCGTAAGCGGATCACCACGTCGATCTTCGAAATCTCCGCGCCCTCAGGCGCGCCGGGCAGCTTGGAGATCTCCAGCTCTTCCGCAGGCGCATCGGTCAGCACACGGTCGTCTTCCCAGAAGAAATGCGGGTGGTCTCCGGTGTTGGTGTCAAAATAGCTCTTGGAGCCATCCACGGTGATTTCCTGCATCAACCCCGCGTCACAAAACGCCCGCAACGTGTTGTAAACCGTAGCCAAAGACACGCGGTCCCCATGCTCACGCACTGAGGCAAACAGGCTTTCTGCCGTCACATGGCGGTCCTGGCCATCGCCCACCAAAAGCGCCGCCAACGCCACGCGTTGCCGGGTTGGGCGCAGTCCAGCGGAAGCGAGCCATTGGGTGCCGTTGCGAAGTGCCTCAGTGGTCATAAATCTTATCCTGTGCGTCAGCTGCATATTTAGCGCAATCCGCACCACAATTTCAAATGAAAATGAGTCGCAAACATATTTGCAGCCCACCACCCCGCCGCGACTGTTGCCTTGCAGGACCACGCTGGCAGATGATAAAGCAGGCAAAAGCAACACCAAAATGACAAGGGACCTCCCAGAATGGCCGACTATCCCACGAGCTTTGACAAAGACGACCTGCTGAAATGCGCCCGTGGCGAATTGTTTGGTCCGGGTAATGCGCAACTGCCGCTGCCCCCCATGTTGATGATGGACCGCATCACCGACATCTCCGCAGACCGTGGCGAATTTGGCAAAGGCCACGTTGTCGCTGAGTTCGACATCACCCCGGACTTGTGGTTCTTCGAATGCCACTTCCCCGGCAACCCAATCATGCCCGGCTGTCTTGGCCTTGACGGCCTATGGCAGCTGACCGGCTTCAACCTTGGCTGGCGCGGCATGCCGGGCAAAGGCATGGCCATGGGCGTGGGCGAAGTGAAGCTCAAAGGCATGGTCAAACCGGACCGCAAAATGCTGACCTACCACGTGGATTTCACCCGCATCATCGACCGCAAGCTCAAGCTCGGCGTGGCCAACGGCAAAGTCTTTGCCGACGGCGAAGAGATCTATGAAGTGAAAGACATGAAGGTTGGCCTGGCGGCAGAGTAAGCTGCGCGACGGACCACGGGCTGTCCACAATCGGCCCAAATGACAATTTCAAGCTCCCGAAGATGTCTTCGGGAGCTTTTTGATTTTAGCTTCTTTGTCTCCGCATTACAGATAATTGGTCAGCCGGCGCGCTCAAAATCCATAGTCCAATTTGTTTCCCATGTCGCGCCACCATCATTGGACATCGCTCCCCCCCAAAAAACTGCCTCAGGACTGCGCGCCTCTTCATCACGGAATTTGGCAATCGAGACGCAAAGCAATTTCGAACAACACATGTTTTGTGCTGGTACGTCCAGATTATCGAGCCCCACAGCCCTCTTACTAAGCAAATTTCCGGGCAAATTCATTCGTTTGTGCCTGATGGTAAAAGCCACAACCAATACTTGACTCTTTTAGTGCGCTAATGTCATTTACGCGCAGATCGCGACTCTGATCGCGACACATCCAAGGAGAGACCCATGAAAGTCAGTACACTGACACGGGGTCTTTGCTCCGCTGCCGCAGCTATGACGTTTACCCTAACGTCCGCCACGATCGCCCTCGCAGAGACCATCACCGTCACCGACGTCGCAGGCCGCGTTGTCGAAGTTGAGAAAAACCCATCCAAAATTGTCATCGGCGAAGGCCGCATGATCTATTCCATTGCGGTTGTGGACCAGGAAAACCCGTTTGAGCGCGTTGTTGGCTGGAAAGACGACATGGTCAAATATGACCCGGACGCCTACCGCAAATACCTCGCCAAATACCCCGAAATTGCCGACCTCAAGAGCTTTGGCAGCCCCTACTCTGATGAGTGGAACCTAGAGGCCGTGATCACTCTGGGCACCGAAGTTGTGTTTATGAACCTCGGCAACCTGCTCAAGGCACAGGAAAGCGGCATCATTGAGAAACTCGAAGAGGCTGGCGTGGCCACGGTCTTTGTTGATTTCCGACAGAACCCAACAGAGAACACCGTGCCCAGCATTCAGCTGATGGGGCGCATTTTTGACAAGCGCGACAATGCGGACGCCTTCAGCGATTACTATCAACAGCAGATGAAAAAGATCTATTCCCGCGTAGAACAGATCCCGGTGGAAGACCGCCCCATTGTTTTCATTGAAAACGCTGCGGGCTATAACCCCAACAAATGCTGCAACACCTTTGGTGCTGCCAACCTCGGCCGCCTGGTCGACCTCGCCGGTGGCCGCAACTGGGGCTCTCTGAAATTCCCGGGCTTCAAAACCAGCGTCAGCCTTGAGGCAATCTTTGCGGATGATCCGGAAATCATCATCGGTACCGGAGCCAACTGGTCTGAGGCCAATCCCGCCGCCACGGCCGTGCTATTTGGGTACGAAGCTGAGCAAACACAGGTGCAAGAACGCTTGACCGCGCTGGCCTCCCGCGAGGGCTGGGGCGAGCTATCGGCGGTGAAAAACGGCCGGTTCCACTCGGTCTACCACCAGTTTTACAACAGCCCCTACCACTTCGTCGCGATGCAAGCCTTTGCGAAATGGATGCATCCGGAGCTGTTTGAGGACGTAGATCCGGAGGCCTCCATGAAGGAGCTGCACGATAAGTTCCTTCCGATCGACTACTCGGGCGTGTTCTGGGGCAGTCTGGACGTTGGCGGCTAATCCCCCCCCGCCAACACTCGGCTCCGCAAATTGCGGGGCCGAACACCTTTTTCCTCCGGAGACCTCCCTCGTGACCCTCAATGTTGATCCCGTGGCACTGCGCCACGCCTATGTGGCGCGTGTATCCCGCCGTTACGGCGTCATCGCCGCCGTCTTTGGCCTTCTGTGCCTGAGCTTCCTACTGGACATCACCACCGGACCGGGTGGCTACAGCCTGTCCACCGTTGCCGAAGTGCTGTTTGATCCAATGTCCCATGGTGCGCGATTGAAGGTCATTGTCTGGGACTATCGCCTGCCAGTCGCTGTAACCGCCGTTCTGGTTGGTGCGCTTCTGGCAGTAGCCGGCGCGCAGATGCAGACCATCCTGAACAACCCGCTGGCCGAACCGTTCACCCTCGGGGTCTCCGCCGCCGCCAGCTTTGGAGCCTCGCTGGCCATTGTACTTGGCATCAGTGTCATCCCCGCCGTCGGCCCCCTGCTGGTCACTGTAAACGCCTTTGTCTTTGCGCTTTGCACCTGTGGTTTCATCCTGCTGGCCACCCGCCTCAAAGGGGTGGGTTCTGAAACCATGATCCTTTTTGGCATCGCAATTTTCTTCACCTTCTCCGCCCTGCTGGCGCTGATGCAATACATGGCCTCAGAGGACCAAATCGCCCGCATTGTGTTCTGGATGATGGGCTCGCTCAGCCGCGCCAGCTGGGAAAAGATCGGCCTCGGCACCATCCTCCTTTGCTTTGCCATCCCCTTCAGCCTCTACCGCACCTGGCCAATGACCGCCCTGCGCATGGGCGAGGCCACCGCGCAAAGCATGGGGGTCGACGTTGGCCGCCTGCGGGTGGAAATGCTGATCTGTATCTCACTGCTGGCCGCCACCGCCGTATCTTTTGTCGGCACCGTAGGCTTTGTTGGCCTCGTTGGGCCACATATTGCCCGCATGCTGGTGGGCGAAGACCAACGCTACTTTGTGCCGCTCTCGGCCTTGGTGGGCGCCCTGGTGCTGTCGCTCACCTCGCTGATCTCCAAAACCATCACGCCGGGCATCATCTACCCCATCGGCATCATCACCTCGCTGATTGGCGTGCCGATCTTCATCTCAATCATCCTCAGCTCACGACAGGAGCGCCTGCAATGACCCTGACCATCGCCAATCTGTCCGCGGGCTACGGCCGCACCAATGTCCTACAAGACGTGACCGTCAGCAACATCCCCCCCGGTGCCTTTGTTGGCCTCATCGGCCCCAACGCCGCGGGCAAATCCACCCTATTCAAAACCATCGCCGGGCTGATCACCCCTACCAAAGGCGCCATCAGCATCGCTGGCGAGGACGTCACCCAACTGGGCCGCAAAGACCGCGCCAAACGCGTCGCCTACATGCCGCAAGCTTACGGCTGCAACGCGCTGCTTTCGGTGTTTGAAAGCGTATTGCTCGCGCTCAAACAAACCACCGGCTGGCGGGTGAACGACGACAACCTCGACCGCGTGTCCGACACATTGCACGCCCTTGGCCTGTCCCACCTCGCCAACCGAGGCGTCGCGGATCTCAGCGGCGGACAGGCACAAATGGTCGCAGTCGCCCAAACCATCGTGCGCGCGCCTGATGTGATCCTGCTGGATGAACCCACCAGCGCGCTTGATTTGCACCACCAACTCTCGATCCTGACCTCAGTCCGCAACGAGATGGACCGCAAGAAACCCGTGGTCATGGCCGCCCTGCACGATCTCAATTTGGCAGCCAAATTCTGTGACCGCTTGGTGCTCCTGCGCGACGGGGCCATCCTGGCGGATGGCAAACCCGAGCACATCCTCGCCCTGCCCCAGATCGAAGAAACCTACCGCGTGCTCACAGACCTGGAGCGCACCCAGCGCAACGTGCTCTATGTGGATGCTCGTCTGGCCCACGAAGGCACGGTGGGCGCACTACACCATTAAGTGAACCGTCAGAAGAAACCTTGATGGATTGCGCCATTGCCGTACTCTCGCCGGGCAATGGTGCGAACAGCGAAGGACATCCCATGACAAAACTCACAGGTCACTGCCTCTGCGGCGAAATTTCATATGAAGCGGATGGCGATGTGCCGGTTATGGCAAATTGCCACTGCACCGCCTGCCGTCATTCCACCGGCAGCGCTTATGCCACGCTGATGTTTATGAAGCAGGATGACGTGAAAATCACCGGCACTCCGAAAACCTTCTCACACGGCTCGGATGCAGGCACCACAATGACCAAACACTTCTGCGGCACCTGTGGCACGCCGCTTTTTACACAAAACTCCGCCCGCGAAGGCATGTTGGGCATCCGCGCTGGTAACATCAAAGAACAAGAAGAGTTTGCCCCTAAGGTGAACGTCTACGTGTCCAGCAAATTGGACGCCACAGTTCTGGAGGACGGTCTTCCCGCATTTGAGAAAATGCCGGGCTGAAGCGGCGCCGCTGGCGGCCTCCAACACCGGGGCTGGCGGCGGCACCAACCATGGGGTCACAAATTTCCCGCCCCTAGGCGACCTGTCGCCACGCCCTACCTTGCGCCGCCCCCCCTTCATCCCCTACATAGTGCTCAACAAACTAAGGGAGAGCGCACATGCGTCGCGTCGTCGTTACCGGACTGGGTATCGTATCCTCGATTGGCAACAATGCCGAAGAAGTCACCGCCTCGCTGAAAGCGGGCAAATCCGGCATTTCCGCCAATGCCGAAATGGCGGAGCACGGCTTCCGCAGCCAGATTGCCGGGCACATCGACATCGACATCAAAGAGCTGGTCGACAAACGCACCCTGCGCTTCATGGGTCCGGGCGCAGCTTACGCCCACATCGCCATGCAGCAGGCCATCGCTGACGCCGGTCTCTCTGACGATCAAGTTGTGAACGAGCGCACCGGTCTTGTGGCAGGTTCCGGTGGCCCCTCCACCTCGGCGATGCTGGTGGCACACCAGACCGTAGCCAAAACCGGCGCAACCAAGCGCATTGGGCCCTTTGCCGTGCCAAAGTGCATGAGCTCGACCATTTCGGCCAACCTGGCGACTGCCTTTAAAATCAAAGGCATCAACTACTCGATCACCTCCGCCTGCTCCACCTCCCTGCACTGCATCGGCAACGCGGCGGAACAGATCATGATGGGCAAGCAAGACGTGATGTTTGCCGGTGGCGGTGAAGAACTCGACTGGACCTTGTCCTGCTTGTTTGACGCCATGGGCGCCATGAGCAGCAAATACAACGACACCCCGGAAAAAGCCTCCCGCGCCTTTGACGCGGACCGCGACGGCTTTGTCATCTCCGGCGGCGGCGGCATTGTGGTTCTGGAAGACCTCGAGCACGCGCTGGCCCGTGGTGCAAAAATCTACGCCGAAGTCACCGGCTTTGCCGCAACATCTGACGGTCACGACATGGTTGCCCCATCCGGTGAAGGCGGCGAACGCGCCATGCGTCTGGCAACAGCGACACTGCCAGAAGACCGCAAGGTCAGCTACATCAACGCCCACGGCACCTCCACGCCTGTTGGCGATGTTGGCGAAGTCGAGGCAGTACGTCGTGTCTTTGGCGAGGGCACCACACCGCCGATTTCCTCCACCAAATCCATGACTGGCCACGCCCAGGGTGCAGCGGGCGCATTGGAAGCAATCTTCTGCCTTTTGATGCTGGATGGCGACTTCATCACCCCATCGATCAATGTGGAAACATTGGACCCGGCCATCAACCCGGGCGAAGTGGCCACCGATTTGGTGGAAAACGCGGGGCTGGACACGGTGATGACCAACAGCTTTGGCTTTGGCGGCACCAACGGCTCCATGCTGCTGTCCAAGTATCGCGGCTAATCAAGCCCCACGAACAAACTTTCTGAAATGCCCCCACGCGGGGCATTTCGCTTTTCTGGGGTCAGGCTTGCGCCGCGTGGAGCTCCGCACCAATGGCTTCCAAAATCTGTGCTGCCCCCCCAGAGCGCACCCGCGCCACGCCGGTGCCCGCCCACTGCGCGCCAAACCCTGTCTCACCGGCTGCCTTCGCCGCCGCGTTGAGCGCCTTGCCCGCATCATAAGTCACCGGATAGTCCGGCACCTTGGCATGTAACCCTTGGCCCAGAGCCACAAAGTCATTCCGCATACACCGCGCCGCGCGCCCTGAGATAGATGTGGTCAGCACCGGCGGCCCCTGCTCCGGGTCCCGCAACGCCGCGCGATAGGCCGCATCCGCCGCCGACTCCGTGCAATCCAAAAACGCCGTACCCAGCTGCGCCGCCGCAGCCCCACGAGCCAATGCCCGCGCCACATCCGCGCCATCCATCAAGCCACCTGCCGCAATCACCGGCAGCTCACAACTCACAGCCACCCGTTCCACCAAAGCCAGTGCCGGCAATGCCTCATCCTCAACATCTGGATCAAACGCCCCGCGATGCCCGCCCGCCTCAATGCCCTGCGCCACAATCGCATCCACGCCCGCCGCTTCACAGGCCCGTGCCTCGGCCACGTTTGTGGCACTGGCAAACACCAAATTGCCCGCCGACTGCAATTCCGCGATCCACGCCTTCTCCGGCAGGCCAAAGTGCAAGCTCACCACCCCCGGCGCTTCTTCGATCAGCATGTCGCACATCGACCGATCCACCACAAAGCTGGTGTAAATCTCATGCAACGCTTCAGGGGGCTTTGCGTCAAACCGCGCAAACGTCGGTGCCAGTGCTGCCAGCCAATCCGCCTCCACATCCGCATCCCGCAGCGCTGGCGCGTGGCAAAACACATTGGCATTAAACGGACGATCCGTCAGCACCCGTGTTGCCCGGATCATCTCCCGCGCACCCTCCACGCCCGCCGCGCCAAGGCCCAGCGCTCCGAGACCACCGGCGTTGCTCACTGCCGCCGCCATCTGGGGTGTCGACACCCCCGCCATCGGTGCCTGCAAAAGCGGCCATTTGAGGTCTAGCAACGCGGTCAAATCCATCTGACGTCCTCCCTTCCCCCACGCTAACGCAGCCCCACCAAAAGAAAAGCCCGTCAAACTACGGGGACAAAGCCCGAACAAAACACTTTCAAAATTTCCAATAACCATCAATCGGTCAACTTTCCCTACCAATTAGACCATTAAAATCAGCCCTTTGCCGGAGCCATGCAAAAAACACATAACGAATAGGCGAATTTGGCACCGATAAACGCCTTGGAGGTTGAGCAATCCCCACAGTATAGACCGCGCATATTTGGTTTTGTCTCTGTGGACTTTTTTGCTAATGCCCATTCCCGCGATCATTCTGGCAGCTTCCGGCCTGGCGCTCCTGGTGTTTCTCACCACCAACGCCTTCACTGGGCGCCCCTTGCTAAAGAAGGCCGAACCCTTTTTGGTAATCCTCAGCCTGGTGATTGTTTTTATCGCCTTGCAAAGCACCATTTCCGACAGCGCAGAACGCCCGCGCAACTTCCGCCCCAAATCAATCTTGCACGAGTTTCAATTCAGCCGACACTGCACAAAACGGTTGGGCGGCGTGGCGACCTTTTCCGGCGACATGGCTTATTGCAAACGCAACGGATTTGTCACCGACACGCAAAATCTCGCACGGTAACCAACACAAAAAGCCCGCCAAAACGGCGGGCTTTCCAAACTACCTCACAAAAGCTCAGCTCAGTTGATCGACACAAGCTCGATGGCAAAGGTCAGGTCTTTACCCGCCAGCATGTGGTTCGCATCCAGCTTCACCACTTCGTCTGTGATCTCCACCACGGTCACTGGCATAACTTGGCCGGTTGGCGATTGCATCTGCAACTGCAGGCCAATCTCAAGCGGGATCTCTGCCGGGATCTGTTCCCGTGGCACATCCTGAATGGCTTCTTCGTGACGCGGGCCATACGCCTGATCCGCCGGGATCTCCGCCACTTTTTTCTCACCAACAGTCATGCCGTCTACAGCGGTGTCAAACCCTGGGATCACCTGACCGGAGCCCAGTGTGAACTCCAGTGGGTCACGGCCTTCGGAGCTGTCAAACGTGGAGCCGTCGCTCAAGGTGCCGGTGTAGTGGATGCGGACGGTATCGCCCGATTTTGCTGCGGTCATAAAATGTCCCATCTGTCAGCTTGCCCCGACCCTTCCAGCCGGCTTGAGCGGCGCACCCTATAGCCCTCACGTCTATTTGTAAAACAGGCCTTTTCGCCCTGCGTCAAACCTGCCAATCTGCCTCCAAATTGGGAGGAAACGATGGCCACCACAACCTTTGTCTTTGACGCATACGGCACGCTTTTTGATGTATCCGCTGCCGCCCGAGAACTCGCCGCAGAGCCAGGTCGTGAGGAGTTTGCCACACACTGGCCCAAGGTGGCGGAGGTCTGGCGCGCAAAACAACTGCAATACACATGGATCCGCGCCATCACCAACGCCCACACAGATTTCTGGGAGGTCACGCAAAACGCGCTCGATAATGCGCTAGACGTCGTGAAACTCAACGCACCGGAGCATTGGGAACTACGTGAACGCTTGTTGCAACTGTACTGGGAACTCAGCGCCTATCCCGAAGTGCCCAAAGCACTGCAAGAGCTCAAAGACGCCGGCATGAACACCGCTATTCTGTCCAATGGCTCCCCCAAAATGCTCGATGGCGCGGTGCAAAACGCCGGCATTGGCCACCTGTTGGACGATGTGCTCAGCGTCGAAGACGTCGGCATTTTTAAACCCGCCCACCAGGTTTATGAGCTGGTCACCAAACGCTTTGACTGCCAACCCGAAGAGGTGATCTTTGTCTCCTCTAATGGCTGGGACGCCGCCGGTGCCGCTGGCTTTGGCTTCCGCTCTTGCTGGGTGCATCGCAACAGCGGCGAACAGGTGGATCGCCTGCCGTGGAAGCCTGAGTTTGTTTTGACCGACCTGAAATTTGTTCCTGATTTGCTGAGACTGTAAATGCCCCATTTCACCACCTCTGATGGCCTGTCGCTCTATTATGACGACACCGGCGGGCTCGGCCCCATTGTGCTCTGCCTCTCCGGCCTGACCCGCAACGCCAGTGATTTTGACTATGTGTTGCCGCATCTCACAAACGCCCGCGTGATCCGCATGGACTACCGAGGGCGCGGCCAATCGGAATGGGCGGAAGACTTCACCACCTACAATCTTGTGCGCGAAGCCCAAGACGCGCTTGGCCTGCTCGACCATCTGAACATCGAAAAAACCGCCATTCTTGGCACCTCGCGGGGTGGCCTGATTGCCCTCACCCTGATGGAGATGACCCCCAACCGCATAACCGGCGTTTGCTTCAATGACGTGGGGCCGGTGATCGAAACCGACGGCCTTGAAGTCATCCTAGTCTTCATCGGCCGCAAGCCGGTCTGGACCACCCGCGCCGAAGCCGCCGAAGCCCTCGCCACCCGCCTGCCCGGCTTCCCCAATGTCCCGGCCAGCCGCTGGGCCGAGGAAGCCGCACACCATTTTGTTGAAACCAACGACGGTCTGAACATCAACTACGACCCCAAACTGCGCAACGCCGTGCTGGCCGAGTTTGATCCCAAAGCCCCCGCAGGCGACATGTGGCCCCAATTCGACAAGCTCAAAGGCCGCCCCCTCGCCGTCCTGCGCGGTGAGAACTCCGACATTCTCAGCCAAGAGACCTGCACCGAGATGCAGAGCCGCGCGCCCATGCTGGCCACCGAGGTCAAAGACCGCGCCCACGTGCCGTTCCTTGATGAGCCAGAGTGCCTCGACGTTCTGCGCCAATGGATTGCCCAACTGCCCGACGGAGAGCCTGCATGAACATCGACATGATCCGCGCCGCCGCTTTGCGCATTAAAGACCACGCCCGCGTTACGCCCGTGCTGACCTCTCCGTTTCTGGATGAAATTGCAGGCCGTCGCGTGCTGGTGAAGGCTGAAAATCTGCAACACACCGGGTCTTTCAAATTTCGCGGCGGTTGGTCTGCGGTCTCTGCCATGGACGAAGCCACCCGCAAACGTGGTGTGATCGCCTTTTCTTCAGGCAACCACGCGCAAGGCGTGGCCGCCGCAGCCACCGCGCACGGCGCGCCTTCCGTTATCATCATGCCGCAGAACGCCCCGAAGCTGAAAATTGACAACACCCGCGCCTTAGGGGCCGAAGTGGTGCTTTATGACCGCGCCGGCGGCGAAAGCCGCGAGCAAGTTGGCGACAAGATCGCCGAAGAGCGCGGCCTTACCTTGATCCGGCCTTATGACGAACCGCAAGTGATCGCGGGCCAAGGCACCGTGGGTCTGGAAATCGCGGCCCAAGCCGCCGAGCTTGGTGTGACCTCCGGTGACGTGATTGCCTGTTGCGGCGGCGGTGGTTTGACTGCGGGCATCGCCTTGGCCTTGGGAGCCGAAGCCCCCAACATGCGCGCGCGACCAGCAGAGCCTGAGGGCTTTGACGACACCGCGCGCTCTCTGGAAACCGGCAGCATCCAACGCAATGCCCATGAGACCGGCTCGATCTGCGATGCCATCATCACGCCGCAACCCGGCGACCTCACCTTCCCAATCCTGCAACGTTTGGTTGGCCCCGGTTTTGTGGTGAGTGAGGACGAGGTGCTTCAAGCCATGTCCCTCGCCTTCAAACGCTTGAAAATTGTCGCCGAACCCGGCGGCGCCTGCGCACTGGCCGCTGCGCTGTTTCATGGCGACAAAATCGAAGGCAACGCCGTGGTTGCCGTCTGTACCGGCGGCAATGTCGACGCCAATGTCTTTGCTGATGCTCTTAAAAGGTTCCCGTAAATGACCAATTTCACCATCGCTTCTTTCAACGTGAAAAACCTGATTGGCCCGGATCAGGAGTATTACACCTTTCAGTCCTACACGCCCGAAGAACACGCCTGGAAAGAGGACTGGACCGCCAGTCAACTTTTCTCCATGGATGCTGACATCGTAGGCTTTCAGGAGATCTTTGATGAACCGTCCCTGCGCGCCGTGATTGCAGAGGCGGACCGCATCGGTGAAGAGTCCAACGAGGCCGTGATCCCTGACAAATCCAAGCGCTACCACCGCAAAGCCATCTTCCGCAAACTCGGCTACACGCCCTATGGCGACGGAGGCCTGTTTGTCGCGCCCAACGTGAACGACACCGGCGAGCCCGGTCATCGCCGCCCCGGCGTTGCCATCCTGTCGCGCTATGGCTTTGCCGAACCACCCGAGATCATCCAAGACCTCGACACCCCCGTCGAAATCCCCTTTCAGGGCCTTGATGGCGACGATTCCGGTGCCTTTGTGCTACGCCGCACCTCGCGCCCGATCCTCAAAGCCCGCATTCCTGTTGGCGACCAAGTCATCACCGTCTTCAACTGCCACCTGAAGTCCAAACTGGGCGAGTTCCCCCGCGATGCAGACGGCAATGCGTCTGAGGCTGACCTCACCAACTATGACCCGCTGGGCCGCGCCATGGGGGCCATGCGCGCCGCCCTGCGCCGTATGGCCGAAGCTTGGGTCCTGCGCCGCGCCATTGTCGATGAGCTCAACCAAGGCCGCCCGGTCATGGTGCTGGGGGATTTCAACGACGGCGAACATGCGGTCAGCTCCGAAATCATCTCCGGCGAAGTGCCCTTCCGCAACTACAGCTGGATGCTGCGGCATGATGCCAAACACGCCAACGACCGGTATAAACGCGCGGAAAACGACGCCATCCAACAGGCCGTCACCTCCGTCCGCCTGACCTCGGCAGAGGCGCTGTTCACCCGCAAATCCCTGCGCGACATGGTCTACACCACCGCCTTTGGAGGGGTTTACGAAAGCATCGATCAAATCTATCTCAGCCAGCACTTCCACCCGGACAACCCGGACCGCCTCGGCGACATGGACTACTTCAGCGTGTTCAATGACCATCTCACTGATGGCAGCCACGCCGAAGCGCCCTACAACAAACTTGCCTCTGACCACGGGCAAATCATGGCCCACATGCGCCTCAAAACCGAAGACCAAGACTGACCATGCCAACCGCGACGCTCAACCAAATCGACACCCACTACCGCGACGAGGGCGACCCTGACGGCGCACCGGCGCTGTTCATCAACTCGCTCGGCACCACACTGCACCTCTGGGACCCGATCCTGGCGTACTTGCCAGACGGGTTGCGCATCATCCGCTATGACATGCGCGGCCATGGCGAAAGTGACGTGCCACCCGCCCCCTACTCAATGGGCACATTGGTGAAAGATGCCGAGGCCCTGCTGGAGCATCTCAATGTCAAAGACGCGTTGGTGGTCGGCTTGTCGATTGGCGGCATGGTCGCGCAAGGCCTCGCCGTGAAACGCCTCGATCTGGTGCGCGCCATGGTGCTGTCCAACACCGCCGCCAAAATCGGCTCTCCCAAGATGTGGGAAGAGCGGATCGACGCGGTGCGGACCAAAGGCCTGCCCGCCATGTCGGACGACATCATGCTGCGCTGGTTCTCCCGTGATTTCCAAACCCGCCCGGAGCTGACCCACTGGAAAGCCATGCTGGAAGCGACCCCACCCGAAGGCTACGCAGGCTGCTGCGCCGCTATCCAAGGGACCGATTTCTACACGCCCACCTCAGGCCTGCGCCTGCCCACATTGGGCATTGCCGGCTCCGAGGACGGCGCCACGCCGCCTGATCTGGTGCGCGAAACTGTGGAGCTGATCCCCGGCGCACGTCTGGAACTGTTGCGTCGCACCGGCCACCTGCCTTGCGTCGAGAAACCCGCCGAATACGCCGCACTCCTCACTGACTTCATGAAAGAAACCGGCCATGTCTGATATCCTACTCGTGCACGGCTCCTGCCACGGCGCATGGTGCTATCGCGATCTGATCCCGGCCCTCGAAGCCTTAGGCCACAGCGCCCGCGCCATCGACATGCCGTCGCACGGCGAAGACACAACACCGGTGGCCGACGTCACCCTGGACAGCTGCGCGCAATCTGTCATCGACGCGCTCGGCGAGAACACCGTGGTTCTGGGCCACAGCTGGGGCGGCTTCCCGATCACCCGCACCGCGGACCTGGCCCCCGGCCGCATCGCCCGCCTAATCTACCTTTGCGCCTATACCCCGTGGGACAACCACTCCACCATCGACATGCGTATTGCCGCGCCACGCCAACCGCTGATGCAGGCCATCCATCGCCACGAAGACGGGCAAAGCTACACCTTCGACCCCACCAAGGTCCGCGACGCTCTGTACCACGATTGCCCACCCGGCACCGAAGACTACGCCCTAGCCCATCTGTCACCGCAATCCATTGCCGCCCAACAGACCAAAATCACTCTGGGTGACGGCCACCGCCAAACCCCGCGCAGCTATATTCGCTGCATGAATGACCAGGCCATCCCACCGGAGTTTCAAGTCACCATGACCAAGGACTGGCCCGCCGCAGACGTTTATGAGATGCCCACCAGTCACTCTCCCTTCTTTGCCGATCCAGAAGGCCTCGCCGCCCTGATCGATCACATCCTGAAAGACTGACCAAATGACCGCCTCCGTTTTTGACAGCCCGATGTTTACCAAGCTTTACCCGGTGGGCGAAGCAGGCCGCCTGTTCACCCACAGCGCCGAAATCCGCGCCGCCTTGCTGGTGCTGGGCACATTGGCCAAGGTCCAAGGCACCCGGGGTGACATCCCCGAAGACAGCGCCTTTTTTATCCATCGCAGCGCTATGGAGGTGCAGATCGACCCTGCGGGACTGGCCAATGGCGTTGCCCGGGATGGCACCTACGTACCCGCTTTGGTGGCGGCTTTTGACAAAGCCATGGAAGCGCCGGAACACAGCCAGCACCTGCTGCATAACACCGATCCGCAAGATGTTTCCGACACAGCGCTCATGCTGCGCCTGCGTCAACTGCTGACGCTGACAGAAACCGCGCTGAAAGCCCTGCCTGACAGCGACAGCCGTGCCACCTTGCTGGCTGATCTGCCGATGATCCGCGACACCTTTTTGCGGGTGGCTTTCACCGACGCACCGGACACCGGCACAGCGATCGGCGAGGCACTCAAACTTGGCGCACCCCAAGACGCCCGCGCCCCCATCCGCTCCATTGCCAACTGGCTGACCCAAGCCGGCGACACGGCTGCAAACACCGCTCCGGCCTCGCCAACCAACGCCGCCCTGCGCGGCCAGCTACTGGGGCTCAATGCGCTGTTTCAAGAAACATCAGATGCTGCCAGCGAAGCCCTTTATCTGTCACAAATCGCGCTTAGCAGCCTGTCCTTGTTGAACATGGCCTCCGCTGTCTAAGCGACTTTTGCCGTAACGGAAGGCTTGCGCCCCTTTGGGGGGCACGCCAATTTTCGCTCTGTCCGTACGGCTGTGCCATATGCCGCCATCAGAATGTGGCCCACCACCTTAGTAATCAGTTGACCGACCCGCGTTTTCCTGCCCTGATACAACCATAGAGTTTAAGCGATTATGATGCGCAACCGTCTGCCAATATTTGTGATTCTGGCCACGGTGATGATTGATGCCATGGGCATTGGCCTAATCATCCCGGTGATGCCCGACCTCATACAAGAGGTGACCGGCGGCGACCTTGGCGCAGCGGCTGTCTGGGGCGGTATTCTGTCCACTGTCTTTGCCTTCATGCAGTTCCTCTGCGGCCCGCTTCTTGGCAATCTGTCAGATCGTTTTGGACGCCGTCCCGTGCTGCTGGTGTCGTTGGCCGTGATGTCGGCGGACTATGTGATTATGGCCATGGCCCACAACATCTGGATTTTGGTGATTGGCCGCATTGTGGCCGGGATCACTGCGGCCACCTACGCCACCGCCATGGCCTATATGGCGGACATGTCGGATGCCAAGGAAAAGGCAAAAGCCTTCGGCATGATCGGTGCCGCCATGGGCGTGGGCTTTGTCTTTGGCCCCGCCCTGGGCGGCTTCATGGGGCAATTTGGCACCCGTGCGCCATTCTGGGCCGCCGCTGCTTTGGCCGGAGGCAACGCGCTGTTGGGCTGGATGGTGCTCAAGGAAACCGTGACAGACGCCAACCGCCGCGCCTTTGAATGGCGTCGCTCCAATCCACTGGGCGCGCTGCAAGCGCTTGGCAAACTGCCATCCATGACCAACCTTTTGATTGTGTTCTTCTTTTATCAGATCGCCGCCGCGGTCTATCCGGCCATCTGGCCCTACTTCATCATCGAGCGTTTTGGCTGGGAAGAAGCCATGATTGGCCTCAGCCTCACCGCCTATGGTCTCTGCTTTGCCATTGTACAAGCGACCCTGATTGGCCCGTTCACCAAATGGTTTGGCAACCGTCGTACTGTTGTGATCGGCCTTGGACTGGAAGTAGTCGCCCTGATCTATCTCGCAGTGATCTCCAACGGCATCCTCTTGTTCATCGGCATTCCCGTGGCCGCGCTTTCCTCTGTGGGCCTGCCTGCCTTGCAAAGCATCATGTCCCGGCGCGTCTCCGATGACGCGCAGGGCGAATTGCAAGGCATCTCCGCCTCGCTCACCTCTCTGGCCCACATCGCCGCGCCTTTGGTGATGACACAGACCTTTGCCTATTTTTCCGACAAACACGCCGTGCTCTATCTGCCCGGCGCCCCCTTTGTGCTCGCCGCCGCCCTCTTGATGATCGCAATTGTGGTTTTTGCAAAGTCACGTCGCGCCACTTAGGCAAAAAACGACACCCTTTGTCTGGATTGTACCACCAGTGCGTGCCTAAGCTGGACCAAACTGGATGTGACATCAAACACAAGGGACTAGCCCATGAGCACCATCAAAGCCGCCGTCTGCCATGAGTTTGGCCAGCCCCTTGTTGTTGAGGACGTCACCCTGCGTGCGCCGCAAATGGGCGAAATCGAGGTCAAACTCTCCGCCGTCGCCATCTGCCATTCTGACATCTCCTTTGCCGACGGTGCCTGGGGCGGCAGCCTGCCTGCGGTCTACGGACACGAAGCCGCCGGACACATCACTTCTGTTGGCGACGGCGTGACCGGCCTCGCGGAAGGCGACCCGGTGATTGTGACCCTGATCCGCGCCTGTGGCACCTGCCCCACCTGCTCCTCCGGCAAGCCGGTGATCTGTTCCACGCCCTATGATGGCGACAAAGGCCCGCTGACCACTGTGGACGGCGGCAAGCTGCACCAAGCCATGGCCTGCGGCGCGTTTGCTGAAAAGGTCGTGGTGGACCAATCCCAAGTGGTGAAAATCTCTGAAGACATCCCGATGGAAGCCGCCAGCCTGATCGCCTGCGGCGTCATCACCGGCGTTGGCGCGGTGGTCAACGCTGCCCAAATCCGCGCTGGTCAGGACGTGGTGGTCATCGGCGCTGGCGGGGTTGGCCTCAACGCCATCCAAGGCGCGCGTATCGCCGGCGCCCGCCGCATCGTCGCTGTCGACATGAGCGAAGAGAAACTGGCCATCGCCAAGGAATTCGGCGCCACCGACGGCGTGCTCGCCACCGATAAAAAGCCCTTCATCAAAGCCATGCGCGCCATGGGTCGCGGGGCCGACGCGGTGATCGTGACCGTTGGCGCCATCCTCGCCTATGACGATGCGCCCCGCTATCTCGCGCCCGGCGGCAAGGTCATCATGGTTGGCATGCCGCATTCCGGCGCAAAATCCACCTACGAGCCTGTGATCCTCGCCGCCATCGGCCAGGGCATGCAGGGCTCCAAAATGGGCGACGTGGTGATCAAGCGCGACATCCCATGGATGGTCGACCTCTATGAGCAAGGCCGCCTGAAACTCGACGAGCTGATCTCCGGCCGCTGGACGCTGGATCAGATCAACGAGGCCATCGCCGACACCAAAACCGGTAGCGCAAAGCGCAATGTGATTGTATTTGACGGCTGAACCATCACACATGTCGAAAGGCGCGCAATGTTCCAGCTCATGAAAGACCTTTTCAAACCAGCAGCACCAAAGCCCCTGCCGCCAATGACATCCCAGACCTCGATGAACTTCGCGTCCGACGAGGTCGCGCCATTTTTCACCCAACTGGCCAACAATCCGCGGCTGGATTTTCCGGCAGACCTCGCCCAAGAGGTCCGTCGCAACCTCGCCTGCATGGCGGTTGAGGACACCCGTCGCTGGCGCGTCACCGGTGCGATCGACGACCAACCGATCCAAATGGAAATCGAAGCCTTCATGGATGACGTCGACGCCCCGGACCTCTATTTCTTCAGCACCCAAGCCGCGATCAGCGAAATCGAGCGCGAGCTCGAAGCCTTCGCCGAATCCATCGGGACCTAACTACGCCGCGCCGTCCACCAAACAGCCCGACAACTGCCGCCACTGCCGCCGCGACAGCCGCTCTTTGGTACCAAGCAACCAATAGGTCTCATGGTGGCGCAGCACTTTGTCTATGACCCGCACCAACCGTCCCGCGTCCATTTCCGCCTGCACCAAGGGCAAAGACGCCAGCAGCACCCCTTGCCCGGCCCGCGCCGCCACCAGCCCGGCGCAAAAACTGTCAAACCTCAAATGCGCCACGGGGGTCGTTGGCGTATCTGTCTCCGCACACCACCGCCGCCAGCTTGGGCGTGGACCGGACACTGATAGACGCGGCAAGGCCTGCCATTCGCCTTGGGCCAGCAACGCCGGAGCCGCAACCGGGCTCAACCGCTCTTCATAGAGCGGCGCCGCATAGGCCACCGGCCAATCCCCACTGCCATAGCGTATGCGCACCGCCGCATCGTCTTTGGCATCACCGGAGGCCACCACCATCGTGCTCAGCGTGATCTGCGCCCCGCTGACCTCCGCCAATTGCCCCAAGCGCGGCACCAGCCACAGCTCATTCACCGACGCGCTTGCCGAAATCGTCAACCGATTGCGCGACACGCCAAACAACGCCTCTGTGCTGTCCCGCAACCCCACCAACGCCGCCTGCACATGCGGCAGCCAAGCCTCGCCATCCACCGTCAGGGTGATCCGTCGCGCCTGCCGCACAAACAGCTGCGTCCCCAACCGTGCCTCTAAATTGCCAATCCGCTGGCTGATCGCCGATTGCGTCAATCCGGTTTCCTGCGCCGCCGCCGTGAAACTGCCCAACCGCGCCGCCGCCTCAAACGCCCGTACCCACTCCAATGGCAGATGATCAAACCCAGCCTTGTCCATAAGTGAAACAGCCTCTCAGGATGAAAAAGGATAATTTGAGTTTATGTCTGCGCATGCCCAGTTTGTCGACAAGATATCATTGCCCTCGCCCAACCCAAGGACATCGCATGACCCAGGTGCAACTCTCCCCCGACAATCAGGTCCTCACGCTCACAACCAGCTCCGGCAGCCACCGCTTCCATGGCGTCTGGCTGCGCCACAACGCGCTGGATGCGGACACCCGCGATCCCGGCAACGGCCAGCGGCTGATCACTCTGGCCGACCTGCCAGACAACTGCGCGCTCGCCACGGCAGAAGCCTCCGAGAGCGCCGTTGAAATCTCTTTTACAGACGACAACAAATCGGTTTCCTTCCCCATCGCGTGGCTGCTCGCAAACGCCTATGACCGCCCACAGGACACCACGCCCGGCCACCTGCCGGAACATGCAGAAACCTGGGGGGAAGCCCTCAACGACACCGTGCCCACCGGCCACTACCCCGACCTCGCCACAAACGCCGAGGCCAAACGCACATGGCTCGCCGCCATCCGCCGCTATGGCTTTGCCAAGGTTACCGGCCTGCCCACGGAATCCGGCGCCCTGTTCAAGGTGGTCGACCTTTTCGGCTTTGTGCGCGAGACCAACTACGGCCGTCATTTTGAGGTCCGCACAGAGGTCAACCCAACCAACCTCGCCTTCACCGGCCTTGGGCTTCAAGCCCACACAGACAACCCCTACCGCGATCCGGTACCAACCCTGCAAGTCCTGTCCTGCCTTGAGA
The DNA here is from genome assembly GCF_947493595.1 of uncultured Shimia sp. GTDB lineage: Bacteria > Pseudomonadota > Alphaproteobacteria > Rhodobacterales > Rhodobacteraceae > Shimia. The sequence goes on along the minus strand of NZ_CANLRL010000001.1, from coordinate 13,886 downwards.
ATTCCGCCGAAGGTGGCGACAACATGGTGGTTGATGGCTTTGCAGCGGCGCAAAAGCTGCGCGAGATTTACCCAGAAGGTTTTGCACTTCTGCACAGCTGTTCCGCGCGCTTTGAATACGCAGGTGAGGCTGGTGTGAAACTCACCTCCCGCCGTCCGGTGATTGGCCTCACCCCCGAAGGCACGTTGCAAAACATCCGCTTCAACGCCCGCTCCGCCGCCGCACCGGTGGATGTACCATTTGACAAAATGCCCGCGTACTATGCCGCCATGCGTCAGCTTTCAGACATCATCGACGATCCAGCATCCGAAGTTCGCTTCAAGCTTACCCCTGGCGAGGCCTTCATTGTGGACAACACCCGCGTGTTGCACGCCCGCAAAGGTTACTCCGGCGCAGGCAAACGCTGGCTGCAAGGCTGCTACGCGGACAAAGACGGGTTGCTCTCCACCCTCGCAGCGCTGGAGGCAAAGGCATGAGCAAGCCAGATTTCTCTACCCTATCGCAGGACAACATCGTCGCCTTCTTGGGAGACATCTTTGACCGTCGCGGCGGCGAAGAATACCTCGGTGAGCCAGTCACCATGGCGGAACACATGTTACAAGGCGCCACCATTGCCGAGCAAAACGGCATGCCCGAAGACGTCATCGTAAGCGCCCTCCTGCATGACATAGGTCACTTCACCTCCGAGTTTGGCACCTATCATCCCGACGATACCGAAGACCGCCACCACGAAGACGCGGGCGCCGAAGTGCTTGCCCCCTTCTTCCCATCTGTAGTCACCGATTGTGTGCTCTACCACGTCGCCGCCAAACGCTATCTCTGTGCCACCAAGCCGGAATACTTCAAACGCCTCTCCGCTGCCTCGGTGCACACATTGGAGTTACAAGGCGGACCAATGTCTGAGGACGAAGTCACCACTTTTGAAGCCAACCCCAACTTGGTGAAGATCATTCAGGTTCGTTACCTCGACGAGGCTGGAAAACGCGCCGACATGGTCACGCCGGACTATTGGCATTTTGCCCCGATGGTGCAGCGCGTGGTGGATGCACATCTTAACGCATCTTCAGGTTAACAAACACAACGGACAAATACGCACCACCGCAAAACAGTCGCGATACCGACAAAATACCGACGTTGATTTTGTGGTCAAAAGGGCCCCTTACTTCATCGTACGCTGTCGTAAGGATTAAGCCGATGAAGCTCACCGATCTGGATATCATCGTCACCGCGCCTCCCGCCCCTGGCTGGGGCGGGCGCTATTGGATTTTGGTGAAACTTCAAACAGATACCGGCATAACGGGTTGGGGCGAATGCTACGCCTCCTCCGTTGGCCCCGAGGCTATGGAAGCGGTGATCCGTGACGTTTTTGAACGGTATTTTGAGGGCGAAAACCCTGAAAACATTGAACGTTTGTTCCGCCGCACCTACTCATCCGGCTTTACGCAACGCCCCGACTTAACGGTTATGGGCGCTTTTTCCGGTCTCGAAATCGCCTGCTGGGACATCTTGGGCAAAGACCGCGACCGCCCCGTCTATGCCCTCCTAGGCGGGTTGATGAACGAACGCCTGCGCACCTATACATACCTCTATCCTCTTGATCACCATGACATTTCCGAATTTTGGACCTCACCGGAAATGGCCGCCGAAAGCGCGCAGGCCATGGTCGACAAAGGCTACACAGCGGTGAAATTCGACCCCGCGGGCCCCTACACCATGCGCGGCGGCCACATGCCTGCGATGAGCGACATCGATATGTCCGTCGCCTTCTGCGCTGCCATACGCGAAGCTGTTGGAAACAAAGCAGATTTACTCTTCGGCACCCACGGTCAATTTAGCACGGCGGGCGCCATCCGGTTGGGCCAAGCTTTGGAACCTTTCAGCCCGCTCTGGTTCGAAGAACCCACCCCGCCGGACAACATCGAAGACATGGCGCGTGTGGCCAAAAACGTAAGGATTCCAGTGGCTACCGGCGAGCGTATGACCACCAAATCCGAGTTCGCCGCCGTGTTGCGCACCGGTGCCGCCGAGATCCTGCAACCCGCTTTGGGACGTGCAGGCGGCATTTGGGAAATGAAAAAAGTTGCATCAATTGCAGAGTGTTACAACGCCCAAATGGCCCCACACCTCTATGCCGGCCCCGTTGAGTGGGCCGCCAATATTCACCTTGCCGCCTCCATTCCCAACCTCCTGATGATCGAGACCATCGAGACCAAATTCCACGACGCGCTCATCACATCCTCCATCAAGGTTGAAAACGGTTTTGTAACCCCGCCAACAGCCCCAGGACTGGGCATTGAGGTCAACGAAACCCTTGCCAGAAAACATAAATTTGACGGCAACGGCCTACATCTACAAATGCAGGACGCCCCCTGCGACTACGTCAACGGCAACGCTTTTGCCGGCGGTGCCCCACTAAAATCGTAAGACATCTCGAAAACCGCGGCGGTCGATGCTATATGAGGCACAGTCAGGAGAAACTGGGCCCATTACCGTGAATATCCAAACCCCGCCGCCACCGCCCTCCGAGATGGAGAAAAACGCCGAAGCCGCAGCAGCTTACCTTAAAACGCTGGCGCATTCGGGCCGTTTGATGATCTTGTGCCACTTAGGGTCCGGTGAAAAATCCGTGTCGGAACTGGAAGCGCTTCTGGATCTGCGCCAAGCCGCCGTCAGCCAGATGCTGGCACGCCTGCGCGAAGAGGGTCTTGTCGCCACACGGCGCGACGGAAAGACCATCTACTACAGTCTGGCGGATGACAACACTTCACAGGTTATCTCCCTGTTATATAACCTTTTCTGCGCCCCCGACGCGACCTGACCCTTGCCGGAGACGACGGCTTTACCCGACAATATCGAAGCGTGGTTTGCCAACCGAAACTGGCAGCCGCACCCGCATCAGCGCGACATGCTCGCCCGCGCCGACGATCCCTGCACCCTGCTGATCGCACCCACAGGCGGCGGTAAAACCCTCGCCGGGTTCCTGCCCACATTGGCGGATCTGGCCACCACGCCGCATGACGGCCTGCACACGCTCTACGTTTCCCCGCTTAAAGCGCTGGCGGCCGACATCAAACGTAATCTGCGCGCCCCGGTGGAGGAGATCGGCCTCGACATCCGCATCGAAGACCGCACCGGCGACACCTCGCAAACCATGAAGAAACGCCAGCGCGTGGACCCGCCGCACATCCTCCTCACAACCCCGGAAAGCCTTGCCCTTTTAACCTCTTACGAAGATGCGCCCCGCATCTTCAAAGGCCTCAAACGTGTGGTTGTTGATGAAATTCACGCCCTGGCCGAAAGCAAACGCGGCGATCAGCTTTTCCTCGCGCTCGCCCGGCTACAATCGCTCTGTCCCGATCTCAAACGGGTTGGCCTCTCCGCCACGGTGGACCACCCGGAAGACATCGCCAAACTGCTCGCGCGCAATCCGGACCCGTGCAAAATCCTCTACGCAGATCCCGGTCCCGCCCCGAACATTGCCATGCTGGAAACCAAGGAGGCCCCGCCCTGGCTCGGCGGCGGCGCGGCCTACGCTATCCCCGCCGTGCTTGCACAAGTCAAGGCGCACAAGACCACGCTGATCTTCCACAACACCCGTGCGCAGGCGGAAATTTTCTTTCACAATCTGTGGCTTGCCAATGACGAGAGCCTGCCAATCGGTATCCACCACGGCAGCCTTGATCGCCAGCAGCGCGAGAAGGTAGAGGCCGCCATGGTGCGTGGCGACTTGCGCGCCATCGTCTGCACCGGAAGTCTCGACCTGGGTATTGATTGGGGCGACGTCGACCTTGTCATCCAGGTGGGTGCCCCCAAAAACGTCAAACGCCTCGTGCAACGCATTGGCCGCGCGAACCACCGCTACAATGCCCCGTCCAAAGCCCTGTTGGTGCCTGCCAACCGCTGGGAAGTTGTCGAGTGCATCAACGCTCTGCAAGCTGTTCAGGAAGGCGATCTCGACGGCGATCCTCGTGGCCCTGGCCCCCGCGACGTGCTGTGCCAGCATATCCTGTTGCGGGCCGCTTCCAGCCCCTTTGACGCGGACGCGCTCTATACCGAAATGACCAGCGCTGGCGCCTTTGCCGATCTCACCCGCGACGGCTTTGACACCTGTCTGGAGTTCTGCGCCACCGGCGGCTACGCCCTCAAAGCCTATGACCGCTGGCAACGACTGCAACAGCGCCCAGACGGCCAATGGCAATTGCGAGATCCCCGCGCCGCCGCCCGCCTACGTATGAACGCCGGCACCATTCAGGACAGTGACACGCTCAAGGTTCAGCTCAAGCGCAATCGCGGCGGCAAACCTTTGGGTGAAGTCGAAGAAGCCTTTGCCGCGACCCTATCAGCAGGTGACACTTTTCTGATTGGCGGTCAAATTGTACGCTACGAAGGCCTGCGTGACATGACCGTAGAGGTCTCCCGCAACGCCAGCCGTAAACCACGCGTGGCCGTGTTCTCCGGTAGCAAATTCTCAACCTCTACACAGCTTTCCCAACGCACCCTACGTTACCTGCAGGCCAATAACTGGCCAGATCTACCGGCGCACACCGCCGACTGGTTGCACCTCCAACGCAGCATATCACGCTTGCCGGAGCCGGGGCGACTTCTGGTCGAAACTTTCGAGCGTGATGGCCGCCAAAACATGTGTGTTTATGGGTTTGCCGGGCGCAACGCGCAGCAAACTCTGGGCCTGCTCCTGACCAAACGCATGGAAGACATGGACCTCGCGCCCATGGGCTTTGTCTCGTCAGACTACGCAACGCTCATTTGGGGGCTGGACGAAGTGATCGATCCGCGCCCTCTGTTTGATCTTAAAGCCCTGAAAGACGGTCTGGACGGTTGGCTCGCTGGCAATGCGCTGATGAAGAAAACCTTCCGGGGCGCGGCCACCATCGCCGGCCTGATCGAGCGCAACACCCCAAGTGCGCGCAAGTCCGGTCGGCAGGCAACGTTCAGTTCAGACATTCTTTACGAAACCCTGCTCAAATACGATCCTGATCACGTCTTGATGCAAATCACCCGCGAAGAGGCGTTGCGCGGTCTGGTGGATTTTTCGCGGATCGAAGTGTTGTTTAAAAATGTTGGGAATCGCATTGACCACGTTGCCGCGCCGCATGTCACGCCACTCGCCGCGCCGTTGTTGTTAGAAGTTGGCAAAGTGCCGGTTCAAAGTGGCAGCGCGGAAGAGCGCCTGCTGGCGGAGGAGACAACGGCACTGATGAACGACAGCGGGCTTTCAAAAGTTTAAGTTGTGTAGTCCAGCACGCACAAAACTGCGCAAGCAGCCGAAAAAATGTTCGAATTATGCAAGGCGCGAAACTACCCCCTTGATCCAATTGGGGACACGATATACGAACATATCATGAACGGAGTTTCCTTTTCACTGGCTGGGACTACCCTCATCGCTCTGGGCTCTGGTGCCCTATGGTGGGGGGATCAGCGCATGTTGATCGTGTCGGACCTACACCTTGGCAAAACCGAGCGTGTCCTGCGCCGTGGCGGCCCTGCGATGCCGCCATATGAGACCCGTGACACATTGATAAGATTGGAAAATGACCTTCAGGCCAGCAATGCGGCAACGGTAATTTGCCTGGGCGACAGCTTTGATGACGTCGAAGCTGCCAAGACCTTATCCGAGGCAGATCGCCTTTGGATTGCCCGCCTGCAAGCAGGGCGCCGTTGGGTCTGGATCGAAGGCAACCATGATCCTGGCCCAATTGACCTCGGCGGCGCGCATCTGGCCGAACTGCCTGTGCCGCCTCTGACCTTTCGCCATATCGCCCAGAACGGGAAAAGTGGTGAAATCTCAGGCCACTACCACCCCAAAATTCGTGTAAAAACCCGCCTACGCAGCATCTCGCGCCCCGCTTTCCTGTTTGACAGCGACCGGGTCATTTTGCCCGCGTATGGCACTTACACAGGCGGATTGCGCTCTGACGACACTGCCTTGGCTGCGCTGATGCGCCCCGAGGCCATGGCGATCATCACCGGTCAAACCCCACGCCAACTGCCCATGCCGCGTTAAACGCACCGGCCAATTCTTTAGGAAACCTAAAGAAATCCGCAACGTCACTGATTGACCGACACGCTCCGCCCCCTACAGGATACAAGAGTCCAAGTGGGAGCAACGCAGCATGTCACCAGAAATCGACGCCAAAATTCGCGCCAGCTTTGCCAAGCAATCCATGATGCAAACCATGGGGGCAACCGTCGCCGATGTGTCCGACGGTAGCGTCACTTTAGCTGCCCCGGTTCTGGAAAGCTGCCAGCAGCAACACGGCTTTGGTCACGCCGCTTTGACCTTTGGTCTCGGCGACAGCGCCGCTGGCTATTCCGCTTTGTCTGTCATGCCTTTGGAAGCCGAAGTTCTCACCAGTGAAATGAAAATTCACCTGCTCGCCCCCGCTCAAGGCGAACGCCTGGAAGCCGTCGGCAAAGTCATTAAGCCCGGCAAGCGGCTGGTGATAGTACAGGCCGAAGTCTTTGCCCTCGTGCGTTCCAAACGCACGCAGATCGCGCTGATGACCGGCACTATGGTCCCGATCCTGCCGAGATAAGCCAAGTCGCCTTAATTCATGTCGTCCAACAAGCGGCCATGCTTGCGGGTCTGCTCCAACACATCGCCAAGGGTGGTATGCCCCCGCGCTGCCAGCATCGGCAACATGTGACACAGAACCTCAGCCGTCGCCTGCGCATCCCCTAACGCCGTGTGGCGTAGATGCTCTGGGATCACCACCCCCAAGCGCTCACAAAGCGCGTCCAACGTGTGCTTCTCCGTGGTGCCAAAAAGAACAGCCGACAGCAGCACTGTATCCAGAATGGGCTGCGGCCAGTCGATCTCCATCTCGTTGCCATGACGATGCATAAAGGCCATATCAAACGGCGCGTTGTGGGCCACAATCACCGCGTCGCGAGCAAAGTGATGAAACTCCGCCACCACCGATTTTGGCGGCGGGGCAGAGGCCACCATCGCATCGGTGATGTGATGCACCTTGGTGGAGGCTGGCGGAATGGGGCGTCCAGGATGGATAAACCGATCCATGGCCTCACCTTGTACAATCTCACCACGCAGAACCCGTACGGCGCCAAGCTGCACCAACTCGTCTTTGTGCGGCAGCAACCCCGTGGTCTCACAATCAAACACCACAAAAGGGATTTGATCGAGGCGCCGCGCCGCAAGGTCGGAAATGGGTTGATCCCCCAGAAGTTCGAAATCAAACGTCAGCGGGCGTTCCGCGTCTGGTGCGATCTCCGCATGAGCGTCATCGATCAAAATCATATAGCTGTGCGTGCCCCGGAGCGGTTTTAGCCGTGCATCAAAGGACACCCGCCCATCTGGACACAACGCTTCAAATTCCACCTCTGTACCAACACGCAGCAGTTTTTCATGCGCATCCAGCACGCGTTCTTTGGAAAGATAGTCAAAGATCGAAGCGTTTAGGCGCGGCGGCGCAATCTGCGCCAAGGTGCCCGCCGCCTGCCCGTCGTACAGTACAATCCGATGATCTGGCCCGACCAACAGGATCGCCACGGGGATCTCCGTCAGCAAGGCGGTTAGCTGCTCCCGATCCGAACTCAGTGTCTCAGTCTCCTGAGCAACGGTTTGGGCAATATCAATCGTGGCGTTGCTCAGCCGTGTCGACACCGCCTCAACTGCAGGGGCCAAATCGCCCAAGTAGCGGGCGGAATGTGTGTCCACCGTAGCGTTTACACCAGAATGCGCTCTTGCACGCAAAGTGGTCGACAAAGCCTGGATCGGCTTTGCCACGTTCTCGTCAAACAGAAACCAGATACCAACGGCCAGACCTAAAAAGCCAAACCCACCAATTATCCCGGCCAACACAAAACCATTCGCAACACCGTCCGTGAGCGCGCTGCGATAGCCCACCCAGAGTGCACCAAACATCACCGCCAGACCGCCAAGCGCGAGCAAAGCAAAGAACAACAAAATCCGAAACCGCAGGGACAACCCTGCCAAAACCGGACGACCCATCACTGCACCTCACATATGCCATCCAGCAGCGCGTCTTCGTCCGGTACGTTTACCCACTGCGCCCCCTCAATGGCTCCAGCGTCGTCAAAGCTGATCCCATCGGTCAGGGCTGCACGCCGCCTCGCGTTGCAATCCGCCGCCACGTTCAAGCGGTTGAGCGGAGACCAGCGGCCATAGAAATACACCTGTGCCAAGCGCAAATCCGGCTGGGCCGCGTTGGTTTGAACAGAAGCTCCATCCAGCGCCACAAAGCGCTCTGTCAACGGTACAACGTAGGTCCAAGGGCGATAAAAGGCGTTGGTTTCTACCGTTTCCACAATGGTGAAGCCCTCCGGCAACGTATCAGCCGTGCGCGTGTACCAGCTGTATTCAGAACTCACTGTGGCCGCAATCATGGCGCCGCCAGCGGCCAAAGGCGTCAGCCACTTGGGCAACCGACTACCGGAAAACTTGATGATGATGGCCATCAAACCGCCGCCTGCCATGCCTGCAAAAATCACCGCGATCAGTTCCAGAAACATCCCGCTCCCCCCTCTTCTTTCGTTAGCTCAATGCGCCGCGCCCATGGCCAATCGCGGATTGAAGCGATTTCACAACCACAAAAGCGTCACGCAGATGGCTGCGTTCAAAGTCCGACAAATCTGCCGGCGACAAATAGTTGTCCGGCGCTTGCCCTGCATGGATTTGGCGCAGCTGATGGTCCAGCCGCATCTCCGCAATCAAGTCATAGGCGTTCAGCAAGTCTGCCGCACCCGCGCTTGAAATCCCCGCCGATCCATCACTGGCCGCCCGCAACCGCGCCCTTGTATTCGCAGGTGTCAGCCGCCCCTGCAAGGCACACAACCGCCCCAAATCGACCACCGGCACAACCCCGTTGTGCTTCATATCAATCTGGTTCTTGTGCTCGCCGGAGCGAATGGTCGCCAACCCACGCAATACTCCGAGCGGTGGGTGGTGCTTCAACGCATTACCCGCCATGTGAGCGACAAAAATCGAGTTATGGGATGCGGCGGCCAAGGTCTCGTTTTGCAACCGTGCAAAGCAACCCAGCGTGCCCCCAATGGGTCGCAAATCAAACATCACGCTGGCCAGCATCTGCGCCTCGGGATTGGGCGTTGTGATCCAACCGACAAAGTACTCACGCCAGACGCGCAGGGGTTGCCGCCATCGATCGGCGGTCGCCATCATGTCCCCCGGACAATAAACGTAACCGCAGGTGTTGAGCCCATCGCAAACAAACTGCGCCAGATCCGCAAAATAGCCATCCCGCATTTCGTCGGTCACAGCATCATCAAGGATCAGGCAATTGTCCTGATCACTCACGCCGGTTTGCTCCTGCCGCCCCTGCGAGCCACAGGCCAGCCAGACATAGGGCACAGGTGGCGGACCAAAGCGATCTTCCGCCAAGACCAACAACCGCCGCGTGGCGGTATCTGCGACATCAGTGATCAAGCGGGTTACAATGTCGTGCCGATGCCCGGTGCCCACCAGTTGCGCCAGGAGCTGCGGAATACGTGCTGTGACTTTGGCCATCTCTTCCGCGGTCTTAGCACGGGCGATCTCGCGCACCATTTCGGCGCTGGTGACAGCCTGAAAGCGGGTCAAATCGGTCTGGGTGACAATGCCCACCAACTTGTCTTTGTCGACAATCGGAATATGGCCAATGCCGTGTTCCATCATCATGTGCAGCACGTCCGAGCCGATGGCAGTGGACGGCAATGTGCGTGGCGCATGGGTCATGATCTCAGCCAACGCAGTCTCAGGTGCGCGATCGTCCGCCAGAACTTTGCCCACCAGATCACCGGTGGTGATGATGCCAACAAGCGCCTCGCCTTCGGTGATGCACAGCGACGAAATCCCGGAGGCGCGCATCTTCTGCGCCGCAGCCCGTACTGTGTCTGCTTGTGTCAGGGTGATTGGATCACGGGCCATCATTGTGGCCACTTCTGTTGTTGCCAGGTCACTGGTCGGCGCCTTGCGCCCCACCGGCCCAGCCCGATCAAAGAAGCGTTGCACGGCACCTTCGGTGGAGCGCACCTGTTGGAACGCCGCAACCGGCAACATCAACAAGGTGGTTTCGCTTTCGCAACGGGCACTGGTCACCGCCACGCCATCGCGCAGCAGCCCCCTTTCGCCAAAGGAATTGCGCAATCCCAAATGGGATACCACCGCGCCATTTTCATCAGTCACCTCAACGGTGCCGCTATAAATCAGATACAGGCCATCAAGTTTCTGTCCGAGGCGATAGATCTGAGCATCGTCTTCAAGAACCTGAACTTCAAAAGACGCGCCCAGTTCCTGCAACGCTTCGTCAGACAGGCTATCATAGGGATGAACAGAACGCAAAAAACGGGTGATTTGATCATGAGTAAGTGACATGGGGGCACCTTGTCATGTGGCGGGCGTTTACGGCAAGCGGACGCGCTGCCGCAGCGTTTTTCTCAAGAGCAATGCATTGCATATGAAGAGAAAAGTTGCCCCCGACAGGATCGGAAGCAACGGGACTAAAATGACGGCGGATTGGGGGGACAACCCGCCGTCAGGGGACACAGGGGCTCAGTGGTCCTGAGCTGCACCTGCGCCGCGGGGAACGCGCACGCTTTCAACAAGCGCCTTGATCTCAGCTGGTGTTTCTTTGGTCATGCCTGCCACAAGGTAGGCCACTGCAAAGTTAACCGCTGCACCAATGGCACCGAAGCTGGTCGATTTGATCGTACCCAGAAGTGGGTCAGCATCGGTGAAGGAGTTGGTGCCCGGAATAAACAGCCAGCCTTTGTGCAGGAAGATGTATACCAAAGTCACGGTCAGACCTGCCAACATGCCAGCAACTGCGCCAGTGTTGTTGATCTTGGTGGAGAAGATCCCCATCATCAACGCCGGGAAGATAGACGCCGCTGCCAGACCAAAGGCCAGGGCCACGGTTTGTGCCGCAAATCCTGGAGGGTTGAGACCCAACCAAGTTGCCACAGCAATCGCCACACCCATCGCAATACGCGCAGACAGAAGCTCGTTCTTCTCAGAGATGCTCGGGTTGATTGCGCCTTTGATCAGGTCGTGAGACACGGCCGAGGAGATCGCCAGCAGCAGACCGGCAGCTGTCGACAGTGCTGCCGCCAGACCACCTGCAGCCACAAGACCAATTACCCAAGAAGGCAGGTTTGCGATTTCAGGGTTCGCCAGCACCAGAATGTCACGGTTAAACTTGGTCAGCTCGTTGCCTTCCCAGCCTTTTTCCGCAGCCATTGCCTGAAGATCTTCGTTCTTGTCGTTGTAGAACTGGATCTTGCCGTCGCCGTTTTTGTCTTCCCAATCCAGAAGACCGGTTTTCTGCCATGTGGCCATCCAGTCATACTCAGGATCGTTTGCGATCTGCTCAGTGGTCACAGCTTCACCGGAGATGCCGCCATTTGGCCACATCAGCTCGGAGATGTTCAAACGGGCCATCGCACCAACAGCAGGCGCCGTCAGATACAGCAGCGCAATAAACACCAGTGTCCAACCTGCGGACCAACGGGCGTCCGAAACTTTAGGCACAGTGAAGAAGCGCATAATGACGTGTGGCAGACCAGCAGTACCGATCATCAGAGACAGGGTGAAGAGCACCATGTTCAGTGTGTCGGCGTGGTGGGCGGTGTATTCTTTAAAGCCCAGCTCAGTCACTACCGCATCCAGTTTGGCCAACAGAGGCTCACCGGAAGCAACGTGATCACCAAACAGACCCAGCGCCGGAATTGGTGTACCGGTCAACTGCAGCGAGATGAAAACCGCTGGAATTGTGTAGGCGGTGATCAGAACACAGTACTGCGCCACCTGAGTGTAGGTCACACCTTTCATGCCGCCAAACACAGCATAAGCAAACACAACACAGGCACCGATCAACAGGCCAGCCGTGTTGGAGACTTCAAGGAAGCGGCCAAAAGCCACGCCCACACCGGTCATCTGACCGATCACGTAGGTGGTGGAGGCAACGATCAAGCAGACCACAGCCACAATACGGGCGGTTGGGCTGTAAAAACGATCGCCGATGAATTCCGACACGGTGAACTTGCCAAACTTGCGCAGGTACGGCGCAAGCAGTAGCGCCAGCAGCACGTAGCCACCGGTCCAGCCCATCAGGAAGGAAGAGTTGTCGTAGCCGGTAAAGGCGATGAGGCCAGCCATGGAGATAAACGAGGCCGCGGACATCCAGTCCGCCGCTGTCGCCATACCATTGGTGACCGGGTGAACGCCGCGACCCGCGGCGTAGAATTCAGACGTGGACCCGGCGCGGGCCCAGATCGCGATGCCGATGTAAAGCGCAAATGACGCGCCCACAAACAGCAGGTTGATTGCGAATTGGCTCATTGTCCCTCAGATCCTTATTATTCTTCGTCAACGCCGTGGGCGATGTCGAGTTTGTTCATCTGCCAGGCGTAGTTGAAAATCAGCGCCAGGAAGACCAGGATCGATCCTTGCTGGGCAAACCAGAAGCCCAGGTCAGACCCGCCTACGGAGATCCCCGCAAGCATTGGGCGCAGCAGAATGCCAAACCCAAAAGAGACCAGCGCCCAAATCACGAGGCTGATCAAAATGATGCGCACATTGGCTTTCCAATACGCGTCGTTGGATGAGTTGTCGGACATATATGTCTCCTCCCTCTCGGTTCTTTCCTCCACACCCACGCGCCCCAATGGGACGCGCGCGTGCTTTCCCTCATGCGGTCGTTTCAGAAACGATCGCGCTCAGTTCGTTAGCGATGACGTCTATCGCGCCCATCGCATCCACTTTCTTCAACGCACCTTTGCCCTCGTAGTAAGCAATCAGGGGCGCAGTCTGGGCGTGGTAAGCCTCCAGACGGCTTGCAACGGTTTCCGCATTGTCATCCGCACGACGTTTGAAGTCAGCGCCTCCACACTGATCACACACGCCGTCTTTGGCAGGTTTCTTGAAGCTGTCGTGATAGCCTTCGCCACAAGCACCACAGGTGTAGCGGCCGGAAATCCGGCTCACCATGGCATCGTCAACCACCTCAAGGCTGATCGCGGCGTTGATGCGCTGACCACTGTCCGCCAACAGCGCATCAAGCGCTTCCGCCTGAGCTCCGGTACGCGGGAACCCGTCCAGAATCACGCCTTTGGCGCAATCCGCATCCGCCAAACGATCGCGCAGAATGGCAATCACAATCTCGTCCGAGACCAGACCACCAGCATCCATCACCGCGCGCGCGGCCAAACCGGCTTCGGTGCCTGCGGCCACAGCCGCCCGCAACAGATCACCAGTCGACAGTTGAACCAAACCAAATTTGGTTTCCAGCATCCGCGCCTGCGTGCCTTTGCCGGCCCCGGGGGGACCAAGCAGGATCAAGACTGGCGCGTTAGTTTTCACTGTATCCAACATGCGCTTAGCCCTTGTTCATCCGGTGTTCGATCAGATCATCCACCACAGATGGATCCGCCAAAGTCGACGTATCGCCCAGGCTGCCATAGTCGTTCTCGGCGATCTTGCGCAGGATGCGGCGCATGATTTTGCCGGAGCGGGTTTTGGGCAGGCCAGGCGCCCATTGGATCAAATCCGGGCTGGCAATGGGGCCAATCTCGGTGCGCACCCAGGTGCGCAGCTCTTTCTTGAGCTCGTCAGACGGCTCCTGATCGTTCATCAAGGTCACATAGCAGTAGATGCCCTGACCTTTGATGTCATGCGGGTAGCCAACCACGGCGGCCTCCGCCACAGCGGCATGCGCCACCAGTGCGCTTTCGACCTCAGCGGTGCCCATGCGGTGACCGGACACGTTGATCACATCGTCGACACGGCCGGTGATCCAGTAGTCGCCATCCGCATCACGGCGGCAGCCGTCGCCAGCAAAGTAGTAGTTTTTGTAGTCGCTGAAGTAGGTCTTCTCAAAGCGCTCGTGATCGCC